>CAVSCR010000001.1:0-113711 GCA_963726575.1 uncultured Actinomycetota bacterium
CGGCACATCGGGGCGGCCTGGCGCGTTGGGTCGGCGACGTCTGCGCAGCGTCGACCAGGCACGACTGAAGGACCAGGCTTGACGACGTCAAGAAGATGGTGGTGGCTGGCTGCAGATCGTCAACAACACCGTCCCGCGTGGGCTTCGACCTTGAGGGTCTTCACCATCTGGGTGATCTGGTTGATCTGCTGTGGGGTGGCCCCGGGCATGTTCCAGCCGTCGATGACCAGCCGGTAGCCGTTGACGTCGAGGATCCACAGCCGGTCTTGCTGTCCGGGTCCCTGCTGGAAACGCCCACCCCCGTTGCTGCTGGTCCAACTGTCGAAGTAGCCGTCCTGGCACTTGGCGAAGTCGATGTGCGCTGGCACCGAGGTCTGCACGTACAGGCCCTTGTATCCCGCGACGCTGACGGGGACCGGGGTAGTTCCGGAGCGCAACGGTTGGGTGGCCAGGGCCTTGGCGAGGTCGGAGACGGACGGTCCGGGGTTTACGGCGTACTTCCCGAACGTGCAGGGGTTGGTGTAGACACCTCGGACCCCCCAGAACGCAAGGCCGCGGAGGTCCGCCGGGACCGGAGCGCCAGGGACTGACGCAGAATCGACCGCGAAGCCGCCACCGGCGTAGCCGGCCGGCACGCGCACGACGGGCAGGGGACGGGCCTGGCGCGACCCTTCGACCACGACCGCGTAGGTCCCAGCCGGAATCGCCACGAAGGCATGGCCCTCGCCGGGCAGCAAAGGCGGGGATTCCCCGGAGGCGGGGGTGCTGGATGAGCTTGTCGAAGGAGACACCGCAGCGCCCGAGGAGCAGCCAGCAACCGAGCCGGCGAGAACGACCGCTATGGCGACACATCGCCACCAGAGCACCGATGATCGGGGGCGCAGGCCCGACGCTCGCACCTGCGCCGTCAAGCGTCCAGACGCAGCCGTGATCGGCGCGTGTGGCCAGCCGGAGGGCGCAGCCGCCGCTCCCAGGGAGCTCACCTCGGGATGCTTCATTGGCCCGGCGGCGTTCTGAGGTATGACAGGAGTTGGTGAAGGTGAAGCGAGTTGAGTTCCTTGACTCGTTGCGGCGTGCCGGGACGGAAGAGGAGGAACCGGCCAGGTGTCCGCCAGGCTGTCTCGAAGGCGGTGCGGTAGCTCGGGCAGTAGTTGTGGATCGCGGCTGCGAGCACCGCCGGGTTCTCGTCCTCTCCCAGCGGGACCGACACTGGCGTGTCGAGGCCGATGTCGGCGTTGAGTGGCACCCCGACACTCCCCTGGATGATCGGTGCGATCGAGCCGCCTTGGTTCAAGTGGTCGCAGTAGGTGTGACCGATGAGCACCAGAATCGAGTCGGCCAGATCGCTCGTCATCGGCGTGAGTTGTCGGGCGTCGGAAAGAAACGACACGTCAGCCGGGCTCGTCGTTGTTGTTGCCGACGCAGAGGCGGGGGTACTGGATCCGCTTGTC
Source organism: uncultured Actinomycetota bacterium (assembly GCA_963726575.1). GTDB lineage: Bacteria > Actinomycetota > Actinomycetes > JAHEKZ01 > JAHEKZ01 > CAVSCR01. The sequence goes on from CAVSCR010000001.1 coordinate 1,452, forward strand.
GAGGGAGACACCGCAGCGCCTGAGGAGCAGCCAGCAACCGCCCCGCTCAGCAGGACCGCGAAGCCGGTGAACCACAACCAGTGGGTCGATGATCGGAACCTCACGCCCGGAACTCGCACCCGCGGCGTGCAATGCCGGGAATCGAACGACTTCTGTCGCGCCGTCGTGGCGGCCACTGCTGGGCGTTCAATACCAGTCACACACTTCACTCGCACCAGGGCACTCCTGGGATGACAAGAACTGGAACACATCGAACCGACAGCCCAGACCGGTCGGATTCGGGCCGGATCGCCCCCGTCCCTTGAAGACCCGCGCACAGGATGCCGGTTCCTGTGCTCCCACGTTCAACTATCGACGACGGACCCGGATGACTCGCTTCCCCGTCAAATCCGACTGACCCAGAGCCCAAGAACCGGCATTCGGTGCGGATCTTGCGACGCGGTCAGCCGATCGAGGAGCAGCGGACCTTTGCGGTGGATCCGGGCTGCGGGCCGCGACAGTGCGTGCCCGGTCGATCTGGCGCTAGGGGCTGACTTCCAGGTCCTGGAACGCCGCCGCCGCCGATCCCACCGAGCCCATCCTCCTCGCCCTCGCCGCCGCCGAGTCGCTCGCCGCGGCGTGAGCTACGACAGCCCGAGCTTCGCGGTGGTCGGCTAGTATCCCGGCGGATGGAACCGGTGGCTGGTCAGGAGCTGTCCATCGAGAGTACGGGGCGCGAGTACGTGCGTTCCGCGTGGCTCGTCGAGGGGCCAAGGACGGATCACTCGCTGTGCGTGCTGCTCGACGGTGAGCACTACCGAGACAACGTTCAGGCACTTCCGATCATCTCCACGCTCATGCAGCGCGGAAGCCTTCCGCCGATGACGTTGGTCTTCGTGTCGCATGGGGGGGCCGCGGCTCGCCATTCGGACTACGTCTGTGACCCGCAGTTCGCCCGGTTCATCGCCGAGGATGTCGTGAGCCGAGCCAGGTCACGAGTCCCGAGCCTTTCGGCAGAGCGGCATTTGATCTGTGGATTGAGTCTCAGCGGTCTCGCCGCCGCGCACATTGCGCTGCTGTATCCGACACGTTTTCCCGCGGCGCTCTGTCAGTCGGGATCGTTCTGGTTCGAGCCAGAGGCGTTTGCGCAGCTGGCTCGGCAGCGACCCCCGGTGAAGACGCGATTCTGGCTCAGCGTCGGCGACGAAGAGACCGCCGCAGATGTCAGCCATCCGCCCACAGGTCTCTTTCAGGGCATCTCGCAGATCGCAGGTGTCGAAAGGGCGCGCGCCGCACTCGAGGAGAACGGTGGTGACGTGAACTGCCACCGTTATCGGGGAGGCCATGCCTTCGAGCAGTGGCGGGCAGAGCTCGGCGACGCCCTCCAATGGCTCTTGCGGACCCCGTAGAGCCCCGGCCTTCGGAGGCCTCGCTGCGTTCGACGCCTCAGCCGCAGCCGGCGTCGGGCGGGCGTTGCATCGGTGCTTTCGCCAATCATCTGAACCGGGCGGACGTGTACAGAGGTGCCGTTCCAGCGCGGGTGGATCCACAGCGACTACGGGAATCTTTCGACACTCGACCCGAGCTCCTGGTCGTCGCACTGGGAGCGCCTGGAACAGGCCGTAGGGCGAGCGGCGCGGATCTCGCTTGATCGCTAGACCAGTAGCCGAACAGATGTGCGGATTGCGTGACTCAAGGTGCTTGTTCGGCTGGTCGATCGAGGGGCATGGATCCGCAGCACCTGGTATACGTCTTTTTGGCCGTGGTCTTTGTCGTGGTTGCCTCTGCCGGGGTGTCCCAGGTGATCAAGGCTCGGCGGACTCAGTCGGCGATGGCGCAGTGGGCGAGGGCGAACGGCTGGACCTACCAGGGACTGGACAACAGCCAACTGCGACCCGGAGCGCCGTTCTCCCCGATCGGACACGGGTTCTGCCGCGACGTGGTCAGCGGAGCCGCCGCGAACCTGAGCTTCGTCGCGTTCGAGTACCACGCCCCGGAGACCATCACCGACGGCACGAACAAGGTCCACCAGTCAGCCGTTGCGGTGATCAAGCTGCCCCAGTTCCTGCCCAGTCTTGAGGTCCGCCCCGAAGGGCTGGCCGCCCGGTCGCTGCCCCACATCAACCAGACCGACACGGTCGTGGAGTTGGAGAGCTCCGACTTCAACAACAAGTTCCGGGTCGCCGCGAGCCCACCGAAGTTCGCCTCCGACATCCTCACGCCGCTGCTCATGGAGTACCTGCTGACGGCACCGAAGGTGTTTTGGCGGATCTGGGGCAACGACCTGCTGGGCTGGACCCCCGGACCGATCTCGTCGGGTCAGACGCTGCAGATCTTGTCGGTGTTGACCCAGGTGCAGCGCCACATCCCCACCTTCATCTGGGAAATGTACGGGTCGCAGGCCTCGGCCGCGTTCACCCCGTCCGGGAGCGGAACCCCGGTCACCGCCTCAGGTCCGCAACAGGCCCCCGCCGGCTGGTACGTCGACCCCTCCAACGCACAACAGGCACGGTGGTGGGACGGCACAGCCTGGACACCACAGATCGGCTCCGTACACCAACGGTAAACGCGACAAGGCACAAACCAAGGCCCGATCACCTACACCAACACTGCCCAACAGATCGACGTTGCGGCAAACCAGAGCACGTATGCGTTTCGCCCTCTGATGGTCGTGGCCAGCCCAGCGGTCGGCTCTGTCAAGGTGCGGGGACCTTCTCGCTGACTGCGTCGCGGTCCTGAGCGATCACATCGGCTTGCCCGGCTCCAACCAGGACTTGAATTGCGGCGAGCAGTCCGACGACGAACAGCAAGGACCACAACAGCCGCGACGGTGAGACATCGTTGCCCCACAACAAGACGATTGCTCCGAGCACGCCCGCGACGACCCGGAGCCAGCCTGCGTTGGTCGCCACCCACTTGCCGGCCCCGCCGAGGCGGTCGGCCATCGCTGCTCCGGCAGTCTCCAAGACGCCGGACAGGGAGTGGCGAACGGCGGTACCGGAAGCGGTGCGGCCGGTGAACCACCCGGCGACGACGAAGATGACGCCGAGCCAGAAGAACACGTGCCAGCCGCGCACCAGATATCTCAGCAAGGTGTCGTAGAACACCGAGCTCGCCGGGCCCCACACCGTCCCGGACAGATCGTTGATGAAGAGCTGGCGACCGACCGACAAGGCGAACGCGACGAGCAGGGCGTTCGCCGCCAGGACGAGCCCGATCGTCACAGACATCCGCGGCCGCCGGCGGGAGAGCAAGAACGCCGCCAGGTAGAGCAGAGCCACCACCCAGATCGCCCACCGGGCGATCGGGTTTGTGAACGCGTAGATGGTGCGTACCTGCTTCAGCTGTGGCGCGTCCAGCAGCACGATCTGCTTGTTCACGTCAGGGATGGGGAGGTTCTGGACCATGGTCAGGCCTCGGTCGACCAGCCTTTGCTTGACCGCGTCGATGACCCCGGAGACGTCGAGTACCACCTGGTCGCCCTGCAGCGAGATGTTGCCGCTGTTGTCGCCCTTCAGCACCTGTACGAGGGCCTCCTGGGCCTTGGTGTTGGCCTGGACCCACAGGTTCGCGAACGCATCGGAGGCCACGAACTGCCTGACCTCCCGGTCGATCAACCCGTTGACTGCCCCAGACAGGGGTCCGACGAGCAACTGCAACCGCGGCCGGCTCTTGATCACCCCGGCGAAGGCCTGGTTGATCAGCGCCTCGACGTCGACTTGCTGCTGGATCGCATTCGTGACCGTGGTCGCGACCGCGTCCTGCACTTGCGGTGAGTTCACCAACGGCCCCACCGTGGCGACATACCGCTGGGTGTCGTTCAGCGTTCGCTGGCCCCAGAACGCGAACGCCGCCGGGGTGGTCAGCAGAGCCGCAAGCACCACACAGATGATGGACGCGACCGACCGCCACTTGCCGCCACCATCCCTGACAGGGACTTCTGCGGTCTTCACCGTCGCAGACTCAGACACGAAGATCTCCCCGATCAGTAGATGCACCGCTCGGCCCCTGAACCTGCGCTTGGCACTGGTGGGCCGCTGAAGTGACGGTAGGACCGGATCACGACAGGCAACGAGGGCCAATGGTCCTGCCCTGACCGTAACCAGACACCGGGCCGAGGTGCCAACATATGCGGCGAACTTGTCCCGAAATCAACACGGATCAATCCAGCGCGATCGATCCGGCCAGCGCACCTATGGTCTTGCGCCGGAGTCGAGTGAGGGCGACCACCGGAGGAACCAGACCGGGATGCCGTCGCCGGGGACGTAGCCGTGGTCGACCACTCGAAAGCCGAATCGCTCGTAGTAGGCGACGTTGCGGGCGGTACCGGTCTCGAGGAAGGCGTCGACCCCGTCTCGGCGGGCCGCGGCCAAGCCGGCGTCGATCAACGCCCGCCCCACACCCTTGCCTTGATGGATGGGATCCACCCCGATGTGATCCAGCAACCACAGTGGCTCGTCGGGGATCAGCGACTCCACCCAGTTCCACAGACGATCAAGACGCTGACCGTTGTCATCGGTCAGCGCCTTCTGCTCCGAAATGGTGGACGCCATCGCTACCCAGAACAGGTCGTGGCGCTCCGGAGGCACCCACAATGCCGCCCCGAGGCGTTCACCGGCCTCCCACAGCATGCCCGCCTCGACGACCGGCGCGTCGACCAGTTCGAAGAAGCTGACGTAGCGTTCAACCAAGTCTTCGTTGTCGGCGCCCAGCGGCCAGGTCAGCATCGGCTCAGTGGCCAGCGCCCGACCCAGTACCCCGGCAAGTTCGGGTAGCCGATCAAGCGTGGCCGGCGAGACATCCACGCGGTTGAGACTAGTTGCGCTCACATCCGATCGGTTCAGCTCACGCGTCCGATCTGGCGAGATGGGCGCAGTCGGAACTAGACGCGCGACCGAACTCGAGCCCGTATCGGCAACTTCCGCGTGACCAAACGCCGCACGATGCCGACCGGGCGGGGCGGCGAACGTCGGCGCGTGTCTGCGAAGCGTCAGCTTGAGTCGCTCGGCATGATCGACGCGTCGGACGAAGGGATGATCAGGTCGATCACGCCATCTGCCCACTTCACTCGGTACGGTGGTTCCCCGTGCTTGCCACGAACCTCGAGGATCTCTCCCGTTCGCTCGCCATCGCCGACGTGACGACCGCGCACGACGAGTCGGTCACCCACCTTTGCTTGCATCGCTTCCTCCTTGAGCGCCCTCCCGCTTCCGATCCTCCTCCTGGCCGGCCGTTGACATCCGAGCGGGTCGCACGATCTCTGGACTGCTTACCGCGCGATCGCGCTGGCAGCCGACACCGTGCCCGACAGACCGGGGCGGTCGAGCTTGAACAACGGGTTCGGCGGGTGGCCGTCGACGACGTCAGCCACGAGCGGACCGAGCGCCGGACCGAACTTGAACGCATGCCCGGAACACCCACACGCCAGGACGAGCGAGCCGCGTCGGTCGATCACGAAGTCCGAGTCAGGAGTGAGCGTCCACGGGTGGCGTTGGCTGTACGCGACCCGCTGCGGTGCATCTGCCAGGTGTTGACGCATCCAGTCGAGCAAGCGCCCCTCCTCCGCCCGATCGGGGGTCCACTCCTCGGTGTCGGGAGCCCAACCCTCTGCTCCAGCGTCGAACGCGAGCTTGTAGCCGACGCCAGGCACGGGATGTCCGTAGACCCCGACGCCACCGGGCTCGGGCCAGTCGGCGATGCCGGGCCGGTCGACCATGTTCGGAGCGTCGAGGAACGTCACCTGCGCGACCGCCGGCGCGAGTGGCAAGGAGATGCCCAAGGGTTCCAGCAGCCCGCCCGTCCACGGACCAGCGGCGACGATCACATGGTCGGCTTCGAGTGTGCGTTCCGTCGTGCGCACGACGGCCGGCTCGCCCGGCTCGATCGCGACCACGCGTTCGGGCATGAGCATCTGCACACCGGCGTCGACTGCGGTCAGCCGCAGCGCCTGCAGACCCTCGGCCGCCATCACCGTGCCCGCTTGCACTTGGAAGATCCCGTCACGACCGTCTGACAGCTCGGGCAGCAGTTCTCGCAGCTGAGCCGCAGTGCGACGTTCGAGCGGCGCACCAGCTGCCGCCGACGACTCGACCAATGCGTCGAGCACTGGTTCAGGACCGAGGTCCACCTGACCCGTCAGATGCAGGATCGTGCGGCCGGTGGCTCGTTCCAGATCTGCCCATCGGGCTAGCGCATCGCGTGCGAGGTCGACGTAGAACGGTTCGGCGTAGGCGACTCGGATGCTGCGCGAGGCGCCGGCGGACGAGGTAGCCGGGTGCCCGGACCCGAGGCGGTCGACGACCGTCACTGCCCGACCGCGACGGACCAGCTCGAGCGCGGTCGCCAGGCCGAAGACGCCGCCGCCCACGACCACTGCGTCTGTCTGCCGGTCGGCCATCGCCGCAGCGTACGAGGTGACCGATGCGTGCGGGCTAGCGTGGGCGGGTCAGACCATCGGAACGGAGCTGCGCATGATTGGTCGTTTCGCCACTGTCGTCATCGACTGCCCCGATCCGCGCGTCCTCGCGGCCTTCTACTCCGAGCTGACCGGGCACCCTGTGTTGTCCGACGAGGACGACTGGGTGGTGGTGGGTCAATCACTTGGTGCACTGCCGCACCTGGCATTCCAGCTCGCGCCGGACCTGCAACCGCCGGATTGGCCGGACCCTGCCCGGCCCCAACAGGTCCATCTGGACATCACCGTCGACGACATCGAGGCGGCAGAGGTGAAGGTGCTCGCCCTGGGTGCGACGCGGCTCCCTGGTCAAGGCGACGACTTCCGGGTCTACGCGGACCCCGCAGGTCACCCCTTCTGCCTGGTCTGGGTGAACTAGGCGATCGTCTAACCGTTCCCATGGCGGACCCGTCAGGCCTATTGTTCGCCACGTGGAGGAGCCATCGAGGGCTCTGGACTCCCACCCACCTGGGTCGCGGGCGACCGGCGGTCGAGCGGGCGCAGACACTGACGCGCCGATCCGGTTCTTCCTGATCGCCGACGTTCGTGGCTACACGAGCTTCACCCAGGAGCACGGTGACGAATCAGCGGGGCAGTTGGCTGCGCGGTTCGCCGACGTCACCCGCAGCACTGTCGCTGAGTACCAGGGTCGCCTCGTCGAGCTACGTGGCGACGAGGCGCTGGTGGCGTTCACCTCGGCGCGGTCGGCCATCCGTGCAGCCCTGGCAGTGCAGGACAGATACGTCGACGAGACGCTGCGCGACACGACGCTTCCGCTGACGGTCGGGATCGGTGTCGACGCCGGCGAGGCGGTGCCGGTGGAGGGCGGCTTCCGCGGCGGAGCGCTGAACTTGGCCGCCCGACTCTGTGCGATGGCCCTCGCCGGTGAGGTTCTCGCCAGCTCAGAGGTCACTCACCTCGCCGGGAGCATCGAAGGCGTCACCTACGTGCCCCGCGGGCAGCATTCGATGAAGGGGATCGACGAGCCGGTCGCGGTGGTCGAGGTCCGACCGCAGTCGGTCGACCCCCAACGGGCCAAGGCATTCGCGCAGTACCTGGCTGTTGGACGAGCGTCGGGTCGAACCAATCGGCCGTCCCGGCGTGCCGTCGTGATCGGTGCGGTCGCGGCGATGCTACTGGCCGCGACCGGCGGCTACACCGTCAGTCGGATCACGTCCGTCGGTGCGTCGACGGTCCCTGGAGACCACGCCGAAATCCTTGACGCGGCGGACGGCAAGCAAGTTGCCGAGGTACAGCTCGGCGATCAACCGACTTCCGTGGCCGTGGGCGAGGGATCGGTGTGGATCACGAACCGTGGTGATGCGACCGTCTCGCGAATAGACCCGGCGTCGCACCAGGTGCTCGCGACCATCCTCGTCGGCGGGGATCCGGGAGGGATCGCCGTTGCCGGCAGATCCGTGTGGGTCACCGACCAAAGCGGTACTTCCGTGGCGAGGATCAACCCGGAAGTGAACCGGGTCGTGGGACACGTTCGAGTTGGGAATCAGCCCGATGCCATCGCCGCCGGGCCGCAAGGGCTTTGGGTCGCCAACAGCGCTGACTCGACCGTCATGCGGATCGACCCGCGCAGCGGCCGTGCGGGTGAGCCGGTGGGAGTCGGCGCTGATCCTTCGGCGATCGCGGTGACCGACGATGCGGTCTGGGTGGCCGACGGCATCGATCGGAATGTGTGGTCGTTCGACGCTGCGACACCGAAGGTGCAACACCAGTACCCCATCGGGTTGGGGGCCACCGGGCTCGCTGTCGCGGCTGGCAATGTCTGGGTCGCCAACCAGCTCGACGGCACAGTGACCGAACTTGAGGCGGACAGTGGCAAGACGATCGCCACGATCCCGGTCGGCAACGGTCCAACCGGCGCAGCGGTGGACTCATCGGGAAAGGTCTGGGTCACCGACGAGTACGGGGGCTCGCTCGTTCGGATCGACGCCACCACCAGTCAGCCCGATCAGACCCTCGACGTGAACGGGCTGCCGCGTGGAATCGGGGTCTCGCAAGGCACCTTATGGGTGGCCACCGGCGCTTCTGGGGCAGATCACAGCGGTGGCACCTTGAACATCGACGCCGGCCTGCCGAATGCCCCGACCGGCTCGCTCGACCCGGCGACCATGACCTACGACCAGAACTTCTTCAAGCTCCTCTCCCTGACCTCAGACGGCCTGGTCGGATTCCAGCACGCCGCCGGCGCGTCGGGCAGCACGCTTGTGCCCGACCTCGCGGTGTCACTTCCCCCGGCCGGCAACGGAAAGCAGTACTCGTTCAAGCTGCGCGAGGGGATCGAGTACTCGACCGGCCGGCTGGTTCGTCCATCGGACTTCGTGCGCGGTCTCCAGCGCGTGTTCAGCCTTCCCAACGCCCCCCTTAGCGGCGACTACCTGTCCATCGTTGGTGCGGCCAAGTGCTGGAAGACCCGACAAGGCGCTAACGACAAGGTGCCGGCGAAAGTCCTGTCGAACGGTCAAGGCGACGCGAAGGTCAACGCGAAGATTCCGTCGACGCCGTGCGACCTGTCACAGGGCATCGTGGCCAACGACCGCACGGGGACAGTGACGTTCTACCTGACCAAGCCCGACCAGGACTTCCTGTACAAGCTGGCTCTGCCCTCCGCCTTCCCGGTCCCCCCGGGCACTCCCGACCACGACACCGGAACCTCCGGAGTCCCTGGCACCGGACCCTACGAGCTGAAGCAGTACGCATTGGGAAAGACCATCGAGCTCGTCCGCAACCCAAACTTCCACGAATGGTCCTGGGCCGCACAACCGCGGGGTTATCCGGATGAGATCGTCGTCGACAACCGAACACCGGAGCAGGGCCTCCACGACGTGTTGAAGGACGGCACCGCTGACCTGGCCACTGGGCCCTTCCCAGGCAAGATGCGCCGTCTCAGCGCTAGCTACACGACACAGCTGCACGAGAACGCGAGCCCATTCATGATCTATCTCACGCTCGACGACACCTCGTCACCGTTCAAGAACGTGCTAGCGAGACGTGCACTGAACTACGCCGTGAACCGCACTCGGTACGCCCGGCTTGCTCCGCCAGCCCAGCCCACGTGTCTGATCCTGCCTCCGGGGACACCCGGGTACGCCCCCTCCTGCCCCTACCCGCAGAACTTGCGCCGGGCCAAGCAGCTGGTCAGGCAGTCCGGGACGAAGGGAGACCGGGTCAATCTGGTCTGGCCCAAGACGCAGTTGACCCCGGGGAAGTATGTGGAGTCTGTGCTGAGAGGTCTCGGATACGACGTACATCTCTATGCGACACCGGACAACAACTACTACGGGCGCGTGTTTGCCATGAGCCACCACCACTTGGTTGCGTCGAACGGCTGGGGCGCCGACTACCCGGCCGCCTCGGGTTACCTCGAACCTCTGCTGAGCTGCCGCTACGCGGAAACCGACACGACGGGGTTCAATCTCAGCCACTTCTGTGACCCGGCGCTTGATGCCCTCATGCAGCGAGCGAAGAGTCTCCAGCAGAGCCAGCCGGCGAAGGCTGCGAAGCTGTGGCAGCAGGCGGACTCACGAGCCGTCGCGGATGCGGCGTTCGTGCCGCTGAGCATCTCCCAAGACATCATGTTCACGTCCAAAGACGCGCAGAACTACGAGTACCAGCCGAACTTCGGTGTGCTCTGGGATCAGATTTGGCTTGAGCGAGCGGCAGCCTCACAGGGCTAACGGCGGATGAGGCAGTGATCGGAGGACCCATGACGGACAGCTCCAGCCAAGCATGGTCCGAGGTGGGCGAGAAGTTCTCGTCGTGGGGTCAGCGCGTCGCCGCCCGATATCGGGCGGCCGGCGCGGAGGCCACCAGTAGCGCCGAGGAGACCGAGCAGGAACTCCAGCGGGTAGCCAAGGAGGTCGTCGAAGAGCTGTCGCGCGGGTTCTCCGCCGTGGAGAAGACGCTTCGGGACGACCAGGCCAACCAGGACCTCGGCGCGGCCTTCACCGCGATCGGCGACGCGATCACGGCCACAGTGAACGAGGCCAGCCGGGCGATCCGCGGCGACAGCGCTGGAGGTTCTCCGCCCAGCTAGCGCGTCGGAGGGCCGGGGAGAGGGTATTCAGGTAAAGTCGACCTGGTTACTCTGAAATACCTCACGAAAGGGTCTTCCTCGATGGCCGTCCTTGCCCAGGACCGACGCGGCCCCGCCCGGCCGGTCACGCTGCTCCCCGTCGTCCCCAGCACGGACGTGGACGCCCGCCTCGTCATGGGCGCCATCAGCGTTTTCACCTTCGGACTCGCATCCTTCCTCACTGTCACCGTGGGCGTCGGCCTCGTCCTGGAGACGTCGGTGGTCAGCGACGGCGTCTTCGCCCTAGCGCTGGCTGCTACCTGGACCGCCGCCGGACTGGGTCTGTTCGCCACGCGCTGGCTCTACTCCCCAGACCGCATCGGCCGCCTTGCCCGGGCGGCCGCGGTCGTCGCGGTCGGCCTGCTCATATTGACCGGCGTGAGCCTGCTGACAGAGCCCGCTCCCGCGCCCGCCATGACAGCGCTCCTGCTGGCTGCAGCGCTTGCTTGGTTGACCATCCGCCGCAGCGACGACGTAGCAGCCTCGGCCTTCTGAGCGCATCCGCCTGCCCGGCGTGGGTCAGAGTTTGCGCCAGACCGAGATGTGGCTCTCGCTGTCGGAGGTGAACGCGTTGCCCTTCCAGTCGGCGAACCTAACCTCGAGCTCCATCCTGGCCAGCTGCGCCATCAGGTCGCACTCCGCCGGCCAGATGTAGCGGAAGTTGCCCGCGTCGTAGCGGACCGTCCCGTCCGGTTCGCTCCAGTAGTGGTGCGACGTGCACTGCTGCGTCGTCAGGTCGTAGGTGTCGAACCCGACGTGCCCGTCGCTCACGTCGAACGGGGCCGCCAACTGTCCCGGCGGGAGTCGGCGAAGTGGTGGGATCCACAGCTCGATCACGAACCGCCCGCCAGGGATCAGGTGGCGCGCGGCGTTACGGAAGCAGTCGACCTGCTCCGGCTGGGTCCGCAGGTTCGAGATGCTGTTGAACACCAGGTACACCAGCGAGAACTGGCCGGGCACCACGGTCTTGGCCATGTCGCCCACCACAACCGGCAGCGTCGCCGCATCGACCTTGCGCCGCAACTGGCCGACCATCGGTTCGGAGAGCTCGATGCCCGTGACGGGCACGCCGCGCGCCCGAAGTGGTACCCCAACCCGGCCCGTACCGATCGCGAACTCGAGGGCTGGACCAGTGCCGGCCAACCTCGCCAGGAAGTCCACGGTCGGCTCGAGGACGTCGGGCGCGAACATGTCGGCGGAGTCGTCGTCGTAGCGCTGCGCAGTCTCCGCGTCCCACACTTCACTGCTGGTCATGCACGAACACTCTCGGACCGATCCCGCAGCGTCCACCAGATTTGGGGTCAGGTTCGATCGGTAGCGATACCGTCGATCGGTGACGACGCTGCAGGGCCAGGCGAGCGGCCGGCCAGAGTCTGCGCGGTACCGGCGGACCGGACGGGTCGTCCTGGCGACGATGCTGCTTGTCCTACTCCTGGCGGCGACTGCGGCGGTGGCGGTCGCCGGCTGGTGGCGTTACCAAAAGGTCTACCTGGTCCCCGACTACGTGGCGGGGTATGACGTGGGCCATCGGTTGCTCTTGGAGCGAGCCAAGGACGACTGCGCGACGACAGCCAGCGCGCGTTACCTGCACGCCAACACACCGCCCTGGCACGCGTTCCTCGTGGGGTGCGAGGACGGCCTTCAGGGAACCCCTGCGGCCGGTTGGAACCTTCGTTCGCGGCTCCTGGGCGACTGAACCGAACCGACGGGAACTGCCTGGATCGTGGTCCCGGCCAGGACGTTCGGCACTGGCTCCTTGGTGGGTCTGGGCGCAGCCTGGACAGTGATCTCGGGAAGGTCCGGAGACTCGTCGCGTGGGTGGTGAGCCCGATGATGTGGTGGAACGAGAACCAGGTCGGCGTCGGTTCCTTGGTGTTGATGACGGTGATGATGGTGCTCTTCTGGGGCGGGCTGATCACGCTTGGCGTGTGGCTGGTCCACAGCACGAGCAGGCATCCGCACGACTCGCAGTCGCGGGACGATCTGTTCCCCTCCGGTCGTACCGGACGTTAGCGCGCTTGCAAGCGACTGTGTCTGAGCGACCGGACCGGGACGAGGAAGTCCACGGAGATTGTCGTCGGCTCAGAAGCCGGTCGGCTGACGGACGGTGTAGGACTCGTCCAGGATCTTGACCTCGTCGTCGGTGAGGTGAACGTCGAGCGCCAAGACGGCGTCTGCGAGGTGGTGGGGCTTGGTCGGACCGACGATGGGCGCCACGACGACGGGATTCTGCAGAACCCACGACAGTGCGACCTGGGCCATCGGGACACCGCGGGCGCCTGCGACCTGTTGGACGGCGTCGGCGATGGGTCGGTCGGTGTCGCGGAAGATCGCCCGGCCGAACGTGTCGGTGTCAGAACGTGTGGTCTGCTCGCCCCAAGGTCGCGCCAGTCGACCCCTCGCAAGCGGGCTCCACGGGATGCTGCCCACTCCCTGGTCGCCGAGCAGCGGGAACATCTCCCGCTCTTCCTCACGCTGCATCAGGCTGTACTGGTTCTGCATCGCGACGAACCGGGTCCACCCGTGCAGATCTGCCGTGTACTGCATCTTCGAGAACTGCCACGCCCACATGGAAGACGCACCGAGGTAGCGCGCCTTTCCGGCCTTGACCACGTCGTGCAGCGCCTCCATGGTTTCCTCGACCGGTGTCGTCGGGTCGAAGCGGTGGATCTGGTACAGGTCCACGTAGTCGGTGTCGAGGCGAGCCAGCGACGCGTCGATCTGCTCCATGATCGCCTTGCGCGACAGGCCTGAGCCGCCGGGGCCGTCGTGCATCTTGGAGAACACCTTGGTGGCCAAGACGATGTCGTTGCGGTTCGCGTAGCGCTTGATCGCCCGGCCGACGATCTCCTCTGAGCTGCCGAAGCCGTAGATGTTGGCGGTGTCCCAGAAGGTGATGCCCAGCTCGAGGGCCTGCCGGAAGATCGGCTCACCTGCGGCGTCGTCCAGCGCCCACTCGTTGAACCCGCGTGAGGTGTCGCCGAAGCTCATGCAGCCGAGGGCGATCCGGCTGACCTTCAGGCCCGAGGTGCCGAGGTTTGCGTACTCCACGCCAACACCCTAGGAGCGTTCGAGCGGTTGGGACAGGGCGCGGTGATCACCCGATCGGCGGGGATATCGAAGATCATCGGTTGCCGACACTGGAGCATGACGACGACCCACGTCTACTTCTGGCAGCGGGTGCCGCGCTGGCTGGCCCGCACTTTGCTCGGATCGTTGGCCGCAGTTGCCGTGCTCGGCCTGCTCGTGGGTGGGCTGGCGCTGGCAGCCCAGTCGGCGCCAGGAGCGGTGATCGGCACCCGCTACTCGGTCTCGATGCACGTGTTCGCCATGACGGCGATCGCGGCCCTGTCGGTCGGGGTCGCGGTCGGGTTGCTCCGCCTGCGCCGCCCAGAGCTCGCCGTGGTGGTGCTCATCGCCTCAGTGCTCGGTCCGATGACGCTGGTCGCCGTTCCCGTGCGCAGCTGGGCGGTCGACCTGACGGCGCAGGACACCAGGGCGTGGTGGCATGCCGTCATCGGCGCGCTACTGCTGGCCCTGCTCAGTGGCTGGACCTGGTGGGTACGGCGCTGCTGGGACAGCCGGCCAGGCGCCACCCAGGCGGAAAGCGCCACAGACTCGCACGTCGGCTGGATGGCTCCGGATCTCACCTTCCTGGTCGTCGCCGCACTGTGCTGGGTGGCGTACGCCGAGGTGACGCCGCAGTCCAACGATCCTGCGCTGCGGGCCATCGTCGGGTGGGCCGTCCTCGCGGCAGGTCTCAGCGTCGCGGTCGGGTTCGCCCGCAGTGCCTGGTGGTCGGCGGCGGCACTGGGCGCGACCGCTGTCGTGCTCGGCCTGGTGTTCCTCGCCTACTCACGCGACGGTGGCTGGCCAGGTGTCGCCGGCTGGGAGTACGACGGCATGGAGTCGCCGATCATCACATCGGTCGCGTCGACGGCGTCGCTGCTGGCGGCATCTCTGCTCGGTCTGGTCGTGCACGCGGTCCGACGACTGTCGGTGGTCAGCGGGCGGGTCAGAGCTCACGCCCCAGCGTGAGCCGTACCGGCGCTGTCGAAGGTCATGGCCCGTTGCAGAGCCGCCGCCCGCAACTGCTCGGGGATCTCTACGGGACCGCCGATGCCACTTGCGTTGATGCCCGCCTGAGCCGCCTCCTCCACGATCCCGCCGGTCATGATCGCCAGATCAGGAGTTCGGTGGAAGACCAGCACGCCATGGTTGGCCAACAGCACAGCGGGGACGCCGGGCTGAACGGCGGCCCGGATGTGGGCGATCGCCTCGTCTGAGCCGCGCGGTCCGTAGCCGGCCACCGGGACCCCCTGGGGTAGCCCGAACATGGCCAGCGCCTCCACCCAGCATCCGATGGGTCGTCTTGCGACCGCATAGGCAGTGGCGTAGGGCGAGTGCGTGTGAAGGACGCACCCGACGTCGGGGCGGTCGGCGTACATCGCAGTGTGCATGGCCACGACGGCACCCTGAATCGGAGGCAGGTCGCCCTCGCGCAGGCTGCCGTCGAGTCCCACACGAACCACGGCCGAGACGGGATGGTTGCGCAACGACGGCGCCGCCGTGAAGTACATCTCGTCTGACCCGGGAACCCGCAGGCTCACGTTGCCGTGTCCGTTGACCGATATGGCGCCGCTCGCCACGACCCGACTGGCGACGTCGACCACCTGCTCGACAAGGTCTTTGTCCATGACGACTCCGATGCTTGGATGGCGTCACTATCTCGAATGCCCGGCGCACGACACCACACCGGTCCTGGATTGTCGAAAGAGGTGACGGGTGGCTCGACCGCGACTCTCCAGTGACGAGGCGGTCAGCATCTTGCAGGCGACGCCGCTGCGCTTGACGCAGATCACCTCCGACATGTCCGCGACAGCTCTCGAAGTGTCGCCGGAGCCCGGGGAATGGTCAGCCGTCGAGGTGCTCGCTCACCTTCGGGCATGTGCCGACGTCTGGGGCAGGTGCATGAGTCGGCTGATGACGCAGGAGGTGCCGACCATCAAGGCCGTGAACCCCCGGACCTGGATCGAGGACACGGACTACCGCGAGCAGGGCTTCGCGTCATCGTTGGCGGCCTTCCGAGACCAGCGAGCGATGCTGTTGACGACCGTGCTGCCGACATCAGCGAGCGGCTGGGCCCGAAGCGCGATCATCACCGGGGGCGGCGCCCAACAGCGGCGTACCGTGCTCGACTTCGCCACGCGGATGGCCGTGCACGAACGGACTCACCTGCGCCATATGGAGCGCCTCGCGGCACAATCGTAGGCGTGTACACACCAGCGCACTTTGCCGTCGACGAGCCGACCGCCACCGAGTTCGTTGCCCAGATCCAGGCGGGCGACTTGGTGACCCTGTCCGACAGTGGGCTCGTGGCCACCTTCCTGCCGCTGGTGTTCGAGCCCGACACCGGCGGGCAGGGCTCGTTGCTGGGGCACCTGGCCCGCAAGAACGGGCAATGGGGCAGCTTCTCCGACGCCAGGGCCATGGTCATCGCACGCGGACCCGACGCCTACATCAGTCCGACGCTGTACCCGAGCAAGGCGGAGCACGGACGTGTTGTCCCGACCTGGGACTACGCCATCGCTCACGTCTACGGCGACCTGGTGGTGCACGACAGTGTGGAGTGGGTCGACGCGCTGGTACGGCGGCTGACCGAGCGCCAGGAGGTCGGGCGGGACCACCCGTGGTCGGTGGACGACGCGCCGGCGAAGTACTACGCCGGCCAGCTGCTCGCGATCGTCGGCGTCGAAGTCGTGATCACCCGCATCGAGGTCACGGTCAAGATGAGCCAGAACCGGCCACCGGCCGATGTGGACGGCGTGATCGCCGGTCTGACCGCGGAGGGGAAGACGGACGTTGCCGATCTGGTCCGCCGCTCCCGGCCCTAGTGGTGAGCCTGAGTGCTCAGTCGGCGTCGGACCAGCAGATCCACCGCTGCGGGGTGAGGACGAGCATCATCGAGTTGGTCAGTTCCTTCAGATCAACCGTGGTGGCGTCGCTCCTGCCGTAGTGGCGATCCAAGGCCATCAGGTCGGACTGCGTCACCGGCTCGGCGCTCACCGGACCTTCCGCACTCACGTACCGGCGGTCAGTGCCGCCGATCGTCGTCTCGATGCACACGGTCGCTCGACCCGAGCGGAGGGAATTTCGGAACTTGACGGAGTCTGACTCCGTCAGAACGCGCAGCTGCGCGGCCCGGCGCACGTAGTGAACCGGCACGGAATGGATCCGTCCGGCAGGTGTCAGCGTCGACCAGATGGCGGTGAGGGGGAGATCCAGCAGAGCTTCGCGCTCCGCCTCGGTGAGTCGACGACGTCCGAACTCGTCGCGCCCGGCCGCTTCGTCCACGCAGTCATCCTGTCAGTGAGGCGAATCGACGCCCGTTGGCTGACTCCGTGAGTCTTGAGAGCGACAACTGCACTGCAGACTCACGCTCACCGCCAATCGGCGCAGGGCATTGGCCCTCGGTAGTGGACTCGACCCGGCCACAGGAGGACGCTTCGCTCATGAACAACCCCGGACTCTGCATCGGCTTCAGCGCGTCCAAGGCGGGACCGCCGGTCATGGGGGGTCGCCCGACGCAGGAAGGGCAGCCGGCCATGGTCCCGGACGGCGACGCACACGCCATCTCGGCGGCCGCCGGAGACGGAACCCTGGTGACGCTGTGCGGCGAACCCGTGCTGCACCGCACCTCTCGGCCGTTCCCGATCGTGGCACCGGGCGAGACCCTGTGCCGTATCTGCCTGGCTGCGTCGGGCGCCGCCACCTGAGGAACCCGATCGACGTCGGGATGGTCGATACGCTGCCCCGATGGTGACCAGGGTGGTGGTGCTCGGCGCCGGGTTCGGTGGACTCGAGCTGAGCGCGCGCGTCGCACAGGCCTGCGGGGCCGACGCCGACGTGCTGCTGATCGACCGTTCTGATGGTTTCGTGTTCGGCTTCTCCAAGCTCGACGTGATGTTCGGGCGGGCGCCAGCCGATCACGTCGTGCACCGTTACGCCGACCTCGCGACTGTGGGCGTGCGCTTCTTGCAGGCCGAGATCCTGGGCTTCGAACCCGCCGCACGCCGCGTCGAGACCGATGCCGGCGCTTTCGACGCAGATATCCTGGTGGTGGCGCTCGGGGCCGACCTGCACCCTGAGGCGACGCCTGGTCTCCTCGACGCAGGGCACGAGTTCTACACGGTGGCGGGCGCCTTCGCGCTGCGCGAGGTGCTGGCGGAGTTCGCAGGTGGACGCGTTGTCGTCGGCGTGACCGGCACGCCGTTCAAGTGTCCGCCGGCACCGAGTGAGTGCGTCCTGTTGATGCACGAACTGCTGACCGACCGTGGGATCCGGGAGCGCTCGCAGGTGACGTTGGTCATGCCCTTCGGAGTTCCGATCCCACCATCACCGCAAGCGTCGGAAGCCGTGTTGGCCGCCTTCTCCGAGCGCGACATCACCTGGCACCCGAACCACGTGGTGACCGCCCTGAACGGCGCGGCCGGCGCAGCCGGCGAAGCGGTGCTCGAGGACGGGAGCACCGTTCCCTACGACCTCTTCCTTGGCGTGCCACAGCATCGCCCGCCCCAGGTGGTCCTCGACTCGGGGATGTGCGTCGACGGTTGGGTGCCGGTAGACCCGTTGACGTTGCAGACGCCGTACCCCGATGTCTACGCAGTCGGCGATGTCGCGAGTGTCGGCACGCCCAAGGCGGGCGTGTTCGCCGAGGGTCAAGCCGTCGTGGCGGCGGAACGCATCATCGCCGGCATCCTGGGCGAGGAGACGTCGCATGAGTACGACGGCCACGGTATCTGCTACCTGGAGTTCGGCCAGGGGAGCGTCGCCAAGGTCGACGTGGTGTTCCGGCCCGGTGAGCGGCCCGTGGGCGACCTGCAGGGGCCGTCGCCGGATCTGCACGCCGACAAGGTGGAGTTCGGCAGCACGCGGATCAACCGCTGGTTCGGCCGCCAGTGGCATCCGCTGGGGCGACCTGAGTCGCGGTCAGGACCGACGCAGGATCTGTAGCGACCCGCAACGGCTGACCGGTTCGAACGCCTGGCTGGTGACGGCTCGTTGCACGACATGCAACGGTGCTTGGCCACCGTCGGCGGCGTCTTCGAACACGTCGTGCACGAGGAGCAGCCCGCCCGCGACGACGTGACGGGAGAAGTTCTCGTAGTCGTGCTGTGCGACGGCCTCGGTGTGGTTGCCGTCCAGGAACAGCAAGGCGAGTGGTGTGGTCCACCACTGCGCCACCTGTTGCGTCGTTCCCACGACGACGCTCACGACGTCCTCCAGGCCGGCATCGAACAAGGTGTGCCGCAGGGAGGGCAACGTCTCCAGCCGTCCGGTGTGGGGGTCGACGAGGGAGCCGTCGTGCCACTGCCATCCGGGCTGGTTCTCCTCCGATCCGTGGTGGTGATCGAGGGTCACCAGGTGGGCACCCCGGGACCTGGCCACCGACCCGAGATGGACCGTCGACTTCCCGCAGTAGGTGCCGACCTCGAGCCAGACACCGGGCTCGGCGCCAGAGGCGCCGGCGCGCAACGCGTCCGCCTCGTCGTCGGGCAGGAATCCCTTCGCGAGCCGAGCCACCGCCGCGAGGTGCGGGGACAGCACATCCGGTGGTGTCGGTGCTGCGGTCACGTCAGGTCACTGGTCAGCTCACGACAACAGGTCTCGCAGTCGTCGGAGTCGAACTCGAGCAGCCGAGCCAGCCCGTCGCCGCGAAAGAGACCGTGCGCCGGCGTGCAGCGTGCCAGGGCGTCAGCGGCCAGGATGACGGCTGCGCCGGTCCATGTGCTGCGTTCCTCTGGCCACACGGCGTCGTCGGGGAACACCCAGCCTGTCCAGTAGCCGCCATCGTCACCACGGAGGAACTGCACATCGTCGAACAGCGCACGGGCGCGGCTGTTGTCGCCCAGAGCCGCAAGGACGAGCACCAGCTCACAGGTCTCTGCCGCGGTCACCCAGGGTGCGTCGTCGACGCAGCGGACTCCGCGCCCCGGCACCACGAACTCGTTCCAACGAAGCTGGAGCCGCTGCACTGCCGAGTCGCCGGTCACGGCACCCCCGAGCATCGGGTAGTACCAGTCCATCGAGTAGCGGCTCTTGTCGTCGAACTGCTCTGGGTGCGTGGCCACGGCGTGGGCCAGACGGCCAACGCTGAGCTCCCAGTCCGGTTGCGGGTCGTCCACCAGGTCGGCCAGCGCCAGCGCGCATCGCAAGGAGAGCACCAGGCAGGCGCTGCCGGTCAGCAGTGCGGTGTCGTGCGGGGCTCCCGTCGACCCGTCGCGCGCCCAGGCGATGCCGCCGGTGGGGAGCTGCAACCCGACCACGAACTCGATGGCACGACGCACCACCGGCCACATCTGATCGACGAATGCGCGGTCACCGGTGATCAGCCAGCGATGCCACACGCCAACCGCGAGGTAGGCGCACTGGTTGGTGTCGCTGCTCGCATCGCGCACCCGGGCGCCGTCGATCTCCATCGGCCAGCTGCCGTCCTCAGCCTGGTTCGCGCGACTCCACGCGAACGCTGCGAGTGCCGCGTCGTCCAACCCGCACACGGTCAGCGCCATGGCCGACTCGATGTGGTCCCACGGGTCGGCGTGGTGTCCGTCGAACCATGGGATCAGGCCGCTGGGCAGCTGCCGATCCGCGATGTGGGCACCGGTGTCGAGCACCTGCTGCCGGCTCAAGGTGCCGACGAGTTGGGGGACCGCGCGCGTCATGCGGTGGCGTCCGGGCGACGCAGATACAGAACGAGGCTCTTGCCGAGCACCGGGTTGAGGACTCGTTCCAGCGTCTGGGTCAGCCACGGGCGCGACATCATGTCCCACACGAGCACACGGTGGTAGCCGCGGGTCAGTGCATTGTCGCGCTCGACGCCTACCGCGCACTTCAGCCACCAGTAGGGCGAGTGCAGGGCGTGCGCGTGATGATTCCCGATCGGCTGCAGTCCCGCGTCACGCAGCGCGTCGACCAGCGCGTCCTCGCGGTAGATCCGTACGTGGCCGCCTTCGACCTCGTGGTACTCACCGGACAGCGTCCAGCACACCTGCTCTGGCCAGTTCCGCGGAACGGTGACGGCCACCAGGCCGCCCGGTTCGACGACCCGCGCGATCTCGGCGATGGCCGCGCGGTCGTCCGGGATGTGCTCCAGGATCTCGGCGGCGATCACGCGGTCGAAGCTGGCGTCGGCGAACGGCAGCGCAAGAGCGTCCCCGGCGCAGGTGACGTCGTCCGCCGGGGGCTTGATCTCACCGGCATCGGCCATCGCCTGCACCATCTGTGCCACGTCGTGCAGGTCGCTGGTGTTCTGGTCGAAGGCCACGACGTCGGCTCCACGTCGCAGGACCTCGAACGTGTGGCGGCCAGCGCCACACCCGAGGTCGAGGACCCGATTGCCTTGGGCAACCGGGAACCGGTCGAAGTCGACGGTCAGCACGGCACGTCCACCTTCGGCGCCCGGGTCCGGGTCGAGTGGAAGTCGCTCATCGAGCGCCGATACACGTCCACGGTGCGTCGGGCAGTGGAGGCCCAGCTGAAGCGTTCGATGACCCGGTCCCTGCCTGCACTACTCACCCGAGCCCGCAGCTCGGAGTCGCTGAGCAGTCGGCCGAGCGCAGCCGACAGCGCTGCGACATCGCCAGGTGGCACGAGCAACCCGCAGGTCCCGTCGCGACCGACCACCTCCGGGATCGCGCCGGTGTCGGTTGCCACCAGTGCAGTGCCCGATGCCATCGCCTCCACGGCCGGCAAGGAGAAACCTTCGTAGAGCGAGGGCACGCACGCCACCTCGTGCGCGGCGACGAGTTCGGCCAGCTCGGCGTCGCTCAGCCCGGACACAACAGTCACCCGGTCGGACAGTCCGAGCGCTGTGATCAGCCGTTCGGTGTCGCCGCCTCGGCTGGGCTTGCAGACCGCGGTCAACCGAACAGCCCGATGTGCCGGAAGTGCGGCGAACGCCTGCAGCAAGACCGAGAGTCCTTTCAGAGGAACGTCGGCACTGCAGATCGTGACGATGCTTCCCGGTGTGCGCGGACCACGTGGCCGGAACCGGTCGGTGTCGACGCCGATCGGCACCACGTACAGCTGGTCCGGGTTCAGACCGAAGGCGCTGACGGCGTCGGCTGCACTGTTCTGCGACGGCGTCAGCAGGTGGTCGACGCGGCGCGCGACGCGCGTCTGCATCCGAACGAAGCCGTACCAACGACGCAGCGTCAGGCGTCGCATCCCGGTGGCGTTGGTCAGCTCGATGTCGCGATCGACCGAGATCGGGTGATGGATGGTCCCGACCAAGGGCAGGCCGACCGACCTCAGACCGAGAAGTGCGGCACCGAACGACTGGTTGTCGTGCACGACGTCGAACTCGTGCACCCGCTCGCGGAGGACCGGCACCACCCGACGACTGAACGTGCGGGGCTCAGGGAAGCCGGCCGTGCACATGGTGGAGAACTCGATGACGTCGGTGAGATCACGGAACTCACCAGCTCGCGGGACACGCCAGGGGTCGGGCTCGCCGAACAGGTCCAGGCTCGGCACCTTCGTGAGAGTCACACCGTCGTCGAGCTCCGGGTAGGGCTGGCCGGAGAAGACCTCGACCTGGTGTCCGAGTGAGACCAGCGCCCGTGACAGCTGCCGCACGTAGACGCCCTGGCCACCTGAGTGCGGGTTGCTCCGGTACGACGTCAAGGCGATGCGAAGCGGGTCGATCGGTGGGTCCGAACGCATCGAGCTCCTCGGGGCCTCGCCAGGTGCTGGCGCACAAACGCCGCAACGATCATCGCACCGGCGCGGGAGGGTTCCCCGGGCAGCCCGGTCGACCCCGGATGGTCACAGGTCAGGCGGTTCCCACGGGCCGTGGGGGTCAAGGCGTTGGCGCACCTGCCCGGCGATGTCGGCCAGCGTGCCGAGCTGCTCGGGGGAGAGGGCGTCGATGAAGTAGTGGCGCACCGCGACGACGTGGGCGGGCGCTGCGGCCACGACCTTCGCACGGCCGGCGTCGGTGAGCACCGCGTTCGTGCTGCGGCCCCGCCCGGGACACCGCTGGCGGGCCAGGAACCCAGCCCGCTCCAGCCGGGAGGCGACATGGGACAGCCGCGACGGCGAGGCCGAGGTGAGGGCCGCCAGGTCGCTCATGCGCTGGGTCATCCCAGGGGACTCCGAGAGCATCGCCAGGACCATGTACTCGAAGAACGTCAGGTCGGCGTCGCGCTGCATCTGTTGATCGAGCGCGGCCGGGAGCTTGGTCATCATCGCCGTCATGGCCACCCAGGCCGCCCGCTCCGGTGCGGTGAGCCACTGCGGGTTCTCGGGCATGCCCGCCAGGCTACCCGGGATATATTGACGCTTCAAGTTCGAGTCAGTACGGTCAGGTTGACGGTTCATCTTTCAACGACTGTGAGCGGAGCACCCATGAGGGCCCTGGCCATGACCTCCCGGGATTCGGTACCGGCAGTGATCGAGGTGCCGGACCCCGTACCTGCAGCGGGAGAGGTGCGGGTCCACGTGGCAGCGGCGTCCCTCAACGGCTTCGACGTCGCGGTGGCCGCCGGCTACCTCTGGGAGATGATGCCGCACAGGTTTCCGGTGGTCCTCGGGCGTGATTTCGTCGGCACGGTCGACGCGTTGGGTGACGGCGTCGATGAGCCGGCAGTCGGTACTCGCGTCGCTGGCGTGATCGGCGCCCCCGTGTTGGGCGCTGGCGCGATCGCCGAACTGGTGGTGACGCCCGCAGCGTCGCTGGCGTCCCTACCCGCAGGCGTCGACGACGTGACGGCTGCCGGAGTCGGCCTGGCTGCGGTCGCGGCCTACGACGCGGTGGACGCCCTCGACGTGACCACGGGCGACGTCGTGCTGGTGTCCGGTGCCACCGGCGGTGTCGGTCATGTTGCTGTGCAACTGGCCGCTGCGCGCGGTGCCACCGTCATCGCCACCGCGCGGTCGTCTGCGGAGGAGGAGTTCGTGCGGTCGCTCGGCGCCTCGGTCACCGTCGATCCCACGGACGACCTGAGCGTCGCCATCGCGAAGCACTTCGACGGCGTCGACAAGGTGCTGCATGCGGCAGGCGACCCTGCGGCGCTGGCCGCAACGTTGCGTCCCGGAGGCACGTTGGCGTCGCTGCTGGGTGCCGCGGCCGACCAGGTGGGGCGCGACGACATCACCGTGGTCGGTGTCGCTGCGTCCGCGACGCCGCAGAAGTTGGCCCTGCTGCTGGAGCAGGTCGCCGACGGGCGCCTGCAGGTGATCGTGGGCAGTTCGGTGGCGCTGGACCAGGGCACCGACGCGTTGAGCGCCTTCAGCGGCGGCACGCTCGGCAAGGTCGTGGTGTCCGCCGACGCCGGCTGATCCCCCAGCCGGTCGACGACCCCGCCACGGCAGACTGTTCCACCGTGCACCGCCGTGTCGTCATCCTCGTCTACCTCGCCCTGTTCGTGGGCGAGTTGTCGTGGTCTGGTGTCACGCCGCTGATCCCCACCTACATCCAGAAGTACGGCGTCACCGACGTGGCCGGCGGGCTGGTGCTGTCCGTGGCGAGCTTCGGCATCTTGGTGGCCTCGCTGCCGGCAAGCGCAGTCACCAGACGGGTCAGCCCACGCTCCCTGACCTTGGGAGCCATGGCGGTCATCGCGTTCGCCGGCCTGGCGACCGCGGCGTCGACCACGTACCCCGAGGTCGTGGCGTCCCGGCTGATCTTCGGTCTCGGATTCGGGACGTTGTGGGTCGCGATGGCGGCCTGGCTGGCTGACGCAGCGGGGCCGCACAGTCCGCGCGTCCTGGCCCTGACCACCGCGATCGTCGGGGTCAGCGCGACGCTCGGTCCGGCATTCACCGGTTGGATCGCGCAGCGATGGGGGCTGCACGCGCCGTTCGTCGCGTTGACCTTCATCACGGCTGCCCTCTTCGTGCTGCTGCTGTTCGACCGCTCCGGGACCGGACTCGCCAAGGACCCGGCGCCACCGATACGCGACCTGCTCCGCGCAGCACACTCCGACCCAAGTCTTGTGACGATGCTCCTGCTGACCAGCGGTGCCGCGATCCTCTGGATGACGGCCGACCTGCTCGTGCCCCTACGGCTCGACGATGCCGGTTACAACATTGCTGCGATCGGCTTCACGTTCTCGCTGTCGTCACTCGTGTTCGCCGGTTCCAGTGCCCTGACGGCTCGTGGCGCCGACCGTTGGGCACGTCCGGGCGTGGCCGCCGGAGCAACCTTGGCTCTCGCCGCAGCCACCGCAGTTCCTGCCCTGTTCGTCGGAGTGCCGGCGACCATGGTGTTCCTGTTCGGGTCGAGCGTGGCCACCGGCGTGATCGTTGCATTGACGTTCCCGTTCGGTCTGCTCGCAGTGGAACGAGGTGTTGTCACCGTCGCGCTGATGTCGGCGCTGGCCAACATCATCTGGGCACTGTCCGGCATGGCCGGCCCGACGGTCGGCGGCGCCTTCGCCCAGTGGGCCGGAGACCGCGCAGCGTTCGCGATCTTGTCGCTGGTCTGTCTGCTGGTGGCGGTTCTGGTGTCCCGGCTGGCCAGGTCGAGCGTCGCGAAGTGAGGCTGTCAGGCCTCGTGCGACGACGCCATGTCGGAACCCACGCGAGCGATCACCGCTGCCCGCGTCACCGGGTCAAGATCGGCGAGGGTGTCCTCGATCGTGTCGGTGGCTTCAGTGGCGATGGCGTGTCTGCGTCGAGCCTCCATGACCGCGGCGGCGGTTGCCGCTCCCGCGACCGCTAGGAAGAGGATCACGACGATGGTCCTGGTGCGGCTCATGGGGCCTCCTGGTGCCGGCACTACCTGGCGCAGCGATCACGCTCGCCTGGGGGGAGGCTAGCCCAGTGGCGAACCAGCGAGATCTGCACGTCGACTGCGCGCGCTGCGTCGGACTGTGCTGCGTCGTGCCGGCCTTCTCGAGGTCGGCTGACTTCGCCCTCGACAAGCCGGCAGGCCAGGCGTGCCCCCACCTGAGGACAGATTTCGGCTGCGAACTCCACTCTCGGCTGCGGTCCAGCGGGTTCAGCGGGTGCTCTGCTTATGACTGCTTCGGTGCTGGGCAGCACGTCACCCAGGTCTGGTTCGACGGACGCAGCTGGCGCGACGACGATCGGCTTGCACCGCAGATGTTCCAGGCGTTCGCAATCGTGCGTCGGCTGCACGAGATGTTGTGGTACCTCGGTCAGGTCGCCATGTTCGATGTGCCGCCAGCCATGCGTAGCGAGGCGGCCACACTGGAGGTCGAGATCCGCGACCTCACGCAAACCCCCGACGGTCTGTCCACTGATCCCGAGCCAGTGGTCGACGTGGTCTGGCGTCGCACCCTGGATCTGCTCGACCGCGTGAGCGACGTCGTGCGGTCGAAGGTGCCCGCCGATGCCGACGTGGGCCAGGACCATCGCGGCGCCGACCTGGCCGGATCCGACCTGCGCGGGGCCGACCTGCGACGCGCCATCTTGCGCGGGGCCTGTCTGATCGGAGCCAACCTTGCCGGCGCCGACCTCACCTTCGCCGACGTCATGGGTGCCGACCTGCGCGGCGCGAACCTGCGCGGGGCGCAACTGTTCCAGACGTTGTTCCTGACCCAGTCGCAGGCCGGTTCGGCGACCGGCGATGTGCGCACGACGCTGCCGCCGGCGGTGGCACGCCCTGACCACTGGTGGCACAACCGGTGAGGCCGACCCGCAGCGTCGGCGACTAGCCGGCGAGCGCGGCGCTCATGGCCCGCAGGTGGTCTGGCGTCGATCCGCAGCAAGCGCCGATCAGGTCGATGCCAAGTGCCCGCAGCCGAACCGCATGCGCGGCCATCTCGTCGACTGGCGCGTCGTACTCGAAGTGGTCGCCGACGAGCACGGGCAGTCCGGCGTTGGACTGTGCGACCAGCAGCAGACCCTCGGGGCGCACCTCCACCATCTGCGCCATGATGCTTTCCATCTCGGCCGGTCCGCGCCCGCAGTTCGCGCCGATGGCCGTCACACCCAGCGATGTCGCCGCAGTGACCGCCGCCGCCGGAGTGACGCCCATCATCGTGCGCAGGTTCGTGTCGAAGCTCAACGTGACCACGACGGGCAGGTCGGGAGCCTCGGTGTGGGCGGCGCGCACTGCCGCCTCGACCTCACTGAGGTCGCTCATCGTCTCGATGAGCACGAGGTCGATCCCGCCACTGAGCAGCCCGCGCAGCTGCTCGGCGAACAGCTGCTGTGTGTCGTCGATGGACAGCGTGCCCAGAGGCTCCATCAGCTCACCGGTCGGGCCGAGGTCTCCGGCCACCAGCGCGTCGTACGGGTCGGCCGCCTGCCGCGCCAGCTCGGCGGCCGCGCGGTTCAGCTCGACGACCCGATCGCCCAGGCCGTACATGTCCAAGCGTGGACGGGTACCACCGAACGTGTTCGTGGTAACCACCCGTGAGCCGGCCTCGAGGTAGGCCCGGTGGATCGCCAGCACGTCGTCGGCCCGCTCCACGTTCCAGAGCTCGGCGGCGCCACCGTCGTCCAGGCCGGCAGCCTGGACCATGGTCCCCATCGCCCCGTCGAACACGACGTAGGGGGAGGCGGTCAGGAGCTCGGACAGCTTGGGCATCCGCCCAGCGTAGTCGCCGCCGGATGCCGTTGAGCAAACGGAATCGAACCGATCCGCAGAACTGCCCCCAAACGCGCCTTCGGCAGGCAGAGTGTCGGCTGGGGCTGGAAACCGTGGGGGGTCCATGCGAGGCCATGATCGCGCGCGCCCGATGGCGCTTGTCACACTCGCCGCGCTGGTCTGCGGCGTTCTTTCTGCGTGGCCGGGCACGGCCACCTCGGCGGCGGCGTCCACCGGGCCGTGCGGCCAGCTGGCATACGTGCCCAACTCGCCGCCGTCTTACGCCCACGTTGTGCTGATCATGGACGAGAACCTCAGCTTCAAGGCGTACACGGAGTCTGCTCAGGCCAGCTACCTACATGGGTTGGCCGCTGCGTGCGGCACTGAGACGAACATGCACAACGCCACCCACTCCTCGCAACCGAACTACATGGCGACGTCGTCAGGGATTCCGTCTGGCAACGTGCACGTTGCGAACGACAACCTGTTCCATCAGGCGGACGTGGCCGGCGATTCGTGGCGGGTCTATGCGGAGGGGATGCCGGCGAGCTGCTCGGCCATGAAGTCAGCGGCTCCGCTCTACAAGACCGGACACAACGCCGCGTTCTGGTACGCAGACCTGAGTGGTAGCACGGGGTCGTGCATGTTCGACGACGTGCCGAGCGTGCCGGCTCTTAGTGACGCGATCGACAGCGACGCGTTGCCGACGTTCAGTTGGATCGTCCCGAACGTGTGCAACGACATGCACGCTGCCACGGATTGTCCCTCGCCCACGTCTCAGCGGGTCGCCCAAGGCGATGCGTGGCTGTCATCGCTGGTCCACCAGCTCACGGCCACGCCCAGCTACCAGTCTGGGCGGACGTTGATCGTGATCACGTGGGACGAGGGGAGCGGCAAGTCGACGGTGGGCGTCGACTGCACCGACCCCGGCTACTACCCGACGCACCCTGACTGCCACATCCCGACGATCGTGGTCTCGCCCTACATCCAGGCGGGCAGCACGGACAGCTCCGACCACAACCTCTACGGGTTGCTCGGCACCGTCGAGGACCTCTTGGGCTACCCGCGGCTCAACCGCGCGGTCGGGCAGACCAGCCTGCGCAAAGGTCTTGGCTTCTGACCGACACCTCAGCTTTCCGTGACGACGCCGTGCAGCACCACCTTGGGGTAGCTGGGGTCCAGGGAGCTCCACGTCTGCTTCAGGCGCACGTACTCGGTCCCCTCGGTGATTCCGTCCGCCACCGTCGGGATCTGCAAGGTGCCCACCGTCTGGCCCGGGTCGATGTTCACCCCAAGACACCACAGTCGTGCGGCCGACAACGGACGTGGTGACTTCGGTACCCGCGCGCAATGACGCAACCAGTGCAGCGGGACGTCGTCGGTGGACAGTTCTGGCTGGAGGTGGGGTGGGCGAGCCCGGTAGCTGATCGACACTCCGATGCCGCTCGGTCCCGACAACGTGAACGTCCAGGTCAGAGGCGTTCCTTCGACAGCCGGAACCGAGGTGATCGTCAAGGTCGGGCTCGGGTCGTCGTCGAGCACGGTGAAGTTCGCCGTGTAGTTGCCGGTCGAGACACCACTGATCGCCTTCAGGAAGACCTGGTAGACGTCGTCGTAGTTGTCAAGAGTGTTGCCGCTGACCGGGATGGGGATGTCGTAACCCGTGTCACCGGGGTGAAGCGTCACCGTGGCGTCGATGGGCCGTCCGCCGTTGGTCGTGTCGGACGCCTCCACCCAGAACGTGGCCGGCGCATGAATCGTTCCGGTGACGCTTACGTGCACGAACGCCGTGTGCGGCCCGCCGTTGCCCTCGACCACGCTGGCGTCTTGTACGTTCAGCTGCGGCAGGTTGATCGGCGTTACCGGGGCCAACCCGGGACTCCAGCCGTGGGCGTCGAGCACCCACATGTTGCCGGACGTGCTGCGAGGGAGAACGCTCAGCGCGGTGACCCGGCTGAGGTCGACACCGGCGGCAGACGCCGCGGCCAGCGGAACCCGGACCGCTTGACCCCACACCTTGCGCACCCACGTGGTTCCGGGCAGTGGCGTCACCACCGACGTCGGCCAGGTGTAGCTGTGTCCGTCAGCATCGGTGACGCGGACGGCGAACCGTGCGGGCGGCTGACGTGGGTCGGGGGCCACGCGCAGCTCGAGGCGGGACGACCCGCTGAGGTCTGAGCTCGCCGTGGCGACCGTCGCCCGACCGCCACTCGTCGACCAGTGCGTGTGCCATGCATACGGCGCCGGGTCGCGGAACGAGTACCACATGGTCAGGAAGTGGGGGATGCTCAGCCGCGCAGCGCAGACGTGGTGCTGCCGCGGGCGGAAGCCGACGCAGACGTCGCTGACGACCCCGCCGCGCCGTGGTGATGCTGTCGCTCGGAGTCGGGCGGTAGGCAGTGACGCGATTGCCACCGAGCGCCTCGGAGTGCACCACTGCGTCGCCGGCTGATGCGACGCGAGCGCGGGAGCCGTCGAGCAGGGGAAGTACGCCGGTGTCGCCGGAGGCGAACAGGTGTACTCCCGCGGCCTCGTAAACAGCGCCGACATTGCGCTGCTGTGGGGCCGTCAGACGGTTGGGGGCGTGCGTTCCGCAGGTGGGGTCCTTGGGGTCGCCCCAGTCGTCCCAGGACGGCGCGCGGGAGACGCCAGGTGTCCACTGGCGGTTGAAGAAGTTGTGGTCGGCGCCCATCACCATGACCGCGCTACGGAACGCAGGGTCGTTGGTGATGTCGCGTCCGCGGTCGACGAACTGCTGGCCCTGCAGGTCGGACACGTCGCCGTCGCAGTACGGAAGGATCACCTCGGTGGGCACTCCGGACGCAACCTGCTGCCCGAAGTCGGTGGGTCCGATGAGCACCTGCCCGGCGATCTGCCAGGGGTCGCCGGCGTCGGTGTCGATCGCCGCGCGGTTGACGCCCTCACCGCCGCGGGAATGGCCGATCAGCACGACGTGGGACAGGTCGACCTGACCGAGCAGACTTGTGCCGAACGGATAGCCACCGTGATTGGTCCAACGGGCGAAGTCGCGCAGGTGCGTGCGCACCAACAGGGAACGCGCCTCGGCGCCGCCGTCGGCGGCCACGTAGTCCTGGCCGTTGATCCCGTTGGCAGAGATGGAGACCGTGACGTAGCCCTGTGAGGCGAGCAGGCGCTGGGACCGCAGGTATCCCAGGTAGCTGGGGATCGCCGACCAGCCGGTCGGACAGGGCCAGTCACCAGTGGATTGGCGGCCCTTGTAGCAGGTGGAGTGGCGACCGTGCAGGAACACCACCAGAGGTCGCGGGCCGGGCGCGCCGACCGGACGGATCACCCGGCCGAGCATCTCCACAGGCGCCGGGAATCCGGCGATCGCCAGGTTGCGCAACGAGTACGTGGTGGACCGCGTCGCGTACGGCCCTGGCACGCCGGGGTCGTCGGCCAGCACGCGCGTCTGCGCGCGCCACTGCCGGGCAGAGATCCCGGGTGTCACGCGGGAGGGCGTCGTCGTGCGACGCAGCGTCGTACCACTGGCGTCCAGGCGTGTGGTGCCCTGCCACACCTGCAGGTGACCGAGGTCGCCCGGAGGCGCTGCTGTCAGATCGAGCGTGAGGAACCGCCCGTCGGGAGATGCGGGGTGTCCCGAGCGACTGGCCGTCGATCAGGAACCCCAATGCCGCATCGGAGACGACCACCGGCCGGGGCGAGTGCCAGGTGAGGCGGACGCCGCCGTGGCGCAGTGCCGTCAACGACCAGTCGGCTGGGAGATTGCCGGTGGTGAGGCTGCTCGTCGAGCCAGCCGGGCCGTTCGAGCGGGGTGGGGCCGCGGCCTGGGCCGACCCAGGTGCGACCGTGGTGAGGAGAAGGCCGATCGCGGTAGCTGTGGTGAGGAGCCCGGTCGTGAGCGGTCCGGCGATGCGTCGCATCGGGTCTCCGTCGGTCGGCGCGAGGGGGGCAGGGACATCCTCTCCTCCGACGGCCATCGACGGTACGCAGTTCCCCCGTCTGGCGGCTCTCGTACCGGGCGCGCGGGGTCATGAACCCCCGAAATGTCCTGCAAGAACCGGAGCAACGCCGCATTGCTCCGTTCTTGCGGAAGCAACGCCGCATTGCGTCCGGCTGGGGGTGGGTTGGGGGGCGCCGCTCTACGGTGGAGGCGTGAGCTCGCCGTCGCCCGTGCCTCCGCCGGAGCCGACGATGGCGGGGTTGCCCGGAAAGGTCGAGCACCAGGTACTCACCCGTCAACGCTGGTTCGACGTGTTCCAGAGCCGGCACTGGTGGGTCGGCTTCCCGATGGCTGTGCTCAAGAAGTACTCAGACGACCAAGCCAGCCGGCAGGCGGCCCTCCTCACCTACTACGGGTTCCTCAGCCTCTTCCCGCTGGCTCTCATCTTCGTGGCGGTGCTCACTGCGGTGTTGCGCAACGATCCGCAGCGCGTCGACCAGATCCTCGACCAGCTCGTGGCGCCGCAGTACCAGCAGATCGTCCTCAACGCCTACAACAGCCTGCCGCCCAGCGGTGTGCCGCTGGCGATCGGCCTCATCGGCTTGCTGCTGTCGGGCATGGGCGTCGCCTTCGCCTGCTACATGGCGCTCAACCAGTTCTTCGCCGTCCCCTACCGCCAGCGGTACGGAATCGGTCCGCGCTACCTGCGCGTCTTCGGCGCACTTCTCGTCGTGGGCGTCGCCGTCTTCGCCGTCGCGTCGTGCAGCATCGTCGCCGGCAACCTCAGCGGCCTGCCGTGGA
This sequence comes from uncultured Actinomycetota bacterium, assembly GCA_963726575.1. Lineage (GTDB taxonomy): Bacteria > Actinomycetota > Actinomycetes > JAHEKZ01 > JAHEKZ01 > CAVSCR01. The sequence goes on from CAVSCR010000001.1 coordinate 33,262, forward strand.
TCCAGCGGGTCGCGATCGTCGTCGGGACCAGTGCGATCGGTTTCGCGGCGATGTATGCGATCGCCAAGCTTCTGACGGCCCGCTCGCTGACGTGGTCGGAGCTGTGGCTCGGTTGCCTGTTGGGAGGCTTCTCGATCGCGATCGTGTTTGCGCTCGGCAGCCCGCTGCTGTCGCTGCTTGATCCAGCGCTCATCGGCGGTGTACGGCGTGTTCGCGACCGTCGTGGGGATCCTCGCCCTCCTGTATGTCGCGGCCCAGTGCTTCGTGATCAGTCTCGAGGTGTCGGTGGTGCGCGCCTGGAACCTGTGGCCGCGGGGCATCGACATCAACCTGCTCTTCGACGCTGACCGGCGTGCGTACCGACTGCTGACGCAGATGGACGAGCGGATGCCGTCGGTCATCAACACCGGTCGTTTCGTGGCGACCGGCAACGACGATCCAGCGCGCCCGCCCTTGACGGACTTCACGCAGGCGCCGCCTGGTGTTCAGCGCTCGCCTCATGACGTACCGCCCACGCCCGAGGGGCCGCCGGGCTAGTTGATCGCGCCTACCGTCGTCATTCCGGGTCGATGAGCTCGCTAGCCGTGACCGCGGCGGCCAATGCCTGCGGGTCGCCGGTGCGTTCGAACACGTCGAGTGCGGTGTCGGCGAGCTTGATGACGTGCTCGTCGCGGTGCTCCACGGCCCGCGCGAACACGTCATCCGGGTCGGCGGCCGTCGTCGGCGGTGGCGTCGCGTCGGGGCCGTTCGTCGGGTTGTAGATCATCGTGATCGCGGCGGTGGCCGCCCACGCCGCCTGCAGCGTCGCGGGCCACTGGTCCCGGGGGATCGACGGCAGGACGCGCAGCGCGGCGTTGGGTGCCGTGGCCGCATGCACGAGCATGATCGGCTCACCCACGGCATGCGTCCGATAGTGCAACGTCGCAGCCGTCACGACCTCGCTGAGTCGGTCGGGTACAGCCGCTGCGTCCACGGCGGTACCGAGACTGCCCAGAGCGGCGGGCCAACGATCGTCGCGACCGAGTGCGGTGAGCAGATCGGGGAACGCCGCGTCGGGCGGCCCCAGAGCCGGAACGCCGGCCAGCGCAGTGGTGGCGCGTTCGATGCCGACCCCTGACGCCTGACCGGGGACCTCGAGCCAGCGCGCTGCCCAGTAGCCCAGGCTCTGGGCGAGCTCGGCCACGGCAGTCTTCGGAAGCCCCGACCTCGCGCAGCGTCTGCACGGCGTGGCCGGTGCGGATCACCGAGTGCGTGGCGCTGGCCGCGAAACCCGGCAGCAGACGTGGCCACCAGGTGGCGAGGACGTCGGGCCACGGCGCGTCGGCCATCGCGTCGTCGAAGAAGCCGACCCAGTCACCGACCCGACTGGGGTCGCCCAGCGCCGACTGCCACTTGTCGCGCGCGATGGGTCGAGTAGCGGCGGGCAGGTCGACCAGCCTCGTGGAGTACCAGTCGACCCAGGGCTCGACGTCGTCGCGGTGACCACGTCGCACCAGGGCCGTCACGACCATGGGTGCGTGGTTCGAGAGTCGTCCGCGCCACTCCGGGCCGAGCCGGTGGAGGCGGGTCATCGCCTCGGCGAGCACCTCGCGATCGGCCGACGCCAGCGCGGTCATCGCCGGCTCAGGCCTCCTTGACCACGGCGTATCCGACCCGATCGGCCACGGCCTTGATCTCGTCGGAGATCGACGTCAGGCGCCGGTAGAGCTCGAGGTAGCCGATCACGGTACGCAGCTCGGTCTCCTGCATCCGTTCCGACATGGCGACGCGGTAGAGCCGCTCCAGGCGCCGCTGCGCCTTGACCGCCGCGTCGGCTTCGAACGTGGCGGCCGCGCCGTCGTGGCCGAGATTGCCGAAGGCGGCGCGCAGGTGAGTGACGCCGTCGGCGATCGCCTTGGACATGTGAGCAACGGCATCGTCGGGCGCCAACGACATCGCATCGGCCTCCCGCACGGTGTCCTTCGCTCCGTTCATCACCTCGTCGAGCCCCCGCGAGAGCTCGTAGAGGTCCTCGGCGTCCAACGGCGTGGTGAACGCCTCGCGCACCGCTTCGATGAGCTGGCGCTTCTCGACGTCGGCGCGATGTTCGGCGTCGCGCACCGCTTGGCCCGACGCCGCGTCACCGCCCGCCCAGGCCACGAACGCCGCGATGCCCGACACGGTGACGTCGGCCTGGTCACAGAGCATGCGCAGCACGTCGGGCGACTGAGGAAGGAACCAGCGCCGAGACGTCGTGGTCATGGGGCCACTCCCTTCCAGACGAAGAGCACGGCCACGGCGAACACTGCCGCCGCCGGCATGGTGACGATCCAGGCCACCAGCATCTCGCGCACGATCGCCCAGCGCACGTGTCGCCACCGATGCCGGGCACCGCCGATCCCCACCACCGATGACGCCACCACCTGCGTCGTGCTGACCGGCGCTCCCAACAACGAGGCTCCGAAGATCACCGACGTCGAGGCGGTCTGGCTGGCGAGGGAGTCGAGCGGGCGCAGGCCGTAGATTCGCTGCCCCACCGTCTTGACGATGCGCCAGCCGCCCAGCGCAGTGCCGAGCGTCAACGTGATGCCGCACGCGACCTTGACCCACAACGGCACCACGAACGTCGTGGTGACGCCGGACGCCAGCAGCAGCGCGGCGATCACCCCCATGGACTTCTGGGCGTCGTTGGCGCCGTGACTGTAGGACAGGCCGGCGGCGGCCACCCACTCACCACCGACCACGGGCCGGGCCCAGCGGCGCGTCCACCGTCGCGACAGGCGTCGGTAGAGCAGGAGCAGCAGTGCCCCGACGGCGAAGCCGAGCGGAGGGGACACGAACAGCGCGATGAGCACGCCGATCACGCCCTCCGGATGCAGTCCGTTCATGCCGCCCCAGTTGACCGCCTGCGAGCCGCCTTCGGCGAGTGCGGCGCCGACCAGACCGCCGACGAGGGCGTGCCCGGAGCTGGACGGCAGCCCGAACCGCCAGGTGATCAGGTTCCACGCGGTCGCCCCGGCCAGCGCCGATCCGATGACCATGACCGCCTGGTCGTCGGGCACCTGCACGAGCGACCCGATCGTGTCGGCGACAGCGGTCCCGAGGAACACCGCACCCAGCATGTTGAAGGTGGCCGACAACGTGATGGCCCGCCCCGGTGTCGCCCCCCGGGTGCCCACGAGCGTCGCGATCGCATTGGACGCGTCGTGGAAGCCGTTGGTCATGGAGAACGCCAGGGCGAAGCCGATCGCGATGACAAGGCCCAGGCTCACGACGTCATTCAGCCAGACGTAGGCGCCGCCTCGCACCACGCAGGCGAAAGGACACGTGATGGCCGAGGATGGCTGCGATGGACGTGTTCGCCTGGACGATGCTCGCCCGCTGGTCGGTGGGGTGGCTGCTGCTGTGGCGGGTGCCCGGCCTGCGTGACTCGCGCGGGACCGGTGCGCTGCCGGACGTCGCGCTCAGCGTGGTGGTCCCCGCCCGCAACGAGGCCCCGACGCTGCCGTCGTTGGTCGGTGCCCTCCAGGCCCAGGACCTGTCGGCTACCGAGGTGGTGGTCGTCGACGACCACTCCACCGACGGCACCGCGTCGGTGGCGGCACAGGCAGGTGCGAGCGTCGTAGCGTCCGAAGAGCTGCCGGCCGGCTGGACCGGGAAGAGCTGGGCCGCCTGGCAGGGAGCCGGCGTCGCGACCGGCGACCTGCTCGTGTTCCTCGACGCGGACACCGTTCCGGCACCGGACTTCCTGCGCCGGCTCGTCGACCAGCAGCAGGCGTGCGGTGGGCTCGTGTCGGTACAGCCGTACCACCGCATGGAGCGGGTGGACGAACGACTGGCGGCGTTCTTCAACGTCATCGCCGTCATGGGCTCGCGACTTGCCACGCCGTGGCACCGACGTTCGCGAGGTGACGGGTTCGGGCCCGCCATGATCTGCCGTCGCGTCGACTACCTGGCGGTGGGTGGTCACGCGGCGGTGCGTCACCACGTGGTCGAGGATCGCGCCCTCGCGCGACGCTTCACGCAGGCCAACCTTCCGGTGACTGCCGTCGGCGGTCGTGACGTGCTTGCCTTCCGCATGTACCCGCGTGGTTTCGCAGCGGTGGTCGAGGGTTTCACGAAGAACATGTACGCCGGTGCCTCGGGGACGCCGCTGTGGTGCGTGCTCGCGATCGTGGCCTGGGTCTCAGGGGCCATGGTGGCCGCGTGGGCGGGGATGTCGGCCGTTGTCGGGCTCCTCGTCGGTACTGGTGGGCCGGCGTGGCTGGCCGCTGCCTACTACTTGGCGTTTGCGCTCCAGTTGGCCGTGATGCTGCGCCCGCTGGGCAACTTCGGGGTGACCTGGCTGGTCTTTCCCGTGTCCTTGGTGTTCTTCCTCGTCGTGTTCGTGTGCTCGCTGTTCGCCGCGATGCGCGGCACGGTGACGTGGAAGGGCCGCCGCATTCCCCTTCGCGCAGGGGAACCTTCGTGACTTCCATCGTCCTGGCGAACGCTCTCGGGTGGGCGGTGTGGATGTTGCTCGTCGGGTGGTGCGCACATCGCGTCGCATTGCACCGACTCGATCACGACACGTGGGTGACGCGTCCGCGTGACGTCGAGCGTGGTGGGCGAAGGTATGAGTCGGCCTGGCGCATCCGGATCTGGAAGGACTGGCTGCCGGAGGGCGGCGCATTCTTCCCAGGGGGTTTCGCGAAACGGTCGGTGGCTCGCGGCGACCCGCAGGTGATGACCCGCTTCGTCGTCGAGACGCGTCGGGCCGAGTACGCGCACTGGGTGATGATGGCTGGGGCGCCGCTGTTCTTCCTGTGGAACCCGTGGTGGGCCGACGTCGTCATCGTGGCGTTCGCCGTGGTGGTGAACCTGCCGTGCCTCGTGGTGCAGCGGTACAACCGGCTGCGCCTCGCCCGGGTCCTGCACCGGCGCTCGGCGCTTCGCTGACCTACAGGTAGCGACCGCAGACCGGCCAGGGGGCCGCGCCGCGTCGTTTGAACAGCAACCACGCGCGGTAGGTCTGTTCGCGGCGTCCCCAGTTGGTCGGGATCCCCTTGCCACCAACGGAATGCCAGGTGGATGCGCTGAACTGGAACAGGCCGTAGTAGCCGGCGCCGTTGACCGCGTTGGGGTTGCCACCTGACTCGCAGCGTGCGAGGCCGTACCAGTTGGGTCCGGTCCCGATCTGTACGACGCGGGCCCGTGCCCGCCGGACGACGTGTGTGCTGACGACCTGTCGGCGTACGACGGAACCATCGATGTACTTGGTGAAGTGCAGTACGGACCGGGTGCCCGCGCGACCGCGTTGCACCACCTGCCGGTGACCAGCCGGAACCAACGGCGTGCGGCTGCGGTGGGTCGACTGCGTGAGACGTCGACGCATTGCCGCGTAGTCGAGGCGCACGTGAGTGACCGTGACAACGGAGTTCGGCGTCAGGGGGTCGGTGCTCGCAGCCGGATCGCCAGCTGCGGTGGTGAACGAAACGCTGGTGTACGAACGGTCCTGATGACGACTGAACGTTCCGGCGCGTGCTGCGTAGGTGTGGGGGTAGATGCCGAGCTCGACCACGGCCGCGCCGAACGTGTCGGAGCTGACGTACGTAGTGCGCGCGCTCGAGCGGCGCCGGACGGTGATGGGCTGGGTGTGGTCGACCGTCACGGACTCACCGTCGGTGAGGGTCGAGATCCTGCCGGGGCTGACGTCGTCGTGGGAGTCGACAGCTGACGTTCTGGTCGGCGAGCAGACCACCGACGGTCGCGGCGGTGGTGGTGACCTGCCGGCTCTGGCCGTCGACGGTCAGGGACACCTTGAGACCGGACGACGCGTGAGCGATCCCGGCGTCGAGGACGACGATCGTGATCGCGGACAGCGCAGCGGTGACGATCCGCGCGCGAGTGCTGGACATCCCACTCCGAACCTCGGGCGACCGGGCAGGAGTACCCACGCGGCAGCACGCGTGAGCGGCAGCAGCGAGGGCGGGAGTCTCCATCCCGGCGGTCAGGGCGCTCAGGGCGCCCGGGTCCCACGGCGCTTCAGATCCCGGGACCGGTGCCACCACCAGGGGTGGACACGATGCTCGAGGTTAGCCAGCCGGCGGTGGGGCAGCGAGTTCAGATCCGCCCGAAATGTCCGTATTCGCGGGAGTTCGCGACCCTCTGGGCGCGAGATACGTCACCCCCGGAGCCCCAATCCACCCACCCACCCACCCACCCACCAGGAGCAATGCGGCATTGCTTCTGCAAGAACGGAAGCAATGCCGCATTGGTCTTGCACTTTCAGAACCTTTTGGCCCGTCAACAGGCAGAGGGGCGTCCTGCAGAGCTCGGTCTCACACAGGCGTCAGGCAGGTGGATGAACCCCGAATTGCTTCTGTAAGAACGGGATGAACGCTTCATTGCTCTCGCAAGAGCAGAAGCAATGCCGCATTGCGTCTGCACCTCTGGGGAGAGGCGGGCGGGTGCTAGAGGTGGCTGAGCTGAGACCTCGGGCCCATCACGATGCGGGGGTGGTCGGCGGGCCGGAGCCACCGCAAGATCGTGCGCATGTTCGAGCGGGAGACCGAGACGCAGCCGGCCGTTGCGCCGTCGCCGTTGACGTGCAAGAAGATGCCGCCGCCCTTGTGGGTGTTGGCCGGCTGCGACGCCACCCACTCGTGTCCGTTGAAGTGCACGCCGCTGGGCAGGTTGTAGTCGAGCACCACCGCGAACCGGTACTGCGTGCGGTAGGTGGCCAGGTGCTCGGCCCAGGAGGTCCGCCAGTGCGCGTTGCGCGGACGCGACGTCTGCTGGACGTTGTAGGTGCGCGGGTCACGGGGGTCGTAGGGCCACCAGTCGGACAGGTTCACCACCTGGTAGCGCAAGGAGACGCCGGGAGGTCGCACGATCCCGAAGCCGCGCAGCAGGCGGAACGTGCCGGCTGGGGTCTTCCCGGTGTTCTGGACGCGGCGCGCCGCCCAGGCAAACCCGCTCCACCCGACGCGAGCCGGGACCGGCGCCAGGAAACGGTGCCATGTGCCGTCGGCGGCCATCTGCCACGCCACCAGCGTCGCGTGGCTGGTCGACCAGTTGGCCGCGCGTACGACGACGACCTGGCGGCTGTCGCCCAGATGGGTCAGTCGCAGCGGCAACGCGCTGCGGGCCGCGTGACTGCTCGCCCGGCTGGCACTGCTCGCGTCGGCCGAGGCAGCGGCGTCCCGCTGCGGCAGACCGGCGACCACGGCCACGCCGGCGATCGCGACGAAGGCGCCGGCAGCGAGGCGTCGGCGCAGACCCGACGAGTTCATGGAGGGGCCATCGACCGCCGCGGCACGCGCCTTGACCCGAGTCGTCTGCTCGCCGCGTCGCATCGGCGTCCTCAGTCCAGCGCCAGCACCTGCACGAGCGCCCGCGCGGCCCGTCCTCCCACCGCGAGCGCGTGGTCGACGGCCCGGGGCACGTCGAGATCGTTGAGGAGCAGGCGTACCACCTCGTGCTCGACGTCCCAGCCGTCGACCTCGGTTCCGGGCTTCGCGGCAGCCTGGTACAGGTCGTCGAGTCGGCCCTGCGCCCGCTGGAGCTCAGCGGCTGAGTAGTCCCACGGCTGTGACCACGGCCGGTCCAGCAGCATCAGCCGCACCACCGCTGCCGAGTGCTCGGCGAGCAGGTCCGGCACCAGAACCAGGTTGCCCGTCGACTTGGCCATCCGCTGACCATCGAGGCGGACGTTGCCGACCCGCAGCCAGGCCCGCGCGAACGGGTGCACGCCCGTGGCCGCCTGCGCCTGTGCGGACTCCAGCCCGTGGTGCGGGTACGCCAGCTCGGCGCCGCCGGCGTGGATGTCCAGGCTCGGCCCGAGCAACGCAAGCGCCATGGCCGCGCACTCGGAGTGCCATCCGGGACGCCCCTGCCCCCACGGACTGGGCCAGGCGGGCTCGTCACCGCTCGAGGCGCGCCACACCACGACGTCCAGCCGGTCGTGCTTGCCCGCGTCGTCGCCACCCTCGCCGAACTCCTCCGACAGCTGCTGTGCCGACTCCGCCGAGAGACCGAGGTGTTGGGCCACGTCGGCGCCACGGAAGTAGACGTTTCCGTTGCTCTCGTAAGCAGCATCGACGTCGAGCAGTGTCTGCGCCAACGTGATCACCTGCGGGATGTAGGCGTGCGCCCGCGGCTCGTGGTCTGGTCGACGCACTCGCAGCGCGCCCATGTCGTGATCGAACGCGTAGTGCTGCATGGCCGCGAACGTGTCCGATGCAAAGCCACTGCCCCGGGCGGCTTCGGTCAGTACGTCGTCGACGTCGGTCACGTTGCGCACGACCGTCGTCTCGACTCCTGTGTGTCGCAGCACACGCGTCAACGCGTCGACCCAGACGAACGTGGCTGCGTGGCCCAGGTGCGTCACGTCGTAGGGCGTCACACCGCAGACATAGATCCGGGCGGCGCCGAGCAGAGGCAGCGGCTTGCCCTCCAGCGTCAAGGGCGGCGTCGGGATCAGCCCGTGGGTCATGGCTCCGAGGGTGCCACACCGGCGCGCCGTCAGCTGCGACGCAGTGCGCCTCGGGCCACCGCGAGCGACAGCACCGAGCGTGGCTCGAACGGCGATCGCCACAGCCCACCGTGGTTGGCCTCGTGGGCGAAGAGCAACCAGTCGTGGGCCAGCTCCGTGTCGGGGTGCGCGTACGACGCGGAGTTGCGCAGGTCGTGCACGAGCAGGGCGGCCATGAGCGTCCGTGCCGTGGCCGGTTCGAAGACCTCGACGCCGAACGACGACGCGCCGCGGTAAGCCATGGCCAGGAGCCGGTTGCGCATCACCGAACGCGTAGCCGTGGGTGGGGCGACGTTGACCGACACCCCGATCCCGTGAACCCGCGCGTCAACCGCGCGCCACCGCTGCATGCGCACGGCGAGGGCGTAGTTCGGGCCCTGCTGCTCCACCAGCACGTCACTGAGTCCGAACTCACCACCGTCGACACCGACCTCCGAGCCGTCGTACTGCGGTCGGAACAGTCGATGCGCCGACAGGCCCGCGCCGGCCACCGCCGAACGTGAACGGTTCAGGTAGCGCGCCTGCGACATCTCGACGGCCTCCACCGGCACCGCATAGGCGTCGGTCGGGGTGGCGAGGAAGGCGAGGGCGAGGTCGGAACGTCGTGCGATCAGCCGACGCGTGATCGCGTCGACGGCAGTCGTGGCGCGCACGTGGTCGGCGCCGGGCGCATAGACGTAGCTGCCGAGCACCAACGGTCCTGGCAACGCACCGATCCAGCGCGCCGCCTCGGGGGTGTCGACGACCACGTCGAGGCCCGCGACGTCGGCCACGTCGGAGTCCGACGACTCGGCGTCCAGCCCGCTGGCCACCGGCAGCACCAGCCGTCCGGAACTACTCCGGGCCACCTTGACCAGCCGCCGCCAGATCGCCGGGCGGGGCAGGTCGATCGCGGCCACCGTCGCGCCGCCGCGCAGCAGGGCGACCAGCGGTGACAGCTCTGCGCCGGCACCCAGCAGCACGAACGACAGGTCGGACAGGTCGAGCCATTCGGGATGGTCGATCACCGCCTCGAGCGCCGAGCCGAAGCCGGGCTCGCAGATGCCGTTGGCCACCCACCGATCGAGCTGGCGCCGCAGGGCATCACCCTCGAGGCGCTCGCCCCGGAACGGCACCGAAAGGGCGCCAGGGGCGCGGGACCGCTCCTGACCAGTGATGACGTGCGTCGCGAACCGGTCGGGATCGACCACCGCCATCGCGGTGGTCAGGTCCATCTCGTCGCCGTTGCGGACGAAGCGCATCCGATGTGCCACGGCGTCCAACCCATCGCGCGAGATGCGCGAGGAGTACACCGAGGAGCGCGCCGACAGGAACGTCAGGGTCCGCAGGTGGCGGTAGTAGTTCTTGCGCCAGTTGGACTCCCGGAGCACGTCGGTGGCCAACGCCGTGTCGACGCGCGCCACGGCGTCGGCGAACACGGCGCGTCCGGTGGTCAGGCTGCTGCGCCGGCCATCCGTGACTGGGAACACCACTCCCGGCGACGGGTTGCTCCCGTCAGGTCCGGTCACGATGCCGCTCCGGAGCCGTGTGCGGCCCGGCGCAGTCGGTCGCGGATCGCATGACCGACTCCGAGGTCCGGCGGCAGCACCGCGAGCACCACCGGTAGTCCGTCGTCGTCGGCGCGGTGCAGTGCGCCGTAGAGGTCGCGTGCGTAGTCGTCGACGTCATGAGGACGGCTCAGCGCCACCACCGACCCGTCGACGAAGCGTCCGTCGTCCACGTGCGTCGTGGCCAGCGCGAGGATGCCCACGCGGGTGTCGTCGCCGATCGCGGCGAGGGCGGCGTCGACGCCGTCGGCCTCGGTGAGGACGACACGCGCGGCCGGTGCGTAGTGGGACGGCAAGGTGCCGGGAGCGCTGATCGAGCCGTCGGCCGCCGCCAGAGCCAAGCCGGACAGCGCCTCGACCTGCTCCGCCGACACCGCACCAGGGCGCAGCACGCGGGGTTGCTCCCCGGTGGCGTCCACGATCGTCGACTCGACGCCAACCGGGCACGGGCCACCGTCGAGGATGCGGTCGCGATCGGGGTCGAGCAGGTCGCCGAGCTCGGCCATCACGTGCTGAGCCGTGGTCGGGCTCACCCGTCCGAACCGGTTGGCTGACGGAGCGGCCACGCCGTCGTCGAGATCGCGGAGGACGGCCTGGGTGAGGGGATGGTCGGGGCTGCGCAGCCCTACGGTGTCGGCCCCACCGGTCAGGTAGTCGCCCACGTCTGCGGCGCGCCGCAGCACGAGGGTGAGCGGCCCCGGCCAGACGTGCTGGGCGAGGACCCGCGCGTAGTCGGGGACCTCGCTGGCCCAGCGGTCCAGGCCATGCGCATCGGCCACGTGCACGATCACCGGGTGGTGGCTCGGTCGACCCTTGACCTGGTAGATCCGCGTGACGGCTTCGGGGTTCGTTGCGGCGGCGCCGAGGCCGTAGACGGTCTCGGTGGGCAGGGCCGCCAGACCTCCGGCGCGTAACACCGCGACCACCGACGCCACGTCGGTGGTCAGCAGGTCGGTCCCCGTCACGGCGTCAGTGTCGTGGACGGGCGAGCGTCTGGACAGCAAGCGGGCCCCGAGCCGGGGTCGCGGCGCGGGATCAGGCAGCCGTGGCGGCGAGCTTGCGGGCCCGGCGCTGACGCGAGCGGCGCAGCGAGCGGCGCTCGTCCTCGCTGAGGCCACCCCAGACGCCGTAGTCCTGACGCGACTCCAGAGCGAACTCCAGGCAGGTCGCCAGAACGGGGCAGGCAGCGCAGATCCGCTTGGCGGCGATGATCTGGGGCACGGCGTCGCCGGTGGTGCCGATCGGGAAGAACAGGTCAGGGTCTTCTGAGAGGCAGGCAGCGCGGTTCTGCCAGTCCATGGTGGTGCTCCTTGCAAGGTCGGGCCACGCGGGCAGGGCCGGGTGCGGGCGTGCTGTGCCTCACCGGATGTCCGCGGGCGGGACCTCGGGGGTGGCGTCGGGTCGATGCGGGGCTGCGTGGCGGCCGCGTCGGGGTCGATGACGCCGGCGGGCGTTGGCAGGTGTGGTTAGGACGTGCGGATCCGACACCGCGTTCCGAGCGGTTCCTGTGATTTCGCCGTGAGCTACGCGGCGACCTGCGTGCTTGTGACCAGGATCACGTCGTCGTCGAACCTCAGGCGGTGTGGGTCACCCTGACCCGGAACACCGAGCGGTTGTCGGTGGCAGTTCCACCGCAGGCGAACGACGTTCCGCGGTTGCAGGCGTACCTCGCGCTCGCGTTGATCAAGATGACGTCGACCCGTGCGATCCCGGCCTGGTTGAACGGGATCTTGGTGACCACTGCAGCGCCGCGCACGAGCTTGATCCGCTGCATCGTGGCTCCGCCGCCGACCAGGTGGATCACGAGTCGTGCCGCCGAAGCCGTGAGCCCGCCCGGCCCGATGATCTCGACCTTCAGGTGCCCGTGTGCTGCGGAGGGCCGCGCGCCCAGACGGACCGAGGTGAGGTGCTTCAGCGGTGAGCTCGTCAGCCAGCCGCTGCTCTTGTGCTTCGCACCGAGGTTCACGATCAGGCTCGGCTTGGCTGCGTACTTCGCGTACAGCGCACCGTCACCGCTTGGGTCCTGGTAGAGGTTGACGGGTGAGTCGTTGGCCGCCGTGAAGTCGGCGAACTGCGCCGAGAACGTCGTGTGGTGGGTCGCCCGGAGCGCCGTGTCGATGGCCTGGATCGAGTACGGCTTGCCGATCGCGTCGGCCCAGGCGGTACGGATCAAGACGGCGTTGTACGTGTCGCTGAGGTAGCGGATGAACACCCAGGATCCGTACGACGACAGGTACGACTGGTCGACGAGGTCCAACGACTGGTTCGGACGTTGCATCGGGCCGTCGGTCAGGTACTGCAGGTTGTCGTTGACGTCGGGGTAGACCTCGTCCTCCATCCAGGCCGCGGTCGACTCCATGAACCACGTGTCTTCGTACGAGTCGTAGTTGAACTGGATGTCGTGGAAGAACTCGTGAGCCGCGGTGACCCGCAGGTTGTCGATCGGCGTGTTCGCGTGGCCGAACTCCAACGGTGAGTAGTCGTTGTCCAGGACGCAGTAGCCGTACGACTGGCGCTTGCGCAGCTGCTCGGGTGCACAGAAGCCGTAGAGCCCCTTCGTCCCGAGCTGAGACAGGTAGATGTCGATCTTCGGGATGTCGGCACCGGTGGCGACGCCACCGCGGTTGTCGGCCTTGGGCGGGTTGTAGCCCATGGTCGTGACCTCGGTGTTCCAGACGTTCTCCAGCTCGTGCAGCGTCTCGTCGACCTGGTCGGGGATGCCATTGGCCCCCGGGTTCAAGTCCGCGTCCAGGGCATCGGTCGCGGGGGGAGTGTCGCCGCGGGGGGTCAGAACGCTGGTCCAGTGCACGCAAAGGTGAGGCCCGCACGTGTACTGCTCCGCCGCGATCTCGGCCAAGGTCCATCCGCCGTACGGCCCGGGGTTCGCATCGGTCGGGCGGGCGAGGATCGCGCGGGCGGTCGTGCGGTCGGCGCCGGTGAGCAGGTGCGTCACGTGGGCCAGTGCCACCAGCGCCATGGTGGGGTCGGCCTGCGGCGCGCTGGCCACGGCCGGAGCGCTGGGTGACGGGCTGGCGGTGGCGGTCAGCGGGCTGGGCGACGCCGAAGCGGTCGGCCCGAAGATGGCCTCGGCCTGGTGCAGCACCGCCAGCGCATGGCTGGCCGGTGAGCGGTGCGCGGTCGAAGCGGCGCCCGTCGACGTGGCTCGTGCCGCGGGAGCGGCCGACGCGGCTGCGGCGCCCAGACCCTGCCCGAGCCCGAGTGCAATGGTGAGAACTGCGACTGACAGCGTGGGAATCAGACGGGACCGGCGCACCGGGTCCTCCAGCAGTTGGGCCGCACCTGGCGCACGGCACTCCACCGTAACTGCTTCAGGCGGGTGACTGATCCACCCAACGGGGTGACGTCGTGCGTGGCGGAAACAGCGCCGCCGGCCACCACAGCAGCGACGGAGCCCCTCCTCGGCTGGCCGCCGCAAGGGCCGGCGCGAGGCTGGTGGCGTCGACCTTCGCGGCCGCGAGCCCGAAGGACTGCGCCAGCATCAGCCAGTTGGGGCCGATCAGGTCGACGCCGCGGTGCAGGTCGCCGTCGCGGTCCTGGTCGAAGCGCAGCATGCCGTAGCCCTGGTCGTCGACCACCAGCACGGTCACCGCAAGGCGCTCCTGCACCACCGTCGCGAGCTCGCCGAGTGCCATGGCCAGGCCGCCGTCGCCGACCACGGCGAGCACGGGGTCGCCCCGCTGGGCGGCGCCGATCGCGGCGGGCAGTCCGAAGCCGAGAGTTCCCCAGCCCACCGGGTACTGCAGCCGTCGGGGGCGCGGCATCTGCGCGTAGCCGCCCACCCAGTAGCCGGCCACCGCCATGTCGCAGACGACGACGCCGTGATCTGGCCACTCGTCGACGGCCTCGAGCAGCGGGAGAACTGACGCCGTGCGCCGGTCCTGCGCCAGCTCCCGTCGCACCGAGCCCGCGATGTCGTACGGCGCGTCGGCCCAGGGGTCGCGTGGGGCCAGTCGCACGGCCAGCGCATCGGCCACCAGTCCGACGTCGCCGACCAGGGTGAGCGTCGGCTGGTAGCTGTCCGACGGCGCCAGGTTCACGTCGATGTGCCGGGCCGGCAACCTCAGCGCGCCGTTGCGGGTGGTCATGCCGTCGAATGCGGTGCCGAACGACAGCAGGGCGTCGGCCTGGCCGATCAGCTCAGCGACGGCCGGCTCGTGGGGTGGTGCGTCGACCAGCAGGGGGTGTGCCGGCGGAAGCACGCCGCGTCCGGCGAAGGACGTGACGACCGGCGCGCCGAGCCGCCAGGCCAGGTCCGTGACGGTCTCCACGGCGTCCGCTGCCGCGACGCCCCCACCCACCCACACCAGCGGGCGGTCACTGCGGTTGAGCAGGTCGGCGGCAGCGGTGATGTCGGCCGGGCTGAACGGCTCCGGCTCGGCCACGGTCACCGGTTCCCCGACTCCCGCCGGGGCGGCGAGAACATCCGAGGGCACTCCGAGGTACACCGGGCCGCGGGGATGCTCGAGTGCGGTCTGCACGGCGAGCACCGCAGCCTCGACGGCTGCTTCGGGGTCGGTGGGCTGCAGCACGGCCTTGGCCAGCGGCGAGAACATCGCGCCCTGGTCGCGCGACTCGTGCAGCAGCGCACCGGGGCGGGTCGAGCGACGGTGCCGGTTGCGGGGCCCTTCGGGCACGTCGCTGGCGATCACGATCACCGGCGAACCGCTGGCGGCAGCTTCGCCGAACGCGGCGATTGTGTTGGCCGCGCCGGGACCCGAGGTCACCAGCGCCACCCCGAGCCCACCGGTCGACCTGGCCAGACCGTCGGCGGCAAACGCAGCGGTCTGCTCGTGACGTACCCCGACGATGCGGACCGAGGTCGTGGGGGCACCGTCGGCACCGATGACGTCGATCCCTTGGTCGTCCTGCCCGCCTCCGCGCCAGAACGACAGGTTGTGGGCACCGGGAAGTCCGAAGACGGTGGTGACACCCGCATCGGCGAGCACCTGCAGAATGCGGGCAGCGGTGGTGCTGTGAGGGTCCGTGGCAGGCTTCGACATCGCTGCCCAGCCAACCACGGTCCGGCAGCGACGCCCAGCGGCGCACGGCAGGGAGGACGCGATGTTCGAGAAGCGCAACCCGGCCAACCATGCCGACGTCGTGTGGCGGGGCGAGCTCGCCGGCGCCGACGACCTGGTGCAGGCCGCTCGTTTGTCGCAAGTGGCTCAGCGCGGGTGGGCGGGCGTCCCCGCTCCGGTGCGCGGACGCGTCATCGCTCAGGTGGGGCGGCTGGTCGAGGCGAACCTGTCCGAGCTGGCCGACCTGATCACCCGCGAGATCGGAAAGCCGAGCGCCGAGGCACGCGGTGAGGTGCAAGAGGTGGTGGACACCTGCGACTTCTTCCTCGGTGAGGGACGACGGCTCTACGGCCAGACCGTGCCGAGCGAGATGCCCGACAAGCAGCTGTTCACGTTCCGTTCGCCCGTGGGCTCGGTGATGGTGATCACCGCGGGCAACTTCCCAGCCGCCGTGCCGTCGTGGTACCTCGTGCCGGCGCTGCTGTGCGGCAACGCGGTGGTGTGGAAGCCCGCAGAGACGGCGAACGCCGTGGCGCACGCGCTCGCGTCGTTGTTCCACGCCGGCGGCGTTCCGGACGAAGTGCTGCAGGTGGTTCCGGCGGACGGTGCCACAACGCAACAGGGGCTGCAACTCGCGCTCGACGCCGGCTACGTGAACAAGGTCGGCTTCACCGGGTCCACCGACGTCGGCCGCGTCGTCGGACGCATGTGTGGCGCGGCTCTGCAGACACCGTGTCTCGAGCTCGGTGGCAAGAACCCCATGGTCGTCATGCCCGACGCCGAGCTGCCCCTGGCCGTGGAGGGCGCTCTCTTCAGCGGTTTCGGCACTGCCGGCCAACGCTGCACGTCGTTGGGCACGGTCTGGGTGCACCGATCGGTGTACGAGCCGTTCCGCGCGGCGTTCGTGTCGGCCGTCGAGAACGCAGTGATCGGCGAACCCGACGGCGACGTGCTGTACGGGCCGATGATCGACCAGCGGTTCCTGGACCGGTTCGTGGAGTTCCTCGACCTCGTGCAGCCGCACCATCGGGTGCACGGCTCGACCGGCGTCGGTCGGATCACGTCGACGAACCCGCGCAAGGGGTTTGTCGGCGACCCTGACGAGGGTTGGTACGCACACCCGACGATCGTCGAAGGTGTGCGGGCTGGTGATGCCTTGTACGACACCGAGACCTTTGGACCGATGGTTGGGCTGGGCGTGTTCGACGACCTGACCGAGGCGATCGGGCTGGCGAACGGTCACGGGTACGGGCTGTCGTCGGCCATCTACACCAGCGACCCGCAGTCGGTGTGGCGGTTCCGTGACGGGATCAACGCCGGCATGGTGAGCGTCAACAACTCGACCTCCGGCGCCGAGGCACATCTGCCGTTCGGCGGGAATGGGCGCAGCGGCAACGGTTCGCGGCAGTCCGGAATCTGGGTGCTCGACCAGTTCACGCGTTGGCAGGCGATGAACTGGGATTACAGCGGACGGCTGCAGAAGGCGCAGATGGACGTGGCCGCGCTGCGTTGGGATCCTGAGTTCCGACTAGCGTGACGCCATGAGCGACGTGGCGCAGGTGCTGGCCGACCGACGGGCCGAGGTCGAGGCGGAGATCGCCCACCTGCAGCGTCCCACGGACGAGTCCGGTGGAATCTCCTTCGGCAAGCGCGTGGGCGACGGCACGAGCATCGCGGTGGAGCGGCTATCGCAGGTGGCGGCGTCCGACCGGCTGCAGGCGCTGCTCTCCGACGTCATGCGCGCCCAGCAGAAGCTGTCCGAGGGGACCTACGGAGTGTGCGAGACGTGCGGCCAACCGATCCCGGCCGAGCGCTTGGAGGCCCTGCCCTGGGCCGTGCAGTGCATCACCTGCCGCGCCGCCGCCGGGTAGTCCCATCCGCCCGCCCCCCTTTTGGAAGCAACGAACCGTTGCTTCCAAAAGAATGGAGGAAATCACTCGTTGTCCCCCGGGAATGAAGGTTTGGAGGGGGTCATCCCGCCAGATTGGTGTCCAATGCTCTGCGCATGCCCGCGTAGGACGCCAACCCGGTCGGCGGCGTGACGTCGGCCAGCCAGGCGGCTTCGAGCTCGCGACGCAGGTCGTCGGAGACGCGGAGGTGTCGCCCGATGACACCGTCTGGGGACACCTTCGACAGCTGCGAGGTCGCAGGCAGCCGCATCCCCATCCGGATCGAGTCGAACAGTCCGGCGTCGTCGAATTTGGACTCGTGCTGCTTCATGAACCCGATCTGGGCCTGGCGCACCACGAGATCGCGGAGCTCGTCGTCGAGCAGAATGCCCAGGAAGTCGGCCACCGAGTCGACGGTTCCCGGTAGGTCGTCCTTCATCGTCTCGTAGCAGAACACGCGGACGTCCGGGTCGCGGCGCCGGGCCACATGGCGATGACGTGTTCATGGACTGCGCGCCGCGGCAGGTAGAACTCGCGCGCGAAGGTGTCGAAGTCGATGCTGTCGGCATCGAAGAAGACACCGGCTGCGAATCGGTAGTGGGACAACATCGCATCGGCCGGGTCCCGCAACACCACGATGTACCTGGCTCCTTGCGGTGCTTGGTCCAGGGGGCTGTGCGACTTGAAAACGTGAGGGCGAAGGTCCTGCTGGGCGGCACGGGCCTCTTCCTCTGCGGTGTGTGACAGACCGAGCCAGGGGACGACGTCGTTGATGTTGTCGAAGTCCATCGAGCCGCCGCTGCGAAGTCCGTGGACGATCTGCTGCATCCACGTGGTGCCGCATTTGGCCGGCGTCACCACGAAGACATCGTCGGGGTCGGGTCGATAGCCGTTCAGCAGTTCTTCGCCGTCTGGTGAGACGAAGTTGTCGAGGCGGGCCACGAGTTCGTCGACGGACGTGGGCCGGCTGAAGTCGGATTCGGCGGTCACGAGCGAGTGTGCCCACGGTTCGGCGCAAACAGTCAAGTCCCCCCTGCGAGCGGCCGATCTTCCCCGCATGACCGCGTCTGCCGATGACGGATACGACTTCTTCGCGAATGGCTCGCGCCAGGACGCGCCGGCCGTCGCGCCGGCCGTGACGCCTCCGGTCGTGCCGAACCGCGCGGCCATGGTGCCGCCGGCAGCCCTGAAGCCGACCGGACCAACTCCCAAGCCGTCGCGCTTCGCCAAGAGCGACACGACGTTCGGGCCTGCAGGTCGCGTCATCGCCACCATCGCCATGATCGTTCCGCTGGTGTTCTTCATTGCCACGGGGATCTTGACGTTCGACCCGTTCGTGCTGATCGGGGCCGGCATCTGGATCGGGCTCATGGTCGTGGGCCTGCGTCAGGTGTGG
The DNA here is from genome assembly GCA_963726575.1 of uncultured Actinomycetota bacterium. Classification (GTDB taxonomy): domain Bacteria; phylum Actinomycetota; class Actinomycetes; order JAHEKZ01; family JAHEKZ01; genus CAVSCR01. The sequence goes on from CAVSCR010000001.1 coordinate 51,627, forward strand.
CAGCCCGTGCAACACCACCACCGGCGCTGAGCGGTCAGCGAACCGTCACCCACACCGGCGCCGCCTCCGGCGCATGATCGACGCGCGGCAACCACGGCATCGGCACATACACCGGGCGCGTCGGCACTAGCCAAGGAACCGGCCGGCGCCACAACACGCGGTCGCCCTGCGTCACCTGGATCTGCGGAGCTCGCTGGAAGACATTCGCGCGCAACACCAGGCGACCTCGCGCAGGCCGGGCTGCGTCGCTGATCACCGACGGACTCACCCAGGCGAGAGGTTCCGACACCACGACGTCGACGCCGCGCGGCGGCCACTGGACGTCGACGAGCCACGAACGCACGGATGCCGCAACAGCCAGACCGTCCAAGGCGCACACGTCGGCGGTCTCCGCAGGATGCGTCAGGTTCCCCACCGCGAAGACGCCTCGCGCGCTGGTGCGTGAGCCGGTGTCGATCCGCGGACCGGTGGACTCCGCATCCATGTCCAGCCCGGCACCCGTTGCCAGTTCATGGTCAGCAACCCAGTCGCCTGTGAGCACCACCGTGTCGCACGCCAGCGTCCGCGTCCTTCCGGTGGGTTGGTGCGTCAGGTCGACCGAAGCGACCCGTCCGCGACCGCTGATCTGCGTCACCTGCGACTGCGTGAACACCGGGACCCGCCAACGCAATCGGGCGGCCTGCTCGAACACACCGAATGTGGTGGGTCGAGGGTGCTCGGTGGTCATCGCGACCACCTCGCACGACATGTGCTGCAACGTCAACACGGCCGAGTACGACACGTGTTCGGCACCGACGATCACGGCGTGCGTGCCGGGTTGCAGGTGTTCCAGGTAGACGAGTTGCTGCAGCGTTCCGGTGGTGTAGACGCCGGCCGGCCGATCGCCGGGGATCAGGCGCGCGGCGCGCGGACGCTCGCGGCAGCCCGTGGCCAGCACCACCGCGCGAGCTTTGATGCTGCGCCTCCCGCGCGGTGACGTCACCCACGCCACTGGAGTGCCGTTGCTCACGTCGAGACCAGTGACGGTGTGTTCGCTGCGCACGTCGGCACCTGCCTGCTCGGCGCGCTCGCGCCAGCGCTGCGCGTACTCCGGTCCGCTCATGACGCGGTGGAGGTCGCGCAGGCCGTAGCCGGTGTGGTGGCTATGGCGAGGGATGCCGCCTGCCTGCGACTCCCGTTCGAGCACGACGACCGATCCGACGCCGAGGCCGGCGCAGGCGGTCGCGGCCGCCAGCCCAGCCGGTCCGCCGCCGATCACCAGGACGTCGACCTGCTCCGACGCCGTCGGCCCACTCACGGGTCCACCCGGTCAGCGGGCGACGTCGCGAGCAGCGCCTCGACGCGGGCACCGCAGAAGAAGCCCTGGCAGCGACCCATCAGCGTGCGAGTGCGCCGCCGGAGGCCGTCGACGTCGCGGGCGGGGATCGGTTGCCCGAACGCCGCGCGGATCTCGGCCAGGCTGACGCGTTCGCAGAAGCAGACGATGCGGCCCTGGTCGGGGTCGGCTTCGATGCCAGCGGCGTCGGCGAAGGGTCGGCCGGACGTCTCGGCAAGGCTCGGCATGGTTGTGGTCACGAAGTCTGATCGCTCCCGTAGCGGCAGCCCGGCGTCAGCCAGGTCGTTGACGACCAGCTCGGCCAGCGCCAACGCTGCGGACACTCCCGTGGAGCGGATGCCGCCGACGCGCACGTACCGGTCGTCGGCGAAGACGTCGTAGCAGTAGTCGGAGTGTTCGGTGGCCGCGCGCAGTCCGGCGTAGGTCGCTGTCACCTCGCAGTTCACCAGAGCCGGCATGATGCGTCGCCCTTGCTCGAGCAGCCCGTCGAGACCCGCTCGCGTCGTTGCGGTAGCGGCGCGGCTGTCGACGTCCTCGGCAGTCGGGCCGAGAAGGACATTCCCGTAGGTCGTGGGCGACACGAGTACTCCCTTGGTGGTCGCCGTCGGCACGGGCAGGACGATGTGGCGCACCAGCTCGCGCGCGAGCTTGTCGAACACGATCAGCTCACCGCGGCGCGGTGTCACGGTGAATCCCGCGTGGCCCATCATCGCGTCGACGGTGTCGGCGCCGAGGCCAGCCGCGTTGACCAGCCACGTTGCCGTGACGTCACCGCTGGAGGTCGCGACGACATGACGCTCGGCTGCGCGACCTACGACAACACCGGTCACTTCGGCCCCGAGCTGCAACTGCGCGCCGTTCACCACGGCGTCGGTGGCGTTCGACAAGGTGATCGCCCAGGGATCGAGTAGTCCCTCGTCGGGCACCAACAGCCCGCCGCACACGCCCGGGCCCAGATGTGGCTCGTGTTCGTACACCTGCTCTGCAGTCAGCTGCTTGACGCGGTCGTAACCCGCCGCACTCGCGTTCGCGACGATGGCGGGGAGTCGCTGCAGCTGTTCCTCGTCCCAGGCGACGAGCACCGCGCCGACGCGTTCAAGCGTCCAGCCCGCGGCTTCCGCGCGCTCGCTGAGCAGGGCATGCCCACGCGCCACGAGTCGGGCCTCGAGGCTGCCCGGCTTCGCATCGAACCCGGTGTGCCAGATCGCCGTATTCGCCTTGCTGGTACCACTGCCCACGTCGTTGGCCTTGTCGAGGAGCACCACCTGCACGTCGCGCCGGACGAGCTCGCGCGCGATCGCAGCGCCCACGACGCCGGCACCGACGACGACCACGTCGCAACTGAGCATCAGCCCGGCACCTCATCGAGGGTGCTGCGGTACGCCGTCTCCCACGCGGCGAACCGTTCGGCTGCGACATCGTCTGGCAGAGCCGGTTCGAAGACTTCGGTCGGGGTCCACTCCATGGTGCTGCCCAGCGCCAGCTCGCCGATCCCGATGGCAGTGGCGCACCGGTGCGGGTAGACCACCACCGGGATCCCGAGCAGATCGGCCTGGCTCTGCATCACGACACGGCTGCGGGTGAGGCCACCGTCCACGCGCAGCGTCTGCAGTCGCCCACCCAGGTCGTGCTCGATGGCGCGCACGAGAAGCGTCACCTGTGCCGCGATCCCCTCGGCCACGGCACGCGTCAGGTGGGCGTTGGTCGCGGCCAGGCTCAGTCCGAGGAACGCGCCGCGCGCCGTCGGCTGCCAGTCCGGCGCACCAACACCGGCCAGCGACGGCACGAACTGGACGCCCGCGCTGTTGGCGACGCTTCCGCCCAACGCGTCGACATCGGCCGGACCGTCGATCACGCCCAGGCGTTCCAGCCATCGCACGGCCGCGCCGACCGCGTACACCTGCCCGTCGACGCAGTAGGCGGTCGGTCCGTCCGTCAGCTGCCACGCCACCGACGTCGCCAGTCCGGCCGTGGAGGCCGTGGGGGAGTCGCCCACGTTGGCCAACAGGAACGCACCGGTGCCGTAGGTGCACTTGGCATCGCCGCGCGCGCGACACGCTTGGGCGAACAGCGCTGCCTGTTGGTCGACGATGGCCGATCGCACCGGAACCTCGCTGCCGAACACGGTCGTCGTGCCGATCGACGCGTCACACGAGATGACCTCGGGCAGGGACTGCAGCGCGATGCCGAATGCGTCGCAGGCAAGGGGCGACCATTCGCGGGAGGCGACGTCGAGCAGCAGTGTGCGGCTGGCCGTGGCCGCGTCGGTGACGAACCGGTCGGTCATGCGGTGAAGTACCCACGCATCGATGGTGGTGACGACCACGTCCGGGTCGGCCCGCAGATCTGGGTCGAGCAGGTGGGCCCGCAACCAGGTCATCTTCGGGGCCGCGAAGTACGGGTCGAGGGGGAGCCCGGTGATCGCCTGCAGCTCCGCGGCGCGCTCGGTCAGCGTCTGCGTCACGACGCTCGCCCGGCGGTCCTGCCACACCAGCGCCGGCGTCACCGGCACCCCCGTGCTACGACGCCAGGCGAGCACCGTCTCGCCCTGGTTGCCCACACCGACCATGTCGACGACCGGGTGGTCACATGCCTGCAGGGCGCCGAGCCCGGCGGTCACGATCGACTCCCAGAGGGCGAGTGGATCCACCTCGACGGCGTCGCCGCGGTAGACGATGCCGGCGACGGGTACATCGACGTCGGCCAGCACACCGCGGTTGTCGTCGAGCACGATCGCCTTGGTGGCCGACGTCCCTTGGTCGATCGCCAGTGCCCGCACCAGGCCAGCCTAGGGACGCGCCCTTCACCCTTGTTGATCTAGGAGAAGATGCTGGGTTTTCAAGATCAACTTACACATCAAGTCCAAGATCAACATGATGGGTGCTAGCCGAAGCGCCCGCTGATGTAGTCCTCGGTCTTCTGCTCTGTGGGGGTGCTGAAGATCTGTGACGTGGGACCGAGCTCGACCAGCCGACCGGGCTCACCGGGGGTGTCCAGGTTGAAGAACGCGGTGTGGTCGCTGACGCGGGCGGCCTGCTGCATGTTGTGCGTGACGATCACGATCGTGTAGTCGTTGCGCAGCTGGGCGATCAGGTCCTCGATCGCCAGCGTCGAGATCGGGTCGAGGGCCGACGCCGGCTCGTCCATGAGCAGCACCTGGGGTTCCACAGCGATCGCCCGCGCGATGCACAGGCGTTGCTGCTGTCCGCCGGACAGGCTGGCCCCCGGCTTCTTCAGCCGGTCCTTCACCTCGGTCCAGAGGTTCGCGTGACGCAACGATCGTTCGACGGTCTCGTCGAGCTCGGCCTTCGGGTGCCGGCCGGTGAGCTTCAGCCCGGCCACGACGTTGTCGTAGACACTCATGGTGGGGAAGGGGTTGGGGCGCTGGAAGACCATGCCGATGATCCGGCGCACGTTCACCGGGTCGACGTCGGAGCCGTACACGTCCTCGTCGTCGAGCAGCACCCGACCGGTCACGCTCGCGCCCGGGGTCATGTCGTGCATCCGGTTGATCGCGCGCAGCACGGTGGACTTGCCGCAGCCGGACGGACCGATGAACGCGGTCACCGACTTGGGCTCGACGGACAGGCTCACGTCGGCCACCGCGGCGAAGTCGCCGTAGCGCACCGTCAGCCCGTCGAGCGCAACTCGTTTGGCCATGTCGGTCCTCTACTCCTTGATCGACCAGTTGCGGGCGATGAGCCGCGCCACGATGTTAAGCAGCATCACCATGACGATGAGGGTCAATGCCCCAGCCCATGCCCGGGCCACTGCCGTGTCGGTGCCCAGCGTCAGCTGGTCCCAGACGAAGGTCGGGATGGTGGCCTGCGGGCCCGAGAAGGGGTTGTAGTTGATCGACTGCGACAAGAAGACGGTGAGCAGCAGGGGGGCCGTCTCGCCCGCGACCCGGGCGATCGCCAGCATGACGCCCGTGACGATCCCGCCCAGGGCGGTTGGCAGGACCACCTTGAGCACGGTCTTCCAGTGCGGAACTCCGAGGGCCATCGAGGCCTCCCGGAGGTCGCGCGGCACCAGCCGCAGCATCTCCTCCGCCGAGCGGACGACGATCGGGATCATCAGGATCGCCAGCGCCAGCGCCCCCATGAACCCGACTCGCTCCCCACCGAACACCAAGATGACGCCGGAGTAGATGAACAGGCCGGCGACGATCGAGGGAACCCCCGTCATCACGTCGACGATGAAGCTGACCGCCAGCGCGAGCCGCCCGCGACCGAACTCGGTCAGGTAGACAGCGACGAGTAGCCCGATCGGTACTGCGATGACCGCGGCGATCCCGACGATCTCGACGGTGCCGACGATCGCCGCCCACAGACCGCCACCCGCCTGCGTCGAGGTGACGTTGCGCATGGTCTGGGTCAGGAACGAGAAGCTCATGACGGCCATGCCCTTGACCGTCACGTTGACCAGAATCGCCACGAGGGGCACGAACGCGACGAGGAACGAGCCGTAGAGCAACGTGGTCGCCAACCGGCTGCGAGCATGACGGGAGCCTTCGACCGCGACTGACCAGGCCGTCTGCAGCACGAGGTAGAGCAGCAGGGCCACGAGGAGGGTGTCGGCGGTTCCCTGGATCGCGGTGACGGCTGCCAGCACCACGGCCAGCGCCAGAGCGGCTGCCACCACCACCAGCGCGTACCAGCGGGGGAGCCGACGCCCGGTGAGCGGGTCGTGGCTGAGGCTGCGCTGCGGGAGCGCGGGGGGCGCGACGGCGCTCATCCGTTGGCTCCCGAGAACGCCTGGCGCCGCATGATCACGAAGCGCGCCGCGACGTTGACCGCCAAGGTGATGACGAACAGCACCAGACCCGACGCGATGAGCGCCCCGATGCCGACGCTGCCGGCCTCCTTCCACTTCAGCGCGATGTTCGCCGCGAACGAGTTGCCGCCAGGTTCGGTGATCTGCCAGTTGATGGTGTACGTCGCGGAGAGGATCAACGCCACGGCGATGGTCTCGCCCAACGCGCGGCCCAGGCCGAGCATGGCGGCGCTGATCATGCCGGGTCTCGCGTAGGGGAAGACCGCCAGTCGCATCGTCTCCCACCGCGTGGCGCCCAGGGCGGTCGCCGCCTCGATGTGGTCCCTCGGCACCTGTCGGTAGACCTCGCGGGAGATGGCCGAGACCGTTGGCAGGATCATCAGGGCGAGCACCAGGGAGGCGATGAAGATCGACTTGGTGTAGATGTCGAGGTCGTTGCGAAACAGCGGGATGAACGACAGGTGGTCGTCGAGAAAGGCGACGAAGTCCTGGCTCCGGGGCATCAGGACCTGCAGCCCCCACAGGCCGAAGATGATGCTCGGCACCGCGGCCAGCAGGTCGACGATGTAGCCCAGGACGCGGGAGATGTTGCGAGGCGCGTAGTAGGCGGTGAACAGCGCGACGCCGTAGCCGACGGGGACGGCGAGCAGCATCGCGATGAGCGCTGTCATCAGGGTGCCGAAGGTCAGCGCCGCGATCCCGAAGACCGCCGGTGAGTGGTCGGGGAACCACTCCGTCGTGGTGAAGAAGTTCACCGAGTCGGCCCGTACGGCCGGGATTGCGCGGATCAGGAGAAACCCGAAGATCGCGCCCATCAGCACGAGGATGAAGATCCCGCTGCCTCTGGTCAGCCCCCGGAAGATCCGGTCGCCCGGACGCACTGAGGCCCCCCGGATGCTGACGGGGGGCACCAGGGGAGCCGGCTGCTCCTTCGCATCGGTCGAGACCAACGCCACGTGGGGGTTCCTCCTTCGTCGCCCACTTCGTCGCTACGGCCACGGTGTGGTTCTGAGGAACCACACCGTGGCCGGTTGTCAGCGATCAGACCGTCCGGTCAGGACAGGCCGGCCACCGTCATCTGCACCTTGCTGATCAGGCTGGCCGGAAGCGGCGCGTAGTACAGGGCGGTGAGCTTGCCCTGCCCCTGGCTGCTGGCGGTGTAGCCCAGGAATGACTTCACCAGAGCGAGCTGATCGGCCGCGAGCCCCTGGTTGCAGGTGATCTCGTAGGTGACCAGCACGATCGGGTACGCACCCTTGACCTGCGTCGCGTAGTCGATCGACAGCGTCAGGTCCGGCGGCGTTCCGGTGATCTTCGCTGCGTTGATCGTCTTGGATGCGCTCTGCGCACTCAACGTCACCGGACCGGAACCGTTGTCGATCTCGGCCACGCTCAGGCTGGAGTTCTTGGCGTAGGACCACTCCATGTAGCCGATCGAGTTGGCGGTGCTCTTCACCGACGAGGCCACCTGGTCGGAACCGGAGGCACCTTGTCCGCCCGGTGCCACCCAGTCCTTACCGGGCTCGAAGGTCCAGTCCTTCGGTGCGGCGGTGGCCAGGTAGGTGGTGAAGTTCGCAGTCGTACCGGAGGAGTCGCTGCGGTGGAACTGCGCGATCGTGGCTGCCGGCAGGTTGACGCCGGGGTTGATCTTCGCGATCGCCGGGTCGTTCCACTTCGTGATGGAGCCGTCGAAGATGCCCGCGACCACTGACGGGGTCAGGATGAGCTTGTCCACACCGGAGACGTTGTACGCCACGGCGATCGGACCACCCACCATCGGGATGTTGATCGTCGAGTCGTTCGTGCACCGCTTGTTGGCGTTGGTGAGGTCGTCCCCGGAGATCGCCGCGTCGGAGCCCGCGAACGAGACCTGGCTGTTGATGAAGTCGAGGATGCCGGCGCCGGAACCCGACGGTGAGTAGTCGACGGTGGCGCCGCTGCAGGTGGTCTGGTAGTCGGCGATCCACGCTGACATGGCGTTGCCCTGAGCTGACGAGCCCGAGGACTTCAGGGTGCCCGCGGCGCAGGCGAGGCCAGCGATGCTGCCCGAGGCGGAGGGGACTGCGGTGGAACCGCCCCCGCTGCTCGAGCCGCAGGCTGCCAACGCAACGACACCGATGGCGGTCATGGCCGTGATGCGGGCCAACTTGGCGAGATTCACGTGCTGTGCTCCCTCATTCCCTGGCTCGGACGGGCGCCGTAGACGATCAGCAACCCAACGTTCGCCCGACGCTAAGGACGCCAGATGTCCAGTGAAGGCACGGTGGATGAACGAAGGCTGACGCCACGACACAGGGAGCGTGAATGGCTGACCAACCGTTCCGCACTGTCTGGTGAACGGACGGTGAACGAGTCGCCGTCAAGACGAAATGAGTACTCGAACTGCGGTCAGCGCGGGGCAGTCGGCGCAGCGTCGAGCCCGCCCAGCAACGTGGCGAGCGCGTCGAGATCGGTGTGGGACAGCGCGTAGCGGTTCGTCCGGCCCTCTGCGGTCGCTGATACGAGCCCTGCGTCCCGAAGTTCGCGTAGGTGGTATGACACAAGGGACTGGCTCAGCCCGGTGACCGCCTCTAGGTCGCGAACGGTGCTAGTGGTCCCCGCCAGCCACAAGGTGATCAACAGCCGCTCGGGGTTCCCCAGCGCCCGCAGGACTGGGGCCCAGGTGACGGCCAGCTGTTCGCACTGGGCCAGAACTTTGCGATCCGGCTTGGATGACATATCAACATCCCTTGATATAAACAAATGATGTCGTTATATTACGCCCATGGCTGACCCCTCGGCGCTGCGCACCGTCCGCCACGCCGCCAGCGTGCGGCGGGCGGTCTGGCTGTCCTGGCTGACCCTGGTCTGGCTGGCCATCGACGGGGCGATCGGGATGACCGCCGGGATCACCGCCAACTCCGTGGCCCTGATCGGCTGGGGCATCGACTGCGCGATCGAGGCAGCCGCCGCACTCGTGATCATCTGGCGGTTCACCGGCGACCGGGTCCACTCGACCGACGCCGAACGCTTCGCCCAGAAGGCGGTCGGGCTCTCGTTCTTCCTGCTCGCCCCCTACATCATCGTGACCGCACTGGACCACCTGCTGACCGGCAACGCCGCCAGCCCCAGCTGGATCGGGATCGCCCTGGCCGCCTCCGATGCGATCCTCATGCCGATCCTGGGACGAGCGAAGAAGAACGCCGGCGCCCGCCTCGGATCGGCCGCCACCACCAGCGCCGGGCACCAGAACATCCTGTGCGCCTACCTGTCCGTCGCCGTGCTGATCGGCCTGGCAGCCAACGCCATCGTCGGATGGTGGTGGGCCGACCCGGTCGCGGCGCTTTTGGTCGCCGTGGTGTGCATCCAAGCCGGGACAAGCACCTGGCGCGGACAACCCTGCGCCGACCCCGCCTGCTGACCAGGTCAGCTCCCCGGTACCGTGCTCAGGCCGGTGGTCGCGGCCGGCCAGTGGAACTGCCTTCGGAACCGCAGGGCGACATAGACCAGGGCGAGCAGGACCGGGACCTCGATGAGCGGCCCTACGACCCCGGCCAACGCTTGGCCGGACGTCATTCCGAACACACCGATGGCGACCGCGATGGCCAGCTCGAAGTCGTTGCTCGCCGCGGTGAACGCCATCGTGGTCGTCCGTTCGTAGGTCAGTGACATGAGCCGGCCCAGCCCGAACCCGAGGAACCACATGAAGAAGAAGTAGGCCAACAGGGGGAGGGCGATCTGAGCGACTACGAGTGGTTCCGACGTGATCGTCTTTCCCTGCAATGCAAACAGCACGACGACCGTGAATAGCAGGCCGTAGAGCGCAAGCGGGCCGATCTTCGGGAGGAACGTCTCCTCGTACCAGTCGCGGCCCCTGGTGCGCTCACCCCACTGACGAGTGAGGAAGCCAGCGGTCAGCGGAATGCCCAAGAAGATGAGCACGATCTTGGCGATGCCCCACATGGAGACGTCGAGATTGGCCTGGGCCAGACCGAGCCAGCCCGGTAGGACTTGCAGGTAGAAGTAGCCGAGCACTGCGTAGGCGAGCACCTGGAAGACCGCGTTCAGGGCCACCAGCACAGCAGCCATCTCGCGGTCGCCACAAGCCAGGTCGTTCCACAGCAGCACCATGGCAATGCAGCGCGCCAAACCGACCAGGATGACGCCAGTCCGGTAGGCGGGCTGGTCGGCGAGGAACACCCACGCCAGCGCGAACATCACCAACGGCCCGACGACCCAGTTCAGCAGAAGCGAGGTGGCGATCATGCGCCGGTCAGCGGTGACCAGACCGATCTCGTCGTAGCGGACCTTGGCCAGCACCGGGTACATCATCAGGAGCAGGCCGATCGCGATCGGCAGCGAGGTCTGGCCGATCTTGACCTTGTCCAGCGTCTCGTTGAGCGTCGGAATCAGTCGGCCCAGTAGCAGGCCGGTCAGCATCGCCAAGCCGATCCACAGCGGGAGCAGCCGGTCTACGCGCGACATCCGGCCGATGACCTGGGCCGCGGGAGCGGCCTTCTCGACGCCGCGATCCAGATCGCTCACTGTCAGCTCCTCCCGGATCTTCTGGCCCCAGCCCATCCGACGCCAAGCCCCTACATTGTCCCGCGCTGGCCTCGTGTGAGTCTCGGGGCGATCGTCCCGTCTACCGGGTCTCCTCCACCACATCGATGGCGACTGGCCGTCGAGTCGAGTGCCTTGGCCACAGCAAGACGGTGGCCGCGACCGCGAGCGCTCCACCGATCAGTTCGGCGACGATGAACGCCGGGACACTGGCCGGTGCGATGCCGGCGAAGGTGTTCGACAGCATTCGTCCGATGGTCGCGGCAGGGTTGGCAAAGGAGGTGGACGCGGTGAACCAATAGGCACCGATGATGTAGGCGCCAACCATGGGAGCGATCCACTCTGATCGGCCGCCGCGCACCAGCCCGAGGATCAGCAGCAGCAAACCGAACGTGGCGACAACCTCCGAGAGCAGGATGCCGGGTCCGGTCCGCTCATGAGTCGAGATCGATACGGCCGACAGCCCGAACATCAAGTTGGCCAGCATGGCACCGAGACAAGCACCGAGAACCTGGACCACGATGTAGGGCGCTGCGTCCCGGCGGTGAATACCGCCGAACCAGGTGTCCACGAGCGTGACGACCGGATTGAAGTGCGCGCCAGAAATTGGGCCCAGGGTCGCAATGAGTACCACCAGAACGGCACCGGTAGCGACGGCGTTCTCGAGCAGCTGCAGACCGGTGTCATTCGGGGTCAGAGTCTGCGCCATGATCCCGGATCCGATGACGGCCGCAACGAGGAGCGCCGTCCCCAGTCCTTCCGCGAAGAGGCGGTTGGGGAGTGGTGCGATGTCGGTCCAGCCGAGCGAGGTGTCAGCGGGCACTGGTGCCTTCTCCAATGTGGACGTGGTTGGGTACTAGACGAAGGATTGCGCGGTTTCGTCTGTGAACTGCTCTGCCTCAACCGCGGCAAGTTGGTGCTCGGTATCCAAAGTCGCGGCGCAGCCGGTTCCGGCGACGTTGGTCAGGGTGCTCTTGTCCTGGGTCGTGACGTAGCCCTCGGAGTTATGACGCGGTGACCTGCGGTGCGATCTCATGGATGAGTCGTTCGATTCGGGCGCGGATCTCGTCGCGAATTGGCCGGACGGCCTCGACGCCTTGACCGGCCGGGTCGTCCAGCACCCAGTCCTCGTAGCGCTTGCCAGGAAAGAACGGGCAGGCGTCGCCGCAGCCCATCGTGATGACGACGTCAGAGGCGATCACGGCGTCGGTGGTGAGCACCTTCGGCGTCTCGGCAGAGATGTCGATTCCTTCTTCGGCCATTGCCTGCACCACTGCTGGGTTGACGGTGTCGGCTGGCGCCGATCCGGCCGAGCGCACTTCGACCCGGTCGCCGGCCAGGTGCGCCAGGTAGGCGGCCGCCATCTGCGAACGGCCGGCATTGTGCACGCAGACGAAGAGAACCGACGGCTTGTCCGTCACTCCCTCGCCTCCCGTCTGGTCACGCCCGTCTGCGTTAGCAGCACGCGCTGGCTGGCGAGGTCTCCGCGGCATCGATCAAGGAGCTGTCAAAGCCCGCCTCAGGGGTGCAGCAGGCACCATCGCCGGCCAGCAAGCTGACCGGGCGGTCCTGCCCGTCCCGGGGGTTCGCCGGGTCGTCGTCCTTGATCGTGTAGATCTCCCAGGGGGTCCCCGCCGGGTCATGCACCCACACCTTGTCCTGCAATGCGTAGCAGCAGGTCGTGTCCTTCTCGTCAAAGGCGGCGAGCCCAGCCTCACGCAGCCGAGTCGCCCCGGCCTCGACTTCCTCCCGGGACTCCACCTCGACGCCGAGGTGGTTCAGTGCTCCGTGAACCCCGATTCCGCGGGCGTCGGCGGGCACCTCGATCAGGACCAGCTTCAACGGAGGCTGTTCGATCGCGAAGTTCGCGTACCCCGGACGGCGCTTGTGCGGCTCAACCCCGAAGAGAGTCGAATAGAACGCCACGGAGCTCTCCAGGTCGGACACGCTGAGCGCAAGTTGAATGCGAGACACGTCAACCACCCGTCCATATCGACCATCGTCTACATTGAGAACCATCGAACTAGAGTCTGATGGTAATATTGACGTTTGTCAATGTATACGGGAGGGCCGAGACCAATGAGAGGGGTGTTGACGTGACGACTGTGACGACTCGGCGCCGAGCACTGCCCATCGTGACGGGCCCGGAATGTTGCCCAACTGGCATTGCCGAGCCCATGGACCGGGAGTCAGCCGAAGCCCTTGCACGGCTGCTGAAAGCCGTCGCTGATCCGGCGCGGCTTCAACTTCTGGCGCTGATCAAAGCCAGCGCGGGCGGTGAGGCTTGCGTCTGCGACCTGACCGACTCGTTGGGACTCTCCCAGCCCACGATCAGCCACCATCTGAGAATCCTCACCGAGGCTGGCCTCATCACCCGAGAGCGTCGTGGAACCTGGGCCTGGTTCAGCCTCGCCCCCGAACGCGTCGCCGAAATCGCGTCCATCTTCCGCTGATGTGATCGACGGCCCGGGAGCCCGGCGAGTCGCAAGCGTTTCAGCTCTCGGGCTTGTGCAGCTCCAACGCCACAGGCTGGTCGGCGCGCAGGTGGACCACCAGCATGTCGCCCGGCGAGAGCGCCTCCTTCGGCGCCGACAGCTTGGTGTCGCGCAGCATGGCCTCGACCAACACCGGCAGCACGGGTCGGTGGCTGCACAGCACCGACGGCTCGTGACCCTCGTCGCTCTCGGCGAGCAGGCCCTGTAGCCGCGCCACACCGCCCTTCGGATCCTCCTCGAACCCCTCCTCGGTGAGCCCGGGCTCTGGAACCACGGGCAGGTCGTGACGTCGGGCGTACGGCTCGACGGTCTGCAGACATCGCGTCCAGTCCGAGCTGTGGACGCGCGTCACCCCGTAGGCGCCCAGCAGGTCGGCGATCGCCTCCGTCTGCACGCGACCGGTCTCGTCCAGCGGGCGGTCGTCCTCGACGCCCTCCCACTTGGACCGCTTGACCGCCTTGGCGTGCCTCAGCAGCACCAGCGCCGTGGTCGGCGGCCACGACACCTCATCGAGCAGCTCGCGGTCGTACTTCTGGGTGAGCCGTGCGGCGGCGACGTCCAACGGCAGCCAGGCGATCTCATCCACCTCGGCGTTGGGCTCGAAGCCGTGGGTCGCGGCGGGGCCGCTGTCGGCGACCTCGGCCTGCCAGTAGTGCACGACCTTGGGCGAACCGTCGAACTCGTACTCGCGGTCCGACAGCGGCTGGCCGAGCCGGATCGCGTAGCCGGTCTCCTCAGCCGTCTCCCGACCGGCCGCGAGTGCGGCGCGCTCGCCGGCGTCCAGCTTCCCCTTCGGGAACGACCAGTCGTCGTAGCGAGGCCGGTGGACCAGCAACGTCTGCGGTCCGCCGTCTGCGGCACGCAGCACCACCGCCCCTGCCGCGACGATCACCGGCCGGTCGCGCTTGGGGCTCACCGCACCGCCTTGAGCCAGCGACGCCAGCGTGGGTCTTCCAGCTCCGGCCACAGCTGGAGGAAGGTCACGCGCACCGCGCGGAGCTCACTGCGTTGCTGCTCGTACAACGCGCCTAGGGCGAACGCAGCCCGCGGCCCGGTGTCGCGGGTGAGCATCGACGCCACCGTGTCGGCGGCGATCGCGCAGTCCTGGTGCTGTCCCAGCAGGTCGGTCACCTTCGCGAGCTGTTGCGCGAACGCCTTCGCAGGAGCGCCGAACACGGGGGCCACGGCTTCGACGGTATAGCGCGACTTCTTCGCATCGATGCGGGTGCGGTGCCAGTGGTCGTCGTGTCCCTCCAGCTCATCGGCCAGCCCGCGGGCTGCCTTCTCCAGGGTTCCCCAACGAGTGTTGACCAGCTGCGGCAGCACGTGGCTGGCCGGACGTCGTGCGCGGCGCGTGGTGGGCGGGTCGTTCGCCGCGCTGATCAACGCGTCGAGCAACGCGAGGTAGCGCGCCGAGTCCAGCGCCTCCTGGCCCTGCGCGGCAGCGACGAGGCGGTCGGCGTCGAGGGTGTCCTGAACGACGACCAGGCCGGCCGCGCGGTCGATGCTCGGGGGCAGGGCGCGCAGCCCGGCGAGCAGACGGTCCTGCAGCACCTCGCGGTCGCGCGACGCCCCCATGGTGCCGGCCATCCAGCCGAGCTCGGCGCGCACCTGCTTGGCCCAGGGCTGGTCGACCAGTGGCGCGAACGCCTGCAGCCCGCTGCGCAGCCGGCGCGCCGCGACGCGGAACTGGTGCACCGAGTCCGGCAGGCCGCGACGCACCCGCAGGTCTTGCGTCAGCAGTGCCGACACCTGGGAGCACAGCAGGTGGGCGACGGCGGCACTCGCGGGTTCGTCGGGGCTGCAGGACGGCGGCAGGGGGACCAGCGCGACCAGCTCCACGTCGCCGGCGACCGCGTGGACACCCTTGGAGCCGCCGCTGGGCTGCGCACCGCTGAGCACGAGGTGGTCGGCGATGCGTGACAGTGGCGCTGCCGCGTCGAGCGCCTCGGCTTCGACCTCGCGGTACGTCGTCCCGTCCAGCGGTCCGCCGTCCAACGTCACGCGGTCGTCGGCGATCTCGACGATCGGCTGGCCCCGCGAGTCGTTCAGCACGGTGCGGGTGCGCCGGGTGCGGACCGTTGCGCGTGCTGCGATGTCGGCGCCGCGGACGAGCGCATGAACCAGGCGGGTCAGCTCAGCTGGCGGTTCACCCGCAGATCCGGAACGAAGCGGCAGTCGCAGCTCGTCGCGGGTCTGGGTGCGACCCGGCTCGACGGGCAGCTTCAGGTGCCAGCCGGCGTCACTACCGCCACTGCGCCGGCGAAGTGTGACGCCGGCGCTGGCCAGTCGCAGGTCGTCGGTGTCGTAGTACACGGCCGTGAGGGTCGTGCGCCGCGGCGGGTCGGCGGTCGGTAGGTCGGCACTGCGCAGGTCGGGCAGACGCCAGTTCGCGGACACGCTGAACTTCAGCTCGGTCTCGCGGTAGGTCTGGGTCACCCTGGGCGCCGCGTCAGGTCAGTGCCGGACGGCGCTGCTCGCGCTTGCGTCGGATGAGGTAGTCCTGCAGGTCGCGCAGCGGCTCACCGGCGTCGTCGACGGTGACCCGCGTCCACTCACCTGTCGGCTGCAACCGCCACGACGACGTCTCGTCGGCGAAGCCGAGGTCGAGCAGGTCGCTGAGGCGCGCCAGGTGCTCGGGCCGACGCAGCAGCACCAGCGCCTCGACCCGGCGGTCGAGGTTGCGGTGCATCAGGTCGGCGCTGCCGATCCACGCCTCGGGCTGACCGTCGTTCTCGAACCAGTAGATGCGCGAGTGCTCCAGGAACCGTCCCAGGATGGACACCACCCGGATGTTGTCGGACAACCCCGGGATGCCGGCCTTGATGCTGCAGATGCCGCGGACCCAGATGTCCACGGGCACACCCGCCTGTGACGCCCGGTACAAGGCATCGATGGTGCGCTCGTCGACGATCGAGTTCACCTTGAACCGCACCCGAGCCGGACGTCCGGCGGCGAGGTTGTCGATCTCGCGCTCGATCCGCTCGACCAACCCGGTGCGGATCGAGTGGGGCGCCACGAGGAGGCGGTCGTAGTCGGTGTTCAGTGAGTAGCCGGACAGCACGTTGAACAACTTCGAGACGTCCTCGGCCACCGACTCGTCGCACGTCAGCAGGCCGAGGTCTTCGTACAGGCGAGCTGTCTTCGGGTGGTAGTTGCCGGTTCCGATGTGGCAGTAGCGGCGCACGCCGTCGTCGTCCTGACGCACCACGAGACTCAGCTTGCTGTGGGTCTTCAGCCCCACGACGCCGTACACGACGTGGCAGCCGGCTTGCTCGAGCTTGCGCGCCCAGGTGATGTTGGCCTGCTCGTCGAACCTGGCCTTGATCTCCACCAGCACCAGCACCTGCTTGCCGGCTTCCGCCGCACGGGCCAACGCCTGGACCACCGGTGAGTCACCTGAGGTGCGGTAGAGCGTCTGCTTGATGGCCAGCACGTTCGGGTCGTCGGCGGCCTGCTCCAGGAACGCCTGGACGCTGGTGGAGAACGAGTCGTACGGGTGGTGCAGCAGCACCGCGTGGTCGCGCATCGTGTCGAGCACCGACGGTTGCTGGCTGGTCTCGTACTCGCTCAGCTCCGGGCTGGTCATGGGCAGGAACGGTGGGTCCTTGAGGTCGTCGCGGTCGAGGGTGTAGATCCCCCACAGGCCGGTCAGGTCCAGCGGACCGCGCAGCGCGACCACCTCCGCCCGGCTGATGTCGAGCTCTTCCAGCAACAGGTCGAGCACGTAGGGATCGATCGACTCCTCGACCTCCAGCCGCACCGGCGGGCCGAACCGGCGTCGCGTGAGCTCCTTCTCCATCGCCTTGAGCAGGTTCTCGGCGTCGTCCTCCTCCACCTCGAGGTCTTCGTTGCGGGTGACCCGGAAGGTGTGCGCCTGCAGCACCACCATCCCGGGGAACAACTGGTCGAGGTGGGCCGCGATCACGTCCTCGAGTGGGACGAAGCGCTGGTTCCCGACCGGGACGAAGCGCGGCAGGATGCCGGGCAGCTTCACCCTCGCGAAGTGCTCCGCCTCGGTGATGGGGTTACGGACGACCACGGCGAGGTTCATGGACAGGCCGGAGATGTAGGGGAACGGGTGCGCCGGGTCGACGGCCAACGGCGTGAGCACCGGGAACACGTCCTCGCGGAACAGCGCGTGCATCTCGTCGCGCTCCTCGGAGCTGAGCTCGGCCCACCGGGAGAGCTGGATCCCGGACTCCCGAAGCCCCGACATGACCTGGTCGTGGAAGACGGCGGCGTGGCGTCGCTGCAGCTCGTGGCTGTCCTTCCAGATCAGCTCGATCTGGTCGCGGGGCAGGAGCCCGCTGGCCCCCGGCACGGCGATCCCGGCTGCGATGCGTCGCTTCAGGCCCGCGACCCGCACCATGTAGAACTCGTCGAGGTTGCTGGCGAAGATGGCCAGGAACTTGGCCCGCTCCAGCAGCGGCGCGGATGGGTCCTCGGCGAGCTCGAGCACCCGCATGTTGAACGCCAGCCAGGCCAGCTCCCGGTCGGCGAAGCGGTCGGTGGGCAACGGCTCGAGACCGGCTGCGGCCTCTTCGGCGTCGGCGCGCAGCACGTCGACCAGGCTGCTGGACTCCGGCGCCAGGTCGGCGCGACCCTGGTCGACGGCCACCGCCTCCTGGGCGCTCACGCCGTCCGCGCCGATCTCCACGCTCACCGCTGCCTCCTGATCCGGCCCCCTGACGCCAGCCCGTGCTCCCGATCGCTGCCGTCATGGTGGCATCAGCCGATACGTCGTGCCGGGCCAACCGGGGGTTGTTCACCCAAAGGGGATGGTCCGCTGGTACATCCGGTCGGTGTCCCAGTGGGCGAACCCCAACCCTTGGTAGAGCGCGATGGCCCTGGTGTTGTCGGCGTCCACGTACAGCATGGCCTCGGTGAGTCCGCGCGCCCGCAGGTGGGTCAGTCCCAGCAGCGTCAGGGCCCGACCCAGACCGTTGCCCTGCTCGCCGGGGTCGACGCCCACCACGTACACCTCACCCATCGGCTCGTGCCCGTGCACCTCGTCATGCCGGTGCACCTCCTCCGGGCCGCGGGGGTGTTCGTGCGGATGTTCGTGCCCGCCGTGCACCTTGGTCCAGTGGAACCCCACCAACCGGGGCCGGCCCACGGCGTCGAGGCGTTGGGCGAGGAAGAAGCCCTCGGGGTCGAACCACGGTTCGCGCATCCGGCGATGCAGGTCGGGCAGCGTCCAGCCGCCCTGCTCGGGGTGGTCGGCGAACGCCTTGGCGTTGAGCTCCACCCAGGCGGAGTCGTCCTCGCCCGGGTGGAACGTGCGCACCTCGACCCCCTCGGGCCAGTGCGGCGTGGGCAGTGGCGTCAGCAGGCTTCGGCGCATCTGCCACAGCTCGCGGGCCGACGTGAGACCGAGCCGGGCCGCCAGCCGGTCGGCGCCGGCGTGCTCACCGCGCACCCACAGCCGCAGCCGGCCGTCGGGGCTCTGGGCCTGCAGCGCCTCGACCAGCGCCCGGCCGAACCCGTGCCCGCGCCACGCCGGGTCGACCACCAGCTCGGCGCTGGACCCGGCCACCTGGTCGGTCACGTCGAGGTGGGCATAGCCCGCGAGTGCGTCGTCGTCGCCGGCGTAGAGCAGCAGGTTGCGCACCCGGTCGTCGCCGCCGTAGCGCAGGTGGAGCGAGACGTGCTCGGACAACGGGTGCACCGCGTCGACCTTCGCGGCGTTGTCCACCAACGTCGCCACCGCGGCAACCTCGTCGGGTCGCAGACGGCCGCGCACCACGATGCGCGAAGGCCGCGAAGGCGGAGTGGTGGTCACGGCGTCAGGTCGAGACGGGCTGCGCGGACTCGTGCGACTCGGTCCGAGGCGGTGGAACGAACCGGTACCCGACGTTGCGCACCGTGCCGATCAGCGCCTCGTGCTCGCTGCCGAGCTTGGCGCGCAGCCGTCGCACATGGACGTCGACGGTGCGGGTGCCGCCGAAGTAGTCGTAGCCCCAGACCTCCTGCAGCAGCTGGGCCCGGGTGAAGACGCGGCCCGGGTGCTGGGTGAGGTACTTGAGCAGCTCGAACTCCTTGAAGGTGAGGTCGAGCACCCGCCCGCGGATCCGCGCGACGTAGCTGCCCTCCTCGATCACGAGGTCTCCGCCGCGGATCACCGTGTCCGCATCGTCGTCGGTGGCCTGCAGCCGGCCGATCGCCAGCCGCAGGCGCGCCTCGACCTCGGCCGGACCGGCACTGTCGAGCAGCACGTCGTCGACGCCCCAGTCGGCGGTGAGCGCGGTGAGACCGCCCTCGGTGGTGACCACCAGCACGGGCACCGTCACGCCGGTGGTGCGGATGATCCGGCACAGCGACCTGGCATGGGGCAGGTCACGGCGGGCGTCGACGAGCAGGGCGTCGGCGGGTGGGGCGTCCAGCAGGGCCGACGCCTCGGCGGGCACCACCCGAACCGAGTGCCCGAGCAGGCTCAGGGCGGGGAGGACGTCGGCGGCGCCGCGGTTGGCCGCGCAGAGCAGGAGCAGCCGGGCCACAGGCCACCTCCTCCTGATCACGCTGGTGATCACCGGACCACGTTCGCCGGTCACCACAAGGGTATCGGCCGTACGCTTTGGCCCGTTGACGAGAGGGAGCCCGTGAACTGCACGGTCTGCGGCACGACCAACGACGCGGGTCGCAAGTTCTGCATGGAGTGCGGCGCCGCGCTGGCCCGCGACTGCCCCGCCTGCTCCAGCCCGAATCCGGCGGCCAGCAAGTTCTGCGGCGAGTGCGGCGCAGCCCTGGCCGGTGCCGCTGCGTCGACGCCTGAGTCCGGCAGCGCCGGCGGGTCTGTCCAGACGACCGAGCGACGCCTGGTGTCGGTGCTGTTCCTCGACCTCGTGGGCTTCACCACCTTGTCGGAGCAACGTGACGCCGAGGACATGCGATCGCTGCTCGACTCCTACTTCGAGACGGCCCAGACCGTCATCGAACGCCACGGGGGCGTGGTCGAGAAGTTCATCGGCGACGCCGTGATGGCGGTGTGGGGCACGCCGGTCACCCACGAGGACGACGCGGAGCGGGCCGTGCGCGCCGCCCTGGAGCTGGTCGGCGCCGTCGGGTCGGTGGGCGTCGCCAACGCCGTGGCGCTGCAGGCGCGCTGCGGCGTGCTCACGGGCGAGGCCGCCACCACCGTGGGCGCGGACCATCAGGGGATGGTGGCCGGCGACCTGGTGAACACCGCGTCGCGGCTGCAGTCCGCCGCGGCTCCGGGGACCGTGCTCGTCGGTGAGCCGACCATGCGCGCAGCGGCCGGGTCGATCGCGTTCGAGCCCGCCGGCGACCTCGACCTGAAGGGCAAAGAGGCGTCGGTGCCGGCGTGGCGGGCGCTCCGGGTGGTCGCGGAACGCCAAGGGGCCAACCGGATGGTCTGGGAACCGCCGTTCGTCGGTCGCGCCGAGGAACTCCGGATGCTCAAGGAGGGACTGCACGCGACGAGTCGCGAGGGCAAGGCTCGCGTGGTGTCGGTCACCGGGATCGGAGGCATCGGGAAGTCGCGGTTGGCGTGGGAGCTGTTGAAGTACGTCGACGGGTTGACCGAGACGATCTGGTGGCACCGCGGGCGGTGTCCCTCGTACGGCGACGGCGTGACGTTCTGGGCGCTCGGCGAGATGGTGCGCATGCGCGCCGGGATCGCCGAGACCGACTCCCCCGGTGTGTCGCGCACGAAGCTGGCGGACGCGATCGCACGGCACGTGAACGACGACGAGGAACGGCGTTGGCTGGAGCCGAGGTTGGCGTTCCTGCTCGGCCTGG
Organism: uncultured Actinomycetota bacterium; assembly: GCA_963726575.1. Taxonomy (GTDB): domain Bacteria; phylum Actinomycetota; class Actinomycetes; order JAHEKZ01; family JAHEKZ01; genus CAVSCR01. The sequence continues at coordinate 72,537 of CAVSCR010000001.1, forward strand.
CCGACGATCCCGTCGGCGGCGGCGAGGAGATGTTGGCCGCCTGGCGCACGTTCTTCGAACGGATCAGCGACAACGGGACGGTCGCGTTGGTCTTCGAGGACCTCCAGTGGGCCGACGCCGGGCTGCTCGACTTCATCGACTCGTTGTTGGAGTGGTCGCGCAACCGACCCATCTACGTCGTGACCCTGTCGCGACCGGAGATCGCCGACCGACGTCCGGGATGGGGCACCGGAACGCGCAGCGTCTTGTCCCTGCACCTGGAACCGCTGGCCGACGCGACGATGGTCGAGCTCGTGCGCGGCATGGTGCCGGGCGCCGACGACGCCTCCATCGCGCGCATCGCGCAACGAGCCGAGGGCATGCCGCTGTACGCCGTGGAGATGATCCGCATGCTCGCCGACCGGGGTGTGCTCCGCGTCGGCGCCAACGCCTACGAACTGGTCGGGGATCTGGGCGAGCTCGAGGTGCCCGAGACGCTGCACGCGCTGATCGCCTCACGCCTGGACGCGCTGCCGGCAGCCGACCGCGCGCTGGTGCAGGACGCCTCGATCCTGGGCAAGAGCTTCACCCTCGAGGCGCTGATCGCCGTGGCGGGTGCTGACGCGGCAACTCTCGAACCACGGCTGCAGGACCTGATGCGGCGGGAGTTCCTCATGCGCGAGGCCGACCCGCGCTCGCCCGAACGCGGGCAGTACGCGTTCGTGCAGGGGATCATCGCGGAGATCGCCTACGGGATGCTGAGCAAGGCCGATCGTCGTTCGCGGCATCTGTCGGTGGCGCACCACCTGGAAGCCTCCGGCGACGACGAGCTGGCCAGCGCGGTGGCAGCGCACTACGTAGAGGCACTGCGCGCTACACCAGAAGGTCCCGACCACGACGCCCTGCGCGCCAGGGCGGCCGACTGGCTGGCCCAGGCCGCCGAGCGGGCGACCAAGCTCGGCTCCCCGAACCAGGCACTCGACCTGGCCGAGCAGGCACTCGCGATCACCCCGCCGGGACCGGAGCGGGTGGCGATCCTGAAGGGTGCGGCGATCGCCGCCAACGATGCGTTGCAGCCGGAGCGCCAGTTCGACTGCCTGCGCGAGGTGGTCACGTTGCTCCGGGGGATGGGTGACGTCGGCGACGAGGTAGCGGCGATGGGACTGCTCGCCAGCGCACTGGGGAGCCGGGACCGCGTCGAGGAGATGCGCGCCGTCGTTGCGGAGATGGCGCCGCTGGTCGACGCCACTACTGACGCGCTTCCCCGCGCCGAGTACGACTACGCAGTCGGCGTACGTCGCGTACTTCGACGAGGACCTTCCGGGCAGTCTGGCGGGGATCGATCGGGCGCTGGCCGGGTTCGGGAGCGTGGGAGACCTCGAGCGCCTGCGCCATGCGCTCACCAGCCGCTCTGACGTCCTCCTGAGCATGGGTCGGCATCGCGAGGGCATCGTGGTGCGCCAGGGCCTGCTGGCGGTCGCACTGGGCGAGGACGACCTGCGGACCGCGGCGCACGCGCTCCTGGGCCTGGCGATGGACGGCCGATGAGTGGACCCTCGCGCTTGACCAGTCGCTCGAAGCGGCGGCGCTGGCGCGACGGGCAGGCGTGGGCCGTGCCGAGATGGTGTCCCTGTCGAACGCAGCCGAGTTCGCGGTGGAGACAGGGGCATGGACCACCGCCGACGAGCTGATCGCCGACCTTCGCTCGCGTCCGGCGCTGCCGTCGGACCTGCTCGTCGACATCGTGCTCGACGAAGCCCTGCTCGACGCCTACCGCGGCGAGCCGGGTCGCGCCCGGGCCGCGCTGGAAGGCGTCGCCGCCGAGAACGCCGTGCAGGTGAACCCCACGGTCCGGGCGTGGTACCGACGGATCCGCTCGGTGGTCGACCTGCTCGACGGTGATCTGCGCGAGTGCCTACGACGCAGGCCACCGGGGCGCTGGACGCCGAGGCGGTCACCGGGCCGAACAGCACCATGGCGGCCACCTTCGCCGGACGCGCCGCGCTGTGGGCACACGACCTGGAACGCGCTCGGATGGCCCTGGATCGGATGCCGGCCGCAGAACGCGGCTGGAACCTCGCCGTGCACAGCGCTCTGCAGGCGGGGGTGTCGGCCTTGGCCGGACACCCGCGCGACGCCGCGACGGCCTACGAGGGTGTCCTCTCCGGTCGGCTTGCCGTCGGCGACCCGTTCACCCACGCGCTGATGACGCTGGACGCGATGGCCGTGCTGCCTGCCGACCTGGTGCCCGAAGGTGCCGTCGAGCAGGCGCGGAGCTACGTGACCGACCTGGGCGCACACGGTCTGCTCGCGCGCTTCTCCTGGTGGGTTCGATCCGCTGACGTGGCGGTTCGTCCATGGACGGTCAGCCACAGCGTCCAGGCAGCTGACGGCGTCGAGATCCGGGTGCGGTACGGCCCGGCTCGGGACGGGAGCCGCGACGTGCTCGTCGTGCTGGCCCATGGTTTCACCGGGCACAGCGCCGACCCCGGCTTGTCGCGGGTGGCCGACTGGATGTGCGCGACGGTCGGTGTGGTCGGGCTGGACTTTCGCGGGCACGGCGAGTCGCAGGGTGAGTCGACGGTGGGCGACGACGAGGTGCTCGACGTGGCGGCTGCGGTCGCGTGGGCGCGCACCTTGGGCTACCGCCGCGTCGCCACGCTGGGATTCTCGATGGGCGGCGCGGTGGTGGCGCGATACGCCGGCCTGGGCGGTGACACCGACGCGGTCGTGCTGGTCAGCTCGCCGTCGCGCTGGTACTACCGCGGGACGCCGCGCGCGCGACGCGCTCACTGGGTGATCGAGGCGCCGTTGGGACGTTGGCTGGCCCGGGTGGCTACGCGCACGCGGATCCGCCCGGACGGCTGGCACCCGGTGCCGGTCGAGCCGCGGGCGGCGGCTCGGGCGATCGGCGTCCCGCTGCTGGTGGTCCACGGCGACGTCGACCCCTATTTTCCGACCGACCACGCCGACGATCTCGCCCAAGCTCCCGGGGCACAGCTGTGGATCGAACCCGGCTTCGGGCACGCCGAGCTCGCCATGACGGCCGACCTGGCGCAGCGCATGACAGCGTGGCTGCGAGACGCTCTGGCACCATCGGCGCCGTGAGGTCGCGCGCGCCGTCGGCGCTGATGAGCGCCGCCGCGGCTGCGTTGGTGGTCGCTGCAGCGGTCGTCGGCAACGCGTGGTTGATCGCCGCGCTGATGCTGATCCAGGCGTTCTCGGCGAGCAACTGGCGGCGATGGGTCGACGCCCCCGGTGCCGGCGCGGGCGCGGCGCTGGCGTGGGTCGCGGCGGCGGCCGCCGACGCCGCCGTGGGCTGGAACGTGGGCAACCATCACGATCCGCTCGCACCGGTGGTGCTCATCCTCGGGCTGAGCTTCCTGGGCCTGATCCTCGTCCAGCTGGCTCGTCGACACCCGCGCGGCGACGTCGTGGCCGGCATGGCGGCCACCTCGGCGCTGCTCGCGGTTCTGGTGGTCGGAGCCATCTGGCTGGCGGCCTTCCGGGTGCTCGGGGGAGCGCCGCCCGTCGTCGTGGGTGCGACGCCGGTGGTGGTGGCCTGCCTGGCCGCGGTTGGCCCCGCGGCCGTGGTCCCTGGTCGGTGCGGTGGGGCTCGGGGCCGTCACCGGCGCCGTGCTGGGCGCCACCGTGCACCTGCACCTGCACCTGCACAGTCACCTGATCGGCGTGGGTCCTGGTGCCCTCGTGGGTGCGCTCGGCGGTGTGGTCGTCGTCGTGCTGACGCTGATCGGCAGCCGTCAGCCGCCGGATCAGACGGGGACTCGCGGCGAGGCGCTGATCCGCGCCAGCGCGCCGTTCGCCGTGCTGGCCACGGCCGCGTTGGTGTACCCCGTGCTGCGGGTCGCGGGCAGCTGAACCGGCGAGCGGGGAACAGGCCGACCGGTTGCGGCGTTCGGCCCGTGTGAGCGACGAGCGAGCGGACCGGCGACGGTGAACCCGGCCGGCCTGGCTGTGCTCATGGCGGTGCTCGTGGGGGCCACCGCGTTCGGCGTGTACCGACGACGCACCGACGGCCGGTTGACCGGATCCCTTCCGATCCAAGGACTGGCGGGCGACCCCTCCGGCCCCGACGCGACGACGTCGGCCACGGCTGCGGCTGACGACCGGCTCAGTGCGGACGAGCTGGGCATCTCACTGGGCGCACGGGCGACGCTGGTGCAGTTCTCCTCCGCCTTCTGCGCACCGTGCCGGGCCACGCGCACGCTGCTGGGAGACGTCGCCGAGCAGGTCGAGGGGGTGGCCTACGTCGAGGTCGACGCCGAGTCGCACCTCGACCTGGTGCGCCGGCACTCGGTGATGCGCACCCCCACCGTGTTCGTGCTCGACGGCAGCGGCCGCGTCGTCCGCCGGGCCGTGGGGCTGCCGCGCAAGCCCGAGGTGCTCGCCGCCCTGGGGGAGGCCATTCCGTGAGCCAACCGTCTCAGATGGTGGACAGCGCATGACACGCTCCGCGGGCCTGCTTACCCTCGATGGCATGACGGGCCCCGCGTCGATCTACTCGCTGCTGACCAAGCGGCGCAGCATCGACTTGTGCCGCGTCGCCACCTGCCTGTGTCGCTGACCGAACCGGTCGCGGCGCGCGCCTGACCACATCGGCGCCTCCACCCCAGCAAATACCTCCGCCCGACCGGGCCGTCGCGTCGCGTTGCCGACGCACCCCAGCGCTCGCTCACTTCGGAGGAAGCCATGCTGATCGACCCTCGCGGCCCACGGTTCGGCGCCTGGATCACCACGGTCGTGCTCGCGACCGTGCTGGTGACCGGGAACGCCTGGCTGCTGCTGGCCCAGACGCTCGTCTTCGCGGTCGGCGCGTTCGCCGGCCTGCAGCGCGCGCCGTACGGCGTGCTGTACCGGCGCTTCGTGCGGCCCCGGCTCGCCCCACCCGCCGAGCTCGAGGCGGAGGCACCGCCCCGGTTCGCCCAGGGTGTGGGCTTCGGCTTCGCGCTGGTCGGCACGATCGCGCTGTTCGCCGGCGCCGACGTCGTCGGACTCGTGGCGGTGGGCATGGCCCTCGCGGCGGCGTTCCTCAACGCGGCGTTCGGGTTCTGCCTCGGCTGCGAGGTCTACCTGATCGGTCGGCGTCTGTTCGGCGCCGGCACCACCCCGAGTACCTGGGCTACCAGCCCGACCACGAGCACCGTGACAGAGGAGGCATCGGCATGAGCCGCAGCGAAGTGTTGGTCGACGCAGACTGGGTCGAGTCGCACCTGGACGACCCCAAGGTCGTCCTGGTCGAGGTCGACGAGGACACGTCGGCCTATGAGAAGGGACACATCCGCGGCGCGGTGCGCCTGGACTGGACCGCAGACCTGCAGGACCCCGTCAAGCGTGACTTCGTGGACCGGGCGACGTTCGAGCAGCTGCTCAGCGAGCGCGGGATCAGCAACGACCAGACCGTCGTGATCTACGGCGGCAACAACAACTGGTTCGCGGCTTACGCGTACTGGTACTTCAAGCTGTACGGGCACGGCGACGTGCGACTGCTCGACGGCGGACGCAAGAAGTGGGAGCTCGACAGTCGCGAACAGGTGACCGACGTGCCGTCGCGTCAGCCCACGCAGTACCGCGCCGGCGAGCAGGACCAGTCGATCCGCGCGTACCGCGACGACGTGTTGACGGCGATCGGTGCGCAGAACCTGGTCGACGTGCGCTCGCCTGACGAGTTCGCGGGTCGCCTGCTGGCGCCCGCGCACCTGCCGCAGGAGCAGTCCCAGCGTCCCGGACACATCCCCAGTGCGGTCAACATTCCGTGGTCGAAGGCTGCTGCCGACGACGGAACGTTCCGCAGCGACGACGACCTGCGCTCGTTGTACGAGGGCGCCGGCGTCGACCTCGACCGCGACACGATCGCGTACTGCCGCATCGGCGAGCGTTCGGCGCACACGTGGTTCGTGCTGCACGAGCTGCTCGGCGTGCAGAACGTCAAGAACTACGACGGTTCGTGGACCGAGTACGGCTCGCTGGTCGGCGTGCCGATCGAGCTCGGCGACGGGTCCTAGGGGGCAACGATGTGCGGAGCGCGTCCAGGCGGCGTCAAGGGCGTCGACGTGACCAACGAGGCGGTGATCCAGGGCGTCGTCACACGTGACGGCGCGCCTGTGGCTCCCGCGTACGTGCGGTTGCTCGACGCCGGCGGCGACTTCACCGCCGAGGTGCCGACGTCAGACGACGGTGAGTTCCGGTTCTTCGCCGCGCCCGGTTCTTGGACCGTGCGGGTACTGGCGCCGGGGACCAGCGTCGACCACCAGGTCGAGGCCGCCAACGGCGAGATCGCGGAGCTCGTCGTCCAGGTCTGATCGGTCGCTTGCGCGCCGCCGGGTCCTCGGCAGGGGACACTGGCGGCATGTCGGTGTCGCGTCGTGGTTTCGTGGCGGGTTCGCTGGGCGCGGTCGGCGCCGGGCTGTTGGGCGGCGCGGTCGGGGCGGCCGGGGCGGCCGGGGCGGCGGGGGCGCCGCAGCGTCACCACGAGGTCATCGGCCACTCGCGCCGTGGGCGTGACATCGATGCGCACCGGCTCGGCCCGGCTGATGCGCCGTCGCGCTTCCTGGTGGTCGGCCAGATGCACGGGGACGAGCTGGGCGGCTGGTATGTCGTGCGCAAGTACTTGCTGCACATGGTGCCGCCGGCGGGTGTGCAGCTGTGGATCGTGCCGACGCTGAACCCGGATGGCCGGGTGGCGGGCACGCGCACCAATGCGCGCGGCGTCGACCTGAACCGCAACTTCGACACGTCGGACTGGAAGCGTCAGGCCGCGGGGACGCCGTACTGGTCCGGGCCACGTCCGGGCAGTGAGCCGGAGACGCGGGCGATGCAGCGTTTCCTGACCACGCTGCACCCCTACACGATGGTGAGCATGCATCAGCCGCTGGCGGTGGTGGACTTCTCCGGCGGCGACCCGGCCGTGACCCGGTGGTTGTCGCGCCACATCGGGCTGCCGGCGAGGACGATCGGCGCCGCCGGCGGCAACATGACGACCTACCTGAACGAGAACTGGCCGCGCCACACCGGCGTCACGCTGGAGCTCCCCCGCCCCGCCTCCGAACACTTCCAGCACCGAACCGCTCGAGTCCTACGATCCCTGGCTGCCCACCGCGCGTCCTAACCCGCGGCCGCCGCGCTCTCGCCCGGCCCACCCCTCTGTCCTCACCTCTGGAAGCAATGCCGCGTTGCTTCTGTAAGTACCGAAGCAATGAAGAGTTGCTTCTGTACTTGCAGAACCTTTTCGTGTGGTCAACGAGGCGCAGCTCGCAGGCAATTGGACCGATTCAGGCGACGCGAACGAGCTGGCCGTCGTGACTTCGAACGGTCACACGCGGAGGCGGACGGAGCCTCAGCGCCGCCTGTGCGGCTTTGATCTGTCGCACGACGTAGGCGGGATGCGCGCGTAGCTGGGCCGGGCTCACCCCGTAGACAACGATGCCGTGTTCGGCCAGCCGAGCATTGCGTTGCAATGTGCGTTCGAGGTTGACGTCGTCGCTGTGGTGCTGCCTCGACTCGATCTCAAGCGCAAGCCCCGTGTCCGGGTCGTAGCCGTCTGGTCTGGCGATGAAGACTCCGGTCGACGTGAAGAGGTCTGCGTTCCAGATGAAGCTGGTCAGCCCGGCGTCCGTGAAGATGTCATGTGCCTCGGCCTCAGGCGCGGAAACGACGCCGGCGCCGAAGTCGCGCAGGGCGCCTCGGAGGTTGAATGTCCATCGCCTTTGGCCGTAACGAATCTCACGCGCAACGTCCTCCGCACTGACCAGTTGGCGCTGAAGGCATTCCAAGACGCAGGCGCGAACTGAACGGCGGTCCTGGTGGAACCGCCGACACGCGTCGAACAGCGCACGCGGTGGTGGCGCGAGGGGATGGAGGTGGTCGCGATTTGGCTCGGGAAGTCGGATCGTTCGCTCGACGACGACGAAACCGTAGCTCGAACGGGCTCCGGCAACGCCGATGAGCAGATGTACTGGCGACTGCTCGAGCCTCACCGGCAAGTAGTTCACGCCGTACTTGGCCAACGCTGGCACCCCGGTGAGTTGTGCGCCGGAACCGGGCGTAGGCCATGGCCGCCGTCTCGCGCTGCTCCTGGGTCAGCGGCTCGAACCCCCACTGATATGTCCCTGGCAGAACCCGATTGAGGAATCCTCCAGGCTGAGACCATCGCGAGATCGCCGACGGCTGGATCCCCAGGGATCGCATCTGCCAAGTGGTAACGATGCCGAGTTGCGCATCGGCAAGGGTTCGAACGCTCGCGCGCTCCGCGACGTAACGAGGCATGAGCCAGAGTCCCGCAGCTGATCCCGAGGTTGTCCGGGAGCGACGCTGTGGGTGAACATCTCGCCGGGTCTATGACCTGCGGAGAAGTTCGCTAAGAACAGCAGCAACGCTTCATTGCTCCTGTACTTGCGGGAGCAATGCGGCATTGCTTCGGAGGGAGTAGGGGAAGCGGGCGGCCCGGTTTGAGGGCGGGTATTCGGGTGGCGGGTCAGTAGATGAGGGGTCTGGCGTCATCGGCGAGGGCTTCACCGACGAAGGTGGGAGCGCCAGCGATCCGGACGCCCACCTTCAGCGATCGACGAATGCCGACACCGTGGGAGTCGGCTGGCTGACCCGGGATTTCGGGACCGAGATACCGATTACAGTGAGGACGTGCTCGGCCTCCTCTCGTCGCTGCCCATGGTCGCCACGCTCGACCTGGCGTACGGGGTCCTGCTCGTCGCGGTTGCGGTGGCGATCGCGTGGGTCTGCATCGCCCTGCTCCTGAAGTTGTTCAAGAACCAGGACTGAGGCGCGCCTGTGTTCACCATCCCCGACAGCTTCCCGCTCGCTCTGGCGCCCCTCGCCTGGCTGGTCGGGTCGTGGGTGGGTGAAGGCGTCGGCGGCTACCCGACGGTCGACACCTTCGGCTTCGAGCAGCAGATCGACGTCACCAACGACGGACGTCCGTTCCTCGGCTACACCTCACGCAGTTGGATCCTCGACGACGACGGCGCGCGCATTCGCCCCGCGGCCTTCGAGACCGGCTTCTGGCGCCCCGCCGACCCCCCGGCCGTCGACCTCCTGCTCACCCACTCCTCGGGTTTCGTCGAGGTCTGGACCGGGGTCGCCGACGGTCCGCGCATCTCGCTGCAGACCGACGTCGTCGCGCGTACCCCGACGGCCAAGGAGTACACGGCCGGCACGCGCGTCTACGGCCTCGTCGAGGGCGACCTGATGTGGGCCTTTGACATGGCGGCTGTCGGGCAGACGCTGCAGCCGCACCTGTCGGCGCGCCTGTCCCGAGTGGCGGTCCCGCAGTGACGACGAGCCCCGAGCGCGAGGAGCCGGAGTTCGAGCCCTCCGGACTCGCCGCCCAGGCGACCAGCGGTGACGACCTGCGCGACCGACTGCGCGACGCGGGCTTCCGCCTCACGCCGCAACGACGCCTGGTGCTGCAAGCAGTGGTGGAGCTCGGTCACTCGACACCCGATGAGATCTGCTCGCGGGTGCAGGCCACGGCCGACGGCGTCAACGTCTCGACGATCTACCGAACGCTCGACGTCCTGGAGCAGATCGGGCTGGTGCGCCACACCCACCTCGGTCACGGCGCCCCGACCTACCACGCCGCCGAGGACTCCAACCACGTCCACCTCGTCTGCCAGGGCTGCGGCGTCGTGATCGATGCCCCGTTCGGGGTTGCGGATCCGCTGGCGGGAACGTTGCGCGACGCGTATGCGTTCGAACTCGATGTGCAGCACTTTGCGATCTACGGCACCTGCGGCGACTGCTCGGGTGGCAGTTGATGTTGGACCTGCCCGGCGCAGTTCCCGTGCCCGACGACGCACCCGACGCGGCTGACGTGCCGGCGTCCCGGCGCGTGGCGTGGCACTACGGGGATCCGCTCGGCGAGCAACGTCGCCTCGAGGCGGGCGCGGGCTTCGTCGACCGGTCCGACCGCGAGGTCATCCGCATCGCCGGCCCTGACCGATTGACGTGGCTGCACACCGTGACGTCGCAACACCTGACCCAGCTCGAGCCGCACACCTGGACGCAGGCGTTGGTGCTCAGCCCGCACGGCCACGTCGAGCACCACCTGTTCCTGGTCGACGACGGCGAAGCGCTGTGGGCGCATGTCGAGCCCGGCACGGCGGCCGACCTGATCGCGTACCTGGAGTCCATGAAGTTCTGGTCCGACGTCACGATCGACGACGTCACCGACGCGTGGGCGGTCGTGTGGCAGCCAGGGGATCCCGGGTCGGCGTTCGAGTCGGGGCGGTACTCGCTCGTGGGCCGCGACGAGCTCCCCGGGTGGGCCGCCGACCATGCGCCGGCCGCCGGCCTCTGGGCGTTCGAAGCGTTGCGGGTGGCCGCGACGTGGGCGCGGCATCTGCGCGAGACCGACCATCGCACGATCCCGCACGAGGTCGGCTGGATCGGCGTCGCCGTCCACCTCGACAAGGGGTGCTACCGCGGCCAGGAGACCGTGGCGCGGGTCCAGAACCTTGGGCAGCCCCCGCGTCGGCTCGTCCTGCTGCACCTCGACGGTGCGGCGGCCGCGCTCCCGGTGCCCGGCGACGAGGTGCGGTTCGACGAGCGTGCCGTCGGGATCGTGACGTCCGTGGCCCAACACCACGAGCTCGGGCCCGTTGCCCTCGCGGTGGTCAAGCGCAAGGTGCCCGCGGACGCGGCGCTGGTCGTCCGCACCCAGGGGGGCGACGACGTCGCGGCGGCTCAGGATGAGCCCGTCGCCCACCCCGCTCCGGCCTGAGCGCAGGCCTGTTCGAGGGGGATGACCCCCTCCAAACCTCCAAACCCACGCGACAACGAGTGATTTCCTCCATTCTTTTGGAAGCGTCGACTCGTTGCTTCCAAAAGGTCAGAGCGTTAGGAGCGGCGCCCGGCGGGGCCGGTCTGGCCGAACCGTGCTCGCTGGCCCCTACGCTCAGCATCGTGACGTTCACGCAGACCATGGACCACATCGCCCAGCTGTTCGAGGCGATCGGCGCCGTCGTGCTGCTCGGTGGGTTGTTCCTGTCCGCGGCGTTGGGCGCCCGAGCGCTGCGCCGCTCCCGTGACGGAGCGCTGGCCTACCAGGTGCTTCGCGAGTCGTTCGGCGGGGTGATCCTGATGGGCCTGGAGATCCTGGTGGCGGCTGATCTGATCCGCACCGTCGCGGTGGCGCCGACTCTGCTGAACGTTTCGACCCTGGGCCTGATCGTGCTCATTCGGACGTTCCTCAGCTTCTCCCTCGAGGTCGAGATCGAGGGCGTCCCGCCGTGGCGTCGAGCTGCCACCTTCGGGTCCCGCCATGTGCTGCGCGCTGCGCAACGCCCCGTCGACCCCCCGTTCGACCCACCGGGCAGCCCAGCCTGAGCCAGGCCCGTTCGAGCGGGATGACCCCCGGAAGGGTTCCGTAAGAACAGGAGCAATGCGTCATTGCGCCTGTTCTTGGCGGAGCAACGCCGCATTGCTCCCGGTCAACTGGGTGGGGGGTTGGGCCGATAAGGGGACGTGGGGTCAGCTGTCGACGAGCCCGCGCCCCCCCGACGTCGGGGCCGGGCGCTGATCGTTGTCGGGCTGACGCTGATCGCCGCGCTGGCCGTGCTGGTGCTGGCCGGCGCCTGGACCGCCGTCCGCGCCGAGCAGGCCGCCACCGCCCTCACCCACGCCAGGGCCGGCGTCAGCCAGATCCGTCAGGCCCTCAGCCGGGGCGACGTCGCCAAGGCCCGCCCGGCGCTGCCCGATGTCCAGGCCGACACCGCGCGCGCCCGAAGCCTGACCCACGACCCCGTCTTCACCGTCATGTCCCACGTTCCGTACTTCGGCCACACCCCGGCCGCGGTGGCCGGGGTCAGCGCGACCGCCGACGACGTCTCGACCAACGTCCTGCCGGCCCTGATCGACGCCGCTGCGCACCTCGACCCCACGACGCTGCGCGACGCCCACAACCGGCTCGACCTCAACGCCATCGCCGCCGCCCAGCAGCCGCTGGCCACCGCGACCGAGGGCCTCACCTATGCCGTCGCCAGCCTCGACGCGCTCGACCTGTCCGGCACGCCCGGTCGCGTCCGCGACGCGGTCACCGGCGTCCGTGACGACCTCGCCGCCGCCGGGGCGCAGGCCAGCGCCGCAGCCAAGGCCGCCGACCTCGCCCCTGCACTGCTCGGCGCCGACGGCCCGCGCTACTACTTCCTCGCGCTGCAGACCAACGCCGAGAGCCGCGGCACCGGCGGCCTCGTCGGCGCGTGGGGCGTGCTGGAGGCGGATCACGGGCAGCTGCGCATCGTCCGCCTCGCCTCGCGCAAGGTGCTCGACAACCAGAAGTACCCCGGCCCCGCCCGCGACCTCGGCGCCGACTACGCCGCACTGTGGGGCGACGACCCCGGCCTGTGGGTCAACGCCAACGTCAGCCCCCACTTCCCCTACGCCGCCCGCCTCTGGCTGGCCATGTACGCCGATCGCACCGGTCACCATCTGGACGGCGCACTCGCCCTCGACCCGGTGACGTTGTCCTACCTGCTCGGCGCCACCGGCCCGACCAGGTTGCCCGGCGGCCAGCAGGTCGCTGCCGGCAACGTCGTCGCCCTCACCGAGGCCCGGGTGTACGCCCGCTTCCCGCACGGCGACAACCGCCGTGACGCGTTCCTGCAGCAGGTGGCCCGCGCCGCCGTCGACGCCGTGCTGTCCGGCAAGGGCAACCCCACGTCGATGTTGAAGGCGTTGGGCCGCGCCGCCGACGAACGTCGTCTGCTGCTCTACTCCGCCCACCCCGACCTCGAGGCGAAGCTGGCCGACACCGCCGTCGGCGGCTCGGTGCCCGACGCCCCCGGTCCGTTCGTCGGCGTCGCACTCGACAACGGCGGTGGCAACAAGCTCGACTACTACCTGCGCAACTCCGTCCGCTACACCGGCGCCGCATGTCCCGCGTCCGACACCGCCCCGCGCGCCACCCGGATCGACGTCTCGCTCACCAACACCGCCCCCACCCATGGCCTGCCGCTGTACGTCGAGGAGCGCAACGACCTTGCGCGCGGCCCGCACGGTCAGCCGCTCGGCCACCACGGCGAGAACCTCGTCTACGTCTCGGTCTACGCCGCCGAGGGCGCGCAGCTCGTCGGTGCGACGCTCGACGGCCACCGGGTCGCGCCGTCGATCGGCACCGAGCGCGGGCACCCGGTCTACGTCTTCGCCGTCACGCTCCCGGCCGGCCAGACCCAACTCCTGCACCTCGACCTGCTCGAGCCCGACGTCGCCACGCCCGCCGGCGGCGTCGGCAGCTTCGTGAGCCCGCTGGTCAAGCCGACCGTCGTCCACGCCGATATCGCTGACTGTGGTGTGCCCACAGGGGCCGGCACGCCAGCTGCTCATGGGAGCTCGACGCCGGGTTCCCCGACCGGGAACTAGTGGGAAACGAGGGGGTGGCGATGCTCCGCCGAGCCGCCGCCGGGCTGGCCGCAGCGCTTGCGCTGACGGCCGCCACTGCGCTGCTCGCCGCGGTGCCCGCCTCCGCTGAGCCCAACTACCCGCCCGCCTTCACCCGGATCTCGGCCGACCGCACGGTCGTCGCACCGCGCGTGGTGGTCGGCTTCACCGCCCAGACCTTCGAGCCGGGCGGCAGCGTCGCCGTCACCGTCACCGGCACCTCGGCCCAGACCACCACGGCGGTCGCCAACAGCAACGGCGTCGCCCGCGCCGGCCTGTCGTTCGCCCGCGTCGGCCTGCAGACCGTCTCCTTCACCGGCACCGAGCTCGGCGGCGGCACGCTGTCGCTGAGCGCGCAGATCCAGGTGGTGCCGGCCGGCTCCGACGGCGGCACCACCGGTTCCGGCGGCACCACCGGCGGCACCGGCACGACGGGGAGCGGTTCCGGCACCTCTGCCAGCGGTTCCGGTGCCAACGGTTCCGGGACGGACACCGGGACCGGGGCCACCTCCGGCTCCGGCACCGGCACTGGCACTGGTTCGACGAACAACGGCGGCTCGTCCGACAACGGCGGCACCACGTCTGGTCCGGGCACCTCGACCGGCGGCGGCAGCACGGGAGGCTCCACCGACGCCGGCGGCGCCACCACGTCGACCGACTGCCGGAAGCGTCGGCTCCGCGATCGGCCTGGCCGGTTTCGCGCTCCTCCTGCTCGGCACCGGCGTCGCGCTGCTCGTCCTGGGCGTGCGCCGGCGACGTCAGTCCGTCTGAGCGCCGTTCCCCTTCTACTGGCTGCCCGCCTGGCTGCGCTGGATCGCCTCGGCGATCTGCTTGATCCGACGCAGGCGGGCGTCCCAGGTCGTCCCGACGTCGGCGAGCTGGGCCACCGCGCGGGCCAGCTGGGCCTCATCCACGTGATACCTCCGCTCCCGCCCCGCGGGCGTGACGTGCACCAGCCCGACGCGGTCCAACACCACGAGGTGCTTGGCGACGGCCTGACGCGACACCGGCAGCTGCTCGCTCAACGTCGTGGCGGTGCCGGCGCCGTCGGCGAGCAGCAGGTCGAGCATCCGGCGTCTGGTCGGGTCCCCGATCGCCGACCACAGGTCGTCGTCGATGGCCACGCTCACGGCGTCACCCGGCTCGTCTCGACGCCGTGAGCCGGCTGACGTAGTCGCGAAGGGCCGGCAGGAAGGTGTCCCAGCCGTTCACGTGGTCGGCGTAGGCGGCTTCGAGCACCGCGACGTCCCAGCCCCGCTCCCGGAAGCCGGTCTCGGTCATCCGCAGCATCGTTCCCGCACCGGACGGCGCCAGGTCGAAGGTCACCAGCAGCGAGTTCGTGGGGCTCGGGGCGGCCCCGTCGTCGTAGACCCAGCGGAACGAGAACCGGCTCGGTGGTTGCGCCTCGACCACCGTGAGGTGCTCGAGGTGTTGCTGGTCTGTGCCCTTGCCCCACACGAGCTCGGCGACCGCGCCGGCCGTGGGCACCACGTCGGTCTCGGCCCCGTTCCACCACTCCCGGATGTGCTCCGGACGGCTGACCACCTCGAAGACGATCTCCGGCGCCGCGTCGATCTGGATCTCGCGCTCAATGCTTCCGAACTCCATGGCCTTCTCCCTTTCGCAACGTTTGGTTGCGCATCACCGTAGCCCAGGAGGCCGACTTACGCAACCATCGGTTGCTTGTGGGCGCCGGCGACCAGGTAGACCGGCCCCGCGGAAGCCTCCGGGTGGGCCGCCGACCACGCAGCGTCCGGGCGTGGCTCGACCAGCTCGGTCAGGGACAGGCCGTGGCGCGTCAGTGCGTTCAGGTAGGTCGAGAGCATGCGGTGGTTCGCGCCGACCTGACGCCGCAGGCTCGACGCTGCGTCGTCGGCGTACCAGTGCTGCTCGTCGTAGTACGTACTGCGCGACGGCCACGCGCCCGACACGTCGCCACCTCCGGCGAAGCACGGGTGCAGCATCGAGAACGCGAACCGACCCGACGGGCGCAGCACCCGCGTCACGGTCGTCAACGCGCCGTCGAGGTCGTCGATGTCAGACAGCGCGAAGCTGCACACCACCACGTCGAAGCTGTCGTCGTCGAGCACCGCGCACGTGGCCGCGTCGTCGTGCAGGTACGTCACGCCGAGCGGCTCGTCTGCTTCCGCAGCCTGCGCGATCGCCAACAGCTCACCCGACACATCGAGTCCCACGACGCGTCCGCCGCGTCGCGCGAGCTCGCGCGTCACCCGGCCATGACCGCAGGCGAGATCGAGCACGTCGAGGTGTGCGACGTCGCCGACCACGTCGAGCAACGCAGACGTCACCGGGTCGTCGAGCGCGTCGGTCCAGCCGTCGCGGTAGAACTGCGCAACGGCGTCGTACCTGGCCGGCGGGGGATGCGTCACGCCGTCCACGCTACGACGGGATCGGCACCGACATCGCCTGCCACGACTGTCCCCCGTCGTGCGTCAGCAGCACGGTCGGCTGATCCGAGGCGAGCCCGATCAACGCGCCGGCGCGGGTGGTCGCAAAGTCGAGGCTGAACGCGACGTTGAGCGACGCGGTCTGGCTCGGGCAGGTCAGCCGCACCCACGTCAAGCCGCCGTCGACGCTGCGCCGCACCTGACCTTCTGGGCACTCACCCGTGCTGTCGACGAACAGCGCCCACGCGTGGCGGGCTCCCACGGTCGCCAGCTGCACGACGTCGACACCCGATCCGTCGAAACCGGTCTGCGGGCGTTGGTCCACCACGATCTCCCAGCGCGCGCCGGCCGACTGCGTGCGGTCCACCTGACGTTCGTCGAGCTGCGGGGTCTGGCACAGCAGCAACGCGGTGTCACTGGCCGGCGCTGCGATCTGCGTGGGTGCACCGATGCCGCTGGCGCACGGGTTCGTGGGCTGCACGCCCTCCCGCGACGCACCGATCGGGCTCAGCTGGTAGCGCCGGATCGCGTGCTCGCCCGGCTGTGTCGCGACCCCCCACAGCGTCAACCCGGTCAGCCATCCGTCGGCGAGCGGGACGGCGTTGGTGAGCACCTGCCAGGTCGACCCGCCGTCGGGGGTCAGCAGGGTCTGCGGTCGGCAGTCCGGCAGCTGACCGATCGCCACGCCGAAACGGGGGCCGCTGAACGTCAGCGCCTCCACCACGGCCAGCGGCACCGGGTGGCTCGTCCACGCCGAGCCGTTGAAGTGCTCGATGCTCGAGGCCGGCGCGCCCGAGCACTGGTCCGGCCCGGTCCACGCCCAGATGTGCTGGCCCGACATCGCGATCGCACCGGCGGTGGGGATCAGCTTCGGCGCCTGCGGCACCGACCTCGGGCGCAGCGCCAGGGCGACCAGACCGACGGCCAGCACCACCAGCACCGCCACCACGATGCCGCCTCGGCGTCGGCTCACCGCGGCTCCTCGACCCGCTCGACCAGCAGGCCGCGCCCCAGCAGGTCGGCCACGAGCCGGTCGACGTCGGCGGCCACCACGTCGGTCTGGGTGCCGTACGCCGACGCCAGCGACGCGGCCAGCTCGCCCGGGTCGCGGCCGTCGGCGAGCCCCTCCCAGATCCGGCTCGCGGTGTCGGACAGCACCAACCGCCGGGCCGAGGGCAGGTGGAGCAGCACGATCCGGCCCTCGTCGTCGGCCGCCGCCACGTCCTTGGGACAGGCGTAGCGGGTGGTCGTCACAGCCGCGAAGGTACAGCCCGGCCCTGGGCGTGCCGAGTTGAACGGCAGGGTGCCTTCAGCGACCCTGAACCGACGTACGGGTCCTGGGCTGTTCGTGCGTCTTCCCCCTCGTTCAGCCCGGGCTGGAGGCAGTCCCGCGTGGATCTGCGCGAGCACCTCGACATGTTGCGCACGCGGTGGCGGTTGATCGTCGTCTGCGCGCTGCTCGGCCTGATCGCCGGTGCGGCCGCCAGCATGGCCACGACGCCGGTCTACAAGGCCACGACCACGCTGTTCGTGTCGGCCAGCGACAGCTCGCTCAACGTGGGCACCGCCTACACCGGCAGCCTGTTCACCCAGCAGCGCGTCAAGAGCTACGTCGACGTGGTGACGTCGACGCCGGTGACGCAGGCGGTGGTGGACGACCTCGACCTGCCCATCACCAGCGACGCCCTGGCCGCGAAGCTGTCGGTGAACAACCCGCTGGACACCGTCTTGCTGCAGGTGACCGCGACCGACCCCAACCCCGAGCTCGCCGCGCAGATCGCGAACTCCACGGCCACGCAGTTCGGCCAGGTGGTGCGCCAGATCGAGCAGCCGCTGGAGGGCGGCGCGCCGCTGGTCAAGGTGACCGCCATCCAGCAGGCCGAGGTGCCCGCCAGCCCCTACCTGCCCCGGACCAAGCTCAACCTGTTGCTCGGCCTGCTGCTCGGCACCGCAGTCGGCATCGCCGCCGCCGTGCTGCAGGACACCCTCGACACCCGCGTCCGCACCGTCGAGGCGTTGCAGAAGTACTTCGAGGCGCCGGTGCTCGCCGTCATCCCGGCCGATCCCCAGCAGGACAAGCAGCTACGGCTGACCGACGACGACCGCCACACCACGCGCGCCGAGGCGTTCCGCCACCTGCGCACCAACCTGCAGTTCGTGGACATCGACCACCGGCCGCGCTCGCTCGTGGTCACGTCGTCGATCTCCCGCGAGGGCAAGACGTCGACCGCCGCCAACCTCGCGCTGACGATCGCGGAGTCCGGACAGCCGGTGATCCTGCTCGAGGGCGACCTGCGTCGTCCCCGCGTCGCCGAGTACCTGGGCCTGGAGGGGTCAGCCGGCCTCACCGACGTGCTGGTCGGCCGGGTCGAGGTGGACGACGTGCTGCAGCCGTGGGGGACCACCGGGTTCCTGTCCGTGCTGCCGGCCGGCCCGCTGCCGCCCAACGCCAGCGAGCTGCTGGGCAGCCAGACCATGGCCGACCTGCTCCACGACCTGGCCGAGCGGGCGATGCTCGTGATCGACGCCCCGCCGCTGCTGCCCGTCACCGACGGCGCGGTGCTCACCCGCCTGGCCGGTGGGGCGCTGCTGGTGGTGGGCGCCAACCGGGTGCGTCGCGAGCAGCTGAAGGCGGCCCACGAGGCCGTGGCCGGCGTCGGCGGGCGGATCTACGGGCTGGTGCTCAACGGCGCGGCCGTCACCGGACCCGACGCGCAGCGCTACGGCTACGACCAGTCCTACGTGCGCGGGCTCGGCACGGGCGAGCGCGACGCCGACCAGCCGACGGCCCCGGTCACCCCCGCGCGCCGGAAGCCGGCGGCCGCCAGCCCGGCGTTGTTGATCAAGGAGTAGATGTCGGATTTCATGATCGACGTGCACCAAGTCCAAGATCAACTGGGTCGAGATCTAGCGGCAGGTGCCGAGGGTGAAGGTGTTCCAGTTCTCGCCCTGGCAGGTGTAGTTGCCGGTGCAGTCGGAGTTGAGCATGCACTTGCCGTTGTGCCCCGACTTGTTGCAGGTGTGTGACGCCGCGTCGCAGCCGCCGCTGGTGTAGCAGTCGGCGCTGCTGAGGCAGTACCAGCCCGCGATGCTCTTGAAGCAGTGGCCGCTGTTGTCGCAGACGAACGACAGGCAGGTGTTCCAGGCGGCGCAGGTGGAGCCGGCGACCGTGCCGCGGCAGGTGCCGTTGATGCACACGCTCGTCGAGCAGTTGGCGTTGGTCGAGCAGGTGCCGCCCTGGGCGGTCTTGCAGACGCCGCCGGTGCAGACCAGCCCGGAGCTGCACTGGGCGTTCTGGGTGCACGGGCCCTGTCCGAGGCCGCAGGTGGGGCAGGCACCGCCGCAGACGCCGGTGCAGTTGGGCGTGGACGCGGCGGCGGCCGGCGCCAGGGCGCTCTCGATCATCGGCACGGTCCAGACGGCTGCGCCGACCACGCCGGCGCGCTTGAGGAAGTCGCGGCGGCTGGAGTCCGTGGGCCGCTGACGCAGCGCCTGACTCGGGGCGGCTGACTTAGGGGCAGCTCAGGGTGGTTCTGGGCAGCCTGACCAGCGGCGCGACGCGCCGCCCGGTCGATCCAGCTCCCCATCGTCAGTTCCTCAGCCCTCGTCGGTCCGTCCGTGGTTCCCCCGGCCGACTGCCGGGACGCAGCGGTGGCCTACGGCCCATATCGGCAGGTGGCAGGCTCATCTCGACCCACTGACCAGGCGATATCGCGCGGCTCTGAGCAGCCCGAGCACCTCGGGGCCACCCACGGCCAGGGTCGAGGCGACCCGCCCGTCGCGCACCCGCACCGCGCTCGGGGTGCCCGGCGAGCCCAGGGCGTCGCCCGCGGCGAACCCGACGTCCAGGGCCACGGGGCCGGTCAGGCCGCCGGCGTGCAGCCGGCCCAGGTCACGGTCGCGCAGGGCCACCAGGGTCGGCGCCTCCCCGGCCAGCTGGGCCACGTCTGCCTCGATCTGCTGGCAGAACCCGCAGGTGGTGTCCCACAGCAGCACCACCACGTCGTCGCCCACCTCGTGGACCGCGGCGGCGAGGCTCATCTCGCCCTCGGGCGTCGCGACCACGACGTCGGGCAGCGGGTCGCCCTCGCTGATCGGTGGGCGCTCGAGCGCCACGTCAACCGGCGCGGGGTGTCCGGTCAGCCCGGCGTGCAGCGCCCGCATGTCGTCGGCGCCGTACGACGGCGGCGACACGATCTGGCCGTTCTCCACGACCACCGCGCCGGGGGTGTACTCCATGCGGAACAGGTCGGTCTGGTGGGCGTCGGCAAGGCGGTGCACCTGCAGGTCGCCGAACTTCGCCGCCACCTCGGCAGCGGTCCCGGGGCTCATGACGACGATCGGAAGACCGTCGTCGGCCACCTGCCACGCGCGCAGCTCCTCGGCCAGCTCACCACAGGCTTCGCAGCTCGGGCTGACGAACACCATCAGCGAAAACCCTTGTGCCGCAACGGTTTGCGCCACATCGCAGAACGGCACCCTCAGCGTCGGTCACGTCGACCGACGGCAGCGGGAACGACTGGAACACGTCGTGCGCGTGGTGGTGCTCGGCGGGTCCCGACGCCTCGAGCGCGTCGAGTCGGTGGAGCACCTCGCCGTAGCGACGCAGCAACGACCAGAACAGCACGCCCAGCAACGCGACTGCCGTCGTCAGGACCAGGACGGCGCCCCACAACCAGCGCGACTGCGCGTCCAGCGGGTCGACGACTCGGGCGGCACCGTCCCACGGCCACGGCTGTGCGGTGCCTCCGGCGAGGACCACGACGGCGAGCGCCAGCAGCACCAGGTTGCGCACCACTGCCCACCACGTGACCGGCCGGTCCGACGTCGAGCCGAAGCAGTGGCACGCCACGCTGCGGTGCCGCACGAGGCTCGACACGATGACCACGGTGAAGCCCACGAGCAAGGCGGACGCCAGTGCCGCCGCCACCGTCGCGACCGGTCCGCGCGCGAGCAAGCCGACGGCGATCGTGAGCTCCAGCGGGGCGAGCAGCGGCCGCCACGGCGGGCACCAGGGCCGAGGGGACGCCGAAGTCGCTGACGGCCTGACGGGTGCCGGCGCGGTCGGCCAGCTTGGTGAACCCGGACACTGCGAAGACCACGGCCAGGATCAGCCGGGCCACGAGGTCGAGGGTGGTCACCTGGGGTGTCTCGGCAGATTCACCCGTTCGGTTGAATCACCCGCCAGGCACTGTCTTCCGACCGCGCGCGGCGCCGACTCGCCTCAGCGACGGCTGTCGCGGTACTGCCGGTAGGCCCGCGGGAACCGGCGTGCCCCGTCGACCAGCCGTGCCCCGTACGCGACGGCCAGCCACCCCGGCCCGCGGGCCGCTCGCGGGTCGCCGTCGCGCACGAAGGCTGGGCTGGGGAAGGCCCAGCGCAGCACCTGGCCGGGCCGCCGGCGCAGCGGCATCCGGCTCAGCTCGTCGAGCCGCACGGCGGTCTGGTCGGCCTCGGAGCTGCGCAGGCTCCCACTCGGGCGGCACTTCGACGTCGCTCAGGCCCAGCGGGCCGACGAGCCGCGAGGCGTCCTCGTGACGCTCCAGGCCGGCCCGCAGGGCGGGCAAGGCGTCGAGATCGGCGGCCAGGCTGGCGACGTCCATCCAGCCGGGCAGGTCCAGCGCCTCCGCCGCGTGCCGCAGGTCGTCGCTGGTCCGCGGATTCCCCGGAGTGCGGGCAGCGTGCAGGGCCACGATGAGGGCGCGTGTGGTGACGTCGGGGAACGCCGCCTCGACCCGAGCGATGGTCTCCGGAACGCGCCGCGCCCACAGGGTGCGAAACGCCGCCTCCGGCTCGACTCCGATGCCGGGGAACGTGCGGTGCAGGTCGACGACGTGGGCTCCCTGCTGCGGGTCCAGCCGGCTCAGCTCCAGTGAGTGCGGCGCCGCCTCGCCGTCGCGGAATGCCGGCCGGACGAACCCATGAGCGGTCAGCGTGGAGATCGCGTCAGTCCAGCCGACCCGGGTCGACGAGGAGGTCGACGTCCACCGACTGCCGGCCCCCTTCGGGGTAGAGCCATCGAGCCGTCGCCGGACCCTTGAGGATCATGGCGTCGATGCCCTGCTCGGCGAGCAGCCAGCACGCCTCGGCATGCAGCAGGTCGAGCCATGCGCGCGCACCGATCGGTTCGCGGGTCATCCTCGGTGGTCGGGCATCGTCGACCGGTCAGCCGCGCAGATCGTCCAGGTGGGACAGGTACCAGTCGTAGGTCGACCGGATGCCGTCGGCCAGCTCGATCTCGGGCTTCCAGCCGAGGTCGGTGAGGCGAGTGACGTCGAGCAGCTTGCGCGGGGTGCCGTCGGGCTTGCTGCGTCGAACACCAGGTCGCCCTCGTAGCCGACGATCGACGCGACGAGCTCGGCGAGCTCGGCGATCGACAGGTCGTCGCCGACGCCGACGTTGATCGGTTCGGGCTCGTCGTAGTTGTCGAGCAGGAAGGCGACGGCGCTCGCGAGGTCGTCGACGTGCAGGAACTCGCGACGCGGCGTGCCGGTGCCCCAGATCGTCACGTCGGCGTCGCCGGCGACCTTCGCCTCGTGGAAGCGGCGGATCAGGGCTGGCAGCACGTGCGAGTTCTGCCGGTCGAAGTTGTCGCCCGGGCCGTAGAGGTTGGTCGGCATGGCCGAGATCCAGTGGTGACCGTGCTGCCGACGCATCGCCTGCACCTGGAGCACGCCGGCGATCTTCGCGATCGCGTATGCGTCGTTGGTCGGCTCGAGCGGTCCGGTCAGCAGGGCTGACTCCGGAATCGGCTGCGGGGCGAACTTGGGGTAGATGCACGACGAGCCGAGGAAGAGCAGCCGCTCCGCGCCGTGGCGGTGCGCCGCGTCCATCACGTTGACCTGGATCCGCAGGTTGTCGGACAGGAAGTCGGCGGGGTAGGTGGCGTTGGCGAGGATCCCCCCGACCTTCGCGGCCGCCAGCACGACCGTGGTCGGGTCGTTGCTCGCCGAAGAAGGCGTCCACGGCCGGCGCGTCACGCAGGTCTAGTTCCGCCGAGGTCCTGCCGATCAGAGCGGGTGCGCCGAGATCACTCGAAGTGTCGCCACACCGCCGAGCCGACGAGTCCGCGGTGGCCCTGCAACGTAAAGTGGCGTCGCAGATCGAGTGCGGCTGGTGCGTTCATGCCGCCCAGCCTAGGTCGTGAGGGAACATGAACGCGCGGATCCTGGTCGTGCACGGCGTATCCACCGGATTCTCCCGGCGGCGCTGAACTGACGGTTCGCGCGTACTCGACTGGCTTGGCCGAGTGCGGTCACGACGTACGAGTTCTCGCGCTGACCCCTGGCCCGACAGTGCGGACCGACCGAGACGGGCGGGTCGAAGTGCTGCGGATTCCGGCTGCCTGGTTCAACGGCTACTGGCCGTTCGACGAGGCCGGTCGCCCCGCAACCGGCCGCCGAGCCGTCATGGCATGCTTCGCGATCTTTGGTCCCCCCGCGCCCTGCGCACGGTGTCCCGAGCGATCGCCTCCTTCGCTCCTGACGTCGCAGTGTCAACAATCTCGCGGGCTGGTCGCTGGCGCCGTTGGTCGCAGTCGGCCGCGCCGAGCTACCGACCGCGCTGGTACTGCACGACTACGGATTCATGTGCGTTCGGCGCACCATGCAAACTGACTCAGTGACGTGCGTCGGCACGTGTCTTGTGTGCCGGCCGCGGGCCGTCGCCGTTCGAACACTCGTCGACGTCGAGATCGTGATGCCGGTCAGCGAGTCGCTCATGACTCGGTACCGGCGAGTCGGGCTGTTCCAGGACCAAGACATCCGCGTCTTCCATCCGCCGGTCACGCAACCGCCGTTGGCAACGTCACGCGAGTGGCGATACGGGTACTTGGGTCGAATCCATGCGAGCAAGGGTATCGGCGACCTGCTGGACGCTGCGCGAGAGGCTGGCCAGCGGGTGGTGGTTGCCGGGAGCAGGTGATGAGGATAGTGGAGTTGCGACAGGAGTACTCCGGGGTTGCCGAGTGGCTCGGATGGGTGGCACCAGACGGATCTGTTCGGGCGGATCGAGACCCTGGTCGTGCCCTCCCGATCGGACGAGGCCTTCGGCCGGGTGGTTGTCGAGGCAGCCCTCGCGGGTCGCGATGTGATCGTCTCCAATCGCCCTGGTCTATTGGAGGCCGCAGCGTCTACCGGAGTCCGTTACCGGTCGTACGCATCAGGAGATCCGGCTGCTCTCGCCAGCCGGCTGGCGGAGGCCGCTCCGCACCGCTCGGGCTCCGCAGGCCCCGACGATGGCGCCGCTTCTTCAGACGATCGACGAGCTGGTGCTGGGACGATCGCGGTCTGAGCGGCCCGGACGTTGCAAACACGAGTGGCCGTGCTGATCACGACCTTCAACCGCCGCGAAGTCACCCTGCGCGGCTTGCACGCCTTGTTGGATCACTCGGGCGACCTTGATCTTCGGGTGTTCCTTGTTGACGACTCCAGCACGGATGGCACGCTCAGGCTGTCGTGGCCGAATTTGGGGATCGGGTCCATGTGATCTCCGGTGGGGACTTGTATTGGTCCCGCGGTATGGCACGGGCGGACCGGGAGTCGAGCAACTGGCCAGCCGACTATCGCCTTTGGTTGAACGACGACGTTGTGCTGACGCCAAACGCCGTTTCGGAACTCGTGCAGACCTCGCGCTGCAACTCCGATGCCATCGTCGCGGGTGCGGTGTGCGATCCCAGGACAGGAGCGGCTACGTACGGCGGATTGGTCCATGCCGGGCGTCATCCGCTTCGTTTGCTGCTGGCCGACCCGAGCGGCTCGCCTAAGACCGTAGATGCCTTCACTGGGAACGTCGTGCTGATCCCCGTCGGTGCTGCGGCGACAGTCGGTGAGATCGACGCTCGGTACCTGCACGGAGGGGGAGACATCGAGTACGGCCTACGCGCAGCGCGCCGAGGCGTACCCATCGTGCTTTCCTCACGATTCGTGGGGAGCTGCCGCTCCCAATCCGATCAGAGAGTCCGCGTACGACCGCAATCTGGCCCTGCGGCGTCGCTGGGCTGTCGTGCGCGATCGGCGGGGGCTCCCGCTGAGTACTCAATTGCGCCTCTACCGGCATTACGGCGGGATGGCTTGGCCCTTCTGGTTGGCCACCGTGTATGGGCGAATCCTGTTTCCGCGGCGGACGCAATGAACCCGCCAGTCTGGAATCTGGCAATCGCTCTCAGCGGCGGCGCCGCGCTGCTCTGGCTGGTGCGCTATCTCATCGTTAACATCCGCCGTGGGTGGTGGACCTCGGCGAGCACGCTGATCGTCGCGGCGGCCGCCGCGGTCATGGTGCCGCTCTTGATCGGTGATTTCGCCCACGGCATCCTGTCCAGCACCGACGCCTTCGGGGAACCGATCCTCGTCTATGACGGGTGGGTTTCTCAGTTGCAGCGGTCCTTCACGCTGGCTTTCTTCGTCGGCGCTGTCGCCTTCGCGATCTGGTCGGTCGCGCGGGGACGGACACCACATTCCTGGGCGGCCGTCGTGGCTTCGTGCGGCGTCATGTTGGCCGATATCGGGAACCTGGCCGCTGGCGCCAAGGTCACCGACCCGCCGCTGCTCGCCCTCGCTGCCGCCCTCTTGGTCGCGGCCTGGTGCCGTGGGCCGGTAGGCGTCGGCGTTGGTGGCGTCACGGTGATCGTGTCGGTGCTCGGGCTCAGCGGGCTGATCGGGTTCATCGACCCCGAGACTGCCTGGAAGGCGTGCCGTCCGGACAAGTGCAGTCCGGCGAACGCCCTCTACCAAGGTCTTCTGGTGCACGAGAACACCATGGGGCTGCTCGTCGCTCCGGCGATTCCCTTCGTGGTCTTCGGAACCCGCGGTCGAGCTCGATCGCTTGCTGGGCGGGTTCCTGATGGTCGTGGAACTCGCGACGGGCAGCAGGTCCGGCCTGTTGGCAGCTGTCGTTGCGACCGTGGGTTCTCTTCTGCTTGTGGCTACCGGCCGCTCGCGTTGCATCTGATCGCCCACGGGCTGGCTTGGGATCGTCGCAGTGGGCGCCGTCGGCAGCCTTGCTCCCTCTGGGTCCAGGAGAGCGACCAGAGCTTCACGGCTCGTGGCGAACTCTGGCGGATTGCTCGCGAACGGATCTTCGACAGTCCGCTCTGGGGCCACGGTTCCTTCGGCTGGCGCTCGATCTACAATCGCGAAGGGTTGTTCGGCGACTCCAGCACCTATTCGCCGCACAACCAAGTGCTTGACGTCGCGTTCACGATCGGGGCTCGGCGTTCTGCTGGTGCTGATCTCCGTGGTGATGACGCTCGTGCAAGCCAAGGCGTCACGTCCCTTCGCCCTCGCCATCCTGATCAGCGTCTGGCTTGGTGGCTTGGAACGGCCGTGGTCGTTCTCTGGGCTCGACTGGCTCAGCTGGACGCTGGTGGGATTCGTGATGCTGGGCGACATCCAGCATGAGCGGGCAACCGCGGGCGAATCCCGGCGTCTCGCTCTCGTTCCCGTTCCTCGCGGAGGGTCTGGCTGAGTCGTCGTGTCGCGGTCTGCACGAGTGGTACGCCGGGTTCGGTGGATCTGAGACCGTCGCACTGGAGATCGTAGATGTCCTGGACGCGGAGTTCCATGTGCTCTACGTGGAGGGGGGAGTCACCGCTCCACCGAGAACACGCGAATCTGCTATCGCCGCGCTGCGTTCCCTACAGCGCAAGCAAGCAGCCGTACCGCTGACCCCGTTCGCTTGGCGAGTGCATCGCGCCCCCGAATACTCGACCGTCGTCACCTCGTCGCATGCGCTCGGTCATACGGCGCGCCTTCCGGGGAGCTCGGCGGCCACATACCTGTCTTACGTGCACACTCCAGCGCGTTACGTGTGGACTCCGGAACTCGACGAGGCAGGCAGTCGGGCCTCCTCGCCCCCGCCCGTGCAGTTCTCCGCACGATGGATCGTCGGTTCGCGAGCCACGTCACCGCGTATGCAGCGAACAGTCGCGAGGTCGCTGCCCGATTCGGAAGTTCTGGAACCGGGACGCAGAGGTGATCCATCCCCCGGTCGACGTCGACTACTTCTCTCCGGCGCCCACGGCGAGGCGCGCAGGGGCCCCTGCTGTCGGTCGGGAGATTCGTTGCCTACAAGAGGCACGACTTCGCCATCGAGGTTGCTGAAGCGTCTGGCCGGCCGTTGGTGTTGGCAGGGGCCGGCCCTCTCGAACAGAATCTCCGCCGCCAGGCTGCAGATGCCGCGGTTCCGATCACCTTCGTCATCGCGCCGACCCAGGAGCGGTTGCGCGACCTGTACCGCGGCGCCGTCGGCCTCGTGTTCGCCGCTCACGAGGACTTCGGGATGGTTCCCGTCGAGGCGATGGCGGCCGGCACACCGGTGCTGGCCTACGCCGCCGGCGGGGCGTTCGAGACCGTTCAGCCTGGGGTCTCCGGTGCGCTGGACTCCCGAGCTCGACCCCGCTGCGTTCGCCGCCCAAATCGACAGGGTCCGCAAGCTGGACCGCGACGAGGTGAGTCGGGCAGCGGCACGCTTTTCGCGGCAGAGGTTTCGTGACGAAGTGGTCCGCTGGGTAGGCGGTACGCCCCGCTCGCTGCCACGGGACAACCGCCAGTGACGGCACCATTCCGGTCTGCGTCAACGGCCGCTTTCAATCTGCCCCGCTAACCGGCGTCCAGAGGTACTGCGCGGTCTGCGCTGGCCGCGCTCGGTCGACGGTCGGATCTCGACCTGCGAGTCGTGGCGAACAACGAGGCCAGCACCTGGCCGGCGTTCGCGGCCATCTGTGGGAGCAAGTGGAGCTCCCGCTGTTGAGGGGAGACCGGGTCCTGCTCGGCCCAGCCAACTGGGGCCCCGTCGCCGTGCGCCGTCAGGTGCTTGTCTTGCAGGACATTGCGCCGCTTGGTCCATCCGGAGTTCTTCTCGCGCTCCTACGTTCTCGCCGCGCGGGCCCTGCTGCCGACGTTGGTTCGACGCGTTGCCGTCGTGGCTGTGGGCTCGGAGTTCAGCCGCGCCGAGTTGCACCGCGTGCTCGACGTTCCGGCGGACAAGGTGGTGGTAGCCGAGTCGGGTCTAGACCCCCACATCTTCGGCCCGGCGCCTCAAACAGGCACGCAGGCGCCCTTCGGACTCTTCGTAGGTGGTCACGACACCCGCAAGAACCTGGCGTTCGCGCTACGACTCTGGCCACGCGTCTGGCGCGAGCACGGTCTGCGACTGGTCGTGACTCGGCGCGGGGCGGTGACGGTGACACGTGCGGAGGCCGCCGTTGCGCGAACCCTGGATCGACGTGGTGGTCGACCCGTCCGACCGCGACTGGCCGAGCTCTAGTCGCTGCCTCGGTCTTGGTGTGGCCGAGCCACTACGAGGGGTTCGGTTTGCCTCTCCTCGAGGCGGCCGCCCTTGGCACCCCATTCGTCAGCACCGAAAGCGGAGCTGCACCGCAGCTGGCCCGACGGCCATGGCAGATCCAGCCGCTCGACGACGACGCCTGGCGGTTTGCGATCGGTCGGCGCTGGCTCCCGACCCGTCGCTTGCAGCAGAGCTCACGGCTGAGGCGCGCAGCTACACATGGGATCGCACAGCGCGTGTGCTCGCGGAGGCGCTGAAGCGGGTCTAGCAGAACTCCGGTGGGTGCGGAACCTGGACTAATGAGCGCCGGATCCGCGAACGACCACACCGATGGTGCGGACGAGGATTGCGAAGTCGTCGCGCAGCGACCAGGCGCGGACGTACTTCAGGTCGAACTTGACGGCGAGATCCCACTCCAGCTCGGAGCGGCCGTTGACCTGCCACAGGCCGGTCAGCCCGGGCTTCATGGCCAGACGAAGTTCTTCACGCCGGGTGTAGAGCGCCGACCTCGGCCGGGCGCTGCGGGCGCGGGCCGACGAGTGACATCTCGCCCTTGGCCACGTTCCACAGCTGCGGCAGCTCGTCCACGGAGTACTTCCGCAGCATTCGGCCAAGTCGGGTGACCCGCGGGTCGTCTGGCACCTTGAACAGAGGGGCGTCATGACGCCCGTGCTGCTCCAGCAGGCGACGCAACTCGGAGTCGGCACCGTGGCGCATCGTCCGGAACTTCCAGATACGGAAGAGTCGACCGTCACGGCCGACTCGTTCCTGGCGGAAGATCACGGGGCCGGGGAGTCCAGCCGAATGGCCACCGCCACCAGCATCAGCACCGGCAGCGAGCAAGATCAGGCCTACGGCGGCCAGCACCCGGTCGGCCCGTGCTTGAGAGCCAGGGCGGCCCGGCTGTGGGTTGGCAGCGTCGGTGCGGGTGGGTCGGAGATGGGCTTGACGGCTGGCGGGTCAACCGCGCGCAGTCGGGGAAACGCGATCAGAAGTGAGGACGCGGAACTACGCGCGCGGTCCGCTCGGACCTCGATCGCGACGTCGGTCACCGTTACTCCCCTTTTGATTCCCCGGTGTGGCTCGTCCTGGCGTCGTCGAGCCGGGGTCGGCGCGACGTCTGCGGGTCAGGGCGTTGTCGTCCCCACGGCTTGATCGGCCGCAGGAAACGTGACTTGAGCGGGGGAACCGCAATCTGGCCCGGTGACTAACGCGGTCGGTCGAAGATCGACTTGTCCTCGGCGGTAAATACCGGCGTCCGGCGCGCCGAAGCGTCGAGAGGGCCCGATGGGCTAGGCAGACTTGGGTCGGACGAAGGCTGGGAGAAGGGACCGGTGGCTCGTGACGTCGGATGTCACCCCTCGGAACCTCAGGGAGCAACAGGGTGAGTGAGGCAGCGGCCGACCTGCGCACTTCGGCCGCGTTAGGCACGGCCCGCATGGCGGTGGCGGTCCGCACGGTGACCCTTCCGATCACCGCGCTGGCCACGGCCTTTGCCGCCCGCTTGGTGATCGGCGGTACGGCGTCAACGAATTCGCGACCTACGCCCTGATCGTGGGCCTGGTCGCGTTGGTCCCATTTGGCGACCTCGGAGTGAGCGCCGCGCTGACGGACGTCGCCGCGCGTCGAGCAACGCTGGGACCCGAACGAGTGCGGGCCGTCATGTTGACGAGCTTCCGGACCCTGGCGCTGATCGGTGTCGGCATCCTGGTCGCTGCCGTTGTCGGC
Source organism: uncultured Actinomycetota bacterium (assembly GCA_963726575.1). Taxonomy (GTDB): domain Bacteria; phylum Actinomycetota; class Actinomycetes; order JAHEKZ01; family JAHEKZ01; genus CAVSCR01. Next base: position 102,344 of record CAVSCR010000001.1, read on the forward strand.
GGTGTCACCGGCCTCTGGTCCCTGCTCGTCGGCATTCCGGGCGACCAGGACGTCAACCGCTCCGCGGCCTTGGCTCTGGCGGCGATCGCTTTGGCGCCGCTGCCTATGGCGTCGTTACGGATTCTGCAGGGGCGCACGCCAACCACGTAGCGACTGCCCTGCAGGCCTGCGCCCCGGTGCTCACGCTGGTAGTGCTGTTCGCCCTGACCGAGGCCAACGCCCCGCTCTGGGTACTTCCGGTCTCTCCGGGCTTGGGATTCACCGTCACCGGACTGGTGGGCTTATGGCTCGCCCAGCACCGCTATGGCTTCCCGATGGCCGCGGTCTTGCGACAGCTGCCACGACGGGCTCACCGCGGCGGGCGGATCCGCGAATTCGCCGTCCCCATGTTGTTGATCGGGCTGGCCCTGCCGTTGGCGTACCAGACCGATCGGATGGTGCTGAGTTGGGTGACCACGCTCGACGTGGTCGCCCAGTACTCAGTGGCGGCACCACTGCTGACGGCGGCGCTGGCCGTCATTGGAGCGGGCGGCGGCAGCCTCTGGGCCGTCTTCGCGGAGCGGCGCGATTCGGCCAGCACCACGTGGTCGGCGCTCACTCGACTGGTGGGCGTCTTCGCCGCCGGTGGGATCGTGGTGGGCGTAGGGCTGGTGGCTGTCGGGCCGTTCGTGGCCGACTTCGTGGGCAACGGCGAGGTGACCGCCCCGCGGGGGGTCTTCGTCTCGTTCGCGGTGCTCGTGCTCGTGCTCGCTGTCTGGTGGCCGTTGGCCATGTATCTCACCCGCCCGACTGACCTGCGGAGGCAGGCTTGGTGGCACGGCGGGATGGTCGTCACGAATGTCGGTGCTTCGATCCCCCTCGCCATCTGGCTCGGGGCGGCCGGACCGGCGTTGGGCTCGGCCTTGGCTGCCGCCGTGTGGTTGCTGATCCCGGGCGCGCTGCGTGCCCACCGCCTCGCGGACCGCTGATCTCCCGCAAACCGACCGACAACGGCCCGCGTACTCAGCCCCGGCTCAACTGCGACCTCCCGGCGGCCGAAGACCTCCGCGTAGCCCAATCGGGTGACCCGGCGTCCGCCGGGGCGGGCGGTCGGCGACCGGAGGCGAGGCGTGTCTCAGAAGGCATTCGTCACCGGCATCACCGGTCAGGACGGCTCCTACCTCGCTCAGCTGCTGTTGGGGAAGGGCTACGAGGTCCACGGGCTCACCCGGCGATCCGCCGTTCACGCGACCGCGCTGCCCCAGATCCCGCGCCACTCGGCCTCGGGCCGCGCCCGCCTCTTCCTCCACCAAGGAGACCTCACTGACGGCGCTGGGCTACGCGCCCTGATCCACGAGATCCAGCCGAACGAGGTCTACAACCTGGGCGCGCAGAGCAACGTCCGTGTCTCATTCGACCTGCCCGAGCAGACCGCAGAGGTAACTGGTGTCGGTGTCGGCCGTCTGCTCGAGGCATTGCGGGACGCAGAAGTGAACGCTCGCTTCTACCAGGCGTCCAGCTCGGAGATGTTCGGCGCAACGCCGCCGCCGCAGAGCGAACAGACGCCGTTCGCCCCGCGCTCCCCGTACGGAGTTGCGAAGGTCCACGGGTACTGGTCCACCCGTAACTACCGGGACGCCTACGGGATGTTCGCCGTCAACGGGATCTTGTTCAATCACGAGTCTCCGCGTCGCGGCGAGGCCTACGTCACCCGAAAGATCACCCGCGCCGTCGCGCACATCGCGGCAGGCCTGCAGGACGAACTGCACCTGGGCAACCTCGACGCCATTCGAGACTGGGGCTACGCCCCTGAGTACGTCGAGGCCATGTGGCGGATGCTCCAGACCGATGTGCCCGAGGACTACGTCATCGCGACCGGCACTTCCCACAGCGTCCGCACCTTCGTGCAGTTCGCGTTTGCTCATGCCGGACTCGACTGGGAACGCTACGTCCGGTTCGACGAGCGCTACCTGCGGCCCAACGAGGTCGACGCCGTCATCGGTGACGCGAGTAAGGCCGCCACGCAGCTGGGCTGGACGCCCACCGTGCTGGTCCCTGAGCTCGCGGCGATCATGGTCGACGCGGACTTGCGCCGGCTCGACGACGAACTCTCCGCCGAGCCCGGCCGGCGCGCCGCTCGCACCTCCGCCTGACAGCGGACCTCGATCACGTGGGGCCGTCGCCGCGTCGCGGGCCCGAGCACCCCCATCAACAAGGCACGATTGTCGTGGCGCAGGCAGCCTCTGTCTGCCGATCAGCCAGCCACGCGCACTACCCCGAGGAGGCGACGATGGGTGAGCCGCGCTACGGCGCCCACAGCTCCTCGGGCGGCCGCGGCAGCGAGGAGCCGGGCGGCAAGCGCCGCTGGGGCCTGATCGTCGTCGGCGTGCTCCTGATGCTGCTGGCCCTCGCCGGGGCCTGGGTGGTGTTCCGCAGCTACCAGTCGGCCCAGGCGCTCAAGGCGGCCAAGTCCGACCTGTCGGCGATCCGCCCGGCCCTGACCTCAGGCGACCCCGCGCACGCCCAGGAGCTGCTGATCGCGGCGCAGACCGAGACCGAGACGGCCGACTCGGCCTCCCACGACCCGCTGGTCCGGCTCGCGGCCAAGCTCCCCGTGATCGGTCAGACGCCCCGCGCCCTCGGCGCCGTCGCGGCGGCCAGCAACGACCTCACCCACGGAGCGTTCGTCGACCTCGTGGCCGCCGGCGCCGCGCTCGACCCGGCGAAGCTGCGCAGCAGCGGCGACCAGATCAACCTCGACGCGTTCAGCGCGGCGATCCCCCACCTCGAGGCGGCCGTGACCGGCCTGCAGGCCGCCGATGCGCAGCTCCAGGCAGATCGACGTCTCCCAGGCGCCCGAACGTCGTGCAGAACGCGGTGGAGTCCCTGACCACGCAGCTGGCCGACATCACCAGCACCACCACCACCACGCTCACGGCCTCCAAGCTCGCCGTCCCGATGCTCGGTGGCGACGGCCCGCGCAAGTACTTCCTGGCGATCCAGAGCAACAACGAGCTGCGCGGCACCGGCGGCCTGCTGGGCCAGTGGGGGATCATCGCCGTCGACAACGGGCGGGTGCGGCTGGTCAAGTTCGCACCGAACACGGCGCTCACCAGCCAGGTGTACCCCAAGCCGCCGCTGAACTTCGGGCCCGCAGTACGCCGCCCTCTACCAAGACCAGCCCGGCCTGTGGGCCAGCGCCAACCTGTCACCGCACTACCCGTACGCGGCCCAGCTGTGGCTGAAGATGTACGCCGACCGCACCGGGGAGAAGCTCGACGGGGTCATCACCACCGACCCGGTCACCCTCTCCTACCTGCTCAAGGTCACCGGCCCCGTCGTGCTGCCCGACGGCCAGCACATCTCCGCCGACCAGGTCGTGCCCTACGTCGAGAACGGCGTCTACCGCGACTTCCCCACCAACGACGCCCGCCGCAAGGCGCGTGCTCGAGCAGGTGTCCAAGGCAGTCGCTGAAAGCGGTGCTGAGCGGCCAAGGCGATCCCGCTGGCTTGGTGCGAGCCCTGGCCACGGCCACCGGGGAGCGGCGGCTGCTGATCTACTCCGCCCACCCTGACGAGCAGAAGCTGCTCGACACCACCTCGGTGGCCGGCGCGATCCCGCAAGGCGGCGGCCCGGTGGCCGGCCTCTCGATCAACAACGGGGCCGGGAACAAGCTCGACTACTACCTGAACGCCGCCATGGACTACCAGGTGGTCGGCTGCGGCGCCGACGGCACCCGTCACACCCGGATCACGGTCACCGTCGACAACACCGTCCCCAACCAGGGCGCCGGCCTGCCGCCCGGAGGTGGTCCAGCGCCTCGACCTCGGCGGCGGGCCAGCCCAGCAGGCCAAGGGTCACGACGGCCAGCAGTTCGACTACCTGCAGGTCTACGCCGCCGACGGTGCCCGGCTGGTCAAGGCCAGCCAGGACGGGAAGCCGGCGCTGAGCCCGGTCGGGCAAGGAGCTCGGGCTGTCGGTCTGGCAGGTTCCCCTGACGATCGACGCCGGTGGCCAGATCGTGCTCACCTTCGACCTGGTCGAGCCGCCTTCGAGTCAGCCCGTGAGCACGTTCGCCACCCCCATGGTCAAGTCGGTGCCGATTACCGCCGATCCAGGTGAATGTCCCGTCGCAAAGGGATGAGTGTGTCGCGTCCTGCGCTACGCTCCCCGGGAGAGTCGTTTCATGCCTGGATGGGGGTGCTCAGATGAGGTCGATCCGCGCTTTGGCGCTCGCCGTCGCCGCGCTGCTGTTCGGCGTGGTGCCTCGCGACCCCGGCCTTCGCCAACGGCCACCACCACCACCCGCACTACCCGCCGGTGTTCAACGGCATCTCGGCCTCCCCGCACGAGGTGTGCACCGGACAACAAGGTCACCTTCAAGGCCTGGACCTTCAAGTCCAACAAGTCCGTCAACTGGACGGACAAGGTCAGCGGCACGACCGTCGCCAGCGGCAACACCTCGTCGAACAACTCCGGCCGGGTCGTCCAGAAGATCCAGATGACGCTGGTGGGCGCTCACAAGGTCACGTTCAGCGGCCCCGGCAAGAACGTCAACACGCTGACCCTGTCGATCACGGTCACGGCCAACCGGTGCCACCACCACCACAAGACTCCGCCGCCGACCAGCAGCCCGGCTCCGTCGGTCGTGATCGGCGCAGGCAGCGACGGCTCGGGAGGCCTGGGCGCCTTGCTGCGCACCGGTGCCTACCTCGGCTCCGGCCTGGCCTTGCTGGTCGCTTTCGGTGCGGGCCTGCTGCTGCTGATCAGCGGCACGCGTCGGCGCCGTCAGCAGCAAACCACCTGACCTACGCCGTCACGACCTCCACGAGGTCGGCCGCCAACAGGTCGCTCAGCAGCCGGACCACGTCCCGCCGGATCACTGCCTCGTCCGCGTCGTACTGCGGTGCCACCGCCAGGGCGATCTGCTCGGCACTCGCGCCATCGCTCCCGCTCGCCAGGATCTCCTGCCATACGGCGGTGCCCTCCGCCGGCAGCCCGAGCCGGCGCGCGCTGGGCAGGTGCAGGAGCACCGTCACGTCGCCATCTCGTACGTGGGCGACCCATTCGGGCCTCCGCACGCGCGTGCTGGCCGTAACCTGCTCCACGGTCTCGCTCATGGGTCGGGAGCCTAGGACTTCGGCCTCGCCACGCCGACCCGTGATGCGCTGAGGTTTGGTGTGGCTCAGGGGTTTCGTGTGACGATTGGCGTGCCGATGCTGTCTCTCGAGGCGTTGACTGGCGACTGAAGGGCTGCACGTGGACCTGCGCGACTACCTGAACGTGCTGCGCGCCCGCTGGAAGCTGGTGCTGTTCTGCACGATTCTCGGCGTCGCCGCGGCCACCGGGGCCAGCATGCTGGTCACCCCCCAGTACCAGTCCACCACCAAGCTGTTCGTCTCCGCCGCCGACGCGCCAGCAAGGCGACGTCGGCACGGCCTACACGGGCAGCCTCTACACCCAGCAGCTGGTCAAGTCGCTGCTCGACGTCGTCACCGGCCGGACGTCACCCAAGCGGTGTCGCAGCCTGAACGGCTCGCTCAGCGCCGAGCAGGTGTCGACCCACCTCAGCGCGAGCAACCCGATCGACACCTCGTTGATCGAGATCACCGCCACCGACCCCGATCCGGTGCGTCGCCCAGCAGATGGCGACGGCTGCGGCGGCCAAGTTCACCGAGGTCGCCGTCACGTGGACCCTGCCCAACGCCCAGGCGCCCACCCGATCGTCAGCGTGAAGACCGTCGAGCCGGCCTCGCTGCCCACGTCCCCGGTGACGCCCGCGGCTGAAGCTGAACATCGCCCTCGGCCTGCTGGTCGGCCTGATGATCGGCATCGGCGCGGCGGTGCTGCTGGAGACCCTCGACACCCGCCTGAAGACGTTGGACGACCTGGACCGGGTCTCCGACATCCCCGTGCTCGCCGTGATCGGGTTCGACTCCTCGGCGAACAAGAAGCCGCTCATCACGTCGCTGCCGCGGCACAGCCCGCGCGGTGAGGCCTTCCGGCAGCTGCGCACGAATCTGCAGTTCGTGGACGTCGACAACCCGCCGCACTCGATCGTGGTCACCTCGGCGATTCCCAGCGAGGGCAAGTCGACCACCGCGGTGAACCTGGCGATCTCGATCACCCAGGCCGGCCACCAGGTGTTCCTCATCGAGGGCGACCTGCGCCGCCCCAAGGTCGCCGACTACATGGGGCTGGTCGAGGGCGCCGGCCTGACCGACGTGCTCGTGGGCCGCGCGGCCGTCGAGCAGGTGCTGCAGCCCTGGGGACCTGGGGGCAACCTCTGGGTGCTGCCGGCCGGAACGCTGCCGCCGAACCCGGCCGAGCTCGTGGGTTCCCAGGCCATGGCCGACCTGGTGCACGACCTCGAGCGGCGCGCCTTCGTGATCATCGACGCGCCCCCGCTGCTTCCGGTGACCGACGCCGCGATCCTGAGCCGGATGTGCGGCGGCGCCATCATCGTGGTCGGTGCGAAACACACCAGGCGCGACCAGCTGCGGGGCGCCGTCGAGAACATCGGCGCCGTGGGCGGCCACGTCCTGGGCATCGTGTTCAACCGCGCCCCGACCAAGGGTCCCGGCGCGTACCGCTACGGATACGGCTACTCCTACGGCTACAAGGCCAAGAAGGGCAGCGACTCCCTGCCGACTGCTCCGTTGACCCCGGCTGCCGGAATGACCCGCGCGATCCCGGCTCTGCCCCCGGCACCGGCGCCGCCGCCGCCGGCGCAACCCACGACGGGCACGCAGGACTTCCAGCCGCCGCCCGTCAACGGAGCCCACTCGCAGGCGCAGCCCGTCAACGGAACTCCAGCCCAGCACGCGGTACCGGTGAACGGCGAAGTCGTGCAGCAGCCCGTACCGCAGCCCGTGCCGCCTCGGACGACTTCTGGCCCAGTGCGAGCCGCTGCGATCGACGTGTTGCCCACCGCGGACTCCGCGAGCGCGCTCACCGCGCCGTTGGCCTCGCTGCCGCGGCTGCCGGAGTACCGGCCGGAGTCGAACGGCTCCAACGGTTCCAGCGCCGCAGCCGACACCTGAGGTTCACCCCCCGTCGGTTGTCCGGCAGGTGACCCACCGGTAGAAAGGGGCTGCCCCCTTCGCGGTCCGATCGGTCTGCGGGCGCAGTTGCTCTGGAGGAAGTCGTGCCCCAGCCCTTCGGCGGTGTGGTCAACGTCGACATCCGTGACTCGGTGCCGGACTGGTCCCCGTTCGAGCCGCCGAAGGCTCCTGACGGTGCGCCCAACGTGCTCTACATCGTGCTCGACGACGTCGGCTTCTCGGCCCTGAGCTGCTACGGCGGACCGGTCGAGACGCCCGAACATCGACCGCGTGGTGGCCAACGGCCTGCGCTACACGCAGTGGCACACCACGGCGCTTGTGCTCGCCCGACCCGGTCGTGCCTGCTGACCGGTCGCAACCACACCCGCAACTCCATGGCCTGCATCACCGAGGCGGCGGTCGGCTTCCCGAACGCCAGCGGCTCGATCCCGCCGGAGAACGGGATGCTCGCCGAGATCCTGGCCGAGCGCGGCTGGAACACCTACATGGTCGGCAAGTGGCACCTGTGCCCCGAGGCCGAGGTCAACGTCGCGGCCACCCGGCGGAGCTGGCCGCTCGGGCGCGGGTTCGAGCGCTACTACGGCTTCCTCGGCGCGGAGACCAACCAGTGGTACCCGGACCTGGTGTACGACAACCACCCGGTGGACCAGCCCAAGAGCCCCGAGGACGGCTACCACTTCACCGACGACATCACCGACAAGGCGCTGGAGTTCATCAAGGACGCCAAGGTGATCGCCCCGGACAAGCCGTTCTTCCTCTACTACGCGCCGGGCGCGGCACATGCACCGCACCAGGTGCCGAAGGACGTGGATCGAGAAGTTCGCCGGCCGCTTCGACCTGGGCTACGAGGCGATCCGCGAGCAGATCCTGGCCCGTCAGAAGGAGCTGGGCATCGTCCCGGCCGACACGGAGCTGCCGCCGATCAACCCGATCGGCACGCCACAGACGCGCACCGGTCCAGACGGGAAGTCGTTCCCGCTGCTGGACGTCACCCGCCCCTGGGACACCCTCTCGGCCGACGAGCAGCGCCTGTTCGCGCGGATGGCCGAGGTGTACGCGGGCTTCCTGGCCCACGCCGACCACCACATCGGCCGGCTGCTGGACTACCTGGAGGAGACCGACCAGCTCGACAACACCCTGGTGATCGTCGTGTCGGACAACGGCGCGTCCGGCGAGGGCGGCCCGAACGGGTCGGTCAACGAGAACAAGCTCACCAACGGGATCCCGGACGACCTGGCGGAGAACCTGGCGAAGCTCGACGAGCTGGGCGGGCCGAACACCTACAACCACTACCCCAACGGGTGGGCGATGGCGTTCAACACCCCGTTCAAGATGTGGAAGCGCTACGAGTTCAACGGCGGCACGTCCGACCCGTGCATCATCGCCTGGCCCAAGGGGATGAAGGCTCGTGGCGAGATCCGCGGCCAGTACCACCACGCCGTCGACCTCGTGCCCACGATCCTCGACGTTCTCGACGTGGAAGCCGCCGGCCGACGATCAGGGGCCACGTGCAGTCCCACTTCGACGGCGTCAGCATGCGCTCCAGCTTCGACAGCGCGGACGAGCCGACGACGCGCTCGACGCAGTTCTACTCGATGCTCGGGTCGCGCGGCATCTGGCACGACGGCTGGAAGGCGATCACCAACCACCCGACGATCAGCGGGTGGAGCAACTTCGGCGACGACGAGTGGGAGCTCTACCACACCGACGTCGACCGCTCGGAGTGCCACAACCTGGCCGAGCAGGAGCCCGGCCGGCTGCGCGACCTGATCAACCTCTGGTACGCCGAGGCCGGCGCGAACCAGGCGTTCCCGTTGGACGACCGCAGCGCGATCGAGATCTTGACCACGCCTCGCCCGGTGATGTCGCCGCCGCGCAACCGCTACGTCTACTACCCCGGGGTCGCGGAGGTTCCGGAGTCGCAGGCGGTCAACATCCGCAACCGGTCGTTCGTCATCGGCGCACTCGTCGACCTGCCCGCGCCGGGTGCGCAAGGCGTGATCTTCGCGCACGGCGCCCGGTTCGGCGGCCACGCCCTCTACGTCAAGGACAACCGGCTGCACTACGTCTACAGCTTCGTCGGCAGCCTGGAGCAGATGGTCGTGGCCACCGAGGACCTGCCCACGGGGGAGAACCTGATCCTGTCGGCGTCCTTCGACAAGGACGGCGAGGACGCACCCGGCACGGCGACCGGGATCCTGTCGCTCTACCACGGTGAGAAGAAGGTCGGCGAGGGACGGATCAAGACCCAGCCCGGCAAGTTCTCGATCGCCGGTGAGGGGCTGTGCGTCGGACGTGACGGCGGCGAGCCGGTCACCGACGACTACCCGGGCAGCATGCCGTGGCCGTTCACCGGCGGCACCATCAACCGGGTCGCCGTCGACGTCAGCGGTGAGCCCTACGTCGACCTGGAGCGCGAAGCCGTCGCGATGATGTCGCGGGAGTAGCCTCGCGGCTGATGTCCGACGCCCCGAAGGTCGTAGCCCAGGAGTTGCGCACGCCACGCGCGGCCGCTGTGGCCGGCATCGCGTTCGCCCTGATCCTCGGCACGGTTCTCGTGCTCATCCGATCGGCGCTGCCGGGAGCACACCCCAGCGAATGGTTCAGCGAGGCGTCGCACCGCCGGACCTTGGCCTTGGCCGTCAATCTCATCCCGTTCGCGGGCATCGCCTTCCTGTGGTTCATCGGGGTCATCCGGTCACGCCTGGGCGAGCGCGAGGACAAGCTCTTCGCGACGGTGTTCCTGGGCTCGGGTCTGCTGTTCGTGGCCATGCTGTTCACCGCGACGGCGATCACCGGTGCTGCTCTGTTGCTGTTCAACGCGGGCTCGCCGGTGTCCAACGACCACCTGCTCCTGGCAGATGCGATCTCGAGGGTGCTGCTCGGCACGCTCGCCGTGCGCATGGCCGCCGTGTTCACCCTGGTGGTGACCAACCTGGGTCGACGCACGAAGATCATCCCGACCTGGCTCGTGGTCATCGGCTACGCCGTGGGGCTGGTCCTGCTGCTCGTGCCCACCACCCAGCCCTTGGTGGCCATGCTCTTCCCGGCCTGGGTGCTCGTCTTCAGCCTGCACATCCTGGTGGTGTCGTTCGGCAGCCCCGACGCCGCAGCGACCGGGGGCTCACCGTCCCTCGGCTGATCAGGTGCAGGTTCCGGTAGCGGTACCTGACGCACCGTTGCACTTGTTGCTGGTGCAGTCGCCGTTGGCCCAGCAGGCTGCGCCGCTGCCACCCTTGGTGCAGGCGCCGGCGTTGCAGGTACCAGACGTGCAGTCGGAGCCGCTCGCGCAGGTGGTGGTGTTCCCACCCTTGGCACAGACGCCGCTCACGCAATGCGCCGAGAAGCAGTCGGTGTTGGCGGCGCACGTCCCGCTGGTGTGGGTCTTCTGACACGTCGTGCCGTTGCAGATGTTCGTGTAGCAGTCGCTGTTCACCGCGCACGTGCCGTTGAAGCTGCGCTTGTTGCAGGTCTTGGTCGCTCGCGTTGCACGAGGCGGTGGTGCAGTCCGCGTTCGTGTTGCACGTACCGCCAGCGTTGGCCTTCTGGCAGACGCCGCCGCTGCACGTTGCCGGTGTAGCAGTCGACGTTCGCCCCGCAGGTGCCGTTGAAGCTGCGCTTGGCGCACGTCTTGGGGTTCCCGGTGCACGAGGCGCTCGTGCAGTCGCCGTTGGCTGCGCAGGTGCCGCCCGCGTTGACCTTCTGGCAGGTACCTCCCGAGCACCAGCCGGTGACGCAGTCGCGGTCCAGGTGGCAGGCACTCGGCACGCTGACGGTCTTGCACGTCTTGGGGGTACCAGTGCAAGAGCCGCTCGAGCAGTCGGCGTTGGCGGCGCAGTTCGAGCCGGAGCCGGGGTAGTTCTTGACGCAGACCGAGCCTCCGGCCGAGCCGGTGGCGACGCAGGTGGCGGGGATCGCCGCGCAGTCGGCGTTGGTAGCGCACTGGCCGTAGAGGCTGCTCGGCGCGCACGTGTGGTTGGACAGGCAGATGCCCGACCCGCACTGGGCGCCAGACGTGCAAGCGTCGCCGGGGTTGCCGATGCCGCTGGCGGAGGCCGCCGGGGCCATGACGGTCTGCAGCACGGGGGCGGCCCAGACGGCGGTGCCCGCCACGGCGCCTCGGGTGAGCAGTTGGCGTCGGGTCAGGGGCTGGCGCGGTTCCGGCGGCGGCTGGCGCGCTGGGGCCGGGCGTGACGACTCGGCGGCGCGGCGCGCCATCCGGTCCAGCCACCCAGCCATGTCCAGCTCCTTGCCTCGGACGAGTAGGAGACCCGCCCCCACTGCGGCCTCGGCACGTTGGGCCAAAACCTTGAGGGTTGGTCCC
>CAVSCR010000002.1:0-68992 GCA_963726575.1 uncultured Actinomycetota bacterium
CCCGGAAGCCGAATCGGCAAGTCCCGCGCAGGCTCAGCTTGGGAGGTACTCAGTGCTCCATTCGATTCCGGCGGCGCCAGTGCGAACCATGTCGTCGATGGTGTCAGGCTGGTAGCCGAGCTCAGCGAGGATCGTGCGCGTGTGCTCGCCGTACTTGGGAGCGTCGGCGGGGACTACGACGCGGGCTGTGGCGGGGCGTACCGCGATGGGTGCGACCAGGGTCACGGACCTCCCGGCTGGGTGTTGCAGCAGGACGTTGAAGTGGTAACTCGACCTTGTCCACGGCTGAGTGCCCGCACTGGCATGGGCGTCCCGCCGGTGGTGCAGGGTCGCCAAGGGCTGCACGGTGATCCCCAGTGGCGTCAGTTCGTCGTGGCATTGGGTGACGGTTCGGTCCGCGAAGTGATGAGCCAAAGTCTTGGTCAGTTCATCGTCGGTCAAGGCATCGGCGTTCGCGACGCCGATCAGGGCGCCCAGCCCAGCGAGGCGGTGCGAGGGGATCACTACGAACACCCAGCCGTCGCGTGCGGCGTAGATGCGGTACGTCGGGCTCTCGCCGCGTGCGGTCGGTCCGGATGGCTCATGGCGGCAGTCTGCGGGCTGGAGCATGAACGGCGCCTGGATCAGTTGTCCGGCGGCCGCCAGGGAGGTGCGTGCGGTCGAGATGCGCCCGGTGCGGTCCTTGTCGTACAAGGCGAATGCGGTGGCGGCTGCTGCGGCGAGGCCGGCGAGGACGTCGATGGTGCCGAAGTGGGCGTGTTCCTCCGGGGCGTCGATGCCTGCGCCGAAGCGGGTCATGATGCCGGTGGCAGCTTGCACGAGGTCGTCGTAACCCGGTCGCTGGCTCCACGGCCCGCCCTGTGGCCCGCTCCACGCGTCGAGCTGACACAACACAGCGTTGGGCGCCAGGGCAGCCAGTTCCGGCGCGGTGAGCCCGAGGCGACCCAGTTGTGCCCCGCTGGCGTTGACGGTGATCACGTCGGCATGAGCCAGCAGCCGGTGCAACGCGGTGCGACCGGCCGCCGACTTGGCGTCGAGCAAGATGCTCTGCTTGCCGCGGTTGGCGTGCAGACCGCAGAGCACTGTGTTCCACGGGTCGAACGTTGGAGCCGGTGGGTCCACCTTGATCACGCGGGCGCCGAACCGCGCCATGGTCGATCCGATCGTCGGTCCGGCGATCACGTTGGTCAGGTCGACAACGGTGACGTCGTCGAGCCACCCGGGGGTCGGCTCGACGGTCGGCGGTGAGTCCAGGCTGCGTTCGCCGACAGGCTCGGTCCACACCACCGGCCCCATCCGCTTGATCTGGCCCAACTGAGCATCGTGGTGGTCGACGACCAGACCGGAGGCGTACGCGTGGTCGGACTGCAGCCACTCCGTCGTGGTTCGGGTGCCGACTGCGGGCACTCCACAAGCCGCGAAGGTGTCTTCCCAATCTCGGCTGGACCGGGTGCGTAGAACCGCGCCGATGCGTCGGGACAACCAGTCCGACCACTCGGTGGAGATCGGGTGTGCGTACAGCGTGCAGTCCGCTCCGTCTGGCCACTGCTCAGTTGGCAAATACGGATCGTGCGTTGGCAGACCAGCCGCCACCGCCTCCTCCCACAGTTCCAGCGTCTCCAGCACGATGCGGGGGTGGCGGTTGTGGGAAACCGCGACCAGGTACAACGGGCGGCCGTCGCCGCACCAGTACGTTCGGTAGAACGGGTCCAGCAAGGTCTGGACCTGTTCGTAGGAGATGTCACGGACACCGTCCGCGATCGCTTGCTCGCGACGCGACCTGTACCGAGCCGGCACGTCCTGCACGAACATCGAGTTGTAAGCCAGCGCCTCCAAGAGGCTGGACGCGAGCGGCACCTCGATGTGGTCGCCCTCTCCGTGACGCAGCCGCGCCCGCAACGCCAATGCGACGGCCATCGCTCCGAACACACCGGCATACGCCGAACCCAGCGGCAGCGGGGAGTAGGACGCGGGAATGCCCATGAGCACCCGGTTCACCCCCATGTCCGAGAACTGCCCGGTGGCCGCAGCGATGACCCCCTCGTAGGCCGCCACCCCGGCGTGCTCCTCGTCGGTGGAAGCGAATCCCGGCAGCGACAGGTAGATGACCCGCGGATGCTCGGCGCGGACGGCGGCGGGGTCCAGCCCGAACCGGTCGAGCGCGCCCGGCCGGAAGTTCTGAACCACCACGTCGCACTCGGCGACCAGCCTGTGCGCTGTCGCCAGGTCCGCCGGATCTTCGAAGTCCAGCCGCAGGCGGCGCTTGCCTGCGTTGAGCACCGCATCCGCCGCTGCCGTCCACCGCCAACCCCCCGGGGGATCGACGTGCAGAACGTCGGCGCCGTTGTCCGCCAGCAGTCGAGCCGCGGCCGGTCCGGCCATCCACTGCCCCAGGTCAACGACTTTGACTCCAACCAGCGGACCGGCCTGCATCTCAGAGTTCACCTTCCGCGCGATGCGGACAATCTGTCCGTATGATGGCTCGGACGCTACTGTGCTGGCTCGAGGCCAGTCAACGGTCAAGGGGATGCGATGCCGGACACCCGCAGTCGGACCGTCCAGTCCGTCGACCGTGCCGTCCGCCTGCTGCGCGTGATAGCCGAGTCCGACACCGACCTGTCCCTCGCGGAGCTGGCCAATCGATGCAGCCTGGAGCGCCCCACCGCCTGGCGGTTGCTGTGGACGCTCGAGGCCAACGACATGGTCGAAAAGGCCGGACCGTCGCGGTACCGACTGTCACCGCGAGTCCCCGGTCTGACACCGCACCACCTGCAGGACTCGCTGGTCCGCCTCAGCCGGCCAGTCCTGACCGAACTGGCCGCCACCCACCGCGTCACCGCGTCACTCGCCTACCTGCAACCCTTCGACCTGGCCTACGTCGACCAAGTCGATGGACCTAGCTTTACTGCTCCGCACTGGGAAGGTCCGCTCTCCTTGCACGCGTCCTCGCCCGGCAAGGCTGTCCTGGCCGCGCTACCGGACTCCGAAGCGCGCGCCATGGTCGGCTCCCACCTCGCCAAGTTGACCGAGACCACCATCACCGACGACGACGAATTCACCGACGAGCTCGCCCGCGTCCGCGCACTTGGCTACGCCACTTGTCACGGTGAAGACGTCACCTACTCCAACGGCGCATCTGCCGCGATCCAGATGAACGAACGACCCATCGCCGCCATCGACCTGTGGGGACCCGACCGCCGTGTCCCCGAGTCCCGACTCGATGAACTGGGCCAAGCCGCCATTCACGCAGCCGCCAAGATCGAGTCCCTGCTGCGCCCGAAGCAGCAACCGGACCAAGACCTCGGAGCCAACCAGTAACAGCCGTCGAACGACACGGCCTTGGTGTTCCACGTGTTCGCATCGATGGCCGAGTTCGAGCGGGACCTCATTCATGAGCGCACGATGGCCGGGCTGCAAGCGGCACGGGCTCGTGGTCGCACCGGTGGACGGCCGACCGTGTTGACGCCAGAGAAGCTGCGGGCCGCGCAGTCGATGCTGGCGGCGGGTGAGTCCGTGGCAGCGGTGGCCAAGGCACTGGGGGTGTCGCGGGCGACGGTTTACCGGGGTCTGCGGTTGGCATTCCGGCCCTCGGCGGCCTGAGTAGTGCCGGCCGGTGTCGAGCCCGTGTCGACACCGTGACTCGGCACCGATAGCCGGGCGGAAGTCAGGAGCTGAGCGCGGTCGCCCGCCCAAGGAGGGTGTCGGTTTCGGTGAGTGCGGGTGTCGCACCGAGTTGTGAGAAGCTGATGCGGGCCTGGCGCAGGAGGGGTACCGCTGCGGCGGGGTTGTCGAGTGTGATCATGCAGCGGCCTTGGCCGAGGTAGCCCAAAGCCGTCTCGTAGGGGTCGGCGAGTTCGTTCCAGGCGCCAGTGGCGGTCTTGAACGAGGCCAGTGCCTCGCCCGGCCTTTCTTCGGCTTCAGCCACAGTGGCTTGGATAGATGCGGCGACGGCGGGGGCCTGGACGGCCCATGCGAAGCCGGGGAGCCCGGTGCATTGACGGGCGAGGTCGATCCGTCCGACGGCGATGGCCTCACGTGCGAGATGGAGGGGGAAGTATGGGTCGCGGTAGCCGTCCTTCGTCTCGATGTTCTGGATCCAGTCGGCCAGGAGTTCTGTTGCTCCGCCAATGGAACCTTGGTGGCGCAAGGTTCTGGCCTTGGGGACCACTGCTAGGTAGATCGGGTCGGGGTGTGGTTCACCCAACGCTTGCTCATCCCATTGGGACAGCGCGTCGGCTTCCTCCACGGAACCGGTCAGCGACAACACGTTGGACTTGGTGAGCATCGCCGTCGCCTGCAGCCAGGCATCCTTGCTGGATGCGCCCTTCTCGATCAGGGTGTCTGCCTCGTCGATCACCTCGGTCCAGCGACCGGCGGCAAGGAGTGCCAGCGCCAGCCACAACCGGATCCCGTCTTCCCGGACCTGCATGCCTCGGCGGCGGGCAAAGACCAACCCTTCCCGGGCCAACTCGATCGCGGCGTGCGGACCTTCGCCGACCCGGGTCCAGAAGGCCAACCCTTGATACAGCGTCGCGGCGCTTCGAGAGGCCCCAGTTGCTATTGCCCAGGCAAGGTCCGAGCGCATCGTTCTTACGGCGCTGCCATCAGTCTCGAAGTTGTCCAGCATCGCCACTCGTCGATGCACCATCACGTCGATGCGCAGAGCTTGAAGCCCGAGTTCCTCGGACATTGCCAGGGCACGATCCAGCAGAAGCGCCTGACGCTTGCGATCGAGATGATCCACGTCTGCGCCGTCACCAAAGAGTCTGGCAGCGATCACAAGCGCCCGGCAGAGATCCTCGCTTGGCTCTTGGGCGTCAAGAGATGCGAGTCCGGATTCGATGAGTGCGTAACCGTGCTCGACTTGCTCAGGGCTCGAGACGAGGACCCAGGCCAGACGAATCATCGCGATCCCAACTGCGCCGTGGTCACCGCGAGCCTGCAGGGCGTCGATCGCCTCCTCGAGGAGTTCAATGGCGTCGGTGTCGCGGCCCTCGTCCTCAAGGACTGTCGCCAGTTGAAGCTGCAGCACCGGACGGGCGGGATGTTTCGGCGGAGCGAGCAGTAGTGCCTGCTCGAAGTACGACAACGCCGCCCCGACATCCAGGTTGAGAGCCCGTTCGCCGGCTCGGGTCAGGTACACACGGGCGGGCGTCTCCAGCTGACCGGCCCGGTCCGGGTGTCCGGCAGCGCGAAGGAGCTCCAGCGCAGCGGAGTAGTGGTAGGCGAGCACGGCACTGAGGTCCTCGACACGTTCCGCAGCCGTGGCTTCGAGCCACTTCGCGGCGGCGACATGCCGATCGGCCCGCGATGCCCGCGGTAGCTGGCTGTAGGCGACGTCACGCGTGAGCACATGCCAGAACGAGTACTCGGTTTCGCCGGCCATCGACGACTGTCGCGACGGCCGAAGCAGTTCCTTGCGGGACAACTCCCGCAATGCCTCCACCACCTCGGCCACTTCACGCCCTGACATGGCCGCGACGGCACCGGCCCAGAACACCTTTCCCACCACCGCCGCATCAGCCAGCAGGGACTTCGCCTCTGCGCTGAGGGTGTCCAGCCGGGCGGCGATCAGCGCCTGCACCGAGTCAGGGAACGGCACCTGAGCCCCAGGCCGCAACTCCCAACTGCCGCCCTTTGGCACGATCAGGTCCCGGTCCTTCAGCAGCCGGACGAACTCTTCGACGTACAACGGGTTGCCGCCGACCCGATCCAAGATCGTGGCCTGCACCTCGGCCGGCAACACGGTCGCCTCGAGCAGCCCGGAGACGAGGCGTGCGGTCTCCGCCTCGGAAAGTGGGGCAAGGTTGATCGGGGTCGCGTTGCGCAACCCGGCGGCGTAGTTCGGATGCTGCTCGAACAGCTCCGGCCGGGCCGTGCCCACGATCAGAAGCGAGACCGCTTCGGCCCGATCGGCCAGATGCTCGATGAACGCCAACATCGCCTCATCGGCCCAGTGCAGATCCTCGAACACGATCACGGTCGGGTCCTGCTCCGCGACGTGTTCCAGGAACCGCCGCCACGCGGTGAACAACTCCTGGCGTTCGGCGGTCGAGGACGCCTCGATCCCCAGCAGCGGCACGATCCGCTGCCGGAACCACGCCCGTTCCTCGCCCTCTGGCAGGACGGCGTCAAGCTTGGCGATGGCGGTAGCCGGGTCGTCGGACTCCAAGATCCCGGCATGGGCCTTCACGACCTCGCCCAACGCCCAGAACGTGATGCCTTCGCCGTAGGGCAGACAGCGGCCCTGCCGCCACGTCACCAACTCCGACCGGGCATCGACGTGGTTGAACAGCTCGGCGACGATCCGCGACTTACCCAACCCCGGCTCGCCGACCACCGTCACCAGCTGCGGTGAAGCAGCCGCGATCGTCTTGTCGAAAATCCCCTTCAACAACGCCAGGTCGATCTCGCGGCCAACGAACGGCGAGTCATGGGTACGGGTCAGATCGGTGCCGAACCGCGCCAACGGGGCTTTGGCGTGGAACACCGCCACCGGGTCGGTCTTGCCCTTCACCGACGCTGGTGGCAGTTCCTCATAGTCGAAGACGAGCTTGGTCGCGTCGAACGTGGCCTGCCCGACCGCGACGCCCCCCTCGGGGGCCACTGACTGGATCCGGGACGCGGTGTTGATCGCATCCCCGGTCATGAACCCTTCACCGGAGGTGGCGACCCGGTCCAGCCGGACCAGCGCCTCCCCGGTGTTCACCCCCACCCGCAACTGCAACGGGCTGCCATCCACTCCCGTCAACCGTTCCGCATCTTCGGCGATCGCCAGCCCGGCCCGCACCGCCCGTTCCGGGTCGTCCTCATGCACCGTCGGAACGCCAAACACCCCCACCACGGCGTCCCCGATGAACTTCTCCACCGTCCCGCCGAACCGTTCAATCGCCGCCCGCGCCACCGCGAAGTACCCGCCCAACATCGCGTTGACGTCCTCCGGATCCGCCGATTCCGACGCCGCAGTGAACCCGACCAGATCACAGAACAACGCTGTGACCACCTTGCGCTCCTCGCCCAGGCGGCGAGACGGAGCAGTCAACGGCGCGGTGCAGTCAGGGCAGAACTTGAAGTTGCCCTCATAGACGAAGCCACACGCGGGACACGCCGCCACGCCCGGAGACTAGAGGATCAAGCCGGTCCCGTGGCTGGCCGCACAGCGAGAACGCTGCGCTGAACGGCTAGGCCACTCACCCCACCCTGCCCGGTCCGGGCCCCTGCGTCCGGGCTTGTTCATGTCACCAGAGGAGCACTGTCATGCCCGAAACCCTGTCCCTGACCAGCCCCACCGAGGTCGTCTCAGCGATCCCGGCCTTGCTCGGCTTCCACCCCACCGACTCGCTTGGTCGTCCTGCTGCTCGACCCGGAACGCGGCCGCCTCGTCTGCACCATGCGGGCCGACTTGGCCACGGCTGCTGAGGCGCTCACCCGGCAGCTGATCGACGCGGCCGCACGGATCGGACCGGTGCAACTGCTGACCGTCGCCTACCCGGCGTCGTTGCCCGCCTGGATCGACAGCACAGAAGAACAGAGTGTCCGTGCCGTGCTCGAGGACGTCCAGGCAGCCGGCATCGACTTGAAGGACGCGCTGCTCGTCACCGAGGGTTGTTGGTGGTCGATGTTGTGCACCGACCCCGACTGCTGCCCGATTGGCGGCACCCCGATCCCCACCGGCACTACTGTGCTCGAGGCGCTCCGGGTACGGGAAGGACTTGTCGCTGTCGCGCCATCGCGGGACGACGTGGAGGACCGATACGCGCTGCGCTCAGAGCCTTCTGCCGACGAGCTTGAAGCCGCCAGAACTCTTGTGGCCGGGACGCTACGTCAGCGATGCGACCGATCTCTCGACCTGTTGCCCGCCTCTGCCGACGACACCGAGACTGCGGACGCCGAGATGATGTGGCTACTGCAAGACGTTGACGTGCGCGACTGGGTGCTGGCAGAGCTGGCCACCGGTCCTGTGGATGCAGCGCAGGTCGACGCACTCGTGCGCGTCGCACTATCGGCACCGGTGCAGCAACGAAGTGGTCCATGCGCGTCGGAGCGTCGTGTTCGCCCACACCGTCAGGATCACCGCCACGTCGTCCATGTCGGGACACTACGAACCGCCACCGACAACCGTGCTACTCCTCGGCTGCTTCGAGTGGCTCTGAAAGCTGCGGGACTTCCGATTCTGCGGACAGGTGCTCCAGCACGCCGTAGACCACGAATGCGGGCCACACCAGCGCCTTGCCCAGCGCCTTCGCCCTGCTCTTCGGATCGGCGTCGGCGTGCTGCCAGTAGTACACGCCGGCACCGATCACCCCAAGCGCATAGACCTTGCCGCCACCGGAACCACCTGAATGCCCGCCTCTAGTAGTCACAGCCGATCAGTCCTCTCTGCTCGAGGTTCGGAGCGGAAAAAGAGTTGCGGAGCACTATCCACGGGCGATGCCCGCCGGCGTCTTGCCGACCTGGCCTGCCGGTGCGGACCTCACTGCGGCCCGGCGCTCGGCCCGCAGCAGCAACAGCATCGGGGCAAGCATGAGCAGACACCACACGGTCTCGACCCAGCCGAACAACCACAGGGCCAGGTAGAACCCGATCACCCCCAGGTAGCCCAACTGGGGCCGCCGTCCCCCGCTGAGGATCAGCACCCCAATGGTCGCCTCGAAGACGACCAAAAGGCCGATGAACAAGAACTGGTTTGGTGCCACGACGGCACGCCAGGTGTCGCTCACCCAGGCGAAGTGCGCCGGGTCGGCGAACCCGGCGTAGTCAACCCCGGTCGCCAGGTTGATCACGTGCACCAGAGCGCCGCCGATCAGGAACAGCACCCCGACCGCGGCCCGTCCGACATACCGTGCTCGCCGGCTCCGGCCCGCCCACACGCAGGCGATGATCGTGGTGACGCCGCAGACCAGCCACAGGATCTCCCAGAAGATGCTGTCCATGGCTGCCTCCTCCAGGCCCACCTCAATGCGATCACAACACCCACCGGGTCCGTCCAGAGGCGGACGTCCCTTCACAAGCCGAAGCCCCGCACGTGACGGGGGAGACACGGGCGGGGCTCGGTTGACCGGCGAATGGGCTAGTCCAGAGGCCGGTCCTTGGTGCACCTGTGGGGTTGGCGACCGCGGCAAGGGGTCGACTAGGACTTGCGCTCGGCCCGCAGGGTCAACACCCAGGACTGCCGGAGCAGCCTGAGGTCGAGAGGCGCATCACGCGCCAGTACAGGCTAAGTGATACCTGGACTGAGAGCGTTGTGCGGGGCAGAATCCGACCCCTGTCGTGAGAAAAGTGCCTCTGACCTGCGAGGATGCGATCTTTCAGAGCGAGAGATCAATCCAGGTAGTCGCGCAAGACCTGTGAGCGAGACGGGTGACGTAGCTTGCTCATCGTCTTGGACTCGATCTGACGGATCCGCTCGCGCGTGACGCCGTAGACCTTGCCGATCTCGTCCAACGTCTTCGGCTGACCGTCGGTCAGGCCGAAGCGCATGGAGACGACGCCGGCCTCGCGCTCGGAGAGCGTGTCGAGCACGGCGTGCAACTGCTCCTGAAGCAACGTGAACGAAACCGCGTCCGCGGGGACGACAGCTTCGGAGTCCTCGATCAGGTCGCCGAACTCGCTGTCGCCATCCTCGCCCAGCGGGGTGTGCAAGGAGATCGGCTCGCGCCCGTACTTCTGGACCTCGACGACCTTCTCCGGAGTCATGTCCAGCTCACGCGCCAGCTCTTCGGGCGTGGGCTCGCGACCGAGGTCTTGCAGCATCTGGCGCTGAACGCGCGCCAGCTTGTTGATGACCTCGACCATGTGCACGGGGATGCGGATCGTGCGCGCCTGGTCGGCCATGGCGCGGGTGATCGCCTGCCGGATCCACCACGTGGCGTACGTCGAGAACTTGTAGCCCTTGGTGTAGTCGAACTTCTCGACCGCACGGATCAGACCGAGGTTGCCCTCCTGGATCAGGTCGAGGAACAACATGCCGCGGCCCGTGTAGCGCTTGGCCAGCGAGACCACGAGACGCAGGTTGGCCTCGAGCAAGTGGTTCTTGGCGCGCCGCCCGTCCTCGGCGATCCAGTCCAGCTCGCGACGCACCTTGGCGCTGAGCCGCTCCCCTGAGTTGAGCTTCTCCTCGGCGAACAGGCCCGCCTCGATCCGCTTGGCGAGCTCCACCTCTTGCTCGGCGTTGAGCAGCGCCACCTTGCCGATCTGCTTGAGGTAGTCCTTGACCGGGTCCGCGGTGGCACCGGCCACCTGCACCTGCTGCACGGGCTCGTCGGACTCATCGACGTGGGAGATGACGAACCCCGCCGACTCCTCGTCCTCGGGCACGGCGGCCTCGACGGCGGCCAGCTCCTCGGCGATCTCTTCGTCGCTGACCGGAAGGCCGTCGTCGGCCACGGCCACCTCGACGAGCTCGACCGCTGCGACGACGACGCCGCCGTCGGCCAGCTCGACCGCTTCGGTGATCACCTCGTCGATCACCACGACGTCCGAACCGCTGGCCACCTTGCCGGTGGCCTTCGTGGTGGCGGTCTTGGCAACGGGCTTGGCCGCAGCCTTCGCGGGCGCCTTGGCCGTCGCCTTCACGGCGGGCTTGGCAGTGGTCTTGGGAGCTGGCTTGGCAGTGGTCTTGGCAGTGGGCTTCGCGGCTGACTTGGTCGTTGTCTTACTGGTCTTGGTCGTTGTCTTACTGGTCGTGTTCGTCGCCTTCTTCACGGTGCTCTTGGTGGCGGTGGGCTTGTCGTCGTCTTCTTGGCCGGCTTGGCCGACGTCGTACTGGCCGTGGTCTTGACCGCCGGCTTCGCGGCGGGCTTCTTGGCCGACGACCTTGCTGGGGCCTTGGCCAGGGTCTTGCGGGCCGGTGCGCTCTTGGTCGCCTTGGCGGGAGCCTTCTTCGTCACGGCGGATCGACCGCTCGTGCTGGCGGCCGTCGTTTGGGCGCGGCTCATCGCGTGAAGTGCTCCTTGCATGCGGTGTCGACCAAGACCAGCTGGTCGGGGGAATCTCGCCCGTGGGGACGATCGAGACTCATTGTAGTCGGCGCTTGGCCTCCTGCTTGAACGCACGGACCTCGGCGAGTGTTCCTGGGTCTCGGACGTCGGCAATGGAGCGACGCGACCCAGGTTCGGCGTAGACGCCGGCGGCCGACTCCCAGCCGGGCGGCTGCACTCCCAGCTGCTTCCCGAGCAGGGCAGTGAAGATCTTGGCCTTCTGCTCCCCGAACCCCGGCAGGGCCTTGAGCCGGGAGTACACCGTCGCACCGTCCGGTGCACTTTCCCAGAGCGTCTGCGTCTGGCCCCCGTACTCCTCCACGATCACCTTGGCGACGGCCTGGATCCGACCGGCCATGCTGCCCGGATACCGGTGGATGGCCGGCGGCGTCGAGGCCAGATCGGCCAGCTTCTGCGGATCGGTGGCGAGCACGGTCGCGGGATCGAGCCGGTCGGGGGTGCCGAGGCGCTCGGCGAGGATGGACGGACCCGCGAAGGCGCGCTCCATCGGGAACTGCTGGTCGAGCAGCATGCCCACGAGCAGGGCGAACGGGTCACTGCTCAGCAGGGCATCGGCGCTCTTGTCCTGGGCCAGGTGCAGTGCGGGCTTGGCAGCCATGGCGATCAGCCGGAGGCCTTGACGGCCAGGACCGGGCACGAGGCGTCGAGCAGCACCCGCTGTGCGTTGCTGCCGAGGATCAATTTGCCCACGGGGCTACGTCGACGAAGCCCGATCACGATCAACTCCGCCCCCGTTTCCTCGACCACCGCGAGGATGTCCTCGGCGGGGTCGTTGCCGCGCACGAGGCTGCGAATCGCGTGATCGACGCCTGCGGTCACCAACTGCTGCTGCAGCCGACTGATCTCCTCGTTGGTCTGCGCCATGTGCTCGTCGTCGGTACCGACGCCGCCCTTGTGGGAGATCACCACGACCAGCTGGGACTGCCGCAGGCGAGCCTCGTCGATCGCCCGCTCGAGGGCGGCTGTGCCCTCGGCAGTGGCGACGTACCCCACGACGATCGTGCCCATGCCGTCACCTCCCGGCGCCAAGTCGGTCGCTGGCGCCGCTGGGACGCTACCGGACGGCGGCGTTCGTGGTCATGGGGTGACCAGATGTGCCCGCGCCTCCCGGACCGGGACGACCCGAGGACCGAACTGTTGGACCACCGGACTCCCCCCGGTCGGGAACGGCCCCATGCCGTCCACGGTGAACCAGCCGTCCCAGCTCGTGGTCAGGGTCACCTGAACGGCACCGGAGTTCCGGAAGGTGTGGGACACCGACCGATCGGGCCACTGCCCACCTGGCTCGGTGGTGGCGGTCTGGGTGCCGTCGCCCCAGGTCCACAGCCACGACGGCCGCGCATCGAGCACCACCTGGAAGCCGACGAGGTCGAAGCGGCGAGTATCCATGCGACGTGGCTGGCCGCTGCTGAACAGCGCAGGTAGGTTGACCAGCGCTCCGCCCGCCGGCTGATAGCCAAGACGGACTGGCGGAACGCGTTCGACCACCACGTCGCGCAGGTGTTGGGCCATCTCCCCAACCGTGACCGGGCCGCCGGAGCCGACGCAATAGCTGCCGATCTGGTTGTAGTCGGGTTCGCCCACGTGGCGAAGGAACACCAGCATCCGATGCTCCCCCAGCGGGCACGAGCCTGAGCCGTGGCAGCCGCCGCCGGTGCCGCCCTTGCAGATGGACACCAGGAGCCACTCGCAATCGGTGCAGGTGGCTACGGCTGCGCGGCTGATGCCCAGACCTGAGAACGACGCGTCCAGCAGGAGGCCGCCGGAACCCAGGAACGCCGCGTGGTGCGGGGAGCCGCCGACGCCGACGTGGCAGTCCGGGGGCTGACAAGCCGCGACCACCGAGGCGGTGGCGGTGTCGACGTAGGTCAGGTGTGTCAGTAGAGCGAGAACGGTGACGGCGAGCAGCACCGGCAGCCGACGTATGCGTCGACGCTGAACCGGCCAGCCCCCGTCCACGCGCGGACGCTAGCCCGCGAACGGGGCGGGTCGGGAAGCAGATCCCCAGCCACGACCCGTCCAGACCAGCCCGGTCACCGTCTGAAACGAAGCGAGCACGTGAAGTGGCCCACATCTTCACGGCGCGGTGACGTGCAAGCGCGAGGAGCGCTGCCAGATGGCCTCGAGCTCCGCCGGGGGCATCGCCAGGATCAGGGCCTGAGCGACCAGCTGGGCGAGGGAGTACTCGGTGTCGTCCGCGAACGCCCGGTCAAGAGCCGCGTTGGCGCGCGCGCCGTCGCCCAGGCGGTAGGCCGTCATGGCCAGCAGGGTCGCGGGGGGTGCGATCCATCCCTGCGGCGCCGATCGGGTCAGTCCCAGCCAGAAACGCTGTGCCGCCCGTAGGGCCGCTGCCCGCTCCTCACGGGGACGCCGTCGCCGACCGGCGACCGCCACCGCGTCGCGGACGTGCACGTCGCGCAGAGCCGTGACGAAACGGGCGACACGTGCCGCGTCGAGCTTGCCGACGGCGATGCCGGAGTCGAGCGCGGCCTGGATCGCGTCGACCTGCTCCTGACGTTCGGCATCGTCGAGGAACCACCAACGAGGCAGGTCCTCGATCGCCGCAGCCACCTCGCTGCACCGCTGCTCGTCGCGGCCGAGCTCCTTCTCGATCGCCTGCCGGTTGGGCAGGGCGGTCAGGCCGAGCGCGACCGCCTGCGCCGACACGACCCCGTCGTCGGGCACGAACCGACCCTCCGGCGGACAGCACTGCCGGTCTTCACACCACGCCGAGCGCCACCGCCAACCCCGCTCGCCGCGATCGCCGGTCACCTCGACCACCACGAGCAGGTCGACCAGCATCACCCCGTGTTGGCGCAGCAGTGCCCCGACACCTGCCGCGGCGGCTATCCGAATGAGACCGTCGTCGTCCTCCTGCCACTCCAGGTTCGCCGCCTCACCGGGTTGCAGTGGTGGCCCGATCGCGATGACCACGGCGCGGTCGGCGCCCTGCTCGCCGGCCCGTACGGCGAAGCCGCTCAACGCCACGATGGCATTCAGGTCCAGGTCGGCACGCGCGGTGGCGACCACCTGAGGCGACCCGTCAGCGACCGAACGCAGAGCAAGTGCAACGACCGAGTCGCGAGGGCGAAATCCGAGCAGATAGGGGATCGCCTCGACCAGTGCTGCGGGACCGGACAACCTCAGACGCGGCGATGCGGACGACCAGGTGGTGGACATGCGCGAACGGTCGCGGTGGGCGGTGACGACTTCACCCGACCGCCGAAACGCTTGGGGATACGCGCTGACGAGCCGATGGTTGTGGACGACCCCGCTGTCAACCACGCTCCGCTGATTGGGCAGGATGCCGATATGCGTCTCGACCACGTCTCCTACGCCACAAGCGCAGGGTGTCTGGCTGACGTGGTGCAGCGCATCGGCGCCCAGGTGGGCGCAGGTTTCGTCGACGGTGGTCGCCACCCACGGTTCGGCACCCGCAACTTCATCCTCCCGCTCGCGGGCGGCACGTACCTCGAGGTCGTGTCACCGCTGGACCACCCCGCGGTCGACCGCGCACCGTTCGGCCAGGCCGTCAAGGCCCGGGCCGAAGAGGGCGGTGGATGGCTCGGCTGGGTCGTCGGCGTCGACGACATCAGCAAGGTCGAGTCGCGGCTGGGTCGTGATGCGGTCGACGGCAACCGGCATCGCCCCGATGGTTACGACCTGCACTGGAAGCAGATCGGCGTCAACGACCTGATCAGCAATCCGCAGCTGCCGTTCTTCATCCAGTGGGAGGTGCCGGTGGACGAGCATCCCTCGGCGGGCGCTCATGGCGACGTCCGCATCGTCGGACTGCAGATCGCCGGCGAACCCGACGCCGTTGCGCGCTGGCTGGGTCAATCTCCGGAGCAGCTGCTGGAAATCGACGTCGACTGGCTTCCCATGGATCAGGACCAGGCCGGCTTGATGGCCGTGTCGCTGCAGACGACCAACGGCGTCGTCACACTCGACTGAGCGAGCGCGTCCACCGCCACGGGTAGGCCTCAGGTTCGATCGGCGGCTCACCGCCTTGGTTCCAGCGCCCCAGCTGGCCCCACCGGGACACCTCGTGGATCCGCCGCTCCACCGACGCTCTGGATCGGGCCGGCGTCACGATGAGAACGCGATCGCCAGTGCCCAGCCGGGTGTGGCGGTCGGGCACCACGTGCTCGTCTGCCCGCAGCACCAACGTCACCGACGCGCCACCCGGCAGCCGCAGCGCATCGACATACAGCCCCACGAGCTTCGACTCGGCGGTGATGGTCACGTCGAGCAGCTCACGGTCGGACTCCTCCACGGGCGCGACCTCGATCGAGACCTCGTTGGTCACGTCGGGGCTGACGATGCCGACCCGACGCGCGACCGCGGGCAGCGTTGGTGCCTGCACTGCGGTGTAGACGACCACCAGCACGAACACGATGTCGAAGACGTTCTGCGGCGAGTGGTACCCCTCAGTGGCAGGAATCGTCGCCAGAACGATGGGGACCGCCCCGCGCAGCCCGGCCCACGACAAGAACAACCGTTCGCCACGAGGGATGCGGAACGGCAGTGCACAGATGAAGACCGACAGCGGTCGGGCGAACACCGTCAGGAACAGTCCCACCACCAACGCCGGCACCAGCGCGTCGATGAGTCGGTCGGGGCTGGCCAGCAGTCCGAGCATCACGAACAGGCCGATCTGGGCCAACAGCGCGGCGCCTTCAGCGAACGCCAGGGTGGGCGCGCGGTGCAGGAGCCGGCCATTCCCGAGCACCAGCCCCGCCACGTACACCGCGGCGAAGCCGCTGGTGTCCACGAGTCCGGCCAGGGCGAACGCGAGCCCAGCCACGGCCAGCACCGCGATCGGGTAGAGGCCGGCCATCGGCAGGGCGGCACGTCGTACGACGTGGAGACCGGCGATGCCGATCGCGACGCCGATCGCCGCACCCACCAGCAGCTCATAGACCACCAGACCACCCAGCTGCCAGACACTGTCCTGACTCCATGCGTCGGAGGCTGCGAGGGTCACCAAGATCACGGCCGTGGGGTCGTTGAGCCCCGATTCGGCCTCCAGGCTGGCGCCGACCCGGCGCCGGGTCGGCAACGTCCGCATGACGGCGAACACCGCAGCCGCATCGGTCGACGACACGACCGCGCCGATCAGCACCGACGTGCGCACCTCGACCCCGAGCAGTAGGTGGGTGCCGGTCGCCACGACCAGGACCGAGATGACCACGCCCACGGTCGCCAGCACCGTCGCGAAGCCCAGGACCGGCCGGATGTGGGACCAGCGGGTAGTGAGCCCGCCCTCGGCCAGGATCACCGCCAAGGCGGCGTAGCCCAAACTGCGGGTCAGGTCGAAGTTCTCGAAGCGCACGCCGAGGCCGGCTTCGCCCAGCATGAGGCCAAGGCCGAGGTAGAGGAGCAGGCTCGGCAGACCCAGACGAGCCGCCCAGCGCACGGCGAGCACCGCCACGAGGAGCGTCGCCGCCACCACCGCCGCGACGAGGTTCAGCTGCTCGTGCGTCACGGCGCCTCCCGGGCCTCCTGGTGCTAGAGGTTGCCCAGGATCTCCGTGCGCTTGGACTGGTACTCGGTGTCGGTGATCAGGCCCTGGGCTCGCAGCTGCTCCAGCTGTTGCAGGCGCCCCTGTGGGTCCGCCGAACTGGCCGGCGGTGTCGATGCCGGTGTCGGTGTCGATGCCGGTGTCATGGACTGAGGCTGGGTCTTGGCCAGGGCCTGGGCGATCGCGTCGGCGTCGCGGGCCGCGTCCTTCTCCTCGTCAACGTCCATCTGGTTGAAGATCACCTGACGCACGTGCTCGGGGTGCGGGATGTTCTCGAACACCGACTCGCCGGTCTCCCCCGCCGACTCGATGACGACGTTGCCGTTGCCGAGCATCCGCGCGATGGCGCCCTGGTGGAAGTTCACGTTGTTGACCCGGTTGATCGGGATCGAGACACCGTGGCGGCTGATCAGCCCTGACTGGAAGGCCACGCGTCGGTCGGTGACGGCGAACCGGGTGGTCTGCCACTGCGCGAACCGGAACGCGGTCGCGACCAGGTCCACCAGCAGCGCCACCGTGGCGATCCAGGTGAGGAACCCGTCGAGGAAGCTGGGGCCGGCCTTCGCCAGCCAGAACAGCACCAGGATGCCGACCAGGCTCGCGGCGTGCTTCCAGAAGTACCACCAGTGCGGGTGCGAGGAGAGCACCATCGTCTCGCCGGGCATCAGGTCCATGGATCGTTCCGCCACGGGACCGACCTTATCGGGGTCGCCGCGCTCGGCCCCGTCACCCGTTCGGCCCAGTCGGCGGGGCGCTGCGATCAAGGCGCGGCCCGTACCGCCCGATGAAGCACGCGGGATCTTCTGGCGTGGTGAAGGGGGCGGTCTTGGCTGGTGATTCCGCGGTGCGACCCGGCCCTGTGGTCCGGTTCGGCCGTGCCTTCACGTCCACTGCCCTGTATGTGGTGGTGGCCACCGTCTTCGGCGTCTTCGTGGTGTCGACGATTCCCGGAGTACGTCCCCACCCGGGCTACAACCTGTTCCTCGACGGCTGGCTGAACAACATCGCCTACGAGCTCAGTGCTGTCGTGTGTCTCGTGCGGGCCCACAAGGCGGCGTCGTACCAGCGCGCCTGGACGCTGCTCGGCATCGCGCTGGCGGTCTACGGAGCCGGCAACCCGTACTGGACGGTGTTCATCCGTCCTCAGGACCCCGAGCCGTTCCCGTCGGTGGCCGACGGGCTGTGGCTGGCCTTCTTCCCCTTTGCGTTCGTCGCGCTCTACCTGATCGTGCGGGAGATCGCCGACGACGTACCCCTGAGTCTGTGGCTGGACGGTGTTGTAGGTGGCCTGGCCGTCGCCGCTCTGGCCGCCGCGTTCTTCGGACCGATCCTCGCCGTGACTGGCGGCAGCGCCGCCGCCGTGGTCACGACACTCGCCTACCCGTTGCTCGACATCTTGCTGTTGTTGATGACGACGGCCGTGCTCGCGCTGTTCCACTGGCGACCACCGCGAGGGCTGTGGTTCCTCGCCGGCGGCATGATCTTGTTCGCCATCGCCGACGCGGTGTACCTGTTCGAGGCTGCTGCCGGCACCTACGTCAGCGGTGGACTGCTCGATGGCGTGTGGGTCCTCGCAACACTGGCCATCGCGTTCGCGCCTGGTTGGGCCGACCGTCCGACCGGTGTCGTCCTGCCGGCGTGGGTCCTGCTCGGCATCCCGGTCGTGGCCACCTTGTGCGCACTCGTCCTTCTGCTCTACGACCACGGGCACCCGCTGCACCCGATCGCCTTGTTCCTGGCGGCGGCCACCGTCGTGTTCGCACTCGGCCGGTTGATCGTGACGTTCCGCGAAGCCACCGTGCTCGCGCACAGCCATCAGCTGGCGCTGTCCGACGAGCTCACCGGTCTGGGCAACCGCCGCGCGTTCTACAACCGCGTGCAGCAATACATGAACGACGGTGACGGGTCCACCATGCACGGCGCCTTGCTGCTGCTCGACCTCGACCGGTTCAAGGAGGTCAACGACAGCCTGGGCCACCATGCCGGCGACGACCTGCTGCGCCAGGTCGCCACCCGCCTCACCGAATGCGTGCACGGCACCGACGACTTCCTCGTGCGGCTCGGCGGTGACGAGTTCGCGGTGCTGCTGCTGGACGCCGGCGCCGAGGGCGCCGAGGCCGTCGCCGTCCGGATCCGCGACTCCCTGGAACCGCCGTTCTACGTCGACGGCGTCACGGTCCGCGTCGACGCCAGCGTGGGCATCTCGTTGATTCCCGACCACGGCAACGAGGTCACGGCCCTGCTGCGACGCGCCGACATCGCGATGTACCAGGCCAAGGGCACGCGCTCCGGCTACGTCGTCTACAGCGCGGCCGTGGACAACATGGAGGGCGAGGACCGCCTGCGCACGCTCGAGGAGCTGCGCGACGCGATCCACAACCGTCACCTCGTCGTCCACTACCAGCCCAAGGTCGACGCGCGGACGCTGTCCGTCAGCGGGGTCGAGGCACTCGTCCGCTGGGAACACCCGGCGCGGGGTCTGCTGTACCCCGACGCCTTCCTCCCGCTGGCCGAGGACTCGGGGCTGATGCGGGAGCTGACCCTCGCCGTGCTCGAGCAGTCCCTCGACCAGGTGCGCACCTGGCTCGACCAGGGTCGCGAGCTGACGGTGGCGGTCAACCTTTCGGCGTCGTCGCTGGTCGACTCCGAGCTGCCCGGCGCGATCTGGAAGATCCTGTTCGATCGTCAGCTGCCGGCCACGGCGTTGGAGCTGGAGATCACCGAGGACTTCTTGATGGGTGACCGTGAGCGAGCCCGGGCCATCCTCAGCCAGCTGCGTCGTCTGGGCA
The DNA here is from genome assembly GCA_963726575.1 of uncultured Actinomycetota bacterium. Classification (GTDB taxonomy): domain Bacteria; phylum Actinomycetota; class Actinomycetes; order JAHEKZ01; family JAHEKZ01; genus CAVSCR01. The sequence goes on from CAVSCR010000002.1 coordinate 19,314, forward strand.
TCCGAGTGGCGGTCGACGACTTCGGCACCGGCTACTCCTCACTGGCGTATCTGCGAGAGCTGCCCATCGACGAGCTGAAGCTGGACCGCTCCTTCGTGTCGCCCATGTCGCAGGACCCCCGCGCGGCAGCCATCGTCCGCTCGACGATCGAGCTGGCGCACTCGTTGGGCATGACGCTGGTTGCCGAGGGAGTCGAGGACGAGGCCACCGCCTCGCAGCTGGCCAGAAGCGGCTGCGACGAGGCCCAAGGCTTCTTCTTCTCCAAGGCGCTCCCCCCGGCCGAGCTCGAGGCGTGGATCGACGGTCACGTGCCCTTGGTCACCCAGCAGCTGGTCGCGTCGGTGACACAGACCGGACCCGACGCCCGATGAGGACTCGCGCCCAGGCCCGCGATCTCGTACCGGAGCTACCACGTCTGCCCGTCGACTCATCCCGCAGCCCCTCCTCGGTCGACGCCGCGTTCCACGTCACCACCGGTGAGCGCGTCGAGGTGTTGCGCGGCCGCCGTGAGCTGCAGCGCAACGTGCGCGACATCGAGGCGCTGGCGCTGCGATGCGACGCGCCGGCAACCGCCCGCATGGTGTGGGTGATGGCTTCGCTGGAGGCCGCGCCCGACCAGTCCAGCTGGTCGGTGGTCATCCGTGACGCCGACGACACCGTGTGTGCCGCCGTCGTGCTGCTCGACCTTCGGGCAGGGGCCATCGATCTCGTGACGCTGGCCGGTACGGCGGTCGGCCAGCGCGGTGCGTTGCTCGCCCTGGACATCGACCACGCCGAGCTGCTCGGACGAGCCGTCGGCAACGTACTGCTCGCGCGTGGCCGGCATCCCTACGTCGACCTGGGGATGCTGCCCGCAGGCGACCCACGGGTGGAGGCGTTTGCGCTGGGTCTGCCCGGCGCGAGGATCCAGGCGGATGCGCCCATCCCGATCATCGACGCCGCGGGCCACAGCGACGTCACCGATTTCCTCAGCCACAACATGCGACGCCAGATGCGCAAGGCCACGAACCGGATCGAGACCGATGGCCTGAAGCTGTCGGTGGCCCTCACCTGCGATGCCCACGAGATCCTGGAACAGCTCCCGCAGCTCGCCGACCACCACCGCGGTCGCGACCACGCTCACGGTCGGGCCAGTCACCTCGATGACATTCCTGGCCGACTGATGTGGGAGTCGCGCGTGCGCGGGCTCGCCAACGCCGGTGTGCTGGAGATGGCCACGTTGTCGTTGGATGGTCAGCTCGCCGCCTACACGTTCGCCATCCTCGACGCGCCCTCATACCGGCTGCTGGAGGGACGCTTCGTGTCCGCGTGGTCGCGCTACTCACCGGGACGGATCCTGGAGGCGGCAGTCGTGCAGCGCGTCCTGGAGGACCCGACGCTGCACCAGCTGGACTGGATGTCGGCTGTGGCCGACGAGAAGCTGTTGGCCGCCAACGCAGCCGACCCCGTCATCGCGATCCGCGTCGCCGGCGACTGACCATCGAGCAGGAAGCCGCCGCGTACGCTGACGTCGTGACTCAGGCGACGACCTTCCCGGCACTGCACCTTCTGCTGCACTTCAATCACGGTGTCGACGGCGTCTCGAAGCAGAACTGCCGCTACGACGACGACGCATCGACCATCTACGCGTTTTCCACGATGGTGCGCCAGCCCTACCTGAACCCGGTCCTGCCACCGAACCTGTGAACCGTCGACTCGGCGCCGTCGTACTCGCCCTCGCCGCACTGGCGCTGGTGTCGGTCTCGAGCGCCGACGCCGCCGCGCCGCATCGGTTCTGGACCCACGACCACCATCGGTACACGTCGCCGTGGTTCGCCGGCGCTCATCGGATCATGATCCCCTACGGCTGCACGAAGGCTCCCTATTACTCACCGGATGCGCGGTGCCCCCACCACGAGGGTTTCCACCACGGCATCGACGTCGCCATGCGTTGCGGAACCAAGGTGTTCGCGGCCACTCGCGGCGTGGTGCTGAGCCCGTCCGCGCCGGGAACGCCAGGGCCGGCGTACGGGGCCAAGGCCTTTCGCGTGCGACATGCCGGCCACGACTTCTTGTTCGGCCACGTCCGGCGCGTGTACGTCCGGCCGGGCCAGCACGTGCGACCCGGTGAGCTGATCGCCCGGTCGGGGCAGCTCGGCGCCCCGGACGGGTGCCACCTGCACTTCGAGGTGCGGCACGCCGGCGGTGGCCTCGATGCGACGGTGGTCCCGCGGAGCTTCCTGCGCCTGACCAGGGTGAGCTCGTGAGTCGCTGCTCGCGGGCCGTCGGCGCCGAATTTCTCGGCGAGCCGGGTCTGATCGTGGCAGGTTGACGCCATGGCAGCAGAACTGGACTACCTGGGACACCTCGTGTCCGAGTCGGCGCGGTTTGCGACCGCCTTGCGCGATACCGACCCCGAGGCGCCCGTCCCGAGCTGCCCGGACTGGAACGCGGACGACCTGCTGTGGCACCTCACCGAGGTCCAGTGGTTCTGGGGAAAGATCGTCCGCGAGGGACTGATCGATCCGGCTAGCGTCGAGGCCCTCGACATCGGCAACCGCCCGAGCGACCGTCGCGCCGTCTTCGCGTTCTACGAACGAGTGGGACAAGACCTGGTCGATGTGCTCACCAAGAACCAGCCGCAGACGCAGGTGTGGACCTGGGCCGATGACCACAGCGTCGGCTTCATCCGCCGACGCCAGGCCCACGAAGCCTTGATCCACCGGGTCGACGCAGAGCTCGCGGCCGGCGATCGCACGCCATTGCCGACCCGGCTCAGCCACGACGGTGTCGACGAAGTCTTGCGCGTGATGTTCGGGGGCGTGCCCAACTGGGGCAGCTTCACCCCGAACCCCGCGCACACGATGCGGTTTCGAACCACCGACACGGATACGAGCTGGCAGGCGGTGCTCGGACGGTTCACGGGCACCGATCCCGACTCCGGTGACGCCGTTGACGACCACGATCTGCGGGTTCGCGAGGTGGACGACGGCGACGACGTGGCCGCCACCGTGAGCGGCGCAGCCGCCGACCTGGACTGCTGGCTGTGGAACCGTCCACCGCAGCACCCTGTCGAGCCAACCGGGTCACCAGACGTGCTGGCCGCCTTCGAGGCGATGCGCACTCTCGGCATCAACTGACCCACCACGACTCCTTGATCAACACCGATGGGACGCTGGTCTCACGGGTGATGGGCGTCGACGCATGCCGCTTCGGCTGGGTCGGCGTCGCCGTCACGACGAGCCAGGACCGCCAGCCGTGGCTCACCACCTATGCGGCCGCGACGATCAGCGAGCTCGCCGACCGAGCTCTCGACGACGGCCCGCTCGACGTCATGGCCATCGACATTCCGATCGGCCTGCCCGACGCGAGTCGTCGACAGGCAGACCTGCTGGCTGCCGCGGCGCTCGGAGCGCGCCGTTCCGCGGTCTTCCTGACCCCGATCCGTGAGGCGCTGGCGACCAACGAGTACGCGCGCGCCAATCAGATCAGCCGGGACCGCGCCGGCGTCGGCATCTCGACGCAGGCCTTCGGCCTGCGCGCCAAGATCCTCCAGGTCGACGCGTGGCTGGCAACGTACGCACTTCATGTGGTCGAGGTGCACCCCGAATCGTCGTTCGCCGCGCTGGCCGGCGCGCCGCTGCAGGAGCGCAAGAAGACCCCAGGCGGACGTACGCAGCGACGGGAGCTGCTCGCCAGCGCCGGGCTGCGGATCAGCGATCGATCGTTCCCTGCCAGGGCAGGTGTCGCGGCGGATGACGTCCTCGACGCAGCGGCGGCCGCGTGGACCGCCCTTCGGGTCGCTGCCGGCACGGCGCGCTGCCTTCCCGACCCACCCGAGTCGTTCAGCGACGGGCTGACCGCCGCGATCTGGATCTGAGCCGACCGGTCACCCTCGATTTCGTGACACCCGGTGACGCCACGTGACGCTTCGCCGACAACTCGGCGCGAGGACGGCTCCTTGGTAGGAGTTTGGTCATGATCGCTCTGGCGCTGGGGCTACGGTCGGAGTAGTTATTGAGCGTCGAACATTCGGACGGGGTCCGTGGTCGACCGGGGGTGCCGCGTCTCAGGCACGGAGGGGACTCGTTATGCGGGCAACACATCACACCGGGGCTCGACGCCACAGCGTGGCGGTCGCCGTCGCGCTGGTCGCGGCGCTCATCGTGCCGGTCAGCGCAGCGGCCAATGCCTCCACTGCGCCACCGCCCGCCGGAGGCACGTACACGGTCTACGCAGCCCCCACGAAGATCAACGCCGGTGCCTCGTCGTGGTTCGCCATGGGCGTCCTCAACAACGGGTCATCCACACTCGGGTCGTTCCGCGTCGCGATGCCGCCCGGGTTCGTGCCGCAACTCCCGTTCGGCGCCGCTCTCACGCCCCGCGGTGCCTGGGACTTGACCCTGCAGACTTGCACGGGAACAGCGCCCGCACCCTGTGCCGGCGCTGGTACGTACGTCATCCAAGCCGACGCCCGACGCACCGACGGCGGCGACGCATTGCGCACCGGCGAGGGACTTGCGTTCTTGTTCCAGGCCACCGCCGGAACAGTCGGCGGGGTCTACCCCTGGCAGACCGCAGCCACCAGCGCCCGTCTCGGTGCCGGCACCGCGCTGACGCCACCGGCGACGCCGCGCACGATCACCGTCATCAGCAACGCAGCGACCGCGCTGGTGATCAGCGGCGTGCCCGGCGACCCGGTGGCTGGCACCGCCGCTGTCGCCCACGATCCAGGCCGTCGACGCGTTCGGCAACATCGCCACCGGCTACCGCGGCACGGTCCACTTCTCGGTGACCCCAGGCAGCCCGTTCACGCAGGTCCCTGCCGACTACACGTTCACCGCAGCCGACGCCGGCCAGCACACCTTCACGAACGGCCTGACGCTCACGACGGCGCCGTCGCAGAGCTTCACGGTCACCGACTCCGCCAACGGACTGACCTCCGGCAGCGTCAGTCCGTGCCGATCACGCCAGCCGCCGCCACGCAGTTGCGCTGAGCGTGCCGTCCGAGCACCTGCAAGCCGGGGACCCAGCAGTCCTGGACGTCACCGCCTACGACCCGTACGGCAACATCGCCACCGGCTACGCCGGAACGGTGGCCTTCGCGGTCGGCGGCGGACACACACCGACGAGACGATCCCGCCGCCCTACTTGTTCGCCGCGGCCGACGGCGGCAACGCCACCGTCAATGCACACTCTGGTGCATGGCGGACAACGCACGGTGACGGCGAGCGACGGAACTCTCCCGACCGCCTCGGCAACCACTCGGTGACCGCCGCGACGGCCCAGAAGGTGATCGTGACGCCGTCGGCGAACGACCGTGACAGCGGGAGACCCCGTTCGACGCAACGGTGCGCATGACCGACACTACGGCAATGTCGTGCCGGACTACACCGGCACGGTGTCCTTCGACCCGATCCCCGGCGGGACAGTCCCCGGCTCCGCACGCCTTCATCGGCCAGTGACGGCGGAACACACCTGTTCCCCGGCTTCAACCTCGACGACGGCAGGTACGCCCAGCTCTGTTCGCGCACGACGGAACCATGGCGGTCCGCGAAAGTCAACGTCAACCCGGGAGCGGCCACACACCTGGTCGTCGGCCGGTCCAGGGCAACCTCCGATCACAGCCACAGCAGGGCAGTCCTTCACCGTCACGGTCTCGGCCGAGGGACGAGCTACGGCAACGTCGACACCGACACGCAACGGTGCTGGGCACCTGGACTGCGGTACCCGCTGGGTGGCGGAGACCTGTCCCAGCGCGCAGTTCGTTCAGCGGCGGCCAGACCACGTCACGCCGACCCTCGACACGGCCGGGCCGGACACCATCACCATCGGTGTCGGCAACAACCGCTCCAGGTCCATCCCGGTGACGGTGCAGCACAACGTCCCAGCGAAGCTGCTGGTCACCAGAACCAGTCCGCGACGAGCTATCCCGGCAGGCGGGTCGTTCAGCCTGCAGGCCACGCTCTACGACGGCTACGGCAACTTCCTCACCGATGACAACGGCCGCCGGTGACGCTGAATGCGAATCCGAGCAACCTCCCGTTCGGGGCCTCCGCCAGCACCCAGAGCGGGATCGCGACGTTCTCCAACCTCACCGTCAACACAGCCAACGACTACGTGCTCAGCGTCGACTCCTCCGCAGTTGCGTCGGCGCCGGGGATGCTCGACGTGACACCGGCAGCAGCAGCCAGACTCGTGGTCGTCGCTCCCGGGATCGGTCACAGCCGGCTCGCTCTTCACCGCGACGGCCAGCGTCGTCGACGGCTTCGGCAACGTGGTCACCAGCGACAACGGCACTCAGGTCTCGCTGACGGCCATCGCCGACGTCAAACGGGCTGCCCGCGACGGCGCCCACCGCCAATGGCGTCGCGACGTTCAGCGGGGTCGCACTCAAGACGGCTACCAGCACGACTCTTCAGGCCACGGCGGGGAACCTGAGCGGAGGTACCCCACTCACCGTCAGTGCCGGGCCACCGACGGCGATGGCGATCACGAATCTCCTGGACCAGGGTTCTGCACCTCGGCTTCCGCACCCGGTCGTCGGGCAGCCGTTCGACACGACCGTGGGCTTCTTGGACTCCCAGGGAAACCCGGCCGATGCCAGCGGCGCGACCGTCACACTGACCAAGACCACCGGCACCGGCACCTTGGGGGGTAACACCCAAGCGACCGTGCCGTCAGGCGGCACTCAGGTGACGATCGTCGGGAGCACGTACTCAGCGCTCGAGAACAACGTGGTGTTCACGGCCAGCGCCACCAATCTGACACCGACGCCGACTCCGGCCACCATTCAGGTCGACGTGGCGGGCCAGGCTGCCACCGTCACGACGGCACCTGGTACGCCGACCACGTTGAACAGCGTGGACCCGTTCACCGGGGCTGCCGTGCGTGCTCAGTGCGACGCAGGGCACGTGTTCGAAGTACATCCTCCCCAACGGCGGCTCGTCGAACATCTACCTGTACCAGACCGACTGCCTGAACTCGGTCGACACGCCGGGGATCCCCTGCCGCATCAAGGCCGGGTTGACCGGACAGCTGGTCAACGCGATCGGGCCGCTGCTCGACAACCAGAACAATGCGCTGTACACCCGGACCAAGCCGGCCACGCTGGTCGTCGGCTGCTACAGCGCGCTGTGTCCGCACACCGACAAGGAAGCACCTCGTGAGAAGTGGAGCCTGTTCGAGCTGCAGGAGGACGTGAAGGCCAACCCGTTGCACGTATGGGTGGACCTCACCGGCGTTCCGAACGCGCCAGCCACCTTCGCCGGTGACGCCACCATCTGCGCCAAGTCCGGCATCGTCGACGCGGGCAAGTACTTCTGCATCGACCCGACACTGTCCAAGCGGGACGCGGCCGGCAACTACGTCCCGTACCTGCTGTTCATCGGCGACCCGAAGGCCAACATCAAGGGACCGTGACGGCCGAAGTGGTGGTCAGCGATCCTCGCTGACCACCACTCCCAGCCCACTCAGTTCCTCAAGTGCCTGGTCACGAAGGTCAATGACGTCTGGCGAGCCGAGGGCGACGCGCGCCTGCGTCAGGTCGAGCAGCAGAAAGCCGCGCTCGTGGGCCTCCTCGTCGGCAAGCGTGGCCAACGTCGCCGAGAGTTCCTCGGCCGCGGCCGTCGGCTCACCCTGCGCCAGCAGGGCTTCGGCGTGCAGCCGGTTGAACGTGGGCAACAGGGTGCTGGCACCGGCCGCCTCAGCGCGGGATCGCGCCGTCTCGGCGCGTTCCAGGGCCAGCCGTGGCTGATCGGTGTTGAGCAGGTACTCCACAAAGGCGGTCTCGGTCACCAGCTCCTCGTAGCGCGCGCCCTGGGCGACGAACGCCTCCAGAGCGGAATCCAACAGCGCCCGGCCCTCGTCCGCACGGCCCGAAAGCACCAGCGTCCGCCCGAGTTCGCGCTCGGCCAACGCTGCCAGCTCTGGCTCCTTGATACCGCGGGCCACACGGCGCACCTGGCGGAGCAACTCCTCCGCCTCGGTGAACCGGTTCTGCCGCCACAGCACATCGGCGACGTTGAACTGCGCGAGAGCCGCGCTGTAGACCGCGCCCACTGCTTGGTACTCCGCATGCGCGACCTCGAACATCGCCGTGGAGTCCGACCAGCGACCCTCGAAGAACGCCGCACCCGCCAGGTTGTTCAGTACATGGGCCCGCTGCATCCGATCGCCGAGCGCGGTGAACAGCTCCAACGCCCGCTCGCCGTACGGTTCCCCCCGACCACGTCCGCTCCAGGCCGCGATGGCCTGCAGCACCACATAGGCCTCCGCGAGTGCCGCGGTGTCCTCGGCCTGCCGTGCGTCCTCCTCGGCCAGCAGCGCCCACCGCCGGGCGTCGCGGTACCGCCCTTGGTCGTAGCGCACGCTCGCATACGTGGACTCCAACCGAGAGCGTTGCCGCACGGTGTCGACGTCCCCGCGACCTTCCAGTGCACGCAGGCCCTGCGTGAGCAGCCGCAGAGCCAGGCTCGGACGCCCTTGCCGCGTCGGAACCAGTGCCTCCTTCAACAGCAGCTCGGCGCAACGGACGGGTGCGTCCCGGCAATGGCGCCGGGCCGCCCGGTAGCAAGCGCGCGCGGCCTCGAAGTTGCCAAGGCGCATGAGTGCGTCGGCCATCGACTCGTTGACCGACGACAGCTCAGCGGCCGACACCTCGGGCAACCGGCGGGCGGTCTCGATCGCCCGCCGGTAGAACTCGGTTGCCTCGGCGTACGCGTACTTGGCCTTCGACCGCTCCCCGGAGACCATCGAGTAGTGCCACGCCTTGTCGTGCCGTGCCGCGTACAGGTAATGCATCGACAACAGCTCGGACTCGTCGTCGGGCCGGACGGCGTTCCCCTCGAGCGTCTCGCCGACCCGACCGTGCAGCAGCTGACGACGCCGATATGACAGGCCCTCGTACGCGGCATCGCGCAACAGCGCGTGGCGGAAGCGGAACCGTCCATGTCCGGCGACCTCGAGGAACTCACCCAGCCGACGCAGGGAGTCCCGCCCGGTCGGCAGCTCCTCGCCCTCCATGAGCGCGCGCAGCTCGCTCTCGGCGAAGTCGACGCCCAGGACGGCCGAGAACCGCAGCAGTGTCCGCTCCGCCGTCGGCAGTCGGTCGATCTGGCTGTTGATCACGTCCTCGAGCCGATCCGGCAACGCGTCAGCCCCGCCACCGGTGCGTGCCGCCGCAACAAGGCTTCTGATGAACAGCGGGTTGCCGCCGGAGCGCGCTGCGATGACCTCGACTTCGTGCGGCGTGAGTGGCTCGTCCTCCGTCGCCTCCCAGACCAGCGCGGTCGCTGCTGCGACGTCGAGTGGCGCCGGCCGTACCGAGATGAGGCCGGCCCCCTCGTCGGAGGGGACGAACCCGACGGCCTGGTCGCGACGCGTGACCAGGACGAGCCAGGGGTTGGCCTCGACCTGTTCGGCCAGCCGGTGCACGAGGTCCGCCGACGACTCGTCCATCAGGTGGACGTCGTCGAACACCATCAACGTGGGGGTGGGCAGGGTGGCGGTGAGGAACTGCACGACGACCTCGGCCAGCCGACTCTTGCGGAACCGCTCGTCGAGTTGGGCGGTCTGCGGGCTGTCGGGCAGCTGCACGTCGAGCGGAATACCCAGCAGCGGCAACCACGCGACCAGCTCGGGATGGTTGGGGGCGACACGTTGCGTCAACCGCTCCATGACCGCCGGCGCAGATGACCCCTCGGGAACGCCGGCGACGTCGTGGAGCAGCGCGCGGAACGGGAAGTAGGCGGTGGCGGACTCGTACTCGTCGCAGGCCGTGAACAGGATCGTCAGGTCGGACGCCTCGCGGGTGAGCTCCTCGACCAACCGTGACTTGCCGATCCCCGGCTCACCCACGAGCTCGACGAGACATCCCCGGCGCGAGCGCGCCTGGTCCAGGGCGGCGCGCAGGGTCGCCATCTCCAGTTCACGACCGACGAGCAGGCCGGGGCCGCCCTCCTGCCCCGCCGGAGCGGGCGCACCGGCGCCTAGAGCTGCACCGACGCTGCCGGCCGCGATCGGCTTCGCCTTGCCCTTGACCATGAACGGCGGCAGCACTTCGACGTCGAAGGACGTTGCCGAGCGCCCGAGCGCGGTCTGCGTGGCCAGCAGCTGACCTGGCGACGCCTTGCCCATGACGCGAGCGGCAAGGTTGATCGCATCACCCTTCACTGAGTAGGTGCGGCGGAATGAGGGTCCGAAGTCACCAGTGAAGACCGGTCCGGAGTTGACTCCGATGCGCACCGGGAGCACGCCAGGGCGGTCGAGGATGTGCCGGGCTGCGAGCAGCAGGCGCTCCTCGTTGTTGCCGCCCGTGGTGGGAGCACCGGCGACGAGCATCACCTTGCCGCCATCGCGGTTGATGTCGGTCTCGAAGAAGGTGACACCGTGGCGCTCGCAGGCGGTCTGCACGGTACGCATGCACTCGTCCAAGGCGTCGGCCAAGACCTGCGGGCCGTGCTCCTCGAGCAGGTCGTCGGTGCCGGAGAACTGGACGAAGCCCACCGCGATGTGACGGTGCTCCGGTTCCCCGCCTCCGGCGAGCAGGTGGCGGCGGATGGGCTCGCTCAACGTGGCGCCCACGTCCAGTCCCGAGATGTCGGGCGGATACGGGGCCGGCGACGTGGGAACGGTCGGCTCCGAGGTCAACACCGACCAGGTGTCATCGACCACCCGCTGCAGCCGTCCGGGCAGCTGCGCCGCGGCGGCCGCGCTGAGACCGACCTGCCCGGCGCTGGCGAGTCCTTCCACCTCCGCGGTGATGCTCGCGGCCGGGCCAGAGACGAGGAGCTCGCGGTGGAGCAGCGGATCACCGACCAAGAAGAAGTGGAAGACGCCGCTGTGGATCCCGACCGACATCCGCAGCACGACCTTGCCGGCCGACGTCTCGAGCTTGCCGAGGTCGCGCAGCGCGGCGCGCATCCGGAAGGCGGCCCGAGCCGCGTGCGCCGCGTGGTCGTCACCCTCGAAGAGCAGCAGGACGGCGTCGCCCCCCCACTTGACCAGGCCGGCGCCGTCCTCGTAGGCCACCGTCAGCAGCGCACTGAAAGTGGTGCTGAGGGTGTCGCTCATCTCTTCGGCGCCGATCCGGCCCTTGCGGGCCAGCCGCTCGGTGAGCTTGGTGAAACCGGAGATGTCGACAAAGGCGAGCGAGCCTTCGACCTCGCGCCAGGTCTGCGCGGGCGCGGTCCTCAGCCAGTCGACCACCAACCGCGGCACGTAGGGGCGCAGCAGCGACTGGTCGGACCCAGGCACGGCCTCCTCAGCGGTCACCACGCCATGATGACGCAGGTCGTGGCCGCGCGCGCCGGGATCAGTCCCCCGTCACACCGTCGACGCACTCGCGGATCAGGTCGGCGTGACCGTTGTGCCGGGCGTACTCCTCGATCATGTGCACGTAGATCCACCGAAGATCACGATCCCGGCGCCCTCGTGGGTGCGTGACCACGTCGTCGAGGGACCGGCCGGCCACGGCAGCTCGGCAGGCGTCGACCTCCCTGCGGAACACCTCGAGATCGTCCTGCGCGTCGGCGCCCGCGACGTCGTCGAAGTCGCCGTCCGGGCTGGCGTCACTGCAGTACAGCTGGTCGACCTGCTCCGCGGCACCGTTGCTACGGAACCACCAGCGCTCGACCTCGGCCATGTGGCGGACGAGTCCCAGCAGGGTCAAGTTCGAGGGCGGCACCGCCGCCTGCTTCAGCTTGGCCTCGGACAGGCCCGTGCACTTCATGAGCAGCGTCGCGCGATGGAAGTCGAGCCACTGCTCGAGCGAGGTCCGTTCGTCCGCGATCAGGTCGGGGTCAGGGCGCTCGATGGCCGGCGCCTTCCAGGAGGTGGTCATGGCGTGACGCTATCCGGCGCAGCCGACAAGCCTGGGCCGACTCCGGCCGTGACTACGACTCCATGAGACGGGCGAACGCCTCCCATGTCTTCTTGATCCCGGTGCGGCGATTCGCAGGCCACCAGTCCACGGAGCCCTTGCTGACCAGCAGCTCCCCGAGCTTGACGCCATCGGAGTACACGACGAACGTGAAGTCGCTGTTGAGCACTCGCTTGGGCGGTTGGACGATCTCCACGTGGTGCCGGGCCATGACAGTCCCCTTTCGCCGACGCCATTCTGGCGCTCTCGCTAGGTTCCTCGCATGCAGGTGGTGCGACCAGACGACTGGTTCCTGGCGGTCGACGAGGGTGACGGGATCAGCCGCATCGTGGAACCGCACGTCAGCGACCTGCTCGCTGCGAACATCTGGCACGTGCGCGGCCGCGAGCGCGACCTCGTGGTCGACTCGGGCCTGGGCATCGTCGCCCTGCACGACGCCCTGCCGCACCTGTTCGAGCGGGACCCGATCCTCGTGCTCTCCCACGCGCACCTCGACCACATGGGCGGTGCTCACGAGTTCGCGCAGTGCTGGGTGCACGCCGACGAGGCAGCACAGGTTCGCCGACCGGGTCGTATGAGCCTGGTGTCGGCGGACCTGCTGGCGGCGCTCGGTATGGCGAAGGAGCCGTCGGACGGCGAACCGCCCTCGCCTGAGATCGTCATCGACGCCGTGCCGCACGCCGCATACGACCCGACTGACTACGCCTTGACGCCGGCGTCGGTGACCCGCGAGCTGGCCGAGGGCGACGTCGTCGACCTGGGCGATCGAGTCTTCACCGTCCTGCACCTTCCGGGTCACACACCAGGCTCGATCAACCTGTACGACGAACGACGCGGCGACCTCTTCACCGGTGACGTCGCCTACGAGGGCGGCCTGATCGACACCTGCCTCGGCTCTGACGTCGACGCCTACGTCGCGACGATGCAGCGGCTGCAGCAGGTGCCGGTGCGACGGGCACTACCGGGCCATGGGCACGCCTTCGCACAGTCGCGGCTGCGCGAGCTTGCCGCCGACTACGTCGAGCAACGAACGAGCTGACCGGTCAACGCACCACCGAACGGATGTCCGTGTCGGGTGATGTCGCAGCAGTGCCAGCAGGTTCTGCTGCGACGGCCGGTCCGCGGTCCATGCCACGCCACGCCGGGAAGACGAAGGGGGCCAGCGTGGTGAGCAGGTAGGCGACTCCGCCGACGATCAGCGATACCCGCAAGCCCAGCCCGCCGACCATGGCGCCCCCGAGCAGGGCGCCGACCGGAATCCCGGCCCAAGCGGTCGCGCCCAGCGCACCGAGCACCCGGGTCTGCAGGTGACGCGGCACCCGCTCGTACTCCACCGCGCCGAGGATGGGGTTGATGCCACCCACCCCGAGTCCGGCGATGAACGCAACAACGAGCACCGGAGACACGCTCGACACCGCCGCGAGGACGAAGAACCGTGGGCTGCCGCCGACGAGGAAGCCGACCGCGAACGTGAGGCGGCGCGGCAGCCGCGGACCCAGCCAGGTGATCAACGCGTTGCCGACTACCGCTCCCAGAGCCACCGCACCCGACATCAGGCCCAGCGCCACCGCGTTGCCCGTGACGTCGTTGGACCACACCGGCGCGAAGACGGACGACATCGCCTGGTCGAGCAGGTTGGTGAGCAACACCATGGCCGCGATGCCGAGCAGCAGACGGTCGCCGCGCAGATGCCCGAAGCCCTCGCGCAACGACGCGAGATAGCCGGCTTCGGAGCCTTGCTCTGCATCCGGTGCGTCAGGTTGCACACGAGGTGATACCAGGGCCAGCACGGTCGTCGCGGAGATGATGAACGTGGCCGCGTCGATGGCCACCACCGACGGGGCGGACGTCACGGCGATCAGCACCCCGGCCAGGGGCGCGCCGATCATCCCAGCCGCGCGGCTCACCCCGTCGTACAGACCGCTGGCCCGTTCGATCGGCGTTCCGGCGAGGTCGGCCGCGCCCGGGATCAGGACATGTCGCGCCGTGTCGCCCGCGCCGCGCACGGCACCGGCGACGGCGACCAGGCCGGCCATGATCCCCAGCGACAGATGCCCCGTGCTGTTGATGAGGGGGACGAGACCGAACGTGACGGCGGCGACGACGTCGGCGGCAATGGCCACCCGCCAGGTGCCGTAGCGATCGAGGAGCGGTCCGCCGAGGCCTTGCACCAGGACGTAGGGAGCCATCTCGGCGAACGCGATGAGGCCGGTCTTGCCGGCGCTGCCGGTGGTGACGAGGACGAACCATGGCAACGCCAGCATCGACATGCGCGTGCCGAGGATCGAGATGAAGTCAGCAGTGAGCAGCGCGAACAAGCTGCGCCGCGACCGCGGCGGCGTCGGCGTGCTCACGGCTGCCCGCCCGAACCGCCGCCCGTTGAGGAGGCCGTCGGGAGAAGGTTGAACTGCAGGGCGACGCGCTGCGAGCCCTCAGGAAACTGTTCGGGGTGCTCGGGATCGTCGCGGCGGTACCGGGCTGCCAACGCCATCAGCTCGCCACCGAGAGCCGTCGCCTCGTCGAGGGTGAGCCGAAGTAGGACGTCGTTGATCGAGAACGCGTCGGACCAACCGGGACCGAGGTCGTCGTCCATGGTCGGCAGTCCGGCGATGGCGGCTTGTGCGCGACGCCCGTTGGCGTCGGCGACGAGGCGCAAGTACTCCTCGCCGAGAGCTCGGCTCTCCTCGTCAGCGTCGGCCACCGGGTCGAAGTACGTCGACCGGTGCGCTGCCGCCCACCAGCGGTCGCGGCCGGTTCCGCGCTGCGTGTCCTCGACGACGAAGCCGTAGGCCGCGAGCTGGCGTAGGTGGTAGCTCGTGGAACCGCTGGACTGGCCGGTTCTGGCCGCCAGCTGGCTCGCGGTGGCGGGGCCGTCCATGCGCAGCAGGCCGAGCAGCTGCAGCCGCAGCGGGTGGGCCAGTCCGCGCAGGCTGTGGGCGTCGGGGTTGACGACGTCCTGCCGGCCAGGGTCGTACTCCGGCGGCGGCGGGAGTCGCGAAGATCCTTTGTGCTGGTCGGGGACCGGCGAGCTCGTCATGACCGCACCGTAGCACCACAAAGATATCTTTGCAAAGGTTCCTTGGAGGACTAGCTTCGGCGGGCGCGCCGGCCGCATGACCCTCGGAAAGGTTCCGCAAGAACAGGAGCAACGCCGCATTGCTTCCTTGCTTACGGAAGCAACGCCGCATTGCTTCCGGGAGGTTGCCGGCGCAGAGGTACCGCGTGGCGGGGTGTCGATCTGGGGCGTCCCGGTTCGTCGCACAGGTGTCCGCCTACCACCCTCAGCCCAAGGAGACCGCGATGGCCTACTCACTCACCTGCGCCGACATGGGGACCGACTGCCCCGGCAAGTTCGTCACCGAGACCAAGGAGGAGCTGCTCGAACATGTACAGCTGCACGCCCAGCGGTCCCACCCCGAGGTGGTCGGCAACGCCGAGGCAGAAGCCATGATCCCCAGCCTGATCAAGACCGCCTGAGTCCGACGACCGGTCTCTCGCCGTCGGCCCGGCCTCAATACCGGTCCGGCGGCGGGAACCGCCGCGTCACCACACGTGCGGAATCAGCCGCGCCCGGCCGTGCGCGTAGCCGCGGTACGTCTGGCCCAGGACCCGCTGCAGCTCGCCCTCCTCCACCTTGATCCGCCACAGGTACGCCACCAACGGCAAGACGACGAGCACCATCACACTGATGCCAGTTGGCCAGCGCGAGGCCGAGACCACCGAAGATCATCAACGATCCGGTGTACGCCGGATGGCGCACCCACCGGTACGGGCCGGCAGTGACAACGGTCTGGTCGGTCTCCACCACCACGTCGCGGCGAAACTGCGCGCCAAGGGTCCGCAGCGCCCACACCCGCATCGCCGCGCCGCCGACCATGACCACGATGCCCAACGCCCACACGGCCAGCGGTAGGTCGGCAGAGGGCACGCGCGACTTCGCGAGCAGCCCCAGCCCGATCGCCAGCAGCTGCAACGCCTGGATCAACCAGAGGGACCCGCGGTCCGAGCCAGCCGCTCGCCACGGCGTCCGGCCGCCGACGACCACGTCGACCAGCAGGGAGCCGACGAAGACTGCCAGGGTGATCTGTGACGCCCACTGCGTCGGCCCGAACGTGGCCATGGTCGACCGTCCTACCGGAAGAGGAGCCGATCGCTCAAGCCCCGCGCCGCGACTCAGCGACGGGTGGCGTCGCGCTTGGCCTTGACCCGGTTGCCCTTGATCCTGGTTCCGCTCAGTGCCTTGACGACCTCGTCCATGGAGTGGTCGGGGATCTCGACGAGTGAGAAGTTGTCGGTGATCTCGATCGCACCGATGTCGCGTCCGGACAACGACGTCTCGTTGGCGATCGCACCCACCAGGTCCTGCGGGCGAACGCCTGCCTTCCGGCCGGCCGAGACGTACACGCGCGACGTGCTCGCGTCGCCGGCGACGCGGGGCCGCTGCCGGGCGGGGCGTTGACCGCGGTCGCCTCGGCTCCCCGCCTTCCCGGACGGTTCGCGCGCCGGGTCGGTGGTCGGGATCTCCTCCATGCCGGTGGCCGCGCCGTTGGTCGCCTCGTGGGCGACCTTGACCGCGGCCAGGGCGACCTGCACCACGTCGAAGTCGTCGGTCAGCGTGTCCACGACGACCCGGAAGTGCTCCAGGTCGTCCTCGACCAGCGTCTCGTACAGCGCCGAGCGCGTCATCTCGAGCCGGCGCGCCTGCAGGTCGGCCGATGTGGGGAGTGTCTCGATCGGGATCCGCCGCTTCGTGACCCGCTCGATCGACTTCAGGAGGCGGTGCTCCCGCGGCTCGGCCAACGTGATGGCGACGCCTTCGCGTCCGGCCCGGCCGACCCGACCGATGCGATGCACGTACGACTCAGGCGCTGACGGTACGTCGTAGTTGAACACGTGCGACAGCGTGTCGATGTCCAGCCCGCGTGCGGCGACGTCGGTGGCCACGAGCAGCTCGGCAGTGCCCGCGCGGACCCGTCCCATCACACGATCGCGCTGATGCTGGTCCATGCCACCGTGCAAGGCCTCACATCGGTAGCCGCGACCGTTGAGCGACTCGGTCAAGGACTCGACCTCGGCACGGGTGCGACAGAACACGATCGCTGCCGTCGGCGCCTCCACGTCGAGGATCCGGCCCAGAGCGGCCGCCTTGTGTGCGCGCGCCACCACGTACGCACGTTGCTGCACCAACGGTGTCGCCTCGGCGGCCGTCGCGCGTTCGATCTCGATCCGGATCGGGTCGGTCAGGTGCCTTCGCGCGATGCGGTTCAGACGCGCTGGCATCGTGGCCGAGAACAAGACGGTCTGCCGGGTCGACGGCGTCGCGTCGAGAATCAGCTCGAGGTCGTCGGCAAACCCCATGTCCAGCATCTCGTCGGCCTCGTCCAGCACGACGGTCGCGACGCTGGCCAGATCGAGGGTGCCGCGTTTCAGGTGGTCCACCGCCCGGCCTGGCGTGGCCACGACCATGTCGACGCCCTCGCTGAGCTCGCGCAACTGCCGTCCGATGGGCTGGCCGCCATAGATGGGGAGCACGCGCACCCCGAGGTCCCTTCCGTAGCGGTGCAGTGCCTGGGACACCTGGATGCACAGCTCGCGGGTGGGCACGAGCACCAGCGCGACCGGAGCCCGCCCCTTGCGCCCGGACTTCAGCGCGTTCAGCATCGGGAGCGCGAACGCCGCCGTCTTGCCGGTGCCCGTGGCCGCCTGGCCCAGCAGGTCGCGACCGGCGAGGAGGTGGGGAATCGCCTCTGCCTGGATCGGGGTCGGCTCCTCGTACCCGAGCGCCGCGAGGGCCTCGAGCAGCTTCTTGCGCAGGCCGAGGTCGGCGAAGGAGGCCGACGGGTCAGGTGTGGTCACGCTCCATGGTCCCGCGCTGACGACGGTTCCCCTAACGGGTCCTAGCCTGGAACCCTCCACCGACCACGCCGGGCCGACCACGCAGGGAGCCGCCAGCACGTGCCCATCCACGACCTGTCCGGTCCGGCGATCCAGCTGCGCGGGCTCCGTAAGACCTACGGTTCCACCGTGGCGGTCGACGGTGTCGACCTGACCGTGCAAGCCGGTGACGTGGTCGCCTTGCTGGGCCCCAACGGCGCCGGCAAGTCCACCACCATCGACCTTCTGCTCGGCCTGGGGCGAGCCGACGCCGGCACGGTTCACGTCTTCGACCGCTCCCCCGCACAGGCCATCGAGGCAGGTGCGGTAGGCGCCATGCTGCAGACCGGTGGCCTGATCCAGCTCATCACCGTGCGCGAGCTGCTCACGATGACGGCGTCGCTGTACGACCAACCGCACGACGTCGACGTCGTGCTGGGCATGACCGGACTCACCGACGTCGCCGGCCAACAGGCGTCGCGCTTGTCCGGTGGCCAGACGCAGCGGGTGCGCTTCGCGCTGGCGATGGTGAGCAACCCGGCCTTGATGGTGCTCGACGAGCCGACCGCTGCGCTGGACGTCGAGGCCCGTCATGCGTTCTGGGAGGCCATGCGTCAGTTCGCGGCGGAGGGTCGCACCGTGTTGTTCGCCACGCACTACCTGGAGGAGGCCGACCGGTTCGCCGACCGGATCGTTCTCATGGCCGGTGGGCGGATCGTCGCCGATGGATCGGCCACTGAGATCAAGTCCGTCGTCGACGTGCGGACCATCCGGGCGACCCTGCCCGACACGACCACGGACGACCTCGCGCAGGTGCCCGGTGTACGCGACGCCGATCGTCACGGCGACTCGATCGTGTTGACGTGTTCGGACTCCGACCTCGCGCTCCGCGAGCTGCTCCAGCGCTACCCCCACGTGCGCGACATCGAGGTTCACGTCGGAGGGCTCGACGAGGCGTTCCGTCAGCTCACCTCTCCCAGTACGGACGGTGGCGCATGAGCAGCAGCAGCACCTACGTCCGGTACGAAGTGGTGCGAACGTTTCGCAACGTCCGGTTCTTCCTGTTCTCCCTCGGGTTCCCGGTCGTTCTGTATGTGGTGGTGGTCGGTGGCAACCGCGACGTCAAGGACTTCGCGGGTACCGGACTCACGTTCGCGCTCTACTACATGGTGGGAATGGTTTCGTGGGGCTCGATGGTCGCCGTCACGGCCGGCGGCGCCCGGATCTCGCTGGAACGATCCGTCGGCTGGGTGCGGCAGCTACGCGTCACCCCGTTGCGCGCGCGGACCTACTTCGGCGCGAAGGTGCTCGGCGGTTATGCAACGGCCTGCGTGAGCATCCTGACGATCTACGCCTTGGGCATCGCCTTCGGCGTCCGCCTTCCGATCTCGTCGTGGCTCCAGATGACGTTCTTGATCCTGGTCGGCCTGATCCCGTTCGCCGTGCTCGGCATCTGGTTGGGTCACAAACTCACTCCGGACAACATGGGGCCGGCGCTGGGCGGACTGACCGCACTGTTCGCCCTGCTGGGTGGTGCCTGGGGCCCGATCGCCGCCGACCACGGCTTGTTGCACTCACTCGTCGAGCTGCTGCCGTCGTACTGGCTGGTGCATGCGGCGCAGACCGCATTCACCGGTGAGTGGTGGCCGCCGAAGGCGTGGATCGTGGTCGCAGTGTGGACGGTCGCGCTGAGCTGGTTGGCCCAGCGCGCCTACCGCAACGACACCTACCGCGTCTGAGGCTCGAAGGTCAGCGCACGGTCACGTCGCCGACGGCACGTCCGTTCTCGAGGTAGCAGGTCCTCCCGGGATGGGCGACGGCAGCGGCCACGCGCCGACGCACCGGCCCGCTGAGTCGGGGCAGCGCCTTCTCGACCCGTGCCAACCGGTACTCAGAGATCTCCTCGGCCTGCAAGACGATGGCAGCGAGCCGGTCGTCGTCGAAGGCTCCGCAGTCGAAGAGGAACCGCATCCCGCCGGGTCGGTCCTGTCGTGGGCGCAGGAAGTCGACGCAGGCGAGGCGACCGTGCCGAACGAGCAGGCCGCACTCCTCACGGGTCTCCCGTTTGCAGGCCTCCCAGGGCGACTCGCCATCGGCTTCGACCACCCCACCGGGGACCGTCCAGCCTCCTTTGTACGTGGGGTTGAGGATCAGCAGCCGGCCGCGCCGGTCCCAGACCAGAGCGCCGGCCGACGCCGGGATGCGCGGCAGCACCTCCTCGAGGCTCCCGAACTCGGCTCCAACTGGGACGTCGCTTCGCTGGTCCGTCATGCGACTCACGCTAGGGCCCGCCGCAAGAGGCCTGCGGCGCACCGACGTCGTACGCTGCCGGGACCGACGTCAGGATCCCCCGATGTGCCACAGCGACGACAGCAGGCCACCCCCGCCACCAACGATGGGCGCCGTCGGCGTCTCCGGCGATCTCACGCTGACGGCAGGCGACGGGAACCGCCTTGCGGCGTTCGAGGCGCATCCGGAATCAGTGAGCCGAGTCGGCGTCGTGATCATGCCGGACGTGCGTGGGCTGCACGCCTACTACCCGGCGCTGGCGCAGCGCTTCGCCGAAGCAGGGTTCCACAGCATCGCGATCGACTACTTCGGCCGGACGGCGAGCACATCAGACCGTTCCGACTCCTTCGAGTACTGGCCCCACGTCGAGCAGACCACGCCAGATGGCGTCACTGCCGACGTTGCTGCCGCAGTGGGGTACCTGCGTTCGGCGGCGGGCGGCTCGGTGACGTCGGTGTTCACCGTGGGCTTCTGCTTCGGCGGACGGCACTCGCTGCGGCAGTCCGCCGCGATCCCCGGCCTGTCCGGTGTGGTGGCCTTCTACGGCAGCTCGGTCCTGGTCGACGATCTGGTGGACGACGTGACGGCGCCCCTGCTGATCCTGTTGGGGGGCGCCGACCAGAACATCCCCCCGGAGTCGTTCGACCCACTGCTGGCCCGGCTCGCCGAGCGTGGAGTCGACGCCCGGCGGTACGTCTACGAGGGCGCGCCGCACTCCTTCTTCGACCGCAGCTTCGCCGACCATCGCCCGGCGTGTGACGACGCGTGGCTGCGGGTGCTCGAGTTCACCGCGGCGCACTCGCCTCAGTCGGAGGTCTGAGCCAACGCCGCCAGCAGCTCCTGCTCGCGCTCGGCCGACAGCCCAGCGCCGTGCGGGCGGTCCAGTCCCTGCTCCCGCTCCCACGCGAGCAGGTCGACCAACAGCTCCGAGCGCGGTCGGTGGTGCAGTCCGGCATCGGCGGCGGCCGAGCCGTCGCGGTCGGCGAAGCCCTCCCATCCGGGGTCGGCGATCCACAGGGCCAGCGACTCCGGCCCCATGAACTCGGCCACCCCCTGCTCCAGCAACCATGCGGGGGGCGCCGCCACGACCTGTGCCCGGTGGCTGCCGACAGCTCGACACAGCTCGATCCACTCCGGGAAGCCGACCACTGGACCAACGGCGTTGTAGGTGCCTGTGGTACCGGCCTCGGCACAGTCGAGCAGCCACGCGGCGAGGTCGCGTGCGTCGACCATCTGGGTCGACGCGTCGGCAGTGTCCGGTACGAGCATCGGGTCATGTGGAGCCCTGGCGGAGCGCGCCACCCAGTAGCCGGAGCGGCCGGTGTGGTCGCCGGGACCCGCGATGAGCCCTGCCCTCGCGATCAGCAGACGGTCGCCGACGGCGTCGGCGGCCGCGTTCTCGCACGCCACCTTCGCCTCGCCGTACAGCTCGACCTCGACCGAGTCCAGGTCGGTGGCTGACAACACGGCCGCAGACTCGTCAGCCCCCCTGTCGGCGTGCGAGGCGTAGACGCTGCACGATGAAACGTAGGTCCAGTGCCGAGCGCGCGCGCCGATCGCGGCCAGTGCGCTGCGCACCAGTCCCGGCTGCCACGACACGTCCACGACCTCGTCCCACTCGACCTGTGCGACGGCGGCGTAGGCGTCCGGCTCGGCGCGATCGGCTCGTACGAACTGGGCTCCCTCTGCGACCTCGCCCTTAGTACCGCGCGCCAGACACGTGACGTCGTGCCCGCGCCCCACTGCCTGCTGCGCGATCTCGCGACCCAGCCATGCGGTACCGCCCAGCACCAGAATCCTCATGCCGGCCAGTCCAACGCGGCGGGGTCGCGACGGCCAGCGAGTTTCGCTCACAGCGCAGCCGACGCTGGACCGGGTGGCGAGCCACGGCGGACTTCTTGCGCCGCCGGGCCAGTCGGTGATACGCCGGGTTCATGCCAACCACGCACCCACCGGTCATCCTCATCCACGGCCTGTGGCTGCACGGCACATCCTGGCAGCCGTGGATCGACCTGTTCGCTGCGAAGGGCTACGACGCATCGGCACCGGGTTGGCCCGGTGACGCGGCCACCGTCACTGATGCGCGCGCGAACCCGCAAGCGGTGGCCGACGTCGGCGTCGACGAGATCACCGAGCACTACGCGAAGGCGATGGCAGGACTGTCCGCGTCGCCCATCGTCATCGGCCACTCATTCGGTGGGCTCATTGCCGAGAAGCTGCTCGGCGAAGGACACGCGGCTGCGGCCGTGGCGATCGACGCTGCTCCGATCAAGGGAGTGCTGCCCATCCCCCTGTCGGCCCTGCGGGCGTCCTTCCCGACCTTGCGGAACCCGGGCAACGTCGACGCTGCCGTTTCGCTGACGCGGGAGCAGTTCCGCTACGCCTTCGGCAACGCGATTCCGCAGGCCGAGTCGAACGAACTGTTCGACCGATGGACGATCCCGTCGCCCGCTCGCCCCCTGTTCCAGGCGGCGACGGCCAACCTCAACCCAAACGCTCAGACGAAGGTCGATGTCAGGAACGGGGACCGCGGACCGCTGTTGCTGACCATGGGCGGTCGAGACCGCATCGTGCCCGAATCGATCAGCAAGTCCACGTACCGGCAGTACCGCAAGTCGTCGGCGTCGACCCAGCTCATCGAGTTCGCGGACCGTGGGCACTCGCTGACGATCGACCACGGCTGGAAGGACGTCGCCGACGCAGTGCTCAGCTGGCTGAGCGAGAAGGGTCTGTGACCGCTGCGCTGATGCTGCGCTCCGAGCTCACCTGATAGATGCGCCAACTACCCGGTACGCCCTTCAGCTCGTGCTCGCCGACCTCCTGGAACGTCAGTCCTGACCCCAAGGTGAGGTCCTTGACGGTCGACGACACAAAGATCTGCGAGGGCGGCGCCATGGCGCCGATGCGGGCACCGACGTGGACGGCAATCCCACCGACCTGTCCGTCGATCGTCTCGACCTCACCTGTGTGCAGTCCAGCCCGAATCTGCAGGCCCAGCGGCTGGACCCCCGCCACGATCGCCTCGGCGCAGCGAATCGCCCGTGCCGGTCCGTCGAAGGTGGCCAGGAAGCCGTCGCCGGCGGTGTTCACCTCGACGCCGCGGTAACGGCCGATCGCTGCTCTCACGGTTGCGTGGTGTCGCTCGAGGAGAGCACGCCATGCACTGTCGCCGAGCTCGGCGGCCTTGTCCGTGGACCCCACGATGTCGGTGAACAAGATCGTGGCGAGAACCCGGTCGAACTCCTGCTCCTCGGCCCGGATGGAGGTCAGGAACCGATCGACCTCGGCGAGGAACGCCGCCCCGGGCACATGCTCCCCGCCGGGAAGCTCGACGTAGGTGGCGTTGGGGATGCGCGCGGCGAAGTAACGACCCTCCTCGGGCTCGGTCAGGTCGTCCCCGGCTGCCTGCACCACCAGAGTCGGCACCTGGACCGAGGGCAACAGCTCGCGGATGTCGAGGTCGCGAGCCATACGTTCTGCGCTCAGCGCCGCACCGGGGCTGAGCGAGTGACGCGTCAGGTGGGCATAGCTGCGGACGAACGTCGGGTCGTGCGAGAGCGAGGGAGCCATCCAGTCGCAGAGCTCTTGTGCCAGTTCGAGGGTGCCCCACTGCGCCTCGACCTTGGCCAACCAGTCATCCCAAGTCTTGTCGTCCCACGCCCACGGGTAGTCGGGTGCCCAGCTACCACGCGCAGTCGCTCCCCACGTGACGATCGCGAGGATACGTTCGGGAAACGTGGCGCCGAACAGCAAGGCCGGTCCCGCTCCGTCCTCCAGGGTCACCAGCGCCGCTCGTTCGGATCCCGCCGCATCCATCACTGCACGGATGTCGTCCATCCGGTCTTCCAAGGTGGGGAGAGCGTCGGGTCTGACTCCGTCCGACAGTCCGGTGCCTCTGCGGTCGAACAGCAGCAGTCGGGCGTGCGCGGCCAGTCCCGTGATGGTTTGCGCCGTGGCCCACCACTGCCACGTGATCTCGACGTTCGACGTGTAGATCGAGTTCATCAGGACGACGTCGATCGGACCCTCGCCGACTACCTGGTAGGCGATGTGAACACCGTCGGTGGTCTTGGCGTAGCGGGTCTCGGGCAGGTCCATGACCGAGCGGCCCTACCCCACCGGCACGGGCGGGATCGTGGTCAAGCCGGCGGCGAACCGTTCGTCGCTCACCGCCTCGTCGACCATCCGTCCGTTCAGGTAGTCGTCGTAGGCAGCCAGGTCGAAGTGGCCGTGGCCACACAGCGCGGTGAGGATCACCGTCTCCTCGCCGGTCTCCTTGGCGCGGTTCGCCTCGCGGACGGCCAACGCGAGCGCGTGGGTCGGCTCGGGCGCGGGCACGATCCCCTCGTTGCGCGCGAACGTGACGGCCGCCGCGAAGCATTCCGTCTGCGGAACCGCCTGCGCCTCCATCAGCCCGAGCTCGTAGACATGCGACAGCAGCGGCGACATCCCGTGGTAGCGCAGTCCACCGGCGTGGATCGGGTCGGGGATGAAGTCGTGCCCAAGCGTGTGCATCTTGAGCAGCGGAGTCATGCCTGCGGTGTCACCGAAGTCGTACGCGTAGATGCCGCGCGTCAGTGATGGGCACGAGGCGGGCTCAGCGGCGATGATCCGCGGCGCGATGTTTCCGGCAAGCTTTTCGCGCAGGAACGGGAACGACAGGCCTCCGAAGTTGGAACCGCCGCCGGTGCAGCCGACGATGTGGGTCGGCGTCTCCCCCGCCTTGGCGAGCTGGAGCAACGCCTCTTCCCCGATGATCGTCTGGTGCATGAGCACGTGGTTCAAGACGCTGCCCAGCGAGTACCGGACGTCCGGATCCTTGGCGGCGACCTCCACCGCCTCCGAGATCGCGATGCCGAGTGACCCGCTGTGGTTCGCCGGGTCGGCGCCGAGACGTCGCCCGGCTTCCGTGACGTCAGAGGGCGAACGGTGCACGACGCCGCCGAACGCCTCGATCATCAAGCGGCGGTAGGGCTTGGTGTCGTAGGACGAGCCGACCTGCCAGACCTCGCACTCCAGGTCGAACAGGGCGCAGGCGAAGGCCAGGGCCGTGCCCCACTGGCCGGCCCCGGTCTCGGTCGTCAGCTTCTTCACTCCGGCCTTGGCGTTGTAGTACGCCTGCGGAACGGCCGTGTTGGGCTTGTGCGAGCCGGCCGGTGAGACACCTTCGTACTTGTAGTAGATCCGTGCTGGTGTGCCGAGCGCCTTCTCGAGGCGATGGGCCCGGAACAGTGGCGAGGGCCGCCATTGCCGGTACACGTCGAGGACGCCACCGGGGATCTCGACGTACCGGTCCTGCGTCACCTCTTGCAGGATCAGGTCCATCGGGAACAGCGGCGCGAAGTCGTCCGGACCCGCCGGCTGGAGGGTGCCGGGGTGCAGCGCCGGGGGCGGTGGGCTGGGCAGGTCGGGGACCAGGTTGTACCAGCGGGTCGGCATCTCGTCCTCGCCCAGCTCGTACTTGTGGCGACGCACGGTGTCGTCCATGACCGCGACCTCTCTCGACTAGCCTCACAGATCTCTCGCCGCAGGCGCGCGGCGTGCGGGCAACGTAGCGCGGCTACCCGGGCAAGGTCAGGGAATCCTCAGCCTGAGGATCGAAATCGACCCAACTCGCCACGGGATGACCCCCAGAAAGGTTCTACAAGTACAGAAGCAACGGCGCATTGCTCCTGTTCTTGCGGAAGCAACGCCGCGTTGCTCCCATGCGGAGGCCGGGACTGGGCGCGCGGGCTAGAGGCCGGGAATCGCGGCGAGCTCTGGCGGGATCTGGTCGATGCTGGTCGTGCCGTCCGCGTTCACCGTGTGTCGGGTGACCTCTGCCGAGGTCGTGCCCAGGCCGCCGAGCGTGATGTCGTCGAACGCCTTGACCTTGCCGGTCAAGGGGTCCAGGTAGAGCACGGTCAAGGTCACCGGCGTCGGCGTCTCACCCTGCAGGGCCCGAAGCCCCGCCCCACCGGTCGAGCCCTGGACGAAGATGCGCGACCCCTTCTGGCCCAGCCAGGTGTACTGCTGGTGCAGGTGGCCGAACAGCAGGGTCGGGGCGTAACCGTCCAGCTCAGCGACGCCGTGCGGGTCGTGGAACATCACCAGGTCGACGCCGGGGTTCGCTGCGACGTAGTCCGCCAGCTGGACGGCCGCGCTGATGACGGCGGCGTCGCCGGCCGGGCTGTCGCTGCGGGTCAGCTTGTCGGGCGTCAGCCGCGGGTCACCAGCACCGGCCACCGTGATGCCGTCGATCGTGGTCTTGGTGTCGTTGAGCACCGTCGTGTTCGGCAGGCTCGCCACCTCCGCAACCGTGATCGCGGAGTCGTGATTGCCCTTGACGTACACGTAGGGAACACCGAGGGTCCCGATCGGGGCGAGCGCCTGGTTCTCTGCCGCCGTGCCGTGGTCGGCGAGGTCGCCGGTGTCCACGATGAACGCCACGTGGTACTGCTTGGCCACCTGCTGCACGATCGGCCAGGCCTGGATCGCCAAGTGGATGTCGGAGATGTGCAACACCGGGATGGTGCCGGCGGTCGTCCCCGTCTGTTCCGGAAGTGCGTTGATCGCGCGGGCGAGCGTGCTGACGTTGTTGACCAGTCCGGCCAGCTCGGTCCCGTACCGGCTGAGGTTGTCGGGGATCGCGGTGAGGTCGGCGATGACGCGCGGCGCGTTGGTCAGCTCACCGCTGTAGGTGGGTTCTCGGATCGCGTTGGCGTTCCAGGTGGCGCGCGTGGTGCCGGCGAGCACGGCAACGACCACCACCACCACGCCGGACGCAACGAACACCGGACGGCTCCGGCGGGTGAGCAAAGCCGCGAGCAGGGCCGCGCCCAGCAATGCCGCCAAGCAGGCCCGCAGCACCGCCTTTCGGATCGCACTCTGCGCCTGCCGCGTCAGGTCCTGCTGAGTCGCTGGGTCCTGCGCGTTCGCCAGCAGCGCCGTTGCCTGTCCCAGATCGACGCCTGTGACGGTTGCCTTCACCACCAACGGGGCGGCGTGCGTCGGCAGGTCCACGTGGCCCAAGGGCGGGATGTCGAGCTGCGTGCGGCCCTGCAGCGTCGGCATGACGCTGGACTCGACGGTGAGTGGACCCACGTGGCTGGTCGCCGGCCCCGCGACGAGCAGACCCAACCAGCCGCCGACCAGAGCAGCCAGCAGGCCCACCGCGAGGTCGGCCGCCAGACGTTGCCGACGCGTCAGCCGGGTGTCGGGGTCATGTCGCAGCAGACCCGCACTGACGCGGTGCCACCAGTTCGCCGAGTCCGTCTGAACCACGGTTCGGCGAACCTCCCGGTGACGTTCCCACTGATCGCGTCAGATCAGACATTCTGCCATTCGCCGTCGATCCACTCGGGCTCGCCGTCGAGGTACGGCTGGAGCACGGTGCGGTACCACTCGTCCTGCGCCGGGTCGTCGGCCAGCTTCAGGTAGGCGTCCTTCGACTCGAATCGGACGGCCATGACCATGCGGCCGTCGTCGGCCTTCATGACCCACTGGTCGAGGTAGCCGGTGCCTGGTCCCCGCTCGGCGATCCAACGACGGCCGGCCTCGGCGACGTCGTCCACGTCTCCCTTGATCCGGGTGATCATCACGGTTCCGTACATGCGCCCTCCTCGGGATCGGACTCGGTGCGCCGCGGCTTCGGTCTACTCCGCCGAAGCAGCCGTGTAAAGAGCGCAGCGGCGGGTCAGGACGTCCGCCGTTCGGCCGCCACGGCGGCGGCGATCGTCGGGTACCGCACCAGCGGCGGGTCGAGGCCGACCGGGCGCATCCGCTCCAGGTAGCCCACGAGCCGCTCGGTCGAGCGGGCCAGCACGACGTCGACGCCGTTCGCCCGCAGGGCCGCGACCATCTCCCCCATCTCGTCAGCGGCCGACGTGTCGATCGTGGGGATCGCCGCGGCGTCGAGCACGACCGTGGTGATCGAGGAGTCGCCGGCACACCGGTCAGCCACGAACGCGGCGAGCCGACGGGCATTGGCAAAGAACATCTGTCCCGCGAAGCGAACGACCAGCACTCCCGGTGTCACGACGTACTCGGGATGCTGGCGGATCGATCGGTAGACCACGTCCTCATCGGCCCCGACGGTTTCGGCGCGGCCCAGTTCCACGACCTCTGGCCGATAGCTTCGGATCACCAGAACCAGCAGGGACGCCAGCACCGCGATCGCCAGGCCACCGAGAGCGCCGGTCGTCAGCACCCCGAGCAGCGCCACCACGGCGAGAACGAAGTCGCGGTTACGGTCGATGCGGTAGAGCCGACGAAAACCGCGGACGTCGATCAGGCGGGCGATGCTCGTGACGATCACGGCAGCCACCACGGGAATCGGCAGGCCGTCGAACAACGGCGACAGCACCAAGATCGTTACCAGCAACAGGAACGCAGTGAACAGCCCGTGACCAGGTGTCCTGACACCGGATCGGTCAGTGACTGAGCTGCGTGACAGGCTCGCGTCGGTGGGGAAGCCCTGCAGCAGGCCGCACAACACATTGCCAGCACCGAGCGCGATGAGCTCCTGGTCGGGTCGCACTTCGTCACCGTGCTGACGCGCCAGCGTCTGCGCCGTCCCGATGGACTCCGCGTAGCAGACCAGTGCCAGGGCCGCGCCACCTCCGACGGACAAGGACAACGACCCGAATCCAGCGATCGGCAGACTCGGCACCGGCAAGGTCGACGGCAGATCGGACAAGACGGCAACGCCATGGGCGGAGAGGTCGAGCGCACGGCTTGCAACGATGCTCACGATGACGACGATCAACGCACCCGGAAGCTTCGGCGCGACCCAGCCGAGCAGGACGAGCGCCACGATGGCGGTGACGCTGACCAGCACATTGACCAGCAACACGGTGTCGAGCTCCGTGACGAGGTGGTAGCCACGTTCGAGCGTGTCGCCCACGCCCTTCGGCACGCCGAGCAGCGCGGGCAGCTGTCCGACGATCACGTCGATCGCCACCCCGCTGATGAAACCCACGAGAACCGGCCGCGACAAGAAGTCGGCGATGAACCCCAGGCGCAGCAGGCCGCCCGCGATCAAGAAGATCCCGGTGGACAAGGCCAGCGCCGCCAGCGTCACGGCCACGTCCTGGCTCACCACGCCGGCAGCCGCCACGAGCGACGCAGCCACCACCGCCGGCGTGGAGCTCGGTCCGACCGAGAGATAGCGAGACGTTCCGAAGAGCGCGTACCCGACCGCCGCGGCCAGCGCGGCATAGAAGCCCGCCTCGGGAGGCGCGCCGGCGAGGCTGGCATAGGCGATCGCCTGCGGCGTCACGACCGCCCAGACGGTGAGGCCGGCGCGAAGGTCGCCGATCACGTCTCGACGGTCGTAGCGAGGCGCCCACTGCAGGATCGGGAGCCAGCGCGTCAGGGGCGCCGCCGTGGTCGCGGCGGTCACGCCTGCTGCCTTCGTCGCACGCGGGGCACGTTAGCGGAGCTACTCGTGGGCGCCGTGCTCGTGACCGCCGTGCCCGGCCGGCTCGAACTGGAACGTGGAGTGCTCGACGTCGAAATGGTCGGCGAGGCAGGCCTGCAGCTCATCCAGCAGCCGAGGCAGGTGGCCGTCGTGGAAACACTCGTCATCCACCACCACATGCGCCGTCACGACCGGCAGGTCGGAGGCGACCTGCGAGGCGTGGAGATCATGGATGGCCACGACGTGGGCCACGGACATCACGTGCTCGCGGACGATCGGCGAGATCGACGTCGCGCGGCGTCGCTTCCAGCAGCACGTCGACCGTCTCGCGCAGCAAGCGCAACGTGCGCGGCAAGATGAACAGCGCGATCACGATCGAGGTGACGGCGTCGGCCCGGAGCCAGCCGAACACCGCAATGAGTCCAGCCGTCACCAATACGGCAAGCGCACCGAGGGCGTCGGCAACCACCTCGAGGTAGGCGGCGCGCGTGCTCAGGTTGCCGCGCTGGATCCGGGCCAGCACCCAGATCGAGACCACGTTCCCCGCCAAGGCAACAGCAGCGAAGGCGAACATGACGCCCGACTCCACCTGAGGCGGAGTGACCAGGCGCCGCACGCCCTCGACGAGGACGAACAGGGCGACGGCCAGGAGCAGGCCCGCTTGCGCCGCAGCCGCCAGCACCTCGGCCCGCCGATAGCCCCACGTGCGTTCCGGAGTCGCGGGACGGGTGGCCAATGTGGCAGCCACCAGCGCCAGCGAGAGACCAGCCACGTCAGTGAGCATGTGACCCGCGTCCGCCAGCAAGGCGAGGCTGCCCGACATCACGGCACCGACCACCTCGAGCAGCAAGATGCCGGTCGAGATGGTGAGCACCACGGCGAGCGGTCGGCGATGCGTGATGACGACGTCGAGCGCACCGTGGTCGTGGCCGTGGCTCACGATGCCTCCCCGCTCACAACGTCGTCACCGCAGGCTAGCCCGAGGCGGCGCTGGGATTGGGTAACGTCGGGGCGGCATCGACCGACGACGACGAACTGATCGCCGACGAAAGGACAGTGGGACAGCCATGGGCGTGCAGGAGGCCTTCTCGGAGCAGGAGTGGAAGCAGGTGAAGGACCTTCCCAGTGACGCGGCCATGTTCGTGGCGTCGTCGGGCAAGTCCGGCCCGATCCAGGTGGTCAAGGAGAGCACGGCGGCAGCCAAGGCGATCGTCGCCGCCAAGGACTCCCCCGACCCCCTCGTCGCCGCCGTGGTGGCCGATCTCAGCGACCACGACGACTCGGACAAGGTGACCAAACCGGACGACGTCAAGACGCCAGGTCAGCTGCACGACTATCTGCTCGCCCAGGTGAAGGCGGCAGCCGTCGTCATCCGTGAGAAGGCTCCGGACAGCGCCGCGCCGTACGGCCAGTTCATCGTGGACCTTGCCGTCAAGGTGAGCGAGGCCGCCAAGGAGGGCTTCGGCGGCCCGCGCGTCAGCCCCGAGGAGACCGCTGCGATCGACGACCTGCGGGCCGCCCTGCTCTAGTGGCCGTGAGCCGTCTCGGTCTCCGGTGGCCACGGGGTGACACCGCCGTACACCGCGGCGAGCATCTCCCCGATGTCTTGGGCCACACCGGCGACGGCGCGGATGGCGCGCTCCATCGAGTCGCTGTCGCTGCCGTACATGTCGAGGGTGCGCTGCACGACCACCGTGCCGCCGTCCAGGCATACCCGGGTCCACTGTCCCTCGCGGTTCAGCTCGTTGAGCTCACGCCAGAACCTGATCGTCGGCTTGCTGATACCGGTGGCGGCGTGGGCGAACACCTGAACCGTCGGTGGGATGCCGTCGGCAACACTGGGCTCGACGTGCACCCAGCAGGCAGCCGTGCCGACCCGGAACGGGTAGTCGCCGTCCTTGTCGACCTCGACGCGGTGAACCTCCCAGAAGTCTTCCAGGAACCGCTCGACATGAGCCCGCAGAAATGCTGTGTCGTCCACACGCCCACCCCCTCGCTCCTACCAGGGTGAGGCCTCCCCCGGACAGGGCAAGCGCCTACCTGGGTGGTGGTGTTGGGCCACGCGGGTGAAACCGGCCGGTTCGACGGGGCCCGGTTCAGTTGGCGGTGAAGTCGAGCGCGTCGTCGGCGACGGCGAGGACCGTCCAGCTTCCGTGGTGGGCATCGGACAGCTCGTAGGCCGGAAGGAGCACGTCAGTGCCACTGGGCGTCGAGTACGACACGAGCACCAGCTTCGCGTCGGTGATGGTCACCTGCTGGACCGGCCAGCCGATGGTGCCACCGGGGTTCACGGTCGGAGGCGGGGTCGGGTCCGTCGCCGGGGCGCCCGGGACCACCGAGGGCGGTGCGCTGGGTTGCGACACCGCAGTGTCGGGAGCCACACCCACCGAGGTGGCCGCGTTCTTCATGCCGTCAGCCGCGTACGCAACGCCCATGGGAACCACGCCACCACCCCACATGGGACCGAAACGCGGGTCGGTCAGCCGCTGGACGGCGGCCGCCGGGCTCACGACGTCGTAGTCGCCCAGCGACACCAGCGGGGCCATCGCGCCGTACACCGACGACAGCTGGTCGCCGACCCAGTTGAGGTTCCACGCGGCACCGATCGCCTGTCCGTCGACCTTCTGCACGGCGCTGACGTAGGCACCGCCGCCATCGTCGGAGTTGACGGTGATGTCCATGCTCGCGACGACGTCGGGGGCCACGCCGATCGCCGTCAGCAGCGCACGGGTGCGCCGCGTCGCTTCGTCGTCAGACATCGATGGACCCGTGGCCTGCCCGCACGAACCCGGCTTGGCATCCGGCCCGCTGGCACCACCGGAGCCGTTGGAGCCGGTCGACGTCGCCCCGTCAGGCGTCGGTGCGATGCACGCGTCTTGCACCACGGTGGGGTCGTAGAACGACAACGACGTGTTGCCGTCCGGTGAGAGCTGCAGGCTCGGATGGTTGCCCGACGGGTCGCCGATCACCCATGAGCCGTCCACCATCTGCGGTTCGCCGTCGAGGCCCAGCGCGGCCGCGGCCGCGACGATCGTCGCCTTGGAGAAGGCTGCTTGGGCGTCGAAGGCCCAGGCCTGTGCGCGGCCGGGGTCGTTCGACAGCGCACCGGCGGAGAAGACGATGTGTGGGCTGCCGTAGGGGTAGATCATCATGTCCGCCCGGCCCACCGCAGATCCGGCCTGGCCGGCGGCTGGAGCACCGTAGGCGGGGCCTGTCGCAACTGGCTCGGGCTGGAGGAGGTTGGCCTTGCCGTGAGTACCGGAACCGAACAGGTAGCCGCCGCCACCCACGAGCACGGCCCCGGCCATGAGCGCGGCCACGAGAGCAGCCGAGCGTCCGCGCGAGGATCGTGCGGGTTCGTCGGGGGTCAGCGGGTCGGCGTCGCTGATGACGTCAGGCTCGCGCGGAAAGTCGTCGGCGTTCCCTGCGTCGGTGAACCCACTGTCGGTCATGGCGCCCCTCCTCGACCTGATGTGCTACCTGGCACAGAGACGGCTTGCGCGATGGGTTGGTTCCCTGTCCAGCCGCTTCGTGCCCGATCGGCCGTCCTTGACGTGGTCCGGGGCCACGAGCACCTCAGGCGTTGCCGCGCGCCAGGTCGAGCAGCCGTCCGAGCACCCGGGCTCCATCGAAGAACAGGCCGTCGTGCTCGTACTCGTTGGTGAGCCACATCTTCAGACCGCCGATCTGCGCGGCGGTGCGCTCGGCGAACTCACGCTCCACGTACATGTCGTCGACGTAGACGGCCGCGGCGCAGGGCACGGCGTTCACCGACAAGCGGCCCGCGTCGTACAGCGGCCCCCACGAATGCTCGGCGAGGATCTGCGCCGTCTCGGCGAACGGACGAAGGGCCGCCAAGTCGTCGAACATCCAGGGGTAGATGTGCTCGCCGGTGAGGATCGTGGGGTCGTGTGCGTAGTCCTCCGGTCGCATCCGGGCCGCCGACCAGTTCGTCACCTCCGCGTTCGCCCAGCACGACTCGTGGACCACCGCGTACAGCGGGTTGCGCGCGAACGGTGATGCCCACTCGACGTCGTACCGGAAGGCTGGACCGTCGAAGGGCTGCTCGATGAGGTTGTGCAGCTTCTCAGAACCATCACACGAGCCCAACACGTTTCCGGTCTGACGGAACCGGTCAGAGGTGAGTCGATCGCCGTTGGGCAGTCGCACCTCCTGGTCGTCGAGCCGCTTGACGATGTGTGCCACACGCTCACGGTCGTCGGGGTAACGCTGGAAATGGCGGCGCACGTGCTCGATCGTGCGGCGGTACGTAGCCGTGTACACGTCGTCGATCGAGGCATCCAGGGGTGCCAGGCCGCCGCAGATCAAGGCCTCGCGCAGGGACTCGGGGAACAGCGAGAGGTAGGTGACTGCGCAGAAGCCGCCGAAGCTCTGGCCCAATATCGACCACTGGTCCACCTTGAGCGCCACGCGGATCAGCTCGGCGTCACGAACGATGGAGTCGGCTCGGTAGTGCGTGAGTCGCTGCGCCAGCTCCGCCGGCGAGTACCGCTGGGTCGCGTCTGGACCGACCGGTGACGAGCGTCCGACGCCTCGTTGATCCAGCAGCAGCACGCGAAACTCAGTGAGCGCGCGCCCCAGCCAGGTGGGTGTGTGCCGACGCAGCGGCCGGGTGGCCTCGAAGCCAGGGCCACCTTGCAGGTACACCAGCCAAGGAGCGTCCCGGGGCACGCTCGGATCGGCCGAGCGCACCTCACGGGCGAACACCTCGAGCTGCTCACCCGCGGGGTCATCGTGGTCGAGCGGAACCTCGAAGGTGTGCTCCGTCGTGACGATCTCGGGACTGCGGTAGGTCACTGAGCCCATGAGGCGAACGCTAGCCCGCACCTACGCTGCCCGTGTGGACCACACGGAGCCCGAGTCGGACCTGGCCCTCAACCAGGCGGTCTGGGCCGCTGTCAACCTGCAGTTCACCGACGCCGATGCCGACCGGCGATGGGCTCAGGAGGAGATCACGTGGGGGTTGTTCGCCGCACCCGAGCGACGACTCCAGGTGCTGGGCGACGTCGCGGGGCGCCGCGTCCTCGACCTGGCCTGCGGCACCGGCTACTTCGCCGCCTGGCTCGCGCGGGCCGACGCCGAGGTGACAGCGCTCGACGTCAGCCCCGAGCAGCTGAGTACGGCACGCCGCTGTCAGCGACGCTACGGCCCGGCGTTCCCACTGCTGCAAGCCGATGCGCAACGACTGCCCTTCGCGGCGGGCACCTTCGACCTGGTCGTGAGCGAACACGGGGCGCCGTCCTGGTGCGATCCGGGGAAATGGCTCGCAGAGGCTGCGCGGGTGCTGGTGTCGGAGGGCCGGTTGGTGTTCCTGACGAACAGCGTGCTCGCAGCCCTGTGCGTGCCAGATGACGGCGGTGTGGCCGGCGAGCGACTCCTGCGGGGACAGCGCGACGTGGCGCGCGTGCGATGGCCCGGCGGCGGCGTCGAGTTCCACCCGTCGCACGGGGAGTGGATCGTGGCGCTACGGGACAACGACTTCGTCGTGGAGGCCCTCCGCGAGATCTACCCGCCCGAAGACGCCGCAGACCACGAGTGGTACCAGATCGTGTCGGCACAGTGGGCGCGCAGCTGGCCGGCCGAGGAGCTGTGGGTGGCCAGCCTCAGGCGCTGAGGATCTTGGCCTTCGCCGCAGCGAACTCCTCGTCGGTGAGGATCCCGCTGGCGTGCAGGTCGCCGAGCTTCTGCAGCTGCTCGAGCGGGTCCGGTGCCGCCGGGGCGGCCGCGGGGGCGGGGGCGTACTGCTGCGGCGGCGGGGCGTACTGCTGTGGCTGCTGGCCCGCGGCCTGCTGGTCCTGCGAGGCCCACTTCTGCTGCTGGTGGTGACTGACCCCACCGGCTACCGCAGACGCGGTTCCCACGACGACGGCAGTTCGCGCGACGCCTCGAATGAGACCTGGCATGTGATTCGTCCTTCCCGTTCGGTTCTGCGCACACGGGCGAAGATGCGGTCAGCTTCCCGATCCGAGCTTGTCGATGGCCTCCATCAGGTCTTGCGCCGGGATCCGGCCGCTGGCCACGACCTCAGCACCGGAGCGACGCAGTGCGCCGACAAAGGGGGCGGCCCATCGGTTCTCGAACACGAGAATGCCGGCAGAGCTGCCTGGTTCGATCGCGTTGCTGGCGTCGTTGATGTCCTCTTCGTCGAGCAGGCCCGACGATGCGCCCTGGAACACGGCAAGCTCGCCGGAGCCTTCGCCGTCGAAGTCGGACATCTCCAGGACGGTCACCGTGCCGTCGAGGTCACGTCGCACGAACACCAGGTCGAGAATTCGGATGATCCCGCGATCGACCAGGTCGACCAGCATGGGAAGAGCCTCACCGGTCATCTTGTTGCCGGGGAACTCGACCACCAGGTAGTCGACCGGTCCCACTTCCAGGTCGTCGCTCATGAGCCTGCTCTTCCTTCCGGTGCTGGGATTGCGGGTGAGGGGCGCCAGTCAAGCAGATGCGTCTGCCCACCCCCAACGGCCCCTGCTCCTTATGGAAGCAACGAACCGTCGCTTCCATAAGAGTGAAGGAAATCACTCGTTGTCGGCATCTATTGAAGGTTTGGAGGGGGTCATCCGACGATCGACGGAGACCCCGACGCAAGAGACCGGCCAGTTCGTCGACCTGGCCGGTGCCTTGCGTTGGAGTGCTGGCTACTCGGTGATGTCCCGACCGTGGGCGGTCAGCGCCCAGATCACCAGGACGTCGATCGTGATGACGACGATCGCCCAGACCGGGTAGATCGGGATGAACATGAAGTTGACGACCGCGCTGGCGATCGCAGCGATGACGCCGACGGTTCGTGCCCACACCTGGCCGGCGAAGATCCCCAGACCAGCTAGGAACACGATCAGACCGACGAACAGGTGCAGCCAGCCCCACCCGCTCGTGCTCATATGGAGGTAGTAAGTCGTGTCACCGGTGTTGACGTAGATGTGCGAATCCTTCTTGAAGATCGCGCCGAGTCCGGCGAGCATCTGGAACGAGCCGGCCAGCAACAGCATGAACCCGGCGAATGCCGACATGCCGGCGGCGAATCCACTGCGTTCGTGTGACATTGCTTCCTCCCGTGTGCGGGCCTCCGGCGAGGAGACCGGTCATCTCAGGATCCCCCTCCCCTCTACCGGGCGGAAGTAGCCGCGCCGTTCCGACGGTCATTCTCCGACCACCCCCGCCTCGATCCGCTGACCCACCGATGTCGACACCACCACCGGAATGCCGTTCGGGATCTGCCCCTGGAGGTCGTGCAGCAGATCAGACACCGGCGGTAGGGCGCCTGGCGTCTGAACGACGACGACGACGGTGCGCGACTGGACGTCGACGCTGACGATGCTCGCGTCGGGCTGCTGCGCGATCCACTGCTCCGCGGTCGTCTCGACGCGGCCGGTCCAGACGGTCACCAGGTACGCCCCAACGGTGTTGGCGACCAGCGGCACCAGGACCACGACGAGCAGGGTCGCGATGGCCAACGTGGCGCGACGTCGCGAGAGCTGCGCCGTACCCGCCGCCTCGGTGGCGTAGCCGGCCGCGGTGAACACCAACATTCCGGCGAGCACCAATGCCACGAAGTTCGACGTGAAGAGCACGAGTGCGCCGAGCGCCAGGGCCACGGACCCCTGCCCGAGGCAGACCCCGACGACCACCAGCGGCGGCACCAGGGAGATGGCGATCGCGACCCCGGGGAGCACCGCTGCCACGTCCCGCCGTGACAGGGCTACCGCACCGGCGAAGCCGGTGGCGATCGCTGCGATCAGGTCGACCAGCCCTGGCGAGGTGCGACTCGCGATCTGGCCGTTGCCCAGGAGGTTGAAGTCTCCGGGCACCACAAGCGCGAAGGCGGCACCGATCGCCACGACCAGCACTGCTCCGATCACCGTGTACCGCGCCGAACGCCACACGAGTCCCCGGTCGCGCTGCACCACGCCGAGGGCGACCCCCATGATCGGGGTGGACAGCGGAGCGATGATCATGGCGCCGATCACCGTGGCCGTGGAGTCCGCCAGGACCCCGGCCGTGGCGATCACGGCCGACAACGTCAACATCGTCCAGAACGCCGACCGCTTCGACGTCGCGTCGCCCGCAGCCAGATCGAGGTCGTCGGAGATCTCGGCGAGCGTTCGTCGTTGCTGAGCCGGCAGGGCGCGGGCTGCGAGTGAGTGGGTCATGAGCAGATCCTGGCTCAGCAGCCGCGTCGTTCTGGGGACCTCAGTCGGTGGTGTTCGACCTTGCCGGCAGGTTGCGACAGGGCAAACATTTGGTCATGCGGCGTGCCACCGCATCCCCGCCTCACGGCCCGGTGTGGGACCCCCTGGTCAGGTCCCCGACGAGCGTCGTACGTTGGCTCCAGATCCCCCGAGCTGAAGAGGTCAATCATGGAACTGCAGGGAAAGACGGCCATCGTGACGGGCGGGAACAGCGGAATCGGCAAGGCCGTTGCGCTGGCCCTCGCGCAGAAGGGCGCGAACATCGTCATCGACTACGTCGCCGATCCGCAGGCAACCGAAGACCTCGAGAAGCAGATCGTCAGTCTCGGCGACCAAGCCATCGGTGTCGACGCCGACGTCAGCAAGGTCAGCGACCTGCAGATGCTGATCGATCACAGCGTCAAGGCATTCGGCCGGGTCGACATCATGGTCAACAACGCCGGTATCGAGACTCGGACGTCGGTCCTCGATACCACCGAGGAGCAGTACGAGCGCGTGATGGAGATCAACCTCAAGAGCGCCTTCTTCGGCACCCAGATCGCAGCCAAGCAGATGATCAAGCAGGGCGATGGTGGACGCATCATCAACATGACGTCCGTGCACGAGGACTGGCCCATGCCTGGCAATACCGCCTACTGCCTGTCCAAGGGCGGCATGCGCATGCTCACTCGGACGGCTGGCGTCGAGCTCGGCACGCACGGCATCCTGGTCGTCGGTGTCGGTCCCGGTGCCGTCGCGACTCCGATCAACGCGTCGACGATGAACGATCCGACCAAGATGGCTACCCTCGACGCCGCCATCCCGGTCGGCCGCATGGCGCAGCCGGACGAGATCGCCGCCGTCGTCGCCTTCCTGGCCGGGGATGGCGCCACCTACCTGACCGCCACCACGATCTTCGCCGACGGCGGCATCATGCACGGCAGCCCAGGGCTGTGAGGTCCCGATGAACTCCAGCTCCCCGTTTCCACCGATCGCCGACTACGCCTTCCTCTCCAACTGCCATACCGGCGCGCTCGTTGCCCCGGACGGTTCGATCGACTGGCTCTGCACGCCGGCGTTCGACTCCCCCAGCGTGTTCGGCAGCCTGCTCGACCGCGGCGCCGGCTACTTCCGTCTCGCCCCGGACGGCCTCAACGTCCCGACCGCGCGGCACTACAACCCGGGCACCAACGTGCTGCACACCACGTGGCACACGCCCAGTGGCTGGGTCATGGTGCAGGACGCCCTGACCATCGCGTCGAGGACGGGGGCAGACACCGCAACCCCACATACTCGCCCGCCCACGGACTTCGATGCCGATCACATGCTGGTGCGCACGGTGGAGTGCCTGACCGGGACAGCCGAGATCGAGCTGGTGTGCGAACCGCTGTTCGACTATGGCCGTGCTCCCGCGAAGTGGAGCATCGCCGAGGACGGTCACTCCGGAACCGCCAACGGTGGATCTCAGGCGTTGACCCTGACCACCGACATGGCGCTGGGCGTCGAAGGTGACTCGGTGCGTGCGCGTCACGTCCTTCACAAGGGTGAGTGGGCCTACGCGGCGCTGTCATGGTCCGACGTTCCGGCCCCGGGCAACAGCCCAGGAGGCCAAGGCAGCGGATCGACGCAACAGTCGACTACTGGCGACGATGGCTCGCGGGGGCCCGCATCCCGGACCACCGGTTGCGCTGCGCCGCTGGAGCGCTCCGCCCTGACGATCAAGGGCCTCACCTACATGCCGACGGGCGCGACGGTCGCGGCGCTGACGACGTCGCTGCCGGAGACGCCGGGCGGGGAACGCAACTGGGACTACCGCTACACCTGGATGCGCGACAGCACCTTCACGCTGCAGGCGCTGCACTTCCTCAACCTCGACTGGGAGGCGGAGGAGTTCATGCAGTTCGTCGCCGACATCGAACCGAACAGCGACGGCAGCCTGCAGATCATGTACGGGATCGATGGTCGCCGGGACCTGACCGAGACGACCCGCGACGAATTGTCGGGCTACGAGGGAGCACATCCGGTTCGCTCGGCAACGGCGCCTTCGACCAGACGGCAGAACGACGTGTACGGCGCGGTGCTCGACTCGCTGTTGCTCCACACCCGTCGCAGCCAACGACTGCCGGGGCGCTTGTGGCCGCTGGTCAAGGCGCAGGCAGAGTGCGCCACTGCCGTCTGGGACCAACCCGACCAGGGCATCTGGGAGGCCCGAGGTGAACCGCAGCACTACGTGTCGTCGAAGTTGATGTGCTGGGTCGCACTCGACCGCGCGGCCAAGATTGCGGCGATCCGCGACGACCCCGCGCTCGAGGCCAAGTGGAGTGCGACCGCCGATCAGATCCGCGCCGACATCCTGAGTCGAGGGGCTCACCGACAAGGGCGTACTCCGCCAGCACTACGACACCGACTCGCTCGACGCGTCGACGCTGCTCGCGGCGTTGTTCGGGTTCCTTCCTGGCAGCGACGAACGCCTGAAGAACACCGTCGATGCCATCGCCAGCGACCTGACCGAGGACGGCTTCGTCCTGCGCTACCGCACGGACGAGACCGACGACGGTCTCTCGGGCAAGGAGGGCACCTTCCTGATCTGCTCGTTCTGGCTGGTCTCGGGACTCGCGATCGTCGGCGAGACGTCCGGCGGCGTCGGCGCTGATGGAACGCCTGCTGCGCATCGCCTCGCCGTCGGGCTCTACGCGGAGGAGTTCGAGGTCGAGCGGGCGCGCCATCTGGGCAACTTCCCGCAGGCGTTCTCCCATCTGGCGTTGATCGAGGCGGCAGCGCGCCTGATCCTGGCGGAACGGCTCGACGAGCTGAGCCTCTAGCGCGTCAGGAGCGAAACCGCCGTGTCCCAACTCGACCTCTCGCGCCTTCAGTTTGCCATGACGTCGATCTACCACTTCTTGTTCGTGCCCGTCACGATCGGGCTGGCCTTCCTGGTCGCGATTCTGCAGACGATGTGGCACCGCTCCGGTGACACCGAGCTGCGCCGGTTGACCAAGTTCTTCGGCACCCTGCTGCTGATCAACGTCGCGATCGGAGTGGTGACCGGGCTGATC
The DNA here is from genome assembly GCA_963726575.1 of uncultured Actinomycetota bacterium. Taxonomy (GTDB): domain Bacteria; phylum Actinomycetota; class Actinomycetes; order JAHEKZ01; family JAHEKZ01; genus CAVSCR01. The sequence goes on from CAVSCR010000002.1 coordinate 59,988, forward strand.
CAGGAGTTCCAGTTCGGAATGAACTGGGCCCAGTACTCCAGCTTCGTCGGTGACGTCTTCGGTGCCCCGCTGGCCATGGAGGGCCTCGCTGCGTTCTTCCTGGAGTCCACGTTCCTCGGCCTATGGCTGTTCGGTTGGAACGTGCTGCCCAAACGCGTGCACTTGGCGTGCATCTGGCTGGTCGCGATCGGTACCGCTCTGTCGGCGGCGTTCATCATCGCCGCGAACTCCTGGATGCAGCACCCAGTGGGCTACACGGTGAACTCGACCACCGGTCGGGCTGAGCTGACGAGCATCTCGGCGGTGTTCACCAACCCCGTGTTCCTGTGGTCCTACCCACACGCGCTGCTCGCCTCGCTGGTGACGGGGTGCTTGCTCATGCTGGCGGTGTCCGCCTGGCATCTGAAGCGCCAGCGCAACGTCACCTTGTTCACTCACTCGGCGAAGGTGGCCGTGACCGTGCTGCTGCCCACCTCGTTCGCGATCTTGTTCGTGGGAAGCCACCTTGGCGTGATCGAGACCACCTACCAGCCGATGAAGGTGGCCGCGATGGAAGCACAGTGGACCACCTGCGCACCCTGCTCGTTCTCGGTGGCCCAGATCGGCGGGGGCAAGAACGACGAGACGCCCACCAAGATCATCCAGATTCCTCACCTGCTGTCGTTGCTGGCGACGCAGTCGTGGAACGGCCAGGTGGTCGGCCTGAACGAATTGCAGTCGCAGTACGAACAGAAGTACGGGCCTGGTGACTACATCCCGAACGTCTTCATCCAGTACTGGTCGATGCGCGTGATGGCCTACCTGGGGTCGCTGCTTCCGCTGCTTGGCGCTGTGGGCTGCCTGGGTCTGGCGGCGCCAACGGCTCGGACAGGCGCGCATCTTCCTCACCGTGGCCATCTGGGCGGTGGTCGCACCGTTCGTCATGAACACCGCCGGTTGGCTGCTGACGGAGAACGGCCGTCAGCCCTGGATCGTGCAGGGACTGATGCTGACGAAGAACGGCAACTCCGCCTCGGTCTCGACCGCGGAAGTCGTGATCAGCCTGCTCGTCTACCTCGGGCTGTTCGTGGTCGCCGGCGTCATGTGGGTCGTGCTCATGGTGCGCTACGCGCGACGCGACCCCGAGCCCGACGAACCAGGGGCCGGATCAGCCCGGCGCCGGTCAGCCGTCCCCGGCCCTCACCTACTAGGAGGGCGTCGTGAGCCTGCCAACCCTGTGGTTCGTGATCATCACCGTCTTCTGGACCGGCTTCTTCGTCCTGGAAGGCTTCGACTTCGGCGTCGGAGCCCTGCACCGCAGCGTCGGACACTCCGACCTGGAACGTCGGACCGCGATCAACGCGATCGGCCCGATGTGGGACGGCAACGAGGTGTGGCTGATCGTGGGCGGCGCGGCCATCTTCGCCGCGTTCCCGGTCTGGTACGCCACCTGGTTCTCCGCCGGCTATCTCGCCTTGCTTCTCGTCCTGGTCGCGTTGATCCTGCGCGGGCTTTCGTTCGAGTGGCGAGGCAAGAGCGATGCACCCGCGCTGGCGCAGTACATGGAGCTGGTCGCTCGTGATCGGCTCGCTGCTGGCACCGCTGCTGCTCGGCGTCGCCCTTGGCGACCTGTTCGCCGGTCTCCCCGTCAACAGCAGCGGTGACTTCACCGGCAACTTCGGGAGCCTGCTCACGCCCTACGGACTCTGGTTCGGCGTGACACTGCTCGCCCTGTGCCTGCTGCACGGCGCGGCATTCCTGGGCGTCAAGACGACCGGATCAGTACGCGACCACGCCGAACTCGTTCGTGCGGGTGCTCGCGCTGGTCGGTGTGGTGCTGGTCGTCGTGGACGCAGCGTGGACCATCGCCTTGTCGGACGCTGCGCTCTGGGCACAGGCACTCGCCGTCATCCCGGTGCTGTCGGCGCTCGCAGCACTCTTCCTACGTTCGGCCGGGCGCGATGGCTGGCTGTTCGCCGCGACAGCGGTCACGATCGGCGGCAGCGTGGCGGCGCTGTTCTCGAACCTCTACCCCAACGTCCTGGTCTCGAGCACCAACGTCGCCAACAACCTCACGGTGACCAACACGTCTTCGGCGCACTACGCGCTGAGCGTCATGACAGTGGTGGCGCTGGTGCTCTTCCCGCTCGTGCTGCTCTACCAGGGCTGGACGTACTGGGTGTTCCGGGCGCGGCTGCGTACGCCTCAACCGGTGGACGAGGGCTCCACCGCGTAGAGGCTCCACGTCCCGGGGACGACCTTGAGTTCGGCAACACCCGGCCACCAGGTCTTTCACCGCGCCCGAGACGAGCACCTCGTCCGGGCCGGCTCGAGCGGCGATCCGTGTTCCGATGTGCACGGCGATGCCGCCGACCTTCGGGGAACGCGGTCCGACTCGCGGATCATGTCGAGCAGCTCCTCGCGCGGGGTTCCTCAGGGGTAGTCCTCTGCGCGCGTAAACGTCGGCATCGTGCCGTACAGCACCAGAGCCCACCGCGTCCATGACCACGCGGACGTCGTCCATGCGCGTTTGCATGTCGGGAATACCGGTGACCCGGTCGGACAGTCCCGTGCCCTGCTTGTCGAACAGGATCAACCGGCAGAAGGACGCCATCTGCTCGTAGAACTCCCGCGCACTGCCGTCCCAGGCAACCTCGAGGTTCGAGATCACCCAGCCGCTGACGAAGACGACGTCAAACGGCCCGTCGCCCACCGTCGTGTAGGCGATGCTGACGTCGCCGCTACGGCAGTAGCGGATGTCCGGCCCCTCCATCCTGCGCAGTCTGGGCCGGAGCACGTCGCAGGGCAAGGGTGCGGCCGCTACATTCGAGGGCACGAGGAAGGGTCGCCTTGGTCTGCCCACACTGCAGTACGGACAACGAAGCTGGTCGCAAGTTCTGTCGCGAGTGCGGTCAGCGGCTTTCGACCGCCTGCCCAGCGTGTGGTCGGCCCAACTCACCCGATGACAAGTTCTGCGGCGAGTGCGGCACGGCGTTGGCGGCGGTCGCCTCCCCTGACGAGGCGCCGGTTGACGTGACGCCGATCGCCGACACAGAGCGTCGTCTGGTGTCAGTGCTGTTCGCCGACCTGGTCGGTTCCACGTCCTTCGCCGAGGGGCGCGACCCGGAGGACGTGCGCGCCATGCTGGGTCGCTACTTCGATGCGGCCGCCGAGGCAGTGGAGCGCCACGGCGGCATGGTCGAGAAGTTCATCGGCGACGCGGTCATGGCGGTGTGGGGCACTCCGGTCGCGCACGAGGACGACGCCGAGCGGGCCGTGCGTTCGGCACTCGACATCGTCGACCGCGTGGCGGCACTCGGTGTGGACCTCGGCATCCGCCTGCAGGCACGCGTGGGCGTGCTCACCGGCGAAGCAGTGGCCACCGTCGGCGCGGTGGGGCAAGGGCTCGTGGCGGGCGATCTGGTCAACACTGCGTCGCGGCTGCAGTCCGCGGCCGAGCCAGGCATGGTGCTCGTCGGCGAGCGTACGTACCGGTCGGCCGCCGACGCCATCGCGTTCGCCGCCGTGGAAGCGCTCACGCTGAAGGGAAAGCAGGAGAAGGTGCCGGCCTGGCAGGCGCTGCGCGTGGTCAGCGAGGTCGGCGGCGCGTTACGCGGGTCGGCGCCGGAACCACCCTTCGTCGGTCGCGACGAGGAACTGCGCCTGAGCAAGGAGCTGCTGCACGCCACCGGCCGCGAGAGCCGTCCTCGGCTGCTCTCGGTCAGCGGCGTCGCGGGCATCGGCAAGTCCCGGCTCCTCTGGGAGCTGCGCAAGTACATCGACGGGATCACCGAGCTCATCTACTGGCATCAGGGCCGCTGCCCGGCGTACGGCGAGGGAGTGACCTTCTGGGCGTTCGCCGAGATGGTCCGGGGGCGGGCCGGCATCGCCGAGACCGACGACGAGACCACCGCGCGTCAGCTCCTGACGGCCTGCCTGACCGACCTGGTTCCTGACCCCGAGGAACGGCGGTGGATGGAGCCGCGCCTGGGCCACCTGCTGGGTCTCGACCCGTCACCCCCCGGCGGCCGCGACGAGCTCTTCGGCGCCTGGCGTCGCTTCGTGGAGCGGATCGCTGATCGCGGTACCACGGTGCTCGCGTTTGAGGACCTGCACTGGGCCGACCCTGGTCTGCTCGACTTCGTGGAGTCGCTGCTCACGTGGTCGCGCAACTCTCCGATCCTCGTGGTGTCCCTCGCCCGCCCGGAGCTGAGCGAGCGCCGTCCCACTTGGGGGGCGGCGATCCGCTCCACGTCGGGACTGCACCTCGAGCCGTTGGGCGACGCAGACATGCGGGCCCTCGTCACCGGCTACGTCGACGGCCTGCCCGACGCGGATCTGCAGCGGCTGGTCGACCGCGCCGAGGGCATCCCGCTCTATGCCGTCGAGACCGTGCGCATGCTCGCCGACCGAGGGTTCCTGCAGCAGGCCGATGCCACCTACCGCGTCGTGTCCGACCTCGTGGGCAGCCTCGACGTGCCCGAGACGCTGCATGCCCTCGTTGCCGCTCGCCTCGACGGCCTGCCCGACGCCGAGCGCAACGTCGTACTCGACGCCTCCGTCACCGGACACAGCTTCACCCTGGCCGCGGTGAGCGCGGTCGCGGACCGTCCCGTCGAGGAGATCGAGCCGCGTCTGCAGGCCCTGGTGCGCAAGGAAGTGCTCGACCAGGAGGTCGACCCCAGGTCGGCCGAGCGGGGGCAGTACCACTTCGTGCAGTCGGTGATCCAGGAGGTCGCCTACTCGACGCTGAGCAAGGCGGCGCGGCGCACCAAACACCTCGCCTGCGCGCGCTGGTTCGCCGCACTCGGCGAGGAGGAGCTGGCCGGCATCGTGGCCAGCCACTTCCTGGACGCCTACCGCGCCGAGCCGTCGGCTGCTGACGCCGAGGAGATCGCGGGGCAGGCACGGGAGTGGCTGCGCCTCGCCGCCGAGCGGGCGTTCTCCCTCGGATCACCCGAGACGGCCATCGGCTACGCCGAGCAGGGACTCACCCTGGCCACGACGCCGGCCGAACGGGCCGCCCTGCACGGCACGGCGGCCACGGGCGCCGGCCTGGTCGGCAAGTTCGACCTGGCATGGGAGCACTTCGCCGCCGCCTCCGACGCCTACCGGATCCTCGGTGATGTGCATGCCGAGGCCACGTTGCTCGCCGAGGCCCGCAGTGACCGGTTCGAGGGTGAGGCCCGGCTCGACATGATCGAGCGGCTCGAAGACGTCGATCGCAGGTTGACCGACCAGAGCGCCGCAAAGGTGCTCGTGCTGTCCGCGCTCGCCGACCACGCATCCTCCGACGGTCGCAATGACGAGGCACTCGTCTGGTCCGAGCAGGCCATGGTGCTGGCCCAGACGCTGCACGACGACCAGGCGCTCATGAGTGCCGCTCACGCATTCCGATGGTCGCTGTTCAACGCCAACCGGCACTTCGAATCCGGCTGCATCTCCGAAGGCCTCGTCGAGCTGACCCGGCGCAGCGGCGCGCTGCTCCCGCAGCTGGCCGCGGTCATGGGGCACGGCGTGAACCGGGCCACCAGCGAACCGCGTCGGGCGATGGCGCTGTTCCTCGAAGCGGCTGCTCTTGCCGAGCGCGGTGGGATGCGTCCTGGCCAGATGATGGGACTGGCGAACGCGTCCGAGACCGCCATCGACCTCGGCGAGCTCGACGTCGCAGCGCAGGCCCTCGACGAGGCGGACGAGATCAGCGCCGCAGGCGGCCTCGGAAACGACGGCGTGGTGCTGTCGCGGGCGATGCTGCTCGCCTACCGAGGTGACCCAGCGGCAGCCACGCAGTTGCTGGACCAGCTCGAGGCGGCCCGCCGCCCCGACTGGGTGGCCGTCCAGATGACCACCTGGTACCTGCGGACCCGTGGCATGGTGCAGCTCATCGTCGGCGACACGGCTGGCTCCCTCGCCCTGGCGCGGGAGTCCATCGGGCTGGAGGGGTCAGGCGGCAACGCGGCCTCCACCCTGTGGCAGGGAGTGCAGGCTGCTGCGCGGCTGCGCGACGCCCGGGCCATCAGCGACATGTTCGAGGCCACGACGGGGCTGCTCGGGGAATGGGTCGACCTGGTGCGACTGACCGGCGATGCCGTCATGGCTGCGCTGACCGGCGAGGTCACCGAGGCGGCCGCGACGTTCGGCTCGGCCCTGGACCTCTGGCGCGACCGCGACTTCCCCGTCGACCACGCCCTGGCCGTCGCCACCGCCGCACATGTGCTCCCCGCGGACCTGGTGCCGCGCGACGAGGTCGACGCGGCCCGCGCGGCGCTGGAGGCTCGCGGGGCCGTCGGCCTGCTCGGCCTCTTCCCGTGACCCCCGCCCTCAACCCCAGCCCCAGTTGATCTTGGACTTCAGGTGTCAGTTGATCTTGAAATGAGCACATCTACTCCTTGATCAACACGCCGGGGGGCTGATTTGGCCTCGACAGGCGGACTGCCATCATGTGAGGCTCGGAAGCGCCGTAACCACGCTCGAAAGGTGCCATCGATGGGTCGCGTGTCGCAATGGGCTGTCCGACGCCCCTGGTGGGCGCTGCTCACCTGGATCCTGCTCGTGGGCATCGTCGGGTTCATCGGCGCCAAGTGGGGCGGCAGCTACAACAACAACTTCACCCTGCCCAACACCGAGTCGACGACGGCCCAGAACCTGCTGGAGAACATCAGCGGGGGCGGGGCCGGCACTGGCAACGGGGTCACCGGCCAGGTCGTGTGGACCTCGCAGTCCGGTGACGCCACCGACGCGGCCACCGCGGCCGCGATGACGAAGGTCCTGACCGAGCTGTCGAAGTCGCCGGATGTCGACTGCGTCATCACGCCGTACGGCGAGCCCATCGGCAAGGCCTGCCCGCAGGTGCCGCAGGGACAGGGCCAGGGAGGCAGGGGCAGGGCAGCGGGAGCCAACAACCACCGTCGGAGCAGGCCGCGGGCGCACTGGCCCACTTCGGGCAGGCAGGCGTGAGCCCCGACAAGTCCGTCGCCTACGCCACCGTGGTCTACAAGTGGAGCGACTTCAACGGCATCGATGACACTCAGCTGACCAAGGATCTCAACGTCATCAAGGCCCAGAACGGCAAGGACGGGCTCACCGTCGGCGCCAACGGCGTCTTCAGCAACGTCGGGGGGGCCCCGCCGTCCTCGGAGGGCATCGGCATCACCGTCGCCCTGTTCATCCTGCTCTTCGCGTTCGCATCCGTGCTCGGCGCGTTCCTGCCCATCTGGATGGCCGTGATCGCGGTCAGCGTCTCCACCGGGGCTGCGTTGCCGATCGTTGCCCACTTCATCGACGTCGCTGTCTTCACGCCGGTGCTGGCGTCCATGATCGGCCTCGGCGTCGGCATCGACTACTCGTTGTTCATCATCAACCGCTACCGCGAGGCGCTCATCCATGGGCGCGAGCCGCGCGCGGCCGCCGCGGAGTCGATGCGCACGTCGGGCCGCTCGGTCATGTTCGCGGCCATCACCGTCATGATCGCGTTGCTCGGCCTGCTCGTCCTGCGCCTGAGCTTCTTCAACGGCATCGCCGTCTCGTTGGTCGTGACCGTGTTCATGGTCATGTTCACCGCTCTCCTGCTGCTACCGGCCGTGCTGGGCATCTTGGGGACCTGGGTGTTCCTCGGCCGTACGGCCTGGATCCGCGACTCCGAGGCGATCCCGCGTCAACGACTGGACGGCTTCGCTCACGCCGTGGCCCGCGTCTTCCGGTGGGTCTGGTGGGTCGTCTACTTCCCGGTCACCTTGATCGGGCTGGCGTGGCGCAAGCTGGTGCACCACGGCCAGGTGCCCGACCCCAAACGACCCAGCGCCTTCGCCCGGTACGGCAACTGGCTGCAGCAGCGGCCTTGGGTGACCGCGGGACTGGCCGTCGCCTTCGTCATCATCGTCGCGCTGCCCATGTGGTCGCTGCGACAGGGCTTCGCCGACGACGGCGGCGCACCGGTGGGCAGCTCGCAACGCATCGCGTACGACCTGACGGCCAAGGGCTTCGGGCCGGGCGTCAACGGACCCTTCTACATCGCCGTGAAGCTCCCCGAGGCAGGCGACCAGCAGGCCGTGACCGACCTGACCAACGCGATCAACCAGACCGACGGCGTGGCCATTGCGGTCGCTCCCCCTGTGGCCGCAGACGCCACCGTTGCGCCGATCCAGGTCTACCCGACAACGGCGCCGCAGGACGCAGCGACGACCGACCTGCTCAACACCCTGCGCCACGACGTCATCCCGCAGGCGACGGCTGACTCCGGCGCCAAGGCCTACGTCGGCGGGTTCCAGGCCATCACCTCGGACTTCACCGATGTGCTCACCGGTGCACTTCCCTGGTTCTTGTTGATCGTGGTGGGCCTGGGCTTCCTGGCCCTGGTGGTGCTGTTCCGCTCGTTGCTCGTCCCGCTACTGGGCGTTGGGTTCAGCCTGCTGTCGTTTGCAGCGGCCTTGGGCATCACCGTCGCCGTCTTCCAGTGGGGCTGGTTCGCCGGTCCGCTGAACATCCAGTCGACCGGTCCGATCTTCCCGTTCCTGCCGATCATGGTGTTCTCGTTCCTGTTCGGCCTCTCCTGCGACTACCAGGTCTTCCTGGTAAGTCGCATGCACGAGGAGTGGATCGTGACCAGCGACAACCGTACGTCGGTGCGTCGTGGCTTGGCAGGCTCCGGACGCGTGGTGGCCATCGCGGCCGCGATCATGACCAGCGTGTTCGGATCGTTCGCGCTGAACAACGACCCCACGGTCAAGCTGTTCGGTGTCGCGCTCTCCACGGCCATCCTCGTGGACGCCTTTGTCGTGCGCCTGGTACTCGTGCCTTCGCTCATGACGATCTTCGGACCGCGCAACTGGTATCTGCCCGAGTGGCTCGGCAAGATCCTTCCACACGTCAGCGTGGAGGCGGAGGGCCTCGACGCCGCACTCGGCGACGACGAGATCGCCGACATCACCGAGCCCGGCACAGAAGACGATCGCGTCGGGGTGTAGTCCGGCCAGATCGACCAGCAGGCAGCCGGCCGGCGCGACCGCGACTTGTTTCGCGACCCCGTC
>CAVSCR010000003.1:0-961194 GCA_963726575.1 uncultured Actinomycetota bacterium
CCTGAGTGAGCGCTGGTGTAGGTCCGAACCCGTGGGCGGTCGAGGCCCATGGACTGACGAAGCGCTTCGGGAGCAACGTCGCCGTCGACGACGTGGAGTTGAGCGTGCCCACGGGCTCCGCGTTCGGCTACCTCGGCCCCAACGGCGCCGGCAAGACCACGCTGATCCGGATGCTGCTCGGCCTGACCCACGCCGACGCCGGCTCGATGGCACTGCTCGGCCAGCCGGTGCCGAAGCGACGCGCCAGCGCCCTCGCCCGGGTGGGTGCGATCGTCGACGAGCCGCGCTTCCACCCCCACCTCAGCGGGCGCCAGAACCTCAAGCTGCTCGCCGCGGCCCGCGAGCCCGCGGCGCGCACGCGCATCGAGCCGTCCCTGGAGCGGGTCGGCATCGCGCAGCGGGCGAACGACAAGGTGGCGTCGTACTCGATGGGCATGCGGCAGCGGCTCGGCGTCGCGGCCTGCCTGCTCGGCGACCCGTCGCTGCTGATCCTCGACGAGCCCATGAACGGGCTCGACCCGGCCGGCATGCACGACATGCGCGACATGATCCGTTCGTTCGTCGACGAGGGACGCACGGTCATGCTCTCCTCGCACCTGCTCGACGAGGTCGAGCGCACCTGCGACGCGGCGGCCATCGTCGACCGTGGCGCGGTCGTGCGTCAGGGGCGCATCACCGACCTGCTCGACGCCGCGGGCGGCTTCCTGTCCAGTCGACTGCTCCGACCCCGACCGCCGCGCTGCGCCTGCTGCAGGCCGGAGACTTCGCCACCGACGCGGCGGTCACCGACACCGAGCTGCGGGTGCCGCTGGGTGAAAGGTCGGACCAGGCGTTCATCGCCGAGGTCAACCGCCGACTCGTCATGGCGGGGATCGACGTCTACCGCCTCGACCCGTCGCGCAAGTCGTTGGAGGAGTGGTTCCTGCAGGTCACCGCGCGGCTCGGGGACCCATCGTGAGCGCGCTCGACGCACCCGCGGCGACACCGCAGTCCGCGCCCGCACCCGACGACCACCGCGGCTCGCCGATCCCCACCTGGTCGATGGTCACGACCCGGTTCATGGACCTGCGCCGCCGCCGCGGGCTGATGATCGCGCTGGTCCTCGTCACCGTGGGGATCCCCGTCGTCTTCCTCACGATCCGGATCGTGCTGCACGCCGTCTCTCCCCACACGTACGGACCGGCCGGCGGCTACGACATGTACGTCGGGATGACCGTCGGTGTCCTCTATCTCTTCGGCTTCATCGTCGCCGCCGCCATCGGGGCCACCGCCGGCTCGGCCGACCTCACCGAGGGCGTGTTCCGTCACCTCGTCATCACCGGCCGCTCCCGGCTCGCGCTCTACCTGGCCCGCATCCCGGCCGGCCTGGCGATCGTGCTCCCCATGGTCGCGATCGGTTTCGCGATCGTGTGCATCGTCAGCGTGGCCGCCGCGCCCAACACCTTCACCTTCAACGGCGTCGCCGTGCCGGCCGGCCTGTCACGCACCGAGCTCGTCGCGTGGGCCCAGGACAACCCGACCACGGTGATCTGCCAGTTGGGTCGCGATACGCCAACGAGCCCGCCGGTGGGTTGCATCAACCCCCCGGGCGTCGCGCCGAAGCTGGTGATGCGCGGAAATCCCGGCACCCCTGTCCCGGTGACGCCGGACCAGGCGCGCGCCGCCGCCGGTCAGATCGCCCAGGCTGCCTACCCCGACTACGCGTCGCAGTTCCGCAGCCCACCGCTCAACCTGATGCTCAAGACCGGGCTGTGGCTGGAGCTCGAGGCGACCATCGGCCTGGTCGTCGGGCTCGGCCTCGGCTCGCTGCTCGGGCAGCGCACGGTGGCGGTCATCCTCATGATCGCCCTCGAGCTGATCATCACCCCGATCGCGCGCCGGGCGCAGATCCCGCACTTCATCAACGTTCAACGCGGGATCGTCGGCGTCGCCATGGCCCATCTGGAACCCGGGCACCTACCCTCGGCAGGCGGCGGCGGTGGACCGGACTACCTGGTGACCGAGACGACCACCGTCGCCGTGATCGTCGTCGTGGCGTGGTTGGTCATCTGGACCGTCATCGGCGCCTGGCGCATGGTCACCCGCGACGCGTGAGTCAGTGGCCGACTCCGCCGCTCACGGCGTCGACAAGCGCCATCTGCTGGGCCCACAGGTGGTCGAACTCGCTGTCTTGCAGCCAGCCGGGGAACGTCGAGAACGTCGCCACCACCGTGTTCGACGGGTGGTGCATCGTCAGCACCTGGCCGCCGGCGCCGCTGGCGGAGTAGATCCCGGCCGTGGGGTCGCTGATCCACCACTGGTCGTGGTAGCACGCGTCGGGCTGGCTCGCGTCGACGCCGTGGGTGTCGCGGTACGCCTTGATGAGCTCCGGGTTGCGCTCGCGCAGCCGCGCCAGCCAGGCGGCCGGCACCACCTGCTCCCCCATGGCCTGGCCGCCCTCGAGCAGCATCAGCCCGAGCCGTCCCCAGTCGCGCAGCGTCACGCTCATCGTGCCGTTGGTGCCCTGGAAGCCGAGCATGTCCACGACGACGTCGGCGTCGTACTCGGCTCCGATGCGCGACCAGATCTCGCGGCTGAACAGGTCGGAGAACCTGCCACCGCCGACGCGCTCGCAGATCCAGCCGAGCACCGCCGTCTGCAACGAGCAGTAGCGGAACGGTCCGGTCCCGTGCGGCAGGTCGTTCTCGACGCTCATGATCCACGCCTGCGTGCCGACGGGCAGGTCGGCGCGGTCGTGCGTGACCCAGCCCGCGATGTACATGTCGTCCCACTCGTCGCGGTAGTAGTCGTACTTCGTGCCGGCGCGCATGTCGAGCAGGTCCTGCACCCGGCAGCCCTCCCACGCCGTGCCCGACGAGTTCGGGCAGGTGGTCGGTGACCAGGTCGTCGGTGGTCAGCAGTCCCTTGCCGACCAGCACGCCGCACAACAACGACGGTGTGCGACTTCGCGGCCGACATCACGAGGTGGGCGTCGTACGGCTTCGCACCGTCGACGTACCACTCGAAGACGATGGTGCCGTCGTGGATCACGAGCATCGCGTCGGTCGTGTTGTCGATGAACCCTTGCGCCATCGTCCGCTCGACGCCGTCGAAGGTGTAGCGCAGGTCGAGCAGCGACGCGTCGTGCGTCGTCGGCAGCTCGCGGACCGGACCGGTCCCGCGCCGGATGGTCGCGGTCCGCGTCATCTCGCGGACGTGCCAGAAGCTCCAGCGGTTGTACGGGCGCTTCCAACCAGTTGGCCGTCGTGCACCCGCCGCGCTCGAGCATGCGGGGGACGCTACCAATCGGCGCGTCGCCTTTTGATCGAACGCGTCAGATCAGGTCCGCGAGCATGGCGCCAGCTCGCCTCGCGCCGACCGGGGAGGCCGTGGAGCGCAGCGTCAACTACGTCCTGTCGATGCCTGCTACTTGCCCGGCAGGATCGTGTCGCCGGACGTCCACCCGGTTGTCGGAGGGGCCGCCGGCGCGGCCGGTCCAGCCGGAGGCCAGGTTGCGGCCGCGGGCACACCGAGCGGCGTGGCACGAGGCTTCTTGCCCGCCCTGATCTCGGTCACCACCAGCGCGATCACGCCGATCGGTAGCAAGAAGAAGCAAAACAACGCCCAGAACAATGGGCTGGTCTTCATCTGGCTTCTCACCGAAGCGGCGTTCGTAGTTCACTGCCCACTGGTAGCCGCCGAAAGCGACGGCCAGACCGATACCGAGTCGGACAAGGACAAAGAGGCTGTTGGAATCCATGGGTAACCCCCGTTTCTTCAGGCGATATCGGTGATGCCACCGATCGCCTTGAGGTTCCGACGCCCGGGCCAGAGTCAGCGCCTGCGGCTACCCGCGGACGTCGCCCGCGACCCGAGGCGGCCTGAACACCCCGTCGACCAACTCAGGTCCCGACCTGAGCCGAATTCCCGGTTCGATGTCGAGAATCGCGGGCTGGCTCCGCTCATAGGGTGACGGCCACGACCGACGCGGCCAGGACCACCGGGACCCAAGGAGATCAGCCATGCCGAAGTACCTGCTGCTCAAGCACTACCGCGGCTTCCCCGAGCCCTACCGCCCCGTGCCCCCGATGGACCAGTGGGACCCCGCCGACGTCGAGGCGCACATGGCGTTCCTCCACCACGTCAGCGACCTGCTGAAGGAGAAGGGCGAGTACGTCGACGCCCAGGCGCTCACCCCCGCCCAGACCTGGGTGCGCTTCGACGGCGAAGGCAAGGCGCCGGTCACCACCGACGGCCCGCACCCGGAGACGTCCGACCTGGTCGCCGGCTGGTACATGATCGACGTCGACTCCCACGAGCGGGCGATCGAGCTGGCCGCCTACGTCTCCTCCGAGCCCGGCCCGGGCGGAAAGCCGCTGTATGAGTGGATCGACGTGCGCGAGGTCATGTCCGACGGACCGTCGAACGACTGACGCATCGCGTGACCGACCAGCCGACGCACCAGTGGGACGAGGGTGAGTTCCGCACTCTCGTCCCACTGGTGCTCGCCCGCCTGGTCCGCCGCGGCGAGGACTTCGACCGCGCCGAGGACGCCGTTCAGGAGGCGGTGCTCGAAGCGTTACGCGTCTGGCCCGAGCACCCGCCGCGCGACCCGGCCGGCTGGCTGACCACGGTCGCGACGCGTCGGCTGGTCGACGCCCGACGCAGCGACGCCGCACGCTCCCGCCGCGAGGACGCCACGCGCACCGATCCGCTGCCCGGCGTCGCCGAAGAGGGCGACGACACTCTGTTCTTGTTGTTCTGCTGCTGCCACCCCGACCTCTCCCCCGCGTCCCAGGTGGCGCTGACCCTGCGCGCGGTCGGTGGCCTCACCACCAAGGAGATCGCCGACGCCTTCTTCGTGCCCGAGGCGACCATGGCCCAGCGGATCAGCCGGGCCAAGCGCACGCTCAGCGGCCAGCGCCTGGACCAGCCCGGCGACCTCGCCGTGGTGCTGCGCGTGCTCTACCTCATCTACACCGCCGGCCACACCGACCGCGTCGACCTCGCCGCCGAGGCGATCCGCCTGGCCCGCCAGCTCACCCTCGCCACCGACGAGCCCGAGGCACGCGGGCTGCTCGCGCTGATGCTGCTCAACCACGCCCGCCTGCCCGCGCGGTTCGACGACGCACGGCCGCATCGTCACCCTCGACCGGCAGGACCGCAGCCTCTGGGACACCCGCGAGATCGCCGAGGGCGTACGCGTGCTGCAGTCCGCGTTGGCGCTGCAGCGTCCTGGTCGCTACCAGATCGAAGCCGCCATCGCCGCACTGCACGACGACGCCGCCACAGCCGACGAGACCGACTGGCCGCAGATCCTCGCCTGGTACGACGACCTGATCGCCCTCAGCGACGACCCCGTGCAGCAGGACCCCGCTGCGGTGCTCAGTCGCGCCGTCGCCGTCGGCCACGTCAGTCAGCCCGGACGCCGGGCTCGCAGAGACCGAGCGCTCTCCGCGACGTGCTCGGCGACCGCCACCGCTGGCACGCCGTCGCGCGGCTACCTCTACGAGTTGGGCGGCGACCTCCCGGCCGCCTCCACCGCCTACGCCGAAGCGGCCAGCCGCTCGACGAGCGTCGCCGAAAGGAATCACCTGGTTCGCCAGGCCGCCCGCACGCGGAATGCCCACTCAAGTCCGCCCTGATCCATGTCGCGCCAGCCGGCGCCCGCCTTCACCACAGCGCCGCCGACCCGACAAGGGCTGAAGTTCTCCCCCGGCATCGCCGATCCATGAAGGCGACGGGAGATGCCAATGACGGATGTACTGCCTGGAACCGAACGAGCTGGCGGCAGCGCCGAGGAACAATCCAAGCGCGCGCTCGGTCAATGGCGACGTGCAGCCCGCCCCTACACGTGGCCGCTGATTGGGCTCGGCGGGATCCTCTGTATGGCTGGTTTTCGCATCCCCAACCACTACTGGGCGTGGCTGACCACGATTGTCGGCGCCGGGCTCGCCGCAACTGGAATCGCGCTTCGTGAAGACCCACCGATAGCGATCGAGGCTCTGCGACAAGGAGCACAAGGTGAGCGAGACACGGACAAGGTTCTAGCCCCGCTGGCGAGTCAAGGTTGGATCGTCCGGCATGACCTTCGGGGCCGTGGGGGAACATCGATCACGTCCTCGCCAGTCGTGCGGGAGTGTTCCTCCTGGAGACGAAGGCGTGGTGGGGACAGCGCCTTGACGTCGGTCCGGACGGTCCCACCCACACGAACCGCTATGGCACGTGGCACGCGAAGCCTGACATGCAGATCATTCGAACCATGAAGACACGCGCAGCGGGAACGAGTCGCGCGCTCGGTAAGCAGACGAACATCCACCCATTCGTCGTACCCGTCGTGGTCGTGTGGGCTCAGTTCCCGCAAGAGCTCATTGAATTCGAAGGCGTCTGGATCATTCATGGCGACAAGCTCGGACAATGGCTCGCTTCGCAACCCAACAGGATGGGAGAGTCAACGCTGAGGCGCCTCTCAAGAGTCCTCTGAAGGTCGAAGGATCAGCCCGCCGCCTGGAAGCGCTCGAACCGCTGTGCCAGTCGGTCGGGGTCCGGTTGATCAACCCGTCGACTCGGAACCACGCGCAACGGCTGACGGTGGAACTCCTGCAACCCGTGTCGAAGCATGGGACCGTCGATCTCTTGAAGCAGCTCAGCATTGATGTGCACGACGCGCTCGGGCGAGACCCCGAGGAGATCTCCGTCGTAGGCCGCGTGGTGGATCTTGCACAGCGACAAGCCGTTGGGCACAACGGGGTCTCCCCCTTCAGCGCCGTCTTCGATGATGTGCGCCGCATCCAGGAGCTCCCCGTGCCGCAGGGAGCACACAGCACACTTCGTCTGGTACGCGAGCATCACGCCCGCCCGAAACGCGGGCTGATGCAGCCGCTGCAAGCTCATGCGCCCGACATAGCGGCGTTCGGTGAGCGTGCGAGCCAGAGCCGCCTCGCTGGCTGAGCTCCCGGCAAGACGCGGCACCATCAGGCGCTGGTCCTCACCCAATGCCAGCGAGTACTGCTTGGCCACCTTGTCTTCTGCGACCAGGTAGACCGGTAAGTAGGGAACGAAGACTCCGGCGGCAATCCCCTTTAACCAGATGAGTGGGACCCCTAGCTCATACGCGCGCTGCAGCTTCCGGTTGTCTCCCTGCCCGAGTTCACCCTCACGGATTGCATACCGGAGGAGACCGTCTTCCCCGGGAGTGTCGTCGTACGATGAGTTGACAGTCGTCAGGATCGTCAGCGTCGCGGCGAGCTGTCGTGGGTTGCGAATTCCCCGCCCGGTGTCGAGCAGCTTGATGAGGTCACCCTCGAAGACGAACTGCTGCAGTTGGTCACGGGTGACGACACCGCCGTTGTCATCAGCCAGCGCGCGTACGTAGGCCATCGCTGCTTGCCGAGCCAGCTGGTCGTGCAGGAGGTCAGGCGTCGCCACCGCTGAAGCCTCCCACGAGAGCAGGACACGACCGACCTGGACCACTGGTCGGTCGACGTCGACCACCCTGGCAGGGGTCGCAGGACCGGGCCATTCTGCTATCCGCGAGCGCGAAGTCGACGAATTCGCCTTTGCGGACCCTCGGCTCAGCCGCAAGCAGCTGGCCGTTCCCGACTTGCAACCGGATCCTGCGCAACCACGAGGCTGGCTGCGACCCTCACGCTGCTCGCAGCGCAGACCGGTTACACCGCAAAGTCAACAGCCACTCCACAGCCGTTCAAAGAAGTTGAGGCTGATCGGGTCGAAGCTCGCGTCTCCGAGCACATCTGAGTGAGCCACAAGCTGGTGGAACGTGCACGCATTCGGCGCGGACATCGTGCAAGAACCCAATCAACCGACAGCCCATGGGGTTCAACCCGACTGGCTAGCTGCAGCCGCTGGTGCTGCCGCAGCCTTCGCAGACGAAGCAGGAGCCGGCGGGGCGCATCTTGACCCCGCAGGTCATGCAGATCGGTGCGTCGGCTGCGGTGCCGGTGATCGCCTCGAGGAGCTCCGTCGACGAGTGCACTGCTGCCGGTGCCGGCTCGGCGACGTGGTGGGCTGAGGTCTCCTCCGCCGCGATCGCTGCCTCGGCGGGGGCGCTCTGGGCGAGCGTCTCCAGGTCGGCGTCGATCACGTCGTCGTTGTCCTCGTACGAGCCGGTCTCGACGTAGCGGGTGCGCTCGGCGGCGGTGTAGATGCCGAGGCCGGCGCGCTCGTCGTAGGACAGGTAGTCCAGCGCGAGGCGGCGGAAGATGTAGTCCATGATCGACTGCGCCATGCGGACGTCGGGGTCGTCGGTGAGGCCGGCCGGGTCGAAGCGCATGTTCACGAACTTCTTCACGTACGTCTCGAGCGGGACGCCGTACTGCAGGCCGATCGACACCGCGATCGAGAACGCGTCCATCATTCCGGCGAGCGTCGAGCCCTGCTTGGACATCTTCAGGAAGATCTCGCCCAGGCCGTCGTCGGGGTAGCGCGAGGCGGTCATGTAGCCCTCGGCGCCGCCCACGGCGAACGACGTGGTGGTGGCGGGACGGTTCTTCGGCAGCCGCTTGCGGGTCGGCCGGTGCTCGGCGGCGGCCTCGATGGCGGCGGCCGTGGCGGTGGCGATGTCGCTCGGGGCGTCCTTGGCCTTGGCGTCGGACAGCGGCTGGCCCACCTTGCAGTTGTCGCGGTAGATCGCCAGCGCCTTCAGGCCGAGCTTCCAGCCCTCGTAGTAGATCTCCTCGATCTCCTCGACGGTGGCCGTCTCGGGCATGTTGACCGTCTTGCTGATCGCACCGGAGATGAACGGCTGGACGGCCGCCATCATGCGCACGTGGCCCATCGGGGCGATCGAGCGCGGACCCATGGCGCAGTCGAAGATGCTGGAGTGCTCCGGCTTCAGGCCGGGGGCGTCGATGACGTTGCCGTGCTGGGCGATGTGCTCGACGATCGCCTCGATCGTCTCCTCGGCGTAGCCGAGCTTGCGCAGCGCGCGCGGGACGGTGTTGTTGACGATCTGCAGCGAGGCGCCGCCGACCATCTTCTTGAACTTCACCAGCGCCAGGTCGGGCTCGATGCCGGTGGTGTCGCAGTCCATCATCAAGCCGATGGTGCCGGTGGGCGCGAGGACGCTGGCCTGGGCGTTGCGGTAGCCGTTGGCCTCGCCGAGCTGGACGGTCTCGTTCCACACCTTGGTGGCCACGATCTGGATGTCCTGGTCGAGGCTGGAGTGGGTGCGGATCGAGTCGTTGGCGGCGGCGTGCTTGCGCATCACCCGCTTGTGCGGCTCGGCGTTGCGGGCGTAGCCCTCGTACGGGCCGACCACGGCGGCGAGCTCGGCGGAGCGCTTGTAGGCGGTGCCGGTCATGAGCGAGGTGATGGACGCGGCCAGGGCGCGGCCGGCGTCGGAGTCGTAGGCCAGGCCCGACGCCATGAGCAGCGCGCCGAGGTTGGCGTAGCCGATGCCGAGCTGGCGGAACTTGCGGGTGGTGTCGCCGATCGCCTCGGTCGGGAAGTCGGCGAAGCAGATCGAGATGTCCATGGCGGTGATGACCAGCTCGACGCTCTTGGTGAACGTGGTCGGTGTCGAACGAGCCGTCCTCGCGCAGGAACTTCATCAGGTTGAGGCTGGCGAGGTTGCACGAGGAGTTGTCGAGGTGCATGTACTCGCTGCACGGGTTGGACGCGGTGATCCGGCCCGACTCGGGGCAGGTGTGCCAGTCGTTGATCGTGCCGTCGTACTGGATGCCCGGGTCGGCGCAGCCCCAGGCGGCCTCGGCGATCTGGCGGAACAGGCCCTTGGCGTCGACGGTGTCGATCACCTCGCCGGTGTGGCGGGCGGTGAGTCCGAACTGGGAGCCGTTGTCGACGGCCTGCATGAACGTGTCGTTGACGCGCACGGAGTTGTTGGCGTTCTGGTACTGGACGCTGACGATGTCGTGGCCGCCGAGGTCCATGTCGAAGCCGGCGTCGCGCAGGGCGCGGATCTTGTCCTCCTCGCGCGCCTTGGTGGAGACGAACTCCTCGATGTCGGGGTGGTCGACGTCGAGCACGACCATCTTGGCGGCACGCCTGGTGGCGCCGCCGGACTTGATGGTGCCCGCGGACGCGTCGGCGCCGCGCATGAAGGAGACCGGGCCGCTGGCGGTGCCGCCGGAGGAGAGCAGCTCCTTGGACGAGCGGATGCGGGAGAGGTTCAGGCCGGCGCCGGAGCCGCCCTTGAAGATCAGGCCCTCTTCGCGGTACCAGTTGAGGATCGAGTCCATGGTGTCGTCGACGGCGAGGATGAAGCAGGCGCTGACCTGCTGCGGCGAGGCGGTGCCGACGTTGAACCACACGGGGCTGTTGAAGCTGAACACCTGGTGCAGCAGCATCCAGGTCATCTCGGCGTCGAACGTGTCGGCGTCGGCGTCGGTGGCGAAGTAGCCGTTCTGCTTGCCGGCGGCGGTGTAGGTCTTGACCACCCGGTCGATCAGCTGGCGCAGGCTCCACTCGCGCACGTCGGAGCCGACCGCGCCGCGGAAGTACTTGGTGGTGACGATCGTGGAGGCGTTGACCGACCAGGTGTCGGGGAACTCCACGCCGCGCTGCTCGAACACCGTCTCGCCGGTCTTCCAGTTGGTCTGGACGACGTCGCGGCGCTCCCAGGTGACCTCGTCGTAGGGGTCGACGCCGGGCGTGGTGAACACGCGCTCGACGTGCAACCCGCGGCGGATCACCTGCGGGGCGTCGTTGGCGGTGTCGTTGGAGCCGTTGGCTGGCGTGGTGGCACCCTCGCCCGCACCTGAGTGCGAGCCGCTGATCATGTCGGTCATTGCTTTGCAGTCCTCCTGGTCGGTACAACGCATTTGCTGGTGGCGGGAGTCCCGCCGATGGGTGCCGTCCCTTACGGTGCGGGTCTCCCGGATGTCTGGGGTTGGGGCTCTTGGCCCGTTGGGTCGTGCTCGGCGCGCAGCAGCGTGATCTCGGCCTCGAAGTCGGCCAGCGACTCGAAGCTGCGGTAGACCGAGGCGAACCGCAGGTAGGCCACCTCGTCGAGCTCGCGCAGCGGGCCGAGGATGGCCAGGCCGACCTCGTGGGAGTCGACCGCGGCCGAGCCGGTGGCGCGGACCGTCTCTTCCACGCGCTGGGCCAGCAGGGCGAGGTCGTCGTCGGTGACCGGGCGGCCCTGGCAGGCCTTGCTCACGCCGTCGAGCACCTTGGCCCGGCTGAACGGCTCGGTGACCCCGTTGCGCTTGACGATGGTGAGGGTGGCCACCTCTTGGGTGGTGAACCGGCGGCCGCACTCCGCGCACTCGCGGCGGCGGCGGATGGCCGTGCCGTCCTCGGTGACGCGGGAGTCGACCACGCGGGTGTCGGTGGTCCGGCAGAACGGACAGTGCATGCCGGGCCTCCCCGGGTGTCTGCTTGTCGGCTGTGTTGGCGTTGTGCTGGCGTGGGGCGTGGTTTGGGCTGGTTTGGGACCGTTTGCCGGGTGCTCCTGGGGATGGCCCTGGGGACTTCCTGGGGAGAACCTGTGGCTAGCGGACCACAATCTGTGGACGAGTTACACGGGTGTGACTACTAGATGTGGGGGTAACCGTACGCAGGGGGTCTGACAATTCGCAAGAGGCGCGCACGGCAATTTCACAGGTCGTCCGACGCGCCGATCCGGCCGGCTGTTGTCGCAGGTCAGCGGGTTGGTCACCCGGGCCGGGGCGCGCGGCGTCGGCGTGTCGCAGCTGGAATTCGCCGGTTGGCTCTGGCCGTGAGTCTTGGAGGGGTTGAGGCCTGGCCAGACTCACGGCCAGAGCCAATCGGCGGATCGAGGCGGGTCAGGTTCCCGCGCGTCAGATCAGGGTCATGCCGGGCTGGGTCATCATCGTGAGCTGGTCGTCGATGGCGAAGTCGCGCGACTCGATGTCGGCCATCGACTCCTCGCCGAGGACTCCGGCCCACAGCTCGCTGTCGACGAACGCCTGGTAGGCGTCGCGGTCGGTCCAGAAGTAGATGCCGCCGCGGACGTCGCCCTGGCCGACCAGCCAGGCCTTGCCGCGGAAGCCGGGGACCGCGGACACCATGGCCGCGAACCCCTCGTTGCCCTTGCGGATCTCTTCCTCAGTTCCCCCGGTCACGCGGTACGTCACAACCTGTGCGTGCATGGTCTAGGCCACCTTCGAAGCAGACGGATGGGCCGGAGCCTGCTCCCGGGCCAGCGGCGGAGGCAACGGCGTCACCGGAAACCGGTCGCGTCGCACACGTGATGGCGCGCGACGAGGCCGCTAGGGTCCGCGCTGTGGGGCAGCCCCTCGAGCGCCGGCTCGCGGCCGTCATGTTCACCGACATGGTCGGCTACACCGCCCTGATCCAGGCCGACGAGCCGGAGGCGCTACGGCGTCGCGACTGCTACATGGACGCGGTCACCGCCGGGCACGACGCTCACCTCGGGACGATCGTGCAACGCCTCGGCGACGGCACGCTCAGCCGGTTCGACAGCGCGCTGGACGCGGTGCTGGCCGGCGTCGCGATCCAGCAGCGGCTGGTGGCCGACGACGTCGCGACGCGGGTCGGCATCCACGTCGGCGAGATCATCGTGGAGCCGGAGCGGATCAGCGGCGAGGCGGTGAACCTGGCCTCGCGCATCGAGTCGTTCGGCGTGCCGGGCGCGGTGATGGTGTCCGAGGCGGTCTGCGACCAGGTGCGCAACCGTCCCGAGATCGAGCTGGTGAGTCTCGGCCGGTACCGGCTGAAGAACGTCGGGCGCCCGGCTGAGCTGTTCGCGGTGGCGGCGCCGGGCGTCACGGTGCCCGACGGGTCCGGGCTCGAGGGCAAGGGTGAGCGCTACTCGGCGTTGCCCCAGACGCTTCCCGACCTGGTCTCGCTGCTCGGACGCGACGACGACCTGGCGCAGCTGCGTGAGCTCACCCGCACCCACCGCGCCGTGACGATCACCGGGCCCGGGGGCGTCGGCAAGACCAGCGTGCTCACCCAGCTCGGTCACCAGCTCGCGTCGGAGTTCAGCGACGGCGTCGGATTCGTGTCGCTGGTCGACGTGACCACTCCCGACGAGGTACTCCCCCGCGTGGCCGAGGCGCTGGACGTCAAGGAGGCCGAGGGTCGGTCGTTGTCCGAGGGCCTCGTGACGCTGGTCGGTGAGCAAGCGGTGCTGCTGCTGCTGGACAACTTCGAGCAGGTGGTCGACGCTGCGGGCGACGTCGCATGGCTGCTCGACCGCTGTCGTGAGCTGCACGTGGTGGTGACCAGTCGCACGCCGCTGCACATCGCGAGCGAGCACGAGTTCGGTCTGTCCACGTTGCCACTGCCTGACGAGAACGCTTCGGTGAGCGCCGCCGACGTGGGCCTGACGCCGGCCGTGGCGCTGTTCGTGCGCACCGCGCAGGCCGCCAGACCGTCCTTCGAGCTGACCGACGAGAACGCCGCCGCGGTGGTCGGGGTGTGCCGCCGACTCGACGGCCTGCCGCTGGCGCTGGAGCTGGCGGCTGCGCGGCTGCGCCTGCTGGGTCCGGACGACCTGCTCGCCCGGCTCGACCACGCACTCGGCGTCCTCACCTCGGGCGGACGCGACAAGCCGAGCCGGCACCAGACCCTGCGGGCGACCATCGACTGGAGCCACGCGCAGCTGAGCGCCGCCGAGCAGCAGGTGTTCCGACGGCTCGCGGTGTTCCCCGCGGGCGGCACGTTGCCCGACGTCGAGGCGGTGTGTGCCGACGTCGGGACGAGTTGTCTGGACGAGGTCGAGTCGCTCGTGGACCACGCGCTGCTGCAGGTCGATCCGCAGACCAACCGGCTGCGGATGCTGCAGACCATCGCGGAGTTCGCCGGCGAACAGCTGGCGGCCTCCGGCGAGGCGGACGAGCTGACGTTGCGCCACGCGTCGCGGTTCGCCGAGGTGGCCGGTGAACTGCGCGACGCGATCGAAGGTGCACACCAGGTGGCCGGCGTTGCGCGCGGCGTCGTGGAGGACGCGAACCTACAGTCGGCGATCGATGCGTTGCTCACCCGCGCCAGAGCCGGTGATGCGTCGGCGACCGAGCGCGGCATGCGCATGTGCGGCGACCTGCTCATGTACTGGCACATCCGAGGGAAGAACGTCACGGCCGCGGACTACGCCAGCGCGTTCCTGTCGTGCGACGCGGGAGGCGCTGTGTCGTCGGGTCGCATCGGCGCGCTGTCGGCGTCGGGCCTGGCCGCGTGGGTGCTCGGCGACTTCGATCAGGCCAGGACGCTGTGGGAGCAGGCTCTCGCCGAAGCGCAGGAGCTGGACGACGAGCGCGAGATCTGCATGCAACAGGCGTTGCTGGCGCTCGACCTGATCGGTTTGGACCTGGACGAAGGCATGCGCCACGCCACCGCGTGCCTGCAGCGAGTTGCGTCGACGCCGTACCGCTGGACCGAGGCGTTCGCGCGGACCATCGAGGGCTTCCTGCACGCCGTGGCCGGCGACGTCGCCGCAGCGCGGGCCGGCTTCGAGGCAGCGCTGGCGATGCAACGCACGCTGGAGGACATGGAGGGTGCCGGCTTGTCGCTGGGCGGGCTGGCAGCGCTGGCCGCGGCCGGCGACGACCTGGCGTCGGCGCTGTCGCTGTACGACGAGTCGCTGGCCGCGTTCGCCGCGATCGGCGATCGAGCCGAGGAGGCGCGGGTGCTCGACGAAGGGGCGTGGGTCGTCCTGCGCTCCGGAGACACTGCGGGCGCTCGCGATCGCTCCCTGGCCGCCGCGCAGGCCTACCTCGACGTCGCCAGTGTGCGCGGCGTGGGACTGGCGATGATCGGCCTCGCCGCCGCGGACGCGCTGGACGGGCGCGCCGAGCAGGCCGTGACGCTTGCCGCCGCGGCGGACGTGTACGCGAGCAGTGAGGGGATCGTCAACCTGTACAGCGACGAGGCGCCGGGCCACGCGCACGTGGAACGCGCGCGGGGTGAGCTCGACGCATCGGCGCTGGCCGCGGCAGAGGCGGCCGGGCGTCGTCTCCCGCTGAACGCCGCACTCGACCTGGCCCGCGCGAGCCGCTGACCACTGCCTCACCCGGCGGCGGTGAGCCTGTCTTGACATGTGACCTTAGGGTCACATATTTTACGCGGGTGATGGACGACGACGACGCGGTGTTCAAGGCACTCGCCGACCCGACGCGTCGCTTCCTGCTCGACCGGTTGTTCGACCGCGACGGCCGCACGTTGACCGATCTGGAGTCGGCGTTGGAGATGTCGCGGTTCGGCGTCATGAAGCACCTGCGGGTGCTCGAGGCGGCCGGGCTGGTGGTGACCCAGCGCTCGGGCCGGGAGAAGTTGCACTTCTTGAACCCGGTGCCGATCCGGCTGCTGCACGACCGGTGGATCGACAAGTACACCGAGGGCCAGGTCAGCGCCCTCGCCGACCTCAAGACCAAGCTGGAGGACCAGGCATGAGCGCGAACGAGCAAGACCAGGGAACACAGACAACGCTGTGACGACGCAGGTGCACCGGGTGTACATCAAGGCCACCCCTGAGGCGGTCTGGCAGGCGATCACCGACCCCGACTGGAACTGCCGCTACGGCTACGGCAGCCGCGGTGAGTTCGACCTGCGGGCCGGCGGGGCGTACACCGGCTACTCCAACGACGGCATGCGCGCGATGGGCGCGCCTGACATCGGCGTGGACGGCGAGGTGCTCGAGGTCGACCCGCCCAAGCGGCTGGTGCAGACCTGGCGGATGTTGATGGACGACGGCCTGCAAGGCGGAGGGTTTCACCAGGCTGACGTGGGAGATCGAGCCCGGACGCGAGGGCGTCACGCGGGTGACGGTGATCCACGAGCTGGCCGGCGCACCGACGCTGGCGGTGCTGATGACCGGTGGCATGGAGGAGCACGGCGCCGGTGGCGGTTGGCCATGGGTGCTCAGCGACCTGAAGACGTTCCTGGAGACCGGCGAGGCGTTGCACGCGGGTGGCGTTCACTGACGTCACCGTGTCAGACGGTCGACGGCTGGCGCGAGGGGGAGGCGCGTCAGCCCTTGGCTCAGCCCTTTGCGGGGACGATCAGCCGCTCGCCGGCGAACACACCGGCGTCGCCGAGACTGTTGAGGTCGACGATGCGTTGAACGGTCAGGCGGGGGTCGGCGTTCGGTTCGATCCGCGTGGCGATGCTCCACAGCGTCTCCCCCGGCGCGACGACCCAGACCTTGGTGACGGCGGGGTTCGAGCCGGTGCTGGGCGGCGACGCCTGGGTGGCGATCTTGCCCAGCGACAGCGCGACCAGACCGAGCACGAGCAGGGCGAGCAGGACGACCAGGCGGCCGCGGCCGGTGAGCCGGACTCGTGGCGCGCGACGGTGGGGCGGGTCGGGCTGAGCGTCGAGCTGCGGTGGGGCTGAGCGTCATGGTCGCCATCGGGGTCTCCTGTGGATCGCTGGCCGTGCGGTGCTCGAACGTCTGTACGATCGAACGCCTGTACGAGTTCTACCCCATCTGAGCCGAAAAGTCACGACACGATCGAACAGATGTTTGAACCGTGTGTTCGAATCCGGCTAGGGTCGGGCTCGATCTCCAGCGTGACGAGGGGGTCTGACAGGACGGCATCCAGGCGGAGGCGGGCATGGGCGACGAGGGCACCGAGGGCAGCGAGCGGCACCGAGAGCGGGCACCGTGAGCGAGATCCCGGACGGGCCGGCCGGCTCCGACGGGCTGACGCCGCGGCAGCGCCGGGTGCTCGAGGTGATCCGCGACGCCGTGGAGCGCAAGGGGTATCCCCCGAGCATGCGCGAGATCGGCGAGGCGGTCGGGCTGACCAGCCCCAGCAGCGTCGCCCACCAGCTCTCGGCGCTGGAGCGCAAGGGCTACCTGCGCCGCGACCCGCACCGGCCGCGCGCGATCGAGGTGATGGCGCCGGACCCGCAGGGTCGCGCCTACGACGAGACCGGGTCCGGCGACGACCGGCCGACGCCGTCGTACGTGCCGCTGGTCGGCCGGATCGCGGCCGGCGGTCCGATCCTGGCCGAGGAGGCGGTGGAGGACGTCTTCCCGCTCCCCCGCCAGGTGGTCGGCGACGGCACGTTGTTCGTGCTGAAGGTGATCGGCGACTCGATGGTCGACGCGGCGATCTGCGACGGCGACTGGGTGGTCGTGCGTCAGCAGCCGGTGGCCGAGAACGGCGAGATCGTCGCCGCGATGCTCGACCACGAGGCGACCGTCAAGACGTACAAGAAGCGCGACGGCCACGTGTGGCTGATGCCGCACAACCCCGCGTACGAGCCGATCCTCGGCGACGACGCGGTGATTCTCGGCCGCGTCACCGCGGTCATCCGCAAGGTCTAGCGACTACACTCTCATCCCGACGGAAGCAACGCGGCGTTGCTTCTGCAAGAGCAGGAGCAATGAAGCGTTGCTCCCGTTCTTGCAGAACATTTCCCGGGGTCATGAGCTGGCGATGCGAGAAATACCTTGACGCATATGGCTTTCTGCCTCACCCTTACTGACATGACCTGCACACGGAATCAACAAGACGGCTGCGCCTTGCAGCCGTCAGTGGTGTGGGCGTATCACGCGCTGCCAGCGCGAACGGACGACGAGTCGCTCCGACTCGGATAGTTCGCGCAGCGGCGCACTGGTGCGCCCGCGCGAACGGTGGTCGTCCAATCGGCCAGGATGCCCGGCTCCAACCCGGGCGATGAGGGTTCGAACCCTTCCCACCGTGCTGTCGCACGCCCGAAATCGGGTGCGCGGCGTGGGTTCGCTTGTTCCTTGACAACTGCACAGTGGTGCCATGCGACAACGAACGACGCTGTTGGCAACAGCGTCGTTCTACTGGACGTGGTGTAGCGGGAGCACGCGTGGTTCGGGTCCACGTGGTGGAGGTTCGACTCCTCCCGTCTGGACGTCGTGGAACTCAGGCTCATGCGGATGAGCGACCGGTCGAAGCCCGGTAGGCAGCAGGTTCGACTCCTGCGAGTTCCACTCCCGTGGACGTGGTGTAGCGGGAACACCCCTGGCTTCCACCCAGGTGTCGTGGGTTCGATCCCCACCGTCCGCACGGGTACGGCGATGCGAAGAAGTGGGTTACTTCGACTGAATCGGCAGGTCTGGGTTCGAGTCCCAGTCGGTCCACGTTCCTGGGCCGGTAGCTCAATGGCAGAGCAGCAAGACCTTCTTCAGGTGGTTCTCGCCGTACTCCCTTGCCACCAGAGTTCGACCGGCAGAACACCTCTTTCGTACTGAGGAGAACGGGGTTCGAGGCCTCGTGGTGGCTCGCAGCAACTCGCAGCACCTTGCAGTGGCCAGGGGTATCCAAGTGGGTGAGGAAACGCCCTGATACGGCGTCGCGGTGCAGGTTCGACCCCTGCCCCCTGGACGGACAGATCGCATGCCGCTCTAGCCCAAACGGAAGAGGCCCGCGGCTCAGACCCGCGTCAGTGAGGGTTCGACTCCCTCGGGCGGTACGACGCATGACCGACACATTCCGGGTTCGTTCAACGGGAGGATGCGGGGCTCTGAACCCCGAGATCGAGGTTCGAATCCTTGACCCGGAGCCATCACGGCGCGTTGGTGTATCCGGCAAACACGCCTGGTTCTCAACCAGGAGACGAGCGGTTCGAGCCCGCTACGCGCTACGCAGGAACAAGGAAGGTTGGCCGAGACTGGCAAGGCTCCCGTTTCGAAAACGGGCGACGGGCATCAGGCCCGCAGGGGTTCGAATCCTCTACCTTCCGCGTCGCACAGCAGAACAAGCCGCGTGAACATGTCAGGTCATGTACCGGACTCTTAACCCGGGAAACGGGGTTCGAATCCCTGACGCGGTACCGATCCGATGTCGTCCAACGGAGAAGACGCCTGATTGTTGATCAGGTCATCGGGGTTCGAATCCCTGCGTCGGAGCTGAGGGCTCGTAGCTCAACGGAAGAGCACCTGCTTTGCAAGCAGAAGCGTGTCGGTTCGAGTCCGACCGGGTCCACGCAGGGAACAAGGATCGTTGGCTCAGGGGAAGAGCGCCGGCTCGTCACGCCGGAGGTCACGGGTTCGAAGCCCGTACGGTCCGCGCAACGCACAGGCCTCCGTAACTCAGTGGACAGAGTGCCGGTTTACGACACCGGATGCGCAGGTTCGACTCCTGCCGGGGGTACGCACGCACGACCGGCCCGTCTAGCTCATCAGAAGAGCGCCGCTCTAACGCAGCGGAGGCGCGAGGGGCAGCACCTCGGACGGGCACTGTGGCTGTAGCTCAAGGGAAGAGCAGCGGGTCGTGACCCCGCCGACGTCGGTTCAACTCCGACCAGTCACCCCGGGTGACGTGGACGACCGGACGTCCAGCGGGCCGTAACCCCGCCGCCTCGTGCACACCAGGTTCGAGCCCTGGGTCACCCACAATCCGCTGATGCGCGGCTGCCGCCTGGGTCTCATAAGCCCGGCGCGCGTGGTTCGACTCCACGATCAGCGACGCAGCAACTGCAGGTACGGCACGTCTTCGTAGCTCAGACGGACAGAGCACAGCCTTCCGACGGCTGAGGCCGCAGGTTCGACTCCTGCCGGGGACACGTTCGCGATGGCACCACTGTGTAAGTCAACTGATGGGCACGAACAACTGATGGGCACGAACAACTGAACAGCACGGCAATGCCGATGCGAAGGAGTGGGTTACTTCTGGCATGAGTGCGTCAAACGCACCGGGGTTCAAGTCCCCTCCCCCACCCCGACTGGTTCTCGGCACACACCAACGCCCGAAAGGAGGGCACGACATGTCGAAGTTCGATCGAATGGCGAAGGCTGCAGGGACGCGCGCGACGTTGACGTCGCCAGTGCGTGCAGTTCGGCGTGCCCTCACGTATGAGGGTGGGCCGGCGTACGTGCGTGACGTCAAGGGTGAGCTGTTCCTGCTGGCCGTGACGAACCTGGTCGGCGAGGACACGTTCTACGAGGGGGCTGGGGAGCGCGACGAGCGGTTCCGTGGTCTCGTGCACGCTGCTGTCGCACAGGATGCCGACTGGGTTGCCCGGTTCGTGCCGTGGCTGCGCAACACGGCCAACCTGCGGTCGGCGTCGATCGTCGCCGCCGTCGAGTACGTGCGAGCCGGTGGACCGTACGGGCGCCGGGTGGTCGACTCGGCTCTGGCACGTGCCGACGAGCCGGCGGAGGCGCTGGCGTACTTCACGTCGCACTACGGGCGCGCGCTCCCGCAGCCGCTGAAGCGCGGCGTGGCAGATGCTGCGCGTCGGCTGTACACGCAGCGGGCGGCGCTGAAGTACGACGGGCTGTCGCGTGCGTGGCGGATGGCCGACGTGCTCGAGCTGACGCACGTCAAGCCGCGTGACGACGCACAGTCGGCCCTGTTCCGTTACCTGCTGGATCGGCGTCACGACCGTGCGGACATCGTCGTCGCGGACTCGCTGCCGATGCTGCGGGCAAATGCCGAGCTGTACACGCTCTCGTACGACGAGCGTCGGGCAGTTGTCGACGACATCGCCATCTTCGACGACGGTGTTGATCGGCTGGCGGCCGCCGGCATGACGTGGGAGTCGCTGTCGGGTTGGCTGAACGGCCCGATGGACAAGGCTGCGTGGGAGGCCGTGATCCCGTCGATGGGATACATGGCACTGCTGCGCAACCTGCGCAACTTCGACGAGGCTCGGGTGCGGGACGAGGTCGCCGCGACGGTCGCGGCGAAGCTGGCCGACCCGGACGAGGTGGCTCGGTCGCGGCAGTTCCCGTACCGGTTCTTCTCGGCGTACCTGGCGGCTCCTTCGCTGCGGTGGGGTGTCGCGCTGGAGAAGGCGCTCGAGTCGGCGACGGCGAACATCCCGTCATTCGATGGGCGCACGCTGGTGCTGGTCGACACGTCGGCGTCCATGTCGCAGCGCGCGTTCTCGCGTCAGTCGACGATGACGCCGGTGGCAGCTGCTGCCCTGTTCGGCGTCGCCATGGCCAAGCGCGGCAACGCGGTTGACCTGTACGGGTTCGCTGACGGCGTGTTCCGGCACGACGTCAAGCGGTCGGGCTCGGTGCTGCGTGAGGTCGAGCGGTTCACGGCACGGGTCGGTGAGGTGGGTCACGGAACGCGCATCGCCGAGGCGCTGCGGGCGACGTACCACCGCCACGACCGGGTAGTGATCGTGTCGGACATGCAGACGTTCCCGGACGCCCGGGTCGTCGAGCAGTTCGGCGGGGGCTACACCGGGGTTGCTGTCGACGCGGTGCCCGAGCAGGTGCCGGTCTACGGGTTCAACCTGGGTGGGTACCGCGCCACGGTGGTCAAGGCCGGGCGCGGCAACCGGCACGAGTTCGGCGGACTGAACGACGCCACGTTCACGATGCTGAACCTGCTCGAGGCCCGGACGTCGGCCGGCTGGCCGTTCTAGGTGTGGGGGGTCGCAGGCACCTGCGACCCCCCATCTATTTGGAAGCGTCGACTCGTTGCTTCCGAACAACCGGGGCAAACCGGGCACGATCCGCCGTCTTGCGGAGGTTTGGAGGGGGTCATCAACTTCTTCGGGCGTCGGTCGCCCCGCCTAGGGTCGGTGCATGACCGAACCGGCAGACCACGTCGACGCAGCAGTTGCGGCAACCCTAGGAGCACTGGGGAAGTACGCCGATCGGGACTGGTCCGCGCCGACGACCGATCTGGACTGGAGCGTCGGCCGGGTTGTGCAGCACATCGGCGACTGCCTGCTCGGCTACGCCGGCCAGGTCGTGCTCGAACCCACCGACCGCTACCTGCGCTACGACCTCGTGCTGGAGTCCGAACCGGGAACCGAGAACGACGACCGGCTGGAGCTGGTCGTCACCGGCGGAGCGTTCCTCGCCAGCGTCGTCCGGACGGCGTCGCCCGACGCCCGCGGCTGGCACCCGTACGGGACGTCGGACCCCACCGGGTTCGCCGCGATGGGCGTCATCGAATCATTGATCCACACCTACGACGTCGTGAGCACGTTCGGCGGCCAGTTCGTGATCCCCGACGCGCCCGCCGAGTTCGCGGTCACGCGGCTGTTCCGAGACGCTCCGGACTTCCCCGACGCCAGCCCGGCACACCTGCTGCTGTGGTGCTGCGGCCGGATCCCGCTGGGCCACCAGCCGCGGCGCGGCAAGTGGCGCTGGAACGGCACCGTCTAGGCGGACCGCCCTGGTCGTTGACTGGTCTCGAACTGGTTCTATAGCGTCCCCAGACATGGCGTCGACGCGGTTGGCCTCGGCAACGTTCGGGCCGGTCGAGCAGCCTCGCTACGTCCAACTCGCCCGTCTGATGCGCGCCGACATCGACCGTGGAGTGCTGCAGGTCGGCGACCGGCTCCCCGGAGAGCGCGAGATCTGCCGCAGGTTCGCGGTGAGCCGGACGACCGTGCGTCGGGCGTTGGAAGACCTGCAGAGTCAGGGGTACGTCCACGCCGACCGCACCCGCGGCTGGTTCGTCACCGCGCTCGTCGAACCGAACCAGCTGGTCGGCTTCACCGACCTCGCCGACCGGCAGGGGCTCGACGCGACGTCGCGGGTGCTGCGCTGCGAGGTGCGCGAGGCGACGCTGGCCGAGGTCGACGACCTGCAGGCATCGCCCGGTGCCAACGTGCTGGAGCTGGAGCGGGTGCGGCTGATGGGTGGGGTGCCGGTCGGTTGGCAGCGGGCGGTGGCCGCCGCCTGGCTCGCGCCCCGCATCGGTGATCACGACTACCGAACAGCGTCGCTGTTTCGCAGCTTTCGCGACGACGGCATCACCCCGACCCGGGCCGACTACGACGTCCGAGCCGGCAGCACCGATCCGGACCAGGGCGCGCTGCTCGAGGTGGCTCCGGGAACTCCGCTCCTGCTGATCCGCGCGACGATCCTCGACCAGGAGGGTCGCCGCGTCGAGGTCTCCGACGGTGCCTTCCTCGGTGAGCGCTACCGCTTCCGCACGTCGGTGACCGCCGGCCCTGCGGGTACCGCGGGCACAGCGGGCACTCTTGGTACAGCGGCGCTCGACGCGGGCACGCGTTGACCACGCTCGACCCGGCCACACCGGCCGACACCCCCGTTGCGCCCAAGGCCAGCCACCCGATCCGGGAGCTGATCGTCCAACGCAGCCTCTTGGGCCTGTTGACGCTGTTCCTGGTATCGGTTGTCGTGTTCACGGCCACGCAGGTG
Source organism: uncultured Actinomycetota bacterium (assembly GCA_963726575.1). Lineage (GTDB taxonomy): Bacteria > Actinomycetota > Actinomycetes > JAHEKZ01 > JAHEKZ01 > CAVSCR01. The sequence continues at coordinate 23,009 of CAVSCR010000003.1, forward strand.
CTCCCCGGCAACGCGGCGTACGCGGTGCTGGGGCAGACGGCGACACCGCAGTCGCTTCACCTGCTGGAGCACCGGCTCGGCCTCGATCAGCCGGCGATCGAGCAGTACTGGACGTGGTTGACCCACCTGCTACGGGGCAACCTCGGCAACAGCCTGGTGGGCCAGCAGCAGCCGGTCGGATCGCTGGTCTGGCCGCGCGTTCTCAACTCGGCCGTCCTCGTGTTCCTGGCCGGGATCATCGGGGCTTTCCTCGGAGTGCTGCTCGGACTGTGGGCCGCGCTGCGTCGCGACCGCCCGACCGACCACCTGTTGTCCGTCACCTCACTGGGGGTGACATCGCTGCCCGAGTTCGCCGTTGCCATCGGGCTGGTGTTCTTCTTCGCGACCAATGTGTTCCACCTCTTCCCCGCCGTGTCGCCGATTCCGCCGGGCCAGAAACCCTGGGACGAGCCACAGATGCTCGTGCTCCCGGTGCTCACGCTGGTGGTGGTGGTGGTGCCCTACATCTTCCGAATGATGCGTGCCGCCACGATCGAGGCGCTGGAGAGCGAGTACGTCGAGATGGCCCGCCTGAAGGGGCTGCCCAAGGTGGCGGTGCTGCTGCGCCACGCCCTGCCGAACGCGCTCCCGGCGACGATCCAGGCCATCGGCCTGACCTTCCTCTACCTGGCCGGAGGCATCGTCCTGGTCGAGTACGTGTTCGCCTACCCCGGCATCGGCGCCGGGCTGGTCAACGCGGTCACCGACAAAGACATCCCGGTGATCCAGTTCATCGTCTTGCTGCTGGCTGCGTTCTACGTGGTCATGAACATCGTCACCGACGTCGCGTCGTTGCTCGCCACGCCGCGTCGAAGGATCCCCCGATGAGCCAGGTCGACGTGCCACGCGTGCGACGGTTCGAGTTCGGCCACGTGCTGCGCAACACGCTGCGCACCTCGCGCGGGATCGTCGGTGTCGCGCTGACGACGCTCGTGCTGCTGGTCGCGTTCGTCGGGCCGTTCCTGGCGCCGTACGACCCCGAGGAGTACGTGACCACACCGTTCGCAAAGCCGTCAGCGCTGCACCACCTCGGCGGTGACAATCTCGGGCGCGACGTCTTCAGCCGCCTGCTGGCCGGTGGTTGGCAGCTGATCGTGATGGCCGCGATCGCCACGGCGCTGGGGGTCGCCCTCGGGGCTGCCGCGGGGATCTACGCCGGCTACCGCAGCGGCACGCCGGACACGATCGTGATGCGTGCCGTCGACGTGCTGCTCGCCTTCCCGCAGCTGGTGTTCGCGCTGCTGCTGGTGTCGGTGGTGGGCTCGCGCAACTGGTTGCTGGTGGTGGCCGTCGGCCTCTCACATGCACCGCAGGTGGCGCGTGTGCTGCGCGCCTCGACGCTGGACGTAGCCGAACGCGACAGCGTCAAGGCCGTCGAGCTCACGGGCGTGTCGACCCGGCGCATCATGACCGGTGAGATCCTGCCCAACCTCGTGACACCACTCATGGTCGAGATCGGCCTGCGCATGACCTACTCGATCGTCATCATGGCCGGCCTGTCGTTCATCGGATTCGGCCTGCCGCCGCCCCTGCCCAACTGGGGAACGATGATCAACGAGAACCGGATCGGGCTGACCCTCAACCCGTGGGCGGCGTTGTCACCGGCCATCATGATCGCGCTGCTCACGATCGGGCTGAACACGTTCACCGACGCCGTGACCCGGGTCGTCCTCGGCGTCGACCGCAAGGGCGCCGCGCTCGCGGTCGCCGGCCCGGTGGCGACCGGCCCCGTGACGTCAGGGCCCGTCTCGTGACCCTGCCATCGCGCGCGTCGACGCAGCCGCGACTCGTGGTCGAGGGACTCACCGTGTCGATGGCGCGGTCGGACGTTCAGATCTTGCAGGACGTGTCGCTGACCGTGGCGGCCGGCGAAGTTCTCGGGCTGGTCGGGGAGTCGGGGTCGGGCAAGACCACGCTGGGGCTGGCGATGATCGGCTACGTCCGGCGCGGCCTGACGTTCGCCGGCGGGTCGGTGCAGCTGGACGGGCACGACCTGCTGACGATGTCCGAGGAAGAACTGCGCCGGCTCCGCGGCGCCACCATGGCCTACGTCCCGCAGGACCCGGCTGCCGCACTCGACCCCGCCCGCCGCGTCGGATCACAACTACGTGAGTCACTCACGTTCCACGACATCGAGGGCAAGGCGGCCGACGAGCGGATCGCTGAGCTGCTGGACGAGGTCGGCCTCGCCGACGTGCCAGGCCTGCTGGAGGTGTTTCCCCATCAGCTCTCCGGTGGGCAGCAGCAGCGCGTGACGATCGCCATGGCCTTTGCCTGCCGTCCTGCGTTGATCGTGCTCGACGAGCCGACCACCGGGCTGGACGTGACGACGCAGCGCACCGTGCTGCAGACCGTCGCAGAACTGTGCCGACAGTACGGAGTGGCGGCCGTCTACGTCAGCCACGACGTGGCGGTGGTCGGCGGTTTGGCCGATCGAGTCGCCGTCTTGTACTCGGGCCGGGTCGTGGAGCTGGGGCGCGTCGCAGACGTGTTCGCCGATCCGCGGCACCCGTACACCCAAGGGCTCTTGCGGGCCGTCCCGTCACCGGACCAGGCCGAACGACTCGTGGGAATGGAGGGTGTGCCACCGCGCCCGGAAGCCCGGCCGCTCGGGTGCGCGTTCGCAGCGCGCTGCCCGATCGTCGCGGCCCGGTGCCACCAGGAGGCTCCCGAGCTCGTGGCGGCCGGCGGTCCGCACCAGGTGGCCCGCTGCTTCTTCGCAGACGCCGCGATAGGGAGTCGATCGGCCGAACCTGCGGGGACGATGACTCGGGCACAGTCGCAGGAGCGGCCGGTGCTCGAGGTCTCGGGGCTGAACGCCCGGTACGGCACGGTCGAGGTGCTGCACGACGTCGAGCTCGTGGTTCCGCGCGGCGCGTGTGTGGCGGTGGTGGGCGAGTCGGGATCGGGCAAGACGACGTTGGCTCGGTGCGTCGTCGGTCTGCACACCACGTGGTCGGGCCGCATCCACTTCGAGGACGACGACCTCGTGCCCGGCGCACGTCACCGCAGCCAACAGCAGCTGCAGCAGGTGCAGTACGTGTTCCAGAACCCCTACGCCTCGCTGAACCCGCGGCGCAGCGTGGGTGGCTTGATCGCACAACCGGTCGACCACTTCAGCGACGAGAGCCGGCGCGAGCGGGACCGCAGCGTCATGGCGGCCATCACTGCCGTGTCCCTCTCACCGGAGCTCGCGGACCGCTACCCCGATCAGCTGTCCGGCGGCGAACGTCAGCGGGTGGCGATTGCCCGCACGATCGCGGTCGGTCCGTCGTTGTTGGTGTGCGACGAGGTCACCTCCGCGCTCGACGTGTCGGTGCAGGCGTCGGTGGTCGAGCTCCTGCGCCGGCTGCAGCGGGAGAAGTCGCTGTCGCTGCTGTTCATCACGCACAACCTGGCGTTGGTGCGCAGCATCGCGCAGTACGTGGTCGTGCTGCGTGCGGGGCGAGTGGTGGAGAGCGGGCCCGTGGCTGACGTCCTCGACACCCCCACGCACGAGTACACGCGGCGCCTGATGGCCGACGTCCCCCGCTACCGCGACGCCATTGGTCGTTGACTGGTCACTAACTGGTCTGTAGCGTCCGGACCGTGAGCGGTTACCGCCCGTCCCCGAGGCCGACCTTCGACACCGCCACCGCCCTGCGCCGCGACGACGTGACCCGCTACACCTGGGGTGATGACGAATCCGGTGAGGTCGTCGACTGGCTGTACGTCTCGTCGGCGCAGGTGCACGAGCTCGTGTTCGGGCTCTCCGCCGGTGCGTCGTTTCGGCACTCCGACCAGTTCCGCACCATCTTCGCCGCCGACGAGGTGCTGTACGTGCTGAGCGGATCGATGATGCTGACCCACCCGGTGACCGGCGAAGCGCATCGCGTGGACGCCGGAGAGGCGGCCTTCTTCCGACGCGACACCTGGCACCACGCGCACGCGCTGGGCTCACAACCGTTGCGCGTCCTGGAGTTCTTCGCCCCGCCGCCGGCAGCCGGTGCGTCCGGGGCGTATGCCCGCACGCAACCGCTGCTCACCGACGTCCGGCTCGGTGACGACCGGGCACTGGGACAGTGGGTTCCTGGCACGTCGACGATCGACGACGTGATCCGGGTGATGCGGCCCTCGGATCTGCGATGGCGGCTGGAACCGGGCCACCCTGGCCCCGTGCCGGTCGGGCTGTATGCGAGTACCGAGCACCTGACCGTTGGCAGCGTCGACCTGACGGCCGGCCAAATTGGTGACTGGCAGACGCACGCCGGCGACGAGTGCGGGTACGTGCTCGAGGGCTCCTTGTCGGTCGGTGTCGACGGTCCTGAGGCGCGCCGCTGGTTGGAGCTGCAGCCCGGTGACGGCTGGTACGTGCCGCAAGGCGTCTCCCATCGGTACCAGGCCCATCAGGGGTCTACGAAGTTCCTGTTCGCAGTGGCACCGTCCTACCTAAGTCCGGAAGCGAGGCAGTGATGAGCAACCAGACGCCTGAATTCGGCGCCGGTGGTCCGACCATCTCCAGGCGGGACATGCTGCGAGCCGCGATGTTCGCCGGGGTCGCCGTCCCCATCCTCGGCGTGGCCGGCTGCTCCAGCAGCTCGCCGTCCGCGTCGCCCACGGCGAGTGCGTCGGTCAAGCGCGGCGGCACGCTGCGGGCCGCCATCAGCGGCGGGTCGAGCAGCGACACTCTCGATGCCCAGGCAGCCATCACCACGATCGACTTCGCCCGGATCTTCCAGCTCAACGAACCGTTGATCGGCTTCGACGCCAACGCCCACCTCGTGCCGGTGCTGGCCGAGTCGCTGACGCCGTCGGCCGACGCGAAGACGTGGACGCTGAAGCTGAAGCAGGGCATCACCTTCCACAACGGCAAGGCCCTGACCGCGGACGACGTGATCTACAGCTTCCAGCGCATCGTCAACCCGAAGGCTCCGCTCCCCGGCGCGGTTCCATTGGCTGCCGTCGACGTGGCGGGCATGAAGAAGATCGACTCGCTCACCGTCGAGATCCCCTGCCACACGCCCTACGCGATCCTCGACCAGACGGTGGCGAACTACTACTACAACATCGTGCCGCAGGGCTACGACCCGAAGAAGCCGGTGGGAACCGGGCCGTTCAAGTACCAGAGCTTCACGCCCGGTCAGCAGAGCACGTTCGTGCGTAACGAGAACTACTGGCAGGCCGGCCAGCCGTACGTGGACACGGTGATCATCACCGACTTCGCCGACGAGACCGCGCAGCTGAACGCGCTCAACGGTGGTCAGGCGGACATGGTCAACCAGCTCTCGGCGACCGGTGCCAGCTCCCTGAGCTCGTCCGGTGCCGGCTCCGTGGTGTCCCCCGGCGGTGGATGGGTGCCGTTCACGATGCGCGTGGACGCTGACCCGTTCACCGACGCCAAGGTGCGTCAGGCGTTCCGCTTGATGGTGGACCGCGAGCAGATGATGCAGGTGGTGTTCGGTGGCCACGGGACCGTCGGCAACGACGTGTTCTCGATCTACGACCCGTCGTACAACACCTCGCTGCCGCAGCGTCAGCACGACCCAGAGCAGGCCAAGTCGTTGCTGAAGTCGGCCGGCAAGGAAGGCCTCACGATCGAGCTGGTGACGTCGGACATCGCACAGGGATCCACGTCGATGGCCACCGTGTTCGCGCAGCAGGCCAAGCAGGCCGGGATCACGGTGAACCTCAAGAAGCTCACCGTGGGCGACTTCTACGGACCGCAGTACCTGAAATGGGTGTTTGCGCAGGACTTCTCGTTCTTCCAGTACTACCTGCCGTCGGTGGCCCAGTTCTTCGTGCCCAGCGGGCCGTACAACGAGACGCACTACAACAACCCGACGTACACCGCACTGTTCAACCAGGCGTTGAAGACCGTCGATGAGACCAAGCGCACCGACATCGTGCACCAGATGCAGCAGATCGACTACGACGACGGCGGCTACATCATCCCGCTGTTCCCACCGGTGATCGACGGCGTCGCCAGCACGGTTCACGGCATCCAACCCACGAAGACCGGTGCGCCGCTGAACAACTACGACTGGCGCCAGGTCTGGATCGACTAGTGCCGAAGTGGCACCTCGCCGACCCCGTGCGGGTCGGCCTGATCGGCGCCGGTAGCGCGTCGCGGGCCTACCTCAGGACGCTGGACTCGCTGGTCGCGACCGGCGCTGCCGTCGAAGGGCCGATCTGTGACCGCGGGGCGGACAAGCGAGCTGCCCTCGTCGGCCGACGTCCGGCTACTCGCGTCGTCGCCACGCCAGAGGAGGTGCTGGCCGAGGTCGACCTGGTCGTGATCACGACCGCCCCCGACAGCCATGCCGAGCTCACCCGACAAGCCCTGGAGTCGGGCACCCACGTGCTGGTGGAGAAGCCGCTGGCCGCCGAACCCGCCCTGGCCCGTGAGCTGGTCGCGCTGGCCCATGGCGCCGACCTGCTGCTGGTCGTGGCCCCGTTCGTCCAGCTGTCCCCCGCGTTCCGGATGTTCTGGACCTGGGTGCGGGCCGGCGTGCTCGGCGACGTGCACTCGGCCCGGGCGATGTATGGCAATGCGGGTTCCACCTGGGCGCCGTGGTACCACACGTCTGGCGTCGGGCCGATCGGTGACATGGCGGTCTACAACATCAAGTCGCTCACCGCTCTGCTCGGCCCGGCGGTCGAGGTGCGGTGCGTGCAGAGCCGGTCGTCGATTCACCGGGACCTGCCGACGGGCACGACACCGGACGCCGACGTGGTGCACCTGACGCTGCGGCACGCGTCCGGCGCCACATCGACGGTGATGGCCAGCCACGCAGTGTGGGCGTACCGGCGGCCGGCGATCGAGCTGTACGGCAGCGAGGGCTCGGCCAACCTGCTCGGTGACGACTGGGACCCCGAAGGCGCCGAGGTGTACCGCGCCGACTGGGCGCACTGGCGCTCGTACCCCAGCCCGGACCGTACCTGGAACTGGACTGATGGCCTGCGGACAGCCGTGGACGCGCTCCGGACCGGGAACGCAGAGCTGCTGAACCTCGACCACGATCTGCATGTGCTCGACGTGGTGGCGGCGGGACGTCGATCGGCCGACGGCGATGGTGCTCCGGTCGCGGTGGCGTCGACCTTCGGCGAGCTGACCCTGACCTACGAACCGTCCGCAGGCTCGCCACACGTGCACGACCACACCCGCCCGGCAGCCGAACAGTGACCTCTGCGAGCAGCGGATGCAGCGTCGGCATCGACGTAGGTGGCACGAAGACCGCGGTCGTCGTCGTGGAGCGAGGCAGCGGGACGGTTCTGGCGCAGCGTCAGATCGAGACGGCCGCACCAGCCGGGGCGCGACAGCTGCACGATCGGCTCGGGCCGGTGATCGCCGAGCTGCGAAAGCTGGCGGACGTCGAGGTCGACGGCGTCGGTGTCGGCGTTCCGGAGCTCGTCACTGCCGAGGGCGAGATCGTCACGGACGTCGTCGTCCCGGGAATCCGCGGCGACCTGGTCTCGCTCTGGGCCGACCTCGGGGTGACCGCAGTGGAAGCTGATGTTCGGGCCGCGGCGGCTGCGGAAGGGCGACTCGGCGCGGGGTCGCGGTATGCGTCGTTCGGCTATGTGTCGGTGGGCACCGGCATCAGCCACTGCCTGGTGATCGACGGCGTGACGTGGGCCGGTGCCAACGGCGCCGCGATTCTGCTCGGGAGTGGAGTGCTCGTCGACCGATCCACCCTCGATGGCTCGACTGGCACCCCACCTCTGGAGGAGTTCGCCTCCGGCCCTGGCATCGTCGCGGCGTATCAGCGCGTCGGGGGTGTCGCGGAGTCGGCTCAGCAGGTTCTGGAGCATTGCGAGGTCGACGAGCTGGCCCGCGAGGTCGTGCGGCGGGCCGGGCGAGCCTTGGGTCTGGGACTGGCCGAGCTGGTCAACCTGCTCGATCCCGAGGCGATCGTGGTGGGCGGCGGGCTGGGATCGGCCGAGGGCCACTACTGGGAAGCCATGATCCAGGCGGCTCGCGACGCGATCTGGGCAGACGCTGCCCGCGAGGTTGCGATCACACGGTCGATACTGGGTCCGCTCGCCGGTGCCGTCGGCGCTGCGCTGATCGCTTCGCCGAACCACGAGGAGCCACACCTTGACTGACTACCGGATGCCTGCGGAGTGGGCCCGTCACGAGCGGACGTGGATGTCGTGGCCGGCCACCGGCGGTTACGTCGAGGCGAGTGGCGACGACGCAGTGGCTGCTTGGGCTGCGGTGGCCAATGCCGTGGTCGGCTTCGAACCGGTGACCCTGCTGGCCGGCGCCGAATCCGTCGACGCCGCGCGCGCTCTGCTCGACCCGCGCGTCGAGATCGTCGAGGCCGAGCTCGACGACTCGTGGCTGCGCGACAACGGCCCCACGTTCGTGGTCGGGGACGAGGGCGCGCTCAGCGCGGTCCACTGGACGTTCAACGCGTGGGGCCAGGAGGGCAACGACAACTACCAGGCCGACGCCAAGGTCGGCGCGTTCGTCGCGGGGCTCGCCGGGGTGCCCGTCGTGAGCAGCCCGATGGTGAACGAGGGCGGTGGGATCCACGTCGACGGCGAGGGCACGGTGATCCTCACCGAGACCGTGCAGCTGCACGAGAACCGCAATCCCGGGTGGAGCAAGACCGACGTCGAGGCCGAGCTGGCGCGAACGATCGGAGCGACGGCGTTCATCTGGCTGACCCGTGGGCTGATGGGCGACATGCAGGAGTTCCGGCCCGGCGTCGGGACCAACGGGCACGTCGACGTGCTCGCCGCGTTCGTCCGACCCGGCGTCGTCGTGGTGCACCAGCAGAGCGACCCGGACCACTACGACCACGCCGTCATGGCGGAGAACCTCGAGCGGCTCCGCTCGGCGCGCGACGCCAAGGGCCGCCCCCTGGAGATCGTGCCGATCGAGGCTCCGGAGGCACACGTCGTGGACGGCGTGGCGATCGACCACAGCTACATCAACTTCTCGTTCGTCAACGACGGCATCGTCATGTGCTCCTACGGCGACCCCGACGCCGACGAGGCCGCACGGCGCATCCTCCAACGGTTGTTCCCCGACCGTCGGGTGGTGGACGTGGACGCCCGTCCGATCTTCCGCAACGGTGGCGGCGTCCACTGCATCACCCAGCAGCAGCCGGCCTCCCCGCGTTGATCACCCTGTGTTGATCACCCCCGTGTTGATCTAGAAGAAGATGTCGGGTTTCCAAGATCAACTCGCACATCAAGTCCAAGATCAACAAGTTGGGGGAGGGCATCCGTGGGAGGGTGAGGGCTATGCCTACGCTGCCACGCCCGGTCGTCGACGAACGTGACGGGCTCTTGACGTTCCTCGAACAGCAACGCCTGGCGCTGCGCCTGTCCGCCTACGGCTTGACCGACGCGCAGGCCCGGTCGACGCCCAGCGCGAGCAAGCTCAGCGTCGGCGGCCTGATCAAGCACGCCGGCCGTGCGGAGCGCACGTGGATGAACACCCTGCAGCAGCTGCCTCGCAGCGGCGATCCGGACGCCTACGCGCGCAGCTTCGTGATGGATGACGACGACTCGCTGCCGGAGATCCTGGTCGACTACGCGGCTGCGGTGAACCAGACCAACGAGATCGTCGCGGGCTTCCCCGACCTCGCCGCGCCCGTCCCGGTGCCGCAGGGCCTGCCGTTCCTGCCCGATGACGTCGAGTACTGGTCGGTGCGTTGGATCCTGCTCCACCTGATCCAGGAGACGGCCCGTCACGCGGGGCACGCCGACATCGTGCGTGAGTCGATCGACGGCGCGTCGGCAATGTCCCTCATGGCCGCAGCCGAAGGGTGGCCGGACAGCGACTGGCTGCACCCGTGGAAGCCGGCTGACGACTGATCCGTGGAACGGGTCTACGTCGAGCCTGGTGACGTCGCCGAGCAAGTGCTGCCCCGCGGGGACGTGACGCCCGGCGTCGTGCGGGTCGGGGACACCGTGCGGCGTCCGCACCAGCCGCAGAGCCCCGCCGTCGCGGCGTACCTCGACCACCTCGAGGCCGTCGGCTTCGACGCCAGCCCACGCTACCTGGGGCGCGACGTGCAGGGCCGCGACGTGCTCAGCTATCTCGAGGGCGACGTCGCCGGCGACCCGCCGCAGGCCTGGGCGGCCGATCTCGACCTGCTCGCGTCGGTCGCGGCACAGGTGCGCCGGCTCAACGACGCATCGGCGAGCTTCGTCGTCGACGAGCAGTTCCGGCCGTTCCCGGATGCGGTGTGGGGACCGGAGCTGATCGAGTTCGTGCCGCCTCACCCGCTTGCCGACACCGCAGTTCGTCTCCCACATGGACGTGACGCCGCAGAACGTGGTGGTCCGCAACGGCCGCGCGGTCGGGCTCATCGACTTCGACCTCTGCGGACCGACCAACCGCTGGCTCACCGCCCACAACGTCGCCTTGCACTGGGTGCCGCTGTTCGCTCCTGAGGACGTGTGGCCCACCTGGCCGCCGCTCGACCGGATGCAGCGCCTGCGCGTGGTGGCCGACGGGATCGGGCTCGACGCCGAGGAGCGGGCGGACTTCGCCGAGCTCGCGGTTCAGCGCGCCGAGACGTCGCTTGCGTTCATGCGTGCGTCCGCGGAGCAGATGGGCGGAGGCTGGCAGCGGATGTGGGACGAAGGCGTGGGCGAGGCGATCCTGCGCAGACGTGACTGGCTGCTGGCCACGGCCGACGCCATCACCACCGCGCTGGGGTAGCTGGTCTGCAGATTCCCCTTGTGTCGGATGTTGCGGCGCGTCGATACTCCTCCGGGGATGCACACCGGGGAGGGGCCAATGGAGCCCACCGCAGCAACCGACCGGACCTTCGTCATCGCGGACATCCGTGGCTACACCCGGTTCACCCGTGACCACGGTGACGCGGCTGCAGCCCACCTCGCCAGCGTCTTTGCCGACCTGGCGCGCGAGGCCGTCGAGGCGCGCGGTGGTGAGGTGCTGGAGCTGCGCGGCGACGAGGCACTGTGCGTCTTCGAGGACTCGGCCCAGGCGGTGCGGGCCGCCCTGGAGTTTCAGGCGCTCTGCGCGGAGGAGTACGCCTCGGACAGCGACCTGCCGCTGAACGTCGGCGTGGGGATCGACGCGGGTGATGCGGTCCCGGTGCAGGGCGGCTATCGCGGCGCTGCCCTGAACATGGCCGCCCGACTGTGTTCCAACGCCGCGGCCGGCCAAGTGTTGGTCTCCGACGCGGTGGCACAACGGGTTGCGACTGAGTCGGACCTCTCGCTGGCAGATCGCGGGGAAGCCACCCTGAAGGGCTTCGAAGGGACGGTCCGACTGGTCGAGGCCTCCGACGTCGACCCGCCGGTTCCCTCCCCAGCCGCGAAGGAACGTGACGCCGGCCCTGGACTCCCGCTCGCGTTGGACACGACGTCAGCCCTGGTCGGACGCGAGCACGAGCTGCACTGGCTGCAGGGGACCTGGCGGCAGGCACGTCGCGGTCGTGGCCGCATCGTGGCCTTGGCCGGGCCCTCGCAGATCGGCAAGACCCGGTTGGCGGCGGAGCTCGCGGCGTCCGTCGTGCGCGGTGGTGAGCAGGTGCGTTACGCGGGGTTGGGCGGGACGGCGGCGGCCCATGCCCAGACAGAGCTGAGCGGCGTGTTCGACGCCAACGCGCCTGTGCTGCTGGTGCTGGACGACCTCGACGCCATGGGCCCGACGACGATCGAAGCGACCCACGCGATGCTCCCACTCCTAACGCGACGCCCGGTGCTGGTGGTCTGCACGATCGGCGACGACACCGCCTCACCATCACTGGACGCACTGCGCCACGACATCGACGTCCGCGGCGACGGCGAACGTCGGCTCCGACCACTCGATGACAACGGAGTGCGTGGCATCGTCGCGCAGTACGTGGATCTCCAACGCACCGAGGTTCCGTTGGAGTCGTTCGTGCGTTCCAGCGGAGGCAGCCCGGGACGCGTGCATGAGGTGGTCGGCTCGTGGACGCGAGAGGAAGCCAGTCGTCGGTTGGAGGCCGCGGCGCAGTGGATGGCGGCCGGGCGCAGCAAGCGCGCTGCCGACCTCGAGTTCGCCAACGACGTGATCGGACGCGGTCTGCACCGGCTGTACGCCGACGAGCCGCAGCTCATCCTCGACGACGGGGCAAGTCCCTACCTGGGGCTGGCGTCGTTCTCCGACGACGACGCCGGCCGGTTCTTCGGGCGGGAGGCGCTGGTCGGTGAACTGGCGGCGCGCACCGTGCAGGCCGGACTGCTCGGCGTCGTCGGTGCGTCCGGGGCGGGGAAGAGCTCGGTGATCGCGGCCGGCCTCATCCCCTCGCTGCGCGCGGGGCTACTACCCGGCAGCGAACGCTGGCACGCGGTGTCGATGCGCCCCGGCGAGCACCCGGTGTCGGAGCTCGCCGTCGTCACCGGGGATACCGCAGCGTTCGACCGCGCCGGCGAGCGGTCGATCCTGGTGGTGGACCAGTTCGAAGAGGTCTTCACGATCTGCGCAGACGAACGAGAACGCAGCGCGTTCATCGACGCCATCACTGAGCTGGCGTCTCATCCCGACGACTCCCTGGTCGTGGTCGGGCTGCGCGGCGACCACTACGGCAGCTGTGCGCCATACCCGGCACTGGCTCAACTGCTCGCCGCGAACAACGTGCTCGTCGGCCCGATGAGCCGCGATGAGCTGCGCCGGGCCATCGAGCTTCCAGCACGACGCGTCGGCTGGCGAGTCGAGGGACCGCTGGTCGACGCGCTGATCGGGGACACCGTCGACGAGCCTGGCGCTCTGCCGCTGCTGTCCACGGCACTGGTCGAGCTGTGGCAACAGTCATCCGACGGATGGCTGCGCCTCGACACCTATGAGCAGTCCGGTGGGGTGCGTGGTGCCGTGGCCCGCCTGGCCGAACGCTCCTACGCCGAGCTGACACCGCGCCAGCAGGACGTCGCCCGCGCCGTGCTGCTGCGCCTGGTGGCCGAGGACGACGACGAGAGCCTGTCGCGTCGGCGAGTGCCGCTGGCGGAGTTCGATGCCGATCGCGACCCGATGACGGCTTCGGTCCTGGCGCGCTTGACCTCCGACCGGTTACTGACCCGTGACGAGCACACCGTGGAGGTCGCTCACGAGGCGCTGCTGCGGGAGTGGCCGCGCTTGCGCGGCTGGATTGCCGACGACGTGCAGGGTCGACGGCTGCGCGGACATCTCACCCGTTCGGCCAACCAGTGGGCCGCGTCCGACGATACCGACGCCGCCGACGACGAGCTGTACCGCGGAGCCCGGCTGTCGGCGGCACTGGACTGGTCCACCGACCACGGCGGCGAGCTGAACGACCTGGAGCGGTCCTTCCTACAGGAGAGCCGACAGTCCAGCGAGCGCGAAGCGTCCCGGCAGCGGCGCACGAACCGGCGGTTGCGCACAGCCCTCATCGGCGTGGCCGGCTTCCTGGTGGTGGCGCTCATTGCCGGCGCCGTGGCCGTGCGGCAACGCTCGACCGCACAGCAGCAGGCCACTTCGGCCGACGCCCAGCGGGTCGGTGCGCTGGCGATCGTCGAGAAGCGGCCTGACCTGGCGTTGCTCCTGGCCGTCGAGGCGCTGCGGCTGGACAGCGCGCCCGAGACACGGGGCGACTTGATGCAGACGCTGATGAAGTACCCGCACATGCTCGGGGTGGCGCAACCGACCGGGCAACGGATCCTTCGCGTGGCTGCACCGGTCAACGGCCGGGTGTTCGCGGTCAGTGACTTCGACGGCGGACTCGTCGTGTACGACGGCTCGACACTCACCCCGCTGCACCCCGTGATCCACCTTCCGTTCATCGACGAGATGGTCTTCTCCACCGACGGCAGGACACTGTTCCTCGCCGGGTGGGCTACGGCGAATGACCAGAAGGACATGTCGCTGCGCGCGTTGGACGTCGCCACCGGCAAGGTGCGGTGGAAGGTGCCGATCCCCGCCAGCGAGCGGACGAGTGAAGAGAACGTCGGAGTACCGGGGACCGGGCTCCTCGCCTTGTCTCCTGATGGCAGGTCCGTCACCTGGCAGGTGCCTCACCTCCTGCACCGGTATGCCGTCACCACCGGTCATGAGCTCAGTGCCCCGATCCCGACCCTCGCGGGCTACCAGGCACTGCTGCTGCCCCGGCACCGGATTCTGCAGCTGATGCAGCAGCACGTCCGCATCAACGACCTCACCAGTGGTAAGACCCTCCACAACTGGCAGCTGCCGATCCCCGACCAGACCCCCACGCTGAGCCCGGATGGACGCCTGCTGGCGCTGTCCGGCTGGAACGGCAGCGCCGACGGGGTCGTCGCCACGGTGGACCTGCGCACCGGTCGGGTGCAGAACATGTACGGACAGCAGCACGGCTGGGTGCCCCAGATGGCGTTCTCACCCGACGGCTCACAGTTGGCGACGGTCAACGACGGTGGCGAGGTCACGGTCTGGGACCCCGCGTCCGGTCAGAAGCTGACGGACTTCGTCGGCCACACCTCGTTGCTGCGCGGCGTCGCCTTCGCCGATGCGGGACGGACGTTGGTGACCGCCGGCATGGACAACAACATGATCACGTGGGACATGTCAGGCAGTCGCGGCTTTCTGCGCACCGCGCCTCGACCTGGACCTCCCTGCGACACCACGTGCGTGTTCCCGCACCTGGACCTGACCCCGGACGGGACGCGGATCGCGACGTTCGAGGCGCCGGTAACCGGCGGCTCCGGCATCCACTTCCTCGATGCCACCACGCTGGCGCCGGTAGGTCGTCTCCCCCGCTCGGTCACCGACTGCTGTGAAGCAGCCGCCTTCAGCCCCGACGGGTCGCAGCTGGCGACCATCGACCTCGCGAACAGCACCGTCATCCTGCGCGACGCGACGACGGGCGAGCCGATCCGGCAGCTGTTCCACACCGACGCGAAGTCGATCTCGAAGCTCGGATCTCCGCCGCTGGACACGGCGGCCTTCGCTCCGGACGGTTCGACGGTCGCCACCAACGACAACGCCGACGTCGTCATCGTCGATCCCTCGACGGGCAGCACGGTCACCCGTCTGTCCACGAGTGACTTCGTGGAGTGGGTGTCCTACAGCCCAGACGGGACTCTGCTCGAGGCTGCTTGCGACGATGGCAGCGTCACGGTGTGGGACACCAGCAACTGGCACCAGATGTGGACCCGCACGATCGACGACCAGGTGGCGCTCGGTGGGCAGTTCTCGCCCGATGACTTGTTGCTGATCGCCGGCAGCTTCAGCGGCCGCGTCCACGTGATCAACGCCCGAACCGGGGAGCCGACGCTGCCTCCGCTGTTGGCCCACGCCGGACTGGTGGGTTCGTTGAACTTCAGCCCGGACGGCTCGGAGTTCGCCACCACCGGGGTCGACGGCCTCACCTACCTGTGGGACTCGCAGACGGGACGTGCCCTGGGTGAGCCGTTCAACGCGAGCGGGAACGCGATGAACTTCTTCTCCAAGGACGGGTCGACCCTGTACGTGAGCAGGTTCGACACGATCTTCGCGTTCGACGTCTCAGTGGCAGCCCAAACCGCGCGGGCCTGCGAGATCGCGGGACGGACCCTGACCCAGGCTGAATGGAACCGGTATCTCCCGGACCGCCCTTACCAGGATCCCTGCTCGGCGCCGACGACGTGACGGCCGAGGCCGTCAGCCACCGTCAACGGTTCCGGTGATCTCGCCCTGGGCGAACGCGGCCTCCGTGATGGTGGCGATCGCCGTTGCCGTCACAGCAGAGAGCGGGACGCGGGTGATGCGGTCGAGGGCGAGCACCCAGAAGACGTAGTGATGGACGCCACTGCCCTTGGGTGGACACGGTGGCGTCCAGCCCGCAGTGCCGGCGCTGGTCGTGTACTCGACCGCTCCCGGTGGCGTCCGCGCGGACGCGAGCCCGCCACTGGCCGGTTCGAGGTCGGTGGTGATGCGGTGCACGAAGATGCCGCTGGTGCCGTTGCGGTCGTACACGATGACGGCGACCGCAGCGGTCCCGCTGGGCAGGTGAGCCCACGAGATCGGTGGGAAGGATCCCCCTCCCTGGCAGGTGTCGGCCTGCGGCAAGGCCTGACCGTCGGCGAAGTCGGTGGAGGTCACCGTGATGCTGGTCGGGATGTTGATGATCGGGATCTTCACGGTCGGACCGCTCGCGCACGCGTTCAACGCGACGACAAGCGACACAGCAACGCCGACCCACAGAGCCGCGCGCAGCCGGCTCACGTCTGCGCCGGGACGATGACGGCGTTGGGGCCGGGGGGACAGGACTCGAGGCGGGCGATGAGCCAGCGGCTGGTGGCGTCGCCCATGAGCAGGTGGGTCGGGTCTTCCCAGCCGACCAGCGCTGCGACGTCGCCCCGGGTGACGGTGACGACGTCGTCGTGGACCTCCGCCTCCCAGCCATCGGCTGACAAGGCGTCGACCAGCGCATCGGGGTCGGTCAGCAGCGGCACCGGGACGGCGGTGAGGGCGTATCCGAGCTCGCGATCGGCGTGGCTGACCTCTTCGCCGCCGCCCCAGATGAGTCGTGAGGTGACTCCTGCCTGGCGGAGCCGGGTGACGATCGCCGACGGGGTGCGGCCGAGCTCGTCGGCCAGCAAGCCGACCGGCGTTCCCAGGGCGAACCCGCTGAGCAGCTGGGCCTGCTCGGCGTCGGTCCAGCGTCGGCGTTGCCGTCCGCCCTTGTCGGGCTCCGGCGGTGCCTCCTTCCCGGGATCGTCGTCGCTGGCCCAGACGCGGTCGGGGACCGGCAACGGGTCAGGCGCCTGTTCGTCGATCGTGGCCAGGCTGCGCCGCGCGAGCTCGGGATCGGTGGTGGTCCAGAAGTCCGGCATGGACCGGCGGACGAAGCTTCCGTAGCGGGCGTTGGACAGACGCGAGTCGAGCACGGCGACGACGCCACGGTCGTCGGAGCGCCGGATCAGGCGTCCAGAGCCCTGGGCCAGCCGCAGCGCGGCCTGCGTTGCCGCCACAGCGAGGAAGCCGTTGCCACCGGCAGCCTCCACCGCGCGCTGGCGGGCCGACGCGAGCGGGTCGTCGGGGCGCGGAAAGGGCAGTCGATCGATGACCACGAGCTGCAGGGCAGAACCGGGGACGTCGACGCCCTGCCACAACGACAAGGTGCCGAACAGGCAGGTGGCCGCGTCGGCTGCGAACTTGCGCACGAGCTCGCCCGTTGCGTCGTCGCCCTGGCACAGGATCGGCAGGTCGAGCCGCTCGCGCATGGCGTCGGCCGCCTGCTGGGCGGCCCGCATGGAGGAGAACAGCCCCAGCGTTCTTCCGCCTGCGGCCGTGACGAGCTCGGCCAGCTCGTCGAGGAAGGCGTCGGACAGGCCGTCGCGCCCGGGTGGTGGCAGGTGGGAAGCGATGTAGAGGATCGCCTGCCGCTGGTAGTCGAACGGCGAGCCGGCGTCGAGGCCGCGCCAGGCAGGCAGCTCGTCGCGGACCAGGCCGACCGACCGCGCAACCGCGTCGAAGTCGCCGCCGAGTGTCAGGGTGGCCGACGTCATGACGACGGTCGCCGATCCGAACAACGTCTCGCGCAGCAGTCCCCCGACGAACAAGGGGGCGCGCCACAGGCTGGGCGGACGGCGCTCGGACCGGGTCAGCCACACCACGTCACTGTCGCCGGCGGCGACGATGCGCCCGGCGATCTCGTGGACCTCTTCGACGGCCGCCCGTGCGCGAGTACGGCCGGCCAGCTCGTCGGGGTCGTCCTTGGA
The DNA here is from genome assembly GCA_963726575.1 of uncultured Actinomycetota bacterium. Classification (GTDB taxonomy): domain Bacteria; phylum Actinomycetota; class Actinomycetes; order JAHEKZ01; family JAHEKZ01; genus CAVSCR01. The sequence continues at coordinate 40,676 of CAVSCR010000003.1, forward strand.
GCTGCTGCTGCCGATCGCGGTGAGCGCAGCATGGCCCGCGTCCCGGACTCCGACGAGCGCGTCGAACAACGCACCGCGCAACTCGTCGATGCGACCCTCACGTGACTCCTCGAAGGCCTGGGTCAGCAGCTCGGCGGCGTCGAGCAGGAGGTCGCTGTCGCGTTCGCCGGCGAACCGGCGGGCGCGCCGTGCGGCGCGTTCGACCATGGCTGCGGTGAGCTCGTCGGTGACCGCGCCGGTGGCGCGGTCGGCGAGCTCGTGTCCTTCGTCGACGATGACGACGTCGTGCTCGGGCAGCAGCCGGGCGTCGCTGAGGGCGTCGATCGCGAGCATGGCGTGGTTGGTGACGACGACGTCAGCCTCGCGGGCGCGTTCGCGGGCGAGCTCGGCAAAGCACGACTCCCCGAACGGGCACTTCGTGGCCCCCAGGCACTCGTGCGGCGTGACGGACAAGGAACGCCAGGCTCGTTCGTCGGGGGCCGGGCTGATCTCGTCGCGGTCGCCGGTCTTGGTGTGTTCGGCCCAGGCCCGGATGCGCACGGCGTCACGTCCGGCCCTGGACGAGGGCGTCGGGTCGAAGAGGGCCTCTTGGTCGGCGTCGTCACTGCCGGTGTTGAGACGGTGCAGGCACAGATAGTTGCTGCGGCCTTTGAGCATCGCGAACGTCGGCCGGCGCTCCAGGATCGGCTCGACGGCGTCGAGCAGGCGCGGAAGGTCGCGGTCGACCAGCTGGCGCTGCAGGGCGATCGTGGCGGTGGCGATGATCACCGGCTCGTCATGGAGCAGGGCCGGCACCAGGTAGGCCAGGGACTTGCCGGTGCCAGTACCGGCCTGGACCAGCAGGTGCTCCCCCTTGCCGATCGCGTCGGCGACCGCGTGCGCCATCTCCACCTGACCGGGGCGCTCGGTGCCGTTGACCGCGACCACGGCGGCCGCCAGCAGTTCATCAACCTGTTGCATGACCGGGTCAGGCTACGGGGCGGACGTACTCCCGAAGCCGCGCCGCCAGGTCCTGGTGGACACGGGCGACCAGGTGGGTGCCGTCGACCAGGTGCTCGGCGGTGAGCACCTCGCCCTGTTCGTGAACCCGGGCGACGAGGCCGCCCTGGTCGTAGGGCACCACCACGTCCATCTCGATGGCGGGGCGTGGCAGGGCCTGCTCGATCGCGTTGCGGAGTGAGGCGACGCCGTCGCCAGTGCGCGCGCTGACCGCGAGGAGGCCAGGCTCGCGACGACGGAGGCGGGCCACGGTCAGTGCGTCGCTGAGGTCGGACTTGTTCACCACTACGAGCTCCGGGACACCGCTCGCGCCGATCTCGGCGAGCACCTCACGCACCGCGTCGAGCTGACCTTCTGGGTCCGGGTCCGCGCCGTCGACCACGTGGACGATCAGGTCGGCCTGCGACACCTCCTCCAGCGTGGAGCGGAAGGCGTCGACCAACTGGTGGGGCAGATGACGGACGAAGCCGACCGTGTCGGCGATGGTGTAGATGCGGCCGTCGTCGGTGCGGGTACGTCGAACCGTGGGATCGAGGGTGGCGAAGAGCGCGTTCTCGACGAGCACGTCGGCGCCGGTGAGACGGTTGAGCAGGCTCGACTTTCCCGCGTTGGTGTAACCGGCGATGGCGACCGCGGGCACATCGTGACGTCGGCGATGCTTGCGCTGCGTGTTACGAGCCGTCTCCATGTGGGCGATCTCGCGGCGCAGCTTGGTCATCTGAGCGCGGATTCGACGTCGATCGGTCTCGATCTTCGTCTCGCCCGGTCCACGGGTGCCGACCCCGCCGGTGGCACCGCCGGCACGGCCTCCGGCCTGACGGGAGAGCGACTCGCCCCAGCCGCGGAGTCGGGGCAGGAGGTACTGCATCTGTGCCAGTGACACCTGCGCCTTGCCCTCACTGCTCTTGGCGTGCTGGGCGAAGATGTCGAGGATCAGCCAGGTGCGATCGACCACCTTGACCTTGACGACGTCCTCGAGCTTGCGCAGCTGTCCAGGCGTCAGCTCGCCGTCGCAGATCACAGTGTCGGCGCCGGTGGTGACGACGATGTCGCGCAGCTCGCGCGCCTTGCCCGAACCGATGTAGGTGGCGGGGTCTGGGCGGTCGCGACGTTGCACCAAGCCCTCGAGCACCTGCGAACCGGCGGTCTCGGCGAGGGCAGCGAGTTCGCGCAGCGAGTTGTCGGCGTCCTGGGAGGTGCCCTCGGTCCAGACACCGACGAGAACGACCCGCTCGAGTCGGACCTGGCGGTACTCGACCTCGGTGATGTCCTCGAGCTCGGTGGACAGACCGGCGACACGACGCAGCGCAGTGCGGTCAGCAAGTTCTTGGGCGCCCGCGCTGTCGGCGGTGGAGGAGGACATCAGGTCGATCGTCGCACGGCTGGCAAGCGGGTTTTGCGCCTCAGGGGTTGAGGAGGAACAGGAGCAGGAGAACGGTGAAGAGGACAGCGAGCGCCGTCCCGATGAAAACCCGTTGATGTTGGATGGGTCCCCCGGCATAGTTGGCCACCCGGTCGGTGGCGGCGTGTACCCCGCCGGCGCCGTCGGCTAGGAACGCCGTCTTGAGCAGGTCCCGAGACAGCTTGTCGTCGTAGCTGCCGCCTACGTAATCGGGCACGAACGCCTCCTCGACGTCGAACGCTGGTATCCACTGTGAGCCCTGGACGCTGGGTTGTCCACATGGCCGGGCCGTTGTGGGCCAATGGATCCGGTGCGGTCGGGGGCTGTGGCTACCTTGCCGGCTATGTCCGTTCTCCCTCTCCCCACCTACCCGGCTCCGGCCGATGAGCAGGCAGCCCGGGCCGCCAACCTGGCACCTGGCGGGGAGGCCGCCTGCCTGCTCGAGGGCCTCGACCCCGGCGAGCTCAGCCCTGCCGGCCGCTTGTCGTTCCTCAAGGCAGCGGAGCAGGTCGCGTCGTGGGTGTCGGCCGTGAGTGCTCCGGTCCTGGTGGCCCACGTGGGGCGGTCGGAACTGGTGGACACGTCGACGCCGGAGCACACCGACGTTGCTGCACTGGAGCAGTCGGCAGCCCGCGAGGAGATCCAGTCAGAGCTGGCGTGGTCCGAGCGGGCAGCCCGCTCGCGGATCGATGTGGCGCGAGAGATTACCGGTCGCCTGCGCGCCACCGGCAACGCGTTGCGCACGGGCCGAATCTCCTACCTCCACGCTTTGACCCTCTGCGACGCGGCAAGCACCCTGACCGACGAGCAGGCCGTGGCCGTCGAGTCCGTCGGGTTGGCGAAGGGGATCGGACTTGCGCCGGCGGTGATGCGGCGTGCCTGTCGGATCGCCCGTGACGAGATGGCTCCGCAGGCGGCGCTGCAGCGGCATCGGGTCGCTCGGGCCAACCGCGGCGTCACCAGGTGGACTGAGCTCGACGGCATGGCGTGCATGCAGGTGCGGGCACCGGCGATCGACGTCGCGACGATCTTTGGAACGCTGAACCGCCTCGCGGCGGGCAGCAAGGATGGGGATACGCGGACGCTGGACAACCGTCGGGCCGACGCGTTGGTCGACTTGTGCCGATCGGGTGGGGGAGCTGCGCAGGCCGCCAAGCCGCATGTCGAGGTGCAGATCTTGATCGACCTCCCGACGTTGCTGGGGTTGGCGCGACGACCTGGTGTCCTCGCCGGCTTCGGGCCGGTCCCTGCCGAGATCGCGCGGGAGTGGGCTCAGACCGCAGAGTCGGTGCGTCGGCTGGTGACGGATCCGGTCACGGGGCATCTGCTGGATTTCGGGCCGCGGATCCGCACCGCGCCATCGCGGCTCCGGGCCTACGTCGTGGCTCGCGACCAGACATGCACGTTTCCTGGTTGTCGGGTTCCGGCCTCCCTGGCGGACCTCGACCATGACCCACCGTGGAAGCCCGACGGGCAGGGCGGGTCGACGTCGTCGGCACACCTCGGAGCACTGTGTCGACATCATCACCGACTCAAGACCCACACGAACTGGGTCTTGGCCCGCCAGTCGGACGGGACCGCGGTGTGGACCAGCCCCTCTGGGCGGCAGCATGCGGTGAGCCCGACTCACCCACTCGATCCGGACTGAAAGACGTGGGCGTGGGCTTGTGCCAAAAGGTCGATCAGTTCGCGACGTTGCGTTGACTCCAGCACCTCATAGGCGCGCGCCGCGAGGTCGTCGGTGCGCTCCTCCACCTCTGCGCGTTGCCCGCGATCGCCGTCGGTGACGACTGGGAATGGCGGACGCCACCCATAGGCCAATGCGTTGTCTTCGCCACCTTGGTTGGCGAGCACGGCCATCAGCGGAGTCATACCGCTGCTCACGACGGCCACCCCGTGGACGGCGCCGTGGTACTCGCGCATCACCTGCATCGTGTGCGCCAAGCGGGACCCTGATTCCGAGGGCACCTCGACCGCGCGCCAGCCGGCGAACAGCGGCAGACCCGCGACATCAGCCGCGTCGATCACGCGGACCGCCAGGTCGGACAACCGGTCAGCTTCGGCGAAGTCGGCCAGCTCGTGTCGTCCCCAGTCATGACACAGCCTCAGGTAGTGCCCGAGCGCTTCGGCCGGCGAGTAGCGCAGCCGAGCTGCCTGCCACTCGGTGCGCAGGTAGGCGTTCGGGAAGAAGTACGCCGACGCCGCAATCACATCGGGGTCGACGTCGCCAAGCGGAGCGTGACGGGCAATGAAGTAGAGCTGCCAGCCCGCGAGCCCCAGATCGGTGGTGAGCTGCTCCTCGGCATCCTGGGTCATCCACTGACCGCCCAGGCTGCCGACCGGTCCCTTGGCGAGGCTAGCGGTTTCTCGCGCTGTCAAAGCTGGCGCGGTCACTGCCTGTCCCACCATCCCCGATCGATGCTTCCGCGAGCCACGATGACCGCGGGACCGGAGAGGACGAGATGGCCGTCGGCCCGCTCGCGGACCACGAGGACGCCACCGAGGACCTGGACGGTGACACTTTCGGGTGCCTCGGCCAGCAGTGGCTGCTCGCGTCGCCACGCCCAGGCCGCGGCACACGCCCCGGTTCCACAGGAGCGGGTCTCTCCGACCCCTCGTTCGAAGACGCGCATAGCAAGGCGATCCGCGGCGAGCGCCGCGACGAACTCGACATTGACACCGTCGGGGTACACGGTCCGGGGGCTGACCTTCGGGGCATCTCGCAACGACCCGGCGTCGCTGAGATCGTCCACGAAGACGACCGCGTGCGGGTTCGGAACATGGACGCCGACGGCTGGCCAAGTCCGGGTCCCCACCGTGACCAGCGGAATCTCTTCGCCCACCAGCGGCGCAGCCTCACCCATGTCGACGGCGAACCGACCGTCCAGCACGTCGATCTCACGCACCCCTCCGCGGGTCGCGACCGGCACGACCGGACCCTCGACCAGACCTGCCTCGAGGAGGTAGCGCACGAACACCCGTACGCCGTTGCCACACATCTGAGGAAGTGACCCATCGGCGTTGCGGTGATCCATGAACCACGCCGCCGACGACGCCTGGTCTGCGACCTCATCCACTGTGGCCGTGGGAACGATCCGCAGCACCCCGTCGGCCCCAAGTCCGGAAGCCCGATCACACACCGCCCGCACCCGGGCCGGCGTCAAGTCCAACGTGGCCGACTCGTCAGGCAGGACCACGAAGTCGTTCTCGGTGCCGTGACCCTTGAGGAACGCGATGTCGTCCACGCCGTCAGCCTAGGGTGATCTGGTCGGCCAGACCCGGTCGGTCGAACCGGAACCACTCGATCCGCGGGTCACGCCGAAACCATTGGTCCTGTCGCCGCGCGAACTTCCGCGTCGCCAGGATCGTCAGTTCGCGGGCCTGTGCTTCGCTGATGTCGCCCGCCAGGAACCGTAAGACCTGGGCGTAACCCAAGGCACGGCTCGCCGTTCGTCCGGCTCGCAGTCCCTGCTGCTCGAGCTGGCGGACCTCTTCGACCAGCCCAGCCGCCCACATCCGGGCGACTCTCGTGGCGATCCGTTCGTCCAGCACCTCCCGCGGCACATCCAGCCCCACGAGTCGCCACGACCCCCCAACGCTTGGCCTTGGCAGCGTTGCAGTGAACGAGCCGGTGAGCTCGACCACCTCCAGCGCGCGAACGATGCGACGGCCGTTCGTCGGAAGAATCGCGATGCCGGCGGCCGGGTCGGCTGCTGCCAAACGATCGTGCAGCGCCTGGGCTCCCAACTCGTCCAGCTCAGCCTCGAGCCTCGTCCGAATCTGCGGATCGGTCCCAGGGAAGGTCCACCCGTCCACCACGGCATTGACGTACAGGCCCGAACCCCCCACGAGCAGCGCGTCGGCGCCGCGGTCCGTGACGTCGGCGACGGCCGTCGCCGCCAGAGTCTGGTACTCGGCGACCGTCGCAGTCCGGGTGACGTCCCAGATGTCGAGCAGGTGGTGGGGAACGCCACACCGTTCGGCCGCTGACAGCTTGGCCGTCCCGATGTTCATGCCTCTATACAGCTGCATCGAATCGGCGTTCACCACCTCGCCTCCGAAGCGCTGCGCCAGCGCAACGGCGAGGTCGGACTTGCCGGCAGCGGTCGGACCGACGATCGCAATGCGCCGGCCGGTCACGCCATCACCCACGAAGCCACGACGTAGCCGACTCCGTAGCGTTCCTCGACGAAGGACGACGGCACCTGCACGCGACCGTCGCCGACTGACGCGGCAGCGACCCGCCACGCTGCGCAGCCCTCCGCCATCTGCTCACCCGGATCCAGGGCCAACAGCGCTTGGGCATCACCCTGGCCAAGGGCCCGGTTGACCTCGTCCTGCCAATGGCGCGCGCCCAGATGCACGTATCCCGGCGCACCGGTTGACAGCCGTGCACTGCCATCACCAATGACGAGGAGCCCGATGCGCGCGGGCATCTCCCCCAGCGTGCGTCCGACGTCGGGATCGGCGCCGGGCGGCAACTCCAGCGCGATGACGCCCCCGTCCCACCCGGCCCGACGGAGCAGCCACGCCCCGATCGTGAGCGACAGGGGCAGCGTCGCCCCGATCGTCGCGTCGTCCTCGCCGAGGACCACGCGTAGGTCAACGCCATGACCGGCCATGCTGCCGACAGCCCCGGCCGCGTGCGCCACCACCTCATCGAGGGTCGGGTCATCCGATGCCCCGAGCACCACGATCCGGTCCGGTACCACCTGCGTCAGACCGAGCACAGCCGTGTCACACGCGTCGCGCAATGCATCCAGCTCAGGAGCGGCGCCGGTAGCGACCTCGGGGACCAACACCGGAGGACCAGGGCAGAACGCGGCTGCGACGACGGGCACGACAGCGTCAGACGGGCAAGCCGACGGTGGGCATCCCGAGTACGACGCCCGTGGGCCGGGCGGATCCTTGACGCGCCGCCCAGGCGTCGCCCGCGGGCGTCCGCCGCAGATCGATCATGGCGCCGTCGGCGACCAGGTGATGGGGCGCCCCATAACTGATCTGCACGGTTGCCACGTCTCCGCCGCGCACCGGTCCGGCTCCGTCGGGCCCCGTCTCGGGCGCTCGGAAGTGCACCAGCCGATTGTCCGGTGCGCGCCCCGACATCCGATGGGTCACCTCGTCCTTGCGCCCTTCACCGTCAGCGACCAGCACCTCTACGATTCGGCCGACCAGCTCCCGGTTCTGCTCCAGTGCGATCTCGTCCACAACCGCAACCAGACGTTCGTAGCGCTCCTGCACGATCTGCTTGGGTACCTGGTCGGCCAGGGTCGCCGCCGGCGTACCTGGTCGCTTGGAGTACTGGAACGTGAAGGCTCCGGCGAACCTCGCCCGACGCACCACGTCCAGGGTCTGCTCGAAGTCCGCCTCGGTCTCGCCAGGGAAACCCACGATGACGTCCGTGGTGATCGCGGCATCCGGCATCGCGGACCGCACCCGCTCGAGGATCCCCAGGTACTTGTCGCGGCGGTACGAGCGACGCATCGCCTTCAGGATCGCATCCGAACCCGACTGCAACGGCATGTGCAACTGCGGCATGACGTTCGGCGTCTGCGCCATCGCGTCGATCACGTCATCGGTGAAGTCGCGCGGGTGCGGGCTGGTGAAGCGCACCCGCTCGAGACCTTCGACGTCGCCGCACGACCGGAGCAGCTTGCCGAACGCCAGACGGTCGCCGAACTCGACGCCGTAGGAGTTGACGTTCTGCCCCAGCAGCGTGACCTCGACGACGCCCTCCGCAACGAGCGCCTCGATCTCGGCCAGAACATCGCCCGGTCGCCGGTCCTGCTCAGTGCCGCGCAGCGACGGGACGATGCAGAACGTGCAGGTGTTGTTGCAGCCCACACTGATCGACACCCATGCGGCGTAGGCGGACTCGCGTCGCGTCGGCAACGTCGAGGGGAACCGTTCGAGGGACTCCCGGATCTCTACCTGGGCCTCCTGCTGCACCCGCGCGCGTTCCAACAGCACGGGCAGCGACCCCAGGTTGTGGGTCCCGAAGACGACATCGACCCATGGCGCACGGCGCGTGATCTCACCGCGGTCCTTCTGGGCCAGACACCCACCGACGGCGATCTGCATTCCCGGGCGGGCCGCTTTCGTCGGGGCCAGGTGTCCGAGATTGCCGTAGAGGCGGTTGTCAGCGTTCTCCCGGACCGCGCAGGTGTTGAAGACGACGACGTCGGCCGCCTCCTCGTCGTCCGCGCGTCGGTAGCCCGCGGCCTCCAACGTGCCTGCCAGACGCTCCGAATCGTGGGCGTTCATCTGACACCCGTAGGTCCGGATCTCGTAACTTCGCGCGGTCACCCCCACAGGGTAGGCGGCAGCGCCCCGTCGGCCGCCCGTCCGACCGGTGAAGGTCGCTCGATTGCGCCGCGCGCTCGGCCGGTCCTGCATGGCAGGGCCGTCCCTCAGTACGTTGGACTCATGAGCGAACGCACCGTCGCGCCGTACGGCACCTGGCCCTCCCCGATCACCGCCCAGGAGGTCGCCCAAGGCAGCACCCACCTGGAGTTCCCCGGATTCGCTGACACCGGCGACGGCGAGCAGATCTGGTGGGTGGAGGGCCGGCCCCAGGCCGGTGGCCGTCATGCGCTCGTGGCGCTGGCCGCCGACGGCAGCACCGTCGACGTGCTCGGCCCGGAATGGAGCCCACGTACCCGGATCATCGAGTACGGCGCCCGGCCGTGGATCCAGCTGCGCGACCGCGGGGTGGTCTTCACGTTCTGGGACGACCAGCGGCTCTACCTGTGTCCCATCGGCGGGCAGCCCCAGCCACTGACGGTCGCCCCGACCGAGCAGGTCCGCCACATGTACGCAGAGCCCGTCGGATCCCCCGAGGGCAGGCACGTCTGGGTGGTGCGCGAGACCCACCGGGGTGACCAGATCGAGCGCGCGATCGTCAGCGTGCCACTGGACGGGTCCGCGGCCAACGACGATGACGCGGTGACCGTGCTCGCGTCCGGCCACCGCTTCTTCGGATACCCCCGGCCGGCCCCGGACGGTCAGCGTCTGGCGTACATCGCCTGGGACCACCCGCAGATGCCCTGGGACGGAACGCTGCTCTACGTCGCCGACGTCTCCGGCGATGTCGTGACCAACGCTCGTGTCCTCGCCGGGAGTTCGACGGAGTCGGTGATGCAGCCGGAATGGGCCGACGCCGACCACCTCTACGCGATCAGCGATCGCAGTGGCTGGTGGAACCTGTACCGCTTCGATGTCGACGGTGCCGAGGCTGCCGCCATCGCGCCACGCGAGGAGGAATTCAGCCAACCGTTGTGGCTGCTGGGCTTCACCAGCTACGGCGTGCTCGGCGACGGGCGTCTGGCAGTCCTGCACGGTGTCGGTGAGCAACGGCTGGGGGTGCTCGATCCCGCCACCGGTTCGCTGCACGAGGTGGCCGACGAACTGCAGTTCGTGGAGGAGCTGCAGGTGTCCGGCTCGCGGGTCATCTCCTGCGCCGGGAGCATGACGCGCGAGGACGGAATCACACTGGTCGACGTCGACAGCGGCGCGGTTGACCTGCTTCGCCCCTCCAATGAGCTCAGCATCGACCCCGCGTACCTCCCCACCGCCCATCCCCTCACCGTCGAGGGTCCCGATGGCCCGATCCACTCCTGGGTCTACCCACCCCGCAACCCCACGTTCGAAGCACCTGAGGGTGAGTTGCCGCCCTACCTCGCATTCGTCCACGGGGGTCCCACGGCCTACGTGGGCCCGGTCCTCTCCCTGAACAAGGCGTACTTCACCAGCCGCGGCATCGGCGTCATCGACGTCAACTACGGCGGTTCGTCCGGCTACGGCCGCGAGTACCGCGAGCGACTGCGCGAGCAGTGGGGCGTCGTCGACGTGGTCGACACCGTGGCCGCAGTCAACGGCCTGGTCGCCGAGGGAGCCGCCGACGGCGCGCGGCTCGGGATCCGCGGCGGCTCCGCCGGCGGGTGGACCACGCTCGCCGCGCTGGTGTTCGCGGACAGCTTCGCCGCAGGTGCGGCCTACTTCCCGGTCACCGATCTGCTCCCCTTCGCCGAGAACACTCACGATTTCGAGTCCCGCTACCTCGACGGGTTGGTCGGTCCCTTGCCACAGGAACGTGACCGATACGTCGAACGCTCACCCATGTCACACCTGGACGACCTGCACGTCCCCGTTCTGCTCCTGCAAGGTGACGACGACAAGATCGTCCCGCCCTCGCAACCGGCCGCGGTTGCCGAAGAGCTGAAGCGCAAAGGGATCCCCCACAAGTACCTGTTGTTCGCCGGAGAGCAGCACGGCTTCCGGATGGCGCAGAACATCGCCACTGCGTTGGAGTCCGAGCTGGCCTTCTTCGGCCAGGTCTTCGGGTTCACCCCGCCCGACGTGCCAGCCATCACGTTGGACTGACCCGCAACCACCAGCCGACAAGCAGAGAGGCAGCTCCGTGGCGGCGGTCCACGTCCTGGCCCTGATCGGATCGGCCCTGGCCATCTACCTGGCCTGCGAGTGGTTCGTGAACGCCGTCGAATGGCTCGGGGTCGAGCTCAAGATCGGTGCGACGGCGGTGGGCACGGTGCTTGCCGCGATCGGCACCGCGCTGCCCGAGAGCGTCGTCACCCTCGTCGCGGTCGTGGGTCGAGCCAGTCCGACGTCGAAGGACGTGGGAGTGGGCGCCGCGCTGGGAGGACCGCTGGTGCTGTCCACCATCGCCTACGGGATCATCGGCATCCTGCTGCTGCGTCGACGCGTCCGGGACGCAGCGGCCGCCGACCCGCTGCTCGGAGTGGACCGGAAGCGGTTGATCCTCGACCAGAGCTGGTTCATCGCCATCTACCTGGTCACCCTGACCCTCGGCCTGGTGTCCTTCGCGTACAAGTCGGTCTTCGGCTTCGTGCTCCTGGCCGTCTACGGGTTGTTCCTGTGGCGTGAGATCCACAACGACGACGAGACCGCCAGTGACGAGGGTTTGGAACCGCTGAAGCTGCAGCGTCACGCAGAGCTGCCGAGCCGCGTGCCGATCATCGCTCAGATGGTCGGCACGCTGACCGTCATCTTCGTCGCGTCCGAGGCCTTCGTTCATCAGCTGGAGTGGACCGGCACCACGCTCGGGCTGTCAGCCGCTGTCGTCGCCCTGCTGCTGTCGCCGGTGGCCACCGAGCTGCCGGAGATCATGAACGCCGTGATCTGGGTCCGTCAGGGCAAGACGCCGTTGGCGCTGGCGAACGTGTCGGGGTCGATGATGATCCAGGCAACCGTGCCGGCGGCGCTCGGACTGCTGTTCACGTCCTGGAGCTTCGACGCGCCGCTCGTGCTGGCTGCGGTCACCACACTCTTGGCGATGTGTTACCTGTCCCTGTTGATGCGCCGCAGCCTGCTCACGGCTCGCCGCCTGGCCGCAACCGCGTTGTTCTACGTCGGCTTCGGCATCGGCCTGGTCATCGTCGTGAGCTGACGATCCCAGGCAGCAGCGCCACGCCGATCGACAGCACGAGCAAACCCAGTGCCCACCCCGCCACGACGTCAGTGACCCAGTGCACCTCGAGCACCAACCGCGACACCCCGATGGCCACGCCGACCGAGGCGACGGGGATGCTCAGCCACCAACGGACTCGCGCAGGAAGCGTCAACAACGCGACGACCGCGAGCGCACCGAAGGCGTAGATCCCGACGCTGGCATGACCGCTGGGAAAGCTGAAGCCGTGGGCGAACGACAGATCCCCGTTGGTGGGAGGTCTGCTGCGACGCACCGCCAGCTTCAGGCCCTGCGTCAACGACCAGCCGACCACGACGACGCCCACGAACCACCAGGCGAGCCAGCGCACGCCGCTTCGGTACAGCACGACCGCGGTGACGACCGTGACGGTCACGACGATCCAGGCAAGGCCCAACTTGGACAATCCACGTGCCACCTCGACCAACCAACCGCGGTTCCCGACGACGTCGATGAACCAGCTGTTCGTCCTCACGTCGAGCGCCGGCGCCGACAGGTGGCGGGACGCCAGCCAAGCCCATTCAACGAACAGGAGGGCCGCAGCCGTGATGGCAACGACCGACCACCACCGAGTGGACCAACCCGCCAGTCGCGTCTGCGCGCGTCGGTCGAGATCGGTCACCGCAGCAGGCTACGAGTCGCCACGATCCTCTTGCGCCAGCGCCTCACGAACGACCGACAGTGCCAGACCCGCCGGATACCCCTTGCGTGCCAGCAGGCCGGCCAGGCGGTTGACCCGTTTCGGCGTGGGCAGCCCCCGCGTGGCCGGGAGTCGTCGGGCGACCAGCGCGACCGCCGTCGCGCGTTCGGTCTGGGGGTCGAGCTGCTCGACCGCCGCGTCGACTGTTGCGTCGTCGACCCCGCGGTTGCGCAGCTCGTAGCGCAGCGCCCGACGAGCCAGACCCTTCCCGTGATGTCGGGACTCGACCCAGGCCTGGGCGAACCCCGCGTCGTCGACGTAGCCGAGCTCGGCGAATCGGTCCAGCGCCTCGCGGGCCGCACCGTCAGGCACCTCGCGTCGGGCGAGCACCTGCTCCAGCTGCGCGCGCGTGCGCGGACCGGCCGACAGCTGGGCCAGCACGATCGTCTTGGCGACGGCCACCGGGTCGGCCTCAGGCGCTTGGGCCGCGGCCGAGCCCGGGGTCGGGTCGTCAGCGCCGTGCCCCACAGCCGCTCGCTTCCGACGTCCGGCCATGGCGGGTCAGAACCGACGGTTCAGAGGTCGACCGGCGTCGGACCTGAGGCTGGGACGGTGGCGAGCTCCACCTCGGCATCCACCTGGGCGCCGATGCTGAGCTTCTCCTTCAGCCGCTTCTCCAGCTCATCGGCGAGGTCGGGGTTGTCGCACAAGAACGTGCGGGCGTTCTCCTTGCCCTGGCCGAGCTGGTCGCCCTCGTAGGTGTACCAGGCGCCGGACTTGCGGACGAAGCCCTGCTCGACGCCCATGTCGATCAGCCCGCCCTCGCGGGAGATTCCGTGGCCGTAGAGGATGTCGAACTCGGCCTGCTTGAACGGCGGTGCCATCTTGTTCTTGACCACCTTGACGCGGGTGCGGTTGCCCACCGCGTCGGTTCCGTCCTTGAGGGTCTCGATGCGTCGCACGTCGAGCCGGATGGAGGCGTAGAACTTCAGCGCCTTGCCGCCGGTGGTGGTCTCCGGCGACCCGAACATGACGCCGATCTTCTCGCGCAGCTGGTTGATGAAGATGCACGTCGTGTTCGACTGACTCAGCCCGGACGTCATCTTGCGCAACGCCTGGGACATGAGGCGGGCCTGCAGACCGACGTGGCTGTCCCCCATCTCGCCCTCGATCTCGGCCCGCGGCACCAGCGCGGCCACGGAGTCGACGACGATGATGTCGAGTGCACCGGAGCGCACCAGCATGTCGGCGATCTCCAACGCCTGCTCGCCGGTGTCGGGCTGGGAGACCAACAGGGCGTCGGTGTCGACGCCGAGGTTCTTGGCGTAGTCGGGGTCGAGCGCGTGCTCGGCGTCGATGAACGCGGCGATGCCACCGGCTCGTTGCGCGTTGGCGACCGCGTGCAGCGCGACGGTGGTCTTGCCGGACGACTCCGGACCGTAGATCTCGACGACTCGACCGCGGGGTAGACCGCCGATGCCGAGCGCGAGGTCGAGCGCGATGGATCCGGTGGGGATCACCTCGACCGGGGCCCGCCCGTCGTCGCCGAGCCGCATGACCGAGCCCTTGCCGAACTGCCGCTCGATCTGCGCCAGCGCGGTGTCGAGCGCCTTGTCGCGGTCTGCCGTTGCCATGGTGCCGCCTCGGGGTGTCGAGGGCCGATCGTCGACCCGGATGCGATGTGTGCGGTGACGCTAGGGGGCGGGTCCGACAGGCCGGGCTGGGGCGGTGGCGGGTGTGCTCCGAGGCGTCGTGGGGATGAACCTAACCGAACACCTGTTCGATCGGGGGATCGACACGCCGGGTCGTGGGCGGACGCCGACCGGGGCGCACGGTGAGGACGGTCAGGGGCACCAGCAGGAGCGCGGCGATGAGGTTCAGCCAGTGGTAGGAGCCCAGCCAGACGACGATGCCGGCCACGGCCCCGCCGAGCGCGCCGGCCAGGTTCATCAAGGTGTCCCCCGCACCTTGGACCGCGGGCCGCTGGGCCAGGGGCACCGCCTCGGTGATCAGCGCCGACCCGGCGACCAGGGTGCACGACCACCCGAGGCCCAGCAGGAACAGACCACAGCCGAGCTGCACCATCGCCATGTCGGGCGCCAGTCCCGCCAACGCCGTCGCCAGGACGAACACACCGATCCCGATCAGCACCACGGCACGCGGCGTCCATCGATCGGTCAGCCAGCCGACGAGCGGGCTGAACGCGTACATGCCCAGGACGTGGACGCTGATCACCAGGCCGATGACGCTCAACGTCACGTCCATGTCGTTCATGTGGACCGGCGTCATGACCATCACCATCACCATGACGGCGTGCCCGATGGCGATCGATACGAGACCGACCACGGCCAACGGGTACGAGCGCGCCGTTGCCAGCCCGGCGCGCAGCGACACGTGTGGCGGCGTCGTCGACTCCCCGCGCAGGCGACGAGCCGTGAGCAAGGGGTCGGGTCGCAGGAGCAGCTGGACCACGATCGCCCCAGCGAGCAGGCCGGTCGCAGTGACGAGGAACGGTCCGGTGAGCCGCGGCAGCCCCATCGCGTCGGCGACGTCGGCCGCTGGCGCCATGAGGTTGGGTCCCACGACGGCCCCGACCGTGCTGGCCCACACGACGAGGGACAAGGAGATCCCCACCCGGGCCGGCGCGGCCAGGTCGGTGGCCGCATACCGCGCCTGATAGCTGGCTGCCGACGCCGCACCCACGAGAAAGGCGCCGAACAGCAGCAGCGGCAAGGAGTCGAGCACTCCCGCGACGACGATGACCGCCGCGCCCAGCGCACCGACGCTCAGACCGAACGTCAGCCCGGCACGTCGACCTCGCTGGTTCGACAACCGTGCCAAAGGCACCGCAGCGGCCGCCGCCCCGAGCACCACACAGGTCTGCGAGAGCCCCGCCCACGCGTCGCTGCCGGTGATCTGGAGCACCAACAAGCTGCCGGCGGCGATGCTGGCGCCGATGGCGATGCCGTCGACCACCTGCGCCGAACCCAGTACGGCGAGCGTGCGACGTTGTGGTACCGCGTGCGCCTCGAGCGACATCAGCGTTCCGACGACGGCAGCTCGAGGGCGACCACGACCGCGCGCCAGACCGTCTTGGTCTCCTCGCCCTGGTCGAGCGCCTGCCGCACCGTCCGCCCGCCGAGCTCGGGGATCACGACGTCGTGGGCGAAGGAGTCGGCGTAGGTGTCCCCGAGATGCTCGCGCATCCGGGTCCAGAACTCGGTCAGCCTCACGCCGCGACGCTACCGGGCCCGCGGTCCCGCGAGCCACGCGTTGATCTTGGAGAAGATCTCGACTCCGCCAAGATCAACTTGCACATGAAGTCCAAGATCAACAGGGGGTTGGGGGTGGGGGCGAGGGTCGGACGGGCCTGACACCATGGGCCGGTGCCTGCGCTCGAGTCGTTCTCACCGGCCACCCAGGCTTGGTTCCGCGGCGTCTTCGCGGCGCCGACACCGGTGCAGGAGCAGGCCTGGGCCACGATCGGCGGCGGGCGTCACGCCCTCGTCGTCGCGCCCACCGGTTCCGGCAAGACGCTGGCGGCGTTCCTGTGGGCGCTCGACCGCCTGGCCCACGCCCCGCCCCCGGCGTCACCGCTGCAGCGCACCCGCGTCCTGTACGTCTCACCGCTGAAGGCGCTCGCGGTCGACGTCGAACGCAACCTGCGCGCCCCGCTCAGCGGGATCGCCGACGCCGCCCGCCGCGCCGGCACCACACCGCCGGACCTGACGGTCGGCATCCGCAGCGGTGACACGTCCCCCGACGAACGTCGCCGCCTGGCCCGACACCCACCGGACATCCTCATCACCACGCCGGAGTCGCTGTACCTCCTGCTCACCTCCGCGGCTCGGGAGACCTTGCGCGGTGTCGACACGGTGATCATCGACGAGGTGCACGCCGTGGCCGGAACCAAGCGCGGCAGCCACCTGGCGCTGAGCCTGGAACGACTCGACGCGCTGCTGGCCACCCCGGCGCAACGCATCGGCTTGTCGGCCACGGTTCGCCCGGTCGCCGACGTAGCCCGTTTCCTGGGTGGCCGCCACGAGGTCGACGTCGTGGCGCCGGTGTACGCGAGACAGGTCGAGCTCGAGGTCGTGGTGCCCGTGCCCGACCTGGCCGAGCTGGCCGCGACGGACGGCGGCGACGACGCCACCGGCTCCACCCCGAGCCCGGCGTCGATCTGGCCGCATGTGGAAGAGCGCATCGTCGACCTCGTCGAGCAGCATCACTCGACGCTGGTGTTCGCCAACTCCCGGCGGCTCGCCGAGCGCCTGTGCGCGCGGCTGAACGAGGTGCACCACGAGCGGCAGACCGGATCCGACCTCCCGGCCCCGGGCGCCCTGGCACCCGCCGCGATCATGGCGTCGGGCAGCACCAGAGGGTCCGACCCGAGCGGCGACATCGCGCGGGCCCACCACGGCTCGGTGTCGCGCGAACAGCGCGCCCAGATCGAGGACGCGCTGAAGTCCGGCCAGCTGCCTGCGGTCGTGGCCACGAGCAGCCTGGAGCTCGGCATCGACATGGGCGCCATCGACCTCGTGGTGCAGGTCGAGCCACCGCCGTCGGTCGCCAGCGGCCTGCAACGCGTCGGGCGCGCGGCCCACCACGTCGACGGCGTCTCGCGCGGCGTGGTCTTCCCCAAGCACCGCGGCGACCTCGTGCCCACCGCGGTGGTGGTGGAGCGGATGCGCGTGGGTGACATCGAGTCGGTGGCGATCCCGCGCAACCCGCTGGACGTGCTGGCGCAACAGATCGTCGCGATGGTCGCCATGGACGACTGGTCCGTGTCGGAGCTGCTCGTGCTGGTCCGGCGGGCCATGCCCTACCAGTCGCTGCCCGACTCCGCGTTCGACGCCGTGCTCGACATGTTGGCCGGTCGGTATCCCTCCGAGGCGTTCGCGTCGCTGCGGCCGCGCCTGGTGTGGGACCGCGAGGCCGGCGTGCTGCGGGCGCGCCCCGGCGCGCAGCGGTTGGCGGTGACCAACCCCGGCACCATCCCCGACCGCGGTCTGTTCGGCGTGTTCATCGTGGGCAGCGAGCAGGTGCCAGGAGCCCGCGGTGGGCGACGCGTCGGCGAGCTGGACGAGGAGATGGTCTACGAGTCGCGCGTCGGTGACGTCTTCAGCCTGGGTGCCACCTCGTGGCGGATCGAGGAGATCACCCACGACCAGGTACGCGTCGTGCCGGCACCAGGTCAGCCGGGCCGCCTGCCGTTCTGGCACGGAGACGCGGCGGGCCGACCGGTCGAGCTGGGGCGCGCCATCGGTGCGTTCGTGCGCGAGCTGTCGGCGTTGGACGCCACCGCCGCCACCGCACGGCTCCGCAAGGCCGGCCTCGACGACTGGGCCGCGTCCAACACACTCGCCTACCTGGCCGAGCAACGCGCTGCGACCGGGCACGTCAGCGACGACACCACGATCGTCGTCGAGCGGTTCCGCGACGAGCTCGGCGACTGGCGCGTGGCCCTCCACTCCCCCTTCGGCGCCCGCGTGCACACCCCGTGGGCCATGGCCCTGGCGCAACGCCTGCGCGACGCGACCGGCATGGACGTACAGGCCATGCCCAGCGACGACGGGATCGTGCTGCGACTTCCCGATGTCGAGACCGCCGACGGAGCCGCTCCCGCGGTGGCCGAACATGCGCTGCTGCCACCGGACGAGGTCGAGGCACTGGCCACTGCGGCAGTGAGCGGTTCGGCCCTGTTCGCGGCGCGGTTCCGCGAGGCGGCGGGCCGGGCGCTGCTGCTCCCGCGCCAGCGTCCCGACCGTCGCGCGCCGTTGTGGCAGCAGCGCCAGCGGGCGGCGCAGCTGCTCAGCGTCGCGAGTGAGCACGACCAGTTCCCGATCGTGCTCGAGACCATGCGCGAGGTGTTGCAGGACGTGTTCGACGTCCCCGCCCTGCGCGAGCTCATGCGCGACATCGCCAACGGCAAGGTGCGGCTCGTGGAGGTGGAGACCCAGCAACCGTCGCCGTACGCGCGCTCGTTGTTGTTCTCCTACGTCGGCGCGTTCCTGTACGAGGGCGACACCCCGCTCGCCGAACGGCGGGCGGCCGCGCTGTCGCTCGACGCGACTCTGCTCGCGGAGCTGCTGGGCCAGGCCGAGCTGCGCGAGCTGCTCGACCCCGACTCGTTGGACAGCGTCGAGGCGCAGCTGCAACGGCTGGCTCCGGACCGACAGGCGCGCGACGTCGAGGGTGCAGCCGACCTGTTGCGCTGGCTCGGCCCCCTCACCACCTCAGAGGCGGTCGAACGCGGCGTCGACCCGGCGTGGCTGGAACAGCTGGTGCAGCAGCGCCGAGTGGTGCGGGTGCGGATCGGCGCCGGCGAGGCGTTCGCGGCGGTGGAGGATCTCGGACGACTGCGCGACGCACTCGGCGTCCCCCCGCCACCAGGGGTCAGCGTCGCCTTCCTCGATCCGGTGGCCGACCCGGTCGGCGACCTGGTCGCCCGGTTCGCCCGCACCCACGCCCCGTTCACCGTCGATGCCGTGTGCGCGTCGCTGGGGCTGTCAACGGGTGCCGTCACGAGCGCCCTCGACCGGTTGGCCGCGCTGGGCCAGGTGGTCAGCGGTGAGTTCCGGCCCGGCGGGGTGGGTCAGGAGTGGTGCGACGCCGGTGTCCTGCGCCAGATCCGACGCCGTTCGCTCGCCGCGTTGCGCCGCGAGGCGGAGCCGGTTCCGCTTCGCGCCCTGGCCCGGTTCCTGCCCGAGTGGCAGGGCCTGGGCGGACAGTGGCGGGGCGTCGACGGCGTGGCAGCCGTCGTGGAGCAGCTGCGCGGAGTCCCGCTGCCGGCCTCGGTGCTCGAGTCGCTGATCCTGCCCGAGCCGCGTGGCCGACTACCGCCCGGGCATGCTCGACGAACTGACGGCCGCCGGTGAGGTGGCCTGGACCGGCGCAGGCTCGCTGCCCGGGCAGGACGGCCGCCTGGTGCTCGCCCCCATCGATGACGCCGCGCTGGTGCTGCCCGCGCCGTTGGGCGAGTCCCTCGGCGAACAGCACCGTGCCGTGCTCACCGCGCTGTCCGACGGCGCGGCACTGTTCTTTCGCGATCTCGTGCAGCGCATGCAGATCACCGACGCTGCGCCGTCGCATGCGCAGGCGGCTGACGCGGTGTGGGACCTGTTGTGGTGGGGCTTCCTCACCAACGACACCCTCGCGCCGGTGCGCGCCCGGCTGGCCAGCGGAACCGCCGGCCTGCGCGGACTGGCCGGCACCACGCCGCGAGCCCGCTACGCCCGACCCGGACGACCTCGTCCGGCGCGCGCCCTGGCCGCCCACCTGTCCGGTCGGTGGTCGACGCGACCAGCGGTCGAGCCAGACCCGACGCGACGGGCACACGCTCGGGTCCTCGCGGTGTTGGAGCGCCACGGCGTGGTGACCCGCGGCAGCGTCGGCGCCGAGGACGTGGGCGGCTTCGGGGCGATCTACCGCGTGCTGGCGTCGTTCGAAGAGGTGGGTCAGGCGCGACGCGGCTACTTCGTGGAGGGACTGGGGGCGGCGCAGTTCGCGGTGCCCAACGCGGTCGATCGGCTGCGCAGCCACGCCACGGACCAGCGCACGTCAGGCGTCCGCGTCATGGCCGCGACGGATCCGGCCAACCCCTACGGGGCGGCGTTGCCGTGGCCGGCCACCCCGGGCACCCACCAGCCCGGCCGCGGGGCTGGCGCCGTGGTCGTGCTCGTGGACGGCGAGCTCACGCTCTACGTCGAGCGCGGTGGTCGATCGCTCTTGTCGTGGTCAGAGGAGCCGTCGGCGCTGCAGGCGGCCGCCCGCGCCCTGGTGCAGGTCGGTCGCGACGGCGGACTCGGCAAGCTGAGCGTGCACCGCGCCGACGGTGCCGAGCTCGCAGGCTCCCTCGGTGGTCCCCTGCACGACGCATTGGTGGAGGCTGGATTCGTCCCGACCCCGCGCGGTCTGCGGTTGCGCCCCACGCTGCGATGAGGTCCTACCGCGGGCCGGCCGACCTGCGCGGGATGCAGGCAGCGGTCCAACGCCTTCCTGGGCCAGTAGCCGAGTGGCACGTCGGCGACCTGGCCTGGGCGCGGTTCCACACCATCGGCAACGAACCGCAGTGGCCGACCGCGCTGTGGCCCGACACGAACGGGAACCTGGTCGCCTTCGGCTGGACCGAGCTGCCCGGACATCTGGAGCTGTTCGTCGACCCGCATCACCCGTCGCTGATCACGCAGGTGCTGGCGTGGTTCGACGACGTCGCAACGGCTGACCAACGCACGGTCAGCACGGTCGACACCAACCAGGCCGTGATCGACGCGCTGACGGGTGCTGGTTACGAGGTCGACGATGCCGCGCCCTTCTTTCGCCAGGGGTCGCGCAGTGTCGAATTGCCGATGCCGGTCACCCCACTCCCGGAAGGCTTCACCGCCCGGACGGTGACGCGCGACGACCGCGCCGAGGCAGCCCTGATCCATCGAGCGGCGTTCACCCCGTCACGCGTGACCGAGGCGAGCTACCGAAACGTGCAGTCGGCCTGGCCGTACCGGCACGACCTCGACTGGGCGGTCGAGGCGCCCAACGGCCGCTTCGTCGCCTCCGTCGTCATCTGGTTCGACGAGCACAACCGCGTGGGCCAGCTCGAGCCGGTCGCAACCGCGCCGGAGTATCGGCGACGTGGTCTGGCGCGCGCAGTGTGCGCCACCGCGATGAACGCGCTGCGCGACCTGGGCGGCGAGCACGCAGTGGTCAACTGGCGCGGCGATCCCGGCTACCCGATTCCCGCCGAGCTCTACGCCGACCTGGGCTTCGTCGCCCGCCTGCGCAGCCTGACCTTCCGACGTCCCGGAGCGAACAGCCGCTAGTCGAGCAGGCTGACGAGCAGCTGCGCCTGGGCCTGCCGGATCTGCGGGTCGGGCGGCGACACGGCGACGGCCGCGAGCCAGCGCAGGGTGAGGTCGACGTTGACCGCCGATGCGACGCGGTCAGCGGTGGCAAGCGCATCAGCGACCAGCGCTGCGGCGTGGTTGCGGCAGGGACCGCCAGGTCCTTCGGCCGCCGGGAACACTGACGCGGCGACGGCCGGGTCGCTGTCGAGCACGGCCCGAACGACCGGTGAGGACGCCAGGGTGTCAGCGGCGCTCAGCAGTGCCGTGGTGAGGTCGCGGGTGAGCCAGGGCCAGGCGGCTTCGGCAGCGTCGTCGATCTGCGCCATCGCCACGGCCGCGAGTACGTCGGCCTTGGTGCGGAAGTGGTTGTAGACCGTCGCCTTGGCCACGCCGCCGCGGTCGGCGACCCCCGACATGGTCAGCCCCTTGATGCCAGCCTCGATCAGGCAGGCGCGAGCGCCGGTGAGGATGCCGGCCCGAGCCTTGGCCATCGCGTTGCCGGCCCGCGAGCGCGGGGCGACGATGCTGGCACTGGGCACGAGGGCGAGGTCGGTCAGGCGACAGCGACGACGTCGGGCTTGACCGTCGGGCCAGGTGGCAGGGGCGTGGCGGCGAGGTCTCCGCTGGCCAGCTCGGCCAGGGCGACGTCGTCGCTGACGTCGCGCAGCACCTGGGACAGCGGAACCTGCAGCGCGCCGCAGATCGCGGCCAGCAGCTCCGAGCTGGGTTCCTTCTGCCCCCGCTCCACCTCAGAGAGGTAGCCGAGGGAGACCCGGGCGTCGGCGGAGACCTGGCGCAGCGTGCGCCCCTGGCGCAGCCGGCGCCGGCGCAACGCATCGCCGAGGTGGCGTCGCAGCACGATCATGACTGCTCCTCTCGCCGATCGGGTCCGGGCACGGTATCGCGCCGAGATGACAGCTTCGCGGTACGGGGCTGGGAGTGGGTCTCCGATCACCCGTTCGCGACGGTTGTAACAGTGTAATCATCGTGTCTCTTCCCCGCCCGGGGTACCGCTGGCCCCCGGCACCGGGGCCTGCAGCAGGGTTCGGCTCCAGACGTCGCGCAGGACGGCGGCGTACTGCTCGGGCGTGCGGCCCCGGGAGCGCATCAGGAGGTAGAAGTCCGGCCCGTTCATCGCCCAGACCAGGTCGGCGACGTCGTCGTCGGTGAGGTCCGGGCGGACCTCACCCGTACTGCGCAGGTCCGCGGCGAAGAGTCGCATGTTGGCGGCCCGGCGTTCGTTGAGGGCCCGATACACCTCGTGCGCACTCCGGTTCGGTCTCGCCGGCCACCCGCAGCGACACCTGTAATGGGACGGTCCGGGGAAGCAAGCGTCCCAGGGCCTCGGCGTAGGTCGCGATCTTGTCCGCCGCCGTGGGGGCTGCGCGGACGCGCTTGACGTAGTCGCGCTGCAGTGCGGTCCCGGGCGCGTCGCCGTCGGCCAGCTCCATGTCGTGGACGGCGAGCAGCAGCTGCGGCTTGCGACCGACCGAGGCGTACAAGGTGTCGACCGATACCCCGGCCGCCTGCGCGATGTCGGCCACGGAAGTGACGGCGTACCCGCGCGTGGTGAACAGCTCCCGGGCGGCGCGCAGCACGCGCATGCGGGTCTGCTCCGCTGCCTCCCGCCGCCGCGATGCGTCGTAGCCACGCTTGTTGACAGGTGTGGTCACGGCCCCTAGCGTACCTATTGATCCGAAACTATTTCGGATCGAATTGCCCAGGGAAGCATTTCCCCAGGGACATCGCAGACGGAATGAGGGATCGCCCATGGAGGTCGCCGACCTGGCCGCAGGCGTCGTGATGCGCGAGCCCGGAACCGGGCGAGGTACCTGGGCGATGAACTCCCTGTTCGAGCACCTGCTGGAGTCCACCCCGGGCAGTGACGGCCTGGGCGTCGCCCTGGTCACCCAGCCGCCCGGTGTGGCCACCCCCCTGCACCGCCACACCTTCGAGTCCGAGGCCTTCTTCTTGCTGGAAGGTCGCATGGACTACCGCGCCGGCGAGGAGGACTTCGATCTGTATGCGGGCTGCTTCCTCCACCTGCCCGCGGGACTGCCGCACGCGTTTCGGATCCGCGGCGACCAGCCCGCCCGGTTCCTGGCCATCGCGAACCCCGGTGGCCTGCTCCACCTGTACGACGAGGTCGGGATCCCCGCTACCGAACTGCGGCTCCCCGGTGCCGACGGCCAGACGCTCGAGGTGGAGATCCCCCGCTGGGTCGCGGCCTCGTCCCGGTACGGGCTCGAGGTCGTTGGTCCGCCGATCCCGGAGTAGCCCTCACCCGCCCGGGTGCGTTCTCGCCACCCGGTCCAGCAGGACCAGCGCCACCGCCGCCGCCTGCGCCCGGATGGCATCGCGACCGCCGACGAGGTCCAGGGACTCCACCGTCGTCTGCTCCGGCCCGGCGACGGCCACATGCACCCGCCCGACGGGCATCCCGTCCTGCGGGTCCGGTCCGGCGACGCCGGTCGTGGCGACCCCGAAGGTGGCCTGAAGGCCGTCGCGGGCACCCTCGGCCATGGCCTGGGCGACGTCGGCGTCAACGGCTCCCCGGTCGGCCAGCAGATCGGCGGGCACGCCGAGCAACGTCTGCTTCAGATCGGTGGCATACGCCACGACGCCTCCTCGATAGACCCGCGAGGCACCCGGCACCTGCACCAGCGCCGCCGCCAGGAGTCCGCCGGTCAGCGACTCCGCGGTGGCCACCGTGACCCCGGCCAGCGCCAACCGGTCGAGCAGGTCGGCCACGTCTGCGACGCCGTCTGCTGCTGGGTCGGACCCGGTGTCAAACGTAGACGTCATGCGGCGCGGCCGGCTGTCGAGGCGTCCGAGCGCAGCGCAAGCGCCCGCGCCACGTAGTCAACGCCCGTCACCACCGTCACCAGGACCGCTGCACCCATCAGGATGTCCCGCACGGTCAGCCAGGCGCCGGTCAGCGGCAGCAGGTACATCAGGATCGCCACGATCTGCAGCGCCGTCTTGACCTTGCCGCCGCGGCTGGCCGGGATCACACCGCGGCGGATCACCCAGAACCGCAACAAGGTCACGCCGATCTCGCGCGCGAGCACCACGATCGTCACCCACCAGGCGAGCTCCCCCATGAGCGACAACCCGACGAACGCCGTGCCCGTGAGCGCCTTGTCCGCGATCGGGTCAGCCACCTTGCCGAAATTGGTCACCTGCCCCCGACGACGGGCGAGGTCACCGTCGACGAAGTCGGTCAGCGAGGCGACCGCGAACACCACGGCAGCCGCGACGGACGCGGTGGCGTCCCCGGAGTTCGACCGCCACAGCAGCCAGGCGAACACGGGCACCAGGGCCAGGCGCAACCCGGTGAGCGCGTTCGGCAGGTTCCAGGCCGACACCGACTGCGGGGCGTCACCAAGGTGGTCGGGAACCGCGGGCGGGTTCATCGCGGCTCCACCGCCAGGTCCACGACCAGGTCCACACCTTCGGTCCCGACGACGCGTGCCGCCACCAGATCGCCGATCCGCGCCGGCGGCAACGACCGCCCCGCCGGCGGCGCCACGACGCACGTGCCATCGACGTCGGGACCCTGATGCGCCGCCCTGCCCTGCATCGCCCCGCTCTCCCCGAGGCTCTCGATCAGCACCTCCACACTCTCCCCGACGCGCTCCTGCGCGCGCTGGCTGGTGAGCTCCTCCACGAGCCGGCTCACCTGCTCGACCCGGGCGTCGACCTCGTACTGGTCGAGCTTGTTCGGAAGGTCGGCGGCCGTGGTGCCGTCCTCGTCGGAGTAGCCGAACACGCCCACCACGTCGAGCCGGGCACCGACGAGGAACCGCTCGAGCTCAGCGACGTCGGCGGGCGTCTCGCCAGGGAACCCGACGATGACGTTCGACCGCAGACCGGCGTGCGGCTGTTGTCCGCGCACCGTGTCGATGAGCTCCAGGAAGCGGTCGGTGTCGCCGAACCGCTTCATCGCACGCAGCACCGAACCACTCGCATGCTGGAACGAGAGGTCGAAGTAGGGCACGACTCCGGGCGTCGACGTCATCACCTCGACCAACGATGGCCGCATCTCGGCAGGTTGCAGGTAGCTGACGCGTACCCAGTCGATCCCGGGCACGGCTGCGAGCTCGGGCAACAACGTCTCGAGCAGACGCAGATCGCCGAGGTCCTTGCCGTACGACGTGGAGTTCTCGCTGACGAGGAACAGCTCGCGCACACCTTGCGTAGCCAACCAGCGCGCCTCGTCGAGCACGTCAGCCGGACGACGTGACACGAAGGCACCGCGGAACGTCGGGATCGCGCAGAACGAACAACGCCGGTCGCATCCGGAGGCAATCTTCAGCGGCGCGCTCGGACCCGACTCGAGCCGTTGACGCTCCCGCGCATGACCCGGCACGTCACCGACATCGCCTTGACGCTGCGCCGGTGCCAGTGGGAGCAGCAGGCGCCGGTCCGTGGGCACCGGCGCGGGCACGTGCTCGCCGTCGAGAACCGCCTGCACCCGGGCCGCGATCTGCGGGTAGTCGTCGAACCCGAGCACCGCGTCGGCCTCGGGGAGCTCCCGGGCCAGCTCGGTGCCGTAGCGCTGGGCCAGGCAGCCGACGGCCACGACCGCCTGCGGCCCGGACGCCTGATCGCGCAGGTCAGCGGCCTGGAGCAGGGTGTCGATGGAGTCCTTCTTGGCGCTGGCCACGAACCCGCAGGTGTTGACCACCACGGCATCGGCCCCAGCCGCGTCGTCCACCAACGTCATCCCGGCGGCCGTGAACCGAGCGGCCATCTCCTCGGAGTCGACCTCGTTGCGGGCGCAGCCCAGCGTGACGAGTCTGACGCGCGTCGGCACGTCAGCCGGCGGAACCGGACGGATCACCAGGCCGGAACGTCTGGTGCAACACCTGGCCGTCGCTGCCTGCGGTGCCGAGGTCCTGACCGTTGACGACGAGGTCGACAGCAGCTGCGTTACCGATGACGACCGACAACTGGTGACTGTCGCGGAAGTACTTGGTCTGCCCGGTGGTCATCGTTCCGGTGTAGAGCACTGCACCACTCGCGTTGGTCACCTGCACCCAGCTCGCGGTACCGATGATGGACATGCGCAACGTGACCACGTTCGACGGCAGCTGCGCAATCGTCGAGTCGGTGGAACTCGGTGACGGCGTCGACGTCGTGGTGTCCGGCAGTGTCGACGTCGGCGTCGACGCGGACGACGACGTACTCACGGTCGGGGTCGTCCCGGCGATCGGGCCGGAACCGCCGGACCCATCGGAGCTGTTGTGCGAGATGATCTGAAACGCCAGAACCGCGATGGCCGCCACGAGCGCAGTCGCCATCGCCGCGCTCCAGTTGGGACCGCGCCGTTCGCGACGGCCCTTGTTCTCCACCTCGAAGACATCGGTGACCGACGGCTCCTCGTCCACGGCATGCTCGGCGTCGAACTGGGTCACCAGAGCTTCGCCATCGGCGCCGACGGCGCGAGCGATGGCGCGAATGTGGCCGCGTGCGTAGACGGCGCCACCCGCCGCGTCGAACTCGTCGTGTTCCATCGCGCTGACGATGGTCGCGCGCAGGCGGGTGACATCGCTGACCTGTTGCACCGTCAGTCCGCGCTCTTCGCGCGCTGCGGCCAAGGTCTCGCCGATGCTCACACCCGCCTCCCTTCATGCCGTCGGCGACGGCGCGTTGTCCGCGCCGACGCAAGGTGGAGTGCAGGTTCAGTCTAGGGCGGGACCGGTGACCGGCCCAACCCGCCAAATGGCCCTCATGAGGTCAGCCGCGCAGTGTGGCCAAGATCTCAGGCAGCTCATCGGGCTTGATCAACACGTCACGGGCCTTGGACCCCTCCGAGGGACCGACGATCCCGCGGCTCTCCATCAGGTCCATCAAGCGACCCGCCTTGGCGAAGCCCACACGCAGCTTGCGCTGCAGCATCGACGTCGAGCCGAACTGCGTGCTGACGACGAGCTCAACGGCTTGCAGGAGCAGATCGAGGTCGTCGCCGATCTCCTCGTCGATCTCCCGCCTGGGAGCCACCAGGTCCAGGTCCTCGCGGTAGACCGGCTGCAGCTGCGACTTGCAGGCCGCGACGACCGCGTGCACCTCTGACTCGTTCACCCACGAACCCTGGATCCGCATGGGCTTGCTGGCGCCCATGGGCAGGAACAGGGCGTCGCCCTGGCCGACCAGCTTCTCGGCTCCTGGCTGGTCGAGGATCACGCGACTGTCTGCCAGCGACGATGTGGCGAAGGCGAGGCGGCTCGGCACGTTCGCCTTGATCAGGCCGGTGACGACGTCGACCGAAGGTCGCTGCGTCGCCAACAACAGATGAATTCCGGCAGCGCGCGCGAGCTGGGTGATGCGCACGATGGCGTCCTCGACGTCGCGCGGAGCCACCATCATCAGGTCGGCGAGCTCGTCGACCACCACCAACAGGTACGGGTACGGACGAAGCTGTCGTTCGCTGCCCGGTGGTGGTGTGATGGTCCCGGCCTTGACCGCCTTGTTGAAGTCGTCGACGTGGCGGAACCCGTAGGCCGCGAGATCGTCGTAGCGCATCTCCATCTCGCGCACGACCCACTGCAACGCCTCGGCTGCCTTCTTGGGGCTGGTGATGATCGGCGTGATGAGGTGAGGAATTCCCTCGTAGTGGTTGAGCTCGACGCGCTTGGGGTCGACCAGCACCATGCGCACCTCGTCGGGTGTCGCGCGCATGAGGATGCTGGTGATCAGGCTGTTGATGCAGCCCGACTTGCCGGCACCCGTCGCGCCGGCGACGAGCACGTGCGGCATCTTCGCGAGGTTGGCGCAGACGAAGCCTCCCTCGACGTCTTTGCCGAGGCCCACCAGCATCGGGTGGTGGTCACGGCGGGCGTTGCCCGAACGCAGCACATCGCCGAGGCTCACGATCTCGCGGTCGGTGTTGGGGATCTCGATGCCGATCGCGGAACGCCCAGGGATCGGCGAGAGGATGCGTACGTCGGCGCTGGCCACGGCGTAGGCGATGTTCTTGCTGAGCGCCGTGATCCGCTCCACCTTGACGGCCGGTCCGAGCTCGACCTCGTAGCGCGTGACGGTGGGACCGCGGCTGAACCCGGTCACCTGCGCGTCGATCGCGAACTGCTCCATCACCTCGGTCAGCGCGGCGATGACGGTGTCGTTGGCGGCCGACCGCGTCTTGTGCGGGCTCCCCTCGCGCAGCAACGACGCGTCGGGCAGCGTGTACGCGACATCGCCGGCCAGTGGTAGCTGCACCGACCGCGACGGCAACGGTTCGGGCTGGCCCAGGTCTGACGTCGGCTCGCCGGTGACGATCACCGGCGACGCGTAGGGCGTGGCCGCCAACGCCGGTCCGTCGTCTGACTCGTCGGCACTCTCCTCGTCGTGGTCCCCGGCAGCGACCGCGACCCGGCGGCGGGGTCGGGTCCGTCGCAGCGTCGGAACTGCATCCGCTGCGTCGTCGTCGTACTCGTCGTCATCCTCGACATCGTCGTCGTACTCGTCATCTTCGTACTCGTCGTACTCGTCGTCCTCGGCGTTGTCACGCCGCAGCAGGTGGTCCCGCAGCTCCCGCATCCGGCTGGGCACCGCATGCACCGGAGTTGCCGTGACGATCAACAGTCCGAATGCCACCAGGAGACCGAGCAGGATCCCGCCGACCCACGGACCGACCGCCGACACCACAGGTGATGCGATGAGGAACCCGACGAACCCACCGCCCCGGGCGAGCGCGTCAACCCCGTCGGTCGGCGCCGGCGTTCCGGCGAAGACATGGATGAGGCCGACCGCGCCCAGCACGATCGCGATCCAGCCGATCACCAGCCGGCCAGCCGGTGCACCTCCGGCCGGGTGCCGTAGCACCCACCAAGCCGCTCCGGCGAGCAGCACCGGCAGCGCCCACGCCAACGTCCCGACGCTCCCCCGGACCCCGGTGTCGAGCGCCTGGCCGAATCCACCGGACAGGCCCCACCATCGGCTGGCCGCCACCAGGACCGCCAGCCCCAGCAGCACCAGGCCGACGCCGTCGCGCCGGTGCTCGACCGGCACGTCGCGGGCGCTGTGGCCGATCCGGCGCACGCTCAAGCCCAGCAGAGCGGCCATCCCGCGCCAGAAGGCACGGGCCGTGCGCCCCAGGAACCGGAGGACCGCCGTCAGCGGCGCCGGACGGGCACCGGTCGATCGGGTGGACCTGCGGCTGCGCTGACGGCGAGAGGTGCGACGAGGCGCGCTGCGCCCCGACCTCGACCGTGGGGAAGTGGCGGTTCGGGCCATGTCGGGAGGCTACCCCGAGGTCACACCCGCCACACGGGTCTCACCGGTCACACCAGTGCCGTGTCGTCGCCGGAGGGAGCCAGGTCCTCCAGCCGCAGGCAGGCCGCCTCGTGGGCCGTCCTGACGTTCGGCACGATCCGCAGCCCCGGGTCGCTGCCCCGGCAGGCCTCCTGCGCCTGGGGGCAGCGGGGGTGGAACCGACAGCCCTCGGGGATGTTGGCCCCGTTGGGGGTCTCACCGGACAGCACCTGGCGCTTCAGCCCAGCCCGGGCCGGCGTCGGAACCACCGAGAGGAGGGCGCGGGTATAGGGGTGACGCGGGTCGCGGGTGACCTCGCGGGCCGAACCGATCTCGACGATCCGCCCCAGGTACATGACCGCGATCCGGTCGGCGTACTTCGCGGCCGTCGACAAGTCGTGGGTGATCATCAAGATGCCGAGGCCGGCATCGCGCAGGTCGTCGAGCAGTTCCAGGATGCCCGCGCGCACCGACACGTCGAGCATCGACACGGGCTCGTCGGCCACCAGCAGCTCCGGCTCCAAGGTCAACGCAGTGGCGATGGACACCCGCTGGCGCTGGCCTCCGGACATCTGGTGCGGGAAGCGGTCGAGGAACAGGTCAGGCGGGGTCAGGCCCACACGCTCCAGGGCGCTCGCCACGATCTCGATGCGCTGCTTGCGGTTCTTGGCCAGGCCATGGATCAACAGCGGCTCTTCGAGAGTGCGCCGCACGGTGTAGCGAGGGTCGAGCGACTCGTACGGGTCCTGGTAGATCACCTGCATGTGACGCCGCAGCCGGCGCAGGTCGCCGCCGGACAGCTTCGACACGTCCTGCCCGTTGAAGAGCACCTCACCGCCGGTCATCGGGATCATCTGCAGCAGCGACTGAGCCGTTGTGGTCTTGCCCGAGCCGGACTCACCGACCAACGCGACCAGCTCGCCCTTCGCGACCGTGAACGACACATCGTCGACGGCACGGACGGTGACGACCGGCTCCCGTCGCACCGCCTGGATCGGCCCACGCGTTCCGCCGAAGAACGTCTTGAGGTGGTTCACCTCGAGCAGCGGTGAGCTCACGAGCCAGTTCCCTGCGTCGCCAGCGGTCGGTCGGAGCTGTTCAGGTGGCAGGCCGCGATGTGACGCGCGCCCACGTCTTGGGTCGCCGGCTCGTCGGAGCGACAGACCTCCATCACCGAAGGACAGCGCGGAGCGAACGAACACCCGACGATCGGTCGGTCCATCCGTGGTGGCGCGCCAGGGATGGACGCGACCGTACGGTCCTCGCCGATCTCGGGCATGGCCTCGAACAACAAACGCGTGTAGGGGTGACGCGGGTCGCGGTACAGCGTCTCGGTCGGCCCCTCTTCGACGATCTTGCCGGCGTACATGATCGCGGCGCGCCGGCAGGTCTCGGTGACCATCGGCAGGTCGTGGGTGACCAGGACCAGCGCGAGCTCGAGCTCATCGGTCAGCCGCTCCAGCAGATCCAGGATCTGCGCCTGCACCATCACGTCCAGCGCCGTGGTCGGCTCGTCGGCCAGCAGCACCTTGGGGTCGTTGGCCAACGCCATCGCCAGCGCAGCGCGTTGACGCATGCCTCCGGAGAACTCGAACGGGTACCGGCTCGCACGTTCAGCCGGGATCCCGACGAGCTCCAACAGGTCGCCGGTGCGCTTCTGGGCGACGCGTCCCTCGTACTTCCCCTTGACCTCCATCGCCTCGGTGATCTGCCAACCGATGCTCTTGACCGGGTTGAAGGCGTTCATCGCCCCCTGGAACACCATGGCCACGTCGCTCCAGCGGGCCAGCCGCAGCGCCTCGGGACCTTCCCGGAGGATGTTGCGGCCGTCGATGATCACGTTGCCGCCCACCACCGCCGTGTTCGGCAGCAGACCCATCAGGGCGAACAGGGTCGTTGACTTGCCGCACCCGCTCTCCCCCACGAGCCCGAGTCGCTCACCGGCGTTGACGTCGAACGACACCCCCTGCACGGCGTCGACCGAGGGCCCCCCGTCGACCCGGAAGCTCACCGAGAGCTCGTCGACCTCCAGAACCGGACTCATGCGACCTCGCCCAGCACTTCGTCCTGGCTGACCCCTGGCGTGGGGTCGGGGCGCCCGGCACCGGTTCGGCGGTTGGGGAGCATCAGGAAGTGCTTGCGCGACAGGTAGGACACCTTCAGGCGCGGGTTGAGCGCGTCCTCGACCGCCTGGCCCATCAGCGTCAGGCTCAGGATCAAGATGGCGATCACGGCGCCGGCGGGAATCAACGCCCACCACGCACCGAGGGTGGCCGCACCCCCCTGGTCGGCGTTCTCCAGCAACCGACCCAGCGAGATCGCCCGAGGGTCGCCGAGCCCGAGGAACGACAGCGCGGACTCGTCGAAGACGGCGACCGCGACCGTCAGAACGAAGTTGACGATGATCAGCGGCGCCACCTGAGGTAGCACATGTCGGGTGATGATCCGCCAGTCCGTGGCCCCGAGCGCCTTGGCCCGGCGCACGTAGACCCGCTCCTTGACGCTCATCACCTGCGATCGGATCACGCGCACGGTCCAGGTCCACAAGAGCCCGCCGATGATGAGGATCATCTTGTTGAGCCCCTGGCCCCACACGGCCGCGATCACCATCATCAGCGGCACCTCGGGGATGACGAGGAAGAAGTCGGTGATCGAGCTGATGGCGGCGTCCGGACCCCGGCCCCAGTAGCCGGCTGCGACACCCAGGCCCACGCCGATCACGATCGCGATGATCGAGGCGGCGAAGCCGACGAAGATCGAGGTGCGGGTGCCGTAGATCAGGAGGCTGACCATGTCGTGGCCGCCGTCGTCCAGCCCGAGCCAGTGCGCCGGTGAGGGCGGGCGGTAGGTGGGCGCGAACGTGGCGTGCGGGTCGTACGGCGCCACGAACTTGGCGGGCAAGGACAGCAGGAGCAGGACCAGGAACACGATGCCACCGGTAGCCGCACCCGGGTTCCCCTTGATCTGCTGCCAGACCCAGCGCAACGGAGAACGCCGCGACTTCTCCAGCGCCGCATCGTCGGGCGTAGGTGCGAGGACGATTTGGCTCACGTGGTGATCCTCGGGTCGAGCCGGAAGTAGTACAGGTCAGCCAGCAGGTTGAACACGATGACCGACACCGTGATCATCATGAAGGCACCCTGCAGCACGGGGTAGTCGCGCGCCTTGATCGCGTTCGCGGTGAGCAGACCGATGCCCGGGTAGGAGAAGACAGCCTCGACCAGGATCGTGCCGGCGGCGATGAAGCCGAACGACAGCGCGATCAGCGTCACGACCGGCAGCATCCCGTTGCGGAACGCGTGCTTCATCATGATCCGGCGGTCGGAGAGCCCCTTCGCCTTCGCGGTCAGTACGTAGTCCTCACCGAGCGTCTCCAGAAGGCCCGACCGCACGATCAAGGTGTACTGCCCGTACAGGATCAGTGCGAGGGTGAGGGCGGGCAGGACCATGCTCTGCAGCGAGTTCATGAACTTCTGGAAGCCGCTGGGATTGCTGAGGAAGTCGAACTCGTTGCCCGTGCCGCCGGCCGGGAACCAGCCCAGCCAGGTCACGAAGATCAAGATGAGCATCAGCCCCAGGAACTGGGTGGGGAGTGAGTAGAAGAACATCGCCGAGGCCGTCGAGGTCTTCTCCTGCCAGCCGCCGCGTCGCCAGGCGGCCCACAGGCCCGAGGCAATCCCGAAGATCACCGACAAGATCGTGCCCATCGCGACCATCGGGAACGAGTGCACCATGGCGTCCCAGAGCACCGAGGTCACCGGCTGCTGGCTCAGGTAGGACACCCCGAGGTTCCCGTGGGCGAGCTGGGTCAGATAGGCCAGGTACTGGTGCCACTTGGACTGGTCGAGCCCGAACTGACGGGCCAGCTCGGCCTTGAGCTGCGGGGTGGCATGTGGCAGCCGCGACAGGCTCATCAGCGCGTCCCCGGGGATGACGCGGAAGAGGAAGAAGTTGAACGTGAGAATGACGAAGGTCGTGATCACGGCCCGGATCAGGCGCCGGATCAGCCAGTCAGTTCGACTCACGGCTCGACACTACCCATCGTTCGACCCCGTCAGCGCGGGTGCGGCCCACTGGCCACCGCACCCGCAGCTGCCTGCTAGACGTCGATCACTACTGGTGGACCTGCACCAGGCTGTCGGTGGACAGGGCGTTGAACTGGCCCTGGGGATTGTCCTCGAGCCCGGTCCAGCCCGGCGCCGTCGCCGTGAGGGCATCGTTGTACGCGAGCACGACATACGGGCGTGCCGCGGCGATCATCTGCTGCATCTGGTACACGGTCTGCAGCCGCTGCTGCGGATCGACCTGCACGGCCTGCTTCGCGTACAGCGCGTCGTACTGCTTGTTGCAATAACCGGTGTCGCTCCAGCCACCGAACTGGTTGCAGGTGAGCACCGACAAGATGAAGTCGGGGTCCATCAGCGGCACCCAGTCCCAGTACGCCAGCTGGAAGTTGGCGTAGGTGTTGTTCGGCGCCGTCATCACGTCGAAGGCCGTGGTGTCGTCGAGCAGCTTCAGGGTCAGGTCGACGCCGATGGCCTTGAACTGCTGCTGGAACAGGTCGAACACCCGGTTGGACTTGCTCAACGACGTCGGGACGATCAACTCGTACGACATCCGCTGACCGTTGGCGACCCGGATCCCATCGGAGCCCTTCTTGTAGCCGAGGCTGTCCAGGATCTGGTTGGCCCTGCTCGGGTCGTACGGCAGGCCCTGGACCGACGGGTCCGACCACGGCGTCTTGGGCGCGTTCGAGGCCGGCGGCACGATCGGGCCGCCGGGTTCGGCAGCGCCCGACCAGATGGTGTCGATGAACGCCTGACGGTTGATCGCGTACTCCAGCGCCTCGCGCACCTTCGGGTTCTGCAATTCGAGGTGGTTGTTCATGTGCGGGCTGCTGTTGATGATCAGGTCGTGCCACTCGACACCCGGCACGTCGGTGACGGTGAACCCCGCCGACTTCAATGAGTCAGCCTGTTCAGCCGGAAGGCTGTCGATGAAGTCGATCTCGCCGTTCTTCAGCGCGGTGACCATGGTGTCGTCGTTGGTGTACATCTTCACCGCGAACCCGGGGATCTGCGGCATGGTGCCGAAGTACGAGGAGTTCGTCTTGAACTGGATGACGTCTTTGGGGGTGTAGCCCACCACCTGGAACGGGCCACCGGCGATCATCGGGTCGGTTGTCGATGGCGCGATCTTGGCCGACTTCAGGTTGGCGCCGTCCTTGCCGCTTGCGTACTGGCCCCAGAACTGTTCGGGGAGGATGGGGATCTGCAGCAACTGGCTCAAGACGTTGGCGACTGGCTTGGCGTAGGTGAACACGGCCGTGGTGTCGTCGGTGGCCTTGACCGACTTCAGGTTGGCGATGGTGCCCGCCCAGTTGGCGGCGCCACCGGTCTGGTACTTGATCAGGGTCGAGTACGTCCACGCGACGTCGTTGGCGTCAAGGGCCTGGCCGTCTGACCAGGTGGCGCCCGGGTGGATCTTGAACGTCCAGGTCTTGCCGTCCGAGCTCGTGCTCCAGGAGTCGGCGAGGTAGGGCGAGAAGTCGAGGTCGGCGTTGTACTGCACCAACGACGGGTAGTTGTAGAAGAAGGTGTTGTAGGCGAGCTGGTTGAACGCCACGAACGGGTTGAGCGAGTCGATCGTGCTGCTGCTGCCGATCTTGAACAGCGTCGACGTCGAACCGCCGCCACCACCACTGCCGCTCCCCCCACCACAGGCCGCCAGCACGACGGCAGCAGCCGCCACGCCGGCCACTGCGGCCACCGCACGCATCCGAGTGCGCAAGGATCTCACCTGGTCCAACCCCTCTCCGGGTCACTCACGTCAAACCCGGCGGACCGGGTGCGGGCACCATAACGCCACCAGTGGGGTCCGCAGGACACTCCGCGGGCGTCGTTATGGATTTGAAGGAAGATCTTTCGCCTGTTGGCACTGATCAGCCCCAATCGGCCACCATCGCCGAGCCGATCAGGACCGTGGCCAGCCGGAAGGTGAGGTAGGCCCGGACCAGGTCCGGGCCGCTGGCCCGGACCGTCCGCACGCCGATCTGGTCCACCCCGGGGACGCGGGCCGCGGCAGTGGCCAGGTGCGCCGCGTCGACGTCGATGTCGATCTCGAAGGGTCCGGTCGGTGCCGGCGGGACCTGCCGGGCCAGCAGGCCGGCGGCCGCGGCCTCCCTGATCCGCGCCTGCGCCACCGGCAGCGGTAGCACCTGCGCCGTGTAGCGCGTGATCGCCCGCTTCACCTGAGCGCCGATCGCTTGGGGGGCGTAGGAAGCGGCGTCGGCGCACGTGACGTCGTCGCCGCTGATCATGACCAGGGGCACGCCGACGGACGCCGCCGTGAGCGCGTTCATGCGGCCCTCGCTCATGGGTGACCCGTCGAACCGCACCTCGACGACCCCGGCCGACAGGTGCGTGTGCGCGAGGACTCCTGGTTGCCCGGCGCCGGCGTGGTAACCGACGAACGCCAACGCGTCGACGGCGACCTCGCCCGTGGGCGTGAGCAGTCCCTCGAGCATGCCGAGCGGCTTCTGCGCACCGCGGATGTAACTGATCCGCGGGTCGAGCCCGGTTACGACCAGGTTGCGCATCGTGTAGTGGGAGTCGTTGACGACCACCTCGTCAGCACCTGCGTCGAAGCACCCGGCCACGGCAGCGTTCACGTCGGCGGTCATCACGTGACGGAACTCGGCGTACGACGCCGTGCCGGGCTCGACGTCGTCCGGGTGGACCACTCCCGACACGCCCTCCATGTCAGCTGAGATCAGCACCCGCACGGTGCGTCACACCTCCACGACGACCGGCAGGATCATCGGCTTGCGGCGGTGGGTGTTGCTGATCCAACGCCCCACGACCCGACGCACGATCTGCTGCAGCTGGTGGGTGTCGCCGACACCTTCGGCACCGGCCCGCTCCACGGCCTCGACGATCTCGGGCAGCGACGTCGGCGAACCCGGCGTCGTCCTCGATGAAGCCGCGGGCGTGGATCTCCGGTCCACCCACCACCTTGCCCGTGGCCGAGTCGACCACCACCAGGACCGAAACGAACCCCTCGGACCCCAGGATCCGTCGGTCCTTCAACGAGGTCTCGGTGACGTCTCCGACAGTCGAACCGTCCACGTACACGTACCCGCACGGCACAGCACCCACGACGCGAGCGACTCCGTCGACGAGGTCCACCACGACGCCGTCCTCGGCGCGGACGACGTTCGCCGGGTCGACGCCGGTGGAGACCGCCAGATCGGCGTTGGCCTTGAGGTGACGGATCTCGCCGTGGATCGGCATCACGTTGCTGGGGCGCACGATGTTGTAGAGGTAGAGCAGCTCACCCTCAGCCGCGTGTCCGGACACGTGCACCCGGGCGTTTCCCTTGTGCACGACATCGGCTCCCCAACGCGTGAGCCCGTTGATCACCCGGTAGACGGCACTCTCGTTCCCCGGGATCAGCGACGACGCCAGCACCACTGTGTCACCCTCCCCGACTCGGATGGCGTGGTCGCGATTGGCCATGCGCGACAGGGCCGCCATCGGCTCGCCCTGTGAGCCGGTGCAGATGAGCACCACCTCGTCGTCGGGCAGGTGCTCCAGCTCTGCCAGCTCGACGACCGTGCCGCCGGGGATGGTCAGGTACCCGAGGTCACGCGCGATCCCCATGTTGCGGACCATCGACCGACCCACGAACGCCACGCGTCGGCCGTGGCGTACCGCGGTGTCGAGCACCTGCTGGATCCGGTGCACGTTCGAGGCGAACGAGGCGACGATGATGCGCCGGCGCGCGCGGTGGAACACGGCGTCGAGTACCGGCCCGATCTCCTGCTCCGGCGCGACGAAACCGGGAACCTCCGCGTTGGTGGAGTCGACCATGAGCAGGTCGACCCCCTCACCTCCCAGCCGGGCGAACGCGCGCAGATCGGTGAGCCGGCCGTCGAGCGGGAGCTGGTCCATCTTGAAGTCGCCCGTGTGCACCACGAGCTGACCAGACGGCGTCCGCAGGGCCACGGCCAACGCGTCGGGGATGGAGTGGTTGACCGCGATCGGTTCGACGTCGAACGAGCCAACGGCGAACCGCTCCCCTTCGGCCACCACCGTGGTCGGTGGCCGCAACCGGTGCTCGCGCAGCTTCGCCTCGACCAGTGCCAGGGTGAGCCGGGATCCATAGACGGGGATGTCCTCGCGCTCGCGCAACAGGTACGGCAGCCCACCGATGTGGTCCTCGTGACCGTGGGTGAGCACCACCCCGACGACGTCGTCCAGCCTGCCGCGCAGGTAGTCGAAGTCGGGGAGGATCAGGTCGACGCCGGGTTGATGGTCCTCGGGGAACAACACGCCGACGTCGACCAGCAGGATCTGTGGTTGTCCGTCGTGGCGAAGCTCGAAGACCGTCATGTTGCGGCCGATCTCACCCAGGCCGCCCAGCGGGATCACCCGAAGCGTTCCGGGGGCCAGCGTCGGTGGCAGGGCCAGCTCGGGATGCGGATGACTCACGCGGCGAACCCGGGGACGCCACCGTCGGCGAGGTCGAGCAGGAGCTGGGCGAACTCGACCTCGGTGGCGTCGACCAGCGGCGGGCGCACCGGACCTGAGGGCAGTTGCAGCTGGGCCAGGGCGGCCTTGACCGTGATGACGCCCTGGGTGGCGAACACCCCGGAGTACACCGGCAGGAGCGAGGAGTTCAGGGACGCCGCCTCGACGACGTCGCCGCGCTGGAACGCCTCGACCATGGCGAGCAGGCGCGGGGTGACGAGGTGGGCGACCACGCTGATCACGCCGACAGCACCGATCGAGAGCAGCGGCAGGTTGAGCAGGTCTTCGCCGGAGTACCACGCGAGGTCGGTGCGGCGAAGCGTCCACGACGCTGCGCCGAGGTCGCCCTTGGCATCCTTGACGGCAACGATCTGCGGGTGTTCGGCCAGCTGCACCAGCGTCTCGACGTCGATCGCGCGGCCGGTGCGTCCGGGGATGTCGTAGAGCAACATCGGCAGCTCGGTGGCGTCGGCCGCCGCCTGGAAGTGGCGCAGCAGCCCGGCCTGCGGCGGGCGGTTGTAGTAGGGCGTGACGACCATCAGGCCGTGGGCTCCGGCCTTGGCGGCCCGGCGGGCGAGGTCGACTGTGTGCAGCGTGTCGTTGCTGCCGACTCCCGCGATGACCTGGGCCTGGTCGCCGACGGCCTCGACGACGGCCCGGAGAAGGGCGTCCTTCTCCTCGTCGCTCGTGGTGGGTGACTCACCGGTCGTGCCGGAGATGACCAGACCGTCGTTGCCGGCGGCCACGAGGTGGGCCGCGAGCGCCTGGGCACCGTCCAGGTCCAACGACAGGTCGGACCGGAAGGGCGTGATCATCGCCGTCAGCATCCGGCCGAACGGGGCTGACCGGGTGGCCGTCGGTTCGGTCATGCCATCACGCTACCGCCGCGACGGGTGCCGGGGTCAGGGTGCGACCCGGCCGCTGGCCTGGAAAGCCGCGTGCGTCAGGGGCATCAGGGCGGCCCAGAAGACCTCCATCTGCTCCGCGACCATCTCGATCTCGCGTTGGGGGAAGGAGGGGAAGTGCGAGTCCTCGTGCTTGGTCCGCAGCGACAAGAAGTTCATCAGCGAGCGCGCGTTCATGGTGACGTACATCGACGAGTACGTGGCCACCGGCAGCACCCCGCGGGCCACCTCGCGGGCGATGCCCGCGGCCAGCATCTCCTGGTAGGCCGCGTAGGAGGTGGCGCACGCCGTCTTGGTCTGCTCGATAGCCACGGCGTGCTGTTCGGCCGAGCCGTCCACGAACTCGTAGTGGCCGGGCTTGCCCTGCTGCACAAGCTTGCGCTCTGGGCCCGGGACGTAGAACACCGGCCGCAGCTCGCGGTAACGACCGGACTCCTCGTTGTACGACGCGATGCGGTGCCGCATGAACTCGCGGAACACGAAGATCGGCGCCTGCACGTAGAACGTCATGGAGTTGTGCTCGAACGGTGAGCCGTGTCGGTCGCGCATCAAGAAGTTGATGAGGCCCGCGGAGCGGGTGGCGTCGTCATCGACGCCGGCGAGCGACTGTTCGCCCTGCGTCGACACGCGTGCGGCGAACAACACGTCGGCGTCGCGGGCAGCGGCCCGCACGAGTTCGACGGTGACGTCGCTGCGGAACTGGATCGGCAGGGCTTCGTCTGACACGGCGAACACCCTAGCGACGGCTACTGACGGGCCGTGATCGGTGCAATAGTGAGGCCCTTCGGGGGAAGGCGCCTCATGGATCGCTACGTGATCGGCCAGCCCGCTGCCGGGCCTCGCACGAAGGCAGCGTTGATCACTTTCGCAGTGTCGCTGGCCGCAGCCGTCATCGTGGGCGGGTCGGCCTCCGTGTTCCTGCTTCTGATGGGCGACCGATCTGGCATGGACATGACCGGCACCGCGACGAGTTTCGTCGGGACAGCACCAGTGGACAGCCTTCCGGTCCGCGTCGTCGCCGACATCGCAATCTGCGTCGCCATCGCGCTCGTCGCGTCTCGGATGGGTCGGGGTGCCGTCGGTGACAGTCTCTACGGCATCACCGCCGTCACCGGCGACGGGCAGCCGGCGCAGCGATCGCGAGTCGTCTTGAACGCGCTGCTGCCGATCGTGGTGTGGGTGGTGGCGCGCTTCCCGCTGAACAACTGGCTCGCCATCCTCGTCGTCACGGCACTCTGGCTGCCGGCGCTCGTGCGAGTCGACCGACGCAGCACCTTCTCGCTGCTCACCGGCACGCACTTTCAGGCGAGGGTGTCCGCGCCGGGGGTGCGGCGGGGGTGGGACCAGCCGGGCGCCGGATAGCCGGCCGCGGACGTCGGCGGATCCGCCTGACTACTAGGGCCCAGCGAAGCGCTCGAGCGCGAAGCTCGCCGCGTCACCGGTGAGCGCGCGACCCTCGGCCAGATCGCCGAGCCACGCGCCGAACATCGGCAACCACTTGAAGCCCTCACCGGAGTCACCGCACCCGATCACCACGTCGCCGACGCGCCCGAGGGCGAACAGCGCGTCGGGTGAGTTGGTCCACGTGCAGACCTCGGAGGTGACGATCGTCGGGTCGAAACCGGGGAACTCGCGACGAACCAGCTCGGCGGTTGCCTGCGCGCGATCCGGGTCGGGGGAACGGTCCAGACGCTCCGCGTCCCAGGTGCGGACCGGACCGTCCTGCCCGATCTTGTAGCCCACGCCCGGCGTCGGGAGGGCGTAGAAACCTTCGGCCTCTGCGTCGAAGTCGTGGACCAGGGTCGGGCGCTCCTCCCACCCCTCGGGCCCGCGCACGTAGGACACCTGCGAGACCTGCGGGCGCAGGTCGAGCTTCACGCCGAGCGGCGCCAGCAGCTCGGCCGCCCAAGGCCCGGCGGTCACCACCGCGACGTCCGCCGCATGCTCACCACGGTCGGTGTGCACCACCACTCCCCCTCCGGGGCGCGACTCGATGTCGAGCACCTGGGGGCCGACCACGAGCAGGCCTCCCGCGCGCACGAACCGCTCCGACTCCGCGGCGAGCGCCGAGGCGGCATGGACGATGCCCGCTTCGGGCTGCCACACCGCAGCGAAGTCCGGCATCGGGCGCAGCTCCGGGAAGAGCTCGCGGCTGCGGACCGCGTCGATCTCGGAGGCTGTCACTCCCTCGGCCTGCAGCGCCGCCAGCACCTGTAGCGCATTCTCACCGCGCCAGATCAACCCTTGGTGTCCGCGCAGCGCGCGGCCGGCATGAGCCTCGAGCTCCTCCCAGGCCCGGACCATCGCGCGAGCCAGCCGGACGCGTTCCCGGTCGGCGTGCGCGAACCGCCAGATCCGGGTGGCGCCAGGCGACGACGCGAAGCGGTTGCCCACGCCGAACCGATCGATGGCGCTGACCTGGTGACCCGCCTCGGCGAGGGCTCGCGCCGTCGGCAACCCCATGACACCGGTGCCCACCACGACGACGCGCATGACCGGCCACCCTAGGCCCCGACCGGTGCCCTGCCACGGTCCGGTTCGGGGCGGATGACCCCAGGAAATGTTCTGCAAGAACAGGAGCAACTCGTCACTGCTCCTGCACTTGCCGAAGCAATGCCGCGTTGCTTCGCTGGGGGGTGGACCTGGGAGGATTCGCGTCATGGCGGATGCAAGCGTTCGGCTGGCCCGGCTGGCCGACGTGCAGGCAGCCGCCGCCGCCCAGCTGCGCGCGTGGCAGGCCGACGGCGTTCTGCCGCCGGACGCCCTCGAGGGCCACGACGAGTCGGTGGTGGCCCGCGGCTGGGAACGCGCCGTCCTCGCTCCGCCGAGTCGTCGCCACCAGCTGCTCGTCGCGTTGGACGGTTCCGACGTCGTCGGCCTGGCCGCCATCGCACCGGCGACCGACCCCGACTGCAACCCCGAGACCGACACCGAGCTGCTCCTGCTGGTCGTCGACCCGGGGGCGCGGCATCAGGGTCACGGTTCCCGGCTGCTGGCGGCTGCCGCCCACCACGCAGCCGACGGCGGGGCCGAGCGTCTCTACGTGTGGGTGGCCGCCACCGACGACCTCCTGCGCGAGTTCCTGGACGTGGCCGGCTGGGCGGCCGACGGAGCCCACCGCACCCTCGACCGGTACGGCGACGAAGCGGTGCTGCTACGCCAGGTCCGGCTCGGCACCACGCTGGACCGCTCGCCGGACGCCGCGTGACCCAAGCGGCTGCACCGCGCGAGAGCCGACGCGAGGTGCTGGTCGATGCCATGAGCATCGGCCTGGCCGTCGGCGCCTACGGCCTCTCATTCGGCGCGCTCGCCACCACGGCCGGGCTGACCTTCGGTCAGACGATCGCCTTGTCGTCGCTCACCTTCACCGGCGCCAGCCAGTTCGCCTTCATCGGGGTCGTCGCCTCCGGCGGCTCTTGGGTCGCGGCGATGCTGGCCGCCTGGTTCCTGGGCGTCCGAAACGCGCTGTACGGCCTGTCGCTCGCACCCCTGCTGCAGCTGCCTCGTTCGCACCGCCTCGTGGCCGCGCAGTTGGTGATCGACGAGACGACCGCAATGACCGTGAGTCGACCCCGTGCCCCCACCGTGCGCCTCGCGTTCTGGGCCACTGGGATCAGCGTCTTCACCTGCTGGAACATCGCGACGATCCTGGGGGCGCTAGGGGCCCAGCAGATCGGCGACCCGCGCAAGCTCGGGCTCGACGCTGCGGTCGGGGCCGCCTTCCTCGCGCTGTTGTGGCCCCGGTTGAGCGACCGCACGGCTCGTCTCACCGCCGGTCTGGCCGCGCTGGTCGCCCTGGCCCTGACCCCGGTGCTCCCGCCGGGTGTGCCGGTCCTGGCCGGGGCAGTCGTCGCCCTCGTCGTGGCCTGGCCGACGCCGCGGGGGGCCGACTGATGTGGCCCGCGGTCCTGCTCACGTCGGCGGGCGCCTACCTGCTGAAGCTGACCGGGCTCTCGGTCCCGCACGACACCCTCGACCGTCCGCGCGTGCGCCGGATCGCAACGTTGGTACCGGTGGCCCTGTTGGCTGCCCTGACCGCGGTGCAGGTGTTCGCGTTCGGACGGCACCTGGTCATCGACGCGCGTGCCGCAGGTCTGGCCTACGCCGTCGTCGCGCTGCTGCTGCGCGCGCCGTTTCTCGTGGTCGTAGTGGGCGCCGCCGTGGTGGCCGCGGGCGTACGCGCGTTCCTCTGACGAGGTCGACTAGGTCGACGCGTCGAGCAGGTCGCCGAGTCCCACGGTGAGGCCGGGCCGGCTCGCAACCGAACGCACCGCGAGCAGAACGCCGGGCATGAACGACTCGCGGTCGTAGGAGTCGTGGCGCAACGTCAACGACTCCCCCGGGCCGCCGAAGAGCACCTCCTCGTGGGCGGTGAGTCCGCGCAGCCGCACCGCGTGCACCGGCACTCCGTCGACGTCGGCCCCGCGGGCGCCGGGACGGGAAGTGGTGGTCGCGTCCGGTACCGGACCGAGCCCGGCCGCTGCTCGGACGCGTGCGATGGCCTCGGCGGTGGCCACTGCAGTGCCCGACGGCGCGTCGACCTTGTCCGGGTGGTGCAGCTCGATGATCTCGACCGACTCGAAGTGGCGCGCCGCCTGCTCGGCGAAGCGCTGGAGCAAGACCGCGCCCAACGCGAAGTTCGGCGCGACGACGACACCGACGTTGGGTTTCGTCACGAGCAACGTGCGCAGGTCGTCCAGTCGGGTGGCGTCGTAGCCACTCGTTCCCACCACGCAGTGCAGTCCAGCGGCGACGGCTTCGCGTACGAGCGCGGGACTCACGTCGGGCCGGGTGAAGTCGACCAGCACCTGCGCGCCGCTCCCCACGGCATCGGCGACTGACGCGTCCTCATCAACCCGGGCGACCAGCTCGAGGTCTGGCGCCGCCTCGACGGCGGCACAGACCGTGCGTCCCATGCGACCGTCCGCGCCGGTGATGGCGACCTTGATGGTCATGCGACGGCCCGGGAGAAGTCCCGGTCGGCCGCGAACGGCCCGATCACCGCCAGCGACGGGGAACCGCCGAGGACGACCCGCGCGACCTCGCGGATGTCGTCGGGAGTCACCGCGTCGATCCGGGCGAGCAGCTCCTCGACGCTCAGCAGCTCCCCGTATACGAGCTCGGCCTTGCCGATACGGCTCATCCGCGACCCGCTGTCCTCCAGACCCAGCACGAGGCCGCCACGCATCTGGCCCTTGCCGCGGTCGAGCTCCTCGTCGGTGATGCCCTGGTGCACCACGTCATCGAGCTGCTCGCGGCACAGCGCCAGAACGTCGTCGACCTTGTTGGGCAGGCAGCCGGCGTAGATGCCGAACATGCCGGCGTCGGCGAACTGGGAGTTGTAGGAGTACACGGAGTACGCGAGCCCCCGCTTCTCGCGGACCTCCTGGAACAGCCGGCTGGACATGCCGCCGCCGAGCGCTGCGTTGAGCACGCTCAGCGCATACCGCCGGTCATCGGTGCGGGCGAGTCCCGGCAGGCCGAGGACGAGGTTGGCCTGCTCGGTTGGGCGTTCCACGACGCCGACGGCCGACTTCGCCGACAAGGCGAGCTCGCCCGAGCGCGGTTGGGTCGGGACGGCGGTCGGGTCGATGTGCACCGCCGCGCGCTCGAATGCGGCAGCGACCTGCGCAACAACCTCGTCGTGATCGAGGTTGCCGGCCGCCGCCACCACGAGATGCTCGGGTCGGTACCACTTGCGGAAGTAACGCGCGATCGTGTCGCGCGGCAGTCCCTCGATGGAGTCGACGGTGCCGAGCACCGGACGACCCAGCGGCTGATCGCCGAACAGCAGTCGGGCGAAGTCATCGTGCACGGAGTCGGTCGCGTCGTCGTCGTGCATCGCGATCTCTTCCAGGATCACCCCGCGTTCGGACTCGACGTCGGCCGTGCGCAAGGTGGCCGAGGTGATCAGGTCCGTGACGATGTCCACGGCGGTAGCCATGTC
Organism: uncultured Actinomycetota bacterium; assembly: GCA_963726575.1. Lineage (GTDB taxonomy): Bacteria > Actinomycetota > Actinomycetes > JAHEKZ01 > JAHEKZ01 > CAVSCR01. The sequence goes on from CAVSCR010000003.1 coordinate 85,665, forward strand.
GCTGTCGAGCACACGGGCGTAGAAGCAGGTGTACTCCTTGGTGGTGAACGCGTTCATCTCGCCACCGAGGCGGTCGATCGTCGCGCTCAGCTCCAGCGCCGAGCGCGTCTTCGTGCCCTTGAAGAGCAGGTGCTCCAGGTAGTGCGACGCACCGGCCTGAGCCGGTGTCTCGTCGCGGCTGCCTACGCCCACCCACACCCCGAACGACACCGACCGCACGGTCGGCATCGTCTCGGTGACCACCCGCAGCCCGCCCGGCAGGATCGTCCGTCGTACTGCTCCACCCTCGCCCCCGTCGAGCAGCGTGATGGTCGTGCCGGGCGGCTGCGCGTCGGCCGGGACCGGTCGGTCCACGGTCAGGCGTCGACCGTGGCCGGGGCGCTCGCCTCGTCGCTCTCGTCGAGCACCGGGACCAGCGACAGCTTGCCGCGGTCATCGATGTCCTTGATCTGGACGCGGACCTTGTCGCCCACCTTCAGCACCTCTTCGACGCTGTCGATGCGCGGCTTTCCGGCCAACTTCTTGATCTCGGAGATGTGCAGGAGACCGTCCTTGCCGGGGGTCAGCGAGACGAAGGCGCCGAACGTGGTGGTCTTGACCACTGTTCCGACATAGCGCTCGCCGATCTCGGGCATCGTCGGGTTCGCGATGGCATTGACCATGGCGCGGGCCGCCTCGGCCGACGGACCGTCGACTGCACCGATGTAGATGGTGCCGTCGTCCTCGATCGAGATGTCGGCCCCGGTCTCCTCCTGGATCGAGTTGATCATCTTGCCCTTGGGCCCGATCACCTCACCGATCTTGTCGACCGGGATCTTGACGCTGATCACGCGCGGGGCGTTCGGGGCCATCTCGTCGGGCTCGTTGATGGCCTCGGACATCACGTCCAGGATGGTCATGCGGGCGTCTCGGGCCTGGGTGAGCGCACCGGCGAGCACACTGGCCGGGATGCCGTTGAGCTTCGTGTCCAGCTGCAGGGCGGTGACGAAGTCGCGGGTACCGGCGACCTTGAAGTCCATGTCGCCGAAGGCGTCCTCGGCGCCGAGGATGTCGGTCAGCGCGACGTACTGCATCTGACCGTCGACCTCGTCGGACACCAGGCCCATGGCGATTCCGGCGACCGGCGCCTTCAACGGCACACCGGCAGCGAGCAACGACATGGTGGAGGCGCAGACCGAGCCCATCGAGGTGGAGCCGTTGGAGCCGAGTGCCTCGGACACCTGACGGATGGCGTACGGGAACTCCTCGCGCTTGGGCAGCACCGGCAGCAGGGCGCGCTCGGCGAGCGCACCGTGACCGATCTCGCGCCGCTTCGGCGAACCCACCCGACCGGTCTCACCGGTGGAGTAGGGCGGGAAGTTGTAGTTGTGCATGTACCGCTTGGTGCGCTCCGGTGCCAACGTGTCGAGCATCTGCTCCATGCGCAGCATGTTCATGGTGGTGACGCCCATGATCTGGGTCTCGCCGCGCTCGAACAGCGCCGAGCCGTGAGCCAACGGCACCACACCGATCTCGGCGGAGAGCCGACGGATGTCGGTGGGCGTGCGGCCGTCGATCCGCACCTTGTCGCGCAGGATGCGCTGGCGTACCAACTTCTTGGTCACCGACCGGAACGCGGCGCTGATCTCCTTCTCGCGTCCCTCGAACTTCGGGGCCAACGACTCCAGAGCGTCAGCCTTGAGCGCATCGAGGGCAGCCTCGCGCTCCTGCTTGCCGGCGATCGTCAGCGCCTGGGTGAGCCCGTCGGTGACCGTGGAGGCGACGGCGTCGTACACGTCGTCCTGGTAGTCCAGGAAGAGCGGGAACTCCGCTGTCGGCTTGGCGGCCTTACCGGCCAGCTCGGCCTGGGCCTCGCACAGCACGCGGATGAACGGCTTGGCCGCCTCCAGACCCTGCGCCACGATGTCCTCGGTCGGCGCCTGAGCGCCGAGCTCGACCAGGTCGAGCGTGCGGGTGGTGGCTTCGGCCTCGACCATCATGATCGCGACGTCGTCCTCGACGACCCGCCCGGCGACGACCATGTCGAACACGGCGTCCTCGAGCTGGGTGTGGGTCGGGAAGGCGACCCAGGTGCCCTCGATCAGCGCGACGCGGGTGGCGCCGATCGGGCCGCTGAAGGGGATGCCGGACAGCTGGGTCGACATGCTCGCCGCGTTGATCGCCACGACGTCGTAGAGGTCGTCGGGGTTCAACGACATGATCGTCTCGACGATCTGGATCTCGTTGCGCAGGCCCTTGACGAACGACGGGCGCAGCGGCCGGTCGATCAAGCGGCAGGTGAGGATCGCTTCCTCACCGGGACGTCCCTCGCGACGGAAGAACGAGCCGGGGATGCGACCGACGGCGTACATGCGCTCCTCGACGTCGACCGTCAGTGGGAAGAAGTCGAGCTGGTCCTTGGGGTGCTTGGAGAACGTCGTGGCCGACAAGAGCATGGTGTCGTCGTCCAGGTACGCGACGGCCGAGCCGGCCGCCTGCCGGGCCAAGCGCCCGGTCTCGAAGGTGATGGTGCGGCGGCCGAACCGGCCGTTGTCGATGACAGCTTCGCTGCTTTGAACGTCTAGACCCTCCACGGGGTCTCCTCTCGCGTGACACGGGACGCCCCTGGGTGGCACGGAGGCGGTCAGCCGGTCTTCGATCGAGGTCCCCGGGGGCGTTGCAGCGCCCGAGGACCACTACCGAGGACCGACGGATGGCCGCTGTTCCGCTGCGGGTCAGGGTCCCGGTTGGATGTGCAGTTGTCTGCCCGCCGGACGGCGGTCAGGGAAAAGCGCTGTACTACCGGCGCAGGCCGAGCCGTTCGATGAGGGCTCGGTAGCGCTCGATGTCGACCTTCTGCAAGTAGTTGAGAAGGCGGCGACGTTGACCGACCAGCAACAGCAGGCCACGCCGGCTGTGGTGGTCGTGCTTGTGGGTCTTCAGGTGCTCGGTGAGGTCGGCGATCCGCCGCGACAACATGGCGACCTGGACCTCGGGGGAACCGGTGTCGCCCTCGGTGGTGGCGTACTCGGTCATGATCTGCTTCTTGGTGGCAGTGTCGAGCGACACGACTCTCCTTCGTAGGTCGTTGCGCGGCGCTCCGGGGCGGGTTCACCCGGGCATGACAGACCGCGGCCGGCATGACGGCGTCGCCAGGCTATCAGCGGCCCCGGGAGGCCACCTAACCGGCGAGCGGCGCACTCCTATGTTGATCTTGGACTTCAGGTGCAGGTTGATCTTGAAAACACGACATCTACTGCTAGATCAACACCTGGGGTCCGCGGGAGATCAGTGCTGGACGGGTAGCTCCGGGACGACCATCACTGTCGCTGTGACGGGGAGCGCATCGGCCGGCGACCGCTTGCGGGTCCGCGCGTGGTACTTCTCGAGCAGGGCGTCGATCCGCTGCACCAGATCCTTGGCCTCGGCCGGCGTCACCATGAGCCGGTGGCGCGCGTAGTTGCTGGACGTGACCCACTCGTTGTCGGGATCCTCCACGGCCAGCTCGGTCAGTCGGGCCAGCTGCTCCTGGTCGGCCCGAAGCGCCTCCTGGATCAGCAGCGACGTCGCCGCCAGCCCGCCGCGCCCACCCCCCTCGACCGACACCCTGAGCGACTCCGCCGCCGCCTGCCACGGCCGCTCCCGGGCGTCGCCCGCCTCGTGCGCGCGCACGACGATCCCGTACTTCGCCAGGGTCCTGAGGTGGTAGCTCATGCTGCTGGGGCTCACTCCGGCCAGCGCGGCGCACTGCGTCGCGGTCAGCACCTGCCCGGCGTAGAGGGCCTCGATCACCACCAGCCGGGCCGGATGGGCCAGTGCCTTGATCGCAGTGGGGTCCGTGAGGACGACGACGTCCTCCGAAGCCCTGCCGTGGGAACTGCGCTGACGCGGGGGCACGCAGCGGACGGTACCGCGCTGCTTGACGGAGCCAGATGTGAAAGGTTATTTTCGAAATATGTCCTTCACATCTTCCCCGGCCGCCGAGACCCCCACGCCGTGGCCGTGGCACCGCAATGCCGGACTCATCGCCGGGGGCGGCGCGTTCTCCTTGCTCGGCGACGAGGTGGCCGTGCTCGCCCTGGTGCTGGCGGCGAGCGCGCGCCCGCACGGTGGCGCGATGGTGGCAGCTCTGCTCACGGCGGCCCTCCTGCCGGCGATCGTCCTCGCCCCGGTGAGTGGCTGGCTGGTCGACCGGCTCAGCGCCCGCCGGATCGTCGTCGTCACCAGCCTGGCTCAGGCCGCCGTCTGCGTCGCGCTGGCGCAGGTGAGCAGCCAGGTCGGTGCCGGCGGGAGCGCGACGGTCCTGGCGCTCGTAGTCGCCCTGAACGCCGGCGCGACGCTGGTGCAGCCCGCGTGGCAGGCGCTGGTGCCTGCGGTCGTGCCGGAGCCCAGCGTCGGAACTGCGCTCGCGTGGGTGCAGACCGGCCGCGCCCTGGGCGGACTGGCGGGACCCGCCGTAGGTGGCCTGCTCGTCGGCCTTTCCGGCGCGCGGGCCGCATTGCTCGTCGACGCAGCGACGTTCCTGGTGCTCGCGGCGGCCGCCGCGCTGCTGAACCGGGATCGTCGACCACAACGCAGCGACGACGTGGCGACCGAGTCCGGTTGGTGGCGGGAGGCACTGGCCGGCTTCACCACGATCACGCATGACCCCGTGTTGCGCCCGATGATGATCCTGACCCTGGCCTTTGTGCTGACCCTCGGACTGGTGAACGTCGTCGAGGTCTTCTTCATCACCAAGACGCTGGGAGCGTCTCCGATCGCGTACGGCGTCATCGGTGCCGTCTTCGCCGCCGGGACAGCGCTGGGCGCGTGGCGCAGTCGCAGCACCGACGACGACCGCAGGCTGGCCCGCCAGTTCGTGGTGGCCACGTGCGTGATCGCGGCCGGCATCGGGTTGGTGGGGCTCAGCCCGGGCATCGTGTGGGCGACGCTGGCCAGCGCGGCCATCGGCGTGGGCAACGGCGCGCTCAATGTCGTGGCGCAGCACCTGTTGATCCGCCGCACTCCGTCGGATCGCCTCGGTCGGGTCATGGCGGCAGTGCAGGGAGCCGTGAACGCCGCGATGATCGGGTCGCTCGCACTCGGTGGCCTGCTCGCCGGCCTCGCCTCGCCGCGCTCGCTGTTCCTGGCCACCTCGGTGGCCGGCCTCGTGGCGATCGCGCTCACCGCGCGGCCACTGCTGCGCGTCCGCCCCAGTCCTCTCCCCCACCCCACAGTTGATCTCGGACACGATGTGTCTGAGGAGGCAGCCGACGCACCGGCTCAGTGAGCGTCGACGATCTGGGCGGTGCGCGCGACGTCGTCGGCCATCTGGGCGATGAGCTCCTCGACGGAGTCGAAGCGCAACGTGGGTCGCAACCGGGCCTGGAACTCCAACCCGACGTCGAGGCCGTACAGGTCGAGGTCGTCGCGCCCGAGCACGTAGGCCTCGACCCGACGGGTCTCACCGTCGAACGTGGGGTTGGTGCCGATCGAGATCGCGGCCGGCCAGCGGTCGTCCGCGGAACCGTCGGCACCCGCAGAGTCGGCGTCCTGCGAAAGTCGGATGAGCCAGCCCGCATAGACCCCGTCGGCAGGAACTGCGGCATGTCGGCTCAGTGCAAGATTCGCCGTGGGATAGCCCAGGCTTCGGCCACGGTGGTCACCGTGCACCACGGTCCCGGTGATCCGGTGCAGCCGGCCCAGCACCGCCGACGCGGCCTCGACGTCACCCTCCTTGACGCACTGGCGCACGTACGACGACGACCAGGCGACTTCCCCACCGTCTCCCTGACCGGTGATCAGGTCGACCACGTCGACCTCGAAGCCGAGCTGCTGTCCCAGCCCGGCGAGGGTGTCGACAGTGCCGGAGGCCCGGTGCCCGAAGCGGAAGTTGCGCCCCACCACCACGGCCACCGCGTGCAGCCGGTCGGCCAGCACCTGGCGGGCGAACTCCTCCGGGGTGAGCTGTGCGAGCTCCGGGGTGAACGGCAAGACGAGGACCGCATCGGCGCCGGCGTCATGCAGCAGCTGGACGCGGTGGTCGACGGTGGCCAGCAGCGGCGGGTGACTGCCTTCCCGCACCACTTCGTTCGGATGTGGGTCGAATGTCACGGCCACCACCGGAACCCACGCCCCGGTGAGGCCGCGTTCCATGCTCCGCCGCCGCGCGGCGTCGAGCAGAGCGCGGTGGCCCAGGTGCACCCCGTCGAACACACCGATCGTGACCACGCACGGCTGCCAGTCCGACGGCACCTCTGTGACGTCGTCGAACCGCACCACCAACGAGCTGCCCACGACGTCAGCCTGCCAGACCGACGACCACGCGCAGCATCTGCTCGCGCGCCTCGACGAGTGCGACCACATGACCGTCCGGGTCGAACACGCCGGCCGGCCAACGATCGGCGGCCACCATCGCGACGTCCGCCGGCACGGGCAACGGTCGACCGTGACGCACGGCGTCTGCCTGCTCCGTCGAGACGTCCAGCCGAGGGAACGTCGCGCTGACCGCGGCATCGAGGTCGGTGAGGTCGTCCACACCGGTGAGGGTGGCCAGGTCATGAGCCGTTGACTGGTCGAAGCCGCCGACCCTGGTGCGCCGCAGCCGGGTCAGATGACCTCCGACGCCCAGTGCCACCCCGAGGTCGCGCGCGAGCGCTCGGACGTAGGTGCCCGACGAACACGTCACCGCGACGTCGACGTCGAGCAGCTCCGGCGTCGGTCGCGAGGTCTGCAACACCTCGAACCGGCTGACCACGACGGCGCGCGGCTGCAGCTCGAGCACCTCTCCGTCGCGCGCCCGGCGGTATGCGCGTCGACCGTCCACCTTGACAGCGCTCACCGTCGAAGGCACCTGCTGCAGCGCACCGGTCAGCCGCCCCACGGCCAACTGCAGCGCATCACCGGACACCGACGCGGCCGACGCGGTGGCCACCACGTCGCCCTCGGCGTCGTCGGTGAACGTGGCCTGACCGAGTCGAATCGTCGCCAGGTAGTCCTTGTCGGCGCCGGCGACGTAGCCGAGCAATCGCGTCGCCCGGCCGACGCCGATCACGAGGACGCCGGTGGCCATGGGGTCGAGGGTGCCGGCGTGACCGACCTTGCGGGTGTCGAGGACGCGTCGCACGCGCGCGACCACGTCGTGCGAGGTCATGCCACTCGGCTTGTCGACGACGAGCAGCCCGTCGGCCCCCACGTCAGGCCCGCCCGCTCAGCCGGCGGCGACGTCGGCGAGGTGCTTGCGCAGGTCGGCCAGCAACCGCTCGAGGTCGGAGGTCGCTGCCGTGTAACCGGCGGAGTAGCGGTGACCACCGCCGCCGAGCGCCGACCCGACGCGACTGACGTCGACGGCCCCTTTGGACCGTAACGACACCCGCAGCTCACCGCTGTCCGTCTCCTTGATCACCGCTGCGACCTCGGCCTCCTGCGCCTTGCGCACGACATCGATGACCCCCTCGATGAGGTCGTAGGTCAGTCCGGACTGCTGACGTTCCAGGGCAGGAACGAGGGTCCACACCAGACCCAGGCCGCCGACCGCGTCGGGCTCGAGCACCGCGCGATCCAGGGCACGCCCCAGCACCCGCAACTGGGCGAACGGTGAGCTGTCGAACAGGTCGCGTGCGATCGAGTCGAAGGGAATACCCGTGCGCAACAGCTTCGCCCCGAGCTCCATCGTCTGCGGTGTGGTGGCCGCGTAGCGAAACGACCCGGTGTCGGTGACCACGCCGGTGTACAGATTGGCCGCGATGTCAGCCGTGAGCTCCACACCGAGCCGCGTCACGAGCTCCTCCGCGATCACCGCAGTCGCCGGGGCGTCCAGGTCGAACAGCGCCAGGTGCCCGAAGCCGGTGTAGGACAGATGATGGTCGAGCACCACGATGACCGGTGAGGCCTCGGCCAGTGGGCGCAGAACACCGAGTCGGTCCACGGAGCTGGCATCGCACGTGACCACGACGTCCGGCTCACCTCCCAGTCGTTCGACCACCTCAGCCGGAGGTACGAGGAGCTCTTGTCCCGGCAGTCGTGCGAGGTTGGCCGGCACCCACCAGGGGTCGTCACCGAACGACACGGCCAGGCGCACCTGCGGTCGCGCGGTGCGCAGCGCCAGGGCGACGGCCAGCGCCGAGCCGAGGGCGTCACCATCGGGCGACGTGTGCCCCAGCAACAGCACCCGCTCGGACCGTTCCAGAAGATCCAGGACGGTCTGCCAGGTGTGGTCGTCGATCACGCGTGCGCCTCCGGCAGCAACACGTCGGCGTCGGCGGCGTCGACCGCTGGGTCGGCGTCGGCCTCATCGGCCGGCTCATCTGGCCGGTAGGGGTCGGCGTCGCCGGCGTACGTCGCGCCCATCGCCTGCGCCTGCACGAGGGCATCGGCTTCCTTGGCCTGACGCAGGACGTCCTCGATGTGCCGGGCGTTCTCCGGGATGCCGTCGGCCACGAACGTCAGCGTGGGCGTGAATTTCACACCGGTGATCCGACCGACCTCGCTGCGCAGCATGCCGGTGGCACTGACCAGCGCACGGCGCGACAGCTCCACTTCCTCCTCGTCGCCATAGACCGTGTAGAACACTGTGGCGTCGTGCAGGTCATTGGTGATGCGAGCGTCGGTGACCGTGACGAAACCCAGTCGCGGGTCTTTGACCCGCTTCTCCAAGAGCTCGGCCACGATGACGCGAATCCGGTCCGCCAGCTTGCGGGCCCGCGGGTCCATGTCGGTCACAGATCCTCCTCGTCCACGATGTGACGTCGCGCAGACAGGACATCCAACTCCGGCCGTGCTGCCACGGCGCGCTCACAGGAGTCGAGCAGGTCACGACAGTGCGTGAAGTCTCCCGCCACGCACGTCACCCCGATCTCGGCGCGCCGGTACAGGTCTTGATCGCCCGTCTCGGCGACGCTGACGGCGAACCGTCGTCGCAGGTCGGCGATGACCGGGCGCACGACCGACCGCTTCTGCTTCAGCGAGTGCACCTCGCCGAGCAACAGGTCGATGCGCAAGGTCCCGATCACCACAGCCCAACCCCTCAGCCGTACTTGTCAGTCCTTGTTCTCAGCCCACTCGCTGCGCCCGTCAGGCCCTCGGCTTCTCGCGCATCTCGTACGTCTCGATCACGTCCTCGACCTTGACGTCGTTGAACGACCCCAGGTTGATACCGCACTCGAAACCTTCGCGTACCTCGGTGACGTCGTCCTTGAACCGCCGCAGGCCGGCGATCTCCAAGGTTTCGGCCACCACCACTCCGTCGCGCAGCAGGCGTGCCTTCGTACCCCGCTTGATCTCCCCGCTGCGCACCAAGCAGCCGGCGACACTGCCGAACTTGCTGGAACGGAACACCTCGCGAACCTCGGCCGTCCCGAGCTCGACCTCTTCGAACTCCGGCTTGAGCATGCCCTTCAGGGCGTTCTCGACGTCCTCGATCGCCTGGTAGATGACCGTGTAGTAGCGAACGTCGATGCCCTCACGCTCGGCGAGCTCGCGCACCTTGCCCTCTGCCCGCACGTTGAAGCCGATGATGATGGCATCGGACGCCGAGGCGAGCATGACATTCGTCTCGGTGATCCCGCCGACGCCGCGGTCGATGATCCGCAGTGACACGTCGTCGCCCACGTCGATCTTGAGCAGAGCGTCCTCGAGTGCCTCGACCGAACCGGAGACGTCGCCCTTGAGGATCAGGTTGAGCGTCTCGATCTTGCCCTGCTCCAGGATCTGCTGCAGGTCCTCGAGGCTGACCTTCTTGCGCGACTTGGCCAAGGCCGCGTTGCGCTCCATGGCCTGCCGCTTCTCGGCAATCTGACGAGCCACCCGGTCCTCGGGCGCCACGATGAACTTGTCACCAGCACCGGGAACCGACGTGAAGCCCAGCACCTGCACCGGGCGCGATGGCCCGGCCACGTCGATGCCGTCGCCGTGCTCGTCGAGCATGGCGCGGACGCGACCGAAGGCACCGCCCGCGACGATCGCGTCGCCGACGTGCAGCGTTCCTCGCTGCACGAGGACAGTGGCCACCGGACCTCGACCGCGGTCGAGGTGAGCCTCGATCGCGACGCCGCGCGCCTCGGTGTCGGGGTTGGCCCGAAGGTCCAAGGCCGCATCCGCGGTGAGCAGGATCGCCTCGAGCAGGCCGTCGATGTTGAGCCGGCTCTTGGCCGACACGTCCACGAACAACGTCTCGCCGCCGTACTCCTCCGCCACCAGGCCGTACTCGGTGAGCTGCTGGCGCACCTTGGCCGGGTTCGCGTCTTCCTTGTCGATCTTGTTGACCGCCACCACGATCGGCACGTCGGCCGCCTGCGCGTGGTTCAACGCCTCGATGGTCTGCGGCATCACGCCGTCGTCAGCAGCCACGACAAGCACCGCGATGTCGGTGACCTTGGCGCCGCGGGCACGCATGGAGGTGAACGCCTCGTGGCCCGGGGTGTCGATGAACGTCAGCGCGCGGTCGTTTCCGTCGTGCGGCACGTGCACCTGATAGGCACCGATGTGCTGAGTGATGCCTCCCGCCTCGCCCCCGACGACGTCGGTGGAGCGGATGGCGTCGAGCAGCTTGGTCTTGCCGTGGTCGACGTGGCCCATGACGGTGACCACCGGGGGCCTCGCCTGGAGCTCGCCCTCGTCCTGGTCCTCCACCTCGGAGGCCAGGTCGATGTCGAACGTCTCGAGCAGCTCGCGGTCCTCGTCCTCGGGGCTGACCACCTGCACCGTGAAGCCCAGCTCGCCCCCGAGCAGCGTGAACGTGTCCTCGTCCAGCGACTGGGTGGCCGTGGCCATCTCGCCGAGCCCGAACAGCACCTGAACCAGCGACGCCGGGTTGGCCCCGATCCGGTCGGCGAAGTCGGTCAGCGACGCACCTCGCGGGAGTCGGACGACCTCGCCCTGACCACGCGGAACCGAGACCCCGCCGACCGTCGGCGCGGCGAGGTTGTCGAACTCTTGACGACGCTGCTTCTTCGACTTGCGGCCCCTGCTGGGTCGACCGCCGCCACGACCGAAGGCTCCAGGGGCGCTGCCGCGACCACCACGACCACCGGTCGTCCCCCCGGGACGTCCGGCGTAGCCGCCACCGCCGCCGCCGCCCCGCCTGGTCCGGCCCCGCCGCCGGGACGTCCGGCGTAGCCGCCACCGCCGCCAGCACCGGGGCGTCCCGCCGGGGCCCCTGGTCGACCGGCGCCGGCCGGGGCTCCTGGACGTCCGGGTGCACCACGACCCGCAGCTGCCGGGCGACCGGGTGCGCCTCCGGGGGCGCTACGCGGACGCGGTGGCATCATCGCGGGGTTCGGCGCACCGGGCGCGCCGGGACGCGGCATCGCCTCGCGCGACGTGTAGGGGTTGTTGCCGGGACGCAGGGCCGCTGGACGCGGCGCCGGCGCCTCCTTGGAGACGAAGGGGTTGTTGCCGCCAGGGCGCGGACCGGTCGGACGCGGCGGAGGTGCCTCCGGAAGCTGCACGGGCGGCGCTGCTGCCGCGGCGGCGGCCGCGGCAGCGGTGGCCGCAGCGAGCACCTCGGGGGAGATCTCGACCGGCATCTGCTCAGGTGGCGGGGCGGCTGGCGCCTTCTTGGCCACCTTCTTCGGCGGCGCCGCAGCGCCCGCCTGGGCCGGGAACTCCTCGCGGAGCCGGCGCACCACCGGCGGTTCGATCGTTGACGATGCGGACCGGACGAACTCGCCCATGTCCTGGAGCTTGGCCACGAGGACCTTGCTCTCTACTCCGAGCTCTTTGGCGAGCTCGTACACCCGGACCTTAGCCACTGCTCTCCTTCTTGGCGGTCCGGACTTTTTCGGCCAGGACCCTTATCGCTGGGGCGTGCTCATTGCTGCGCGCTCATCGCGGGCTCGTCGCCATCGGTTCCTGCCTTCGTTGTTCGAGGAGCGTTCGTACCGGGGCGAGGTCCAGCGGCCCCGGGTGGCGCAAGGCCCTCGGGAACGCTCGACGCCGCTCGGCGAGGTCGAGACAGGCCAGCTCGGGGTGCAACCACGCACCTCGACCAGGCATCCGGCTCCGGAGGTCGGGCACCACCTCAGCGTTCGAGCCGGACCCGACGACCACGACCCGTAGCAGGTCGGCCACGGACGACCGTTTCCGGCACCCCACACACGTGCGCAGCGGGCGCGAGCGTGTGGACGATGACGGAGCCGGACGACCGGACACGCGAAAGTCTAGCCGGTCAGACGCCGGCGTCGCCCGCGCCGTCGGGGAACCTGCCGCCGGCCGACGGCTCGGGTTCCCCTCCGGAGTCGGGCCGGATGTCGATCCGCCAGCCGGTCAGCCGGGCCGCGAGACGGGCGTTCTGACCCTCCCGGCCGATGGCCAGCGACAGCTGGTAGTCGGGGACGTGGACCCGCGCCGACCGCGCGTCGAGGTCGACCACCTCGACCGAGGCCACCCGCGCCGGGGAGAGCGCATGCGCCACGAACTCCGCCGGGTCCTGGCTGAAGTCGACGATGTCGATCTTCTCGCCGTGCAGCTCGCTCATGACGGCCCGCACCCGCGCGCCCATAGGACCGATGCACGACCCCTTGGCATTGACGCCCGACGTCTGCGACCACACCGCGATCTTGGAGCGGTGCCCGGCCTCGCGCGCGACGGCGGCGATCTCGACCGTGCCGTCGGCGATCTCGGGCACCTCGAGGGCGAACAGCTTGCGCACGAGGTTCGGGTGGGTGCGCGATAGCGTCACCTGCGGGCCGCGCATCCCCTTGCGCACCGACACCACGTACGCCTTGATGCGTTCGCCGTGGACGTACTCTTCACCGGGCACTTGTTCACTGGGCGGCAGGATCGCCTCGACGGTGCCGAGGTCGACGAGCACCATGTCGGGGTCCGCGGCTTGCTGGATGACGCCGGACACGAGGTCGCCCTCGCGGCCCGACCACTTGCCGAAGGTCGCCTCGTCCTCGGCGTCGCGCAGCCGCTGCAGGATCACCTGCTTGGCGGTCGTTGCCGCCACGCGTCCGAAGCCCTCCGGCGTGTCGTCCCACTCGCGCAGGACGGCGCCGTCTTCGTCGGTCTCCGCGGCGAGCACGGTGACGTGCCCCGTGCGTCGGTCGAGCTCGACGCGAGCCACCGGTTGGGCACCGGGTGTGTGCTGGTAGGCAGTCTCCAGCGCCCGCTGGATCGCCTCGACGACGGCATCGAAGGAGATCTCCCGCTCGTTCACCAGCGCCCGCAGCGCGGTCATGTCGATGTCCATGGATCTACTCCTGCGTCGGTTCGGGACGCCGGAACTCGACCTGCACGAGCGCGCGCGACACGTCTGTGTACGGAACATTCACGTCGCCGCTGTCAGTGGTGAGCGTGGCCGCGACGTCGTCGGCATCGACGACCCGACCAGTGAGGGTCGTGGCATCGGTGCGCGTCACGACCACCAGGTGTCCCCGCTGACGACGCCAGTGGCGCGGCAGTTCCAGCGGCCGCTCGACACCGGGCGAGCTGACCTCGAGGACGTAGGGCTGGTCCCCCATCGCCTCGTCGGCGTCCAGCGTCTGCGACAAGGTGCGCGACAGCTCGGCCACGTCGTCCAGCGAGATCCCGCCGTCGCGGTCGACCAGCACGCGCAGGAGCCGACGGCGTCCGATGGCCTGGACCTCGACCCCCTCGAGATCGAGGCCGGCGGCCGACACGACAGGGTCCACCAACTCGATGACGCGTTCGGTGGCGACGCCCATGGTTCCTCCGCCGCGCGCGGTGGTGCCGCGCCTGTCCTGTTGTGGCTCCTCGATTGTGGGGCCAGCCTATCCGGATGCGATGCTGCCGCCCATGGTCGCGACGCGGGCGCTCGTCGGGACTGCCGTCGCGGTGATGGCGGGGCTGGTGCTGAGCGGGTGCACCTCGGGCTCCGCGACCCCGACCGACTCTGCGGGTCGGCCGATCCCCTCCTCGAGCAGCACGTTGGCGGCAGCCGATGCCCAGGCCGTGAGCCGCAGCCTGTCGGCCGAGACCCGACTGCTCGGCAGCCTGAGTGCTGACGTCGACCGGTACGGACGCCGGGTCGCGGTCCTGCGTCCTGTGATGGCGGCGGTGGGCGTCCACGTGGGGGCCCTCGGCCAGGCCAACGGGACCCCAGGGTGGACGGCCGGCGCACGGGCAGCGACCAGCCCAGCTGCCGCCCTTCACCGCGCCGTGGTGAGCCTGATCGCGGCCGCGCGCGTCTCGGCGCGTCCCGTGGTGGACCCCACCACGGCCGTGACCGGCTCGGTCGCCGCGCTGCTGGGGTCCGTCGGCGCCTCCGACTCCGCACTCGCCGCCACCTTGTCGGCCGCGGCCACGCCGAGGGTGGCCGCGGGTGCATCGCCGGCCTCGGGCAGTGCCCCCGCTCTGTCGGCGCTGCAGACTGCGCTCGCTGGGGAGTACGCCGCGATCTACGCCTACGGCGTGGTGGGCGGTCAGCTGGCAGCCCATGCGGCCGGCCCGAGCCGGCTGGCCCAGGCACACGCGGGCCTGACCCTCCACAGCGCCAGGCGGGATCAGCTGATCGCGATGATCCGGGTCGCCGGAGGTGCGGCCGACCCGGGCGCCGGGGGCTATGTCGTGCCGTTCCCGGTGGCCAGCATCGCCTCGGCCCGCCGGCTGGCGAGCACGATCGAGAGCCGCTGCGCGGGCAACTATGCCCAGCTCGTGTCCGCCCTGGGTCCCCCCGGCGCCCGCGGAGTGCCGCTGACCTGGCTGCTCGACGCGGCCCGTCGGCAGGCGTCGTGGTCCGGCGTGGCTCCTGCTCTACCGGGGCTGCAGGAACCAGCCGGCTCGACCTGAGTTCGGGTCAGCCGGCTCGAACCGCGTCGCGAACGCGATCGGCAGCGTCGGCGACCGGCACGTCCTGGCGAGTCCCTGTCCTACGGTCGCGCAGTTCGACGACGCCGTCGGCCAGACCCTTGCCCACGACCACGACGGTCGGCATGCCCAGCAGCTCGGCATCCTTGAACTTCACACCCGGCGACACGCTGCGACGGTCGTCGTACAGCACGCGCACGCCGTCGTCGGCCAGTGCGCGGGCGATCTCGTCGGCCGTTTCGAAGACGGTGTCGTCCTTGCCCGTGGCCACCAGATGCACATCGGCCGGCGCCACTTCGCGCGGCCACACCAGCCCGAGCGCGTCGTGGGTCTGCTCGGCGATCGCCGCCACCGCGCGCGAGATGCCGATGCCGTAGGAGCCCATCGTGACGCGCACCGGCTTGCCGTCCTGGCCCAGCACGTCGAGCTCGAAGGCGTCAGCGAACTTGCGACCGAGCTGGAAGATGTGGCCGATCTCGATGCCGCGGTCGATGCTCACGCCTTCGCCGCACGACGGACAGGGGTCACCGGCACGCACGTCGGCCGCCTCGATGAACCCGTCGGCCACGAAGTCCCTGCCCACCACCACGTCGACCGCGTGACGCCCTGGCTCGTTTGCGCCGGTCACCCATGCGCTGCCGTCCACGAGTCGGGGATCGACCAGCAGCCGGATGCCCAGATCGGCCAGGACCTGAGGCCCGAGGTACCCCTTGACCAAGCCCGGGTGCTGCGCGAAGTCCTCTGCCTCGAACACCGCCACCTCGGACGGGTAGAGCACGGCTTCGAGACGACGGAGGTCGACCTCCCGGTCCCCCGGCACCCCGACGACGAGCGGCACCCACTCGATGGTCCCGGGCGCGCGCGTCTTGAGCACCACGTTCTTCAGCGTGTCCGCGGCCACGAAGCTGCGGCCGAGATCCATGGTGTTGAGCCGGTTCACCAAGGAGTCGATGGTGGGGGTGTCGGGTGTGTCGAGCACCACACTGTCGGGCGTCGCGTCGGGATCTTTCGCCGGTGGCGACACCGTGACGAAGGCTTCGACGTTCGCGGCGTACCCGCAGCCATGGCAGGCGACGTAGGTGTCCTCGCCGTCCGGTGCCGGGGCGAGGAACTCCTCAGACCTCGAGCCACCCATCGAGCCGGACATGGCCGAAACGATGACGTAGGTCATGCCGAGGCGGTCGAACGTCTTGATGTAGGCGTCGCGGTGCAGCTGGTAGGAGCGTTCGAGGCTGGCGTCGTCGAGGTCGAAGGAGTACGCGTCCTTCATCACGAACTCGCGCCCGCGCAGGATCCCCGCCCGGGGGCGCGCTTCGTCGCGGTACTTGGTCTGGATCTGGTAGAGCACGACCGGCAGGTCCTTGTACGAGGAGTACTCGCCCTTCACCATCGTGGTGAACATCTCCTCGTGGGTCGGACCGAGCAGGTAGTCCCCGCCCTTGCGGTCCTGGAGCCGGAAGATCCCGTCGCCGTACTCCAGCCAGCGGCCGCTCTTCTCGTAGAGCTCGCGTGGGAGCAGCGCGGGGAACAAGACCTCCTGGCCGCCCATGGCGTTCATCTCCTCGCGCACCACCCGCGCGATGTTGTCGAGAACGAGCTTGCCCAACGGCAACCAGGAGTAGATGCCGGGCGCCACACGTCGTACGTAGCCGGCCCTGACGAGGAGCTTGTGGCTCGGGACCTCGGCATCCGCCGGGTCGTCGCGCAGGGTACGCAGGAACAGCGTCGACATGCGCAACAGCACGACCACTCCTTCGCCGGGCGAGATTCCCCTGCTTGATACGCCAGTTCGGGGATCCCGAGGATAGTCGTCTCGCGGTACCGTCCGAACGTGACGGACAGCCAGCCCTTCGTCCCCGAGGCCTTCACCGTTCCCCACACGCTGCAGACCGCCCGCTTCCGGCTCGAGCCGCTGCAGCCGGAGCACAACGAGGCCGACTACGCGGCCTGGACGTCCTCGATCGACCACATCAAGGCGACACCGGGGTTCGCGGACTGGTCGTGGCCCCACCCCATGTCGCTGGACGAGAACCTGGGCGACCTCACCATGCATGCCGCGCACTTCACCCTCGGCGTCGGCTTCACGTACACGGTGCTCAGGACCGACCCCGAGGGCGAGGCCGACGGCGACGTCGTCGGTTGCGTCTACATCTACCCGGCCGACGACGACCCCGCCGTCGCGCTCGTGCGCTCGTGGGTGCGAGCCAGCGAGGCCGATCTCGACGTGCCACTCGCCGACGCGGTCGCGGCCTGGCTCGCCAGCGACGCCTGGCCCTTCGCAACGGTGCGCTACGCCGGCCGGTGACGCCGGTGCGCTCGCTTGTTGATCAAGGAGAAGGTGTCGTCATTTCATGATCAACACACACCTGAAGTCCAAGATCAACGGGTTCTCGGTCAGAAGAGGACGGTGCTGAAGGTTCCCACGCGCCGGAAGCCGACACGTTCGTAGGTGCGCAGCGCCGGGGTGTTGTAGCCGTTGACGTACAGGCTCACGTTCGGTGCCAGCGAGCGCCGGGCCAGCGTGACCACGGCCGCCATCCCCGGCACTGCCAGTCCCTCGCCACGGCGGTGCGGCGCCACCCACACGCCCTGCACCTGGGCGACGGTCGGTGAGACCGCCCCGACCTCGGCCTTGAACACCACCTCGTCGTCCTCGATCCGGGCGAAGGACCGATGGCCGTGCACGAGCTCGCTCACGCGGGCCCGGTACATCGCTCCGCCGTCGCTGGCCAACGGCGAGACGCCGACCTCTTCGGTGAACATGGCGATGCTGGCCGGCAGGAGCGTGTCGATCTCGTCGGGCCGCACAGCGCGCACCAAGGGGTCGACCGCCCGCAACGGGTCGACGCCGATCGACAGCACCGGCTGGTCCGGTCGTACTTCGCGCCCGGGTCCCCATTCGGCGCAGAGGCGCTCCCACAAGGACGTCACCTGGTCGCTGGGCCCGACGATCGAGGAGCACCGGCGCCCGCTCCGCAACGCCCGTTCGGCGAAGCCGCGCAAGCCGTCAACGTCCTCGCAGGCCGGCACGAGGTTGGCGCCGGAGTAGCAGACCCCCCGTAGGTGCCCGTCGGGTAGGTAGCCCCAGAGCTCTCCGCCCATCCGGAACGCCCGCCCACCCCCCAGGCGCACCCGTGACTCTATGAAGACGTTGGACACGGGGTCGCGTTGCAGGAAGCCGAGGACGGCAGGGACGTCGGTCTCACCGAGCACCCGCACGTCGGACGTGGTCAGCACAGGCACATCGTGCACCAGAGGCCCTGCGGCTGCGTCGGCATCCCCGACGGATCACGCAGATGCCGGAGCGGCCGGGCTAGAGTCGGCCCACCCGTGGCTCTTGGTGATCGCCGGAGGTGAGCTCCGTGCGCGAAGACCGACGCGTCGTCACCGCGCTCTTCGCCGACATCACCGGCTCCACCGGCCTCACCGAGCGCCTGCGTGAGGACGAGGCCCAGCTGGTGGTCGGTGACGCAATCGCCCGCATCGTGCTCGAGGTCGAACGGCTCGGCGGCTACGTCAAAGACCTGGCCGGCGACGGCGTCCTCGCCCTGTTCGGTGCGCCCACCTCGTACGAGGACGACGCGGAGCGAGCAGCTCGCGCGGCCCTGAACATCTTGCAGTCGATCGCGGCGTACGGGGAAGAGGTGGCCCGCAGCTGGGCCGGCGAACGGATCGCCGTCCGCATCGGCATCAGCACCGGGCTCGTGGCCCTCGGTCCGGTCGGGGCGGGACACCGCGTCGAGTACGCCGCCTTCGGCGACACCGTGATCACAGCCGCGCGCCTGCAGGGCCTCGCCGAACCCGGCTCGGCATTGGTGGACCCGGCCACCCAGCACCGGCTCGCCCGGCTCTTCGAGTGGGGTACACCGCAGTCGGTTCAGCTCAAGGGTCGCTCCGACAAGACGGTGGCCGTGCCGCTCGGTCCAGCCCGGCCGATGACCTCGCGGCTGCGAGCCGCTGCGCACGCCGCGCCCGACCTGGTAGGACGCGACGTCGAGCTGTCGATGTTCCGCTCCGCCCTGGACGACGTGTCAGCCGGTGCTGGAGGCGTCGTGCTGGTCACCGGTGAGGCCGGGGTCGGAAAGAGCCGGCTGGTCGCCTCGGCCCGCGAACTCACCGAGGACCAGCCCGTGGCCCCTGCTCCCCTGTGGCTGGAGGGTCGCTGCCTCTCCTACGCCGACCAGCTTCCGAACTTCCCGTTCCGCGACCTCCTGCGCGAGTGGCTCGGCGTGGACGAGGGCGACACCGAGCTGCGGATCCGGATCAGCCTGCGCAGCACCGTGGACCGTCTCTTCGACCGAACTGACGACGTCGTCCCGTACCTCGACTCGCTGCTGGGCCTCACACACGACGGTGGTCCCGCCGACAGTCGTGGGCTCGAGGCCGAGGAGCTGCAACGGCGGATGTTCGCGGCGGTCTCGCGCCTGTTCGAACGGCTGGCGCGCGACCGTCCGGTGGTCATCGTCCTGGAGGACCTGCACTGGGCGGACGCCACTTCGATCCAGCTGCTCAGGCACCTGGTGCCCACGGTCGACCGCGCAGCAGTGCTGTTCGTCCTCACCCATCGCGACGAGCGCGACAGTGCGGCGTGGGGCGTGAAGGAAGCGATCGTGCGCGACTTCCCCCACGCAGCTCGCGACATCGCCCTCGAACCCCTGCCCGCCGACGCCGAACGGGTGCTGCTCGAGGCGTTGGTGGGCACGGCGCTGACCGACGAACTCGTCCAACGCATCACCGACGCCGCCGAGGGCAACCCGCTGTACCTGGAGGAGCTGGTGCGCTCGTTGTCCGACGCGGGAGCACTGGTCCGCGGCGCCGACGGCGCCTGGCAGCTGGACCCTGCGGTCCCGATCACGATTCCCGAGACCGTCGGCAAGGTGATCCTCGCCCGCGCCGACCGACTACCTCCCGACAGCCACGCAGTGCTGGTGGCCGCCTCGGTGATCGGGCGACGATTCGACCGCCAGCTGCTGTCCGCGGTCGTCGGGCCGGACGTCGACCTGGTGCAGCGCCTTCCGGACCTCCAGCGCCTGGGGTTCATCACGTTGGACCGACGCTGGCCGCAGGAGCGCTACCGGTTCCGGCACGCCCTGATCCAAGAGGCCGTGTCCGGCACGATCCTTCCCGCCCACCGGGCGCAGCTGCACCGGCTCGCTGCGGAATCGCTGGAGCAGAACCCGAGTGAAACGCAGGAACACATGCTCACTCTGGCGCGCCACTGGGACCAGGCGGGCGAGCCGGCGCGGGCGATCCCCTATTACCGGCGTGGAGCAGAACTCGCCCTGCCGATGTTCGCCAACGAGGAGGCCGCCGACGCCCTGACCAGGGCGATGGACCTCTTGGAGCAGACCCCGGCCGGCTCCGAGAGGGACGAGGACGAGCTGGAGCTACGGACGCTGCGCGGGATCGCTGGTTGGGGAACCGAGGGGCTCGGTGCGGCGAGCGTTGTTGCGGACTTCGAGCGGGCCAAACAGCTGAGCGGGAAGCTGCAGACCGAGGTGAGCCCGTCGATCCTGCGCGGCCAGGCGATCAACTCGGTGGTCCGCCTCGACCTGGCCGACACCCGCGAGAACGGACTGGCCCTGCTGGCGGCCGCGCAACGAGCGCACGACCCGCTGCTGCTGGTCGAGGCCGAGTACGTGCTGGGCGTCGCCGCGTTCTGGGAGGGCGAGCTCGCGGACAGTCGCCAGCACCTCGAGGCTGCCATCGACGCGTACTCGCCAGAGCGCCACGAGGCACACGTCGTGCAGTTCTCGCAAGACCCCAAGGTCGTGTGCCTCGTGCGTCTGGCGTGGACCCTGTGGCACCTGGGGCACTGGCGGCAGGCGAGGACGATGGGCGACGCGGCGCTGGATCTGGCGGTGCAGCTCGCCCACCCGGCCAGCCGCATCTACGCCGCGGCGTTCGCCGGCTTCCTGACGTCGGACCTGGGTGACGACGTTCGGTTCGATCGCGCGCTGACCCTGTTGAGCACCGAACACATACGCGGCGTGTGGGAAGGCGCCTACCAGGTGCTGCGGCAACGCGATCGGTTGCTCAGGGGCGACCCCGCCGCGCTCGCCTCCGTCGAGGCGATCATCGAGACCTCACACCGCAAGCAACAGCTGGTCTACAACAACATCGCACGGTGCCTGGTGGCCCGCGGTCATCTCGCGGCGGAACAGCCACGAGCTGCGACGACCGTGCTGAACGCGGCGCTGGCCGAGGTGGCCAACACCGGTGCGCGCTACATCGAGGCTGAGCTGCATCGCCTCATCGGCGAGGCGCTAGCAGCCGAGGGCGCGGACGTCGAGGGCGTCGCGTCGGCGTTCCGTACGGCCCATGCCGTCGCCGCGGACCAACAGGCGCGTTCGTTCCAGCTGCGCGCCGCCACATCGTGGGTTGGATGGGCGGCAGGCCAGCCGGTGGCGTCAGCCCTGAAGGAGCCGCGCGAGCTGCTGGTCCAGGTCAGCGAGACCTTCCATGGCCTCGACGCCGACGAGACGGACCCCGATCTCTTGGCCGCTCGCCGGCTGCTGAACGAGACCTCGTAACGATCGAGCGTCGCCGCTCAACCGACTACGACCTGCGGACCGTCGCCCTGGGCAGCCTCGGGGTCGAGCCCCATCGCCTCGGCGAGCACCAGCGCCTCTTCGATCAGGGTCTGCACGATCTGTGACTCCGGCACGGTCTTGATGACCTCGCCACGGACGAAGATCTGTCCCTTCCCATTGCCGGAGGCGACTCCGAGGTCGGCCTCCCTGGCCTCTCCCGGGCCGTTGACCACACAGCCCATGACCGCCACGCGCAGCGGAACATCGATGCCTTCCAGACCCGCCGTGACCTGCTCGGCCAACGTGTACACGTCGACCTGGGCCCGACCGCACGAGGGGCACGACACGATCTCGAGGCCCCGCTGCTTCAGGCCCAGCGACTCCAGGATGGCCGTACCGACCTTGACCTCCTCCACCGGCGGCGCCGACAACGAGACCCGGATCGTGTCGCCGATCCCTTCGGCCAGCAGCGCCCCGAAGGCCACCGAGGACTTCACGGTGCCCTGGAACGACGGCCCGGCTTCGGTGACACCGAGGTGCAAGGGGTAGTCGCAGGCAGCCGCCAACTGTCGGTACGCCTCGATCATGACCACGGGGTCGTGGTGCTTGACCGAGATCTTGATCTCGCGAAAGCCATGCTCCTCGAACAGCGAGCACTCCCACAGTGCCGACTCGACCAGGGCCTCGGGCGTCGCCTTGCCGTACTTGGCCAGCAGTCGCGGGTCGAGCGAGCCCGCGTTGACGCCGATGCGGATCGGAACGGCTGCATCTGCAGCCGCCTTGGCGATCTGCGCGACCTTGTCGTCGAACTGCTTGATGTTGCCGGGGTTGACCCGCACCCCGGCGCACCCCGCGTCGATGGCGGCGAACACGTACTTCGGTTGGAAGTGGATGTCGGCGATTACGGGGATGCCGGACTTGCGGGCGATCTGGGGCAGCGCATCCGCGTCGTCCTGGCTCGGAACCGCGACCCGCACGATCTGACACCCCGACGCCGTGAGTTCCGCGATCTGCTGCAGGGTCGCGTTGACGTCCGCTGTCAAGGTGGTCGTCATGGACTGCACCGAGATGGGGGCGTCGCCACCGACCGCCACTGGATGCGTCGGGTGCTGCAGCAGGATCTGGCGACTCACCCGACGGGTTGCGAGCGGTCGGGCCGGCACGCCGGGCATGCCCAAGGCCGTGCTCGTCGACGTCATGCCCTCAGTATCGCCCGAGCGACCCGGCTTCACAGTTGGACGGGGCTCACCAGGTCGGCGTAGATCAACAGCACCGACGCGGCGATGAGCACGGTGGCCACGCCGTACGCCAGGGGCAGCGCCTTGGCGACGTCGACCGGCCCCGGGTCGGGCCGGTGCCGGAACCGGGCAGTGCGACGCTTGGCCGACTCGTAGAGCGCGCCGGCGACATGCCCGCCGTCCAGCGGGAGCAGCGGGATCAGGTTGAACAAGAAGAGCGCCAGGTTCAGCGAGCCCAGGATCATCAGCAGGTTCGCCAGCTTCCACGACCAGCCGGCGCTGTCGGAGATCACCTGACCGCTGGCCCGACCCACGCCGACCACGCTGATCGGACTCGTCGGGTCGCGCGGTGCGCCGTCGAACGCGGCCTGCCAGACGCCGACCATCTTCGCGGGCAGCGTGATCAGAGCACCACCGGTGAGCGTGGTGTACTGCCAGATCCGCTGGGGCACGGCGATAAGCGGCAACCGCTTCTGCTGCAGCGAAGGTCCGACGCCGAGGAATCCGACGTCGCTCGCCGTGGTGGAGCCGACCTGTGTTCCGGGGCGCTGCGCGGTGACCAGGTCGACCGTGACGTCCTGCGTCTGACCGTTGCGCACGATCGTCACCGTGACGGGGCCCGCGCCGCTGGCGCGCACCCAGCCCTGCAGCTGCTCCCACGACGACGGCTGTCGACCGTTGAATCCGACGATCACGTCGCCCTTTTGGAGACCGGCTGCCTTCGCCGGTGACGCCGGCGCGTTCTTGTCGCACGTGTCCGTCGTAGCCGACGTCGGCACGCACTGGCTGACCGTGTCGATGCGCGTGGTCCACTGCGGAATCCCGAGCACCGTCATGGCAAGAGTGAAGAAGATGACCGCCAGGAAGAGGTTCGTCACCGGTCCGCCGAGCATGACCGTGAGCTTCTGCAGCGTCGGCAGCTTGTAGAAGACGCGGTCCTCGTCACCGGGACCGACCTCGTCGGCCGAAGCCTGCCGCGCGCTGTGCATCATCTTCTGCAGGGGGGTCTTCGGAGCGGTCGCGCCGACGCTGTTGGGCGGGAACATGCCGATCATGCGCACGTACCCGCCGAGCGGAATCGCCTTGACGCCGTACTCGGTCTCGCCAGTTCGTCGTGACCACACCGTCGGGCCGAACCCAACCATGTACTGCGTGCACTTGACCCCGAACCGCTTGGCGGGCACCAGGTGACCCACTTCGTGCAGCCCGATCGAGAGCATCACCCCGAGCAGGAACAGGACCCAGCCGAGCACCATCAAGCCGCTCATCGGATCCCCTTCAGCCACTCGTTGGCGCGGGCTCGTGCCCAGCGCTCCACGTCCAGAACGTCGGCCAGCGTGGGGCTGTTCCGTAGCCCACCGCCACCAGAGCCGTCCACGTGCTCTGTGACGACCCGTTCGACGGTAGAGACGATCTGGCCGAAGCCGAGGTTCCCGGCAAGGAACGCCGCGACGCACTCCTCGTTGGCGGCGTTGAAGGCCGCCGGCGCCGTACCCGCGGCATCGCCGACGCTGCGGGCCAGCGCAACGGCGGGAAAAGCCACGTGGTCGAGGGGCAGGAACTCCCAGGTGGTGGCCTGGGACCAGTCGCAGGGCCCGGCCGCGTCTTTCACCCGTTCGGGCCAGGCCAGTCCCAGCGCGATGGGCAGCCGCATGTCGGGGGGACTCGCCTGCGCCAGCGTCGAGCCGTCGACGAACTCGACCATCGAGTGGACGACGGACTGGGGATGGACCACAACGTCGATCCGGTCGAGATCGACGTCGAAGAGCAGGTGGGCCTCGATCAGCTCCAGACCCTTGTTCACCAACGTGGCCGAGTTGATGGTCACCACCGGGCCCATGTCCCAGGTCGGGTGAGCCAGCGCCTGCTGCGGCGTCACGGCTG
The DNA here is from genome assembly GCA_963726575.1 of uncultured Actinomycetota bacterium. Lineage (GTDB taxonomy): Bacteria > Actinomycetota > Actinomycetes > JAHEKZ01 > JAHEKZ01 > CAVSCR01. The sequence continues at coordinate 110,047 of CAVSCR010000003.1, forward strand.
CCATCTGTTCGCGCGACCAGCCGCGGAACGGCCCGCCGCTCGCGGTCAGCACAAGTCGTCGGACCTCGCTGGGCGCCCCGCCCCGCAACGCCTGCGCCAGAGCGGAGTGCTCGGAGTCGACCGGCACGATCTGGCCGGGCTTGGCCGCTGCCTTCACCAACGACCCGCCGACGATCAGCGACTCCTTGTTGGCCAGCGCGAGTGTGCGGCCGGCGTCGAGTGCGGCCAGCGTCGGGGCCAGCCCGATGGAACCGGTGATGCCGTTCAGGACGACGTCGCAGGGCCACGCCGCCAGTTGTGTCGCCGCGTCCGGGCCGGCAATCACCTGAACGCCGCCGGCGCTGCCGCCGACCGCTCGCAGCGCCGCTCGCAGCTGGTCAGTGCACTCAGGGTCGGCCACGGCGACGACCTCGACACCGAGCTCGACCGCCTGCCTCGCGAGCAGAGCGACGTCGCCGCCACCCGCCGCCAGACCCACGACGCGGAACCGGTCGCGGTTGCGTCGCACGACGTCGATCGCCTGGGTCCCTATGGACCCGGTCGAGCCAAGGAGGACGACGTCACGCATGTCCCCTAGTGTCCCCCACCAGCAAAACCCGGAAGCGAACCGAGGGCGGGGGTCGGCGGGGTGGGCCGCGACCGCACCGCACCGCACCGGCACCTGAGCGCCGGTTGGCTCTGCCCGTGAGTCTTGCCTTGCCCAGGGAGGCGCAAGACTCACGGGCAGAGCCAACCGGCGTCCGTGTGACCTCAGCCGGTCGTCGCCGGCGCCGGGAGCGCCCGGGCGTCGGACTCGCGAACGCCGAACCGGTTCCAGAAGGCCAGCATGGGCCTTGGCGCGTACCAGTTCCAGCGGCCAAGCAGCTTCATGGTCGCCGGAACGAGCAGGGCGCGGACGATCGTGGCGTCCACCAGGACAGCAACGGCCAGGCCCACACCGATCATCTGGATGAACGTGATGCCGCTGGTTGCGAAAGCACCGACCACCACGACGAACAGCAGTGCCGCGCTGGTGATGATGCGACCGGTTCGCTGCAAGCCGCGTTCGACTGCCAGGGAGTTGTCGCCGGTGCGGTCCCACTCCTCGCGGATGCGACTGAGCAGGAACACCTCGTAGTCCATGGACAACCCGAATGCCATGGCGAAGATGAGCACCGGCTGCGTCGCCTCGAGGAAGCCGGTCGACGTGAAGCCGAGCAGTCCGGACAGGTGCCCCTGCTGGAACCCCCAGACGAGGATGCCGAAGGTCGCCGAGAGCGACAGCACGTTCATGACCATCGCCTTGAGGGGAAGGATCACCGAGCCGAAGGCCAGGAAGAGCAAGGCGAAGGTGACGCCGAACAGGTACAGGCCGGCCCACGGAAGCCGCTGCTTGATGCCGTCGAGGAGGTCGACCAGCCGCGCCGACTCGCCGCCGACGAGAGCGGAACCGCCGTCCGGCACGGCCACTGACCTGGCCAGTCCCACGATGCTGCGGGCTTGGCTGCCCGCGGACTCGCCGTCATACGACAGGTTGACCAACGAGGTGCCGGCCGTGGTCGCCACGAGCTGGGCGCTGGTCACGCCCGGGAGCACTGCGAGGTCTGCGACGTAACCGTTGAGAGCTGGTCGGTCCAGCCCCGAGACGACGACCTGCACCGGTTGTGCGGCCACGGTCGGAAAGTCGCTGCGCAACGTCTGCATCGCGATGCGACTCTCGGCGGTGGCCGGCAGCGCACGCTCGTCGACGCCACCGAAGGCGACCCGGAAGAACGGCAGGCCCAGAATCGCCAGCAGGGCGACCGTGGCTCCGGCGACGAGCACCGGGCGCCGCATCACCGTGCGGGCCAGCCGCGCCCAGGCGCCGCGCGACTCGTCCACCGGCCGGCCGGCCCGACGCTTGACCCAGGGCATGCGCAGGCTGTTGACCCGGTGACCCAGCACACCCAGCAGGGCCGGCAGAACCGTTACGCCGGCGACCATCGCCATGAGCACAGCGGCAATGCCACCGAACGCCATGGAGCGCAGGAACTCCATGGGGAACAACATGAGCGCGCCCAGAGAGACGGCGACGGTCAGGGCGGAGAAGGCGACGGTCCGGCCTGCGGTGGCCACCGTGCGCGCAACGGCTGCGTCCACCGTGTCGCCGGCGGCGAGCTGTTCGCGGAACCGCCCGACGACGAACAAGGCGTAGTCGATGGCGAGGCCCAGACCCAGCATGGTGACGATGTTCACCGCAAAGATGCTCACGTTGGTGAAGTGCGTGATGACCTGCAGCACGGTGAACGAACCGAGGATCGCGACGACGCCGACGACCAGGGGCAGACCGGCTGCGATCACGCTGCCGAAGACGACGACCAGCAGGATCAGCAGGATCGGGAACGACAGGCTCTCGGCCTTGCTGATGTCTGCCTTCACCTGGGTGTTCATCTCGACGTAGACGGGTACCTGACCACCCCGCAGCGTCGTCAGCCCGGGGGCGACGAGCTGGTCGGAGATGGCGCGGTAGGAGTCCTCGCGCGCGGTCTCGTCGGCGCCGACGAGTGACAACGTCACATACGTCGAGCGCCCGTCCGCAGAGACGAAGGCAGGGTTGTGGCCGGTCCTCCAGTACGAGGCGACGTGGCTGACGTCGCTGCTGGGCAGGTGGCTCACGATCTGCTGCACGGCAGCGCCGAATGCGGGGTCGGACACGGTCAGGTGGCTACCAGAGGGCGCGCTGTAGACCACGATGGCGTCGGCCGACAGGTGGCCGAACTGCTGCTCGATGACGGCGGCGGCCCGGGTGGACTCACTGCCCGGCGTCTCGAAGCCGCCACCTCCGAGACGGCCGAAGACCTGGGTGCCCCAGACACCGGCGACCACGAGCATCACACCCGTCAACGCCAGGACAAGACGCCGGCGCCGGTACATCAGGTGGCCCCAGCGCCCGAACGGCGAGGTCGGCAGCGGCGTCGACAGCGGTGGGGCGGGCGGCGCGGCGGTCGTGGTCATGGTCGGTCCCCTCCCAGGGCGGGCGTGGGCGGCAACTGCGCGGCGCCCGGTGAGCCCGTATCACGTTGGTGAACGATGTTTACAAGTGAACGGGCGTCACTATGCTAACGATGTACGCTATTGTCAAGCCTGTTCACCCGACGTTCTCCACCAACGTCGCCGACCCGACACTGGAGTGCTGATGACCGCCGATCCGTCGCCGCCGGAACCGGTCGCGCCGACCAGGCGGGACCGAGCCCGGGCCCGGACGCTGGCCGAGATCAACGCCGCCGCCCGCGCCGAGCTGGTCACCCACGGCCCCGGCGGGATCCAGCTGCGCGCCGTCGCTCGACACGTCGGCCTCACCGCGCCTGCGCTCTATCGCTACTACCCCGGGCTCGACGAGCTGGTGCAGGGCCTGACGGCCGAGCTGCTCTGGGAGCTCGTCGAGATCCTGGAGCAGGCCCGCGACGCCGAGCCCAGCGGTGACCCGTTCGCCCGGATGCTGCACGTGTCGCGGGCGTTCCGTGGCTGGGCAGTCGCCCATCCCCCGGAGTTCGGGCTGACTTTCGCGTCTCCGCCGGCGGAGTGGGGCAAGTCTCCGAGCACCGAGTGCGAGGAGGCCGGCAGTCGGTTCGGCAACGTGTTCGCAACCTTGTTCATCCAGATGTGGCAGACGGCACCGTTCGACGTCCCCGACGTCGCCGACCTGGCCGCCGGTGTCGAACCGACGCTGTTGCCGTACTGGACATGGCTCACCTCAGAGATCGCACCCGACATCCCGATGGCAGCGGTCGTGCGCTTTCTCGAGGGGTGGGTGCGGATCTACGGGTCGATCGCATTGGAGACGTTCGGGCACCTCTCGTGGGCGATGCCGGACGGAGAGCCGATGTTCGAGCAGACGTTGATGGGCCTGGCACAGATGGTCGGACGCCCCGACGCGTACTCCCCGCCCAACGAGACGCTGGCCCGACCACATTCACCGGGATGACCCCCGGAAGTGTTCTGTAAGAACAGGAGCAACGCTTCATTGCTCCGCTTCTTGTAGTCGCAACGCTTCATTGCTTCTGTGGAGGCAAGGGTCAGAGGTCGAGGCCGGTGAGCACGAGCACGCGCTCGTAGGTCAGGTCCTCCATCGCGAACCGGACGCCTTCTCGGCCCACGCCGGACTCCTTGACTCCCCCGTACGGCATCTGGTCGGCCCGGAAGCTGGGGACGTCGCCGATCACCACGCCGCCCACGTGCAGGTCGCGGTGCATCCGGAACGCGGTCTGCAGGTCGTGGGTGAAGACGCCGGCCTGTAGGCCGAACCGCGAGGCGTTGACAGCCTCGATCGCGTCGTCGACGCCCTCGACCTTGGCGATCACGAGCACCGGCCCGAACACCTCCTCGCTGGCCACCTTCGCCTGCGCTGGGACGTCGACCAGCACGACCGGATCCACGTGAGCACCATCGCGGCCTCCGCCGATCAGCAACTGCGCACCCAGCGCCACCGCTTCGGCCACCCACGACGTCACGCGTAGTGCGGCTGCTTCGTCGACCAGCGGGCCGACGTCGGTGGTGTCGTCGAACGGGTCGCCGGTCACCTGGGCCGCCACGCGGTCCACGATCTTCGGGACGAGTCGATCGAAGACCGACGCGTCGACCAGCACGCGTTGCACCGAGATGCACGACTGGCCACCTTGGTAGTTCGCGAAGGCAGCGATGCGCTGCGCGGCGTGGTCGAGGTCGGCCTCGGAGCCGTAGTCGGCGAGCACCACAGCGGCGGCGTTCCCCCCGAGTTCAAGGGTCACGTGCTTGTGCGGCACCGACTGCTGGATCGCAGCGCCGACTTGAGCCGACCCGGTGAACGAGATCACTGGCAGCCGCAGGTCCTGCACCAACGACGACATCCCGTCGTTCGGCACCGGGAGCACCGACCACATCTGCGGTGGCAGATCGGTCTGGGCGAGCAGCTCACCGAGCAGCAACGCCGACAGCGGCGTCGCGGGTGCCGGCTTGATCAGGATCGGAGCTCCCACCGCGATCGCGGGTGCCACCTTGTGGGCCACCAGGTTGAGCGGGAAGTTGAACGGCGCGATGCCCAGCACCGGCCCCTTGGGGAAGCGACGGATCATGGCCAGTCGACCGGCCGACCCCGCTTCGGTGTCCAGCCGCTGCAGCTCACCGTTCCAGCGGCGTACCTCCTCGGCCGCCCAACGAAAGACGCCGGCGGCGCGGGTGACCTCGACCCGCGCCCACTTGATCGGTTTGCCATTCTCGCCGGTGATGAGCTGGGCGATCTCCTCCGACCGCTCACCGAGGCGTCGCGCCACGAGGTTGAGGGCGTCGGCGCGTTCGGCAATGGTCAGGCGTTCGGCCGCGACGCGGCTCGCCTGCAGCCCAGCCACCGCCGCCTCGACCTGCTCCGGCGTCGGGATCGACACGACCCCGACGACCGCGCCGTCGTGGGGGTTGACCACGTCGAAGAAGTCGGTGCCGGTGGTGGCCTTCCCGGCCAGCCAGAACGGTGTGACGTCGGCCATGGACCCTTCCCTCATCGGTGCTGAACTGCCGACGAAGGTAACCAGTGGGCCCGCTGGGACATGCTGGACGCTGCGGCCAAGTTCTCCGCGGAAACCCGCCGTTACGGCGCAGCGGCAGCGGCGTCCCGGTCGCGCACCGCGAGGGCCACCCACAGGTCGACCCGCAGGTCGGGATCGTCGAGCGAACGCCCCAACAACTCCTCCACGCGCCGCATCCGGTAGCGCAACGTGTGGCGGTGGATCCCCAACGTGGTGGCGGCGGCGTCCCACTGACCGTGGTGGGCCAGGTAGGCCCGCACCGACGCCACCAGGTCGCCGCGGTCCCGAGCCTCGAGTGGGCCGAGCAACGCGTCGGCGAAGCCTCGAGCCGCATCCGCGTCGAGCAGCCCGACGACCCCCCTGCGAGCGAGGTCGCCGAAGGTTCGGATGCCGGCGGGCCCCGCGGCCGCCAGCGCCCGGCGCGCCTGACGCAGTCCGTCGGCCAGACGCGTCGGCGGCACCGGGTCGCTGATCCCCCACGACACCAGCCGTCCGTTGCCGAGCGACGCGGCGAGCTCCGACGCCGCCACGTCGGCCGGCACGACGACCACCACGCGAGCGTCGTGGCGGGTGGTACCCAACCAGCCCGCCTGCGGGTCGGCGTCCTCGGCCGACTCGGCAACGTGCTGCAGGTCAGTCGGCGAACCGTCGGCGACCAGCACGCGAACCGGCCCGGCCAACAGCTCCTCCCAACCCACTCCGGCCACCGGTAGCTCCGCGGGGTCGGTGCCCCCCACCAACAACGCAAAGACGGCGGCCCGAAGGTCGCGACGTGCTGTGTCGTTGCCACCGGCTTGTTCCAGGCCCAACGAGACGAGCGCAACCGCGACGCCGACCAACGCATGGTCTGGCGCAGCGAACTGTTCCGGCCTTCCCACCGCCAAGAAGCCGCGTACCCGCCCGGCGGCTGCCAAGGGATGCACCACCACCGAACGATCTGCGTCGCTGAACGCAGCGGCGGTCCGCGGTCCGCGCGCGCGCATGCCGGCCAGCTCGGGTCCGAGCGCGTCGGCCCACGACACGGCGTCACGCGGGGCGGCATGCAGCACGGTCCCGCGCGCGTCGAGCAGCAGCACGTCACAGCTCAGGGCCTTCGACAAGCGGGCTACCACGGCTGCCGCTCCCTCGGGCTCGAGTGCGGCGCGGGTCAGCTCGCGTTGCTGCGCCGCCGCGCGACTGACCGCCTCGTACTCCTCGGCGGCCAGCAGTTCCGACACGGCCTGGCTCACGGCGATGAACGACGTCGGCTCCCCGACCTCGAGCAGCGGAAGGTCGTGAGCCGCTGCGGCGACCCGCAGCCCTTCCGGCACGGCGTCGTGGGTGAGTCCGACTCCCAGGCCGATCGCAGTGACGCCGGCAGCGGCCAGCCGCTGCGCGTAGTCGTCCCAGTCGTCATCGGTCAGCCGCATCCCCGTGGTGAGCAGCAGCTCCTGGCCGGACAGGTACGGCGTGGGATCGAGCAGCTCGCTCACCGCGACCCACCGAACCACGGCGTCGAGGTCGTCGGCACCACCGTCGGGTCGGGGGAGGACCTGCAGGGCAAGCCGGGGCAGGGCGAGCACGGATCGCAGCGTGGGGGCCACAGCAGCCTCCTGGACGAACCGGACAACGGATGGCCTCCGATTGTCCACCCTGGAGGGACGACGGAGTCAGGTGCCTCGCTTACCCTGGGCGAAATCCGTCCTCCCGGAAGCGAGCCCCCCATGAGCGAGACCCCCGTCGGCGGCCCGACCCTGCCCCAGGAGCGGCGCCTCGTCACGTCGGTACCCGGCCCGAAGTCGCAGGAGCTCATGGCGCGTCGAAACGACGCCGTGTCGGCCGGTCTGGGCACCGCCGTGCCGGTGTTCGTCGCGGCCGCAGGTGGCGGCGTCCTGGTCGACGTCGACGGCAACTCCTTCATCGACCTCGCCTCCGGCATCGCGGTCACCGGCGTCGGTAACGCCGCACCGCATGTCGTCGCCAACGTGCAACAGCAGGTGGCGCAGTTCACCCACACCTGCTTCATGGTCGTGCCGTACGCGGGCTACGTCGACGTCGCGGTCGAGCTCAACCGGCTCACCCCAGGCGACTTCGCCAAGAAGTCGGCGCTGTTCAACTCCGGCGCCGAGGCCGTGGAGAACGCGGTGAAGATCGCGCGCTACGCCACCGGACGCCAGGCCGTCGTCGTGTTCGAGCACGGCTACCACGGGCGCACCAACCTCACGATGGCGCTGACCGCGAAGTCGATGCCGTACAAGTACGGCTTCGGGCCGTTCGCCGGGGAGATCTACCGGATGCCGTTGGCGTACCCGTTCCGGTGGCCCAGTGGCCCGGACAACTCCGGGCGGGAGGCACTGGCCGAGGTGATCACCAAGATCGACAAGGAGATCGGCGCCGACCAGGTGGCCGCGATCCTGATCGAGCCGATCCTCGGTGAGGGCGGGTTCATCGTGCCCGGCGAAGGCTTCCTGCCCGGACTTGCCGACTACGCGAAGGCGAACGGCATCGTGTTCATCGCCGACGAGATCCAGACCGGTTTCTGCCGCACCGGCCAGATGTTCGCCTGCGAGGACGAGGGCGTCGTACCAGACCTGATCACGACGGCCAAGGGGATCGCGGGCGGCCTGCCGCTCGCCGCGGTCACCGGTCGCGCCGAACTCATGGACGCCATCCACGTGGGTGGACTCGGCGGCACCTACGGCGGCAACCCCGTCGCCTGCGCTGCAGCACTGGGCTCGATCCGCACGATGGAAGAGCTCGATCTCGCAGGCAAGGCCCGTCGGATCGGCGAGATCATGGTCCCGCGGCTGCAGGAGATGCAGGCCAAGTACCCCGTGATCGGCGACGTCCGTGGGCGCGGCGCCATGCTGGCCATCGAGCTCGTCAAGCCCGGGACCAAGACCCCGGACACCGACGTGACGGCGGCCGTGACGAAGTTCTGCCACCAGGAGGGTGTCCTGGTCCTGACGGCGGGCACCTACGGCAACGTGCTGCGGTTCCTGCCGCCGCTGGTGATGCCCGAGGCCCTGCTCGAAGAGGCGCTGGCCATCCTGGACAAGGCCTTCGCCTCCGTCGCGTAGTGCGACCAAACGCCTGACCGACCCGGTTCGGCCCGCCTAGGCTCCCCCCAAGCCACGGGGGCCAGCGCTGGCGGCGCCGACCAGGAGGCAGGCATGAGTTCCTCGACCACCGCAGGTGGAGTCCCCGTCCCCATCCCTGGGGGCGCGGCGTCGGCGGGCGGTGAGGACAAGGGTCTGCGCAAGGGAACCCTCGGTCTGCTGTCCCTCGTCGTGATCGGGGTGTCCTCGACTGCACCCGGCTACAGCATCGCGGCGACCCTCGGCTTCGTCGTGGCGATCATCGGGTTCCAGGCTCCCTCCGTCATGTTGCTGGCGTTCATCCCGATGCTGTTCATCGCCTACGCCTACCGCGAGCTGAACTCGGTGGTGCCCGACTGCGGAACGACCTTCACCTGGGCCACCAAGGCCTTCGGCCCGATCACCGGCTGGATGGGCGGCTGGGGGATCATCGCGGCCGACGTGATCGTCATGGCCAGCCTGGCGCAGATCGCCGGCAGCTACGGCTTCTTGCTCGTGGGCGCCGACGGACTCGCGGCCAGCACGTTCTGGGTGACCGTCGTCGGGGTGATCTGGATCATCGTGCTCAGCTACATCTCCTACCGCGGCATCGAGGTCTCGGCCCGACTGCAGTACGTGCTGCTGATCATCGAGATCATCGCGCTGGTCATCTTCGCGGTGGTCGCGTTGTTCGACGTCTACACCGGGCGCGCACCGGCGTCGTCGGTCGACCCGTCGCTGTCGTGGTTCAACCCGTTCAAGATCGGGTCGGTCAGCGAGTTCTCCGGCGCCATCTTGCTGGCGGTCTTCATCTACTGGGGCTGGGACACGGCTGTTGCCGTGAACGAGGAGGCCGACGACGCCAAGCGCACTCCAGGCCGGGCAGCCGTGATCTCGACGGTGCTGCTGCTGCTGATCTACGCGATCGTGTCGGTCGCGGCGATCTCGTACAGCGGCGCCGCCGCAATCTCGAATTCCGACGACGTGCTGGCCGCTTTGGGCAACGAAGTGCTCGGGACGACACTGGGCAAGATCGTCATCTTCGCCGTTCTGACCTCGGCGGCCGCGTCCACGCAGACCACGATCCTCCCGACAGCGCGCACCACGCTGTCGATGGCGGCCTACCAGGCGCTGCCCGCGTCGTTCGCCAAGATCCACCCCAAGTACCTGACGCCGTCGGTGTCGACGATCGCGATGGGCGTGGTCTCCGTAGTCTTCTACATCGGGCTCACCCTGATGTCGTCCAGCGTGCTGGCCGACTCCGCCATCCGCCGTCGGGTTGCTGATCGCGTTCTACTACGGCCTCACCGGATTCGCGGCGGCCTGGGTGTTCCGCAAGCACTGGGGCTCGAGTGTCCGGGAGTTCTCGGTGCGCATCCTGATGCCACTGCTGGGCGGCCTCATCCTGCTGGTGGCATTCATCAAGAGCGCCATCGACGACTACAACCCGATCAACTCCTACACGGTGATCACGATCGGGCCGTTTCGACGTGGGTGGCATCTTCGTCATCTCGGTGGGCTCACTGATCCTCGGCGTGATCTTGATGTTCGTCATGAAGTGGTACTCACCGGCCTTCTTCGCCGGTGAGGTGCTCAGCCGCGAGACGGACGTGTCGGCGTTGACCGCCGAACCCACCGAGGGGCTGCCGGTCCTGCCCGACAGCTTGAGCCAGGAGGTCTTCGTCGAGCCGCCGAAGTCGGTCGAGGAACTGCGTCGGGAGGAGGAGGCGGCGCGCGAGGAGCATCGCCACCATCACGAGCACCCCGACGGTCCGGACGCTCCGCAGGCCTAGGCCGGAGTCTCCTCCCGCATCCCCCACGGGCTGCCGTACTCGACGAGCTTGTCCAGGAACGGCTTGGGAGTGAACGCCTCGGGCCCGAGCACGCCGGCGCCCGACCAGGTTCCTCCGGCCAGTAGCTCCAGAGCGACGACCGGGTTGATGGCGGTCTGCCAGACGACGGCCTGTGAGCCGTACTCCTTCATCGTCCACTCGTTGTCGACGACGTGGTACAGGTACACCTGCCTTGGTTGACCGTCCTTGCCCTTGCCCGTGACCCAGGTGCCGGCGCACGTCTTGCCACTCATCTTGTCGCCGAGGTGGGCGGGGTCAGGAAGGATCGCGGCCACGACGTCGCGCGGGCTGACCGGCACGCCGCCCACGTCGACCTTCTCGGTCTTGTCGAGGCCGAGGGTGTGGATGACCTGCAACACGTTGATGAACTCGCTGCCCAGGCCGTACTTGAACGTCGCGCGCTTGCAGTCCACCCAGCGCGGGATGAGCAGCACTTCTTCATGTTCGACGTTCACACACTCCACGGGACCGATGCCGTCGGGGAAGTCGAACACCTCGGGCTCGGAGAACGGCGGGGTGGTGAACCAACCTCTGCCCTTCTCCCAGATCACCGGCGGGTTCAGACACTCCTCGATGGTCGTCCAGATCGAGAACGAAGGGGCAAAGTCGTAGCCCGCCACGACGAGGTTGGCTCCGTCGCGCACGCCGGCCTCGTCGATCTCGCTGAACAGCTCGTCTGCCGCGTAGCGGGCGAACACATCTGAAAGTCCCGGCTCCACGCCGACGCCCACCAGCGCCAGTCGACCTGCGGCCTCCCACTTGTCGGCCACCGCGAACTGCTCGTCACCGAGCTTCACGCCGGTCTTGGAGTGCGGCTCCTGCGCATGCGGGTGTGACAGCGACATGGCCATGTCGAGGTAGTTGGCGCCCGCTTCGAACGCACCGTTGAAGATCGGCATGACGAACCGCGGGTCGACGGCGTTGAGCACGTGTGTGATCCCGTGCTCGCGCGCGAGGTCGGCCACCGACTCGGCCTTGGACGCATCGACCTGAGCGGCGCTGAAGCGCGCGTCGTTGACCTGCGCGACAGCGGCGGTCGCGCGATCGAGTGAGTAGTCGGCCACCACCATGGCGTCGAAGAAGTCGCGACGGGCGGCGATCGGCACCACGGCCGACCCGACTCCACCTGCTCCGACCAACAGGATTCTCATGACCTGATCCGCCCCTTCGAGTCGTTGGGCAGCGGCGCAACTGCGTCACCTGAGGTTCTTCGAACCAGCCTATGACCGGCGGATCAGGCGCTGACAGGGACTTCTGGCACCGGTCGCTGCTCGTCGACCCGGGACCAGCGGGTCCCGCAGATGCACAGTGCGGCGTACCAGGTTCCGACCACGACGAGCAGGTCGCCGATGCTGAAGACGTTGGCCATGGGCAAGGGCTGCGGCCAGGCGAAGACGTCTCCGAGCCAGGGCAGCACCGGGTGAGCCAACGTGCCGGAGTTCACGAAGCCGCCGGAGTCCTGGATGCCGGCCAGCCGCTCGGCAGAGGCAGCCGCCGGCAGCGTTCCGTCGTTCAGGGCGATCGTGACGCCGTTCAGCAGCGCGCCGGCGCCGATCACGAGCAGGCCCGGCACCGCGCGGTTGATCCAGATGAAGGCTCCGGCGGCCACATAGGTCGCCAGATGGATCCCCACCAGGACGGGACGCGACCCGTCAGGGATCAGTTCGATGATCACGATCTGGGCCAGCAGTGCAGCGACCGGCAGCCACACGGCGCGCAGCCGGATGGAACCTAGGCGCCGCAGGTCACCGCCGAGCAGCAGCGGGGTCAGCAGGCCGAGCAGGCACGCGAAGAGCACGAGCATCGTCGCGTCACCGACTCTCGACGAGGCGCAGCGGCGGTGGTGTCGTCGGGGACGCCGGACGTCCGGGAGGGCTGGTCAGCCGGGCGACCACCTCGAGGTCGTCAGCGGCCATCGGCCGTCCCAGGTAGAAGCCCTGGACCAGGTCGCAGCCGGTGCCGCGCAGCCACTCCAGCGTCTCCTCGTCCTCCACGCCCTCGGCCACGATGCGTAGACCCAGATCGCGCCCGAGCTCGACGGTCGACCGCACGATGATCGCGTCCTCATCGGAGGCTCGCAGGTGGGTGATGAAGGACTTGTCGATCTTCAGCTCGGTGATGTCGAGCTGCTTGAGGTAGGTCAGCGACGTGTTGCCCGTGCCGTAGTCGTCGATGGCGACCCCAACCCCGAGCCGACGCAGCTGCTGCAACACCACGCCCGCCCTGCGCGGGTCGTTCATCACGCCGCTCTCGGTGACCTCCACCGTCAGCGACGACGGCCGCGCATCCCATTCGGCCAGCGCTGCTGAGATGCGGTCCGGCAGTGCCATGTCGGTCAGGTGGCGCACCGAGAGGTTCACCGAGACAGCGAGGTCCACCCCACGTTCGCGCCAACGCCGTTGCACGCGCAGCGCCTCGTCGATCACGAACCAGGTGATCGGAGCGATCAGTCCGGCCGACTCGGCCGGCTCGATGAAGTCGTCCGGCCCGATCAGGCCGCGTGTCGGATGGCGCCAGCGCACCAGGGCCTCGGCCCCGACCACCCGGCCGGAGCGGATGTCGACCTGTGGCTGGAACTCGCAGAACAGCTGGCCCTCGTCGATCCCCTGGAGCAAGTCGGCCACCAGCGCCAGACGCTGTGGCGTATGGGTGTCCTTCTCCGGTGAGTACGACGCGTAGCGGGCGCGCTCGCGCTTGGCCTCGTACAGGGCGATGTCGGCGTGCTTCATCAGCGTGTGGACGTCGTCGCCATGGGTCGGTGCGATGGCGATACCGATGCTGCCCTGCACGACCACGCGCACGCCGCCCACGGCGAACGGTGCACTCAACACCTGCAGGAGGTAGGCGGCCACGCCTTCGGCGACGGTCGCGTCGGGGACGTCGGCCAACAGCACGGCGAACTCGTCACCACCCAGACGCGCCACGGTGGAACCCACCGGTCGCGCGTCGTCCAGTCTTATCGCCACCTCACGGATGAGGTCGTCGCCGACCTGGTGGCCCAACGTGTCGTTGATCTCCTTGAAGTGATCGAGGTCGATCATCATCACCGACGCGTTGCGACCTGTCCGGGCTACTTCGGTCAGTGCGGCCTCGGCGCGAGCGCGGAACAGCTCGCGATTGGCCAGTCCGGTCAACGTGTCGTGGTACGCCTGTTTCTGACGCTGCAGCGCCAGGTCGGCACTGCGGTGCACCGCCAGCACCGGAGCGGCCAGCAACGGCACCATCAACGGCTGCACCGAGGCGGCCAGCGCGGCCACCGGTCCGAGGGACACCAGCACGCCGGACGTGGCCACCTGGAACCGGAAGTCGTCGACCACCATCACGCGCACCGACGAGCCGGTGGCAAAGGCGATCACCGTGGAGGTGAGCAGCTGGTTGACGAGGAAGAAGACGGCGCCGGCCACGAGAGCGGTGAACAGCACCCACGTCCCCGGCGTCAAGGCGTCGTAGCCGCCGAGGAACGACACATCGGTCTCGGTCGGGTCGGCCAGCGGGGCCAGCAGGCAGTAGGCCTCGCGAGCCGCGGCCAACGTGATCGCGTACTGCGCCACGTTGAAGGCGATCTTGTGCAGGCTGCGGCGTCGCCGCAGGTCGTCGAAGATGACGGCGACGCTGTGCACGAGAAGCACGAACGACAACGGCCCCAGCAGCACCAGCGCGACGGCGAACGTCGTCGAGATGGTGATCGAGTCGGCTTCGTCGGCCGTCCGGGAGATACGGATCGGGCGCAACTCGCCCAGAACCAGCGCGACGCCGAGCATCAACAGCGGCAGTGCTCCGGAGTCGACCCAACCCATCGACTGCACGGCCTGGGCCATGTCGTGCCACGGCGGCATCGCGACGAGCGTCACCGTCATGATCACCGCACCGACGGCCACAACCGACCACACGTAGATCTGCAGGCGTGACGGAACGCGGGACGCCCCCGAAGGTTCGGGGGCGTCCCGTGCTGGGTGGTTCAGCCCCACTTCCGTCCGGCGCCGACCACCATCACCAAGGTGACGAGGGTCCCTGCGCTGGCGAGGAGACGACTGGTCACGTTGCTCTTCATGTTCTGCATGTCCGTCGCCCCCTCACTGCCACTTCACGCCAGCGCCGACAACCGACACGAGCGTGATCAAGCCGACTGCCACGGCGCTGCCGCGGACGATGGCGGTTCCCTTGATCCGATTCATGACACCCCTTTCCCCCGATCCCTGACGTTGCCGGGGAGCCCGAGGCAGCCGGCGTCGGCCGGCATGATCGAGATCCCCATCCCCTTGCGCTCCGATTGCGCCAGGGTTGGGCGGGTCGCCGCGCCTGCCAGATGGGTGAACTCTCTGCGTAGTTACGGCTACACAGTGTGATCTTCGCAGGTCAGAGGGCAAGTTTTGGGTCGGCAGAGTTCGACTGGGCCGAGCCGCGACCCTCCAGCAGCGGGGTCGCCTTGTCCCAGCGGGCACCGTCGGCCCCATCGGCACGTCGCCGAGCGATGCCGGCCAACGCCTCCAGCGCCACCCGGTTGCCCAGCAAGGTCGTGATCTCCGCGTGGTCGTAGGGCGGGGACACCTCGACCACGTCGACTCCGGCCACCGGCAGCTCATGACAGATCCGCGAGACGGCATCGAGCAGCTGACGCGCGCTCAGACCCCCGGGTTCGGGCGTTCCGGTCCCGGGCGCGTGCCCGGGGTCGCACACGTCCACGTCGACCGACAGGAACACTGCGTCGCAGTCGTCGGTGGCGATGGCGAATGCGTCATCGAGCACGACGTCGAGCCCCCGCTTGACGATCTCACTCATGTGGAACGAGCGCATGCCTTGGTCGGCCATCCAGTCGAGGGTCTCCGGGCCCGGCCAGTACCCGCGCAGGCCGATCTGCAGGAAGCGGTCACCGCGGGCAGCGCCCGACTCGATCAGTCGACGCATCGGCTGGCCGTGTCCGTACAGGGAGCCGAACTCGATGTCGCCGGTGTCGGCATGGGCGTCGAAGTGGATCACCGACACCCGCCCATACCCCAGTGCCTGCGCGACGCCGGTGACGTTGGGCCAGGTGACCGTGTGGTCGCCGCCGAGAATCAGCGGGATCTTGCCGGCTTCGGCAATCGTCGCCACCGCTTCCTCGATGTTCGCGCAACTGCGAACGACATCGCCGGAGTAGGTCTCCACGTCGCCGGCGTCGACGACAGTCAGGTCTGCCGTCAGCGCATCGACCCGCATCGCCATGTGGGGGCGGGAACCGTCGTGCGGGAGGTAGTCGGTCCCGCGCATCGCCATGGGCCCGAACCGGGTGCCGGGTCGGTGCGAGGTACCGCCGTCGAAGGGTGCACCGAGGATGACGACGTCGGCGTCGGCATACGTGGCTGGCTCATCCCAGGTACATGCGGGAACGCCGAGGAACGTGATGTCGGGGCCGAACATGGAGCCGTAGCGAGTCACGCCGTGAGCCTAGCCCCCGGAATCTCCTCGATTCGGCGTCCCACGAGCACTCCGACCGCGCAGGCAAGTCGCTCGTCGAACTCGTCGTACTCCACATCGGTTCCGCGTGCCAGCCAGAGCTCGGCGGCGACCCGACCGTTGATCGAGACGGGCGCCCCAAGGCATGAGACTCGGTCGGCGCGCTCGAGCATTCCGCGATACTCGCTCGGACATCCCGGGTCCAACAGCGAGGCCCGGTACGGGCGACCCCGCAGCAGCGACGACGTCGAGAACGGGTACTCGTCGAAGTCGTACCCCTCGCTCAGCGGATGCCGATCCTCCCCGCGCGCGAGTGCGCCCGTGTTGCTCACGGTGCGGTAGCGACGCGCTCGACGGTCGAAGATCTGCAACGTGGCCGACGTGGAGCCGAACACCTGCAGCGCCTCGCTGCCGATCGTGTCCGACACCTCGAGGACGCTGTCAGCACGCAGCAGTGCCTCGCGCACCTGCGCGAGCACGCCGACGAGCGGTACCCCATCTGACCCCACGACGCACCAGCCTGCGGGATCAGCCCGTCGTGGCGCGTCCGCCAGCAGAGTGAACCTGTAAGCGCCTAGCGGCGCGAAGGTCAGACGTTCTGCGGGAAGCCGAGGTTGATCCCGCCGTGGCTGGGGTCCAACCAGCGGCTCGTGACGACCTTGCCCCTGGTGAAGAAGTTGACGCCGTCCAGGCCGTGCGCGTGCAGGTCGCCGAACAGCGAGTTCTTCCAGCCCCCGAAGGAGTAGTAGGCCATGGGCACCGGGATCGGCACGTTGACACCGATCATCCCGACCTCGACCTCGTCCTGGAACCGTCGCGCCGCGCCACCGTCGTTGGTGAAGATCGCGGTGCCGTTGCCGTACGGGTGGTCGTTGATGAGCTGCAGACCCTCGTCGTACGACGGCACGCGCACCACCGAGAGCACCGGCCCGAAGATCTCCTCGCGGTAGATCGACATGTCCGCGGTCACGTTGTCGAACAGTGTGGGTCCGAGCCAGAAGCCGTCAGCAGCACCGTCGGGCTCCACGTCGCGCCCGTCGACGACGAGCGCCGCGCCCTCTTCGACGCCGGCCGACACATAGCCGCTGACCTTGTCGCGGTGCTGTCCGGTGACCAGCGGGCCCATGTCGGCACCCTTACGCCCGTCGCCAGTGCGCAGGCCGACCATCCGTTGCTTGATCTTGTCGACCAGCTCGTCGCCGATCGGGTCCACCGCCACGACGACGGAGATCGCCATGCACCGCTCCCCGGCCGAGCCGAAACCCGCGTTGATCGCCTGGTCGGCGGCCAGATCGAGGTCGGCGTCGGGCAGTACCAGCATGTGATTCTTCGCCCCACCCAGCGCCTGGATCCGCTTGCCGTGCGAGGTTCCCGTCTCGTACACGTACTTGGCGATCGGAGTCGAACCGACGAACGAGACGCTCTTGACGTCGGGGTGCTCCAGGATGCGGTCGACGGCCACCTTGTCGCCGTGTACGACGTTGAACACGCCCGACGGCAAACCAGCCTCGGCCCACAGCTCCGCGATGTAGTTGGCCGCGGACGGGTCCTTCTCACTCGGCTTCAAGATGACCGTATTGCCTGTCGCGATCGCGATCGGGAAGAACCACATCGGGACCATCGCCGGGAAGTTGAATGGCGAGATGATCCCGACCACACCCAACGGCTGACGGAACGAGTAGGAGTCGACGCGCGTCGACACGTTCTCGGAGAAGCCGCCCTTCAACAAGTGCGGGATCCCGCAGGCGAACTCCACGACCTCCTGGCCACGCGTCACCTCGCCGAGCGCGTCGGAGAGCACCTTGCCGTGCTCCGCGGTGATCAGCGCTGCGATGTCCTCCTTGCGCGCATCGAGCAGCTCCCGGAACTTGAAGAGCACCTGGGTGCGCCGGGCCAGGGACGTGGTGCCCCACTCCTTGCCGGCTGCCAGCGCCGCTGCGACGGCTTCGTCGACCGTTGCGGCGTCGGCGAAGTCGACGCGGCCACTGATCTCGCCCGTGGCGGGGTCGTAGATGTCGCCGGTGCGCTCGGCCACTCCGCCGA
Source organism: uncultured Actinomycetota bacterium (assembly GCA_963726575.1). Classification (GTDB taxonomy): domain Bacteria; phylum Actinomycetota; class Actinomycetes; order JAHEKZ01; family JAHEKZ01; genus CAVSCR01. Next base: position 127,948 of record CAVSCR010000003.1, read on the forward strand.
AGGGCTTGCCGTCGATCCAGTGCGTCAGGTGCTTGGTCATGTGAGCAGTCTGGCGGTAGATCGAGGAGGACTCAACCGGCACCGTGCCGGCTCAGGGTCCGGCGACCCGACGCCCCGCCGAAATGCGTCCAGTCCCGATACGGGCTGAGCACCGGCCGACCCGGGCGAGACGCCCACGTCGCGTTTCATGATCGACTTGGCCACACGAGATCCGGCAGTACGTGCGGATCTTGTCGGTCTGGCTGGACCGCTGTGGCAGTGGGGCTACCTGCTGCGGCTGACCTCTTGGTCGACTTCGGCTTCGGTGATTGGGCGGCGCCAGAAGACTTCCTACACATGCAGCACCAGGAGGATGCCCCAGCCGGCCATTACCCAGCCGGGCCAGAAGTAGCCGCCGCCTGACATAAGCCACACGAAGACGAGGAACGCGTTGATCACCACGTACGCAACAACGTCGGAGACGATCTTGCGGCGGTCCTACAGACGTCTACGCGCCTGGGCACGTTCCACGTGGCCTCGTCTTGGACGGGAGCGGCCGCATCACCGGACGTCGGGTCAGAGTTCGGGAACGGCCTAGGAATCGACATGACGCACCTCCTAGGTGCTGATCCCGTCTTGCGGCCAGCCTCGGCACCCCGGTAGAGCCGAAAGCCTCATGGCCGGTCAGGTGATCCCGGCCAGACTGGGTGAGGCACTCGGGGGGCCTTCCGAAGGGCTGGAACGTCTCATGAAGCAGACCCGAACATCGCGTCTCACGATCGCCTCAGTCCTGGCCGCAGCGGCACTCGTGGCCGCCTTCGTCGCCGCGGTCCCCGCGGGAGCCGGCACCCAACCCGCGGCGTCCGGCCCGGCACCGGCGGTGACCGCGACGACCTCCTTCGTTACGTTCCTGTTCAGTCGCTCCGAGGTGGCGGCTGCCGACCGTGTCCCGTGCGTCCCGGACTACCGGAACGTCGTCGGCCTCGAAGGGGTGGTGGCCCCGTTCCTGAAGTCCCTGGGATTCGCCGGCACGGGCTCGATCCAGACGGGCACCACGCGACAGTCGAGCTACTTCTGCACCCACTATGGGGAGACCGAAGCCATCTCCTGGGAGGGTGCCAACCGCCTGGCGACGCAGTACGGATGGCACTTCGTGTCGCACAGCGCGACCTACCCGACCAACTGGGCCAAGCTCACTCCGGCCCAGATCCAGTCGGAGACCTGCGGGTCGGCGGCAGCGATCGACGCGCACGGCCTCCCCGGAGCCCACGGCCTGTTCGTGTGGCCCCACGACGGGTATGTGGACTCCATCCAGACGAACTACGTGAGCACCTGCTTCGCGTTCGGTCGCCAGTACTCACCGATCCCCACAACGCAGACCTTCGCGCTCACCCCGCCGTACTACCAGCACACGAAGGGAATCAACGGCGGAGCCTGCAACGACTCGACGTTGGCCTGTTACAGGCTGGCAGCCCAGGGCAACAGCGGCCACTACAACCTGCCGTCGACGATCATCACCAGACTCAAGGCTCTCAAGCCCGGTGACTGGTACACGATTCAGGTGTACCTGCTCGTCACCGGCAAGAGCCCGACCTATGCGACGAACACCACGGCTTGGGACTGCTCGAGCGCCGACCCGCGTCAGCACTGGACGAACGACAACGAGCGCTACTGCTGGAGCGACTTCCAGAAGATCGTGCGTGCAGTGCCCGCTGGTTTCGTCGTCACCGACCCGCTGACCGCCGCGCACGCGCTGGGGCGGCCCGGCTACTGAGCGGAAGCCCGTCGGGCAGCCGATGTACGCGCTCCGCACGCCAGGCTGGTGCCTGGAGATTCGGGCTTGACGACGCGCACCTGTGGCCGAACTGTTTGCACCGCCACATCCCTCGTGACGTCGCGCATGCAGATGACCGATGTTGAGCCCGGGGTCGGGCCGGCTGGACGTTTGACGTCCACGCTTCAGAGTCGACGGCGCGGGAACGTCGCTGGATCGCAGTCCCCTGGAATCGGACCCGAGTAGCCGGGTCGCGGTGTGCACGGTCGCGGTGAGTGGGATGAACGGGGCGATGCCGCACACGACTGTCTACATCGGCGTCGTTCCCGGCCACGGTTCGTACCCTGAGATCGGTGGCGTTCTAACTCGCCTTCCTCGGCACGCCGATAGCCAGCGGCGGGTCCCCGCGAGCCGTTCCGAGTCGTGGGCGTTCATCTGACACCGTACGTCCGGATCTCGTAGCTGCGCGCGCTCACCGCTCGAGGGGAGGGAATGGCTACGCGCCCCGACCGCAGGCACCAGACGGCCCTCCCTTCGAAGTGGCCTTCGGCCCTGTCCACTAGGCGCCGGGGGAGGTTGACTTCTCGGTGGGCAGACGTGGGGATCAACACGGTCACCCTGGGGGGTCGGTCTGGGTGTGGTCGGTTCTGCCCTGGGACGAACCAGGGGTGTGTGCCATGCGCCACGAGAAGTCTGTGCTTTCAGTTCTCCTCGCCGTATCAGCCGGCGCCGTGCTCTCGCTGGGTCCACCCGGGCAGGCCGTGCCGCCGGCCGCCGCCGCAACGGACTCCGGTCAGCCGAACATCCTGTTGATCAACCTCGACGACATGCGTGCGCCAGGGACGCTGGGGGTGATGCCGCGGGTGGCCAGCTACTTCGGCCAGCAAGGCTGCACGTACACGCAGAACTTCAGCAGCACGCCGTTGTGCTCGCCATCGCGTGCGTCACTGTTCACCGGACGCTTCCCGCACAATACCGGGATCACCGGAAACGGCCTGGACGCCGAGATCGCCGCCATGGACCAGTCCGCCACCTTCCAGGGCTACCTGCACGCCAGCGGCTACCGGACCGCGATGGCCGGCAAGTTCATGAACACCGTCCCGCTGTCGCGCAGTCCGCAGTACTGGGACCACTGGACCTTCATGACCGGCGGCTACACCGACGTCTCCTACAACGTGGACGGCACCGTCAAGAAGATCCCCGGCTACTACTCCACGGTGCTCGGCAACCAGGTCGTGCAGGACCTCAACTCCTTCGAGCAGCAGGACTCCACACCGTGGCTGATCTACGTGGCTCCCCAGGCCCCGCACGCACCGACGACGCCGGACACCCCGCACGCCAACGCGGCGGTGCCGTCGTGGACCTATCCGGCCAGCTTCAACGAGGCAGACGTCTCGGACAAGCCGTCAACGGTGAGTTGGCGGGGCAAACTGAACGCGACGCAGGTCGAGGACCTGCGGAAGGCACAGTTGCGCACGCTGATGTCGGTGGACGACATGGTCGGCCAGATCGTCGACGAGATGAACCGACTGGGCGAGGACCAGAACACCCTGGCGATCTTCACCTCGGACAACGGCTACCTCTGGGGCGAGCACCGCATCCTCGACAAGCGCTTCCCGTACACCGAGAGCCAGGAAGTCCCGCTGATGATGCGCTGGGACGGCCACATCACGCCCGGCTCGACGGATGACCGGCTGATCAGCAACGTCGACATCGTTCCCACCCTGCTTCAGGCCGCCGGGATCACTCCGACCCTGAAGCACCCGTTGGACGGCGTGTCGATCCTGTCCAGCACCCGACGCACCGAGCTGCTGACCGAGTACGGCCGCAGCCTGGATTCCTCGTTGCCGCCGTGGGCGGCGCTCCGAACCGACACTGCCCAGTACGCCGAGTGGTACAACGCCACCACCGGTGCCCTGACCGACCGCGAGTACTACAACCTGGTCGACGACCCCTTGCAGCTGGTCAACCTGCTCGGCGACGGCAGCACGGCGAACGACCCCAACGTCGCTTCGTGGAGCGCGCGTCTGGCGGCGGCCCGAAAGTGCGTCGGATCGGCCTGCGTCGTGGCCAGTGGTCAGGCAAACGCGCCACCGGTGGCGAAGATGGCCGTTCCCACCTGCAGCGGGCTGACCTGCAGCTTCTCGGCGGCCGGGTCCACCGACACCGACGGGACCATCACGGGCTACCTCTGGACTTTCGGTGACGGTGCGACGGCCACTGGGGTGGCGCCGAGTCACACCTACGCCGCGCCCGACACCTACCAGGTGAGCGTGACCGTGATCGACGACGACAACGCCACCGGTGTCGCGACGCGGACCGTAGCCGTCGGTACGAGCACTCAGGTCAGCTTCCGCGCTGGCGCCAGTGCCTCGGCCAACACCCAGCGGTTGGTCGTCACAACGCCGACCACGGTCAAGGCAGGCGACGTGTTGCTGCTGCTGGTCGCCGCCAACCGGGTCGACGCCACGCTCGGCGTTCCCACTGGTTGGACCCGGCTGGACGGGCTGAACGACGAGACGCTGCAGTCCGCGGTGTGGTGGAAGGTCGCGACGGCAGCTGACGCCGGTGCCGCGGTGCCGGTCACCGCGAGCCTCTACACCAAGATCGGCGCGCAGCTGCTCGCGTACTCCGGCGTTGACACCGGCACGCCCCCGACGTACGCGATCCGTGCCGAGACCGGCAGCGCCGCGACCCACCGGACACCGACCGTGACAGCCACCGCAAGCTCGTGGCTAGTCTCGTTCTGGTCCGACAAGACCCAGTCCAACACCGGTTGGGCCGCCCCGGCCGGAGTCGTGCAGCGGCTGCAGACCACGGGCAGCGGGGGCGGGCGGATCAGCACGCTCAGCGCCGACAGCGGTCCGCTGGTCGCCGGCAGCGCCGGCGGGCTCACCGCGACTGCAAGCAGTGCAGGAACGATGGCGGTGATGTGGAGCATCGTGCTCCGCCCGAGCTGACCTCACCGGCGCGGTTCGCCCGGTTGCTGGTCCAGCCCGGCCTCTGATGGCTCTACCCTGGGCCGACGTCAGTCAGCCAAGACCACGGGGGATCCATGCGTCGCCTGCTTCTGCTCGCCGTCGTCGCCGTGTTGCTGGTACGGCGCTGAGCTGGACCAGACATGGCGACCTCCAAGACGAGAGCAGGTCCACCACTAATCGGCACCGATCACCCACACGGTCGAGGCGACCCGGAGCAGAAGAACCGGCACTGCGTGCGCGTGAGCGGCGCACGCCCATGTGCCGTTCGCCTGCACCGCTTCCGGGCACACTAGCGCTGTGAGTTGGCAGATCAGGGTGGACCAGTGGTGGGCGGGCATGCTCGGCCTGCCAGCCGTGGCGATCCAGTCCGGTGGCTTGTTCGCCCTCGACGACATCGATCACGTCGTGGTGCTTGAGGTTCCGGGTCGGGCGCCGCTCGTCAACGCACCGCCGGACGTCATCGCCGTCTTGGAGGGCAAGCGAGTGCGGCAAGGCGTCGGCGTTGTCCGGGCAGCCGTGGCTGCGCTCACAGGCCGCGTCACGCGCGTGGTCGGTCCTACTTGGTACGGGTATGCGACGCAACAAGACTTAGCCAACAGCTACACAGGGGCCGGGGTCCGAGCCCTCACCGCCGGTGACCTCGACGCGCTCGCACAGCTGCACCAGCAGACGCCGCGCGACCAGGTCAATGAGAGCGGTACTGACGAACTTCCGGCGTTCGGCATCTTCGACGGCGCGAGGTTGATCGCGGTCGCCTGCCTCAAGTCCTGGCACCAGATGCCGACGATCGCCGTCCTGACTCATCCCTCACACCGCGGTCGGGGGCTGGCCACCGCAGTGGTTGCGTCCGCCGCCCGGGCCGGTCTGCAGCAGCGGTCAGAGGTGCAGTACCGCGCTTTCCACGCGAACGGCGCATCGATCGCCGTGGCTCGTTCCTGCGGGTTCAGCCACTACGGTGACGTCACCGTCATCGAGTGTTCCGTTGCGTAGGTGCTTGAGCCTGTACTGCGCCTGCCGAACGAGTCATTGTCTCCGCCTCGAAGCGAGCCGAAGTGCCGATAGCGGGCTGGTCGGACCCGGCATTGCGTGCGCTTGCATGGCCACGGGACCCAGCGAGCCGCCTACCGCACGAGCCTCTTGTACAGAACGTCCATGTGCTGACCCGTGCCCGTAGTGAACGTCTCTTGCAGAGTCCATCCGCACCGCTGGTAGAACCCGAGCGCAAGGTCGGTGCCGACCCAGGCCTCGGCGATTCCGTGCTCGGCAGCCCACTGCTCCAGGTGCTGCATCAACGTCCGCCCCACCCCCGTCCCCCTGCTGATCGCGGCGGACGATCATGCCGGTGACCCAAGGGCTGGTGTCCCGCCGTTCGTCCAGGTCGTAGGTGTCCAGGCCGACCGCACCCAGAACCTGATCGGCCAGGTCGTGCGCGACAAACGTCACCGGCAGCTCGTTCTGTCCCTGCCTCGCGGACCGTGGTCTCCAGCCACCAGGCCGGGTCCGTCGACTCCGGAGGATCCCCCCAATGCCCCCACTCCAGCCACCGCATGTCCGCCACCGCCTGCACCGAGGCAGGAGAGTCGGCCAGCAGGCTCACCCTCACATGCACTCGGACAGGCTACGGGCGGTAGCCGCACACCGAAGTGCCGATAACGGGCTGATCGGTTCGTTGGTGGTCCGGTACCGAGTGGACGACGCACGTCCGTGCTATGCCGCAGATGGCCGCCGAGGTGAGCTTCGGCGAGGCGGTCAAGCGCGGCTTCCGCGGCTGGCAGCACTGGTCTGGACGAGCATCGGCTACCGAGTACTGGTGGTGGTTCCTGTTCGCGAGCATGGTCACGGCCGCGCTGTACTTCGTCGCCTACTTCTTCGTCATCGTCGGTCTGTTCGTCGTGGCGGGCACCTCGTCATCTGTCCTCAACGGCAGCGGCGGGGCGATCGCTGTGATCCTGGTGGTCGCGCTGTTGGCGTTCGTCGCCTACGTCGTGGTGATCCTCGTGCCCTGACTTGCGGTCTCGGTCCGTCGCCTGCACGACACCGGGCGCAGTGGAGCGTGGCTGTGGCTGCTGCTCGTGCCGTTCGGAACCACGTTCGTGCTGGTCTTCCAGGCGTTCCCTCGACGCCGACTGCCAATCAATACGGCCCCGTCCCCAATTGACCGGGGGGCCATCCCGGTCGCCGCCCGTGTCACATACTCTGCAGCCGCGAGCCGGGAGGGACGCGTCAGCATGCCGAATCAGAGCAACAAGCCGCCGGTCATCTACCTGATCGGTACGTCCGGGCATCCGAACTACGGCGACGAGCTGATCACGGCGGCCTGGCTGCGTCACTACGCGCGCACGTGGCCCGACGCGGAGGTGTGGTTGGACTCGCCTCGGCCGGGGCAGAGTGCGGTGTTGATGGACGGCCTCCACCGCGGACTGCGCTGTGTCGACACCCTCTATCACGCCTGTTGGAACGCCCCCGTCTCGACCCCCGCGGAGACCATCGACTTCGGGGCGAAGGTCATTGACGAACCCGGCCTGATCGCGCGTGAAGCCACTGGGGTGGAGAACCTGTCCCGGGTCGACCTCGTCCACATCGTTGGCGGCGGCTACATCAACAAGTTCTGGCCGCAGCACCTTGCGCTGATCGGCGCTGCTCGTGGGTTACGGAAGCGGTACGGGACCCGCACTGCGATGACCGGTGCGGGATTGATGCCGTTCGTCCCCGGCAGCGAAGGTCCGGTGGCGGCGGCGCTGGACGAGTTCGACCTGGTGGACGTAAGGGACATGCCCACGCACTCGAACCTCACCTACGACGCCCCACGCACGGTGATGGCCGGCGACGACGCATTGTTGGCATTCGACTCCATGCCAGCGGGTCCTCGACCGATCTACGGATCCGTTGGCGCGGCACCGACGATGCTGTGCCTGCAGTCGGACATGCTGGAGATCCCTCAAGAGGAAATCGCCGACTACGCCGTGCGCACTCTCAAGGAGTGGGGAGTCGACCAAGGCCCGATCACATTGGTGGAGTGCAACCCCCCGGACGACGCCGCAGTTGTTGCGCTGTTGCGACCGCACTTGCCGCAATTGAAGGTGCTGCCGTTCTCGTTTCTCTGGCGTGACGGCTTCCCGGCGCAACGCGGCCAGCTATGGATCTCCACTCGCCTGCACGCCCACTTGATGGCCGCTGCGGCCGGCGCTTGGGGAGTGGCGGTCTCATTGTCGCGCGACTACTACCGCACCAAGCACCAGATGCTGATCGAGAAGGGAAGTGGCTGGACCGTAGTTTCCGACCTTGACCAGCTGGTGCCCATCGGCGTCGCGCCGAAGGAACCATTCGGCGGTGCGCTCCCCCGCTTGGTCGCAACCAAACGCAAAGTGGCCGACCGTGCGTCCTCGCTGGTCCGCAGCGACGCGTAGACAACTCATGGGTCGTGGCGGGACAGGGGTCTGACGTGAAGGTACATAGGTGGGTGATTGTCTGTGACGCCAGCGACATCGAGGCCGAGAGCACGTTCTGGGCTGGCCTCCTGCGCGGCACGGTGCACCGCGACGACCACTGGCACAGCATCGTTGTCGACGGCAAGTGGGTGATCGGCGTACAACTTGCCCCGAACCATGTGGCACCGGATTGGCCGACGGGCCCCCAGCAGCAACAGGTGCACCTCGACCTGCATGTCGACGACCTGGCGACGGCCGAGCGGCTGGCGGTGGAGCTCGGCGGGCGTCAACTTCAGGCGGCGAAGAGGCCAGCAGACAACCCCAACGGCGATGAGATGCTCGCCGTCTTTGCCAGTCCGGCCGGCCACCCGTTCTGCTTCGGGGTCCAATCAGGGATCTTTGCGACGGCCCTGAGCGCAATCCTTCCCGGCCTAGCAGAGCTGATCGCAGCCATCTACCTGATCGCCACGGCCAAGGCCGCGACCGGCCGGCTCGTCCCTTCTTCTGCAACCCCCCGGTAGCGGCGCACGTACGTGCCGATACGGGGCTGATCAGATCCGACAGTCTGTGCCTCGATGGCTTCGGGGCCGATGGTCCCTAGCCGAAAACGGATGTTGGGTGGCTGGCTGGTCTCGTACGAGGGGGTCGGGTCCTCCGCGCTCCGCTCTGGGGACGTGCATCACGAACGCCGGAAGGATTCGACGATGAATCCAATCTGGTGGGTGCTGTTCCTCGTCATCTGGGTGGCGATCGCGTTCTGGCCGTCCCGAGTTGCTGGCCGTCCCGAGTTGCCGGTCGCAAGGGACACAGATTCATCGGCTACTTCATCTTCAGCCTGGTCTTCTTCCCGGCCGCGATCATCACGGCTTACATGGTGCAGGACCGCACAGCCAGTGACTCGGGTCGTACAAACCTGACGTGTAACCCGACGGAGGTACCGTCCGCGGGCGCTTCGCGTGAAGTGCCTGACATGGTCTATCGGTGGCCAACGGCGAGCCCAAAGCTCCATCGCTGCCCCGAGGCATAGGGGCTCTTGCGACGCGGGCTCTCGTGGGCGCGGGGTTCACCGAACTCGCCCACCTCGACGGAGTCCCGCTCGAGCAGCTCAAAGCGCTTCACGGCGTCGGACCCAAGGCACTCGCCGTTCTGCAGAATGAGCTGGAGCGCATGGGGATGTCGCTCGGCTGAAGCGCACCCACTGATCCTTCCGTGCCAACCCATCGAACGGCCCCGGCTTGCGCTGAGTCTCCGGGGCCGTCCGGCCCCTGCCAGCACCCCCGGACCCTGCGGGGCAACGCATCCGGGCGGTTCGTCGTAGTGCGCTGACGCGACGCAAAGTATCCACGCAGTGTCATGCCCGGCAGAGGAGGAAGTCCCGGATCGCCGACGGGTACCTCCAGGAGTGCCCTCACCGCACTGCACAGATCCGGTTCGCGCCTGGCCCTGGCGTCTATCCGGCCGGTTTGGCGTAGGCGGCTACCCCGGTGTCGTACATGACGCAGGGTTCGGAGCCCAGCGTCCACGCGTCGTGGCCGGGCTCGAGGACGAATACGTCGCCGGGACCGACGGTGGCCTCCGATCCGTCGTCGGCCCGGACCATCATCTGACCCGAGATGCAGATGCCGGTGTGCCGGGCTTGGCACGAGTCGGTCCCGGCGATCGGCTTGACGTCTTCATCCCACCGCCAGCCAGGTTCGAAGACGCCGCGGCCGAGAGTGAAGTCGCCCAGGGTGACCACATCCATGTGCCCGTGGGCAGCAAAGGGTCGGACTTCGTGCGGCTGATCGATGTTCGCCGTGTCGGCCTTCATGACGATCTCCTTGGGTAGGTCAATGATCTGCACCTTGGCACTGGGTGCCACGCGACGGAAGGCCTGACGCCGGTTGCCCGTTTGCGCGGGTTCGAAGAAGGGCACCGCAGTGCCGTGCCGGTTCGGGCTGAGCCGGATCGTCCCGACCGACCTCGTCGTTCGTAACGATCGCCACGAGCAGCTCCGGAACTGGGGATTCGCTGCAGAGCAGCCCGACGACCTCGGCCCCGTCCACCTCACACCGTCCTCGACTCTCGCGGGTGACACTGCCAGGCAGATCCGACACGCCACGTCAGGTCGAACCGGCGACACCTGCAGCGCCGTCTGCCATGCCGCCTTCTCCGACTGGTTCGGCCACACAATCAGCACCACAGTCGACTCGTCCAGCAGCGCCGTTACGAACCGCCACCGACACTGTTGCTACTCCTCGGCACCTTCAACAGGCTCCGGTAGCAGCGGAGTTTCCGCGTCTGCGGACATGTGCTCGAGTACGTCGTAGACCACGAAGGCCGGCCAGACCAGTGCCTTGCCCAACGCCTTCGCCCTGCTCCTCGCGTCGCCGTCGCCGTGCTGCCAGTAGTAGACGCCAGCACCGATCATCCCCAGGGTGTAGACCTTGCCGCCACCTGAGCCACCTGAATGACCGCCTCTAGTCGTCACAACAGATCAGTCCTCTCTCTTTCAAGTTCTGAATGTGATCTCGACAGACGACGTCGAGAGATTCCGTGGCCGCATTACCCAATTCTGCGAGGCACGTATTGCTTCAATCCGCGGAATGGCATTCCTGGACGATTCCGCGATGGAGACGCAATCCTGGACCTGGCTGGATGTCACACGAGCTGCGGGGGCACAAGGTCCCGCAGCTCTAAGGCCACCTCGTCTTGGGCGGACTCGGTGACCCACTCCGACACCGGCCGGCTCAGGAAGCCGAGCACTCCAGGGCCGGCCTGCTCGTCGGTGAACCAGGACATCCGCGGCACGACGTGCACGTGGAGGTGCTCGAATCCCTCCTTCTCGGCGAAGAGCATGAAGTAGGTCTTGGTGCAGCCCGTGACGGTCCTGAGGGCTCCGGACAAGCCGGCGAGCAGCGGACCCAACGCCGCGCTCTCCTCCTCATCCAGATCATCAGCAGCGGTGACGTGACGGGTCGGAATCAGAACCAGCCAGCCTGGCAATGCGGAGTCGAAGGCATGGGCCACACGCCAGCCGTCGCGAACGACGATCGCCTCACGCGGTGGAAGGTCCTCTAGCTGCGCGTTGCGCTCGCAGGAGTAGCACCCGTCCACGTGGGTCGGGGGTGCAGGTACGTCGAGACCCTGATGAGCCGTCGCCCCCAGACCCAGACCACTGTCATCCACTGAGTCCATCGCGCTCACCCTTCCCGGATTGTGGCTCTGATCGAGTTGAGGACATCATCCTCAAGGTGATCTAGGGCGACCCGAGCAGACGTGCCGACCTGGGTGGTCGACGGTCGTGGACTAGTCGGAGCTGTCCGATGTCGGTTGCATCGCCTCGATGTTCTGGGCCGACGCGGCCGAGACGATCCACGTCGTAGCAGCGATGAGAAGGCCAATGGCCAAGCCAATGCCCGTCCACAGCAATCTTTGGGCGGTGAGATCGGCTGGGTAGTAACACGCGGCGATCGGGACACCGGATGGGCAGCTGTGTGTTGCGCCGTGCGGCCAGGGGAACGCCAGCGCAAGCACAAGTCCGATCAAAGCCCCTGCCAAAGGGGCCAGCAGGAGAATGGGACGCCTTCGGGCCATAAGTCGGGTCTCCCTCGGCAACATCGTTCAACGGTCGAAGCCTATGGCGCATGCCGCGCACGGAGGTGCCGTTCGGTGCCCTGCATCCGGCTTCCTGCGCAGGTCGTGGTTCGTCGCGCCGAGACCGTACGCGGGATGTTCCTGGCCGGTTCAACCCTGTGAGCGCTTGGTTGAGGAGACTGCGATTGGGGTCGTTGTCGGGGGTCGGGCTGCGGGATTCGGGCAACGGCTAAACCCCGGGACCGGGGTTGTGCGTGTTATCACCATGGTGGGTCGTCTTCACCCGAGCACTGCTCAGCGGCAGGAGGGCGTGGTGGGCCGTAAACCCGCGGATCGGGCTCCGGTGGTGTTGCGGGGTGAGACGTTCGACGCCTTCTACCGGCGCAACTTCCGGAGTCTGGTCGCGCTTGTGTTGGTTCTGTCGGGCAGCCGGGCCGCCGCTGAGGACATCGCGCAAGATGCGCTGCTGACGGCGCTGCGGGATTGGGACCGGGTCTGTGCGTTGGAGGATCCGGCAGCGTGGGTACGTCGGGTCACGTTGAATCGGGCTTGTTCGGTGTCGCGTCGGCGGATGGCTGAGCTTCGAGCGTTGGCCCGGTTGGGCGGTCGGCGGGAGCCACTTGCGGCGATGCCGGAGGTCGACGAACAGGTGTGGGCGGAGGTCCGGCGGTTGCCGCGGCGGCAAGGTCAGTGTGTGGCGCTGCACTACCTCTTGGACTGCTCGGTTGCCGAGACGGCCCGCACGCTGGGCTGTGCCGAAGGCACGGTAAAGGCGCACCTGCATCAGGCGCGGGTCAGTCTCGCGACCCGGCTCGGCAGCGAGGGTGGTTGGTCATGAGTCTTGACGATCGGCTTCGCAGCGCGGCGTCGGCGGCTCACACCGTGGTGGCTGATCTGCCGATGGACCCGCTGGGTGACGGTGTCATCGATGGCGACGGCGAAGGGCGGGCCCGCTGGAGGGCCGGCTACCCGGCGCTGGTCGCGGTGGCAGCGGTTGTCCTGCTGGTCGTCGCGGCGTCTCTACTTCCCGGGTGGCTGTCTGGCTTGGGCACCCGCCCGCGGCCAGCGACGAGTCCGAGCAGCACTGCCTATGTCGGCCACCTGAACAGCTACCACGGCGCCTATGCCGTGACGGCGGAGTTGCCGGCCGGCTGGGGAGCGGCCACCGACCCCGGCTACGGGTTCGACGTGCGCAGCGCCGACAACAGCCGCGGGGTGGTGATCCTCGCCTTTCCGACAGCGACCGCCCAGTTGTTGCCGGTCGCGACCGTAGCGTTGAACAACCCCACGGATTATCGGATGGCGAGGTTGATCGCCAAGGCCGGTGGCCAGGCAGCGGTGGTCACCGCTACGACGCTGAACGCCCAGCCAGCCTGGCAGGTCGACGCTGCCGTGTCGGCCAACATGGGACCCAGTCATAGCTGTGCCGTGCCGGTCTCGTGCAGGCCGTTGCTCCGCTCGGAATACGCCGGCACAAACCCGATCGGGCTGCTACCCGGACGGACCTCGCGCATGATCTTCGGCTCAGTCGGCGTCAAGGCCGTGGTCTGGATCTGGGACAGCCAAGCGGGCCGCCTGCCCCAAACCCTCACCGAGGTCCAACCGATCCTGGCGACCCTGCACGTGGGGCGTTACCACGTACAGCCAACGAGCTAACACTCAAGAACGCCGACCTCAGCCGAGGACAGGTCTCGACGAACCCGCTGCCCACAAGACCATTGGAGCCGTTCATGCGCCGTCGTCTAGCCTTGCTGGTACCAGCGCTTGTGCTGATGCTCACTGCACCGGCGGTTGCCTCCATCGCCAACACTGGCAAGGTGGGTCTCGCAGAAAGACATGCGACTGAAGCGGACACTACCCCCGCTGATGGTCAGATCGTATTCTTCAACGATCCGCTCAATGGCGATCCCAAACAGCTGTATGTCGAGCACGCCGACGGCACCCACCGGCGACAGTTGGTCCACTCCCGAGCCGATGATGTGCAGCCGACGATCTCCCCCGACGGCACCCGAGTGGTCTTCACCAGGCAGCGGCAGCACGGAGCGCTTCCCGACCAGATCTTCATGGTCGACGTGAACGGCGAAGGGCTGCACCGTGTCGTCCCCGGTGGCTACCCGAACACCGTGACGTGCGGTGACGCCGTCGAGGGACATGCCTTCTCACCCGACGGCAAGCGCCTGGTGTTCACCCGAGCCATCTTCCGCAACGGCCTGGACCAGCCGCCGTACGTCGAGCTGTGGACGGTCAACCTCGACGGTTCCCACGCATACCGGCTCACCGATGAGTCCGGGAACGCCCAGGACGACGACGCGTCGTGGTCGCCAGACGGCAAGAGGATCGTCTACTTGCACTGGATCTACGGCACACCCGACCAGTTCCGGATCGCCACCATCCACACCGACGGCACCGGTATGCGCCTGATCACCCGCGCCGGACTGGACTCGGCCGACCCCAGCTACTCACCGCAAGGCGACCGGATCCTCTTCCAGTCCCCGCCGGATCCACAAGGCGGCGTCAATCAGGTGCTCTACACCGTTCACCCGGACGGCAGTGGGCTCCGCCTGCTCTCAAAGACCCTCGACGGCGTCGCCTCGAACCACGCCTCATGGTCACCGAACGGCCAACAGATCCTCTTCTGCCACATCCCTCCGGGCGGGGACCACGCTGACCTCTACCTGATCAACAGGAACGGCACCGACCTCCACCCACTCGCCAGGACACCGCTCATCACCGAGAACGGCGCCTACTGGGGGAACAACCCGCGCGACACCGACGCGACACCGAACGGTGGCTGACATCGCCTCAACGACATGCCTGCCGCCGCGCAGACCAGTTGAGTCCGCAGCCGTTCTCGGGCTGACGCGATCCGGCAGTCTGTGCGGGTGGAAAGCTCGGCCTGGGGAACGGTATCCAGCTCGATCAGGCGGGACGTTGGGCTGTAACCAGCCAGGTCGCCGACCCGAGGAAGACGCCGCTGCCGCTGTTCTGCGGAGCTCAGGAGGTCGCGGAGTCGAGTCTCGGCCGCGGCAACGGCCTCGGGGTCCTCGTCCGTCGATCCACGTCGAGCAGAACTCGAAGGCTCGTCCACGGTTGCGCCGAGGCGTAGGGGAAGCGTGAGGCTGGACAAGGTGACGTCGATGAACCCGGCACCCTCCAGAAGGCCATGCAGCGTGCCGGATCGGCGAGCGAGAATGGTCCCGGTTCGTAGTCCGGCAGGCTTTCGACAGGGTCGGCGCTTTCAGGCGCACCCTCACTCTCGGTCGGCTGGGTGGTCGTCGTCGCTCGTCGAGCTTGGTGATCCACTCGTTGAGTTCCTCCGCCTGCCACACGACGAGCGCGATCCGACCGCCCTGGGCGAAGAGCCTCGGCCGATGTTGGCGAAGGCAGCTGCGGGGTCGCCGAAGAACATAGCATCCGCAACGGCTACCCGCAGCGTCAACGGACGCTGGGAGCGAAAGCGTGGACCTGCGCATCGGCGTGTATGAAGTCGACGTTTCCGAGCCCTGCCTCGCTCGCTCCGGCGCGAGCAAGCTCGAGCATCGGGCCGGAAGGTCGACAGCGACGACCCTCGCCGGCCGGAACTCGCAACGGCCAAGGCGCGGGTCGTGGCGCCGGTTCCGCAGCCGATCTCGAGGACGATGTCGTCCGCGGCCAGGTTGGCGGCCGCCACGAGGTGAGGGTCGAACGCTGCAAGCAATCCTTCGAACGAGGCGTGGTGGTCAGCCCAATAGCGTCCATCGTCCCCGTCCCAGTCGCGGGCCTGGTCGGCGTTCGATGGATCGACGGCGGAGAGCTGCTGCGTCGGACATGCAGGCAGTTTGCGCGTAACGATGCGTCGAGAAGGAAGTGATGTGCTCGCGACGCGCCCCGCGTCGCCGTTGGGGCGTTCAGACGCCGACTAGGGCGCCAATCTGACTGCCGCTCGGAGCGCACGTACGTGCCGATCTGTTCGCGGTGATGCTCGCGGGTCCCGGGGGCTCGGTCGTGCGTCCTAACGGCGTGAAGCTCGCGCCCTTTGTCTTGGTGGCCGTGCTAGCCCTGGCCGGCTGCGCGACCGGTACGACGCCTCCCGCAACCTCGACAGTCGTCCACGGCCTGGTTCTGGCTGCCCCCGGCTGCCCGGTCCAGCGCGCCGACTCGCCCTGCCCTGCGCTTCGCGTAGCAGGCGCGAGCGTCGTTGCGTCGACTGGCGAGGCCGAGGTGGCCCGGGTTGTCTCGGCAGTCGACGGCTCGTTCACCCTGACACTGCCAACGGGGACATACACCCTCACGGCGACGTCACCGAGCGGTTACCGATCATCGGCCAGCCAGGTCGTGCGTCTGGAAGGACCCGGGCCGCAGGATGTGACGATCACGCTCGACAGTGGCATCAGGTGAAGCGCTAGCTTCCAAGAACGCGCCCCATGCCATCCCCAGCGCGGACGGCGCGGCCGCCCCTGGACGATGAGCGACGCAGTCGCCGGTCGATGTTGCGTATCGGCGTCATACCGCCGACATTGACGCTCCAGCTGCAGGCGACCAGCAGGGACCCGCAGTTATCCGAGGCGCCGTAGCGCTGTCTCGATAGCGACCTCGACCCGGGAAGTCATGCCGGGCACATCGACGGGACGGCGCCCAGCGACCTGACTACGGATCCACTTCGGCCCGCTGTCGTCATAGTGCAGCAGGGCATACAGGTCCCACCACGGATCGAGAGTCACCCCGGCGATCGACTCATAGAGCGACCGAAGCTGCTCCGACCACTCGGGCGAGTAGAGCGCCGCCAAGTATCGCCGACAGTGCCCGACGTCAATCGCGCGCGCCCCCCGATGGATGGAGTTCCAGTCGGTCAGTCCAGTAATCCTCCCGCGCGACCACAGCATGTTGACAGGCAGGAGATCGCCGTGCAGAAAGACGGCAGTGTCCTTTGGCGGCGGCGCCGCCATGACACCAAACGCCGCCTTCCACACAGCCGGCTTCTGTGCGTCGACCGGCACCTGAAACCCGTCTAGAGGAGCGATCCAAGAATCCGTCCAAGGTCTGAACATCTTCGCGGGGAGATCGAGGGAATGCAGCAATACAGCAATCTCCGCGATCCTCGTCATCCACGACCGAGGTTCCGCCGGATTGAGGTGAACATGCCCCGGCAACCGTGTCATCAGCAACGATGGCGCGCCCCCCGTCGAAGCACCAGCAACATCAGTAGCCAGGATGCTCGGAACCGGGAGCCCGCTTCCCGCCACCACACCAAGGTTGGCGATCTCCTTCTCCAAGCTCCCCTGCAGGCCAAGCCCGCCCGGGTACTGCCGCAGTACGACGAACGTTCGCATTCCACGTCGCTCGACAGTCAGCCGATGCACGGCGGAGCAGACGCCACCGGTCAATCGGCGATAGCCAACGATGCGACTGCCCCGACCCATCGACGCCGCAACCCAGGCGAGAGTCTCCGCGGAGGGCCGACGCTGCCTGAACCCGCCATCCCTCCAGTCGCCGTCGGTCATGAGCGCGAGCCTATTCGTCAGGGGCCGGCGACCATAGGAGGTTTCTAACCCGCCAGATCGCCTGCTTGACCCGCCCCTATGTGCGGTGGTCTGAGCCGGTCGATGCAACACCCTCGTGATCTGGGGTTGTGTCGTCGGGAGGTTCGGATGCAGCGGTTGTCTGAGGTTGAGAAGGTTGTGATGGCTCAGCGTTCTGCGGTGGGGTGTCGTCGCGGCAGATCGCTTGTGATCTGGACGCCGGCTCGGATGATCTCAGAGCATGTGGAGCGGTTGCGGCGGCGGCCGCCGCGAGTGCGTCAGCGGTCGCTGAGGCAGAGGTGCCGATCCAGGGCTGTCTCGATCAGGGAGAATGCGTACCTGACCGAGATGCCTCTGTGACCCCTCCACTCGCTCGGTTCGGATCAGCCCTCGCCATTCTTTCGATCTTGGCGCTCGGTGGCTGTGGCACCTCGACGGGGAGCCAGATGAACCCGACCGCCTCCGACTCACTCGCCGGAACCGGTTTGACGGCCTGCCCCAGCCTCGCCGACGCGGTCGGAACGGTAGTCCCAGGTTCCGGGAGCAATACGCTGCCAGGTGTGCTGGATGACACGCTCCTCGCGGATTGGTGTCAGCGATTCCTGGGTGCGCCGTTCGAGCGGGTCGTATTCCGCTCCGGGTTTCTTTCCGAGGTCATCGGAGTCGAGTTGTCCAGCGGTCTCCATGTAGTGGTGAAGGCGCGTGCCTTCCAGCCTCGGATCGTCGGCTGTCTGCAAGTCCAGGCCACACTGGCTCGTGCGGGCTTCCCATGTCCGGAACCATTGACTGCGGCGACGCGGTTCCACGGCATGACGGTCACGGCCGAGACCGAGATGTCTGGTGGCAGGCCTCTCCCCACCGAAGAAGGAGTAGCGCCGTTCGCAGCCCTCCTCGCTCGCCTGATCTCTTCGGCACCCGCCCCGGCGGTCGTCCCCGATCTGACACCCTCGCCGCCGTGGACAGCATGGGGCCATCCCGGACGACGACTGTGGCCCGACGTTGACGAGCACGGTCAAGACCTCAACCTCGTCCAGGGTCCGGAGTGGGTCGATGACGCTGCTCGACGCGTGAGACGACGACTGACCTCGACACCGAGGCAGTCGTGCATCGGTCACGGCGACTGGGAGTCACAGAACATTCGATGGACGGGCCGCGATCCTCTTGTTGTGCACGACTGGGACAGTGTCATCGCCCAACCCGAGCCCGCCATCGTGGGCCTAGCCGCGTCAATGTGGCCCAGTGAGGTGGGGTCAGATGTCACCGCCTCGGTTGCCCAGACGGCCGACTTCATCGCCAGTTACCAGCTCCAGACTGGCCGAGAGTGGTTCCAGTGGGAGATTCGAGACGCTTGGGCTGCGGGTCTATGGGGTCGCCTGATCTATGCCAAGCAGGACACGGCCGAGGGCGGCACCCAGCAAGTGGACCGCCTTGCCACCGAGGTCGACGAACGGCTCGATCGCGCTGAACTCGGGTAACCGCCGCATCGTCGCGAATGCTGGATGCATCCCTCCCAAGGCCAGAGCTGACTCTGCGCAGCAGTGTGGCTCTGTACGACTCCGTCACCATCGAACCGGCATCATCGTGCTCATGGTGAGCGCAGTCACGTAATGACTGGGTGGACGAGGTCGAGGCGACGACCGTGGCGTTCATCCGGGGCATGTGGCTCCGTGGGGTCGGGGACGTCCTTCGTTTCGATTGGGGAGCCAGCGGCGTGCCACGTTCGCGGTAGCCGTCAGCCGACGTTTGAAGGAGACGACGCCACCGCCATCGGCACTCACCCAGCGAGCATGACCACCGCGGCGGCCGGGTGACCTACATCACCTCTGCTGAGGGTCGCGTCGGAACTGGCGCAGCCGGGTGCGGCCTGCCGCTTTCGCGGCCGCTGGGCCGAGGGGTTCGCCCGGATAGTCTGGGGCCTCCCGGAAGTGTCCGTTTCTCGCGTTGGGTCGTCCATGTCGCTGTCGCTGTCGACCTCGGCGCTGTCGGCGTTCGTTCCGCGGTGGGCTGATTGGCGTCCGGCGCGGCAGAACCCGCGCCGAGACTTGTTGGCCGGGTTGACGGTGGCGGTGGTGGCGCTGCCGTTGGCGTTGGCGTTCGGGATCGCCTCCGGGCTCGGGCCGGCAGGCGGGAATCGCGACGGCGGTGGTCGCCGGGGCGTTGGCGGCGATCTTCGGCGGCAGCAATCTGCAGGTGTCCGGGCCGACCGGGGCGATGGCGGTGGTGCTGGCTCCCATCGTGGCCAAGTACGGCGCCGGC
The DNA here is from genome assembly GCA_963726575.1 of uncultured Actinomycetota bacterium. Classification (GTDB taxonomy): domain Bacteria; phylum Actinomycetota; class Actinomycetes; order JAHEKZ01; family JAHEKZ01; genus CAVSCR01. The sequence goes on from CAVSCR010000003.1 coordinate 147,440, forward strand.
GCGGTGCTGACCGTGGGGTTGCTGGCCGGGATCGTGCTGATCGGGTTGGCGTTCGTCGGGGCTGGTCGGTCGGCCCGCTACATCCCGCTGCCGGTGATCGAAGGGTTCACGATCGGGATCGCGGTCATCATCACGCTGCAGCAGATCCCGACCGCGCTCGGCGTCACGTCGACTGGGGGGAAGGTCGGTGCCGCTGCAGTCCGGGCGGTCCAGGACTGGCTCGCTACCGCCACCTCGTCCCCGGCCGCGTGGGCGGCTCCGCTGATCGCCGCGGCCGTAGCGGGGGCGATCCTGATCGCGGCTCGGTTGCGGCCGGCCTGGCCGGTCTCCCTGCTCGCGGTCGCAGCGGCCGCCGTGACCGTGGCCATCACCGGGTTGTCGGTGGCCACCATCGGACACCTCCCGTCAGGCCTGCCGGCACCGTCGCTGCCCTCGTTCACCGGTGACCTGTCTCAGCTGATCCTGCCGGCGGTGGCGGTCGCCGCGTTGGCGGCGCTCGAGAGCCTGCTGTGCGCCTCTGTCGCGGACGCGATGAGCGTCGGGGAGACCCACGACCCGGATCGGGAGCTGTTCGGGCAAGGCATCGCCAACCTGATCACCCCACTGTTCGGCGGCATCCCGGCGACCGCCGCGATCGCCCGAACCGCAGTCAACGTCAGAACCGGGGCCCGCTCGCGCCTCGCGGCCCTGACCCACTCCGTGGTGCTGCTGCTCGTGGTGGTCGCGTTCGCCCCCGCCGTATCCGCCATCCCCTTGGCCGCCCTGTCGGGGGTACTGATCGCCACCGCGGTGCAGATGATCGAGGTGTCCAGCACCACCGCGCTGCTGCGCTCCACTCGGGCCGACGCGATCGTGCTGGTGATCACCGCCGCCACCACGATCCTGCTGGACCTGGTCACCGCGGTCATCATCGGACTGCTCGTGGCCGGGACGCTGGCACTGCACCAAGTAGCCCAACATGCCCGGATCGACGAGGTCCCCCTGGACCACGACGACCACAACACCGAGGAACGACAGCTGCTCGACCAGCACATCGTCGCCTACCGCTTCGACGGTGCCCTGTTCTTCGGCGCCGCGCACCGCTTCCTGCTCGAGCTTTCCGAGGTCGGTGATGTCCGAGTCGTCATCTTGCGGATGTCCCGGATCACCACCCTGGACGCCACCGGCGCCAGCGTCACCGCCGACATCATCAAACGCCTCGAACACCGCGGCATCACCGTGCTGCTCTCAGGCATCCAACCCGACCACGAACGCGTCCTGGACCAACTCGGCGTCTACCAGGAACTGGCCAGCGAACGACACGTCTTCGACCACACCCCGCAAGCCATCGCCCACGCCCGACTCCACGTCGCCCGAGAAGCTCACTAGACGCTCCGCGACGAGCAATGATCCAGACACGACTCGCTTAGCCAACTCTCCGACCGGATGCCGGCGTTCGTTGCGGGTGATTCGACCCAATCTCCCTTGCCGGAGTGGTTTGAGATGCAAACCTAGGTCCATGGCGACCAACGTTCCGGCTCCCGAGTCCGACAGCCCGCAGCAACTCCTGGCCGCTGCCGAGGAGTACGCCCGAAAGACCAAGTTGGCCCAGCGTCAGACGTGGTTCCCCTTGCTGGTCCTCGGTCTCGTGGTGGCAGCGTGGCCACTGTTCGGGCTGTCGCACCCGGGCGGAGGTTGTGGCCCCGTGGTCCACACCACACAGGGCGAGTTCAGGTACTGCACGATCGCGGGAAGTCGTTCGTTCTTTTGGTACTGGGTGGTGAGCCTGAGCCTTGCGTACGTCATGATCACCTTGTTCTACCTGTGGCGAGCCCGGCACAGCGGGGTCAGCACCCGAGTCGGTCGGTACGCCTGGGCGTGGCTCGGCGGGCTGGCGGTGATCGGTGTATCGGTCTGGGCGGTGCACACACAGTTGAAGAACCTCACACCTGGGGACAACGCGCTCGGATTCAGACTGGCCGCTTTCACCCCGCTCCTGGCCATCGGGGCCGGCCTGCTCGTCCTGGCGTGGGTGGAGCGGTACCCGGCACTGGCCTGGTTCAGCGTTGGCTACCTGGTCTTCGCCGCCGTGGTGTTGGTGTCCTCCTGGCCCAGCCTCGCGCTGAGCCACCTCGTCGATCACCACCCCGTCGGCTTCGCGGCCAGCCGCTACCTCGTCGTCGGCATGTTCTTGCTGCTGGGGAGCGCTGGCTCCGCCCTCACCGAGCGGTCCCAGCCGTGACCCACCCGGTCAATGGCTTGGACGAGATCGTTCACCAGCGGGTTCGCTTGGGCATTCTCGCCATAGCCCAGGAGGCCAAGACAGTCGACTTCGGCTTCCTGCAGACGACCCTCGAACTCACCGCCGGGAACCTGTCCCACAATCTGAGCGTGCTCGAGGGCGCTGGCCTGCTCCGAATCCAGAAGGGCTACGAAGGCAAGCGACCGCGCACCCGAGTGCAGATCACGCCCGCCGGGAAACGAGCCCTGCGCACGGAGATCGCGCACCTCAAACGGCTCATCGCCCAGATCGACACACCACACCCCGGTGCCAGCGGCTGACGCCGTGAGCAGCTAGGTCAGGAGGTCGCGGCCCGCACGAGGTCGATCACCCGCTTCTCGACCGCGCGGCTCCACTTTTGCAGCGCGTACGAGACCGGCCACATGTCGCCATCGTCAAGGCTCGCCGCCTCCTGGAAACCCAGCGTCGAGTATCGGTAGTTGAACTTGCCGGAGTCCTGGAAGAAGACGACGACCTTGCCGTCCGCGTCGCAGTAAGCCGGCATCCCGTACCAGGTCTTGGGCGACAGATCCGGTGCGGTCCCCAGCACGGTCACATGCACCCGCTCCGCCAACGCCCGGTCGTCGGGTGCCATCTGTGCGATTCGGTCGAGGACTGCCTGCAGACCGTCGGCCTTCTTGGCCCCCTTCTTCCCCTCAGCCCGCAGCTCGGCGGCGCGCTCCTTCATCGCGGCGCGCTCCTCAGCGGTGAAGCCGTCGGACTCGGACTTGGCACTCTTGGCAGGCATGCTCGGACTCCCTTTCGAGGCTGGCGGCGCGGGCTCGGCCTACTGTCGGCCTTGGGCAGAACGCTAGACGCGAACCGGTGGTGCCGCTTCTCGATTCCTGATCGGTTCAGCCGGCAGCGGTTCAGTGGAGGGGCTTGCTGACGTCGGCGTAGCCGACCACGGTTGTGCCGTCCACGTCGTAGTCGGGCTAGGGCGACTGGCTGGTGCCGTCGGCGGTCAATGTCGGGTGGCCGGCGTCGGTGAGCAGGCGGTAGCCACGTACCCGTTGCGACCGTTGTGGCCACTTCCGGGGGGAATGGTTCTATCGACACGACCGGTACGGGAGATCGAACAGGTCATCGGTCTTTCGGATCGAGTTGAAGTCGAACTGCGGCGAGTTGGACTGCGGGCAGAACGAGGCCGGCCGTGACTGGTACTCGACGTCGAACACCGCCTTGCCGTACTGGTGTGGCCAGTTCTGGACCGGGCCGCACTCGGTGTACTGCCAGCACTCCTCCTCGATCCCGAAATCGAAGTAGGGCTGCAGAGCTGCGGCTTGTTCCCGGTCGTTCTTCAGACCGACAGACAGCCCCATGCGGTGGGCGAGGTTGGCCAAGGCAGCGTTGTAGCTCAGCTGCGCGGCGGGCGTGATCGACAGTCCCGTGTGGCTCTGATAGGCGTCTACGTCGTCGAACTCGATTGCGTCCACGCCGATCAGCTTCGCCTCCTTCACCCTGGCCAGCATCTCGTCCAACAGGAACTGCCGGGTGGTCTCGGAGCGACCGGTGTTCGGGTTGATCCCCTTCACGCCGGGGTTGATGTTGAGCCAGTACTCGTCAGGAAAGTGACTGAGTGGGTTGCCGAACAAGCACCCGTCGCAGCTCTGGTCGAACGCCTGCAGCTCCGGGTAGTCCGGACGCCAGGTTTCCGCCGTGCCGGCATCCACGTAACCGATGACTCTCGCACCGCGCACGTGCAGCGCCTGCACGGCGGCGTAGTTCAGGACGGAGTAGTCCTGCGGCGAGTAGCACTTGCCGTCCTGGAAGATGTCGATGTCGAAGACTGTCGGTGCAACGGTCCGGCCGGTCGCGAACGACTTGCCGGTGACGCCGATGTTGACGAATCCGGTCCTCCCATAGCGACATCCGCCATGGAGGCCGGGCGACCCCTGCAGCTGGTACTGCCAGCGGGCCTTGACCGTCGGCTTCCAGCAATGGCCAGACGACTGATTGCAGGGAACCGGCGCGGGCAACGCGGCCGCGGGCACCGCCGGGCGGGCGGTTCCTCCTGCCGCCGGAAGCGCCGTCAGCCCCAGCACCAGCACCCCGAGCGAGAGCGCCGAAAACAGGCGCCTGGTCCGCGTTGCGCGAATGCTCATCACGACCTCCCTCGGTGCCCAGCCACGATCGCTGAGATGCCAGTCTGCTACAAGGCCGAGTGCGGCGGATGCGTTCTGCGGATCTCCGACGTCGCGAGCACGCGTCAGGAGTCGAAGCCGAGGCCCATCCGGTCCAGCGTGCGTAGCCAGAGGTTGCGATGACCGCCGCTGCGGTCGGCCCGGTCGATCGACCATCGGGTCAGGTTGATCGCCGCCGAACGGGCCGGCTCGGGCGGGAAGGGCAACGGCTTCGTGCGCACCATGCGCAGAGACGTCCGCTCCGTCTCGCGTCCGGCCAGCAGGTCGAGCATGACGCGTGCGCCGAACCGGGTGGAGCCGACACCGAGGCCCGTGTAGCCCATCACGTAGGCCACGCGTCCTCCGTACGCCTGCCCCCAGAACGCGGTGAACCGGCTACAGGTGTCGATCGCGCCACCCCACGCATGGCTGAAGCGCAGCCCGTGCAGCTGTGGGAAGACGGTGAAGAAGTGGTCGGCGAGCTTCGCGAAGGTCTCGGGCCGGGCTTCGTGTCGAGGCTCGAGTCCGTTCCCGAAGAAGTACACGGCGTCGTAGCCGCCATAGAGGATCCGGTTGTCCGCGCTGAGGCGGTAGTAGTGGAACTGGTTGCCGGCGTCGGAGAGTCCTTGCCGGTTCGCCCAGCCGATCGACGTCATCTGCTCGGTGGTCAGCGGTTCGGTCATGAGGGCGTAGTCCCAGACCGGAACGACATACGGACGTGCGCGTTTGATCAGGTTCGGAAAGACGTTCGTGGCCAGGGCCACCTTTGGGGCGAGCACCTCGCCGTACGGAGTGACCAAGCGCATCGGTCCCCCGGCGTCGTCCAACGCCGTCACCGGCGTTCGCTCGTACAGGCGAACACCGAGGCTCAACGCTGCCCGCCGCAGGCCCCAAGCGAGCTTCGCGGGGTTGACCAGCGCCCCGCCGTCGGCTTCAAACGCGGCGCCGAGGTAGGTCGGCGAGTGGATCTGCGCCCGCACCTGCTCGGCGTCCCAGATCTCCACGTGATCGCCATACCGCTCGCCGATCTCCGCGATCTCGGCCAGCCCTTCGACCTGCCACGGCTGGTCGGCGATGGTCAGCTCTCCGTTGCGTTCCCACTCGGCGTCGATGTCATAGCGCTGCAAGGTCGTCTCGAGCCCGGCGAGGTTCTCCTTGCCGAGTCGGATCAGCGTCGACATCTCGTCGGGAAACCGCTCGTGCCCGTTGAACAACCCGTGCGTGAGGCTGGAGGAGACGAAGCCACCGTTGCGTCCGGATGCCGCCCAGCCCACCGTGCGGGCCTCGAGGACGACCACGTCGAGGTTCGGGTCGTCCTCCTTGGCCTGGATCGCCGTCCAGAGCCCGGAGAACCCGCCACCCACCACAGCCAGGTCGGCCCGGGCGCTGCTGATCAGCGCCGGCTCGGGGTCGGGGGCTGCAGCGTCGTCGAGCCAGAACGGCGTGTGCGACGCGTCGGCCAACGCAGCCAGGACGCGATGGTCGTAGGTCGTGTGCGGACGTTGCCGGCTCACCGAGATCTCACCCCTTCGGTGGGCCAGTATCGCCTACCGGTCACCGAAGATCGTGCGATGCCAGTCCTTGCGCGCGTCCGCGGTGCGGTCGTACATGACGTGCTTGACGTTGGTGTACTCGTCGAACGAGTACTGGCTCATGTCCTTGCCGAAGCCGGACTGCTTGTACCCGCCGTGCGGCATCTCGGAGATGATCGGGATGTGGTCGTTGACCCAGACGCACCCGGCACGGATCTGCGATGTGCCGCGCAGCGCGCGGAACACGTCGCGCGTCCACACCGAAGCGGCCAGGCCGTAGACCACGTCGTTGGCCAGGCGAATTCCCTCGTCGTCGTCGTCGAACGGGAGTACGACGAGTACCGGACCGAAGATCTCGTTCTGAACGATGTCGGAGTTCTGCGCGGCGTCCACGACGAGCGTCGGCTCGTAGTAGGCACCCTTGGCCAGCGCACCACCCGGGACCGAGCCGCCGATCACGATCTTCGCGCCGTATCCGCGCGCCCGCTCGATGAAGCCGGCCACGCTTTGCTGCTGCCGCATCGAGATCAGCGGACCCTGGTCGGTCGAAGGATCGTCGGTCGGGCCGAGGCGTACCTGTCTCATCAGATCCGCGACGCCGGAGACGAACTGGTCGTAGAGCGGACGCTGCACGTAGGCGCGGGTAGCCGCCGTGCAGTCCTGACCGGTGTTGATCAGGGCGCCGGCCACCGCCCCGTTGACGGCGGCGTCGAGGTCGGCGTCGTCGAAGACGAGGAACGGAGCCTTGCCGCCCAGCTCGAGGTGGACCCGCTTGACGGTGTTCGCCGCGGTGGTCATGACCTGCTGACCGACCGGCGTCGAGCCGGTGAACGAGACCATGGACACATCCGGGTGTGCGATGAGATGCGCGCCCGCGACCGACCCGTGGCCGGTGACGACGTTCACCACACCGTCGGGGATCCCGGCGTCCCTCGCGGCTTCGGCAAACATGAGCGAGGTCAACGGAGTGAGCTCCGCCGGCTTCAGCACGATCGTGTTACCTGCGGCGATCGCCGGCAGGATCTTCCAGCCCGCCATCTGGAACGGGTAGTTCCACGGCGCTATGGATCCAACGACGCCGATCGGCTCGCGGCGGACCAGTGAGGTGTGGTCGCCGGAGTATTCCGCCGAGGCCTTCCCCTCGAGGTTGCGCGCCGCCCCGGCGAAGAACGCGACGTTGTCGATGGTGCCGGGCACGTCGAACTCGGTGGCCAGCTTGATCGGCTTCCCGGCTTGGCGGCTCTCGACCCGGGCGAACTCCGCGGCGCGCTCGTCCAGGATCCCCGCCAGCGCGGTGAGCGCGACGGATCGGGTCCCGGGGGTGGCGGTGGACCATTCTGGGAACGCGGCGCGCGCGGCAGCGACCGCGTCGTCCACGTCGGAAGGACCCGCGACGGTGAGCCGCGTGATCACCTCGCCGGTGGACGGATCCTCGACGTCGTGGGTCTCCCCCGACGTACCCTCCCGATACGAGCCCGCGATGAACTGGCTGCCACCGACCGACATTGACCTCACCCTCCGGTACCGCGAATCGTCACCGCATTCTGGCGCGCGCCGAGGCAGATGACCCCCTCGAAACCTCCATTCCCGCCGGACAACGAGTCATTTCCTCCACTCTTGTGGAAGCGGGGGTCCCTCGGCGGGCTTGGGGCTAGCTGTCGAGGTTGGCCATGACGTGCTTGATGCGGGTGTAGTCGTCGAACCCGTACATGGACAGGTCTTTGCCGTACCCGGAGTGCTTGAACCCGCCGTGCGGCATCTCGGCGACCAACGGGATGTGGGTGTTGATCCACACACAGCCGAAGTCCAAGCCCTTGGCCATACGCATGGCGCGACCGAAGTCCCGGGTCCAGACACTGGAGGCGAGGCCGTACTCCACACCGTTGCCGTAGCGCAGGGCCTCGGCTTCGTCGTTGAACTTCTGCACCGTGATGACGGGACCGAAGATCTCGCTCTGGATGACTTCGTCGGTCTGGGTGACGTCGGCGATCACGCTGGGGTGGATGTAGTAGCCATGGTCGCCGATCTTCTCCCCGCCGGCGGTGACGCGGGCGTGGTCGGGCAACCGGTCGAAGAAGCCGAGCACGCGCTCGTACTGGTTGACGTTGTTGACCGGCGGCAGGAGCGCGTCCTCGTCGGACGGGCCGTTGGCGTAGGTGGACACGACACCCTTGGCCTGCTCGGTGAGTGCTGCCACGAAGTCGTCGTAAACCCCTGGCGCCGCGAGCACGCGCGTGGCGGCCGTGCAGTCCTGGCCGGCGTTGAAGTAGCCGGCCACGGCGATCGCCTCGGCCGCCGCTGCGATGTCCGCGTCGTCGAAGATGATGACCGGCGCCTTGCCACCGAGCTCGAGGTGCAGGCGCTTCAGGTCGCCGCTGGCCGTCTCGGCCACCTGGATGCCGGCGCGCGTGGAGCCGGTGATCGAGATCAGACGCGGCGTCGGGTGAGATACCAGTTCGCGACCGGTGTCGCGATCGCCGGTGACGACGTTGAAGACACCGGGCGGAAGGAACTCCGCTGCGATCTCGGCCATCCGCACGGTCGTGACCGGCGTGGTGTCCGACGGCTTCAGCACCGTCGTGCAACCCGCAGCGATCGCCGGCGCGAACTTCCACACCGCCATCATCATCGGGTAGTTCCACGGCGACACCTGCCCGACGACGCCGACCGGCTCGCGACGGATCATCGACGTGTGCCCGGCCATGTACTCCCCGGCGGAGCGACCCTCGAGGTTGCGCGCAGCGCCGGCGAAGAACCGGATCTGGTCGACCATCGGCGGGATCTCTTCGCTCAGCGTCAGCGCCAGCGGCTTGCCGGTGTTCTCGCTCTCCAGCGCCACGAGTTCCTCGGCGTGCTCCTCGATCGCATCGGCGAACTTCAGCAGCGCCAGCGACCGCTCCGACGGCGTCGTGTTGCGCCAGGTCTCGAAGGCCGTCTCCGCGGCCCCGAAGGCGCGGTTGACGTCTTCGGCAGTGGAGTTGGCGGCCTGCGCGAAGACCTCACCCGTGGTCGGGTTGACGAGGTCCATCATCTGGCCGTCGGCGGAGTCGACGGACTCCCCGTTGATGAAGTTGCGAACGACGCGGTCGGACACGGGTTCTCCTGAACGAAGCACGGTGGAAGCACGGTGAGGGGGGCGGGTGTCGCCCAGCGGGCAGCCTAGCGACCGACCGCTGGAAACGACAGGGGGACCCCCATCTCGAAACCGATTTCGTGGTGAGATACCCGATTCGCTGCGGATTCACTTGCCAACCGCCGGGTGAGACCGTCAGGATGCTCGCCATGGCCCCCCGGGACCGCGCCGCCGGCGCGAGCGGCATCGTGCTCGACGACGTCTCCAAGGCGATCATCGAGCAGCTGCAGCAGGACGGGCGGCGCCCCTACGCCACGATCGGCAAGGCGGTCGGCCTGTCCGAGGCCGCGGTCCGGCAGCGCGTGCAGCGGTTGCTGGAGTCCGGCGTCATGCAGATCGTGGCGGTCACCGATCCGCTCACGGTGGGCTTCCCGCGCGCCGCGATGATCGGGATCCGGGTCGAGGGCGACATGGAGATCGTCGCCGACAAGCTGGAGGCGATGGCGGAGGTCGACTACGTCGTCATCACCGCCGGCACTTACGACATCCTCGTCGAGGTGGTCTGTGAGGACGACGACCACCTGCTCGAGGTGATCAACCGGCGCATCCGGGCCATCCCGGGTGTGCGTCACACTGAGAGCTTCGTCTACCTGAAGCTCCGCAAACAGATCTACACCTGGGGAACTCGATGACCTCCACACCGCAGTACGTCTCCGAAGGCGGCGACGACGCGCTCGCCGACAAGGCGCGCGATCACCTCTGGATGCACTTCACGCGAATGTCCACGTACAACGACGGCGGTCACGTGCCCGTCATCACTCGCGGTGAAGGTGCCTACATCTGGGACGACCAGGGGCGGAGGTACCTCGACGGCCTCGCTGGGCTGTTCGTCGTGCAGATCGGCCACGGACGCACAGAGGTGGCCGAGGCGATGGCCAAGCAGGCCAGCGAGCTGGCGTTCTTCCCGATCTGGTCCTACGCCCACCCCAAGGCGATCGAGCTCGCCGACCGCCTGGCCGATCTCGCGCCGGGCGACCTGAACCGCGTGTTCTTCACCTCCGGCGGTGGCGAGGCCGTCGAGAGTGCCTGGAAGCTGGCCAAGCAGTACTACAAGCTCACCGGCAAGCCGACCAAGCACAAGGTGATCAGTCGTTCGATCGCCTACCACGGCACGCCCCACGGCGCGTTGTCCATCACCGGCATCCCGGACGCCAAGAAGTACTTCGAGCCACTCGTGCCGAGTGCGATCAAGGTGCCCAACACGAACTTCTACCGGGCGCCGGAGCACGGCGACGACCTCAAGCAGTTCGGACGTTGGGCGGCTGACCGCATCGAGGAGGCGATCCTGTTCGAGGGTCCCGACACCGTGGCTGCGGTCTTCCTCGAGCCGGTTCAGAACTCCGGCGGCTGCTTCCCGCCTCCCCCCGGTTACCTCGAGCGGGTGCGCGAGATCTGCGACCAGTACGACGTGCTCTACGTGTCCGACGAGACGATCTGTGCCTATGGGCGGATCGGCGACTACTTCGCCACGTCGCGCTATGGCGTGACCCCCGACATCATCACGTCGGCGAAGGGTCTGACCTCCGGCTACGCGCCGCTCGGGGCGATGATCGTCAGCGAGCGTCTGTACGAGCCGTTCGCCACGGGCACCAACTACTTCGCCCACGGCTACACGTGGGGTGGGCATCCGGTCGCGGCTGCCGCAGCGCTGACGAACCTCGACATCATGGAGCGCGAGGGCATCAATGAACACGTGCGCGCCAACGAGGGCGCCTTCCGTTCCACGCTCGAGCGCTTGCTCGACCTGCCGATGGTCGGCGACATCCGCGGCGACGGGTACTTCTACGGCATCGAGCTGGTCAAGGACAAGGCAACCAAGGAGACGTTCGACGACGACGAGTCGGAACGCCTGCTGCGTGGCTTCTTGTCGAAGGCCCTGTTCGACAACGGCTTGTACTGCCGAGCCGACGACCGTGGCGACCCGGTGATCCAGCTGGCTCCACCGCTGATCATCGGGCAGACGGAGTTCGACGAGATCGAGCAGATCCTGCGCACGGTGCTGACCCAGGCACAGACGATTCTCTGACCGGAGCCCTTCGTGACACGTCCGACGTCCGCCGCAGGCGGACTACCTCAACCTGGCTCGACACCACGAACGCGGATCCGGCGGATCCCGGAACGCTCCGTCCAGGACCGTTCGGCGCTGCATGCGGTGCTGGATGCCGGGCTCGTGGCGCACGTCGCCGTCACCGATGACGACGGACAGCCGTACATCATCCCGGTGGCGTACGGACGCGACGGCGATCGCGTCCTGTTCCACGGGTCCACCGCCAGTCGACTGTTCCGTGGCCTGGCCGACGGGCAGCGCACCTGCCTGACGGTCACGTTGCTCGACGGCTTGGTGCTGGCGCGCTCGCTGTTCGAGTCGAGCATGAACTACCGCGGTGCCGTCGTGCTGGGTACCGCGACCAAGCTCACTGGCGCTGAGAAGCTGCACGCGCTGCACGTCGTCACCGAGCACTTGCTGCCTGGCCGTTGGGAGGAGGCTCGTCAGCCGTCCCAGAAGGAGCTCGCGGCGACGTTGGTGCTCTCCTTGCCCCTGGATGAGGCGAGTGTGAAGATTCGCGACGGTGGGCCCGAAGACCCGCCGGAGGACGTGGTACTGCCGGTGTGGGCGGGCGAGATCCCCATCACCGAGGTGTTCGGCGAGCCCGTCGATGCGACCGACCTGGCCGACGGTCACAAGGTTCCGTCCTACGTGCAGGAGTGGCGCCGATGAGCACGTTGCCCGGCCCGGTCCCCGGTACCGATCTGCGCAGCCTGTCCTTCTGGTGGGACCGGTTGCCCGCGCAGACGCCGCGCGAACCTCTGTCCGGCGACACCGATGCCGACGTCGTGGTCGTTGGCGCCGGGTACACCGGTCTGTGGACCGCCTACTACCTGCTCGAGCACCAGCCGGACCTGCGCGTGGTGGTTCTGGAGGCCGAGGTCGCCGGCTTCGGCGCGTCCGGTCGCAACGGTGGCTGGTGCTCTGCGCTGTTCCCGGCGAGCTGGGACAAGATGGCGCGCGCCGCCAGTCGCGACGGCGCGATCCGGCTGCAGCAAGCGATGTTCGACACCGTCGACGAAGTCGGCCGCGTCGTCGCGACCGAGCAGCTCGACGTCGACTGGGCGAAGGGTGGGTCGGTCTACCTCGCCCGTAGTCCATTGCAGGAGCATCGAGCGAAGCAGACGATCGACGAGGCCCGCGCCTGGAGCTTCGGAGAGGACCACTTCCGCTATCTCGACGGCGACGAGGCCAGCCAGCTGGTGGGCGCCAGTGACGTACGAGCGGCTGTGTTCGCCGCCGACTGCGCGGTGATCCAGCCCGCGAAGCTGGTGCGCCAGCTGGCCGATGTGGTGGAGCGTCGGGGGGCGCGGATCTACGAGCACACGCCGGTCATGGCCATCGAACCCGGGCTCGCCCGGACGTCGCGCGGAACCGTCCGAGCACCATTCGTCGTCCGCGCGACGGAGGGGTATACGGCCAGCCTGGAAGGTCATCAACGCGACGTCGCACCCGTGTACTCACTGATGATCGCCACCGAGCCGCTACCGGACTCGGTGTGGTCACAGATCGGGCTCCAATCGCGGCCGACGTTCAACGACATGCGGCACCTGATCATCTACGGGCAACGAACCGCGGACGGTCGGTTCGCCTTCGGTGGACGCGGTGCCCCGTACCACTTCGGGTCGAACATCCAGCGCGGCTTCGATCGCGACCCGAAGGTGTTCCAGATGCTGTGGCACACCTTGACCGAGTTGTTCCCGTCCGTCGCGGACTACCACGTCACGCATCATTGGGGCGGACCCCTCGGCGTGACCCGAGACTGGTGGGCGTCGGTCGGCCTCGACGCAAGCACCGGAGTGGCGTGGTCAGGTGGCTACGTCGGCGACGGCGTTGGCACGTCGAACCTGGGAGGCCGGACCGTCGCCGACCTGATCCTGAAGCGCGACACCGACCTCGTGACCCTGCCCTGGGTCAACCACCACTCACGCAGGTGGGAACCCGAGCCGTTGCGCTGGATCGGCGTCAACACCGGACTGCGGGCGATGGCTGCCGCAGACCCGGAGGAGAACCGCACTGGGCGTTCGTCGGTGATCGCCAAGAGTTTCAACCGCCTCATCCACGGCTGACCCAGCGCTGCCCGACCCCCCGTTTGGAAGCAACGAGTCGACGCTTCCGAAAGAGTGGAGGAATTCACTCGTTGTCGGGCCGGAATGGAGGTTTGGAGGGGGTCATCCCCGCGCCCGAAGGCGGACGCTAGCGGACCGCGTCTGGCCCTGATCCGCTCACTCGTGCGGTGCGGTGATGTTGACCAGCCAGTTGATGCCGTAGCGGTCGACACACATGCCGAACTCGTCGCCCCACATCTGCTTCTCCAAGGGGGTTGTGACCGTGCCGCCGCTGGACAGCTTGTTCCAGTAGCCGCGCAGCTCATCTGAGTCGTGGCCACTGAGGCTGATCGAGATGTTGTCCCCGACGTTGTGCGACATGCCCCCGGGAGTATCGGCCGCCATCAACGTGAAGCCGCCGGTCGTCGCGAGCTGTCCGTGCATGATCTTGTCCGCGTCCGGGGTCCCCTCCTGGCCGTACTCACCGAACGTGTTCATGTTCAGCTCGCCACCGAACACGTCACGGTAGAACTCCAGGGCCTGTCGCGCGTTGTCGCGAAAGCTGAGGTAGGGATTGAGGGTAGAGGCCATCATGTGCTCCTTGTCGTGGTTGTCGACGATGACTGCGTTGACTCTGTTGTGCCCGCCGAGGGTGCCCACTCTGGGCTGCGCCCCGAGAAGGCCAGGAGCTGTTCGACGGAGCTGGCCGCCGCGCTGAGCTCCACTTCGTAGGCGAAGGACTTGTCCGGCCCGCGGTACTCAGGAGCCAGCATCTGACGTGCGAACGCCAGCGCGCCGTCCGCGGCAGCCGGCGAGAAGTCTGTCGACTGACCGGTCGCCCGCGCCAGGTCCCAGCCGTGGATCAGGAACTCCATCATGAGGAACCCCGGTGGCAGCTGCCTCGACGCCTCGGTGTCGTCGCGGTAGGCAGCGAGCATGGACCCCGCGGCCGCGTGAAACGCTGCCGCCGGTTGCGGACCAGCTCGGTAGGCGTTCGGGTCGCCCTCGAAGGTCCGCGCGTGCAGCCGCGCGGCGAAACTGCTGGCCCAACCGACAACGTGGTCGACCAGGTGGGCGACGTCGAGATCGGGGCACGGGGTCGGCAGCCCTACCTGCTCCGGCGCGATCCCGGCGATCGTCGCCTCGGTCTGCTGCAGCACCGACGCCAGAAGGCTCGTCGCGTCCTGGTCGGTCGGCGCGTCAGTGGGGCTCACGGGCACGCGGCGACGTTACTCGGCCCCTCGGACACAACGAACAGCCGCCGCTTGATGATCATGGCCTGGGGAGCCAGGGGTCGACCCAGGCCGGCCAGCCACGCACCAGTTCGTCCGCGGCGTCAGGACCCATCGACCCGCGCCCGTAGGGCAGGACGGGGGGCGGCTGGTCGATCAACGGCTGGACGACCCGCCAGGTCTGCTCGACCAGATCCTCGCGGCTGAACAGGGCTGAGTTTCCGAGCATCGCCTGATGGAGCAGACGCTCGTACGGTTCGAACGCCTCGCCCAGTTCCTCGGCGAAGACCAGCGACAGGTCAACCGGGCGCGTGCTCAGCCCCTGCGGATCCTTGACCTGCACGAGCAGGGCCGCCCCCGGCTGCGGGCTGAACCGGATGACGAACTGATCGGCATCGGGGTTCAGGTGCGGCGCGAAACCGATTCTGGGGGGGCGCTTGAAGCGCACGCGCACCTCGGTGACCGACGTCGTCATCGCCTTGCCTGCGCGGATGAAGAACGGCACCCCGGACCAACGCCAGTTGTCGACGTTCAACCGCAACGCCACGAACGTCTCGGTCGACGACGTCGGCGCAACGCCTGCCACGTCGAGGTATCCGTCGTACTGCCCCCGGATGCACTCTGCCGGGTCGGCCTCCGGCATCGACTCGAAGACATCGACCCGACGGTCCTGCAACGCGTCAGCGCCGCGCGTTCCCGGCGGCTCCATGGCGACCAGCGCGAGCACCTGCAACAGGTGGTTCTGGACGACGTCGCGCAAGGCACCGACGGGGTCGTAGAAGCTGCCCCGGTCAGAGACGCCGAAGTCCTCGGCCATCGTGATCTGTACCGCATCGATGTGATCGCGGTTCCACAGCGGCTCGAACACCGAGTTCGCGAACCGAAGCGCCAGGATGTCCGCCGACGGTTCCTTCCCGAGGAAGTGGTCGATCCGAAAGATCTGCGACTCCGCCAGATGACGGCGCAGGTCGGCATTGAGCGCCACTGCGGATGCCAGGTCGTGTCCGAACGGCTTCTCCACCACGACCCTGGCGGTGCTGGTCAGACCGGCATGGAACAGCCCGGACACTACGGTGGCGAACAACGACGGCGGGATCTCGAGGTAGAACACTGGGTGTTCGTGATGCGCAACGGCGGCCGCGACCCGCTCGTAGGTCTCCACATCGCGGTAGTCCCCTTGGACGTACGAGAGCCGGGCCGCGAATCGCGCGAACACCTCGTCGTCCACGGTCTCCCCGGATGCCGCGATCGACTCCTTCGCGTGGCTGCGAAGGTGGTCCAAGGACCAGTCGTCGAAGGCGACACCGACGATGGGGTGGTCCAACAACCCGCGTCGCTCCAGTCGGTACAGCGCGCGGAACGTCATCTTCTTGGCGAGGTCGCCGGTGATGCCGAACACCACCAGCACGTCGCCGGCGACTGGTGCTTCAGCGGAACCAGACGTCGTGGTCTCGAGGGTCACGCCTGATCCTCCCGCGGTCGGCGGGATCTCGCGCGGGACGTCACATGTTGATCAAGGAGAGGATGTCGGATCTTCAAGATCAACTGACACATGAAGTCCAAGATCAACGGGGGTGTGGGGATGTGTTAGGACTGGGGGATGACTACGGACAAGCCGATGCAGTTCGGCCCGATGCAGCTGGGCATGGTGGGCCTGGGGCGCATGGGCGCCAATCTGAGTCGTCGCCTCCTGCGGGACGGCCACGAGGTGGTCGTCTACGACGTCAACCCGGACGCGGTGGCTCAGCTGTCGACGGACGGAGCTCGTGGCACGAACTCGCTGGACGACTTCGTGGCTGCGCTGACTCCACCGCGGGCCGCGTGGGTGATGGTGCCGGCCGGAGACATCACGCAGCAGACGGTGGACGCGTTGGCGCAGCGGATGAGCGCCGGCGACATCGTCATCGACGGCGGCAACTCCTCCTACCGTGACGACCTACGCCGTGCTGCTGCCCTGTCCGCGAAGGACATCCACTACGTAGACGTGGGAACCAGCGGTGGCGTGTTCGGGCTGGAACGCGGTTTCTGCCTGATGATCGGCGCCGAGCCCGAGGTGTTCGCCCGCCTGGAGCCGCTGTTCGCCACGCTGGCCCCCGGTATCGACGCGGCACGGCGTACGCCTGGACTCGGCGGTCCGCCCACCATGGCCGAGCGGGGTTACCTTCATTGCGGCCCCAACGGTGCCGGACACTTCGTGAAGATGGTGCACAACGGCATCGAGTACGGCGTCATGGCCGCGTACGCGGAGGGACTCAACATCCTCAAACACGCCGATGCCGGCAACCAGGCACGAGACGCCGACGCCGAGACGGCACCCCTGGCCAACCCCGAGTACTACCAGTACGAGCTGGACATCGCCGCCGTCGCCGAGCTGTGGCGACGCGGCAGCGTGGTGGGCTCGTGGCTGCTGGACCTGACAGCGGCCGCGCTGGCCGCGTCACCGGACCTGTCGGAGTTCGCCGGCCACGTGTCCGACTCCGGAGAGGGTCGGTGGACCTCGATCGCCGCGATCGAAGAGGGCGTTCCGGCACCGGTGCTCACCTCGGCCCTGTACTCGCGGTTCGCCTCCCGCGGCAACGACGACTTCGCCGACAAGGTGCTGTCGGCCATGCGCAAACAGTTCGGTGGCCACGACGAAAAGACCGACAAGACGCCGTGAGCCAACCTCGCGTGCAGCCATGTGCCGACGCCGACGAGTTGGCGCTACGGGCCGCAGAATTCGTCGTCGACACCGCACACGAGGTGCTCTCGGTCCGCGAGCCGTTCACGTTCGCGGTCAGCGGCGGCCGTACGCCTTGGGCGATGTTCGCGCAGCTGCGAACCCTCGACTTCCCCTGGACGCTGACCCAGATCTACCAGGTGGACGAACGCGTGGCGGCGGTCGGTGACCCGGCGCGCAACCTCACCCACCTGCACGACAGCGTCCCTCACGATGCGCACGTTCACGCGATGCCGGTCAACGATCCAGACCTGACCGCCGCGGCACACGGCTACGCGGCGACGCTGCCGCAGCACTTCGACCTGATCCACCTGGGGCTCGGACCCGATGGGCATACGGCGTCACTGGTTCCCGACGACGCGTCGCTCGACGTGACCGACACCGACGTCACCGTGACCGCCCCGTACCAAGGGCACCCGCGCATGACACTCACCTTCCCTGTCCTGAACCGGGCACGCCACGTGCTGTGGCTGGTCAGCGGCGCCGACAAGGTGGACGCATTGGCGCGACTGCTGGCCCACGATCCGACGATCCCCGCGGGCCGCGTGACGGCGAGGCACCAGACGGTCGTCGCCGACCGGTCGGCGCTGGGAGGTTAGGAACCCACGCCGAACGCGTCAGAGGCGAGCAGGGCAGCACCGGTCGCGCCCGACAGATCGCCCAGCTGCGTGGTCAGCACCACCGGCGCGTGGTCGGGGACCAGCAACCGGGGCGTCATCTGAGCCACGACGCTGTCGACGAAGGGTTGGCCGAGGCGATCGCCCAACCCGCCACCGATGATGATCGCCTCGAGGTCGAGCAGGTTCTGCGTCGACGCCAACGCGATCGCCGTGGCCCAGATCGCCTCGTCGATCAGACGTGTGGCGACCTTGTCCTTCTGCTGGATCGCCTTCGCGATCACCGACGCCGTGAGGTGGGGCGCGCCCTTCTTGGCCATGAGGTCGAACAGGACCGTGCGGTGGCCGTTCTTGACCATCCGGCTGGCGTGCGCCTCGATCCGCCCGCGCCCGGCGTACGCCTCGAGATGGCCGGGGCGCCCGTCGGAACACATCGGCCCGTTCGGGTCGACGGTGGTGTGACCGATCTCGCCCGCGGAACCCCGGCCGGTCCGCAACGTGCCGTCCAGCACCAGCCCACCTCCGACACCGGTGCCGATGAACACCCCGATCAGGTTGTGGTAGTCCCGACCGGAGCCCATTCGATGCTCACCGATCATGGCCACGCGGACGTCGTTCTCCAGCGTTACTGGGACGCCGCCGAGGGCCTTGGACAGTCGCGGTCCGAGATCGACCGGGTCCGCGAAACCGGAGACGTTCGGCGAGTGCGACACGACCCCCTTGTCGATGTCGATGTGTCCTGGCGATCCGACACCGACGCCCGCGAGGTCGCCCACCTCGACGCCGGCGGCGGCGGCCGCCGCCGCCACCGTGGACGCCATCGCCGAGACCACGTCGTCGGGACCGGTCTGCGGCGTGAGCACACGGGAACCGGCGATCACCTGTCCCTGCGACAGGGCACCTGACTGGATCTTCGTCCCACCGAGGTCGACCCCTACGGTCACGCGCGTCATATCGTGTCTCCTTGCGTCGAACCGGCCTGCCACAAGCTGGCAGCGACGACCTCAGGCACCAAGACCTCG
Organism: uncultured Actinomycetota bacterium; assembly: GCA_963726575.1. Taxonomy (GTDB): domain Bacteria; phylum Actinomycetota; class Actinomycetes; order JAHEKZ01; family JAHEKZ01; genus CAVSCR01. The sequence continues at coordinate 166,173 of CAVSCR010000003.1, forward strand.
GTCAGCAGGCGTACGTCGTCGTCCTCATCGCCGGGGTAACGCACCGTCACTTCCGCCGTGTCGACCACGCCGCCGACGGCGACGATGCGCGAACCTCGCTCGGTCGTCCAGCGCAGCAGCTCGTCCTCCCACGTCGACCCCGGGAACAACAGCATGCGGTAGTCGGTGGTCTTGGTCAGGTAGACGTCGACATGACTCCACTCACCGGTCTCGCTGGCCACGGCAGGGCGCCGCGGCCCCTCACGCAGCATCAAGGCCGACTGCTGGGCGGAGCTCAGGCGCCGAGCAGGAGCCACGACGGCGGTCAGCTGCGGGCCGTCCAGCACCTCACGAACAGCCGGCAGCCAGGTGGGTCGACGTCGGAGCAGATCCTCACTGGCGTCGGCGGCCGCGCCCACCACACTCGCCACGGCGGCGGCCCCCGGGCCACCGCTGAGCCGGTCGACCAGCACCAGCAGGAGCGCCAGCGTGTGTTGGAACGTTCGGCAGGCCACCCCACCGAGCTCGGGTCCGGCCTGCATCGGCACCACGAGGTCGACCCCGCGGGCCAGGACGGCATCGTCGGAATTGGTCAGTGCCACCACGCGGCTGCGCCCCAGGTACCGACGCGTCGCCTCGACGGTCTCACGCGACTCCCCCGAGGCCGAGATCGCCACCACCAGGGTGCGTGGGTCTGGCGGAGGCAGCAGGTCGCTGCTGGCCAGGTCGGCCACGGCATCCAGTCCGGCGGCCCGCAACCGGGCAGCGGCCACTGCGGCCGCGAACGTGGACGACCCCATGCCGAGGAACAGCACCCGGTCGACGTCCTCGTCGACTCCTGACCACGGGTCGGCCCGCACTACGTGGGCCGCCAGGTCGCGAAGCGAGCGCGGCTTGCGCTCCAGGTCGGACAGGAACAGGTCGGGGTCCACGTCACCGCCCATCGTCGGGGTCGAGATCGGGGTAGAGCGCAGCCAGGGCCGCATCGGGAACGTAGCGCCAGTGGGGCAGGTGGCGGACTGCGTAGACGAACTCGCGACACTCCTGCTCGGCGCGCAGACCGGCCAGGAGCCGCTCGTCGAACAGCTCGGCCCGACCGAGCGCCGCGAGCTCTCGGCGGTAGGAGGCCAGGAACCCGGACTGCGCCGAAGTGATCCACTCCTGCACTGCTGCGACGTCGACACCGTGGGTACGGTGCACCACCACCCGACCGACGTGGTCGAGCGACGCGAGCATGCCGGCGACGTCACGCGCAGCAGGTTGTGGTTGCAGACGTTGCGCAGCGGAGAGCACCGGGTTGCCGTCGAAGTCGACGAACGCATACCGCCAACCGTCGGCCACGGGGTAGCGCAGCACCTGACCGACGTGGAAGTCCCCGTGCACGCTGATGACCGGCGTCGTCGCGAAGTCGGCCAGACGGTTGATGTCGACCCCGATCCGAGGGGCCCTCGCCCGCAACCGGCGACCTTCGTCACCGTCGACCGTCGCGACGGCCTGTTCGAGCACCTGGCGAGCCGCCGCCGCCCAGCCGTGCGCCTGTTGCGCGTCCGCCTGCGGTGGCGTTTCAGGACCCGCGAGGTCCGCGTGCATCTGTGCGGTCAGCTGGCCGATCTCGCGCGCAGGCTCGACGGCTGCGTCGAACGGCGTCCGGCCGGCAGCCGCCGCGCGGACCTCCTCGACGCACCATGTCCAACCGTCGGTCGCCTCGGGCAGGTAGTCACTCACTGACGCCAGCAGGACAGAAGGCCGATCAGGTGGTCGCCACGTGACGAAGGCCCACGGGTGGGCCATGGCGGCGAAGCCGGCTGCGTCGAGGGTCTTCAGCTTGGCGGGTGCCGGCTGCTCACCCGGTTCGGCTGCCACGGTCCACTTGACCACCGCCTGCTCCCCCACGATCACCGACTCGTGCGTCTGGTCCACCCCGACGGACCGTTCACCAGCGGCCGGCGCCGCATGAAGCACCTCGACATGTACCTCGGACGGTGTCCAGCCACCCTCGACCACCGCAGCGACAAGGGCGTCCGCCATTCCATCGCCGACACGGGCGCGCCGGACGCCACCATCGGTGACCACCAGAGGGACGACGAGCGTTCGGTCAGCGGCATCGGCCACCACGGCCACCTGCCCAGGACCGAGGGCAACGCTGGTCAGCAGCCGGATCGGACCGCTCAGACCCGCGCTCCCCGCGCGCCCTGGAGGGACCAGCGCGTCGGGCTGAGTCGCCGTGACGAGGTCGGCCAGATCCGCAAACGCCAGCGGGCGTCCGCCGGACGTCGCTGTCACCGGGCGGCCGTCTCCGCATGTGATCGGGCCACGGCTTCGATGATGTCGGCGGCGCGAACTGTGCCGTTGCGGCTGCGAATCTGCTCGCCGAGCTCGGTCATCCGGCGCTGAAGTTCGGTGTCGGCCAGCAGGCCACCGATCGCGCCGGTCAGATCGTCGTCGCTGAACGCGTAGGTGGCGAGCCGGCGGCCGTAGCCGGTCTCGTGCACGCGCTGCGCGTTGTCGTACTGGTCCCAGAACAAGGGCAACAGGATCATCGGCTTGCCGAAGTGGAATGCCTCAGTGGTGGTGTTGTTGCCGCCGTGCGTGATCACCAGGTCCACCTGCCCGATGATCGACGTCTGCGGAAGGAACTCAGCACCCCACATGTTGTCGGCCAGCTGGTACTCGTCGTTCTGCGGTCCGGTGCTCACGATGTAGCGATGCGGCGTGCGCCCGAGGACGTCGACGAGGCGCCGCATCAGGTCGACGTCGGCGCTGCCGAGCGAGCCCAGCGACAGGTAGATGAGTGCGCTCCCCGTCGGCCGGTCGATCAGCTGCTCGGGCAGCTGGAACGGTTCGTCGGTCTCGCGCACGCTGGAATCGATCCGGTGCCACGTGTCGTCGAGCGCGCGGGCCTCGGTGTAGTCGACCTCGGCGGGGTAGACGTAGAGGTTGGCGACGTCACTGACGTGCATGAAGTCGAGCTCGGGCAGGGCGGGTGCGCCCTGTACCTGCACCCACGCGTTGAAGTCCTCCCACATCGCTCGGTGGGTGCGGTCGTACTCGGCACGAAAGGCGGGCCACTCGCTGGGGTCGTCGGCCGGCAATCCGGAAAACGTCGGTGGCACGCCAGGTCCCTTCACCTCCAGCGGGTTGCACGACACGATGCGCACGTATGGCGCCCCCGCCGTCAACAGCGCCGGAAAGGCGACCACGTTGTCCTCGACGATCACGTCGGGGCGGGTGCGTTCGATGATCTGCTTCAGCTGCGGCTCGCAGTACTTGGCCCCGTCGATCAACGCCTGGAACGTCGGCTGGATGAACGTCGCCAACTGGTCGATGGTGGGTTTGCGGAACTCCGGTGAGGTGTCGCGGATGAAGTCCTTCCAGAACTGGCCGGCATCCTGCTCGCTGTCGCCGGTGTCCTGCGGAGGGGCTGAGAGGTGTACCAGGTCTTCGTCGAAGCCGAGCTTGCTGAGCTTCCCGGCCCAGGACGCCTCGGCCGCGAAGACGACGCGGTGGCCGCGCTGCTTCAGCAGGTGACCCACGCCGACGCACTGGTTGGTGGGTCCGTAGGCCGACTCCGGCATGAACAGGATCGTCAGGGGACGGTCGGTCATCCGTGGTTTCCCTTCGCGCTGCGGAGCCTCGCGGCACCCGTACCGGCCACTGGCAGGCCACCCTAGACATGCACCGGCAGCCAGCGGCGGCGGGTCACCAGTCGAAGGGAATGGTGTCGGGCATGCCAGTGGGGACGAGGTCCTGGTGCAGCAGGAAAGTGATGCGCCCATGTGGCTCCGCCGCCGGTGCCGTGGCTCCCACCGGTCCGACTGAGGACCCCGGGTCAGCAGGGTCCCCCTGACGACGCCATGGGAGCAGCCTGTGAGGGTCTGGCCACCACTGCGTGGGCGGCGCGTGTAAAGGATTCTCACGTCCTGGGTCCCTAAGGAGGTGAGACCAGTCAGGAGGGACGGGTTGACATCAGCAGATGATGCGTACAGCGCCGTCTTCCAGGCTGAGTTCTCGCGAGTGCTGCGAGCCGTCGTGGTCGTGGTGCGGGACCGCGATCAGGCGGAGGACATTACTCAGGACGCCTTCGCTCATCTGTTGCGGCAGTGGCGTCGGGTCAGTCGCTATGACCGGCCCGATGCCTGGGTGCGCACGGTTGCGATCAGGCTCGCCGTCCGACGTGACCGCCGTGAGCGGCTGCGTGGTCTGGTGGAGCGATCCGCGGCACGTCGAGAACCTGTCGAGCCGGATCCCGCAGTTCGCGTCGACATCCTCGCTGCGCTGGCTCAGCTACCGGTCAAGCAACGGGCTGTCGTCGCGCTCTACTACCTCGAGGACCTACCGGTGAGCGAGGTGGCCGAGATCGTCGGTTGTCGTGCTTCCACGGTGTCGGTGCATCTACATCGGGCCAGACAACGTCTGGCCGAGCTGTTGGGCGAAGAGGTGAGCGACGATGTCCTTCGATGACCGCATCCGACAAGGACTGTTGCAGTCAACGGCTGGGCTTGCTGTCGACGCAGATCGGATTATGGATTCGATTCGTCATAGGTCGGCCCGCCAGCGGGAGCGTCGGTGGGTCACCGGCGGGATTCTTGCGGTTGTGGCCGCGGTGCTTGCCACCGCAGCCATGGCCTTGAGCAGTAGCGGGTGGTTGGCCTCGGACTCGCACCCCGTCATCGGGCCCGGACCATCAATCTCGGCCTCGGACAACACTGGCCCGGCCGAGTACTTCCACGGCGGGAAACTGATCGCCTCCATAGACCGAACAGATCCTCACGGAGTCAGCCTGACGTTCACCCCGACGTCACTGAACGTCGGGTTCATGCGCGGCTGCACCGGCGACGGATCGCCATTGACATGGGTGAACGGGCGGCAAGTCGGCAGGCAGCCATGCCTGGGTCTCGATTTCGTCGGACCAGCCAATGACTGGAGCCAGGACAACCCGATCTGGCACTGGACGTCGGACTACGGAGTGAAGGTCGGACAGCCCGTCACCATCAGATACGCCTTCCCACGTCAGTCCGCAGCCCCTGGCACTGAGTGGCGCATCGGCGTCTACCAAGCCGTGCCGCCGGCCCAGTACCAGTACCCCACTCGCCCCTCGGTGAGAGCAGAACTTCCGTCGTCCTGGGCTCCTGCCCCGGGAAGACGGCTGTTCATGCGGGGTCGGCCCGGCTCGCCGCTGACCTTTCCGAAGTTGCTGTACCGCGGTCCGTTGACGCAAGGATTGGTGATCGAGGCCGCCTCGACCGAGCCGGTCGGCGTCCACCTCTACATCAACAACCGGCTCGCCTGGACCTGGCACGCCTGGTCTTGGGACCTTGAAACGGGTGGTTCGTCGCTCACCCTTCGCAGTCTGCACCTCCGGGCCGGGCAAGCGGCCACGATCACCCTGCGACAGGACAACCTCACCTCGGTGACCGGAGGGGTCGCACCGTCCACGTACCTGGCGCTCTACGACGCGCGACCCTGACGAAAGCGGTCGCAGGTGGTGACAAGGCCCCTTGACAGCACAGAGTGGTGTCAAGCATGCTTGTCAGCGTGAAGAACCGAGTCCGAGAACTTCGGGCGGCCAGCGGCAGGTCGCAGGGGGAGTTCGGGATGGTTCTGGGGGTCTCCCGCCAGACGATCAACTCGATCGAGACCGGACGGTACCTGCCGTCCCTGCCGCTGGCGTTCGCCATCGCCCGCAGCTTCGGCGCGACCATCGAGGACGTCTTCATCCCTGACCAGGAGACCGGACCAGGAGCACTGACATGACCAACGCGATCGCCACCGGTCACCGATTCACCACCGCAGCTGTTCTCGCCATCGCCGGCGGAGGCCTGGCCGTCGCCACCTGGATCGGTGGGGCTCACGGGCTGGCCATCGGTCTGGTGGCCTTCTACGCGCTCGCGGCGACGGCCGCCTACCTGTGGGCCGGGCGCGACAGCGACGTCGGCGCGATCATGCGAGCCGGTGGCGACGAACGACAGCGAAGCATGGACCACGACGCCACCGCGCTCGCAGGTCTCGCCATGGGCGCGACCGCGATCATCGGTGCCATCGTCTCCGCCGCGGTCGACGACGAGAACATCGGCGGGTACGGCGTCATCTGCTTCGTCGGTGGTGCGACCTACGCCGTGAGCCTGTTCGTCTTTCGCCGACGCGGATAGCTCAGGGACTGGTCCCAGTACTGTGAAGGCTGCACCGGTGCAAAGGAGAGCCAGCCATGTCCGAGGCCACCCCCCACTTGATCGCCAGCACAGATGCGGACATCAACGGGCCGCTCGAGGACTGGGGCCCACGCGCGGGCGCCGACTCCGGCGACCCTCAGATGTCTGGCCGCATCTTCTACGAGGGCAACGGCGTGCAGGTCGGCGTCTGGGAGTGCACCCCCGGCGGCTGGGCCATCGAGGACCGCCCGGACCACGAGACGGTCCGGATCGTCAAGGGGCAGGCCCGCCTGACCAACGCCGACGGCAGCTCAGTGGAGCTCTTGGCCGGCGACGCCCTGACCCTTCCCAAGGGGTGGAGCGGGCGATGGGACCTCCTGACGACGGTGCGGAAGTTCTACGTCACCGCCAAGTAGGGCCCTTCACCGGGCAAGGTATATTGGATCCAATCTCTGCCTCCCCTCGCGCTGGAGCCCCCGATGCCGGTCCGTCCGCTCGACCTGATCGCCGCTGACTCGTTGCTGTCCGACGAGGAGCGCATGATGCGGGACACGGTCGCGCAGTTCGGCACAGACCGGCTGCGACCCCACATCGCCGGCTGGTTCGAGACCGGCCAGGTCCCAGCCCGGGAGCTGGCGAAGGAGCTCGGCGACCTCGGCGTGCTCGGGATGCACCTGAGCGGCTATGGGTGCGCCGGCACGTCGGCGGTGGCGTACGGCCTCGCCTGCCTGGAGCTGGAGGCCGTGGACTCCGGAATCCGCTCGCTGGTCAGCGTGCAGGGGTCGCTGGCGATGTTCTCGATCTGGCGTTGGGGATCGGAGGACCACAAGCAGCAGTGGTTGCCGCGGATGGCCGCTGGTGACGCGATCGGGTGCTTCGGCCTGACCGAGCCGGACTTCGGGTCGAATCCCTCGGGCATGCGCACCTCGGCCAAGCGAGATGGGACGGACTGGGTTCTCAACGGCACCAAGATGTGGATCACCAACGGATCGGTGGCCGACGTCGCGGTGGTGTGGGCGCAGACCGACGACGGCATCCGCGGCTTCGTCGTGCCGACCGACTCCCCCGGGTTCTCAGCGCCTGACATCAAGAGCAAGCTCAGTCTGCGCGCGTCGGTGACCAGCGAGCTCGTGCTGGAGGACGTGCGACTACCTGCCGACGCGGTGTTTCCCGAAGTACGCGGTCTTAAGGGTCCCTTGTCGGCGCTGACCGAGGCCCGCTACGGCATCGTGTGGGGCACCGTCGGTGCGGCGCGGGACTGCCTGCACACCGCCATCGACTACGCGCTGGACCGCGAGCAGTTCGACCGTCCGATCGCCGGCTTCCAACTCACCCAGAAGAAGTTCGCCGACATGACCTTGGAGCTGGACAAGGCCTTCCTCCTCGCCCTGAACCTCGGCCGGCTGAAGGACCAGGGCAAGGCGACTCCGGAGATGGTGAGCGTCGGCAAGCTCAACAACGTCCGCGAGGCCATGGACATCGCTCGGGAGGCGCGCGGGATCCTGGGCGCGAACGGCGTCACGTTGGAGTACCCGGTGCTGCGTCATGCGAACAACCTCGAGTCCGTGTACACCTACGAGGGCACCAACGAGATCCACACGTTGGTCATCGGTCACGCGGTGACGGGACTGCCCGCCTACCGCTGAGGCTTGGGAAGGGCCGCCGTGCTGACGGTTCGCGAGGGTCGGGCAAGGGGAAGAGCACTTCGGCAAGCGGTTCCGCGCGCCGCTCACGCGGAGTTGTCCTTGCCGGATCGGGACCCGATCAACATCCTGAACGAGCAGAACGCCTCCCGACTGGCTGACCTCGTACCGGTGCGGATCGGCCGGATGCTCCAGTCACCGTTCGCGTTCTACCGCGGGACGGCGGCGGTCATGGCCCACGACCTGTCGACCGACCGGGCCACCGGCCAGCAGGTGGTGTGCTGCGGGGACGCTCACATCTCGAACTTCGGAATGTTCGCCTCGCCGGAGCGCCGGTTGCTGTTCGACCTCAACGACTTCGACGAGGCCGCGGTAGCGCCGTGGGAGTGGGACGTCAAACGGCTGGCGGCCAGCGCGGTGCTGGGCGGCCGCGACATGGGCTTGAGTGAGTCGCAGTGCCGCGACGCCGCGCAGACCGGCGTGCGCGCGTATCGCGAGACGATGCAGTACATGTACGAGCTGACGGCGATGGAGCGCTATTACTACCGCGTCGAGACCGACTGGGTGGAGTCACAGGTCAAGGCGAAGGACCGCAAGCACGTGAGGGCGCACGTCAGGAAGGCTCGGCGCCGGACGTCAGAACAGGTGCGGGACAAGCTGATGGCCGTGGACGCCGAGGGTTCGCTCCGGTTCGTCGACGCGCCGCCGACGACGCGCCACGTCGATCCCCCGAACCTCGACGCCGTGTTGAGCCTGTTCGCCGAGTACCGCGCGACGTTGCGCAGTGACACCGCCTACCTGCTCACGCAGTTTCGGCTCGTGGACTACGCCAGGCGCGCCGTCGGGGTCGGCTCGGTGGGGACGCGCTGTTACGTCATCATGCTCGAGGGGCCCGCCGGCGTCCCGTTGTTCCTCCAGGTGAAGGAAGCGCCTCCGTCGGTGCTGCAGACGTACGGGCGTCATCCGCTGGTGATGCCCGACGGAGTGGCCCCGGTCCGGCGCGGCCGACAAGGGCACCGGGTCGTCTCCAGCCAGCGAATCCTGCAGGCGTACTCCGACCCCTTCCTCGGGTGGACCGCAGCGTGGGCCAACCCGGACCGGCCGCGCAAGGCCGACTACTACTGGCGCCAGTTCCGCGACATGAAGGGGTCGGTGCGGCTGGACCAACTGCCGCTCGCGCTGTACTCCTCGTACGTCAGCCTGTGCGGCCAGTTGCTCGCGCGCGCCCACAGCCAAAGTCCCGGAGGCTCGGTGATCGCGGGATACCTCGGGCGCTCCGAGCGGTTCGACGAGGCGGTGGCTCGCTGGTCGGTCAGCTACGCCGACCAGTCCGAGCGGGACTTCGCCGCGCTCAGCGAAGCGGTCCGTGCCGGCAGACTGCCGGCCGAGCTAGGGGTGTGACCGACCACCCAGACCGGCGGTGCGGTCCGTCACTCGCCGGCGATCTGCCGCGAGACGGCGTCGACGGCTCGCTCGCGGTGGTGGCGCAGCAGGTCGACCACCGCCTCCACGTCGCCTGACCTGGCGGCCGACATGACCGCCGTGTGCTCGTCGTGCACGTGTCGGCGGTGTTCGTCGTCGCGGTAGTACAGCGATCGGTACACGTCGGTGGCGTCCCAGAGGATGCGCGTCAGCCGAGCGAGTCGTGGCATCCGTGATGCGTCGATGACGGTGAAGTGGAACCGGCGGTTCGCGGCGGTCATCGTCGCCAGGTCGTCGGCCCGTGACGCGGCGTCGACCTGGTCGGCGGCCTCCTGCATCGTGGACAGGTCCGCGACCGTCAGCAACGGGACCGCGACGCGTACCGCCTCGCTCTCGAGCAGGTCGCGGATCCGGTACACCTCATACAGGTCGGCCACGTCGAGCTCGGCCACGAAGTAGCCGCGGTGCGGCCGGTACACGACCTGGCCCTCACCCTCGAGGATCTTCAGCGCCTCGCGCAGCGGGACACGGGATACCCCGAAGCGTTCCGCCAGCGCGTCCTGCAGAACCTGCTCCCCCGGACGCAGCTCACCGCTGCCGATCGCACGTCGCAGCTCGGTGAGGACTGCCTCCTGAGCGGTCGGCGGGCGCACGAAGCGCGGCGGTGGGACAGGCCCGACCGACGCCGTCACGAACGATCCCTCTGACTGTCGCGCAGCCAAGTGAGCACCTCGTCGTTGTGCTCACCGACCCGCGGCGGTCGCCGCCGATAGGTCACCTGCGAGCCATCCAGGCCGATCGGGTTGGCTACCGTCGCGACGTCTTCGACGTGCGCGACGGGTGACAGGTCGAGCTGCTCGGCCAGCTCGAAGGCGCCCGCCAGATCGTTGATCGGACCGCAAGGGACCCCGCGCGACGTCAGTCGCTCGAACCAGTCGTCGGCACCCGCCTTCTGCAGCTGCTCGCACATCAGCGCGAACAGCTCGTCGCGGTGCTTGACGCGGTCGGGGTTGTCGGCAAACCGTTCGTCGTCGGCGAGTTCGGGGATGCCGAGCACCTCCACCGTCGCCCGGAACTGGGCGTTGTTGCCGACGGCGATCACGAAGGGCTTGTCCGCAGTGGGGTATGACTCGTACGGAGCGATGCTCGGGTGTCGGTTGCCCATGATCCCGGGGACGAATCCGGCGGCTACGTAGCCGCTTCCCTGGTTCACCATGGCGGACAACAGCGACGACAGCAGGTTCACCTCGACGTGTTGACCGACTCCGCTGTGTTGGCGGTGCTGCAGCGCCGCGAGGATCCCCACGCTGACGTGCAGCCCCGTGATCACGTCGACGAGAGCAACGCCGACCTTCACGGGTTCATCGGGTCGCGAGCCGGTGATGCTCATCAGTCCGCCGACCGCCTGAACCAGCAGGTCGTAGCCGGGCAGGTCGGCCCCAGCGTGCGTTCCGAAGCCAGTGATGGACGCATACACCAGCCCGGGGTTCCCCTCGCGCAGCGACTCGTAACCCAGGCCGAGCCGGTCGAACACACCTGGCTTGAAGTTCTCGACGAGGACGTCGGCCCGCAGGGCCAGCTCGCGGGCCAGCACCAGGTCGTCCGGATCGCGCAGGTCGAGGGTGACCGAGCGCTTGTTGCGGTTGACCGACAAGAAGTAGGTGGCCTGGTCGCCCAGCCACGGCGGACCCCAGGCTCGAGTGTCGTCACCCGTGCCAGGGCGCTCGACCTTGACGACGTCCGCGCCGAGGTCGCCGAGCAGCATCGTGGCGTAGGGGCCGGCCAGCACCCGCGAGAAGTCCGCGACGAGCACGCCGTCCAGAGCACCGGAGGTCACCTGCAGATCGTATCCAATATCCGGCCGCGGCCGGGCGCTGCTCAGATCCGATCGGCGGCGACACAGAGGCCCACGGGTTACGGGTGTTCGGAAGCCTCGGCCAGCGCACAAGAGCCGGCATTCCGTGCTATCCGGAGGGCTTCCCGGGCTTCTGTGGGATTCGATGGAACCTTCCTGCCTTGTCGCGGTTCATCTGTGGTGAGCGGTGGAGGTGAAGCCTTGCCTGACGTTGCTTCGTTCGACGGCTTCTACACCGGCACCCGCGCACGGATGCTGCGGTATGCGCTAGCGCTCACCGGGGACGCCAACGATGCTCAAGACGTCGCGCAGGAGGCCTACGCCCGTGCCTGGCAGCACTGGACGAAGGTCCGGCGGCACGACGATCCGGAGGCGTGGGTGCGCACGGTCTGCTGGCGGATCGCGGCGAATCGGTGGCGGGGGCTGGCCAGCCGCGCTGGGCTGCTGGCTCGGCTCGGGCCGCCCGACCTCGTGCCGGAGCCGTCCTCGGACAATGTGTCGTTGGTGGCTGCCCTCCAACAGATTCCGCTGGCTCAACGACGGGCCATCGTCTTGCACTACGTCTTCGGCTTGTCGGTGGGCGAGGTGGCGCTGGAGACCGATGCCCCTGTCGGGACGGTGAAGACCCGGTTGGCCCGCGGCAGGGAGTCGTTGGGCCCGCTGCTCGCTGACGGGTCGAGCGTTGAGTTACCAACGGTGCGCAAGGACGGCCCCACCGACCGGACGATGTCGGGAGGCCGCAGTGGCTGAACTTCGCAACGACCTCACTGTCCGGCTGGATCAGGAATCGCCTGCGATCGATTGGGCCACGCCTGAACAGGTTCGGGCGCGGGGCCACGCCAGGCGGCAGCGTGCCAGGGCCTTGATGCTCGCCAGTGGTGTCGGGCTGGCTGCGGTCGCGGTAGCGGTGTCGGTCTGGACTGCACCGCAGGGAACGCCGGTACCGGCTGGACCGATCCCCTCCACCACGCACGACCCAGCTCTGGCCACCTGGGGGGTCGAGATGCTCACCGTGGGTCCGCACGGGATGTACGGGACCGATTGCAACTCCGGGCGGGTTCTCCACCTCGGCCTTGACGGCAGTGCCACCGTGGTGGCCGGGACCGGCCGCGGGGGGTTCGGTGGCTTCTTCGGCGACGGAGGGCCAGCTCTGAGGGCGGGCCTGGTCTGCCCTGCTGGTCTTGCCTTCGACGGACATGGCGACTTGTTCTTCTCGGACTCGATGAACAACCGGGTCCGCATGATCGACCCGACGGGAACGATCACCACGGTTGTCGGCGATGGCAGCATCGGCTTCGCCGGGGACGGCGGGCCGGCCGTCGATGCCTCGCTGGCGTATCCGACATGCCTCGCCTACCACGACAACGCGCTGTACCTATGCGACCGTGGAAACGGAGCCGTCCGGAAGGTTGACGCCAACGGGATCATCACCACGGTCGCCGGCACAGGCAGAACTGGCTTCTCCGGCGACGGCGGCCCGGCCACCGCAGCCCGCCTGCACTCACCCGAGGGCATCGCCTGGGACGCCGAGGGCAACCTCTACATCTCCGACAACCACAACAACCGGATCCGCCGAGTCGACACCTCCGGCACGATCACCACCTACGCCGGGGTCGGCGGCAAGGACTACGGCTACTCCGGCGACGGAGGCCGAGCCACCCAAGCCCGCATCGCCGACCCCAACGGCTTGGCCTTCGACGCCGCCGGCAACCTCTACATCGCCGCCTACGACGACCGCGCGGTCCGCATGGTCACCCCCACCGGCACCATCACCACGGTCGCCGGCACCGGACAACTCGGGTCCAGCGGCGACGGTGGCCCCGCCACCAAAGCTCACCTGGAACCCTCCGACGTGTACGTCGACCCAGCAGGCAACCTCTACATCGCCGATGCCGACCACCATGTCATCCGGGTCGTCGCGCCCGACGGCACCATCTCGACCTTTGCGTCAGCCCATTGACTCAACACGCCACGTGTTCTTGCCCAGCATCTTAGGCGTGAGCTTTCGGTAGCTGTCACGCCCTGGTTCCGGCGGCGGTTGACATCGTCGATCAGCTCCCGATGCAGCGACAAGGCGCCAGGCGTGCACTGTGCTGCCTCGCAGAACGGTTGATCGATGACACCGCGTGGATACCTCGGCCGCCCGAGGTCGGGCTCGCTGGAGATTGTTGCTCGGTGGTGGAACCTTCTGGGCGGTTGGCGGTTCATTGCGGGTAGAGCTACGAAGCGCAGGCCAAACAGGGAACGTTGTCAGGAGGTCAGCGATGACACATCGATCACCATCCGCGGCGGTAGTGAACCGGTCGACCGGGCGGTCGAACGACGAAGTTCCGATTCTTGGCCCAGGTCGGCGAAAGGGAGTGAGGTCGATGACCACACGCAGGCTGATCGTGCTCGTCGTCGCGGTCGCGTTGGGGATGAGTGTCGCGGCCGTGGCGCAGGCGCACACTGCTTTCTCCCGGGTCCACGCGCCGGTGGTGAAGATCGCAGGGCACACCGATGCGGTGCACGCCGCCCCGGCGACTTGGGGTCTCGCGGCGCGACCTGACTACTCATCGATCGCGTTCGCGCCGGATGGAATGCTCTACGCCGCCGACCCTGTGAACAACCGCATCTACAAGGTCACGTCCCGCGGTCGAGCCGGCCACACGACGGTCGTCGCGGGGTCCGGTCCCGGTCTCGATCTCAAGGGCTCCTCCTACCAGCATTGGAAGTACATCAGGAATCACGGGTGGAGCACGGTCGGCGCCTACGGTGGGGATGGACAGCACGGCACCGATGCCCTCTTCAGTGCACCCTTCTTCCTGACGTTCGACGCGGCAGGGAACATGTTCGTCGCGGACCACCTGAACGATCGGATCCGCGAGATCACGACCGATGGGTTCGTCCAGACCGTCGCCGGCACCGGCAATGGCGGCCCCCGTTACGGCGTCTGGTCGCCCGGGGTCGGCCCGGCGGCAGGTGACGGTGGTCCGGCAACGCATTCGGTTCTGGACGCGCCGTGGGGGGTCACCCTCGATGCGGCCGGTGACCTCTTCATCGCCGACCGGGCCCACGATGCGATCCGGAAGGTCGACACGAACGGCGTGATCACCACCGTCGCCGGAACCGGACATCCGGGGTTCAGCGGCGATGGAGGAGCTGCGACGCATGCGCAGCTCAATCGGCCGCTCACCACGGCGCTCGACGGTGCCGGCAATCTCTACATCGACGACGAGAGCAACCGGCGGATCCGCCTGGTCGACCGCAGTGGCGACATCACCACATTCGCCGGCGACGGTCGCTTCGGGTGCGGGGGCGACGGGGGTCAGGCCATCGACGCCTCGTTCAAGGACCCGAACGAGATTGGTTTCGCGCCGGACGGTTCGATGCTGATCACAGACAACGAATGCCACGACATCCGGCGGATCGCGCCAGACGGCACGATCAGCACGTTCGCGAAGAACAGCACGGACAGCTGTCGCGGGATTGTCGGTCGCAAGGTCAGCCACCTGCCGGTGGGGTTCTTCACCTTCGGTCCCGACGGCGATTTCTACCTGGCGGCGTGTCACCGCGTGCTGCGCGTGGACGACACCGGCACGGCGCAGCTGTTCGCTCGTGCGCCACTGTTCTCCCATTTGAGCTAGCGGTTGAGCAGCCCAACTGCGCAAGTTGCACAACGTGCCGACGGGCTGCAGGGCGCAGACCGCTTGTTGCGCGGCGCCGTCCACGGGCTGCTCGCCAAAGACCGGCGGTATCACCTCGCCAAGGCGACCTGGTCTGGGTACCGATCAGCGATAGCAACCCGACCGGGAGCCACCATCACCATCAGCTACCTCGGAGGCGGATACTCACTCGAACTGCTCGGGCGCCGACTCGCAACCGTGACGGGATCCCTCCGTCGATACCTGGCGGCTTCGTCAGTCGCGAAGCCGCCGCATTACACGAGACCAGGCCGCGCACCTGACGTTTGGATAGCGTGCGCTGCTGGTGCACGGGGAAATGCCGTTCGAGCTCGCATGTTCGGCGCCCGGCGCTGGCTCTGGTGGTTGACTGGCTGACCATGCTGGCGACGCCGACCGAGTACCAGTCGCATCAGACCGGTGCGCCCCGCACGGTGCAGATCGCGATGCGTTCGGGAGTGGATGAGGGGGTGGTCGATCGGTCGACGGAGTCGCTGGCCGAAGTCCGATGGCACGAGGTCCACCACGCCTATGGTCTGGCAACCAACGTCCCTGCGCTGTTGCTCGCCATCGTGGTCGGAACCGACGAGGTGCGTTCCCCGGCATGGTGGGAACTTTGGGGCAACATCCATCACCAGGGCACGGCCTACGAGGCGACAGCTCGGTCTGTGCCCTTCATCGAGGCCGTTGCAGGCTCACTTGAACACCCGGACGGGGTGGAGGCGTTGAGCTTCCTCCGGCAGATCGTCGTCGGTAACGGCACGTGCGCGGCTGCCGTGCGAGCGGCGGTACGTCCGGGTGTCGAGGCCTCCTTGGCGAACTGGGAAATGGAGCCGGATCTGATCCAACGGGCGCTCTCGTGGTTGGCGTCGGTCTACCCCGACCTTGCATCGCTTCACCCAGGGTTGGAACAACTCGTGCCCGAATCGATGCGGTCAAAGTGGGCCGAGGTGGTCACCAGAAGCGGCTACCCGATCGCCTACCAGGACGAGTCCACAGACGATGCGATGGACCGACAAGCCGAGCTTGAGCGCTGGGTCCCGGCGGGCTGGCCAAGGTCCTGACGCCCGCCCAGATGTGCCGATCCGTGCGGCATGATCGGGGCAGCAAGGGCGGTGGGATGCGTGATTCCAGCAGAGCGGCAAGTTCGCCGGGCGATGAACCGAGTGTCCACGAGTCTGACCGAGTGGTGGTGCCACTCGGCGCTTCGACGGCAAGTGCTGCGCCGTGGCGAAGGAGGCGTGGTGACGAAGAGGAAGTTCCGGCACTACGCGGATGGGGAACCGCCAGCGGAAGGGCCGAAGCAACCGGATCGCCCGCGTGACGGCCAGGGGCGATCTGGGTGACCCAGGACCACGACGGGCACTGGTCGGCCTCGTGGCAGGACGGCCCCCGAATCCAGAACACCGAGTGCTCGACCGAAGCCGACGCGATCAAGTGGGCGCTCGATACACCGGCCAAAGCCCGGTTCATCTTCGACGACACGCTTTACGAGCACCGACCGATCAACTGAAGCGCCGTAACGCACGAACGTGCCGTTCCGTGCTGGGGACGAAGCGCGAGCGAAGTCGATCAAGATCGGCTAGGTTCACGATCTGCAGATGACTCAAAGGCCGCCGACTGGATGGAGCCAACATGACCGACTTCCCTGCGGTGACCCACGTTGCCGTGACCGTCAGCGACCTCGACCGGAGCATCGCTTGGTATCGGCTGCTGTTCGACGCCGACCCGGTGCTTGATGAGGACACCGGACCTTTCCGGCACGTGGTGTGGGCGCTGGGTGACACGTTGCTGGGGCTACATCAGTTCCCCGACCTGGCCACCACTGACGCGTTTCACGAGCGACGCCCCGGACTGGACCACGTCGCGTTCGGGTGCGCCAACCGTGGCGAGTTGGAGACCTGGGCTGCCCGCCTGGATGAGCTGGGAATCGCTCACGGCGGGATCAAGGACGCCGGCTACGGATCGGGCGTCTCATTCCGGGACCCCGACAACATCGCCCTGGAGTTCTTCGCCCCGCCGAGCTGATCGCGAAACGCCCAGACGTGCCTACCTGTTCGCGGTGATGCTCGCGGGTCCCGGGGGCTCGCTCGTGCGTCCTAACGGCGTGAAGCTCGCGCCCTTTGTCTTGGTGGCCGCGCTAGCCCTGGCCGGCTGCGCGACCGGCACGACCCCGCCCGGAACCTCGACGGTCGTCCAGGGCCTGGTTCTTGCTGCCCCCGGCTGCCCGGTCCAGCGCGCCGACTCGCCCTGCCCTGCGCTTCGCGTAGCAGGCGCGAGCGTCGTTGCGTCAACTGGCGAGACCGAGGTGGCCCGGGTCGTCTCGGCAGTCGACGGCTCGTTCACCCTGACACTGCCAACGGGGACATACACGCTCACGGCGACGTCACCGAGCGGTTACCGATCATCGGCCAGCCAGGTCGTGCGTCTCGAAGGACCCGTGCCCCAGGCTGTGACGATCACGCTCGACAGTGGCATCAGATGAAACGCTAGCTTCCAAGAACGCGCCGCATGCCATCCCCAGCGCGAACGATCCAGTCGAACAACGCACCGATGTGCCGTTACAGAGCTGATCGGGTCCGGCATTCGCGGGTGGTCCCTGGGTTCGGCGGTTGTGTGTGGTGGCGTGGTCGGCGATGGCGATGCGGGAGTCCTCGGAGGTCAGGTCACCCGGTGGGCTAGGGAGCGGGTGCGGGTTAGAGGGTGGCCGAGATCACGCACTTCTCACCCGTCGTCGGGTTGGTGGCGGTGGCTCTGATGTGGTTCGTGCCGGCCTGAAGCGGGATCACGTGGGTGATGCTGAACGAGCCGTCGGCGATGGTGCGCTTGGAGGTGTTGAGGAAGGCGGTTCCGTTGTCGGTCGCCTTCACTTTCCAGGTCACTCCGGCGGTGTGGTGGGCCATGTCAACTCCGAAGTCGACGCTGAGTTTGCCGTTCTCGCGCTGGAGTTGCAGGTTGCTGAGACTGGTTTGGCTGCAGTGCCGGTTCGCCGTGACTGCCGAGGCAGTCGCAGCTTGTGCCGTGCCGGCGGCAGTGAGAATCGCAACAACGGGGAGTAGCAGCATGGCGGCGCGTTGGTGCTTCATCGGGTGCTCCTGGGTCGTGTGGCTTGGTGTGCCCAGGCTGATGGCGACAGATGAGGCCACGATGAACCCGACATGAGGGCTTGTTCATGTCTGTTGCGTGGCCGCAGGACCGAACCCGCTGACGCTTTTGTGAGCGATTCCACGGGGCCAGGCACACGCTGTGATCTCTCGTCGAGACGGCACCGAGGTGCCGTTACCGGGCTGCGCCCATCGGGCATTACCGATCAACCTTCGTCGCGCGTTCTCATGCCGATGAGCGTGCTTCATCGCCGCCAAGATTTGTCACTGGAATGCGGTCTTGCGTTGTGTCGTCGGTGACCTCCTTGTCGACGAATGGTCGGGCCGACTAGGACGGAGTGGGCTGATCCTGCGGGACCCGACAGCCAGTTCGGCATGGCAGTATTCGGCGCGTGAGCGATGGCCCAGCAGAGCACACGCTCCGTCCGGAGTCCGGTCTGACCGAGGACGCCTTCTCACCCAACTGGGCCGACGACGACCGCCCGCGGATCCCGCGCGTGGCCACCGAGCGTGAGGCGCTCGCGGCGTATCTGGAGTACTACCGAGCGACGGTGGAAATGAAGTGCCGGGGCCTAACCCCGGAGCAGGCCCGGACCCGGTCCATGCCGCCGTCGACCTTGTCGCTTCACGGCCTGATTCGACACCTCGCCGGTGTTGAGCGCTGGTGGTTTCAGCAGAACTTCGAGCGCCGCGACGTGCCGTTCCTCTTTGTCACCGCTGATGACCCCAACCTCGACTTCGATCCGCCCTCGGACGCCGACTTCGCCGCCGACCTGGAGGTCTGGCGGGCGGAGTGTGCGGTCTCTCGTGAGATCGTGGTGGCTCATGACCTCGACGACAAGGCGAGGCCGCTGGATTGGTACGAGGACGTCGATCTGCGCTGGTTGGTGCTCCGGATGATCAGCGAGTACGCCCAGCACTGCGGGCACGCCGACCTCCTTCGCGAGGGGGTCGACGGGAAGACCGGCGCATGAAGCCCGGTGGCGGAGGTTCGACCTGAACCACCTGACCCGCGACTGTGCGCACATACCGCGATGAGCACTCGGTATGTGCCGATAAGGTGTGCCGGATCTCGGCGTGCACGGTCAGCCCAGCGTTCCCACCGGTAGCGCAACCACCGGGTCTCTGGCCTTTGCGCTTCGGTGGCTGCCTTCGGAACTGTCGCCTTCGAGCAGGACACGACCGTAGGTGAGATGCGGCGCACAACCAGGCCAGAAGTCCTTCGGCATCCCGAGTTGGTTGAAGAGCCGACTGTCAGCGGCAGGGTTGGAACGTCGAATCGTCCAGGTTCAGTGAGAACCGCACACCGTTGAAGTTCGCGGCATTGTCTTGCGGGCAGAACTTCCCGGTCGCCAGCTTGTACTCCGCGTTGAACACCGGCTTGCCCGCTGAGACGTACGCCGAGAGGGCTGAGCATTCGGAGTACTGGTTGCACTGCTCGTTGAGCGTGCCGTCGAAGTAGGGCAGCAGTGACGCTGTCTGCTCGACGTCGTTCTTCTGCAGGACGGACAGGCCACGGACATGTGCGTCATTGGCCAGAGTGTCGTTGAAGTACAGCTGGTCGGCTGCCGTCAGTGGGAAACCGGTCTTGTTGCTGTACCCGTCGACGTTGTCGAGCTCGACCATGTCGAAGCCCTTCTGCTTGCACATGTCCAGGCGGCTGTCCATGATCGCGCGCAGAGTGCTGTTGGCCTTCTGAACATCGCGGATGTCCAACCACTTCTCACCCGGCCAACCATTGCCCTTGCCCAGGATCGCAGCGGGGAACTGCGCGGCATCCGGACGCCAGTTCTCATACGTCCCCGCCGAGATGTAGCAGACGACCTTGATCCCGGCGGTGTGCAACGCGGTCACGTTCGCCGCAGTGTTGTCGAACCCGTCGACGTCGTAGAGCTGGACGGCTCGATACGGCGCAGTCGGTACCGAGGAGATCACCCAGTCCCAGGTGGTAGCGACCCCAGGGTGATAGCAACCGGGACAGCCCACCGGGGCCGGTGGAGCCGGAGCGGCCATCGCCGTCGGAGCCAGGCCGAATCCGACCAGGCAAGCGGCAGCGAACACGGTCACGAACCGTCGGGCTAGACGGACACCAACCATGGAGACCTCCCGGAATCCTCATCAAGCTGCTCACCACTCGCACGCCCACTGCTCAGTCGCTGGCGTGGCGCTCCGATCGGCCAGTCACGAGGTTCGGCCCGCCAGCCTCAGCGCAGTCTGTATCCGTCGTTCTTAATGGTCGAGCCTGCCGCTCCAGATGGACAGTAGGAACTGCACGGTTCCTCAACTGTCCGGATGTGCGTGCCACCCTCGCGTTTGGCCTCAAGACGGCTACGGGCAAGGTGTCGTGCTAGCGAGGGAGGACGGATGCCGGTCATCGAGAACTCGACGGTGGTCAGAGCGCCGCGGGACGCGGTGTTCGATGCGTTGGTCGACCTGCGTGGTGAGTTGGCCTGGAACCCCAAGGTCGAACTGATGGAGAAGATCACCGACGGTCCGGTCGGCTTGGGGACGAAGTTCCGGGCGAAGTGGAAGTTGAGCCAGGTGCTGACGACGGAGTGTGTCCGCTTCGACCGTCCGAACGGCTGGACCTACGTCAACGGCGGTCCGATCGAGGTTCGCCTCGACGCCGACCTCGCCGATGCCCCTGACGGGACGATCGTTCGGGCGCGGTTCGAGCCGCATCCGCACGGCTTGGTGGCGCATCTGACGTATCCGTTCTTCCTGGTCGCGATCCGGCGGGAGGAGAAGAAGAACGCCAGCCACTACAGGGCCTGGATCGAGTCCGGGGCATCCGCCGCGCCATGAAGATCGCTGCTGTGCTCGGCTGGATCCTGGGACTGGGCTTCGGGCTTCCCTGCATCTACGGCATCTGGTACTTCGTCAGGCACGACCAGGTCTGGACCTTCCTCGGATTCCCCACCTACGGCGAAGGCCCATTCACCAAAGTGGGCGTTCAGACCACCGTCCCGTTGCTGGTGGCGTTCCTGGTCGTCTGCGTAACCGAGGTGGTCACCGCTTGGATGCTCTGGCAGCAGCCAACGCCAGGCGCTTGGTTGGCGCTGGCTCTGCTGCCGGTGGGGCTCGTCTTCTGGATCGGCTTCGCGCTGCCCTACGCCATCTCACTCGGAGCATCTCAAGCGGTCGTGATCCTGATCGCTTTGGCACGCTGAATCCCAGCGGGTGACCCGCACGACAAACCGACGAGTCGGCGCGGGTCAGCCGTTGCGGTTGTCTGCGCTGGAACCACCCAGAGCTTCGGTGCCGTTCCCGGGCGGGTCGCTCAGCGCTTGCGGACTGGCGAAACGATGGCCACCACGAGCGACGCCACAAGAAGCCCGATGCCGGCGAGCTCGAGGGCCAAGCCGAGGGCAGCGGGGGGATGGTGGTCAGTGGCTACCCACCTCGGGAACATCACTGTGTAGGCCACGACCGGGATCAAACAGATCAGCCCAGCCAGTGCGAGGCGCTTCGCGGTCATGTCGAGATCTTCGCCGCTCGTGGGTGAGCGGGGCTGGCCCTGCGCCGGCTACGTATGACGGCTCGTCCGAACACCGCCGCGACGGCAGTCCGCTCGGCGTCCCGCCACGACTGCTCGCCCCGGACGGTGTCGACCAGTGTCGGCACCGGCTGATGATGTCGGTGGAAGCGAGAGCTGCTCACCGCTGCTCGGACCAGAAAGATCCCGGGGAGCGCTAACGGCAGCAGGACAAGGATCGTGCCGGCACCCGTGAGACGAAGCAGAGCTGCACAGGCGACCGCGACCGCGAGTAGTACGAGCGCGTCCGCGAGTGCATACAGCGAACGCCAGAACTCAGGATCGGAGTGGAACGGCTCGGCGACGCTGCGTCCGCCATCGGGGGGAATGGATGCACCCACGCCTGGTCAGTCGACGCGGTGGCCATACCCGCAGAGCGTCCGAACAGGTGAATTCAGACACCACAGCGCACGGATCGGGGCGCAGATCCGCGCGTGCGCCCTCGGCTCACGCGATCGTTGGTGCGGCGTCGGCTTCGGTGGGGGTGGTGATCCAGGCGCTGAACACCGGGGGCACGTAGCACAGTGCGCACGTTGTCGGTCCAGGGGCTGGCCGGCCCCAGCTCGCCGGCGGGAACGACCTCATACGGTTCCCACCAGTCGACTCGGCTGGCGATCGCGCTGGCCAAGATCAGCTCGGTCAGCGGCTCGAAGGTTGGGACCGACGTGATCAGACCCGCAGTGTGACGCTCGGCCCAGGCATCGCCTTGCTGCTGGGCCGGGATGTCGCCGCGTTCCACCGGCTCCGGCAGGCCATTGACCCACGCGGCCAGTACCTCCGGGTGCGGGTCGGCCAACAGCTGACCAGCCGCGGCACACGCGGTGTTCGCGTCCATGCCCAACACTCGCTCCAACTCCCGTCGACTGACTCCGGTCACCGCCGGGGCCAGCAACGCCATCAGGAGCCACACACCCAGCGGCGAGGCGATCTCACCCTCGGCCGTGTCCTGATGGAACCGCACCGCATACCTGGTGACCGCCTCGGCCACGCGATCCCCGCTGGACCGAACACCGACCATCACCCCGTTTCCGGAACTCGCAGCGAACACACTGACACGGCCACGACTTTCAGACCACGTCAGGCTCCGAACGGAAGTGCGGTAGTAGGGCGCGCGAGCTTGGACTGACTACTCGGCCGGCGGTTCCAGGAGGAGTTCGGCGAGGGTGTCCAGGTTCGCCCGCATCGTCCGTGCCTGAACATTCGCGATGAACGGATCCGCTAGCCGTCCGAACACACCACCCAACCCAGATTCCGCGTCGATGCGAGCCTTGAGCTGTGTGCCAGCGCCTGCCGCCTCGAGAACGTAGGACGCAGCGAACCTCACCTGTCCGTCCACGGACGTGTAGGTGACTCGAGAAGGTGGGTCGAACTGTGTGACTTCGGTGGTCCACTCGAACTGTCGTCCCATGATCTTGCTCGCACCTCGAGTTCTTGTGCCGAGCTCGGCGGGCCCGTCTCCGACATCCTCGGCCTTGACGACCGATACATCCCACACCGGCAGGTTCTCGGCCTCGACCAAGAAGTCGAAGACCACCTGTGGTGGACGTGCGATCTGGATACTCGCTTCGATGCTGGGCATCGGATTCCTTCCAACGGTGGTCAGGGTCGGTCCCTCGTTGTTCAGCATGGTGTGCCTGCGTTCCGGAACCGTTACGGCAAGGCAGACGTCGTCCTCTCGGTGGGGTCGTCGCACAGACTTCTCGAGTGGCGAGGACGGATGCATTCTTGGGGCCGTGGAGTCTGATCGTGGCGACATCATTCGGTGCGGGAGCGACTGATCCCCTCCAGCTAAGCGGGGTGCTCTGGAGTGAGGTGGGCAATGAACGCCGGCCGGCTCGGCGTTGGGTTGGTCCTTGTTCTTGTGGTGCTGAGCGGTTGCTCGCCCCGGGGCGAGGTCAGGGGCAGCCTGGTCAGCGAGGGAGGTCCGCCATCCCCGGAGGGCGTCGCGTCTCGTCCCGATCCGGTAGCCGGTCAGCAGGTGTCGGCTTGGCAGGCCGGCGAGCAGGTGGCGTCAGTGGTGACCGGGGCCACTGGCAGCTACCAGCTGCATCTCCCCGCCGGTGAGTACACGTTGGTCTTCCCCTGTTCTGGACAGGTCCATGTCACCGTCACCGCCGGGTCCACGGTGACCGAGGATCGCGTGTGCCAGATCCGCTAGCGCTCGATCGGGAGTGACACACTCGACTCGTGTCGGACGAGCTTGCGTACGTGCTGGGACACTCAGCGGCCGAGCTGCGCCGGCTGGAGACGCAGGCGGCAGTGGTGGACCCGGTGACACGTCGCTTCATGGTTGAGGCCGGCGTGAACAAAGGGATGCGCGTCCTGGACGTGGGGTCGGGTGCCGGCGACGTCGCGATGCTGGTCGCGGAACTGGTCGGCCCGCAGGGGCAGGTGGTTGGCTTCGACCGCTCGTCGGCGGCGGTGGACCTGGCCCGGGAGCGAGCCGCCGCACGGTCGCTGCACCAGGTTCAGTTTCTGACCGGTGCGGTCGACGAACTCGACCTGCAGGGTCCGTTCGACGCCGTGGTGGGGCGCTACGTGCTGCAGTTCCAACAGGACCCCGCGGCGCTGCTGGCTGCGGTTGCGGCGCAAGCTCGACCCGGCGGCCTCGTGCTGTTCCACGAGCTCGACTGGTCTGGTGTCTCGTCGGATCCACCTGCTCCGACCTACGAGCGCGTACGCAAGTGGCTGCAGACCGCCATCGAGCGCTCCGGCGCCAGCGCACGCATGGGTCTTGCGCTCCCTGGCGTCTTCGACGCGGCGGGTCTCGGTCACCCGGAGATGAGGCTCGAGCAGCGCCTCGGAGCCGGCGTCGGTGCTCGCGAAGTGCTGGAGCGCATCACCGACCTCGCCGAGACACTTGAGCCCCGGCTGGCCGAGCTGAACATCGTCAGCCCAGGCGAACTTTCTGTCGGCACCCTGTTCGAACGGATGAGCGACGAGGTCGTCGTCAACCACAGCCTGGTCCGCTCGCACCTGCAGATCGGAGCGTGGACGCGGACAGGCAGTTGACGGTGTCGACGAGCCACCTATCACTAACGTCTTGGGGCGACCAGGAACTCAGCTGCCGCAATCAGCGGACTGAGGTGACCTGGTTGGGTGCGCCGGCCGGCGTGTGAGCGGTGGTCACGAGGAGGGCTGCGGCGACTCCCAGGATGGCCAGGGTCATGGCGATCGCGGCGGAGATCTTGGTGCTCATCAGGGACTGCACTTCCCAAAGTCGGGCCGACCTGTGTGTCGGCGTCTATGTGGTTCAACCGCGACTCGAACCGGTGGTGTTCCCGAGGCGCCCGTGATCTGCGCCACAACCGCGTCAGCCGTCGTCGTTCGATGGCGTCGATGCCGTGGCTGGCTGTGAATCGTCCCCCACCTTGACGCCACGACGCTCGAGGGTGCGCTGGGTGACGGTCGTCAGGATGCGCACCAGCACCGCCAGGAACGTGATGTCCAGGATCATCTGCGCCATCGTGAGCACCCTCTCCGGCGTGCCGATGGGCGTGATGTCGCCGAAGCCGACCGTGGAGAACACCGTCACGGTGAAGTACAGGGCGTCCGTGCGGTTGAGCGGCTCGGAGAACACCGAGGCGTCGTTTACTGCGGCTGCGTAGTAGACGATGGCGAACAAGCAGAGGAACAGCGCCAAAGCCGACGCCAACGCCTCAACCGCACGAATAGCAGGGTGGTCGTCCCGACTGACTCGAATCACCTGCTGATAGAAGACGAAGCCGAAGATCACCAAGCCAATGGTGACGAAGAAGATCCCCGACGCAGTCGAGCCGCGACCGTCCCCGACCGGGATCCAGTAGTACGCCAGCAGAACCGCCGCCACCGAGGCGAACACGCGCAACAGCGCGCGCACTCCGAGGCGCAACCGCGCCCGTTTGGCAGATTTGCCGCGATTGCGAGGTCGGGTCATCGGTCGAACTCACTGCCAGCCAACTGTCCGCAGGCGCCGTCGATCTCGCGGCCACGGGTGTCCCGGACTGTCACAGCCACGCCGTGGCCCTCAAGACGTCGCACGAACTCCGCTTCGTCCTCGCGACGCGACGCGGTCCATTGGGACCCGGGCGTGGGGTTCAGCGGGATCAGGTTGACGTGAACGAGATGCCCGCGCAGCAGATCACCGAGCAGGTTGGCACGCCACGCCTGGTCGTTCACGTCGCGGATGAGCGCGTACTCGATGGAGACGCGACGACGCGTCTGGTCGGCGTAACGCCACGCGGCGTCCAGCACCTGCTCCACCGGCCAGCGCGTGTTCACCGGCACCAACGTGTTGCGCAACTCGTCGTCGGGTGCGTGCAGCGACACGGCGAGGGTGACGTTGAGCCCCTCGCCGGCCAGGCGGTCGATGGCGGGCACCAGACCCACGGTCGAGACCGTGACGCCACGCTGCGACAGGCCGAGCCCGGCCGGACTGGGATCAGTGAACCGACGTACGGCGCGCAACGTGGGTCCGTAGTTGGCCAGCGGCTCGCCCATGCCCATGAAGACGACGTTGTTCACCCGTCCGACGCCTCCGGCCACCTCACCGCGGGACAGCGAACGTGCCGCTGCGACCACCTGCTCGACGATCTCCCCCGTCGAGAGGTTCCGGGTCAGTCCGGCCTGGCCGGTCGCGCAGAACGGGCAGTTCATGCCGCACCCCGCCTGCGACGAAACGCAGACGGTGGTGCGGTCGGGATACCGCATGAGGACGCTCTCGACCAGGGCCCCGTCGAACAGGCGCCACAGCGTCTTGACCGTGGCACCTTCGTCGCAGGTCAGCTCGTGGACAGGGACCAACAGCTCGGGAAGCAGATCGCGCACGAGAGTGTCGCGCGACTCGATCGGCAGGTCGGTCATCACCGACGGATCGGATACCAGCCGCTCGAAGTAGTGGCGCGACAACTGGTCCCCGCGGTAGCCCGGTTCGCCGTGTTCCACCACGGCCGCACGCCGCGCCTCGACGTCGAGATCGGCAAGGTGACGCGGCGGCTTGGCCCCGCGCGGTGCAACAAAGGTCAACTCTCCCGGCACTGGCATCGCGGACAGTCTGGCACGCGGGTCGGGCCGAAATGAATCAGGCGCTGGGCGTCGTCGCAGCCAATCGACGCAACGCATCGTCGGAATCGACGCCCAGCTCCCGGGCTGCACCGGCCAACCACAGACGTGCCATCTGGTCCGGTGACAGGTCGGGCGGGTCACCCAGCACCACCTGAACAGCCAGCCCGTCCATGGACGACGCCAACCGGAAGGCGGCCTGATCAGCATCGGGTGCGTCGAACTGCCCGCACTCGACGCCCGCCGACACGATGTCACGCAGCAAGCGGCGCCACCGACTGTCCAGCTCCGCACGGACCCGCTCGACCTGCTCGTCATGACGTGCGCGCACCCAGACCTCGAGCCACAACGCCCAGTCGCCGAACTCGGCACCGTTGTTGGCCGTTGCCGCGGCCAGCTGCACAAGGGCATCGAGCGGATCGAGCGCCTTCAACGACTGCTCGAGCTCGCCGTACCACTCATCGTCGGACCACGTCAGCGCCGCGACGAGGACGTCGGCGAGACTGCTGTAGTGGTAGAGGACCAGTGCGGGACTGGTGCCGGCGACGGCGGCGATGTCGCTGACGCGAGTGCCGGCAAATCCGCGCTCCTTCACGACCTCCATGGCAGCGGCCAGGATGCGCCTGCGCCGCTCCTCCGGATCCTTTGCGGCCAATGGCTCTGCGGTCGTCACGCCAAGATCCAGGTGAGCAGGACGAAAGCGACCGGAGCCGTGGGCAGCAACGAGTCGAGGCGGTCCATGAGGCCGCCGTGCCCAGGCAGGATCGTGCCCATGTCCTTGATCTGCAGGTCGCGCTTGAGGAGCGACTCCCCCAGGTCCCCCAACGTCGCACTCACCGCGACGACGACGCCGAACACGACGCCCTGCCAGGCCGGTGCCGACAGCAACAGGGGCAGCACGACAGCAGCCGCCACCGCGCAGGCGATGAGGGAGCCGGCGAATCCTTCCCACGACTTCTTCGGGCTCACGTAGGGCGCCATCTTGTGACGTCCTAGCAGCACTCCGGCGCCGTAGCCTCCGATGTCACTCATCACCGTCACCAAGACGTAGACGAGAACTCGGTCGGCACCTTCTGACTGGGCCAGCATCAACATGGCGAAGGACGCCAGCAGCGGCACCCAGATGGTCACGAGCACGGCAGCGTCGATGTCGGGAGTCAAGTGTTCCGCCGCACCGGCCAAGCGAACGATGACGAGCGCCAGCACCGTCAGGGCGAAAGCCACCAGCAACGCCTCGATGCCCCGCACGTAGGCGGCCACGAGCATCACGACCGCGCCGGTGACGGCCGGGATGAGGGCAACGTCGTAGCCACTGGAGTGCAACGCGCCAACGACCTCGTGAACGGCAACCGAGATCGCGCAGGCAGCAAGAACCACGAACAGCCAGCTGTACGTGTACAGGCTGATCAGCACCAGCGCAGCCAGCGCAACACCGACCGCCGCGGCCATCGGCAGGTTGCGACCGGCCCGGCTGCCGGAGGGGGCCTCGGAAGCTGCCACGACTAGCGTCAGACCTCGAGCAGCTCGGCCTCTTTGTGCTTGAGCAACTCATCGATCTGGTCGGTGTGGCGGTGTGTCAGATCGTCGAGGGACTTCTCGGCCCGCCGCACGTCGTCCTCGCTCGCGTCACCGTCCTTGGAGAGCTTGTCCAAGGTGTCCTTGGCGTGACGACGCACGTTGCGAACGGATACCTTCGCGTCCTCCGCCTTGTGCTTGGCGACCTTGATGTACTCCTTGCGCCGCTCCTCGGTCAGGGGCGGGAACGCGATCCGGATCACCACGCCGTCGTCGACCGGGTTCACGCCGAGGTCTGAGTCACGGATGGCCTTCTCGATGTTGTTCAACGCACCCTTGTCGTAGGGTGTCACGACCATGAGCGTCGGCTCCGGCGACGCGAACGACGCGAGCTGGTTCACCGGCGTCGGGCTGCCGTAGTAGTCAGCGACGATCTTGTTGAACATGGCCGGGTTCGC
Organism: uncultured Actinomycetota bacterium; assembly: GCA_963726575.1. GTDB lineage: Bacteria > Actinomycetota > Actinomycetes > JAHEKZ01 > JAHEKZ01 > CAVSCR01. The sequence goes on from CAVSCR010000003.1 coordinate 194,535, forward strand.
GCGCCCGGTTCTGATGCCGGCGAAGTCCTCCTTGGCCACACCGACTGCCTTGGTCATCTTGGCTTCGGCGTCTGCGAGGGTCTCGGGGATCACAGCGGCTCCAGTTCTCAGGTGGCGTTCGAGACGAGCGTGCCGATCTTCTCACCACGGACTGCCCGGGCGATGTTGCCCTCTTGCAGCAGGTTGAACACGATGATCGGGAGTCGGTTGTCACGACACAGGCTGAACGCGGTGGCGTCGGCCACCTTGAGGTCGCGCGCCAGTACCTCGTCGTAGGACAAGACGTCGAACTTCACTGCGTCAGGATGCGTCTTGGGGTCTGCGTCGTAGACGCCATCGACACTCTTGGCCATCAGCACCACCTCGGCACCAATCTCGAGGGCGCGTTGGGCGGCGGTGGTGTCGGTGGAGAAGTACGGTGCTCCGAGACCGGCACCGAAGATGACCACGCGCCCCTTCTCGAGGTGGCGGATCGCGCGCAACGGGACGTACGGCTCGGCCACCTGGCCCATGGTGATCGCGGTCTGGACCCGCGTCTCGATGTCCTGCTTCTCCAGGAAGTCCTGCATCGCCAGGCAGTTCATGACCGTGCCGAGCATGCCCATGTAGTCAGCCCGGGTGCGGTCCACGCCACGCGCCGACAGCTCGGCGCCGCGGAAGTAGTTCCCACCGCCGATCACGACGGCGATCTCCGTGCCCTGCCGAACCACCTCGGCCACCTGTCGGGCGATGTCGCCCACGACATCGGGGTCGACGCCCAACCCGCCACCACCGGAGAACGCCTCGCCGGAGAGCTTGAGCATCACTCGGTGGTAGCCGGCCGCCGGGCCCCGCATCGAAGCCGCCGCCGGTTCGGTGTCCTCATGGGGTCCGGTCACGGCAACGGCTCCTTAGGCCAACGGGTCTCGTCGTGCGGTCGGTCGAGTGTGCCCTAGGACTGGCCGACCTCGAAACGGGCGAACTGCCGGACGATGACGCCGGCCTCTTGAAGCTGCTGGCCGACCGACTTCTTGTTGTCGGTCACGGATGGCTGCTCCAGGAGCACGACCTGCTTGAAGAAGCCCTGCACGCGGCCGTCCACGATCTTGGACAGCGCCGCCTCGGGCTTGCCCTCCTCGCGGGCGGTTGCCTCGGCAATCCGACGCTCGCTCTCGACGACGTCGGCAGGCACGTCGTCGCGGCTGACGTACTCCGGACGCATCGCCGCGATCTGCATAGCAGCGGTGCGGGCCGCTTCGTCGTTTCCGCCGTCGTAGGCGACGAGCACGCCCACGGCGGGGGGCAGGTCACTCGCCCGACGGTGCAGGTACACCGCGACCGGTGCGTCGAGCACGCTGACTCGGCCGAGCTCGAGCTTCTCACCGATCACGACCGCGAGCGCGTCGATCGCCTGACCCACGGTCTGCTCCGACGACAAAGGGGCGGCCAACAAGGCCTCCCGGTCGGAGGGCCGCGACTTCGCTGCCACATCGGCGATGGAGGCGGCGAGCTCCTGGAACTGCTCGTTCTTGGCGACGAAGTCGGTCTCGCAGTTCAACTCGACCAGAGCCGCGTCCGCCGAGGCCACCAGTCCGTTCGCAGCGGTTCGTTCGGCGCGCTTGCCGAGGCTCTTGGCGCCCTTTGATGCGCAGGACCTCGATGGCCTGGTCGAAGTCGCCGTCGGTCTCCTGCAGCGCCTTCTTGCTGTCCATCATCCCGGCGCCGGTGGCGTCGCGCAGCTTCTTGATGTCAGCGGCGGTGAAGTTCGCCATGGGAGAGCAGTGCCTTTCGGTCGAGTCAGTCGCGCAGGCGACATGGGTGAGCAGACGGGAGGAGCCGCGGTCACACTGCGGCTACTCGGCGACCTCCACGGTCGCTTCGACAACGGTCGCTTCGACAACGGTCGCTTCGACGACGCTCGCGTCGGGGACGAGCACGGGCTCGACGGGTGCCTGCCCGGGCGTGAGCAGCTCGCGCTCCCACTCGGCCAGGGGTTCGTCGGTGGCCAGCTCGGCACCGGCCGGCTTCTCGTCAGTCGCTGCCGCACCGGCGCGGGCCATGAGGCCATCGGCGACCGCGTCGGCGATCACGCGGGTGAGCAGGGCGACCGAGCGGATCGCGTCGTCGTTGCCCGGGATCGGGTACTGCACCTCGTCCGGGTCGCAGTTGGTGTCGAGGATCGCGATGACCGGCAGACCCAGCTTGCGCGCCTCGTCGACGGCGATGTGCTCCTTCTTGGTGTCGACGATCCACAGCGCGCTCGGCACTCGCTGCATGTCGCGGATGCCACCGAGGGTCTTCTCCAGCTTGTCCTTCTCCCGACGCATCATCAGGAGTTCCTTCTTGGTGACACCGGAGGCTGCCACGTCGTCGAAGTCGACGAGCTCCAGCTCCTTGAGGCGCTGCAGCCGCTTGTGCACGGTCTGGAAGTTGGTGAGCATGCCGCCGAGCCAGCGCTCGTTGACGTAGGGCATCCCGACCCGGGTGGCCTGCTCCGCGATCGCCTCTTGCCCCTGCTTCTTGGTGCCGACGAAGAGGATCGAGCCGCCGTGGGCCACGGTCTCCTTGACGAACTCGTAGGCACGGTCGATGTAGGACAGCGACTGCTGCAAGTCGATGATGTAGATGCCGTTGCGCTCGGTGAAGATGAACCGCTTCATCTTCGGGTTCCACCGACGGGTCTGGTGCCCGAAGTGGACGCCGCTCTCGAGCAGCTGCTTCATGGTGACGACGGCCATGGCCGTTGGCTCCTCACCTGCGGCGACGTTGCTGCCGCAGTGCCTCGGTTCTTCGCCGCCGACGGTCGCCGGTGGCCCTGACGCCCGGTCGGCGCGAGCCGTCACGGGACGGACCGAGTGGCCGGTGGCCGCTGCTGCGGCCTGGGCGTGCGATGTCACCTCGCGAACGAGGCGCGCCAGCAGTCTACGCAGGGCTGCCGGCCGGCGGAAATCCGTCGGTCCGCCCCGAGGACTTGGCGTCCACACCCACCGGGTGACGAGCCTGCCGTCCTCAGCCCGACCGTCGCGCCCCGTGCGAGGCTCCGGTCTGATCCAGCCTGCTGCGATGCGCCCGCCTGACCTCACTCGCTGGCCCCGTCGGCTGGCTCTGCTCCTCCTGCTCGTGGTCTTCGTCCTGACCGTGTCCGCCTGGGCCGCCGGTCCCAGCCGGGCCGCGACCCGTGGCTGGCGGTGGCCGGTGACCCCGGCCACGGTGGTGCGCGGGTTCACTGCCGACGACCAGCCCTACGGACCGGGGCACCGCGGAGTGGACCTGTCTGCCCACGAAGGCGAGCCGGTTCACGCTGCCGCTGACGGGGTCGTCAGCTTCGTCGGCTGGGTGGCCGGCCGTCCCCTGGTCGTGATCGCCCACGCCCACAACCTGCGCACCACCTACGAACCGGTCAACCCGCTCGTGCAGGTGGGCGAGGTGGTCAGCGGCGGCCAGCCGATCGGCATCGTGGCGGCCCAGCCGTGGCACTGCGGGTGGTCCGTGTGCCTGCACTGGGGTCTGCGCCAGGGAGCGCGGTATCTCGACCCCTTGGTGATGCTGGACGCAGGACCGCCGCGGCTGCTCCCGCTGTCGCCGGCCATGCCGGGGTCGACCGCGTCGACCGCGCCGTCGACGGCGTCGTCGGCAACGACCGGGTCGTCAGCCGACGTGACCCACCCACTGCCGGCCCCGGTCGCCCTGGGTGTGGCCGCAGTGTCGGCCGCAGCCTCAGTCGGAGTCTGCGTCGGGCTGCTCAGCGCAGGTCGAGCTCGGCGACTCCGAGGGCGCGGGCGATCCGCGACCACTGCTCCTGATGCGCGCTGACGAGCAAACCCCGGCCGGTCTGCGCCGGCGCGTACGGCGTGCCGTCGAAGCGTCGGGCCGTACCTCCGGTCTCGGCCACCAGCAGGGCGCCCGCGGCGTGGTCCCACGGATGGGTCCGGCCGTACAAGGCGAACCCGACCGAGCCGAGAGCGAGCCGGGGGTAGGTGATGCACGCCGCGCGGGGACCAGCGGTGACGTCGCCGAAACCGGCCGACGCAGCGGCTTCGTCGACGCGCCGCGCAGCGACGCGGTCGAGGAAGGCGGTGTGGGTGTACGCCACGATCGCGCCCGGATCCCATGGCGCGGCGACCCGGCGCGCCAGCCGCACGCCGTTGCGGTACGCACCCGAGCCCAGTTCGGCCACGTACATCTCCTGGTGCAGCGGCTGCCAGATCCAAGCCGCCACGGTGACCCCTTGCTCGACGAGGGCGAGCATCGTTCCCACGTCGGGACGTCCGGCGATGAAGTTGCTGGTGCCGTCGAGCGGGTCCAGCACCCAGTACCGCGGCGTCCGCAGCACCCGATCGGCCATTGTCGGATCGTCGGCCGCCGCCTCCTCCCCGAGCACCGGGGCGTCGGGCAGCATCACGGCCAGCGCAGCGGTGATCTCCTGCTCGGTCTCGACGTCGGCGACGGTCACGGCCTCGCCGTGCGCCTTGTGGCGGACGTCCTGGTCGGCCAGCGCTCGGAATCGGGGGACGATGAGCCGGGCGGCAACGTCGCGGAGCAGCTCGCTGACGTCGTCGACGTCGAGGTCGGTCAACACCGGCACTCAGCGCCTGGTGGCTGCTACTGCGGCGCTTCGGCGAGCTTGGTCCGCAGCTGCAGCACGGCCTTCGTGTGCATCTGGCAGATCCGGCTCTCGGTGACCCCGAGCACCTGGCCGATCTCGGCCAGGGTGAGTCCTTCGTAGTAGTACAGCGTCACCACGATCTTCTCCCGCTCCGGGAGCTGGTTGATCGCCTTCGCCAACAGGTACTTGGTCTCCTCGGACTCGAAGGCCGCCACCGGGTCCTCGGCCTTGGTGTCCTCGAGGGTGTCGACGAGGCTGAGCTTGTCGCCCTTCTCGCCCCCCACATTGAGCAGCTCGTCGAGCGCGACGACGTTGACGAACGAGACCTGACTGAAGATCTGGTGCAGCTCGCCGAGGCTGATCCCCATCTCCTCGGCCACTTCCGCCTCGGTCGGCGTACGGTGCAGATCGCCCTCGAGCCGGGCGTAGGCGCGCTCGATCTCGCGAGCCTTGTAGCGCACCGAACGCGGGATCCAGTCGATGGCGCGCAGCTCGTCGATGATCGCACCGCGAATGCGGCTGATCGCGTAGGTCTCGAACTTGATGGCCCGCTCGAGGTCGAAGCGCTCGATGGCATCGATCAGACCGAAGATCCCGTACGAGACGAGGTCAGCCTGCTCGATGTTGGGCGGCAGACCGACCCCGACCCGGCCCGCGACGTACTTGACCAAGGGCGAGTAGTGAAGGATCAGCCGCTCCCGCAGGGCCGGCTCGGCGGTGTCCTTGAACTGCTCCCACAGCGTGCGCAACGCCGCGTCGGCGTCGGCCCGGGCCGCCGCCTCCTCGTCGAACTCCTCGAACTCCTCCACGACCTCCTCCGCGGCTGCGTCCACGGTCTGGTCCGCGGCTGCGTCCGCGGCGGCGGCAGGGGCGTCCGCGGATTCCGCGGCGGTGCCACTACGCCCGCGGGTGCGCTTGGTCATACGCCCTCTTCAGTCGCTCGACGGAGACATGCGTGTAGATCTGGGTGGTGGCGAGCGTAGCGTGGCCCAGGAACTCCTGAACGCTGCGGAGGTCCGCGCCCCCCTCCAGAAGATGGGTCGCCGCGGTGTGCCGCAGGCCGTGTGGACCGAGATCCGGGGCGTCGGGCACGCTGCGCAACCGTCGATGGACCAGGGTGCGGACCGCCCGTTGGTCCAGACGCCCGCCGCGCGCGCCCAGGAACATCGCCGGCCCTGACGAGGCACCTGCCAGGCGAGGGCGGCCCGTCTCCAGCCACACGTCCAAGGCTCTCAACGCAGGCTGCCCCAGCGGGACCGTGCGCTCCTTGTCCCCCTTGCCGAGCACCCGCACCGTTTGGCGTTGGTGGTCGACGTCGACCACGTCCAGCCCCACGAGCTCGCCTACCCGAAGGGCGCTGGAGTAGAGCAGCTCCAGCACCGCGCTGTCACGAAGCTCGAGCGCCCGGGCACGCGGATCGTCGGTGGGCGGGGTCTGGTCCGCTGGCGACTCGGTGCTGCCCCTCGTGTCGCCGGGCGTGCTGCTCGGCTCGAGCAGCTCCCGAACCTGGTCCTGGCGCAGCACCGATGGCAGCGTGCGGTGGGGTCGGGGTCGTTGCAGGTGCAGACCTGGATCGGAGGCGAGTTCACCCCGCTGCACCAGGAACGCTGTGAACGCCCGGGCACCTGACGTGCGGCGCGCCAGGGTGGTGCGTGCCCGACCGCGGGTGGCCTGCTGAGCCAGCCAGCTGCGCACGACGGACAGGTCGAGCCCGGCGGGGTCGTCGACGCCTCGCCGGGCCGCGTGCTCCAGCAGTGAGGCGGCGTCGCCCACGTACGCGCGCACCGACGCGGTCGCCAGGCCACGTCCGGCCCTCAGGTGCACCTCGAAATCGGCCAGCGCCTGAGCGCCCGCCTCGTTGAGCCCACCCGCCTCACTCGTCCTGCGCGTCACCGCCCCACCGTGCGTGGTCGGGGCGACGCTGGCAAGTACCCGCGCGGAGAGTCGGGCCTCACCCTGACGCCAGGCGCCACCCGTGGCGGGTCGCCTCGACCAGCCCCAGGACGGCCAACCGGTTCAGGGCGCCCATGACCAGCACGGCGTCGAGGCCCGCCGCCACCGCGACGTCCGCAGCCGCCACGGCCTCGCGAGCCGGCAGCGCATCGAAGACCCGCAACGTCACCGGGTCGAGCCCGTCTGTGGCTCGGCGCGGGACCCGCGGTGGTGGCGCCAGCTCGCCGATCAGCCCCACCGCCTCGATCACCTCCGACGCGGTCGTGACCAGCTGGGCGCCGGCCTCACGGACCAGCCGATGGACTCCGGCCGATGCCGCCGACGTCACGGGTCCTGGCACGCCGAGCACCGACCGCCCGAGCTCGGCGGCGTGCCCGGCGGTGTTGAGCGCCCCCGACCTCAGGGCCGCCTCCACGACGACCGTGCCGCGCGTGATCGCGGCGATCACCCGGTTGCGCTGCAGGAAGCGTGAGCGAGTGGGATGACACCCCGGCGGCAGCTCAGACGCGAGGGTGCCCTGCTGCGCCACCTGTTCGAGCAGGGTCGTGTTGCCCAGCGGGTAGACCACGTCGACACCGCAGGCGAGCACCGCAACGGTGGAGCCGCCGAGGCCGGCCCCGAACGAGGTAAGGGCACCCCGGTGGGCGGCCGCATCGATGCCGTAGGCACCACCGCTGACCACGGCCCATCCGGCGTCGGCCAGCTCGGCCGACAGGTCGGCCGCCACTGTGACGCCATAAGCGGTAGCGGCTCGGGCGCCAACGACGGCCACCGAACGGACCGCGGCCAACCGCAGGTCCCCACCGCGCACGAACAGCACCAGCGGCCGGGCCGGCCCGAGGTCGTCCAGCTGGGTCGGCCACTCCCCGTCGCCGGGAATGACGACCCGCCCGCCGCAGGCGGACAGGGCTGCCAGCGAGGCCTCGGCGTCGACGGCGGGTAGCCGGGCCGCATAGTTGCGTCGGCCCGGCAGGCCACCACGCCTGGCCCGGATCCGCTCCACGACCGGCCGGGCGCCGAGTCGCTGGACCTGCTGCCCGAGCGCGGCATCACCTGGTTCGCTCAACGCGGCCAGCTCGACGCGGGCCCGCACCTCGTCGGCCCGCGGGCTCATGCGGCCCACGCCGGCACCTCGCCGCGCAGGGCCAGCGCCACCGCCACCTCGCCGGCGCCAGGTTGGTCGACCCCCGCCAGGTCGGCGACGGTCCAGGAGACCCGCAGCACCCGATCCACCCCGCGAGCGGTCAGCGAACGGCGACTCAGCTGCTCGGTCAGCGGGAGCAGTGCGCCGTCGGCGGGTCGGAACCGGCGCCGCAGCTCTGGTCCTGGGATTTCGGCGTTGGTGCGCCAGGGGGTGTTGGCCAGTCGACTGCAGGCGCGCTCGCGCGCCTGCAGTACCCGGGTGCGCACCGACGCCGTGCTCTCGGCCGCGCCCGCCGCGAACAGGTCGGCCCGGCTGACCGGCTGGACCGGCACTCGAAGGTCGACGCGGTCCAGCAACGGGCCGGACAGGCGTCCCAGGTAGCGGATGCGCTGGATCGGGCTGCAGGTGCACCTCACCGCGCCCGACGTCGCCAAGCCGCAGGGGCACGGGTTCGCCGCCAAGACGAGCTGGAACCGGGCGGGGTAGCTGACGGTGCCCGCCGACCGGGACAGGGTCACCACCCCGCTCTCCAGAGGTTGTCGCAAGGCATCCAGGCTGGCCCTGCCGAACTCCGGGGCCTCGTCCAGGAACAGCACGCCACGGTGGGCCAAGGAGACGGCGCCGGGGCGGGCGAGGCCACTGCCGCCCCCGACCAGCGCCGCCGCACTCGCGGTGTGGTGCGGAGCCCGAAATGGCGCGCTGGTGATCAGCGGCCGGCCCTGCGGAAGCTCACCGGCGACCGAGTGGACGGCCGTCACCTCCAGCTGTGCGGCTGGTTCCAGCAACGGCAACAGCCCGGGCAACCGCTCGGCCAACAATGTCTTGCCGGCCCCGGGTGGACCGTGCAGGAACACGTGGTGACCGCCGGCCGCAGCGATCTCGATCGCCTGGCGCGCCTCCAGCTGCCCCGCGACGTCGCGCAGGTCCGGCCCATCGGCCGCGTCGTCGGGCAGCGACGGAGGCAGCGCGCGCGGCAGCTCGGCACGTCCGCGCAGGTGGGCGAGCAGGCTGCTCAGCGTGGCGACCGACACGACCTGAGCCTGCGGGACCAGGGCGGCCTCTGCGGCGTTCGCGGCCGGCACCGCCACCTTGGTGAGACCTGCCCCGACCGCCGCCATGACGGCAGGAAGCACCCCGTGCACCGGTCGAAGACCGCCGTCGAGACCGAGCTCACCGAGCATCACCCACCCGACCAGTGACTCCGCGGGCAGCTGCTCGTGGGCGGCCAGGCAGGTGACGGCGAGGGCGAGGTCGAACCCGCTGCCGTGCTTGCGCAACGACGCGGGCGAGAGGTTGACGGTGACCCGACGCGAGGGCCACGGTTCGCCGGAGTTCAGGACGGCCGCGCGGACCCGGTCGCGCGCCTCGGACAGCGAGGTGTCGGGCAAGCCGGTGAGGGTGAAGGCCGGAATGCCCATCGCCACATCGACCTCGATCTGCACGACGTGTCCAACCACACCGCTCAACGTCACGGCATGACCGCGCGCCAGCGTCACCAGAGATCCCCACGCCGGTGGTCCACCACGGTGGCCCCGTGCCGAGGTCGCAGGACGCCAACGATGTCGATGCGCACCTCGACCGGCCGCGCCGTCGGGTGCTCGACCAGCCAGCGAGCGGCGAGACGACGTAGCCGAGCTGCCTTGCGCGACGTCACCGCCTCGACCGGTTGGCCGAACTGGTCAGTGCTGCGGGTCTTGACCTCACACACCACCAAGGTGGTGCCGTCGAGCGCCACGATGTCGAGCTCGCCCAGGTCGCAGCGCCAGTTGCGGTCGATCACGCGCATCCCGAGCTTGCTCAGATATCGGGCTGCGGCGTCCTCACCGAACCGACCGAGCGCGTCCTTGGCCAGCACACGACCACCTCCGAACCGCGACCCTCGCGGTCCGTCCGCGTCGATTGCCGCCGACGCGAGACCAGCGGTGGAGGAGCAGACGGTGGCGTGATCCTGTGGATCAGGGTTCGAAGCCTGGAGTCTTGGGCAGCTCGAGGTCGCTCTTGGCGAGCTCCTCGACGTTGACGTCCTTGAACGTGAGCACCTTGACGTTCTTGACGAAGCGGGCCGGGCGATACATGTCCCACACCCACGCGTCGCTCATGGTGACTTCGAAGAACACCTCACCGTCGGCGCTGCGCACCTGCAGGTCGACATTGTTCGTGAGATAGAACCGGCGCTCGGTCTCGACGACGTAGTTGAACAGACCGACGACGTCGCGGTACTCCCGATAGAGCTGCAGCTCCATGTCGGTCTCGTACTGCTCGAGATCGTCGGCACTCACGCGCTGCTCCTGTCCGTTGCCACTGCGCCTGGCACCGTGCGTGGCGGTGTCGATTCCGCCATGGCCTGCCGCCAGCCGTCGATGTCTTCTTCGCCGTCACCGAGTCGCCAGGACAGCCGGTGCAGGGGGCACGGGCCCAGCTCGGCTAGCGCCGTTTGGTGCGCCGGGCTGGCGTAGCCCTTGTTCTCGTCCCAGCCGAACTCCGGGTACGTCTTCGCGAACTCCGTCATCATCGCGTCGCGCTCGGTCTTGGCCAGGACGCTCGCCGCAGCCACCGAGGCGCAGCGCAGGTCCGCCTTGATGCGGGTTGTCACTGGAGGGGTCTGCGGCGGGGGTTCGTCGTCGAACAGCTCCGGCTGTGCCGGAGGGGAGAACCAGTCGTAGTTCCCGTCCAGTAACACCAGGTGGGGGCGCAGGGAAAGCGTCTCGAACGCACGACGACCGGCCAGCCGCAGTGCGGCGGTGAGCCCGAGCGCGTCGATCTCGGTGGCGCTGGCGTGACCAACCGCGCAGGCCAGGGCCCAGCGTCGGATCCGCGGCACCAGCGCCCGCCGAGCGGCCGGGGTGAGCAGCTTGGAGTCGCGCAACCCCGTCGGCGGCCGTCGCACCTGGGCGTCGATCACCACGATGCCCACCGAGACCGGTCCGGCGAGCGACCCACGCCCCACCTCGTCGACGCCCGCCAACAAGGAGACGTCGTCGTTCAGCAACTGACGCTCGTGGCGCAAGCCGGGAGCTTTGCTGCTCGGTCGCCGCGTCGTCATGGCAGAACCGCTCCCATGAGCTCGACCGGGGTCGGCGGCGGTCCGTCGCGCAACAGCTGAGCCAACCGGTCGGCCAGATCCGGCGGGGCGACCAGCTCGGTGCAGGCCCGGATCTGCTCGACGCCCCACCAGGCATGGCCGGTGAGGTAGCGCTGCTCCACCGGCTCGCGACCGGTGGGGTCGACATCGTGACCGACCACCCGGACGTGGAAGTACACCTCGTCCTGGTCGTAGAGGACCCCGTCGAAGGAGAACCGCAACGTGCGGTGCCACACCACCGGGCCGACGTCGTCCAGGCGGAGGCCGACTTCTTCGTGCAGCTCACGACGGGCCGCCTGCTCCGGCGTCTCATCTGGGTCGATGCCACCGCCAGGGGTGTGCCAGATCGCGTACTGCGGGCGGGCCGGGTCGCCGCCGCACAGCAACAGCATCCGGTCGGAGTCGTCGAAGACGACCACCCGGGCCGAGCGTCGCGCCACCGCCTCGGTCATGACGTCGAGCCTAGGGCGACGAGGCGGCATGCCGGGGATCGGCGGCCGGCACCGTGTCGAACGTGGCGGGCACCGAGATCCACGAGGCTCGGCTGATCGGCCAGAAGACGGCCACCGCCCGGCCCACGACGTCAGACTCCGGGACGAACCCGTGCCCCGGGGGCTGCAGGCGGGAGTCCCGCGAAACCGACCGGTGGTCCCCCATCACCCACAGGTCACCGGGTGGAACCGTGATGTCGAACCGGCACTTGCCCGTGGCATCGGGACAGTCGACCGGGTTGTTCCCGGGGAACAGGTAGGTCTCGTCCAAGGGCTGGCCGTTGACGGTCACCCGGCCCTGGGCATCGCAGCACGCGACGTGATCGCCACCGACGCCGATCACGCGTTTGACCAGGTCGCCCTCGGTGACCGCCGGCACCAGACCGATGTCGCGCAACCCTCTGGTCCACAGCGGGTCGGACTGCGGCGGGGTGGGCGGAAGCCAGCCGCCGGGGTCCTTGAAGACGACGACCTGACCGCGGTGCACCGAGCCGATGGAGGTGGACAGCTTGCTGACCAGGATGCGGTCGCCGGGCAGCAGGGTGTTCTCCATCGACCCGGACGGGATGTAGAACGCCTGCGCGATGAACAGGCGCACCAAGAAGACGACGAGGAGCGCGAAGAGGGCCAGCAGCAGCGTCTCGATGGCGGAGCGACGTCGGTTCGCCCTACTGCGCCCAGCCGGCGGGACCGGCTCGCCAGTAGAGACGTCGATGCCACGCACAGGGTCACTCACGCGCCACAGCTCGGCGTTTCGACGACCGGAGGAACCACCACACCACGAGCCCCATGACGATGAGCGCGACGACGATCAGGATCGGCGCCATCGGCGGGCCGCCGGCGTCAGGCGCCAGAGCCGGAGTGAGGAAGGTGGCCGGGATCGGCAGCAACGTCGCGCGGCTCAACGGCCACACGATGGCGAACGCCCGACCGACGACCCGACTCTCGGGCACCATGCCGCCACCGGGATCGCCCAGGTACGAGCGCGAGTCCTTCGAGTCGGAGCGGTGGTCGCCCATCACCCAGAGCTTTCCCGCCGGCACGACGACGTCGAAGGTCTGCATCGACGGGGCGTCACCGGGATACAGGTACGGCTCGGTGAGCGGTTGGCCGTTGACCGTGACCCGACCGCGTGGGTCGCAACAGCGCACCCGGTCGCCCGGCACGCCGATGACCCGCTTGATGAAGTCCTTCTCGTTGACGGTCGGCAGCCCGAGTGCGCTCGCCGTCCACTGCAGTGCCCGACTGATCGGGTTCGACGGCTCGGCAACCGACACCTCGGGCGCGAAGGAGTCGACCCCGTTGAACACCACGATGTCGCCGCGCTGGATGTCGCGGAAGCGGTAGGTCAGTTTGCTGACCAGCACGCGATCACCTGGCTGCAACGTGTTCTGCATCGAGCCTGACGGGATGTAGAACGCCTGCACCAGGAAGGTCTTGATGAGCAACGCAAGTGCGAGCGCGATCAGGGCCAGAATGGGGAGTTCGCGCCACAGAGACGACCGCCGCGGTGCCGCTGTGGAGGTGGGCAGGATCGGCGCGTCAGCAGGCGCCCCGGCGCCGGGGGCAGCGTCGGCGTCCATGGGCCGAGCCTAGATCTGGTCCGGCTCGACGCCGGTCACGGGGCGAGTCACTCGGCAGCGGACGAGGAAGGGGACGAGGAAGGGGCTGAGGAGGGGGCTGAGGAAGCGGCGGACGGGTCCTCGCGGCTCTCGCGACGCTCCTTGATCTTGGCCTTCTTGCCGCGCAGCTCGCGCAGGTAGTACAGCTTGGCCCGGCGCACGTCACCACGGGTCACGATCTCGATGTGGTCGATGATCGGGGAGTGAACGGGGAACGTGCGCTCCACCCCGACGCCGTAGGACACCTTGCGGACGGTGAACGTCTCGCGAACACCTCCGCCGGCGCGCCTGATGACCACGCCCTGGAAGACCTGGATGCGGCTCTTGTTGCCTTCGACGACCCGCACGTGCACCTTCAGGGTGTCACCGGGCCGGAAGGCGGGGATGTCGCTGCGCAATGACGCGGCGTCAACGGCGTCGAGCTTCTGCATGAGGTCTCCTCGCGGTGCCACAGGTCACCCACGGTCTGCACGCGAGCGAGCGTGCAGCGGTGCGGTCATTTGATGGCGTCCGGCGACGCGCATCCCCCTGTGGCAGGAGGCGGCTGGGCGCGGGTTCAGTGTGCCACAGGCGGCGGCGCCGGCCGAACTCGCCCGTGGTCCACCACCCAGCCGAGCTCGGCCAGCACGGCGAGGTCGCTTCCGTCCAGCGTCGCCGGGTCCAGTGCCGCCACCAGGTCGGGGCGGACGTCGGCGGTCCGGCGCAGTGAGGCCTCGCGGCGCCAGCGAGCCACTCCTGCGTGATCCCCGGACAGCAGCACCTCGGGAACCCGCCGCCCGGCCCAGGTGGCCGGCTTCGTGTAGGCGGGGGCTTCGAGCAGGCCGTCCTCGTGCGACTCCTCGACGAGGGACTCACGGTTGCCGACGACACCGGGGCGCAGGCGGGCCACGGCCTCGATGATGGCCAGCACGGCCACTTCGCCACCGCCCAGCACGTAGTCGCCCAGGGAGATCTGGTCCACCCGGCCCTGCTCAGCGAGCAGGTCGACCACGCGCTGGTCGATCCCTTCGAACCTGCCGCAGGCGAAGGCCAGTCGCGCCTCCGCGGCCAGCTCTCGGGCCAGCGCCTGGGAGAACGGTCTGCCAGCCGGGGTGGGCACCACCCAACGCGGCCGTGGGTCGAGCGCGGCGTCGACGTGGGCGATAGCGCGCCCCCAGGGCTCGGGGCGCATGACCATGCCGGGCCCCCCGCCGGCTGGAGTGTCGTCGACGCTGCGATGGCGGTCGTCGGTGAAGTCGCGCAGGTCGTGGACCTGGAGGTCGAGCACGCCGGCGTCGGCAGCGCGACCGATCAGCGAGAGCCGCAGCGGAGCCAGGTACTCGGGGAAGATCGTGACGACGTCGATGCGCATCCCGGTGCGCCTCAGCCCAGCTCGTCGAACAAGCCGGCGGGTGGGTCCACGACAACGTGGCCCGCGTCCAGGTCGACGATCGGCACCAGGGCAACGACAAAGGGGACGAGGGCCTCACCACCATCGGGTTTGGTCACCGCGAGGAGGTCCTGGCCCGGCAGGTGCACCAGCTCGGCCACGGTGCCCAACGGCTGACCGTTCACGTCGACTGCCCGCAGTCCGACCAGCTGGTGGTCGTAGAACTCCTCGGGATCTTCCGGGCGCAGCGCCGGGTCGATGTCGGCCTCGAGCAGCACACCGCGCAGCGCCTCGGCGGCCCCGCGATCGCCCACGCCCACGAAGCTCGCCAGGACGCGTCCGGAGTGGTCGCGCAGGTGCTCGATGGTCAACGGACCAGCCGATTCCGGCGTCGTCAGCAGTGGCGTCCCCGGGGCCAAGCGCAGCTCGGGCTCGTCGGTGCGTACGTCGAGGACGACGTCACCGCGGATCCCGTGCGCCCTGGCGATGCGCGCCACGACCACGCGCACGAAAACGCCTCAGCGGCCGGTGACCGTGTCGACGAAGTCGACGCGCACCTTGCGACCGGCCAGGGCCTCGACCACGGTTCGCAGTGACGTGGCCGTGCGGCCACCCCGGCCGATGACGCGGCCCAAGTCGTCCGGATGCACGCGCACCTCGACCAGGGACCCGGAGCGTTGCCCGCCGCGGCGCATGGTGCGCGAGCGCACCTCGACCTCGTCAGGGTTGTCGACGATGCCTCCGACGAGGTGCTCGAGGGCTTCCTCGATCACCGTCAGGCCTTCGCGGTGTCGTCGGCGGGAGCCTCGGCAGCGTCGGCGGGAGCCTCGGCAGCGTCGGCGGGAGCCTCGGCAGCGTCGGACGTGTCGCCGGCGTCGCCGGTGTCGACGACCTCGACCTTGTCCTCGACCGGGGCCTCGAGCGGAGCCTCGAGCGGAGCCTCGACCGGGGCCGCAGCCTTCGGCTCGGCCTTGGCGGCCCTCTTCGCCCGGGCCGGCTTGGCCTCCGCGGCGGACTCGGAGTCCTTGTTCTTCAGCGCCGCCTCGTAGGCGAGCTTCTTGTCGGCCTTGGGCTCGGCGATCTTCATGGGCGGCGGAGCCGGCTCACCCTTGAACTTCTGCCAGTCGCCGGTCACCCGCAAGATCGCGGCGACGGCCTCGGTGGGCTGAGCGCCCACGCCGAGCCAGTACTGCACCCGGTCGGAGTCCAACGTGATGATGGACGGGTCATGGATCGGGTGGTACTGCCCGATCTCCTCGATGGCGCGACCGCCCCGCTTCGTGCGGGCGTCGGCGATCACGATGCGGTAGTGCGGTTCACGCATCTTGCCGATGCGCTTGAGCTTGATCTTGACGGCCACGGGACGTGGATCTCCTGATTCGCGTTCGCTGGTGAGCGGGCGGCTGCGCGTGGGGTGCGATGCCGACGGCCCGAGGGACCTGACCACCTGATGGGTTGAGAGGGCCCGCCAGGGATCGAGTTCGCGGTCATTGTGCCAGAACGCCGCCGACCGGCGAAAACGCGCGTGCGGTGTGGCCCGGATCAGCGGTTGGGCGGGGGCAACAGGTCGGTGAACTCCGCAGGCAGCGAGAAGTCGTCGGGGACGGCTCCGGTCAGGTCGGTTGCCGCCGCAACGCCAGCGTCGCCCTGGGACTGCTCCGCGATCGCCCGCTTGGCGGGATTCCCGCTACGGGCGGCGCCCTTCTTGGCCTTCTTGACCTTGCCCGCCTTGCGGCGCGCGCCGCCCATCCCGGGAATCCCCGGCATGCCAGGCATACCGCCCTTGGCCATGCGCGACATGACCGTACGTGCCTCGAGGAACCGCTCGACGAGATGGTTCACGTCGCTGACCTGGGTGCCCGACCCTTTGGCGATGCGGGTTCGCCGAGAACCGTTGAGCAGCTTGACGTCAGCCCGCTCCTGAGGCGTCATCGACAAGATGATCGCCTGAGTGCGATCGAGCTCGCGCTCGTCGATGTTCTCGATCTGCTCCTTGTACTGGCCCATACCCGGCAACATCCCGAAGACCTTGCTCATCGAGCCCATCTTGCGCACGGCCTGCAACTGGTTCAGGAAGTCCTGCAGGGTCAGCTCGCCGCCGCCGGCCAGCTTGCCGGCCATCTGTTCGGTCTGCTCGCGCTCGAAGACCTTCTCGGCCTGCTCGATCAGGGTGAGGACGTCGCCCATGCCGAGAATTCGGGACGCCATGCGCTCGGGGTGGAAGACGTCGAAGTCGTCCAGCTTCTCGCCGTTGCTGGCGAACAGGATCGGACGTCCGGTGACACCACGTACCGACAGAGCGGCGCCGCCGCGTGCGTCACCGTCGAGCTTGGTGAGGACGACCCCGTCGAATCCCACGCCGTCGAGGAATGCCTGCGCGGTGGTCAACGCATCCTGACCGACCATGGCGTCGAGGACGAACAGAACCTCGTCGGGGTCGACCGCGTCACGGATGTCGCGCGCCTGTTGCATCAGCTCTTCGTCGATGCCGAGCCGACCCGCCGTGTCGACGATGACGACGTCGTGCTGCTTGGTCGTTGCGAACTCGATGGCCTGGCGAGACACGGCGACCGGATCACCGCTGCCACTGCCGGCCTCGGGGGCGAACACCGTGACGCCGGCGCGTTCGCCGACCACCTGGAGCTGCAGCACCGCGTTGGGCCGCTGGAGGTCCGCGGCAACCAGCAGTGGCTGATGTCCTTGTCCCTTCAGCCACTTGGCGAGCTTGCCCGCGAGGGTTGTCTTCCCGGCGCCCTGCAGGCCGGCCAGCATCAGGACTGTCGGCGGCGTCTTCGCGAACCGGATACGGCGGGTCTCCCCACCCAGGATCGTGACCAGTTCTTCGTCGACGATCTTGATGACCTGTTGCCCCGGGTTCAGCGCTTGCGCCACCTCGGTGCCGCGCGCCCGGGTGCGGACGGACTCGATGAAGTCCTTGACCACCGGTAGCGCGACGTCCGCCTCCAGGAGCGCGACCCGGATCTCGCGCAGCGTGGAGTCCAGGTCGGCGTCGGTGAGGCGGCCCTTGCCGCGCAAGCCCTTCAGCGCGGCGGACAGCCGGTCCTGCAGCGTCGTGAACAACGTCAGTTCCCTCTCGAGGCGGTGCTCCCAGGGTAGCCGGGCGGGTCGGTCGTCGAGCGCGGCGTCAGTCGTCGGAGTCCGGGCGCCGGGTGCGCTTGACCTGCGAGCGACGCTTCTTGGCCGCGATCCGACGGTCCACCGACGCCTTGGTCGGTTTGGTCGACCGGCGTGCCCGAGGGGGAGGGGCGATCGCCGACCTCAGCACCTCGACCAGACGTTCCTGCGCCGCTTCCCGGTTGCGCAGCTGCGAACGACGCTCCGACGCGGTGATCGTCAGCACTCCGTCGACGAGCCGACCGGCGAGCCGTTGCAGGGCGCGAGCGCGCAGCGTCGGGCCGAGTGCGGTGGTGGCGGAGACGTCGAAGGACAGCTCGACCCGCGAGTCGGTCGTGTTCACGCCCTGACCGCCTGGCCCCGATGACCGGGAGAACCGCCACGACAACTCCGACGCGGGGATCACCACGCCGGCGCGGACGCTCAGATCACCGGCCATCTCGGCCTGGCGTGCCAAGTCGGTAGTGCAGGTGCACGACCCCGTCGGCGAATCGGTGCTCGTCCAGCAGCTGGAGGTCGAGGCGCAGTCCGTCGGGGAGGAACCGGTGACCACCTCCGACGATGACAGGTGAGAGGAACTGGTGGCACTCGTCCACGAGCCCCGCGCGCAGCGCATGAGCAGCGAGCTCGGGGCCGCCGACGCTCAGGTCCCGAGTCGCCGCCGCCTTCAACTCACGGATGACCGGGACGTCGAAGTTCCGCTCGATCCGGGTGCGGGCGGTGAACGGCGCGGGAAGGGTCGTCGAGTAGACGACCTTGTCGGCCGCCTGCCAGATCTGCGCGAAGTCGCGCATGACCTCCGGTTCGTCGGTGAGGTCAGGTGACTCCCAGAAGCGCATCACTTCGTAGAGCCGTCGGCCGTAGAGGTAGGTACCGATCGGTCGTTGGAGGTCGTTGACGAATTGATGGACCTCTTCGTCCGGGGCGCTCCAGCCGAAGTCGCCGTTCACGTCACAGACGTAGCCGTCCAGAGACGTGATCGCGGTGTAGTGCAACCTCGCCATCTGCTACTCCTCCAGCCCGTCATGGGCGACGCCGTCCTGCTGGGCGAGTGCGGCAGCGACCGCACGCATGCCGCGCAGGGCCAACTCCTCGGGGTAGCGCGGCAGCATCTCCTCCCACTCCGGCAGATTCGACCCACGCAGCTGGAGGAATCCCTCTGGGCGTGCGAGGAAGAAGATGTGCAGGTGCGCCCCGCCGTCTCCCCACTTGTTCACATGCACGCGGCCGATGCCTCCGAGACGCATGGCCGCGCACTCGGTACGCACGATCAGCTGGCCCAACTCGGCTGCCATTGCATCGTCGAGGTCGCCGAGATCTGCATGGACAAGCGGAGACAGGATCGCGCCGAAAGGTAGCCCGAGTGGCTCGCCGAGCGACGCCAGGACCCAGCGGTCGTTGTGCCACATGGCGCCGGAGAGGCCGTTGTCGCAACGCCAGCAACTTGCGCCTCCCTCACCGCTGCGCGGCGGTTCCGGCAGCACCGGGCCTTCGAACGGCTTGACCCGCAACGACTCTGGCTCGAACGGGAAGATGTCCCACTCCGACTGGTCCGGAAGCGGCAACCGTCCGGTCGGGGACGCGGCTTCTGCCCGTCGCACGCGGTCCAGGAAGTCCTGCGGCGGTTCCAGCATGCGGTCCCCTCCCGAGGCCCATCCCTCGATGACTAGCCGACGATTGCGGACACGAACTCCGTGGGGTCGAACGGCGCGAGGTCGTCGGGTCCCTCGCCCAGCCCCACCAGCTTCACCGGCACACCCAGCTCGCGCTGGACGGCCACCACGATGCCGCCCTTGGCCGTGCCGTCGAGCTTGGTCAGCACGATCCCGGTCACGTCGACGACCTCGGCGAAGACGCGCGCCTGTGCCAAGCCGTTCTGCCCGGTCGTCGCGTCGAGCACGAGCAGCACCTCGTCGACCGGCGCCTGCTTCTCGACGACGCGCTTGACCTTGCCGAGCTCGTCCATGAGCCCGGTCTTGGTGTGCAGCCGGCCCGCGGTGTCGATGATGACCACGTCGACCTCTGCCTCGACCCCGGCGCGCACGGCCTCGAACGCGACGCTGGCAGGGTCGGAACCCTCATGACCGCGCACCACGATCGCGCCGACGCGGTCCCCCCACGTCTGCAGCTGCTCGGCCGCCGCCGCGCGGAACGTGTCGGCCGCACCGAGCAGCACGTCACGGTCGTCGGCCACGAGCAGGCGAGCCAGCTTGCCCGTCGTGGTCGTCTTGCCGGTTCCGTTGACTCCCACGATCAGCGCGACGGCAGGGTGGTCGGCATGACGGTCGAGGTGCAGCGCGCGGTCGGTGTCCGCGCCC
Organism: uncultured Actinomycetota bacterium; assembly: GCA_963726575.1. GTDB lineage: Bacteria > Actinomycetota > Actinomycetes > JAHEKZ01 > JAHEKZ01 > CAVSCR01. Next base: position 214,234 of record CAVSCR010000003.1, read on the forward strand.
ACCAACGCCAGCAGCTCCTCGCGCAGGATCTGTTGCAGCTGCGCGGTCGTCCGCGTGCCGTCGACCTTCACCCGTGTCCGCAGATGCTCGACGACCTCGCGTGCCGGCTCGACGCCGAGGTCGGAGGCGATGAGGGTGTCCTCGACGTCGTCCCAGTCGGATGCCTCGAGGTGCTCCCGGGACAAAACCGTGAGCAGCCCGCGTCCGAGCGTCGACTGCGAACCGGCCAGCCTCGAACGCAGTCGCGTCATACGGCCGCTGACCGACTCCGGACGTTCCAGCGCCAACAAGTCGACGGGTGTGCCGCTCGGCTCCTCCGACACGGGCGCCGCCGGCTCATCGCCGCCGGAGGACGTGGGACGACGGCTGGCGAGCACCACGCCGGTGACGACGAGGACGGCCACGAGCAGGCCGAGGATGATCAGCACGTCGATACCGCTCACGCGATCAGTCTCCTCATGTGCCGGCCCGCTCCAGGTAGCGAAGCGTGAGCACTCCTACTCCGCCGGCGGCCAGCCAGCCGAAGGGGATGAAGAGCAGCAGGAGCGGCGTGCAGACGATCAGGCAGGCGGCGGCCACCAAGATCAGGCCGAGGCGCTCTCGCGGCGGCGGGGTCCGACGCAGCACGTACCACCAACCCAGCGTGGCGCCGGCGACCGAACCCACGATGCCGAAGGGCAGCAGCGCAGCGCCACGCAGCCCCAAGAAGTTACCGGCGAACAGCACCGGGACCAGCAGGCCGACGCAGGACCCCGCAGCTGTGCCGAGGAACGTGACGAACGTGAGCCGGCGCGCGTAGTCAGGAGTCGCTGCTCCATCGCTCACGCGGATTGCTCCTCGCGCAGGCGTTGGCTGATCACGGCGCTGACGCCGTCCCCGCGCATGGAGATGCCGTACAGCGAGTCAGCCACTTCCATCGTGCGCTTCTGGTGAGTGACGATGAGGAGCTGGCTGTTCTCACGCAGCTCCTCGTAGATCTCCAGCAGTCGTCCGAGGTTGGTGTCGTCCAGCGCCGCCTCGACCTCGTCGAGGACGTAGAACGGGCTGGGACGGGCCTTGAACAGAGCAATGAGGAACGCGACCGCCGTCAACGACCGCTCACCGCCGGACAACAGCGAGAGGCGCTTGACCTTCTTGCCTGGTGGTCGCGCCTCGATGTCGACGCCGCTGTTGAGCAGGTCCGATGCGTCGGTGAGGATCAGCCGCCCTTCGCCGCCGGGGAACAACCGGGCGAACACGTCGACGAACTCGCGAGCGACGTCCTGGTAGGCCTGCGTGAAGACCTGTTCGATGCGCTCGTCGACGTCGCGCACGATGTCCATGAGGTCACGCTTGGTCTTCTTCAGGTCCTCCAGCTGTTCGCTCAGGAACTGTTGACGCTCCTCCAGCGCCGCGTACTCCTCCAGGGCCAGCGGGTTGACCCGACCCAGCAACGCCAGTGCTCGCTCGGCGCCGCGCAGCCGCTTCTCCTGGGTGAGTCGGTCGAACACCGTCGGTTCCGGCGGCGTCTTCGGCTCCGGGTCCCCTGGCGCAGCCGGCGACGGCGGCACCAGCTGGTCGGGCCCGTACTCCGCCACCAACGTCTGCGCGTCGACGCCCAGCTCCTCCAGAGCCTTCGTCTCCACCTGCTCGATCCGGAGGCGCTGCTCGGCTCGGGCCACCTCGTCGCGGTGCACCGAGTCGGTCAGGCGCTGGAGCTCGGCGTCGAGGCCGCGCAGTCGCTCACGCACTTGTACGAGCTCTGCCTCGTGCCTTTGTCGATCGTCCTCCGCCTCGGTGCGTTCGGCCCCGGCGAGGGACAGCGACGACTCCAGCGCCGGCATGATGATCGTGACGGCGACCGCGACGGCGCGGGCGGTCGCCACCTGCTTCACCGCCTGCTCCCTCAGCTGGGCGCGACGAACCCGCGCGTCCCGCTCCGCCTGCGCTGCGCGATCCAGCTCGTCAGCGCGGCCGGCCAGTGCGCTGGCGCGCTCCTCACCGGTCCGCACTGCCAGACGGACCTCGGTCTCGATCTGGCGCGCCTGGGCGGCCCGCAAGGCGAGACGATCGCGTTCGGTCGTCGCCGGCTCGACCAGATCCGGGCCGTTCTGCGCCGCGGCGAGTCGATGTTCGAGCTCGGCCAGCCCGGCCAGGTCCTGCTCGCGGGCTTCGCGCGCCTTGTCGATCGCAGACTGCACCCGTGCGGCCTCGGCGCTGGCAGCGCGGGCGGCGCTGCCGAGGTGCCCCAGCTGTTCGGCCACGGCGGCCAGACGGGCGTCGGACTCGTGCAGACGAGCCAGCGCCGCGTCGACGCGAGTGGCGGCCGCCTGGCGTTGCTCACCCGCACGCGACAACTCGAAGCGCAGACGCTCGCACCGATGACTGGCTGAGGCGAGGGCGGTAGCGGCCTCATCGACCGCGGCTTGCACCTCGAGCAACGACGGCGTCGACGACGAGCCACCGGCCGCGAAGTCGGCGCCGAGCACGTCGCCCTCGCGGGTCACGGCGATGACGTCGGGGAGCTGACCCACGAGGCGGCGCGCCTCAGTGAGTCCCTCGACCACCGCAACCCGCTCCAGCAACCGGTGGATCGCTGGCGCCAGCGAGTCCGGCGCCGTGACGAGGTCGACCGCGTAGCGCGCCTCAGACGGAAGTGAGGCCCACGTCGAGCGCGCCGTGCTCGGACCGGCTCCGGCTACGAGCAGGCCGGCGCGGCCAGCGTCGTCGTTCTTGAGCAGTCGGATGGCGTCGACGGCACTGCCGACTCCGTCGACGGCGACGGCGTCGGCCGCCGCCCCGAGAGCTGCAGCGACCGCCGTCTGAGATCCGGGCTCAACCGTGATGAGCGCAGCCACGGACCCGAGGAGTCCGGACAGGCGGTCCGATGCCGCGAGCAGCGCCCCCGTGCCGTCTTTGCGGGAAAGCCCGAGCTCGAGTGCCTCCTTGCGGGCCGCCATGGAGCTGCGTTCGCTGTCGGCCTCGCGCTCCTCCTCGCGTAGGGCTGCCATGCGCTCGTCGGCCTGGGCCAAAGCGTCGGAGGCGGACTGGTGCTCGGCGTCGAGGTCGACCTCGCCGGCGTCGAGCCCCGCGACCTGCGTCTCGAGCGCCGCGAACTCGGCCTGTGCAGCGCCCGCGCGTGCGGTCGCCTCGGCCGCAGACGCCTCGAGTCGCGCGATCTCGGCGTCTCCCGCCTCGGCGCGGGTGCGCAGGGCGTTGACCTGACCGGTCAGCCGGGCGAGACCTTCCCGTCGATCCGCGATCGCGCGCAACACCCCGGCAATGCGCTGTTCCTCGGTGCCGAGCTCGGATTCGGCGGCGACGCGCGCCGCTTCGGCGTCGGACAACGACTGGTGGTCGAGTGCAACCTGCGCCGCCAGCTCGGCCTCGGCCTCGCGCACTGTGGCTGCCTCCTGCGCCAGCACGTCGGGGTCGGCACCACCGCGGTCGTCGGCCTCTTCGACGATGGCCTGACGCCGCACCCGCTCCGTCGCGAGGGTCGCAGTCGCGCGGAAGCGGTCGCGCAGACCGGAGAGACGAAACCAGGTCTCCTGCGCCTGCGAGAGTCGGGGCAGGCTGGCCGCGATGGCCGCCTCGAGGTCGGCCTCCCGGCCGCGGTCGCGGGCCAGGTCGGCCTCGACCTCAGCGCGGCGCTCCAACAGGGCGGTCTCGTCGGCCACCTCTTGCTGCAACGTCGAGCGCAGGCGCAGCAGGTCGTCGGCCAGGAGTCGCAGACGGGAGTCGCGCAGGTCGGCCTGGACGACGGCGGCGCGGCGGGCGACCTCGGCCTGGCGGCCCAGCGGCTTGAGCTGACGCCGCAGCTCGGAGGTCAGGTCGGTGATCCGCGTGAGGTTGGCCTCCATCGCGTCCAGCTTGCGAAGCGCCTTCTCCTTGCGTTTACGGTGCTTGAGCACCCCGGCGGCCTCTTCGATGAACCCGCGCCGGTCCTCAGGCGTGGCCGACAGCACGGAGTCGAGCTGGCCTTGGCCGACGATGACGTGCATCTCGCGTCCGATGCCGGAGTCGGAGAGGAGTTCCTGGACGTCGAGGAGGCGGCACGGTTCGCCGTTGATGGCGTACTCCGAGCCACCGTTGCGGAACATGGTCCGCGACAGCGTCACCTCGGTGTACTCGATGGCCAGCGCGCCGTCGGCGTTGTCGATGGTGAGAACGACCTCGGCGCGGCCCAGCGGGGGGCGTCCGGAGGTCCCGGCGAAGATGACGTCTTCCATCTTGCCGCCGCGCAGCGACTTGGCACCCTGCTCGCCCATGACCCAGGCGAGGGCGTCGACGACGTTGGACTTGCCCGAGCCGTTGGGGCCGACCACCGCAGTGATCCCCGGCTCGAAGCGCAGCGTCGTCGACGACGCGAACGACTTGAAGCCCCGCAGGGTGAGGCTCTTCAGGTACACAGACGGACTCCGTCGACGGGCACGACACGGGGAGCGCGAGCACGAGGCAGCGCGCAAGGAACTCGAGGAAGTGCCGCCGACTCTACCGGCCCAGGGGGTCGGGAACCGCCAGGCGGGTCAGGCGAGTGCTGCTTCGACAGTCGTGACGTCGAGCGTCAACAGATCCCCGTCCACCACCGTGAACGCCTCGTTCTCGGCGCGAAGACGCAGGACCTCGGTTTCGAGGTCGCTGACGCGGCGCCGCAGGAGGGCGATCTCAGCAAGGATGCGAGGGTCGGAACCGCCGATGTGGCCGAGCAGAGCCTTTGCCATCGTGCAGACCTCTTCGCGTTCTCAGCCGGGATCTCCGGCCGGAGTGTGTGTACAGGTGCCCGTCAGACGGGCGGGATGTCGATGGTCGATCGACACCAGGGTGACACCGCAAGTCGAGTCGGGTCAAGACGGCCGGGGGTCGAGTGAGGACGGCGTCACCCACATGGGTCACGGGTGTGCGCGGACCGGCGACCTCCGTCGGCGCGGCGCAGGCTGGCAGACCGGGCAGAACCAGGACGACCGATTCGCGAACGCCTCGCGCCGGATGGGCGTGCCACAGCGCGAACACGGTTCACCCTCCTGCCCGTAGACGGCCAACGACCGGTCGAACCAGCCGCTCTCGCCGTTCACGTCCACGTACAGCGCGTCGAACGAGGTACCCCCGGCCGCCAGCGCCTCGGACATGACCTCGTGGGCGGCGTCGAGCAGCTGGTGGGCGAGCGCCACGGTGAGGGCGTCGGTCCTACGCCGACCGTGCAGCCGGGTCCGCCACAGCGCCTCGTCGGCGTAGATGTTGCCGACCCCGGAGACGAGCTCCTGGTCGAGCAGCGCCCGCTTGACCTCGGTCCGGCGCCGGCGCAGGCGTCGCGCCACGACATCACGGTCGTACTCGGCCTCGAAGGGGTCGGGCGCGATGTGCCGGGCCGCGGCCGGCCGGCCGTGCTCGTCGAGGTCCTCGACCACCACCCACCCGAACGTGCGCTGGTCGCAGAACCACAGGTCCGTGCCACCCGACAGCTGTAGGCCGGCACCGGCGTGCACGGGGAGTCGGCCGTCGGCGGCCGCCTCGCCGATGCGGAACTGTCCACTCATCCCCAGGTGCGCCACCAACGCTGAGCCGTCGTCCAGTGGGATCCACAGGTACTTGCCGCGGCGCTGCGGCTGCCCGAGCTCACGCCCGACCAGTCGGTCGCGGAACTCCCGTTGCCCACCTGGCTGACGGCGCAACGTCCGCGGATGCCCGAACCGGACGTCGATGACGCGCTGTCCCATCGCGTGCTCTTCCAGACCGCGTCGCACCGTTTCGACCTCGGGGAGCTCGGGCATGGGGTCAGCCGGACGCCGGCAGCTGGTCGGCGTAAGCGCTCGTGAGCTGCCGCCAGCTCGTCGCGGCCGCCTCCTGCTCGGCCTCCTTCTTGGAGGAGCCGGCCCCGTCGCCCCAGGTCCCCGACGTCAGCACGACCCGGGCGTGGAAGGTCTTGGCGTGGTCGGGACCGGACTCGGTCACCTGGTAGTCGGGAACGCCCAGGCCGAGCACCGCTGTGAGCTCCTGCAGGGAGGTTTTCCAGTCCAGGCCGGCGCCGAGCTGGGCCGCCTGCGCGACCAACGGATCGAACCAGGCGTGCACGACCAGCGCGGCGGCGCTGAGGCCCTGGTCGAGGTACACCGCGCCGATCAGGGCCTCGACGGTGTCGGCGAGGATCGAGGACTTGTCGCGGCCGCCGGTGGCCTCTTCGCCCTTGCCCAGCCAGACGTGCTGGCCCAGCTCGAGCTCGCGGCCGACGTCGGCGAGTGCACGTGCGTTGACGACTGCTGCCCGCAGCTTGGCCAGCTGACCTTCGGGCAGGTCGGGGTGGGCGCGAAACAGCGTGTCGGTGATCACCAGGCCGAGGACGGAGTCGCCGAGGAACTCCAGGCGCTCGTTCGTGGGGAGGCCACCGTTCTCGTAGGCGTAGGAGCGATGGGTCAACGCCTGCACGAAGAGCGCATCGGACAGCGGTCGACCCAGCGCGGCCGTGACTCGCTGCGCGAGGGTTCCGGACACGCTGCGGCGATCGCCTGCGCTACCGGTGGTCATCTGGCTCGCCTGAGAGGTCAGACCTCGATGACCTGACGCTTGTTGTACGTGCCGCACGTGGGGCAGGCCGTGTGCGCCAGCTTCGGCTGCTTGCAGCGGTCGCAGTTGGCCACGGCGGGCGCGGTGGCCTTCCACTGCGAGCGCCGGTGGCGGGTGTTCGCGCGCGAGGTCTTCCGCTTGGGGACGGCCACGGCAGATCCTTCCTCTACTCGGTCGGGTCGATCATGGTGAGCAGCGCCGACCATCGCGGGTCGAGCTCCTCGTGTGCGTGCTCCGGGTCGTCGGCCAGGCGCGCCCCGCAGGTGGGGCACAGCCCTGGACAGTCGGCTCGGCACAGCGGCTGCAACGGCAGGGCCAGGACCACACCGTCACGAACCACCGGTTCGAGGTCGATCAGATCGTCCTCGATCGTGCGGATCTCTTCGTCATCGGCCGCCGACGCCCCTGGGTAGGCGTACAACTCTTGGACCGGGAGCTCCACCGGGAGCAAGACCGGGTCCAGACAGCGCACGCACTCACCACGGGCGAGGGCAGTGACCGTGCCCGAGACCAGGACGCCCTCGACGACCGACTCCAGCCGCAGTTCCAGCTCGAGGTCGGACTCGGGGGGGACCCCGATGACGCCGTTGCCCAGACCAGCCGGCGCCGGCTCGGTGACCGAGATCGTGCGCATCTCGCCCGGACGGCGCGCCAGCGTGCGAGTGTCGAGCACGAACGGCGCGCGGGGGTCGAGCGGGGGCACAATCTCCTCACCGGGAAGCGCAGGTGGTCGCAGACGGTGACGTCAGCGCCGAACCGGCCTCGGACGAGACCAGGGGCCAGGGTAGCCGAGGCCGTTGGGGCCGCCCAAACCGTGCCCAGAACGTGCACTGACCGGCGTCAGGGCGTCGGGGCCGCTTCAGCCGTACCGGAGTCGCCGGTCTCGTCGTCGGCCTCGTGGGCCAAGGAGTCCAGGGGGGTCAGGTCGTCGACGGCGCGGCGTCCGGCGATCTTCTCGCGGCCCTTGTGCACCGCCTCCTGCGTCTTGGCCAAGATGATCTCGAAGTTGGCCAGCTTGGCGTCGACGTAGTCGTCGATCTCCTGGCGCATCTGGGCTGCCTCGGTCTCGGCCGCCGCCACGACCCGACGGCCCTCGAGCGTCGCCTGGGCCATGACCTCGGTCTGGGAGACCAACCGCATCCGCTCGGTGTGGGCGTCGTCGAGGATGCCCTCGGCGTCCTGCTGCGCCTGCGCCACCACGTCGTCGCGTCGCTGGAGAAGCCCCTCTGCCTCCTGCAGAGTGCCCGGGAGCGAGGCCCGGATCCGGTCGACCAGCGCAACTGCGTCGGCACGATTCACGACGCAGGAGGCTGACATCGGCACGGAGCGGGCGCCCTCGATGAGGGCGGACAACTCGTCGAGCGAGTCGTGGATGTCCACGTGGTACCGGCCTTTCAGGGGGAAGTTCAGGACCCGTTGCGATCGATGCGCTCGCGCAGTTGGGCCGCGACCGATGCAGGCACGAACTCGGACACGTCGCCACCGTGGGTCGCGACCTCTTTGAGGAGACTCGAGGACAGGAACGAGTACAGGGGGTTGGTGGCCACGAACAACGTGTCGACATCGGCGAGCGATCGGTTCATCTGCGACATCTGCAACTCGTAGTCGAAGTCGCTGACCGCCCGCAGGCCCTTGACGATCGCCGTGATCTGCCGACTGGTGCAGTAGTCGACGAGCAGACCGCGAAACGACTCCACAATGATGTTCGGCAGGCTCGCGGTGCACTCGGTCAGCATGGCCATGCGCTCGTCGACCGTGAACAGCCCGCTCTTGTTGCGATTGACCAGCACAGCGACGTAGACCTCGTCGGCCAGGCGCGAAGCGCGCTCGATGATGTCGAGATGGCCGTTGGTCACCGGATCGAACGAGCCGGGACACACCACCTTCAGCACGACGACTCCTTCGGTTCTCCTGGTGGAGGTCCAGGTGCGCGGCGACCGTACCAAAGCGTCGTCTCGCCGTAACGTCGAGACCGATCGGCCACCGAGCCCGAGGGCCAGGCGAAGTCACCGCTGCGGGTGGATCGCTCCACGACCAGCACTGCGTCGTCGGCCAGCCACAGTCCGGTGACGAGGTCGTTGATCAGTGCGATCACCTGGTCGTTGGTCACTGCGTACGGCGGGTCAAGGAACACGACGTCGAACGCTGCACCGTCGCGGGTTGTCGCGACCAGGCCAGACACGTCTGCGACCCGCACCTGCACCGTTGGAAGTCCCACGGCGGCGACGTTGGCGTGCAGCACCCGCGCCGTCGCACGGTCGGACTCGACGAGCCACACCAGCGCCGCGCCGCGCGAAGCAGCCTCGAGCCCCACCGCGCCGGAACCCGAGTAGAGATCCAGGAAGCGCACGCCCGCGAACGCGCCGAGCGTGGCCTCCAGGGACGAGAAGAGCGCCTCGCGAGCCCGGTCGGACGTCGGGCGCGTCCCCGTCGCGGGAACGGCGAGACGTCGACCCCGCGCCGCACCGGCAACAATCCTGGTCACGACGCGATCCTGACAGGACCGTGACCCAGCCCAACAAGTTGATCAAGGAGAAGATGTCGGGTTTTCAAGATCAACATGCACATGATGTCCAAGATCAACGCGGCTTGTGTGGCGGGCGGGGCTAGGCCTTCTCGAGGTAGTCGGCGTTCTGGGCGGCCACCACCTGGTCGACGGCGGCGGCGAGCACCGAATGGTCGGTCAACGTCGGGTCGTCGTCGACCACCCCACTTGCGTCGTCGCGGGCCAGGCCGATCACGTCCTCGTCGCGAATGGCGCGCAACAACCGCAACCGCGATCGATGCCCGGCCTGGCTGGTGCCGAGCACGTCACCCTCACGGCGCTGCTCCAGGTCGAGCCTGGAGAGCACGAACCCGTCGGTCGTCGCGGCGACGGCCTCGAGTCGTTCTCGTGCCGGCGTCTCCGGCTCGGCTTCGGTGACCAGCAGGCACAGACCCGGCCACGCCCCACGGCCCACGCGACCGCGCAGCTGGTGGAGCTGGGAGACCCCGAACCGGTCTGCGTCCATCACGACCATCACCGTGGCGTTCGCGACGTCGACTCCCACCTCGATCACGGTGGTGGCCACGAGGACGTCGATGAGACCCGCCTCGAACCGACGCATCACGTCGTCCTTGACGTCACTGGGGAGTCGCCCGTGCAGGATCTCGACACGCAGGTCGGCCAGCGGCCCGTCGATCAGCGACGGCGCGAGGTCGAGGACGGCCACAGGCGGTCGGCGCGGCATCGAGGTCTCGAGGCTGTCGTCGTCCATCGGCTGGTCCACCTCGTCGTCGTCCTCGGTCCCCTCTGCGTCCCCGATGCGGGGGGCTACGACATAGACCTGGCGTCCGGTCGCCACCTCCTCGCGTACGCGCGCCCAGGTGCGCTCGACGTAGTGAGGGCGCTCGATCACCGGCACCACGTGCGTACTGATCGGCGAGCGTCCAGCAGGCATCTCGGTGAGAGTGCTGACTTCGAGATCGCCGAACACCGTCAACGCGACCGTGCGCGGGATCGGCGTGGCTGTCATCACCAGCAGGTGGGGCGGATTCTTCCCCTTGGCCCTCAGGGCGTCGCGCTGCTCCACTCCGAACCGGTGTTGCTCGTCCACGACCACGAGCCCCAGGTCGAAGAACTCCACGTGCTCCTGCAGCAGGGCATGTGTGCCGATCACCACGCCCGCGTCGCCCGACGCCACGTCGAGCAGCGCCTGACGACGTGCTGCCGTGCTCTGGGAGCCGGTCAGCAGCGCGACTGACGTCCCGTGGTCGTCGCCGCCCAGTCGCCCGCGCTGCGCGAGCGGACCCAGCAGCTCGCAGATCGACCGGTGGTGCTGCTGGGCCAGCACCTCGGTGGGCGCCAGGAGTGCCGCCTGGCCTTCGGCGTCGACCACGGTGAGCATCGCCTCCAGCGCCACCAGCGTCTTGCCCGACCCCACCTCTCCCTGCAGCAGCCGATGCATCGGGTGGTCCTGGGCGAGGTCATGGGTGATCACGTCGCCGATCTCGCGTTGTCCTTGGGTGAGCTCGAACGGCAACGACGCAGCGAACCGGGCGACGAGACCGTCGGTGGCTGCGACGCGCGGGGTCGCCGGCAGGTCGCGGGCCGCGCGGCGACGTTGCGCCAACAGCGTCTGCAACAGGAACGCCTCGTCGTAGCGCAGTCGGTCGCGCGCACGCCGCACGTCTTCCTGAGTCTGCGGCCGATGAATCCGGTGCAGTGCGTCGGTGAGCCCGATCAGTTCGCGCTTGACACGTAGCTCGGCCGGAACCGGGTCCGGGACGTCACCCAGGACGTCGAGAACGACCTTGACCGCCTTTGCGATCTTCCACGAGCGCAGGTTCGCAGAGGCGGGATACACCGGGATCAAGGCTCCGGCGAACGCGTCCGGGTCGGGATCCCCCTCGGCGGCGTCGCCCAGCAACTCGTAGTCCGGATGGGCGAGCTGCCAGGTGTTGCGGTAGCTGCTGACCTTGCCGGCGAACAACCCGCGGCGGCCCACGACGAGATCCCGCTCGCGCCAGTTCTGGTTGAAGAAGGTCAGGGTCAGCCGACCGCGACCGTCGGTGACGACGACCTCGAGGATCGAGCCCTTGCGATGCTGCATCCGCCGCTTCTTGATGGCGGCGATCTCCGCCAGCACCGTCACGTCCTCGTCGGGACGCAGCTCGCTCAGATCCGTGAGCTCACCGCGCTCGGCGTACCGACGTGGGTAGTGGCGAAGGAGGTCGTCGACCGTGTGCACCTCGAGCTTGCCAGCGAAGACCTTGGCGGTGTTGTCACCAACGAAGCGCCGCAGGGGCTGCTGCAGGATGCTGTCTTCCGGTGCCACCAGTCGCGCCTACTCGACCCCGACGAGCAACGGATACGCCGGCTGACCGCCGTCGTAGACGACCACTTCGACCTCGGGCCGAGAGCGCTGTACGTGGCCCGCGATGCGGTCGGCGAGCCCGGTGGGTGCGGCCTCACCGGTCACGAGCGTCACGAGCTCGCCCCCACCGCCGAGCATGCGGTCGACGACGTCTATGCCGACCTCGACGAGGTCGGTGCCGATGACCGCGATGTCGCCGTCGAGCAGTCCCAGGACGTCGCCGACCTGGCACACACCCGCCATCGTCATCGCCTCACGAACGGCGATGGTCAGCTCGCCGTGGCGGGTCGCCCCGGCCGCGGCGGTCATCGCCACGACGTCGTCGTCGAAGCGCCGTTCGCGGTCGTGCACGGCCAGTGCGGCGAGCCCCTGCACCGGCGCCGTCGTCGGGAGCACCGCCACCCGCAGCCCGTCCTCGCGCGCCTGGTGGGCTGCGGTCTCGGCAACGGCGTGGCTGTCCGGATCGTTCGGGAGGACGACGATCTCGACCGTCCCCGCCGCACGGATCGCGGCCAGCAGGTCGGCGGTGCTCGGTCGCTGGCCAGGGCCGCCCGCGACGCAGACCGCACCGGCGGCGTCCACCAAGACGGCGATGCCCGGGCCGGGTGCCACGCAGACGACGCGGCGCCCGGGCTCGGGCCCAGCGGCGCTGCCCCGACGCCGTTGCTCACCGAAATGGGTCACCTGGATCCGACGCGGCCGGCCCACCCCTACTCCCGCTTCGACCGCGGCCCCCGCGTCGTCCACGTGCACGTGCACGTTCCACAGGCCGTCGCCGCCGACCACGAGCAGAGAGTCTCCGAGACTCCCGAGCTGCTTGCGCAAGTCACCGATCGCTTCGTCGGCGGCCTCCAGCAAGTACATGACCTCGTAGGCGGGACCCGACATCGGCTCGTCGATCGGCAGGGTCCTGCGGCTGACCGGAGCCGCCGACCGCTCCGCGACCGTGCCAGTGACGACCGACTGGAGCGAGTCGAGCAGCACCAGGAGACCGCGCCCCCCGGCGTCGACCACGCCAGCGCGCCGCAGGCTGGGGAGTTGCTCGGTCGTGCGCGCCAGTCCAACGGCCGCCTCGTGCGCCGCTGCGCAGACCACTGCCTCGAGATCGTCAGTCGCGACTGTCTGCGCCCCTTGCGCAGCAGAACGCGCCACGCTCAGCACCGTTCCCTCCACCGGCTCCGCCACTGCCGCGTATGCCTGGGTCGCGGCTGTCTCCAGGGCCCGGCGCACGGCATCGGCCCGGGCCAGCGGCTGCTCGCAGAGGACCTGCGCGGCGCCGTGCAACCACTGGCTCAAGATCACCCCCGAGTTCCCCCGAGCGCCGAGCAGCGCGCCGCGCGCCATCGCCTTCGCAGTGACGGCCAGATCCGCGCCTGCGGCTCCGGCTGCGACCTCGGCGACGTCGACGGCGTCGACCACGGCCTCCATGGTCAGGAAGAGGTTCGTGCCGGTGTCACCGTCGGGCACCGGGAATACGTTGAGGGCGTCGATCTCCTCCCGGGCAGCGCCGAGACCCGCCAGGCCCGTCCGGCACCACCGGCGCAGCAGGGCCGCGTCGAGCGCCTCGGTCATGGGGGCAGAGTATCCGCCGACCCTGCGGACCCTCGGCCCCTGACCGAAGGGCTCGACGTCAGGCGATTTCACCGGGGCCCGCGGCCTCGGGTACCCTCAGGCGGTCCAATCTGATCCACCTTGATCGACCTCTGACTGGGAGTGTTCACCCGTGGCTGCCACCTGCGATGTCTGCGGTAAAGGTCCGGGCTTCGGCAACAACATCTCCCACTCCCACCGCCGCACGCGCCGTCGGTTCAACCCGAACATCCAGACTGTGCGCACCACCGTGGGATCGACGCCGAAGAAGCTGAACGTGTGCACCTCGTGCCTGAAAGCGGGCAAGGTCACCCGCTCCGCCTGATCACGAGAAGTGCTCGTGGCCTGCGCGCCCGAGCAGTTCACGGCCCGACACCTCCACGTTGTGCCCATCACCGGACTGCTCACCGGCTTCCGCCACTTCGCCGATGACCCGAAACCCCTCGGGCGGTTGGGTCTGCGCCGCAAAGGTCGCCACGAGCGCGTGATCATCTCCCCCCGACAGGACCCAGTCCATGGCGTCGGCGCCGAAGGCCGAGGCGACCTCGAGCAACTGCGGGTCGGGTGACAAGCACTCGCCGTCGAGCACGATCGACACTCCTGACGCGTCGGCGACGTGACCGAGATCGGCGAGCAGTCCGTCGCTGACGTCGACCATCGATGTTGCGCCGACGGCGGCCGCGGCGACGCCGGCCGCGTATGGGGGCTGAGGGCGCCGATGCGCGGCGACGACGGCCCGCGGACTCCCGAAGCCACGACGTAGAACCGTCAGGCCGGCTTGCGCCCAGCCCAGGCGCCCGCAGACCGCCACGACATCACCGGGGTGTGCGCCGGCTCGGGTGACCGGGCTCCGGCCCTCCAGGTCGCCCAGGGCAGTGACACAGATGCTCAAAGTCGGCGAGCGCACGACGTCGCCACCGACCACGGTGGCCCCGACCAAGAGGGCTTCGTCGCGCAGCCCGTCGGCCATGCGCAGGACGAACGCCAACGGCAGGTCCGGCGGAGTGCTGAGCCCCACGACCAGAGCTGTGGGACGGGCGCCCATCGCAGCCACGTCGGCCAGGCTGGCGGCGGCCGCCCGGTGTCCGATGTCGTCGGGCTCGGACCAGTCGCGCCGGAAATGAATACCGTCGACCAGGACGTCGGTGCTGATCACCGCCCGCGAGTCCGGCGCGGCCACCACAGCGGCGTCGTCTCCCGGCCCGACGAGCACGCCGTCTCCCGTGGGGAGGCGACTCCGGATCGCAGCGATCAGGGCGAACTCACCCACGTCGCCGACCGTGTCGCCGGGGCTGCCGGACACCCGGGACTTGCCCTCGGACCCGTGCGCGTCGATGATCGACTCCTTCCCGCTCCCCTGGAGGCAGGCCATGGTCACCGCGTACATCCTGATCCAGACCGAGGTCGGCAGGGCGGCCGAGGTGGCAAGCGCGATCGCCGCCATCCCCGGAGTCACCCAATCCGACAACCTGATCGGCGCCTACGACGTGATCGTGCGGGCCGAGGCCGACGACGACGACCAGCTGGGCAAATTCGTGGTGGCCAAGGTGCAGGCAGTGCCGGGCATCACGCGCACCCTCACCTGCCCGGTGATCCACCTCTGACCGCTGAGCGCCGTGCCGCGACCGCGGTCCTCGCAGTCGTGGCCGCTCTCACCTTCCTGCCGGGCTGTAGTGGCCCGCTGAAAGTGACGCCTCCGACTCCGGACCCAATTGCCTCAGCGACGTGCGCGAAGCTCGTGGCCGAGCTACCGTCCACCGTGGCGGGTCAGCCGAAGACACCACGGACTCCGGCGTCGTCGTTGACACAGGCCTGGGGGAACCCCGCGATCGTCGTCCGTTGCGGAGTGAGCGTGCCGGCCGCACTGCGCCCGGACAGCCAGTTGGTGACGGTGAACGGCGTCGACTGGCTGCCTGAGCAGACGGACGCCGGATACCGGTTCACGACTGTGGGCCGGCTCGCCAACATCGAGGCGACGGTCCCGGCGACCTATGCGCCGGAGGGCGACGCGCTGGTTGACCTGGCGGGCCCGATCCGCAGCCTGGATGGGAGGCGCTAGGCATCAGCGCAGGCCGCGGCGCTTGCGCAGGGCGCCCCTGATGAGTCGGTCGACCAGCGCGGGGTAGCTCACGCCCGAGGCCTGCCACATGCGCGGGAACATCGAGATCGGGGTGAATCCTGGGATCGTGTTGACCTCGTTGACGAGCACCCGACCCTCGTCGGTGACGAAGAAGTCGACCCGCGCGTAGTCCTCGCAGCCCAAGGCGTCGAAAGCGACGCACGCCCGCGCCCGCACCGCCTCGCTGATCTCCTCAGGAAGGTCGGCGGGCACGTCGAGCTCGGTGACGTCGTCGAGGTACTTGGCCTCGAAGTCGTAGAACTCGTGGTTGCCGCGCACCTTGATCTCGGCACACATGCTGGCCTCGGGACCACGTGCGTCCAACCGCTCGAGGACACCGCATTCGATCTCGCGGCCGATGACGCCCGCCTCGACCACCACCTTGGGGTCGTGCTCGCGCGCGACGAGCACGGCCGCTTCGAGGTGAGACCAGTCCTTGACCTTGGTGATCCCGACGCTGGAGCCGGCACGAGCGGGCTTGACGAACACCGGCAGCGTGAGCGACTGGCGCACGCGGGCGAGCGCGCCCGGGGCGTCGGAGGTCCACTCTCGGTCGCTGACCACCACATACGGGGACTGATCCAGCCCGGCAGCCGCGAGCAGCGTCTTGGCCACGGCCTTGTCCATGGCGGCAGCACTGCCGAGGACTCCGCTGCCGACATAAGGGATGCCGGCCAACTCCAGCAGCCCCTGAATCGTTCCGTCCTCACCGAAGGGACCGTGCAACAGCGGGAAGACGACGTCGACTTCGCCGAGGGTGCGCGGCACGTCCCCCGGATCGGTCACCACCAGCGCGTGGTGGGTGGGGTCGCCGGCGAGCACCAGGGCCGCTCCCGCGTCGTCCACCGAAGGCAGCACTCCGCCACGGATCTGCAGCGCGTCCGGCTCGTCGGCTGCGAGGACCCAGCGACCTTCCCGGGAGATCCCGATGGGAACGACGTCGAACGTCGAGCGGTCGAGCGCGCGTAGGACGCTGCCGGCCGAGACACACGAGATCGCGTGCTCGGTGCTGCGTCCGCCGAACACCACCGCGACCCGCAGCCGTCGTTCCTCCGTCACCGCTCGACCCTAGCCACCGGTCCACTCCGGTTTGGCTTCCCTGGCCATGAGACGCACCACCATGTCGTGCGGCGCCAGACCCTCCTGAACGACCGCCGTGACGTGCTCGGTGATGGGCAGGTCGACGCCCAGACCGCGTCCGAGCGCGAGTACTGCGGCCGCCGACTTGACGCCCTCGGCGGTCTGCTCGGTGATCTGGACCACCTCAGCCACCGACATCCCGCGACCGAGGTTCTCACCGAACGTGCGGTTGCGCGACAGCGGCGACATGCACGTGGCCACGAGGTCACCGACCCCCGCCAGGCCCATGAACGTCCGCGGATCCGCCTTCATCGCCAGCCCCAGGCGCGTCATCTCGGCCAGACCTCGGGTGATGATCGCCGCCTGGCTGTTGTCACCGAACCCGAGCCCCTTGGTCATGCCTGCGGCCAGGGCAATCACGTTCTTGACGACGCCGGCCACCTCCACCCCGACGACATCGGTGTTCGTGTAGGGCCGGAAGTACGGCGTCAGACACGCCGCCTGGATCCGTTGCGCGACCAGCTCGTCGTCGGCGGCCACAACGGTGGCGGCGGGTTGTCGTTTGGCGATCTCTCCGGCGAGGTTGGGTCCGGACACGACGGCGACGCGGTCGGCTGAATCGACGATCAGCTGAGCCACGACCTGGCTCATGCGCAGTCCGCTGTCGCGCTCCAGGCCCTTCATCAAGCTGGCCAGGAGGGCGTCGCGCGGAACGTTCGCGCCCCACTGGGTCAGGTTCTCGCGCAGCGTCTGGGCGGGAACCGCAAGAACCACGAGCTCTGCATCGCCCACAGCGTCGGCTGCACGGGCTGTGGCCGACAACGTGACCGGGAGGTCGATCCCGGGGTGGAACCGCTGGTTGCGGTGCTCGGAGTTGACCAAGGCAACTGCGTCCGCGTCACGGCCCCACAAGACGACGTCGTTCCCCGCGTCGGCGAGCACCATGCCGAAGGCGGTGCCCCACGAGCCCATGCCCATGACTGCCGCGCGCATCAGCGACGCCGCTTGCCGTCGGGTCGCTCGTCGTGCCGAATCTGCCGGTGGTCGAACCGGTGGGACGGAGGCGGTTCGTCGCGGATCTTCGCCAGCAATGAGGTGATCGCATCGATGATGCGCGTCGTTGCGTCGCGCAGCACCTCGGCAGTGATGGGGTGACCAGCCAGATCGTTGAGGTCAACCGGTGGGCCGGCGTGGACGTACATCGTCTTGCGCGGCAGCAGGCGCAGGCGCTTGGCATACGGCCACAGCACCTCTTGGGGACCCCACTGGGCCACGGGGATCACCGGGCATCCCGTGGTCAGCGCGATCCGGGCGGCACCGGTCTTGCCGGTCATCGGCCACAGGTCGTCGTCGCGGGTCAGAGTCCCCTCGGGATAGATCACGACGCACTCGCCCGCATCGACCGCGTCCACGGCATGCACGAACGCCTGGGCGGCGTCGCGAGTGGCTCGCTCGACCTTGATCTGGCCGGCGCCGGCCACGATCGAGCCGACGATGGGGACGTCGAAGATCTCGGCCTTGGCCAGGAAGCGAGGAGCCCGGCCCGCGTCGTTCACGAAATGAGCCATGGACAACGGATCGAAGTGGGAGATGTGATTCGTCGCGAGGACACAACCGCCGCTGCGAGGGATGTACTGCTGCCCCTGCCAGTCGCGCTTCGTGGTGACGGTCAACGTGGGGCGCAACAGGATCCGTGCCACGCGATACGGCGCGCTCTCACGGTCGCTGGTCACGCCACTCCCCTCAGACTCCCCTGCGGTGCCACGGGTGGGTCAGTCTCGCCCTCGCCAGGGTAGGTGTCGAGCACGGCTCACCACGACGCGTGCGAGGATCGGCCGATGCCTGACCAGGACGGGTGGAGCGTGGTGGTCCCCGTCAAGGGAGGGCCTCAGGCGAAATCCCGACTGCGACTGGGTGATCCTCGAGCGGTTGCGGCTGGCCCGCGCCCTTGCCGAGGACACCATCGAGGTGGTTCGCAGCTGCCCCGCCGTCTCGACGACGTGCGTGCTGACTCGTGATGATGCGACGGCGCACTGGATCGCCGACACGTGGCCGGACGTCGCCGTCGCCCGCGAGCAGCCCACGGAAGACCTCAACTCGGCCCTGGCTCGAGCCGTGAGTGACCAGCGAGCCGGACGGTTGGATGCGTCCGTGGCGGTGGTGACCGGCGACCTGCCGGCGTTGCGCAGCGATGACCTGACCGACCTGATCCGGCTGGCGACTGCCGACGGCGGAGTGTGCCTCGTCCCGGACCGCTCCGAGCACGGGACGACGATCCTGCTGCTGCCCGCCGGAGCCTTGCTGGCGTTCCGTTTCGGGTGCGATTCGGCGGCCCGACACCGGGCCGGCGGGGCACGGATCGTCAGCGCCAGCGATGGGGCGCGCTGCGACGTCGACACGCGCGACGACCTAGCGATGGCAGCGAGGATCGGGGTCGGGGCTCGGACGCGGGCAGCGCTGCGGGACCTCGCGGCTACCCTTCGGCAGGTGCAGGCAACCGTCCGGACCTTCGACGCGTTGACGAACCGGGGAAGCGTGCTGCTGGACGACGGCGTCGAGCTGCCTTTCGGCGAGGAAGCCTTCGCCAGCAGTGGTCTGCGGCTGCTGCGCCTGGGGCAACGGGTGCGGATCGCGACTGATCCCACGGGCCAGCGCGTGACGTCGCTGACCATCCTGACGCTGGCGTGAACCCAACGCCCGCCGCGTCGACCGACTGACTCAGGATTTCCACAGGGCGGCCAAACCTTCCCCTGACGTGGGCGGACGGCTGACGCGGGGCGTAGTCGGAATGGCAGCATCGAACACATGTTCGACGCCGTTCCCGAGCCCGCTGCGGTCGCTCAGCTGCTGGCCACCGATCCCGATGAGCTACGCCACGACGAGCTCGTGGACTACCTGGCGGCGATCGAACGGCTGACGTCACACCTGGCAGCAAGAACGACCCGCCCGCTGGTGCGGCTCCTGGGGATGCACGACATTCCCGACGAGGCGTCGGCGTCTGGACATCCGCGCTCACATCTCGAACAGGGCGCTGTCTACGAGGAGGTACGGACCAGTCTTCGCCTGTCGGACACCGTCATGAGGTCACGGCTCGAGGTCGCCCGGGCGCTGTCCGGTGAGATGACGGCAACGGCCCAGGCGTTGAATGCCGGCCAGATCACAGCACTTCATGCACGGACCTTGGTCGAGGGCACCCGTGGCCTCAGCGGAGAGTCACTGCGTCGGGTAGAGCTGCTCGCGCTGGAACGTGGCCGCGACGGGTCGCTGGCGGACTTGCGGCGCGGACTGCGTAAGGGCAACGCCGAGATCGACGCCGAGACACAGGCTCGCCGACACGACGCTGCGATGGCGGGTCGCGAAGTTCGTCGGTGGGCACTGGACGACGGGATGGCTGTGCTTCAGATCATCGCTAGCGCGATCGACGTCGACGCAGCGTATGGCGCCCTGACGGGCCTGGCCGGCCCGAACCGGTCGGATGATCCCCGTACCCTCAGCAACCGTCGGGTCGACGCGTTCGTCGACCTGTGCATGGCAGGCGTGGCCCCGGAAGGCGACCCTGGGTCAGCTCCACCGTCGCGACACCCTCCGGTTCAGGCGCAGATCGTCATCGACCTCACCACACTTCTGGGCCTGGATGACAAGGCGGCTTGCCTGCGCGGCCATGGCCCGATCGCTGCTGACGTGGCCCGCGTCTGGCTGCAAGACGCCACGACCTGGCGGCGTCTGGTCGTCGACCCGGTTGACGGTCATCTGCTCGACTTCGGCCCGCTGGTCCACGATCCACCGCCGCGGCTGGACCGTTTCGTGCGGGCTCGCGACCAGCGCTGCGTGTTTCCCGGCTGCAACCGGTCCGCCATCCGTGCCGACCTCGACCATCAGGTGCCGTTCCGCGCGGACGGCTCGGGCGGATCGACCTCGGCGGCAAATCTCGCCGCGCTGTGCCGACGACACCATCGACTGAAGACGCATGCCGGCTGGTCGTACGTGACCGAACCAGACGGCTCGATCACCTGGACCAGTCCCAGCGGTCGAACTCAGAAGGTGCCGCGCCGACCCGCGCGCGAGTGATCGGCAGCCGTCAGTCGTCACCCTCACACACGCAGCGGCGGGCCGAGCCCTGGGGCCCGACCCGCCGATTGTCGGCGTGCGCGTTCTAGCGCTTACGCGCGGTCGCCTTCTTTGTGGTCGACTTGCGTGCGGTCGCCTTCTTGGCCGTGGCCCTCTTGGCCGTGGTCTTCTTCGCTGGCGCCTTGCGTGCTGTTGTCTTCTTGGCTGGCGCACGCTTGGCCGGAGCCTTCTTGGCGGAGGAGCGAGACGGAGCCGCCTTGGCCGCCCGAGTGGCCGCCGTACGAGCAGTTGACGCAGCCACCTTCGGAAGCTTCTTCGCGCCGCTGACCACTGCCTTGAACTCCGCGCCGGCCTTGAACTTCGGGACGGACGTCTTCTTCACCTTCACGGTGGCACCAGTCTGCGGGTTGCGCGCCGTGCGAGCCGGACGGTCGACCTTCTCGAAGACGCCGAAGCCCGTGATGACGACGCGCTCGCCGGTCGCCACCTCACGCTTGATCACATCGATCACGGTGTCGAGAGCGTGCTGCGCCTGGCGGCGATTGCCATCGAACCGGTTCGAGAGAGTCTCGATCAACTCAGCCTTGTTCACTGCTTCCCCTTGCTGAAAGGTTGTTGGCCGGGCGGTCTACCCGGCGTCAGGTGCAACGCTAGGTAATCACACTGGCGTATACAACGACCAATTGGCCCGAAAACCCTTGTTTCGCAAGGACATTCGTCACACCCGCGATGATCAAGGAACAGTGGTCGGCAACCAGTCGGGGCGAACGTCTTCGAAATCGGCGATGTCGTCAGCGTGGCGCAGGGTCAGCCCGATGTCATCGAGGCCCTCGAGCAGCCGCCATCTCGAATAGGGGTCCAGGTCGAAAGAGACGGTCTGGTCGGCATAGGCGACCGTCTCCGTGGCGAGGTCAACGGTGATCTCCGTGTCAGGCGAAGCCTCTACGACAGCCCAGATCTGCTCCACGACCTCTTCCGGAAGCTGGACTGCTAGCAACCCGCCCTTGAGCGAGTTACTGCGGAAGATGTCGGCGAACCTCGGTGAGATCACGACCCTGAACCCATAGTCCTGAAGAGCCCAGACGGCGTGCTCGCGCGAGGAACCCGTCCCGAACTCCGGACCCGCCACCAGGACTGAGGCTCCGGCGAACTGTGGCTGATTGAGGGCAAACTCGGGATCGGCCCTCCATGCAGCGAACAACCCGTCCTCGAAGCCGCTGCGCGTGATCCGCTTCAGATACACGGCGGGGATGATCTGATCGGTGTCGACGTTGCTTCGGCGCAGCGGCACCGCACGACCCGTGTGAACCGTGAACTTGTCCATGGTCTTGTCCTCACGCCTGCGGTTCGAGGTCTGCCGGGCTCGCCAGGTGGCCCAGTACCGCCGTGGCCGCGGCAACAACCGGTGACACGAGATGCGTACGTCCACCCTTGCCCTGGCGCCCTTCGAAGTTCCGGTTGGACGTCGAGGCGCTGCGCTCCCCCGGCGCCAGCTGGTCCGGGTTCATGCCCAGGCACATCGAGCAACCGGCTTGCCGCCACTCCGCTCCGGCCATGGTGAAGATGTCGTTGAGACCTTCCGCCTCGGCCTGCAGCCGGACCCGCACGGACCCGGGGACCACTAGCGTGCGGACCCCCGCGGCCACGTGTCGTCCCGACAACACGGCCGCGGCCGCTCGAAGATCCTCGATCCGCCCGTTCGTGCACGAGCCCACGAAGACCGTATCGACCGGGATCTCGCGCAACGGGGTACCGGGCGTCAAATCCATGTACTGCAGGGCACGTTCGGCGGCCACCCGCTGGAGCGGATCCTCGAACGAAGCAGGGTCAGGCACCGAACTCGACAACGGCGCGCCCTGGCCCGGGTTAGTGCCCCACGTGACGAAGGGGCTGAGCGACGCAGCGTCGATGACAACCTCCGCATCGAATCGCGCGTCGTCGTCGGTGCCCAGTGAGCGCCAGTAGCTCACGGCAGTCTCCCAAGCATCGCCGGTAGGTGCGTGCGGCCGCCCGCGTAGGTAGTCGAGCGTGGTGTCGTCCGGTGCCACCATCCCCGCCCGGGCACCGGCTTCGATCGACATGTTGCAGACGGTCATGCGCGCCTCCATCGAGAGCGCCCGCACCGCCGCGCCGCGGTACTCCAGGACGTAGCCCTGGCCACCCCCGGTTCCGATCTGCGCGATCACGGCCAGGATCAGATCCTTGGCGCTCACGTCGGGCGGCAGCTGGCCTTCGACGGTGATCGCCATCGTCTTGAAGGGGGTCAGCGGCAGCGTCTGGGTCGCCAGCACGTGCTCGACCTCGCTGGTTCCGATCCCGAACGCCAGTGCACCGAACGCCCCGTGCGTGGCGGTGTGGGAGTCACCGCAGACGACCGTCATCCCCGGCTGGGTCAATCCGAGCTGAGGACCCACGACGTGGACGATCCCCTGCTCGGCCGAACCCAACGGGTAGAGCGGTACGCCGAACTCGGCACAGTTCGCGCGCAGTGCCTCCACCTGGGCCCGAGAGACGGGGTCACTGATCGGCTGGTCGATGTCCGTCGTCGGGACGTTGTGATCCTCGGTCGCCAGCGTCAGGTCGGTCCGGTGTACGACCCGGCCGGCCGCGCGTAGCCCGTCGAACGCCTGCGGGCTCGTCACCTCGTGGACGAGGTGGAGGTCGATGTACAGAAGATCGGGCTCGCCTTCCGCCGCGCGCACGACGTGCGCGTCCCAGACCTTCTGCGCGAGGGTGCGTCCCACGGCGACTCCTCTCCACGACCAACTTGCATCTCGCATATCGAGACTGCAGTATCAACTCATGGACAACTCTAGCGGAGTGGGCGTTCTGGACAAGGCCGCCCTCGTCCTCGGCGCGCTCGAGGCCGGTCCCCAGAGCCTGGCGGGCCTCGTCCAGGCGACCGGCCTCGCCCGGCCCACCGCCCACCGACTGGCCGTGGCGCTGGAGTTCCACCGCCTGGTCGCTCGTGACGTCCAGGGTCGCTTCGTGCTCGGTCCTCGGGTGGGCGAGCTGGCCGCAGCCGCCGGCGAAGACCGACTGCTCGCTGCCGCAGCCGCCGTTCTCGCCCAGCTGCGGGATCTGACCGGCGAGAGCACCCAGTTGTACCGGCGACAAGGCGATCAACGGGTGTGTGTGGCCGCGGCCGAACGCCTCTCCGGGCTGCGGGACACGGTGCCCATCGGCAGCGTGCTCACCATGCAAGCCGGCTCGGCGGCGCAGATCCTGTTGGCCTGGGAAGAGGCTGACCGCCTGCACCGCGGTCTTCGAGGTGCCGCCTTCTCTGCGGCGACCTTGGGCGGTGTCCGACGCCGGGGCTGGGCGCAAAGCGTTGGCGAGCGCGAACCCGGCGTGGCATCGGTGTCCGCACCGGTGCGCGGTCCGAGTGGACGCGTGGTGGCTGCAGTGTCCATTTCTGGTCCCATCGAGCGGCTCGGCCGCCAACCGGGGCGACAACACGCCGCCGCGGTCGTCGCCGCCTCGAACGCCCTCACCGAGGCGTTGAGGCGCGCGAAGAACTGAGACTCGCCTGGGTCTAGTGACCGCGCGCCATCCACTCCGGCAGGTGCGGCGCCTCGGCAGCCAGCGTCGTGGAGTCGCCGTGGCCGGTGTGCACGACGGTTGCGGGCGGCAACATATCGAACAGGCGCCCCACCGATTCGATGATGGTCGGGAAGTCCGAGAACGACCTCCCGGTGGCACCCGGCCCCCCGGCGAACAAGGTGTCGCCACTGAAGACGACCCCTAGATCGGCGCTGTGGAAGCAACAGGACCCTGGGGAGTGGCCAGGGGTGTGAAGCACGCGCAGCTCGGCCCCGGCGGCCGGTACGACGTCGCCATCCGTGACCAACACGTCGGGGTCCGTAGACCCGTGGGTGAGGCGCCACAGCGGCAGGTCGTCCGGATGCAGCCAGATCTGAGCCCCTGTTCGGTGGGCCAGCTCAGGCGCGACGCGGACATGGTCGTCGTGGGCGTGGGTGCAGACGATGGCTGTGAGCTGGCGGCCGGCGACTCCAGCAATGATCGCGTCGACATCGTGCGGCGCGTCGATCACGATGCACTCGTCGTCGTCTCCGACGAGCCACACGTTGTTGTCGACCTCCCACGTGCCGCCGTCCAACGAGAACGTCCCGGACGTGATGAGCCGCTCGACCCGGGCGCTCAGAAGACCACGACCGAGCGCAGCACCTCGCCGTGGTGCATCTGTTCGAACGCCGACTCGACACCCTCCAGGGCGATGGTGCCGGTCACGAACTTCTCCAGGGGTAGGCGGCCCTGGAGGTGCAGGTCGATCAGCATCGGGAAGTCGCGGCTGGGCAGACAGTCTCCGTACCACGACGACTTGGTGCTGCCCCCTCGACCAAAGATGTCGAGCAACGGGGTCGTCCAGGTCATGTCCGGCGTGGGGACGCCGACGAGCACAGTGGTGCCGGCGAGGTCGCGGGCGTCGAAGGCCTGCTGAAAGACGGCCGGATGACCCACGGCATCGATCGTCACGTCGGCGCCGAACTCGGTGATCTGCTTGATGGCCGCGACCGGGTCGGTCTCTCGGGAGTTCACCGTGTGGGTGGCGCCGAACTGCTTGGCCCACTCCAACTTCTGGTCGTCGACGTCGACCGCGACAATCGTGACGGCACCGGCCAACGAAGCGCCGAGGATCGCTGCGTCCCCGACGCCGCCGCAGCCGAAGACCGCCACTGTGTCGCCGCGGGTGACGCCTCCGGTGTTGATCGCCGCGCCGAGTCCGGCCATCACCCCACATCCCAGCAGTCCCGCCACCTCGGGGCGCACGGCCGCGTCGACCTTGGTGCACTGGCCAGCAGCCACCAACGTCTTCTCCGCGAAGGCGCCGATGCCCAGCGCGGGCGACAGCGCGGTGCCGTCGAGCAGCGTCATCTTCTGCTCGGCGTTGTGCGTTGCGAAGCAGTACCACGGCCGCCCCCGACGACAGGCACGGCACTGGCCGCACACTGCTCGCCAGTTCAAGATCACGAAGTCGCCTTCGGCGATGTCGGTGACGCCGGAGCCCACCACGCAGACGTTGCCCGCTGCCTCGTGCCCCAACAGGTAGGGGAACTCCTGGCCGATACCGCCTTCGCGGTAGTGAAGATCGGTGTGGCAGACGCCACACGCCTGTACGTCGACGACGACCTCACCCGGCCCCGGGTCAGGAACCACGATCGTCTCCACGGTCACTGGTGCGCCTTGCGCCTGGGCGACCACGGCGCGGACCTGGTACGGCATGACGTCCTCCCTTGGGCCAGAGCGAAGGGCCCTCGCCGGCGCATCGCGCCAGGCGAAGACCCTTCGACAGAACGTAGCCCCGACCGGATTCGAACCGGCGCTACCGCCTTGAGAGGGCGGCGTGCTAGGCCGCTACACAACGGGGCCGTACACAGGTCGACCGCTCCATCTGGGGAGCGTTCGGATCCGCTGGGGTACCAGGACTCGAACCTAGACTAACGGAGCCAGAATCCGTCGGGCTGCCAATTACCCCATACCCCAAGGGTGCCCGGAACAGGTCCAGTCGGCCCGCCGAGGATAGCGAATCGGCACCGTGATCACCCAATCAGGTCGCCGGCGACCAGCGTGGCGAACTCCGCCAACGAGCGGACCACAGGCACGTCAGTTGGCACTCCGTTGGGGGGTCGGCGTCCGTAGGGGTCGGCCTCGGGCCGGTCCAGCCAGACGCCTCGCAGCCCGGCGTCACGTGCGCCGACCGCATCCACCTGGCAGCGATCTCCAACGTGCCACGTGCGACCGCTCGCAGCGCCGAGCGCCGCACACACCGAAGTGAAGGTCACCGGATCCGGCTTCGAAGCGCCGACGTCATCGGTGCCGAGGGCAACGTCGAAGCAGTCGGCCAATCCAACCGAGCGCAGCTTGTGCCGCGTCAAGGCACCAGGGACGTTCGAGAACGCCGCCAACGGATGGTCCGCCAGCGCCGCCAGCGTCGGTGCTACATCGTCGAACACCGACCACGAGGCCTCGAAGGCTCGTCGGTACCCGTCGAACCATGCGTCCGCGCTCACGTCGTCGAAGGCATCGCCGGTGAAGTCGCGGACCCGGTGGCGCCGTTGTTCCTGGAACCCGACCTCTCCGGCCAGGTACCGCGCGAAGTGGTGTTCCTCGAGCGTGCGCCAGCGAACCCAGCCGTCATGATCGAGCTGCTCACCCAGCTGCGACAGATACAGCGTGAGCCCACTGAGTTGCGCACTGTCGTGATCAACGAGCGTGCCGTCGACGTCGAAGATCACGGCGTCGACCGATGAGCTCACCGACTTACGCCGTCACGCGTGCGCGGCGTTCAGCGCAGCGAGCAGGGCAGCATCGAGACGCTCGAGGGTGCGTTCGCGGCCCAGTAGCTGCGCCGACTCGAACAACGGTGGCGAGATCCGGCGCCCGGTCACCGCCACCCGAACCGGGCCGAACGCCAGCTTGGGCTTCAGCTCGAGCCCGTCCACCAGGGCGTGACGCAATGCCACCTCGATCTGCTCGGTGTCCCAGGACGTGTGGACGAGGGCATCGCGTGCCGCCTGGAGCACCGGCGCCGTCTCCGTCGTGATCAGTCGTGCGGCGTCATCGGGATCGATCGCGAACCGGTCGTCGGGCAGGAACAAGAAGTCGAGCATCGGCACGGCTTGGGCGAGCGTCTCGATGCGCTCGTGGACCAGCGGTACCGCCCGCTCGAGCATCCCTCGTTGTTCCTGGCTCGGTGGGGCGTCAACAAGTCCGGCAGTGGCGAGGAACGGGATCAGTCGCTGAACGAGGTCGTCGGCGCCGATCGACCGGATCCAGTCGCCGTTGAGGGCCGTGCACTTCTTCAGGTCGAAGCGGGCTGGGCTGGGGTTGACCCTGCCGATGTCGAAGGCATCGGCCATCTGTTGCAACGAGAACCTGTCCTCGTCGTCGGACAGCGACCACCCGAGGAGTGCCAGGTAGTTGTTGACTCCTTCGGGCAGATAGCCGTTGTCCATGTACATCTGCAGGCTCGACTCGGGATCCCGTTTGGACAACTTCTTGTTGCCCTCGCCCATGACGTAGGGAAGATGACCGAACATCGGAACCGTGCCGTCGCCGACGCCGATCGCCCCAAAGGCCTCGTAGAGGGCCAGCTGACGTGGCGTCGAGGACAACAGATCCTCACCCCGCAGGACATGTGTGATTCGCATCAGTGCGTCGTCGACTGGGTTGGTCAGCGTGTACAGCGGGTCACCATTGGCCCGGACGAGCACGTAGTCGGGCACGTGCCCGGCGTTGAACGTGATCTCCCCGCGCACGAGGTCGGTCCATGTGAAGTCTCGTGCCGGCATCGCGAAACGCAGTGCCGGCGCTCGTCCCTCGGTGCGGTAGGCAGCCACCTGCTGCGCGCTCAGTTCTCGGCAGTGACCGTCGTATCCGGGGGTCCGCCCGGCTGCCATGGCCGCCTCGCGGCGTTCGTCGAGCTCGGCGGGCGTGCAGTAGCAGTCATACGCGGCCGCGGACTCCCTCAACCGAGCGGCCACGTCCGCGTAACGGTCCAAGCGCTCGGACTGGCGGTAGGGGCCGTACGGACCTCCGACCTCCGGTCCCTCGTCCCACTCCAGCCCCAGCCACCGCAGCGCCTTGACGAGCGCGTCGTAGGACGCTTCGGAATCTCGCGCCGAGTCAGTGTCCTCGATGCGGAAGACGAACGTGCCCCCGGTGTGCCGCGCATATGCCCAGTTGAACAACGCCGTGCGCGCCATCCCGACGTGGGGGTTGCCGGTCGGTGACGGGCAGAACCTGACGCGCACCCCGGAGCCGCTCACGCGCCCTCCCCGTCGAGGCCGACGACCGGATTCGTGAGGGTCCCCACGCCACCGATCGACACGCTGACCTGCTGGCCGCCCCGGATCGGGCCGACACCGGCAGGGGTGCCGGTGAGGATGACATCACCGGGCAGCAACGTCATCGCCTGCGACACGAAGGCCACCAACTCCGCCACCGGATGCACCATCTGTGACGTGTGACCGGACTGAACCACCCGACCGTCGAGGCGGGTCTCGATCGTGGTGTCGCGCACATCGACCCCCGTGACGATCCACGGCCCCAGTGGCGCAAACGAGTCGAAGCCCTTGGCGCGCGCCCATTGGCCGTCCGCCCGTTGCAGGTCGCGGGCCGTCACGTCGTTGGCACAGGTGTAGCCCAAGATCGCTTCGTCAGCGCGATCCACGGGCACCTCGCGCGCCAGCCGACCGATCACCACGGCCAGTTCGCCCTCGTACTCGACCTGCGCCGACTGCGGGGGCAAGACGATGGGGTCACCGTCTCCGACCACGGCGGTGGAGGGCTTGAGGAACATCACCGGAACCTCCGGCGCCTGCCCGCCCATCTCGCGTGCGTGGTCCGCGTAGTTCTTGCCGATGCCGATCACCTTGCTCGGCAGGACCGGTGGCAGCACCCGCACCTGCGACAGCGGGATCGTCACCGACGTGCGTTCGAACGTGGCGAAGGGGTGCCCGTCGATCGCCGTGACGGTCAGCGACGCCAGGTCCTCGGGGTCACCCTCGACCAGCCCATAGGCGATCTGGTCGGCCAAGGCGAAACGGACGATGCGCACGCGGGGAACTCCTGGGGCGAGGGCGGCTGCGGGCAGCCAGGCTACCCACAGCCGATCAGACCTGGTCGCGCCCGGCGCGCAACAGGCCATAGGTGATGGCGTCTTCGAGCGCGTTCCACGAGGCGGCGATGACGTTCTCGTGGACGCCCACGGTGTCCCACTCACCCTGCCCGTCGCTGGTCTCGATCAGCACCCTGGTCACGGCGGCGGT
This sequence comes from uncultured Actinomycetota bacterium, assembly GCA_963726575.1. Lineage (GTDB taxonomy): Bacteria > Actinomycetota > Actinomycetes > JAHEKZ01 > JAHEKZ01 > CAVSCR01. The sequence goes on from CAVSCR010000003.1 coordinate 243,279, forward strand.
CCCCTCACGTCCCTCCAGGATCCGCACCTTGTAGTCGGTGAGCTCCAGCTGCGCCAGCTCGGGAAAGGCCTGGGCAAGCGCAGAGCGCAATGCGTTGTCCAACGCGTTGACGGGACCGTTGCCCTCACCGGTGGCGATGATCCGCTGGTCGAGGGCGTGAACCTTCACCGTCGCCTCGCTCATCACCTCGCCATCAGCTCGCTGCTCGACGATCGCGCGCCACGACTCCACCCGGAAGTGGCGCCGCCGCTCGCCCGCCACCGTGTCGCGCAGTAGCAGCTCGAACGATGCGTCGGCAGCCTCGAACGTGTAGCCGCGGGACTCGAGGTCCTTGACCCGCTCGACCAGCCGGCCCAGGGCAGCGCGGTCGTCGGACAGGTCGTAACCGAGCTCCTTTCCCTTCAGCTCGATCGACGCCCGACCCGCCATCTCGGTGACCAGCACGCGCATGTCGTTGCCGACGACCTCGGGGTCGAGATGGTTGTACAGGTCAGGCGACACCTTGATCGCACTGGCGTGCAGGCCAGCCTTGTGAGCGAACGCCGAGACCCCGACGAAGGGCTGATGGGTGTCGGGCGCGATGTTGGCGATCTCGGCGAGCGCGTGACTCACTCGCACCATCTCGCGCAGCCGACCGGCTGGCAGAACCCTCAGATCGAGCTTGGTCTCCAGGTCACCGATGACTGCGAAGAGGTCTGCGTTGCCCGTCCGCTCGCCATACCCGTTGGCGGTGCACTGGACGTGCGTAGCCCCAGCTTCCACAGCCGTGACGGTGTTCGCTACGGCACAGCCGGTGTCGTCCTGGCAGTGGATCCCCAACCGACCTTGCCCCTTGCGCTCGGCCACCTCCGACACGACTTCGTGGACGCGCATGGGAAGCATTCCGCCGTTGGTGTCGCAGAGCACGCAGACGTCGGCGCCGGCCTCCATCGCAACCGCGATCACCTGGAGCGCGTAGCTGCTGTCGTGGTGGTACCCGTCGAAGAAGTGCTCGAGGTCGAGGAATACCCGACGACCCTCGGTCACGAGGAGCGAGACGGTGTCCGCCACCATCGCGAGGTTCTCCTCCAACGTCGTGCGCAACGCCTGCGTCACGTGGCGCACGTCGGACTTTGCCACGAGGGTCACGACCGGTGTCTGCGCGTCGAGCAGGGCCCGCACCTGCGGATCCTGATCGACCTTCGTCCCCGGCTTGCGGGTGGCCCCGAAGGCCACGAGCTGCGCATGAGTCAGGGAGAGCTCCGCTCGGGCCCGCTCGAAGAACTCAGTGTCCTTGGGTAGTGCACCGGGCCACCCGCCCTCGATGAAGCCCACGCCCAGCTCGTCGAGGAGGCGCGCCACCGCCAGCTTGTCGGGAACCGAGTACGTGATGCCCTCCCGTTGTGCCCCGTCGCGCAGCGTCGTGTCATAGACGTGGAACACGTCGTCGGGTGGGGCGACAGGGGCGGTCACGACTGCCTCCAGGAATGAAAAGACCCCCCGCAGGAGCGAGAGGTCGGCGCGCCAGGCGAACTGCCTGACGCGCTATCCGATGATGATCAGTGGGCGCATCACCGGCAGTCTGACACACCCCGGGCCGAGGGGGACACCGTCTACGGCGCTTCGATCACGTGCATCCACCCGTGCACGTCCGGCACAGTGCCGTGCTGCAACCCGAGCAAGTGCGCTCGCAGTCGGGTCGTCACCGGTCCTGGTGCGCCGTCACCGACGCGCCAGCCGCCGTGGCTGGCCTTGACTTCGCCCACCGGCGTGATGACTGCCGCCGTCCCGCACGCGAAGACCTCAGAGATCGAGCCGTCCTCGTTCCCGGCCCGCCAGTCGCTGACGTTGATCCGGCCCTCCTCCGCCGACATGCCGAGGTCCCGCGCCACGGTGAGGAGCGAGTCCCGCGTCACGCCGGGGAGAAGGGCGCCGGTCAGCGACGGAGTCACGAGGCGGGCGGCGTCGCCGGTGCCGTACACGAAGTACAGGTTCATGCCCCCCATCTCCTCGACCCATCGACGTTCCACGGCGTCCAACCACACCACCTGGTCGCAGCCCTGCTCGGCCGCCTGCGCCTGCGCGATGAGCGACGCGGCATAGTTCCCGGCACACTTCGCCTCGCCGGTGCCACCGGGAGCCGCCCGCACGTACTCCTCCGACAGCCAGACCGACACCGGCTTGACGCCGCCGCGGAAGTACGCGCCCGCCGGCGAGGCGATGAGCAGGAACAGGTAGGACGAAGCGGGTTTCACGCCGAGTCCCACCTCGGTCGAGATCATGAACGGTCGCAGGTAGAGGCTGTGCTCCTGGTCGGCCGGCACCCACGCCCGGTCCGCCCGCACCAGAGCCTCGATGGCGGCCACGAACAGACCTTCGGGTAGCTCCGGCATCGCAAGTCGCCTGGCTGATCGCTGGAAGCGCAGGGCGTTCATGTGCGGTCGGAACGTCGCGATGGAACCGTCAGAGCGCCGGTAGGCCTTCAGCCCCTCGAAGATCTCCTGGCCGTAGTGCAGGGCCATCGTCGCCGGATCGAGCTCCAAGGGGCCGTAGGGGACGAGTTGGGCGTCGTGCCAACCGCGACCCTCCGTCCAGCCGATGGTCACCATGTGGTCGGTGAAGTACCTCCCGAAGCCTGGATCGGCCAGGATGGCCGCCCGCTCCGCATTCGACAGCGGCGACGAGGTCGGCTTCAGCGCGATCGTCTTGGCGGCTTCGGCCGGCGCCATGGACTGCTCTCCCATGGACGGACGGTACCCCGTGCCGCCCACTCAGCGCGGCCCGTCGACGACGCGCGCGGCCAGGGCGTCACCGATCTGTGTCGTGGAGCGTTGGACCGATCCGCGCGCCGCCAGGTCGGCCGAGACCGCCGCTTCGACGGCAGCCGCTGCCTCGGCGTGGCCGAGGTGGTCCAACAGCAACGCCACCGACAAGACGGTGGCGGTCGGGTCAGCGACCCCCTGTCCCGCGATGTCAGGTGCCGACCCATGCACCGGCTCGAACATGCTGGGATTGGTGCGGGTCATGTCCAGGTTGCCGCTTGCCGCACGTCCGATGCCGCCAGCGATGGCAGCGCCGATGTCAGTGATGACGTCGCCGAACAAGTTGTCGGTGACAACGACGTCGAACCGCTCCGGAGCAGTCACGAAGAACATGCTCGCCGCATCCACATGCTGATACTCGGTCTCGACCTCGGGGTACTCAGCGGACACCCGGACAAAGGTTCGCGTCCACAAACCGCCGGCGTGCGTCATCACGTTGTTCTTGTGCACCAGTGTCAGTTTGCGTCGTGGCCGATTGCTCGCACGGCGGAACGCATCACGAATCACCCGCTCACAGCCGAACGCCGTGTTCAGGCTCTCCTCGGTCGCGACCTCCTCGGGCGTGTCCCGACGCAGCACGCCGCCCGCGCCCGCGTAGGGACCTTCGGTTCCTTCGCGAACCACGACCATGTCGATGTCGGCCGGTCCCTTGCCGGCCAGCGGCGTCGACACGCCTGGGTAGAGCCGCACCGGACGCAGGTTCACGAAGTGGTCCAGTGCGAAGCGCAGCTTGAGCAGCAAACCTCGCTCGAGCACCCCGCTGGGCACGCTCGGATCGCCCACCGCACCCAGGAGGATCGCGTCGTGTTCGCGGATCTCCGACAGCACGGAGTCGGGCAGCGTCTCGCCGCTGGCGTGCCACCGTCGAGCTCCCAGGTCGTACTCGGTCGGCTCGAACGCCAGCCCGTAACGGTCGGCTACGGCGTCCAGGACCTTGCGGCCCTCGGCCACCACCTCAGGCCCGATGCCGTCGCCGCCGATCACGGCCAGCCGGTAGTCCGTCATGGGGCCACAGCGTATTGGCGCATCTTGGCCTTCGAACGCTCTGCCCGCGGACTGAGACGGCAGCCAGGGAGCTCTCAGCGACCCGCACCGGAGGGGGTCGGTGAGCCGTCAGTCAGCGGCGTCGCAACGTCGTGGGCTGCGGTCCTGAAGGTCCAGGCGATCGAGGCGAGGAGGGTGAGGAGGAGCAAGATGTCGATGCTGCCGAGGAGGAACTGCGGCGGTGAGTTCCGGTAGGTGTGCACCACGAGCCACACCACCCGCCCCAGCAGCACGGCGCCGAGCGTGACCGCCAGCCACCGGATCTGCCAGTACCTCCGGTCGGTGCCCAGGCGTACCGAGGCGACCAGCAGTGGCAGGATGAAGATCCAGTGGTGGATCCAGCTGACCGGTGAGATCGCAAGCATCCCAGCCATGGCGACCGCTTCGGCCAACCATGGCCGGCGCCTCACGACGTTGTGGGCGGTCCACAGCACCATGGCGGCCACCAGCAGCGCGCAGCAGGACCAGAGCGCCTGGTCGTGGACCGGGTAGTGCTGCCAGCGCACGATCAGGCCGTTGATCGACTGGTTGCTGACATACCCCAACCCGAAGCGCGACAGATCGGAGACGTCCCCGAACCAGAAGTCGGCCGACGCTGCCGGCATTGCCACGAACGCTGCCGCGGTGATCCCGAGGAACGTGGCGGCGGCCCAACGCGCGTCGCGGATCCGACGAACGGCCAGGAAGTACGCGATCAGGAACAACGGCGTCAGCTTCAGCGCCGCAGCCACGCCGACCATCACCCCGCGAGGCAGGCGTGGCCAAGCCCCGCACAGATCCGCGAGCACGAGCAGGACGATCAACACATTGATCTGGCCGGTCCCAAGGCCAACACGCAGCGGGTCGGACACGGCGACGAGCACGAAGACCATCAAGCGCCAGGTCGGGTCGGCGGCGATTGCCGGGGAGGCATACCGGTCAAGCGTCAGCCGCACGACGAACCACAGTCCGACCAGGGAGGTGAGGGTCCATCCAAGTTGCGCCAACCCCTGCGGCACAGGGGAGAGCGGGAAGAACAGCAACGCCGAGACCGGCGGGTACGTGAAGGGGTACCCCGAGCCGGTCACCAGCCCGTTGTAGAGGTGATGACCACTCAGCGCCGCCGCGCCGCCGGCGCGGTAAACGGCAAGGTCCAGCTCATAGCCCTGCCACGCGTGCACCAGGTAGCCGGCACAGACCGCCGCAGCGCCCAGGACCAGCAAGCCCCGGGCCGGCCGGCCCCAACCCCCGACCCACTCGGCCCGCACCGCACGCACCCTACGCCGGAGGCCGCGCATGGCGGCTTGTCGTCGGCACGCGCGTGCCGACTACAGGTCGATCGTTCGCCCGTCGTGGGCGCTGATCCCGGCAACGATCAGCTCGGTGACCTCCGCCGGAATCACGGAGTCCACGGTCAGGGCGATCAGGGCGTGTCCGCCGAGGGACGTGCGGCTCACCTGCATCCCGGCGATGTTGATGTCGTGCTCGCCGAGGATCCGACCGACGGTGCCGACCACGCCGGGCTTGTCGTGGTAGCGAAAGAACGCGAGGTGGCTGGCCGGAGCGATGTCCACGTCGAACCCATCGATCTCCACGAGCTTCTCGACGTCCTTCGGCCCCGAAAGGGTCCCCGACACCGACACCTGTCGGCCGTCGGCCAACGCACCGCGAACGATGAGCAGGTTCCGGTGATCGGGACTGTCCCCGTCGACGACGAGGTTGATCACCACACCACGCTCAGCGGCAAGCAGCGGCGCGTTCACGTAGGACACATGCTCGTCGACGATCCCGTCGAAGACGCCCTTCAGAGCGGCCAGCTCGAGCACCTTGACATCCGCAGCAGCGAGCTCGCCTCGCGCCTCCACGGTCAGCCCCTCAGGGGCGCCCCCGGCCAGCCCGGTGAAGACGGCGCCGAGCTTCTCGGCCAGTGCAATGAAGGGTCGGACGTCCTCCTCGATCACGCCACCCTCGACGTTGACCGCGTCGGGAACGAGCTCGCCCGAAAGCGCCAGCCGCACCGATCGGGCGACTGCGATGCCCGCCTTCTCCTGTGCCTCATCGGTGCTCGCTCCCAGGTGCGGCGTCGCCACGACGCGCTCCAGTGCGAACAGGGGCGAATCCGTGCAGGGCTCCTTGGCATACACGTCGACGCCGGCTCCCCACACGCGACCCGTCGAGATCGCCTCAGCCAGGGCTTGCTCGTCGACGATGCCACCGCGGGCGGCATTCACGATGATCACCGTCGGCTTGACGAGCGACAGCTGTTCCTCGCCGATCAAGCCGACCGTCTCCGGCGTCTTGGGCAGGTGCACCGTGATGAAGTCGCTCTGTCGCAGCAACGTGTCCAGTGGGACGAGCGTCACCCCCATCTGGGCAGCGCGGGCCGGCTGCACATACGGGTCGTACGCGATCACATTGGTACCGAACGCGAGTAGACGCTGTGCGGCCAGCTGTCCGATCCGGCCGAGGCCGACCACGCCGACCGTCTTCCCGTACACCTCGATGCCGGTGTACCGGGATCGCGCCCACTCTCCGCGCCGCAGGGCAGCGTCCGCTTGAGGGATGTTGCGTGCAGCGGCCAGCAACAAGGCCACAGCCAGCTCCGCCGCGCTGACGATGTTCGAGGTCGGCGCATTCACGACCATCACGCCAGCCTGGGTGGCAGCTGCGACGTCGACGTTGTCCAGCCCCACGCCCGCACGGGCGACCACCCGCAGCTTCGACGCAGCAGCCAGCACGTCGGCGTCGACCCGAGTGGCGCTGCGCACGAGGATCGCGTCGACGTCGCGCACGCAGGCCAGCAGCTCGGCCCGATCGGCACCGTTGCAGTGCCGCACCTCGAAGTCCGGCCCCAGGGCCTCGAGGGTGGCCGGCGACAGCTCCTCGGCGATGAGGACCACGGGTCGGGTCACGGCGCGTCAACGTCCTTCGCAGTAGTGGAGCCGGCGATTCTACTGAGCAGGTGAGGACGTTCCTCGGCCGGCGGGTGCGTCGAGGAGATCTGCTTGGACACGGCCAGGCATCACGTCGTCGCCGTGCGTGATCACGGTCGACTGCGCGGGTGGGCTGGCCTGACCCGATGCCGAAGCACCCCCGGCCGTGGGGCACCCTTGGTCGCCAGACAAGGTCGGACAAGGGGTGGACGTTGCGTAGGAGTCGACGCGCGAGGGTGTCGGTCGCCCGTCGGCGCGCCCTCGCGGGACTCGCCGCCCTGGTCGTCGCCGCCTTCGTCGGTGGCCTGCTGCCGCTGACACCGTGGGCTCCCTCGTGGGTCGCGCCCGTGGCCGCGGCCGCCGGCCCGGCCATTCCAGGCACCGTGTCCGATCGCCCCGACGACCACACCCTCAGCGCGGCCAACGGCGAGGTGCGCGCGCTGGCACAGGTCGGCAACCGCATCTATCTCGGCGGCACATTCACCAAGGTCGGGCCCGCGCGGTTGGGCGCCGCTGGCGTTCTCCAGACGCGTCACCGCGCCTTCAGCGGGCACTTCCCTGATGTCTCCGGCGTGGTCTATGCGGCGGCGGCCGACGGTCACGGCGGTTGGTACCTCGGGGGAAGCTTCACCACGGTGGGCGGCGCGTCTCGAGCCAACCTCGCTCACGTCCTGGCCAACGGGCGGGTGGCGCGCTGGAGTCCGCACCCCAACGGCGCCGTCAGAGCGCTCACCCTGACCCGCAGCGGCGTCGTCGTCGGCGGCGACTTCACCACCATGTCGGGGCGGCCGGCCGGGCACCTGGTCAGCCTCGCGTTGCGCACCGGCCACATCCGGTGGGACGCCGCCCTGGACGACTCCGCCCTGAGTCTCGCCCTGAGCTCGGACCAGAGGACCGTCTACGTCGGAGGCGCGTTCACCCACGCACGCGTGACTGTGCGCCGCGGGCTCCTGGCGCTGAGCGCGCGATCGGGCCGGCTGGACCGGCGGTTCCACCCGAGTGTGGACGGGCCCGTCCGGGCGCTTGCGGTCGACGGCAAGACCGTCTGGCTGGGCGGTGATTTCACCTCGGTGGCCGGTCGGCCGCATCGCCATCTCGCGGCCGTGACGACCTCGGGGACGCCGCGCCGGAGCCCGAGCACGGACGCAGCGGTGCTGGCGCTGGTCATCGACCGAGGTCACCACCGGGTGTTCCTGGCAGGCAAGTTCGGCCGCGTGGCCGGCCTGAGGCGACCGCGCCTGGCAGCCGTGTCGACGACGACTGGCAAGCTGGGCCGGATCCACCTGACCCACCCCAGCGGTGAAGTCCGCGCGCTGAGCATCAGTCACGGGAGCCTCATCCTGGCCGGGGACTTCCAGGACAGCCCGGTCAAGACGGCTCCCGGCGTGCTGGCGCAGATCCCGCTGAACTCCGCGGCAGTCCGGCATGCCGTCCCGTTCGAGGCAGCACCCGCCTCCATGAGTCGGCCCAGCCGGGACGGGGGCGGCGTCTACGCGCTGGCCACCGGGCTGTCGGGACGCGTTCTGGTGGGCGGCGACTTCTCCGACTACGGGCTGGTCACCCGACGGCACCTGGCGGCGTTCAACGCCGACACCGGGGCACTCGACCGTACGTTCCGTCCGCGCGTCGACGGTCCGATCTACACGCTGAAGTCCACACCCAGCGGCCAGGCGCTGTTCCTCGGCGGCGCGTTCCACACCGTCGACAGGTTGGCCCGCAAGAACCTGGCCCGCATCGGCTCGGTTCGTGGCGAACTCGACAAGGTCTTCCGGGCCGACACCAACGCCTTCGTCAAGGACATGGCCGTGTCGAGCAACGGACGCCTGTACGTGGCAGGCCCGTTCGTCACGCTCGGCGGAGCGCCGGCTCGGCATCTCGCAGCGCTATCGGCCACCACCGGACACCTCCTGGGCGGCTTCACCATGCCGGTCACGAGGCCCACCAACGAAGTCAGCGACGGAGTCCGGGCCATCGCCTTGTCCCCGGATGAGCAGACCCTGGCAGTCGTCGGCAACTTCCGCCGCGTCGGTGGCATCGATCGACCGCTGGTGGCGCTGATCGATGTGGGGGTCACCCCGGCCAAGGTGCGCGCGTGGCGAACCACGTTGTATGACACGCCCTGCGCAGCTGGCCGGGTTGGTCGGATGCGCGACGTCGCCTTCTCACCAAATGGATCGCAGCTGTTCGTCGTGAGCGCCGGAACATACAACCCGCCTGCTTGTGACTCGGTCAATGCCTTCCCAGTCGTTCCCAACCATGCCGATGTGACACCACAGTGGACCGCGCGGATAGGCGACAGCATCGAGACCGTCATCGCAGCCCCGGGCACGGTGTACCTGGGCGGCCACTTCCGCGTCATCGACCGCACCACATGGACCGACCCTCGGTACCACCTCGCCGCGCTGGACTCCGCCACGGGTCGACCCCTCTCCTGGCAGCCGAACGCCAACGGGTTCCGGGGCGTGCGCGAGCTCGAGATGGGTCCCTCGGGGCTGTTGGTCGGTAGCGACGCGAAGGCGTTCGCCCAACTGCCCCACGGACGAGTCGCCGTGTTCGCGCCGGCCCCCCCGGGGCTGTCCGTGCGGGTGACCGGCAGCCGGGCCTGGGTACCACCGGCCGGCGCCTCCGTCACCTTCGACGTCACCTTGAGCAACACCTCTGGCGCCGCACTTGCCGTGAACGGCCTCACCGACAGCCACCTCGGCAACCTCGACGGAGTGGGGACCTGCGCCGTGCCGGCGACGATCATGGCCGGGTCGTCGTACGAGTGCCACTACGCCGCGATCGTCAGTGGCAAGGCGGGCAGCGGTGTCAAGCACACGGTCACCGCAAGCACCGGCGCGGCGACCGCCAGCGACACGGTCAAGACCACGATGGTCGCCCACGTCCCCACGGTCCGGCTCTCGGCGAGGACTGCCCCGATCCGGGTGCCGCGTGCCGGTGCGCGGATCCGGATCGGAGTGACGCTCACCAACGTCGACCCCGTCAGCTCGGTCGTCATCAAGACGCTCGCCTCGAACCGCTGGGGCGACCTCACCTCCACCTGCGGGTTCCCCAAGACCGTCGCGCCGAACGCCAGCGTCTGGTGCCGCCTCGACCCACGCGTCGGCGGCGCGCCCGGGACCTCTGTCCCCTTGCGGTTCAGCGCCACGGGGACGGTCGGCACCCACTCCTTCAGCGCCGCAGGTCAGGTGCGCGTGCGGGTGGCGGGGTAGACGCACCGCTCAGGGTCAGCGGGCGGCCGTGCCCTCTACGTAGTCGTCGTCCCCGCTGTCGACCCAAGCCATCATCGACCGTAGCGACTTGCCCACCTGCTCGATGGGGTGCTGCTCGGCTTGGGCCCGCAGGCTCCGGAACTCCGGGGCACCTGCGTCCTGGTCGGCAATGAACCGGGCAGCGAAGGCACCTGACTGGATATCCGCGAGCACCGCCTTCATGTTCGCCTTGACGTGCGCATCGATGATGCGGGGCCCGGACACGTAGTCGCCGTACTCAGCGGTGTCCGACACCGACCACCGCTGCTTGGCGATGCCGCCCTCGTACATGAGGTCCACGATCAGCTTCAGCTCGTGCAGGCACTCGAAGTAGGCGACTTCGGGCTGATAACCCGCGTCCACCAACGTCTCGAAGCCGGCCTGCACCAGCGCCGACGCCCCACCGCACAGCACCGCCTGCTCGCCGAACAGGTCGGTCTCGGTCTCCTCGGTGAACGTCGTCTTGATCCCGCCGGCACGCAGTCCGCCGATCGCCCTTGCGTAGGACAAAGCGACGCCCCAGGCCGCTCCCGTCGCATCCTGCTCGACCGCCACGATCACCGGGACCCCCCGCCCGTTCGTGTACTCCCGTCGCACGAGGTGGCCGGGCCCCTTGGGAGCGACCATGCAGACGTCGACGCCGCCGGGCGGCTTGATGTAGCCGAAGCGGATGTTGAAACCGTGCCCGAAGAACACCGCGTCGCCGTCCCTCAGGTGCGGCTCGATGTCAGCGGTGTACAGCCCACGCTGGGCCGGGTCGGGTGCCAGGATCATGACGACGTCGGCCTCGTCGGCAGCCTCGCTCGTGCTCACCACTCGCAGGCCGTCGGCCTGCGCCTTGGACCGACTCGCGGAGTCCTCCTTCAGGCCGACGCGCACATCGACGCCGGAGTCGCGCAGGTTCTGGGCATGCGCGTGCCCCTGGCTGCCGTAGCCGATCACCGCCACGCGACGGCCCTGGATCAACGCGAGATCGGCGTCGGATTCGTAGAACAGCTGAGCCACGGTGGGCACTCCTTCATCTGAGCGACTGGCAGACCGGGAACGGACGCGGGACGACGACGGTAGTAGGGACGTCTGACCGGGAGCTAAGCGGGACGCTCGGCGGCCCGCAGACTGCGGTCTGACATCGAGCGCGCCCCGCGACCGATCGCCACCATGCCCGACTGCACGAGCTCCTTGATACCGAACGGCTCGAGCACCCTGAGCAGGGCATCGAGCTTGTCGGCGTTGCCGGTGGCTTCGATGACGACGCTCTCCGGCGACACGTCGACCACCTTGGCGCGGAACAGCTGCACGGCCTCCAGTACGCGTGACCGCGACTCCAGGTCTGCTCGCACCTTGACCAGCAGGATCTCCCGCTGCACCGAGGCGTCGCCCTCGAGCTCGACGATCTTCAACACGTTGATCAGCTTGTTCAGCTGCTTGGTCACCTGCTCGAGCGGCAGGTCCTCGACGTTCACCGCAATCGTCATGCGCGAGACGCCGGGAATCTCGGTAGGACCGACAGCGAGTGACTCGATGTTGAAGCCGCGGCGAGAGAACAGCCCGGCGATGCGGGCGAGAACACCGGGCTGGTCCTCGACCAGGACGGAGAGCGTGTGCCGCGTCATGTCAACTCGTCCTTCTCCCAGGCCGGCGCCATGTTGCGCGCTACCTGGATGTCGTCGTTGCTCGTGCCGGCGGCCACCATCGGCCAGACCATCGCGTCCTTGTGCACCACGAAGTCGACGACGACAGGTCGATCAGTCACGTCCATCGCCTTCTCGATCGTCGCCTCGACGTCGGCCGCGGTCTCGCAACGCAGCCCGACGCACCCGTACGCATCGGCCAGCTTCGCAAAGTCGGGAATCCGTCCGCTGTGCAGATCGGTGTTGCTGTAGCGCTCGTTGTAGAACAGCGTCTGCCACTGCCGCACCATGCCAAGGCTGCTGTTGTTGATGACCGCGACCTTGATCGGGATGTCGTTCAACGCGCAGGTCGCCAGCTCCTGGTTGGTCATCTGGAAGCACCCGTCGCCGTCGATGGCCCACACCGTCGCCTCGGGACGGCCCACCTTCGCCCCCATCGCCGCCGGCACTGCGTAACCCATGGTCCCGAGGCCGCCGGAGTTCAACCACGTGCGTGGATGCTCGTAGCGGATGTACTGGGCCGCCCACATCTGGTGCTGGCCGACCCCAGCGGTGAAGATCGTGTCCGGACCGGTCACGGCCCCCAACCGCTCGATCACGTACTGCGGCGACAACGAACCGTCCTCGGGCGTCACATAGCCAAGCGGGTACGTGTCACGCAGCCGGTTCAGCATCTCCCACCAGGCCACGTACTCGCCGCGCCGCCCGGCTTCGTGCTCAGCACGAATCGCCTGGATGAGATCGCCGATCACCTCTCGGGCATCCCCCACGATCGGGACGTCTGCCGTGCGGTTCTTGGAGATCTCCGCCGGGTCGATGTCGGCGTGCACGATCGTGGCTCCCGGGGCGAAGGTGTCCAGCCGCCCCGTGACCCGGTCGTCGAACCGGGCGCCCAGGGCCACGATCAGGTCGCTCTGCTGCAGCGCCCCCACGGCAGCGACGGTTCCGTGCATGCCGGGCATCCCCAGGTGCTGTCGGTGGCTGTCGGGGAACGCACCGCGCGCCATCAACGTCGTGACCACGGGGACCCCGGTGAGCTCCGCCAGGGTGAACAGCTCCGGGCATGCCTCGGCGCGAATCACGCCGCCACCGACGTAGAGCACCGGACGGCGGGCCTCGGTGATGAGCCGCGCGGCCTCGCGCACCTGCTTGCTGTGGGGACGGATCGTCGGGCGGTAGCCGGGCAGATCGACACTGGTCGGCCAGTCGAAGGTGGTCATCGCCTGCATGGCGTCCTTCGAGATGTCCAGCAGCACTGGCCCTGGCCGACCGGTCGACGCGATGTGGAACGCCTCGGCCACCGCTCGCGGGATGTCATCTGCCTTCGTGACGAGGAAGTTGTGCTTGGTGATCGGCATCGTGATGCCGCGGATGTCGGCTTCCTGGAATGCGTCGGTGCCGATCGCGGCACTGGCCACCTGACCGGTGATCGCCACCATGGGGACAGAGTCCATGTGCGCGTCGGCGATCGGTGTCACGAGGTTGGTGGCACCGGGGCCGGACGTCGCCATGCACACCCCGACGCGTCCCGTCGCGGCCGCGTAGCCCTCCGCGGCGTGACCGGCGCCCTGCTCGTGGCGAACCAGGATGTGGCGGATCGAGGAGTCGAACAACGGGTCGTAGGCCGGGAGGATCGCGCCGCCGGGAATGCCGAAGATCGTCTCGACGCCGGCAGCCTCCAGGGCGCGCACGAGGCTCTGGGCTCCAGTGATCGGTTCGGTCATCGGGTTCCTTCTGTCGTCGGGCACGAAAAAACCCCTCCGACCCGTTGGGTCCGTCGAGGGGCAGCGCGCGGATGGACGAATCGGCTCAGGCCGCGCGCCGTCCGATTACGAGGAGAAGCTTCCGCACCTCGCCAGGGTCCGCCCGCTGCAGCGGGCGCGTCAAGTTTGCGAGACAGCCATCTCATGATGCGAGACCCACGGACGAACCGCCTAGTCGAGCACAGCTCCCTGAGCCGCCGAGCCGACCAGCCGTGCGTACTTGCCGAGCACACCGTGCGTATACCGCGGCTCCGGCGGCTTCCAGCCGACACGGCGCCGATCGAGCTCGCTCGGGTCGACCAGCAGGTCGAGGCTGCGAGCGGCCATGTCGAGGCGGATCCGGTCGCCGTCGGCCACGAGCGCGATCGGACCTCCGTGCGGCGCCTCGGGAGCGACGTGCCCGATGCAGAACCCGGCGGTAGCGCCGGAGAAGCGGCCGTCGGTCACGAGCATGACGTCCTTGCCGAGACCGGCACCCTTGATCGCGGCCGTGACGGCGAGCATCTCGCGCATTCCGGGGCCACCCATCGGGCCCTCGTACCGGATGATCACGGCGTCACCCTGCTCGATCTGCCCCGATGTCACCGCGGCCATCGCATCCACCTCGTCGTCGAACACGCGAGCCCGCCCCTCGAACATAGGCCGGTCGATGCTGGCCGCCTTGATCACCGCACCCTCTGGCGCCAGCGATCCCTTCAAGATCGCCAGGCCGCCGCTGCTGTGAATCGGCGCACTGAGGGGGTGCACCACCACGCCATCGGGCGACGGCGGCGCCAGCTCGGCGAGGTTCTCCGCCAGAGTTCGACCGGTCACGGTGAGTACGTCACCGTGCAGCAGACCCGCGCCGAGCAGCTCGGCCATCACCATGGGGACACCCCCGACGCGGTCGATGTCGTTCATCACGAACCTGCCGAACGGCTTGACGTCGGCGAGGTGTGGCGTTCGGTCGCCGATGCCGTTGAAGTCGTCGATGCTCAGCTCGACGCGCGCTTCGTGGGCGATGGCCAAGAGGTGAAGCACCGCGTTCGTCGATCCGCCGAGCGCCATCGTCACGGCGATCGCGTTCTCGAACGCCTCGCGCGTCAGGATGTCTCGTGTCGTGATCCCACGACGCAGCAGCTCCACCAGGGCCTCACCGGAGCGGAAGGCGAACTCGTCGCGGCGTTTGTCGACCGCCGGCGGGGCGGCACTCCCAGGAAGCGACATTCCCAGCGCTTCGCCGATGCTGGCCATGGTGTTGGCGGTGAACATGCCACCGCAGGCACCCTCACCCGGACACGCATTGCGCTCGATCTCGTCGAGCTCACCTCTGGTGATCCGGCCGAGCGCGCACGCACCCACCCCTTCGAAGACGTCCTGGATGGTGACGTCACGCCCGGCCACGCGTCCGGGAAGGATCGACCCTGCGTACACGAACACGCTGGCCACGTCGAGCCGGGCGGCGGCCATGAGCATGCCGGGGAGCGACTTGTCGCAGCCCGCGAACGTCACCATGCCGTCGAGTCGTTCGGCGTGCATCACGGTCTCAACCGAGTCGGCGATCACCTCGCGGCTGACTAGCGAGGCCCGCATGCCCTCGTGGCCCATCGAGATCCCGTCTGAGACCGAGATCGTGTTGAACTCCATCGGGAACCCGCCGGCGGCGAAGACTCCCTCCTTCGCCTTCACCGCGAGCCGCTTCAGCGACAGGTTGCACGGCGTGATCTCGTTCCAGGACGACGCGATCCCGACCTGTGGCTTGTCCCAGTCATCGTCGGTCATCCCCACCGCGCGCAGCATCGCGCGCTGCGGGGCTCGTTCCATGCCTTCGGTGACGTCCTTGCTGCGCGGCTTGAGATCCGGGCGCTCTGTCATGATTCCAACGTACGGGTCATGACTCCAGCGTACGGGTGGCGATCACGTCGACCACGCGATGCCCTCGTGCCAGCCCGCGCAGCTCGAACCTCGTCGCGGGACGAGACCTCGGGCGTGGCGCGTAGCCGCCATGCGGGTTCTCCAACAGTGGCTCGGCGTCGATCACCGACACCATCTGTTCGCCGTAGGCCTCCCAGTCCGTGGCGCAGTGCAGGAATCCGCCGGGTCGGATCCGCGAGGCCAACAACGTCACGAACGCGGGCTGCACCAGACGGCGTTTGCGATGTCGGGACTTCGGCCAGGGGTCTGGGAAGAAGATGCGAACGCCGGTGAGGGTGTCGGGCGCCAGCATCGTGTCGACGACCTCCACAGCGTCGCCCTGCATGACGCGCACGTTGGTCAGGTGTCGGCGACCCGTGTGATCCAGCAGCTGACCCACCCCTGGCGTGTGGACGTCGATGGCCAGCACGTTCGTCGCCGGGTCGTCGGCCGCCATCGCCGCGGTGGCGTCCCCCATGCCGAATCCGATCTCGAGCACCACAGCGTGGTCGTTGCCGAACACCAGGGGCAGGTCCAGCGGCTCGTGGTCGACGGGAAGCAACCAGCAGTCCCGGTACCTGGCCAACGCGGAGGCCTGCGTCGGGGTGACCCGGTTGCGCCGCGCGTGGAAGGTCCGGATCCGATCGGTGGTCACGGGGTTCGAGCCTAGGTCGGACTTCGGGGTGCCTACGCCACGTCCCGGCTCAGCCACCAGCCACCGACGGCACCACCAGCAGCTCGGCCCCGTCTGCTACGGGGGTCTGCTCGCCGCCGGTGCCTCGGATGTCGGCGCCGTCCACGTAGAGGTTCACGAAGCGCCGGACCTGTCCGCTTTCGTCCCTCAGCCGACGCTCGACGCCCGGTCGCTGCCGCGCCAACGCGTCGAGTACGTCGCCCACGGTTGCCGGTCGCGCGGACTCCTCCAGCGCCACCTCGAACCGACCGCGGCCGGTGCCGCCGGAGAGGGCCGCCGGCACGTCGACCGTGACCAACGTCACGAGACCGCGACCCCCGGTGCGTCCGGGAGGACGGTGGCCCTGACGCACAAGACGTCGGGGAAGTGCTCGGCCACCCGACCCCACGTGGAACCGGCGTCGGTGCTGGCCCAGACCTCCCCCGAGCGGGTGCCGAAGTAGACGCCGAGCCGATCGGGGTCCTCCAGGCCGCCGACCCCGTCCACCGCGAGCGCGTCGCGCAGGACGACGCTGTAGAAGCCCTCGTCCGGGAGCCCGGTGCCCGAGGCACTCCAGGACTGGCCGGCGTCGTCGGTGCGGTAGACGCGGGCGCGGTACTCCGGCGGCATGCGATGGGCATCGGCCTGGAGCGGGAACAAGAAGGCCGTGCCTGCCCGGTAGGGATGTGCCACGAGACCGAACCCGAAGTCGGCCGGCAGCCCCGCGGTGGCCAGAGCCCAGGTGCTGCCGTCGTCGTGACTCGTGAACACGCCGCCGTGGTTCTGCAGGTACAACCGTGTCGGGTCGGCACTGTCCCGCGTCACCTTGTGCACGCACTGTCCGTACTCCGGGTAGCGGTCCGGCTGGAAGCGAGCCTCGATGCCCGCGTTCGACGGCGCCCAGGATTCGCCACCGTCGGAAGACCGGTAGACCCCGCCGGTGGAGATGCCGACCAACACCTCGTCGGGATCCGTCGGATGGGGAAGCACTGTGTGCAGGCACAGGCCGCCGAACCCCGGCTGCCAGGTGGCGCGGTGCGGATGGTCCCAGAGGCCGCGCACCAGCTCGAAGCTCTCACCACCGTCATGGGACCGGAACAGCGCGGCGGGCTCGACGCCAGCCCACACCTCGCCGGGCCGATCCAGTGGACCTGGCTGCAGCTGCCAGACCTGCGCGACGGCCGCCTCCGCATCGGAGGGGAACCGCAGTGCGGCGCGCTCCTCCTCGACCCATGTGACGCCGAGGTCGTCGGAGTGCATGACCACCGGCCCCCAGTGCTCATGCCGTCCGCCCATCAGAACGCGAAGCGGAGCCTGGCGGGCGTCGAGGCCGATCGCCGCCACCCGGGCCATGACGGCATGCGGACCACTCCACGACCAGGTCCTTCGATCCTCGCTGGTGGCGAGAAACAGCCCCTTGTCGGTACCGACCGCGAGAAGCACGACAGCCACTGCACACCTCCGACTCAGTCCAACGCGACGAGCGACGACCCGGCGACGACGTTGGCCAGCGGTTGACCGCTGGCGAGCCGGGCGAGTTGTTCACTGACCAGCCGAGCAGCCCGGGGGCGGTACGCAGAGGTGTTGCCTCCGACGTGCGGACTGATCAGGAGGTTGGGAGCCTGCCACAACGGATGGCCCTCGGGGAGGGGCTCGGGGTCGGTCACGTCGAGCGCCGCGCAGAGCCGACCAGCCTGGAGCTCCGCCAGCAAGGCCTGAGTGTCGACCACCGGTCCTCGTGCGACGTTGACCAGCAGGGCGCCGTCAGGCATCGCGCCCAGGAAGCCGGCGTCGACCAGCCCCCGGGTGTCAGCGGTCAGCGGCACCGCGAGGATCACCACGTCGGCCCGAGGCAACAGCGCGGGCAGCTCCTCGACGCCATGCACGCCGGCGCGTGCCTGGCTGGCCACGGCGGTCACCGAGACCTCGAAGGGCGCCAGCCGCTGTCCGATGGCCTGCCCGACCGATCCCCAGCCGACCACGAGCACGGTCCGGTCGGCCAGGGAGCACCGGAACTGGTGGTCCCAGCGCCCCGCGGCCTGGGCGCGGACGAAGTCCGGCAGACCACGCAGCGAAGCCAAGAGCAGGCCCACGGCGAGCTCCGACGTGCTGGCGTCGTGAACGCCGGCGGCGTTGCACAGCGTGATCCCGGGCGGGAGAACGGCGAACACGTGATCGACGCCCGCGGTCAACGTCTGCACCACACGCAGGCCCGGCAGCTCAGCGATCACGTCGATCGTCGAAGCGTCGCCCAGGTAGTCCGGCACGTAGAAGCCCACGCGGTCGCGGCCAGCGGGCATCGTCAGGCCGGCGCGCCACACCCGGACCTCGAACTGAGGCGGCACCGCGATGTCGGTGGCCCAGTCGTCGTACGGCAGCCAGATCAGGGTCATCCCGCTGACCGTAGCGACGGCGCTCCACACCCGTTCGGGCGACCGCCATTTCAGATCGCCCTGACCCCGCGCCGATACCTAAGAGATGTTTCTGTCCACGTCCCGCGTCCGTGCTGCGGCTCTGGCCGCCTGCGCCGTGACGGTCGCGTTCGGTGGCGCGGCAACCGCCTCAGCCGGCGCGATGCCTGCGGCCCCGTCGCGAACCACTGCCGCCACCCGGGTCATCACCTTGGGGCAGACCTACGACATCCAGTTCGCCGGACGGCTGGACCGGACGGTCCCCGCTGACGTCTTCGAGGTGGACGGCGTCGACACCCCGAAGTCCGTGGTCACGGACCTTCACAAGCGCGGCAAGATCGTCGCCTGCTACATCTCGGCCGGCTCGTGGGAGAACTACCGTCCCGACGCCGGGAAGTTCCCCCAACGCGTCCTGGGACGCACCCTCGCCGGCTGGCCGGACGAGCGTTGGCTGGACATCCGCAAGGTGCACGTTCTGATGCCGTTGATGAAGGCACGCATGGACGTGTGCGTGCGAAAGGGATTCGACGCGATCGAGTTCGACAACGTCGACGGGCAGTCCAACCCGACCGGCTTCCCACTGACGCGTGCCGAGCAGGTCCGCTATGACCGCGACCTCGCCCGCGCCGCGCACGCGCGCGGGCTACAACCGGGGTTGAAGAACGCGCCCGAGCTGATCCCCCAGCTGGTCAACTCCTTCGACTGGGCGCTGAACGAGCAGTGCGTGCAGTACTCCGAGTGCAAGCCGTACGAGGCATTCATCAAGCAGAACAAGGCCGTGTTCGTACTCGAGTACAACGTGAGCGTCAAGAAGATGTGTGCAGTGACCCAACCGCTCGGGCTCTACGCACAGAAGAAGCGGCTGTCGCTCAATGCCTGGCGAGCCACCTGCCCCTGACTGCTACCGCGAGTCACTCCTCCGGGCGGGCGCGCCCACCGGTTGCTCGGCGATCAGGCAGAACTGGTTGCCCTCCGGGTCGGACATCACCCGCCAGTTGAACCCGTACTCGGAGATGTCGCCGTCGGGCACGGTCCCGCCGCCGAAAGCCTGGACGCGTTGCGTTGCTTGCTGCAGATCGTCCACGACTAGGTCAACGTGCAACCGGTTCTTGCCCGGCGTGGGCCGTGCCACCCGGTGCAACGAAAGGGACGGGCCGCCGTCCACCGGCGTCAGGTTCACGTAGTGCGGCGGTTCTCCGTAAGTGACCTGTACGTCCGTACCCAGCAGCGCCGCCCAGAACTGTCCCAACCGCTGCGGGTCGACGCAGTCGATCTGGACGTAACCGAGCCGACCGACGCCGGTCACGTCGTTGCCGTTCCCGCCCGCTCCAGCACGAGCTCGCGCACGCGAGCGGCGTCGGCCTGACCCTTCGTGGCCTTCATGACGGCACCAACCACCGCGCCGGCCACCTGAACCTTGCCCGCGCGCAACTTCTGCGCCACGTCGGGCTGAGCTGCAAGCGCCTCGTCGATCGCCGACAGCAGGGCTGAGTCGTCCGACACCACGGCCAGGCCCCGCGAGGCGACCACGGCATCGGGATCGCCGTACCCGTCGACAACCGCCTCGATCACCTGGCGGGCGAGCTTGTCGTTGAGCGCACCCTCGCCGACCAGCGCGACGACGCGCGCCACCTGCGCAGGCGTGATCGCGAGCTCGGCGAGGTCCACCGTCTTCTCGTTCGCCAGTCGGGCCAGCTCCCCCATCCACCACTTGCGCGCCGAGTCGGCGTCAGCGCCGGCTTCGACGGTGGCTTCGACGAGCTCCACCCCGCCGGCATTGGCCAGTGACTGCATGTCGTGGTCCGACGCGCCCCACAGCTCCTGCAGCCGGCGCCGACGCTGAGCGGGCGGTTCCGGCAGGGTCTCGCGCAGGCGTTCCACCAGGTCGGCCGCCGGAGCGACCGGGGTCAGATCGGGTTCGGGGAAGTAGCGGTAGTCCTCGGCTTCTTCCTTGCTACGCCCAGACGTGGTGCTGCCGTCGGTCTCCATGAAGTGCCGCGTCTCCTGCACCACCTTCGCCCCGGTGCGGAGCACCGCGGCCTGGCGCTGGATCTCGTAGCGCACGGCCCGTTCCACTGACCGCAGCGAGTTGACGTTCTTCGTCTCGGTGCGCGTTCCCAACGTGGTCGATCCCTTGGGCTTCAACGACACGTTGGCGTCGACGCGCAACGAGCCTTGGTGCATGTGGGCGTCCGAGACGCCAAGAGCGACGATGAGGTCGCGCAGCTCGCCGGCGTAGGCCCGAGCCACGGTCGGTGCGATGACGCCCGGCACCTCGATCGTCTTGGTCACGATCTCGATCAGCGGAACGCCAGCACGGTTGTAGTCGATGAGGGAGTAGTCGGCACCATGGATGCGTCCCGTCGCACTTCCGACGTGGGTGTTCTTGCCGGTGTCCTCCTCCATATGAGCCCGTTCGATCCTGACTCGGACCGTCTGCGGACCGTCGTCGGTGGGCACCTCGACATCGAGATAGCCGTCGAAGGCGATCGGCTCGTCGTACTGCGACGTCTGGAAGTCCTTGGGCATGTCCGGGTAGAAGTAGTTCTTGCGGGCGAAGCGCGACCATGGCGCGATGGAACAGTTCAACGCCAACCCGATGCGGATGGCCGACTCCACCGCCTTCTCGTTCACGACAGGGAGTGAACCGGGCAGGCCCAGACACACCGGGCACACCTGGGTGTTGGGCTCGGCGCCGAACGCAGTAGGGCATCCGCAGAACATCTTCGACGCGGTGTTCAGCTCGACGTGGACCTCGAGCCCCATGACGGGGTCGAACTGCGCGATCGCGTCGTCGAACGGCACGAGGTCGGTCATCGCGCCCCACCGCCCGATCCGACTCCGAGCAGCTCTGGCGCGGATTGCAGCAACGGGCCGGCCCAGCGTTCGTGCAGCACGCGTTCCACGGCCGCTCCTACCCGATAGACGCGCTCGTCGGCCTGAACCGGCGCCATGATCTGCAGGCCGACGGGCAAGCCGTCGTCGCCGAGTCCGGCTGGCAGGCTCATGGCCGGCCCTCCGTACAGGCTCGACGGCAACGTCGCGAGGTCAGCCTTGTACATCGCCACCGGGTCGTCAGCACGCTCGCCGATGCGGAAGGCCACAGTTGGAGTGGTCGGCGAGATGAGCACATCAGCCGATGCATAGGCGGCTTCGAAGTCGCGCCGGATCAAGGTGCGGACCTTCTGGGCCTGACCGTAGTAGGCGTCGTAGTAGCCAGCTGACAAGGCATAGGTGCCGAGCATGATGCGGCGCTTGACCTCGTCTCCGAACCCGGCTGCGCGTGTCTTGGCCATGACTTGTTCCACGCCGGCGTCGCCGTCGTCGCCGACCCGGAGCCCATACCGCATCCCGTCGAACCGGGCCAGGTTGCTCGAACACTCACTCGGCGCGATCAGGTAGTACGCCGCCAGGCCGTATTCGAAGTGCGGGCAGTCGACGGTGACGATCTCTGCCCCGAGATCGGCCAGCAACGAGACCATCTCGGTGAACCGCGCCTGTACACCGGGCTGATAGCCGTCGCCCTGCAACTGCGCCACGACGCCGATCCGCAGTCCGCTGATGTCACCGAGCTCACCACGTGCGGCGGCCACCACCGGAGGCAACGGCGCATCGATCGAGGTGGCATCCATCGGGTCGTGACCCCCGATCGTCGCGTGCAGCAGGGCCGCGTCGAGCACCGTGCGGGCGAACGGGCCGGCTTGGTCGAGTGAGGAGGAGAACGCCACGATGCCGTAGCGCGAGACACCGCCGTAGGTGGGCTTCACCCCGACGATGCCGGTGACAGCGGCCGGTTGTCGGATCGAGCCGCCGGTGTCGGTGCCGATCGCCAGCGGCGCCTGGTACGCAGCGACCGCAGCGCTCGACCCGCCAGAGGACCCACCAGGGATCCGGTCCAATGCCCACGGGTTGTGCGTGGGCCCGTAGGCAGAATTCTCGGTGGACGAGCCCATGGCGAACTCGTCCATGTTGGTCTTGCCGAGGATCACCACGCCCGCCTCGCGCAGCCGCGTGGTGACGGTCGCGTCGTAGGGCGGGATCCACCCCTGCAGAATGCGTGAGCCGCAGGTCGTGGGGATCCCCCGCGTCGTGAACACGTCCTTCAGGGCCAACGGGACACCGGCCAACGGGCCGAGCGGCTCGCCGTTGGCCAGCTGGACGTCGACCGCGCGAGCAGCGGCGAGCGCTCCCTCGCGGTCGACGTGCAAGAACGCGTGCAGCGACTCGTCGGTGGCCTCGATCCGTTCCAGGTGAGCGAGTGCGACCTCCTCCGCCGAGGCCGAACCGCCGGCCACCATCTGTGCCAGCTCGGCGGCGGTGGCCCTGGTCAGGTCGCCGCTCACTGCTCCTCCTCGTCGAGGATGCGCGGCACGCGGAACCGACCGTCTTCGGTCGCCGGTGCCGCAGCGAGCGCATCGGCCTGGGCCAGCGATGGCCGCACGACGTCAGCCCTCGTGACGTTGACGACCGGTACGGCGTGGGTGGTGGGCGGCACGTCAGCCGCTGCCACCTCTGCGACGCGGGCGACCGCCGACAAGATGACGTCGAGCTGCCCCCCGAGGTGGTCGAGCTCGGCATCCCCGAGATCGAGCCGGGACAGCCGCGCGAGGTGGGCGACTTGGTCGCGGGAGAGCGCAGGCATGGCGCTCATCCTAGGGAGCCGTCACGGCCCCGCTTCCTGGCGTGGTCGCATCGTCGACGCCGTCTCAGGTGACCAGACTCGGATGCCGCCGCCTTCGGCCTTGGCCAGGAACATCGCCTGGTCGGCCCGGTGGATCGCCTCGTCGACCGACAGCGGCTCGGTTCGCGTGACCGTCACCAGGCCGACGCTCGCGCCGATCGGCAACGCAGCCTGGCCGAAGGGGACCACGCGCGACACCGATCGCACGATGCGTTCGGCGACGTCGACCGCATCGTGGGGATCTGGCCGGTCGGTGAGCAGCACGGCGAACTCGTCGCCTCCGTAGCGCGCCACGAGGTCGTCGCCGCGAACACTCGAGGCGATGCGCTCGGCCGTGGTACGCAGCACGGCATCACCGGCGAGGTGGCCATACCGGTCGTTGACGGCCTTGAAGCCGTCCATGTCAAGGACGAGAACGGCCACGGACTGGCGCCGCTGGATCGCCTCGGCCAGTCGGGCGAAGAACAGCCTGCGGTTCGCGACCCCGGTCAACGGGTCGTGCAACGCCTCGTGGTTGGCCGAGCGCGACAGGTCGTAGGTGCGCGAGAACAACAGCAGCGGCAGCAACAAGAGAACCGGATAGACCGAGCCGGCCGCGGCGAGTACGACCACGACGAGAGCCAGCGTGTCGGCCAGCAGGTCGGCGACCAGATACCACCGCACGTTGGCGCTGAAGTCCTGGGCGAATGTCGGGCCCTCGGGGTCGGCCGCCAGCGCCACCAAGGTGTCGTTGACGACGAAGTGCGCCACCCACGTGGCGACCACCCAGCCAATGTCGTTCCACACGGGCAACTGCCCTTGGCCCATGGGAGCGCCGCCGAGCGCCATCATCACGGCGCCGGCTGCGCCCATGGACACGACGAACTGCGCGACGTTGAAGGCGACCTTCCAGCCTTCCTTCCCCTGGAAGACTGTTCCCAGGCCCCAGCTCACCGCGGTCACCACGATCGCGGGAGCCGGTCCCCACAGGTACAGCGCCGCGAACGCGAACGACTGGCCAAGGTGGATGGTCGTGGGCTGGGGGTACTGCAACACGGTGAGCGGACGCAGCTCGAAGAGCACCGCGCCGAGGAGGATCAAGAAGAACGCTGGCGTCACGTCGTGCCAGCCTGCCCAGGTGATGGCGCGCACGAGCAGCACCGCAGCGGTCACCCAGACCGCGACCACGGTGACGCTGAACACGGAAACCCGACGCATCGACGCCGCAAACCCCCGCGGCACCTCAAGCGTCTGTCCCGGCTGACGAACAGCCGGTCCCACCATCGTCTTACCCCCCTGCCCCTTCATGTGTGCGCCCGCCCACTCACGGGATTCCTACCAACCCCCGGCCGTTCCTTGAACCAGACGCAGCGAGCGATGCCGTGACGGATGCCGCAGCAGCCACCGCGTGGCCTGCTGGGCGTCCATCGGCCGGCTGATGAACCAGCCCTGCGCCACGTCGCAGCCGAGCTCGCGCAGGCGGTCCCACACCGCCTCGTCCTCGACCCCTTCGGCCACGGCGATCATTCCGAGGCCGTGGCTGAGCTCGACGATCGAACGGACGATCGTGAAGTCGGCGGGGTCGTTCGTCAGCCGTCCGACGAACGTCCGGTCGATCTTCAGCTCGTCCACGGGCAGGTGCTTCAGCCACTTCAGCGACGACTCACCGGTCCCGAAGTCGTCCAGCGAGATGTGCACCCCGAGGCGACGCAGCTCCGACAAGGTGGGCGTCACCGGTGCAGCGTCCTTGGTGAGCACCCGCTCGGTGATCTCGAGCACGAGCGCGGCCGCCGGCAGGTCGTACAGCTCCAGGGAGCGGGCCACCGTCTGCTGCAGCTCGGGACCCTGCAGGTCGCGCATGGACACGTTGACCGCGACCGAGATGTCGAGTCCGGCCGCGCGCCACTGCGCCACCTGCGCCAAGGCGGTCTCGACGACGAAGGACGTCAAGGTGCCCATCAGCCCGGAGTGCTCGGCGATCGGGATGAACTCGTCGGGCATGATCAGGCCACGCGTGGGGTGTCGCCAGCGAACCAGTGCCTCGACGCCGGTCACGTCCGACGTGGCCAGCGACAGCTTGGGTTGGTAGTGCAGCTCCAGCTCGCCGCCCTCGAGCGCCGTGCGGAGCCCACCCAGCAGGGCCAGGCGGTTGGCCGAGTTCGGATCGCGGTCGGCGGCGTAGATCTCGACCCCGGTGCGACTGTCCTTGGCGAGGTACATGGCGACGTCGGCTCGCTGCAGCAGCTGTTCGCCGTCGACGCCGTGCTCGGGGAACATCGCGACGCCGATGCTGGCTTCCAGCTCGAACAGCAGTCCCTCGAGGTGGAACGGCGTCACCAGAGCAGCGCGGACCCGGTGCGCCACCTCCACCGCGGCCTGGTCATCGCGGATCGGCGCCAGCATGAGGGCGAACTCGTCACCGCCAAGGCGAGCGACCAGGTCACCGGGTCGCAACGCCGACTGGATCCGGCTACCGGCCAGCTGCAGCAGCCGGTCCCCGACGTGATGGCCGAGGGTGTCGTTGACCTCCTTGAACCGGTCGAGGTCGAGCAGGCACAGCGCGGCACGGTAGCCGTCGCGGCTGCAGTCGTCGAGGGCGTCGCCGAGCCGTGCCAACAAGTACTTGCGGTTCGGCAGCTGGGTCAACGTGTCGTGCAGCGACGCATGTTCCTTCTCGCGCGAGATCGACGCCGTCTTGCGCACCGCGATGAGCGGCAGGATCCACAGCGGCAGGTACAGCGGCTCGGCGGCCGAGAACACGACCAGTGGCGACAGAGCCAACACCGCCATCGTGGTCAGGAAGTAGTACCAGAAGTCATCGAAGAAGTCCTGGACGAACGTGCGTCCCACGTCATCGGACAAGGTGGCGACCAACACGTCGTTGGTGACGAAGAACGCCAGCCAGCCGAGCACGATCCAGATCAGTGACGAGGCAACGAGCGCGCCCGGCTGCTCCAAGGACGCCTGGTGGCCGGCGAGCTCCATGACGGCGGCCGCTGCCGCCAGGCTCAACGTGTACTGACCGACGTTGAAGAACCACTTCCACACCGGCTTGCGACGGCGGGCCTCGGAGATCAGCGTGCCCACGGCAAGCAAGGTGATGGCAGGCCAGGGCCCGTACAGGTACAGCACGGCGAACACGAATGCGTGCGACGTGACGACCCCTTGCGGGTCGGAGCTGCCCGCAGCGATGACCGGCCACAGCTCGCCGAGGATGACCAGCGCGGCCAGACCCCAGAAGGCCTTGGCATCGCTGGGCGGGGTGTGCGCAAGAGCGGAGACGGTCTGGGCCAGCGCGAAGACGACCAGGAGCCCGCCCGCCCACACCGAGAGGTTCCAGAAGAACGCGAACCCCGACGGTCGGACCAGCGATGGTCGACGCGATGACGCGGCCACGGCCCTCCCCAAAGCGCCTCGGCAGGTCTTTCCCCCTGACGCTACAAAGAGTAGCCCCGTAAGCACTGTCGGTCATCGCTCGATCGGCCTAAACCGGCATCCTCGCGACGTTTCACCCCTTCAGCCGATTCATAGCCGAACTTTTCAGCTGGGCAGCGCCACCGCCGAGGCCGCCTCAGGTCCCTGGTCCAGCAGGAGCGCGAAACCGGCTTCGTCGAGCACCGGCACCCCGAGGGCGTGGGCCTTGTCGGCCTTGCTCCCCGGGTTGTCCCCGATCACCACGAAGGCGGTCTTGCCGGAGACCGAGCTGGCCGCCTTGCCGCCTCGTTCCACGATCGCCGCCTGGGCGACCTCCCGGCTGAAACCCCGCAGCGTTCCGGTCACGACCACGCTCAGGCCGGCCAGGACCTTTGGCCCGGAATCCTCGCGGGGCGGGTCGCTCAGCCGGACCCCGGCAGCCCGCCAGGACTCCACGACCCCGCGGTGCCAGTCGACGTCGAACCACTCCACCAGGGCGTCGGCGATGATCGAGCCCACTCCCTCGACCGCCGCCAGCTCGGCCGGCTCGGCCGACATCAGCGCGTCCAGGCTGACGAAGTGGTCGGCGAGCGCTCGAGCGGCGGTCGGACCGACGTGGCGAATCGACAGAGCCACCAGAACCCGCCACAAAGGCCGGTCCTTGCCCACCTCGAGCTGGCGCAGCAGCTCGACACCCTGCGCAGCGAGCTGGGCGCCGGACTCCCCAACGCCGGGGGCGCGCGTGAAGAAGTTGCAGCGCAACAGCCGTTCCTCGGTCAGATCGAAGAGACCGCCTTCATCGCTGACCAGTCCGCAGTCCAGCAACGCCATGGCGGCCTTGTAACCGAGTCCTTCGATGTCGAGAGCGGCGCGGGAACCAACATGGAACAGGCGCTCTCGGAGCTGGGCCGGGCAAGAGCGAGCGTTGGGGCAGCGGATGTCGGCGTCGCCGGCCTTCTCCGGTCCGAGCGCCGTCCCACACTCCGGGCAGGTGGTGGGCATGACGAACGGTCGTTCGGTGCCGTCCCGATCCTCGACCACCGGTCCGATGATCTCCGGAATCACGTCTCCGGCCTTGCGCAGGAACACGGTATCCCCGATGAGCACCCCCTTGCGAGCCACCTCGGTGGCGTTGTGCAGCGTCGCCATCTGCACCGTGGAGCCCGCGACCTTGACCGGTTCCATGACGCCGAACGGCGTGACCCGACCAGTGCGGCCGACGTTGACCGCGATGTCACGCAGCTTGGTCGTGACCACCTCGGCCGGGTACTTGTAGGCGATCGCCCACCGAGGCGCTCGGCTCGTTGCGCCGAGCCGGTTCTGTACCGACATGTCGTCGACCTTGACGACCACGCCGTCGATCTCGTGCTCCACGTCGTGACGGTGCTCCCCGTAGTGGTCGACGTAGCCCTGCACGCCGGCCAGGTCGTCGACCACCTGAGTACGGCTCGACGTCGGCAACCCCCACGACGCCATGGCCGCGTAGGACTGTGACTGCGCAGTCGGCTCGAAGCCACGGCGGGCTCCGATGCCATGCACCACCAGCTGCAGCGATCCGAGCTGACCCGTGGCGCGTAGCTGGTCGGCTCGCAGCCGGTCCACCCGCGCCTGAGGGCGGTCTGCGGAGCGACCCGCCTGCTGGGCAGCAGCGAGGTCGACCTCGGCAGCCGCGAGCTCGACGTCGCGGCGGTCCAGCCGCTGCCGCAAGGTGCCCGCAGCGGCGTTGCGCGGATTGGCGAACGGAGTACGCCCCGCGGCCATCACCTGCTCGTTGATCGCATTGAAGGCCGCGAGCGGGAAGAAGACCTCGCCCCGCACCTCGAGCAGCGCCGGCACGGGCGTCGCGGGGTCCGTCGCCGTGAGCTGAGCAGGGATCGACGGGATCGCACGGATGTTGTACGTGACGTCCTCGCCGGTGCGTCCGTCGCCTCGGGTCGCCACCGAGCGAAGCACGCCGTCCTGGTAGACGAGGTCGACCGCAAGGCCGTCGACCTTCAGCTCGCACAGCATGGGCTGCACCGCGCCGAGGTCTTTGACGATCCGGGCACTCCACGCCTGCAGCTCATCAGCGCTGAAGGCGTTGTCGAGGGAGTACATGCGCTCCAGGTGGGTGACCGGCTCGAACATCTCCGAACGTTGTCCGCCCACTGTCTGAGTCGGGGAGTCGGCGCTGACCCAGTCCGGGTGCTTGGCCTCGATCTCACGCAGCCGACGTTCCAGGGCGTCGTAGTCGTCGTCGCTGATCGTCGGTGTGTCGAGGACGTAGTAACGGTGCCGGTGCTCGTTGACGGCCTCGACGAGGCTGGCGTAGTGGGCCTTCGTCATGGTGGCGCTCATGATGAAGGCTCCGGTTCCTCCTGCAGTCGCCGCGCCACCTCGCTGACGCGGCGACAAACCGCGGCCGCGTCGTCGCGAAGGACGCCGGCCAGCCCGCAGGTGGGAGTCACCACGACCTGCTCGCCGACCTGTTCCGGCGACAGCCCCCAGCGGGCGGTAAGGGTGCGCACGAGGTCGACGCTAGCGCCGACGTCCGACACCGGTCCGAGCGCGTCGACGGCTCCCGCGAAGAGAACGACGCCGGACTCCAGCGCTGCACCGAGATGGTCCTCCACGAGCGTTCCGGAGCTGTCGGTTGCGCGCTCGTCCAGCCGGGTCAGGTCCAGTGACAGGCCCCGGGCCCCGGCCGCGACGAGGACGTCCACGGGCGGTCGGGCATCGCAGCAGTGGACCACTGTCGAACCGGCCATCGCGTCGACTGCCGCGGCCAAGGACAACGCGATCCAGCGCTGAGCCTCCTGCGTCGGCACAGCCCGCACCCGCGAGAACCCGCTGGCAGTGGGCAGCTCACCTGCGAGGCAGATCGCCAAGGCCGGCTCGTCGACCTGCAGCACCAGGTCCGCGTCGGGCAGACGTCGATGCAGGTCTGCGAGATGCTCCGCCACCCCCTGCGCCAGCGCGTTCGCCAAGTCGTGGCGGGCTCCTACGTCGGTCACCGCAGCGTGCCCCGAGCGCAGCTCAACAGTGGCCGCCAACGTGATCGGGCCGCAGACCTGGACCTTGATCGGGCCGGAGAAGCCGGTCAGTCGCTCCTCCAAGGCGTCGAGGTCTTGCGCCAAGACGGACCGCGCACGGGCTGCGTCCCGACCGGCGCGCGTGACCAGCCGCCATCCCGACACCGTGAGCTCGCCGCTGAGCCCGTCGGCCACGGCCAGCCCGCGGCCGGTCAGATCAGCCCATGGACCGCGGGCGGGAAGCTCTGGCAGGTGCGGGAAGTCGGGGAACAGGTCGATCACCCATGCGGCCGCCTCGCGCGGGTCGTCCCCCGGCAAGGACCCGACCCCGGTGGCGCCGTTCACGACTGGGTCCGGACGAGCTGCGTGCGGATCAGGTGGGCGTACAACTGTCCGCCGCGCGTGGACAGGTGGTAGCCGTCGGGGGCGAACACTCCCGGGTGGTGGCCCGCGAACGCGCGCCAGGGCACCAACGAGACGTTGGGATAGCGCCGCGCGCAGGTCTGGATGACGTGGTTGTCCGCTGAGGTCCACGAACGGGGGACCCGCACCGTCACCAGCAGGAGCTGGCGCGCTGATCCCAGTGACTGGTGCAGCTCACGGCAGGCGTAGCCGGGGAACTGTCCGTTCGTGCCGAGCCCGACGACGACGGTACCGGGAAGGCGACCGGTGCGTGCCAGATGCCGGACGACCCTGAGTCCGGCGTACACCTGACGGCTCTCCACGGCGTCGACCCGACCCGGCAGATGACGCAGCCACGGTCGCGCGCCGAGCATCACCGAGTCGCCCAGGAACAGCGTGCCGGGCAGACGTGCGGGCGTGGCTCGCGGCCCGGCGACAGGGGGCACTGGCGTGAGACCGGTCGTACCGGCGTCCGACGCGACGCGTGGAACACCCGCGGACAGGACCGACATCACCGGCGTTGCCCGCCTCGCCCCGTCGTCCGACCCCACCGCTGCGGCCAGGAAGGCTGCTGCGGCCAGCGCCACCGTCGCCAACGCCGCTCCCCGCTTCATGACGTGTGCGCCTCGCTAGCCCGCGGTCGCGGTGATGGTGGCCGCACCGATCACACGGGTGGCGTCGTACATCACCAGGGTCTGACCTGGCGCCACCCCGGACATGCGGTCGTCCGGCTGCACGGTGATCGCCTCGTCGCCCGGGTACGCCGTCGCCAGAAGGCGTGCGCCGTGAGCCCGCACCTGTACGTGGCAGCGAAACGAGTCCGTCATCGGCTCGGCACCGCTCCACCGCAGCGCCTGCGCGTACACCGTCGCGATCTGCAGCGCATCCCTGGGGCCGACGGTGACTGTGCCGCTCACCGGCTCGATCGCGAGGACGTAGCGCGCCCGCCCGTCGCCACCCGGCGCGGTGAGAGCCAGCCCTTTGCGCTGCCCGACCGTGTAGGCGTAGGCGCCATCGTGACCGCCGAGGTCGACGCCGTCGACGTCGACGATCCGACCTGCGCGGCGTCCCAAGCGAGCCCGCAGGTATCCCTGGGTGTCGCCGTCGGTGACGAAGCACAGGTCATAGCTGTCCGGCTTGTCTGCCACGAGCAGGCCACGCGCTGCCGCCTCCCGACGCACGTCGGACTTCACGGACTCACCGAGAGGGAACAGGGAGTGTTCCAGCTGGGTCTGCGACAGGCCACCGAGCACGTAAGACTGGTCCTTCGACTCGTCCACTGCGCGGTGCAGCTCACGTCCTGCGACGCCCTCGACGATCCTCGCGTAGTGACCGGTGCAAACGGCGTCGAAGCCGAGCGAGAGTCCGCGCTCCAGCACTGCAGAGAACTTGATCCGCTCGTTGCAGCGGATGCACGGGTTGGGCGTGCGCCCCGCCTCGTACTCGTCGACGAAGTCGTCGATCACTTCTGCGTGGAACTGGTCGGACAGATCCCAGACGTAGAACGGGATTCCGAGGATGTCGGCGGTGCGTCGGGCATCACGGGAGTCTTCCAACGTGCAGCATCCGCGCGCGCCGTTGCGGTACGACTCCGGCGTCTTGCTCAACGCAAGGTGGATACCCACCACATCGTGGCCCGCGGCCGTTGCGCGAGCCGCTGCAACCGAGGAGTCGACGCCGCCGGACAGTGCGGCCAGCACCCTCACAGTGATCGCCCTCGGGCTTCCCGTGCCCGCGCGACCGCTCCTGGCAGTGCCTCGACGAGTGCGTCGACGTCGGCCTTGGTCGACGTGTGGCCCACCGAGAACCGCAACGACGACCGCGCGACGTCGATGTCAGCGCCGAGGGCGAGCAGCACGTGGCTCGGCTGGGCCACCCCTGCTGAGCAGGCCGAACCGGTCGAGCACTCGATGCCCTGGGCGTCCAGCAGCATCAGCAGGTCATCGCCCTCGCAGCCGGGGAAGGAGAAGTGCGCGTTTCCGGGGAGCCGGTGACCGGGCTCGAGCACCGGGTCGCCGTTCAGCACCGCCTCGGGCGTCACCTCCAGCACCCGGGCGATGAGGTCGTCGCGGACCTGCGCCAGCTCTGCCTGCCGGGCGAGGATGTCGGCCGTCACCACCTCGGCTGCCGCAGCCATCGCCGCGATTCCCGGCACGTCGAGGGTCCCCGAGCGCACCTCACGTTCTTGGCCACCACCGTGCAGCACCGGTACGGGCGCGACACCACGACGGAGCAGGAGCAGACCGACCGAGGGTGGCCCGCCGAACTTGTGCCCCGACAAGGTCAACGCGGTGGCCGGAAGGGATCCGAAGTCGACCGGGAGCTGTCCGGCGGCCTGGACGGCGTCGGTGTGGAACGGCACGCCGTGCTCGTCGGCGATGGCGGCCAGCTCGGCCACCGGCTGCACCGTGCCGATCTCGTTGTTGGCCATCATCACCGACACCACCGCCACCGACTCGGCGTCGTGCGCAAGCAACGACTCCAGCTCGTGCTGGTCCACCCGGCCAACGTCGTCGACCCCGAGCTCGACCACCTCAGCACCTTCGTGCTCCGCCAGCCACAGCACCGGCTCGAGCAGCGCATGGTGCTCGATGGCGCTGACGATCACCCGCCGACATCTCGCGTCGGCCGCCCGGCGCGACCAGAACAACCCCTTCAAGGCCAGGTTGTCCGACTCGGTACCGCTCGCGGTGAACACGACCTCGCTCGGCCGCGCGCCGAAGGCCAGAGCCACCGTCTCGCGCGACTCCTCGACGACTCTTCGGGCCCGACGCCCCGACGTGTGCAACGAGGATGCATTGCCCACCTCGACGAGCTCGCGCGTGAGCGCCGCGACTGCCTCGGGCAGCATCGGAGTGGTGGCGGCGTGGTCGAAGTACACCATCGTGAGGCGCGTGCCCTACTGCTTCGCCAACGGCCCGTACTCGCGTTCCAGAGCACGCAGGAACAGCGAGGCGGGAAGGGCCGAACCGTCATAGGACCAATGGAGGCCATCGCTTTGGCGCGCGTCGATCCGCTTGCCGTGGTAGGCCTCGCTGCGCGAGTAGCGCCCGCGGTCGGACGTGCCGTTGAACAGGTCGACCCAGCGGGCGCCCGGTATCGCGGCCGCCGCCTGGGCTCCCGCCGCATTGATCGAGGCGAAGATGCGCTGGTAGTTGCTCGACGGGGACGTCGGTGGGCCGCCGTAGTAGACGCGGTCGACTCCGCCATGGAGGAACGTCTGCATCACCACTGCGATGCGGCGGGCGTACTCGCGCTGCCACGCCGGCGTTGCCCAGGCCAACGTCGCCCCGTCGTGCTTCATGTCCCACCCGTCGTTGGCACCCATCACGACCATGACCACGTCGGGGTGCAGGTCTGACACCAGGTTCTGCGCGGCTACCTGCCAGTTGAACGATCCGGGGGTGGTGAGCCCCGTCCCGTTGAACCCCTTGACGGTCACGTGCACCTTCGGACCGGCCAGGTTCGCCAGCTGGTCTCCTGGGTACGTCGCGAGGGAGTCACCGGTGACGAGCACCCTGAGGGGATGGCTGGTGGTGGGTGGGTGGATCTTGGTGATGCCCCCCACGTCCTGCGGGTACAGCGGCGGCGGCTGCTGGTGGGGGTGTCGACTCCTACCCGAGGCGCTGGCCGACGGGACCGCATGTGGGGTATTGAGGATGGAGTCGCTGCCGTTCTCCAGCGCGGTGTTGGCGGCGACGTAGGACTGGTGGCCCAGCGCAGCGTCAAGAGCCGAGCGTGGTGCCGTGAGTCCGACCGTGTGCGCGAAGGAGTTCACCGGCCCGGCGAGCGCGAGAACCACCGTGCGGGTGACGCCGGGGTCCATGCCCTCGCCCTTGCGCAGCACCGACTCGGAGTTGAGCAACCACGCGACCGCGAGCGCGAGGAAGACAGTGGCGATCGCCTGGCCGGCCGGGACTCGGCTGGCTCGCGTGTGCGCCGCTGGATGCTCGACCTCGTCGATCCAGCGGCGCTCGGGAGACGCCTGGTCGGACGTCTGCGTCGACGTTTCGGCCGGCATCTGGGTCGCACTCATGGGTGACTGCATCCTAGGTGAACCCGCCGATGATCTTGGACCCGCTCGGCCGCCTCAGAACCGGAAGTAGAGGAACGGTGCGACGCCTTGCTCGGGCAGGATCGCGTCGATCAGGACGAGCACGACTGCGAACAGCAGGCCCTGCGCCCACCAGGGCAACCGGGAGACCCGAATCTCGATCTCGGCCCACATCCGTGGCGGGATGAACTGGGTGCTCAAGCCGGCGACGATGGCAGCCGCAACCGGCAGCGTCACCAGCGGCGCCGGTCCGAAGTCACCGATCCGACTCAGCAGCTGGACGGCGACGGCGAAGGTCGGTGACCGGAAGAAGACCCAGGCGAACGTGACGAAGGCAAACGTGAGGATGACCGCGAGGGCCTTGGGCAGCCCTCCGGCGACTCGGCGTTCGACGACCGCCTGCGCCCCCGTTCGCTCGCGGTAGGCCTCCTGCGCAGGGTCGAGCCCGACGGGCACGGCCGCGACGTCGACGGTCTCGCGCAGGACCGGAGCGCGTCGTTGGCGCATCTGGTTGACCCATCGCTCGACCGAGAGGCCGACTCCGTGCAGACCGCCCCAGACGACGAACGTCAACGATGCACCGTGCCACAGCCCGCCGAGCAGCATGGTCGCGAAGAGGTTCACGTAGGTGCGGACACCGCCTCGGCGGTTGCCACCCAACGGGACATACAAGTAGTCACGGAGCCAGCGCGACAACGACATGTGCCAGTGGCGCCAGAACATCTGCAGGCTCGATGCCGCGTAGGGGCGGTCGAAGTTCTGCGGGAACCGGAAGCCGAGCAGCAGGGCGAGTCCGATCGCGATGTCGGTGTAGGCCGAGAAGTCGCAGTAGATCTGCACCGAGTACCCGATGAACGCCGCGATCACTTCGGGTCCGCTGTGCAGATCTGGCGTGCCCCACACCGGATCGACGAGCTGGGTTCCGATGTAGTCGGCCAGCACGATCTTCTTGAACAAGCCGCCAGCAATCAGGAACAGCGCGGGCGTCATCGGCACGGCACGCGGATCGTGTCGCAGCTGCAGCTGCGGGATGAACTCGCGCGGCCGCACGATCGGACCGGCCACGAGGTGGGGGAAGAACGACTGGAACACGGCGAAGTCGAGGAAGCCCACCGGCGCGAAGTCCCCGCGGAAGGTGTCGACCACGTAGGCGATCCCCTGGAACGTGTAGAACGAGATGCCGATCGGCAACACGATCATCAACAACGGAAGCGGCGCACCCAGCTGGACCTTGCCGAGGGCCTCGTCGATCTGGTGGGCGAAGAAGTTGAAGTACTTGAACCAGCCGAGCAGACCGAGATCGATGCTCACCGCCGCGATGAGCCACGCGCGTCTGGCGCGCGAGCTCGTTGACTTGCTCACTTGGACTGCGCCCACCTGGTTCACGACCGTGACGGTCGCCAGCAGGATCGTCAGCCAGGGATCTGCGTAGCCGTAGAAGAAGTACGACGCAGCGAGGATGAACCACTTCCACGCGCGCTGGTGCGGCAGCAGCAACCAGTTGACGGCGAGTACCACCGCGAAGAACGCGGCGAACTCGATGGTGGGAAACAGCACGGGCGGAGGTGGTTCAGCCCTTGCGCTTCTTGACCTCTTCGGTCAGCTGGGGCAGCACGACGTGGAGGTCGCCCACCACGCCGAAGTCGACCAGCTCGAAGATCGGCGCCTCGGGGTCCTTGTTGACGGCCACGATCGTCTTTGACGTCTGCATGCCGGCGCGGTGCTGGATGGCCCCGGAGATCCCATTGGCCATGTACAGCTGCGGCGACACCGTCTTGCCGGTCTGCCCGACCTGGAACTGGTGGGGGTACCAGCCCGCGTCCGTCGCGGCGCGCGAGGCACCGACGGCCGCACCGAGACTGTCCGCCAACGCCTCGACGACTCCGAAGCCCTCTGGGGAGCCGACTCCGCGACCCCCGGACACCACGATCGCCGCTTCGGTGAGCTCGGGACGACCAGCGCGCTCCTCGGCCACGCGGTCGGTGATCCGAGCGCCACGGTCGGCGTCACTGAGCTGCACCGACAGATCCACCCGAGTCGCGGCTGCCGGGCTCGCAACGGGCGGCGTCGAGTTCGGGCGCACCGTGATGACCGGCGTCCCATGAGTGACGGTGGACTGCACGAGAGTCGATCCGCCGAAGACCGATTGCTGGGTCGCGATGGTGGTGGAGTCGCCGGTGACGTCGACGGCGTCGGTGATGAGGCCGGAGCCGATTCGCACCGCGAGGCGCCCGGCGACCTCCTTGCCGTCCGCGCTCGAGGGGATCAGCACCGCCGCCGCCGAGGCCTGCTCCACCGCAGCAGCGAGTGCGCCGACGGCGGGCGTCGTCAAGCAGTCAGCGGCGTCGGGGAGCTCGGCGACGTACACCTTCGTGGCACCGTGCTCGGCCAGGCCGGCCTTCGCCTGGTCCGCGCCGGACCCCACGAACACCGCCGCCGGCTCCCCGATCCGCGCGGCCAGCGTGAGCAGTTCGTAGGTGACCTTCTTGACGTCGCCGTCAACGTGGTCGACCAGAACCAGAACCTCAGCCATGGTGGTGTCTTTCTCCTCAGACGAACAACTGGTCAGATGAACTTCTGGCCGGCGAGGAAGTCGGCGAGCTTCACGCCGCCGTCGCCCTCGTCCTTCACGATGGTTCCGGCCTGCCGTGGCGGCCGCGAGGCGAAGGACGTGACAGCGCTCCAGGCGCCGGCCAGCCCGACATCGTCGGCGCTCAGGCCGAGGTCAGCCAGCGTCAGCGTCTCGACCGGCTTCTTCTTCGCCGCCATGATGCCCTTGAACGACGGGTAGCGCGGCTCGTTGATCTTCTCGACGACGCTGACGATCGCGGGGGTACTCGCTTCCACCGTGTCGTAGCCGTAGTCGGTCTGACGTTGGATGCGCACGGTCGAACCATCGAGCTCGACCTTGCCGGCAAACGTGAGCTGGGGGCGTCCGAGGCGCTCCGCGACCATCGCGGGAACCACCGACATGCGCGCGTCGGTTGACTCCGAGCCGAAGATCACCAGGTCGGGGCCGATCCGTTCGATCGCCTTGCTCAACACCAACGAGGTGCCGAGCGCATCAGTTCCGTGCAAGGCATCGTCCTGCACGTGGACTGCCGCGTCGGCGCCCATGGACAACGCCTTGCGGATCGACTCGGTGGCCTTCTCGGGCCCCATCGTGAGCACCGTGACGGTCACTGCATCGGAGCCACCGAGGCGCTCTTGGATCTGCAGCGCCTCTTCGACGCCGAACTCGTCGAGCTCGTTCACGACGGCCTCGGCGGCACCGCGGTCGAGGGTGTTGTCGGCAGGGTCGAGCTTCTTCTCGGCCCATGAGTCGGGGACCTGCTTGACACAGACGACGATGTTCAACGCACTCATGGCGGCGCTGCCGACCTCCTCGCGCGCGGCAGCGACCGGCCGTCGCCGGGCAACCGCAGATTGGATCCAACCGCACAAACTAGCCGGGCGCCCCGAGCGCGCGCGACCTGGGGTGGGCCGCGACGCCCCTCCCCCACCCGTTGATCTTGGACTTCACGTGGGGGTTGATCATGACGACGGCATCTACTCCTTGATCGACACCGTGTCCTCGTCAGTGACGTCCGCCAGCGTCGCCCGCAACGCGGTCACTGCGTCGTCGGCGGACAGCAGGATCGCGACGCCATGGGCACCTGCGCCCAGCGTCACCGTCCGACCGAGCAGGCGCTCGTCGGCGATCGTCGGTAGTGGCGTGGCCGACCCGAAGGGCGTGATGGTGCCTCGCTCGTAGCCGGTCACGTGCAGCGCCGTGGCGGCATCCGGCATCGACAGCCGACTGACCCCCAGCAACGCCCGCAGCTTGGGCCACGCAATCGACCGATCGCCGGGTACCAGCACGAAGAGGAAGTCATCTTCGGCACGACGTACGACGATCGTCTTGATGACGTCGGCCGGCTCGACGCCGCGCGCCTGCGCCGCCTCGGCCAGGCTGGCGACGGGGCCGTGTCGCACGACGCTGTACCTGATCGCAGACGCCTCGAGGGCGCCCAGCGCCCGCTGCTCGCCCGACGCCTCGGCCATCTGGGCAGCGTACGGCGACGTTACGGCCACCGGAATGAGACGCTAACGACATGGAAAGCGAAACGCTGCGCCAGGTTCAGGCTCCCCTGAAGCAGCTCTACCGCGACGACCCTGCTGCTGCACTCGTGACCCTGAACGCGCAGGGGCGACTCGGGGAGGGAGTGACCTGCTCGGTCGAGACCGGCCAGGCCCTCGTGGCCGCGGGCCTGCATCCGGCGACTGGCGGCGACGGCCTGTCGGCATGCTCCGGCGACTTGCTGCTCGAGGCGCTGGTCGCCTGCGCAGGCGTCACGCTGCTCGCGGTGGCGACGTCCTTGGGACTCGACGTCGTCGACGGCACCGTGTCGGCGCAGGGGGATCTCGACTTCCGCGGCACGCTCGCAGTGGACCGGGAGACTCCCGTCGGATTCCTGGCCATCCGGCTGCAGTTCGACCTCGTCGGTTCGCTGAGCGAGGACGAACAGGCGACGCTGCTGCGGCTCACCGAGCGCTACTGCGTCGTCTGGCAGACGTTGAGCCGTTCCCCCGACCTGACCAGCTCACTCTCCGTAGCCGAACCGCCCGTCGCCTGAGCACCTCGAGCACAGGGGGGCGACCTCGCCGACTACCCGGCGTGACGGGCGGGAAGAGACCGCTTGCGCGGCCTCAATGGATCATGATCGCCGGTCGATCCCCTCGGGAAGAAAGTGGATCCGACCCACTTGGGGAGGGCCGGGCCGCGCCACGCTGGGGTGATCGATGTCGGTCAAGCTTCGGGTGCCCGCCCTCGTCGTCGGGGGCGCCTTGCTGGCTGCCTCTGGAACCCTCGCCTGGTTCAACGGCCACTTCGCCGACCAACGCCACGCCGAGCAGGACCAGGTGCTGACCACGGCTGCCGAACAGGGGGCGGTGCTCACCTCGCAGCGCTTCGAGCGCGCGGTCTCGGCCGACCTTCAACTGGCCGCGACGCCAGCATTTCGCCGGTTCTACCTCGCGCCGGGAACTCGGATGCAAAAGATCGACCGCAACATCCAGCAGATCCGGGATGCGAACGCCGAGATGGCGTACGTCGAGAACCTCTTCCCTGGAGCCGTAAGCGAGGCCTGCTTCATCGACATCACGAACGCACACGAGAACGGTCGGGTCGTGCAAGGCAAGATCGCACCGGCGAAAGACCTGTCACCGGATGAGTCCGGGAACCCCTTCTACAAGCCGACGCAGGCCGAACCACGCGGCACCGTCTTCCAGTCCAAGCCGTACCTGTCCATGGACACCAACGAGTGGGTCATCGGCAACGCGACCAACATCTACGTCCACGGCCACAAGCAGGCGCTGGTGCACTTCGAGATCAGCGTGGACAGCATCCGCACCGAAGCGCTGCTCCCGGCCTCGGACTCCACGTTGCGCGTCGTCGACGCCGACACAGGCGCAGTCGTGATCGACACTCGCTACCAGCAGCCGAACGGCGGGACGCTCGGACGCCCCAGCGACAACACCTTCACGTCACTGCCCGCCACCTGGCATGGCAGCGGCGTGTCAGACGTCGACGGTCAGCGCGTTGCCTACACGCCGATGAAGCCTTCGACCACCCTGCCGGCGGACAACGTCAACCACTGGTACATCGTGGCCAGTGCACCCGTCGTCGCCTCCGGCGCCGGTGCCGCGATCACCCCGCTGGTTCTGCTCCTGTTCGCACTCGGACTGCCGCTGTTCGTCTACGGTCTGGTCTCCTGGATCGTCGCGCGACGTCATCGCTCGCACTTCCAGGCGCGCACTGCAGCCGAACGCGACCTGTTCGACTCCCGGCTGGAGGATCTCACCGTGGCGCTGGACCGCGCGGCGGCCGGTGACCTCTCCGTGCAGCTGGCGGTTGACCTCGGTGACGAGCGGATGACGTCGTTGGCCCGGTCCTTCGACCACACGCTGTCGCGTCTTCGGCTGCTCGTCGAACAGGCCCAGGAGAACGGTTTGCGTCTCGCCCATGCCGCCACGGAGCTGCAGGCGAACGCGACGCAGCAGGCGATGTCGGCACAGGAGCAGGCCGCGACCGTCACCCAGACCACCTCGACCATCCAAGAACTTGCTGCAACGGCCGCTCAGATCGCCGACTCGTCGGGCTCGGTCGCGGCGGCGGCGCAGCAGACCCTGCAGCTGACCAACGACGGCCTGGCCGCGGTGGCTGACTCCGCCGAAGCCATGCAACGGATCGGCGACCGCGTCGAGTTCATCGCCTCCAGCTCACTCGGCCTGGGCGAGAAGGTGTCCGAGATCGGACGGATCCTGGAGTTCATCGACGACCTGTCGGGACAGACCAACCTGCTGGCGCTCAACGCGGCGATCGAAGCCGCCCGCGCCGGTGAGCACGGGCGTGGGTTTGCCGTGGTCGCCGGCGAAGTGCGTCACCTGGCCGAACGAGCCCAGCAGTCAACCGCACAGATCCAGGCTCTGGTCAACGAGATCCAGGCCCATGCGCAGGCGACGGTCGGGGCGACCGAGGAGGGATCGCGGGAAGCGGCCCGCGGCACCGGCGTTGCCCAGCGTGCCACCGACGCACTCGGGCGGATCGCAGCGATGGTGGACGAGACCACCGACGCCGCCGCTGAGATCTCCGTGGCCACGAAGCAGCAGCAGTCGGCGTCGACCCAGATCGTCACCGCCATGTCCGACGTCGCGGAGGTGTCGCGCCAGTTCGCCACCGGCGCCACCGACGCGGCAAAGGCGTCGGAGGATCTGGCGGGGCTGGCGGCGCAGGTGCACACCTCGATCGCCGAGTTCGCCACCGACGCCCACCGGTCCGCCACTAGCTCGACGGGACCTGTCGTCGCGCCCGCCTGGCAGCCGTCCGCCGATGACGAGCTCCCCACGGACGACCTGGAGCCAGCTCCTTCACGGTGACGCAGTCGCCGTCGCCGTCGACACGCCGATCCGGTCCAGCGACGGCTCGGCGAAGGCTTGATCGAGAGAGAAGGTCGTGACGTGACGTCCAGCAAGACGTACTACGTCTTGGACATCCAAGGGGATCACAGCGACGAGCTGTGAGACGAGCACCTGATCCAGGCGAGCCCAGCACATCGGCGCCTGGGGTCCGACGGCGGCGGCGCACCTGGCGATGTCGTCGTTGACGCTGGGTAGCTTCTGGGGTGGATAGCCGAGCTTCACCAGCTCTCGTGACGGCGCCCCCAACAGGTCGCCGGTCCCGATGGAATCCGGGTAACGGAAAGGCACGAACATCGCGCCGGCGTCCGGGTAGTCGGTGAACCAGCCGTACACGCAGAGGGGCACGTGCTGCGTGATGTCGAAGCAGGACGCGTCCGCCGAGACCTTTGCCGTGATGCCGAGACGAGCCAGCGCGTTCACCAGGGGCCGCGCCTGCGCCCGACTCTGGCTCATGGGTTCCCCGCCACCCGTGCCCGGCCACATCAAAGCCAGAGGCCCGCAAGCCGGGCCAGCACAGAGGCCACGCGAGTCGCCGTAGCGGGAAAGGCGCATCTGCGTGCGGGCCGCCGCCAGGTTTCCACTCGATGCTTGCCCGCCCAACCCGCGCCAGGCACCGAGCAGCGAGTTGTCCATGGGGTCAGGAACGAAATGTGTCGTTGGGGTCTTCTGCGACACCGGCGTGCCACCGGCTCCTCGCGCCGCGGCCGCACGGTCCAGCAGCAGCGCCAGCGCACGACGGACATGAACGTCGTCGAACGGGGGCATCGCCAGGTTGAACGTGAGGAACTCGTTGCCGTTCGTGGGGACCCGCGTGACGCTGTTCTGGAGGTCGAGTCGCGCAAACTGATTCACGACGTGGGGCGGTGGGTTCTCTCCCATGACCGTGTCGAGGTCGCCCGAGAGCAGGGCCGGGTACGGATTCTGGTCGGCGTACGAGACGACGATCCGGTCCGGTAGCGCCAACCGGTTCGAATCGGTGCTGGGCGCCCACGAGGGGTTGCGGACCAGCGTCACCTGTCCGGTTTGGTCGAACCACCAGGCCGGCTTCAGGCCGCTGGCAGGGCTCTGTCCGGATGCGGGGGCGCTGTAGTCGATCGTGTCGGCGCCTTCGATCATGTAGGGCCCGGTTGCGGACAGGAACGGCCCGTAGCCCAGCGATGCGGGTTTCGCGCCCGGCGAGCCGCCGGCTCTGGCGTTGACGTAGTCGTTGATGGGTCCGCCGTCGTGGCCGGTTGCCACCCCCAGCAGCGCATCGGGACGCGTCGGGCTGGGTGGGATCGGCGACGCCAGCGGCTCGGCGAGCAGGAACAGGATCGATCGGTCGGGCCTGGTCTCCCTGATCTGCACCGTGTAGGGGTCCGGGGTCGTGACGCCGGAGATCGAGTCGGTCCCGCCCGACAGGAACTCCTGGTAGCCCTCGATCAACGGGAGGTAGGAGGCGCCGGGTCCTCCGTGGTTTCCAGCGGAGTCCTCCGTTCCCCGCGCGGTGCGGTCCAGCCCCCGGACAAAGTCAGGCGCCGTCACCTCGACGTTCTGCAGCGGCGGCGCGTAATGGATCCCGTGCTTGAGGTGGAAGGTCCAGGTGCGGCCGTCGGCGGACACAGTCGGCGGCCCGCTCGCCAGATCCGGCACCGGCTGTGTGCCGGTGAAGCCAGGGGTGCCGGGGAAGGTCATGAGGGTGCGCGTCAGGCAACATCTGAGCAGCTCCAGCTCCGGAGCCGTGAACGCCATCTGGGGGTCCAAGCCAAAGTACATCGGTGTCGCCGTCGCGACCCGCAACGTGCCGCCGGCACCGGAAGGCAGCGAGTCCGACGGCGACGAAGACGACGGCCCGGCACACCCGACGAGCAACAACGCAAGGACAGTCGCCGCGCCGGTGGCCGTTCGCAGAGCGTGTCCCGTCATGGCGACGTCAAGGCCCGCTGGTCCCGACGGCCACCCACACGGTGCCGTCGCTGGTTCGGCTCAAAGCGACGGGCAGGCCACCAACTGGCAGCGTGGCCATGACGGACCCGTCGCTCGGATCGAGCGCCACGACGGTCTGGGACACAGTGCAGGCGATCCAGATCCGGTCGGCGAGCGCGGCCACGGCACCTGGGCCGTCGCACGCGCTGCCGAGGTCGAGATTCAACACGGGGGCACCCATCGCTGACAGATGGTTCACGGCATCTGTCGAGTCGCTGACCACCCAGACGGAACCGTCGGGGGCCACACTCAGCGCGGTGGGCACGTTGGTGCCGAGCCGAAACGGGTGGGGGTGGCCACGGCCGTCCGCGGACACCTTGTACACCTCGGGCAGGCGCCCGGCGGCCACCCACACGGTGCCGTCGGCGGCCATGTCGAGGGCGACGGGGCCGGAGCCGTCGGGCAACTTGACGTGGGTAGTGGCGCGGGTGGTGGTGTCGTAGCGCACCAGCACCGACTCCGGCGGGTTGGCCACCCACACGGTGTCGGCGTTGGCGGCGACCGGATAGCTGTCGCTGGGCACCTCGAACGGGGCTTGAGCCAAGCCGCTCTGGGCCGACGTCACTACCCGAAGCCGGTCACCTGGCGCTGAGCCGAATCCGAACGACACCCACAACGTGCCGCCCGAGAGA
The DNA here is from genome assembly GCA_963726575.1 of uncultured Actinomycetota bacterium. Taxonomy (GTDB): domain Bacteria; phylum Actinomycetota; class Actinomycetes; order JAHEKZ01; family JAHEKZ01; genus CAVSCR01. Next base: position 286,759 of record CAVSCR010000003.1, read on the forward strand.
GCCAGACCGGTCGGCCCGCTCGCAGTGCCGAGCGTGTGCGCCACCTCGCCGGTGTCGGTGTCGAGCTGGCTGAGGTTGTTGTTGCTGACGTCGCCCAACCACACGGTCGATCCCTCTGCGACCAGGACACTCGGGACCACCCCGGAGGACAGTGGATCTGACGTCGCAAAGACCTGTGTACCGGGGTCGATCCTGGCCACGGAGTTCGCTGGCGGCTCTGCTTGCGCCGAGCGGGTCGTGACCACCACAACCGCTGCCCCGGCGACGAGAACCACGCCGGCTGCCGCCGCCGCGATCGGCCATCGGCGACGACCGCCGGACTCCACCTCTACGGCCTCGCGTCGGGCTCGCGCCTCGTCGTCCCCCAACGGAAGCGGTCGCGGCAAGCCATCGACGGCCGTGACGGCGAAGACCCGCCAGGTTCCTTCGACGCCCTTGAGCTGATGCTGTCCCCGGTCGTCCAGCTCGAAGCCGCCGCCGCGGGTGAGCTCCGCCGCCGTGCTCGAGATCAGAACCTCGCCGGCATCTGCCAACGACATGATCCGCGAGCCGACGACGACCGTGATCCCGCCGAGCTTCTTGCCGATCCGCTCGCACTCGCCGAAGTGCACGCCGGCTCGCAGCCCCAGTCCGAGCTCGCGCACGGCGTCGGCAGCGGCGCAGGCGCACGAGATGGCAGAGGCGGGCTCCCGGAAGCTGGCGAAGAAGCCGTCGCCGGCGGTGTCGAGCTCGCGCCCACCGAACCGCTTCAGCTCACGACGCACGGCGGCATGGTGCTGGTTGACCAGGGCCTTCCAGCGCCGGTCCCCCAGCTCTTCGGCGATCGTCGTGGAGGAGACCAGGTCCGTGAACAGCACGGCACTGAGCACACGCTCCGACGGGGCGGCCACCGCGCCAGTCTGATCACCCCGGCCCGCCGCGTAAAGCGACATTGCACAACTGATGGGCAGCGCAGTCTGGTCGTCGCTAGGGCAGCTGGCCATCTAGGGAGACGACGTGCTCACCGCCAGGCGGTCCAGGGAGGGCTCGGTGAACGCCTGGTCCATCGAGAACGCCGTAACATTGGGGCCGGCCAGCCGGATGACGTCTAGCGTGTCGAGGGGGATGACGGCGACATACTGCGACACGACGACCTGGTCGAGGCGGGCCCAACACAGCGGGGCCTGCGGACCCACCGCAGCCTGACATCGTGCGAAGGAGGCGTTGATGCTGGGCAACCGTTGCCTGCGGTAACCCCGCTTCGCGAGCTCGTCGGGCGGAGTGCCCATCATGCCACCAAACAAGGCCGATTCCGGGTAGTGGAAGTACACCAGCATCGCGTCCGGGGCTGGGTAGTCGGGACCCCAGCCGGTGACACAGAGCTGGATCCGCTGAGTGGGGCGGGTGCAATCGGCCTTCTTGGTCACCCTCCCGGTGATGCCCAACTGCGCAAGGGTCGCGACCAGCGGGCGCGCTTGGGCTCGACGCAGCGACAACGGTTCATGTCCTAATTCGCCGCTGGGCCACATGATCGGGAACGGACCACAGGCCGGCCCGGAGCATCGCCCCTGTGGATCGCCGTAGCGCGACATCCGCATCTGCGCCCTTGCCAGGGCAAGCCGACCGGTGGCGGCGGCGCCGCCCAGCGCATCCCAGCTGGTGAGGAAGGAGTTCTCCAGGGGATCGGGCACGAAGTGTGTGGCAGGGCTGGTCTGCGAAGGAGGCCACTCGATCATGCCCCGCGCCACTGCCGGCCGATTCAGCAAGATGGCGAGCGCGCGTCGCACGTGGATGTCGTCGAAGGGTGGCAGGGCCAAGTTGAACAGGACGAACCGGGTGGCGTTCAGCGAGACTCGAAACGCCCGGCTCTGCAGCCCCAACCGGTCGTAGCGGCTGATGACCTGAGGCGGTGGGTTGTCGCCCATCACGGTGTCGAGAGCGCCGGAAGCCAGCGCAGCGTAAGAAGCCAGGGCAGCGGAAGGCCTCGAACCCGAGAAGGACAAGACGATTCGGTCCGGCAGCGCGGGTCGGTTCGGATCCGTGCTGGCCCTCCACGACGGGTTGCGCACCAGTGTGACGCCGCCGACTTGGTTATTCGACCAGGCGAGCCGCAATCCGCTCGGTGGGACCTGCTGCGACGGTGCCGCCGAGTAGTCGATCTGGTCGGCCCCCTCGAACATGTAGGGGCCGGTCGCAGCGAGGTACGGCCCGTATCCGATCGAGGTCGGCGGTGCCAGGTCGACCCCGTGTCCCGTCGCCACCCCCAGCGGGGCAGCCGGGTCGGTCGGGCTGGGGGGGATCGGGGCCGAGAAGGGCTCGGCGAACAAGGACCTGATCGACTGGTCGGGACGAACCTCGCGGACCTGCAAGGTGTATCGGTCTGGGGTGGTGACCCCGGAGATCGAGTCGGTCGCACCTGCCAGGAACTCCTGGTAGCCCTCGATCCTGGTCAGGTACAGCGCGCCCATTGAAGGCGGATCTCCGCGGGCGGTGGTGGTCCCCTTTGCGGAACGCATGAGCGCACGAACGAAGTCGGGCGCGGTCACTTCGACGTTCTGCAGCGGTGGCGCGTAGTGGATCCCGTGGCGCAGATGAAAGGTCCAGGTGCGACCGTCCGTTGACACCATGGGAGGGGCGTCGGCCAGGTCGGGCACCGGTTGGGTACCGGCGAAACCCGACAGTCCCGGGAATGCCATCAGCGTGCGGACCAGACAGCAGCGCAACACCTCCAGCTCGATCGGGTCCCAGGTCGTCTGCGGGTCGAAGCCGTTGAACATGGGCGCCAACATTGCGGCGCGCACGGTTCCGCCTGACGCCACCTGTCCGACCGACGCGGACGAGGCTGACGGCCGGCTGCCCGAATGGCTCGAGCATCCGCCCAGCACCACGACAGACACGACCAGCGCCACGACCGCAGGTCGCACAGGTACGCGGCGGCGGCGAATCATCTGCTGTCAGATCCGACCATGGCGCCAGTGTGATCAACCGCGGCGCCCGCGTATAGAGCGAGTCGGCACAGGTACCCGGCCGGGACGTCCGACCCTGGCGCGGTCTCACTCCCCGTCGCACGCTTGAAGCAGACGCCGAGGAGGTGGGCCATGCACACGCTGATCGTGTACGAGTCGATGTACGGAAACACCCACGAGATCGCCGACCACATCGCCGACGGGCTCCGGCCGCACGGCGAGGTCCATGTGGTCCCGGTCGCCGATGCCACACCCGATCAGGTGACCTGGGCCGACCTGGTGGTCGTCGGCGGCCCGACGCACGCGCACTCGATGACCTCGACGAACTCCCGCAAAGGCGCGGCCGACGCCGTCGCCAAGCCCAGCAACACGCTGACCCTCGACCCGAATGCCGACGGCCCGGGACTGCGCAACTGGTTCAGCACCATTCCCACCGGCACCAAGAAGCGGGCGGCGGCGTTCGACACCCGCATCGACATGGCTGCGGTGCTCACCGGTCGCGCCTCGCGAGGGATCAAGAGCCGGCTGGCCAAGCACGGCTACACCATGGTCGCCGACGCCGAGAGCTTCCTGGTGGACAAGCACTCTCACCTGGTGGCGGGCGAGGCGGAGCGCGCGCAGAAGTGGGGCTCGCACCTGGCGCAGTCCTACGAGTGGCCACCGGTCAAGGACGAGCCTGGCTTCCACGAAGGTCTTGGACGCACACCCTGCCCCTGACGAGTAGCGTGCGGCGACGTGGACTCTCGCTTGCGCGCGATCTGTGACCTGTCGCTCCCGCTGATGCGTGAGGGCGCCGGTCGTCACGAATACGACGGCATGGTTCAGGACCTGTCGCCAGGTGGTGTGCGCGCCGGACTTGCCGCGCTCGGCGGGCCGCCCCTGGACGACCCGCACGACGAGGCCCACATCAGCGCCTTCGAAGCCGACCTACGCCTGCAACTCGGCGAGCTCGAGCTGCATCGTCGGCTGCCCCTGCTGCACATGGACAACCTCGACCTCGCCGCGTACGACCGTCCCTATGCGCCAGAAGCCGAGCGAGCCGCCGCGCGGGAGGCGCACCTGAAGCTGTGGCCCGAGGCCATCGAGATGGCGCTGGAGTCGCTGGACTCCGTGTCGGCGCCGGTCGCCCGCGCTCTGCTGCCCGCTGTCTCGGGACTGGCGGCGGGCATCACCGGCGACGGCGGGACACAAACGGCCGCACGTGCGGCCCACGCACGTCTGGTGCTCCACGTCGAACAGGCCGGGGCGAACGGTGACCCGCAGGTGGCTCTCGGAGCTCAGGCTCTGGCGCGACTCATGGGGGTGCCCGAGGCCACCAGCGTCGACCTCGAAGCGTTGACGCGTCGGGCCGACGACGACCGAGCGCGGCTGACGGCAATGGTGGAACAGGCGTGCGCTCAGATCGACCCCGCGTCGCCGACCCGCGAGGTCGTGGCGCGGCTCCTGGGCGACCATGCCGCGGCCGACCAGGTTCTCGACGAGGCACGCGAGCTCACGGCCGAGGTGCTGGCGTGGAGCCAGCAGCACCGGCTCGCCCCGTACCTGGACGGTGACTGCATCGTCGACCTGTCGCCGGAGTCGCGACGTTGGGCGGTGGCGATGATGGCTTGGTGCGCGCCGGGCGAGACCGACGGCCCGTCGTACTACCAGATCACTCCGCCGGACGCCTCGTGGCCGCAAGAGGTGCAGGACGAGTGGCTCACGATGTTCAGCCGAACCACGCTGCCGACCATCACGATCCACGAGGTCGCGCCCGGCCATTACGCGCACGGGCGAGCACTGCGCCACGCTCCCGGCGACATCCGGCGAACCCTGATCGGCGATGCGTTCGCCGAAGGGTGGGCGCACTACGTGGAAGAGGTGGCGGTGGAAGAGGGCTTCCGCGCCGACGACCCGAAATTCGCGGCCGGCATGGCGGTCGACGCGTTGTGCCGGCTGACCCGCCTGACGTGCGCGATCGGGCTGCACACCGGCGAGATGGACGTGGAGCAGGCGACTCAGCGGTTCGAGGCCGACGCCTTCATGTCGCGGGCGGGCGCGGCCTCGGAGGCTCGACGCGGCACATTCGACCCGCGCTACGGCATGTACACGCAGGGGAAGTGGGCCATCCTCGACCTGCGCGAGCAGGCACGCGCTGCGTGGGGTTCACAGTTCTCACTGCCTCGGTTCCACGCGGCCATGCTCGACCTGGGAAGTCCACCGCTGGGACTGCTCGACGAGGCGATCCGGGTCGGCTGATCAGAACAGGGCGCTCGCGAGCCGCGTTCTCGCGGCCAGCACCGCCGGATCCGCGTTGCCGACCAGTTCGAAGAGCTCCAACAGGTGGACCCGCGCCCGCTCCCGGTCGGCGGCATCGGTGGCCACGACCGTGTCGATGAGCCGGTTCAGCGCCGCGGGGACGTCGCCGTCGAGCAGGTCGAGGTCGGCCGCCAGGATCTGGGCCGACACGTCCGTGGGTGACGCCGCCGCCTGCTGGCGAGCTGAAGCGGCGTCGACTCCTTGGGTGCGACGCAAGACGGCCACTTGCACCAGTCCGGCCGCGGCATCGGTGTCACCGGGCCGCTCGGCCAAGGCGGCCTCGTACGCCGCCTGCGCGCCGTCGAGGTCACCGGCCATCATCGCCTCGTCGGCCTGCGTCATCTGCGCGTCATCGACCGCCTCCGCGACGGCCGGGGTGGTCCCGGCGATCGCCAGCACCTCGTCGATGAACAGCCGCACCTGCGCCTCGGGGAGCGCGCCGGTGAAGCCGGGCGCGAACTGACCCTGCCAGGCGACCAGCACGGTGGGAATGGATTGCGCCTGCGCGGCCGCGGCCAGCTGGGGATTCGCGTCGACGTCAACGGTGCCGAGGACCCACGCACCGCCGTCGGCCGCGACCAGCTTCTCCAGGATCGGGGTGAGCTGTTTGCACGGAGCACACCAGTCGGCCCAGAAGTCCAGCACCACGGGCACGGTCATCGACCGGGCGACCACCTCGGTCTCGAAGTTCGCCTCGGTGACCTCCACGACGGCCGTCGACTCCACGTCGCCGCTCGCTTCGGCTCTGGCCACGAGCCCGGCCTTGGCCTGTTCGGCCTGCTGCTGCACCTGCCGCGCCTGCGCCAGGGCCGCCAGGTCGACCGCACCCTGGGCCTGGATCCCGCCCAGCGGTGGCTGCTGTTGGGTCATGACGTCATGTTCTCGCACCGGCCCGGCGGTCCACCAACTGGCACCGAAGCATCGCCGAGGCTCAGAACTGCGCCCGCTCCGTGTAACCGCCCCAGACCTCGCGCAACACGTCGCACATCTCGCCCAGCGTGACCTCGGCCCTGGCTGCGTCGAGCAGTGGGGGCACGAGGTTGGTGGTCGTCACGGCTGATGCGCGAAGGGTCTGAAGAGTCGACCGAACTTCGGCTTCGTCTCGGCCCTCGCGGCGACTGCGCAGTGCTGCAACCTGCTCGATCTCGACCTCGTGCGACACCCGCAGAACCTCCAGCACCCGGTCCTGGCTGTCGAGGTGGTCGGTGACTCCGACCACGTGTTTGTCACCCTTCTCCAGCGCCAGCTGGTAGGCGAACGCCGCCTCGGCGATCTCGCCGGTGAACAGCCCTTCGTCGATGCCGTGCAGGATCCCGCTCGTCATGCTCGTGTCGGCACTCTTCTCGAGCAGTCGCGCGAAGATCGCCTCGGCGTCGGCCTCGAGCCGATCGGTCAGCGCCTCGACGTACCACGAGCCGCCCAGTGGGTCCGCGACCGCAGCCACCCCGGTCTCGTCCAGAATCACCTGCTGAGTCCGCAGCGCCACCTCAGCAGCGTGCGGGGTGGGCAGAGCCAACACCTCGTCGAGCGCGTTCGTGTGCAATGAGTTCGTGCCCCCGAGCACCGCGGCAAGAGCCTCGATCGCAGTGCGGACGATGTTGTTGTCGGGCTGCTGCGCAGTGAGGGAGACGCCGGCAGTCTGCGTGTGGAACTTCAGCCACTGCGCGCGCTCGTTGGTGGCGCCGTAGACGTCACGCATCCATCTGGCCCAGATCCGCCGGGCTGCGCGCAGCTTGGCGATCTCCTCGAAGAAGTCGATGTGAGCGTCGAAGAAGAACGTCAGCCGTGGTGCGAATTCGTCCACCTCGAGGCCGTGTCGTAGACCCAGCTCGACGTAGCCGAACCCGTCGGCGAGCGTGTACGCGAGCTCCTGCGCGGCCGTTGAACCGGCTTCGCGAATGTGGTACCCGGACACGCTGATCGGGTTGTACGCAGGACAGTTCTGAGCACACCACGTCATGAGGTCGCCGATCAGGCGCAGGTGTGGTTCAGGCGGGAACAACCACTCCTTCTGTGCGATGTACTCCTTGAAGATGTCGGTCTGCAGCGTGCCCGCGAGATCGGCCGCGGGCACACCCTGTCGCTCGGCCGCCACGACGTACATGGCGAAGATCGGCACCGCTGGACCGCTGATCGTCATCGACGTGGTGACATCGCCGAGGCGGATGCCGCCGAACAGCACGTCGAGGTCGGCCACCGAGTCGATCGCCACGCCGCAGTGCCCCACCTCACCCAGCGCGCGAGCATCGTCGGAGTCGCGGCCCATGAGGGTGGGCATGTCGAACGCCACGGACAGACCGCCGCCGCCGGCGTCGAGCAGGCTGCGGAACCGCTCGTTGGTCTGCTCGGCGTTCCCGAAGCCGGCGAACTGGCGGATCGTCCAGGGCTTGCCCCGGAACCCTGAGGCGTGGATCCCCCGCGTGAAGGGGTACTCACCGGGCCAGCCGATCCGTTCGAAGCCGGGGAGGTCGGTGTCGTCCGTGGGCCCGTAGACCGGCGCCAGGGGGTCGCCGGAGAGTGTGGTCGGCGCCGGCACCGCCAGTTGCCCAGCCGTGGCGGCCACGTCGTACCTGGCCTGCCACCGCTGCCGGCCCTCGCGGATCTGCTCGGCGTCCATCGTGTGAGCAGCGTAACGGCGCAGGTGGGGCCGGGCGATTGAGCCGAACCGGTGACCCCGCGCGGGTCGGTTTGACCAGTATTCCGATCACTCCTATATTTCCTACTGACCTAATCGGAAATGTAGGAGGCCTCTTCATGTTCAGCCGGTCCCGTCGCACCACGACGCTCCTGGCCGCGGTTGCCGCTGTCGGCGCGCTCGCCCTGGCCGCGTGCAGCAGCAGCTCGGGCGGCTCGACCAGCCCCAGCGGCTCCTCGTCCGCGAGCAGCGACCTCACCACGTTGCGGGTCGGGTTCTTCCCGAACCTGACCCACGCCCCCGCCTACGTCGCCCTGCAGGAGGGCTACTTCAAGGACGACCTCGGTGCGCTCGGCATCAAGGTGGCCCCGACGCTGTTCAACGCCGGCCCCGACGCCGTCACCGCGCTGTTCGCCAACGCGGTGGACATCGCCTACGTCGGCCCCAACCCGACCGTGAGCGCCTGGACGCAGTCCAAGGGCGAGGCGATCAAGGTGATCTCCGGAGCGGCCTCGGGCGGTGCCTCGTTCGTGGTGGCCAAGGACATCAGCAGCGCGAAGGACCTCGAGGGCAAGACGGTTGCCTCCCCCCAGCTCGGCAACACGCAGGACGTCGCGCTGAAGTACTGGCTGAACCAGAACGGCGAGCAGGTGTCGTCTGAAGGACAGGGCACCGTCACGGTGACCAACGCGTCGAACTCCGACATCGTCACCGCGTTCGGCACCGGAGACATCGCCGGCGCCTGGGTGCCCGAGCCCTACGCCCAGTCGCTGATCGCCGAGGGCGGTCACGTGCTGGTCAACGAGAACGACCTGTGGCCAGGCGGCAAGTTCGTGACCACGAACATCGTCGTACGCAGCCAGTTCCTTGCCGAGCACCCTGACGTCGTCCAGGCCTTCCTCAAGGCCAACGAGCAGGCGCTCGCCTTCATCAAGAAGGACCCGGCCAAGTCGCAGGAGGACTTCAACAGCGGCCTACTGGCCCTGACCGGCTCCTCGGTCGACACCTCGATCCTGCCGAAGGCCTGGGACCAGATCACGTTCACCGACGACCCGCTGAAGGCGACGCTCGTGACGTCGGCCGCTCACGCCGTCAGTGTCGGCCTGCTCGACCAGTCAGCGATCGACGGCGCCGGCGGGTTCGACCCGCTCTACGACCTGACGCTGCTGAACAAGGTGCGGGCCAAGACCGGCCTGCCGCCGGTGCAGTGATGACGACCCCATCGGCCAGGACCGCCCTCCCGACCCGCCCCGGCGGGTCGGGAGGGACGGTGCTCGAGCTGACCGGCGTCACCAAGGTGTTCGGTCGCGGATCCGACAAGACGGTCGCCCTCCAAGGTGTGGACCTGCGCGTGGAGCGCGGGCAGTTCGTGACCGTCGTTGGCGCGTCGGGGTGCGGCAAGAGCACCATGCTCAACCTGATCGCCGGCCTCGAGGACGCCACAGAGGGCACGATCAACGTCGACGGGAACGTCGCCTTCATGTTCCAGGACGCGACGCTGCTGCCGTGGCTGACGGCCCGCCAGAACGTCGATCTTGCGCTGCGGCTGGCCGGCGTAGAGAAGACACGGCGAGGTGCCCGGACCCAGGACCTGCTGGAGCTGGTCAACCTCGGCGGCTTCGAGGACCGGCGACCGCACGAGCTGTCGGGCGGCATGCGGCAACGCGTGTCACTGGCGCGGGTGCTGGCTCAAGACGCCCATGTCGTGCTCATGGACGAACCACTGGGTGCCCTGGACGCGATGACGCGAGACAAGATGCACGACGAGATCGAACGGATCTGGACCAAGCTCGGCCTGACCATCGTGTTCGTCACGCACAACATGCGCGAGGCGGTTCGCCTTGGCGACCGCGTCGTACTGCTGTCGAGCCGGCCCGGACGGGTCAAGCGCGACACCGAGATCGACCTGCCGCGTCCGCGCAAGATGGACTCTGCCGAGGTCGCCACCCATGCGGCGGAACTGACCGACGCATTGTCGGATGAGGTCTCCGCCCATGTCGGCTGACGTCCTGACCCCCATCGTGGACGATGCGCCGGGCCGCATGACCGGTCGGTCCATCGGCGTCAAGATCTGGAACTGGTCGTGGCCCAAGCTCGCCGCGATCGGACTGGTCCTGATCGTCTGGCAGCTGTCCTACTGGATCCTCGTCGACTGGACGAAGGCCAAACCCGACTACCTGTATCCGACGCCTGCGACGGCACTGGACCAGTTGTGGCAGATGGTCACCACTGCGCGGTTCTGGAGTTTCGTCTCGACGACCCTGCAGCGCGCCGTGTTCGGCTACGCGATGGCTTTGGTGATCGGAACCGTCGTCGGCCTGGCCGTGGCACGTAATCGGGTGCTCCGAAGCGCCGTCGGTTCGTTGATCACCGGGCTGCAGACCATGCCGTCGATCGCCTGGTTCCCGTTCGCGATTGTGCTGATGGGCTTCAACGAGAGGGCCATCACCTTGGTGGTCGTCATCGGTGCGGCGCCGAGCATCGCTAACGGCGTCATCTCCGGTATCGACCACATCCCTCCGCAGTTCCTGCGGCTAGGGCAGGTGCTGGGGGCACGCGGCGTCTCGCTGTACAGACACATCGTGATCCCGGCGATGCTGCCGAACTACGTCTCGGGCCTGAACCAGGGCTGGGCCTTCGCCTGGCGCAGCCTGATGGCCGGTGAGCTGCTCGGCGTGGCCATCAAGCTCGGCCTCGGCAACGCGCTGAACGCAGCGCGCTCGGAGAACGATATGGGCAAGCTCGAGGCCGTGATGATCGCCATCTTGATCCTCGGCATGCTCGTGGACGGCATCTTCACCTCGATCTCGGGCCGCCTACGTCAGCGTCGCGGCCTGCTGGTGACCCGGTAGCCCGATGCGAGCGACGGCCCGGCGGATCACCCCTTCGTCACCAAAGCATCCATTGCGCGGTAACAATGGGGGAATGCACGTATCCGCCAAGGTCGACTACGCCATGCGCGCCCTGCTCGAGATGGCCGCGCAGCCGGCGGACGACCCGACGGCGCTGTTCAAGGGCGAGATGCTCGCGGAGTCCCAGAACATCCCGCCGCGGTTCTTGGAGGGCATCCTTCGGCAGCTGCGACAGAGCGGGATCGTGGCCAGCCGGCGGGGGGCCGATGGGGGTTACCGGCTGGCCAAGCCACCGGAGGAGATCTTCGTGGCCGACGTCTTCCGGGCGCTCGACGGTCCGCTCGCGGAGGTCCGCGGCGACCGCCCAGAGGCGGCGACCTACGCCGGCCCGGCCGAGCGGCTGCAGGACGTGTGGGTGGCGACCCGGGCGGCGCTGCGGGGCGTCCTGGACAACGTCTCCCTGGCCGACATCGCCAACAACACCCTGCCCGACACGATCGTGGCGCTGACCGAGGCGCCCGACGCCTGGTCCCCCCGGTGACCGCGCCTTTGCGTTCGGACCACTGACGCCGCGGTGATGAACCCAGCTTCTGTTCTGCAAGAACAGGAGCAACTCTTCATTGCTCCTGTTCTTGCAGAAGCAACGCCGCATTGCTTCCGGACGAGGCCGTGAGCAAGCGCCAATCCGCTCAGCCGACCAGCTGCTCCGCTGCGGTGTAGGGGTCGAGCTCCCCAGCCGCCACCTGCTGGGCCAGCCCAGCCAGTCGAGCGCCACCGGAGGCGTCGCGCAAGGCGCGAGCACGAGCCACGAACCCGGCCACGGCCAGCGCCTCGATCTCTGACGCCGCGCGCTGCACCCGCCGCTGCTGCCCGGCACCGCTGTCGGCGAGCCAGGCCCGATGGCTGTCCAACGCCTCGAGCAGCTCCGCACCACCCTCACCCCGCGAGGCCACCGTCTTGACGATGGGCGGACGCCACTGGCCCGGCGCCCGGTTGGTGCCGTGCGAGAGCATCATCCGAAGCTCCCGGGCGGTCGCGTCGGCACCCTCGCGGTCGGCCTTGTTCACGGCGTAGACGTCGCCGACCTCCAAGATGCCGGCCTTCGCCGCCTGGATCGCGTCGCCCATCCCCGGCGCCAGCAAGACCACGGTCGTGTCGGCGGTCGCCGCCACCTCCACCTCGGACTGCCCCACCCCCACCGTCTCCACCAGGATGACGTCGCACCCCGCCGCGTCGAGCACCCGCAGGGCCTGCGGCGTTGCCCACGCCAGGCCACCCAGGTGACCCCGCGTCGCCATCGAACGGATGAAGACTCCGGGATCGGTGGCGTGCTCCTGCATCCGCACGCGATCCCCGAGCAGGGCACCACCGGTGAACGGCGAGGTGGGGTCGACGGCGAGGACGCCCACCCGCTCGTCGCGCGCCCGCATGGCACCGACCAGCATCGAGGTGGTCGTGGACTTCCCGACGCCGGGAGCACCGGTGAGACCGATCACCCACGCCCGGCTGCGGCCCGTCGCCGGCACGAGCGCCTTGGTGATCTCGGGCACCGACGAAGCCGCGTCCTCGATCAATGAGATGAGCCGGGCGACACTGCGCGCGTCACCGGTACGCGCGCCGGCGACGAGCGCGTCGACATCGACGGCGCGGGTCAACAGATCAGGGCGCGGGCACGCGCAGGATCAGGGCGTCACCCTGCCCGCCACCACCGCACAACGCGGCTGCGCCGACGCCTCCACCTCGGCGCTTCAGCTCCAGCGCGAGCGACAACGCCAGGCGAGCCCCCGACATCCCCACCGGGTGCCCCAGAGCGATCGCACCACCATGCGGGTTCACCTGTTCGTCGGTCAGGCCGAGCTTGCGCATCGACACGAGCCCGACCGCGGCGAACGCCTCGTTGATCTCCACGACGTCCAGGTCGCCGGCCGTCAGGCCCTCGCGCTCCAGCGCCTGGGCAATCGCATTCGCCGGCTGCTCGTGCAGCGACGCATCCGGGCCCGCCACGTTGCCATGAGCACCGATCTGCGCCAACCAGGTCAGACCCATCGCCTCGGCCCGCTCGCGGCTCATGACGACGACAGCGGCCGCCCCGTCACTGATCTGCGAGGACGACCCTGCCGTGATGGTGCCCTCGGGCCGGAACGCCGGCCGGAGTCGGGCGAGCCCGTCGACCGTCGTGTCAGCCCGGATGCCCTCGTCTTCGGTGAACACGACCGGATCGCCACGACGCTGCGGGATCTCGACCGGAACGATCTCCTCGGCGAAGATCCCGTTCTTCTGCGCCTGCGCCGCGCGTTGGTGCGACCGTGCCGAGAACGCGTCCTGGTCTTCGCGGGTCAGTCCGTACCGCTCGTTGTAGCGGTCGGTCGACTCCCCCATCGCCATGTCATCGAAGGCACACGTCAGCGCGTCGAACGCCATGGAGTCGACGAGCGTGGCGTTGCCGTACTTCACGCCCTCGCGCGACTTGGGCAGCACGTGTGGTGCGTTGGTCATCGACTCCATGCCGCCGGCGACGATCACGTCGAACTCGCCGGCGCGGATGAGCTGGTCGGCCAGTGCGATCGCGTCCAGGCCGGAGAGACAGACCTTGTTGACGGTGATCGCCGGCACACTCATCGAGATTCCCGCCTTGACGGCTGCTTGCCGCGCAGTGATCTGTCCGGCGCCAGCCTGCAGCACCTGTCCCATGATCACGTACTGGACGTCGCCAGCTGCGAGGCCGGAGCGCTCCAACGCGCCGCGGATCGCGAACCCACCCAGCTCAGCGCCGGAGAAGTCCTTCAGCGAGCCCAGCAGGCGACCCATCGGCGTGCGCGCGCCCGCGACGATGACGGACGAGGTCATGAGGTGACCCTCCAGATCCAGCGACGATTGGTGCTGCCACGATGCTGTCACGATACTGCGAGGATTCAACGGGCCAGGGGGCGGAGGTAGCCGTGTTCACCCACATCGACCACGTGGGCGTGGCAGTCGTCGATCTGGACGAGGCGGTTGCCTACTACGAGCGCACCTTCGACATGCGCAAGGTGCACGAGGAGGTCAACGAGGACCAAGGCGTGCACGAGGTCATGATGGCGGTCGGCGACTCCGGATCGTGCGTGCAGCTCCTCGCACCGCTCGGGCCGGAGTCGGCCATCGCGAAGTTCCTCGACCGTCATGGGCCGGGCCTGCAGCAGGTGGCCTACCGGGTCGACGACGTCGACGCCACCTGCGCAGAACTGAGGGCCAAAGGTGTGCGCCTGCTCTTCGACGAGCCACGCCGCGGCACGGCCGACTCGCGGGTCAACTTCATCCACCCCAAGGACGCCGGTGGAGTTCTGGTGGAACTGGTCGAGCCGGCTAGCGCTTCGTCGTTCCCACGCTGACGTCATCGATGGAGATCGCGTAGTTCTCCGATCCTGTGTCGCCGACGTCCATGCTGGCCAGCGGATCTGGTGAGTTGTCGACCCCGGTAATCGTTCCCAGGGCCGAGTTGTCCCACCATGCCGACAGGCTGCCGCTCACCGAGTCCGATGTCGTGGTCACGCACAACTGAGCCGAGTGCCAGCTTCCGTCGGCGGGCACCGTCACCTTCGTGACCGTCGGGTTGCTCCCCCAGTCGCTCCTGACCCACAAGACGCCCTTGCCGTCCACGTAGAGCCGCGCGATGTCGTTGCCTGATGAGCTGTACAGACGCATCAGGGTCGTCTGCCCGGTGCCACGCGTGTCGTACGCGGTCACCGCCACCCACTCCAGCACGCACACGGTCGGGTAGGCGGCGCCGAACGCACGGTGGGCGTAGCCATAGGTGCGCGGGCTCACAGCCGACACCAACGACACCGATGGCGACGCCAGATGACCGCTCCCCGTAGCGAGGCTGACCCCGGACGGTGCCGGAGGCATCGTCCACGCCCCCAACGACGAGAACCCGTCGCTCAAGATCGCACTCGACACCGTCCCGGACACGCCGGAGGACTTCGGACTCGACAGTGGCCCGTCGGAAGCGGCGACGTAGTAGGTGTACGTCTTGTCCGGGAGGGCGCCGTTGGAGCTCGACGTCGAGTCCGTGAAGGTCGTGACCCCAGGCGTGGTCGTCGCCACCAGGCTGCCGGTCCCTGAGGCACCGCTCAGCTTGCGGTACACGGCGTACGTCAGGGCACCCTGTGGGGTGTCGGTGTCCGTGCTCGCGGTCCAGGTGACCTGCACCGTGTTGGCGGACGGGCTGGCGACTGCGAGCCCGGCCGGCACCGACGGTGCGGCCACGTCGGCCACCGCGGTGATCGGGGCCGATGGACCGCTCGCCGAGCTCGTGAACGTGCCGTCGTCGGCAGTGACGGTGTAGGTCACGGTTCCACCGCCGGCGAACGTGT
Organism: uncultured Actinomycetota bacterium; assembly: GCA_963726575.1. Taxonomy (GTDB): domain Bacteria; phylum Actinomycetota; class Actinomycetes; order JAHEKZ01; family JAHEKZ01; genus CAVSCR01. Next base: position 301,841 of record CAVSCR010000003.1, read on the forward strand.
CGGTGAAGGAGACCGCGCCGTTCGTCGGGCCGACGACAGTCCCTGCGGTCACGGTGCTGGTGCCGATGTGGCGCTGGACGGTGTACGTCAGCGTCGTGTCGTCAGCGTCGGTCGACCCGGTCCAGGTGACCTGGGCGGTGCCCGGTGCGGTCGTTCCGGCCGACACGTTCGTCGGCGCGGCCGGCGGCACGAGGTCGCCCACGACGGTCACCGGCCCCGCCACGTTGCCGGCCGGGCTCAGGAACACCGGGTCGGCGGCGCGCACCTGGTACTCGTAGGACGAACCGATGGTCGCGCTGGGGTCCGACCACGTGACCGGAGTGCTGCCACCGGTGGGACCCGCGACGCTGCCGACCAGCGAGAAGCTGCCGCCGACGGGTCGCCGGTAGACCCGGTAGGTGACGGTCGGCGAGTCCGAGTCCGTCGAGGGCGTCCACGTCAGGTCGACTCGGCCCTTGAAGGTGCTCGACGCCGCCGCGTCGACGATCGGTGTGGGCGGGGACACATCGCCACCGGAGAACTGCGCGACGCCGCCATGGGCCACCCGGTTGATGGTGGTGAAGTCACCGCCGGCGAGCACGTGGCCCGGTGACCACGCCATGCCGTAGACGCCGAAGACACTGTTGGCTGTCGGGTTCCAGGTCGGGTCGGTGGCCCCGGTGGCGGCATCGAAGGCCGCCAGGTGGTGCCGCAGGTCGGTGAGCGTGGTGCCCGGGATCACGACGTTGTCGAAGTGGCCACCGACATACACCTCGGTGTCGGTCGCGACGGCCGCCTGGACGTCGCCGTCCATGCGACGCGCCCACAGCTGCGTCCCGCTTCGGCTGTCGTAGGCGCGCAGGAAGCCACCGGGGCCCCGACCGTCGGCGAACAACGCGGTGCCGTCACGGGTGAGCATCACGTTGAGCGTCACGTAGTGCAGTGACGGCGACATGGAGAACGACGCGTCAGCGGCACCGGTACCGCCGCCGCTGGCCGGCAGCAGCCCCGCCACGTTGCTTCGGGTCAGGCCTCCGATGGTCGTGAACACGCCACCGGCGAAGACCTCACCGTCGCTGTTGCGCACTACCAGACTGTTGACGATGGCCGGCACGGTCGAGCCCTTGTCGACGGTGTCCGTACCGCTGGGTTCGGGGTCCCAGGGCAGCAGGGTGGCCGCTGTGGACGTCGACGTGTAGGCGGACACCGCGGCCATCAGGGTGCGTGGCGTCGCGTTGACGGTCTTGAAGACGCCCCCGAAGTACACGACATCCTGAGCCGGGGACAGTGCGATCGCCTTGACCTGCGCGCTCACGTTCGGCTTCCAGGCCGCGATGGCCTGACCCGTGCTGAGCGTCAGCGCCGCCAGCCTGTGATGCGCCTTGCCACTGACGTGGTTGAAGTAGCCGCCGATGTAGAGGGTGTTGTTGCCGGCAACGGCGATCGCACCGACTTCACCATCCGGCTGTGGCCGCCAGGCCGTGATCGGCGCACCGCTGGCCACGTCGATGGCTGCCAGGTTGTCGATCGCGACGGCGTCGGTCGTGGTGGCGCTGCAACTGGAGTCGGTCGGTGGGCACATGTGGTGGAACGTGCCGGCCAGGTAGGCGACGCTGGCATCGCCGTTGTAGGCGACGGCGTCGACCCGACCGTCGACCTGCCACGTGCCGGCATCGGCGCCGACAGCCACCGGTGCGGCACTCGCCGGCCCCGCCGTCAACAGGGCAGCCGCGAGCGCGCCGCAGGCCACCGCCGCCATCGAACGCGCGGTGAAGCGAACGTGAAACATTCCTGACCCCCCAAGCACAGCCCCGGATCGAGGCCGGTGGCTCGCGGGAAGAATACGTCCTCCCTGCCGCAACCTCAGCCAGATGGCGCGGATCTGACCGAGTCTTGGGATTTCGCAGGAAGCCGACCAAGGTCGGCGGCCTGACCGACGGGCGCTAGGGTCGAAGCCCGCGACCATCCCGCCACGGAGGCCGACGTGCAGCACCTGCTGGACGCCATCTCGTCCGACGACGCCAGCGCCGACGACTTCGCCGTGTTGCCGGTGCCTTCGTCCTACGTCGGCGCCACCTTGCACCAAGAGGACGCGGACATGTTCGCCGGCGTCGCCCACCGGGACAAGGACCCGCGGCGCTCGATCCACGTCGAGTCGGTGCCGACTCCGGAGATCGGGCCAGGAGAGGCGCTCGTGGCCGTCATGGCCAGCTCCATCAACTACAACACCGTGTGGTCGAGCATCTTCGAGCCGGTGTCGACCTTCGGCTTCCTCCAGAAGTACGGTCGCACGTCTCCCCTGGCGAAGCGGCACGACCTGCCCTACCACGTCATCGGGTCGGACCTGTCCGGCGTCGTCTTGCGAACCGGTCCAGGCGTGCACGTCTGGAAGCCGGGTGACCGGGTGGTGGCTCACTGCTTGAGCGTTGAGCTGGAGAGCCCGCTCGGGCACAACGACACGATGCTCGACCCGGAACAACGCATCTGGGGGTTCGAGACCAACTTCGGTGGGCTGGCTCAGCTCGCGCTGGTCAAGGCCAACCAGCTGCTGGAGAAGCCCCGGCACCTGACGTGGGAGGAAGCCGCAGTGCCGGGTCTGGTCAACTCCACGGCCTACCGGCAGCTCGTGTCCCGTAACGGTGCCGGCATGAAGCAGGGCGACATCGTCTTGATCTGGGGCGCCTCTGGTGGGCTCGGCTCGTACGCCACGCAGATGGCCATCAACGGCGGCGCCACCCCAGTGTGCGTGGTGTCCTCACCGGAGAAGGCCAAGATCTGTCGCTCCCTCGGCGCGGAGCTGATCATCGACCGCACTGCGGAGGGCTACCAGTTCTGGAAGGACGAGACCACGCAGGACCCGAAGGAGTGGCAGCGGCTCGGCAAACGCATTCGGGATCTGACCGGCGGTGACGACGTCGACATCGTGTTCGAGCACCCAGGACGCGAGACCTTCGGCGCGAGTGTGTACGTCGCCCGCAAGGGCGGCACGATCGTCACCTGCGCCTCGACGACTGGGTACATGCACGAGTACGACAACCGCTACCTGTGGATGAGCCTCAAGCGCATCGTGGGCTCGCACTTCGCCAACTACCGCGAGGCATGGGAGGCCAACCGGTTGATCCAGCGCGGGAAGATCCACCCCACGCTGTCCAAGACCTATCTGTTGGTCGACACCGGGCAAGCGGCGTACGAGGTGCATCGCAACATGCACCAGGGCAAGGTCGGCGTGCTCTGCCTGGCGCCCGAACCTGGGCTCGGAGTCACCGACCCGGCCATGCGCAGCCTTCACATCGACGAGATCAACCGGTTCCGCGACGCCTGAGGCGGGTGGTCGGACGACCCAGGTGCCGTCAGGTCAAACTGGTGACGAAGTCGCCGAGGACCTGCGCGACGACGTCCGGGCGCTCGACAACGGCGAGATGACCGGCCTCGGCGATCGTCACGACCTGCGCCTGCGGCCACGACTGCGCCATGCGATCGGCCTCTGAAGGCGGCGCCAGCTCGTCCTCGTCGCCGACCACCACCAACCCGGGAAGACCGCTCTGCTCCAGTGTGGCGAACGACTCAACCCGCAGCGCCATCGCGCGTTGCGCCCATGCCGCCGAGAGTGGATCGGCAGCGTCGACCCAGTCGCGCACCGCGGCCGCGACGTCGGGCCGGCGGCGCTTGGTCGTGGCGCCGATGAGCTTCGGGTACACGTTCTCGACCAGGGCGGCCGTGGTGTTCTCCGACTCCAGGCGGTCGGCCATGCCACGCCGACCACCACGACCCGCCTCGTCGTCGGCGGACGCCTTGGTGTCGAGCAGCACGACGGCCCGCGCGATCTCAGGGTGGCGGCGCAGCAACGCCATCGTGACGTAGCCACCCATCGAGGTGCCGCCGATGATCGCCCCACCGACTCCCTGTTCGCCGCACCAGCGGGCGACGTCGTCGGCCAGGGCCTCCATCGAGGGTGGCTCCTTCGAGCGAGGACGCTCACCGAAGCCGGGGAGGTCAGGCGTCAGCAGGTCGACCCCCTCCGGCAGGTGCGCAGGCAGGTGCCGGCGCACGGGGTCGTACATCCGGTGGTCCAGCGGGAAGGCGTGGAGAAGCACGAGGGCAGGCACGGGCCGAACCTACGCGACCTCCGATCCCACGGGTCAACCCGCCGGGCTGCCAGACTCAGACGTCGTGGACCGATCTGCAGAAGGCCCGAACTGGGCGGTGTCGACGCCACATACGGTCGCGACCGATGCAGCCGCCGCGGTCTTCGAGCAGGGCGGCAACGCGATCGACGCGGCGCTGGTCGCCGCCACCACGTTGGCCGTCGTGTATCCGCACATGTGCGGAGTCGGCGGAGACCTCTTCGCCCTGGTCCAGGAGCCCGACGGCCAGGTCGTAGCCCTCAACGCCAGCGGACGAGCACCTGCCGGCGCCGATCTGGCCGGAGCCCGAGCCGTCGGCCACGGCTCGATGCCGTTCTTCGGACCCACCACCGTGACGGTCCCCGGAGCCGTCAGCGGCTGGGAAGCACTGCATCGCAACGGCGCGACGGTGGCGTGGGCCGACCTGTTCGGTACCGCGATCGCAGCAGCCGACGACGGAGTCGCCGTTTCGTCATCGCTGGCCGCCACGCTCATCGACGACGCAGCCCGGCTGTCTGACGATCCCGGACTTCGCACTGTGTTCTTCGGCAGGGACGCGAGCCCCCTGCGCGAGGGCGAGGTGGTGCGTCAACCGCAGCTCGCGCAGACCCTGCGGGCCATCGCGACCAACGGCGCGGACACGTGGTACCGCGGACCGACGGGCGCGCGCTACGTGGCGGGCCTCGCATCGCTGGGCGTCCCCCTGACGACCGACGACCTGGCGGCGCACACGGCTCAGTTGGGTGAACCGATCCGGCACGCCTACCGAGACCTGGACGTCCTCGTGCACCCGCCCAACTCACCGGGCCTCTCCTTGCTGCAGATCCTCGCGCTGATCGAGCAGACGGGGGCCGACCCGGACCCGTATGGCCCGGCGGCTCCCCTGCTGGCGCGCATCTTCGCGACGGCGTGGAACCAGCGCCAGCAGTACCTGGCCGACCCTGACTCGATGCGGGTCGACCCGGCGGTGCTGCTCGGTGCGGATTACATCGACGAGCTCGCGGCATCGCTGGGACGGCCCGCGAGCCCACCACCACCGGGGCGCCGGGCCAGCGGCGACACCATCGCAGTCGTGACGGCGGATCGACACGGCCGGGCCGTGTCGTTGATCCAGAGCCTGTTCGACGGATTCGGCTCGGGACTGCTCGAACCCGGTACCGGCGTCGTCGCCCAGAACCGCGGCGCCTGCTTCACCGTCGACGCCGAGCACGTCAACTGTCTGGCTCCCGGCAAACGCCCGGCCCACACGTTGGCGCCGGTACTGGTCCGTCGCAACGGTCAGCTGGTCGGCGTTACCGGATCGATGGGCGGACTGGCACAACCGCAGATCAACGCGACCACGCTGTTGCGCACCTTCGATTCGGCCCAGGAGCCCGCAACCGCAGTAGCAGCGCCACGCTGGTTGATCGGCGGGGCAGATGCCGGCGACGGACCGCTCGAGGTGATCGCCGAGAACGGCGTCCCGGCCGACGTCGTGCGCGCCCTGCGCCACGACGGGTTCGTCGTCAACGTCACCCGACGACCAACGAGTGCGGTCGGTCACGCCCATCTGATCACCTGCAGCGAAGCCGGCTTCCGGGTCGGGTGCGACCCCCGTAGCGACGGCACCGCCAGAGCGGGCTAGCCAGCGACGTCAGCCACCTCGTAGTCGCCGTCCCAAGTCGTCGGCAGTGGCAGGCACGCGGGTGCCAGGCGGGTGACCACCTCAGTGAGCGCCCGCGTCACGGCCTTCTCGCCGACCCACAGGTGACGCACCCCCTCGATGGCGACCACTTCTGCCTGCGGCACGCGAGCGAACCGCTCGCGTGCCTCTGGCGGCTGGAGATAGTCGTCCAGCTCGGGGACGAGCGCGGTCAGCGGGACCCCTGACGCGGCCCACCGATCCAGATCGAGGTCGGTCGTCTGCCGCAGCGGGGGTGACAGGAGAATCGTGCCGACGACGTCGGGCTCGGGACCGTGGCGCAGGGCGAGGTCGGTGCCGAACGACCATCCGAGAACCCAACGGTTCGGCAGGTCGCGGTCGCGGACGAGGTCGAGGGCTGCCTGCACGTCGAGCAGTTCGTTGCGCCCCTCGTCGAACTCGCCCTCGCTCGTGCCGGCCGCCGACGTCGTGCCGCGCGTGTTGAAGCGCAGCACGGCGAGGTCGGCGAGCGCCGGCAGCCGCCAGGCGGCCTTGCGCAGCACGTGGCTGTCCATCATTCCGCCATGGGTCGGCAGGGGGTGAAGCGTCACGAGGGTGGCGTGCGGACGGGCGGACTCCGGAAGCGCCAGCTCGCCGACCAGCCGCACGCCGTCGGCGGTCACCAGGGTCACCGGCTCGCGACGTGCCGGGAGCACCGTGTTGGCGCGGATCGGCACCGTCATCGCGCCCGCCGCCGGTCACGCGCCTTCCAGCATGCGGTGTGCCAGTGGCGCCGCACGTCCACTCCCGCCCCGACGATGGGTTCGACCGGCCACACCACCACATGGGGCGTCACCGGCCGGATCTCCTGGTCACAGCCCGGACAGCGATACGTCTTGTTCGATGACGACCCGCGCAGCGAGCGCACGTGCCAGTCCTCGCCGTTCCACTCCTCGATGTGCTCGTACGCCCCCGAACTACCGGCTTCGGGGATCGGGTCACGTCGGGCCCGGTTGCGTCGCGGGCTCATCGCACCGGCCGGGTCAGCGGTAGACGCGGAAACCGCGACCGGTCTTGCGGCCGAGGTAGCCGGCCGTCACCAGATGCTCCAGCAGGGGGGCTGGTGCGAAGCCGGGTTCGCGGAACTCTCGGTACAGGGTCTGCTGGATGGCCAACGAGACATCCAGACCGACCACGTCCAGCAGCTCGAAAGGCCCCATGGGGTAACCGCAGCCCACCTTCATGGCGTTGTCGATGTCGTCGGCGGTGGCGTAGTGGGCCTCGAGCATCTTGACGGCATCGTTCAAGTAGGGGAAGAGCAGCGCATTGACGACGAATCCCGCTCGGTCGCTACAGACGACAGCCCGCTTCTCCAGCGCCTCGCACACAGCCTGCATGCTGGCCACGACCTCCTCGGAGGTGTTGACCGTGTGCACGACCTCGACCAGCTTCATCACCGTGGCAGGGTTGAAGAAGTGCAGACCCACGACGTCGGCCATCCGCTGCGTCGCCGAAGCGATCTCGATGACCGGCAGGGACGACGTGGTGGTCGCCAGGATTGCGCCCGGCTTGACCACCTCGTCGAGCGTGGCGAACACCGCCTGCTTGACCGTCAGCTCCTCAGCGGTGGTCTCGATCACCAGGTCTGCGTCGGCCAGGTCGTCGAACGAGGTGGACCCCTTGATCCGGGCCAGGGCCGCGTCGCGCTGCGCCTCGTCGATCTTGGCGCGCACGACAGCCTTCTCCAGCGATCGCTCGATACTGGCTCGAGCGCGCGCCAGCTGTTCCTGGCCCCGCGCCCGCAGGACCACGTCGAACCCGGAACGGGCGAACACCTCGGCGATCCCGGTGGCCATGACCCCGGACCCGACGATGCCCACGCGCCTGATCGGCCGCGTCACCGCCTCGCTGCGCTGCTCGACCGGCGTGTGGGAATCGGCGATGACCACAGGCGAGTCGGGCGCTTCGTAGGTGTAGAAGCCACGACCGGTCTTGCGACCCTTGAGGCCGGCCAACACCATCTGTTTGATGATCGGCGTTGGGGCGTGCAGCCGGTCCCGCGTCTGCTTGTACATCGTGTCGAGGATCTCGTAAGCGGTGTCGATGCCGATCAGGTCCAGCAGCGCGAGTGGTCCCATCGGGTAGCCCGCGCCGAGGCGCATTGCGTCGTCGATGTCTTCGCGACTCGCGTAGCGCTGTTCGAACATCGACGCGGCATGGTTCAGGTAGCCGAACAGCAGAGCGTTGGCGATGAATCCAGCCTTGTCGCCGACCACCACCGGCGTCTTCCCCAGCCGAGTGGCAAGCGCCTGGACGTCAGTGATCACCTCAAGGTCGGTGACGACCGTCCGGATGACCTCGACCAACTTCAGCACAGGGGCCGGGTTGAAGAAGTGCATGCCCACGACCTGCGCCGGTCGATGCGTCGACACCGAGATCTCGGTCACCGACAACGACGACGTGTTCGTGGCCAAGACGGCGTCGGGCCGGCAGATCGCGTCGAGCTGGGCGAAGATCTGCTGCTTGAGGTCGAGGTGCTCGGGAACGGCCTCGATCACCAGCTCGCAGTCGGCCAGGTCGCGCAGCTCGCTCGTGAAGGTGATCCGCTCGAAGACCGCCGCCTTTTCGTGCTCGGTGAGCTTGCCCCGCTTCACTGCCCGCGAGGTTGATGTCTCGACGTGGCCGCGCCCGGCGTCGACGGCCTCGGCGTCACGCTCCACGGCCACCACGCTCAGTCCGTTGCGGGCGAACACCTCAGCGATGCCGGCGCCCATGGTTCCGAGCCCGACCACGCCGACCTTGCTGAATTCACGCGCCATGCTGGCAGTCTCCCAGATGGGAAGCAGCCTCCCGTTACGCTCCCCCCGTGCGTCTGGTGATCGCCCGCTGCAGCGTCGACTACGTCGGACGGCTCACTGCGCACCTGCCCATGGCCACCCGCCTGGTGCTCGTCAAGGCCGACGGGTCGGTGTCGGTGCACGCCGACGACCGGGCCTACAAGCCGCTGAACTGGATGAGCCCGCCGTGCCGCACCGAGTTCGAGGTCGACGACGCCGGGGTGGGAACGTGGACCGTCGTGCACAGCAAGACCGGCGACCGCCTGGTGGTCACGGTGGCCGAGGTGCTGCACGACACGCAGTTCGAGCTGGGGCCGGACCCCGGCCTGCAGAAGGATGGCGTCGAAGCGCATCTTCAGGTGCTGCTGGCGGATCAGATCGAGACCCTCGGCGTCGGCTGGTCCTTGGTCCGCCGGGAATACCCGACCGCGATCGGACCGGTGGACATCCTCGCCCGCGACGGCATCGGCACCACGGTCGCCGTGGAGATCAAACGGCGCGGCGAGATCGACGGCGTCGAACAACTGACGCGCTACCTGGAGCTGCTCAACCGGGATCCGCTGCTCGCACCGGTCACCGGAGTGTTCGCGGCACAGGAGATCAAGCCGCAGGCGCGGGTGCTGGCGCTGGATCGGGGGATCCGCTGCGTCACCCTCGACTACGACGCCCTGCGCGGCCACGACGACGTCGGCAGTCGACTCTTCTGAGATCCGGTGCCACACTCGACTCCATGAGCGAGCCCCTTGCCGCCGCCTTCGCCCGAGCCCTCGCCGACAAGGACACCGAGCGACTGCGCGATCTCCTGCACCCCGAGCTCGACTTCCGGGGGATGACGCCTGGTCGGGTGTGGGAGGCGGCCGACGTCGACGACGTCATCAGCGTCATCGGGACCTGGTTCGACGACCACGACCAGGTCGAGCGTGTCGAGTCGATGGAGACCGACGGATTCGCCGACCGACAGCGCGTGGGATACCGGCTCCTGGTACGCAACGACGACGGGCTGCACCTCGTCGAGCAGCAGGCGTACTTGTCCGAACGCGACGGCCGCATAGGCTGGCTGCGCGTTCTGTGCTCGGGCTACCGGCCGGTCAACGACGACCTCTCCCCGGACCCGGACCGTGACGTGCGGGTCCGCATTCCGCCGGCCCCGTTGTCGGCCAACGGGTAGCACGAGGGGTAGCGCTTCATCGCTCCCGGGTGCCGGTCGAGGCCAAGATCACGTGGCGGTCGACCTCGGCGAAGCCGAGTCGGGCGTACATCGGGGCACCTTCGGTGCTCGCGTGCATCCACACCAGGTCGATCGCATCACCGGCAGCGTCGCGATTGTCACCCTTCGGGCCGCCGGCGGCCAGCTGCGTCGCTCGCGCGGTCAGTGCACCGCCGATCCCCGAGCCCCGAAGGTCTGAGCGGACCCCGATGCCGGCGAGGTAGCCCGTACCCGCGACCCACCGGATGATCGCCGACCCCACCGGCTGGCCCCCGACCTCGGCCAGCAGGAAGCCCCAGTCGGGCCGCCGGAATGCCGGCGCGGGCAGGATCGCCGCTGCGTCGAGGTCACCGATCCAGCAGCCGTAGGCCTGCCAGAACTCCTCGGACCGGCTGGTCATCCTGAGCTGGGCGTGGCCGGGCTCGGGGTAGGACAACCCAGCGGCCTGGTCGACCGGGGCCACGAACACGGGTTGCACCTCCCACACGGCAAACCCGGCGCTCGCCCAGCGTGGGTCGGCCGCGTGAGCCTGACGCGTCACCACCGAGTAGTCACCGGCCGCGTGTTCGGCCAGCCACTGGCCGACCTGCGCCAGCGCCGGCCCGTGCGGCGGTCCGTCGAGCAGGTAGGCCGTCGTGGCCCACGGCTCGCTGACGCGGGGATTGGCCACCACGCGCACCCCGGCGACGACCGTGGTGGTGGGCCCGTCGACGGCTCCCGGCTCCACCAGCTCACCACGCTGGGCACCCAGTAGCGGCTCGGCGTCAGCACACCGCTGAGCTGCCGTGTGAAGCCAACTCCGGCGGTGGGGTTTTGAAGGAGTCACCAAAGCGCCGCCCAGGGCTCATGACCCCCACTTTGGTTCTGTTCTTGCGGAAGCAATGCTTCATTGCTCCGGTTCTTGCGGAAGCAACGCCGCGTTGCTTCCGTTCGCGGGGAGGTTGTGGGCGGCGCGGATCTCGCTGACGATCCGCAGCATGATCTGGTTGATCGAGTAGTCCTTGGGCGTGAAGACGGCGGCGACGCCGAGCTCCTCGAGCGCACGTGCGTCCGACTCCGGCACGATGCCGCCGACGACCACCGGGACGTCGGTGAGCCCCGCATCTCGCAGGCCGTTCACGACCTGCGGCACGAGCGACATGTGGGACCCGGACAAGATCGACAACCCGACCACGTGGACGTCCTCCGCAACCGCGGCTGCCACGATCTGCTCCGGCGTCAGCCGGATCCCCTGGTAGATCACCTCGAACCCCGCGTCACGGGCGCGCACCGCGATCTGCTCAGCGCCGTTGGAGTGCCCATCCAGCCCCGGCTTCCCGACCAGGAAACGCAACCGACCGCCCAGCTCCTCGCCGGTGGCCGCAACCGCTGCCCGCAGGTGGTCCATCTGCGCACTCGATGCGTCGACGGCCACCTGACCGGTGACGCCAGTGGGTGCCCGGTACTCCCCGAACACCTCACGCAACGCACCGGCCCACTCCCCGGTGGTCACGCCTGCTTTGGCGCACGCAAGGGTCGCCGGGAAAAGGTTCACCTGCGTCTTGGCGGCGGCCAGGAGCTCGCCAAGGGCGGCGTCCACGGCTGCGGCGTCACGGCCGGCTCGCCACTGGTGCAGCTGTTCCACGGCCTGCTGCTCAACGTCTGGATCCACCGTCTGCACCGCGGCGTCCAGATCGGCCAGCAGCGGACTCGCCTCGGTGTTCTCGTAGGCGTTGACACCGACCACGACGTCCTCACCTGACTCGATGCGACGTCGACGTTGCGCGTGCGATTCGACCAACGCGGCCTTTAGGTAGCCGCTCTCGATGGCAGCAACGGCCCCGCCCATCTCCTGGACGCGGTCGATCTCGTCCTGAGCCTGTTCGACGAGTTCGGCGACGCGCCGTTCCACCACGACCGATCCCTCGAAGAGGTCGTCATACTCCAGCAGGTCCGACTCGTACGCCAGCACCTGTTGCATGCGCAACGACCACTGCTGGTCCCAGGGACGCGGAAGGCCGAGCGCCTCGTTCCACGCCGGCAGCTGGATCGCCCTGGCCCGTGCATCCTTGCTGAGAGCCACGCCCAGCATCTCGAGCATGATGCGTGCCACGTTGTTCTCCGGCTGCGCCTCGGTCAGGCCGAGCGAGTTCACCTGCACGCCGTAACGCAACCGACGCTGCACGGGATCGGTGACGCCGTACCGTTGGCGTGTGACCTCGTCCCACAACCGGACGAAGGCCCGCATCTTGCACATCTCCTCGACGAACCGCACACCAGCATTGACGAAGAACGACATCCGCGCGACGACGTCACCGAACTGCTCCTGCGGCACCTGACCGGTCTCACGCACGGCGTCGAGCACCGCGATCGCCGTACACAGGGCGAAGGCGAGCTCCTGCACAGGTGTGGCGCCAGCCTCCTGAAGGTGGTAGCTGCAGATATTGATGGGGTTCCACTTGGGCAGGTGCGAGACGGTGTGGGCGATCATGTCGGTGGTCAGGCGCAGCGACGGATCCGGAGGGAACACGTAGGTTCCTCTGGACAGGTACTCCTTGACGATGTCGTTCTGGGTAGTGCCCTGCAGGGACGTGAGGTCGGCCCCCTGCTCCTGCGCCACCGCGACGTACAGCGCGAGCAACCACATCGCCGTTGCGTTGATCGTCATCGAGGTGTTCATCTGCGCCAGCGGGATGCCGTCGAACAGGGCGCGCATGTCACCGATGTGGGCGATCGGTACCCCGACCTTCCCCACCTCGCCGCGCGCCAACTCGTCGTCAGCGTCGTAGCCGGTTTGCGTCGGCAGGTCGAACGCCACCGACAGCCCGGTCTGACCCTTTTCGAGGTTGCGTCGGTACAGCAGGTTCGACGCCGTGGCCGACGAGTGCCCGGCGTACGTGCGCATCACCCAAGGGCGGTCGCGCTTAGGGTTGAGCTGGCCATCCATCCAAGCCTCCACGAGGTCCCGGTGGGTTCGCGGCCACCCTAACCGGTCAACCTGCCAGGTGGATCTGACGCTCCTGCTGCTCCGCAACGCGCGCAGACCTCGCCAGTGGTGCCCTCGCGGTTGAGCTGTAGCACGCGGTGCAAGCGGGTCAGGGCGAACAGCCGCACGATGCTGGGCTTGGGATCGCAGAAGACAAGGCGCTTCCCCTCTTGCAGACAGCGACGGTGCGCCCCGACCAGAACTCCGAGCCCGGCTACGTCGATGAGTTCCACACTCGACGCGTCGACCACGACCAACTGGTCGACCGTCGCGTCGCGGGCGACCTGAAGGGCGTAGCGGACATCGGATGAAGTAGTGGCGTCAACTCTTAGCGGCAGCGCGACGTCGGCCACCCGCATGGTGCCTCCTGCCAGGGTCGCCGTCGCGTTCCGCACGGAGCATGCGGGGGGAAGCCGCGTCCAGTGACTCTGGTGAAGGACGACCGTAGCGAGCCGGTGGGGCCGTTCCGCGCAGGACACGCGGTCAGCAGGCACCGAACCTCGACTCCAACACGTCGGTGCTGAACAGATGCAGTGCTGACCAGATGCAGTGCTGACCAGATGCAGTGCTGACCAAGCTCAGTAGCGGTAGAACCCGCGCCCGGTCTTGCGGCCCAGGTCGCCGGCGGCCACCATCCGCCGCAGCAGTTCCGGCACCGCGAAGATCTCGTCCTGGCTCTCCTCGTACACGTTCCCGGCAGCATTGACCATGATGTCGATGCCCGTGAGGTCCATGGTCTGCAATGGCCCCATGGCGTGGCCGAAGCCGAGGCGGCAAGCGGTGTCGACATCTTCGGCCGATGCCACCCCGGACTCCACGAGTCGGGCGGCCTCCAGTGCCAACGCCGATATCAGCCGGGTGGTGACGAAGCCGGCGATGTCGCGGTTGACGACGACACAGGTCTTGCCTACCGACTCGGCGAAACCGCGTGCCCTCGCCAACGTGTCGTCACTCGTGCGATAGCCCCGCACGAGCTCACACAGCTGCATCATCGGCACCGGTGAGAAGAAGTGGGTACCCACCACTCGCTCCGGCGTGCTCGTTGCTGCCGCGATCTGCGTGATGGGGATCGCCGACGTGTTCGTGGCGAGCAAGGTGTCGGCACGCGTCAACTGATCGAGTGTCGCGAAGAGCTCCCGCTTCACGTCGAGGCTCTCGAAGACCGCCTCGACGACCACGTCCGCGTCGCCGACCGCGTCCAGATCGGTCACGGTGGTGATCCGCTGTCGGGCAGAATCCGCAGCCGAGCTCGAGAGCCGTTCCTTCTCGACGAACTTGGCCAACGAGGTCTCGATCGCTGCGACACCGCGCGCCAGTGCCTCGGCTGTGACGTCCCGCAGCACGACGTGGTAGCCGGAGACCGCCGCCACCTGGGCGATCCCGGACCCCATCAGGCCCGCACCGACCACCGCGACCTGCCCCTGCGTGGTCTCGCGCACCGGATCCTCCTTCGGCCCGCAGCCGTGCGGGCGTGTGTCGACGTCGGCGCGAAGGCTAACCCGAGGCGTGGCTGGCCGAGCCGGCCGGGGCGACGCAGACTGTCCGCATGGAGACGTGGGGCGGTCTGTCGCCGTTGGCCGCTCCGATCGTCGCGCTGCTCGGCATCGGGTTCCTGATCCTCGTCCTGCGCTGGTCCGCCAAGCGGGGCCAGTCGGTGGTGGCGGCACCTGCCCGGCCGGGCGACGCAGATCAGTACGGGCTCATGGTGGCCGCTGCCGCTCCCACCAACTACGCCGACGGCGAGATGGCACGACGCATCCTCGAGGCCGGCGGGGTGCGGGCGAACCTGGCAGTCACCAACGACGGACCGCGGGTCATGGTCTGGCCAGACGATCTCGACCGCGCCCGCCAGCTGCTGGCACCGCACTGAGCATCGTCACGCCGGTCAACCCAGCTGGTACAGATCCGGGTCAGGCTCGCGGATCACGTCGGCCCCCAGGGCGCGCAGCTGCTCGTCGAAGCCGGGATACCCACGGTCCACGTGATGGATGGCGCTGACAGTGGTCTCGCCGTCCGCCACCAGCCCCGCGATCACCAAACCCGCCCCCGCCCGGATATCCGGCGCGGCCACAGGCGCACCCGACAGGTGCGTACGCCCGCGCACCACGGCGTGGTGGCCGTCGGTTCGGATGTCGGCACCCAAGCGGTTCAGCTCGTTCACGAACATGAAGCGCGACTCGTAGACGTTCTCGGTGACCATGGCAGTGCCGTCTGCGATCGCATTGAGCGCAAGTGCCATGGGCAGCAGATCAGTGGCGAAGCCGGGATACGGCAAGGTCACCGCATCCACGGCACGCGGACGTTGCTGCATGACGACGCGGAAGCCGTCTGGCTGGTGCTCGATCGACGCGCCGCAGGTGGTGAGCTTGTCGAGTGCGATCTCGAGGTGGTCAGCACGCGCGTTGGTCACCTGCACGTCGCCGCCCGTCATGGCGGCTGCCATGGCCCACGTACCCGCCACGATGCGGTCGGGCACCGTTGCATGAGTGGTCGGTGTCAGAGCGTCGACGCCGGTGATCTCCAGCGTCGACGTACCCGCACCGTCGATCTTCGCGCCCATCTGCTGCAACATCGCCACCAGGTCGACGATCTCGGGTTCCCGAGCGGCGTTGTCGATGACCGTACGTCCCTGGGCCAGCACCGACGCCATCAGTAAGTTCTCGGTGGCGCCGACGCTCGGGAAGTCCAGCCAGATGCTGGCTCCCCGAAGCCGCTGCGCCTTGGCGACGATGAATCCGTGCTCGTTGGACACGGTGGCGCCGAGCTTGATCAGCCCCGCGACGTGCAGGTCCAGGGGCCGCGATCCGATCGCATCGCCTCCGGGCAGTGCGACGTCGGCCTCACCGGTGCGCACCAGCAGCGGGCCGAGGACACAGATGCTGGCCCGCATCCGTCGCACGAGGTCGTAGTCCGCCTGGTGGCCAAGCTTCTCGGGCACGTCGATCGCCACGGTGTTGGCGACCAGGTCTCGCTGGACATCGCAGCCGAGCCGGCGCAGCAGCTCCGCCATGATCTCGACGTCGAGGTTGTCGGGCACCTCGGTGACCGTCGAGCGGCCCTGAGCCAGCAAGGCTGCCGCCATGAGCTTGAGCACACTGTTCTTGGCGCCGGTCACCCGTACCTGGCCGTGCAGCCTCGCGCCGCCACGCACCCGGAACCGATCCATGCCTGCATGGTAGGGCGAAGGTCCGTAGGCTCGATGCATGGTGAACCTGACCCGCATCTACACGCGCACCGGTGATGACGGCACCACTGCGCTGGGCGACCTGAGCCGCGTCACCAAGACCGACCTGCGACTCATCGCCTACGCCGACGTGGACGAGACCAATGCCAACCTGGGGGTCGTACGGGCACTCCCCCACCTCACGGGCGACCTGGACGACCTGCTACGGCGCATCCAGAACGAGCTGTTCGATGTCGGCGCCGACCTTTGCACACCGGTGGTCAGCGCCCCCGAGTTCCCGCCGCTGCGGGTCGAGCCCGACTACGTCGATCGACTGGAGGCGGCGTGTGACACCTACAACGAGCAGCTCGCCGCGTTGCGCTCGTTCGTGCTGCCTGCGGGCACCCCCGTGTCGGCCGCACTGCACGTGTCGCGCACGGTCGCCCGCCGAGCCGAGCGCTCCACCTGGGCTGCCCTGGACGCCCATGGCGAGTCCATGAACCCGCTCACCGCCAAGTACCTCAACCGGTTGAGCGACCTGCTCTTCATCCTCAGCCGGGTCGCGAATCTCCCCGAGCACGGTGGCTCCGGTGATGTGCTCTGGGAACCAGGCGCCACCCGAGACTGACCGGCTCAGGGTGCGGTAGGAGCTCTCATCTGCCAGGCGTCATGCACCAGCTCGGTCAGTCGTGACACGTCGACCTGATCCAGGCGCACCATCACGAGGGCGCTGTTGTCGTAGCCGGGCGCGGTGAAGAACACGTCAGGTTCACCGAGCAGGAGTGCCTGCTTCTCGGCCTCGTCGCCGACGTAGAGCACGGCTATGTCGGAGCGAATCCGTCGTGGCTTGCCGGGGATCCGCTCCGGGTAGGACCAGACGAAGCCACGGTCAGCGACCCGGAAGTCGAACCCGTCGCTGTCGATCTCGACGACGCCCGGCAGGTTCAGCGCCAGACGTCGAACGTCGTCAGCAGTGGCCATCTCCACGACTCTCGACCGCGCCGACCCGGCGAAGGCGTCAGTGCGTCTCGACGCGAGCCTGGGCGGCCAGCAGACGCGTCTCGGCGCGCTGTTGTGCCAGGGTCGCGTGATTGGCCGACTCCTCGTCGCCGCGCGGCTGTTGGCCGATCCGCTCCAGCGCCGCCTTGGCGCGCTCGGCGTCGATCTCCTGCGCCAGCTCAGCCGTCTCGGCCAGGATCGAGACGTCGTCTCGGGCCACCGACAAGAAGCCGCCGTGCACCGCAGCGACCACGGCGCCGTCGGCCGTGCGGATCGTCACCATGGCCGAGTCGGCCAGCGTCGCCAGCACCGGCTCATGACCCGGCAGGATCCCGATGTCCCCCTCCGCCGTGCGGGCCACGACGATCGACGCTTCGCCTGACCAGATCGGCCGGTCTGCTGCGACGAGCTGGACCTTCAGGCTGGACAACTCAGGCGCCTTCCTTCTCCAGCGCGTGCGCCTTCTTCTCCACGTCCTCGATGTTGCCGGCCATGAAGAACGCCTGCTCAGGGAGGTTGTCGTACTCACCGTCGGCGATCGCGGTGAACGACGCGAGAGTCTCGGCGAGCGGAACGGTGGAGCCTGGTTGACCGGTGAACGCCTCGGCGACGTACATGTTCTGCGAAAGGAACCGCTGGATGCGTCGCGCGCGACCGACGAGGATCTTGTCCTCCTCGGACAACTCGTCGATACCCAAGATGGCGATGATGTCCTGCAGGTCCTTGTACCTCTGGAGGATCTGCTGCACCCGGCGCGCGACGGCGTAGTGCTCCTCGCCGATGTACGTCGGGTCGAGGATTCGCGACGTGGAGTCCAGCGGGTCCACCGCCGGGTAGATGCCCAGCTCGGAGATGGGACGGGACAGCACGGTCGTGGCGTCGAGGTGGGCGAAGGTCGTGTGCGGCGCTGGGTCGGTGATGTCGTCGGCAGGGACGTAGATCGCCTGCATCGAGGTGATCGAGTGGCCGCGGGTCGAGGTGATCCGCTCCTGCAGCTGGCCCATCTCGTCTGCCAGTGTCGGTTGGTAGCCCACCGCCGAGGGCATGCGGCCCAGCAAGGTCGAGACCTCAGACCCTGCCTGGGTGAAGCGGAAGATGTTGTCGATGAACAGGAGTACGTCCTGCTTCTGGACGTCGCGGAAGTACTCCGCCATCGTCAGGGCCGACAGGGCCACACGCAGCCGGGTGCCGGGCGGTTCGTCCATCTGCCCGAAGACCAGAGCGGTCTTCTCGATGACGCCGGACTCGGTCATCTCACCGAAGAGGTCGTTCCCCTCGCGCGTGCGCTCACCGACACCGGCGAACACCGACACTCCACCGAAGTTCTCGGCGACGCGGTAGATCATCTCCTGGATGAGCACCGTCTTGCCGACGCCGGCGCCGCCGAACAGGCCGATCTTGCCGCCCTGGACGTACGGCGTCAGCAGGTCGACGACCTTGATCCCGGTCTCGAACATCTGGGTCTTGGACTCCAGCTGGTCGAACGGGGGGGCCGTGCGGTGGATCGGCCAGCGCTCGGTGATCTCCAGCGAGGCGGTCGGCACGTCCAACGACTCACCCAGGGCGTTCCACACGTGGCCCTTGGTGACGTCGCCCACGGGCACCGAGATCGCCTCGCCGGTGTCGTTGACCGGCGCGCCGCGGACGAGACCGTCTGTCGGCTGCAACGAGATCGTTCGTACGACGTTGTCGCCCAGGTGCTGCTCGACCTCGAGGGTCAGCAGGCGGCGGTCGCCCTCGCCCTCGCCCTGGCTCGACGAGAAGACCACCTCGACCTTCAGGGCGTTGTAGATGGTGGGCAGTGCATCGGGTGGGAACTCGACGTCGACGACGGGGCCGGTCACTCGCACGACACGGCCGACGCCGCCCGTGGTCGGCTGGCTCGGGGCCTCGGTGGTGGCGGTCATGGCTTCATTCACTCCCTGCGCTCGCGTCGGCCAACGCGTTTGCGCCGCCTACGATCTCACTGATTTCCTGGGTGATCTCGGCCTGCCTGGCCTGGTTGGCCTGCCTCGTCAACGCCTTGATGAGCTCGTCTGCGTTGTCAGTCGCCGACTTCATGGCCCGACGACGAGCAGCGTGCTCGGCCGCGGCCGACTCCAGCAGTGCCGTGAAGATCACGGTGCGCAGGTAGCGTGGCAGCAGGTTGTCCAGCACGTCGGCCGCCGACGGCTCGAAGTTGTACAACGGCTCGATGGTCGCCGCACGCTCGGCGCGCTCCTCGACCACCTCCAGCGGCAGGATCCGTCGGACCCGAACCTGCTGGGTCACCATGTTGACGAAGTGCGTGTAGACGATGTGGATCTCATCGACACCGCCCTCGGCGGTCGGTTGGAGGAACCGCTCGAGCAGGACGTCGGCGATCTCGCTGGCGTCTGCGTAGGTGGGCTGGTCGGAGAAGCCGACCCAGGACCGCGCGACCTGGCGACCTCGGAATCGGAACCAGGCGGTCCCCTTACGACCGACGACATAGGGAACGACCCGGTACCCCTCGTCGACCAGCAGGCTCGTGAGTCCCTGCGCCTCGCGCAGCGAGTTCGCCGAGTACGCACCGGCCAGGCCACGGTCGGCCGTGATCACGAGCATCGCGGCCTGCTCCTTGCTGCGTTGGGCGGACAGCAGCGGATGGACATCGAGGTTCGAGACGGTCGAGGCGGCCTGGGTGATTGCTTCGGACAACGCAGTCGTGTACGGCAACGTCGCGTGAAGGCGCTGCTGCGCCTTCACGATCCGCGAGGCCGCGATGAGCTCCATCGCGCGCGTGATCTTCTTGGTCGCCTGGACCGAGCGGATCCGGCGACGGAAGATCCGTTGCTGTGCACCCATGACTACGCCCGTCGTCCCTCTCGTTGTCCCAGCACTTCGTGGCTCATCGGATCGCTCACTTGACCACTCACTTGACCTTCTTGGTGATCTGAGTCGGGTCGATCTCCTCTGCGGCGATCGCCTCGACCGGCACGTCCTTCACCAGCAGCTCACCTGAGCTGGTCGTGAACGTGGACTTGAACCCGGCGAGCGTCTTCTTCAGCGACGCGACGCTGTCGTCGCCCAGCTGACCGGTCTCCCGGATCACATCCAGGGGACCGCTGCCGGCAGCGGACAGCGTCTCCAGGAACTCCGTCTCGAACCGACGGACGTCCTCGACCGGTACGTCGTCGAGCTGACCGGTGGTGCCCAGCCAGATCGACACGACCTGCCGTTCCACGGACTGCGGGTGGAACTGCGGCTGCTTGAGCAGCTCCACGAGTCGAGCGCCTCGCTCCAGGGCCGCCTTGGACGCCCGGTCCAGGTCGGAGCCGAACGCCGAGAAGGCCTCCAGCTCACGGAACTGGGCGAGGTTGAGCCGCAGCGACCCGGCCACCGAGCGCATCGCCTTGACCTGCGCGGCGCCGCCGACGCGGGACACCGAGATGCCGACGTTGATCGCCGGGCGCACGCCGGAGTTGAACAGGTCGGTCTCCAGGAAGATCTGGCCGTCGGTGATCGAGATGACGTTTGTCGGGATGTACGCCGACACGTCGTTGGCCTTGGTCTCGATGATCGGCAGTCCGGTCATCGAGCCGGCACCCATCTCGTCGGACAGCTTCGCGCACCGCTCCAGGAGCCGGGAGTGCAGGTAGAAGACGTCGCCGGGGTAGGCCTCGCGGCCCGGCGGGCGGCGCAGCAGCAACGACACCGCGCGATACGCCTCGGCCTGCTTGCTCAGGTCGTCGAAGACGATGAGGACGCTTTCGCCCTTGTACATCCAGTGCTGCCCGATCGCAGATCCGGTGAACGGGGCCAGGTACTTGAAGCCGGCGGGGTCCGACGCCGGAGCGGCCACGATCGTCGTGTACTCCATGGCGCCCGCGTCCTCGAGTGCGCCGCGGACCGAAGCGATCGTCGAGCCCTTCTGACCGATCGCGACGTAGACGCACTTGACCTGGCGCTTCGGGTCGCCGGACTTCCAGTTCTCGCGCTGGTTGATGATCGTGTCGATCGCGATCGCGGTCTTGCCGGTCTGCCGGTCGCCGATGATCAACTGGCGCTGTCCACGACCGATAGGGGTCATCGCGTCGACCGCCTTGACACCGGTCTGCAGCGCCTCCTTCACGGGCTGTCGTTGCACGACGCTGGGGGCCTGCAGCTCCAGCGGTCGTCGCGTCTCCGCGTCGATCGCACCCAGACCGTCGATCGGAGCTCCCAGCGGGTCCACCACCCGGCCGAGAAAGGCATCGCCGACGGGCACCGAGAGGATCTCGCCGGTGCGGTGCACCTCCTGGCCCTCCTCGATGTGGGAGAACTCACCCAGCAGCACCACGCCGATCTCACGCAGATCGAGGTTCAAGGCGATGCCCAGGAGACCACCGTCGAACTGCAGCAGCTCGTTGGTCATGGCCGAGGGCAGACCCTCGACCCGGGCGATGCCGTCGCCTGCCTCGGCCACGACGCCGACCTCGGTGGCCGCCGCCGCATCGGGCGTGTACGACTGGACGAAGCGCTCCAGTGCGTCCCGGATCTCCTCCGGACGGATCGTGAGCTCCGTCATCAGCGTCCCTGCTCTCCTTCTGGCACTTGCCGGTCGCGGCAGGTGGTCGGTGGGTCAGCCGACGAGGCGCAGGCGCGCCTCGTCCAACCGGGTGGCGATGGTGCCGTCGATCACTTGGTCGCCCACGGTCACCCGCAGGCCGCCGATCACATCGGGGTCGATCACGACGTTCAGGTAGACCTGACCGCCGAACTTGGCGCTGAGCGCGGCCAGCAAGCGTTCGCGCTGGCCTGAGCTCAAGACGATGGCGCTGATCACGGTGGCCACCCGACGTTCCCGACGAGCCGCCACCTCCTCGCTGAGCAGGCGCAGCGCGGTCTCGAAGGTCAGGCCTCGGGGTGCCGTGATGACGCGGTCCACCAGCTGCTGGGTCGACGCGTCGGTACGACCGGCCAGCAGGGACTGAACCAACCCGACGCGGAACCTGGCCGGCACCGCCCGGTCGGTCAGGGCGGCGCGCAGCTCGGGGGCACCCGCGACGGCCTGGCCGAAAGCGAAGAGGTCGGCCTCGAGCTGGTCCAACGCTCCCGCTTGGTCGGCGACGGTGACGACCGTCTGGATGCCCAACGCGTCGAGTGCGTCCACGAACTCGCTCGGGTTGGACCAGCGTCTACCGACGATCTCCGAGAGCAGATCAATCGCCGGAGCGGACAGGTGGCTGCCGAACACGTCGCGCGCCAGCGCTGCCTTCGCGGCGGACTCCACGGCCGGCGCGGTGAGGGCGGTACGCAGCGACGGGTTGGAGTGACACGTGTCAGCGACCGCGAACAGCTCTTGGGCCAGGCCCGTCGGGACCTGGGGGGAGGTGAGGCGGTCCAACCGCTCGCGAGCGGCGGCGAGGGACTCGCGACTGGCGCCGCGCATCACACCCCCTGGTTGGCGTCGGCTTCGAGGTCAGCGATGAACCGATCGATGACGGCCCGCTTCGCCGCATCGTCGTCGAGCTCGTGACCGACGATCTTGGCGGCCAGGTCGGACGCGAGGGTGCCGACGTCGTGTCGAAGCGAGGCCAGTGCAGCCAGCCGCTCGGCCTCGACCTGCACCTGTGCGGCCGCCAGGATCCTCGCCGACTCGTTCTGTGCCTGCTCGCGCATCTCGGCCAGGATCGCCGCCCCCTGCTCGCGACCGTCCTCGCGGATCCGGGCGGCCTCGCCGCGGGCGTCCGCCAGCTGAGCCTGGTACGAGGCGAGCGCGGCGGCTGCCTGCTCCTGCGCCTCCTGCGCGCGCGACATGCCGCCCTCGATCGCGTCGGTGCGCTCCTTGTACAGCTGCTCGAAGCGCGGAACCACCACCTTCGCGACCACGACGTACAAGATCGAGAACGCGATGAGCCCGACGATGATCTCGGCGAGCGACGGCACCAACGGGTTCGGGGCGGTCGTGCTCTCTGCCAGTACGTGCATCTGCTTCGTCCTCGTCGTCAGTTCGGGCGTGCGGCTGGGTCAGCTCAGGAAGAACGGGGCTACCAGACCGATCAGGGCCAACGCCTCGACCAGCGCGAAGCCGGTGAACGCCCACGTGCGCAGCACCGACAACGCCTCGGGCTGGCGTGCGATGCCGCTGATGAACGCAGCGAAGATCAGACCGGCACCGACACCGGAGCCGATCGCAGCAAGGCCGTAGGTGACCGGGGTGAGGTTTCCGGTCAAGCCGGTGCTCGCGGCCATGACGTAAGCAACCGGAGTGAGGATGCCTGTCAACATGCGGTTCCCTTTCGATTGGTGACGCCCGACGACGCCATCCGTCTAGTGGCCCTCGCTCACGGCGCCACCGATGTACAGCGCTGCGAGCAGGGTGAAAATGTAGGCCTGGAAGATCTCGACGAACAGCTCGAAGAAGGTCATGACGAGCGCCATGACGCCGGTGAAGACGCCGGCACCCTTGAGCAACGGGTTCGCCACTTCGAAGATCAGGTATTGACTCCCGGTGATGAACACCAGTAGGAGCAGGTGCCCGGAGAACATGTTGGCGAACAATCGCAGGGTCAGCGTGAACGGGCGGATCACCAGCACCGTCAACAGCTCGACCGGCGCCAAGATCGGGTACACGTACCCGGGGACGCCGGGGATGAACATGATGTCGCGGAAGTACGGCACGAACCCTTGGCGCTGGATGCCGACGTAGTTGTAGACCACGAGCACGATGAGCGCCAGAACCAGCGGGTAGGCGATGTGTGCCATGGTCGGCAGGCTGACGAACGGGATGACTCCGAAGAGGTTGTTCACGAGGATGAACGTGAACAGCGAGAACAGCAGCGGCACGAACCGCTTGAACTCTTTGGAGCCGATTACGTCGCGCCCGATGCCATCCCGCACGAAGTTGTAGATCATCTCGCCGGCGAACTGCAACCGGCCGGGGACGATCGCCTGCTTGCGGGTCATGGCGAAGAAGAACGTGACGAGCACGACGACGCTGATCAGGACCAGCAGCATCGCCTTGGCGAACCACGGAACGCCGCCGAACAGTGCGGGAGGGAAAACGTCCTCGACGCCGGGGGGCTGATATCCCCCGCTTGCGGCGACTAGGCCGTTCACCAGCTCTCCCCTGTGCTCGCGTTATCAGTACCGCTCCCGCCCAATGGTTCGGCAGGAGCGGCGTTCGGTTCGCGGACCACCCTGACGAAGATCAGGTAGCCGCCGGCTGCTGCGCCCATCACCAACCCGACGGGTGTCAGGAACGACACCCCGAGCCAGTGGTCCATGAGCAGCCCGAGTCCACCGAATAGGCAGATTCCGGCGAGCAGGTAGCCGGCGACTCCCCCATCGTTCGACAGGGATGGCCCAGTGTCACTTCCCGCAGGAAGTCTTCCCTGGACCATGATTTCGCGACTATAGCAGCGCGGCGAAGGCCCTCTCCAACCCGACGAAGAGCCCCCGGCTGTGATCCCTCTCACGGTTGTTCAGCGCGGGTCTGCGCGTCGCGGTCGACCTTCGGCGAGGGCGCGTCGATGACGAAGGACCGTGCCCGAAATGCCGCAACCGTCAAGGAGACGACCCACGCCACCGTCGTGAGAACCACGGTCACCGCCATCGCGTGGAGGTCGACCTCGGACCGGCCCTGGAGCCACCACACCAGGACCGCGAGGAGCAGGATCTTGACGACGTACTCGCCGAGGACGACCGCCGTCACCTGCGTCGGAGAGAGTGCCTTGGTCATCCGAAGCACCACGAGGTCGACACCGAAGAACAGCAGCACCATGGTCACGCCGACGACGCCGCCCACAAAGCCAGGCCAACCGGTGCCGATCGTGACACCGACCACGCTCAACAGGGCCACGACGAGCGACCAGCGAGCGGCCCAGGTGAACATCACGGCGAGGAGATCGCCGCCCTCGACCGGTTGCCTTGTCCGCGACATCACGACGACACTTCCGTCGAGCGCCATCGCGTCGCGAGCGCTGCCAACACAGCGATGCTCACACCCACTGCGATGCCCATGGCCGCGTTGGTGAAGGCAGCCGTAGCGGCACCGATCGCCACCGCTGCCGCCCACAGGTACATGACGATCACCGCCTGGCGTTGGCTGTGGCCGATCTCCAACAGCCGGTGGTGCAGGTGCTGCTTGTCGGGCGCGAACGGCGATCGACCGGCCCGCGTTCGCCGGACCACCGCAAGAAGGAGGTCAGCGAACGGGACGGCCAAGATGGCGAACGGCAGGATCAGCGGCATGAACGCCGGCAACCACGCGACCCGGCCGCCGGAGTCGACGAGGGACCCGGGGTCGATCCGGCCGGTCAGGGTGATCACGCTGGCGGCGAGCAGCAGTCCGATGACCATCGACCCCGAGTCACCCATGAAGATCCGTGCGGGGTTGAAGTTGTGCGGCAGGAAGCCGGCACAGATACCCGCGAGCGCCGCGGTGAGCAACGTGGCCGTCATGGCCCGGTCGATCCCACGTTCGACCGACAAGAGGTAGGAGAACGCGAAGAAGGCCAGCGCGCCGATCCCGACGATGCCGGCCGCGAGGCCATCGAGACCATCGACGAAGTTCACGGCGTTGACAGTCACCACTACGACCAGCACGGTCAAGATGATGCTGGTGTTGAAGTCCAACGAGAGCACACCGCCGATCGGTAGCCACAGCAGCTGTACCCCCATGAGCACCATCACTCCGGCAGCCACGACCTGGCCGGCGAGTTTGGTGATGGCGTCGAGGCCCCAGATGTCGTCCGCGACACCCACCAGGAAGATCAAGGTTGCGCCCACGATCACGCCGTCGACGTCGCGCGAATGGGTCAGCATGCGGTGCAACAGAGGCATGTGGCGGGCCAGCAACATGGCCGCCAGGAAGCCCAGGTACATCGCCACGCCGCCCAGACGGGGCACGGGGGTGCTGTGCACGTCGCGGTCCCGGATCTCGGCCACGACATTCCACCGGCGGGCCACCCATCGCACGACCGGGACGGTCACATAAGTGACCGCCGCAGCCAGCAGGAGGACCAGCAGGTAGGAACGCATCTGCGATCCCGGTCAGTCGACGCGTCAGGCCGCGGGCTCGGGGTACGCCGGGAACTGAGCCACCAGCTCCGACACGGCCACCGCCGTCGACTCCGCCTGAGCCAGTCCAGCTGCGGTGTCGAGGTCACACCGAACCGCGGTGCCGATCAGGCTCGCGATGTCCTTCATCTGCGACTCCGACATGCCCTGCGTGGTGACCGAAGGTGTTCCGATCCGGATTCCGGAGGCGATCATGGGCTTCTGCGGGTCGAAGGGAATGGCGTTCTTGTTCAAGGTGATGCGGGCAGCGTCGCAGCGGATCTCGGCGTCGCGTCCGGTGACTCCGACCTCGCGCAAGTCGATCAACGCCAGGTGGGTGTCGGTTCCGCCGGACACCGGCCGCATGCCTTCGGCCGCCATCGCCTCGGTCAGGGCCTGGGCGTTGGCCACAACCTGGCGGGCGTAGGTCTGGTACTCCGGTGCCATCGCCTCCTTCAACGCGACCGCCTTGGCGGCGACCTGGTGCATGAGCGGGCCACCCTGGAGGAAGGGGAACACGGCCTTGTCGATGCGTTGCGCCAGATCTCCCCGGCACAGCACCATTCCGCCGCGCGGGCCGCGGAGCACTTTGTGCGTGGTGAAGGACACGACGTCGGCGTGCGGAACCGGCGACGGAATCGCGCCACCGGCCACCAGCCCGATGAAGTGAGCTGCGTCCACCATGAAGTAGGCGCCGACTTCGTCGGCGATAGAGCGGAACGCGGCGAAGTCGATTAGTCGTGGGTACGCGGTTGCGCCCGCAATGATCATCTTCGGGCGGTGTTCGAGCGCCTGCGAGCGCACATGGTCGTAGTCGATCGTCTCGGTGTCCTCGCGCACGCCGTACGACACCGGCTTGAACCACTGGCCCGAGAAGTTGACCGGTGACCCGTGCGTCAGGTGGCCACCGTGCTTGAGGTCCATTGCGAGGACGGTGTCGCCCGGCTGCAGCAGCGCCGCGTAGACGGCCAGGTTGGCACTGGCTCCGGAGTGAGGCTGCAGGTTCGCGTGCTCGGCGCCGAACAGCTCCTTGGCCCGGGCGATCCCGATGTCCTCGGCCCGGTCGACATCGACGCAGCCGCCGTAGTAGCGCTTGTGCGGATAGCCCTCGGCGTACTTGTTGGTCAAGGTCGAGCCGCTGGCGGCCAGCACGGCCGGCGACGTGAAGTTCTCGCTGGCGATCAGCTGCAGACCGCTGCGCAGGCGATCGAGCTCGGCCAGGATCACCGCGGCGATCTCCGGGTCGTTTCGCTGCAGTTGGCCGAAGTCCGGGCCCCAGTACGGCGCGCTGGTCATGGCGTTGCTCCCACGGTCGGTCCGATGTCGTCGGGGGTCGGCGCCGCGGCGGGACAGGATCGGCGCCAGGCGGCTGGCCCACTCTAGACGCAGCCTGTCGAGGTCACCGTCCGGTGGCCGGCTGTTGATCAAGGAGAAGATGTCGCTTTCCCAAGATCAACACACACACGAAGTCCAAGATCAACGCGGAGGGGAGCGGAGCTGGGTGGGGTTCAGCGGGTGGCGAGGACCCGGACGCACTGGCCGACGGCCAGGTCGATCTCACGCGCCCGCGCCTGGTAGACGCGGTAGGCCGCCCCGATCGGGTCGGCCACGTCGTCGGCGCCGGCGTTGGGGCGCTCCCCCGGGCCGCGCAGCGTCAGCGCAGCGTGTACGGCGGCGGCCGCGTAGTCGACCGCGTCGACACCGCCCGCTGACACATGGATCGGCATCATCGAGGGCTCCACGGCCGCACCGAGGCGGGCGAACTCCTTCAAGGTGAACACCCGTCGTACGGCGCTCGGCACGGTGGCGACGACGGCGGCACGATGCTCCACGGTCGCGGTGAGCACGAGGTCGGCGAGCTCGATGTGCACGGCCTGCAGGTCTCGCGCCTGGAAGCCGTCGGGATCTGCGCCCAGCTCGCGGATCGCCTCCTCGGCGAAGGGCTCCATCGGCGCACCGGGCTGACCCCAGGTGCCCGCGCTCTCGACATGGAACGAGTCGGCATCGGTGCTCAGCCGCTGCCGCAGCCGCAGCCGCATGAGCCGCTCGGCCATGGGTGAACGACCGATGTTGCCGGT
Organism: uncultured Actinomycetota bacterium; assembly: GCA_963726575.1. Classification (GTDB taxonomy): domain Bacteria; phylum Actinomycetota; class Actinomycetes; order JAHEKZ01; family JAHEKZ01; genus CAVSCR01. The sequence goes on from CAVSCR010000003.1 coordinate 329,817, forward strand.
GCAGACGTGCAGGATGCGGAACCGTCCGGCGGTCACGACTCCTCCTCATCCGGACTGCGCAGCTCGGGAGCGACAGTACGCAAGAGTTCCACGTCCAACGGGCCCTGGCGCAAGAGCACGGGCTGCAGACCCGTCAGGTCGACGATCGTGCTGGGCGCGGCGGGCGTCATCGGCCCACCGTCCAGATACACCTCGACGTCGTCACCGAGCTGCTCCTGCGCTGCGCCGCACGTCAGTGGAGCCGGACCTCCCCGACGGTTCGCCGTGATCACCACCATCGGTCCCACACCGCGCAGCACGTCGAGGGCCAAGGGGTGCAACGGCATGCGCACTGCGACCTCGTCGGACGAACCGATGTCCCACACCAGAGTGGGTTGCTGCTCGCACACCACTGTCAGGGGGCCCGGCCAGAACGCCTGCACCAGCGCGCGGCCGTCTGCGGACAATCCCATGACCAGACCGTCGAGCGTGCCGGGCGCTCCGACCATCACCGGCAGGGCGCTGCCCTGGACCCGGTCCTTGGCCTCGCACAGCGCAGCGACCGCGTCGGGCGAGAATGCGTCGCACGCCACCGCGTACACGGTGTCGGTGGGCAGGACGACCAGCCGGTTCCGGCGGGCGGCCGAGATCGCCATCTGGACACCGTTCGCCCGGTCGGCGGCGACGAGGCAGTCATAACGGCGCACGTGGACTTCCCTTTCAGCCTGCGCGCCGGGCGCTGACGAACCGGTCGCGCCCGGTCAGGTCCTGGTGGTCGAGCACGTCGCACCACGTCGACGCCCCGAACACCGCCGTCGCCGCGGCCCGCTGTTCGTCGGAGTGCTCCACCACGAGCACACCTCCGGACCGCAGCAGTCGTGCCGCGGAACGTTCGACGGCCCGGATGTGGTCGAGCCCGTCCGCCCCGGAGTACAGCGCCATCGATGGATCGTGCCTTGCCACTTCCAGGTCGCGCGGGACGGCCTCGAGCGGGATGTAGGGCGGGTTGGCCACCACCAGGTCGACGCGTCCGGCCAGGTCACGCAGCGGGGCGGCCAGATCGGCGTGGTGCACTACGACCGCCGAGTCCGCGCAGTTGCGCCGGAGCCACTCGATGGCGTCATCGCCGTCCTCTACGGCGTGAACCTCGACGCGGCCCGAGACCATTGCGGGCGCCTCGTCGGCGATCGACAGTGCGATGGCGCCGGAGCCGCTGCACAGGTCGACGACGACCGCATCCGTCAGGTGCAACGCACGCAACTTGTGAAGGGCGTGCTCCACCACGATCTCGGTCTCGGGGCGCGGCACGAACACCCCTGGTCCCACGGCGAGCACCACGTGACGGAAGTACGCGCGCCCGGTGATGTGTTGCAGCGGGACTCGCGAGGCGCGGATCTGCACCAGTTCGTCATAGCGATCCGGAACCGGTTGCTCGTGGTGACGCCACAGCTCACTGCGCGGACAGTCCAGCAGCCAACCCAACAGCTCCTCGGCGTCGTGTCGCGGCGAAGGCACGCCGGCGGCATCAAGGGCGCGCGTCGCCTCGATCACGGCCGTGCGCACGGTGGTCTGCTCGACGACGCTCACGTGGTGCCTGATGACGTCGACGGGGACGACGGCGCGGCCTCGGCACCCAGCCGCGACGACATGTCGGCGTCGATACAAGCTTGGACCACCGCGTCGAGGTCGCCGTCGAGCACCTGGTCAAGGTTGTACGCCTTGTATCCGACGCGGTGGTCGGAGATCCGGTTCTCGGCGAAGTTGTAGGTGCGGATTCGTTCGGAGCGGTCGACGGTGCGCACCTGGGAGCGTCGGGCATCCGACGCCTCCTGATCGGCGGCGTCCTGGGCGGCCGCCAGCAGCCGCGCGCGCAGGATGCGCAGCGCCTGCACCCGGTTCTGCAACTGGCTCTTCTCGTTCTGACAGCTGACCACGATGCCGGTGGGCAGGTGAGTGATCCGTACCGCGGAGTCGGTGGTGTTGACGCTCTGACCACCTGGCCCCGAGCTGCGGAACACGTCGATGCGGAGGTCGTTGGGATCGATCTCGACGTCGACGTCCTCGGCTTCGGGCAGCACCAGCACGCCGGCCGCCGAGGTGTGGATGCGCCCCTGGCTCTCGGTCACCGGGACTCGCTGCACCCGGTGGACTCCCCCTTCGTACTTCAGCCGCGACCACACACCCTGACCTCCCTCGGGGACGCCGCGGTACTTCAGCGCCACAGCCGCCGCCTTGTACCCGCCGAGGTCGGACTCGGTCGCGTCGAGCAGCTCGCTTTGCCACCCACGTCGCTCGGCATAGCGCAGGTACATGCGCAGCAGATCGCCGGCGAACAACGCCGACTCCTCCCCGCCCTCGCCGGCCTTGACCTCCAAGATGACGTCCTTCGCATCATTGGGGTCCCGCGGCAGCAGCAGCGCGCGCAGCTCGTCCTCCAGCTCAAGGCGACGCTCGTGCAGCTCGCCGGCTTCGGTGCGAAACGCCGGGTCCTCGGTGGCCAGTTCGCGAGCCGCGGTCTCGTCGTCGTAGGTCTGCCGCCACGACTGGTAGGTCGCGACGATCGGCCCGAGCTCGGCGTAGCGGCGTCCCAGACGCCGGGCCGCACCGGCGTCGGCGTGGATCGAGGGATCGGCGAGCTGCTCCTCGAGCGCACCGAACTCCAGCATCAGCTGATCGACCTGGTCGAACACGCGCGGTCCTCCCGAGGTGGGGCGGTTTGCCAGTAGAAAGCCAAACGGCGCCGGAGCCGACCCAAGGGGTCGGCCGGCGCCGTCTGCGCAGCTACTTCTTGCCGTACCGCTGCTCGAACCGGGCCACTCGGCCGCCGGTGTCGAGGATCTTCTGCTTGCCGGTGTAGAAGGGGTGGCACTGGCTGCAGACATCGGCGTGGATGACGCCGTTCTTGGCCGTGCTACGCGTGGTGAACGTCGAGCCGCAGGTGCAGGTGACCTGGGTCTCGACGTAGGTGGGATGAATGTCGGGCTTCACACAGATCTCCTCGTCACTGCGGTCGCCGGGTCGTCTCAGGCGGTCTGCCCGAGCCGTGAACCGGAACCGGTGGCGCGATTATTCCAGGCGAAGGGCCAGGTACCCAATTGGCGTCCCTCCGCGGGGCTCGGCCGGGTCGGCAGCGGGCCACGGATGACCCCCTCGAAACTTCCATTCCAGGGGGGACAACGGGTGATTTCCTCCACTCTTGTGGAAGCGTCGACTCGTTGCTTCCGAACCGGTGCCCGGGGTCAGCGGATCCAGTAGAGGAACTGGACGTTGGCCGCGCTGAGCTGGCTGGTGAAGATCGACACCTCGTCCAGTGACCCCAGCAAGGGGTAGTTCTTCGAGGTCGTGGGGGCGTTCGGCCCGGTCCACGTGGCCGCCCCACCCCAAGCGTTGAGGTTGCCACAGCCGAACCGCCAGTAGCCGGTGCCCGCGAACGTCTCCGAGGTGGTGTTGGGGTCGCTGGCCACCTGGGCGCCGTCCACGTACAGGTGCATGCCGGCGGCCCCCATCGTCGCCACCACCATGTGCCAGTTGCCGTCGTTGTACGACAAGGGGCTGTTGACGGTCTTGGGGGTGCCGGATGCGGTGAGCCAGACGCCGAAGTACAGCTTTCCGGCGCCATCCATGTAGATGTGACGGTCGTACTGCGTCGACACGGTCGTGGTGCGCTGGTTCTCGAGCCCGACGAGCTTGCCCCCCTGGTTGTAGCCGTTGGCCACCTTGAACCAGACGATCTCGCTGTAGGTGGCCGGACCGGGCGCCGCCTCCGACGACGCGGCCGGGGTGAACACGCACGAGTTCGCGGTGGTCTGCGTCACCGCAAGGTTCGGGCTGTCGGTGACGAGCGCGCCGGTGACCCCGTAGGTGAAGTTGGTGGACGTGCCGTTGTAGGTGCCGGTGTAGAGGTTGCCGGACGAGTCCACGGCGTTCGCCGACGGGCTGGCGTCGTCGAGCTTGTAGTAGATCTTGGGGCCGAGCGCCTTCAGCTGTGTGGTGTAGTCCCAGTTCGGCACCGACCAGGACTCGGTCCCGTTGTTCGTGGTCGCGGCGAACGCGCCGAAGGTCATCGGGATCGTGAGCAGCGTCGCCAGAATCGCGCAGAAGCCGGCCCGCCAGACCAACCGGTGGGCCGCGTGACGCCATCGCCACGTGCGGACGGTCGCCGCTGGCGCCGGTGAGACCGGTGAGGCCGCAGCAGCCTCCTCCGACTCGTCCCTGGCGTCGGGGGGATCGTCCGACTCATCGTCCGACTCGTCGTCGGCCGGCTCCTGGTCGCGCGCCACGGCGTAGCCGGCGCCCAGCACGCTGGCGAGGAACAACAGCAGGGGCAGCACCTCGCCGCGCTGGAGCCAGATCAGCGGCAGCCCGACGAAGCGCACGAGCAACCGCCCGAGTCCGTGAACGGCCTGGATGCTGACGTGCTGGCTGTCCGGAGTCGGGTTCGCGTCGCCCTTGGTGACCAGCAGCCCGTCCTGGTCGATCGCGATGACGCGGTGCGTCTTCACCTTGCCGGGGAAGTCGGGGTCGTCGAAGACGGCTACGTGTCCGAGCAACGACTGCGGGTCGTGGTCGGGTGAGGCGAGCACGACGTCGCCGACGTTGATCCGAGGAGCCATGGAACCGGACTCCACGACGTATGCGTGCCAGCCGAACGCCAACGGCACCAACGTGATGAGCAGGCAGCCGGCGATGAACCACAACCACGTGCGGCCGAGCACACCGGCGACCAGCCAGACGAGGCCCGGTTGGTCAGTCGGCGTCGGTTCCTCCGGTGCAGGAGCCGACGACTCCGGGGACTCCACGACTGCGGTCATCGGCTCCTCCTCTCCAGATCATTCCCCCGTGTCCCCCGTGGTTCCCGCGCGCCCGCTGCGCACTCACTTCACGGGCCGACCCCGGCACCCAGCGCTGCGGGTGCCGGGGTCGGCCTGCGTGAGCTCCCTGAGCTCGGTGAGGTTCAGCAGGTGACTACTGGATCTCCCAATTGAACGGCGCTGAGGCCGAGGTCCCTTGCAGGGCGTTGTCGCCGGCGTTCGAGCCGGTGGTCACGACCTGGTAGGTGAACTGGTAGACGACGAACTGGGTGCCGACCGGCACCACGACGCTGCCCAGCCCCGTGCCGTACGTGGTCGGCAGGGCATTGAGGTTCGTCGTGGCGATGGTCGCTGCCGAGACGAAGCCCGTGCAGTTCGCGGGAATCGCCGGGTCCACGGCTGCCACCGCACTGCGCTTGATCGTCAAGGAGACCTGCGTGGCCAGGCCGGCGCTGCCGGTCAGCGCGCCACGGTAGAAGTTCAGGGTGCCACCCAGCGTTCCGCCTGCCTTGACCGTCACGCACTTGGAGACGGTGGCCGAGGGGATGATCAGGTTGGTCTCGTTGAAGACCGGGGTGGTCGAGGCGGCATAGGTACCGGTGCCGGGAGTGTTGACGAGGGTCAGCGACCCCGTGCTCCAGGCCTCCGTGCCGTTGTCCGTGGTGGCGGAGAAGGCGGCGTAGCTGCCCTGCCACACCAGAAGCGCGGCGGCCAGCAGGCCGGCCACCGGGGCGGCGGCGCGCAGCGCACGACGGCGGCGCTGTGGGGTTGCGAACATGTCAGGTCCAATCGCTTCAGCCGAGGGGAGCCGTCCCAGCGACGGTCCTTCCCCTGCCTCGGACGTGCGGCGATAGGTCTTGAGGCGGGCCATTCGTGAGGTGCCTCACGTACCGGATAGATGGCCCGATGTCGCTAGGCCGATCGGGTGAACGTCGGCCGAAGCAGGACGATGACGCCAGCGGCCCGGCCCCGGATCGGGGTCGGGCCGCCGTCGTGCCGGGATCGGGTGGGTCAGTCCTCGTCGGCGCCGTTGACGCCGGGCGTGGTCTTCTGCACCTGCATGAGGAACTCCGCATTGCTCTTGGTCGACTTCAGCTTGTCCAGGAGCAGCTCGATGGACTGCTGCGACTCGAGTGCGTGGAGCACCCGGCGCAGCTTCCAGACGACCTTCAGCTCATCGGGAGAGAGCAGCAGCTCCTCCTTGCGCGTGCCCGACGCGTCGACGTCGACGGCCGGGAAGACCCGCTTGTCGGCGAGCTTGCGGTCCAGCTTCAGCTCCATGTTTCCGGTGCCCTTGAACTCCTCGAAGATGACCTCGTCCATCTTCGAGCCCGTCTCCACCAACGCAGTGGCCAGGATCGTCAGCGATCCTCCGTGCTCGATGTTGCGGGCCGCGCCGAAGAACCGCTTGGGCGGGTACAGCGCCGAGGAGTCGACGCCACCGGACAGGATGCGACCCGACGCCGGGGCGGACAGGTTGTACGCGCGGCCGAGCCGGGTCATCGAGTCCAGCAGGACCACGACGTCGTGGCCGAGCTCGACCAGGCGCTTGGCCCGCTCGATCGCGAGCTCGGCGACGGTCGTGTGGTCGTCGGCCGGACGGTCGAAGGTCGAGGCGATGACCTCACCCTTGACCGTTCGCTGCATGTCGGTGACCTCTTCTGGGCGCTCGTCGACGAGCACGACCATGAGGTGGACCTCAGGGTTGTTCGTGGTGATGGCGTTGGCGATCGACTGCAGCACCATGGTCTTGCCGGCCTTGGGCGGCGACACGATGAGGCCGCGCTGGCCCTTGCCGATCGGAGCCACCAGGTCGATGACGCGCGTCGTCAGCATGTTCGGGTCGGTCTCGAGCTGCAGCCGCTCCTGCGGGTACAGCGGGGTCAGCTTGTTGAAGTCGGGGCGTTCGCCGGCCTTCTCCGGCTCGGTGCCGTTCACGGTGTCGAGCCGTACGAGCGCGTTGAACTTCTCGCGCCGCTCCCCGTCCTTGGGTTGCTTGACCGCGCCCGTGACGGCGTCGCCGCGACGCAGGCCGTGCTTGCGCACCTGCGCCAGCGACACGTAGACGTCGTTGGAGCCGGGCAGGTAGCCCGAGGTGCGCACGAACGCGTAGTTGTCGAGTACGTCGAGGATGCCGGCAACCGGAACGAGAACGTCGTCCTCGCCGATGACGGGCTCGGCCTCGCCGTAGCGGTCCCGCCCGCGCGGCCGCTCGCGGTCGCGGTAGCGGTCACGGCCGCGCCGCCGACGCCGGCCGCGGCTGCTGTCGTAGTCGTCGTCGGACTGGCTGTCGCCGCCTTGGCCGCCATTGGGGTTCGAGCCCTGCGACTGGCCCTGGGACTGGCCCTGGGACTGGCCCTGGGACTGGCTGCGGGAGCCCCGCTCGCCGCGCGGCCCACGGTCGCCGCGGTCAGTGCGGTCGTTACGGTCCGGGCGCTCGTTGCGGTCGTTGCGGTCCGGGCGCTCGTTGCGCTCAGGACCGGTCCCGGTGGTCGCCTCCGTGCCGGCGTCAGAGGGGCTGTCGGTGCTGTCGTCGCTGGTCGTCGCCGGTCGGGCCTGCGACGAGGTGCGGCCGTTGGACCGGACGGGCGCGGTGCTGCTGGTGGTGGTGGCTGAGGCGGCGCCGTTGCCGGACTGCGCAGCCTGGATCGCTTCGATCAGCTGGCTCTTGCGCATCCGGGCGGTGCCGGAGATGCCGAGGCCATTGGCCACGGCTTGGAGCTCGGGCAGCACCATGCCGCTCAGCCCGTTGCCGGAGCGCTTGCGCGCGGCAGCGGGGGCGTCGCCGGAACGGTCCGGCGTGGTGGTGGTTTCGAGCACTTCGGTGGTGTCGCTCACGCGATGTAGTCCTTCCAGGGAGGACGGGCCTGCGGCTTGTGCGCCGGGACCCGGTGGAGAAACCCCCGGGACGGCTCCGGGCCTGGATCGGATCCAGGCCTCAGGCCGGTTCAGGGGTGGTGCCGCGCGCGGAGGGGGAACTCCGAGATGCGAGGCGGGCGTACCGCTGATTCGAGATGATCCGCCGCTTGCGGGTAATCCTCACACGAGATTCATCACACGGCGAAATCGATGGAGATCCTCGGAGGGCGATACGCGTACAGGCTAACACTCCGCATCCTTGGATCGTTCCCGGGGCGCCCCAACCTGAGGGCGCGTGTCGGGATCGTTACCTCGCCAACGCCTCCAGACCTCGGCTCACGACCACCGCGCCGAGCAGGAACAGCGAGGTCACCGCGATGGCGGTGTTGTGCCGGCCGAGCCAGTCGCGCCAACCGTCCAGTCGCGGCCCGAGCCCCCGTGGCGAGGGAAGGTCGACGACCACGACCAGCAGCAGAGCCGAGCAGGCGAGCAGCACGAAGGCCAGATAGGCCGCGCCGGCGCCTGTCGGCAGGGCAGCCACGGCGATCATGGCGACCACCGCGAGGACGACGTTCTTCGGGCTGGCCAGTGCCAGGGGAACCGCCACGCCCACCGCCCGCAGCGCGGTGAAGGACTGGACGTCGCGCACCCAGGCGGGAGGCTCATCGGACTGGCCCGCCGCTGGTCGCTGCAGCCATCGATGCAACGCGAGCGACCACAACAAGACTCCCAGCACGATCTGCAACCAACCGACTCGCTGGTAGGTGGAGCTACCCGCGGCGAAGTTTCCGACACCAGCCAACAGCAGCGCGACGTACCCGAGCAGTGCGATGCCGATGCCGAAACCGATCGTGAAGAGCAGGCCCAGCGAGCGCGGGCGTTCGGTGCGCAGCATGGCCAGTACCGCCTCGAGGGGTACCGGGCTCCAAGCGATGCCCAGCCCGGGCACGAGCACCGCCGCGAGCCCAGCCCAGGTCACAGCGGCAGCACCTGTACCCCACGCTCGTCCGGCGCCAACCGCACCACTTGCCAGCCGCGAGGCGCCGACACCGCGAAGGCGCCGGACGTGAGGGCCGCAGCGGTGACGTCGTCGCACAGCGCGAGCACTGATGGACCGGCGCCGGACACGACCGCCGCCACGCCGGCGGCGCGCAGCCGATCGACAAGCGTCAAGGTGCGGGGCATGACCTCGCGCCGGTACTCCTGGTGCAAGAAGTCCTCGGTGGCCGGCAGCAGCAGCGACGGGCGACGGGTCAGCGCCTCGACGAGAGCAGCTGCCCTGGCCGTGTTGGCCGTGGCGTCGGCATGCGGGATCTGCTCGGGGAGGGCGCGCCTGGCCTTGCTGGTGCGCAGCTGCGTGGGCGGAATGAAAGCGACCGCCACCACTTCGGCGGAGATCGGTTGCGAGAACGCGTGCACGCCGTCGCCGTCGACCCAGGCGACGCTGAACCCGCCGAGCATCGCGGCGGCGACGTTGTCGGGGTGTCCCTCGAGCTCGGTGGCGAGTGCCAGCGTCCGCTCGTCGTCGAGCCGGTCGTCACCGCCCACGGTCACGGCCTTCGCGGCCGTGAGACCGGCGACGATCGCCGCCGCGGACGCCCCCAGCCCACGCCCCTGCGGGATCCGGTTGAGGCACCTGACCGCGACTCCCCTGGGACGTCCGCCCAACGCGTCGAACGCGCGGTACATCGACTTCGCCACGAGGTGGCGCTCGTCGCGCCGCAGCTCCTCGGCGCCCTCGCCGGCGACGTCGAGGTCCAGGCCGTCCTCGCCGATGCGCACGACGACCTCGTCGAACAACGACAGCGCCAGGCCGAAGCTGTCGAACCCGGGACCGAGGTTCGCCGACGTGGCCGGCACCCGGATCCGCATGGTCGCAGCGCGGAAGACCGGAGCGGCCACTACGCCTCCAGCCCGAGCAGCGAGGCGGCCGCATGCGGGTCCGCCGCCACGGTGACCGGTGGCGGTGCGCCCGCGATCGCCCAGTCGGGGTCCTTCAGTCCGTTCCCGGTGACCGTGCAGACGATCCGCTGACCCGGCTCGACCTCGCCGCGCTCGTGGCGCGCCAACAGCCCGGCGACGCCGGCTGCCGAGGCCGGCTCCACGAACACACCCTCCTGCGCGGCGAGCAGGCGGTACGACGCCAGGATCTCGCGGTCGGTCACCGCCTCGATCACACCGCAGCTCTCGTCGCGCGCCGCTACGGCCTGCTGCCACGACGCCGGATTGCCGATCCGGATCGCCGTGGCCACCGTCGACGGCGACGCCACCGGCGAGCCCGTGACGATGGGCGCCGCACCAGCGGCTTGGAAGCCCCACATCCGCGGCCGGTGCGTGGCCAAGCCGTCGCCTGCGTACTCGACGTAGCCCTTCCAGTAGGCCGTGATGTTGCCCGCATTCCCCACCGGCAGCACGTGAATGTCGGGTGCATCGCCCAGCGCGTCGACGATCTCGAACGCAGCAGTCTTCTGGCCCTCGATGCGCGCCGGGTTCACGCTGTTCACCAGTGCCACCGGGTACTGGTCAGAGAGCTCGCGCGCCACGCGCAGACAGTCGTCGAAGTTTCCCTGAACCTGCAGCAGGCGCGCTCCGTGGGCGAGCGCTTGCGACAACTTCCCCATCGCGATCTTGCCTTGCGGCACGAGCACCACACACACCATCCCGGCGCGCACGGCGTAGGCGGCCGCCGACGCAGAGGTGTTCCCGGTCGAGGCGCAGATCACAGCCTTGGCTCCGGTTTGCGCGGCGCACGAGATGGCGACGGTCATGCCACGGTCCTTGAACGAACCCGTCGGGTTGACCCCTTCGACCTTCAGCCAGACGTCGCATCCGGTGCGGTCACTGACCACCTCGGCCCGCACGAGTGGTGTCCCGCCCTCGCCGAGACTGATCACCGGCGTCGACTCCGAGACTGGGAGTCGATCCCGGTACTCCTCGATCACGCCACGCCACGGGTGCATGCGGGCAGTCGGGTCAGCCACGGTCGTCACGCTCCCACGACCCGCACCACGGCGGCGACGTCGCGCACCACGTCGAGCCCACGCAGGGTCTCGACCGTCGCGGCGAGATCCGCCTCGCGCGCTTCATGGGTCACCACCTGCAGCGTGGCGTCGTCGCCATGCCCGTCTTGGCGCAGCGTCTCGATGGACACGTCGTGGGTGGCGAACTCCAGGGCCACGCGCGCCAGCACACCAGCCTTGTCGGCGACGTCGAGCGCGATGTAGTACCGGGTGGACGACTCCCCCATCGGCACCACCGGAAGGCCGGCGTACACCGACTCCCGCGGACCGTGACCGCCGCTGATGCGGTTCCGGGCCACCGCGACCACGTCGCCCACCACTGCCGATGCGGTGGGCGCACCGCCGGCTCCGCGTCCGTAGAACATCAGCTGTCCCGCTGCGTCGGTCTCGACGAACACCGCGTTGTACGCGTCGCGCACGCTGGCCAGTGGATGGTTGCGCGGCACCATCGCCGGGTGGACGCGGACGCTGATCCCGCGACCGTCGAGAGTGCGTTCGGCGATCGCCAGGAGCTTGATGACATGGTCCGTCGAGCGCGCTGCGGCCACGTCATGGGCCGTGATGGCCGTGATGCCTTCTCGTGAGACGTCGTCCATGGTCACGCGGGAGTGGAACGCGAGTCCGGCAATGATCGCCGCCTTCGCGGCCGCGTCGTAGCCCTCCACATCGGCCGCGGGGTCGGACTTCTCGGCGTAGCCCAGTGCCTGGGCTTCGGCCAGCGCCTCGGCGAAGTCGGCGCCCGTCTCGTCCATCTTGGTGAGGATGTAGTTCGTCGTGCCGTTGACGATCCCCAGCACCCGCTGAACCCGGTCGCCGACCAGCGACTCCCGCAGCGGACGCAGCAAGGGGATGGCCCCCGCGACGGCGGCCTCGTAGTAGAGGTCGACACCGGCCTCGGCAGCCGCCTCGTACAAGGTCGCGCCGTCCTCGGCCAGCAGCGCCTTGTTGCCCGTGACCACCCCTGCGCCGGCGGCGAACGCCTGCAGGATCAATGTCCGTGCCGGCTCGATGCCCCCCATCACCTCGATGACGATGTCCGGGGCCGTGGCCGCGATCAGGCCCGCGGCGTCGTCGGTGACCAGCGCGTCAGGAACCGGCAAGCCGCGGTCGACCCCTGGGCGGCGCACCGCGACGCCGACCAGCTCCAGCGGAGCGCCGATGCGAGCGGTCAGGTCCTCCGCCTGGTCGACGATCAGGCGGGCCACCTCACTGCCGACGACCCCGGCTCCGAGCAGCACGACGCGCATCGGCTGGGCGGACATGTCCCTCCTCGACGCGTCGAACCTTCACTCCCCGGGCGTGACCCGCGCGCTTAGCGTCCCACGCCCGGGTCCAGACCCAGCAGATCGGCCTCGGTCTCGCGGCGCAGGATCACCGTCGGCGGCTGGGGTTGGGCCGGCGTGCCGGCCACGGCGACGACCGGCGGCCGCCCCACGAAGTTGTAGGTGGAGGCCATGGATCGGCAGTAGGCACCGGTGGTGGCGACGGCCAGCAGGTCACCTGGGCGCAGGTCGTCGGGCAGGTCGGCGTCGCGCACGACGATGTCGCCGCTCTCGCAGTGCTTGCCGACGACGCGGGCGCGCATCGCCGGAGCCGACGAGGTGCGGTTGGCCAAGGTCACCGTGTAGTCAGCCCCGTACAACGCGGACCGGACGTTGTCGCTCATACCGCCGTCGACGGCCACGTAGTGCCGCACCGTCCCGCCGTCGAGCTCGACCGGCTTCACGGTGCCGACCTCGTACAAGGTGAGGGTGCTCGGCCCGGCGATCGCGCGACCCGGCTCGACCGCAATTCTCGGCACGGGAAGAGCGTGCATCGAGCAGGCCCGGGTCACGATGTCGCGCAGAGACGTCGCCACCTCAGTGGCGTCAGCCGGGTCGTCACCCTCCACGTAGGCGACGCCCAGACCGCCCCCGAGGTTCAGCTCGGGTAGCGTCACGCCGCGACGGTCGCGCACGTCGGCCACCAGTCCGACTGCTCTGGCGGCGGCGACCTCGAAACCCGAGGTGTCGAAGATCTGCGACCCGATGTGGGAGTGCACCCCAACCAGGTCGAGTACCCCTGCGTCGAGCACAGCCTCCGCCGCTCGCAGGGCCGCCCCGGACGCCACCGAGAACCCGAACTTCTGATCCTCGTGGGCAGTGGCGATGAACTCGTGGGTGTGGGCCTCCACCCCGACGGTGAGCCGGATGCACACGGCCGGACGCTGCCCCAGGGAACGCGCCAGCGCCGTCAACCGGTCGATCTCGTCGAAGGAGTCCACGACGATCCGCCCGACGCCCACCCGCAGGGCCCGCTCCAGCTCCGCATCGGACTTGTTGTTGCCGTGCACAACGATCCGGTCGGGCGGGAAGTCGGCCGCCAGCGCGACGGCCAGCTCACCGCCCGAGGCAACGTCGAGTCCGAGGCCCTCCTCGGCCACCCATCTGGCCACCGCGATGCACAAGAAGGCCTTCGCCGCGTAGTGGACGTCACCGTCGGCAAAGGCACGACGGAACGCGCGCGCACGGTTGCGAAAGTCGGTCTCGTCCAGCACATACACCGGCGTCCCGAACTGCTCGGCGAGGTCGCGGACGTCGTGGCCGTTCACGCTGAGCGCGCCGGAGACCGCGCGCGCGACGCCGGCGGCCCAGATCGGCACCGCCTCGTGGGCCGTCATCGCTACATCCGATCGGGGGCCGAGACGCCGAGCAGGTCAAGGCCGTTGGCCAGCACCTGCCGGGTTGCCTGCGTCAGTAGCAGCCGCGCACGGGTCGTGTCGTCTGCGACTTCGTCACCGCGCGGCAGGACCCGGCACACGTCATAGAAGCGGTGGTAGTGAGTGGCCAGCTCCTCGACGTAACGCGCCACCCGGTGCGGCTCGCGCAGCTCTGCTGCTGCAGTGACCACGCGCGGGTACTCAGCCAGTGCCCCGAGCAGCTCACCCTCGCGTTCGTGGCTCAGCAGTGAGGGATCGAACTGTGCGACCCCCCACTCGATCGCAAGGTCAGCCGCATTGCGCAGCAGTGACGAGATGCGGGCGTGCGCGTACTGCACGTAGAACACCGGGTTGTCATTCGTGTGCTTGGTCAACATGTCGAGGTCGATGTCGATCGTCGAGTCGGCCGACGACCGCGCGAGTGCGTAGCGAGCCGCGTCGACACCGACCGAATCGACGAGGTCCTCCAGGGTGACAACAGTCCCCGCACGCTTGCTCATCCGCAAGGGCTGACCCGCCTTGAATAGGTTCACCATCTGCCCGATGAGGATCTCGAGGTTCTCGTGTGGCGTGTCCCCGAAGCACTGGCACATAGCCATCATCCGGCCGACGTATCCGTGGTGGTCGGCGCCGAGCATGATGATGACGAGGTCGAACCCGCGCTCGCGCTTGTCGAGGTAGTAGGCGAGGTCGCCGGAGATGTAGGCCGGTTGGCCATCGCTCTTGATGACGACGCGGTCCTTGTCGTCGCCGAAGTCCGTGGTGCGCAGCCACACCGCGCCGTCGGCGTCGTAGATGTGCCCGCGCTCGCGCAACCGTTTCACGGCGCGCTCAACCGCCCCCGACTCGTGCAGGCTGTTCTCGTGGAAGTACACGTCGAAGTGGACCCCGAAGTCGGCGAGGGCCTGCTTGATCTCGTCGAACATCAGCGCGACGCCGCGGTCGCGGAACACCTCTTGCGACTCGTCACGGGGCAGTGAGAGGACGGTCGGCTCGAGGGCCAAGACCGCGGCCGCGATCTCCCCGATGTACTGACCGGCATACCCGTCGTCGGGGACTGGCTCGCCGAGTGCACTGGTCAGCAGGGAGCGCGCGAACCGGTCGATCTGGGCCCCGTGGTCGTTGAAGTAGAACTCGCGCGTGACGTCGCCGCCGCTCGCGGCCAGGATGCGCGAGAGTGAGTCACCAACGGCCGCCCATCTCGTATGACCCATGTGCAGCGGCCCGGTGGGGTTGGCTGAGACGAACTCCAGGTTGATCTTGCGACCGGCGAGCGCGCGGTTGGTGCCGTAGGTCTGCCCAGCCTCGACGATCGTGCGGGCGAGCTCGCCCTGTGCAGCCGTTTCCAGCGTGATGTTGAGGAATCCCGGACCAGCGACGTCGACCGCCGCAATGCCGGGTTGGGTGCGCAGCTGCGACGCGAGGGCGTCGGCCACCTCGCGCGGGGGACGCCCGGCAGGCTTGGCCAACACCAGAGCAACATTCGTGGCGTAGTCGCCGTGATCTCGGTTCTTGGGACGCTCGATCGTCACCTGCGAGGCATCTGTGGGTCGGGCCCCGTTGGTCAGCGTCAGGTCGCCGGAGTCGATGGCGGCATCGAGCGCGGCCAGTACGGCGACGCTGAGTTCAGCGGGAGTCACCGACCAAGGCTAGCAACCCTCCCGCAGAGTTGATCATGATCACAGCTCCGGTGGACCGGCGAGCTCACGCACGTGGTCGATGAGGGTTGCCGGGTCGAACGGTTTGGTCAGGTAGCCGTCGGCCCTGGCCTGGCGCGCCAACTCGAAGTCGCGCTGCTGCGCCGATGCGCTGACGATGAGGATCGGGATGTCGGCGGTGGAAGGGTCACCCTTCAGACGGGTGGTCAGCTTGAACCCGTCCAGTCCCGGCATGACCACGTCGAGCAGCAGCATGTCCGGACGACGCGCTCCCGACGAGCGAACGGCGTCGAGTCGGTCGAGACAGGCCTGGGCGTCGGCCGCCTGCTCCACGTCGTACCCCTCGAACTCCAGGTTCAGGCAGATCAGCTCGCGGATCGTGTCGGAGTCGTCGACGACCAGAACGAGCCGTGTCATCCCAGAGCCGCGTTCAGGGCCTGGTCGAGGTCGGCCCACACATCGTCGATGTGTTCGACGCCGACACTGATCCGCAACAGCGTCTCTGGCACGCCGGCGTCCCGATCGCCCGGGTACTTGGCCCGTCGCTCGATCAGCGTCTCGACTCCGCCGAGGCTCGTCGCTGGCACGACCAGCCGGACTACGGCACACACCTGGTCGGCGAACGCCGCGTCGCCGACGGTCTCGATGGCGAGGACGCTTCCGGGGCCGGACATCTGAGCGGCCACGATGTCGGCGCGCGGATGCCCTGGCAACCCCGGGTAGCGCACTCGGGTGACAGCCGGGTGTGACGCGAGTCTGATCGCCAGCTCCGTGGCATTGGCCTGCGCCCGCTCCAACCGGATGGGCAGGGTCCGGATGCCCCGCAAGGCGAGGTAGGCCTCCAAAGAACCGGGAACACTTCCGTTGCGGTGACGATGGCGGCGGAGTCGTTCCACGCGCTCCGGATCGGTCGTCACGGCCAAGCCGAGCAGCAGGTCGGAGTGGCCACCGATCAGCTTGGTCGCCGAGTGCACCACCACGTCGGCACCAAGACGCAGTGGTTGTTGCAGCAGTGGCGAGGCGAACGTGTTGTCGACGATGAACACCGCGTCGTGGTCACGAGCGATTCGGCCCAGAGCCGCCAGATCCACGACGTCCAACATCGGGTTCGTCGGCGACTCGGCCCACAGCGCAGTCGGTCGCCCCGCAGCCGACGCCTTCGTCAGCACGTCATCGGTCGCCACGACGTCGCTCAGGTCGAGGGTCGTGACGCCGAGTCGACCGGTCCCACGGCGTTCGACGAGCAGCTCGGTGATGCCGTGGTAGGGCGTGGCAGGGGCAACGACGTGACAACCGTTGGGCAGGTCCTCCAGCACGGCGACCGCTGCGGCAAGCCCGGAGCCGAACGCGACGGCGGCCCCGCCCTCGAGCGCTCCCACGACGTCTTCCAGCGCGGTCCAGCCCGCGTTGCCCTCGCGCGCGTACCCGACCGGCCCGCCGTCGCGATACGTCGACGACAGCACCAACGGCGAGTTCAGCGGGTCGCCAGGCGCATGTGGCCGGCCCAGCACCACCGCTTGGGTGTGCGGATGCCAGCTCGACGCTCTCGACTCCTCGGACACCGCACCACCCTAGGTCGCCGCGGGCCAGCCCGGCTCATCCGTGGGACGCAGCACGCGACGTGCCGCCGCGGTCGCGATGTCGACCGCTCGGTCGGCATTGAGCGCCTGGTCGCCGACCATCAGCTGCACGCCCAGGCCGTCGACAAGGGCCAGGATCTCGGCGATCGCGTCGTCGACCGGGCCGTCGACGTGGAAGTCAGCCGAGGCGATGCCGGCCCGCACGATCGATCCGATGATGCCCCGCCATCGAGCCGCGAGGTCCGCGGAGTCCGCCTGCAACTGCGGGTCGCGCAGCGCTGCACGCCAGTACTCGGTCCAGACCAGCCAGCCTTCCCGCCTGGTCTCGTCGTCCAGATCGATGCCCCAGGCGATGAAGGCTTCCATGCGCTGCCACGGGTCGGCGACCTGCTGGATCTCCTCCTCGCACCGCGCCACCTCGGCGCGCACCCCCTGCGTCACTGCCTCGCGCACCAAGGCGTCGCGGCTCCCGAAGTAGTACTGCAGCGAGCTGATCGGGACGTCCGTGGCCTCCGCCACGTCGCTGAAGCGCAGCCCGTCATAGCCGCGGACCGCCGCCACCCTGAGGGTGGCGGCCAGCAGCTCGTCACGACTGCGCGTCGAGGGGCGACCTCTCCGCCTCACGGGGTCCATTGCTGCCTTTGTAACGTAACCAGGTGTGGGGTTCCAGCCGGACCTGAGCCAGGGAGCGTGGGCATGACGTCTCGTGCGTCGTTGTCGTTGTGGCACGACACCGTGCCCAGCGACGAGCTGGAGCACACGCGCGCGCGGCTGCCCGGCCCGCGGGACTACGACGTCGTGATCGTCGGAGCCGGCTTCACCGGGCTGTGGAGTGCCTACTACCTGGCGCGGACCGACCCGTCGTTGCGGATCGCGGTGCTCGAGCGTGACTTCGCCGGATTCGGAGCCTCCGGGCGCAACGGGGGCTGGGTGTCCGGGCTCCTGCCCATGGGTTACGAGCAGATGGCACGGGAGTCGTCGCGGGATGCAGCCTTGGCCATGCAGGTAACCGCGAACGACACCGTCGATGAGATCGCGCGTGTCATCGACGTCGAATCCATCGAGGCGGGGTTCCACAAGGGTGGTTACCTGCGCTTCGCAACGTCGCCCTTGCAGGCACAGCGGATCCGCGCCGACGTCGAGCACTCGCGAAGTTGGGGACAGACCGAGGCGGACCTGCACTGGCTCGACCGGGCAGAGGCGCGCACCCGGCTCGCCGCCGATGGTGTGTTCGGCGCCGCCTACACGCCACACTGCGCGGCTGTGCAACCGGCACGTCTGGCCCGCGGCCTGGCGCGGGCCGTCGAGCGTCACGGCGTGGACATCTTCGAAGGAACACCGGTCACGGAAATCAGCCCTCACCTGGCACGGACCCCGTTCGGGGACCTGCGCGCCGACTTCGTCGTGCGCGCCACCGAGGGGTACACGTCACAATTCGACGGTCATCGTCGCGACGTGCTGCCGGCCTACTCCGTCATCGTGGCCACCGAGCCACTGCCGTCGCGCTTCTGGGACGAGGTCAACTGGGGCGCAGCGCGAGACCTTCAACGACGACCGGCGGTACCTGATCTACGCCCAGCGGACCGCCGACGACCGCATCGCGATGGGCGGCCGGGGCGCTCCTTACCACTTCGGCTCAACGATCAGCGCACGCTACGAGCACGTCGAGCATGCGTTCGCATCGGTCCACCGAAGCCTGGTGCGGTTCTTCCCTTCGTTGGCCGAGGTCGCGATCACGCACCGGTGGGGCGGGGTCCTGGGTCTGTCGCGCGACTGGTTCCCGTCGGTCAACCTCGCGCGCGGCACCGGAATCGTGACCGCTGGTGGGTACTGCGGCGACGGCGTCGCGCTCACCAACCTCGCAGGTCGCACCGTGACCGACCTCGTCACCGGGAAGGACTCCGACCTGGTCCACCTGCCCTGGGTCGGCCATGTGTCCCCGACATGGGAGCCCGAGCCGTTGCGTTGGATCGGTGTCAACGCCATCGCGCGGCTCGGCGCCGTCGCCGATCGCATCGAGGCACGCACCGGACGACCGGCTCGGTTGACCAGCGCCGTGTTCGACCACTTCGCCGGCCACTGACACCGGAAGTCGTGTTGATCAAGGAGAAGATGTCGACTGTTCAAGATCAACATGCACATGAAGTCCAAGATCAACTCGGGTTTGCGGGCGGTCAGGCGGTGGGGCGGGTCCGATCGGGGTCGAACATCGGGCGCAACGACACGGTTGCGGGCACCCGCGTGCCGGACACGTCCACCTCGAAGCTGCCGGCTGCCAGGTCGGCCGCCGTGATCGGCGTCTCCCGCTCGACCATGCCGAGTCCCACCGACGCGCCCAGCGTGTGCCCGAAGGCGCCGACGCTCATGAACCCCACGTGCTCGCCGTCCCAGAAGATGGGTTCGGAGTGGATCAGGTCGAAGCTCGGGTCCTCGAGCTTGAACTGCACCAGTCGCCGCGTCGGTGTGCCGGCCTCCTTGACCTTCAGCAGCGCCTCCCGCCCGACGAAGCCGCCGGGTTTGTCCCACGCGACGGCGAAACCGAGGCCGGCTTCGATCGGGTTGTCCTGACTGTCGATGTCGTGAGCCATGTCGCGGTAGGCCTTCTCCATCCGCAGGCTCGACAACGCCGACATGCCGGTCGGGCGGAACCCGAGGTCGGCCCCCGCCTCCTTGATCTGCTCGTACAACGTTGCCGCGAACTCGGTCGGGATCAGCAGGTCCCAGCCGAGCTCCCCGACGTAGGTCACCCGAAGGGCAAGCACATTGGGGACGTATCCGAGCTCGACCGTCTGCGCCGTCAGGTAAGGGAACGCCTCGTTCGACAGGTCGTCCGGGCTCAGCCGCTGCAGCAGGGTGCGCGACTTGGGGCCTTGCACCGACAGCAACGCGTAGGCCGACGTCATGTCGGTGACCACCACGAACTCACCATCACGGGTGTTGTCCCGCAACCAAGCAGGAATCCTGCGGTGGATCACGTCACCGGCCACGACCATGAAGCGGTCCTCGGCCAACCGGGTCACGGTGAGGTCGGCGATGATCCCGCCCTGCTCGTTCAGCCACTGCGTGTAGACGATCTTGCCGACCGGCACCTCGACGTCGTTGGCGCAGACCCGGTTCAGCAGCGCGGCCGCGCCCGGACCCTCCACCGAGTACTTGCTCATCAACGACAAGTCGATGGCACCGACGTTCTCGCGCAGGTTCAGGTGTTCCTCGCGGGACCGCTCGAAGGCAATGCCGCGATCGAAGCCCCACTCGACGGTGGGGTGGGTGCCTGGCTCGCCGTAGAAGTCCGCATACTCCCAGCCGCAGGTGACGCCGAAGTACGCACCGTCGGCGACGTGCTGGTCATGGAAGGCCGAGCGACGCACGTCGCGCGCGGTGCGCGGCATCCAGTTGGGCCAACCGGCGTCGCTGAGCAGCATGCCGAGCCGTTCGACCGTGCGCTCCCCACGGAACCGTCGGGTCGCCTGGTAGTCGTGGGTGCGGTCGACGTGCACCTCTGTCATGTCCACCGGACAGACCCCGTCGACCATCCACTGCGCGATGACGTGACCGAGCCCGCCGCCGAGCAGGATGCCGATCGAGTTGAGGCCGCACGCGAGGAAGAGGTTGCGGACCTCCGGTGACTCACCGGTCATCGGCCGAAGGTCGTCGGTGAACGACTCCGGTCCGGCGAACAAGGTCTTGATCCCGACCTCGTCGAGCCCGTCGAACCTGGTGAAGGCCTGCTCGAGGAACGGCGTCAGCCGGTCCCAGTCCGGCGGCAGTACCGCGAACGCGGAGTCCTTCGGCGTCCCGTCCAGCGACCATGCCTTGGCCACCGGTTCGAACAGCCCCACCAGTAGGCCGCCCCCCTCCTCACGGAAGTACGAGTAGGAGTCGGGGTCTTCCACCACCGGGAAGTCGTGGGTCATCCAGTCCAGCGGCTCGGTCAGCAGGTACTCGTGCTCGGCCGCCTGCAGAGGCGCCAGGACGCCGGCCTTGCGGGCGAGCTCGCGCCCCCACAGGCCCGATGACAGCACCACCTTGTCGGCCTCGACGATCCCGCGCTCGGTGACGACGCCGGTCACCGTCCGGTCCTTGATCACGAAGTCGAGCACCTCGCAGTTCTCCACGATCGTGGCGCCGCCGAGCTTCGCCCCACGCGCCATCGACATCGCGACGTCGACGGGGTTCGCGCGACCCTCGTCGGGTGTGTAGAACCCGCCGTACACGTCATCGGTTCGCAGGTGCGGCACCCGGTCGGCCACCTCGTCGCGACTCAGGATGTGCTTGTCGACGCCGAAGGCCTTGAGGAACGAGGTCTCCCGGCGGTAGTACTCGAAGCGACGCTTGCTCGCAGCGAGCTGCAGGTATCCGCACTGCTTGAAGCCGGTCGACAGGCCGGTCTCGTCCTCCAGCCGGCTGTACAAGTCGCGTGCGTAACGCGTCATCCACGCGAACGCCTCCGACGTCTGACCACCTGACGCGATCAGGCCGGCTGCGTGCCAGGTAGTGCCGGACGTCAGCTGCTTGCGCTCGAGCAACAGCACGTCCTTCACGCCGAGCTTGGTCAGGTGGTACGCGATGGACGTGCCGATCACCCCGCCACCGACCACCACGATCTGTGCGCGACTCGGCAGATCAGAACCCAGGCTGGAGTCGCGCGCATGCGCGACCGCGGGGTTCACCAGGCTTGCGTCTACTTGCACATCGGCAGCGTCAGTCATGGCGGCGATCCTGGCACGACCCCTGCTAGGCGCGGGAGAGGTCCCCGGATGTCACGATCACCCCATGACGACATCCCTGCCGACCATGGCCTTCGGACGCACTGGCTGGAACATCACGCGCGTGGGCTTCGGCGCTTGGGCGGTGGGCGGTCCTGGCTGGAACTATGGCTGGGGAGCCCAGGACGACACAGAGTCGGTCGCCGCGATCCGCACCGCCGTGGAACACGGCGTCAACTGGGTGGACACGGCCGCCGTCTACGGGTTCGGTCACAGCGAGGAGGTCGTGCGCGAGGCCCTCGCACCGTTCTCGGACGCGGACCGCCCACTGGTCTTCACCAAGTGCGGCCTGGTCCCGGGACCTGAGGACCCGGACGAGCCGTTCGCGGCAGCCAGCCCGGACAGCCTGCGGCGGGAGTGCGAGGCCTCACTTCGACGGCTCGGTGTCGATTGCCTCGACCTGTACCAGGTGCACTTCCCCCCTGAGGACGGTACGGCGCTCGACGAGTACTGGGGCACGATGTTGGCGCTGCGCGAGGAGGGCAAGGCCCGCGCGGTTGGACTGAGCAACCACGACGTCGAGCAGCTCGACGCGGCTGAGCTGCTGGGACACGTCGAGACACTGCAACCACCGTTCTCGCTCATCGAGCGGGAGGCTGGCGGTGACGTCATCCCGTGGTGCCACGCGCACGGAACCGGGGTCATCGGCTATTCGCCGATGGCGTCGGGACTGCTCACCGGCGCGTTCTCCGCGCAACGCGTGGCCAGCCTCCCCGACGACGACTGGCGTCGGCGCGAGGACGCGTTCACCACCGACCTGCCCCGCAACCTGGCGCTCGTCGAGGCCCTGCGACCGGTCGCCCGGCGCCATGACGCCTCGCTCGGCGCGGTAGCCATCGCCTGGACGCTGACCTGGCCGGGTCTCACCGCGGCCATCGTCGGCGCTCGCACCCCTGCCCAAGTGCTCGGATGGGTCGACGCGGCGGGGCTGGTCCTGTCGCAGGAGGACCTGGCCGCCATCGCCGCAGCCGTGGCGCAGACCGGTGCCGGCGCAGGGCCGGTCCGTCCCTCCGCGAGGTGAGCGGGCGCCGCCTGACGAATCACGCCAGGTGGGGTACGACCTCTCCCGGCAGCTTCAGGCGGATGACGTCCCACGCCGGCTGGAACCCGAGGCGGGCATAGACCTCAGCCGCAGGGTTGCCGAACGTGACGGCCAGGGACAACGCCGGCTCGCCGCGCGCCGCCAGCAGCACGAGCGCTCGACGGATGAGCGCCGATCCCAAGCCACGGGCCTCGGCATCCTCGGGGTCGCGGAAGATGTCGCTGATCCATGGCCCACCGTAGGGAGGCTCCCCGGTGAACCGATTGATGATCAACGCCGCCATCGGGTGCCCCCTGCGCACGACCTGGACGGTCTCGTCGAGCAAAGGACCCAGCTTCTGGCTCACGACCAGCGTCTCCAGTCCGTCGGCGAGATCCCAGTCGTCCATGGCGTGGTCGGGATGACCTGGCGGGAACGCCCGACGGATCAGATCGACGAGCCCGTCGGTGACCCCTGTGATCGGGGCGAGCTCAGCGTCGCCCGGCAAACGCGGCTGCGCCCAGTCGGGCGGAAGATCCGCGCCCTCCAGCGGATACGTGTACCCCAGCGCATGGCGGGACACGCTGGCGCCGGCCTGCACGAGTGCGTCGGCGAGAGCCTGGTCGGCGCCGGTTTCCTCGTCCCCGTCGGGAACGAACTGCCACCCGGGCATCGCCTCGAGGATCAACGGAACGGCTCGCTCGATGGGGATCAGCGCGACCGCGCGGTCGGCCCAGGGGCTCTTGACACCACTGCGGACGTAGCGCACCACGTCGATCCCACCGACGGTCAGAACCTCGTGGCGTTCGACGGACGCAGCATCAGGTTCGCTCACCGCGCCAGCCAACCACGGACTCGGGCACCAGGCTCAGTTGAACGCGAACGAACGTTTCGCCAGGCCGAACCAGTAACCATCGATCGGGTTCTCGATGTCCCCCGCGAGATCGTCAGCCGCGCCCGCCACCACGAAGAGCGGCGCGAAGTGCTCGACGCTGGGATGGGCGAAGCGAAGTCCTGGCGCGCGGTGACGGTAGTCGGCCAGCGCGTCGACGTCCCGCCGCTGGACGGCGTCGGTCGCCCACGCGTCGAACTCGCTCGACCACGCCGGCGGCTCACCTGCGGCGTCGACGAAGTCGATGTAGGGCAACCCATGGGTCAGGAACCCGCTGCCGATGATGAGAACGCCTTCGTCGCGCAACGGAGCGAGTCGACGGCCAAGCGCCAACAACGTCTCGGGCTCCATGGTCGGCAGTGACATCTGCAGCACCGGGACGTCGGCGTCCGGGTACATGACCATCAGCGGGATGTAGGCACCGTGGTCCAGCCCGCGCTCGCTGCGCACCACCTCGGTGTCGTCACTGAGCAGCTGGTGGACGCGCTGCGCGAGGTCAGGCGCCCCGGGGGCGGGGTACTGGATCCGGTAGTACTCCGGCGGGAAACCGTAGAAGTCGTACACGAGCGGCGCCGGGTGGACCGCGGTCAGGGCCACGGGCGCGGCCTCCCAGTGGGCCGACACGATGAGCACGGCCCGGGGCCGGGGAAGGTCACCTGCCCACGCCGCCAGCTGCTGGGGCCACTGCGGGTCGACCAGCAGGGGCGGGGCGCCGTGCCCCAGGTACAGCGCCGGAACCCGGTCCAGGGTCGATGTCATGGCTCCTCCTCATTACTTGACGATTCAACCATCACGCCGACGCCGGTGTTCCCGGGGGTCCCCGTCCTCCTCCCCCGGAGTGTCATGATCTCGCGTGACCTCAGCGCCCGGCACGACGTTGCCCCGTCGCACCCTGCGCATCGAGATCGTGCTGGTGCTGCTGCTCTCGCTGGGTCGCTCCGCGATCTATGCGCTGGTGCACATCATGGCGACGTTGACGTCGGGAAGCCCCTTGTCGGCCTCGATCGCCCAGCTGAACGGCTCGTACTCGCCACGACCGCTGCTGGACCTGACCTACCAGCTGTTGGGTGTGTCGTTCGCACTGGTCCCCGTGGCCCTGGTCTGGTACTTCGTCTGGATCGGCGGGGAGCAGCCCTCGAAGGTGTTCGGCCTCGATTTCACGCAGCCAGCGCGCGACCTGGGCCGTGGAGTGGGACTCGCGGCGTTGATCGGCGGCACCGGCCTCGCGCTGTACCTGGTCGCCTTCCACGCCGGCATCAACCTGCAGGTGTCGGCCAGCGGCTTGCCCGACATCTGGTGGCGGGTACCGGTGCTCGTACTCGCAGCCTTCGAGAACGCCCTTCTCGAAGAGGTTGTCATGCTCGGCTACCTCGTCCATCGCCTGCAACAGATCGGCTGGAGCCCCCGTACCGCGGTGATCGTCAGCGCCTTGATTCGCGGCACCTACCACCTCTACCAGGGCTTTGGTGGCTTCGTGGGCAATGTCGTGATGGGCCTGATCTTCGGCTGGTTGTTCCTGCGCTGGAAGCGCACCGCCCCCATGGTGATCGCCCATTTCCTGATCGACGCCGTCGCATTCGTGGGCTATGTCTACCTGCAGGGTCACGTGTCGTGGCTGCCCTGATGGGACCGTCGCAGCGTCGATTCTGGTTCGGGTCGGACGAGGCCTCACTGATAACCTCGGCGCCGTCCCCGCCCCCGTAGCTCAGGGGATAGAGCAGTGGCCTCCGGAGCCATGCGCGCAGGTTCGAATCCTGCCGGGGGCGCTGTCGTGTGCCGAACCGGGCGGGCGATCAGGTCGCCGAGAACAACGTGATCCGATAGGTGCGACTGCGCCCGGATCCGTGCGATGGCGTGATCCCGGTGACGTGCACGGTGTACGTGCGGGGCCTCTGGATCGAGGGCGACGGCGGCAGCGTGAGCTGCCAGACCAGTGTGTTGTCGCCGTAACCGGGGGCGTCGGGGTAACGCGTCAGCGCCATCCGCTTGCCGCCCGGTCCGATCACCCGCACGTGAGCACCTGCGAACGAAGCGCCACCGGTCGATGTCAACGACCAGCGACCACCCGGCTCGAGCTCGCGCGGGAAGTAGCCGGAGTTGGGCCAGGCCTGGAAGGCGGGTGTACCCCGCGGAACCCGCGGTGCCCATGTCCCGAAGACCCACAAGTCGTTGGCCGAGCTGGTGTCACCGGTCCCCATCACCTTCTGGCGCGAATACATGATCCAGCGCCGGTGGCCGGCTGCTGCGTTGCCGTCACCCGGGTCGGACATGTACAGCCTGATGGCGTCGGCGCCGGCTGCTCCCAGGGCGAGGTTGGAACTACCGGCCGCCTGGTGGCCGGCCGCCGTATAGCACTTCCAGGTGGCCGGCGGATCGTGGTTCAGCGTGCTGTTGGCCTGCATCATCAAGGCCGCCTGCTGCGCCTTGCCGTTGAACCGGCGGGCGAACGTCACCGGAGGTACGCCGACCATCGCGCGCACGTAGTTCACGGCGTGAAGGGTCGCGCTTCGGTACGCCTGGCTGTTGGTCCCCGCGTGGCATCCCGCGACCGACCCGGTCCAGCGGTTACGAACCCGCAACGCCGCCAGGAGCCGGTGGCGGTATGCGGCACCGACCTGCCCCCGGATTCCCCGGTCGATCAGCCGTGCCAACGGCGTCGCGGCACGCGCTCTGGAGTAGGGACCCCAGCCACCGACGTCGTGAGCCGCGACCCGCACCTGGTAGCGGCGCCCGTTGCGCAAGCCCGCCCACACGTGCTCGTGGGCGGTGGCCACCAGGTCGGTCGTCCGCCAGCCCGACCAGGTGCTGGTAGGGACGTCGAACCCGCGACGCGCCACGCGATAGCCAAGGAGCGCAGCGCTGGACGTCGGGGCCGACCAGGTGAGCCGCACCGTGGCGTCGCCGGGCACCGCGACGTGCACCACCGGGGCGGTGGGCAGCACGGTCGAGGTGACGTGTGGCGCCGCGGCGCGGGCGGCCGGCCCGACCAGGACCAGCCCGACCAGCGCGGGTCCGACGAGGAGGACGGCGGCACGGATACCACGAGGCGTCGCGGGTGGCAGTCTCATGGCGTTCCCTCCCGTGGTGTGCCGACCGTCTCGGCGAGCGTAGGGCCGCCGGGGCCGCGACATGCCAAGGTGGGGCCGTGACTCAAGCACCGGCCGGTCGGCGTGGCCTCCCCGTGGCAGATCCGTGGTGGGTCGTCGCAGAAGTCGCCGACGGGATCCACCACCTCGTCGAACCGCACGTCGACGACCTCCTGCGCAGCAACGTCTGGCTGGTGCGCGGGCGCGACCGCGACCTGCTCGTGGACACGGGCATGGGGGTTGCGCCACTGGCCCCCGTGGTGGCCGGGCTCACGCCGCGTCCGGTGGTGTGCGTGGCCACCCATACCCACTCCGACCACGTGGGCGGCTGGCACGAGTTCGACGACCGGCGCGTGCACGCGCGCGAGGCGAGTCTCCTGCACCCCGATCACTTCGACGCCGATATGGGGAGCCTCGACACGACCGACTGGCCAGAGGACGAGGTCGCGTACCTGCGCAGCGTCGGCTACCACGTCAACCCGGTGATGATCACGGCGGTGCCGAGCGCCGACTTCGACGTGGGGACCTGGGCGCTGCAGCCCGCACCCGCGACCGTCGAGCTGGAAGCCGGTGACGTCATCGACCTCGGTGATCGTCGGTTCGAGGTGTTGCACGTGCCGGGTCACACGCCGGGCAGCATCGCGTTGTGGGAGCCGGCAAGCGGCACTCTGTGCAGCGGCGACATGGTCTACGACGGTCCGCTGCTGGACCGACTGGCCGAGTCTGACGTGGACGACTACGTCGCCAGCATGCAGATGATGCTGCAACTGCCCGTTCAGCTGGCGCTGCCCGGCCACGAGCAACCGCTGCCCACCGACGACTTCCAGCGCGTCGTCACCACCTACCTCACTCTTCCGGCACCCACCTCACGTTGATCTTGGACTCTATGTGTGAGTGCCGAACGACCAGGTGAGCATGGTGGTCAGCATCGGATCGGTGCCGCCGGCGGACTGGTAGGCGCCCATGGCGGGCACGTTGTCGGCGTCGGTGAGCACCCACATCCCGTAGCAACCCTTGTCCTGGGCGAGTTGGGCGAGCGCACGCACCAACGCGGTGCCGACGCCGCGTCCCCGGCTCGCAGCGTCGACGGCGAGCTCGTACAGGAACATCTCGGTCCCCTTGTCCGGATGCGTCGTCTCGACACCGCTGACCATTCCGACGGGCTGCCCCTCGTCGTCATAGGCGAGCAGAAGGTGGTGACCGGACTCCGCGAGGAACCTCGCCACAGCGTCACTGCGCGCGGGGTGGTCGAACAGCGCGGACGCCGCCACCACCTCGGAGGCTCGCGTGGCCCGTTCGATCCGAACGCTCACGTCGCAGGCTCGTAGGGATGGCGGAATGTGAAGGCGTTCGGACCTGGTCCCAGCTCGGCGAGCAGCTCGTTGCGTTGCCGGGCCTCGTCCAAGTCCGGCAGGTGGCCGACCGGCACCCACCACAGCACCGACGCCGACACTGCTGGGTCGAACCACTGCCGACGGCTCCGCAGAACGTCGGCGTGCTGGGAGTCGAACACGTACGCCCGAAGCGACTCAAGATCGGTCCACACCGACATGTTCACGATGCGGTCGGCGCCGAACGGGCGCAGTGCCGTGGCGTTACCGCTGTCGTCACGCAGCCGCCAGACGAAGCCGGGGGCCGCGTCGGCGACGGCGTTCACCGCGTCGAGGGCGGACCCGAAACCGGCCATCTCCAGCGAGCCGATCGGGTACTGCAGCACAGCCGTGTTCAGCTGCGCGAGGTGCCAGGACGCCACGCTGGCGAGGGTAGCTGCCGGCGTCCGTCGCTGAGTTGATCTAGGAGTAGACGCTGGGTTTCCTTGATCAACTCACACATGAAGTCCAAGATCAACTTGTTGGAGGGCGGCCCATCTGAGCGGGTTGGAGCGCCGTCCGCTGACCGCGGTTGGCGATCGCCTTGTCCAACGCAACCTGGTGGTTGTGCTCCTCGACGGCGTCGTCCAGCGGACTCAGCTCGAACGCACCGCCGGTCCGTCGGCCCATGACCAGGGCCAACAGGTGGTCGGTCAGCCATGGGTTCTTCGGCAGCACCGGACCGTGCAGGTACGTGGTGAAGACGTTGTCCCGACGGGCGCCCTCCGTGCCGTCGACCCCGTTGTTGCCACCGCCGGCGATGACCGTGCCGAACGGCGCTGCCCCTGGACCGAGCTCGGTCAGCCCGGAGTGGTTCTCGAACCCGACCACGGTGGCACTGTCCCCGTCGATCGTCACGTCGCAGGCCGCGTGCTGCATGTAGCGCTGTGGGCCGCCGCGGGTCTCCAGATCGATGACGCCGGCGCCAGGCATGGCCGGGCCCGACGAGGGCACGTACTGGTGGCCGAGCAGCTGAAGACCCGCGCAGACCCCGAAGACGACGACTCCCGCGTCCGCCGCCTCACGCAGCGACGGCGCCTTGTGCTGGAGGTCTGCAGCGACCACCGACATCTCGACGTCCTGCCCACCATGGAAGAACACGGCGTCGAAGGTCGCGAAGTCGGGAACCTCGTCCAACCCGACATCGACCACGGTGGACCCCACGCCGCGGGCCTTGGCCCGAAACTGCAGCGCCAGCACGTTCCCACCATCACCGGCAACATTCAGCAACGACGGATACAGGTGCGCGAGACGCAGCGTCGGCATGCCATCACTCGGCGCGAACTCGGCGTTGGTCATGTCTGCCAGTACCTTCCTACCCAGCCGTGACGTTGCATGACATTGCGCAGCTGGATCGTCGGTGTGTAGCCGGCCAGCACCACCAGCCGTCCGCCCAGTGGCGTGACGTCCAGCGCGCGTCGCAGCGCTGCCTCGAGGTCGTCCACCACCATCATCCGGGACAGGTCGAGGCCGGCGTACTTCAACCGGGTAGCCAGCTCATCGGCGCGCAGCCCGCTCACCGTCACATCGACCACCTGGCCCACGAGCCCTTCGAAGTCGACGTCCCAGAGCCAGCCGAAGTCTTCACCGTCCACGCGCGTGTTGCTCACGGCAACCAGCAGGTGCCGCGGTTCGCCGGCGCCCGCGAGGGTGTGCAGGGTGGCGTTGAACGACGTCGGGTTCTTCGCGAACGACAACACGATCTCGTGATCGTCGGCGTCGATCACCTCGAGCCGACCGAATGCGGGACGGAGCTGGCTCAACGCCGTGCCCGCGTGCTCCAACGTCACCCCGAGCGCCAGGGCACCCGCCACTGCGGCGGCGGCGTCGTAGGCGATGTGGACACCGGCCTGCGGGATCGTCAGCTCCAGCGTCCCGCCCGGCGTCTCCACGGTGCAGCGCGTCTCACGCAGACCGTCGACCTCGATCGCCGTCACGGCGACGTCGAGCGGCGGCCGCTCGAAACCGCAGCCGGGACACCGGTACTCGCCCAGGTGACTCAGGTACACCTGCCCGTAGTGCAGGTCGTGTCGACACCTCGGGCACCGGATCGAGTCGGCCGCACTCGTCAACTGGTCGAGGTCGCGCCGGATGGCCAGGCCGTACGTCAGCCGCGGACCAGTGCGCGCCGGCGCGAGATCGGCCACCATCGGGTCGTCGGCATTGACCACGAGCACCGCGTCGTCGGCCAGCCCTTGCGCGACCTTGTCGATGACACCGGCGACTGCGTAGATCTCGCCGAACCGGTCAAGCTGGTCGCGGAACACGTTGGTCACCACGAGCACCTTCGGCGCGACCTCGGGTGCGGCAAGGCGCAGTGCCCCCTCGTCGACCTCGGCGACCATCACGCCGTCGGGCATCCGGCCCCGCAAGTTGGCGGTGCCGACCGCTAACGACGTCAAGCCCTGCAACAGGTTGGCCCCTGCGCTGTTCTGCGCGACGCGCACCCCTTCGGCACGCAGGAACTCGGCAAGGAAGCGGGCCGTGGTGGTCTTGCCGTTGCTGCCGGTGACCGCGACCACGGGGACGCCTTGCCCGACCGTCAGACTGCTCAGGACGTGCGGGTCGATCCGCCGAGCCACGACTCCGGGGAACGACGAGCCACCACCGCGTCGCAGCAACCGAGACGCACCTGCGGCAGCCTTGCCGGCCGCCACCGCGGCCATGACGCGGGGACTCGCAAGGCTGGGCACCTGGCCAGCCTACGTCGGTGGCTACTCCGGCAACGGCACGGCAGCGTCGTCGGCGAGTGACTCCTGGATCGACGGTCCCTTGCGCAGCGGGACCTCCTTGAGGAACAGCGACAGCACGAACGCGATCGCCATCACGGGTACGGCTAGCAGGAAGGTCGCGTCGATGGCGTTGCTGAAGGCGCGGTGAACCAGGTCCTGCGCTGCAGGCGGCAGCGACGCGATGGAGCCCAACGAGCTCGTGATGTCGCCGGTGCCGACGTGCTTCAGCAGCGCCGGTGGCAGCACCTTGGTGATCTCGTGGAGCAGCCGGGTGGCCAGAACGGCCCCGAACACCGCGGTGCCGAACGACCCGCCGATGGAGCGGAAGAACGTGGAGGCACTGGTAGCCGAGCCGAGCTCACGCGGGTCCACCGAGTTCTGGACGGCGAGTACGAGGACCTGCATGACGTTGCCCAGCCCGGTGCCCAGTACGAGCGCCGCCACTGCGATCTGCCAGTACGGCGTGTCGACGCCCATGCGCGAGAACAGGTAGAGACCGACGGTGGCCAACGCGGTGCCCACGATGGGGAACACCTTGTAGTGGCCGTTGCGCGAGATCAGGCGGCCCGACAGGACCGAGGTAACGATGAGGCCGAGCATCAGCGGGAGCAGCTGAAGGCCAGCGACCGTCGGGCTCGAGCCGTGGACCACCTGCATGTACATGGACAAGAAGACGATGGTGCCGAACATCGCGAAACCCACCACGAAGCCGATGCCGGAGCTCACCCGGAAGATCGAGTCCTGGAACAGGCTGAGCGGGACGATTGGTTCCGCGGCACGACGCTCCTGCAGGACGAAGCCGACGATCAAGGCGATGCCGAAGAGCGCGAGGCTCACGATGACGGGCGACCCCCACGGATAGCGGACGCCGCCCCACACCGTCACGAGCAACAGGGACACGACCCCACCGACCATCAGCGTCGCGCCCAACCAGTCGATGCTGTGGTCGCGCCGCTGGACGGTCATGTGCAGCACGGATCCCACGACACCCAGGGCGATCAAGCCCAACGGCACGTTGATGTAGAAGATCCAGCGCCACGACAGGTGTTCGGTGAAGAACCCGCCGAGCAGTGGGCCGATGATGCTGGCCAGGCCGAACACCGCGCCGAACAGCCCCATGTAACGACCGCGGTCGCGCGGAGCGATCACGTCGCCGATCACGGCCATCACCAGCACCATCAGGCCGCCGCCGCCGAGTCCTTGCAGCGCGCGAGTCGCGATCAGCTGGAACATGCTC
Source organism: uncultured Actinomycetota bacterium (assembly GCA_963726575.1). Lineage (GTDB taxonomy): Bacteria > Actinomycetota > Actinomycetes > JAHEKZ01 > JAHEKZ01 > CAVSCR01. Next base: position 361,526 of record CAVSCR010000003.1, read on the forward strand.
TGCGACGCACCAGCCAGCACAGAGCCGATCAGGAAGATCACGATCGCCCATTGCAGTGTCGGCTTGCGCCCGTAGAGGTCGGACAGCTTCCCCCAGATCGGGGCACTCGCCGTGGAGGCCAAGAGGTAGGCGGTGACCACCCATGACAGCTGGGACAAGCCCCCCAGATCCGAGGTGATCGTGGGCAGCGCCGTCGACACGATGGTCTGGTCGAGCGCGGCCAACAACATCGTCAGCATCAGCGCGCCCAGCACCAGCCGGAGGCGCCGGCCTTCCAGGATCTGCGACGGGTGGTCGGTCAACGTCTGCGTCACGCGTTCTTCAGAGCTCCTGCCAGGTCGTCTGCCAGTCGGCGCAGCAGCGCCGCGAGTTCGGTGCGTGCGGACACGTCCCAGTCCGCGAGTGCGTCGTGCAGGACGTGCGCCCGGTTGGCGATCACGTCGCCGAGCACTCGACCACCGGCGTCCGACAACGTCAGACGAGACGCCCTCGCGTCGTCGGGGTCGGGCTCGCGCTGCAACAGGCCCTGCAGCTCCAGGCGGGCCAACCGCCGACTGATGGTCGACAGGTCGAGGCCGACGCTCGAGGCGAGGTCGCTGGCCCGCATCACGCCTGACTCCTTCACCCGGACGAGCAGGTGCGCATCGATCACGTCGACCGGGTCATCGTCTTGCAGCCGGCGGACGCCTCGCACCACGTCGTAGAGCGCCACCGCGAGGTCGACGTCGCACTTGGCGCCGCGGGCCGTCGAGTCGCTGCCGGCCGGACGGGTAGTTGCTTGCACCAAGCAAGTATCCGCCACGGGCCGCAGCCCGGTCAAGTCCGTGCCCACGAGGGCCTCAGCTTGGCCCGCGGTTAGGCCGATCGGGGTAGCGCCACGGGCCCGTTCGGGCTAGTGGTTCTAGTCCCCGACAAGTTCTGACGAAAGCATCGATAACGCAGCGATAAGCCGCTAGGCGCCCAGGCGAGCGACCCCGACGATTGCTTCTGAACCGACCAGGAGGTCAACGATGAAGCGCACTAACCGGATCGCCCTCACGGCCGCCACAGCTACCGGGATTCTCAGCGGTGCCGTGGTGGCAGCCGCTGCGACCGGGGGGGCCCTCTCGGGCGCGCCGGCCGCCCAGGCGGCAAGCCGCCCGGACACCAGCGCCTTGACGTCAGCTCTGAACCGACTCGACCACGAGAAGCAGGGCCTGCGCCACGACCTCAAGGGTGCCCGTCACGAGCTCACCGCTGCCCAACGCCGGGCAGCGGCCCGCGCCGCAGCCGCAATCGCCGCCGCCCAGGCCAGCTCCAGCTGGTCCAGCGGCTCCTCGGGCAGCTCGTGGTCCTCGGGTTCCTCCGGCACCAGCCAGGGATCGCACAATGGCGGGCCGTCGGCCACGCCGAGCGGTACGCCGACCCCCACGCCGCACACCACCACTGGCGCCAGCGGGTCCACGGGCAACAACGGCGGCGACGACAGCGGGGACAACGGTGGCAACGATGGGTGACCTTCGCGGACGCCGCGCCCGTTGGACCGCGGCTGCGGTCCTTGCGCCGGTCGCGGCGGCGGTCTTCGCAGGCACCACGGCCTGGGCCAACTCCCACGACCCGAATGCCGCAGTCACGCCGACGGCCGCCGCACCCAAGGCGACGCACACCGTCGACCCCGTGCTGCGCAAGCTGCGCGAACAGGTGCAGCAGCAAAGTCGTGAGGTCGCCAACATGCGGGCCAACGTCAAGGCGCTGCACCGCAAGGCCAAGACGATCGCCAACGCCCCAGTGAGCAGCACCGGGGCGTCGACGTACACGTACTCCTCCGGGTCGTCCGGTTCCACCAGCAGCTCCGGTGGCACCACCTACACCTCTGGTGGTTCCTCCAGCGGAGGCTCCTCGGGCAGCACGTCCGGCGGCTCCTCAGGCGGCTCCTCTGGCGGTACGACCACCGCACCGGCTCCGCCTCCGCCGACGCCCCACACGTCGACCGGCGCGTCGTCCCCTCCGTGACCGGGACCCAAGAAGACGTGACGACCGGGCCACACCAGATCGACGGTGACCTGGTCGTCGCGTTCCGGGCCATGGCCACGACGGTGCACGTCCGCGTCGTGGAGCCGACGACACGCGCGCAGTCCGCGGCCGCGCGGGTCGAGCAGATGTTCGCCGACGTCGAGCGGGCCTGTACCCGGTTCAATGACCAGAGCCCGTTGATGGTGGCCAACGCGGCGCCTCGGGAATGGCACGTCGTACCCCAGGAGTGTTTCGAGGCGATCAGCGAAGCAGCGCGGGCCTACGACGACACGGAGGGTCGCTTCGACCCGCGGGTGCTCAAGCGGCTCCAACAGATCGGGTACGACCGCACCCTGGCGTTCGCCGAGGGCAACGTCGAGGTCAGCGCACCCCAGGAGTCCGCGGTCTCGTGGCGTCCGTTCGGTCGCAAGTCGAGTGCGGCAACGGCGGCCATGCGCGACCCCTGGACGCCGCAGTTCGACACCCGTCGTCGAGCCGTGATGATCGGCCCCGAGCCGATCGATCTCGGCGGCATCGGGAAGGGGCTGGCCGTGCGGTGGGCCGCTGAGCTGCTCGCCGGCAGCGGCAGCGCGTTCCTTGTGGAGGCCGGTGGCGACTGCTACCTGTCCGGGAACGGGCCGGAACGCGACGGCTGGCGGGTGGCTGTCGAGGACCCGGCCGAAGGTCCCGACCCGGTGGCAGTCCTCAACGTCGCCGACGTCGCCTGCGCGACGTCGTCCGTGCGGATCCGGTCGTGGCTGGTCGACGGCAAACCGGTCCACCACCTCATCGATCCCCGCACCGGTGAACCGGGCGGCGCCGGTCTGGCCGCCGTCACCGTGGTCGGTGGCGACCCGGCCTGGGCCGAGGTGTGGAGCAAGTCGCTGTTCCTGGCCGGGCGCACCGGCATCCGGGCGCTGGCGGAGGAGCACCTGCTCGCGGCACTGTGGGTGACGCCGCAAGGTCGAGTCGGAAGCACGGCAGCCATGAAGCCTTACTTGATGTGGCAGGCCGTCGATGACTGAACTGATGAAGGCCGGACCAAAGCGGGCACGGACGACGACGGCTTCCGCCGGTCGTGGTCGGCCGCTGCGCGTGCTCGCGGCCACCGTCGTCGTTGGCCTCAGCTGTGCCGCGACCGCCTGGTTGGTCGGGCGCACGGTCGAGTCGGTCGCGGGGAACAAGATGGCACCGTGGATCCTCGGGCGGGCCACAGGGATCACGGCCTACCTGCTGCTCTGCGCTCTCGTGGCCCTCGGGCTGCTCCTGAGCCACCCATGGCGAACCCGATACACCTTCCCGAGCACGATCACGCGGATCCGGCTGCACATCGGGCTGAGCGTCTTCACGCTGGCCTTCGTCGCGTTGCACATCTTCGTCCTCGCGACGGACAAGTACGCCGGGGTCGGCTGGGGCGGCGCCTTCGTCCCGATGGGCGCCGCCTACCGTCCCCTCCCGGTGACGTTGGGAGTGATCGCCCTGTACTCCGGCCTGCTGTCCGGCCTGACCGCATCGGTCGCCGGGCGCCTCCCGTACCGGGTCTGGTGGCCGATCCACAAGGTCGCCTCGCTGGCGTTCATCCTGGTGTGGATGCACGGTGTCCTCGCCGGCAGCGACACCCACCAGATCCTGTGGCTCTACTTCGCGACGGCCGCGGGCATCGTCGTCCTCGCCGTGCACCGGTACGTCGTGAAGACACCGGCCGATCTACGTCGCGAGATCGACGACACGAGGTGGCGCCGATGACGGCCGCGCTGCACATCGTGCCCCCGCCGGACCCGGACGAGCCCGGCAACGACACCCTCCCCATCACCGCACACCTGCTGGGCGACCTCGTCTACTTCCCACGGGAAGGCTCGGAGTCGCTGCGCGGCCCCCTGCCGGACGACCTCTCGGCTCATCTGTGGCGCTACGGCTCCCGACCGTCGGCCCGAGGCAGTGCCGGCGCCGCATTGGTCGACACCCTCGAGGCGGTGGCCCTGACCGGTCGCGGCGGGGCGCACTTCCCGGCCGCCATCAAGTGGCGTGGGGTGATCGCGGCCGGCGGCGGTGGCACGGTGATCGCCAACGGTTCGGAGGGCGAGCCTCTGGCCGCCAAGGACGCCTCCCTGCTGCAGCTGCGGCCCCACCTGGTGCTCGACGGCCTGGTGAGCGCGGGGGAGGCGGTCGGCGCCGTCGATCTCGTGGTGTGGCTTCACGAGGGCGCGAACATGACCTTCCACGCCGTCACGCAGGCGATCCACGAGCGCCGGCTGGCGGGCCTGCTGGAGCCGCCGATCCGGATCCTCACGGGTCCCGACCGTTACGTCACCGGCGAGTCCAGCGCGGTGGTCCGTGCCCTCAACGGCGGACCGACACTGCCTGAGCTGACCCGCGTCCTTCCGGTGATCTCCGGCGTCCACGGACGACCGACGCTGCTGCACAACGTCGAAACGTTGGCCCGTGTCGCGGTGGCGTCGCGGACCGGGGTGGAGCAGTACCAGCCCACCTCGCTGCTCACCATCGTCGCCGGCGGCCAGCGCACGGTGGCGGAGGTCGGCCCGAACGCCACGTTCAGCGACGCGGTCGCCTATGCCGCTCCCCACGCGATCAACGGCGCGCCACAGGCGATGCTGCTCGGCGGGTTCGGCGGTTCGTGGGTGCGTTGGGCCGACGCACAGGTGCTGCCGGTCGACCAGCCGGCGCTCAAGGCTGCCGGCCTGTCCCTCGGTGCCTCGATCGTCGCACCCATCCCCCGCAACACCTGCGGCCTCGTGGAGACGGCGCGGATCGCGCAGTACCTGTCCGACAGCAGCGCACGCCAGTGCGGACCGTGCCTGTTCGGACTGCGCTCGGTCGCCGAGCTCGCGTGGGCGCTGGCCGACTGCGACGTCGGACGTTCAGAGCTGAAGCGCCTCGACCGCTTCCTGCACGAGATCGCCGGACGCGGTGCCTGCGCGCATCCCGACGGCGCCATCCGGATGATCGCCTCCGCGTTGGACGTGTTCGCCGACGACGTCAAGGCGCACCGCAAAGGTCATTGCGTCGCCGGACGGACCCTGAAGGTCATCCCGGTGCCGGAGGTGGTCACGTCGTGAGCCACAGCAGGGATGTGCTCCCCGGAGCAAAGACGTCCGGGCGCTCGGCCGAGGTGTCGACGGTAGGCAGACCCAGCGCGGGCTGGCTGCTGCGGGTCGATCCGTTGGCCTGCGACGGCATCGGCATCTGCTCCCACCTTGCGCCGAGCCTGATCGCGGTGGACTCCTGGGGATACCCGATCCTCCCGCGTGATGCGCTCACTGAGCGCGAGCTGCGTCAAGCGCAGGCGGCCGTCACGGGATGTCCGCGCCGGGCGTTGTTCCTGCAGCCGCCGCCCCAGCGCTGACCAACACTTCGAGCGCGTTGGGCAACACCCCGATCCGCGCCGGCAGCTGACCGAGGCGCTCACCGTCGGCATACACCGCGAACGCGCGGTCGGCGTCGACGTGAAGGTCGGTCACCCGCAGCACGTCGACCATGGGGTGGTCGACGTGCCTTCCGCTGAACACCTTGGGCAGGGTCGCGAGAAACGACGGCTTGCTCACGGCACCGACCAAGGTGACGTCGAGGACACCGTCGTCGAGCACCGCGTCGGGGCAGATCCGCATACCCCCGCCGTACTGCCCGCAGTTCCCGACCGCCACGGTCCATCCGGTGTGTTCGCTGCGCATGCCATGTGCGTCGAGGGTGAAGGTCGCCGGCTGCCAGGTGATCATCGCGCGCAGGGCCGCGTACACGTAGACCGCGGTTCCGGAGAGCCTCGGGGTGGCGTTCGCGATCTCGTTGGCGACGGAGTCGAACCCCAGACTGACGACGCAGACGAACGTGTGCGTGGCGCCGTCCACGTCCACGGTGCCCACGTCGACCGATCGGGCCGTGGCGTTGCGCAGTCCGCGAGCAGCGCGGACTGGATCGAGGGGAACTCCCAGACTGCGGCAGAAGTCGTTGCCGCGACCGGCGGGGAGCGGCGCGAACCGTGCGCGGGAGCTGACGGCCCCTTCGGCGGCACGGCCGATCAGGCCGTCACCACCGACCACGACGACGCGCTGGCCCGCCGGCACCTGCATCGTCAGTCGTCGGGCGTCGTCGAGCTCCTTGGTCAGATAGGCGTCGACCCGCCAGCCGTCGTCGGCCAGGGCGGCCCGCACCTGCGGTGCCACGCGAGCACCGCGGCCGCCCCCCGAGGCGGGGTTCACCACGAGCACCAGGTCGCGGTCGTCTGCCGCGCCTTCGTGAGCTGGCGGTTCGGCTCGGGTCACGTGGGGACGCTAGCGTGCGCGCATGCCCGCCACCACGACGTCGTACGAGCTGCCGGACGGTCGAGTCCTCGATCTGTTGCTCGGCGGCATGCTGCAGGGGATCCCGCTGCTGGCACACCATGGCTCCCCCGCGGACGCCACGACCTGGGAGGACTGGGACGACGCTGCGCGCAACCACGGCTTCCGCCTGATCGCGATGAGTCGCCCTGGTTACGCCAGCTCGACGCGTCAGCCCGGACGGGTGGTCGCCGACGCCGCCGACGACGCGCGCGCCGTGCTCGACATGCTGAGCCACGAGACGTTCGCCACGATCGGCTGGTCCGGCGGCGGGCCGCACGCCCTCGCCTGCGCCGCCTTGATGCCCGAACGGTGTCGCGGTGCGGCAACGCTGGCCGGCGTCGGGCCGTACGGGGCCCCGGACCTGGACTTCATGGCGGGGATGGGGCCAGAGAACGTCGCGGAGTTCACTGCCGCAGTGCAGGGCGAGGCCGAGGTCCGCACGTGGCTCACCACGCACGCCGCAGCCTTCCGCCACGTCCGCGCGTTCGAGCTGGCCACCGTGTTCGGCGGGCTGGTGCCCCCGGTCGACATCGAGGTCCTGCAGGGCGGCTACGCCGCGCCGATGTCGGCGGAGATCCGTCGCGCGCTGGCCGTGGGCTTCGACGGATGGGTCGACGACGACGTCGCCTTCACGCAGCCGTGGGGGTTCGACGTCGAGCAGATCCGGGTGCCGGTGACCGTCTGGCAGGGAGACCTGGACCTGATGGTGCCGTTCGCCCACGGGTCGTGGCTGGTGGAGCACATTCCGGACGCAGCGGCGTCGATGGTGCCAGGGCATGGCCACATCTCACTGGCGGTCACCCACCGCGACGCGATCCTGGCCAACCTCCTGCGCTGACCCAACCCGCCGGCCTACTTCGACGAGGTCAGCTCGGTAGCCTCCGCGGCGAACTCCGCCGGTGCGAACTGTCCGCCCAGCGCGGCCACCAGCGCCTCCTGCGCCACGTGACGAAACTCCTCGCGCGACAACGACGACGCGCCCTCGGGGAGCGCGCCGAGCAGGGGGACGCCGAGCCGTGACAGGTCGGACAGCGCGCACCGGGCCACCAGGTCGGGCTGGTGCGGCCAAGAGCCGAGCACCAGGCCGAGGCACTCCAGTCCACGGTGCTTCACTGCCTCCAGGGTCAGTGCCGCGCGGTTGGGTGAGCCGTCGCCGACGTCGGTGACCACGATCAGCGGCGCGGTGAGCCCGGCCGCCAACGAGGCGATGGTGGTCTTGTCCTCGTCGTAGCGGGTCAGCAGGCCGTCGGAGCTGTCGACGAGCACCAGGTCGTGCGACCTCGCCAGAGCGGCGATCGGAGCGGCGCAGTGCGCCAGGTCCAGCGGGGGACGCGCTGACAGCCGTGCCGCCGCAGCCGGGCTCACCAGGTGGTCGTAACGCGCGAACTCCCGCACCTCGGTGACGCCGGACAGATCGGTGATGCGGGCCAGATCGCCTGGCTCGTCCGGGCCGACGCCGGTCTGCACCGGCTTCACCACCACGACGCTGCGACCCGCGTCCAGGGCCAGAGCAGCGAGGGCAGCGGTCACCACGGTCTTGCCCACGCTCGGCCCGGTACCCGTGACCACGATCACGCTCATGGCGTCGTCCTGCCTGTCCCCACGTCCCCGCCCCATCGTCGTCCGGCTCCTCCCCTTGGTTCTCGGCAGCCGCACCCCCCGGGGTAACCGTCCGGAATGCCCGGGACGTGGCCGCGGTTCATGCCTGCGTCCCGCACCACCCGTCTGGAGGACACATGCCCGCTGTCACCGTCGACGACCTCGTGGTCCTGCCACGGCTGCCGCGACCCGACTCCAGCGCCCTGCCCAGGGCCACGGCGCGGGTCGTCACGGGCATCAGCACGCTGGAAGGCGAGGGCTTCCCCGTGCGCCGTCCGTTCCCGGGCAAGCTCGCGCTGAGCGTCACCGACCCGTTCCTGCTGCTGGACCACATGGGTGCCGTCGAGTACGCCCCGGGGGAGCCGAAGGGCACCCCTTGGCACCCGCACCGCGGCTTCGAAACCGTCACGTACATCATCGACGGCGCCTTCGAGCACGAGGACACCACGGGCGGCGGCGGCTATATCGCTGACGGCGCCACCCAGTGGATGACGGCCGGCTCCGGACTGCTCCACATCGAGACGCCTCCGGAGTCGCTGGTGGTGGCGGGCGGCCTGTTCCACGGCGTCCAGCTGTGGGTGAACCTGCCGGCCGGCGACAAGATGACGCCGCCGCGCTACCAGGACGTGACGGCCGCGAGCGTCACCCTCCTCGCCTCCGACGACGCGGGCACGCTGGTGCGGCTGATCGCGGGCGAGCTCACCGGGCACCAAGGCCCGGGGCAGACCTGGACGCCGATCACCTACGCGCACGCGACCGTGCAACCGGGGGCCGAGCTCGCCGTGCCGTGGGACCCGTCGTTCACCACGATGGTCTACGCGCTGTCCGGGCACGGCACGACCGGCAGCGACCGCGCCCCGATCGTCGAGGGCCAACTCGCCTTGATGGGTCCTGGTGACAGCCTTCTCGTGCGGGCCGACGGCACCCAGGACCTCCGCACGCCGGCGCTCGACGTCCTGCTGCTGGGCGGACGACCCATCCGCGAGCCGGTCCTGCACTACGGGCCGTTCGTCATGAACACCAAGGACGAGATCATCACCGCGCTGGAGGACTTCCAGGCCGGCCGCATGGGGGTCGTACCACCGACGGCACGCTGAGGTCGCTCGACGACGGGCTGATGTTGATCTAGGAGTAGATGCTGGGTTCTCAAGATCAACATACACATCAAGTCCAAGATCAACAGGGTTGGGGGCGAAGGCTCCTCGACCGCCCTGTCGGAGGCAGCCCCTACCGTCGCCAGCGTGAGTGAGCCCGCGTCCCCGATCGCACCCGACCGCTTCTTCGACCAGTCGGTCGCACGCGCGCAGCCCGAACCGAGTCCCACCGCGGTCCCCGACGGCGTCGGGCCCCTCCTCGACCGGCTGACCACCCGCTATGCCGACCGGATCACGGCTCAGGTGAACGTGCCCGCGCGGCCGGGAAGCTACGTCGACCTGCCGAGCAGCCTCGATCCGCGGATCGCCGCGGCGCTGGAGCAGCGCGGCATCTCGCAGCTGTACTCGCACCAAGGTGCGGCGTGGGAGTCGGTGCTGGCGGGCCGTCACACGGTCGTGGTCACGCCCACCGCGTCAGGGAAGTCGCTGTGCTACAACCTGCCCGTCCTGCAGTCGGTGATCCAACACGGTGGCAAGGCGCTGTACCTGTTCCCGACCAAAGCCCTGGCCCAAGACCAGGTGGCCGAGCTGCTCGCGCTCAACGAGGTCGGCCAACTCGGCGTCCGTGCCTACACCTTCGACGGTGACACGCCAGGAGACGCTCGGGCCGCAGTGCGGACCAAGGGCGATGTCGTCGTCAGCAACCCGGACATGCTCCACGTCGGCGTGCTCCCCCACCACACCAAGTGGGCCCAGTTCTTCGAGAGTCTCCAGTACGTCGTCATCGACGAGGTCCACACCTACCGCGGTGTCTTCGGATCTCACCTGGCCAACGTCATCCGTCGGCTGCGTCGGGTCTGCGAGTTCTACGGATCGTCTCCGACCTTCATCATGAGCTCGGCCACCATCGCCAACCCGGCCGAGCTCGCCGAACAGCTGATCGGCGAGCCGGTGCACGCGATCACCCGCAACGGTGCCCCCAGCGGTCCCAAGCACCTGCTGCTCTGGAACCCGCCCGTGGTCAACGCCGACCTCGGGCTACGCGCGTCGGCTCGCAGCCAGACCACCTTGGTCACGAAGGAGGCGATGCGACGCGGGCTGCAGTCCATCGTGTTCGCCAACACCCGGTTGCAGGTCGAGGTGCTGACCAAGTACCTCAAGGACGCCTTCGACGGCGATCCCCGCCGTCCGGCACGGGTCCATGCCTATCGCGGGGGCTACCTACCGACGCAGCGGCGCGCCACCGAACAAGCCCTGCGACGCGGCGAGATCGACTGCGTGGTCTCCACGTCGGCCCTGGAGCTGGGGGTCGACATCGGAGCGCTCGACGTCGCGGTGCTGAACGGCTACCCGGGCAGCGTCGCGGCCACCTGGCAGCGCCTGGGCCGAGCGGGTCGGCGCAACCAGACCGCGCTCGGCGTGCTGATCGGTACCAGTGAGCCTCTGGACCAGTTCATCGTCCGCAACCCGCAGTTCTTCCTCGACGCCTCACCGGAGCACGCCAGGATCGCGCCCGACCAGCTGCTGATCCTGCTCGACCACGTGCGTTGTGCCGCGTTCGAGCTGCCCTTCCGCGACGGGGAACGCTTCGGCGGAGAGGATCTCGCGACGCTGCTGGAGTACCTGTCGGAGCAGGGGCTGCTGCACCACGAGGACGGGCAGTGGCACTGGATGGCCGACAGCTACCCCGCCAACTCGGTCGGCCTTCGCTCGGTGGCCGAAGGCAACTTCACCGTCATCGACATCACCGACGGACGCCAGGACGTGATCGCCGAGGTCGACTACGCCGCTGCGGCACTGACGTTGTACGAGGGCGCCATCTATCTGGTCCAGGCGAAGCCGTGGCAGGTGGAGCGTCTCGACTGGGAGGGGCGCAAGGCATTCGTACGACAGACCGACGCCGACTACTTCACCGACGCCATCGACTACACGCGTCTGAAGGTGCTCGACGTGTTCGACACGAGCCGGCGAGCGACGTCGGTGGGTGCCCACGGAGACGTCCACCTGGTCCGGCGCGTGCCCGGGTACAAGAAGATCCGCTACTACACCCACGAGAACGTCGGCTACGGGTTCATCCACCTGCCCGACCACGAGATGCACACCACTGCTGCCTGGTGGCAGGCCGACCCCGACGCCTTGGCCGACGCCATCGGCGACCGATGGCTGGCCCTCGACGGCTTTCTCGGCGCCGCCTACGCCATGCACCACGTCGCTGCCTTGCTGATGATGAGTGAGCGGGGCGACCTGGGTCGGTCGGTCGGCGACACCGATCCTCAGGCCGGGTCGTGGTCGGCCACCGTGGGGCTCGACGGACGCGGCAGCGCCCAGACGTTCACCGGTGACGCGGTGGACCCGGCAGCGCTGCCGACGTTCTGCCCCACCGTGTACCTGTACGACAACTACCCGGGCGGTGTGGGCCTTTCGGCGCCCTTGTTCGACCTGCGGGATCTAGTCGTGGGGCATGCCCGGGCGCTGGTGGCGTCGTGCGGATGCGGTTTCGGCTGCCCCGCCTGCGTCGGGCCGATCCTCGCCACCGAGGAGTCGGCAGGTCACGGGAGGATCCGACGCCCGATGTCGGCCAAGCAGTCGGCCGTGCGCGTGCTCGACCTGCTCATGGACACCGCGACGTGACCACCTCGAGCCGACTGGCCCGGCTCATGGAGCCGGCGTCGGACGGTGGTACGTCGACCCGCGGCCGGCTGCAACGATCGGTGCGCTCGCGGGAGCGCCGTGCCCAGGTCGACGACGCCACGGTCGCCGCAGAAGTGGGTGGAGTTGTCGCTGCCCCAGGAGTCGTGGTCGTCGAGCAGCGCCTGCCCCTCCTCGACCGCCACGGCGCAATCCCCTTGTCGGCCCTGACCGGTGTGGCTGAGCGGGCCAGCCTTGGTGTCAGCGGACGAGACGTTCCCGACCTGCTCTTCCTCGACACCGAGACAACGGGCCTGGCGGGCGGGACCGGGACCCTGCCCTTCCTGCTCGGCCTGGCGCGCGTCGAGTCGCAGGAGGTGGTGGTCCGGCAACTGATGCTCACCGGATTCGCCGGCGAAGGACACCTGCTGGAGCTGGCCGGTCCTTGGTGGGACTCGGGAACCCACCTGGTGAGCTACAACGGCAAGAGCTTCGACGTCCCCCTGCTGATCGCGCGCCATCGGCTGCGCCGCCTGCCCTGCCACCTCGCCCAGCAGCACCACGTCGACCTGCTCCATCCCACCCGGGCCGCGTTCGGCCGCCGGTGGGCGGACTGCCGGTTGCTGACTGCCGAGACCCAGCTGCTCGGGTTCACGCGTCCCGACGACCTTCCCGGAGCTCTGGTTCCCGACGTCTGGACCGCGCTGGTCCGGCGCGGTGACGTGGCCGACCTGGCGCGGGTGCTCGACCACAACCGGCACGACCTGCTCACTCTCATGGCACTGTTGCCGGCGCTGTCAGCGGTGTTCGACGCCCCCGACGAGGCGGCCCGCGCCGGCGCCGATCCTCTGGCAGTGGCCCGACACCATCTGCGCCGCGGGGACGAGGAGGCTGCCTTGGACCACCTGGTCCACGCCGGAGCCCGCCTCGACCCCGACGGCGTGCTGGAGCTGGCGCGACTGCATCGACGAGCCGGAGACCTCGAGCAGGCCGTCGCCTTGTGGCACGAGCTCGCCGACCAGGACGTCCCGCTGGCGCTGGAACATCTCGCCAAGTACCACGAGCACATCTGCCACGATCCATGGACCGCACTGGACTACACGCAGCGGCTCGCCGACGTCGTGGCACGCCCCGACCGCGAGGCGCGCGCACCTGACGTCGGGCGCCGGCAGCGCCGGCTGTCGGTCAAGGTGGCTCGCGCCTCGTAGACGCAACTACCGTTCGTGTCATGACCCGCATCGGCGACACCGACCTCGACGTCTCCCGATGGTGCCTCGGCGGAAATGTGTTCGGCTGGACCGCCGACGAATCGACGTCGTTCGCCGTCCTCGATGCCTACGTCGACGCCGGCGGGACCTTCATCGACACCGCCGACGTGTACTCGCAATGGGCCGACGGCAACCAGGGTGGGGAGTCCGAGACGATCATCGGCCGCTGGCTGGGCAGGCGGGGCAACCGTGGCGACCTGACGATCGCCAGCAAGGTGGGCAAGAAGGAGGGCCTGGAGCAGCTGACCGCTGGCACGATCCGCGAGGCGGTCCACGCTTCTTTACGCCGACTCGATATCGACTCCATCGACCTCTACTACGCCCACATCGATGACGAGACGACACCGTGGGAGGAGACGCTCGGTGCCTTCGACGCGTTGGTGCGCGAGGGAACGGTGCGGTACGTCGCGGTCTCGAACATCACCGCTCCCCGGTTGGACGAGGCGCTCGCCGTCAGCCGACGTGACGGGCTCGCGGAGTACGTCGCCGTGCAGCCCGCCTACAACCTGGTCGAACGCCACGAGTACGAGGGAGCGCTGCAGAATCTGGTCGTGGGAGAACGGATCGCTGCCATCACCTACTACGGGTTGGCGGAGGGCTTCCTCACCGGCAAGTACCGGGCCGGCGGCCCCCCCGTGGAGAGTGAGCGCGCGGAGGACGCCGAGGTGTTCCTGAACGAGCGAGGGAGTCAGGTGCTCACGGCGCTCGACGCCATTGCAGCGTCACGCGCGGTGTCCGTCGGCGCCGTCGCACTCGCTTGGGTCGTCGCCCAGCCGGGTGTGGTGTCGACCATCGCCAGCGCCCGTACCGCCCGGCAGGTGGCCGACCTCGCACCCGCGCTGATGCTCCGGCTGCTGCCTGAGGAGCTCGCATCACTCACGGCGGCATCGGGCGGGTGAATGCCGCGACCACCGACGGCGACGGCTGGACTCAATGCGGTCGGGGACATCGGCACTGGGGGCGGTTCGGGGCGGCCGGCCTCCTGCTGTACGCCGTCGACGACGACGACCACGCGCGGGTCCTGTTGCAGCACCGCAGCGACTTCAGCCATCACGGCCTGACGTGGGGCGTGCCCGGCGGTGCCCGCGCGTCGCACGAGGATGCGGTGACCGCGGCCTGTCGGGAGGCGGTCGAGGAGGCGGGACTGGACGTGAGTCGGCTGCGTGTGCGTCAGGTGCACGTCGATGACCATGGCGGATGGAGCTACCAGACGGTCGTGGCCGATGCAGCTGCGCCGCTGGCGACGACTCCGAACCCCGAGAGCATCGAGCTGCGCTGGCAGCTCGTCGACGAGGTCGACGAGCTTGCGCTGCACCCGGGGTTTCGCGACAGCTGGAGGCAGGTTCGCGCCCGACCCGTGCATGTGTTCGTCGACGCCGGCATCGGCGCGACCGGAGACGTCGCCTCCCTGCGCGGACAAGTCACGATGCTGCCCAGCGAAGAGCTCATCGTCGTCGAGTCGGCGCGGGCGGTTCCCGATGCGGACTTCGTAGCCGTCGTCGACCAAGCGAGCGACAACCGAGGCGTCATCATGGTCGTGCGCGAAGGCGGTACACCCGTGCGGCCAGGTGCTGGCGTGGTCTACGTCGACCCGTCGTGGCTGCGCGACCGCATCGGCGGCTGAAGACATGGAGGCGGAGCTCGCTTCGGGACCTCCACCTGAGGGGTACCCCGTCCCCGACGTCGCCCGTCGACTGGCCGGCGGACGTCCGGTGCGCGCAGTGTGGTTGAACGCTGCCCGCGGAGTGACGTGCGAGATCGATGCGGGCGACCAGCTGCGGTACGTGAAGTGGTCGCCGGCAGCGAATGCTCCGGATCTGCGGGACGAAGCGGCGCGAATGCAGTGGGCCGGTGGGTTCGTCGCAGTCCCGACAGTTGTGGACGACGGCGCGGACGAGTCGGGCTCGTGGCTGCTGACCGAAGGCTTGCCGGGTGAGATGGCGGTGGTCGACCGCTGGAAGGCCGACCCGCTCGTGGCGGTGACCGCGATCGGTGAGGGCTTGCGGCGCCTCCACGACGCCCTACCGGTCGACTCCTGCCCGTTCACCTGGACCGACCAGCACCGGATCGAGACGGTGCGTGCCCGGGTCGACGCGGGGGCGTACGACCGGCGGCAATGGCATCGTGATCATCAGCGGTTCAGCCACGCGTGTGCCTTGGAGATCCTGTCGACTCCGCCACCGGCGGATCACACAGTGGTCTGTCACGGAGACGCCTGCGCCCCGAACACGTTGGTGGACGCCGACGGCCGGTTCTGTGGCCACGTCGACATCGGGAGTCTCGGTGTCGCCGACCGTTGGGCCGATCTCGCGGTGGCCACGTGGAGCACCACCTGGAACTTCGGCCCGGGCTGGGAGCTGCCACTCCTGGATGCCTACGGCGTGGCACCCGACGTCGACCGCATGGGCTACTACCGGCTGCTGTACGACCTCGCGGGCTGAGCGGGTCAAGAGGCCTGGCGAGGCGGCCGATTCTTGACCCGTGACCGATTCATTGGTGCCGCCCGACGCACATGCGTGCTGGCAGCCGCCCGTCGGCGGGTGGAGTCCGGCGGCGCCGCTGCTGCAGCTGTGGCTGGCAGGGGCGATCAACCGCACCGTCAGCAGCCTGCCGCGCCTGCACCCATGGCGGCTCGGCGACGCCAAGGGCACCAGCCGGCTGATCCAGTGGACGGCTGTGGACAATCCCGTACCGGATGCGTCGAATGCGTCCAGTGTCTCGACCTCGGCGCTACCACCGGTCGGTCGCGCGTTCGCCGCGCTCACCGTGACGGCCCGAGACCCCGACCTGCAAGCCGGCGAACCGGATCGACCGGCCAGCGACCCCGATGCGCTGCTGCGCGGCTGGGGACTCGGGATCGACAGTGGTGCACTGCTCACGAACACCTCCGGCCTCCTGTTGGGGGCGATGGTCGACGGACTGAGCTCGAATGCCACCGACGCATTCCGCGGAGCGGCGCCGCGTTGGGCGGGCGCGATCACCCGGATCCATGGCACGTGGGTGCCACCGTTGGCTGTGCTCAGCCGGGCGACGCGGGGGGTGGCCGATCCGGGGACATCGTGGCAGACCGAGTCGTGGGACTTCGATGCGCGCGTCACCGTGCATGCCGACGACCATGAGTACGCGGCCAACGTGCTGGCGCCCCACGTGATGGCGATCATCCTCGACCAGGTGCCGCACGGCGCCGCGGTGACGCTGGCCGGCGACGCCGTGCACGTGTGGTGGCCGTACCGGGACGACTTCGCCGACGAGGCCGGACGAGTCGCGCAGACCGCGTCGGCGACCCTTCAGCTGGCCGCCGCCATCCCCGATTTCGTGTACGCCGACCATCCAGACCACTCCGACCACGTTCAGGAGGAGCTGGACCAACAGGTGGCCGCCGCGCACGCGTACCAGGAGCAGCGCCGCCCCGGCCACTCCCCCGACCCGACGCTGCAGCACATCTACGACGCGGCGCGAGCCGCGGCAGGGCTACCGCCGACGCAGTGACGGACCACTCTCTCAGGAGTCGAGGCGGAACACTTCCTCGCCGTCGACGAACGTCCGGCGCACGCGCGTGTGGCCGATCTCATCCGGTGCGCCGGCGAACGGGTCGCGGTCGAGCACCGTGAGGTCGGCGGCCTTGCCCACGGTCACAGTCCCGGCGACGTCGTCCAGGTGGTTGGCGAAGGCAGAGCCCGACGAGTAGGCGGCCAGCGCCTGCGCCAGCGTCAGCCGCTGTTCGGGAAGGAACACGGGCGGTGTCTGCTCGATGTGCTCAGCGGCCCACTCCTGCGGCGGCGAGGTCCGGTTGACCGCGACATGCGCGCCCCACATGACGTCGGGGCTGCTGACCGCCCAGTCGCTGCCGCCGACCAATGTCGCACCGGCTCTCGCCAGGTCGCCGAACGGGTACTGCCGGGCGGCGAGCGAGCCACCGAGGAACGGGATGGTGAGCTCGTCCATCTGCGGCTCGTGGCAGGCCCACAGCGGCTGCATGTTGGCGAGCACACCGAGCGTCGCGAAGCGCGGAACGTCGTCCGGGTGCACCACTTGCAGGTGGGCGAGGTGGTGACGCTGGTCGTTCATGCCGTGGGCGCGGCGGGCTGCCTCGATGGCGTCGAGCGCCTCGCGGACCGCACGGTCGCCCAGTGCGTGGAAGTGCACCTGGAAGCCCTCGGAGTCCAGTCGGGTGACGTAGTCGCACAAGGCCTTGGGCTCGACGAAGCTGATACCCGCGTTGTCGGTGGCACAGCCGCAGTCGTCCAGGTACGGCTGCGTCATCGCCGCCGTGAAGTTCTCCGCGATGCCGTCCTGCATGATCTTGACGCTCGTCGCGGCAAAGCGTCCGCCGGCACGTCGTGGCGCGGACGATCGTCGTTCCACCAGCTCCGGGATCTGGTCCGCGCCCCGGTGGCGGTCCCACCACAGGGCACCGACGACGCGCGCCTTGAGCCGACCGTCCGCCTCCGCCCGCAGGTAGGCGTCGAGGTTGTCCGCGCGACCCAAGACGTCGCCGACGATGGCGTCTTGCCATCCGGTGATGCCCAGGCTGAACAGGTAGGCCTGAGCGGCATCGATCGCGCGGTCGTAGTCGGCCGGACCAGGGCGCGGCACGAGCTCGCTCACCAACGACATGGCACCCTCGTGCAGGGTGCCGGACGGCTCGCCGTCGGGGTCGCGCTCGATCCGCCCGTCCCCCGGATCCGGAGTCGCGCGGCTGATGCCGGCGAGGCGCAGCGCGACGCTGTTCACCCAAGCGCCGTGACCGTCGCGGTTGGGGAGGAACACGGGGCGGTCCGGCACCACGGCGTCGAGCAGGTCCTTGGTCGGCGTCCCTCCCACGAACGTCGCCATCGACCAACCACCGCCCAGAATCCACGGTTGGTCAGGATGCGCCTTTGCATAGGCCTCGACGGCGGCCACCGCTTCGTGCTGCTCGAAGACGTCGGACAGGTTGCACTGCACGAGCCGCACCCCGGCATACACCGGGTGTACATGCGCGTCGTGGAACCCGGGCGTGACGAGTCCGCCCGCCACGTCGAAGACCTCGGTGGCCGGACCGATGAGCTCAGCGACGTCGTCGTGGTCCCCCACGGCGACGATGCAGCCGTCCCGCACTGCCACCGACGCCGCCACCGGCGGCGCGCCCGTGCCGTCGAACACTCGGCCCCCGGACAGGACCAGGCTGGCGTGGGACGAAGTCGTCATGCGGGAACCTCTCGGGCGCGACGTTGACCCACCCGCGTTGGGCGGGGGATGGGAGACACTATGGCGTGCCCGTCACCTCGATGTCGCATGAGCTCGCGCAGCGACCGATCGTCCTCGACGGCGGCCTGGCCACCCAGCTCGAGAACCAGGGAGCCGACCTCTCCAGTGCGTTGTGGTCGGCGCAGCTGCTGACCGACGACCCCGGCGCGATCGGTGCGGCGCACGATGCGTTCTTCGCCGCAGGGGCCGAGGTGGCCACCACAGCGAGCTACCAGGCCAGCTACGAAGGCTTCGCCCGCGCCGGCATCGACGCGCAGCAGACCGACGCGCTGCTGCGCCGCAGTGTGGCACTAGCCCGCCTCGCGGCGCAGTCGGCAACACAGGCCGATGGGCGGCCACGGTGGGTGGCGGCGTCGATCGGGCCCTACGGCGCGATGCTCGCTGACGGCTCGGAGTACCGCGGGAACTACGGCTTGAGCGTCGCGCAGCTGCGCGAGTTCCACCGACGCCGACTCGAGGTCTTGGTGGCTGAGCAACCTGACGTCATCGCGATCGAGACGATCCCGGAGCTGGCGGAGGTAGAGGCGTTGGTCGAGGAGGTGGAGCGACTGCGCTTCCCGTCCTGGGTGTCCCTGACCGTTGCTGATGGTCGAGTTCGTGGCGGAGCCGACCTCGACGAGGCCTTCGCCTTGGCCGCGTCGAGCGATCACGTGATCGCCGTCGGCGTCAACTGCAGCGCACCGGCCGACGTGGTTCCCGCTTTGGGGCGCGTGCCCCGTGCAAGCCGGCGGGTCGGGGTCGCCTACCCCAACAGCGGCGAGGTGTGGGACGCGACCGCGCGGGTGTGGACCGGCGAGCGGGGACTGAACACCGGCGCCGTCAGCGGCTGGCTCGACGCGGGGGCCCGACTGGTCGGCGGATGTTGTCGGGTCCGCCCGGCCGACATCAGCGTCATCGCCGACACCGTCGCCGCCTGGCCCGGGCCAGCACACCCCACGTTCGGAAGCAACGAGTCGACGCTTGCGCAAGAGTGAAGGAAGTCACTCGTTGTACCGCTGGAATGGAGGTTTGCAGGGGGTCATCGGGCGTGCACGGTCGGCTCAGTCGAGGTCCTGACGAGCCGGGGCGGTCCCTCCGAGGTCCGCAGGCTGCCACCACTGACCTGCGCCGTCGTCGGGATAGGTCGCGCGGGCGGCGTTGACCTGCCCAACCACCGCCTCGCGCAAGCG
This sequence comes from uncultured Actinomycetota bacterium, assembly GCA_963726575.1. Lineage (GTDB taxonomy): Bacteria > Actinomycetota > Actinomycetes > JAHEKZ01 > JAHEKZ01 > CAVSCR01. Next base: position 380,863 of record CAVSCR010000003.1, read on the forward strand.
CTGCGTCACGTCTTCTGCCGAACCGGTCAGGTCGACGGGAGGACCGGCACAGATGGTGATCGGAACGCCGCGCTGTTTCAACGAGCTGCGCTTGTCGTACGTCATGAGGCGTTGTGTGCCCCACAAGCCGACTGGCACGAGCGGAACTCCCGCCTCCTGGGCCAGCCGGGCCGCACCCGACTTGAACTCCTTGGGCTGGAACGACCGGCTGATGGTGGCCTCCGGGAAGACGCCCACCACCTCCCCGTCGCGCAGCATCGACAGCGCCTTCGCGAAGCTCTCCGCCCCGGCCGAGCGGTCGACCGGGATGTGGTGCATCCCGCGCATCAAGGGACCCGCGATGCGATGAGCGAAGATCGGTTCCTTTGCCATGAAGCGGACGAGTCGGCGCGACGGACGAGCGATCAGCCCGGCGAAGATGAAGTCGACGTGGCTGACGTGGTTGCTGGCCAGAACGGCGCCGCCGGAAGTCGGCACGTGCTCGCCGCCTCGCAGGTCGAGCCGAAGACCGAGCACGGCAAAGGCGAGCCTCGCCGATCCGATGACCGGAGGGTACACGAGGTCACGCGGCATGCCGGCAGCCTAGGCGACCGCCCGGGACCCGAGTGCAGCCACCGACGCGCAGCCCAACTGGTTGGATGACGTCGTGATCGAGCCAGCGCTGGTGCGCATCCAGGTCCGATGGGCCGACATGGACGCGTACGGACACGTGAACAACGCCGTCTTCCTGAACTACCTCGAGGAGGCGCGTGACCTGCTGTCCACGCGCCTGTTCGATGCCGAGGGCTACGACTTCGTCCTCGTCCGGGTGGCCATCGACTTCCGGCACGAGATCACCCAGGACGACGGCGAGGTGCTGGTGACGTCGAGGGTGACAGGCCACGGCCGATCCAGTGTGCGCACCGCAGAGGAGATCAGGTTCGTCGACGGACGCCTGTGCGCGTCGGGCGAGTCGGTGCTCGTACCGCGCAACAAGGCGGGTGACGGATCCCGCCCTCTGACCGCGGACGAGGTGGGTCGCGTGCAGGCCGCGATCGTCGACCCGACCGGTGGAGGGAACTAGCGGGGACTCGTCCCTACTTCAACGACGGCGCGTAGTTGGTGACCCGCTTCACCGGCTGTCGTCCGATGGCGATTGCGACGTAGTCCATGACCCCGCGGAACTGTTGCGATGCATCCTTCAGGTTCTTGTTGCCGACCCGGATGGGCAGCGAAGTGACGATGCTCCCGACCGTGACTCGGCGAATTCGCTGGACACCGTCGACGCGGACGCCGATGCGGTCGCGCAGTCGGAAGCACACCACCGAATGGAACTTGTGGTCGTTGATGCTCGTGCGGGACTGCACGGTGCGCACTCCGCGCGTGCCCTTGAAGCGGCACCTGATGTGGCCGGTGGTCGGCATCACCTCCACCTTCCACATGGCCGGGTCGGCGTAGTACCCCTGCTGCACCAGGTTCGGCGGCTTCGGCCCCACGATGTTGCGGAGCTTGACGGTCACGGCGATCGCGATCTGGTGAAGGTGCGGCGTGAGGCCGGCGGAGTTGGGAATGACGCCGTCGGACACGGCCATGAACCGCACCGCCTGGCGCTTGCGGTCGGCCCCCAGGGCGCGGCTCCAGTGCTGCTCCAGGTGCAGCCTCTGCTTCTGGCGTCCGAGACTTAGCACTATGCCGCCGGCCCGGATCACGTTGAAGGAGTAACCCAGGGTCGGCCGGGCTGGACGGGGCGCGCTGGCCGACGCTTGGCCGGACAGCAGGGCCAAGCCGCTGAGCAACATCGTCGCCGCCACTGCTGCGGCGGCACTTCGGCGAAACCTCATGCCACTCCCCATGTCCGCTCAGACCTCGCCCACTCGAGGTTCCCGGCAGGGTAACAGCAGACCAACGTCATCGTTGAATCAAGGGAACGTAGGTTCGCTCGGTCGGCCCCACATAGATCTGTCGGGGTCGGCCGATCTTGGTCGACGGGTCGGCGATCATCTCTCGCCACTGGGCGATCCAGCCGGGCAGCCGGCCCAGGGCGAAGAGCACCGTGAACATCCGCGTGGGGAACCCCATGGCCTTGTAGATGAGCCCGGTGTAGAAGTCCACGTTCGGATACAGCTTGCGTTCGATGAAGTAGTCGTCATCCAGCGCCACCTGTTCGAGCCGGATCGCGATGTCCAGCAGCGGGTCCGGCTTGGCCATCCGCCCGATCACGTCGTACGCCGCCTGCTTGACGATCGCGGCCCGGGGGTCGTAGTTGCGGTACACCCGATGGCCGAAGCCCATCAGGCGCACGCCGTCGACCTTGTCCTTGACCTGTCCGACGAACGAGGAAACGTCGCCGTCGTTGTCATGGATCCGTTCCAGCATCTCCAGCACCGACTGGTTCGCACCGCCGTGCAGGGGCCCGAACAAGGCGCTCACCCCGGCCGACACCGAGGCGAACAGGTTCGCGTGGCTGGACCCGACCAGCCGGACGGTCGACGTCGAGCAGTTCTGCTCATGGTCGGCGTGGAGGACGAAGAGCATATCCAGCACCCGAGCCGTGACCGGGTCGACCTCGTAGGTCTGGGGCGGCACCCCGAAGGTCAGACGTAAGAAGTTCTCGACGTAGCCCAGCGAGTTGTCGGGGTAGAGAAACGGCTGACCGATCGACTTCTTGTACGCGTAAGCAGCAATCGTCGGCATCTTGGCCAGCAGGCGAACCGTCGAGATCTCCACGTCTTCCTCCGCAAAGGGATCCAGGCTGTCCTGGTAGAACGCCGAGAGCGCTGACACTGCTGAGGACAGCACGGTCATCGGATGGGCGTTGCGGGGGAAGCCGTCGAAGAACCACCGCAGGTCCTCGTGCAACAACGTGTGGTGCTTGATCGACTCGCTGAACCTTGCCAGCTCGTCGGCCGTCGGCAACTCCCCGTACACCAGGAGGTACGACGTCTCGAGGAACGTGGAGTGCTGTGCCAGCTGCTCGATCGGGTACCCGCGATAGCGCAGGATTCCGGCGTCGCCGTCGATGTAGGTGATCTGTGACGCGCACGAGGCGGTGTTGCCGAAGCCGGGATCGTAGGTGACCACGCCGGCCTCGCTGAGCAGCGCCGACACGTCGACGCCCGAGGGCGCTTCCGACGCCGCGACGGCAGGCAAGGCGATGGCCTGCTCCCCCACCCGCAGGTCCGCGTCTGCCATGGCTTCCTCCCGACGTCGTGCCGCTGGCTGCCGTTGGCATCCTGACACCGGCGCGTCCAGCGTGTCGCAGCGGCCCGGGCCGATCCGAAGCGCACCATGCCGGAATGGAGACCGGTGATCAGGTGGCGGTGGCGGCGGGCGCGGTCAGCGGCGTCCTTCTCGGGGTGCTGGTGTCGGCCCTCGGCGCCAACGGGGCGGTCGGCGTCGCCATCGGCGGCGGCGTCGCGTTCGCCACCACGGCGGTGGCGTCGTCGGTGCTCAGGAACCGACCTGAGCTGCCGGTCCCCGCTTGGCTGCGGTCGCCCGCCAGTACAGGAGCGTCCCCACTCCGATGAGGGCCTGCGGCACGAAGGTGCCGGCGCGCCACACAAGGTCTGCTGCAATCGCCTGACTTCCTGTGGCCCCGTAGCTCTCCAGGAGCTTGGTGAGAGCGGCGTCGACGGTGCCGAGCCCGCCGGGAGGGATCGGGATGAACGAGGCCACCCGGGCGTAGGAGAACGCGGCCAGCGACTCGGCCCACGTCACGGTCGGGTCGCCGGCCTGGATGCCGCGGATGGCCGCGAACAGCACGAACCAACAGGTGAACTGCATCGCCAGGTTGGACACGGTGACGACGACCCAGCGCGTGGTCAGCACCTCGATCACGGTGTCCCGGAACGACATCACCGACTCGGTGACGTCCGCATGCAGATGTTTGTGGAACAACGTGTTCACCACGCGCAGGCACCAACCAAGGACGACGTCACAGAGGTGACCGAGCCAGCGCGCGCCCCGCTCGCTGCGCAGGATCACCACGATGGCCACCGCCATGACGACAACGACGATCGCGCCGACCACGGCGACGAGGATTCGTTGACTGGTCAGCTCACCGGTGAGCAGCAACGCCAAGGCACCGATCATCGGCATGACCAACGTCGCCATGACGTTCCATGTGGACGTCACGGCGATCGTCGTCGTCGTCGCCTGGGGACCCACCCGGTACGAGCCGAGCATCGCGTACTGCACAGCCAGCCCGATGGTGCCGCCGGCCGGTACGGTGTTCGAGATCAGGAACGACGTCTGACGCACGACGAACGCCGGCCGGAAACGCAGCCCAGGAGTAGCCGCGGTGTAGGGCCAGACGTAGACGAACAGATTCAGGAGCACTGCGAAGGTGAGCAGAACGATCGACCACGCGGGCATGGTCTGAACAGCCGCCCAGGCGTCGGCGTAGCTGCCGAGCTTGGGGAACAGGTACAAGAAGACGATCGCGAGGACGACCAGCGTCACGATCGCCGAGATCACCTGGGTGCGCCGGCTCGGCCCCTTGCCCGCGCCCCCCTTCGGACCGTTGGCCGCCTGGTTGCCCGACTCCGCCATGCGCGGAGCCTATTCACGGCCCGGTTCCCCGTGCGCCCAACCGGAGTGGCAGGCTGACCCGGACACCGTCGTCACGGTTCCAGGCCCGGAGGCAGAGGACGCCCATGCCCGACGAATCCGACGTACAGCAGGCGCAGTCCAGTCGCTTGGGAACAGCTGAACGCACCGGGCTGCTCGCCGCCACGGTGAGCATGGCGCCGTCGCTGCAACGCGGGCTGCTGCCACGCAGCAGCCTCCAGCAGGCCGGAGTGACCGGGGTGCTCGGCGCGATCAACTACGGAGCGATCACAACGCTGGAGACGGTCATCGAGGCCATCTCGTTCCGCGTCGCGGGGTCGAGCGATGAGAACCGCGCGGGACGCCGTGGCGTGATGGCGGTCGGCAACCTCGCGGCGATCGGCGTGGGCATCGGCCTCCAGCGCACCTTGGCGCAACGCCCGCAGGAGTCGATGCTGCGAGCCGGCCTCCGCTCCTGGGGGTGGCGGGCCAGCGTCGGCGGCACGATCGGTCTGGTCACGGTGACGATGGACGAGGCGGTCTCCCGGCTGCGGCGCAAGCCGGTGGCTGGAGCCGGTGTTCCCGGAACGCTGGTGCTGGGCGTAGGTTCGGCGGCCGGTCTGTACTGGAACTACCGGCGCCAGCTGGCCGCGCAGGGTGTGGAGTTCGACGCACTCGGCCAACCGGTCGGCCTGCGCCCGACCCGCGGTGCCCTCGAGGCGATCGGTGTCGGGGTCGGCGTCACGGGGCTGCTCTACGGTGGTGCCCGCGTGGAGTCGCTCCTCGCCTCTGGCATCGGCCTGGGCGTCGGCTATGCGATCCCCGGCCTGGCCCCGGTGGGCAAGTCGATCGGCCACGTGGCGGCTCTCGCGGCGCTGGGCTACGGCGGGCTGCAGGCCCTGAACCGGGTGGACCGGATGACCGAGAAGGCGGGCGTCTCGGTCGAGCCCGCGTACGCGACGACCCCGACGTCGCCGTACGTGAGCGGCGGGCCGAAGAGCCTGGTCGACTCCGCATCGATCGGTCGCGAGGGCCGACGGTTCGTGAACATGACACTGTCACCGGAGGAGATCGAGGCGGTGATGGGCGAGAGCGCCCAGAGCCCGATCCGGGCGTTCGTCGGCCTGGAGACGGTCCCCAGCTCGGCGGAGCGGGCCGACCTCGCGGTGCGCGAGCTCGAGGCGCTGGGTGCCTTCGACCGCAAGACCCTGTGCTTGTTCTCCCCCACCGGCACCGGCTACGTGAACTACGTCGCCTGCGAGTCGCTGGAGTACCTGACGCGGGGAAACGTCGCGTCGGTCGCGCTGCAGTACTCCGTGCTTCCGTCTTTCCTGTCACTGGACCGCGTGGCCGCGGGCCAGGACAACACGCGCGCCTTCCTCACCGCGCTGAAGTGGCGTATGGCGGCGCTCCCCAAGAGCAAGCGACCGCGCCTGCTGATGTTCGGAGAGAGCCTGGGCAGCCACGTCGGTCAGGACTCGCTGGCGATCAAGGGCGGGTACGGGCACGAGCTGTACGGCGTCGACCGGCTGCTGTTCATCGGATCGCCGTGGGGGTCTGGCTGGCGCCGGAGGTGGTTGGCCGACCCGAGCAGCGTCGACCCCAAGGGTCTGGTCGTCGAGGTCTCCGCCTACGACGAGTGGCTGGCCCTGGACCAGGCGACCCGAGACCGCGCCCGCATCGTCCTGCTCAGCCACCACAGCGACCCGATCCCGAAGTTCGGGCCACCGCTGGCCATCCAGTCCCCCGACTGGCTGGGCGATCCCGAGACGCGACCTCCCGGCGTCCCCAAGGAGGTGCGGTGGAGTCCGCTCAACACCTTCTTCATCACCTTGCTGGACATCTTGAACGCCGACCAGGGTGCGCCCGGGAAGTTCGAGGCTCTCGGTCACGACTACAAGTCCGACCTGGCTCGATTCACCCAGCTGGCATGGAAGCTCCCCGCCAGCGAAGAGCAGATGGACGCCATCGAGCGGGCCCTGCGGCGCCGCGAGCTGCAGTGGGCAGAGCTTCGGCTACGCGCCGAGACCGCGGCCACGTCGGAGGCCAAGGTCCGCGAGACGCTCGGCAAGTGGGGCGTCGACACCTCGACGATCCCACCGGTCGTCACCGCGCCGGGCGCCCGCCAGGCCGACCCGTTCGCCGCCGCCCCGGCCTAGGAGAAGACCGGGCCTCACCGGTTCGGCCTAGTCACAGGCCACGGCGAGATTGGTCACCTGGCTAGCCCGCCCGGCGGCTGAGGACGTGCACCCCAGTGCCGATCCTCTATCCGCAACGGGAGGTGTGACGGGTGATGACGGAGTTCGCGTTGGCACACGAACCCGGTCCCTTCGGGGACCGGCTCGATGTCGCCGACCACGACGGCCGACCTGTGGGATGGGTCGATCTTGGCAGCGGCCGTCGCGTGGTGTTTCAGGCCAGCCAGGGGGCAGCCTTCGACGCCGCGGTCGACTTGTGGTTCGACGCAGTCGGTGACAACGCGACTTCCCAGTGGCGCGGTTCGACCCCGGCCAAGCCGGGGTCGAACCAGCCCTTGCAGGTGACCGAGACGCGGTTCGTGGACCCCGAGGTGGTCCGGACGCTGGTCATGCCGCTCGTGCAGGTCACCTGAGGTCATCGCTGCAGGGAGAAGCGCACGCGACGTCGAGACACGTCGGCCTCGATGAGCCGCACCTCGACCCTTCGTCCGAGGGGCAGATTCCCCTCACAGAAGCCGAGCACTGCCGGCCGCGCCAACTGGACGATCCCGCCGGCGGCCGAGCCTCGGCTCTTGGCCCGTACGTCGACGACGACCGCTGTGAACGTCTTGCCGACGTGGGGCGCCAGCACGGTCGCTTCCACCAGATCGACACAGGCCCGCTCCAGCGACGAAGCCCGGCGATCACCCTCCGCCATCAGGTCGGGAAGCAGGGGCAAGGCGGCCCTCACCGGCTCGGGAACGGCGTGGCCGTGGGAGACCGCGAGGCAGACCTCGCTGACGAAGCGGTCGACGAGCCGGCGCAGGGGCGCGGTGGCGTGCGCATACGGCGCGGCCACGGCCGAGTGCACGAGCTGGTCCGGTAGCGAGCCGTCGAAGGCGGTGTACCCAGCGCCGCGGAGCAAGACCGTGGCCTCGGAACGGAAGGCAGCGCTCTGGTCGCGCCGTGGATCGAGTCCGTGCACCAGTTCTCCGTAGCTCACCGACGGCGGCCAGTTGATCCCTAGTCCCTGCGCCGTGCGTCGCAGCCGCTCGATGTCCGAGGCGGCCGGAGGCGGCATCGTGCGCAGCACACCTACCTTCGCCTCGATCATCAGCGCCGCTGCCGCCATGCCGGTGAGCAGCGACAGCTGGGCGTTCCAGCCCTCGACCGGTTGCACCTCGCGGAACTGAAGGGCCCATCCCCCGCCCCGAGGGACCACCTCCTGCTCCGGTAGGCCGAGGTCGATGCCTCCCCGGTCACGTTCGCGCTGCTGGCGCAGCTGACCGACCTCGCGCAGCAGCGCCAGCGAGTCGTCAGTGTCGGTCCGGCCGGCGTCGATCTCTTGTTGCACCGCCGCGTAGTCGAGCCGGCGCCGACTGCGGACGCGCGCCCGCTGCACCACGGTGGCCACCAGCTCGCCGGCGCTGTCCAGGTCGAGCCGCCAGAGCACGGCCGGGCGCTCCTGGCCCGGCAACAGGCTGGCCGCTCCCTCGGAGAGCACCTGCGGGTGCAGCGGCGTGCGGGCGTCGGGGCTGTAGATGGTCTCGACTCGACGTCGGGCCTCCTGGTCGACCGGATCGCCGTCACGAACGAACCCGGCAACATCGGCGATCGCGTAGTGGACGCGGTACCCCGAGTCGCGCCGTTGCAGATGCAGTGCCTGATCCAGATCCAGGGACCCTGGCGGGTCGACGGTGACGAACGGTAGGTCGGTCGCGTCCCGGTACGACCCCGTCGGCCCCTCGCCGGCGGCTCGGTCGGCGGCCGCGACCACGTCGGGTGGAAACTGCGCGGGCAACTCGAGCTCCGCGCGGATCGCACCGAACCCGGTGGCCAACGACGAGCCGTCGGCCACCAGCCGCAGTCGACGGCGTGCCATGGAGCGACCCTACGTTTGCGCGCCGTTCGTCACCCGCAAGGATGGACGCGTGACCGATGCTCCCCTGTGGACCCCCTCACCGGAGCGGGCCGCTGACACCGAGATCGACCGGTTCCGCCGCATGATCGGACAGCGGTACGACGTCGAGCTCGCCGACTCCTCGGCGCTGCACGGCTGGTCGGTGGAGCACCCTGGGGACTTCTGGGACGCCATCTGGCAGCACTGCGAGGTCGTCGGTGATCGCGGCAACGAGCCGGCGCTGCCGATCGGACCGGGTAGCGGTTCGATCCGACACACCCGGTTCTTTCCCGACGCCGCCGTGAACTTCGCCGAGAACCTCCTGGCCGGTGCGGAACGGGCGCCGGCCGGCGGCGACAGCGACGCGCTGATCTTCGTGCGCGAGGACGGAGTGCGTCGTACCTTGACATGGCGCCAGCTGAGCCGGGCGACGCAGGCCTTCGCAGCACACCTCCTGCAGGTCGGCCTTCGGCCAGGCGACCGCGTTGCGGCGTGGATGCCCAACACACCCGAGACGGTCGTTGCCATGCTCGGCACGTCGCTGGTCGGCGGGGTCTTCACGTCGACGTCGCCCGACTTCGGGGTGGCCGGGGTCCTCGACCGCTTCGGTCAGGTCGAGCCCACCGTTCTCGTCGCGGCCGACGGATACGTCTACGCCACCAAGCAACAGCCTCGTCTGGAGCGTCTGGCGGAGGTCGTCGCCGGGCTGCCCAGCCTGCGGTCTGTGGTGGTCGTCGGGGAGCTCTCCGAGTCGCCCGACGTGTCCGGTGTGGTACACGCGGAGGCACACATCTGCACCTGGCGTGAGCTGCAGCAGGAGCACGCCGGCGCCGACGTCGGCCCGGTCCGGCTGCCGTTCGATGCCCCGGGGTTCATCTTGTACAGCTCCGGAACCACTGGCCAGCCGAAGTGCATCGTGCATCGGGGCGCCGGCTTGCTGCTGAAGCACCTGAGCGAACACCAGCTCCACTGCGACATCCGAGCCGGTGACACGGTGCTGTACTTCACCACGTGCGGCTGGATGATGTGGAACTGGCTGGTGTCGGTGCTGGCGAGCGGGGCGACCGCCCTGCTGTACGACGGATCACCGTTCCACCCCGAGCCGGCGCGTCTGTGGGACCTGGCGCAGGCCGAGGGCGTCACGCTGTTCGGAACGTCGGCCAAGTACCTCGACGCCGCACGCAAGGCGGGACTGAAGCCGACGCAGACCCATGACCTGTCGCAGCTGCGCACGATCACATCGACCGGGTCACCGCTGTCGGTCGAGGGATTCGAGTACGTGTACGAGGATGTCGCCCCGGATGTACACCTCGCTTCGATCTCGGGCGGCACCGACATCTGCGGATGCTTCGTTCTGGGCGACCCGACCCGGCCCGTGTTCGCCGGCGAGATCCAGGGGCCGGCGCTCGGCGTCGCGATGGACGTGTACGACGACGCCGGCCAGTCGCTGCGGACGTGGCCCGACGTCCGAGGTGAGCTGGTCTGCTGCAACGCGTTCCCGTCGATGCCGTTGGAGTTCTGGGCCGATCCCGACGGCGTCAAGTACCACGCCGCGTACTTCGACCGGTTCCCCGGCATCTGGGCCCACGGCGACTTCGCCTCGTGGACCGAGCACGGTGGCCTGGTGATCCACGGGCGTTCCGACGCAACCCTGAACGCCGGCGGCGTGCGTATCGGCACCGCTGAGATCTACCGGCAGGTGGAACAGCTGCCGCAGGTGCAAGAAGCGCTGGCGATCGGCCAGGAGTGGGACGACGACACCCGGATCGTGCTCTTCGTGCGCCTGGCCGACGGTGCGGCGCTCGACGAAGCGTTGAGCGGACGGATCAAGCAAGTGCTGCGCGACAACTGTTCCCCACGCCACGTGCCGGCGCGCATCGTGCAGGTGGCCGACCTGCCACGCACCCGCAGCGGGAAACTGGCCGAGCTGGCAGTGGCCGACGTCGTGCACGGCCGCGAGGTGCGCAACGTCGAGGCCTTGGCCAACCCCGAGTCCCTGGACGTGTTTCGGCAGATGCCCGAGCTCGCGACCTGAGCCGCGCCACTAGCGCGAGCAACGCGGCGTTGCTTCCGTAAGAACGAGAGCAATGAAGCGTTGCTTCTGTTCTTACAGGACGTTTCCGGGGTTCATCGGGACGCTAGGGCGTCGACGGTCGTCAGCATTGCTGACAGGGGCGTCTGGCCGTGGTCGCGCACCACGAACTCGTCGACCCCGGCGTCGCGATACTCCTCGAGCCGCTCGACGACGTCGCCGACCGGACCGACGACGTCGGAGCCGTCCTCGTGCGGAAGTCGCACGTCCGCATCGTCGGTCACTCGCACGACCTGGCCGGTCAACCGGCTCACCTGCGCCGGGTCGCGACCCAGGTCTGCGCAGTACGCCTCCAGGACGCTGCTCTTGTGGCGGAACAACGCCGGGTCTGCCCAGGCGTGCCACTCGTCGGCCCAGCGGGCTGCGATCTTCAGGGTGCGGCGCTCACCTCCACCGCCGACGAGCAGAGGCAGCGGGGACTGGACCGGCTGCGGCGAGCACGTCGCGCCCTGCAGCGTGTAGTAGGTGCCGCGAAAGCTGACAGGTGGATGGCGCAGCAGACCGACCATCACCTCGCACGCCTCGGCGAAGCGATCGAGTCGCGCACCCGCATCCAGCAACGGCACCCCGTACGCCTCGTGCTCGTTGGGCTGCCAACCGGCCCCGACACCTAGCACGACGCGGCCGGCGCTGACGTGATCGAGCGTGGCGGCCATGTTCGCCACCACGGCGGGGTGCCGGTACGCATTGCCCAGGACCAGCGTCCCCAGCCTGACGCGCTCGGTGCGGGCCGCCAGGGCTGCCAGCACCGACCACGCCTCCAGCATGGGCGACTGCCGGTCAGGTGCGTCCTCGACCGGCATGAAGTGGTCACAGACGTAGACGCTGCGCCAACCCGCCTCGTCGGCCCTCTGCGCCAGCGTCAAGACGTCCGACCAGGGACGTCCCGGGTCCAGGCACAGGCCGAGGTGCATGCGCGGAGCCTCTCAGCCCTTCACGAAGTACGCGACGAGATAGCCCAGGCCGTTCGTCGCCCAGTGCAGTCCCATGCTGGCGAACAGGCTGCCCGAACGGATCCGCAGCCAGCAGAAGACCATGCCGGCAGCTGCGGTCGCCACGACCGACCCCACGACGGCGAAGAACACCCCGAACGTGCCACCCGCGTGCGCCACTGCTTCGACGGCGGGGCTCGACCCGGTTGCCGCACGAGCCGGGAGGATGTGCCACAGGCCGAACAGCAGGCTCGAGACCACGGCGCCTCGCCACCAGCCGACACTGCGTGCCGCCAGCGCGAGGATGACGCCGCGGAACAGCACCTCTTCGAGGAGCACGGTCCCGAACGGAATTCGGATCGCTGCCTGGAACAGCAGGGCGCCCAGGTTGTCGGTGGCTACCCGCTTGTCCTCGAAGAGGCTGTGGGTGAGCGGCAGCACCGCCGCGATCGCATACACGCTGGCCACGACCGCGACGAGGCTCGCCGCCCAGAGCAGGCCCACGACCCACGTGTCGCGGGCCAGACCGAGGTGGCGCCAGCTCAGCCCGGTCGCCCGGCCGATGGCCAGCAGCACGGCTGCGGCGGCGAGTGAGGTGAGCAGATACGCCTTCGGCGCCACCGAGTTGTTCAGCAGGTTGACGATCACACCGGTCGCGAGCACGAGGACCCAGGCCCCCCAGGTCGGGAGCACCGCCCGCGACGGCGGCATCCGCTCAGGCGCTGGTGTCGATGATGACCAAGCGCGTCTCGGTCATCTCCTCGACCGAGTAGTGCGGTCCCTCGCGGGTGTTGCCCGAGTCACGCAGCCCGCCGTACGGCATCTGGTCCGCGCGCCACGTCGGTACTTCATTGACGAGCACGCCGCCGAAGTCCAGGGACCGAACGGCAGCAAAGGCGGTCGCCAGGTCGCGGGTGAAGATGGCCGCCTGCAATCCGTAGGCCGTGTCGTTGGCGAGCTTCAGGCCCTCGTCGACCGAGTCGATCGACTGGATCGCCACGACCGGCCCGAACACCTCCTTCAGGCACACCAACATGTCCGGCTTGGCGTCAGCGATCACCGTGGGCACGAGCACACCGTTGGCGTCGATCGTGCCGCCGGTGACGATCCGGCCGCCCTGCGTGACCGCCTCGTCGACCCAGGCCTTGACCCGGTCGCGCTCGTTGTGCGAGATCAAGGCCGACACGTCGGTCTTGTCGTCCAGCGGGTCGCCGACGATCAAGGTGTCGACCAGCCCCGCGAGGTAGTCGGTGAACTCGTCGGCGTGGTCGCGGTGGACGAAGATCCGTTGCGTCGAGATGCACGACTGGCCGGCGTGCGAGAAGCCGGCCACCTTGATCTTGTCGGCTGCCTTTCGCCAGTCGGCGTCGGCGGCGATGATCACGGGCGCGTTGTTCCCGAGCTCCAGTCCCACCCGCTTGCGTGGCGCCTGTGCCCGGATCCCCCATCCCACCTCGGGGGACCCGGTGAAGGTGATCAGGGCAATGCGCTCGTCGTCCACCAAGGCGTTCCCCACCACGGACCCGGATCCCGTGGTGACCGACAGGTAGTCGGCCGGCAGGCCGCACTCGTCGATCAGCAGCCAGGCCAGGGCGATCGCGCTGAACGGTGTCTGCCCCGCCGGCTTCAGCACCACCGGAGCGCCGGCCGCGATCGCGGGAGCGACCTTGTGGGCGACCAGGTTGAGCGGGAAGTTGAACGGGCTGATCGCACCGATCACACCGATCGGTACCCGCATCGTGTAGGCGATCTTCCCCGCAGCACCTGGCGCGGCCTCGATCGGGATCACCTCGCCGGTCAGCCGGCGCGCCTCGAGTGCCGCGAACGTGAACGTGCCGGCGGCGCGCTCTGCCTCGACCCGCGCCGTCTTGATCGGTTTGGCCGCCTCTCGGGCGATGATCTGGGCGAACTCCTCGTTGCGCTCGCGCAGCAGCGCTGCCGCACGATCGAGGATCTCGGCCCGGCGCCAGGGCGGCAGTGGGTCGTCGCGCAGGGCGCGCTGTGCGGCGGCGACCGCTGCGCCGACGTCGCCGACGCTGCAGGTGGGGACCCGTCCGACCAACGATCCGTCGAACGGCGACAGCACCTGCGTCGCCGCGTCGCCCAGATGCGCCGTGCCGGCCAGGGGTACGGCGACGACATCCTCACCGGGCAGGTCGAATCGGTGTGTCATGGACATCGTGGGCTCCTCGCACGTTCGGGGTGCGCCCCACGTGGGACGACGCCTCGACGGCGAGTCTGCCACTACCCCCGAACGGCGACGGGGGCGGTCAGCCGCTCGACGAGTTCGTCGTCGACGTCTGTGAAGAAGCCACCCACCACGTCCTCGACCTGTTCGAGCGACTCCCCGCAGAACAAGATCGGCTGGTAGTGGGTGATGTCGTAGGTCTGGGTCCCCATGCGCGCGATGTCGAGCGGTCGGAGGTCCGCCGTCGGGAACTCCTCGATCTCGCCGTAGGACGAGAGCAGTCCCGCGCCATAGGCCTTGGCTGTGCCGTCCTCGCGCAACACCCCGAACTCGAGGCTGAACCAGAAGACCTTGCTCACGAACTCGAGCGCATCGACGGACTCGACGCGGCGGGCTGCTTCGCCGGCCACCACGTACAGAGCGGCCAGGCGAGCACTGGCGAGGGTGGTCGCGTGACCGATGACCTCGTGGATCAGGTCGGGCTCGGGCGTGTACAGCGGCTGGGAGGCGTGCCGCAAGTACTGCGTGGACCAGAAGGAACGGTCGGCCAGGGTTCCGTAGAACGTGCGCAGTTCCACCAGTCCGGCAGCCGGCAGGTATCGAAAGCCCGAGTGCGGCGCGAGGAGTGCGCTGACCTCGTCCAACTGCGGCACGTGGTCCACGGGCAGCTGCAACCGTTCGCCCGCCTGCACCACTTCGGTGGGAGCAAGACGCCGATGCTTGGCGGCCAGCTCGGCGGACACGATCCGCCAGACCTCGTGCTCCTCGTCGGTGTAGCTGATGACCGGTGTGGCGTCTCCGGGCTGCCATTCGAGTGCGGCTGCTGCGATCGCGTTGCGGCGCTCCCGGTAGACGGGGTCGGCCACGCCTGGGTGGTTGTCGGCCAGGTGGACCATCACCCCGTCGTCATCGGAGGTGACCGGGGCGTAGAGCTGACCTTCCTCGAACATGACCGAAGGGCAGCATGCCGAGCAGGCTCAGGCAACACCGGCCGCGGGCGGCGGGCAGCCTGCCCAACCGGCTGGGCCGATCGGGCCGTGGCGGTGAGCAGGGTGACTAGCCTGGACGTCGATGGCCGGGTACCCCCACAAGCCGCTGGTGCGCAAGCTGGGTCTGCGTGACGGCCAGCGCGTCCTGGTGCTCGGCAGACCGACCGAGATGGACCTGTCGCAACACTGGGCGCCGTTGCCGAACTTCGCGACGCTGCGCCACCGAGCGCCGGCGGCCGGCAACGCCGACTTCGACGTCGTCATCGCGTTCTGCCCCGACCGTGCCACGTTGGCCACCCGTCTGCCCGTGGCGATCTCGCAGATCAACCGTCACGGCATGGTCTGGGCCGTCTGGCCCAAGAAGTCGGGGCCACGGTACGCAGGCTCCGACAACGGGATCACTGACAACGACGTCCGCGCGGCCGCGCTGGCAGCCGGCGTCGTCGACGTGCTCGTCTGTGCGTTCGACGACACGTGGAGCGCCCTGAAACTCGTGTACCGCCTGCGCGACCGGTGAGTGGCTAGGCCAGCCCCATGGCGTCCAGGATCCAGGCGTAGATCTCCGCCTCGTAGCCCATGGCGGCGAAGCGTCCCAGGGGGCCGGTGTGACCTCCGTCGCCGATCTCGACGCGGAACAGCACCGGTGCATCGCCGTCGCGCGCCGTGGCGCGCAGCTTTGCCACCCACTTGGCCGGCTCGTGCACCGACACCCGTGGGTCGTGCAAGGCACCGGTGACGAGCAGGCGCGGACGTGACGGTGCATCCGGATGCTCTGCGCCGGGAACGTTGTCGTACGGGGAGTACGCGACCAGCCAGTCGAACTGCTCACGGTTGCGAGGGTCACCCCATTCGTCCCACTCGTTGATCGTCAGCGGCAGGCTGGCGTCGAACATCGTGGTGACGACGTCCACGAACGGCACCTCGGCCACGACACCCACCCAACGGTCGGGTCGCATCGAGTACACCGCGCCCTGGAGCAGGCCTCCCGCGGACAGACCGCGTGACACGATGCGCGCGCCGTCGACCCAGCCCTGCGCATCGAACGCGTCGGCCACGTCGATGAAGTCATTGAACGTGTTGACCTTGGTGCCGAGACGACCGTCCAACCACCACCGTCGCCCGCCCTCGCCGCCGCCACGAATGTGCGCGTGGGCGAACACCGCGCCGCGGTCGAGCAAGCTGGGCAGGGCCGGCTCGAAGCCGGGCCACCAAGCACTCTCGTAGGCGCCGTAGCCGTAGAGAAGGAGCGGGGCGGTGCCGTCGAGCTCAGTGTCACGACGACGCACGATCGTCACGGGCACGACAGCGCCATCGCGGGCCGCGACGCTGCGACGCTCGACGACGTATCGGGCAGGGTCGAAGTTCGGCACCACCGTGCGCTTGAGCTCGGTGCGCGCGCCGGTCGCCAGATCGACCGACTGCCAGGTCCGTGGCAGCAGGTAGCCCTCGACCTCGACGGTGATGGCATCGACGTCGAACTCCTCGTTAGGGCCAAGCGACAGCAGTCCGCCGGGCACTCCCGACGTCAGGTCGAGCCGGCTCGACGCCGGGTGCGACATCTCCAGCTCGGGTACCGGCACGATCCGCAACACCTGTTGGGCGTCTCGGACCAGCTCGAGCACGACGTGGTGGGCGAAGACGTCGACGCCGATCACGCGCTCGTCGGCGCGCTCGGGCACGACCTCGCGCCAGTGGGCGCGACCGGGCGTCGTGACGGGCGCGGACACGACGCGAAACTCCGGTGCACCATCGTTGGTCGTGATCAGCAACTGGCCGCCGTGTTCGCCCGGCACGTGCGCCACCGAGTACTCGATGCCCTCGCGCCGCGGCTCCACGACGACCGCGCGTGCCCCGCGTTCGTGAGTCGGGAGCAACCACGCCTCGGACGTGTCGCGGTTCGCCGTGTGCAGCACGATGAACTCTCCGCTGCGCGTGGCCGAGACGACCACTTCGTACTGCTCGTCGGACTCCTCCAGCACCAGCTCGTCAGCCAGGTCGGCCTGGTCGATGCGGTGGCGCCACACCTGGTAGGGCCGGTAGAGCGCGTCGTTCACGGTGTAGTAGAAGGCGGTGCTGTCGGCCGTCCAGGCGCCCGTGTAGTAGGTGTGGGCCACACTGCCCGGCAGATCGACACCGGTTCGCAGATCACGGAACCGCAGCTCGTACACCTCATCACCTGCGGTGTCGCGGCTGTAAGCCAGCCAGTCCCCGTCGGGGCTCACCTCCCGGACACCGAGCTCGACGAAGTCGCCAGAAGCACCGATCAGCTCGTTCGCGTCCAACAGCACGTGCACGTCGCCTTGTTCGTCGAGGCGGCAGAACTGTTCGTACTCCGACCCTGGGATCTCCCGGGTGAAGTACTCCCGGCCGTCCTTGCGCCAGTGCACTGACTCGTCGGCGGGCGCCACCCGGCCGATCAGCTCCTTCCGAAGGCAGTCGGTGAGCCCTGACAGGCCGGCGACCTCGTGGTCGTAGTGCGCGCGTTCAGCCCGCAGATAGGCAACCGAGTCGTCGGAGAACTTGTCGCGCAGCCAGGCGTAGTCATCGACTCTCGGCACGCCGTGCTCGTCGTGGGTCGTCGGACGTCGTGGGGCGCTCGGCGGTGTCGTTGTCACGCAAGATCCCTCGGGAAGAGGCGGTGCCACGACCGCTCGGCAACGGTTTGACCGTCGCGCTCGGCGCGCAGCGTCACTGTCACATCGTAGTTGTCCGCATCGGCGCGCATGTCCAGGTGCGAGGCCGTCGCGATCGTGGCCTCCGGCCACTCGAGGATGAACTCGACGTCGGCAACGGCACGTTGCTCGAACGTCTGGCGGTCGACGCTGACGCGTCCCGAGTAGTGATCGGTGGCCCGACCATAGGCGGTCTCCCAGGTCGACCCGTGGTCGACCGAGCAGGCAGTCCGACGACGGAGCACGTCGGTCTCGAGCAACCAGTCGACCGAGCCGTCGACCTCCTCGGCGTCACCGCCGTCGCGGTAGGTGGGGGCCGGGAACGGCGACTCCTCGGTGGTGACGGGCAGCAGCAACGTGCCGGCTCTGACCTCCAGGACCGTCGGTCGCGGCGGCGCCGCCGAGTTCGGCCAGTCGGCGCCGGCCAAGGACAGCCGCACGACATGTCCGGGCGCGAACGTCCAGGCCGTCACGTCGAGCTCGATCTCGACGTCCACCGGCTCGCCCACGGACAGGGGGACCGGCTCGGCGAACCCGTCGCGGTAGGCCAGGTTGAGCAGACCGCGGGACAGGAGTGACGACGTGCCGTCGGGGTAGACGTCCTGCAGCTTGGCGGACACAAATGCGACCGGTTGCGACGACACGACGGTGAGCATGAGCTTGGGGTGTCCCAGGACGTCGAGCCCGTCGGTCGCCCACTCCCATGTCATCGAACGCGCATCGTCGACGCGCTGGTCGAGCGGGTTCCCGTACGGCGCGTGCCCGGCGCACGAGATCCAAGCGTCCACACCGACGTCGGGCAGCACCGGGTACGGCCGCTTGCCGGTGAGCGGCAGCGCCTGAACGGCGACGCGGGGGGACGGCCACACCTCGGCCCGCCAACGCCCGGCCATCTCGTCCAGATCCGGTTCGGGACGCGTGGAGGCGCGGGCGAAGTACTCGATCGTGGCGCCCGGCACCGCCCAGGCCTGCGCCGACTCGTCCTCGCGCAGCCAGCGGTCCCACCACCGCACCATCTCGGGCACCAGATCGATGCGCGGGCCAGGCCGCGATGACGAGGTCGACGCATGCGCCCAAGGACCGATGAGGATCCGGTGCGGCGTCCCGGAGTCGACGAACTCGGCCGCCGTGCGCAACGAGTTGTTCCGATACCCATCTGCCCAGCCCGCCACGATCATCGTGGGAATGTCGATCGCGCCGTAGTCGGGACGCAACGACCCGTGCTGCCAGTAGCCGTCGCGGCGCTGGTGCTCCATCCAGGTGAACAGCCAGGGCTCGTGCTCATCGAAGCGCCGTTGCCACTCCGTCGCCCAGTCCGGTCCCCACAGAGCCGGAACCGGCGGTAGCGCGTTCAGCGGCGTCATGTAGTGGCAGTAGTCGATCAGGTCCAGCCACTTCAGCGCACCGCCCAGGTAGTGCACGTCATCGGTGTAGCGGTCGTCGGTGGCATAGATCGCGACGATGGCCTTGAGCTGGCTCGGCCGCTCCATCGCCAGCTGGATCGAGTTGAAGCCGCTGTACGACGTGCCGTACATCCCGACGTTGCCAGAGCACCACGACTGTTCTGCCAGCCAGCTGATGGCCTCGGCGAGATCGCGTTGCTCGACCGCCGGGTACTCGTCAGTCGCTCGGCCACCGCTGGAGCCGGTGCCGCGCAGGTCGATCCGCGCCACCGCGTAGTCATATTCGTCGCGCAGCCGCTCGTACTCACTCGCATAGGTGGAGGTGATGTCGTCCTTGCGGTACGGCAGGGCCTCGACGATGCAGGGCTGCGGCGTTCCCTCCAGTGCCGATTGCGGCAGGTACAGCGTGGCGGCGAGTGCGATCCCATCGCTCATCGGGATCTGCACCTCGACCTGCGTCGACCAGTCCGGCTCCTGGGTCACCCCCGCCTCCGTGGGGCGGCTGCGGTGCTCGGTCGACCCACGCCATGGTTCAGCTCCGCCAGGATCTCCAACCGGCACCGACGCAGCGCCACCACGAGGCTGCGCATCTCCCGGTCACTCGCCCGGGTGCTCGGAACGGCGACGTTCACCGCCACGGGGGCAGAACCCGACGCGCCAGGCAGGGCTACCGCCACCGCCACCAGGTCGTCCTCGAACTCGCCACGCGAAAGAGCCACCTCGTCCTGCCGGATGCGCACCAGCTCCCGGTGCAGTCCCGACCAGCGCGTCACGGTCGCCCGCGTGCGCCGCTCATACGGTTCGGGGCCGAGGAGAGCGCGCACCGTCCCGTCGTCGAGCTGGGCCAGGAGGCATTTCCCCAGTGCGGTGGCATGGGCAGGCGCCGGTCGGCCCGGCGCGGCGAAGGTCGACAGCATGCGCTGCCCTCGAACACCGTCGAGGTAGACGACGTCGGAGCCGACGAGGACGGCGAGGTTGGCCGTCTCGCCGGTCTTCGCCGCGAGTCGTTCCAGGTGCGGATGCACCAGCTCCGGCATCGACCGGCTGTCGTGCATCGGCGTCACGAGCCGGGCGATCGCAGGCCCGAGCCGCAGCTGCCGCCCGTCGACGCCGCGGGCGAGGAAGCCGGAGGAGATCAGCGTGGCGACCAGCCGATGGACGGTCGGGGCCGGAAGCCCCACCGCCTGCGCGATCTCTGCCTGCGTCAGGACGTCGTCACTGCTGAACAGCTTCAGCACGTCGAGGCCGCGCGTCAGCGTCCGAAGGGACGACTCGGGTCGCCCGGAAGCTGGGGGCACTCGCGGAGCCTAGGTGCGCAGGACACGACGCCGCAACGAACGTGCGGCGGCCTGGACCCTCGCTGTGGGGGTCGCTACCTTGGCCGCCCCACGCATCATTCGGTTTCGCGGCCGCGAACCGGGCACGGGGGTCACGAACGCATCGCTTTGCCAGCAGAACCAGCCGCGATCAGGTACCAACACCGTGGGCACCAAAGGCCCGTGGGGCCAGCAGCGCCGGGACCACCCGGCTCGGGAGGAGACGTCGCATGCGCAGGTCGCGGTTGTTCGGAGCAGTCCTGGCCGGCTTGGTCACCGTTGGGGTGGTGGGAGCCGGTGTCGCAGCGGCCGACACGACGAGTCCCAGCCCGTCCACCACGGCGAGCTCCAGCGACTCCGGCAAGGTGATCTTCCGCGTCGGAACCACTGGCAACCCAGACTCGCTCAACCCCTTCACCGGAGTCGGCGCGACGTCCTACGAGATCTGGGGAATCATGTACGACACGCTGACGATGTACAGCGCGAAAGACTTCGGCGTAGCCCCCGGCCTGGCCACCGCCTGGGTGGAGAGCCCCGACCACACCACCTGGACCTACACGATCCGTTCCGGACAGACCTGGTCCGATGGCGTTCCGCTCACGGCGCACGACGTGGCGTACACGTTCAACCGGATCATCCACGGGAACTACGAGAAGACGAACTACGGCAACTACGTCCGCACGATCACCAGCGTCAAGGCGCCGAACGACACGACCGTGGTGATGACGGTCAAGAAGCCGAGCCCCGTGATGCTCCACCTGGGCGTCTACATCCTTCCCGAGCACATCTGGAAGAACATCAACGAAGACCAGGTCAAGAAGTTCAAGAACACTCCCGATGTGCCCGGCGGAGGCGTCGGCTCGGGTGCGTTCAAGCTGGTCGAGGCGAGAGACGGCCAGTCGTTCAGCTTGGTCGCGAATCCGGACTACTGGGCCGGTGCTCCCCACATCGACGGAGTGACGTACCTGATCTACAAGAACCAGGAGGCTCTGGGGCTCGCGCTGCAGAGCGGGGCGATCGACTTCGCCGACGGAATCGACGCCAGCGAGTTCCGCGCCCTCCAGAACAAGCCGAACATCACCACGCGATCGTCGCAGTACTACGAGTTCGGCTACATCACGATGAACGGCGGCGCGGCCCTCGCTGACGGCACACCCATCGGTGACGGGCACCCCGCGCTGAAAGACCCACGCGTACGCCTCGCCATCGAGTACGCCACTGACAAGCAGGCGCTCGTCGACCGGGTGCTCGATGGGCACGGGACTGTCGGGACGACGGTGATCCCTCCGCTGTATCCCTACCACTACGAGCCGACCGATCCCCACGCGTTCGACATCGCGAAGGCGAACCAGATCCTCGATGACGCCGGATACAAGATGGGGCCGGGTGGAGTCCGGGTCATGCCAGCGGGTGGCCCCGACCCCGGACGCCCACTCGAGTTCCGGCTCTACGGGCGCAGCAGCTCGACGTCGTCACAAGAGACGGTGCAGTTCGAGGCCAGTTGGCTCAAGCAGATCGGCATCAAGGCTGACGTCAAGATCGTCAACAGCAACTACCTCTACACGATCGCCGGTCAAGGCAACTTCGACATGTACGAGTGGGACTGGATCCCGGAGCCGGATCCTGACTCGCAGCTCTCGGTGTTCACCTGCGCCAAGCGCTCCTACAAGGACGGCGGTGCCATCTACGCGAACTTGTCGGACTCGTTCTACTGCAACAAGAAGTACGACGCCCTCTACGCGCAGCAAGCCGTCCAGACCGACGTCGCCCAGCGCATGGAGACCGTGAAGAAGATGCAGGCGATTCTCTACGACGCCGTTCCGTACATCGTCACGAACTACCCGGACTACCTCCAGGCCTACCGCTCGGACCGCTTCACCGGGTACACCCCACAACCGGCCCCTGGCGGCGCGGTGCTGTTCCAGTGGGGCAACTACTCCTACCTGTCCATCCACCTCGTCGGATCGTCCAACGGCGAGAGCTCGGGAAGCGGGCCGAGCGCGGGACTGTTGGTCGGGATCGCCCTGCTGGTCGTGGTCGTCGTCGTGATCGCGGTCCTGCTGGCACGGCGCAGGAGTGCCGGCAGCGACGATCTCGAGTGACCCGGTGACGACCCCCGCCGGCGTCGATCCGGCTCGTCAGTCTCCGCAAGACCTCGAGGGCGCCAACGCCACTGGCACCCTGACGGACACCAAGGTGGGCGGGGGGCTCGGGCGTTATGCGCTGCGCTCGGGGCTCACCGGGTTGGGGACCCTGGCGTTCATCCTGGTGTTCAACTTCTTCCTGTTCCGGATGCTGCCAGGCGATCCCAGTCAGATCTACCGCGGACGCAATGCCGACGCCCACCAGCTCGCCGAGCTGCGACGGCAGTTCCATGCTCCACTCGTGGAACAGTTCGGCGCCTACCTGCGCAACCCCCTCGGGCTCGGCTCGCAGTCGTTCCTCTACAGCCAGAGCGTCTGGTCGGTGATCGCCGCCCACTTGTGGCCGACCATCTTGTTGCTGGGAACAGCGACCGCGGTCTCGGCTGTCGTGGGGGTCAAGGTCGGCATCCGTTCTGGGTGGCAACGGGGCAGCCGCTTCGACAAGAACGCGACCGGAGCGACACTCGCCCTGTGGGGGGTTCCGGAGTTCTGGCTGGGGATGATGCTGCTCATCCTCTTCGCCAGCGGCCGACCGTTCCTGTCGATCTTCCCCACCGGTCAGTTCATCTCAGCCGGAGCCAATCCGTGGTCGCTGCAAGGGGTGCTCAGCATCGCCTGGCATCTCGTCCTCCCGGCCACCGCGCTGTCCGTGGTGTACATCGCCGAATACTCCTTGATCATGCGGTCGTCGATCGTCGACGAGGCCGGCCAGGACTACCTGACGACGGGACGTGCGTATGGCCTGAAGGACCGACAAGTTCGCACCCGTCACGCGGTCCCCAACGCCTCACTCCCCACGATCACGCTGATCTTCTTGAACGTCGGCTTCATCATCAGCGGAGCGGTGACGGTCGAGTACGTGTTCTCGTGGCCAGGTCTTGGGTCCTTGACCGTCGACGCTCTTTCCGGGCCGGACATCCCACTGCTCGAGGCGCTGTTCCTGGTGTTCACGATCTCGGTGCTCATCGCCACCACTCTGGCCGACATCGTGGTGGCCGCCCGTGACCCCCGGATCCGCACATGACCACCACAGACGAGCAGCCGCTGGTCCCGACCGCACGCGCGCTCCGGCGACGCCGACGCCGCGACACATTGGTTCGTGTCGCGTCACAGTTCCGGACGCATCGGGCCGGGATGGCCGGCCTCGGCATCTTGACGATGTTCGTACTGATGGCGCTGACGGCAGGACTTCTGTTCCCGCGCAGCATGCTCGACATCGCCCAGACGACGCACAACCCCGCGTGGCACCCGCCGGATGCACAGTTCTGGCTAGGGACCGACAAGAACGGGCGATCGGTTCTCGCCGAGCTGTTCTGGGGGTCGCGGACGTCACTGGCAGTCGGCCTCGCGGCTACGTTCGTAGCCGTCGTGATCGGTGCAGCCGTCGGCATCGCGAGCGGTCACTACCGCAATGCCATCGGCATGGCACTCGAGCGCTTCACCGACTGGTTCCTGGTGATCCCTTGGCTTCCACTGGCCGTGGTGATCCTGACCCTGTTCGGTGGGGGACTCGGCGTGATCATCCTGGTCATCGGCATCACGTCCTGGGCCGGCACCGCCCGCCTCATCAGGGCCCAGACCCTGAGCATCGAAGGCCGTCCGTACATGGAGCGGGCCAAGGTCTTGGGCGTCGCGGACCGGCAGCAGATGACGCGGCACGTCTTGCCGAACGTGTTTCCGCTGATCCTCGCGAACGCGACGCTGACCGTGTCGATCGCGATCCTGACGGAGACGACGCTGTCCTTCCTCGGCCTCGGCGACCCGGCTCACCCGTCGTGGGGGACGATGCTCGAGGACGCGTACAACAACTCCGCGATCAGCAACGGCGCATGGTGGTGGGTGCTGCCACCTGGCATCTGCATCGTCCTCGTGGTGCTGTCCTTCACCCTGATCGGCCGTGCCCTCGAAGTCATCTTCAACCCTCGGCTCAGCCAGGACCTGCCATGACCCTCCTGGACATTCGCGACCTTCACCTGACCTATCGCACGAAGCAGGGTGAGATCCCGGCGGTACGTGGGGTGTCGTTGCAGGTGGCGGCCGGGGAGACGTTGGGACTGGCGGGCGAGTCCGGCTGCGGCAAGTCGACGTTGGCCTCCAGCGTGCTTCGGCTGTACCCGAAGAACGCACGGGTCACCGGCGAGGTGCTGCTCGACGGCGTCAACACCCTCACGATGAGCTGGGGCCAGCTGCGTGCGGTTCGCTGGAGCACCGCCGCAGTGGTGTTCCAGGGCGCCATGCACTCGCTCGACCCGTTGCAGAAGGTCGGCCGACAGCTTGCCGAGCCGATCCTGATCCACGACTCCACTGCGACGCCGACCACTGCCCGCAAGCGCGTCGCCGACCTGTTGGAGCAGGTGAACCTGCCGGCGCGTGTCGCGGACTCCTACCCCCACCAGCTGTCCGGTGGTCAGAAGCAGCGGGTGATGATCGCGCTCGCGCTCAGCTGCGCGCCGCGCCTGATCGTCGCCGACGAGCCGACGACCGCGCTGGACGTCATGGTGCAGGCCCAGGTGCTGACGCTGCTGCGACGCATCGTGCGCGAGCTCGAGGTCGGCCTGCTGATCATCAGTCACGACCTTTCGGTCCTCGGGGAGCAGGCCGATCGCGTCGCGGTGATGTACGCCGGAAAGCTCGTCGAGGAAGGACCCGGCGGCGACGTCTTTCGTGACCCGAAGCACCCGTACACGCGGGCCCTGGCCGGTGCCTTCCCGACCATCGGGGACGATGCGAGCCGCTACGCGCCGAGCGGTCTGGAAGGCGACCCGCCGGACCCGGCCGAGCTGCCCACCGGGTGCGCCTTCCACCCCAGGTGCGGCGACGCCGTAGCGTCGTGCGAGCAGCGCGACCCCGCGCTGGAAGCGATCGGGCCGAGACGACAGGCCGCCTGCTTGCTGCTCCAGCCCGCACCACATGCGCCCGTCGCCACCCCGCAGGAGGCCACCTCGTGAGCGAGACCGCCTCGCCGACGCCAGCGCCCCTGCTGACCGTCACCGACCTTCACGTGACGTTCCGCGCCCGCGGTGGCGTGGCGGCGCGCGCGGTCGATGGCGTCAACCTGGAGCTCGCCAAGGGCGAGATCGTCGCGCTCGTCGGAGAGTCCGGGTGCGGCAAGACGACGCTCGCCCGCAGCATCCTGGGGCTGGTCACTCCCAACTCCGGCGAGGTTACGTACGCGGGTACCCCGTTGAGCTATCGCAGCCGTGCCCTCAAGGCGCACCGCAAGCGGGTGCAACTGGTACTGCAGGATCCCATGGGTTCGTTGAATCCGAGGCTCACCGTGTACGAGTCGGTGGCGGAGGGACCGCGCACCCACGGAATGGACGACGAGCTGGGCCGCGTCAAGCGCGCCCTCTCGCAAGCCGGCCTGCGACCCCCGGAGAAGTTCTTCCTCCGCTACCCCCACCAGCTGTCGGGGGGCCAACGTCAACGCGTGGTCATCGCCGGTGCTCTCGCACTCGAGCCAGACGTTCTCGTGGCCGACGAGCCGGTCTCCAGCCTCGATGCGTCGGTACGTGGGGAGATCCTCGCGCTGCTGCTGAAGCTGCGTGACGAGCTCGGCTTGACGGTGCTCGTGGTCACCCATGACCTCGGCCTGGCGTGGAACATCGCCGACCGCATCGTGGTGATGTACCTGGGACGCGTCGTCGAACAGGGCACCACTGAGCAGGTGCTCACCGATCCGCGGCATCCGTACACGCAAGCGTTGCTGTCCGTGGTGCCCGAGATGGAGCACACGGAACCGATCGTGCTGACCGGTGAACCACCGGACCCCACGAAGATCCCGATCGCCTGCCGGTTCCACCCGCGCTGTCAGACGCTGGGATCCGGCGCAGCCGAATCGGTCGGCGTCGCGCAGCGTTGCCGCAGCGAGGACCTGCCGATCCTCCCGGCCGATCCACTGGTGCACCAGTGCGCCTGCTGGTGGGCCGCCGCCCGTACGAGCACGGCCGACACCGGCTGAGGAGTGCTCACACCAGCCGGTGGTGCGAGCGCAGCAGGGCGAGGACGTCGGCCACCGGCAGGCCGTAGTTCGTGTTGCCGCTGCGGCCGACCACCGTCGACGCCTGGAACAACACGTTGAGCACCGACTCCTCGGTCGCATCGACCACAGCTTCGAAGTAGTCGTCGAGCCCACTGCCCGCGATCCGTGGCGCGGTAAGCGTCGTTCCTCGCGGTGCCCGCAAACCGGTCGCGAAACTGACGAAGATCTCACCGCTGCCGTGGTGCGCGGTTGATCCGGTGCGGGCCAGGCCGAGGCCGGCACGGCGCGCCAGCCGTTCGCACCCGGCGTGGTCGATCGGCGCATCTGTGCCGACCACCACGATGCACGAGCCCTTGGGGCCAGGGTCTGTGGCACCTCGTGGCGGGCTGCCCTGCTGCGTCGCCACCTCGGCGGGGTCGGGCAGCAACTGTCCGACGGGCACACCGTCGACGGTGAGCCGAGCGTGTTCACCGAAGTTCGCCATGACGAGGACCGCGACGGTGTGGCCGTCCGGGGTGACGCGCGAGGAGGTGCCGATGCCGCCCTTGTAGCCAAGACACGCCATGCCGGTACCCGACCCGACCGCGCCCTCCGCCGGTGGTGTGGCCGACCCGGCGCTCGTCCGTGCAGCCGCCAGCGCGGTACGGACGTCGTCCTTGGTCACCTGCATGCGCCGGGCGTCGTTGAGGAAGGAGTCGTCACACTCCCCCACCACGGGGATGATCACGTCGTCGATACCGACCAGTGGCATCTCCTCGATCAACAGCTCGCACGCGGCGTCGTACACCCTGCCGAGCTGCATCGTGGACGTCAGGAAGATCGGCGTCTCGAGCAGGCCCCACTCCTCCGCCTCGAGCAGACCGGTGCACTCACCGGCACCGTTGAGCACGGCCGCTCCGGAAGGCACCGGTTCGGCGAACACGTTGCCGCCGGGGTCGACCACGGTCACGCCGGTCCGCGCCACCCCACGCCCGACCGGGGGCTCCGGCTCCTCGCGCCAGACGGTCGCATGACCGACTCCGGCTCCGGGCAGGTCGAGCATCGAGTTGGTGGCGCCGGTCGGCATGCGGCCAACGGCGATTCCGAGGTCCCTGACACGTGGCACCGTGACAGCATGCCGTACATGTCCGCGGTCACACCTCACGCTGCGCCGTCGGCAACGCCGGCGGCACTGCGCGTCCCGGTGGTCTGGTCCGACGACTGTCTGCTGCACGAGCCGAAGGGCGAGGTTTGGCTGGGCGTCATGACCCCGGGTACCGAGCTCCCGGCGCGGGCCGAGGTGATCCGCGACGAGCTCGCCGGTGCGGGTGCCCCATTGATTCCGGCCAGCCCCCACACCGACGACACCCTGCGCGCGGTGCACGCGTCGGGGTTGCTGGACTTCCTGGAGCACGGGTACCGACAGTGGGCCGACGCCGGGCTGTTCGAGGCCGTCGCGGTGTGGTCCGGTGACGATCCGGCCGATCGCGTGGTGCCGTACGTGTTTCCCACCACCGGCCTGCTCGACGGACTGCCTCTGCGTGAGCCCGTCGGCATCCATGGACGAGCCGGCCGCTACGGCTACGACACCATGACGCTGATCGGTCCCGGCACCTGGCGGGCTGCGCGAGCGGCGGTCGACGTCGCGCTCACTGCCGTCGACGTCGTGTGCGCGGGTGCGGACGCGGCGTACGCACTGTGTCGCCCTCCGGGTCACCACGTCACCCGCGACAGCTACGGCGGATCGTGCTACCTCAACAACGCAGCAGTCGCGGCGCAGGCGATGCGCGAGTCAGGACGCCACCGGGTCGCTGTGGTCGACATCGACGCGCACCACGGGAACGGGACGCAGATGGTGTTCTACGACCGCGCCGATGTCTTCTACGGCTCGACCCACGTAGACCCCGGCGCCGGCTGGTTCCCCCACTACGCCGGCTACGCCGATGAGTCCGGCCGCGGTGATGGGGCGGGGACCAACCTGAACCTCCCCCTTCCGGAGGGGACGCCTGACGACGACTGGTTGGCGGCGGTGGACCAGCTGGCCGCGAGCGTCGAGTCGTTCGGCGCCGATGGCTTGGTGATCTCCCTGGGCGTCGACGCCGCGATCGACGACCCGGAGAGCCCGTTGCGGGTGACGCATGACGGGTACCGCGCGGCCGGGGAACGGCTGGGTCGTCTCGGCCTGCCGAGTGTGGCCGTTCAGGAGGGCGGGTACCACCTGCCCACCCTCGGCACACTGGTCCGCGCCTGTCTGTCGGGGCTGCAGTCGGGCCAGGACGCTGTGCAGGCGACGCCGTGACCGGCGCCGTCGGCCCGGGGTCGGTTCTGGCCGTCGACCGGGTCGGCAAACAGTTCGGGTCGGTGACCGCCGTCCAGGACCTCACCTTCCAGGCCGCCCCCGGACACGTCACGGGTTTCCTTGGCCCGAACGGGGCGGGCAAGACCACGACCCTGCGGATGCTCGTGGGGCTGGTGCGGCCCACCAGCGGCTCGGCGACGGTCGGCGGCGTTCCCTACGCGGCGCTGCCCGACCCGATGCGCGCGGTGGGGAGCGTGCTGGACGACACCGGCTTCATCGGCGGTCGCACGGCGCGCAACCACCTGCGAGTCGTCGGTATCGAGGCCGGGGTCGGGCGGGACCGCGTCGATGAGGTGATCGGCCTCGTCGGGCTGGCCGATGCGGCTGACCGCAAGACCCGTGGGTTCTCCCTGGGCATGCGCCAAAGACTCCATCTGGCGACTGCACTGCTCACCGATCCGCGCGCCCTCATCCTCGACGAGCCCGCCAACGGACTCGACCCCGAAGGCATCGCCTGGCTGCGCAACCTGCTGCGCTGGTTGGCCGACGACGGACGCACCGTCTTGGTGTCGAGCCACCTGCTCAGCGAGATCGCACAGGTCGCCGATCACGTCATCGTGCTCAACCGCGGGCGCCTGCTGGCGTCTTCGTCGTTGCCGGACCTGCTGCACGGACAGCGCCGGACCGTCGTCGTCCGGTCGCCGCGGTCGGACGACCTGGCAGTCGCACTTGGCGTCACCGGACCCCAGCTACGGCGCATCGACGCCGACACGCTCGAGGTGGTCGACATCACGGCCGCCGAGGTCGGTGACGTCGCGCTGCGGGCCGGCGTTGCGGTGCACGAACTGAGGGAGCATCAACCCGACCTCGAGCAGGTGTTCCTCGACCTCGTCGCGGCCGACGATGCCAGGCGGGCTGGGTCGTGAACCGGCTCGTGCGGGCGGAGTTCGCCAAGGTCCGGACCACCCGGTTCGTGTGGTGGCTGCTGCTGGCCTACCTCGGCCTGATCGCGATCAACGTCGTCGCCCTGATCCTGCTGGCGGGGAAGCAGGGGGTTCCGGAACTGACCGACCCCACCGGCATCCGCGGTGTCTTCGGCCAGCTCGCCGGGGCTTCGGTGCTGGCGCTGGTCACCGGCGTGATCCTGCTCACCACCGAGTACCGCAACAAGACGATGGCCACCACCTTCTTGGCCACGCCGCGTCGGGGCCGGGTGGTCACCGCCAAGGTCGTCGTCGGCTTCTGCATCGGGCTGCTGTACGGCGTGGCCGGGGCGGTGGCGACGCTGCTGCTGGCCATGCCGCTGCTCGCGCTGAAGAACGTGACCGTCGACTGGGGTGGGGACCCTACGCACATCCTCGTCGGCGGGATCGTCGTCACGACGTTGTACTGCGTGCTCGGAGTCGGCCTGGGCGCGCTGATCCGCAACCAGGTGGCGGCCGTGCTGGTGGCCGTGCTGGGTTCGTTGCTGGTCGACCAGACGTTGGCGAACTTCCTCCCAGAAGTCGGTCGGTTCACTCCGGCGGGAACCGCCGCGGCGCTGACGCTGGGCGAACCGGCGCGCGGAGTCTCCTACCTCACCCCCTGGCTGGCCGGCCTCGTCCTGCTGGCCTACGCGTTGCTCACCGCACTGCTCGGCACCTGGACGGCGGTCCGGCGCGACGTCTCCTGACGCAACGACGTCACCTGCTCGGGCAGTGTCGTGCGGGACTACCCTGGCAAGTCCGGAACGTCGACGCGAGGAACCGCCGGTGACCACCTCATCGCAGTCCACCACCGCTCAGTTCGGGCCCAACCAGTGGTTGGTTGACGAGCTGTACCAGAAGTACCTGGCCGACCCGGACTCGGTGGACCCCGCCTGGCACGGCTTCTTCGAGGACTACCGGCCCTCGGATGCCACGGCTGCGGTGTCGAACGTGCCTCCGCCACCTCCGGACGCAGCAGTGGTGAGCGTGACGCCGTCGCCCGCGCCCGCACCGCCAGCGACACCGCCACCGCCACCCGCGCCGGCACCTGTTCCCGTCCCGACAACAACGCCTGCGCCGCTGCCGAGCGCCCCGGCGGTCAGCGCGAACGGTGAGGACGGCTCCCAGACCCATGTGCTGCGTGGCCCCGCTGCCCGCGTCGTCACCAACATGCAGGCCTCGCTGGGCGTCCCCACGGCGACCAGCGTCCGGACCGTCCCGGCGAAGCTGCTCGCCGATAACCGCGTGGTCATCAACAACCATCTGCGCCGCAGCCGCGGCGGCAAGGTGTCCTACACCCACCTGATCGGCTGGGCGGTCGTCCAGGCCCTGAAGACGATGCCGGAGATGAACGCGTCGTACGGCGAGGTGGACGGCAAGCCCGTCGTCGTCCACCCCGCCCGCATCAACCTCGGCATCGCCATCGACATGACCAAGGACGACGGCACCAGGCAACTGCTGGTGCCGGCCATCCGCGCTGCCGACGGCATGGACTTCACGCAGTTCTGGGCGACGTATGAGGACACGGTGAGGCGGGCGCGGGCCGCAAAGCTCACCGCGGACGACTTCGTGGGCACGACCATCAGCCTGACCAACCCGGGGACGATCGGTACGGTCCACTCGGTACCCCGACTGATGCCAGGACAGGGGACCATCATCGGCGTTGGTGCCATGGAGTACCCAGCGGAGTTCCAGGGGGCATCGGCGGAGACGTTGGCCCGGATGGCGGTCAGCACGGTCCTGACACTGACATCGACCTACGACCACCGAGTCATCCAAGGCGCCCAGTCGGGGGAGTTCCTGAGCCGGGTCACCGGCCTCCTGCTCGGCGAGAACGGCTTCTACGACTCGATCTTCGCGGCACTGCGAATCCCGTACGAGCCCGTGCGCTGGGTGCCCGACATCAGCGCCTCGCACGAGGACGACATCAACAAGACGGCGCGCGTGCAGGAGCTGATCCACGCCTACCGGGTGCGCGGTCACCTCATGGCCGACATCAACCCGCTGGAGTACCAGCAGCGGCGTCACCCCGACCTGGATCTGGTCAACCACGGACTGACGCTGTGGGACCTCGACCGCGAGTTCGCCACGGGCGGCTTCGGTGGCGAACCCCTCATGACGTTGCGCGAGATCCTCGGCGTGCTGCGGGACTCCTACGCGCGCACCATCGCCATCGAGTACATGCACATCCAGGACCCGGACCAGCGGGCGTGGATCCAGGAGCGCGTCGAGCGGCCGCACCAGCGGCCGAACCGCGAGGAACAGCTGCGCATCCTGCGTCGGCTCAACGCTGCTGAGGCGTTCGAGACGTTCCTGCAGACCAAGTACGTGGGACAGAAGCGCTTCTCCTTGGAGGGCAGCGAGTCGGTCATCCCGTTGCTGGACGAGGTGCTGGTAGCCGCTACCGAGACCGGTCTGCACGAGATCGCGATCGGCATGCCGCACCGCGGTCGGCTCAACGTCCTGGCCAACATCGTCGGCAAGAGCTACGGACAGATCTTTCGTGAGTTCGAGGGCAACCTCGACGAGTTCGCGGTCCAGGGCTCCGGCGACGTCAAGTACCACCTGGGAGCGCAGGGCATGTTCACCTCCGAGGAAGGCGCCTCGATCTCGGTGTCCCTGGTGTCGAACCCGAGCCACCTGGAGGCGGTCGACCCGGTGCTCGAGGGCTACGCCAGGGCCAAGCAGGACCTGCTCGACCGCGGAGTGGCCGGCTTCACGGTGCTGCCGATCCTGATGCACGGCGACGCCGCATTCGCGGGGCAGGGCGTGGTGGCCGAGACCCTGGAGCTGTCGGAGCTGCGTGGCTATCGGACAGGTGGCACGGTCCATGTCGTGGTGAACAACCAGGTGGGCTTCACCACCGCGCCGGCGGCGGCTCGGTCCAGCGTCTACGCCACCGACGTCGCGCGCACGATCCAGGCGCCGATCTTCCACGTCAACGGCGACGACCCGGAGGCAGTGGTCCGCGTCGGGCGCATGGCCTTCGAGTTCCGCCAGGCGTTCCACAAGGACGTGGTCGTCGACCTGCTCTCCTACCGCAGGCGCGGTCACAACGAGGCCGACGACCCGTCGCTGACGCAGCCCCTCATGTACAACCAGATCGACACCAAGCGCTCGGTCCGCAAGCTGTACACCGAGGCGCTGGTCGGTCGTGGCGACATCAGCGTCGAGGAAGCTGAGCAGGCGCTGCGCGACTACCAGTCCCAGCTCGAGCGGGTCTTCACCGAGACCCACGGTGCGGCGGAGTCGATGAGCCAGCAGGAGCCGGCCAGCGAGGTCGAGCAACGCGGTGAGGCGACGCTGGCCCCGCACGTGCCCGAGGCAGCGGTGGCGACGGCGACGACCGACGAGGCCCTCGCGGCAGTGATCCGTACCCAGCTGGACCTGCCGGAGGGTTTCACGGTGCACCCACGTCTGGCGCCACAGCTGCAACGCCGGGCCACGATGGTGGAACAGGGAACCATCGACTGGGCGCTCGGCGAGACGCTGGCCGTCGGCACCCTGCTCGCCGACGGCGTCTCGGTGCGGCTGGCCGGCCAGGACTCCCGACGTGGCACGTTCGGTCAACGCCACATGGTGATCATCGACCGGGCCACCGGTTGGGCGTACAAACCGTTGAAGCGCATGTACGCGGACGGCGCCAAACTCTACGTGTATGACAGCCCGCTGTCGGAGTTCGCTGCCATGGGCTTCGAGTACGGCTACTCGGTGGCCCGGCCGGACGCGCTGGTGATGTGGGAGGCGCAGTTCGGCGACTTCGCCAACGGCGCCCAGACCATCATCGATGAGTTCATCAGCTCCGGTGAGCAGAAGTGGGGCCAGACGTCGGGCGTCGTCCTGCTGCTGCCGCACGGATACGAGGGCCAGGGACCAGATCACTCATCGGCGCGCATCGAGCGCTTCCTCGCACTGTGCGGCCAGGACAACATGACGGTGGCCCAACCGACGACGCCAGGCAACTACTTCCACCTGCTGCGGTGGCAGGCTCTGTCGCCGATCCACCGCCCGATGGTCGTGTTCACGCCCAAGTCCATGTTGCGCAACAAGGCGGCGACCAGCAGCGCCGCAGATCTCACCAGCGGTCACTTCCGCCCGGTGATCAGCGACAGCGCCGTCGAGGCGTCGGGGGTGCGCAAGGTAGTGCTGTCGTCAGGGAAGATCTACTACGACCTCGCTGCCTACCGCGCTGCGCAGGGCATCACGGACACCGCACTCGTGCGCGTCGAGCGGTTGTACCCGACGCCGTCGAACGAGGTGTTCCAGGCGATCGCGCGCTATGGCGACGCCGAGCTGCGGTGGGTTCAGGACGAGCCGGCCAACCAGGGCGCCTGGCCGTTCATGGCGCTCAACCTCGGCGAGGCACTCGGCCGGCCATTGGTCCGGTTCAGCCGGGCCGCAGGGTCGGCGCCGGCCACGGGCTCCCACCAGGCGCACGAGCGCGAGCAGGCCGAGCTCGTCGCGGCCGCGTTCGCCTAGGCCACGGCGTGTACTTCACCGACCGCGGGCTGGAGGAACTGGCCAGCCGACGCGGCGAGGACCAGGTGTCGCTGGGCTGGCTGGCCCACCGGTTGCAGACGTTCGTGGACCTCCACCCCGAGTTCGAGATCCCGATCGAGCGGCTGGCCACGTGGCTGGCCCGCCTCGACGACGACGACGGCGACGGCGACGGCGACGGCTCCGACCCTCTCGAAAGTTGATCTTGGACTTCATGGGTAAGTTGATCTTGAAAAGACGACATCTTCTCCTTGATCAACAACTGTTGTCTGCGCCGAACGCCGAGGGACATCACCCATGACCGCACTTACCGACCGTTCCATCGTCATCACCGGCGCCGGCGGTGGCCTCGGGCCGGCCGTGGTGTCGGCCGCCGCGCACGCCGGCGCGCGGCTGACGCTGGTCGACATCGGCCTGGACCGGCTGACTGCCTTGCAGACGGCTCACCCGGAAGCCGTCACGCGAACCCTGGCCGTCGACCTCACCGACCCCGGCGCGGTCGACCAGCTGGCGCACGACGTCGACGTGGCTGACGGCGTCGATGTGGTGTGGCATCTCGTGGGCGGGTGGCGCGGGGGCCAACCGCTGCCGCAGGCACCGCTGGAGGACTGGGACTGGCTGCAGCGTCTCTTGGTCACCACCACGGTCAACGTCGCCCGATCCTTCGCCGGACCGCTGATCCGCAGCGCCCACGGCAGGTTCGCGCTCGTCTCGTCGCCGCAGGCGGTGGCCCCCACGACGACCAACGCCGCCTACGCCGCGACGAAGGCCGCCGCAGAGGCGACCACGCTCGCCTTGGCGCACCACTTCAGCAGTGTCGGCGCGCCTGCCACCGCCAACATCGTCGTGGTCCCGGCGATCCTGACCGACGCGATGCGGGCGGCGGCTCCGGAGCGGGTCTGGACCACGCAGGTTCCCGCCGACCAGATCGCCGCAACCCTGCTGTTCCTGGCCGGAGCCGCCGCCGAGAAGATGAACGGCCAACGCGTCCGCCTCTACTCCGGGAGCCCCACGTGACCCATCGTGGTTTCGCCAGCGACAACTACGCCGGCGTCCATCCGGACGTGCTCGCAGCGATTGCCGAGGCCAACGTCGGCCATGCCGTGGCGTACGGCGCCGACGAGCTCACGGCGCAGGCCGGGGAACGGTTCCGCGAGGTGCTCGGCGACCAGGTCGAGACGTTCTTCGTCTTCAACGGGACGGGTGCCAACGTCATGGGGCTGCAGACCATGCTCCAGCGATGGGAGAGCGTGATCTGCGCGCAGACCGCTCACATCAACGTCGACGAGTGCGCGGCGCCAGAACGACTCCTGGGGGCCAAGCTGATCGACCTCCCCACCGACGACGGCAAGCTGACCCCGGACCAAGTACGAGCGGCGATCAACGGCGTGGGCGACGAGCACCGCACCCAGGCGCGAGTCGTGTCGGTCACGCAGTCGACCGAGCTCGGCACCGTCTACACGCCTGACGAGCTGGCGGGCCTGGCCGAGACCGCACACGCTCTGGACCTGTACCTGCACGTCGACGGCTCGCGGATCAGCAACGCCGCAGCCTCGTTGGGGATCGACCTGCACGCCACCACGGGTGCGGTCGGTGTCGACGTCTTGTCGTTCGGCGGCACCAAGAACGGCCTGCTCGGCGGCGAAGCCGTCGTGTTCTTCCGCCCCGAACTGGCGGCGCACGCCAAGTTCGTGCGCAAGCAGCAGATGCAGCTCGCCAGCAAGATGCGGTTCGTGTCGGCCCAGTTCCTCGCTCTTCTCACCGACGACCTGTGGCACCGAAACGCGCAGCACGCCAACACCATGGCCGCGCGGCTGTCCGAAGGCGTCCGCACCATCCCAGGGGTCACGCTCACCCGGCCAGCCCAGGCGAACGCCGTCTTCGCCGTGCTGCCCGAGGTCGTGATCCCGGTACTGCAGGCGCAGTTCGCGTTCTACGTGTGGGACGAGTCGACCCACGAGGTGCGGTGGATGTGCTCGTGGGACACGACCGAGGAGGACGTCGACGAGTTCGTCGCCGCGATCCAGGCCGTGGCGCCGGCGGCCGGTTGAGCCGGGTGGGTTCACGCATTTGGAGTCATTGGTCACCGCGTGTGATCAGGCTTCGCGATTTCGTGGACAAAACGGACAGCCACCGTGGGGAGGCCTAGGCTCCTGCCGAGCGTTCCAACGTCGAGCCGGTCCCCCTCCGAGCTCGACCCTGCATGGGGATGGCAAATGAGTGCTGCACGTCGTCTTGCGCTGCTGACCGCCGCGTCGACCCTGGCCGTGATCCTGCCCGCCATCCCGGCCGTGATCGGCACGGCTCAGGCGGTGGCTGCCCAACCCGTGCCGGGACACACGCACCTCGTGCCGCAGGTCCCCCGCACCAACCAGCCGAAGATCAGCGACGGGGAGATCTTCGACATGGCCGTGATCGGCACCCGTATCTACGTCGCGGGCTCGTTCACCGGCTTGGCCAACGTCGGCGGACCCAAGGTGCCGCAGGCGTCGCTGGCGGCCTACGACTACAACACCGGACAGATCCTGGCGACGTTCCGACCGACCTTCGACGGCGCCGTCACCGCGGTCGAAGCGTCACCCGACGGCACGAAGTTGTTCGTCGGTGGCACGTTCAACACCGTCAACGGCGTCACCAGCCGCAAGGTCGCGAGTCTCAACCCGACCACTGGGGCACCGGTGGCCAGCTTCAAGGTGACCGGCCTCACGAACAACCCGGTGTCGGCGCTCGCCGCCACGAACACGACCCTGTACGTCGGCGGGCGGTTCACGACGATCAATGGCGTCGCGCGTGGAAGCCTTGCCGCCCTCAACTCGACCACTGCTGTCGTCGACCCCGGCTTCAACCTGCCGATCACCGGCGGTATCGGCGTCAACGGCGGGCTCACCGTGCAGACCCTGAAGCTGACGCACGACGACTCCAAGCTGCTCGTGGTCCACACCGGTCGACAGATCGCCGGTCAGGACCGTTACGGCGTCGGACTCATCAGCACGGTGACCAAGACGCTCTTGCCGTGGAAGACCAACCTGTGGCAGGACAACCTGCCCTTCGTCGGCGGGGTACAGCGGGTGTACTCCGGTGACATCTCCCCCAACGACCAGTACTTCGTCGTCACGAGCGGGTCCGGAGGAGACCGGCCGCCGATCAACGACTGCGCCATCGCGTTCCCCATCGCCGGTGGCGACAACGTCCAGCCGCTGTGGGTCTCGCGTTCGTTCGACAGCGTGTACTCGGTGGCCATCACCGAGGACGCGGTGTACGTCGGTGGCCACTTCCAGTGGGAGGAGTCACCCACCTCGCCGCAGCCGTGGCCCGGACTCGACAACGTCGGTTACGGCACGGGGCAGGGACTGTCCGGCTACGGCCTCGGCGACGCCGTCGTCCGGCGCGACCACCTCGGTGCGCTCGACCCGGCGACGGGTACCGCCTTGGAGTGGGACCCGGGCGCGAACTCCTTCCAGGGCAACAAGGCGATGCTGGCGACGCCGCGTGGCCTCTTCGCCGGCGGCGACGCCATGATCCAGGGTGGCCAGAGCGTCGGCCGGGTGGCGTTCTTCGACTTCAACAGCGAGACCACCTCAGCGGTCAACACGACCATCACCACCCCGATCGAGGGTCGCGTGGTGCAGTCCGGCGTTCCCTTCACGATCACCGGGACGGCGTCGGCCCCGTCCGGCGTCAAGCGGGTGCAGGTCGAGATCTACGACCGCGACTCCAAGCAGTACCTGCAGGACGATCAAGTCTCGTGGGGCAAGAGCAACAACATCTTCGCCACGCTCACGTCGCCTGGTGCCACCTCGACGACGTGGTCGCTTCCGATGACGCTGACCGGCAACCACCGCTACCAGATCCAGGCCAAGGCCTTCGGCAACACCGGGAGCGACCCGACCAAGGCGATCAAGAAGATCGAGTCGTTCAACCTCACCGACCAGACGCCGGCGACGAGCATCACCAGCCCCGCGACGAGTTTGCAGTCGTCTCTCTCGTTCACGCTGGCGGGTACCGGAACTGACGACGTCGGGGTGAACGCAATCTCGCTGTGGTTCCGCGACGAGAACAACAACTACCTGCAGGACAACGGATCCGTCGCGCCGACGTTCAACACCTTCGCGGCCCGACCGGATGTGATCGGTGCCCCGAACGCCACCTGGTCCTACGACGTCACGTTGCCGCACGAAGGCACGTGGCGGGCCAGCGCAACTGCGATCGACACCGCCGGCCAGGCAGACCTGCGTAGCGCGACGCGCGACTACGTCGTGACCACCACGGGTACGCCTCCGTCCCTGAACATCACGGCTCCGGCGGCCGTGACCGCGCCGTTGACGGTGCCTGCGGTGCAGGTAGCGCCAGGTGGTCACCTGACCTTCTCGGGGACCGCGTCCGACGCCACGGCGGTGCAACAGGTGCTGGTCTCGCTGCGCAACAGCAGCACCCACGAGTCGCTGGCCGCCGACGGGTCGTGGGGCACCAGCGTGATCGCCGGCAACCTCCGGATCTCGCCACTCAATCTCAACTCCCCCACCTACAACTGGTCGTACACGACGCCGTTCACCGTGGCGCCCGGCCAGTACACGTTCGGCGTTCGAGCGGTGAACAACCTCGGCCTGACGACGAGAGGGACGCTCACGGTCAACGTCCAGGTGCCCGGTGACGCCTTCCCCGACACGGCGCTGTCGTTCACGGGTACCGACCAGACGCCTCAGACGTTGCACCTGAACCTGACCGGCACCGCGACGGACGACAAGGCCGTGCAGGCCGTCAGGGTCTCGCTCTACAACAACATGACCGGCCAGTACGTGCAGACCAACGGGACGCTGGCGTCCTCGTTCGCGCTGTTCAACGCAACCGTGGCGGCACCGGGGACCATCAGTACCGCCTTCACACTGGGCGTCGACCTGCCGCAAGCCGGCGACTACAGCGTCACCGCCTACGCCGAGGACAGCTCGGGTCAGCGGGACCCGTCCAACATCGGAGCGACGGCCCGGTACCTGGTGTTCCCAGGCGACGCCAACCCGACGTTCGACCCGACCCTGGGATCGCCGGTGTCCGGAACGGCGTTCGACCAGGGCCGAATCGTGGTGACCGGTCGGGCCAACGACGACGTGAGCATGTCGAAGGTCGAGGTGGCGATCCTCAACGGCGCCAACCAGTACATGACGTCGACCGGTACCTTCACCCCGACCGAGACGTGGAACCGTGCCTTCCTCACCAGCCAGGGCAGCCCAGGTTCGAACTTCGCCTACACCTCGCCGGTGATCCCGGCAGGTACGTACACGGTTCTCGAGCGGGCCACTGACGGGTACGGCAAGATCGGCGCGACGTTGACGATCACCAACATCACCGTCACCCTGCCCGCCAACAACCCGCCGGTCGCCCATGCCACCGTCTCGTGCGCGAGCAACGTGTGCACGTTCGATGGCCGCACGTCGACCGACGAGGACACCACCACGTTGTCGTACGCGTGGAACTTCGGGAACGGAACGACGGGGACCGGCGCAGTACCGGTGCGCACCTACACCGGCCCTGGCACGTTCACCGTCACGCTGACGGTCACGGACCAGTGGGGAGCCACGAGCACGACAACGTTGCCGGTGACGATCTCCGAGCCCGCGGGCAACGTTGCCCCGACGCCGGCGTTCGTCAGCAGCTGCGCCGCCCTGGCCTGCTCGGTCAGCGGCGCCACGACCGTCGACCCGAACGCCGGCGACCTGGTGTCGTACACCTGGAACTGGGGCGACGGTTCTCCGACCAGCACCGGCGTCACCGCCTCGCACACGTACGCGACGACCGGCACCTACACGGTGACGCTGACGGCTGCTGACGGCTGGGGCAAGTCGGCCAACAAGACCGGGGCCATCGTCTTGGTGGAGCCCGGTGGCAACACTGCGCCTGTGCCCACCTTCACCACCGCGTGCGCCGCGCTGACCTGTTCCATGAACCCGTCGGGCACCCTCGACGCGCAAGGCGATGCGATTCGGTACGCGTGGGACTTCGGCGACGGAACGGCCGCGAGCACCCTGGCGGCCCCCAGCCACACGTATGCCGCGGGGAACACCTACACCATCACGTTGACGGTGACCGACGGCTGGAACCGGTCGGCCAGCACAACGAGGGTCGTCACCGTTCCTTAGCCGAGCGGCGGCTCAGGCGCGCGCGACTCCCTCGTCACGCGCCGCCTGGGCCACGGCTGCCGCGACGGCTGGCGTCACCCGCGAGTCGAAGACGCTCGGGATCACCTGGTCGGCGGCCAGTTCGGCGTCGCGCACCACAGCCGACAACGCCAGGGCGGCGGCCAGCTTCATCCCCTCGGTGATCCGGCTCGCGCGCACTGACAGCGCGCCCTTGAAGACGCCGGGGAACGCCAGCACGTTGTTGATCTGGTTCGGGTAGTCGCTGCGCCCGGTGGCCACCACTGCGGCATGTCGCATCGCCACCTCCGGATCGACCTCGGGGTCGGGGTTGGCCAGCGCGAACACGAAACTGCCCGGCGCCATGGACGCCACGGCGGGCTCGTCGATCCGGCCGGCCGACACCCCGATGAACACGTCGGCTCCGGCGAGTGCCGCCTCGATCGGGCCGTCCAGGCCGGTCCGGTTGGTGCGCTGGGCGAGCGCGACCTTGCTCGTCGTGAGGCCGGCGCGGCCGACATGGATCAGCCCGCGCGAGTCAGCCACGACGAGGTCACCGACTCCTGCCTCCAGCAGCATGCCGGCGATTGCCTGCCCCGCGGCCCCGGCTCCCGACATGACCACTCGCAGGTCGGCCAGGTCGCGACCGGTCAGTCTGGCGGCATTGCGCAGTGCGGCCAGCACGACGATCGCCGTGCCGTGCTGATCGTCGTGGAACACCGGGATGTCGAGCCGTTCCTGAAGGCGCGCCTCGACCTCGAAGCACCGCGGGGCACTGATGTCCTCGAGATTGATGCCCCCGAATCCCGGTGCCAGGTTGACCACGGTCTCGACGATCGCGTCGACGTCGGTCGTCGCGAGCACGATGGGCACCGCGTCGATCCCTCCGAACTCCTTGAACAGCAGCGCCTTGCCTTCCATGACCGGGAGGGCCGCGAGCGGGCCGATGTCGCCGAGTCCGAGCACGGCGGTGCCATCGCTGACGACCGCGACGACATTCGGCTTCCACGTGTACTCGTAGGCGAGAGACGCGTCTGCGGCGATCGCCTGGGAGATCTTGGCGACTCCAGGGGTGTACGCCAGTGCAAGACCCTCCCGGTCCCGCACGCGCACCGTCGGGCGCACTTCGATCTTGCCGTGCCGATGCAGCGCATAGACCGGGTCTGGCGCGTCAAGATCTGTCACGGCCGAGATCGTGTCACACCGCGGCAGAACCGGAGGCCGGAGCCTGGCGCCCGACCCGTCCGGGACGCGGCCACAGCCGAAGGGTGACCACCCCGCGTACGTCGTCAGCCGGGATAGGACCGAGGTTCCAGGAGTCCACTCCCTCGCGCGGGTTGTCGCGCTGGACCCACCACCCGTCGCGTTCGCGACGAAGGAGGCGCTTGACGCCCTCGGGGCGACCGCCCGGCAGCCGAACGACCACCACGTCACCGGGTCGCGGCCGTCGTCGCCGGGACACGAGCAACAGCGCCCCGTCGGTCAGGGTCGGCTGCATCGACCGGCCGCGGACCCGGACGAGTTGCCACGAGAGCACCTGCGCAACCCCTTCCTCCAGCCACCGGAGGGCGGCGGTAGTGTCCGATCATCCCCTGGACCATGTGAGAGGAACCGAGATGGCCTGGATCACCGAGGTGAGCGCGCACTGCGACCTCCCGTGCGGCGTCTACGACCCGGCGCAGGCGCGCCTGGAGGCCGAGTCGGTCAAAGCGTGCATCGACAAGTTCAACGCCAGCGAGGACCCGGAGTTCCGACAGCGTGCCGTGTTCATCAAGGAGCAGCGCTCCGACCTGGTGAAGGAGCACCTGTGGGTGCTCTGGACCGACTACTTCAAGCCGCCGCACTTCGAGAAGTACCCGCAGCTCAACACCTTGTTCAACGAGGCGACCAAGCTGGCCGGTGCCGGCGGGACGAAGAGCAGCACCGACGCCGCCGTCGCCGAGCAGCTCCTGGCCAAGATCGATGCCATCGCGGAGATCTTCTGGGAGACCAAGAAGGGCTGACGCGAGCCGCGGGGTGAGTCACCGGATCCGCCTGGCGACGCCCGCCGACGTCCCGGCCGTCTTCGCCATGATCGGCGAGCTGGCCGAGTACGAGAACGCGCGCGACCAGGTGCAGTCCAGCGAGGCTCTGCTGCACGAGGCGCTGTTCGCCGACGAGCCGGCGGTCTGGTGCAGCATCCTTGAGCACGTCGTCGAGGACCACCGGCCGGTCGTCGCGGGGTTCGCGATCTGGTTCCGCAACTTCTTCACGTGGACCGCCAAGCACTCGATCTACCTCGACGACCTGTACGTCAAGGAGCGGTACCGCGGGCTGGGCTACGGGCAGGCCCTGCTGTCCCACCTCGCGCAGATCTGCGTCGAGCGCGGTTACCCGCGTCTGGACTGGTGGGTGCTCGACTGGAACCCGGCCGTGGAGTTCTACCGGCGCATCGGCGCCGTGGCGATGGACGAGTGGACGGTCTATCGACTGACCGGGGAGCCCTTGCGACGTCTGGCCGCCGCCGCCGTTCCGCCTGATGGAGCTCTTCTTGTTGATCAAGGCGAAGATGTCGAGTTCTGACGATCAACTTGCACATCAAGTCCAAGATCAACGCGGGGTTGGGCCGGTTGGGCGGGTTGGGCGGGTAGGCGCGGGGCCGCGGCCGAGGCGGTAGCGGACGTCGGGGTGGAACAGCAGCGCCAAGATGGCGATGACCCAGGCGAGCAGGACCACCAACACCACCAGGTAGACCCCGCCCGAGGTCCGAACCGAGCTCACGAAGATGAAGCCCCACATCAACTGCGTGAACAAGATGACCGAGAACGACCACCGCCGTCCATGAAGCGCTGCGCGCGCCGTCATCGCGAGGCACACTCCCCAGATCGTCAGGGTCGCCAGCAGCACCAACGCGCCGCTGAGCGC
The DNA here is from genome assembly GCA_963726575.1 of uncultured Actinomycetota bacterium. Taxonomy (GTDB): domain Bacteria; phylum Actinomycetota; class Actinomycetes; order JAHEKZ01; family JAHEKZ01; genus CAVSCR01. The sequence continues at coordinate 423,957 of CAVSCR010000003.1, forward strand.
ATCGGAGGGTTTGGCATAACCGCTGTTGTCGCCCTCGCCGAGGACGAAGACGAGGAAAGCCAGCCCCGCCACCACCATCAGCCCGCCCTGGGCCGCGACGAGGGCCGCCAGCAGACGCAGCCGTCCCGACTCGGGAATCGCCGGGCCCTCGGGGCTGGTCATGCGCGCAGCCTAGGCTGACCCGGTGCGAAGGGCCCGGCTGATCGTCAACCCCAAGGCGACCACCACCAGTGCCCGCACCCGTGACGTGCTGATCCACGCGCTGGGTTCTGATCTGGACCTGGAGGTCTTCGAGACCACCCACCGAGGTCATGCCAGGACCCTGGCCATGCAGGCGACCGTCGCTGACATCGACCTCGTGGTGGGGCTGGGTGGTGACGGGACGGTCAACGAGATCGTGAACGGGCTGCTCGCGCAGGGGACCGGGCCACACGTGCCCCAGTTCGCGCTGGTGCCCGGCGGATCCACCAACGTCTTCGCGAGGGCGGTCGGGCTGCCCGACGACCAGATCGAGGCCACGGGTCAGATCCTCGAGGCCCTGCGCGAGGACCGCACCCGCCGCGTCGGGCTGGGTCGGGCCGACGACCGCTGGTTCACCTTCACGGCCGGACTCGGCCTGGACGCCGAGGTGGTCGCCACGGTCGAGGAGCGACGTGCGCAGGGTCGGCGCTCGACCCACAGTCTCTACGTCAGGGCTGCCGTCGGTCGCTTCTTCGGCGGCACCGAGCGGCGCGTCGGGCCACTCACCCTCGTCCTGCCCGACGGTCAGCGCCGCAGCGACCTGTTCCTCGTGCTGGTCGGCAACACCAGCCCCTGGACGTTCCTGGGGCGACTGCGGGTCGACCCGTTCCCGGACGCCTCGTTCGACACCGACCTGGACGTGCTCGCGCTCTCGCGCATGGGCGTCGCCAGCACGCTGCTCGCAGCCGGACAGGTGCTCACTCCGAACGGACAGGTCCCCTGGGGGCGTTCGGTGGTCCACCGGCACGACGTGGCGGAGTTCAGCGTCGAGGCGACGCACCCGGTCGCCTTCCAGGTGGACGGGGACTACCTGGGCGTGCGGTCCCGGGTCCAGTTCACCAGCGTCCCCAAGGCGCTGGACGTCGTGGTGTGACCTAGATCACGTGACGAACCTGACACCGACCTCCCCCGGTTGCCGGGTTGTAACCCTTGTGTGACCCTTCAACGTCTGTAAGGCTGGACCGCAATCTGGAACTGCAAAGTTGCAGCCGCACCCAGGGGCACGGTTCGTCCGTCCCCGGCTCGACCACCCCGAAACCGTTCGTCGGCCCACCCGCCGCAACATCGGGGCGGGAGGATTCGTGAACTCGTTCACAAGCTGGGCAACCCCTGGCGAACGCCCGACGATCCCCGCCTCACGTCCGCAAGGAGCGTGGATCCGCATGGACTGGCGCCACCGTGCCGCCTGCCGTGACGAGGACCCTGAGCTGTTCTTCCCGATCGGTAACACCGGCCCTGCCCTCCTGCAGATCGAGGAGGCCAAAGCGGTCTGCCGCCGCTGCCCGGTGATCGAGGAGTGCCTGCAGTGGGCTCTCGACTCGGGTCAGGACGCCGGCGTCTGGGGCGGGACGAGTGAGGACGAGCGTCGCGCGCTGAAGCGCCGCAACCGGGCCAGGGCGACGGCCTGACCGAGCCACTGGTCAAGGGTCACGCCGGCGCCCTCGGAGTCGCCGTCGCGCAGCGCCACGGCGTCGACACGATGTTCACGCTGTCCGGCGCCCACGTGTTCCCGCTCTACGACGGCGCGGTCAACGCCGAGCCCGCGATGCGACTGCTGGACGTGCGTCACGAACAGACGGCGGTCTTCGCCGCCGAGGGCGTCGCCAAGCTGACCAGGAAACCCGGGTTCGCCGTCGTGACGGCCGGGCCTGGCGTCACCAACACCGTGAGCGCCGTCACCACCGCCCACTTCAACGGCTCCCCGGTGGTGGTGCTCGGGGGACGGGCTCCGGACTACCGCTGGGGCCAGGGTGCCCTCCAGGAGCTCGACCACCCCCCCTTGCTGGCCCCGGTGACCAAGTGGGCGACGACGGTCCACTCCCCCGGCGCTGTTCCCGAACAGCTCGACCACGCCTTCACGGTGGCCAACGCGGCGCACCGCGGTCCGGTGTTCCTCGACGTCGGCCTGGAGCACCTGTACGACCAAGCCGAGGTGGTGCTGCCCGACGTCGCACCACGGGCAGTGTCGCTGCCGGATCCCGACGACGTCGCCGACGTCGCCCGGCGGCTGGCCGCGGCGCAGCGCCCGGTGCTGGTCCTTGGCGGTGACGTCTGGCTCGACGACGCGGTGACGGCAGCGCGCGACCTGGTTGCTGCCGTCGGAGTTCCGGTCATCGCCAACGGCATGGGCCGTGGCGTCGTCGATCCTGACGGCGCTCACCTCGTGACCCGCGCGCGCGGCCAGGCGTTCTCCGGGGCTGACCTCGTGGTCGTCGTGGGCGCGCCGTTGGACTTCCGGCTGGGCTACGGACGCTTCGGCGGCAAGGACGGCACCCCCGCGGCTGCCGTGATCCATGTCGTCGACGCTGCGGACCAGGTCGGTGGCCATGCCGACCCCGTCGTCAGCGTGGTGGGCGACCTGCGGCCCACGCTCGAGGCGATCCGAAAGGCGTGGGAACAGGAGCTGCGACACACCGACCTGGGCACCTGGCGCGCCGAGCTGCACGACCTCGCAGCAGCGGCGCGGTCGGCCGATGCCGATGTGCTGGGCAGCCGATCCGACCCGATCCACCCTGCGCGGATCTACGGTGAGCTGATCCCCCGCCTGGCCGACGACGCGGTGGTGATCGGTGACGGAGGCGACTTCGTCTCGTTCGCGGGGCGGTTCGTGGAGCCGCGCCGGCCCGGCCGGTGGCTGGACCCTGGCCCGTTCGGCTGTCTCGGGACCGGCCTCGGCTATGCGATCGCGGCCCGCCTCACCCACCCGCAGGCCCAAGTGGTGCTGCTGCTCGGCGACGGCGCCGCCGGCTTCTCCTTGATGGACGTGGACACGCTGGTCCGACACCGGCTGCCGGTGGTCATGGTGGTCGGCAACAACAGCGCGTGGGGCCTGGAGAAGCACCCCATGAACTTCCTCTACGGCTACGACGTCATCGCCGACCTGGCACCTGCCACGCGCTACGACGAGGTCGTGCGCGCTCTGGGCGGCGCCGGTGAGACCGTGACCGACCCCGACGACATCGGGCCGGCCCTCGACCGTGCGTTCGCCGCCGACGTGCCCTACCTGGTCAACGTGCTCACCGACCCAACGGTCGCGTATCCGCGTAGCACCACCGGTGTCTGAACCAGACGACGCGCCGCCGACCTGGCGGGTGCGACGAGCCCGGCCGGAGGAGTACGACGCGGCCGGCGAGCTCACCGTAGCCGCCTACCGACTCGGCGAGGTCGACGGCGACGACAGCTACGCGCAGGTGCTGCGCGACGCGGCTCGGCGCGCCGACCAGGCCGAGCTGTACGTGGTGCGCGACGACCTCGACCAATTGGTCGCGACCGTGACGCTGGCACCGGCGGGCACCGAGTGGGCCGAGATCGCCCGCGACGGGGAGCTCGAGGTGCGCATGCTCGCCGTCGCCCCGCAGGCATGGGGTCGGCGGATCGCGACCAGCATCATGGAACAGGTCATCGCACAGGCAACGGAGCGCGGCTTCGGCCACATCGTGCTGCTCGTGGTGGAGGACAACGAGGCGGCCCATCGGCTCTACCAGCGCCTGGGCTTCGCGCGCATCCCCGACCGCGACTGGCGGCCGTGGCCGGAGCTGCTCCTGATGGCGTACCAACTGCCGCTCACGCACTGAGCTCAACCGGGAGGCAGCATCTGCTGGGTCTGCGCGACGAACCACGGCAGGCCCATGGTCGCGAAGCGCTCGACCGCCGCTTCGATGAGCGTGTCATCGCCTCTGGCGAACCCCAACGCGCGCAACGCGAACGGCTCGAGGTAGCTACCGGGCCTGACCAGCTCTGGGGCCGCCTCCTCGATCTGGTCCCGCCGCTCCAGCGCGACCAGGGCGTTGAGGTGAGCGACGAGATCGCCGACCTCCTCGAGTCCGCTGGGGTTCCACGTGGCAAGCGTCCGCTCGAGGGTCGGCAGGTCGCCGCGGGCCACGGCGAGCTCGACCCGCTGGCAGGCGAAGAAGGCGTCGTACCCTTCCATCCCAAGGTCGTCGGATACCTGCTCGAGCCGCCGCGCCTCGGCCTCGTTGCCCCGACGGACGTGGGCCAGGGCACATCCGAGAAGCGTCCACACCTCCAAGGCGCACGGCGTCGCCCGGTTCGCGATCACGTCGGCCTCGGCACGTGCCGTGAACTCACAAGCGGTCTCCCAGCGTCCGGCGGCGACCTCGACGTCCACCAGCGCGCAGATGGCATGCAACCGATGGTGCGGTGACAGTCTCTGCGACACCTCGTCGAGCGAACGTGCGGCGTCGACCGCCTCGTCGAGACGACCGTCGGCGATGCACAGGGAATGCGCAAACCAGTAGATCAGGCCGATGTGGTCCGGGTCGGTCAACTGCGGGACGAGCTGGTAGCGCCGTCTGCTCCACGCATACCCGTCGGCATAGTCACCGCGCGAGCTGGCGACGAGCGCCGCCGCCGCCCAGGCCCACGAGAGCAGCTCGACATCGTCCAGCTGTTCGGCCAGGTCACGAGCCTGGAGGGCCTGAACGGCGAACTGCGCGGGGTCGGAGAACACCTGCGCCACCAACGCCCGGACCCGTGGCGCCGGGGGCAGATCGGGGAACTCGAGCGCCTGGTCGATCCACTGCGTGAGCTGCTCCGGGTCAAGCCGCCGCTTCCACATGAGCCCCCGGGTCGCCGTATGGAAGGCGAGCCGGCTGTGGGTGTCTGCGGCGGTAGCGCTGTCACTGCCCTCCAAGGCCTGCAACATCGCGTTCCAGAACGCCTCGCCATCGAGCTTCACGGCGTTGGCATGGCCGATCTCGCGCCACAGCGCCACTCGTTGGGCTGGCTCGGGGGCCAGCTCGACCGCCCGCTGCAGCAGCGCCAGTCCGTCGTCGATCTCGAAGCGTCCGATCGCGAGATGACCGGCTCGCCACAGCGCCGCCAGCGCGCGCGCCTGCAGATCGGCGAGCTCGGATTCCTTACCGGCCCAGGCGAGGTCGACGTCATCGGGTCGAACCGCCTCGACGTAGTGATGGGCCAGCAGCGACGCGTGCTCGTCTCGTTCGCTCTCGCCCACTGCGTCGAGCCATCGCGCAAAGGCAGCGTGCAAGCCTGCCCGACGACCCTTGGGAACACCGGAGTAGGCGACCTCACGGGTCAACGCATGCTTGATCGCGAACTCCCGCTCGCCCGCCATCGACGTACCGGCGCGACGCCGGATGAAGTCGCGCTCCTCGAGGACGTGCAGATCCGGTTCGGCCGGCTCGACCAGGTCGTACACCGGACCGGCCCAGAAGATCCGGCCGATGACCGCCGCTGCCTGCAGCGCCTGCTTCTCAGCCGGTTCGAGGAGATCGACTCGGGCGCTGACGACCGCCTGGACCGTGTCCGGGACGAGGAAGTCCGAGGGCAGCGCCGCCAACGACCACGAACCATTGCGCCGTTGGAGCAGCTGCCGGTCGATCAGGGTCGCCACGAGTTCTTCGACGAAGAACGGGTTCCCCTCGGCGCGGTCGACCACCACGTCGCGCAGACCGGCGGGAAGGGCCCCTCCCAGGAGCTCGTCGAGCATCCGGACTGCGTCGGCGGGCGACAGCGCCTCGAGCGCGACCGTGGTCGCAGGCACGCGGGCACCCCAGCCGGGTCGTCGGTCGAGCACCTCCGGGCGGGCCGTGACGACCACGACGAGTGGCCCCGCGGTGTCCGCAACCAGGCGTTCCAGGAGATCCAGCAGCTGGTCCTCGGCCCAGTGGATGTCCTCGATGAGAAGAACCATCGGCCGGTCGGTCACGACCCCTTCGAGGAAACCGATCCAGCCGTCCTGGAAGCGGTCCCTTGCGGCCAGCGGATGCAGCCCCGGGGCGACGTCGATCCCGAGGGACAGACCCAGGATCTGCCGTGACCCGAGCCGTTCCAGGACGACCGCGGGCGGATCCGTGTCAAGCAGGCCGAAGTGCTCCTTGACCACCTCACCCAGCGCCCAGTAGGTGATGCCCTGCCCATAGGAGAGGCAGCGCCCGGTGCGCCGAACGCAACGCGGCGCGCTCCCCCCAAGGTGCTCCCAGAACTCACGCAGCAGCCGGGTCTTGCCGACGCCCGCATCGCCCAGCACCGTCACGAGCCGGGGCCTGCGTTGTGCGACGACGTCGTCGTAGACGTCCACCAACGTGATGAGTTCCTCGCTGCGTCCGACGAAGGGGCGGCCGAGCCCGGCCACACCACGAGGGCGCATCAACGACAGCGCGCCGACCAGACGTCGGCAGGCGACCCCCTGCGACTTACCCTTCGCCTCGATGATTCGAGAGTCGCCGAAGTCGAACGCTCCGCGTGCGGCCGCGACCGTTCGCTCGCCCACGAGCACCTCGCCGGCATCGGCGGCTTGTTCGAGCCGAGCTGCGACGTTCACCGGGTCGCCAGTGACGAAGGAGCTGCCCTCCCGGGGGGCACCGACCACGACCTCGCCGGTGTTGACGCCGATGCGCAGAGCGAGCCGGTCCCCGAAGAGGTCGCCCATCCGCCGTTGCAGCGCCAGCGCGACGTGGAGAGCGCGCTCCGCGTGGTCCTCGAGTGCCGTGGGGGCACCGAAGACGGCCATGACCGCATCGCCGGCGAACTTCTCCACCGTGCCGCCGACCGCGGTGATCTCCTGCGCCATGGCGTCGTAGAACCGCTCCAGCAGCACCCGCGTCCGCTCCGGATCCTGCGACCCTCCGAGCTCGGTGGAGCCGACCAGGTCCGCGAAGAGCACGGTCGCCAACTTGCGCTCGCGGTCGTCGGCCTCGCGCAGCACCGGGGCCGCGCACGACGGGCAGAAGCGCGCCGCATCGGGAAGAGCGGCGCCGCAGGCCGAGCAGGCGTCCATGGCGGCCAGTGTGCCGGGGTCTGGTGTCGTCTGCGGCGTTCGAAGCGAACCAATCCCTGGCGGGCAACCAGGAGCCGCTTGATCAGGCGCTGATCTCGGCCCGGCGGAAGGTGCGTCGATAAGCCTGCGGCGTGGTTCCGCGACGTCGGGTGAAGTGGTGACGCATGAGTCCTGCGGTTCCGAAGCCGGACAGGTAGGCGACCCGGTCGACCGGCTCGTCGGTGTCCTCGAGCAGACGCTCGGCCAGGTTCAGCCGCTGCTGGGTCAACCACACGTGCGGCGTGCTGCCGGTCTCGGCCCGGAACCGTCGTGCGAACGTGCGCGGCGACAGGTGTGCTCGCGCAGCGAGGTCGTCCACCGAGAGCTCCTCGTCGAGGTGCTCGACCATCCACGACAGCAACGGTTCCATCGTCTCGCAGTCCAGATGCGGCATGGGCGCCTCGACGTACTGCGCCTGACCACCGTCGCGATGCGGTGGGACGACCATCCGTCGGGCGATCGTGGTGACGACGGCGGCGCCGTAGCTCTGGCGCACCAGGTGAAGTGACGCGTCGATTCCAGCGGCGGTGCCGGCGCCGGTGATCACCGGACCGTCCTCGACGTACAACACGTCCGGCAAGACAGTGGCCGAGGGCACGCGCTGCGCCAGCTCCTCGGCATGCATCCAGTGGGTCGTGCAGCGACGTCCGTCGAGCAGGCCCGCGTCGGCGAGCACGAACGCGCCAGAACAGACGCTGAGCACGCGCGCACCGCGGGCGATCGTCTCGCGCAGCACTTTCAGCACGGCCTCGGATGCCGGCGCGTCGTACGGGCTCGCCGGGACCACCACCAGGTCGGCCGTGGCCGCCCGGTCCAGCCCCTTGGCCACGACGACGTCGAACCCGAGCGACGTCGCGACCGCGCCGGGGTGCTCGGTCACGAGGTCGAACGCGATCCGGGGCACCCCCATGTCGGTGCGGTCGGTCCCGAACACCTCGCAGACGACGCCGAGCTCGAACGGCGCGCACCCCGGCAAGACGATGACGGCGACGTCGGCCAGCGGCGGTCGTCCCGCCGCCTCGAAGCGGGAATCAACGGCGATCGGCTGCACTGTGTCAGCGTCCCACGGTCGTGGCAGGAAATCAATGAAAGGGGGCATCTCTGCCACTGGTGGCGGGAAAGCCACGCGCGCATAGTTACTGCCATGAACGCACACGTGATGTCCCTCCTGTTCCTGCTCCTCCTCATCGTCAGCGCCATCGCCGTGATCGTGGCGACCGCCCGCGAGGTGCGGCGCGACCGCCGGCCCACCCCGGCGGCCTGGCCGGACTGGCGCGAAGAGACCCTCTGGCGCAACCTGCGGGTCAGCTGAGCCCGTGCGGTCCCTCGGGGACCGGGTCGTGCTCGGCCAACCGCTGCTCGAAGCGCACGCGGTCGACCGCGACCCGGCTCACCTCGGCCCGGCCCACGAGCCGGTCGGTGTCATCTGCGGCCACACACTCAAAGCGCAGCAGCCGGCCGTCAACGTGGACCAGCTCCGCGGTGACGGTCAAGGTCTCCCCCACCGGCGTCGCCACGAGGTGCTCCAGGCTGATCCGTGTACCCACGCTGGTGCGGTCAGTGGCCAATCCGCCCTCGGCCAGCGCCGCCACGCACGCGGCTTCGAACAACGCAAGGAGCCGGGGCGTGGCCAGGGCCGCGACGTCGCCGCTGCCCACCGCGGATGCGGTGTCGTCGTCGGTGACGGTGTGGACGAGCCTCGCCTGTCGGCCGACCTCGAGACTCATCGGGCCAGGCTAGCCCGGCCACCACACGAGCTCAGGCGACCAGTCCGAGGCGGCGCAGCTCGACGGTCAGGTCATGGGGGCTCGACGACGCCAGCATGGCGGCCTCGAGGCTGATCACGCCGTCGCGGATGAGCGAGACCAGGTGCTGGTCGAACGTCTGCATCCCGTAGTACTGACCCTCGGCGACCAACGCGGTGATCGAGGACGTCTTCTCCGGGTCGGTGATCGCGTCGGCCAGACGCCCGGTGTTGACCAGCACCTCCATCGCGACGCAGCGGCCGTAGCCGTCCTGGCGCTGCACGAGGCGCTGACACAAGATGCCCCGCAGCGACTCGGCCAGGGACAGCCGGATCTGCTTCTGCTCGTGGGGCGGGAAGAAGTCGATGATGCGGTTCACGGTCTCGGCGGCGTCGGTCGTGTGCAGCGTCGACATGACGAAGTGGCCGGTCTCCGCGGCAGCAAGAGCCGCCTTCACGGTCTCGGCGTCACGCATCTCACCGACGAGGATCACGTCGGGGTCCTGCCGCATACCGGCGCGCAGGGCTGTGGCGAAGTCGGCCGTGTCGAGCTTGACCTCACGTTGGTTGATCATCGACAGCTTGTCGTAGTGGAGGATCTCGATCGGGTCCTCGATCGTGACGACGTGGACCTCACGGTTGTTGTTGATGTGGTCGATCATCCCGGCCAGCGTCGTGGTCTTGCCCGAGCCGGTCGGACCGGTGACCAGCACCAGACCGCGCGGCTCCAACGACAGTGCCTGGACCACCTGCGGCAACCCGAGGTCCTCCAGCGGGATGGCTCCCACGGATACGCGACGGAACACCAGACCAGACGAGCCGCGCGCCCGGAAGGCGTTGACGCGGAATCTCCCGACCCCGGCGAGGGAGTACGCGAAGTCGGCTTCGTTGGTCCGCTCGTACTCCTCCAGCAGGTCCGCGCGGAGCACCTCGAGCACCATGCTCTCGGTGTCGACCGAGGTCAGCTCGGGCGCCTGGAGCTTGCGCAGCCGGCCGTCGATGCGCACCCGAGGTGGCGACCCGACCTTGCAGTGAAGGTCCGACCCGCCAAGCTCGACAAGGGCGCGAAGATACGGCTCGATGCTCAGCGCCACCGGCGCCTCAGTTGAGGTGCTCACCTGGGTTGTCTCGGCTGGGCCCGAGGCGTTCTTTACCCGATTGGCCGAGCCCGTTCAGGCCAGGTCGACGATGACGTCGCCCTCCTGCACCACGTCGCCCTCGCTGACCCCGACCGCTGCGACCGTGCCACCGAACTCGGCCAGCACCGGGATCTCCATCTTCATCGACTCCAAGATCACCACGGCGTCTCCTGGCCCCACCTGGTCACCGGCCGCGACGAGGACCTTCAAGACGTTGGCGACCATCTCGGCCCGCACCTGCTCGGCCACGCCGCTCCTCTCGCGGTCAGGCGTTGCTGAACGTGGTTCGGCCGACAACCCGGGTGAGGCAATCCACGATGGTCGGGTCGTAGTCGTAGGCCATGTTCAGGCGCAGCTGGTCCAGGGCGTCCAGCCGCCGCTCGGACTCGAGTGAACCACCTGCCAGGTCGTCGTAGGCGTTGACCACGCGAATGATCCGGCTGGCCAAGGGGATGCTGGCATCCACCGGCTCACCCGGACGTCGGTACGGCTCGGCCTGGCACGCCACGATGTCGGCGACCCGGGTCAACGCGCCGGTCGCCCGGATCACCTCGGCGCCCCGCTCCGCGATGGCCCGCTGCTCCTCACCGGAGGCCATGGTGGTCGCGCCACCGGGGATCGGGTCGGGCAGGCTCAGCTGGCCGATGTCGTGCATCAATGCGGCCTGCTCCAGGTCGAACAGGTCGCGCGAGGTCAGTCCGAGCTCGCGGCCGACGGCCTTGCCGAGCTCGCTCACCCGCCAGCTGTGACCCGTGTCGGTGTACCCGCCGACCTCGGTCACCCGCGAGAGGGCCTGGATGGTCTGCCGGTGGGTCTGCCGGATCACCGCGAAGCGGCGCAAGGAGAACTGTGCGATCACCAGCGGGATGGCGAACACCGGCAGCGCCCAGATCCCCATGACCGCCGACGCCAAGGCGATCAGGATGCCGGTCGAGCCGATTGCCGTGCCGATGCCGAACAGGGCACCGACCTCGTCCCGCAAGGCCGTGAGGTAGGGCGAGCGGTCACGTGCGCTGCGGGTCCAGGCCGCGAGCATCGCGTCGAAGCCGGCAGCCGCGAGGACCACGACCACCATGACGATCGGGGGCAGGTAGTCCTGGGGCAGGTGGTCGGCCCCGTTCCACTGGTCGTACAACGGCCGGTATACCGCAGCCACCAGCGCGACCATGATCACCCGCCGCGCCAGAGCGTCGGGTTGGGTCGGCCTCCCGGCCGCGACGTAGGGCAGCGAGCCGATCGACATCGCGATGGCGCTCACCACGACGACCTGCGCCGCGCCGTACTGCGTCGGCTGGTGCGCGAAGTCCCCGACCAACGCGTACGCGAGGGCTCCCGCCGAGGCCAGCGGCACGGCGAAGCCCCCGTCGGGCAGGTTCACCCTGGCCAGCTCGCCCAAGGCGATGAACACTCCGAAGGCCAGCGCCAGCTGTGGCTCGACCCAGACGCTGTGCATCTGTAGGCCGATCGCCACCAGCACGACCACGGTCGCTACGCCCGTGACGACCATCTCGGCCACCGTCAGGGGCCGGCTCATCCACCAGGACTTCACGACGCCCGCCCGCCTGACTCGTCGACGACTTGCGCTGCGGCCGCGTCCTCGAACCGTTGCTGGTTGATGGCCACCGACATCCCCACGGTGGGGTCGTCATGGTCGAGGACGAAGCCGGCGTCGTCGGCAGCCACCTCGATGGGCACCGCCACGTGGGTCCACGGCCGATGCTCCAGGGCCGAGACCAGGGCATCGACCATCTCGGAGTCGAACTGCGTGCCGCCGTGCCGGTTGAGCTCGACCAACGCCTCGTCGACCGTGCGGGCTCCTCGGTAGGAGCGCGTGGACGTCATCGAGTCGAACGCGTCGGCCACGGCGATGATCCGCGCGAACTCCGGGATCTGCTCGGCGCGCAGACCGTCGGGGTATCCCCGCCCGTCGAGCCGCTCGTGGTGGTGCAGGATCCCCTCGTAGGCCTCGCGCAGGAAGGCGATCTCGCGGATCAGCTCCTGCCCGATCCCGGGGTGGCGCTGCACCAGCGCGTACTCGCGGTCGGTCAACGGCCCGGTCTTCTGCAACACCCTTGTGGGGACGCCGAGCTTGCCGACGTCGTGCAGGATTCCCGCGTAGCGCAGCAAGGAGACCCGGTCCTCGGTCATCCCCCGGTGGCGGGCGATCAGCACCGAGGCCCGCGACACGCGTTCGCTGTGCCCGCGGGTGTAGGCGTCCTTGGTCTCCACGGCCTTGACCAGCGAGCGGATCGTGGCCTCGTACGCATTCAACTGTTCGGCGTACTGCTGATAGGCCCATCGGGCGACGAGCACCGGGATCAGGACCAGCACGGCGGCCACCGGGCTGCCGGCCCACAGGACCGCCATCAACAGGCCCAACAGGCCGTAGGCGAGGTAGGGCAGGGCGGATCCGGCAAAGACGGTGCGCCAGACCGAGAGGGCCGAGACCTTCTCGGCAAACCGCATGATCCCGACGATCAGGACCGCGTTGACCAGCATCGCCACGGCGTCGGAGAAGCCGACGGCGACCAGGATGTGCGCGGGAAACTGGGTCCGCGCAGCCATCTGGTCGGACAACAACCCACCGGCCCACTGGTATGCCAGCCCGGCTACGAAACCGACGATCGCGAACTGCGCTCCGTTGTAGAGCCGACGCGACCACGGCTTGCGGGCGACCACGATGAGATCGGTCGTGCCGACGAGAGCAGCGACATATGGGCCGGCCACCATGTAGCTGGCCAACAGGATGGGCACGTTGGCGGTGAGCGAGATCGGCACGGACAGCGGGGCGCGCATCGACGTGGCACCGACATAGACCGGAATCAGAATCCCCAGTGCCAGCAAGGCATCTCGGGTATCTGGCGTGTCCGTGACCGGAATGATGTGGAAGATGGCGAGCAGTGCGACAAGGTCGATGACTGCTGCGAAGCCGACGAGCACGCCGATGTAGAGCCGTGCACTACGCGGCAGTGCCTGCATGCGTCCCACCCCTGGGGAAGTGAGAGGGCGGGATCGGGACCGGCAGCGCCTAGCAGTCTTGTCATGGTTGTTGGGTTACTCCCACTTCCAGCCAGAGCCGGCAGCGAGAACACGTTCAACAGCAGCCACGATCTTGCTCATTGCGGGGCAGTCACCTCCAGATGAAATGTCACGGACCCCGCTGATGGTCCGTGCGTCATCCGCTCCGCTCGATGACTCCGCTGATCACCTGGACGTGTTCTCTGGCCAGGTGATCGGTTGCCGATCGCTGCCGATCCCGATTCCGCCCTCTGCAGTTGTGGTACTCCCCGGCACCTTCCGGCACCGTCCTACCGCCCGTATCGGCCCCCCACAGGAGACGACCCGAACAACGAAAGTGAAGGGTGTGACTGATGTGGTCGTCAAGGAGGTACGCCCTGCGGCGCACGACAACCACTCCCCGCACTCACGCAACCACTGACGGTAGCAGCCCAGGTCAAGGGGCGGACCCGTTCGGAGTACTCGGCCGCCCGCGCGGGGTACGCACGGCCGCCAGCGCCTACTCTCGCGGTGCGGACGCGGGGAGGCGTTCCTGATGACCCGCGATCGCTGAGGGTTCGATCTCAGGGGTCGGGTCGCACGGGGTCGGGTCGCACGGGGTCGGGTCGCACGAGGTCGGGCTGGGTGCCCGGCACAGTGGGCACACGGTGGGCACACGGTGGGCACACGGTGGGCACGGTGGGGACACGGTGGGGAAGGGGTCGGGTTGAGCGAGGAGTGGGGGCGGGCTGCGGCGTTTCGCGACCTCGTGGCTGCCCTGCTCGACGCCCGCAACGACTACGCCACCCAGGAGTTCGACAAGGCCCTGGCTGGGGCCGAGGCCGACGGCGCCATCGGCCCGGCGGCGGCGCGACTCCTGCGCTGGTGGCAGCGCGAGACCCTGCGAGCCGTCGTGGACCACGCCACGCGCGTGCTGCCGACGGCCGTCCTGGCCATGGAGCAGGCCGACCGGACAGCTGCGCAAGAGGCCGAACAGGCCCGAGAGTCGATCGCCGCGGCCAGCTCGACCGCGCCGGATGCCCAGCTGGATTCCGGGCCGGATCCTCGGCCCCCCGTTCAGCCCGGGCAGGGGCCGACCCTCACCGTGGTCCTGCCGGACACCGACGCCGGCCGGGCTGCGCTGCTCGCGCAGGCTCCACTGCTCGATCCGACCGGTTCGACCGGTCGGATCGATAGGGTCGGGCTACGACCTTGGCCAGGGCAGGAGAGGGTCGACGAGGAGGCGACTCCCTCTCCCGACGTGATCCCCGAACCGATTCGGCCCGCCGCCCCCCTGGCCAGTGCTCCGAGCCGCCCCAACGTTTCTGCACCACCTGCTGGTCCCGCACCACTCACTGCCCGCCGTACCTTGGTGGCCGGTCTGCGGATCCTCCCGGCCACCGACCACCCGCCCCCCGCCGACTGAGTCGCCACCGGACCGACCGACCTCCTGAGTCCCGACCTCGACCCGAAGGACCCCGTTCTCATGCCGACCTTCCGCCTGCTCCCCGATCTGGAGGAGGCCATCCGTCACCTGCCCGGCATCCGGGCCGCCAGCGTGGTCACGAACGCGGAGAAGGTGCCGGTGGAGGTTCACGTGCTCGCCGCGCCGGGGAAGCCGGCGCGCCACGTGGTCCGCGACGTGCAGTCGCTGGCGATGGCCCGCTACGACATCGACCTGGACCACCGGATCGTCAGCGTCGTCCTACTGGCTGATGAGGACGTGCCGCAGTTCCCGGTACCTGTGCCCCCGGCAGTCGTGACCGAGATCGCTTCGAGCAACGGGTCGGCCGCAGCCGGCGAGGTGAGCGAGCCCACGCTCGACGACGCCGTGGGTTCGCCGCTCGAAGCAGTGGGTTCGCCGCTCGAAGCAGTGGGTTCGCCGCTCGACGCAGTGCCGGCCGAAGGCACCAGCGAGCTCATCGTGAACCTCGCCGACGCCGAGCGCACCGACTGGGGCGCCCCAGCCGGTGAGGTGCGACCGGTCATCTCCTCGATCATGGTGCGCACCGCAGGGGCCGAGGCCGAGGCAACGGTCGCGCTCGGTGCCGAGGGAAAGATCTTCCAGGGACGGGTGGTCGGGTCCGGAGCTCCGACCCACCGGGCCCGGCTGGTGGCCCAGGCCACCCTCGTCGCTCTTGGTGAGCTGCTCGACAGCACCGCGGAGGTCGAGGACGCCTTCGTCCACGACACGGGCTCGCGGCTGGTCGCCCTCACCGTGCTGTCGATCACGGTGCCGCGGCTGGGGCCGCAGGCGATCAGCGGCTCGGCCATCGTGCGGACCGACGAGCCCGACGCCGTGGCTCGCTCGGTGCTCGACGCCGTGAACCGGCGTCTCACGGTCGGCTGAGCGTCTGACAGACTTCCCGTCGACCGATCAGGGCGAAGGGGAACCGATGAGCAAGAGTTCGCGCAAGCGTCGTCACCGCAAGAAGAGCAAGGCCAACCACGGGAACCGCCCGGCCGCCTAGACGCAGGCGTCTGACCGACTCCTCAGTCGGGCCGGTACTCGATCTGCGTCAGCTGCACCCGTACCTCCTGCAGCCGCGCGATCACCGCTGTCCGCAACCAGTCCGGCGCCTGCTCGCTGCAGCACCGGGACACCAGGATCTGGACCTCGCGCTCGATGCCGTACTCCCGAAGGCATGGGCTGCACTCGTCGAGGTGCTGACGCACCTGCGCCAGTTGGTCGTCGTCGGGCATCTCGTTGTCGAGGTACAGGTAGACCGCAGAGAGCACGTCGCTGCAGTCGGTCTCGTGCGGCTCACCGCAGCTCATGACCCGCCCTCTCCGTCAGCCGCCGCAGGCACCAACCCAAGGTCGCGCGCGTACCCCTCGAGCATGCCGCGCAGCTGACGACGACCGCGGTGCAGCCGCGACATCACCGTGCCGATCGGCGTTCCCATGATCTCGGCGATCTCCTTGTAGGAGAAGCCCTCCACGTCGGCCAGGTACACCGCCATCCGGAAGTCCTCGGGCAGCCCGTTCATGGCGTCCTTGACGTCGCTCTCCGGCAGCCGGTCCAACGCCTGTGCCTCCGCGGACGGAAGCCCGCCGGACGTGTGCGAGGCGGCCCTGGCCAGCTGCCAGTCCTCGATGTCGTCGGCGGTGTTCTGCTGCGGCTCGCGCTGCTTCTTGCGGTAGGAGTTGATGAACGTGTTGGTCAGGATTCGGTAGAGCCAAGCCTTGAGGTTCGTGCCGTCCTGGTATTGGTGAAACGCGGCGAACGCCTTCGCGTAGGTCTCCTGGACGAGGTCCTCGGCGTCCGCGGGGTTGCGGGTCATCCGCAACGCGGCGGCATACAGCTGGTCGAGGAACGGCAACGCGTCCCGCTCGAAGCGAGCCGCGCGCGCTTCGACCGTCTCGTCTGTGGGTAGGCCCGCCGGCTCACTCGGGAAGTCCGTCATTGCCCTCAAGGGTAGCCGGGGCTTGGCGGCGAGGGTCAGCACGGTTGGGCAACCCGCTTCACCACGTGGGCATTCCCGCGATCCAGACGACGATCGCATCGACCACGCACTCGAGGGACTCATGAGGACTGAGCGGACCCGCTCGGCTCACGCCGAAGCTGTGGTCGGCACCGGCGATGCCCACCACGTCCAGCGCCGACGGGAACTCCGCCGGGGTCCCGAACGGGTCGGCGCCGCCCTGGACGACCCGGACCGGTACCCGGACTGCCGCGAGCTCGTCGATCCGGGTCTTCTCGGGGCGACCCGGAGGGTGCAGTGGGAAGGCCAAGGACAAGACGCCCGCTGCCGACAACGTGCCGGCTGTGCGGCAGGCGACTCGGGCGCCGGCACTCCGGCCCCCTACCAACAGGGGGAGCTGGGACAGGGGATCGGGCAGCTGCGCCAGGCCGTCCAGCCAGGCGGCGTCGAGGCGCGCCGGCGTCACCGCCACCGCCGCGCCGGCCACCCGCCAGGGTTGTTCGAATCGCACAACGGTGGTGCCGGAGCCAGGGAGCCGCGCGGCCGCGGCCATCAGGTCCGCCGCCATCACGCCACCGCCAGCCCCATGCCCCAGCACGAGGACCCGACGCGGGGCGCGGGCGTGGTCGATGTGCAGCCGCGCCGGACCCGCGGCCGTCTTGACCTCCCAGATCTGGGTGCTGCTGTCGGTGGTCGACCCCGTGTCGGCGCGCCTGCGCCCGGTCATCGACGCGTCACGCCACTTCGATCGGTGCGACCAGGTCGGGGCCGTTGTTCTTGACGTCGTTCACGGCCAGCGACACGGGGTCGGTCACCAGCGCGTCCGGGGACGCCGGGACCAACAGCTCGATCAGCTCCGCTGACCCCGGCGCGTCAGGGTCGAGCCAGGTCGACCACACCGGCCTCGGCACCAGCACCGGCATGCGGTCGTGGATGTGCCCCAACGCGTCGGTGGCGGTCGTGGTGATGATCGTCGTGCTGAGCAACCACGCCTGCGGGTCTTCACGGTCCATGGCCGGATCGCGCCACCACTCGTACAGCCCGGCCATCGCCAATGACGAACCGTCGGCCGGGTGGATGTAGAACGGTTGTTTGCGGGGCTTGCCGGACTTGGTCAGGGGAGCGTCTGGCTGGCTGGGTTGATACCACTCGAAGTAGCCGTCGGCCGGCAACAGGCACCGGCGGGCAGCATAAGCACGGCGGAACGCCGGCTTCTGCGACACAGTCTCGATCCGGGCGTTGATCAGCCGCGACCCGATGCTCACATCCTTGGCCCAGGAGGGCACGAGTCCCCACCGCGCGATCCGCAGCTGACGGGTGGCGGGCTGATCCGCCTGCGCCCCCACCTCCGCCGCGGCGTCGGCCTCGGCAGCATCCACCACGGCTGCGCGAGAATGTGACCGTCGTTGCACCACTGCGTACACAGGCTTGGTCGGGGCCACGTTGTAGTCAGGTGGCAGCGCCTTGTCGACGACGGCGTCGTCGACCTCGAACTCCTCCACCAAGGCGTCGGGATCCTTGCTCGCCGCGTACCGACCGCACATACCGCGACCCTAACCCCGCCTCGATCCCCGGGCAGCAGGTGCGCGATCAGGCGACGACGACGCGGCAAACGCGGTCAGTAGCCTGGCGTGGTGACTGCCCCCGCCAGCGACCTGCACAGCCCGCCCTGGCCGGCTCCGGTCGCCCACGCAGCGGTCGACGCGACCGTTGCCGTGCCCGGATCGAAGTCCCAGACCAACCGGGCTCTGGTGATCGCCACTCTTGCGCAAGCGCCGACCCGCCTGGTCGGCCCGTTGCAGGCACGAGACACCGCCCTCATGGTCGACGCGCTGCGTCGTATGGGTGCCACCATCGACGAGGCGCCCGGCGACGACGACGCGCCGGCGGGCTGGAGCATCCAACCTGCTCCCCTGCGAGGGGACACCAGCATCGACTGTGGTTTGGCCGGCACCGTGATGCGTTTCGTCCCGCCGTTGGCGGCGCTGGCCGTTGGACCGGTCGCGTTCGACGGCGATCCCCGCGCCCGCGAGCGGCCCATGGCGCCACTGATCGACAGCCTGCGCAACCTGGGCGTCGTCGTGACCACCGCCGGGCAGGACTCGCTTCCGTTCACCGTGCACGGGGCTGGTCGGGTGGGTGGCGGACCACTGCGCATCGACGCGTCGGGTTCGAGCCAGTTCGTGAGTGCCCTGTTGTTGTCCGCGTGCCGGTTCGAGCAAGGTCTGCAGCTCACCGTGGTGGGGCAGGCCCCGTCGCAGCCGCACATCGACATGACGCTGGCGATGCTGGCGCAGGCCGGTGTCGTGACCCGCGCCGACGACTCCGGCACTTGGGTGGTGGAGCCAGGCGCGCCGCGCGGTGGCGACGCAACCATTGCCCCCGACCTCTCCAACGCCGTCCCCTTCCTCGCGGCGGCGCTGGTCACCGGAGGAACGGTGCGGATTCCGCGCTGGGCCGGCGCCGACACCCAGCCAGGGCCGCAGATTCTGGCCGTTCTCGAGGCTTTGGGCGGCACGACTCGGATCATCGACGACACGCTCGTGTGCAGCGGGTCCGGCAGCATCAACGGCACCGACCTCGATCTGCGCGACGTGCCCGAGGTCGTGACGACGGTTGCCGTGCTGGCCGCAGTGGCGACCACGCCCACCACCCTGCGTGGAGTCGCGCACCTGCGCGGCCACGAGACCGACCGGTTGCAGGCGCTCAGCGACGAGCTCAACGCGTTGGGGGGTGACGTCGAGCAGACCGCTGACGGCCTGCACATCCGACCGCGCCCCCTGCACGCCGGCACGTTCCACACCTACGCCGACCACCGACTGGCCACAGCCGCAGCAGTCCTCGGTCTGGTGGTGCCCGGGATCGACGTCGAAGACGTCGCTACGACCGACAAGACGCTCCCCGGCTTCGTCGAGCTGTGGACCGCGATGCTGGCGAGCTCGTCCGCGTGACACCCGCCCGACGCCGCACCGACCGCCTCGACGAGGACGACGTCCGGGTGCGGCCGGGCCGCAGCAAGTCCCGGCCGCGCAGCAAGGTCCGCCCTGGTCACACCGAGGCGGCCGAGGGGTTCGTCATCGCCGTGGACCGAGGGCGGTTCACGGTGACGCTCGACGCGCAGCACGAGCATCGGCGGGTGTACGCGATCAAGGCTCGCGAGCTGGGTCGGAAGGGGATTGCAGTCGGCGACGACGTCGCGCTCGTCGGCGAACTCTCGGGCGGGCCCGACGCACTTGCCCGCATCATTCGTCGTCACCCGCGCCACACCGTGCTGCGCCGCACCGCCGACGACGTCGACCCCGTGGAACGGGTGATCGTGGCGAACGCCGATCAGCTCGCGGTGGTGGCGTCGGTCACGAACCCGGAGCCGCGCACCCGCTTGATCGACCGCGCAGTCGTGGCTGCGTTCGACGCGGGGCTGACCCCGCTGCTGATCGTCACGAAGGTCGATCTGCTCACCCCGGACACCTTGTTGGACATCTACGCGCCGCTAGGCGTCCCGGCCGTGGTCACGCAGGCCGGTGGTGACCTCACCGCGGTGCGTGAGAAGCTGACCGACCACAACACGGTGCTGCTCGGCCATTCCGGGGTGGGGAAGTCCACCTTGGTCAACGCGTTGGTTCCGGCCGCGCAGCGGGCTACCGGTCACGTCAATGCGGTCACCGGGCGCGGGCGTCACACGTCCACCTCTGCAGTGGCGCTGCCGCTGCCCGATGGTGGCTGGGTGATCGATACACCGGGCATCCGCTCGTTCGGACTGGCCCACGTCGAGCTCGCCAGGTTCATGCGCGCCTTCCCGGATCTCGAGCCGGGCACGGCGCAGTGCCCGCGCAGCTGTTCGCACGACGACGAGCACTGCGCACTCGACGCCTACGTGACAACCCACGGCATCGCTCCCGAGCGGTTGGCGTCGTTGCGGAGGTTGCTGGCGAGTCGCGCGAGCACAGAGGACAACTACTGACACACGTGCTTCGCGCTGCCTGAGCACCACTACGGTCTGGACATGACCTCCTTCGCCGAAGACCTGTCCCTGGCCTTCCGGCTCGCCGACGAAGCCGACGCGGTGTCACTGGAACGGTTTCGTGCACTCGACCTGGTGGTGGAGACCAAGCCGGACCTGACTCCTGTCAGTGACGCCGACCGCGCCGTCGAGAACCAACTGCGCAAGACCTTGGCGCGCGAGCGGCCCGACGACGGCATCGTGGGCGAGGAATTCGGCACCGACGTCATTGGCACGACGAACCGACGCTGGGTGCTCGACCCGATCGACGGCACCAAGAACTACGTGCGCGGCGTGCCGGTGTGGGCCACGCTGATCGCTCTCACCGTCGGAGAAGACGTCGGCGTCGGTGTGGTGTCCGCACCGGCGCTCGGTATGCGCTGGTGGGCCGCCGCGGGCATGGGCGCCTGGACCGGTCACCACCTCGCGGCCGGGCGACGGTTGTCCGTCTCCGCCGTGGGGACGATCGAGGACGCATCGGTGTCGTTCTCCGAGCTCACCGACCCCGCCTGGGATCTCTCCGGCACCGAGGCGGGTTTCCACACGCTGCTGCAGCGCAGCTGGCGCTCGCGTGCCTATGGCGACTTCTGGTCCCACCTGCTCGTGGCCGAAGGGGCGGTTGACATCGCGATCGAGCCGGAGCTGTCGGCCTGGGACATCGCGGCGCTGGTCCCCATCGTCACCGAGGCGGGCGGCCGCATCACCGGTCTGGACGGTCGGCCGGCGATGGTCAGCGGCAGTGCGGTGTCGACGAACGGCCGACTCCACGACGCTGTGCTCGACCAGCTCCACACCCGCAGCTGACGCCAACCACGCAACAACTGCGGCGCGAGCATGACCGCCGCCAGGTCGAACCACCCGTAACCACCGGCCGCGCCGGAGGGCGGGTTGCCGATGGGGACGAGCCCGGTGGGGTCGTGGGCAGACCACACCCACGTGCCCAGGTGCGTCCCCATCAGCTCCAGATACGTCACGACGATGAACGCACCCACGTACAGCAGCTGTGAGCGACCCCATCGCAAGAACGCAGCCAAGCACAGGAACCAGAACGCTCCGAGGACATCCAGTCGCGGCGCCAAGGGACTGAGCCCCCACAGGGCGTACGAACCGCCGAGGACGACGGTGGCGACGATCAGGGCACGTCGGTGTCGTGCGAACAACGTGGAGCGTGCCATCGCGAGCGCCGCCAGGTATACGAGGCCATGACACGGCGGGACGAACGCGGGGACGTTCTCCCATCGATACACGTACACGTGCATCCCAAGCGAGAACGTGTACTCGACCAACGTCGCGAAGACCACGACCACCGCCACCTGTGCACGGACCAGCGGTCGCTCACGGGCGAGCAGTGCCACCAACAGCGCCCAGCTGAGCAGTCCCAGTGCGACTTGCCGACCTGGGGTACCCGACTGGTCCGCGATCAAGACGACCGGGATCCACAGCAGGATCAGGACGGCCGGCACCGGGACAGTCTGCCAGCAACGACATCCCGCACTCCGACCTGGCGTGACGGGTGCTGCTCAAGGTCCAGGGGTGGACGCCGACCGGCGTGGACCGACACGATGACGCAGGTCCACCGACACGGGGAGGTCGCCATGAACGTGCGAGAGGGCATGAGCCCACAGGTCCTGACGATCGGACCGCACCACACGTTGCGCGAGGCCGCACAGCGCATGGCCGAGCGCAGGGTCGGCGCCGCGGTCGTGGTCGACCCGGACGGTGAGGGCGCCGGCATCCTGACCGAGCGCGACGTGTTGCGTTCGGTCGCGGCGGGAGAAGACCCCGACGCCGAGTACGCCTCCGACCACTTGACCCCTGACATCGTGTACGCCGCGCCCGAGTGGGGCCTCGAACAAGCCGCGGACGCCATGCTCACCGGAGGCTTTCGCCACCTCGTGGTGCTCGAGAACTCCGAGGTCGTGGGCATCTTGTCCGTCCGCGACATCGTCCGCCTGTGGGCGAGCGTCCGACCGGCACCCTGACTTCGTACACTCGAACCTGGCCAACCATCGGTGGCCGGGTCACGTGGTCCAGGAGGCGCGACATGGCGGTCACGACCGTCGTCCACGTCGTCGGCATGACGTGCGGCCACTGTGAGGCCGCTGTCCGGCAAGAGGTGGGGCAGCTGCCAGGTGTCACCGATGTCGTCGTCGATCTGGCATCTGGCGGGGTCACGGTGACGAGCCGAGCCGAGCTGGATCAGGCAGCGCTGGCAGCGGCCGTGGACGAAGCCGGCTACGTCCTGGCAACATGACCGAGCCGAGCACGATCCGACCGCCCACACTCGACCTGGCGATCTCGGGCATGACCTGCGCCACTTGTGCAGCTCGGATCGAGAAGAAGCTGAACCGGCTCGACGGCGTTCAGGCGGCGGTCAACTACGCCACGGAGTCCGCCCACGTGACCCTGGAAGGGGCCACGACGCCACAGGATGTGCTGACGACCGTGGCCTCGCTCGGATACGCCGCGCACCTCCCTGCGCCCCCGGCACAGCCCGATCCAGCACAGCCGGCGGGCGGCCGAACCGATCCGGAGCTGACCGACCTGCGGCAACGGCTGATCGGGTCGACCGTGTTGTCGGTGCCGGTCGTCGCCATGGCGATGGTTCCGGCACTGCAGTTCACCTACTGGCAATGGTTGTCGCTGACGCTGGCGTCACCGGTGGTCACGTGGGGGGCGTGGCCGTTCCATCGCGCAGCCTGGCTCAACCTGCGACATCACGCGACGACCATGGACACCCTTGTCAGCCTCGGTGTACTGGCGGCGTACGGCTGGTCCTTGTACGCGCTGTTCTTCGGCGGTGCGGGCGAGCCGGGCATGACCATGACGTTCAGCGTCACCGCGAGTGACAGCGGCTCGGCGCAGATCTACCTCGAGGTCTGCGCTGGCGTCACCGTCTTCTTGTTGTCAGGGCGCTACTTCGAGGTGCGAGCCAAGCGACGTTCCAGCGACGCCATCCGCGCACTGCTCACCCTCGGCGCCAAGGACGTGTCGGTGCTGCGCAACGGCCCCGACGGTGCTGAAGCACGCCTCCCCGTGGACCAGCTCCAGGTCGACGACGTGTTCGTGGTGCGACCCGGCGAGAAGGTCGCCACGGATGGCGTCGTCATCGAGGGATCATCGGCTGTCGACAACTCGCTGCTCACCGGGGAACCGGTGCCGGTCGAGGTGTCGACCGGCTCAGCCGTCGTCGGCGGCGCGGTGAACGCCGGTGGTCGACTCATCGTCCGCGCCACCCGGGTGGGTGCCCAGACACAGCTGGCGCAGCTGGCGCGCCTCGTGGCGGAGGCACAGAGCGGCAAGGCACCGGTGCAACGGCTGGCCGACCGGATCAGCGCGGTGTTCGTCCCAGCGGTGCTCGTGATCGCCTTGGGGACGCTGCTGGCCTGGCTGGCAACCGGAGCCGGCCCCGACGCCGCGTTCACGGCAGCCGTCTCCGTCCTGATCATCGCCTGCCCCTGTGCCCTCGGCCTGGCCACACCGACGGCACTGCTGGTGGGCACCGGCCGCGGGGCGCAGCTCGGCATCGTGATCCGCGGCCCGCAGATCCTGGAGTCCACGCGGCAGATCGACACGGTGGTGCTGGACAAGACAGGAACGGTGACGACTGGCCGCATGTCCCTGGTCGACGTGATCAACGCCGATCCGACCGGCCGCGATGAGCTCCTCCGGGTGGGTGGCGCCCTCGAGCACGCGTCGGAGCACCCGATTGCGCGCGCGATCAGCACAGCCGCCGACGCCGTCGGCCCCCGGCCGGATGTCGCAGACTTCTCATCGGTTCCCGGGCAGGGTGTTCGCGGCGTCGTCGACGGGCGCGAAGTGACGGTGGGCCGCCTTGCGTGGCTGACCGCGGACCTGGGTCTCACCGTCGGCTCCGCGCTGCAGACCGAAGTGGCCGCCCTCAGCCGGGGCGGGGGCAGCATCGTCGGCGTGGGCTGGGACGGCCAGGTCCGTGGCGGTTTCGTGGTGTCGGACACCGTTGCCGCCACGAGCCGGGCGGCGGTGTCGGCCCTGCGGGATCTCGGGCTGCACCCCGTGCTGCTCACCGGAGACCACGTCGCTGCAGCAGCCCAGGTGGCCGCCGAGGTCGGCATCGACGAGGTCAGCGCCGAGGTACTCCCCCGGGGCAAGGTCGAGGTCGTGCGGGCATTGCAGCGAGACGGTCGCGTGGTCGCGATGGTGGGGGACGGCGTCAACGATGCCGCGGCTCTGGCACAGGCCGACCTGGGGATCGCCATGTCCAGCGGGTCCGACGTAGCGATCGAGGCGAGTGACCTGACCCTCATGCGCCAGGACCTCGGGCTGGTGCCCCAGGCCATCGAGCTGTCGCGCCGGGTGCTGCGCACGATCAAGGGAAACTTGTTCTGGGCCTTCGCCTACAACGTCGCGGCGATCCCGCTCGCGGCACTCGGCCTGCTCAACCCGATGATCGCCGGGCTGGCGATGGCTCTGTCCAGCGTGTTCGTGGTGTCGAACTCGTTACGGCTTCGTCGATTCACTCCAACTGCTCCTCGGCCCGGCGCAGTCGCACGCACAGCGTCTTGAGCAACGCCAACGGGATCTCGGGATGCTCCTCGAGCAACGGTGCGAACTTCCAGCTGGTGAGCGCGAATGTCTTGGCTCCGTCGGGGCCGACGCGCACGGTGGCGCTGCGCGGCGAGCCATCGATCAGCGAGATCTCACCGAAGTGATCGCCGGTCCGAAGAGTTCCGCGCGTCTGTCCAGCGACGTCCACTTCGGCTGACCCCGCCAGCAGCATGTGGAACCCCACACCCGTCTTGTCCTGCTCGGCCAGAACGCTTCCGGCCGGATGTTCGTGGACCGAGCCGCGCTCGGCGATGCGGCGCAGGTCCTTGTCGCTCAGGCCCGAGAAGAAGTCGATGGCCCGCAGCTGAGCCACTACCTCGTCATTGCTCATCAGGACCACCTTCGGCTGGAGCACCCGTCGACGTGTGCCCGATGATCGTAGGGCAGCCGTACCGGCTTCGGCGGGCCACCTCGGTCAGATGTCCAGAGTCATGCCCTCGGCAGCAACCAGAATGCTGCCCGCGCTGTCCCCCCGCCCAGCGGCAACATCGGCGGCGATCGCATCGAGCGCCTCATCGGTGCGCGCGGGAGCGTGGTGGAACAGCACCAGTCGACCGGCCGACACCTTGGCCGCCAGCTCGATGGCACCGTCGACGGTGGCGTGGCCGTACGCGTCGGCGATCGCGACCTCGTGGTTGAGGAACTGTGCGTCGTGGAACAACACGTCGACGCCGTGCAACGCGTCCAGCGTGGCCTCGCTGACCCCCGCCTGCGGCGCGTGGTCCGGGATGTACGCCAACGAGCGGCCATCTGCGTCGACGCGGTAGCCGAAGGTGCGTCCGCCCTTGTGCGCCACTGCGAACGCGTGCAGCTCCGGGACGCTGTCCGGCACGACTCCCACGTCGACCGCGTCGAAGGTCCAGTGGCCGCGCAATCCTGAGGGGTCGATCGGGAACGCCGGCGGCGACATCGACTGGGCCAGCAGCTCGAACCCGCTGCGGTGATGCTGCGCGGGCAGGACGACGCGAACCTGTGAGTCGTCGTGGTCCACTGCGGGGCAGAACGGCAAACCTTGCACGTGGTCCCAGTGCAGATGGCTGAGCGCAACCGTCCCCACGAACGCTCGACCTGCCCCGAGGACGGTCGGGACGTTGCGCAACCCGGTCCCGGCATCCAGCAGCAGCGTGGGGTCAGCCGAGGTCCCGGTCCAGACCGCGACGCACGCGGTGTGTCCGCCGTAACGGACGAAGGGCTGACCCGGCGCCGCAGTCGAACCGCGGACGCCCAGGACTTGCACCCTCATGCATCACCACCTGGCGCGTTGGACCCCCCGCGCAGCATAGGCAGCCGACGGGTGGTCGTCAGGACTTCGCGACGACCTCACCCTTGACGACCGTGACCGGGAACGGTGGGAGCGGGCTCGGAGCCGGACCGCTCATCACCGCACCGGTGGCGCCGTCATAGACCGAACCGTGGCAGGGGCACACGTACTGGGCGCCCTGCGGAACGACGGTGCAGCCCATGTGCGTGCACACGGCGCTGAACGCGACGACCTCACCGGCCTTGGGCTGGGCGATCACCACCGGCGTGTTGGGGTTCACCTGCGCCGAGACCGCGCCGCCGACCGGGATCGACGACACCGAGGCAAGGCCCGAGGCGCTCGGCGAACCGCCGGCGCCGGTCCCGGCCGAGGCCGGGCCGTTGCCGCACGCGCTGAGCGCGACCACACCCACCACGCCGGCCGACCCCGCCAGGACCGCTCGTCGCCCGACGCACCGCGTCGACCCGCAGGCCGTCATCACGCCACCGGAACTTGCAGCAGCGTCTGCTGGGTGCCGGCATCGACGACGTCGATCCGTTGGATCGCATCGACGTCGACCGCGACCGTGGCACGGACCTCGGCGGTTCCGGCGTAGGTCGCCCACCAGGTCGCCGCCCGCACCGTGGTGCCGTCGTTGGTCACCACGACCAGCGTGCACTTGGTCTGGGGTGGCACCCCAGACACCTTCATGGCCAGCTCCGCACCCCACGCGGCCGGGGTCAACGTCACCGCCGCGCTCACCCCCTGGGTCGAGGGCCCGGCCGAGAACTGCACCGGTACGGTCGGTCCGGCGAGCGGCTGCCCGGCGTCGGACTGACTGGCCCGCCACCCGATCATCCCCCCGCCCACCAGCACGACAGCGGCCGCTGCTGCGGCCAGACCGGCCAGCACCCGACGACGGCTCCGCCGCCGAGTGACGGCGGCCGCGGACAGCAGCCGGTGCAGCCCGGCCTCGTCCGGCTCGGGCTCGTCGATCGAGTCCGGCCGGGTGATCGCCAACAGGTCCGGCAGGCGCGCGAGGTCCGCGGCCTCGGCCGCGCACACCTCGCAGCGCGACAAGTGGTCGCGGGCCTCGGGGGCGAGCTCGTGGCCCGTCAGCAGGGCCACGGCCACCTCCTCACGCACGTGGGAGCAGATCACGGGAGCACCTCTCGTTCCTCACACGCCACCCGCAGGGCGCGCAACGCGTAGTAGGCGCGGGACTTGATGGTTCCCTCGGGCACGCCGAGCCGCTGTGCTGCCTGGGCGACGGTGGCGTCGCGGTAGTAGAGCTCGACGATCACGGCGCGGTGCTCGGCGCTCAGGGCCTGCAAGGCGTCGGCGACCTCCAGCGCGACGAGCACCTGGTCGAAGGGGGCGGTCACGGGCAGACCGGCCACCTGTTCCAGCCCGAACGACTCCGCCGGCCGACTGCGCCTGGCCCGTTGCTGGTCGATCACGATGTTGCGGGCCACGGTCAGCAGCCACCCCCGCACGGAGCCGACGGACTCCCGCTCGGGCCCCACGGCCTCGGGATGGCGCCAAGCCCGCAGCAGCGTCTCCTGAACCACGTCCTCAGCTCTCGCGGCGTCTCCTCCGAGGAGCCGGTTGACGTAGGCGAGCAGCACCCCGGCATGGTCGGAGTACAGCTGCCGCAGCAGCTGCTCGTCGTCGGCCGGCAGAACGGTCACACCGGGGAAACGGATCGGCGGCGTCGAAGGTTCATCGGATCCGGTCATCGCCCGCGTAGACGTTGAACGACTGGCCTCGCACGAACCCGGCCAGGGTCAGCCCGCTGTCCCTGGCGAGGTCCACGGCCAGCGTCGAGGGCGCCGAGATCGCCGACAGCACGGGGATACCGGCGGCTACGGCCTTGGCCGCCAGCTCGAAGGAGGCCCGCCCGCTGACCTGCAGCACGGTGGCCCGCAGCGGCAGCCGGTCGTGACGCAGCGCCCAACCGACGACCTTGTCGACCGCGTTGTGACGCCCCACGTCCTCCCGGACCGCCACCAGGTCGCCACTGACGGTGAACAGACCGGCAGCATGCAGCCCACCGGTGCGGGTGAACGTCGACTGCTCAGCTCGCAGCTGGTCGGGCAGAGTTGTGAGGACGTCGGCGGACACCACGCTGTCGTCATCGCTGAGGGCGTCACCGCCGCGTCCGATGATCGTGGCGATCGCATCAGCCCCGCAGACCCCGCAGGCGCTCGACGTCAGGAACGCACGGGCGCGGGGGGCGGTGACGCCCGGCGCGAGCTCGATCTCGACCGATCGCGCAGGCGGTCCTTCTGCCATGGCCTGGGAACGTTCCCGAACCGACACGACGTCAGCGGATCCTCGGATGGCCCCTTCGGCCACCAGCCAGCCCAGGGCCAGGTCGATGTCGTCGCCTGGCGTGCGCATCGTCACCGTCAGCGGCGTCTGGCCGAGGCGGATCTCCAGCGGCTCCTCGACGGCCAACGTGTCCGGCACATCCGCGACCTGTGCGCCGTCGTGACGCCGGACCCGTCTGCCGTCGAACCGCTCAGGCACGGACGCCCCGCCAGAACAGAGTCAGGACAACGGTCACGAGCCGAGTCTGTCAGCCGACACCGCGGTCAGCCCGCTGGAGGTCGGCCGCGTCGGCTGGGGCCGGGAGCGGCACAGCGGCGCTGAATGTCGAGCCCGAGCCGGGGGCCGTGGTGACCCCGACGTGCCCGCCGTGCGCCCGGACCATGGCGTCGACGATGGCCAGCCCGAGACCGGTACCGCCCACGTCGCGGCTGCGTGCGGTGTCGGTGCGGTAGAACCGTTCGAAGACCCGCGCCGCGTCGGCCGGCGACAGTCCCGGACCTCGATCTGTGACCTCCACGAGCGCCCAGCCCGGACTGCCTGTCGACGCTGTCGACGGTCCGTGCGCGGCATGGTCCACCGACACCCGAACGGTCACCGGGGTGTCGATGGGGGTGTACCGCAGGGCATTGGCGAGCAGGTTGGCCACGACCTGACGCAGCCCCACTTCGTCGCCGATCACGACGAGCCGGCCGGCCGGGACGTCGACCTGTGCCTCCACCCGTCGTTGCGGCTGGCTGGACCGGGCGTCTCCGACGGCGTCGAGTACGAGCGCGACCAGGTCCACCGGTGCCCGGTCCAGTGGACGTTGCTGATCCATGCGCGCCAGGAGCAGCAGGTCGTCGACCAGCACTCCCATGCGCGCGGCCTGTTCCTCGATCCGGCCCATCGCGCGGTGCACGTCCGCGTCGTCGGTGATCGCCCCCTGTTCGTAGAGCTCCGCGTATCCGCGGATCGACGTCAACGGTGTGCGCAGCTCATGGCTGGCGTCGGCCGCGAACTGACGCATCCTTCTCTCCGACTCCCGAGCTGCTGCCTCCGACGCCGCACGCTGGGCGAAGGCGGTCTCGATCCGGTCGGCCATCCGGTTGAAGGAGCTGGCCAGCTGACCGACCTCGGTTCGCGGGTCCGCCTCGGGCACGCGTTGCGTCAGATCTCCCTCGGCCAGCGCGCCCGCTGTCTGCTCGACGTTGCGCAGCGGACGAAGGCTCCGGCGCACGAGCAGGGACGACGCGACGGCGAGCAGCGCCACCAGGAAGAGCCCGACCGCCGCCTCGGTGACCTCCAGACGGCGAACCGTGGACCGCATCGGTTCCAGGCTCTGGGCCACCATCACGGTGCCGAGCCCGTCGACGCGCGGGAGGGCAATCACCCGCCACGAGGAACCGCCGCCGCGACTGCTCACGGTGAACGGCGCTGCGTTCGAGGCCCGCACCTGGTCCATGGTCCAGCTGGGCAGCTGCGGCGCGTCCGTGCCGCTGGCCAGGGGGTTGCGGACCACTGCTGTGACGTTCCCGCTGTTGTCCAAGTAGCTGATCGCGAACTG
This sequence comes from uncultured Actinomycetota bacterium, assembly GCA_963726575.1. Classification (GTDB taxonomy): domain Bacteria; phylum Actinomycetota; class Actinomycetes; order JAHEKZ01; family JAHEKZ01; genus CAVSCR01. Next base: position 454,008 of record CAVSCR010000003.1, read on the forward strand.
AGAGGGCGCTCCTGGACCGTCGCCAGGGCCGGATCGCCGGCCGTCGCCGGGCGGCTGGAATGCGTCGGGGCGCTCTGTCACCGGGTGCGCGGCCGCGCGCAACTGGTTGTCGACCTGCGCCAGGAGGTAGCCGCGCAGTTCAGTGACCGCAAGCGCACCGGCGATTCCCAGACCGACCACCATCAGGACGACCGTGACCACCACGATCTCGGTCCGCAGCGATGCGCGGGCCGGGCGGGACGACGTCGAGATCATCGCGGGCGCCGCAAGACATACCCGACCCCGCGCACGGTGTGGATGAGCCGAGGGTCCTCCTGGTCGATCTTGCGGCGCAAGTGCGACACATACGACTCGACGACGTTGGCGTCGCCGACGAAGTCGTACTGCCACACGTGATCGATGATGCGTGCCTTCGACAGCACGATGCCCGGGTTCTCCATCAGGAACCGCAGCAACTTGAACTCGGTCGGCGACAGCTCCACGAGCTCGCCGTCCTTGGTCACCTGGTGGGCATCCTCGTCGAGCACGAGGTCGGCGAAGGTGAGGACGTTGTCCGTGACTGCGCTCCCCATTCCGGCCCGCCGCAGCACGGCGCGGATCCGGGCCACCAACTCGCCGAGACTGAACGGCTTGGTGACGTAGTCGTCGGCGCCCACCGTGAGCCCGGCGACCGCGTCCTGGGTGGCGTCACGCGCGGTGAGGAACAGCACGGGAATCCGGTCTCCCTCGCTGCGCAGCCGTCGCACCACGTCGAAGCCGTCGTACCCGGGCATCATCACGTCGAGCACGAGCAGGTCGGGGCGTTGCTGCCGGGCCAGCCGCACTGCGTCGAAGCCGTTGTCCGTGGAGGTCACCTCGAACCCGGCGTAGCGAAGGGTCTCGCGCAACAGGTCGACGATGCTCGGCTCGTCGTCGACGACGAGGATGCGCGCCTCCGGCGCGGCGGACTCTGCGGCCAGACGGGACAAGGGGGCACTCATACGGTCAGTCTCGAAGCTGCGGCTGAGGACCACCTGAGGGAATCCTGATGATTTCCTGTGAACTTCACGTCCCTCGTCATCGGCCCGGCTCATGGAATCGCGACAGCCGCCCATCAGGTGGACGCCAGGTTGCGCCATTTCCCTGGGGCCATGACGATCACGCAACCCTGCCTCGGAGCGGTCCTCGATCCAGACCCCCAACGTCTGTCCCGGCAACGCCCCGTGCTCGACGTCGTCGTACCTGTGTGCAACGAGGAGTCCACCCTCGAGCCGAGTGTCCTGGCCCTCTACGCGCGACTGCGGGCCGATCTCCCCTACTCGTTTCGCATCACCATCGCCGACAATGCATCAACCGATGAGACATGGGCGGTCGCGCAGCGACTGGCGTCGACTATTCCCTTCGTGACCGCTGTGCGGTTGCAGCGCGAAGGACGCGGCGGTGCGCTGCGCGAGGTTTGGGCTGCCAGCGATGCCCACGTCCTCGCCTACCTGGATGTGGATCTGTCCTCCGATCTGGCGGCGGTGCTGCCGGCGATCGCACCGTTGGTGTCCGGCCACAGCGATCTCGTGATCGGCACCCGGCTGAGTCCGACGGCCAACGTCGTGCGGGGTGTGGGGCGCGAGTTCGCCCCTCGTGGCTGCAACCTGCTTCTGCGCACCACCTTGGGTGCCCGCTTCACCGACGCACAGTGCGGGTTCACGGCCATTCGTGCCGATCGCGCGCGCGAGCTGCTTCCGCTGGTGCAGGACAACACGTGGTTCTTCGACACCGAGCTGCCCGTGCTTGCCGAACGAGCCGGGCTGCGGATCCATGACGTACCGGTGGGCTGGGTCGACGACGCCGACTCCCACGCCGATCGCGTGAACCCGATCGTCGCAGATCTGAAGGGAGTGGTCCGCCTGGGCTGGAAGCTGGGCACCGGCCGGGCTTCCCTGGCGTCGATCCAGACCCATGCACGGCGCCACGACCCCGAGGACCGACTGCCGGGGCAGATCGTTCGCTTCGTCGTCGTCGGCGCGGCGAGCATCCTCGCCTATCTCGTGCTGTATCTGTTGCTGCGCCTGGGGCTCTCCGCGCAGTGGGCCAATGGGCTGGCCCTGCTGCTGACCTCCCTGGCCAACACCGGCATGAACCGTCGGCTCATGCTCGGCATCGCCAGCTCGCACAACACCGTTCGCCGACAAGCGCCGGGCTTGGCCGTGTTCGGTCTCGGATTGGCGCTCACCAGCGGCGCGTTGTTGGTGCTGACCCGACTCTCCCCGACCGCCCCGCGCGCGGCCGAGGTGATGGTTCTGGTGACGGCGAACATCGTGGCGATCCTGCTGCGGTTCGTCCTGCTGCGCCGCTGGGCGTCCGCCGACCGCCCGAACCTCGGTAGCCTGCCGGCTGACTCGGATCAGGAGAGTGGTGACCAGCTGGTGACCAATACGTGACGACTGCTGAGCGGACCCCCGGCAACCCACTGGCTCACCTGTTGCTCGGTGCAGCCGACCAGACGCCGGACGCGATCGCCGTCCGGTCGCTCGACCAGGCGGGCTCGCCCGCGCTGAGCTACCGCGAGGTCGCCGAGCAGTCCGCCGCCATGGCGCGGGTTCTGAGTGTGCATGGAGTCGCGCCAGGGGACCGCGTGGCGGTCGTGGCGCAGAAGTCTGCGACGTTCCTCGTCCTGCACGTCGCGTGCGCCAGGGCCGGTGCCGTCTTCGTCCCCCTGAACCCGGACTACACCGATACCGAGCTCTCGGCGCTGCTGTCGGACGCCGACCCACAGCTGCTCGTGCTCGACCCCTTGCGCACCGAGTTGACGGGCAGCCGTCGCTGGCTCACCCTCGACGAGGACGACGGCGGCACCCTCCGCGAGGCGGTTCGGCGGCTCACGGACAAGGGCACCGCGCAGTTCGTCGACGTCCCTCGGAGCGGTGACGACCCGGCGACGATGCTGTACACGAGTGGGACGACGGGACGACCGAAGGCTGCCGTACTCAGTCATGCGAACGTCGTCGCCAATGCCCACACGTTGGTGGCGGCGTGGGGATTCACCGAACGCGACGCCCTGCTGCACGTGCTGCCGCTGTTCCACACCCATGGGCTGTTCGTGGCCGCTCATTGCGCCCTCGCCTCGGGCGCGCAGATCCTGTTGCGGTCACGCTTCGACGCACGGGTCACCACGGCCGACCTCGCGATGGCGACGGTGTTCATGGGGGTACCAACCCACTACACACGGCTGCTCGCCGAACCGGGGTTCGACGCGGACTCGACGGTGCACGTGCGGCTGTTCACTTCCGGCTCAGCGCCGATGCTCCTCGAGACGCACGAGGCCGTGCGCGACCGCATCGGGCACACCGTGCTCGAGCGCTACGGCATGACCGAGACCGGCATGCTCACGTCCAACCCGCTGGACGGCGAACGCCGCATCGGCACCGTGGGGCCGGCGCTGCCCGGGGTTCAGGTGAGGATCGCCGACGGCTCTGACCGGCCGGCGTCCTCCGGGCAGGTCGGGGCCGTGCAGGTGCGCGGCGCCAACGTGTTCGCCGGTTACTGGCAGCGTCCCGAGCTGCAGACCACGGAGTTCACCGACGACGGCTGGTTCCGGACGGGCGACCTCGGACGCCTGGACCGGGGGGGGTACCTCGAGCTGGTCGGTCGGGCCAAGGACCTCATCATCACCGGCGGAATGAACGTCTATCCCAAGGAGGTCGAGCTGGCGCTCGATGCGCTCGACGGTGTGATCGAGTCGGCCGTCGTCGGCATCCCCGACCTCGACTTCGGCGAGGCCGTTGCTGCTGCCGTGGTTCCTGCGCCTGATTGCCAGCTGGATCCGCAGGAGGTGCGCCGGGCCGCTCGCACGACACTGGCTCCCTACAAGGTGCCCAAGCGCGTGATCGTGCTCGACCAGCTTGCCCCGCAACACGATGGGCAAGGTGGAGAAGGCCCGGCTGCGTCGAGAGTTCACGTGAGGGCGCGGTGACGACGACCGGCTCCTCGCTCGTCCACATGTCGGCGACGGAGCTCAGCGCTGCGATTGCCGCCGCTGAGATCTCCTGCTCCGAGCTGATGACGGCAACGCTGGACCAGATCGACGACCTCAATCCCACGTACAACGCGATCGTCAGCTTGCGCGACCGCAACGAGCTGCGAGCCGAGGCTGCACAGCGTGACCGCGAGATCCGCCGCGGGCAGTGCAAGGGCTGGCTGCACGGGATCCCGTTCGCGGCCAAGGACCTGACCGACGTGGCCGGGATCCCGACCACGCTGGGCCTGTTCCACCCCGAGGAGGTCGGCCCCGCGTCGGCCGACTCATGGCCTATGGCTCGGGTGCGTGCAGACGGAGCCGTCTTCATCGGCAAGACGAACACGCCCCAGCTGGGCCTTGGCTCCCACACCTTCAACGAGGTGTTCGGCGCCACGCGCAACCCGTTCGACCGCAGGTGGTCCGCGGGTGGCAGCAGCGGCGGGGCGGCAGCGGCACTCGCGCTGGGCCTGGTGCCGGTCGCCGACGGCAGCGACTTCATGGGGTCATTGCGCAACCCCGCTGGCTGGTGCCAGGTGTACGGGCTACGACCTACGCCGGGCGTCGTCGCCGATGCCGACGACAACCCCTTCGAGCTGTCCGGTGGCGTGGCAGGTCCGATGGCGCGTCGGGCCGACGACCTGGCCGCTCTCTTCTGCACCCTGGCCGGCGTGGATCCGCGCAGGGCCGCGGAGCCGCTCGGCTCGGGTCGACTCCCGCCGGCGCCGCGCGTCGGCTGGCTGGCCGATCTCGACGGTTACCTGCCCATGTCCGAGGGCCTCCTGGAGTCGGTCGCGCGGTCGTTGGCAGTGGTCGGCGAGCTGGGCGGTTCCTTGCATCCGGTGTCCCTGGACGGGCCGGGCTTCGTGGTCGAGCGTGACCTGTGGCCGACCACCCTGACCTTCCGACACTGGCAGGTCGGCGGTGGCCTCGAGCCGCTCTACGCCGATCCCGCGACCCGTCAGCGGCTGAAGCCGGAGGCTCGGTTCGAGGTGGAGGGGCTGTTCGGGCTCAACGGACACCCGCCGATCGGCCCGCGCGAGCTCATCGCCTGCACCGGCGCCCGCACCTCTCTGCTGCACCGGTTCCAGGCCCTCTTCTGCGAGTTCGACCTGCTGGCGGCCCCGACGTCCCAGGTGTTCCCTTTCCCGGTCGAGGACCGCTGGCCTGGCGACGTCGGGGGCGTCGCGATGACGACCTACCACCGGTGGATGGAGGTCACCGCACCGGCCACGCTGGTGGGCCTGCCGGTACTCGGACTGCCCCTCGGCCTCGACGAGCAGGGGCGCCCGTTCGGGGCGCAGGTGATCGCAGCCCCACACCAGGAGTGGCAGCTGCTGGACTTCGCGCGACGATGGGAGTCGACCGTCGGTCCCCCACTCGTCCCGCCCGCAGCCAACCGGGCCGGCTGACACCGACGAGCTCACGGCGAACGCGGGCTCGCCGACGTGCGACGTTCCCCCGTCGGGCTGACGAAGGTGACCCCCGCGTTGCTCCCGCGCTCGGGATCGTCCACCACGATGAGCCAGCCGTCGTCGTGGACGCGGTGGTGGTGGACCTGACACAGCAGGAGGGCGTTCGCAAGATCAGTTGATCCACCGTCTTGCCACGGCACCACGTGATGCGCCTGCGCCCACGGCAGGCCGCACCCGGGAAAGCGACAACCCGCGTCCCGGGCCCGCAACGCCTTGCGCTGGGCTGCGGAGAACAGTCGACGCGATCGGCCGTAGTCGAGCACCTCACCCTGCGAACCGAACACCACCCGCTCCACCACCGGGTCGCAGACGATCCGGTCGAGCGCTTGCGTCGGTAAGGGTGTGCCGTCCGGCAGGGTCGCGGGCAGGGCGCCCGGCTCGCCACTCAACGCGGGCGCGGAGCACGTGACGATCACGCGGGGTCGCACTCCTCCGGCGACCGGCAGGGACCCGTGCTCCAGCTGGCCGCGGACCAGCTCGATCAACGCGTCGTAGCGTCGCTGCGCAGTGGTCCTCCGGTCGTCTGGTCCGGCCATCGCCATCAGCGCGCTCAGCCCGGCGTCGAGGACTGCGGCGCCCTCAGGATCGGCAAGCACGTCGAGGGCGTACATCCCGTCCAGCAGCGGGGCGAAGTTCGCGCGCCGAGCCGCGAACTGCGCGTCGAAGTCGGCCTTGCCACGTTCTGGATCGACGACGTGCCGCAAGTGACGCGCGGCCACCCGTACCCGCCCGACATCTGCGCTCCGAGCGAGCTCGACGAGCAGCTCGACGCCACGTCGCGCCGGGCCAGGCTCGAGATCACCCATCGCACGGCCGATGGCCCGGACCGCGTCGTAGCTCACCTCCCCGGCTGCCAACGCCTGCGTCGCCTGCGCCAGCGGCGCGTGCCCGCGATGCGCTGCCCGGGCCAGACGGACGCGTTCGCCCGCATCACCGGGAGCCAGCCGAAGTCGGTCCGACAGCCACGTCCGCGTGGAACGCGCACCGTCGAGTGCCTCGGCGTCGCCGGCTGCATCGCAGGCGGCGACCGTGGCGAGAAAGGCCGCCTCGAGCCGGTCGATGACGGCGCGCAAGTGGGTCAGGTGAGCAGCTCGTCGGGCTGCGGGCCACGAGCGGGTGTCGAGGTCGAGCACCCGAGCGACGGCGTCGTCCAACTCCGCCTGAGCTAGCGGGTGCGCACCCCGGCCGGCATCAGAGCGAGCAACGTCCAACACGTCGATGGACACCAGACCCCCAGACGGAGACGACGGTTCGTGGTTGCGTCGGCGCCACACATCGTCTGGGCTGGTGATGCGGTCTGACTCAGGCTCAAAGGTTCGGTTTCGCGTCGACTCCCGTCACGCTATCGCTCACCCCCGACAGTTCCGTGAGCGCGAACCACCGGACCCCGGCACTGCTGCGGCGGCCGGAGGTGCTGACGGGTTGTTGATCAAGGAGAAGATGCCGGCTTGTCAAGATCAGCCTGCAGATGAAGTCCAAGATCAACGGGGGGTGGGGCCTCCACGATCAACCTGGTGCCGGAGGGACTTACCGCTTGCGCGCCTGCAAGGTGTAGGTATGCGGCAGCCGCTCGGGCCGGTCCGTCAGCCGATACTCCCCGCCGCCCAGCTCGGTCATGTGTCCCGGCAACGCATCCCAGGGGACCGAGTCATGCTCCACCAGCCCCGTGACCTCCAGGCCGGCATCGAGCACCGCCGTCACGATCTCACCCATGCCGTGGTTCCAGCTGTGGGTGATGTTGCTCGTGAACTCCACATCGGTCTCGACGTACGTGCCGGGATCGTCGAAGACCAGCGGCTCGGCATGTTCGAAGTAGGGATACTGCAGCGTCAGAAGGTCGTCGTCGCGCTCCTCGTCGAGCGCCCACAGCACCGGGTGACCCTCGCGGATGAAGAGCCGACCGCCCGGTCTCAGCAGTCCCGAGACCACCCCTGCCCAGGCGCGCACATCCGGCAACCAGCACAGCGCACCGACGCCGGTGAACACCAGGTCGAAGGACTCACGCGGCAGCACGTCGAGGGCTCCGTAGACGTCGGACTCCACGAACTCGACGTCGGCGCCGGCCAGCTCGGCGAGCCGGCGTCCCTGCAGGATCGCCGCGGGTGAGAAGTCCAAGCCGGTCATCTTGGCGCCCAGCCGGGCCAGCGACACCGTGTCGGTGCCGATGTGGCACTGCAGGTGGACGCCTCGCACCCCGCTCAGATCGCCCAGCCGTGGCTGGTCGAAGCGCACGACGTCGCTGAGGTAGGTGGGGTCGGCCGCGAACCGATCCACGGCATACCCGGGCGACGCGGCGTGCGCGGGCGCCCGCTCGTCCCAGCTCGCGCGGTTGACCACGCGGTAGTCCTCCATGACGTCCTCCCTGGCAGACCTCGGTGCCGAAACCGTGGCATGGCGACCGCCCCTTGACCAACGCATTGGCATCGGTCTTGACGGACGATCTTTGGTAACTCTAGAGTTACCGTCACTCATGGGTTACCAACTAGCTGCCACTTCCGCCGAAGCATTCGACGCGCTCGGCGCTCTTGGCGACCCGACGCGCAGGGCGATCGTGGAGCGTCTGCGGACGGGGCCGGCTGCAGTCGGCGAGATCGCCGCCGATCTCCCCGTGAGCCGACCCGCCGTGTCCAAGCACCTGCGGGTGCTCGAGGCCTCGCACCTGGTGACCCACGTGCGCCGCGGCAACCGCAGCCTGTACCGCATCGACGCAGCGGGGCTGCAGACGCTGCGGGACTACCTCGACGGGTTCTGGACCGACGTGCTCGACTCCTTCGCCAGCTACGCGCAGACCCGCGACGCGACCCGTACCGACCCGCCTGACCCGCCTGACCCGAGGAGCTCTTCGTGACGTCACTCGTCGTGCCACCGATCCGCAAGCGGCTACGCGTGCCCCTACCCGTGCAGCAGGCGTTCACCACGTTCACCGACGACATCGGACAGTGGTGGCCGCTGGAAACCCACTCGGTCGGCGGCAGGACGTCGTCGGTGAGCTTCGTGGAGGGCCGGATCGTCGAGGTCACCGACGCGGGCCAGCGCTGTGTGTGGGGAACCGTGCGGCGCTGGCAACCGCCACACGGTCTCGCCTTCACCTGGCACCCGGGCGCCGACCCCGAGCCCTGCACCGACGTCGCCGTCGACTTCGTCGCTGACGGTGACGGGTGCCTGGTGACCCTGACCCACAGCGGCTGGGAGCGCGTCGACGCCGGCGCCGACGACATGAGCAGCTACCTGAAGGGCTGGGACGTCGTGTTGGGTCGCTACCAGGAGCAGACAACCCAGCAGTCGCACACGGTGGCCTGAGCGCCGATCACTGCGGACGCAGCGCGATCAACCGCTGCGCATCGTCGAACAACAAGTGCGTGCTGCGCCGCGAGATGGTGGCGGCAGCGACGAGGCTGGCCGCGAGCAGCAGGTACATGACCACGATCTGATAGCGCACCGCGACGATCGGGCTCGTGCCGGCCAGGATCAGGCCGGTCATCGTGCCCGGCAGACTGATCAGTCCGACGACGCGGGTCGCGTCGATCGCCGGCACCACTGCGGATCGCACCGCGTCGCGCCGCGACGACGCAAAGGCCTGCGCAGGAGCCAGACCCAGGGCGAGCGCCGCCTCGACCTTGGGCCGGGTGTGCTGCACCTGGGTGACCAGGCCCCGCATGCTCAAGCTGCTCGCTTGCATGGCACCGGACACCACCATGCCGCCGATCGGCACCACGTAGCGGGGCTCGGGCGGAACGAGACGTAGGGCCAACAGCAGACCCAGCGTCACCGTCGTCGCCAGCGCGATAGCCGCGGTGGCGGTGGCGCGCGCGGCCGGCAGGCTCGGCGCACGCCGCGCGGACACTCCCCCCGCCACCACCACCATGACCACGACCCATGCCAACGCCCCCCACAACCCGGAGTGGTGGAAGAGGAACAGGAGGATCAGGCCGACGAGCGCGAGCTGTCCGAACGCGCGCAGCGAAGCGATGAGGATGTCACGGGTCAGCCCGAGCTGCTCGCGCCACGCCACCAGCACCGCGAGCCCGACGAACGTGGCCGCCACGACCGCACCGAGCCAGCCCGCGGCAGGTGCGCTCGCGGCGTTCACCCCGCACCGCCGACGTAGGCCACCTGGTCGGGAGGACCACGGTCGACGAACCGGCCCTCGACCAGCACCAGCACGTCGTCACTGACCCGTGCCGCCCGCTCGAGGTCATGCGTCACCAGGACGGCCGAGAGCCCCTGTGTCACGAGTGCCCGAACGACGCGGTCGACCTCGGCCGCCGCGGCCTCGTCCAACGCACTGGTCGGCTCGTCCAGGAGCAGCGCCTCGGGACTCACGGCCAGTGCCCTGGCCAGGCACAACCGCTGGGCCTCCCCGCCCGACAACCCCGTCGTGGAGCGGTCCAAGGGCAGACCGGCCAACGCCACCCGGGCCAGCAGGAGCTCGGCCTGGTCGTCCGCCAGGTCGGCACGCCCCATGCGCAGCTCCGCACCGACGGTGGCAGCCAGCAGTGCCGGGCGTTGCTGGACCAGGCCGACACCGCGTCGCAGCTCACGTACGTCGTAGTCGCGCAGCGGGCGACCGTCGTGGAACACCTGACCCGACGTGGGTTCCTCGAACCGGTTGAGGAGGCGGAGCAGGGTGGTCTTCCCGGCCCCGCTCGGCCCGACGACAGCTGTGCAGTGCCCGGCGTGCAGGTGGTCGTTCAGTCCATCGAGGATGCGCCGTCCGTCGCGCTCCAGCACCACGTTGTCGAAGGAGAACAGCTCTGGTGCCGGCCCGACGGTGTGAGGCACGCGCGGCTAGCCGTCCCAGCGACGGCGGCTGAGGGTGACCATGACCCCGCCGAGCACGATCAGCGCAAGTCCCGCCAGGGCGAGCGTCATGACGTTCGCGCCCGTGTGCGGCAGCTGACCCCCGCCGCCGCCACCCGGCGTCGACGAGGTCACGACCGTGGGCACCGATGAGCTGTTGTTGTCGGCCACCGGGTCGGGGGTGGTCGAGGACACCGTTGCGGCGTTGGTCAGGTTGGTTGCCGCTGCGGGCGCCGTGACAACGACCGTGATCGTCGCGGCCGTGGCACCACTGGCCAGCGTCGCCCGAACGCACGTCACCGAGACGTCGGCGGCATGACTGCACGTCCAGCCGCCACCTGACGCAGCGACGAATGTCACGCCCAGCGGCAGGTTGTCCACCACGGTAACGGCAGCTGCCGCATCGGGACCGTGGTTGATGACCACGAGGTGGTAGATGAGGGCCGAACCGGCTACGACGGACGCCGGACCCGACTTCACCACCGACAGGTCGGCGGAGGGTCCGACCGTCGTGGTCACACTGTCGACGTTGTTGGTGGGGTCGGGGTCGCTCGACACCGCGTTGACGACCGCCCGGTTGGACAGGGTTGCGGCGTGGTGTGGTGCCGTGACCACGACCTTGATCACGGGCGCGGTGCTCCCCGTTGCCAGCGTCGCGGTGGTGCAGGTGATCGAGACGTTGCCGGCGTGGCTGCAGGTCCATCCAGCGCCGGTGGCCGACACGAAGACCACTCCGGCCGGCAGCTGGTCGGTGACCGTGAGTGCCACGCCATCGGAGGGGCCGAAGTTGGCGACGCTGACGTGGTAGGTGACCCTGCCGGCCGCGGCGACAACCGCTGGGCCGGTCTTGGTGAGCGCGAGATCCGCCGAGCCCGCGATCGTCGTGGTGGTCGACGACGCGTTGTTCGAAGGCTTCGGGTCGTTCGTCGTGGTCGAGACACTCGCAGAGTTCACGATCGTCGCGGGCTGCGCAGGTGCATTCACGACGATGGTGATCACCGGAGCCGTCGTACCTGCGGCCAGCAGCGGAAGGTCGCAGGTGACTGAGACATTGCCAGTGTTGGAACAGGCCCAGCCGCTGCCGCCGGCCGACACGAACGTCACCCCGGCCGGCAGCGTGTCGGTCACCGACACGTTGTCGGCGTCGGAGGGGCCCAGGTCGTCAACGCTCAACTGGTACGAGACGGCCGCACCTGCGCTCACACTCGCCGGCCCCGTCTTGACGATGGCCAGGTCGGCCGAGGCCACCACCGTGGTGGTCGTGGTCGACGTGTCGTTCGTCGGGTCAGGGTCGGATGTCGTCGTCGAAACCGAGGCCGTGTTGGTCAACGACGCCGTCTGGGGCGGCGCCGTCAGCACCACGGTGATCACCGGCGCACCGGTCCCGGCCGCCAGGGTCGTCAGGGTGCAGGTGACCGACACGTTGCCGGAGTTCGCGCAGACCCAGCCTCCCCCACCGGCCGACACGAACGTCACACCGGCCGGCAGGACATCGGTGACCGACACATTGGCGGCATCCGAGGGCCCGGCGTTGCTGACCGACAGTGTGTAGCTCACCGACCCCGCCGCTGTCACGGTCGCCGGGCCAGCCTTGACGATGGACACGTCTGCCGACGCCGTGACGGCGGTATGCGCCGTATCGGAGTTGTTCGATGGGTCAGGGTCGGCCGTGGTCGACCCGACCGAGGCGATGTTCGTCAGCGAGGCGGACGACGACGGTGCCACGACGACGACGGTGATCACCGGTGCCGCCCCACCGGTGACGAGCGTCGCGAGGGTGCACGTCACTGTCACGTTGCCGGCGTTCGAGCACGCCCAGCCCCCGCCGCCGGCCGACACGAACGTGACGCCGGCGGGCAGCGTGTCCGTGATCGTCAGGTTGTCGGCGTCCGACGGACCGTTGTTCGTCACGGTCAACGAGTAGGAGATGTTGCTCCCTGCGACGACGTTGGCCGGCCCCGACTTGATGATCGCCAGGTCCGCCGAGGCAGTGACGCCCGTGCTCACCGTTGAGGAGTTGTTGCCCGGGTCAGGGTCCGCCGTGGTCGACCCCACCGACGCCGTGTTGGTCAACGAACCGGCCTGCGCCGGTGCCGTGACGACCACCGTGATGGCAGGCGCGCTGGTCCCCGCCGCCAGAGTCGTCAACGTGCACGCGACCGATACGTTCCCGGAGTTCGAGCACGCCCAACCTCCGCCACCCGCGGACACGAACGTGACACCGGCGGGCAGGGTGTCGGCGACGACGAGGTTGTCGGCATCCGAGGGACCGTTGTTCGTGACCGTCAAGGAGTAGGAGACCGTACCGGCCGCGGTCACCGTCGGCGGTCCCAGCTTGACCATGGCGAGGTCGGCCGACGCAGTGACGTTGGTGTCTGCCGTGTCGGAGTTGTTCGACGGATCGGGGTCGGCCGTGGTCGAGGCGACGGACGCGGTGTTCGAGAGACTGGCGGCTTGCGCCGGCGCCGTCACGACGACGGTGATGTCGGGTGCGGCGACGCCGGCTGCCAGAGCGGGACGGGTGCAGGTGACTGACACGTTGCCCGAGTTGCTGCAACCCCAGCCGGTGCCACCTGCCGACACGAACGTGACGCCGGCCGGAAGGCTGTCGGTGACCATGAGGCTGGCTGCGTCCGACGGACCGGTGTTCGTGACGGTCAACTGGTAGCTGATCCCGCCACCAGCGACCACCGAACCTGGGCCAATCTTGGCGAGTGACAGGTCAGCCGACGCCGTGACGTTGGTGTTGGCGAAGTCGACGTTGTTGCCGGCGTTGGGGTCAGCGGTGGTCGCGGCGACAGCTGCCGTGTTGGTCAGACCGCCGGCCTGAGCAGGGGCGGTCACCACGACGGTGATCACTGGCGCGACCGTCCCGGTGGCGAGCGCGGCAACGGTGCAGCTCACGGACACGTTGCCGGTGTTCGAGCAGATCCAGCCGCCACCACCGGCAGAGACGAACGTCACCCCCGCCGGCAGGTTGTCCGTGACGACCACGCCGGTCGCGTCGGAAGGACCGTTGTTCGTCACCGTCAAGGAGTAGGTGATGTTGCTCCCGGCGACGACGCTCGCGGGACCGGACTTGGCGATCGAGAGGTCGGCCGACGCAGTCACGGTCGTGCTGGTCGACGAGGAGTTGTTCGAAAGGTCAGGGTCCAGCGTGGCCGACGTCAGGTTGGCCGAGTTGTTCAGCGTGGCGCTCTGCCCCGGTGCCGTCACGGTGATCGTGATCACCGGGGCGCTGGTGCCCGCCGCCAACGTCAGGCGGGTGCAGGTCACCGTGACGTTGCCCGTGTTCGAACACACCCAGCCGCCACCACCGGCCGAGACGAACGTGACACCGGCGGGCAGCGAGTCCGTCACCGCCAGCGAGTCGGCGTCGGACGGCCCGGTGTTGGTCGCCGTCAGCTGGTAGCTCACCGACCCGGCTGCCGTGACGGTCGCCGGGCCGGTCTTGACCAGCGACAGGTCGGCCAGTGCCGTGACCGTCGTGCTGGCACTGGAGGTGTTGTTGGCCGGGTTCGGGTCCGGCGTGGTGGCGGTGACGGTCGCCGTGTTCAGCGCCGTCGTCGGTTGGACCGGCGCCGAGACGACCACCGTGATCACCGGCGCAGCCGTCCCATTGGTGAGCGACGGCGTGGTGCACGTGACCGAGACGTTGCCCGAGTTGGTGCACGTCCAGCCCGAGCCGGTCGCCGACGTGAACGTGACACCCGTCGGCAAGGTGTCGGTGACCGACAAGCCCGACGCATCGGCCGGTCCAGCATTGGCGACGGTGAGCTGGTAGCTCATGGCCGCGCCGGCAGCGACAGTGGCCGGACCCGTCTTGACGATCGACAGGTCGGCGCACTCCGCACCACCGCTGATGCCCGGAATGGTCGCCGGCGCCGCCGTCGCCGTCTGTCCGGCGCTGCCGTTGAAGGAGCCGTACGTGAGGTTCCCCGTCGTGGTGATGCCGTGGGCGCCACCGCTGACCGTCTGCGCGGTCGGTGCGCTCGACGTGAAGATCCAACCGCCGCCTCCGCCGCCGCCTGGCCCATGTGCACTGCCGGCACCTGCCTGGGTGGCCCATGCATCGCCGCCGCGCCCGCCGTTGGCCGTCAGGGTCGCGCCGGTCAACGATCCGCCAGGAGTGGTGAAGACGATGGACCCCCCGCCACCGCCGCCGCCGGCACCGTCGTTCGCCGTCAGGTTGTAGGCGTCCGCGCCATTGGCGGCAATGGTTCCTGCGCCCGCGACACTGCCCGCGCGGATCAAGACGATGCCGCCACCTGCTGCGCCACCACCCTGGGGTGCTGTCGCGTTGTTCGCGGTGCCGGCCCCGCCACCGCCGCCGAGGACGACGCGGGCCGACGTGGCAGGCACTGCGACCCCGCCGTAGCCGCCCAGCGGCAGGTTGGAGCTCCAGGTGTTGCCGCCTTGGCCGCCAGCCCCGCCGTTGCCGCCGCCGCCGCCGCCGGAGTTCTGGTCGTTGGCGCTCGGGTTCCCGTCGGTGCCGCCGCCGCCGGCATTGCCCGGGGCGCCACGGGCCGCGTCCCCGCCGGGGTAGCCGTTGCCGGCCGTGGTGCCCAGCGGAGTTCCCGCGATGCCCTCGGCCTTGTTGCCGTCGACGTTGGCGGTCGCGCTGACCGCGACATCGGTCGTGGCGAAGCCAGCGGCGCCACCGCGCTGGATCCCGACCCCGCCACGGAAGCCGAGACCGGTGACGCTCACGGTTCCGCTGAGGGTGAGAGTTCCGGTCGTGTCGAGCGCGAGGACACCGCCGACCGACCCGTTCCAGGCCGCGGCGGTCAGCGTCGAGCTCGTGGTCGCGGTCGTGTACTGCGGCACCCGGATCACCTGGAACCGGCGTTGCCCGTTGGCCCCGGTGGCGGCGGCAGTCGGGTAGGTGTTCAGCAGACCCGCGCCCGCCCCCAGACCCGAGATGCTGACCACACCGGCGACGACCGCGGACGTCGCGCGCACGTACTCGTACCCACCAGTGTTGTTGAGTGCGGTGAAGCCTGACGCCGGCGCCACGGCTGGTCCGCCGTGTCCATAGGAGTTCGTGTTCGAGAAGTCGAAGTCGGCACCCTGCATCTGGATGACGAGCAGCAGGTCGCCGACGGCGATGGGCGCGGCGCCGGTTGGCGCACCGACGGTCACGGAGGTGTCCCCAGCGTTCGCACTACCGACGCCCGGGTAGTAGGTGTTGACGACACCGGTGAGGCTGCCACCGGCACCGGAGCCACCCGGTGTCGCGCACGCGCCGGCCGCCTGCGCGGGCGACAGCATGACCAGCGGCCCCAAGCCGAAGACCGCCGCGAGGGTGAGGGCCGTAGCGACGACCAGTCCGCGCGGCGAACCGCGGCCTGAGCGCGTGAACTCCATCCGGCAGATCTCCTCACAGTTGCGCAGCAGCCTAGGCGGGGGCAGTGCCGGGTGGAGGCTCCGGCGTTGGTCGTGTCGTGTCCGAGGTCTCGTCCGCGCAGGTGAACCGGTGGGCGATGGCTCAGGCTCCGGTTGACGTCCACCCCTGCGCCGATAGGTTCACCGGCAGTGTCCAGACCAGTGTTCAGAGCGGCGTCCCGGCCCTCGGCGAGTGGCGTCCCCGCGCCGCTGCTCGTCGTCGTCGCGATCCTCTCGGTGCAGACCGGCAGCGCGATTGCTCGCACGCTGTTCGACGACGTGGGTGCGCCAGGCGTCACCCTGCTGCGCCTCGGGATCGCCTCGGTGATCCTGCTGCTGGTCCTGCGTCCGCGGTTGCGCACCTGGTCGGCGGCGTCGATGCGGGCGGCCGCCGTGCTGGGTGTCGTCATGGCGAGCATGAACTTGACGTTCTACCTCTCGCTGCGCACGGTTCCCCTCGGCGTGGCCGTGACGGTCGAGTTCATCGGTCCGCTCACGTTGGCGCTGGTGCAGACCCGCCGCTGGCGAGATCTTGCCTGGGCCTTGTTGGCCGCGCTCGGCGTGGTGCTGCTCGGCGTCGACCACACCAGCGGCATCCCCGTCACCGGGCTGCTGCTGGCCCTGACGGCCGGGATGTTCTGGGCCGGCTACATCCTCGCCAGTGCACGGGTGGGCCGCCTGCTCCCTGGCGTCGACGGGCTGTCCGTCGCGCTAGCAGTGGGCGCACTGCTGATACTCCCGCTGGGGATCCGGGGTGCGCTGCACGTGATCGGCCACCCGTCGTGGGTGTTGGCGGCGCTCGGGGTGGCGCTGTTGTCGTCGATCATCCCCTACGGGCTCGAGCTGACCGCACTGCGCAGGATCCCGACCCGGGTCTTCGGCATCCTGATGAGCGGAGAACCGGCTGCGGCCGCACTCGCGGGATTCATCGTGCTGGGACAACATCTGCAGCCGCGGCAGTGGGTCGCGCTGGCACTGGTGAGCGCCGCCAGCGTCGGGGTCACGGTGGCGCAGCGCGAGGGTGACGTGCCGCCGCAGCCCTTGGAGTGACCGACTAGGCGGCGCGAACGTCGGACAGAACCGACCGCAGTTCCTCGACCGTCGGGAAAGTCAGGTTCAGTGTGGCCACCCATCGCCAGGAGATCCGCCCAGACGCATCGACGACGAACACCGATCGACGGAGACCGAACGCGCCCATCACGCCGTAGGCACGCGCGACGCTACGGTCGGGGTCGGACAACAACGGCATGGTGAGTCGGCGGCCCTCGGCGAACTGACGGTGCGAAGCGACGTCTTGCGGTGCGATGCCCCACACGGCTGCGTCGAAGTGGTGCAGGTCGGCTATCTGATCTGAGTACGAGCACATCTGACGCGTGCACACCAGCCGCTCATCACCGGGATAGAACGCGAGAACGACCGGGTGCCCACGCTGCTGGTCGAGTCGGAACTCCCCCTCTTCGTGTCCGTACCAGCCGGCGAGGGTGAAGTCAGGCGCATACGCGCCAAGAAGCAGGGCCACATTCGCTTGTTCGACAGGTTCCGGATCCGGGTTGAGGGCCGACGCCCCGGTCCAGATCAGCGGTGCTGCGCGATGGCGGAGACGACGGACACGGCCAGATCGATCTCGTCCTCGGTGTTGTAGTAGTGCGGTGACATGCGCAGGAGTGGATGGACTGGGCGGATCTCGGAGTCGAACTGGTTCTGGTCCGCCGCCGTCACCGACACGTTGATCCCTCGTGCCCGGACCGCCTCAGCCACGTCGTCTGCCGTGACCCCGTCGACCGCCACCGTGACGATCGCGCACTTGCGCTCCCCCAGATCGTGAGTCGTGACGCCGTCGATCTCCTCCAGGCCGTCCCGCAGGCGGGCACCCAGGGCAACCGCCCGTTCCTCGATCGCCGGGATCCCGAGCTCGAGTGCCTGGTCCACCGCCGAACCCAGGCCGAGCACCTGGGCGTAGCCGCGCTCCCAGCTCTCGAAGCGCTGGGCTCCGGCGTGCCAGGTGTACCCGCGTTGCCCATCCCAGGTGGACGCCTCGATGTCATTGACGAACGGGTCGAGCAGGTCCAACGAGTCCTCGTTGACCCACAGGAACCCCGTACCGCGTGGTCCTCGGAGGAACTTGCGGCCGGTGCCGGTCACGAAGTCGGCCCCCAGCGTGCGCACGTCGAGGTCGAGCTGACCAACCGACTGTGTCGCGTCGAGCAGGAAGGGCACCGACGCTGCCTTCGCCACGCGCCCGATCGCGGCCGCGGGATTGACCAGGCCGCCACCGGTCGGAATGTGGCTGACGCCGATCAACCGCGTCCGTTCGTCGATCAGTTCGGCGAGGGCCTGCGGATCGAGCTGACCCGATTCATCGTTCGGGACCACGATGACCTCGGCACCGGTTCGTTGCGCGACCTGCAGATAGGCCAGAACATTCGAGCCGTACTCGGCCCGGCCGGTCAGGATGCGGTCCCCGGCGCTGAGCCGAAGCGAGTAGAACGCAGCGTTGAAGGCGTGGGAGGAGTTGTCGAACAGGGCGATCTCGGATCGCTGCCCGTTGAGGAGGCGAGCCAGCGAGTAGTAGGTCGCTTCGATCGCGTCGCGGGCCGTGTCCTCCGCCTCGTACGCACCGATCTGCGTCTCCAGACGAAGGTGGTCGATGATCGTGGCCAGCGTGCGCTCGGTCATCAGCCCGGCGCCCGCGTTGTTCAGATGGACCCGCTGTGCCACCCCGGGCGTCTGCGACCGTGCTGCTTGCACGTCGATGGTCTGCCCCACGCCGGTCGAGCCTCCCTCAGCCAGGCCGCGATCCATGCCGGTACCCATGCGTTCCTCCTCGAGCCTGACTGGCGACCATTCAATCGGCTCGCCGCGCTGATGGCCCAGGCAACTCCGCGTCGACGAGATCGACCCTGACGCCCAGCAGCCGGACCGGTCGGCCCTGGTCGGCCGGATCGAGTCGATCGAGCAGGGCGATGACGTTGCGTCGTACCTCTACTTCGTCGCGCGTCGGGGCACTCAGCTTGTGGACCCGCGTCTTGGTGATGAACGGGACGAAGCGGACCTTGATGCCGACCTGGCGCACCGCCCGGCCCGTTGCAGCGATGTCGGCCATGACGTCGGCGCACAGCCGGCCCAACGTGTCCTCGATGTCGCCGCGCTCGACGAGGTCGTGTTCGAGGGTGACCTCTCGACTGTGCCCGCGAGGCTCGTAGGGAGCCGTGCTGACCGTGCGATCGCCAAGTCCCCGGCCCAGCGAGACCAGCCATGGACCAGTCGTGGGGCCGAACCGGCGTCGAACCACGTCGACGTCGGCGGTGGCGAGATCGCGCACCGAATCGATGCCCAGCTCGTTCAGCTTCGCCGCGGTCTTGCTGCCCACCCCCCACAGCGCGTCCACCTGACGCTGTCCCATCACCTCGTCCCAGTTCTGCTGCGTGAGTCGGTACACCCCAAGTGCGTCCTCCGGCATGGCACCGTCCGGTGCCTTGGCGAAACCCGTGGCGAGCTTGGCGCGCAGCTTGTTGTCACCGATCCCGACACAGCACGTGAACGACGTCCGGTCGCGCACCGACTCCCGCAGCCCTTGCGCGACCAATTCCGGGGTCTCGGAGTCGGTTCCGATGAAGCCTTCGTCCCAACCCCAGACCTCGACCGGTAGCCCGGACTCGCGCACGACGTCCCAGACCTCTTGCGACGCTGCGTCGTAGGCGTCGCGATCAGCCGGCAGGAACACCGCGTCGGGGCACTTCCGCAGGGCCGTCGACAACGGCATGCCCGATCGCACGCCGAACACCCGCGCTTCGTACGAAGCCGTTGCGACGACCTGGCGGCGACGACCCGGGTTTCCGTCGCCTCCGACCACGACTGGCTGCCCGGCGAGCTCGGGTCGGCGTCTGATCTCCACCGCCGCGATGAACTGATCGAGGTCGAGGTGTAGGAGCCAGCGCGGGCGCACGACACCCGCATCGCCGACCCCTACCTCGGTCGAGCTGATCTCGGTTCCGTCCACCCGCCTAGCGCAGCACACTCGCCCGACAGAGTCATCCGCAGGTGTCATGGCTGGCGGATCGTCAATGCCTTCTTGCGAATGACTGAGGAGTGACGTAGGTCGGGCGAACCGGACGCCCGCGTCATGTCCACGCCCGACGCCACACACAAACCAAGTCCAGGGACATCCATGAACGATGTCCCGGGACTTCACGCCGTAGCGGGGGCAGGATTTGAACCTGCGACCTCTGGGTTATGAGCCGCCGAAGCACCCGACGCCAACGTGCAGTCCTGGACGACCGAGGACGGTCGTGGAAGGACCGTCCTCGGTCGGTCACAGGACCACCCACACCCGTGGGCGTCGTCTGACGTCCAGCCACGTCCGGGCATGTGTTGCCCACATTCTGCCGACATGGCGACCGTGCCTCCGGTTGTCTTCTTCGCTGGATGCGGCTCTCGCCAGTCCCGCCGAAGCCGGCGGACGTCGCGGAGCCAAGCCGGTCGATGACGAGCCGCGGGCCCTGTGCCACGCGGCCCATGAACGGCGCGTGCGTCTGATCGGCTCAGCTCAGCACGTCGATCAGCTGGTCGACGGTGGGCGAGCCGGCGATGCAGTCGGGGGTGGCATGGATCGAACCTGCTCCGACTACGCGGTTGCGGGGACGAGCAGCTCCCGGATCTCGGCGACCTTGGGCACGCGGCCGGAGACGACGACCTTCTCGTCGACGACGAGGGCGGGGGTGGACATGACGCCGTAGCCGATGATGGCGGCGTAGTCCTCGACCTTCTCGATGGTCGCGTCCAGGCCGAGACCGTCGACGGCCTCGCGGGTGACGCGTTCGAGGTTCTTGCAGTTGGTGCAGCCGGGGCCGAGCACCTTGATGATCACGATCGTGTCCTTACGTTGCGAGGATGAAGTTGAACAGGTAGCCGACGGCGACGATGCCGGTGGCCACGACGCCGACGAACGCGGCGAGCAGCTGGGGCTTGAGGACCCGGCGCAGCAGGATCATCTCCGGCAGGGACAGCGCGACGACGCTCATCATGAACGCGAGCAGGGTGCCCATCGGCAGGCCCTTCTCGTGCAGGGCCTGCACCATCGGCATGATCCCGGCGGCGTTGGAGTACAACGGGACGCCGATCCCGACCGCGACAAGGACACCGAAGGCGTTGCCGGGGCCGGCGTAGGTGGTGAAGAAGTCGGTCGGGACCCAGCCGTGGATCACCGCGCCGAGGCCGATGCCGACGAGCAGGTAGGGCCAGATCTTGCGCAGGATGGTGGCGACCTCTTCGATGCCCATCTGGATCCGCTGGTCGAAGGTCAGCCCGGCGGTGGAGTCGATGACCTGCCCGCCGAGCTTGGTCTCGAACACGAACGGCTCCACCCAGCGCTGGACGCCGAGCCGACCGAGCACCCAGCCGGCGACGATCGCGATCGTCAGGCCGGCGGCGATGTAGACGGCGGTGACCTGCCAGCCGAACAGGCTGAACAGCATCCCGATGGCGATCTCGTTGACCAGCGGGCTGGCGATCAGGAAGCTCAGCGTCACCCCGATCGGCACCCCGGCGGCGACGAACCCGATGAACGCCGGGACCGCGCTGCACGAGCAGAACGGGGTGATCACGCCCAGGCCGGCGGCCATCACGTTGCCGACACCTTCACGCTTGCCGCCGAGCAGGGCGCGGGTGCGCTCGATGCTCATGTAGGAGCGCAGCACGGTGACGATGAAGATGATCCCGACCAGCAGCAGGCCGATCTTGATCGTGTCGTAGAGGAAGAAGTGAAGGGTCTCGGTCAGCCGGTCGGTCGGGCTCCATGCCCAGGACGTCGTACAGGAACCGGTCCCACAGCCAACCGTTCACCCAGTACGCCGGCCACCCACGCCGCCGCCCGCGCCGCCAGCGGTCAGCCACTGGCCTCGCCTGGAGGTCGGCAACCGCTCGACGACGCTCACGACTGCACCCCCAGCCGTTCGCTGCCGGGCAACGCGGCGACCAGGCGCTGGAACGCATCATCGGCCAGGGCGTAGTCGATCCACCGGCCACGCCGGCTCGTCGTCACCAGCCCCGAATCCCTCAGCACCTTCAGGTGGTAGCTGAGCAGGTTCGCCGCGATCGGGACGTGCTCCTGCAGGTTGCACACGCACGAAGGCGCGTCAGCCAACCGCTGCAGCACCGACCACCGCACCGGATCGGCCACCGCCGCCAACAACGACACAGACGCGTCGGCGTGCTCGGCCGACGCCGAGACGCCGACCACGTGGCTCATATCAGTGGCTGTTGAATCAATCACAATTGAAGTATACCGAGGGGGCTGCGTCAGCCGAAGGGCCTTTCGGCCTGCTCTCGGGGGGTCAGGAACTCCAGCGCCTGTGACGTTTGCTCACTGTTCATTGACTCAATCTTGACTGAGGGAACGTTCCCCAGCGATCGTGAGCACGTGACCCGAACACGGCGGCAGCGACCGGTGACCCAGGCGGGGGCCGCGGACGTTTTGCGATCGGCGGAGTTGCAGCGTCGGGCGGTCCGGCACGCGACTCTGGCCGACGTGTCCCGGCTGGCGATCGTCGACGCACTGGCGATGACCGACCTGTCCCCGGTCGAGGTGGGCCGTCTGCTGGACGCCCCGTCGAACCTTGTGGCCCACCACCTGAAGGTGCTGCGCCAAGCCGGCCTGATCACCCAGGTGCGCTCGGAAGGCGACGCCCGCCGGACCTACCTCCAGCTCGTGCCCGATGCCCTGGATGGGCTGATCGTCCCGGCCCGGTGGCACGCCGAACGGGTGGTGTTCGTCTGTGAGGGCAATTCGGCCCGCTCCCAGCTGGCCGCAGCTTTGTGGCGACAACAGTCAACGATGCCGGTCGCCTCGGCAGGCACCCACCCGGCCGAACGGGTGCACCCCGGCGCGATCTCGACCGCCAAACGCCACCGGGTCCCGATCGGCCGACCAACCACTCACCACCTCGCCGAGGTGATCCAGGACAGCGACCTGCTGGTCGCTTTGTGCGACGAAGCCCACGAAGAACTCACCGCGGCCGGCACCCCCCAGCAGGAACTGCACTGGTCGATCCCCGACCCGGTGCGGGTGGGAACCGATGAGGCGTTCGACCTGGCCTTCGAGCAGATCGCCGACCGCGTCCGTCTGGCTGCCTTAGCGAACGAGCCCAACCTGGAGGTCCGGACATGACCCAGCCGACTATCCAGCCGGTGTCGATCGACCACCAGCTCGCCATGCACACCGCTGCCACCAACCTGCAGAAGAAGTTTGCCGGCGTGTTCAGCCAGGAAACCATCGAGCGCTTCCTGACCAGCAGCTACGACCAGTTCGCGGCCACCAGCACCGTCCCCAACTTCCTGCCACTGCTCGCCGAACGGTTCGCGGCCCAGCGACTCACCGCCCTCGCCCGGGTCGAGGGCAAGGCCAGCGACGGCCAGCCAATCGTCTTGTTCTTGTGCGTGCACAACGCCGGCCGCTCCCAGATGGCCATGGGCTTCTTCCAACAGCTCGCCGGCGACCGTGCGGTCGCCTGGTCCGGGGGCAGCGAACCCGGCTCAGAAGTGAACCCCGCCGCGGTCGATGCCATGCGCGAGCGCGGCATCGACATCTCCACCGAGTTCCCCAAACCGTGGACCGAAGAAGTCATTCGGGCCGCCGACGTCGTGGTCACCATGGGGTGCGGGGACGCCTGCCCGCTCTACCCCGGCAAGAAGTACCTCGACTGGGAGCTCGACGACCCCGCCGGAAAGACCGTCGACGACGTCCGGCCGATCCGCGACGAGATCGAACGACGCGTCCGTGACCTGCTCGCCTCACTCGACGTGCCGACGACAGGCGGACAAATGTGAACGCGCGAACACCAACGTTCCCCGATCGAGCCGGCACCATGCTCAGTCGGCTGCTACGACCAGACCGCCACCCCGTGCTCCGACTCATCGAGGACCAGCCACTCACCGTGGCCGACATCCTCGCGGCCACTCCGCAACCCACCGCACGAGCAGACCCGCAGGTACCACCACCCGGCGCGACTGCGCCCCAACGTCAACGCCCCACACCCGGCTGGGGTTCTTGACCTAGACGCCCGTGAGCGGTTCAGCGCGAGGGCGGCCCGTAGCGTCGATCCGGAACTGCGGGGCTTCCTCTGCCGCGCGACCGCAGCGCCTCGGGCATACAGAGAAACAAGCCGGATGAGGCGCGACGCTCGTCGAGGTGCCCGTGGCTCTCTCGCTCGCCAGCGACCTCGGCCCGCGCCAACCCGTTGCACACGTACCGCGGTGGTGGCCAACCCCCAATGCGCCAGGCTGCTGTTCGCATTGCGTTTTCGACCCAGAGGTCAAACGCCCTGACGGACCGCCGGTGCAGATGGGACGTCCACGAGCATCCCCGCGCGTCCACCAGAGTCGAGCCAACCGGCAACGGTGCCACCGTCACGGTGCCCCATGTCGGCAAGCTTGCCGACATTCCGCCAACACAGAATCAGGGCCATGATCGATGATCATGGCCCTGACCTGCGTAAACATTGGTAGCGGGGGCAGGATTTGAACCTGCGACCTCTGGGTTATGAGCCCAGCGAGCTACCGAGCTGCTCCACCCCGCGCCAACACGTTTGCCGTGCCGGGTCAGTCTAGGTGAGCCCGGTCGCGTCGACCAAGTCCGGGGGCGGTCGGCCGCCGTCGCCGAGCCAGGCGGCCGCTGTGGGACTGCTCGTGGATCCGCTCGGCGTCGGCGTGGGTGAGGGAGAGCCCGATCCTGGCGTGCTGGGCGGGTTCACGCCGAGCTGCTGGGCGGCCTGCTCGGCCCGCTTCAACGCAGCCGCCAAGCGCGCCTGGGCCGCGCCATATGCGGCGAAGTCGCCCTTCGCCAGGGCGGCCTGGCCGTCTGCATACGCCTGATTTGCATCGGCGATGGCACGGACCAACTGTGCCTTGGCGCTCCCTGTGTTCGCTCCCGGCTGGCCACCTCCCGGCGTCGTGCCCAGCGCCTCGGCTAGCGACGCGGGGAACGTGCGCTGGAAGCCGACCGAGCTGCCGAACGACGTCAGGACGTAGCGCAACAGGGGGTACGACGCCGTCGTGCTGCTGGAACGCACGTAGACCGGCTCGACGTACAACAAGGACTGCCCGACCGGCAACGTCAGCAGATTGCCGAGGTCGACTTCGGACCCGCCCTTACGCAGCAGACTCAGCTGTTCGGAGACCTTGGTGGTGGACTCGAAGTTGTTCTGCATCTGGCCCGGGCCCGGGATCGTGGTGTCGCGCGGGAGCTGCAGCACTTCGATCCGACCGTAGTTCGGGTCCGATCGGGTCGCTGTTCACCGCCATGAACGCCGCCAGCGTGTCTCGTTTCGACGGCGAGAACGTCGTGGTGAGCGAGTACGTGGGCGCCGGGCTATCGGGCATCTGCAGAGTCAGGTAGTACGGCGGCTGCGGAATGGTTCCCGGAGGCACGGTCGGGTCACCCGGAACCCGCCAGACGTCCTGGCCACCGTAGAAGGCGGACGCGTCCTGCACGTGGTACTGGGCGAAGATCTCGCGCTGCGCCTTGAACAGGTCCTCGGGGTAGCGCATGTGGGCCATCAGTTCGGGACTGATGGCGCCGTACGGCTGGACGGTTCCGGGGTAGACCTTCTCCCAGGTCTGCGAGCACCGGGTCCACGGGACTCCCGGGCGGGTTCCACGCATACAACGTCACGGTGCCGTCGTAGGCGTCGACAGTGGCCTTGACGGAGTTGCGGATGTAGTTGATCCCGTTGGACGACTGAGTGGTGGTCGCGTTGGTCTGCGCCTGCAGCGAGTCTGCGGTCACCTGACCGAACTGGGCCTGCTGGCTGTAGGGGTACGCGTCCGTCGTCGTGTAGCCGTCGACGATCCACACGATGTGGCCATCAACTGCGGCCGGGTACGGGTCGCCGTCGAGCGTGAGCCAGGGCGCCACCTCCTGGATCCGTTGTCGCGGCTCACGCGTGTACAGGATGCGCGACTGCGAGTTCACCTGGTCGGACAAGATGATGTTGCTCTCCTGGAACTTCACCGCGTAGACGAACTGGTTGAACAGCGAACCGACCGGAACCCCACCTTTGCCGGTGTACGTGTAGTTGTCCTGACCCGTCCCGCCAGGGGTGTCAGACGGCCGGTCCAGCTCCTGCGGAGTCGAGCCGGCGGGACCGCCGACGATCGAGTAGCTGGGCGACTGCTCGCCGAAGTAGATCCGCGGCTGGTCGATCGCCAGCTTCCCCGTCGGGGAATGTTCTTCTCGACGAAGACCGGCTGGCCGTCGGACGTCGCGCGGTCGCCGTACGCGGCCACGAGTCCGTACCCGTGGGTGTAGACGGTGTGCTCGTTGATCCAGTTCTGCTGGGTGCTCGGGATTCCGTCGAGGTTCAGCTCCCGAGGCGCGATCACCACGTCTTCCTGCGGGTGGCTGTTCAGGGTGTACCGGTCGATGTCCAGTGGGTCGGTGAACATGTAGTAGCCACGGATCTGCTGGAGCTGGTCGAACGTGGCGGTGATCCTGGCCGGGTCCATCAAGCGAACGTTCTGGATCGTTCCCTTGGACTTGCGCACCTCGCGAACCGTCGGAGCCGCCGTGGGGTTGTAACCGGGCGGCACGTTGGTGCACGAGAGTGGAACCGAAGAGGTGTCCGACGGACATCCAGCGATGCCGTACGCAGTGCGCGTGGCGTCGATGTTCCGCTGGATGTAGGGCTGCTCCTTCACCGACTGGCTAGGTGTCACCGTGAACTGCTGGACCAAGGCAGGGTAGATCCCCCCGATCACCACCGACGAGACGACGACGAGCCCGAAGCTCAGCCAGGCCAGGGTCCACGAGGAGCGGAACGCGTTGACGAAGAACATGATCGCGGCGATCAGCGCCACCGCGCAGAGGATGTTCTTCGCGGGTAGCACCGCGTGTATAGCGGTGTAACCCGCGCCGTTCACCTGCCAGAACTTTCCGTCGACCAGCGCGTAGCGGTCGAGCCAGTAGGCCACTGCCTTCAACAGCAGAAACAGGCCGATGAGGATCGACAGCTGCGTGCGCGCCGCGGCCGAGGTGCGCTCGGCGCCTGGCGTCTGCAGCCGGATTCCGCCATAGATGTACTGCGTGACGACGGCGACCAGCAAGCACACCAGCACGACGCTCATGGCGATGGTCAACACAAGTCTCAGCGTCGGGAGCGTGAACACGTAGAACCCGTCGTCCAAGTGGAAGACGGGATCCTGCTGACCGAAGTAGGAGCGGTACCAGAACAGCAGGAAGGTGCGCCACTGGCTGGCCGCGGACAGTGCTGTGAACAGCCCGAAGAATCCGGCCACCGCGAAGAGCAGAGCGCGCCGGTACGGCTCCAGCGCGAGGCGGTAACGATCCAGACTCTGCTGCTCCAGCGACACCGACCGGAATGGCGGTCGTGTGCGGTACGCCCACCACCCGACCACGGCCACGGACCCCGACATCAACAAGAAGAACACCACGAACAGCAGTGCTCGCACCTTGAGCTGCTTGGTGTAGACGCTGGTATAGCCGACGGACTTGAACCACAACCAGTTCGTGTAGAAGCCCACGAAGATGAGGAACAGGCTGATCAGCACCGCCAGGATGATCAGGGTCGGCAACAGCGCGCCTCGCCGCCGCCTGGGTGCTGCACCGCCTGGCGGGCTCGGAGGCGCTGGCTCAGAAGGCGGCGGCGCTTGGTACGTCACCTGCCCACCGTAACCCGCGGACCGTGCGCCAAGATCCTCGGCATGACCGCCGCACTCGCTGCCGCCGTGCGCGACATCGAACGCCACGTGGCGCGAGCCGGGTGGGACGGACCCACGAGGTTGTACGCGTTGGTGCCGACCGGTGCGCTGCTGACGGCGCAGCCAGAACTGAGCGACGCCCTCGCACCGCCTGGTTCAGCCGGCGCCCTGGCGCCGGACCACCTGACGCCGGTGGAGCAGGAGCAGCTGCCGCCGCACGACACGGTGCTCGGTCTGTTGGCCCAGGTCGCCTGGCCGGACGAAGTCACAGGAGCCGCCCTCGTCATCGAGCGGGTCACGCTGCCGCCCGAGGCCGAGGCGGAGCTCCCCGTCGACCCGGCCCGAGCACAGGCCTACGCAGCGACCCACCCCCAGCGACACGAGGTCCGGCTGGTCGTCGCAGTGCTGCGCGAGGGCAGCCACTCCTGTGCGTTGCGCTCGCGTGCCCACGACGCCGATGACGCCGTGCTGGTCGCGCCGGATCTGGTCCCAGACCTGGCGGCTGCCCTTGCCGCGACGTTCGCCCCGTGAGGGACGCGCTCAGGCGGCCGAGCACGTGGGCAGGTCGGTGTGCCCGCTGGCCAGCGACTCCAGGGCGTGCACCGCGTCGGTGAGCGTGCTCACCTTGACCACCTGCAGGCCGCTCGGCACAGCGCCGACCACTTCGTCGCAGTTGCTCGAAGGGGCCAAGAACACCGTCGCACCGGCGTCCCGGGCGCCCACCATCTTCTGGGCGATCCCGCCGATCGGACCCACCCGGCCCTTGATCGAGATCGTGCCGGTTCCGGCGATATGTGCCCCGTTGGTGAGCTCCCCAGGTGTGAGCTGGTCGATGATCGCGAGCGAGAACATCATTCCGGCGCTGGGACCGCCCACCGATCCGAGCTTGATCCGAGCCTTCACCGGGCCCACATAGATCACTCCGGGAATGATGCCGATCACCGCGCGGCTCGGGTCGTCGGGCGAGGCCTGCGTCGTGATGACGACGTCTTGCTGCTGGCCGCCACGGAGCACAGTGAGCGTGACGTCGGCGCCTGGTTGGCGATCGGCGATCGCGGTGCGCACATCGTCCACCGTGGTGACCGACTTCCCATCCACGGCGAGGATGCGATCGCCGGCATGCAGCACTCCGTCGGCCGGCTCACCCGCAATCACCGTCTGAACCACGAGCACAGGTTTCACGTCGTACCCGAGGTAGGTCTGCGCTGCACCGACCGCAGTGTTCTGCGACAGCACCATTTCCTGGCTCGCCTCTTGCTGCACCTGTGTCGCGGACGTCGAGGGCGGGTACAACAGCGCGCGCGGGAGCACCGCGACAGTCGGATCGATCCAGCCGCGCATGGCCTGCAGCAACGACACCGACGTTCCGGGTGCCCCGAGTTCGTACACGGTGACGGCGTCCAGCGCGCCGGACGTCGGATACGTCGGGCGCCCCTTGATCTCGATGACCTTCTGGTCGCCCACACTCCCCAGCGTGTTGAACGTCGGCCCGGGGCTCAGCGTCACGTAGGGCACCGGAATCATCGCGGCGACGGCGAGCAGACCGAGCAGCAGGACCGAGGCCATGAGCAAACGGGTTGCCCGCGAGGTGGGGAGGTGCACGTTCAGGACTCGTCGACGCGCTGATCGGTGTCAGACGGCTCGATCGGTGCCGCGGGCTGCCCGAGCGCGGACAGGAAGCGCTGGTGCTCTGCCAGCGAGTCGTGCGTGTCGACGCGGCGCTTGGGCCGGCTCACCCAGGTCACCCACACCACGGCCAATGCCGTGGCCACGAGGGGGATGAGCCACCACGCGAGCGCCTTCACCCCATCAGCGTAGGCGGCCCCACGGCGTGGCCGGTAACCGTGGCGGTTGGCGCTGCCGGTGTTGGGCGGCTCAGCCGGGCTGACGCCGCCGACGGGCGCGGCGCACCACCAGGGCCGTGCCCAGGGCCGCAACCGTTGCCCCGGCAGCTCCCGCCGCCTCCCGGCCGCGTCGTCGCGCGACCTGGTGCAGCACCGCGCGCGCCTCCACCAGCAACGCCTCGAGGGCCCCCGTGTTGTCGTAGGTGGGCTGCCACCCCGCCGCAAGAAGTCGCGTCGGCTCGACGGCCCACGGGTACACCAGGGCAGGAACCGAGCCGGACACCGAGGCACCGAGGCGCTGCAACCGATCCGCCGCGCCGAAGACCAGCGACGGCGGCAGGTCGATGCGACGTTTGTGGCAGACGGCCTCGACCTCGCCGTCTTCCAACCATCCCGGTGACCCGACGGCGACGACTTCGGACGACGCCACTGCAGCCGGCTCTGCTTCGTCGTTGCGGTCGAGACGTCCATCGATTGCCACCATCACGGCAGTCGCCAAGTCGTCGACGTGACAGAACTGCCAGGCCATCGAGACGCCGCGCAGCCCCAGTAGCCGAGGTGCAGCAAAGTGACGCGTGACGTCACCGTCGATACCTTCGGCCACGAGTGCCGCAGGACGCAGAACGACGAGATGCAACTCCTCAGACCTGCGCGCGAGCATCTGTGCGGCGTCCTCCACCGTCTGCAGTGCGGCAATCACGCCAGGAGCCGGCGGCTCGTCACCGACGTGGTCCTCGGGCATCGGCACCGGGTTGTGGGGATGCGGGCCGTACAGCACGGCACTGGTGACGACAACGAGTCGCCGAACCTCACTGCCAGCGAGCGCGCTGAAGAGTCGGTCGGCTGACTCCGTGACGACATGCTCACGGTCGCGGGACGACGTGAGATCTTCGGCCGGGTCGCGGGCGATGAGCACGACAGCGTCCGCCGAGTGCAGCGCCTGATTGCAGCGCCAGTTCTTGGCTGGGATCCAGCGCCACGATGCGCACCGACTCCCCCACCACTTCGCCGCGCTCGCGGGCCAGACCAGCGGCGACGCCCAGCACGATCACCGACTCGCTGGGGCCGCAGACCAACACGTTCGACGCCCGGCCGGGCTCGTCGCCCTTCGCTCGCCGACGGCTGCGCCCAGAGCGAACGGCCGACGTCATCGACCGACCGCCGCGGTTACGGTGGTGTCGACGGTCGGACCCGAGCGCACCGACCCATCCTGCCCGAGAGGTGGCCATGTCTGACCTGCCGTTCGGCTTCGGGCCGGCTGACGAGGGGGACGACGAGTCGGGCTCGACCGGTCCCGTGGACCCGTTCAGCGCGCTGTTCGGGGGCTCGCCGCAGGATCTCGGCGCCGCGTTCCAGCGCCTCGGGCAGATGCTCTCGTCGCCGTCTGCTGACGGCCCGGTGAACTGGGAGGCGGCCGCCGACGCCGCCCGTCAGATCGTGGCGCAGGCCGGCGACGCGTCTGTGAACATGGCCGACCGGCAAGCGGTGGGCGAGGCCCTCGACCTGGCCGACCTGTGGTTGGAACCGGCCACGTCGCTGCCGGCCTCGGGGGCACGTCCGACGGCCTGGAGCCGGGCCGACTGGGTTCACCAGACACTGCCGCAGTGGCGGGCACTGATCGAGCCACTGGCGCAACGCGTCGCGGACGCCTCGACGCAGGCGGTGCCCCAGGAGATGCGGGACATGGCGGGTCCGCTTCTGGGGGTCATGCAACAGATGTCCGGCGCCATGTTCGGCGCGCAGGTCGGCCAGGGACTCGGCGCTCTTGCCACCGAGGTGGTCGGCTCCACCGACATTGCCTTGCCGTTGGCACCGGACGGAACCTCAGCGCTCGTGCCTGACAACGTGCGCGCGTTCGGTGACGGGCTGCAGGTGCCCGCTGACGAGGTGCGGCTCTACCTCGCGCTGCGCGAAGCTGCGCACCAGCGGTTGTTCCACCACGCTCCCTGGCTGCGAACGCGCATCAGCAGTGCCGTCGACGACTACGCGCGCGGGATCACGATCGACACGTCCGCGATCGAAGGTGCACTGAGCGGGCTCGATCCGAGCAACCCCACGGCGCTGCAGGAGCTCATGACGTCGGGTGTGTTCGAGCCGCCGACGACTCCCGAGCAAGCGGCCGCCCTCGCTCGACTCGAGGCGGTCCTGGCGCTCGTCGAGGGCTGGGTCGACGACGTCGTCGACGCCGCAGCCGCACCACACCTGCCCGCGGCACCGGCGCTGCGCGAAGCGGTTCGGCGCGCGAGGGCCACGGGCGGACCCGCGCAGGCCACCTTCGCGACGCTGGTGGGCCTCGAGCTCACGCCGCGCCGCGTCCGGGAGGCGGCCGCACTGTGGCACTCACTGAACGACGCTCTCGGCGTAGCCGGACGGGACGCGGTGTGGGACCACCCCGACCTGATGCCAGACGGTGACGACCTGGACGACCCGTCGGCCTTCCTCGAGCGGTTGCAGGCCGGCGAGGCACCACTGGACCTCTCCGCGCTCGACGACGCTCCGCCCGCGCCGCCGGAGGACACCACGTCGTGACAACGCCGCGTTCGCGCGCAATGCAGACGCTGCGCCAGTTCGTCGCCCTCGATGCACACCAGAGGCAGCTACGACAAGAGTTCCTCACCCAACTCAGCGACCGGTCCGACGCGCTTGACCGCACCTGCCTGCCCGACCATCTGAGCGCCAGTGCGGTCGTCCTGTCCCCCGACGCCACCGCCGTGCTGCTCGACCTGCACCGCAAGGTGGGTCGGTGGTTGCAGTTCGGTGGCCACGTCGAGCCCGGGGACCACGACCTCGCGGCGACTGCCTTGCGAGAAGCCACGGAGGAGTCGGGGATCGACGACTTGGTGCTCGTGTCGATGCAGCCGCTGCGCCTGGACCGGCATCCGGCACCGTGTGCACCCGGACAGGCGCGCGACCACCTCGACGTGCAGTTCGCCGCCGTCGCGCCTGCGCGCCGGGCACCCAGGGTCAGTGAGGAGTCGCACGACGTTCAGTGGTTTGCCGTCGACGACCTTCCCCTCCTCACCGACGCATCGGTGCGCGCACTCGTGAGCGACGCTGTCGGGACCGTCAGCGAGCTTGCTTCTCCCAGGCGTCACTGACCCCTTCGAGGTAGCCCCAGGCGCGTTGAGTGCGCGGGTACGCCTCCAGGAGCGCCCAGAACTCGGGTCCGTGCCCGGGGACGAGCAGGTGCGCGAGTTCGTGCAGGAGCACGTAGTCGATGACCCACTCGGGCAGACCCTGCAGCCGCGTCGAGAGCCGGATGGTCGCATCGTCGACGGTGCACGAGCCCCAACGGCTGTTCTGGTGCGGCGACCACCGCACGCTGACCGGGCGGGCACGGCCGTGCAGATAGCGCCGGGACAACTGCTCGGCTCGTTGCATCAGCGCTTCGTCGCTGGGTCGCGTGCGCGCCTCGCGCGCCGCGAGCTGGGCCACCATCTGTGCCGCCCAGCGCTCCTGCTCTGCCCGGGACATGCGTGCGGGGACCAGCACGATCGTCCGGTCTCCGTCCCGATATGCGGACACGGTGCGCCGCCGACGTGCGCTGCGCCGGATCTCCACGAGGTCCGTGTCGCCCGGCGTGGCGAGCGGTTTCGAGACCGGGTCGGGGTCGTCGAAGGGCAGTTCGACGGGCACCCCGGCGGCGAAGGATTCCGTCATGGGGCCAACGTACGCGCCCCCACCGACCCGGCCCCCCACCTCCGCACCGCCCGGTCGACGTGTCACCGGGACCGGTCGAGAACCGCTGCGGACGTCCTTCGTTCACCTGGCGGACTGCTCCTGGCCACCAATTTCCGTCCACACCCCGTGGACGGCTTCGTCGCAGGTCAGCGGTGGTGCCGGGCGGTGGTGGCCGCGCTCGTCAACAACGTTGTGAACCCTTCGTCAACAGGGACACGCCACGACGTCCCCAAGGTGTCCACAGGTCGATCCACAGGGCGTTCCACGCCCACGTTGACGGAACCGGCCTGCGCTGCCTACCTTCCTCCCCGACGAAGCCCTCGGGATAACGGGCGGGCGTTCGCAAGGGGAAGGCGAACGGCCGCATCACGCGACCCGAGGGCTTCGTGATGCTCAGGGTCCCCAGTCGGCGTGCTTGTGTGCCGTAGGGTTCCCAGCGGGTTGCCGGAGCGCCGCCGCGCTCCGCCGGATCGCCAGGAGGATGGACACGATGGCCGAGAGCTACACCGGCGACGCCTACTGCGTGAAGTGCAAAGCCAAGCGCGACTTCACCGGCGAGGTGCATGTCGTCAACGGTCGTCGCATGGCCAAGGGCATCTGCCCGGTCTGCGGCACCAAGCTCAACCGGATCCTCGGCAAGGCCTGATCGAGCCACACCCGAAAGGCCCGACCGAAGGCCCCGCAGGACGAACGACGAGGGGGCGGACCACCACGGTCCGCCCCCTCGTCGCGTCCACCTCGAGTGCACCCGTGTGGATGCACTCGGTGTGCGCCGACGGCACGGTGGCACGCTCCGCCGATGCGCCGACCCATGCTCAAGACCGCGGCACGTCGCCTGTGGCGCTCGCCCGACTCCGTGCAGTTCGGTACCGACCCGGCGCGTGCGCTGGTGCTCTGCGGTCTCGACGACGCCAGGGCGAGCCTGCTCGGGGCTCTGGACGGTAGCCGTGACCTCGCCGCCTTGCACGACATCGGATCCACCTCTGGGCTGAGTGCAGCTGACGTCGATGAGCTGCTGAGCCGGCTGCACGCCGGCGGTGTGCTCGACGACGGCGCGTCGAGCACCGGACTCGCCGACCAACGTGGACTCCGCTCGTTGCTGCCGTGGGAACGCCAGCAGCTCGGCGCCGACGCCGCGGTGTTGTCGAGCGTCGGCGACCCCACCGTCCCCGCTGGACAGCGCATCCGCCGTCGGCGGGCGGCTGGGGTTCGCGTCATCGGCATCGACCGGATCGGCGCGCAGCTGTGTCTGCTGCTGGCCAGCGGTGGCATCGCCGGAGTCGAGCCCGTCGATCCGGTCGCCACCCAGCCCGGCGACCTCGCGCCCGGTGGGTTGAGCGCGAGCGCCCTCGATCTGTCGCGAGCAGACGGGGTACGCCGCCAGCTCGGGCTCACGGCTCCAAGCGTGCGCACCACCGTCGCCGATCCGGACCTGTGGGTGCTCGTCGGGCGTCCGGCGTTCGCCGAGGTACCCGACCTGATGCGTCGCGGCACTGCTCACCTCGTGGTCGACGTGCGCGCGGGCAGCACGTTGGTCGGACCATTCGTGAGACCAGGCGTCACCGCGTGTTCGGAGTGCCTCGACCGTTATCGCACCGACCGCGACCCGAGTTGGCCGACCGTCATCGCACAGCTGACCGGCAACCAGTACGTCGCCGTCGACGTGGTCAGTGCCACGGTGAGCGCAGCCGTCGCGGCGATGCAGGTGTTCATGCACGTCGACGGAGTGATCCCCACGACCACGAACGCACTGCTCGACGTCCGCCTGCCCGATGCCACGACCTCGTGGCGTCCGGTCTCGGCGCACCCCCTTTGCGGCTGTACCTGGCCCGGATGACGCTGGAGAGGTGACAATGGCCAGGTGACCGACATCCCACGCCGCGCAGTGACACGTACTGCCCGGCTGGCGACGTTGCCGATCGGCTTCGCCGGACGTACGGCGGTCGGCTTCGGCAAGCGAGTCGGAGGCAAGCCGGCCGACGCCGTGCTGGCAGAGGTCCAGGCCAGAACGGCCGAGCAGATGTTTCGCGTCCTGGGAGAGCTCAAGGGCGGCGCCATGAAGTTCGGACAGGGCCTGTCCATCTTCGAAGCCGCCCTCCCCGAGGAGGTCGCCGCTCCCTACCGCGCTGCGCTGACCAAGCTGCAGGAGGCCGCACCACCGCTTCCGGCGCCCTCGGTGCACGCCGTCCTCACCGAGCAGCTCGGACCGCGTTGGCGAGGCCGGTTCCGTGAGTTCGACGACGTGCCAGCCGCGGCGGCGTCGATCGGGCAGGTGCACCGGGCTGTCGCGCGCGACGGTCGCGCGGTGGCCGTCAAGATCCAGTACCCAGGTGCTGGGCAGGCGCTGTTGTCGGACCTGAACCAGATCGCCCGGATGGGCCGGATCATGAAGCCGTTGGCTCCGGGCCTGGACCTCAAGCCGTTGGTCGACGAGATGCGCGCCCGCATGGCCGAGGAGCTCGACTACTCGCGCGAGGCGCGCAACCAGCAGGTGTTCGCGCGGGCGTTTCGGGACGACCCCGACTTCTGGGTTCCGGCCGTCGTCGCGAAGTCCGATCGGGTGCTGGTGACCGAGTGGGTGGAGGGCACCCCGCTGTCGGAGATCATCGGTGCCGGAACCGCAGCTCAACGCGACCGCGCCGGGCAGCTGCTCGTGCGCCTGCTCTTCAGCTCCCCGTCACGGGTCGGGCTGCTGCACGCCGACCCGCATCCGGGTAACTTCCGGCTGTGCGCCGACGGGCGGCTCGGAGTGATCGACTTCGGCGCGGTCAACGAGTTGCCCGATGGACTGCCCGCCTCGATCGGCTCGTTGGCCCGGCTGGCTCTGGAGGGGGACGCCCCGGCGGTGCTCGCGGGGTTGCGCGGCGAGGGGTTCGTCCGCGACAAGATCACGATCGAGCCGCAGACGCTGCTCGACTACCTGGTGCCGCTGCTGGAGCCGATCCGAGAGCCGCAGTTCCGGTTCACGCGGTCGTGGCTGCGCGCCGAGACGGCGCGTCTGGCCGACCTACGACAGGCGACCACGGGCATGAAGCTCAACCTGCCTCCCTCCTACATGCTGATCCATCGGGTGGTCCTGGGGACGATGGGCGTGTTGTGCCAACTCGATGCGCAGGCCCCATACCGGGCCGAAATCGAAGCGTGGGTGCCTGGATTCGTGCCAGGGCACGATCCAGGACACCCACGCCATCGACGGGGCGGTCTCACTGCGTCAACGTGACGAGACCGGCTCGGACATGAGCCTCGCGAGCCCGACGTACCGCTCGCTCCGCTCGACGGTGCGCCCGCAGAGCCTCATGAACACGCGCAGCTCGCTGCGCGTCCAGGCCCTGACGTACGCGTTGGTCGTGATGTGAGCGCGCCAGCGCTTCACTGGTCAAGAACATCTGCGTTCCCCTGTCTGGAAGTGTTGGATCTTCGGTCTGAACTCTCATGCGGCGGACTCGTCCTTACGGGGCCGCCCGCGGGGCCGCTTGCGTGGCACCACGACGCCCTGCACGAACAGCTCCCCGCCCCACACACCCCAGGGCTCCCGGCGGTCGAGAGCACCTTCGAGGCAGGACATCTGCACGGGGCAGGTACGGCACAGGGTCTTCGCGTACTCCACTCCCTCGGGGGTCTCGGCGAACCAGACCTCCGGGTCGTAGACGTGGCACGGCGGACGGACCGTCGCGACGAGCTGCGCGTCGGTGGGCAGCTCGAAGAGCGTGGCGGTCGTCATGCCGGTCACCTCCTTCACGTGGTTGTGTCGATCGCTGGTGGCGGACAGATACACGGGACAGATACAAAAAGGCCGCGGATCCCGGGTCTCGGGTTCCGCGGCCTGGAGGTGGCCGGTCTGGTGAGGCGCTAGACCGGTGGGCTCCAGACACGGGGCCCGATGACGTCGACGTTGATGCGGTTCACGGGAGCCATCCGCAAAGAGGCGAGCTCTCCCCGGACGCGCGAGCCGGCACCGAAGCCGCTGCATGCGGTGACCGCACGTGCGTGCTCGGTGCTCGACGTCGTTGGGTAGTTCTTCATCACGGCCACCTCCGTTCCTCGTCTCGGTCCACGCGCTGGTCGCGCGACGGCGTTCTGGCAGGGTAGGTGCCGCAGCGCGGGTGGGGCAAGTGAATTACTCGGTCGAACTGGTCACAACTATGTCACCGGCGTCACCGGCGTCACCGGCGACAACGGCCAAGACATCGGCACCGTAGAGCTCCAGCTTTCGCGCTCCGACGCCCGGGATGGCGAGCAGATCCGCGACCGATGTCGGCTGGTCCTGTGCGATCGCGGTGAGGGTGGCGTCGGTGAACACGACGAACGCCGGCACGTGAGCCGCATTCGCGACATCGAGGCGCCACGCGCGCAGACGCTCGAACAGTCCGAGGTCGACGTCGACCTCGCAGGACGAGCAGTGCCGGAGCTTCTGCTCCACGGCAGTGCTGAGCGCGCGGCCGCACACGCGACAGCGGGAAGGGCGTCGCTGGCGACGGCCACCGCGTGCCACGGACGAGTCGGTTCCGTCGCCGGCGCTGCGCGGGGCGATCCCGTCGAGGAAACGTGACATGGTCCGCCGAGCCGCCGAACCCGGCGAACGCGCCCGCGCCCATGACAGGCCGACGTTCTCGCGAGCCCGCGTGACGCCGACGTAGAGGAGTCGTCGTTCCTCCTCGATCTGCTCCTCGGTCTGCGCGTGGCTGATCGGCAACGTGCCATCGACGAGGCCCACGAGGAACACGGCCGTCCACTCCAGCCCCTTGGCCGAGTGGAGCGAGGCGAACGTGACGCCGTCGACGGTCGGAGCATGTTGGGAGTCGGCTCGGTGCTCCAGCTCGGCCACCAGGCGGCTGAGCGGAGCAGCGGGGTCGGTGCCGACCAGGTCCTGCGCCAGGGAGACCAGGGCGGCCAGCGACTCCCAACGCTCCCTGACCGCCCCCGTGGCGGCGGGTGGGTCGGCCTGGTACCCCACAGCAGCCAACACGTCGACCGTGGTCGTGACGAGGTCGGCCGCGACCGGCTGCTCGCCGCGGGCAGCCCCACGCAACAACATCACGGCCTGGCGCACCTCGGGCCGTTCGAAGAACCGTTCGCCACCGCGGAGCAGGTAGGGAATGCCTCGCTCCGCGAACGCCTCTTCGTAGCTCTCGCTCTGGGCGTTGACCCGGTACAGGACGGCGATGTCGCGCGCGGCCAGTCCGCCGGCGATGAGGCGCTGGACCGCTTCGGCTACCGCGGCCGCCTCGCTGGGCTCGTCGGCGTGGACGGCGAAGGTCGGATCCGGGCCAGGTGGCCGTTGGGCGACGAGCTCCAGGCGCAAGGCCGCATTCGGGCCTCGGGCGCGCGCCAGGATCTGGTTCGCCAGCCCGACCACCTGTGGCGTCGAGCGGTAGTCGCGCACCAGCCTGACCACGGTGGCGCCTGGGTGCCGGGCCGGGAAGTCCAGCAGGAAGGTGGGCGACGCGCCCGTGAACGAGTAGATGGTCTGGCTGGCGTCACCGACGACGGTCAGGTCGTCTCCGCCGCTTCGCCACAGCTCGAGCAGGCGGTGCTGGATCGGGCTCACGTCCTGGAACTCATCGACCAGGAAGTGGCGGTACTGCGAGCGGACCTCGTCCAGCATCGCCGGATGGTCCTGCAACATGGCGACCGTGAGCAGCAAGACGTCTTCGAAGTCGATCCGTCCGGCCTCGCGCTTGGCCACCTCGTAGGCCGCATAGACGTGGGCGAACTGCTCGGCCGAGAGGTCCCCCGGCGTGGCCCGCGCCACCGAGACCACCGCGGTGGCGTAGTCATCGGGAGGGGTCTGCGTGACCTTGGCCCACTCCACCTCGCTGGCCAGGTCGCGCAGCAATGCCCGGTCTGCCCGCAGCCGGCAGCGCGTGGCTGCCTCGGCGAGCAGGCCGAGCTTGCTCGGGGTGACCTGTGGCGGCTCACCGCCGACCACCGTGGGCCAGAAGAAGCGCAGCTGGCGCAGCGCCGCGGAGTGGAACGTCCGCGCCGGCACAGCGTCGACACCGAGGGTGCGCAGCCGCGTGCGCAGCTCACCGGCCGCCCGCGTGGTGAAGCTCACCGCCAGCACCTGGGAGG
Source organism: uncultured Actinomycetota bacterium (assembly GCA_963726575.1). Lineage (GTDB taxonomy): Bacteria > Actinomycetota > Actinomycetes > JAHEKZ01 > JAHEKZ01 > CAVSCR01. The sequence continues at coordinate 492,965 of CAVSCR010000003.1, forward strand.
GCTTGGTCTGCCCGGCGTGGACCCCGTAGGCGATCCGATGCGTCAAGGCCCGGGTCTTGCCCGTCCCGGCCCCGGCGAGCACGCAGACGGGACCCCGCGGAGCGAGCACCACGTCGCGCTGCTCGGGGTCGAGCCCCTCGAGCACGGCGTCGGCGTCCACCCGCGCATCCTCCCAGGAGGAGCCGACAGGGCCGCCGGGCGGGCGCAGGCCGACGGGGCGGGAATGCCGATGGGGTCGGCGCCGGTTTCCACCCCGACGCGTCGTCGTGGTGCGATGTCGGACCGGGATGCGCCGGTGCTGAGCAGAGGAGTCCGTTGAGCCTGACCATGTACTCGACGCAGTGGTGCGGGTACTGCCATCGCCTCGCGGCTCAGCTGGAGCGCGATGGCATCGAGTTCGCCGTCGTGGACATCGAGCACGACGCGGGAGCCGCCGACTACGTGATGTCGATCAACGGCGGCAACCAGACGGTTCCCACGCTGCAGTTCATCGACGGCTCGACCTTGACGAACCCCTCCCTGCGAGAAGTGCGGGAGCACCTGTCGACGGTCGCAGCGTCGGACTGACCCTGTTCGCTCTGGGTGAACGCGGAGTCCTCCTGTCCTGACCGGAAAGCTGTGCGGCGGTCAGGCCCACGGCGCGGCGCTGTCGGGCAGCTCGGCTCCGTACCAGTGCTCGATCAGGCGGCGGGCAATCGACAGCGGCGGCGACAGCGTCAGCGTCCCGGCGCTCAACTCGGCCAGCAGGATCTGCCGGTCGAACCACCGCACCTCGGCGAGCTCGACGCCGTCCGCCAACGCGTCGTGCGGGGCCGGCGCAGTCGCGGTGAAGCCGAGCATCAGCGACGCGGGGAACGGCCACGGCTGCGAACCGAGGTACCTGACGTTCTGGACCACCAGTCGCGCTTCCTCGAACACCTCGCGCACCACGGCCCGTTCGACGTCCTCGCCGGGCTCCACGAAGCCCGCCAGCGTCGAGAACCGCCCCGGCGGCCACTGTTCCTGCCGTCCGAGCAGCACCCGGTCGGCCGCGTCGACGACCGTCATGATCACGGCCGGATCGGTCCGCGGGAAGTGCGCCGAGTCGTCCTCGGGGCACCGGCGTTCGGCGCCGGCCACGGACACCTGCGTCGGCGATCCGCAGCGCGGACAGTGTCCATGTGAGGCATGCCAGTTGGCCAAGGCGATGGCGTGCACCATGAGCCCGGCGTCCCGGTCGGTCAGTCGCAGGCCCACCTCACGCAGCCCGACGACCGTCGCCAGCGGTAGCTGCGTCGACGCTGCCTCCGGGTCGTCGGTCCGGACCGCGAAGAACGTGACACCGTCCGCGTCGGTACCGAGCAGGTATCGCTCCCCGCGCAACGCATGAGCGGCGGACACGCTCGCCAGAGTCGGTGCGGCTGTGTCCGCGTCCGCCACCCAGCACCGACCGGGCTGCACGTAGACGACCCGCGTGACCGGGTCAGACCACCTCCGCGCCAGCCACTCGTCGTCGTTGCGGCGTTCGGCATTGCGGTCCAGCGCACTGCGGGACAGCGCCAACGTCCCCAGCCCGGTCGAGGCCACCATGCCGCGACTCTACGAGTCGACGGCACCCCCTGGCGCTTCGAGCAGCGCAGCCAACGCTGCCGCGTCGGCAAGGCCGGTCGGTCGACTCACGTCGCCCCGCCCGACGTAGTAGAACGTCGCGACCACCGACTCCAGGGGCACCCGCATCAGCTCAGCCCAGGCGAGACGGTAGAGGGCCAGCTGCAGGGGATCGGCGGCGCCGGCGCCGGTCTTCCAGTCGACCACTTCGAACCCTTGGCCGCCGTCGTCGAGCTCCAGCGCATAGACCGCGTCAATGCGTCCCCGCACCACACGCGACCCGATCGTCACCGCGAACGGCGCCTCGACGTGCAACGGCACCCGGTCGGCGTACGGCCCCGCCAGGAACGCGGCCTGCAGGTCGGCCAGGTCGTCCTCCGCAGTGTCGAGGTCGGTGGGCGCCAGGTCGTCGAGGTCGATCAGCGCGGTCTGTCCGAACAACGACTCCACCCAGGCATGGAACCGCGTACCACGGCGGGCCGCGGGCGCCGGTGCACGCGGCATCGGGCGGGCCAGGTCACGCGCGAATCCGGTGGGGTCGTCGGCCAGTCGCACCACCTGCGACGCGGAGAGCGAGGACGGCACTGGGACAGCACGGTCGGGCGTCGCGCTGGCGGCGGCCTCGCGCAGCAGCAAAGCCAGCTCATGGTCCCACTGCTGCACCACCGTGGCGTCAGACGCAGTCGGCAGCCACGACGTCATGGCCGCGAAGTCGGCCAACTCCGACTCGCCAACCCCGAGGCGCTCCTCCTGCAGAGCCCGCGCTCGTCGGACTGACTCAGCGGCGTCGCGGCGCGCCTGCCACCTCACCGGGTCCAACGGCACCGGCCACTGGTGCTGCCGCTCGATCTCCCGCAACGGGTTGGTGACGCCGTCATCCGGCTCCGGTGCCCAGTGGGCACCGTCCGTGGGCAGCCCGAGAGCGTCCACGGCCGCCAGCAGGAACGGCGACGGTTCCCGCGCCCGCTGCGTGGTACCCCAGCGGTGAGCGGTGAGCACGAGCGCGTGACGAGCCCGCGTCATGGCGACGTAACCGAGCCGCTGCTCCTCTGTCTGCGCGATCGCCCGCAGTTCGTCGTGGTAGGCGCGCAGGCCCTTGGTGGTCCAGGTCGGCTCCCGCGGGAAGTCGCGGACATCACCGCGCAGGGCAGGCGGCAGAACCTCTGGCCGCTTGAGCCACGAGGGGCGTCCCTTGTTGTCGGGGAAGACGTCAGCCACCAGCGACGGCAGGTACACCACGTCCCACTCCAGGCCCTTGGCCTTGTGCACCGTGAGCAGCTTGACGCTGTCCGACGGTGACGGAGCCGACGCATCGAGGCCGCCTTCGACGTCGCTGGCGGCCCGCAGGTAGGCGAGAAACGCTCCCACCGACGAATTCGCGTCCAGGTCGACGAAGGCGGACGCGTGTTCGACGAACGACGTCAGGGCGGCACTGCGCCGAGCCGAGCGACCGGTCGGCGACGCCGCGACCTCCACGTCGAGATCGATCATGGTAATGATCTGCTCGACGAGATCGGCCAGGGGTTCGCCGACATGACGCCGAAGCTGACGCAGCTCCGCTGCGAACGCAGCGAACCGCTCGCGTGCCTGGGTCGAGTACGGCGCGGGTCCCGGGTGCTCCATGGCCTCTGACAGCGACACGACCTCGGCGGGGTCGACACCGGCCACTGCCTCGCGCAGCTGCTCGGCCAACGCAGTGTCGTGGGAGCCGTTGGCGGCGTCGCGGTCCTCGTCTGGTTCCCCCGTGCGTACCAGCACTTGTGCGCGTCGACCCAGCAGGGCCAGGTCTCGTGGGCCGATCCGCCAGCGCGGACCGCTGAGCAGCCGCACCAGGGCGGGGTTGGCCGTCGCGTCATCGAGCACCTCGAGCATCGACACGACGTCGACCACCTCGGGCAGCTCCAAGAGCCCGCCCAGGCCGACCACCTCGACCGGCACCCCGCGCGCCACCAGCTCCGCGTAGTACGGCGCGAACTCGGCGCGACGGCGCACCAGCACCGCGATCGAGGCAGCCGCCTCACCATCCGCCACGCGCGCAGCGATGTCATCGCAGACCGCCGTGACCTCGTCGTCGTAGGTGGCGTATACCGCTGCGGACACATCACCCTGGCCCGCACCTGGCCGCGCGGTCAGCTCGACGACCTCGGGGTGCCACTGGCGCAGTGGCTGCGCCAAGCGGTTGGCCGCCGCCAGGACAGCGCGGTCGCTGCGGTTGTTCTGGCCCAGCGCGTACACCGCTGCCGGCTGTCCGTCGGCCTGTGGGAAGTGGCGCGGGAAGTCGCTGATGTTGCGGACCGACGCGCCGCGCCAGCCGTAGATCGCCTGGAACGGGTCGCCCACGGCCGTGACGGCGTGACCGTCGCCGAACAGGGACACGAGCAACCTCATCTGGGCCACCGACGTGTCTTGGTACTCATCGAGCAGGACAGCGCGGTAGCGATCCCGTTCGCCGGCCGCCACTGCGGCGAACTCGGCTGCCAGCCGGGCCGACCACGCGATCTGGTCACCGAAGTCGACGACGTCACGCCTCCGCTTCTCCTGCCGGAAGGACCGAACCAGCTCCAGCAGCTCGCGTCGCTGCGCAGCAGTCGTGACCGCCTCGGCCACCGGCGCCATCACCTTGGGCAGCGCAGACCAGACCGCCTTGCGCGCCTGGTCGTCGGCGACCAGGGCGTCGAGGTCCACCAGGTGCTCGTCGAGCTCCGCATCGAGCTTCACGACGTACGTGGTCAGTGTCGGGACCGTCACCTCGAGGTGGTGCAGCGGCCCAGCGGCCCGTCGCACCACGCTCTGGGCCAGCTGGAACCGGGTGGCTTCGGTCAACAGGCGGGCGTCGGGCTCCAGGCCGAGGCGAAGTCCGTGTTCGCGCAGGAGCCGACCGGCGTAGGAGTGGTACGTGGCGATCACCGGCTCGCCGTCGACGTCCGGGCTGCCGTCGAGTGACGCTGAGGTCGAAGCAAGCTCTGGCAGGACCGACAAGGCACGTCGCACGCGGTCCGCCAGTTCGGCCGCCGCCTTGTTCGTGAACGTCAGGCCGAGCACCTGGTCGGCCCGGACCTGTTCGGTACCGACCAACCAGACCACGCGCGCGGCCATCACCGACGTCTTGCCGGTCCCAGCTCCGGCAATGACGACGCTGGGCTGCGCCGGCGCCGTTGCCGCTTGCAGCTGCTCGTCGGTGAACGGCACACCCAGCAGGTCGCGCAGCTCCTCGGGTCGGCCCAACCGCGGGGTGACGGGGATGAGCGCAGCGGCCGCGTCGAGGGTCATGAGACCACCTGGCGGCCGATGTCCTTGGTGGGACAGCTGGCGGTGAAGTCGCACCAGTGACACGCCTTGCCGGGGATCGGCGGGAAGTCCTCGGCCACCATGCGTCCGACCGCCACCGTCAGAGCTTCGGTGATGGGTGTACTCCCCGTGTCGTCGACGACCAGCGGCGGCTGGACCTTGACGACCGGGCCCCCGGACTTGTCGTCCAGGCGCACCATGACGAGTTCCGCGCCGCCGGGCACGGTGGTGTCGGCGTCGACCGCGCCAGCCAGAACCGCCTGCTGGTACAAACCGAGCTGCATGTGGTGGGCCACATCGGTCGGGCCGGGCGCCTTGCGCGATGTCTTCAGGTCGATGACGACGACACGGCCGTCGGCGTCGATCTCGACGCGGTCCATCCGCCCCGTCAGCAGCACCGGCCGATCCGCCACGGTGATCGCAGCGCTGAATTGCACCTCGGCTCCGGCTGGGCTGCGTCCGCGATCGGCCTCGTGCCACGTGATCAGACGCTGCAACGCCTGCGTGGCAGCCTGGCGTTCGGCCTGTGACTGCCATACGGCGGCGAAGTCGAGCTGGTCCCAGATGTCGTCGACCATCTGCCGCATCTGATCGGCAGTCGGCGGGGCGTCACTGGCCAGGCGTTCGGCCAGGGTGTGGATGATCCGGCCGAAGCCCTGAGCCACCGATTGCGCCGACCGCGCGCGCGCCTCGTGGTCGAGGAACCAGTTCAACGGACACTGCGCCAAGGACTCCAGCGACGTGGGTGAGATCCGCAGGGGCAGGTCCTCCGGAAACAGAGGGTCGGGCGCCGCGCTCATGTCGGCGACCCCCCACCAACGGTCAGGATCGGCCGCCGGTGCCAGTGACTGGCCCGACACGGTGAGCCGAGCAAGCAACGCGAGCCGTTGCACCGCGGCGTCCCGGACGCCGACTGCCACGTCGGGATCCGTTGCCGTCGCACGCAGATGGGCGACCAACGCCGACAACGTGAGTGGCCGGCGCGGTGGTCCGGTCAGCGCTTCGACGTCGTCACTGAGCTCGGCAAGGAACCGGCTCGGCCGGGCGCCGTCGTCTTCCGGGGAGTTGACCGCGGTCACCACCAACCGACGCCGCGCGCGGGTGCAGGCCACGTAGAAGAGGCGACGCTCCTCCTCCAGCAGCGCGCTGACCGGTGACGGATCGCGCAGCCCGTCGACCCCGAGGCGGTCGGGCTCCAGCAGTGACCCGCGGCGGCGCAGGTCCGGCCAGGCCTCGGCCTGGACGCTCGCCACGACCACCACGTCCCACTCCAAGCCCTTGCTGCGGTGTGCCGTCAGCAGCCTCACGGCGTCTGGCCGAACCCCCCGCTCGGCAAGGGTGTCGCCCGGGATCTGCTGGGCCTGCAGCTCGGCGAGGAACTGGCCGACCCCACGATGGCCGACCGCGAGATCGGCTCGCTGTGCCGCCTCGAACAAGGCGACGACGGCATCCAGGTCACGGTCGGCCGCCCGGCCGGCAGCGCCGCCAGCCAGGGCGGCGGCCTCGAGCCGGTGCGGCCACGGAGTCGCGGTCCACAGGGCCCAGAGCACGTCGTGGACCGAACCTCCGTCTGCCACGACGCTGCGCGCGCTGTGCAGCAGCTGGCCGACGCGTCGCGCTGGTGCGGCCGAGCGGTCCTCGTGGGCCACCAGCCGCTCCGGTGCCGCCACCGCTTCGGCGATCAGGACGGCCGACGACCGCGGCATCGGGGTTCGACCCGCCTGTGACAGGGCCGAGCGCTCCTCCTCGCGCAGAGCCCGCCCCAGCCTCCGCAGCCCCGAGGGGTCGGCGCCACCCAGCGGGGAGGTCAGCAACGTGCGTGCGACATCCGGCGTCAGGGCCTCGGGCCGGTCGACCACCTCCAGGGCGAGCAACAGCGGCGCCACGGCGGGCTCGAGCGCCAGCGGCACCTCGTCCCCGGCGACCTCCACGGGCACTCCGGCGGCCCCCAGGCCTCGACGCAGTCCGGGCAGGCTCTGGACGCCAGAACGCACCAGTACCGCCATCTGGCTCCAGGAGGTGCCCGACTCCAGGTGCTCCCGGCGCAGCAGGTCGGCGATGAAGTCGACCTCGACGCCGGCGCTGGGCGCCGTGAACACCTCGACGCTGCCGTCGTCGACGCCGGGTGCCGCCACCAGGTCGCGATGCTCCCGCAGGTGCTGCGCCAGACCGGCCCCGGACCGAGTGAGCCGGCTGGCCACCCGGCGAGACGCTGCGAGCAGCACCGGCCCGGCCCGGCGCGAGACCCGCAACGTCATCACCCCAGCGGGTCCACTGCCGCGCGCCGGCGCCTGGGGGAACCGTTCCCGAAAGTCCAGCAGTGCGCGCACCTCTGCGCCCCGGAAGGCGTAGATGGACTGGTCTGGATCTCCGACCACGAGCAGGTCGCGGCCGTCGCCGCACAGCGCCTGCAACAACCTCTCTTGCGCGGGGTCGGTGTCCTGGTACTCGTCCACCACCACGAGGTCGTAGGCATCGCGCAGGCTCGCGCGGCCTGCGTCGGACTCGGCATACGCCACTGCCTGCGTGACCAGCTCGGAGTAGTCGAGGGCGCCTCGGATGGTGAGGTTGTCGAGGTACTGCCCCAGGAACTGCGCCACCGAGCGCCACTCGTGGTCCGGCCCCGTCAGCTCGGCGAGGTCCTCGGGTTCGAGCCCCATCGAACGGGCCCGCGAGATCAGCGTGCGCACCTCGTCGGCGAACCCACGCGTGGACAGCGCGGCGCGCAGCTCGACCGGCCACGGCACGCTCGCATCCTCGCGTGAGCCCGCGATGAGCTCGCGCACCACGACGTCCTGCTCGGGTCCGGAGAACAGACGAGGCCGTTGCCCGTCCGCATCCGGGGACTGCAGCGAGCTCAGCAGTGCGTAGCCGAAGGCGTGAAACGTCCAAACCGTCGGAGTGCCGACGGCCCGGCGCAGCCGGCCGCTGAGTCTGGCCCGCAGCTCCTGGGCCGCCTTGCGACTGAACGTCAAGGTCAGCACGCGCGCGGGGTCGGTGCCGTTGGCCACGCGCGCCACCACGGCCTCGACGACGGTCGTGGTCTTGCCGGTGCCGGGGCCGGCCAGCAGCAGCATCGGCCCGTGCCCGCCGACCGCGACGCGGTCGACGACCGCGGCCTGGGAAGCATCGAGGGCCGGCGCCTCGTGCCAGGTCACAGGTGCGTTGACCAGTCGCCACTGCGCACTCGAGGGCAGTGCGGAGGTCATGATCGGACACCCCCTTCCCGGTTCTGGTCCGAAGCCTTGAGTGCGTCACCCGTCATGGCATCAGCCACGTCCGACAACGCCATCGGAAACCGTCGGCCGGAACCGGGCCGGCCGTGCCCGCACCAGGTCGACCCGACTGCCGTCCGCCGTCAGCGGTGTGCCCTCGGCACGGTGTCGGGCCAACGCCTCGCGAGCGTGGCCAGGCGGCGGCGAACCGTCCGCGCGGACCACCCGGTGCCAGGGAACGCCTCCGCCGAACCGGGCGAGTGCGTTGCCGACCTGGCGCGGCCCCCCTGTCCCGAGGACACGGGCGATGTCGCCGTAGGCGACGGCGCAACCGGGTGGCAAGGAGTCCACGACGTCGAGCACCGACTCCGCATAAGGAGTGGGGAGCCCGGAACCCGCTGGCACGGCAGCGCAGCCTACGGCGGTCGCCGTGGCAGCATCGGCCACGTGACAGGGAGTGGGGTCGAGTTCGGCGCGTCCGGACGCCCCGTCCCCGGCCCGGCGCGGCCGCCGCGTCCCGAGATCGTGGAACCAGCGCAACGCGCCCGCATCCGGCGGTCGTACGACCTACTGCGCTTCATCGCCTGGCTGGCGGTCAGCGGCATGCTCCTGGTGCTGGGCGACGTGGCGATCGGCACCACGTCGGGCCTGGAGTCCGACATCTCCACGGCCGTCACCACGCTCCCCGACCTGCTTCTGCCTGCGCTGGTGTGGGTCAGCCTGATCCTGCTCCTGGCGCTGCCGATCTCGGTGACCGCCGACCTGGTCTACCGCCGACGCTGGCGCACCCTCTTCGACGCTGCGGTGGCCGCCGTCACCGGGCTGGTCGTGCTGCTCGGCTTCAACTACTGGGCGGACACGCATCTGGCAGGCACGCTGCTCGATGCGTTGACGACGTACTCCGCCGACGGCATCCGCTCCCCCACCTCGTTCCCGGTCGTGGCGTCGTTGGTGGCGTTCGTCTCGGTCGTCGGGCTCGCCGGGAGGCCACGCCTCCTGGGTCTCTCCTGGCTGACGCTCGGCGGCTTCTCATTGCTGCTGATGGTCGACGGCAAGGCGACCGCACTTGCCCTCATCTTCAGCGTCTGCATCGGCCACGCGATCGGCATCGGCCTGCGCTGGTCGTTGGGCAGCGTCAACCCGCGACCCTCTGGCGCCGAGGTCGCCTACGCCCTGTACCGGGTCTCCACGCCGATGGCGTCGCTTCAGCTGGTCGACGAGGACACCGATGTCGGCCGCATCTACCTCGGCCGTACCACGAGTGGCGCGCTTCTCGACGTCTACGTGCTCGACCGTGACCGGCGAGCCGCCGGCGTCGTGTACCAGTGGTGGCGCCGGATCCGGGTGCAGAGCGCGGTGGAGCGTCGCGCCAGCCTTTCGCTGCGGGTGGCCGTCGACCGTGCGGCGCTGCCGAGTTACGCAGCCGCAGCTGCGGGGGCACGAACGCCACGCCTGTGCGCCGCCGCGTCCGTCACTCCCGACGCGGTCTGCCTCGCCTATCAGAACGTGGCCGACCTGCGACGCTTCTCACAGCTGCAGCCCGAAGAGGTCACGGACGAGCTCATCACCGACGCGTGGGTACAGGTACGACGACTGCACCGAGCCGGCATCGCTCACGAGTCGTTGCACTCAGACCATCTCGCAGTCGACGCGACCGGCTCGGTGTGGCTGCTCGGGATGTCACAGGGGGAGATCGCTGCCGACTCGCTCAACCTGCGCATCGACGATGCCGAGCTGCTGGTGACGACGGCACTGCTCGTGGGCGCCGAACGCGCCGTTGCCGCAGCGTTGAACGAGCTGACTCCCCAACGCCTCGGGTACGCCCTGCCGTTGCTGCAGCCCATCGCATTGTCCAGGGAGTCCCGACAGCGGCTGCGCAGCAATCGCGACCTGCTCGCACAGCTTCAGGAGTCCGTGGTCGCCGCTGCGCCAACCGCATCCACCGAACCGGTGCGGTTGGATCGGGTGCGGCCCCGCGTCATCTTGAGCTTCGTCGCGTTCGCCGTCGCCGTGTCACTGTTGCTGCAGCAGGTGGGCAACGTCGATCCGGTCACCCTGGTCACGGCCGCCCGTTGGCAGTGGTTCGCCGTCGCACTGCTGTGCTCGGCGATCACCTACATCGGCGCGACGACCGTGTTGCTCGGGTTCGCTCCCGCTGGCCTGTCGTTCCTGCGAACGATGCTCGCGCAATTGGCGTCGACGTTCGTGACGCTCGTGGCGCCACCAGCGGTCGGTGGCGTGGCGACGAACACGCGATACCTGCAGAAGGCCGGCGTCAAACCCGCGCTTGCGCTGTCGAGCGTCGGGGTGTCCCAGGTGTTCGTCTTCGGGTCGTACCTCGTGCTGATCTTCGGCTTCGGCTTGTTCACGGGGCGTCAGGCACAAGCCGATCTGATCCCGGGACGCACCGTCCTCCTCGCGCTGCTGGCGCTGCTCGTAGTCGCGCTGCTCGCGATGGCCGTTCCGCTTTCGCGCCGGACCATCATCGCGAGGTTGGCGCCCATGGTGTCGACGACGCTGCCCCGGCTGCTGCAGATGCTGCGATCACCACGACGTATCGCGCTGGGAGTGGGCGGTGCGCTGCTGCTCAACCTCGCGTACGCCGGCGCACTGTTCGCCGCGGTGCGGGCCTACGGGGGCGACCTGGCCTACCCGACGGTCGGCTTCGTCTACCTCGCCGCCGGCGCGATCGCCGCGGCCGCGCCGACTCCTGGCGGTATCGGCGCCGTCGAGGCCGCACTGGCTGCCGGACTCACGACGACGGGACTGCCCGGCTCCACCGCCGTGTCCGCGGCGCTGCTGTTCCGCGCCGTCACGTTCTGGCTGCCGGTCCTGCCAGGCTGGGCATCGTTCGCCTGGCTGCAGCGCCAGGACGCCTTGTAGCCGGACTGGTCAGTACGAGGGGAGCGTCGGGTCGACCTGGTTCACCCAGGCGACGACGCCGCCGCCCACGTGGACCGCGTCGGCGAACCCGGCGCCCTTCAGGACCGCCAGCACCTCTGCGGAACGGATACCGGTCTTGCAGTGCACGACGATGGGCTTGTCCTGCGGCATCGTCTCCAGCGCCGCGCCGAGGAGGAAGTCGTTCTTCGGGATGAGCACCGCGCCCGGGATCGAGACGATCTCGTACTCCGCCGGCTCACGGACGTCGATGAGCAGGAAGTCACGCTCACCGGCATCGCGCTCGTCGAGCATCGCCTTGAGGTCGATGACCGAAATCGTCGCGTCCCTGGCGGCCTCCGCCGCCTCGGACGAGATGGTGCCGCAGAAGGCGTCGTAGTCGATCAGCTCGGTCACGGTCGGGTTCGGCCCGCAGATGGCACAGTTCGGGTCCTTGCGGACGCGCACCCGGCGGAAAGACGACTCGAGCGCGTCGTAGACCATCAAGGTCCCGAGCAGCGGTTCGCCCACTCCGGTGAGCACCTTGATCGCCTCGTTGACCTGCAGCGTGCCGATGGTTCCGGCCATGACGCCGAGGACACCGCCTTCCGCGCACGAGGGCACCATGCCCGGCGGCGGCGGCTCGGGGTACAGACAGCGGTAGCAGGGACCGTGGTCGGCCCAGAACACGCTGACCTGACCGTCGAAGCGGTAGATGGAGCCCCAGATGTAGGGCTTGCCGAGCAGCACGGCTGCGTCGTTGACGAGATACCGGGTGGCGAAGTTGTCCGTGCCGTCCACGATCAGGTCGTACTGAGCGAAGATCTCCATGACGTTGCTGGAGTCGAGCCGTTCCTCGTGCATCTGCACGTTCACGTACGGGTTGATCTCCTTGACCGAGTCCCTGGCCGACTCCGCCTTCGAGCGACCCACGTCGCTTTGGCCGTGGATGATCTGCCGCTGCAGGTTGGACTCGTCGACCAGGTCGAACTCGACGATGCCGAGTGTGCCGACTCCGGCGGCTGCGAGGTAGACCAGCGCCGGTGAGCCCAGGCCGCCGGCCCCGACCGCCAGTACGCGGGCGTTCTTCAGACGCTTCTGACCGGCCATGCCGATCTCGGGAATGATCAGGTGGCGGCTGTAGCGCTTCACCTCGTCGACAGACAGGCCCTCGGCGGGCTCGACCAACGGGGGCAACGACACGGCAACTCCTGGCAGCGAGGGACGACGGCTACGGCGGATCAACTCTGCCCGACCCCCCGGCATTCCAGGACGCCTGGTCCACGACCTGAGACGGGCCACCGACCTGCCAGACTCACCACGTGCGTCCGGTGATCGGAATCTCCGCCTACCTCGAGTCCGCCCGCTGGGGTGTCTGGGAGCAGCCGGCGGTGCTCGTGCCGGCTAGCTACGTGAGCAAGGTGACGACGGCCGGCGGCCTGCCCGTCGTGGTGCCACCTGCTAGTGCGACCGACCCGCAGGTGCTCGACCTGCTCGACGGGCTCGTACTCGTCGGCGGCGCCGACCTGGACCCGGCCTTGTACGGCGAGCCTGCCCACGACGCCACGACGGGCCTGCGCCCCGACCGTGACGCGGGCGAGCTGGCCCTGCTCTCCGGGGCCTGGCAGCGCGACCTACCGACGTTGGGCATCTGCCGGGGCATGCAGCTGATGACGGTTGCGGCCGGCGGGCGCTTGGAGCAGCATCTGCCCGACGTCGTGGGGCACGAGGGACACCGCCCTGAGCCTGGGGTCTTCGGTGAGCATCCGGTGCGGCTCGCGGCGGGGTCAACAGTGGCGCAAATCCTCGGGACCGAGGCCAACGTGCGCAGCTACCACCATCAAGGCGTCGCCGATCCGGGTCGACTCACCGTCACCGGTTGGGCCGACGACACGACGATCGAAGTGGTCGAGGACCCGCTGCATCGCTTCAGCATCGGTGTGTTGTGGCACCCCGAGGCCGGCGACGATCTCGCGCTCTTCGAGGCTCTGGTGACTGCGGCGGGAACGAACCGCGCGCGGGAATGATGTGCGCGTTGCATCACCTACGTCACCCGTTCGGCCTATGTTCAAACCGTGCAATCCTCACAGAGCGTAATGTCGCGCAGAGCGTGAGATCACACACAGTGCGCGTGTCAACAACAAACCTGCACTCGTGACGCGTTTCACCCGAATGCGCGCTTCGTTACGTGGCGTGATCCGCGTTATCGTTTCGGGCATGTTCGCGTTCCGTCGGGGGCGACGCCCGCTCGCTGTGGCTGCATTCTGCGTTGTCGCAGCGTTGGGCGTCCAGTCCCCCGGCGCCGCCGTGACGCGCGCAACACCAACCGGAGCAGGCGCGGTGTACCGCTGGGGAGTTCCGGATTGGCACACCGAGTTCGAGACACCGTGCGGGTTCATCGGTGGTTGCGCACCGGGAACCGCAACGAAGTCACCGCCCCTAGCCCCTTACTGGGACATCAACCATCCCCGTCTCGTCGAGGACAAGTGGGGTGAACTGGTGGTGAAGGGCGAGCCCGACGGCCGCCCGGTCGCCGTCAAGCTCACCGGCCACGCACATCGTTACGGTCGTTGGGAGGTCAGGGTCTTCGGCCACCAGATCCAGACAACGAGTCCGTATCGCCTCATCGTCGATCTGGTCCCAGCAAGGAAGGCGGCCTACCACTGCGGCGCCCAGAACATCACGATGGCCGACTACGTCATGGGAGCGGACACGACGAACATGTCGATTCGCACGTTGCCGGACCGAGAGTTCACGTACTCCGCGCACGTCAATGCTGGTCCTTGGGACTGGAACACCTACGCAGTCGAAATGACGAAGACGCACATCTCGTGGTTCGTGGACGACAAGGTCGTCATGACCGAGCGTCGCCCGGCAGCGCGGTCCGGAGCGCTGTACACGTTGCGACTGCGTCTGCTGGGTGATGGGGCGACCGATTCGACTCCGCCCAAGATGCAGTTGGACTGGACTCGCCACTTCGACCTGCACCGCAAGAACCAACACTCGATCGCGGCGCCGCAGTCGCAAGCCGGAACGTTCACCGGCGGTTGCTGACGTCCGACCGCGCCGAACGGGTCTCGCACGAAGCGTGCCGTCGCGGCATGAGCGACCAGCTTTGCAACTCCTGAGAGTGAACCCCCTGCTCCGAGGGGGGTGACGGAGCAGGGGGCCCTCCGAGCATGCCGCGCGCGACGTTGTGGGCGCTACTAAGACTCGCTAAGACACTTATAAGGGTGTGACATAGGCGCCCGAAATGCCCCCATCGACCAAGAAATTCGACGCGGTGATGAAAGAAGAGTCATCGCTGGCGAGGAACGCGACGGCGGCAGCGATTTCGGTCGGCTCAGCGAACCGTCCCATCGGTACGTGCACGAGTCGGCGCGCGGCACGTTCGGGGTCCTTCGCGAACAGCTCCACCAACAGCGGTGTGTTGACCGGACCGGGAGACAGAGCGTTGACGCGAATGCCCTCGCGAGCGAACTGCACACCGAGCTCGCGCGACATCGCCAGGACACCGCCCTTGCTGGCGGTGTAGGAGATCTGTGACGTCGCCGCACCCATGGTGGCCACGAACGATGCGGTGTTGATGATCGACCCCTTGCCATGACGTTGCATGTAGGGGATGGCCGCCTGACAGCCAAGGAACACCGATGTGAGGTTCACCTCCTGCACGCGCCGCCAGGCGTCCAGGCCGGTCGTCAGGATCGAGTCGTCGTCCGGCGGTGAGATGCCTGCGTTGTGAAACGCGATGTCGATCCGTTCGTAGCGATCCCACGCAGCGGCGTACAGCGCCTCGTTGTCTGCCTGCCGGGTGACATCGGTGCGCACGAACATGCCGCCCAGTGCATCCGCGATGGCCCCGCCCTGCGCCTCATCGAGATCGGCGACGACGATCACCGCACCCTCGGCCGCCAGCCTCTGCGCAGCAGCCAACCCGATCCCGCTGGCAGCGCCGGTGACCACCGCGACCCGGTCCTGGAGACGTTCCACCATCGTTCCCTTCATGCGTGATGCCTGACGGCTCAGTCCGTCGCCAGGAAGACGTTCTTCACCTCGGTGAACGAATCCAGAGCATCCGGACCCAGCTCCCTGCCGAGTCCTGACTTCTTGAAACCACCGAACGGCGTGGAGTACCGCACCGAAGAATGACTGTTGATCGACAGGTTGCCGGTGTCCACCGCACGCGCCACGCGCCAGGCGCGTCCGGCGTCACTGGTCCAGATCGACCCCGACAGGCCGTAGTCGGAGTCGTTGGTCATGCGGATGGCGTCGGCTTCGTCGTCGAACGGCGCGACGACGACCACAGGACCGAAGATCTCCTCGCGGTAGGTGCGGTCGTCGTCCTTGACCGGCGCCAGCACGGTGGGTGGGAACCAGAAACCCGGACCTTCTGGGCAGCTCCCGCGAAACGCAACCGGTGCGTCGTCGCGGCACGTACGACGCGACCGCCTCCCACTGCCCGCGCGAGATCAGTGGTCCCATCTGCGCGGACTCCAGCGCCGGGTCCTCGACCCGAACTCCCTTGACGGCGGGCTCGAGCAGCTCCATGAAGCGGTCGTACACGCTGCGCTGCACCAGGATGCGGCTTCTGGCGCAGCAGTCCTGGCCGGCGTTGTCGAAGACGCCGTAGGGAGCCGTGGCTGCGGCGCGCTCGAGGTCGGCGTCGGCGAACACGACGTTGGCACTCTTGCCGCCGAGCTCGAGCGTCACGCGCTTGACCTGCTGCGCCGCGCCGGCCATCACGCGCTGGCCGACCTGCGTCGAACCGGTGAACACCACCTTGCGGACCAGCGGGTGGGTGACGAATCGCTCGCCCACGATCGACCCCTTGCCGGGGAGCACCGTGAAGACGCCCTCGGGCAGACCCGCGTCCAGGGCCAGCTCGGCCAGCCGCATCGCGGTCAACGGCGTCAGCTCGGCCGGCTTCAGCACCACCGTGTTGCCCGCGGCGAGCGCCGGCGCGAACCCCCAGCCGGCGATCGGCATCGGGAAGTTCCACGGCACGATCACGCCCACGACGCCGAGCGGCTCCTTGAACGTGACGTCGACCCCTCCCGCGACCGGGATCTGCCGGCCGAACAACCGTTCCGGCGCGCCGGCGTAGTAGGCGAGGACATCGCGCACGTTGCCGGCTTCCCCACGGGCGTTGGTGAGTGTGTGGCCGGCGTTCATCACCTCGAGACGGGCCAGCTCCTCGATGTGCGCATCCACCTGGGCGGCGAACTCGCGCAGCAGGCGCGCGCGGTCCGCCGGCGCAACCGCTCGCCAGGCGGGGAACGCCGCATGGGCGCGTTCGATCGCGGTGTCGGTGATCCGCTCATCGGCCAGAGCGAGGGTCAGTACCAGCTCTTCGTTGGCCGGGTTGATCACGTCGTGGGTCATCACCGACGGGATCGGGTTCGTGGTCGTCATCGTCGAGCCTCCGTCACGACCGCTCGAAATTGCGGCCCAGCTCCCAGTCGGTGACGACCCGGTAGAACGAGTCGACCTCGACCCTGGCCATGTTCGCGTAGTGGTCGACCACCTCGTCGCCGAAGGTCTGCCGGGCGAACGTGGAGTTGTCCCACAGCGCCAACGACTCGGTCATCGTGTGGGGAACCCGCGGGGCGTCGGAGATGTAGGCGTTGCCGGCGAGCTCCGGCTCGAGGACCATTTCCTGCTCGATACCGTCCAGCCCCGCCGCCACCATCGCAGCGACGGCGAGGTAGGGGTTGATGTCACCGCCAGGCACGCGGTTCTCGTAGCGCAGGGAATGGCCATGACCGACCAGGCGAACGGCGCAGGTCCGGTTGTCGCGACCCCACGCCACGCTGGTGGGGGCGAACGACCCCGGGACGAAGCGCTTGTAGGAGTTGATGTTGGGCGCGAACATCAACGACGTCTCGCGCAGGTGGGCCAGCTGGCCCGCCACGAACTGCTCGCCCAACGTCGACAGGTCACTGCGGTTGTCCTCGGCCGCCATGACCGGGGCACCTGTCTCCTTGTCGCGCACCGACAGGTGGATGTGACAGGAGTTGCCTTCGCGTTCGTTGAACTTGGCCATGAAGGTCAGCGCGTACCCGTCCTGGGCTGCGATCTCCTTGGCGCCGGTCTTGTAGATGACGTGGTTGTCGCAGGTGGTCAACGCCTCGTCGTACTTGAACGCGATCTCGTGCTGGCCGAAGTTGCACTCCCCCTTGGCCGACTCCACGTAGAGACCGGCCGCGTCCATGGCCGTTCGGATCCGACGCAGAAGCGGCTCGACGCGCGACGTGCCGATGATCGAGTAGTCCACGTTGTACTGGTTGGCGGGCTGCAGGTCGTGGTAGCCGAGGTCGTAGGCCGCCTCATACGTGTCGTTGAACAAGATGAACTCGAGCTCGGTACCGGCGAGAGCAACCAGCCCCAGCGCGTCGAGCCGGGCGAGCTGGCGACGCAGGATCTGGCGCGGTGAGGCGACGACATCGGACCCGTCATTCCACGCAACGTCCGCCAGCAGCAACGCGGTCCCCGGGTGCCAGGGAACCCATCGCAAGGTGGCGAAGTCGGGAATCATCGCGAAGTCGCCGTACCCGCGTTCCCACGAGGACATGGCGTACCCGCCCACCGTGTTCATGTCCATGTCGACGGCGAGCAGGTAGTTGCAGCCTTCGGTGCCGTGCTCGGCGACCTCGTCGAGGAAGTAGCGGGCGGCGAGCCGCTTGCCCTGCAGTCGTCCCTGCATGTCGGTGATGGCGAGAACGACCGTGTCGATGGCGCCGAGGTCGACCTGGGTCTTGAGCTCCTCCAGCGTCATCATTCCCGGACGTTGGCTCATCACTGCCTCCTCGCTCGACCTTCGGGCCGAATGGTATGCGATCGGACAATTATGGCGGACGACCCGCGGAGCCGCTGGCGTTCAGCCGAGCAGGCCCCGCAGGAGCGCGGCTGTGCCTGCGCAGTGCTCGAGCATCGCCGCCCGGGCGGCGTCGGTCTCGCCGGCCAGCACAGCCGCCACGATCTCCTCGTGCTGCGCGTCGGAGTGCGCGATGTTGCGCGGCAGCACCGGGATGGCGGCCAGCAGCTGTCCCAGCCGCACCTGCACGTCCGCCACTGCCGTGGTGAGCGCGTCGGACCCGCAGGCCTGCGCCACCGCGAGATGCAGTCGGGTGTCGGCCAGTCGCCGTCGGGCATCGTCGGGAGCTTGGGCTACCGCGTCGACCAGTCCGCGCAACGTGACCGCGACCCCCGTGACGGTCGCTGCGTCCTCGGCAACGGCCATCCGCGCCGCCGCCAGCTCGGCGGCGCCCGGCTCGACCACCGACCGGAAGGCGAGCACGTCTTCGATGTCGGGGAGGTCAGCCGATCGACCGGGCAGCGCCGCAGACCCGTCGTAGACCACGAAAGTCCCGCCCACCCGGCCCCGTCGGGTCTCCACGAGACCTGCGTCGCGCAGTGCTGCCAACGCCTCGCGCAGCGTGGTCCGGCTCACCTGCATCAGGTCGGCGAGGTCACGCTCGGAGGGCAGCCGCTCGCCGTTGCCCAGCGCCCCGACCCGGATCGCCTCGGCCAGCCGCTCCACCGCCTGTTCGAACGCATTGCCGCCTCGGTCGGGCCGCAGCAGCGCACGGGTCAGGTCGCCGGTCACCGGTCGATCATGCCCGTCGGGTCGCCCGCTCAGGACCGGATTCGCTCGTTCTTCGGGTCGAACAAGGGCTCGGCCCGGATCTGCCCGGCCACCCAGCGACCGAACACGAGCACCTCGACGCCGGTTTCGGGGGCGGATCGGGTCCGGGGGACGTAGCCGAAGACGATCGACTGGCCGACGCTGTACCCGGCGGCCCCGGTGGTGACCCGCCCGACGGTCTGCCCGCCGATCCGGATCGGCTCGTTGCCGAGGGCTACCTCGCGCGGGTCGTCCAAGGTGATGCAGACGAGTCGACGGGCGGTCTCGTCCGCGGCGGAGTCGCCGCGCTGCCGTCTGAGCGCGTCGGCCCCGAGGAAGTCCTTGTCCGCGCGGACACAGAATCCGAGCCCCGCCTCGTCCGGACTGTCGTCGGGAGTCACGTCGGAGCCCCAGTACCGATAACCCTTCTCGGCGCGCAACGAGTCGATCGCGTGGTAGCCGGCGGCGACGAGCCCCTGCTCTCGACCGGCGTCCCACAGCGCCCGCCACAGTCCGAGTCCGTACTCCACCGGCGCGTGGATCTCCCAGCCGAGCTCACCGACGAACGTGACGCGCAGCAGTCGTGCCGGGGCGTCGGCGACCGTCGTGTCACGCGAGGTCATGAAGGGGAACGAGTCTGAGTCCAAGGATTGCGGCGTCAACGGACCAAGAACCTTGCGGGCGTTCGGCCCCCACAGCCCGAACACGACGGTCGCGTCCGTCACGTCCCGGACGAGCACCGACCCGTCGGTGGGTGCGTGGGCGCGAATCCAGGCGAGGTCGTGGGTGCCGAACGCCGTGCCCGTGACCACCAGGAAGGTCTCGTGGGCGGTCTGGGTCACCGTGACGTCGGCCTCGACACCGCCACGGGCGTTGAGCATCTGCGTGTACGTGATCCGGTCGACGCCACGAGCGACCCGGTTGTCACACAGCCACTCCATCAAGGTCGAGGCACCAGGTCCGCTGACCTCGATCTTGGCGAAGGAGGACTCGTCGAACAGGCCGGCGGCTTCGCGCGTCCCACGGTGTTCGGCGGCGACGGCCGCAGACCAGTGCTGTCCGGCCCAGCCGCGCGGGCGCAACGCCTCGTCCTGGGACAACGCATTCGACGTGTAGTAGTTGACGCGCTCCCACCCGCTCTTCTCACCGAAGGCAGCACCGTGCTCCACGTGCCAGGGATAGGCCGGCCCTGTCCGCAGGGGACGTCCGGCCAGTCGCTCGTGACCTGGGTACTTGATGTCGTAGTACGTCTCGTAGTTCTCCACGACGCGCTTGCGGGTATACGACGGCGATCGGTACTGACGCCCGAAGCGCCGTACGTCCATCTCCCACAGGTCCATCCCGGGGTCGTCGTCGAGCACCCAGTTCGCCATCACCATGCCGACCGCACCGGCACCAGCGATCCCGTGGGCACAAAAGCCCGCGGCGACGTAGAAGCCGGGGACGTCCGTGGCGCCGAGGCAGAACTCGTTGTCGGGGGTGAACCCCTCGGGGCCGTTGATGATCTTGCGAATCTCCACGTCGGCCAGTGCGGGAGTGCGACGGACCGAGTTCTGGTAGATCTCCTCCAACCGGGACCAGTCCTCGGGCAGCAACCGGCCGTTGAAGTCGTGCGGCACGGCGTCCAGTCCGTCCGGCGCCAACGCGAAGGGCGCACAGTGCCGTTCGTACCCGCCCATCACCAGCCCTGCTCCGTCCTCGCGGTAGTAGATGAGCAGGTCCGGGTCGCGCAGTGTCGGCAGCCGTCGCCCGTCAGAGACGTCGCGGAACGCCTTGGTGACGACGTACTGGTGCGACATGGGCAGGATCGGGACACGCACCCCCACCATGCGCGCGATCTGCGCTCCGTACATCCCACCCGCGTCCACCACCGACTCCGCAAAGACGTCACCCTGATCGGTCGTGACGCGGAACCTGGCCTCTGACGGCCCGGTCAGTACCTCGATGCCCTCGACCCGCACCCGCTCGGCCACCCGCACGCCGCCGGCGCGGGCGCCCTTGGCCAGCGCGTAGGCGAGCTGGCTGGGGTCCAGGTAGCCATCGGTCGGCAAGAAGGTGGCGCCGAGCACGCCGTCGGTCGTCATCAGGGGGAACAGCTCCTGGGCTTCGTCCGCCGTCATCCGGTGCAGCGGCAGACCGAACGTCTCGGCCCATCCCACCTGCCGTTCCAGCTCCTCCAGCCTGGGCATCGACGATGCGAGTCGCAGGCCGCCGCACTCCACCCAGCCGGGATCGGTCTCCGGGTCCTCCGCGAGCTGCCGGTAGAGCTGCGCGCTGTACATCATCATCCGGGTGAGCGTCACCGAACCGCGCAGCTGACCGACGAGGCCAGCGGAATGGAACGTGGACCCGCTCGTGAGCTCAGCGCGCTCGACCAGCAACACGTCGCTCTCGCCGCGCTGGGCCAGGTGGTAGGCGATGCTCGTACCACCGACGCCACCGCCGATGATGACGATGCGCGCCCGCTGCGGCAGTTCGGTCACGGTTCCTCCGGTGATCAGCGGCGACGCCACCCGCGTCGCTTGAGTCGCAGCTCAGTCGTCGACGCCGAGCCCGTCCAGGATCTCGTCGTACCGCGAGCTCAACAGCTCCTCGCGCGCCGAGTCGTACTTCTTCATGCCCCAGGTCCAGAAGTCGAAGTCGAGGTCGGAGACACCGTCTTGGATCGAGGCCCACAACGTCCAGCCGTACCGCGCCAGCAACGACCAGGCCCGCGCCCTGGCCAGCTTCGACTCCGACTCGCGCTGCCAGTACGAGCTGATCAGGTGTTGCGTCGCGGCGTCGTCCAGGAAGGCCTCAGCCGCCATGTTGCCCAGCTCGAAGCTGGCTTCGTTCATACCCGCATACTCGTAGTCGATGACCCAGATCTTGGAGCCGTCGTCGATGAAGTTGGCCGGTAGAAGGTCGTTGTTGCACGGCACCCGCGGTTCGTCTCCGGGACGCATCGCGTCCTCCAGCGCCTCGATCCGCGTGGCCATCTGGTCGTAGTCGGAGGGCAACCGGAAGCCACGCTCGGCCACCACCGAGTAGTAGTAGCGACGGAACTCGCGCATGTCCCACGGGCCAACGAATGCTGGGCCGGCATGCAGCTGCCGCACTGCTGCGGTGATGCGAGGCACCGCGTCGGCGTCGGCGATGTCGGACGCGTCAAGCGTTCGACCCTGCAAGAAGCCGACGACGAGCACGTCCAGGTCTGGCAGGACTGCGATGACCGGAGCGCCGACACCCGCCTGCCATGCCGCGATGGTGTTCCTGCGCTCCAGGTCACGGTCGATCGCCAGCAGACCGCTCGACGGCGCCGCAACCCGGACGACGTAGTCACCACCATCAGCCGTGCGCACTCGGTAGTTGCTGTTCGTGAGACCGCCCGCGAGGTCGTCGACGGCGACGACGTCGCGCAGCTCCGGAACGCGCGCGAACACCGGCTCGAGATCGGGAGTCGACACGCTGGCTGACGCTAGCCGGTCGTCTGGCTGGGGGCGAGCGGCTCGTCGAAGGCACGGGCGGCCACGTCGTCGAGGAAGTGCCCGACGAAGCGCGCAACGAGCTCGGGCACCTCCATCTGCGCGACGTGGCCCACGCCGGGAAGCAGCACGAGTCGCGACCGACGAAACGTCCGGGCGGCGCGACGCGCTCGTCGGGGGTCGACCAACCGGTCGCGGGCGCCGTAGATCAGCAGCGTGGGCACGTGGATCCGCCGCGCCTGCCGCCAGAGCCCCTCAGGTCCGGGCTCGAGGAAGGCCGACATCAGTCCGCGGCTGGCCCGAGCCAGCGCATCACCGCTGTAGGGCAGCGCGAACCGACGTCGGTACTCCGCCACCGCCTCCTCACGACGTTGAGGCGGCACGCGCGAAGGATCGGCGAAGTTCAGCTCGAGCATCGCCTGCACCTGACGCTCCGGTGGCATCGCGGACACCCTGCGCCACACCTGCTCGCCGAGTCCGGGGAACGCCATGAGCGGCACACCGATGGTGCCGGTGCGAGGGCGCAGGTCGGGAAGTGCGGGTGACACCAGGACCAGGCTCCTGACCAGATCAGGACGCTGGGCCGCCAAGCGCACACTCACCGCGCCCCCGAGGGAGTTCCCGAACAGGTGCACCGGGCCGCAGCCGTCGTGCTCGATCAGTCGCGCTACGGCGCGCGCCAGCGCGCCGATCCGGTAGTCGCCGCTGTCCGGCGGCGGCGAGTGTCCGAAGCCGGGGAGGTCCGGTGCTCGCAGAGACAGACGCGGCTGCAGCAGCGCCATCAGGTCGGTCCAGTTGGTGGACGCCCCACCGAGACCGTGGACGAGGACAGCCGGCTCACCCGCGGGATTGGGCGCGGCCCGAACGAACAGCCGCTGGCCCGGCAGGGACACGTTGTCTCCTGGCCAGTGCGGGACCACCGACCCCATCTGCGTCACGAGAAGAGGATGGACTCCAGGCGTCGGTTCAACGCATCCAGGGTCGCCCGGATCACCGCTTGTCGCACGTCCTCACGCACCACCGACACCCCGGTGAGCCGCTCGCTTCCCGCCTTGGTGAGCATCGACACCACCACCACGACGGCCCGATCCGGGCCGAGCTGGTTCACCTCGAGCTGCTCCAGCTCGAAGCGCGCCCGTCCCGACACCACGGCCTCGACCGCACGAAGGGTCGCCATCGCGACCGAGCGATGGACGCTCGTGGGCGTCGCAGCGGCGTCGGCGGCTCCGGAGAACGGGAGCCCCTGCCAGCTCAAGGTGACCTCCGTGGTCACCCCCAGCCCGGCAGACACCAGCTGCATGCGCTGGATCAACACCCGCGGTGGACGGGCGGCGAAGTCCGCGTCCTCGTCACCGTCGTCTTGACCGAAGGTGCCCACGGAGGTCTCGACCGCCGTCGTGCTCGAGCCGGTGACACTCGAGCCCGTGACACTCGAGCCCGTGACACTCGACCCCATGACAGAGGGGGGAACGAGCACGGGTCCGCTCGTGGGGACGCGAGTCGACGGTGCCCCCGAAGGTGCGACCGGCGGCGTCGCCGCCTGCGCGTCGGCCTCGGTCACTGCCTCATCGAGGCTCGCCCGCACCTGTTCCCAGGCCGACGCGGGCTCGACGACCGGCGGGATCGGCGGTTCGGGGACGGCCACGAGACCCTTGCGGATCGGGGTGGGGGGAACGAGCGGCAGTTCGGTGTCGTCGGCCAGTGCTGGCTCGGTTGGGCCGGGCGGCGGCGCGACCGGCTCCTCGGTGCGGCGCAGCGGTTCGGCCTCCTCGACGACCTGCACCCGGTTGGCGTCGACGGCCAGACCGAACTGTTCGCGCAGGACGCGGTTGACCGACGTCGCCACCTGCACCTCGTCGGCGCCAGGCGACAGCTGCAGACGCAAGGTGCCGGCGCCCTCCGGTCGGTCGTCCGGCTCAAGGTCAGCCGACGCCACCCCCGGTACCGAGCGCAGCGCCTCGAGAAGCGTTGCCGGATCGGTCACAGGTGCAGTCTGACAGGTCGCCCAGCCGGGAGCCGGGAACGTCGCCGCAGGTCACTCTCCGGGACCACCCCGTGTGCGCAGCGTGACCGGTCAGGCCGATTCGCGTGCTTGGCGGGCGGCATCGACGCTGGCCTGCAGCGCTGCCATCAGATCGATCACTCCCCCCGCCTCCTGGGCCGGTTCGGGCACGACGACCTCGCGTCCGGCGACCTTGGCGTCGATCACGGCGAGCAGCGCCTCGCGGTAGTCGTCGGTGTACAGGTCGGGGTGGAAGTCGTCGGACATGGCCGCCACCAGCGAGGCCGCCATCGCCCGCTCGTCGTCACGCAGCTCGACGTCGTCACCGGGCAGCTCCAACGCCTCGGTGCTGCGTACCTCGTCGGGCCAGAGCATCGTCTCCAGGACGAGTGCCTCGCCGTGGGCACGGACCAGCGCCAGCTGCTCGCGACTGCGCAGCGCCACCTTGACCAACGCGGCCCGCCCCGAGGTGCCCAACGCCTCACGCAGCAGCGCGTACGGCTTGCGCCCGGCCGTGTCCGGCTCGAGGTAGTAGCTGCGGTTGAAGAACATCGCGTCGACCTGGTCGGCGGGCACGAAGCTGCGCACGTCGATGGTGTGCTTCGTGGGCAACGGCAGGTCGGCCAGGTCGTCGTCGGTGAGGATGACAGTGCTGCCGTCGGCCAGCTC
This sequence comes from uncultured Actinomycetota bacterium, assembly GCA_963726575.1. Lineage (GTDB taxonomy): Bacteria > Actinomycetota > Actinomycetes > JAHEKZ01 > JAHEKZ01 > CAVSCR01. The sequence goes on from CAVSCR010000003.1 coordinate 517,694, forward strand.
GAATCCCTTGGCGATGTCGGAGTACGCCACCGTCTCGCCGCACACGGTGCAGGTGCGCTGGTAGCGGATCCTGCCGCCGTCGGTGCCGTGCACCTGGTGGAACGCGACGTCGCGCTCCTCGGTGGCGGTGTAGGCCTTGACCGGGATCGAGACCAGGCCGAACGAGATGGCGCCCTTCCACGTGGTCCGCATCGGACTAGCGTGCCGTGCGTGGCAGCCCAAGGGAAGCAGCCGGTGCCCGATGAGCGGGTGACGGTCGAGGTGCAGGGCCGTCGACTGACCCTGTCGAACCTCTCCAAGGTGCTCTATCCGTCGGTCGGGTTCACCAAGGCCGAGGTGATCGACTACTACACCCGGGCCGCACCGGCCGTGCTCGCCGCGACGTCACACCGGGCGCTCACCACCGTTCGCTACCCCAACGGCGTCGACGGACCGTCGTTCTTCGAGAAGAACGCGCCGTCGCACACGCCCGACTGGGTGCGCACGGTCAACCTTGCGGCGCCGGGCAGCAGCAGGGATCGAGGGTTCATCGACTACGTCGTGCTCGACGACGTGCCCACGCTGGTCTACGAGGCCAACCTCGCGGCGTTGGAGCTGCACGTGCCCCAGTGGCGCGTCGACGACCAGGGAGGTCCGCTGCCGCCGGACCTGCTGGTCATCGACCTGGACCCCGGGCCGCCCGCGGGAGTGCTCGAGTGCGCGGCGGTCGCCCTGCTGTTGCGCGACCGTCTCGCCGCCGACGGCCTGACCGGCTGGCCCAAGACGTCGGGCTCCAAGGGTCTGCAGATCAGCGTGCCGATCCGGGACGCCGACGAGGACAGCGCCGCCGAGTACGCCAAGCGGCTCGCGGGCGAGCTCGCGCGCGACCACCCCACCCAGGTGGTCGCCACCATGACCAAGAGCCAACGCACCGGACGGGTGTACCTGGACTGGTCGCAGAACCGGGCCGCCAAGACGACGATCGCCGCCTACTCGCTGCGCGCGAGGGAACGACCCACGGTCTCCACTCCACTGAGCTGGGACGAGGTGGCCGGTGCGACATCGCCGGGCGAGCTCACGTTCGACGCAGCACAGGTGCTCGAGCGCCTGGAGCGGCTGGGCGACCTCCAGGCCGCGCTGCACGACCAACCGCGTCCGCTGCCCACGGTGGTTACTGGGGAGTAGGCTGCGCCGCCATGACCGTCTCGAGCCCGGCAGATGCACGTGAGCCGGTCGCGACGACCGTCGGAACCCGGCTGCCCAGGTCGCAACGCCGCACCCAGTTGCTGGCCGCCGCCCAAGAGGTCTTCGTGGCCCAGGGCTACCACGCAGCCGCCATGGACGACATCGCGGAACGAGCCGGCGTCAGCAAGCCGGTGCTCTACCAGCACTTCCCCGGCAAGCTCGACCTCTATCTCGCCCTGCTCGACGCCAGCGCCGACTCGCTGCTGAGCACCGTCCGCGACGCGCTGACGTCCACCACGGACAACTCCGAACGGGTCGCCGCTACCGTCCGGGCCTACTTCGACTTCGTCGCCGATCCGGGCGGCGCCTTCCGGCTGGTCTTCGAGTCCGACCTCACCAGTGAGCCAGCCGTGCGCGACCGGGTGGACCAGGTGAATCAGGCGTGCGCCCACCTGGTGTCCGACGTCATCAGCGAGGACACCGGGCTGGGCGCCGACCTCGCGATGCTCCTGGCGGTCGGGCTGTGCGGCTCGTCGCAGGTGGCGGCTCGGTGGTGGCTGACCCGCGACGGCGCGATCCCCCAGTCCGCGGCCGAGCAGCTGGTGAGCACCCTGGCCTGGCGCGGCATCTCACGCTTCCCACGGGCAGGTGAGTGAGCGCGTTCGCGCTCGGCGTACGTGGCAAGGAAGGTCAGTGGTGAGCGGCTCGGTTAGCCTGACCGGGCTGTCGTGCGTCGAACTCGGAGGTCGTGGTGGAGGTCAAGATCGGGGTCAAGGGCTCCCCGCGCGAACTGGTGGTCGAGACCGACTCGACCTCCGATGAGATCGCCGAAGCACTGCGATCGGTGACCGGCGTCGACAACGCGGTGCTGGAGCTCATCGACACGAAGGGTCGACGGGTCCTGGTACCCGCCCAGCACATCGTGTTCGTCGAGATCGGCGAGCAGGAGCAGCGGAAGGTCGGCTTCGGAGCCGCCTGATCCAGCCCACCGAACGAAACTGGTGGCAACTACGGCGCGGTCACGGTCCAGGTGCCGCCGACGTAGGCGGTGCCGGTTCCCGTGATGTGCCAGTACAGAACGACACCGTACGAGGTCCTGCCGGACCGAAGCCATGTGTCCCTCGAGTTGCCGAAGCCGAGGTCGACGTTCGTGTAGTTGTTGTTGTACAGGCACAGGTAGCCCCTCGCGGCCGACCCGATTCCTGGGCAGTGCGGTGCAGACGGCGCCCCCTGCACGTCGATGATGTGGGTGTTGCGGACAGGTGTCGCCAGCGGGCGCGGGTACGTGATCGAGTCGCCGAGGTAGCCGTCTGTCGTGTTGCCGGTCGCCGCTACCGAAGATGCCGGTCTCGGATCGTCCCGAGGGCAGCATCGCGAGCGAGTTGGCGCTGGGCACCGTCGTCAGCGAGGACTCCTTGACCTGGACCCCCGTCACCGTGTTCGCCTTGATGCTGCGGCCGTTGATCATGGCGGCCGCGCTCGCAGTTCCGCCGAGGGCCACGACGAGCGCGGTACAGGCCACCACCATCGCGGCCGACGGCCGGTGGGAGAACACGCTCTTCATGGACATGCAGCTCCTTGAGGACGGTGACGAGCGCCGCGGCCGGCCGAGAAGGGATCCCGTTCTGACCCCGTTGGCCATCACGCGGGGTGATCGGGTCGAACTACCTCAGCGTGTCGAGCCGCCACGTCTGAATCAACGACCGCGAGCCGAAAATTTCGGCGAGTCGCGCTCCACCCGTCCGGTCACGCGGTTGCGCCCGTTACGACGCGAGACCAAGTGACGCCATGCGCCGGCTGTGCTCTGCGGTCAGCTTGTTGAAGACCTCGGCGATCTGCGCCAGGTCGACACCTGGTCGACCCGGGCCGCCGATCAACAACCCGGCCAGCACATCGTGCTCGGCGGCAACGTACTGCGCCTGGATGAGCGCCTCGCCCACCAGACGCCGACCCCACAGCGCCAGCCGCCCGGCCACCCGAGGGTCGGCGGCGATCGCGGCGCGGACCTGTTCGACGGCGAACTGGGAGTGGCCGGTGTCGGCGAAGACGCCGAGCACCAGGTCGCGCGTGGCCGGATCCAGATGGACCGCGATCTCGCGGTAGAAGTCGGCGGCGAACCCGTCGCCGACATAAGCCTTGACCAGACCCTCGAGCCAGTCCGCAGGGGCGGTCGACTCGTGGAAGGCGTCCAGGGCCACGACGAACGGCGTCATCGCCGCCTCCGGATCGGCGCCGAGCTCGACCAGCCGGTCGCGCAGGTGCCGGAAGTGACCGAACTCGGCGACCGCCATGGCGGCCACGCTGGCCTTGTCGGTCAGCGTCGGAGCCAGCGCAGCATCGTCGGACAGCCGCTCGAACGCGGACAGCTCGCCGTAGGCGAGCACACCGAGGAGCTCGATCACGCCCTCTTGGTACTCGGGGTCGTCCCAACCACTCACGGGGCCCGGCACTGGCTGCACTGCAGAGGCATCGTCGGTACTGGTCATCGCAGGACAGGGTAATCGGCGCAGTTGTCCGGGCGGATACACTGACCAGCCGTACCTGAGGTGTCCGTCGCTGCCCCCCATGAGCGGTGCGAACCCGCACGGACCACATCGACTCAAAGAGGCTGACCGACCTGACGACCTTCGCCGAACTGGGAGTGATCCCCGACACGGTGGCCGACCTGGCCCACCTTGGGATCACCGAGGCGTTCCCCATCCAGGAGATGACGCTGCCGGTGGCCCTCGAGGGCCACGACGTGATCGGGCAGGCCAAGACCGGCACCGGGAAGACGCTCGGCTTCGCGATTCCCCTGATCCAGCGGATCAAGGCACCCAAGGACCCCGACTACGCCGACCTCGAGACGCCCGGTGTCCCCCAGTCGCTGGTGGTCGTTCCCACGCGCGAACTGGCCGTGCAGGTGGCCAACGAGATCCGGCACGCGAGCAAGACCCGCGGACTGCGCGTCCTGACCGTCTACGGCGGGCGCTCGTACGAGCCGCAGATCGAGGCGCTGCAGGCCGGCGTCGATGTCGTCGTCGGCACACCGGGTCGGCTGATCGACCTGGTCGACAAGTTCCACCTGCACCTCGGCGACGTCAGCATCCTCGTGCTCGACGAGGCCGACGAGATGCTCGACATGGGATTCCTTCCCGACGTCGAGAAGCTCGTCGCCATGACCGCCAAGCAACGTCAGACCATGTTGTTCTCCGCGACGATGCCCGGCGACGTCGTCGCGCTGGCCCGTCGCTACATGAACAAGCCCACGCACATCCGTGCGGTGTCCCCCGCCGATGACAACAGCCACATCGTGCAGACCGTGGACCAGCACGCGTTCCGCGCACATCCGCTGGACAAGCCCGAGCTCGTGGCGAGGATCCTGCAGGCAGTAGGGCGCGGGCACACCATGGTGTTCTGCCGCACGAAGCGCAACGCGCAGAAGTTGGCGGACGATCTCACCGACCGTGGGTTCGCCGTGGGTGCCGTCCATGGCGATCTCGGCCAGGGGGCGCGCGAGCAGGCGATGCGAGCGTTCCGTAGCGGCAAGGTCGACGTGCTCGTAGCCACCGACGTTGCCGCGCGCGGCATCGACGTCGAGGGCATCACGCATGTCATCAACTACACGTGCCCAGAGGACGAGAAGATGTACGTCCACCGGATCGGTCGTACCGGTCGGGCCGGGGCGTCGGGAGTCGCGATCACCTTCGTCGACTGGGAAGACGTACCGCGCTGGAACCTGATCGCCAAGACTCTCGGCATCGCGCTGGAGGACCCACGCGAGACGTACTCGACGTCGGACCACCTCTACGAGGAGCTCAACATCCCCCGCGAGGTCAGTGGTCGGCTGCCCAAGAGCCAGCGCACTCGCGCCGGTCTGGGGGCCGAGGAGGTCGAGGACCTCGGCGAGACCGGACGCCGCCAACGCACCCGGGACAACGACTCGCGCGCCGACTCGCGAGGCGGATCGGGATCGAGCACTCGTCAGCGCACCGACCGTGGCCCGCGCACGAGCCAACCCGCCTCCTCCGGCGCCGACGAGTCGACCGAGCCTCGCCGCCCGCGGCGCAGTCGCAACCGCAAGCGGACCAGGAGCGGCCAGAACGTGGCCGCAGACGCAGGCGGCAACGGTGCTGCTGCAACTGCGACTGCGGGTACCGCGTCCCAAGAGCCAGGCGCCCCGTCGGGGCGTAGTCGACGTCGCCGGCGCAGCGGGTCCACCAAACCCGCGTCCGACGCGGCGTCGGGGTCGACTCCCACGACGGACTGACCCGCCACGGCAGACCGAACGGTCGTCATCACGACGCTGCGCGACGCGGGATGCGTGTTCGCGCAGGACGAGGCCGACCTGTTGATCGAGGCGGCGGCCTCGGACGCGGAGCTGGCTCAGCTGCTCCAGCGCCGCATCGCCGGAACCCCGTTGGAGCAGATCCTGGGGTGGGCGCAGTTCTCCCGGATGCGGGTCCAGGTGGATCCCGGCGTGTTCGTACCGCGCAGGCGCACGGAGCTGTTGGTCGACGCAACGCTGCCCCACGTCCGACGCTGCACCCCGGCCGTCGTGGTCGACCTCTGCTGTGGGTCGGGAGCGGTGGGTGCCGCGCTGCTCGAGCAGGACGACCGCATGACCCTGCACGCAGTCGACATCGACCCGGTCGCCGTCGACTGCGCGCGACGTAACCTGGACTCGATCCGGGCGCAAGTCCTCCAGGGCGATCTGTTCGCACCGCTGCCGCGCCACCTGATCGGACACATCGACGTGGTGGTCGCAAATGCGCCGTACGTGCCGAGCCACGCCGTCGACCTCCTGCCGTCGGAGGCCCGCGACCACGAGCCGCAGGTCGCCCTCGATGGAGGGACGGACGGTCTGAAGGTGATCCGGCAGCTGGTCAGCCGGGCCACGCCGTGGCTGACTCGTGGCGGGGTCGTGCTCGTCGAGAGCAGTCAGCGACAGGCGCCGACGGTCATGGCCCTCTTCGCCCGGAACGGGCTGACCCCTTCGCTCCTACGGTCCGACGACCTGGACGCCACGGTGGTCACGGGTCGAGCAGCGCACTGACCTGCTCGGCCGCCGACGCGCCGCTGCGCAGGGCGCCTTCGAACCAGCCCGCATGCTCGACCGCCACGTCAGAGCCGGCGAAGACCAACCGACCCACCGGTGAGAAGCGCTGCGGGTCGAGCAGGTGGACCGCACCCGGGCGGGCGGTCAGCCATGTGCCGCGCGACCAGGAGTCGCCGATCCAGTCGTGGAAGGCGTGGTCGATCAGCTCTGCCTCCGGGAAGTAGCAACGCAGCGAGGCCTCGACGTCTGCGCGCGAAGTGGGGTCGAACGTGGAGCCGGGCCAGGTGAAGCCGGTCAGGATGACGTCGCCGTCCAGGGCATCGTCGACGTAGAGCCACTTGAAGCCCTCAGCCATCCCCACCGCCAGACCATGCGGCGCCACACCACGGACGAGCATCACCACTTTGATGGCTGCGCCCGCATTCGCCCCGAACGATGCGCTCACCCGCTCCGGGAGGGCAGGGACGAACTCGACGTCGGAAAGGCAGTTCAAGGGAACGGCCATCACCATCGCGCACCCCTCGACAGAGGTTCCGTCAGCCAGACGCGCGATCACCGACGCGTCGTCGCAGCGGACCGATCTCACCGGGGTACTCAGGCGGACGTCGATACCGGGAGACTGCGCCAGCGCGTCGGCGAGACGTGCCCACCCACCAGCGGGGCCATGTGCCAGACAGGTGAGCAGTCCGGTCAGACCACCGTGATTCGCGATCGCGCCGAGCGCGTCGATCACGGCACCGGTCTGCGGTGGCGCACCGCCCATCAGCTGCCACCAGCCGAGCAAGAAGTCACGCACTGCCGGCGGGGGGCGCAGGTGCTCCAGGTAGTCCCAGGCCGACTCGTCGCCGACCGACTCGTCGCCGGACGCGACCTCGGCCGCATCGCCGGAGATCTGCACCAGCGCTCGTTCGAGCTCGCCCAGCTCCTGCCACGGAACCGGAAGACCGAGCCGGAGCTCACCGGCGGTGAACCACCGGGAGTGCTCGACCGGCGCGTAGTTGCGCACCCAGATCCCGTACCGGTCGAGCTCGGAGCGGATCTGCGACTGCTCAGGGGTGAACCAGGAGCCGCCGAGCTCCACGGGTCGGCCACCGAGCTGGCTCGTGTAGGCGCGTCCCCCCAGCCGGTCCCGTGACTCGAGCACGACGACAGAACGTCCCTGATCGGACAGATCCCTCGCGGCCCTCAGTCCGGCGAGACCGGCGCCGACGACGACCGCGTCGTACGTCTGCATCAGAGCTGGATCGTCACGTCGACCCAGGTGCGGCGGCTGCACGCCGGACATCGCATCCACGACCACTTGTCCCGCTTGATGATCGGAAGGTGCAGCGAGGGAACCGCGAACCGAAGGGCTTGGGCTGGTGTCAGCGCCGTTCGCTCACCGCAGTCGCCGCAGGTGACGACGACGGCGCCCGTCGAGGCCGGTGGCACCGCGTCATCGCCGGAGGCGCTGAAGAGCGACCGCTTCCCCTGCTGGTCGGTCGGCGCACCAGCGGCGACCTGGTCGGTGGGCACGTCGGGATGCCGGGGGCGCAGCCGGTCGAAGTCGGTACCTGCGCGCCTGCTCATGCGCCCACCTCGCCATCCATCATCTGCCGGGCGACCTCTCGATAGGCCTGTGCACCCTTGCTGGACCCCGCCGTCGCAAGTACCGAGCGGCCGGCCGCAGGCGCCTCTGCGAAGCGGATCGACTTGGCGATCGCCGGTTCGATCACTCGCAGGTCGTACCGCGTCGACACGTCGGACAGCACCGCCTGCGCATGGTTGGTGCGCGAGTCGAACAAGGTCGGTAACACTCCCATCACGCGCAGCCGCTTGTTGGTCAGCCGTTGCACATCGCGCACCGTGTCGAGCAGCTGCCCGACTCCACGGTGCGACAACGTCTCGCACTGCAGTGGGATCAACACCTCATCCGCCGCAGTCAGGGCATTCAGGGTGAGAACCCCCAACGAGGGTGAACAGTCCAGCAGGATCCAGTCGTAGCGCCGGCGGACGTCGTCCAACGCCTGCTTGAGCACGAACTCGCGTCCGGTGCGCGTGAGCAGCGCTACCTCGGAGCCGGCGAGGTCGATCGTGGCCGGCAAGAGGTCGGGGCCGTCTGAGGTGGTGACGATGGCCATGGCGGCGCCCACTCGGTCCATGAGCACGTCGTGCACGCTCAGCTCGAGGGCGTCGGGATCGAGTCCCAAGGAGAAGGTCAGGCAGGCCTGGGGGTCGAGGTCGACGAGCAGCACCCGCTGCCCCGAGCCCGCCAGAGCCGCCCCGAGCGAGGCGACCGTGGTCGTCTTGGCGACGCCGCCCTTCTGGTTGGCGACGGCGATGGTCCGGGGCACGCGCCTATCCTGCCCCGCGTGAGCACTCCGCCCTACCTCGGCCTCCCGATCGGAGTCAGCGCCACCACGCTGGCCACGGCCGTCGGTGACTTCGCCGCCCTGCAAGCCGGTTCACCGTCCGGTCCTGCTCCAGCTGCCGTGCTCGTTCCAGGGTTCACCGGCAGCAAGGAGGACTTCATCGCCGTGCTGGCCCCATTGGCAGCGGCCGGATTCTTCGTGACCGCGTTCGACCAACGGGGACAGTGGGAGACCAAGGGAGCCGCAGCCGTCGAGGAGTACGACCTGGCGCGGTTCGGAGCCGACCTCGTGGCCGTGGCGAATGCCATGGGTGACCAGGTCCATGTGGTGGGCCACTCCTACGGCGGGCTGGTCGCCCGGGAGGCGGTGATCACCTCGCCCGACCACTTCGCGTCGGTCACGCTGCTCTGCTCCGGACCGGCCGCGCTGCCGCACCCGCAACGAGACGAACTGGCGCTGTTCGCCGACGTGCTCGACGAGCACGGTCTGGAGGTGCTGTGGGCCGCCAAGTCGGCGCTGGAACGAGAGCAGGGCAACGAAGGGCCAGACGACCCCGATGTCGCGGACTTCCTGGACCGACGGTTCCTCGCCAGCTCTCCCGGCTCGCTGCTGCGGATGGCCCGCGACCTCGTGGAGACACCTGACCGCACCGAGAACCTGCGTGCGACCGGGGTGCCGACACAGGTGGTGTGGGGCGAGGAGGACCACTACTGGCCACCGGATCTGCAACGGCAGATGGCGCAGCGCTTGAACGCCGGTACGGTCGAGATCGCCGGTGCCGCGCATTCGCCCAACGTCGAACGACCGGAGGACCTGGTCCAGGTCCTGACGGCCTTCTGGACCGACTCGACAGCAGGAGGGTCGCCATGACGCAGCTTCCCCGGGGTCCACAGGGTCCACGGCGTGCTGAGTGGGCGTTCCTCGGGTCCGGTGAGTTCCAGACCTGGCACGACGACGTCGACACCGAGCTGATGACGCATCGAAGCGGGCAGGTCCTGGTCGTCGCCACTGCGTCGGCGCCAGAGGGCGACGACGTGTACCAGGGCTGGCGCGAGCAGGGACTGGCTCACTACGCGCGCCTGGGGATCGCTGCCGCAGCACCAGACCTGCGGATGCGCGCTGACGCGTTCTCACCAGAAGTTCTGGCCCAGCTCGAAGCTGCCTCGATGGTGTTCTTCTCCGGCGGGAATCCGGCGTACCTCGCATCCGTGCTGGCGGACTCGCCGTTCTGGAGCCAGCTGACGCAGCGCCAGACGTCTGGTGACCTGGCCTACGCCGGCTGCAGCGCTGGCGTCGCCTGCCTGTCCGACCCCACCTTCGACTCCGGCGCGGCCGACGAGGCGTCGATCTGGGCACCTGGGCTCGGACACTTCCCTGGCACGCTCTTCGCGCCGCACTGGGATGCGATCGAGAACTGGCGGCCTGGTGCTCGGGAGTTCATCGCCGGCAGCGTCGCCACCGACGGGCGCCTGGTCGCCTTGGACGAAGACACAGCGATGGTCGGCGATGGGCAGCAGTGGACCGTGCGCGGCGCGGCGAGCGTGCACACCTTCACGCCGGCATCCGGTGAGTGGACCCATCACGCCAGCGGTAGCTCGTTCGTCCTCAGCCTTCCGCGTGCCCGCTGACCGATGCAGGTGACTCGTTTCGCGCCGAGTCTGGACCGCCTGCTGCACTACCAACGCGGTTGGCTGCGACTGGACGTGATCGCTGGCGTCACCGTGGCGGCCTATCTGGTGCCGCAGGTGATGGCGTACGCGCAGGTAGCGGGTCTGCCCCCCGTCAGCGGCCTCTGGGCGGTGCTGCCCCCGATGCTCGTCTACGCGGTGCTCGGCTCGTCTCGCCAGCTGTCGGTGGGGCCGGAGTCGACCACCGCACTCATGACGGCCACGAGCATCGGAGGACTTGCCGCCGCGAACACCACGCGCTACGCCGAGCTGGCCGCCGGGTTGGCGATCCTGGTCGGCTTCCTGGCCCTGCTCGCCTGGGTGGCCCGCCTCGGAGTGCTGTCCGAGCTGTTGAGCAAGCCGGTCCTGGTGGGGTACATGGCCGGCGTCGCGGTCATCATGATCGTCGGACAGCTGGGCAAGATCAGCGGACTCACCATCGAAGGCGACACATTCGTGGCCGAGCTGCGGTCGTTCGCCTCGCAGCTCAGCGACATCGACACCGCGACGTTCGTCCTGGCGATGAGCGTGCTCATCTTCATGCTGCTCGTGTCTCACTACTGGCCCAAGGCTCCCGTGCCGCTGCTCGCGGTGATGCTCGCCACTGGCGCTGTCGCCGTGTTCAACCTGGATGCGAGCGGCATCGCGACCGTCGGACAGATCCCTCCTGGTCTGCCGTCGTTGCATCCGCCACACCTCACCCTCGACGACCTTCAGGCCCTGCTCCTTCCGGCCATCGGTGTACTGATCGTCGGGTACTCCGACAACGTCTTGACGGCACGCTCGTTCGCCGACCGCAACGACTACCGCGTCGATGCGAACCAGGAGCTGCTCGCCCTGGGCACGTCCAACATCGCCGTCGGGCTCTTCCAGGGCTTCCCCGTGAGCAGCAGTGGTAGTCGAACCGCTATCGGTGACGCGCTGCGCACCAAGAGCCAGATGTTCTCGCTGGTGGCTTTCGGGTGTGTGGTGCTCGTCCTGGTGTTCTTCAGCAACGTGCTGGCGTTGTTCCCCACCGCTGCACTGGGCGCCATCGTCATCTTCGCTGCACTTCGCCTGGTCGACATCGCCGAGCTGCGTCGCTTCTGGAGCTTTCGTCGCAGTGAGTTCGCCCTGGCACTGGCCACCGTCGTCGGCGTACTGATGTTCGACATCCTGTACGGAGTGCTGATCGCCGTGGGGCTCTCCCTGATCGACATGTTGCGCCGGGTTGCCCGCCCCCACGACGCGATCCTCGGATACGCCCCAGGACTTGCCGGGATGCACGATGTCGACGACTACCCCGATGCACAGCAAGTACCAGGACTCGTCGTGTACCGCTACGACTCGCCCCTGTTCTTCGCGAACACCGACGACTTCAAGCGACGGGCGCTCGCCAGCGTCGACGCAGCGCAGACACCCACGGAATGCTTCCTCCTGAACGCGGAGGCCGTCGTGCAGGTCGACATCACGTCGGTGGACGGGCTGGACGACCTCCGCGAACTTCTCCAGCAACGCGGCATCGCCTTCCGCATGGCACGCGTCAAGCAAGACCTGCGGGACGCCCTCGACGCGGCCGGATTCGTGAGTCGGGTGGGCGAGGAGAACCTCTACCCGACGTTGCCCACGGCGGTGGCGGCGTACGTGGCGGAGTACACCGAACGGCACGGACAGCCACCCGTCGGGGTAAGTCCGCAGCAGCCCCCACCGAGTCCGCTGGCCACGTCTGACTAGTTGCGGTTCGGCTCCTGAGCACTGAGCGCGTCCCACGAGCGTTTGGTGGATGATGCTGCCTGGCCCTCAGGGCAGTGAGCCCGGAAGTCGCACCAGCTGCACAGAGCACCGGTCCGTGGGGGGAACACGTCGTCCATGCGATCGTCCGCTGGCCGTTGGCGCGCCTGCGTCTCCGCGTCACGGGCCTCGACACCGATCGCCTCGGCCCGCTGCAGGTGCCGCTGCAGCGATACGTCGGTGTGCTCGGCCACCACCACGTCTCCCGTGGGGACATGGTGCAGCTCAACCGTGTAGCAGGGCACCCGGAGCACCCGCTGCACCCCCAATGCGTACAGCGCCAACGCCAAGGACGACTTGGCGTCGGTCTGCGACGGCACCCAGCGTCCGGTCTTGTAGTCGACGACCGAAGCGCTGCGGCGTCCGGCGTCGTCCAGACGGGCATCGATCCGGTCGATCCGACCGCTCACGGCGAGGACATCGGAGGGGAAGCCGACCGTGCGCTCGAGCCCCAGTGGCTCCTCCGTCGGATCGAGCCGCTCGACGTACGCCGACACCTGCGCGCGAGTGCGCTGCAACCAGTCGTCGGACTGGGCGTCGTCACGAAACCCCTCCGGCCGCCAGTGCTGCACCACCAGGCGTTCGGCCCGGGCTACGGTGCGACGGCTCGAGGGTTCGTCCCACCAGGCGCGCAATGCGTTGTGCGTCGCGGCCCCCACGCTGTTGTGCGCCCACGGGCCGCCCTTCTGTGGCGTGGGCCGGTCGAGATACGCCATGCGGTACCGACGCGGGCAGTCCTGCCAGGTGCCGAGGCGGGTCGGCGTGACCGAGAACAACCGGGTAGGCATGCCGGCTAGGCCCAGCTGCTCGTCCACGCCACCACACTAGGCAGCCGCTCCGACACGCCTCCGGTGAGTCGGCGTGAGCCGGTCAGGCTCCTCCGAGCGGCCGTGGACGAAGCCGTGACGTCGGAGCGCCGAGGGGAAGATCGGGGCGCCACCCGTCGTCGCGCAGGTCGTGCAGTCCGGCCACGCCGTGCAGGACGAGGCCGGCGTCATCGGGCCAGGCGATCGCCCACAACCAGCGTCCGTCGGCCTCACCCACGTAGGCGGTACGGTCCGGCGCCGTTGGCACCTGCCACAGCGGCGTCGGGTGTCCGTCGATGTTGACCTTCAGGGCCGGACTGCCGTCCACCAGCTGAGGTCCCGGATCTGCGCCGTCGAGACCGGCCAGCCCGGCGCCCCACCCCACCGCCGGCTCCTCCGCCAGCAGAACCAGATCGGCGGGGCCACCTCGTAGCGCCGGCCCTGAGTAGGCCACGGCGACCGCGCGCGGTCCGCTGCGGTCATCACCGGCCCAGCCGAGACCGGTCACGAGCCAGCCACTGGGCAGCGGCCAGGCCAACCACACCGGCACGGCGGAGCGGTTGGCGATGTCGGCGACCGTGGCCGGTCCGGTGACCGGCACGGGTTGCAGCGGGACGACGTCGCCATGGACGTCGCACCGCCATTGTGCGGAGAACAGCGTCGGAGCCCGCACCACGCCACCGCAGCGGGGGCAGCGTGGGGAACTCGGCACCCTCGGCACGGTCCCGCCGACCCTCACCCGGCGTCAAGGGTGCTGCGGCGTCATCCCTGCGACGGCACCGGCCGCCCTGGCTGGTCCCCACCGCGCTGGTCGCCGTAGCTGCGCTTGGGCACCATCACCTTGCGGCGGAACACGCACACGACCACGCCGTCCTGGTTGTAGCCACGCGTCTCGACCTGGACCACGCCACGGTCGTCCTTGCTGCGTGACTCAGTCTTCTCGAGCACGGTGGTCTCGCCGTAGATGGTGTCGCCGTGGAAGGTCGGCGCGATGTGGCGCAGCGACTCGACCTCGAGGTTGGCGATCGCCTTGCCGGAGACGTCGGGCACCGACATGCCCAGCAGCAGCGAGTAGACGTAGTTACCGACGACGACGTTGCGACCGAAATCGGTGCTCGTCTGCGCGTAATGCGCGTCGAGGTGCAACGGGTGGTGGTTCATGGTGAGCAGGCAGAACAGGTGGTCGTCGTACTCCGTGACCGTCTTGCCGGGCCAGTGCTTGTACGTGGCCCCCACCTCGAACTCCTCGTAGTAGCGCCCGAACTGCACGTCTTCTCCTCGCGTTCTGATGCTCTCGAAAGGTGGCTCAGCGCCTGTTGTAGTCCTCGAGCAGGCGTCGGCCGATGATCATGCGTTGGATGTCGGCAGTCCCCTCGCCGATCAGCAGCATCGGCGCCTCGCGGTACAACCGCTCGATCTCGTACTCCGTGGAGTAGCCATATCCCCCGTGGATCCGAAACGAGTCCTCGACGACGTCTCGGCAGTACTCGCTGGCGAGGTACTTGGCCATACCCGCCTCGAGGTCGTTGCGCTCACCGCTGTCCTTGGTCCGGGCCGCCTTGACCATCATCTGGTGCGCCGCCTCCACCTTGGTGCCCATCTCCGCGAGTCGGAACAACACCGCCTGGTGCTCAGCGATCGGCTTGCCGAAGGTCTCGCGTTGCTGCGCATAGTCGATCCCCAGCTCAAAGGCCCGCTGGGCCACACCGCAGGCACGAGCGGCGACGTTGACGCGGCCGACCTCGACGCCGTCCATCATCTGGTAGAAGCCGCGTCCGGTCTTGCCGCCCAGGACCTGTTCGCGCGTGGTCAGGTAGCCGTCCAGCACCAACTCGGTGGTGTCGACACCCTTGTACCCCATCTTCTCGATCTTGCCGGGGATGACGAGTCCGGGAGCCACCTCGCCGAAGCCGGGCTCCTTGTCGATGAGGAACGTGGTCATGTTGCGGTACACGCTCGGGCTGCCGTCGTCGGTCTTCACGAGCACGGCGACGAGGTTGCTGGATCCGCCGTTCGTGAGCCACATCTTCTGACCGCTGATCACGAACGTCTGCTCGTCGCGCTGCTCTGCCCTGGTGCGGATCGCGGACACGTCGGAGCCACAACCCGGCTCCGACATCGAGAAGGCGCCCCGTACCTCTCCGGTAGCCATGCGCGGTAGATAGCGCTGCTTCTGCTCGACCGTGCCGTGCTGCAACAGCAGGTAGGCGACGATGAAGTGCGTGTTGATGATGCCGCTGATGCTCATCCAGCCCCGGGCAATCTCCTCCACGACGAGGGCGTACGTCAGCAGGGACTCGCCGAGGCCGCCGTACTCCTCGGGGATCATCAGACCGAAGATCCCCATCTCCTTCATCTGCTCCACGATCTTCGTGGGGTACTCGTCGGCGTGCTCGAGTGTGCTGGCCACCGGAATCACTTCGGCGTCGACGAACTCGCGCACGAGTGCGACGACCTCTCGTTGGCTGTCGGTCAGCCCCTCGGTGAGGGCGAGACGGCCCATCCGGTGCTCCTTCGAGTCGGGCGTACGGCGGTTGGGGACTCGACCTGCCGGCGCGCGGTGATCCGCATGCTACTGGCCGCTAAGTTGCGTGCATGCGCAATGAACCTTGGGTCAGCGGCGGAGCCGAGCCGGATCCGGCAGCCCGCCAGTACACCGTCGGAACCCTGGACGGCCGAATCCTCGGCGTCGCCGAGTACGGCCCGCTCGACGGGCAGCCGGTCTTCAGCCTGCACGGAACTCCCGGGAGCCGCTACGGAGGTCCACCGCCGGAGCACCCGACGTTGTACGAGGACCGGTCGGTGCGCGTCATCCACTACGACCGTCCCGGGTACGGCTTGTCGACCCGCCACCCGGGGCGCTCGGTGGCTGACTGTGCGGCCGACGTCGCCGCCATCGCTGACCGGTTGGACCTGACGCAGTTCGCCGTCAGTGGCGGATCGGGCGGCGGGCCGCACTGCCTTGCGGTGGCCGCGCTGCTGCCCGAGCGCGTGACCCGCGTGGCTTGTGTCGTCGGTGTCGCTCCGTTCGGCGACGAGGGCCTGCCCCGCGACGAGTGGCTGCGCGACCAGACCCAGGGCAACGTCAAGGAGTTCACGTGGTCGTTGGGCGGGGAGGGGGTCATGCGACCCGAGCTCGAACGGTTGGCCGGTGAGGACCTGGCCAGGATGCGCGAGGGAAGGATCTCGTTCGGTGCGGACTACGACCTCGCCGAGGGAGACACCGAGATCATGGAACGACCGGCATATGCCGAGCGCATCCTGCGCACCATGGAGGAGGCGTATCGCACCGGGGTCGACGGGTGGGTCGACGACAACCTCGTCTTCGTCAAGCCGTGGGGCTTCGATGTCGCGATGATCACTGCGCCGGCCACGGTCTGGTACGGCGTCCAGGACACTCTCGTCCCACCCCAGCACGGTCGCTGGCTCGCGGCCCACGTGCCGGGCGCATCGGTCGTTGCGATGAACGGCGGTCACATGGAGCTCGCCAACCGCGTGCCGGACCTCGTCGGCTGGCTCGTCGGCGACGAACCCCCCGCAGACGCCACCTCCGGGGGCAGGGCGTGACCGACGACGTGCTGCGGCTGTTCCCTCGCGGTACCGACGTCGCGGCCGACGGGATGCTGACGGTGGGTGGCTGCCGGCTCGACGCGGTCGCGGATCAGTTCGGCACCCCCACCTACGTGGTGTCCGAGACCGCGCTTCGGCACCAGGCCGGTCGTCTGCGCGACGCCTTGACGTCGCGCTGGCCGCGCAGCCGGGTGCTGTTCGCGTCGAAGTCGTTCCCGGCGCGAGCTGTCTACCGCGTCATGCACCAGGAGGGTCTCGGCATCGACGTGGCCGGCGGCGGAGAGCTGCTGCTCGCCCTTGATGCCGACGTACCCGGCGCGGCCATCGTGCAGCACGGCAATGCCAAGACCGACGACGAGATGCGGCGAGCGGCGTCGGCCGGCGTCGGCATGGTGGTCATCGACGGCGAAGCAGAGATCGAGCGACTCGAACAGCTGGGGCGCGAGGGCCAGCCGGTGCTGCTGCGCGTCCAACCCGGCGTCGACCCAGGCACCTACGCGGGCGTCTCGACGGGACAGCGCGGCTCGAAGTTCGGGGTTCCCATGGAGGATGCCCCGCGCCTGCTGAGCCGCCTTTCGAACAGCTCACGGCTGGATCTGCGCGGGATCCACCTGCACCTGGGCTCGCAGATGTTCGGCCTCGACCCCTATCGCAAGGCCATCGAAGTCGTGTCGGTGCTCGGCGAGTTCGACGTCTACGACGTGGGGGGTGGTCTCGCGGTGCAATACACCCTCGACGAACCGGCCCCGAGCGCCGAAGAATGGCTCGACGTCGTCACCGAGGCCGCCCGGCAGACGTTGCCGTCGGGGGCCGAGCTCTGGGTCGAGCCCGGGCGTGCCGCCGTCGCCGCGTCGACGATGACGCTCTACCGCGTCGTCACCATCAAGCCTGGAGAGCCGACGTTCGTCGCGGTCGACGGTGGTATCGCCGACAACTTCGAGGCGTCCACCTACATCGGGACGCGATTCAGCGCGACGATCGCCAACCGGGTTGGCGGTGGTGACGTCGTCAACGTCGTCGGCCGGCAGTGCGAGTCCGGCGACCACATCGCGATGAACGTGCCGCTGCGCGACCCGGCGATCGGCGACCTAGTGGCCGTCCCGGTCACCGGCGCCTACACGCACACCCTGGCCAACAACTACAACGGCGCCCTGCGGGCACCGGTGGTGTTCTGCCGAGACGGTGTGATGGCCCCGGTCGTGCGACGCGACACCGACGCGGACCTACTCGCTCGCGAGCTGCCCTTCCCCTGAGCGCGATCAAGCGACTCGGCGACACTACGTCTCCGGACGGTCCACGATCATCAACTGGTCGGCGGTCGCGGCCAGCATCGGCGTGCGCCAGAAGCCTTTGACCCACGGCCTGACGAGGTCGTGGCCGAGCCCGTAGTGCAAGGGAACCAGGGCCACCTGTTCGGACACCAGGTACCGATCCAGCCGCCGGTACAGCTCGAAGCGTTCGCCGCGATTTGCGCTGGTGCTGGCGGTGCGATCCAGGGAGCGGCTGATGTCGTCGGAGTGGACGACGCCCCGGTAGTACTCGAGGAACGAGCCGATGATCCCTTCCGGATCGGGGAAGTCCGCCACCCAGCTGAGGACGAACAGGTCGAACTCGGCGAGCACCTCGGGAGTCAGGTCGCGTCGCGGCAAGGTCTGGCTGACGACTTCGACGCCGAGCGCGGACCACATCTCGACGAGAGCGTCGTAGGTCCGCCGAGTCCTTTGCCATTCCTGCATCCGCACCAGCCGCACCGGTCGCAGCCCACGCCCTCCCGGGAACCCCGCCTCGGCGAGCAGACGTGACGCCTCAAAGGGGTCCGAGCCCAAACCGCTGTCGTGCAGATGACCAGGAAGCGTCGGTGGGATGAACCCCCCCAACGCCGCGACGCTGTCATACCGCATGTCCAGACGCGTCCGGTCGATGGCCAGCGCGAACGCCCTGCGGACTCGCGGGTCATCGAACGGCGGATCTCTTGGACAGAAGACCAAGCAGCGCGTCGAGTCCTCACGCGTGCTCGTGGCCTGCTCGAGTTCTTCCGGACTGGCCCCCAGCCCGTAGGGGTCGGTGTCGATGTCAAGGGTCGCCGCTGGGTTGGTCTTGGCACCACCAATTCGGACCCTCACCTGCCCGATGTTGCCGCGGTCGCCCGTCCACGACGGCGCCGCCTCGAGTCGGATCTCATCGTCGGTCCAGTCGACCATGCGATAGGGACCGTTCCCGACAGGAGCCATCCGTGCATCGTGGTCGACCGTCGGTCGATCCAAGTGGCTCGGCCACGGATAGGTGGGCGGGACGCTGAGAAGATACGGAAGGTGAGCCAACGGCCGATCAGGCCGGATCTCCAAGGAGGTGGGCCCGGTTGCCCGGATCGTCATCGACGTCAGAAGTGCCGCCGACTCCAGGTTCATCTCCCGCGCCGATTCCCAGGCGAAAACGAAGTCGACAGCGGTTACCGGCACACCATCGTGCCAGCGATGGGTGTCAGCGATGTCGACGTTGATCCTCAGTCCGTCGGCGCTCACGTCAAACCTGGTCGCCAAGTCGGGGACGACCGACGACTCACGATCGAGCCGGAACAGACCGCGGAAGAGGTGTGACGACAGCCACCAGTCGACCGTCCCGTAACCGACGCCGGCAACCAATGACTCCGGCTCCACCTCCGGGAAGCTGAGGGTCGCCGTGGGCTCCATCTGCTGGGGGGCAGGTGCGGGAACGGCGAACGCTGCTTCATAGGCGGCGTTCGCCGCAGCGAAGTCATACGAGACGAAGTGGGTCAGGGCGACCCGGAAGAGGACGTCCCGTTCGCGTGCCCCATCGCCGAGCTCACGAAGGAACGGTAAGGCTCGCTCGTAGTAGTCGATCGCCTCCGCTTCGGCGAACATCCGCCGCGCCTGGTCGCCCGCCTGCAGCAGGTACTCGCTCGCGCGCGCGGCATCAGCGGCCTTTGAGAAGTGGCCGGCGAGCAGTCCCGGATCGACCGTCGACCCGTCGGTGGACAGCTGCACCAGCGCCTCGCCAACGCGTTGGTGCAGAGTGCGACGTGGCTGCTCCAGCAGGTTGCTGTACGCAATGTCGCGCACCAGGCCGTGGCAGAAGTTGAACTCCGCCGTTGGGCGCCGCCGCTTCTCCACGACGAACTCCAGCCGTTGGAGCGTGGCCAGACGACGCATCACCTCCGGGTCGGCGACCACCTGCTCCAGCAGCGGAAGCCCGAACGTCCTTCCGATCACCGACGCCGCACACAGGACCTCTCGCTCGGGCGCGTCGAGCCGGTCGAGACGAGCTTGCAAGGTCTCCTGCACACGGACCGGGATCGACGTCGGGTCGAAGCTCTCGGTGGTCTCGTAGCCATCCGAGCCCTGCCGAGCCAGCGAACCTCGTTCCACCAGGTCCAGAACCGCCTGCTCGATGAAGAAGGGATTTCCGCCGCATCGAGCGTTGAGCAGTTCGGCCACTCCGTCCGGGAGGGCCGCGCCCGCGGCATCGTTGGCCATGACGGCCGCCGCGGCTGCGTCGAGCGGAGCCAGGCTGATCTCGGTGAAGCGATGGGGGAACCGCGAGCGGGCACGCTGGCCCAGCGCCCAGGCCGGGTGGTCACGTTCGCTCCGGAACGACAGCACGATGACCAGGGCGTGCTCGTCGGTCAGATCCAGCGCGTGCTCGAGCAGGGTCAACGTCGCCTCGTCCGCCCAGTGCAGATCGTCCATCACCACGCACAGGGCAGTCCGGTCGAGCTGGCTGGTCAACAACTGGTCGAACGCTGCGAACGTCTGCTCTCGGATGCTCTCCGCCGAGATGTCGTGCAGCGTGGCCGCCTGGTCGGCTTCCAACGTGAGGCCGAGGAGCAGGGCAACGAAGGGGTAGACGACGGACGCCTCGTCGGGGAGCAGCTCGGCGAGCCGGGCCTTTAGCTCCAGCCGCACCTGAAGGTCTGGTGCGTCCATGTCCAGGCCGAGCCAGCCACGCAGCAAGCCCTGCACGGGCCAGTACGGCGAGGACTCCTGGTACGACACCCCATGTCCTTCGAGGTAGGCCGGTCCCACCACGGCCCGACGCGCCTCTTCGATCAGTCGTGACTTGCCGATTCCAGGTTCACCGGTGATGACGACGACGGCTCCGCGACCGTCCATGGCGTCCTGAAGCAGCGTCGTCAGGGTCTCGACCTCGGCCTCACGCCCCACCAGCTTCGTGATGGGCGGCGCGCTCGAGGCGAGCTCGCCGACCAGACGAAAGGCGGCCACCGGCTCGGACTTGCCTTTGAGCTCGAGGTCACCCAACGGCTCGAACGCGAACAGGTCAGTGAGCTCGGCTGCCGAGATCGGACCCAAGACGACTCCGCCAGGGTCGGCGAACGACTGCAACCTTCCGGCGACCGTCACCGTGTCACCCAGAGCGTTGTAGAGCGCGTCCAGCGGTTCGCTCTCGTCGCCACGTGGCACCGCTGCGTAGCCGGTGTTGATGGCGACTCGGGCGGACAACGTGATGTCGTAGGCCGTCGCCACCTCCTGTGCGAAAGGCCGAAGCGCCATCTGCATGGCAAGTGCTGCTCGAACCGCACGCTCCGCATCGTCGCCGTGTGCGACAGGAGCTCCGAAGAAGGCCAGCAACCCGTCACCGGTGTGCTGGGCCAGGGTGCCCCCGAACCTCTCGACCTGCGACCCGAGCAGGCGGCTGACCTCGTCGAACAGGGGCTTGGACCGTTCGGGTCCGAGACGCTCCCCGATGGGAGTGGAGTCGACGATGTCGGTGACCAGCACCGTCACGAGGCGAAGATCCCCGGCCTCGCTCATGCGTACGTTCTACAAGCCAACGGCCATCGGCGATAGGGCTTGGACCGATCCGGGAGTCAAGCGGGGTAGACGAAGCCGCCGGAGACGCGGATCGCGAAGGGTGGCAGCGGCTTGGTCGCCGGCCCCACGACCACCGACCCGTCGAGGATCGCGAACCGCGAACCATGGCACGGGCACTGGATCAGCCCGCTGGCCACCGAAGCGATCAGACATCCGGCGTGGGTGCACCGACCGGCGAAACCGTGGAAGTCCCCCGCGGTCGGTTGCGTGAGGACCACGCCGGCCGGGTGCACGACGACGCCACCCCCCACCGGGACGTCAGCAGTGGCCACGAGGGCCCCCATGCCGGGTGGCTGGCTCGTCGACGCCGACGGCGTCGGCGTCGGATGTCCCGTGGGATCCCCTGACGGGTCCGGATGCGGCGTAGGACGGTGGGTAGTCTCGGTGCTCGGTGAGGGCGTCGGATCAGTGGTCGATGACGCCGACGGAGTGCGAGTCGCCCCCGGTGTTGGCCGGTCAGGCACCGTTCGCGGACCTGGCGCTCGTCGCTGTGGCCCCCGCCCTCTCGGCTCGCCCGCGCCGGTGGCCGGCGACGTCCCTGTCATCAAGGCCGACGAGCTGCCCGAGTCCGCTCCACAGGCGGCGAGGGCCGCCGCACCTGACACGGCGACCAGCACGGTCAGGAAGCGCCGGCGGTCCTGGGGCGACGCGTCCGCGCCCTCGATCCGACCCGCATCAGGAGTCTCGCCACTCACGCTCTAGTCGTCGGCTCTCGCCGGTGGCCGCTTGACTCGCCACTCACGTTCGGCGGCCCGCGCCGTCGTCGGCAGCGTCAGTGCCCGGGCGCTCTCAGCACGTAGCGCCAGCAGATGATCTTGAATCGGGCCACGTTGTACCAGGCACCCTTCACCGTGTACACGGCCCAGGAGACCTGGCCAGCGTGGCCAATGAACGCGCGTGCCGGCACACGTCGTCCGGCGTGCCATCCGACGTGGGTGCCAAGGACGGTGGTGGGACACCGATTCGTGTTGACGGCGAGGTAGCAGATGTGGGCCGGTCCGCCGTGGAAACGGGTCTTGCCGCCGAATGTGGCAATCGTCAGGTTGCCGTAGCGGATGGCGGTCTTGACGTACCAGGAGTGGACCACCTGGGCCATCGAAGCTGCCAGCGTGCGATGGCACCTGGCGTTCGAGTAGTAGCCGACGCCGTGCCTGAAGTAGGGCTTGGGGCTGGCGCGGAGCAGGCGACCGGCCTGTCCACACGTGTGCGAGTAATCGATCGGATTGCTCTTGAGGGCGGTCACACGCAGGACCTGAGGCACCCTGACCAGGCGCTTCCCCGACACCGTGACCTGACCCACCTGACTCGTGCGCCTCACGCCGTGGGGGTCGTCACCGGAGAACGTGAACGTATACGAGCCAGCGGCAACTCGCTGGTTCGCGCCGTTGCGCCCGTCCCAGTGAACTGAGACGGGGCCCGGTGGCGACGGCTGCGTCAGGACGAACCGCTTGATCGGGCGCCCGAGGTGATTCCTGATCAGGACCCTGACATTGGTCGCCGTCGTGGCCGTCGTCGCCGACAGCAGGGTCTTGTCGATGTAGCGGTCCTTCGCCGGGTAGAACACGGTCGGGCTGGCGGTGACATTCGTCCAGCCTGGTCCGGTGGTGTCCTTCGTCACGGTGACAATCGTCGAGAACAGCCCCAGGCAGACCTGTCCACTGCTGTCGCACTGTCGCACTTTGAGGTTGTAGTCGGCGTCCGGCGCGGGAAGCGTGATGTGGTCCAGGTACGGGGCGCCGATCACGTCGCCTGGGTTGCCGTTCACGAGGAACTGCAACTGACCGCCGTTGGTCGTGCTGGCCTGGACGTCGACGGTGTCGCCGACCGTCAGCCCGTCGGTGGGGCTGGTGATGGTCGGCGCTGGGAGCTGGACGGTCACGTTGATCTGCGGAGGCGTGTCCCGGTTGCAGTTCAAGCCGGTGTCGTCGTCGCAGTCGTACGCCTGGATCGTCGTGGCACCGTCGATCCCGGCCGCGGGGATGTCGGCCACCGCATTGCCGCTGAGGTCGACCTGCGACTCCACGGTGAAGACGCCGCCGCGGCCGTCGAGCACGAACTCGACATAGGCGGCGGTGCTCGCCGCCTGCACGTGGATCGGCGTCACTTTGACCGTGTCACCGTTCTGCACCGAGAGCAGCGGGTCGGTGGAGAAGGTCGGCTGCGTGAGCGGCGCGGCCGACGCCAACGTCGGCGGCAGACCGGCGACCAGCAGCCCGCCGGCCAGCACGACGGCGCCGACCGACCAACCCTTGCCGACCATTCCTCGCCCCGCCCCTTCGCAACGTCCTGCTGCGGCACCCGACCTCGACGTCGCGACCCTATGTCGCCGTGGGAGCGAGCGCAGCCCCGTGTCCGGACCGTAACTCACAGCGACCGAGCGCGGCCATTCGGGTCACGGACGGACAGCAGTGCGGCCGTCGTCGGACTGCGGGTCGAACCAGACCGTGCGCCCCATCCCCGCCGCCCGACCCTTGCCCGACACGACGAGCGCCATCTTGCGCGACGCCTCGTCGATCATCTCCGAGCCGAGCATGACGGCTCCGCGGGCGCCTCCGGCCGCAGATGTGTAGTAGTCGTAGGCGTCGAGGATGAGCTCGGCGTGGTCGTAGTCGTCCTGCCGGGGGGAGTAGACCTCGTTGGCCACCTCGATCTGACCGGGGTGCAGGACCCACTTCCCGTCGAAACCCAGCGCGGCGCTGCGCTGCGCCACCTTGCGGTACCCGTCGACGTCGCGGATCTGCAGGTAAGGACCGTCGATGGCCTGCCTGTCGTACGCGCGAGCGGCCATGAGGATCCGCATGAGGATGTAGTGGTAGGCGTCGCCCTCGGTGTAGCCGGGCGGCTGCTCCCCCACGACCAGCGTCTTCATGTTGATGCTCGCCATGAAGTCAGCCGGGCCGAAGACGATGGTCTCCAGGCGCGCGCTGGCGCCTGCGATGGCGTCGACGTTGATCAGGCCGATGGCGTTCTCGATCTGCGCCTCGATCCCGATCCGCCCGACCTCGAAGCCCATGGTGGCCTCGATCTGGGTCAGCGTCGTATCGAGCCACTGCACCTGCTGGGCCGACTGCACCTTGGGCAGCATGATCGCGTCGAGGTTCGGGCCCGCACCCTCCACCACCGCGATCACGTCGCGATACGTCCAGGAGGTCGTGAGGTCGTTGACGCGCACCGCGCGGACCTTGCCCTCGTAGCCGCCCTCGCGAAGGGCACTGACGACGTTGCGTCGGGCGTCCTCCTTGGCCAGGGGGGCCACCGAGTCCTCGAGGTCCAAGAACACCTGGTCGACCGGCAGCCCCTTGGCCTTCTCGAGCATCTTGGGGCTGCTGCCCGGCACGGCCAGGTTGGAGCGGCGTGGGCGCAGGACGCGCTCGGTCGTCACGTCGTCGTCTCCTTCGGTGGGTCGGTCGGCCGAGCCTAACGACAGGTTCACCACTCCTTGTTGATCAAGGAGAAGATGCGGGGTTTTCAAGATCAACATGCACCTGAAGTCCAAGATCAACGAATGCGGTGTGGGACGCTTGGGTGCGTGTCGGAATCCACGTCGCAGGCCGCTTCGTTCGCCCGTCAGCTGGTGGTCGAGGCGGGCAAGAAGTCCGACCTCGCTTGGGTGGGGCGACCGGGTGGGCGCCAGATCTGCCTGTGGTGTGAGTGGCACGACGACGCCCTGCTGCTCGTGACCGGCGGGGCCGAGCAGCCCGATCCCGGGCTGGCCGACGCCGGTACCGCGATCGTGACGCTGCGCAGCAAGGACAAGGGCGTCCGCGTGGTGACGTTCGAGGCGCAGGTGACGCTGCTGCGACCCCGCTCACCGCAGTGGGACGCTGCCGCCGTGGTGCTGAAGGAGGGTCGGCTCAACGCCCTGGACGCCCCGGCCGTGCTGGAGCGCTGGGCCGACGGTTGCGCGCTGTGGGAGCTGTGTCCGACCGGCCGAGTGCTGGAGTCGCCAGGAGACATGCCTGCGCACTCCCAACGGGCCGAGCCGGCGCCCACCAGTGCGACCACAGCCGGAAAGCCACCCTTGATGATCGGACGGACGCCGGGTCGCAAGCGCGGCCAACACCTCTGAGGCGACGACGCCGGCACTCAGCCCGCGCGCGCCCAGACGCGCAACGGGCCGATGGTCTGGAATCCCGCGGTGCGTGCGGCCGCGAGGTCGTCATCACGTTCGTATCCGACGATGGGCAGGTCCGGAAACCAGAAGCTCATGGCCGCCACGAGCGAGGACAACGTGGTCGCCGACTCACCGCTGGCCGTGAGCACGTTGCTCAGTCCAACCTCGTTCTCGCTGACGTTCGTGGCGGCGATCGCGCTCACCGCAGCCCCCTCGGGCTGAAGGACGAGTCGCACCTGCTCGTCGGCGAGCAGCGTCGGTCCGAACGACGTGGGCGCGTCGTGCAACGACACCCACCGAGCCAGCGCGACAGCGTCGCTGACCACGCGCCAGGACTGCGACGGCGAGCCCACCGACGTGGGTTCGCGCCAGATCCACTCTGCGTCGAAAAGGACGTCGAACTCGGTCGCCGCCAAGTCGAGCACCGCGAAGCTGTCCTTGACCGAACAACCTGCCCGATCACCGATGGCTGACACGACGTCGTCGGCTGACGCCTCGGGTCGCAGCGTCACCACGTCGGGGTACAGCGGTGGCGGAGCTCCCAACGCCAGCCACATGTGCTCGTCGAACCTCGTGGGGATACCCAGCGACCGGCAGACGGCGTCGCACCAGTGCGCGTTGTTCCGGGCGGCCCGCTCCGCGAGAGGTTCCACGCGGTCAGTCTTGTCCAAAGTTGGGGTCAGGTCTGCGATGGGCCAGGATGGCCCTGTGCGCAGAGTCCTCGTCACGGGTGTCGTCGTCGGTGTCGTGCTCGGCATGGGTATCGGCACGCCGGCGCTGGCCAGGTCGACGGTGGACACCACCGGCGCTCCTGGCATCGGTGACCCGTACTACCCGCAGTACGGCAATGGTGGCTACGACGTCAGTCACTACCGGATCGTCGACACCTACCGAACCGCGCGTGGCCAGCTCGCCGGCCACGTCCTGATCACCGCCACCGCGACCCAGCCGCTCACGCAGTTCAATCTGGACTTCGCGCTGACGACCGACTCGGTGAGCGTCAACGGAGAACCCGCGCAGTTCCGCAAGCCCGACGGTCATGAGCTCGTCGTGACTCCGGCCCACAAGCTGACCACGGGCTCGACCTTCAGCGTCGCGGTGACCTACCACGGCATCCCGGGCGTTGTCATGCTCCACGGCATCGCGCCTTGGATCGCGGATCGGCACGAGGTCATGGCCATGGGCGAGCCCGAGATCGCCGCGTGGTGGTTCCCGGGCAACGACCACCCCCGCGACAAGGCGACCTACGACATCACGATTCGGGTACCCCGCGGCCAGCAAGTCATCGGCGACGGCGTGCTCGTCTCGCGCAAGCGCGGGGCACAGTTCACGGCCTGGCGCTGGCAGATGGCCGATCCCATGGCGAGCTACCTGGCTGCGTTCGCCGCTGGGCACTTCTGGGTCGAGTCCGGAACCTCGCACGGCCTCCCCTTCACTTACGCAGTGTCGCGGCTGCTCAACCAGCGTCAGCAGGACGCGTCCATGCATCTGCTGCGGCGGACGCCAGCCATCGTCCGCTGGCTCAGCAGCCACTACGGCCCGTACCCGTTCCACGCGACCGGCGGTGTGGTGACCGGGCTGGACAGCGGTTTCGCGATGGAGGACCAGTCACGACCGTCGTACCCGTACATGGGCGATGGTCACATGGCCACGTCCACCGTCGTCCACGAGCTGGCCCACCAGTGGTTCGGAGACTCCGTCTCGGTGAACCGGTGGCGCGACATCTGGCTCAACGAAGGTTTCGCCACCTACATCGAATGGCAGTGGGCCGAGGAGAAGCGCGGGATCGACGGTGCCGCCCGTCTGCAGCGCATGTATCGCGACCGGCCACCGGACTCGCACTTGTGGACGGTCGCGATCGGGAACCCCGGTGTCCCATATCTGTTCGACGTGTCCGTGTACACCCGCGGGGCGATGACGCTGCAGGCGCTGCGCAACCGGATCGGCGACACCGACTTCCAGACCCTGCTACGGCAGTGGGTGGTGCACCACGCCGGAGGCACCGCACGCGTCGGGCAGTTCGAACGCCTCGCCGAGTCCATCAGCGGGCAGGACCTGGCTTCGTTCTTCGACGCGTGGCTGATGGCCACGCATCGGCCGGCTCATACGGCGGCCAACGGATTGGCGTGAACATGGGCAACCGGTAGACCCGTCGGGTCAGCCGGGCTCGGAGCGCGGTGCGTCGGTCTCGACCGACGTTGCCGCCCGCATCGCCAACCACACCTCCGCCAGGCCCTGGGTGCTCTGCAGCGAGCGCCCGGTCAGCTGCTCGAACTTGCGCAACCGGTAGGCCAGCGTGTTCGGGTGCACCCGCAGCATCTGCGCGGTGTCGTGTGCTCGGCGGTCGTGCTCGAGCCAGACCCTGACGGTCGGTACCAACGACGAGCCATGCCGGCCGTCGTAGGCAAGTGCCGGCCCCAGTACCTGGCCGACCATGTGGCGCAGGGCGTTGGAGTCCTCGGCCAACCACCGACCAGCGGCGTCGTCGCCGAAGCGAACCACACCGCCGCCGAGGCCCTGGGCGCGCGCCGCTGCCCACGTCGCTTCTCGCCGAGCTACGGCAAGGGGGTCCCCCGCCGAGAACGGGTGGCTCACCCCGGCACAGGTGGCCACATCGATCTGGGCCTCCAGCGTTCCCAATGCCGACTCGGAGACCAGCGCGACAACCCCGCGATCCTGCCGCAGGACCAGGGCGGCACCTTCGCCCAGCTCGACCACGCCCGACAGGTCGACGTCAGCCGAGGTCGGCCGCAGCGGCTTGGCCACCAGCAGGCGAAGCGGAGCCTGCAGATCGAATCCCAGTCGCTCCAGTCGGCGTCGCGTCGTGGCCGGGGGCACCGTCCCCTGCAGCATCTCGGTCAGGGTCTCGACACCCTCGCGACGCAGCGTCTCTTCGTCGTGGCGGTGGATCGCCAGCTGCAGTGCGGCGACGGTCGCGATGTGCTGCACCACAGCGATTCCGGCTGACACCACATGGTCGCGCTCGATGGCGACCAGGAAGCCGGCCGGACCGCCCGGCGCCGGTACTGGCAGTACGTAACCGCCCTCGATGCCGGGAGGAGCGTCGAACTCCTCGGGCAGCCGTTCCTGCAGCTCGGCCGGTGGTACCGGAACGCCGGTGAGCAGCGGGCGACCACTCTTGGTGCAGAGGAACAACGAGTAGCCCGACAGCTTCGCCAGCCGGTCGAACAGGTCACTGACCGAGACGTCCTCCGAGGCCAGCGTTCGCAAAGCGCCGAACACATGCAGCTGCGCGGTCAACCGACGGTGCGTGTCACTTTGCAGGGCCGCAGCCACCTCTTGCGAGATGGCGATGAACGGCACTGGCAACGGCACCTCGAGCACTGGCATGTGCCGTTCGTCGGCAGCTCGCAGGAATGCCCGGGTCAGCGGGGGCACGAACAGCCCCTGCGACAGGGCCAGGGCCGCGACGCCGGCGTCGTCGAGCCGAGTCAGGTACGCCACCTGGTCGGCCGCCGTCTTCGGCACCGCCAACCCGGTCGTCATCACCAGCTCGCCACCGAGCAGCCACGGCGTCGGGTCGGCCAATTCACTCACGTGGGCCCACGTGACCCGGCGCGGCAGCCCAGACGCTCCGGCGAGCAAGCGCAACTGCAGGGCCGGACTGCTGATCAGATCCTCGACGCAGAGCTGAACCGCGGTCTGTTGCTCCATGACCGCCGATGGTGTCCCGGATTGTGGTGAGGCACAACAGAACGCCGGAGATTCGTGGTTTTACCAGTTGCGGCCACCACGAATGACCCCGAATCTGTTCGCCAGCTGTTTGCCAACTGTTGGCGTCGGCGGGAGGGCCGTGATGTCGGAAGGAAGCACGACGAGTGGGACCGCGCTAGGTGGCATGGCGGGCGGGGGAATCGAGATCCGCTCGATCGACTACGTACCGGAGAGCGAACGGCACGGCAAGATTCGGCAACAGGGACCGTTCTGGTTCCTGGGCAACTTCCAGCCCTTCACGTTGGGCATCGGCCTGCTCGCACCCGTCTTCGGCCTCAGCTTCGGCTGGGCGGCGGTGGCGCTCGTGCTGGGCGTGCTCTTCGGCACCATCTTCATGGCCGCCCACGCGGCTCAGGGACCCAAGCTCGGGCTGCCGCAGATGATCCAGTCGCGCGCCCAGTTCGGCTACCGCGGCGTGATCTTGCCGCTCATCGCAACCCTGTTCACGTTCGCGGGTTTCAACGTCGTGGACACGGTCATCATCAAGATCGGCCTGAACGACATCTGGGGCTGGAGCACCGCGCTCGTGGCCACCGTGATCACCGTGCTCGCGGCCGTTCTTGCGATCTACGGCCACGACTGGCTCCACCGGGTGTTCCAGATCCTGTTCTGGTGCTCGCTCCCGCTGTGGGCGATCCTCACGATCGGCGTGCTGTTCGGCCAGGCAGGCGACGCCGCACCCGTCCCGGGGCTCGGGTTCACCTGGGCCGGGTTCTTGGCGATGTTCACGACCGCGGCCGCGTACAACGTCACTTACGCCCCCTACGTTTCCGACTACACGCGCTACCTGCCGAAGAAGACACCCACCGGCTCGGTCATGCGCGCGGTGTTCATCGGGGCCGCCGGTTCGCCGATCTGGTTGATGCCGCTCGGCGCCTGGCTCGCCTGCCACTTCGGTGCTATCGACCCGCTGAGCGCGATCTACACCGCGGGCAACAACATCGTGAACTACCTCGGCACCCTGCTGCTGTTCTTCTCGGTCCTGGCGCTGGTGGCAACCATGGGCCTCAACGCCTACAGCGGGATGCTGACGATCGTCACCGGCGTCGACTCGGTGACCCCGGTGCGGTTCACCAGGGCGATCCGCGTCACGGTCATCCTTGTGCTGGCCCTTGGCTGGTTGCTGATCAGCCTGCGTCTGGACAACGTCAGCCAGGCGTTGTTCAACACCCTGACGATCATGCTCTACCTGCTGGCACCCTGGACGGCCCTGAACCTCATGGACTTCTTCTACGTCCGGCACGGCCACTATGCGATCACCGACCTGTTCACCCCGAAGGGCATCTACGGGGCCTGGGGATGGCGTGGGATCACGGCGTACCTGGTCGGCATCGCGGTCGAGATCCCGTTGATGGGCCTGCCTGGCCTGTACGAGTCATGGGGATGGCAGAAGCTCAACTTCGTCGACATCTCGTGGATCCTCGGTCTGCTGGTCGGCGGTGGCCTCTACTACTTGCTCACCCGCAACGTCGATGTGTCCGCCGAGGAACCGGCGATCGAACGCAGTGAGCAGGTGCTCGCCGAGACCGGAGCCGCGCGGTGAGTTCTAGCGACGAGGTGGCAGCGGTGGCCGCGACCCTGGTCGCGGCCTTCGCTGCCCATGACACCGAGGGGTACTTCGGTGCATTCGCTCCGGATGCCACGTTCGTCTTCTACCCGACCGAGACGTTGCTGGGATCTCGGGCCGAGTACGAGCGGCTCTGGGCGGAGTGGGAGTCAGAGGGGTTCCAGGTGCTGGGCTGCCGCTCGCTGGAGGGCAGGGTCGACCTGCTGACCGACGACGTCGCCGTGTTCACGCACCGGGTGCGCACCCGCGTGCACATCGACGGGGCCGACGAGGATCTGGCCGAGCGCGAGACGATCGTGTTCCGGCGCACACCGCAGGGTTCGTGGCTCGGGGTGCACGAGCACCTCAGCCCGGACCCGGACCCCGACAGGGGAGCTCAGTGAGTGCAGCGAGCGCGGAGGAGGCTTCCGCAGCGGCTCCGATCGGCCCGCCGGACGCCCGCGTTGTGCCGCGCTTCGCAGGACCTGACACGTTCGCCCGCCTGCCCCGCAGGTCCGATGTCGCATCCGCCGACGTCGCCGTGCTGGGTGTGCCGTTCGACTCCGGGGTGTCGTATCGACCGGGGGCTCGCTTCGGGCCCGGCGCCATCCGCGCCGGCTCGAAGCTGCTGCGTCCCTATCACCCGTACCTCGACGTCGAACCATGGTCGGTGCACCAGGTTGTCGATGCCGGTGACGTCGCGTGCAACCCGTTCGACATCCGCGAGGCCGTCGACCAGGTGGAGCGCGCTGCCGTCGAGCTGCTGGGCGACGTCGACCGGCTGGTGACGATCGGGGGCGACCACACCATCGCGCTGCCGCTCTTGCGCGCGATGGCGCAGCGACATGGTCCGGTGGCTCTGATCCACTTCGATGCGCACCTCGACACGTGGGACACCTACTTCAACATGCCGTACACGCACGGCACGCCGTTCCGCCGTGCGGTGGAAGAGGGTGTGCTCGACCTCGACTGCTCTGCGCACGTCGGGATCAGGGGACCGTTGTACGCAACGACCGACCTGATCGACGACCGTGCGCTCGGCTTCGCCACCGTCTCGACGATCGACGTGGCCCGTCATGGGGTCGACCAAGCCGTCGACCGGGTCCGCTCGCGCGTAGGTGAGCGTCCGGTGTACGTCTCGATCGACATCGACGTGCTGGATCCCGCGCATGCACCGGGCACTGGCACGCCGGAGCCCGGCGGCCTCACGACGCGCGAGCTGCAACAGATCCTGCGTGGGTTCGACGGCTTGAACCTCGTGGGGGCCGACGTCGTCGAGGTCGCGCCCGCCTACGACCATGCGGAGCTGACCACGGTGGCCGCCGCGAACGTGGCCTACGAGCTGCTGGGTCTGCTGGCTCGCCAGGCTCGGTCGGGGAGTCAGTGACGGCCGGTGCCCGGTTGGGTGGAATCCGGGCGGCCGCGACCGCGGTCCGGCTCGGCCGTTGCGACGCCGCCGAACTCGTCGCGGCGTCGATCCAGCGATTGACCGGGTCCGGCGCGTCGTTGAACGTCCTGGCCGAACGGCGCTTCGACGTCGCGCTCGAGGAAGCCGGGCGAGCCGACGCCCGGCGCAAGGACACCGGTGTCGCCGGACCGCTGGAGGGAGTCCCCACTCTCATCAAGGACCTCGAAGACGTGCAGGGTCTGCCGACCCGCAAGGGATCCCGCCTACTGGCTGACGAACCGCCGGCGTCTGCGGACAGCCGCGTCACGCAGCGACTTCGGGCCGCCGGAGCCATCGTGGTGGGCAAGTCCACGCTGCCGGAGTTTGCGATCGAAGGACACACGGCCAACCTGCTCACCGGGGTGACCCACAACCCATGGGCGCCGCAGTGGTCCCCGGGCGGGTCCAGCGGCGGGTCGGCGGCTGCGGTGAGCGCCGGTCTCGTGGCGATCGCTTCCGCCACAGACGGCGGCGGCTCGGTACGGATCCCCGCGTCGTGCTGCGGGTTGGTCGGGCTGAAGCCGACCAACGGCGTGATCGCCCGCTCCCCGATCCCGGACTGGATCGACTTCTCCACCGACGGCGTGTTCGCGACGACGACGGACGACCTGACCCTGTTGCTCGAGCTCGAGGCCGGCCCGTCGAAGGGGGATCCCACCGGCCTGCCCTACCCGTTGCGTCGTGCCGCCGGGTCTCCGACCGCGCTGCTGGCCGCCGAACGCACCAGCGACCTCGGCGACCTGCCGGCCGACGTCAGGGCGGCCTTCGACGCAGGGGTCGACGCACTCGCCGACCTGCTCCGCCTGCCCGTGACACGACTGGAGGCGAAGGGGCTGTTCACCGCTGGTGACCCGGACCTCGACTGGTTCGTGATTGCCACGGCCGAGCACGTGTCCGCGCTGGGCCGCACGGTCGTCGAGGCGGCCATGGACTCGTTCCATCCCGCCACGCAGGAGTTCCTGAGCACCGGCCTGCAGGTCGACATCGACGACTATCTGGCCGCGCGCCGCCGCCGCTTTGCCTATGTGCACCTGGTCGACGCCTTGCTGGATCCCTCGGCCGTGCTCGTGACGCCGACGTTGGCCGTGACCGGCGTGCTGGCCGACGGCCGCCTCCCTGACACCGATGGACTCGGCCTGCTGCCACCCGAGGTGTACTCGACCGCACTTCAGAACATCACCGGACATCCGGCCATCTCGTTGCCGGCCGGGCTCCTGCCCAACGGTCTGCCTTTCGGCCTGCAGGTCACCGCGCCGCGCTTCGCGGACCTGTTGCTGATCGACGTAGCCCGCCGTTGGGAGGCGGCCCATCCCTGGCCACTGAGCCCTCCGGACCACCCCTCCTACGTGACCACGGTCCTGCAGACCTGCGGATGCGACGAGTCCGACCTGGTCGCCGACGCGCGGTCGTAGGCGTCAGTCGGGAACCGGCACCCGCACCCGTCCCGTGGCCACGGGCACCACATCCCCGCTCACGAACACCGCCGTCGGAAGACCGCCAGCGGTGACCACCCGGCAACGCAGCACTGACGGGCGGCCCATCTCGACGCCCTGGCTGACGACGTAACGCGACTCTGCGTCGGCGGGGAGTCGGCCCGCGTCGACGAGGAACACGCCCAGCGCCAGAGCCGCTGAACCGGTAGCGGCGTCTTCGGCGACCCCCACGTCGCCCGCGAACATCCGCACCCGGAACCGCGGCGGGTCCGACGTCTCGTCATCCCACGCGACGATCAGCACACCGGCGACCGAGTGGCTCGCCGCCGACTGGTCACCGGCTGGCTTCGCCGGGAACGCCGCGCGCAACACGCCCAGGTCGGGCCGCGCCAAGGCCAACGCGCCGCCGCGCACTGGCGCCACCACGAAGTCGATGCCGGTGCCCGCGAGCCGCGGCGGCGCACCGACGAGGTCATCGGTACGAAGCCCGACAGCCGAGGCGACCGACGCCGGATCCACGTAGTCGCCCAGCGATGCCTCCCCGCCGCGCAGCTCCACGCGTCCTTGCTCGTCACGCCCCAGTGGCAGTGCGCCTGCGCCGCAGACCTGGATCACCTGTCCGTCTCGGGCGGTGACCAGGCCCAACGCCTGCACCAGCCACGCTGTCCCCACCGAGGGGTGACCGGCGAACGGAAGCTCCACCTCGGGAGTGAAGATGCGCAGCCGGTAGTCGGCGCCGGCCGCTACCACCGCCGGATCGCCGAACATCGGAAAGGCAGTCTCCGACAGCTGGAACTCCCGCGCCAACGTCTGGAGCTGTCCGGGGTTCAAGGACTCGGCACCGAGGACCACCGCGAGCGGATTGCCGACGAATGCCGTATCGGTGAACACGTCGAGGACGTGATACTCCAGGCCAGTCGAGAAGTCGTCTCCTGGGCCGTCGGCCTCGGTGCGGCGCATCCGCGCACCCTACGGTGCGCAGGTAGCCTCGGGGCGTGACCGGGCTGGCGAGGGTCTTCACTGCACGGCTGACCGGCGCCGGGGTGTTCGATCCCAACGGCGACCAGGTCGGCAAGGTGCGTGATGTCGTCGTGGCCTTGCGCACCCAGCCGCGGCCGCCCCGGGTGGTCGGCCTCGTCGTCGAGGTGCCGCCCCGACGACGGATCTTCATCCCGATCACCCGCGTGACGTCGATCGACGCAGGCGCCGTGATCGTCACCGGCCTGGTGAACATGCGACGGTTCGAGCAACGCAGCGGCGAGGTGCTGGTCGTCGGGGAGCTGCTCGACTCCCATGCACAGCTGCGCGCGGACGGTGATGCCGTGACAGTGCTCGACCTCGGCATGGAACAACGGCGCACCCGCGACTGGGAGCTGAGCAAGGCCTACGTGCAACGTCGGATGCGCAGCGGCATCCGACGGCGGGCACCGCGCTTCATGGTCGTCTGGGAAGACCTCGTGGGTTTGTCGCTGGACGCGAACGACCAAGGGACCGAGTCGCTGCTCGCGACTTTCGAGACGATGCGGCCTGCCGACCTGGCCCAGGCATTGCACGAGCTTCCCGCGAAGCGTCGTAGCGAGGTGGTGGCGGCGCTGGACGACGACCGACTGGCCGACGTTCTGGAGGAGATGACCGAGGCCGAGTCGATCGAGGTGCTGGGCAAGCTCGACCAGGAACGCGCCGCCGACATCCTCGAGGCGATGGACCCCGACGACGCGGCTGACGTCCTGGGTGAGCTCCCCGAAGCCGTGCGCGCGCAACTACTGGGACTGATGGAACCGGACGAAGCCGACGACGTCCGGCGGTTGTTGGCCTACGACGACTACACCGCGGGCGGCATGATGACCACCGAGCCGGTGATCCTCGGGCCGGACGACACCGTCGCCGATGCGCTCGCCCGGGTGCGAAACTCCGACCTGTCACCGTCGCTGGCAGCTCAGGTGTACGTGTGCCGGTCTCCGCTCGAGACGCCTACCGGACGCTATCTCGGCACGGTCCACTTCCAGCGTCTCCTGCGCGAACCGCCGGGCACGCTCGTGAGCGAGGTGGTCGACACCGAGCTCGAACCCGTCCAACCGCAGGCGACACTCCAACAGGTGACCAGCGCGATGGCCACCTACAACCTCGTCGCGATGGCAGTGGTCGACGACGGCGACCACCTGCTCGGCGCAGTGACCGTCGACGACGTGATCGACCACATGCT
The DNA here is from genome assembly GCA_963726575.1 of uncultured Actinomycetota bacterium. Classification (GTDB taxonomy): domain Bacteria; phylum Actinomycetota; class Actinomycetes; order JAHEKZ01; family JAHEKZ01; genus CAVSCR01. Next base: position 553,388 of record CAVSCR010000003.1, read on the forward strand.
CCCCGACGACTGGCGACGCCGCGACCACGAGGACGAGGACGACGTCATGAGCGAGGGAGCCGGTCATGGCGCGTGAATCCCGGCGCCCTCGCCTCGACCAGCCACGCGGGAGCTCGAGGTCGCCCCTGACGCGCTACGACCCCGATACCTTCGGCCGATTCTCCGAGCGGGTCAGCCGGTTCATCGGCTCATGGCGATTCATCTTCTGGATGACGGTCTTCATCGTCGCCTGGATCCTCTGGAACTCCGTGGGGCCCCAGGAGTTCCGCTTTGACCCGTGGGCGTTCATCGGGCTCACGCTGGTGCTGAGCATGCAGGCGTCCTACGCGGCGCCCTTGATCCTGCTCGCCCAGAACCGACAGGCCGACCGCGATCGGATCCTCTACGCCGAGGATCGCGCCCGAATCGACCGGATCATCGCCGACGAGGACTACCTGACGCGCGAGGTCGCCGCGTTGCGCATGGCGTTGGGCGATGTCGCAACGCGCGACTTCATCAGAGACCAGCTGCGCGAGCTGCTGGAGGAGCTGGAGCCGTCGGCCGACCGGGACCGCCCGCGCCGCGACGCCTGAAGATCAGCCCCAGGATCAGCGTCGCGAGAGCACCCAGCAGGAAGGACGACCACGAAGCCGCCAACCAGCTGGGCGGTGCGAAGCCGATCGACGACGCGAGCCACGCCCAGGAGTCCGACCAGTACTTCACGCTTCCGGGGTTCACCAGCTGGTAGCCGGCCAGACCGACGCACCACGCCACGACCATCGACCACCGGATCGGCGAGTGCTCTGACAGGTCCCAGTTGCCGCGGGAGACGATGAACCAGTCGACGATCACCACGGCCGCCAGTGGGACGAAGACCGAGCCGATCACGTACAGGAAGGTCTGGTAGGCGTTCAGGTCCACCGAGAGCGCGAGGACCGTCGACAACGCGCCGATGCCCACGGCGATCAGTCGACGGTCGATGCGACCCCACAGGTTCTGGATCGACATCGTGGTGGAGTAGACGTTGGCGAACGCCTCGTCGACCTCGTCGACGGTGAGGATGAGCAGAGCGAGCGCCCCGGCGGGCACGGCGAGCAAGCCAGTGATCACGTCGTCGCCGAGCCCCACGCTCGTCGAGAACGCGAGCAGACCGAGGGTGATGTAGGCGATCGCAGCGACGCTGTAGCCGATCCAGGCGCCGTAGACCGTGTCTTTCGAGCGGCGCGAGTGACGTGAGTAGTCGCCGATGAGCGCGGAGTACGAGACGCACACGGCGATGACGGTGTCGAACGCGTAGCCGAAGCCACCCCAACCGCCCTGAGTCAACGGCGGCAGCGGCTGACGCAGCAGCTGCACGAACAGGTACGCACTCGCCAGGAGAACGAACCAGATGATCACCTTGCGCAACGCGCGTACCGACCCCAGCGGGAACACCGCCATGGCGGTGGCGCCTGCGCCGGCGAACAACACCCAGAACGGGCGCCAGCCCGGCGACGTGAGGGCTGTGGCGGCCGCGGAGATGACGAGCACCTCGATCGTGCCCCACCCGATGTTCTGCACGATGTTGAGCACGGTCGGCACCACCGAACCGCGGCGACCGAACAAGCCGCGCAGCACCACCATGGCCGGGGCCCCCGTGACCACGCTCGGCACGCCCGACAACCCGAGCATCGCCGAGCCGAGGATGGCACCCACGACGGTGGCGACCAACGCCGCCAGCAAGGACATGCGCGTGCCGTCCGCGTACGGCGAGATGACGTAGAGCGCGGTGACCGGCCCCGTCAGGCTGACTCCGAGGTTGCCCCACAGCGCCAACTGGTCCCAGAACCCCATCGTTCGCGGGGGGTCGAAGCTCAGGGTCAGGGGCGCCTCCACCAGCCCCAGCACCGTCGGCGCAGCCGGGCCGACGCTCTGATCGACCGATTCCGATGAAGGCCCCACTGGACTCACGCTCCCTACGCCGGCATGACCCGGACAGGTTCGTGCGGTCGGCGACCTGCCAGTCGCCCTCTCAGCCCGGTGCGCCGGGCTCCCGCGGTGTGTGCCACGACCCTACCGCCGTGGCTCAGGCCGACCCAGGAATCGGCCGATCCACCCCAGGTGACCCGTTCCGGTGGTGCCGCCGACCTGCCGCTCGACACCGCCGACCGCGAGGAGAGCCGACTGCGACGTCGCCTCGGCGACGTCTTGGTGGGGCGCGGGGTGATCGACGCCAGCCAGCTCGACCGGATGCTGATCGCTCAGTCTGACGGCCGCGCGGCGACCGGGACGCGGGTCCGACTCGGCCAGCTGCTGGTGAGCCACGGCGTCGTCTCGGAGGACGAGGTGGCGCACGCCCTGGGCGAGGCCCTCGGCCTGCCCGTGGTCGACCTTGCGCACGAACCCGTCGATATCGACGAAGCCCGCCGACTGCCTCAGACGCTCGCCGAGCGACTCGGCGTCCTGGTGCTCGGCCCTGGGCCACGCGGTCTGCGGGTTGCCGCCGTCGACCCGACGAACGTCCTGGCGCTCGACGACGTGCGCACGCAGACCGGCGAGCGCGTGCTCGACGTGGTGGTCGCCACCCCGATGGATCTGCGGACCCACCTGGAACGGGTGTGGTCGTTGTCCGAGGATGCCGGTGAGGCTGTGTTCTTGGTCGACGAGCCGGTGGTCGAGGACGACGCTCCGCTCGACGCGCAGCTCGACCAGACCCCCGCCGTCCGACTTGTCGGCGCCTTCGTGGCCGACGCCGTACGCGAGGGTGCCAGTGACGTGCACGTGGAGCCACAGGCTGAAGGGCTGCGGATCCGCTTCCGCGTCGACGGCGTACTGCGCGACATCATGACGGTGTCGCGAACGCTGCACCCGTCCGTGGTCAGCCGCTTGAAGATCATGTCTGGACTCGACATCGCCGAGCGTCGGCTGCCGCAGGACGGCCGGGCGCGGATCACGCTCAACGGCCAACCGGTCGACCTGCGCATCAGCACGCTGCCCGCCATGCACGGCGAGAAGGTGGTGCTGCGCCTTCTGCCGGCACCCGATGCCGTGACCGGGCTGCGAGGGCTGGGACTCGAGCCGGCACAGTTCCACGCCGTGTCCGAGACCCTCCAACGCCCGCAGGGACTGATTCTGATCACGGGCCCGACCGGGTCTGGCAAGACGAACACCATCTACTCCGCCATGGCCGAGTTGATCACCTCCGAGCGCAACGTGATCACCCTCGAGGATCCGGTCGAGATGCAGCTCCCGGGCATCACCCAGGTCCAGATCAACGAGCGGACCGGTCTGACGTTCGCACGCGGCTTGCGAGCGGTCTTGCGCCAGGACCCTGACGTCGTTCTGGTGGGCGAGATCCGAGACCTCGAGACCGCTGAGCTCGCGATGCGAGCCGCCCTCACCGGTCACCTGGTGCTGGCTACGCTGCACACCAACGACGCCGCCAGCGCGCCGACGAGGCTGGTGGACATGGGGATCGCTCCTTACCTCGTCGCGTCGGCCCTCGAGCTGGTGGTCGCCCAGCGACTGCTGCGCAGCCCCTGTCCCACGTGCAGCGAATCCCGCCAACCGTCCGAAGAGACCCTGATCTCGCTGGGGCTGTCCCTGCCCGACCTGATCGACGCCAAACCAGTGTCGGGGCGCGGCTGTGCCGCATGTGCCGGCTCCGGCTACCGGGGCCGGATCGGGGTCTTCGAGTTGCTGCACGTCACCCCGCCGGTTCGAAGAGCGCTGCTCGATGGAGCTTCCGAGGAACGGCTCATTGCGGCCGCAGGCGACACGTACCAGTCGCTACGCGGTGCCGGGCTGGCCGCAGCCGCTGCGGGACGCACCACCTACGACGAGGCCCTACGAGGGACCCGCGCCGACGCGTACGGCGACGCCTGACGACCAACGCGGCGCAACGGCGCTTGCGAGCGCCTCGTAGCATCGACCTATGCCCACGACAGTCGCCCAACCCAGCCTCGACGCGGTTCACGCCGCCCTCGCCACGGTCAAGGACCCAGAGATCGGGCGGCCGATCACCGAACTGGACATGGTCGAGGCAGTGACGATCGCCGACGACGCGACGGTCACGGTGCGGGTCTTGCTGACCGTGGCGGGCTGTCCCCTGCGGGACAAGATCACTCGCGACGTCACGGCTGCGGTGGCGGCCGTCGCCGGTGTTGCCGGCGTCGTGGTCGACCTCGGCGTGATGACGGATGAGCAACGCACGGCGATGACTCAACGGCTGCGCGGCGGGCAGACCGAGCGAGAGATCCCGTTCGCGCAGCCCGGCTCACTCACGCGCGTCTACGCGGTGGCCTCCGGCAAGGGAGGCGTCGGCAAGTCGTCGGTCACCGTGAACGTGGCGGCTGCGCTGGCGGCGCAAGGGCGCTCCGTCGGGGTCGTCGACGCCGACATCTACGGCCACTCGGTGCCGCGCATGCTCGGCGTCGAAGGTCGACCGACGCAGGTCGAGGACATGATCATGCCGCCGGAGTCGCACGGCGTGAAGGTGATCTCGATCGGCATGTTCACTCCCGGCAACACACCAGTGGTGTGGCGCGGCCCGATGCTGCACCGCGCACTGCAGCAGTTCCTGGCCGACGTGTGGTGGGGCGACCTCGACGTGTTGCTGCTCGACCTGCCGCCGGGCACCGGCGACATCGCCATCTCGGTGGCCCAACTGGTGCCGAACGCCGAGATCCTCGTGGTCACGACTCCCCAGCAGGCCGCGGCCGAGGTGGCCGAACGGGCGGGGACCATCGCGCTGCAGACCCACCAACGGCTGACTGGCGTCATCGAGAACATGGCCTTCCTGCCCTGCCCGCACTGCGGCGAGGCGATCGACGTCTTCGGCACCGGCGGCGGCGCGGCAGTGTCGGAGGCACTCACGCGGGCCGTTGGGGCGTCCGTGCCGCTGCTCGGCCAGATCCCGTTGGACCCGCGCCTGCGCGAAGGTGGCGACAGCGGCCAACCACTCGTGCTCACCGACCCGGACTCGCCCGCGGCCATTGCGCTCACCCAGATCGCGACCCGGCTGGGCACCCGCGAACGCGGCCTGCTCGGCCAGTCGTTGGGGCTCTCCCCCGCCCGCGCCTGACACTCGCCCAACCCCAGGGGTGAGGAGACCAGCACCGTGCGGCAGCAGGTGATCTGTGAGCAGTAGGCCGAGAGCCGAGCGGGTCGATGCGGTGGTGGTGTTCGCGATCAGTCGGGCCAGCCGCAACACGTCGCATTGCTGGAGTTCAAGCGGCTGTGCTCAGGGCTTGAGGCCGAAGAGCGCGTCGTCGCGGATCGAGTTGACGCTGCCGGCCGCGTTCCCGAGCAGCGGGTTGTCGTAGCCGACCATCTGCTGGACGCCTTTGAGCACCGAGTAGTGGTTGTAGGCCACCGAGGACACGCCACCGATCTGCGTGTACGGCGTGATGATGATGAGCGGCACGAAGAAATTGGAGGCGTTGCCCTCGTCCCAGGTGATGATGATCGCGGTGTCGCCGGCCTGGTACGACGCTGAGTTGAGCAGCTGGGGGATGAAGACCTTGGCCCAGTTGTCGCCGTTCTGGATCCGCTGCGAGATGGTGCTGTTCGGCACCTTGTGCATGATGTCGTTCTTGTTGGGGATGATCAGGTTGAACTGCGCGGACAGCGTCGTCGCGGCGGCCGCGGGGAAGGGCTGGTCGTAGAGCGAGCAGGTCGTGTTCTGGGTGCGGGTGTAGTAGTGGTACGGCGCGTGGTTGTCCACGTAGTCCGTGGTCCCGGCGGGTGCGCAGTTGGCGGGCGCAGACTCGTCCCACTCCGCAGCGTTCGCGCCCATGAGCTCGAAGATGCTCTTCGACGCCTGGGGCCAGACGGAGGACGGCTTGTTAGCGGTGATCGGGGTGAGTTTGGTGCACAGCCCGTTGCTGTCGATAGCGGTGCAGCCGGTGTAGCCCGAGGTCAGGGCCACGTAGTTGGCCAGGCTCGTGGTCGACAACGACAGGTCGTTCTTGGAGTAGCTGCACGCCTTGATCAGCGAGTTCAGGTACGGCGCGTCGGATGTGTTGCCGACGATCCTCTTCAGCGGCTTGTTCTCGAACATGATCAGCGCCACGTGCGAGTACGTCGTCGGCGCGTTGGCGGTCGGGAGGGCACCGCACGGTGCGGATGCGGGGATGCTTGGCGCCGCGGCAACCGAGGCCGTTCCGGTCGCGACGACAACCGGGGCGGCGATGGCCACGGCAGCGGCCGCTAAGGCAAGTCGGTGGAGCCTACTCATGAGGTGCCCCTCTCTACCTGTTCTTCTAGTGAGTGTCGAAGTGCGCCAGGTGTGCGACGGCGAGGTCGTTGACGTGGGTGAAGTCCCCGCCCATCCACAGGTCGTGCGTTGCCGGGTCGACTATGGCGACCAGGATCCCGAAGGGGCTGTCGAAGGCCGGAGCCCAGCCGGTCAGTTGACCGCTGACCAGCGAGACCTCAATAGCCTTGCGGCGCTGGAGCGGCGCGTCGCAGATGAACGGTGCCCCGGCTCCGGTACCGCCGACGCAGTAGTTGGTGAAGTGCCCGCCGCCCCACACGGAGTCGCCGTCGATCGCGACCGCCTGCACGTTCCCGTCGAGCTGGTAGGTCGGCTGCTGGTGAGTGCCGTCCAGGTTGAAGATGTCCAGGTGCCCGCCATGCCCGCCGCCGCCGGCGTACACACCGTCCCGGTCTGCCTCCAGGTCCAGGATCGGGTACTGCGCGTTCGGTACGAAGGCCGGGTCGTTGGCCCCGGTGTTGGCGTTGACCGCGCCGAGGTAGGGGTAGGCGCCACTGCCGTTGAGCGTGGTGAACGACCCGCCAACGTATACGTCGTTGGCGTCGGCGCTCAGCGCCAACGTGAAGACCTTGCCGCTGGCCTTGGGCTGCCACGCGGTGCTGAGGTTGCCGGTCGCTAGGTCGAAGGCCGCCAGCTTGGTGCGGGATTGGCCGTTGACCTTGTTGAACTCGCCCCCGATGTAGAGCGTCGTGGACGACACGAGCATCCCCAGGATCGGCTTGTCCACGGAGGGGTTGAACGGCAGGACGGCTGCCGTGGTCGCGTCCAGAGCAGCAAGCCGAACCCTTGACTGCCCGCCGACGTGCGTGAAGCTACCGCCCGCGTAGACGGTCGAGCCGGACACCTCCAGGTCGGCCACGTTGCCGTCCGTAGCTGCAGTCCATGCCAGCAGGTCACAGCTCGCGGTGTCCACTGCTGCCAACCCTCCCCGGACCCGGGAGACACCGGACCGATCCACGACGTGGGTGAAGGTCCCCCCGATGTACAGCGTCCCCCCACTGATGGCCATGGCATCGACGCGGCCGTCGGGCTGGGCGCAGGGACGGGTCGGGTTGTCGGTCACGGATGCATATGCCGTCGATGCGGCGCCAACCAGCAGAACCGACGAGGCCACACAAGCAAGCAAGGTCCGAGCGCGCATTCAGAGTTCCCAGGGTCGAAGGACAGGGTCATACACTCGCTGTTCCAGCACCAGTCGGCTCGGCCCCCGAACCCGGCGTCACCGGAACTTCCCGGACTGTAAGCCTTTGCGCCTGACTCGTGCGGGGTGTTCAAGAAGCTTGCAGATCGTCGACCTACTGCTACCCAGCGCAATGAACGAGGACGCTCGATGTCGGCGTCTCGTCGGCGTCTTCAACTTCTCTTGCGCCGGAGCCTGCCGCAGACGTGCAGTCGCCAATCTGATTCTTGGACTCCACCACTTTGGGCGGGGGTGCCCGACGAGGCACTTCCGGCAAGTGCAGTGGAGCACGTGGGCGCGGCAACCTGGATCGAACGTGTCGCAGGCGTCCCGACGTCGGCCGTCATGCGTCGTGCGTCGGCTGCGGACGAACCCCTTTCACGACGGTCTTGCGATTCAGGTCGCGCAGGTACCGGCCGGAATCCGCACATTGCGTCGTTGACGTGGAGCTGCTCAACCACTTGGCCCGGTCTTGCGGAGATGGACGAGCAGATTGGACGTCGTCGACTGCACGAGAGCACCCCTTCGGTTTGTGACGTTGCGTAGCCGTCGCCGCACATCGAGTGAGGATGCATCGTCCGAGCCGGTGAAGTCTCGGTGCTTGCCTGCGGGGCCGCATCGGGATCGTGAACCCTGCGCTTGATCGGGTGCTGCGGGCGCCCCACCAACCCACGAGGACGACGATGAAGTTGCGCTTGTTGAGCACGGTGTCCCTCACGGCCGCCGCTGTGGTGGCGATGGCGGTGCCGGCGTTCGCCGGGCCCCCTGCGCTGAGCTACACACCGGACCCGCAGTTCTGGGGGACCAACGGCCGCGTGATGCAGATCCTGCCGGCCGGCGACAAGGTGATCCTGGCCGGCAGCTTCGACTACATCGGCCCGCAGACTGGGTACGGCGTCGGCGTTGACGAGTCGGCCGGAACCATGCTGCCCGGCGCTCCAATCGTCAACGGAACGGTCTACTCCGCGATCCCGGACGGCGACGGTGGCTGGTACATCGGCGGCGACTTCACCAGTGTCGGCGGCGTCTACCGGCACAACGCGGCTGAGATCGCGGCCGACGGCACGCTCACGCACTGGAACCCGTCGCCCGATGGCCCGGTGTACGCGCTCGCGGTCACCGACGGCTCGGTGGTTCTCGGCGGGGCCTTCGCCACCGTCGACACCCTGACCGCCAACCGACTGGCGGCGGTCGACCCGGACCACATCGGCGACCTCACTCCGGGCTGGAGCGCCAGCGCCGACGCGCCTGTGCGCGCCCTTGTCCCCACCGCGCAAGGCCTGCTGGTCGGTGGCGACTTCTCGTCGGTCAACGGGCAGGCCCACCGTGGCCTGGCCCGCATCAACGGGGGCACCGGCTCCCTCGACACCACGTTCACCGCCACCGCGAACGCGTCGGTGCGCACCATCGCGCTCACGCCGGACGCCAGCGGCGCCTACGTCGGCGGAGCCTTCACCGCCGTCGGCCCGTCCGGAAGCCAGCAGGGCCGCAACCGGCTGGCCGAGGTGGACACGGCAACCGGTGCACTGCAGGGGTGGAGCCCGGGTTCGGACAACACCGTGACGAGCCTGGCCGTCGACCCGTCGGCGGGAACCGTTTATGCCGGTGGTCTGTTCGGAACCGTTGGTGGCGTCAGCCGTGCGTACCTGGCCGGGATCGGCTCGGACGGCAGCACCACCGCGTTCGACGCCGCGCTCAACGGATGCAGCACGCCGCACATCACGAAGTACACGCACCGGGACCCGCCCTGCCTCCCCGAGGTGGACGCGCTGTCCATCGACAACGGGCTGCTGTTCGTGGGTGGTCGGTTCGGCAACGTCGGACTCGCGCAGCGGCACGACGCAGCCGCCTTCTCGCTGTCCGACCTGAGCGTCGCGACGTGGAACCCGGTGGCGTCCAACCGGCCGCTCGTCCTGTCGCCGAGCAACGGGAACATGTTCGTCGGCGGTGAGCTCACCAGCGTCAACGGGCTGGTCCGCCAGCACATCGCCGCGCTCGACGCCGTGACCGGAGAAGGCATCCCCAGCTGGCAGGCGGACACCGACAATGCCGTGCTGACCTTGCTCCTGTCACCGGACGGCTCGACGGTGTACCTCGGCGGCCACTTCTCCAACGTGGACGGCCTCAAGCACCACAGGCTCGCGGCGGTCCACACCGCGGACGGGTCGCTGGTCCCTGGCTTCCGACCCGCGCCGAACAACGACGTGCTGTCGCTGGCCTGGGGCAACAACGCCCTCTACGTCGCCGGCCAGTTCATTCGGGTGGGCCAGGTGGATCGCAGTCACGTCGCCAAGCTCGATCCGACGACCGGCGCCGTGGACACCTCGTTCACCGCGAACACGGTGGGTCCGGCCGGGCACCTGACGGCGAATGGCATGGTCGAGTCGATCGCGGTCGCGCCGGATGGCAGCAAGGTGTACCTCGGCGGTCCGTTCGACACGGTCAACGGGGTCTTCCACCGCGGCATTGCGGTGGTGAACGGCCTGACCGGAGCGATGCTGCCCAACCAGCTCGGCGGGATCCAGAAGTGCTGGACCAACGGCGACTGGCTGGTGCACCTGTACCTGTCGCCGGACGGCAAGCGGCTGTACGGCGGGGACGTGTGCCCCGACTACATCTACCAGTGGGACGCGGTCAACCTGTCGACGCCGGCGAAGCCGACCGGGCTCAACTGGAAGACGTCGTGCAACGGCGGGATGCAGGGGGTCCTGGAGATCAACGGCACGTTCTACTACGGCTCGCACGGCGGTGACAAGGGTCGCGGCGGGTACTGCTGGGCGTCGCCGACGAACCAGACCCGGGTGTCGCAGCAGCGCTTCTTCGAGTTCGATGCGACAACGGGTGCGCTGCTCCCTGGCCGTACCGAGTTCGACACCGCCATGGGCGTGTGGTCGTTCGCCGCGGGTCCGACCGGACTCCTGGTGGGTGGTGACTTCACGTGGTCCGGCAACACCGACCAGGTGCACAAGGGTCTGGTGCTGCTGCCAGGGACCCCCTGATCGCTGGGCTGTCCCGGGGGAAGACCAGTCGCCGTTGGTGATCTGACGGTCACCGGCGGCGACTGTCATCCCCCGAACGGCTGGCGTCTGCTCCAGGTTCGTTCAAGGACTGGGTCGTTGGGGACCGCCGGCCATACCGTGAGCCGGTCCGTCGCCCGACGGCGGCCCGGAATGAGGGGGAACAGATGACCGCAACGGACCAGCGTCGGTCGCACCGGTTCGACGCCCGAACACCGGGCGTCGCATGTGGCGCGGTCTCGCCGTCGTGGTGGCGGCTGCCCTCTCGGTGGTCGGCCTGGCCGGCGCGGCAACCGCCGCGCCGATCACGGCACCGGCCCGGACGTGGTCGGTCAACGGTCAGGTGAATGCCATCCTCCCGGTGGGTGACCGCATCTATGTCGGCGGCACCTTCACCGCAGTCACCGACACGTCGGGCATCTCCTACCCGGTGTCGAACCTCGCGGTGTTCGAACGGTCCACCGGCGCGGCGGACGTCGACTTCGACGCCGACCCCACGGGACACGGTCACGTCGCTGGCCACGGACGGGACCGAGCTGTACCTCGGCGGGTCGTTCAACGCCGTCGCCAACGGAGGCATCGCCTACCCACGCATCAACGTGGCAGCGGTCGACCTCACCACCGGGCTGCTCAGCACCACCTGGCGCCCCACGGTGATCGGCGGCCAGGTCGACAACGTGACCTACTCGGCGGCCACCAACTCGGTGTACCTGGGCGGCGTCTTCACGCAGGTCAAGGACCCCACGAACACCTACTCGCCGACGTCGTACCTGGCCAGCATCGATGCCTCCACCGGCCTCATCAACGTCGGGTTCGCGCCGACCCCGACCGCCCCGATCGGGCAGACGGGGCGGGTGCGAACGATCAACGTGGCGGCCGACGGCAGCGGCCTGTACATCGGCGGCGACTTCACGTCCGTCGGCGGGCAGCTGCGCACGAAGTCGATCGCCCGGATCGACCCGGTGACGGGTGCGGTCGATCCCACGTTCCAGCCGGCCCCGACCAACATGTCCGGGTACTCGCCGGTCTTCGACATCGTCTCTGACAGCAACAACCTCTACGTCGCCGCGGCAGGGTCAGGCGGTGCGTGCACGGCGCTCACCGCCTCGACCGGAGCTGCCGTGTGGAGCCACCACGCCAACGGCGACATGCAGTCGATCCGGCTGATCGGCTCGACCGTCTACTGCGGCGGCCACTACAGCGGCACCGCCTCGTTCGACGGCCTCACCCGCAACAAGATCGCCGCGGTCGACGCAGTGACCGGAACGATCCTGTCGTTCGCCCCGAACGTGAACAGCGCCCTCGGTGTGTGGAGCATGGGGTCGCAGCCCGGTGACTCGACGCTCTACCTCGGCGGCGACTTCACGAAGGTCGGCGAGCGTCAACCAGCCGCACTTCGCGATGTTCCCGGACGCCGCCGACGCTGACCACGCCCGGCGCACCGAGGTCGCTGGTCGCCCAGGCGGGCAACCAGACGGTCTGGCTGTCCTGGCTCTACCCGTCCAGCGACGGCGGGTCACCGATCACGCGCTTCAAGGTGTATCGGTCCACGACGCCGGGCGGTGAGAACTTCGCCAGGCCACCCGGTGGCAACGATCAACGTGGGCAGGTCCACGAGCTTCAACGTACCAGGACTCGACGGTCGTCGAACGACACGACGTACTACTACCAGGTGTTGGCGATCAGTGCGATGGGCACGGGGCCGGCCTCGGACGAGGACATGGCCACGCCCGGCACGTCCATCGTGGAGTTCCCGCCGACCGCGCCGGTGTCGTTCCTGGTCACCAACCCGCCTGGTTCGATGCAGCTCAACTGGAACCCGCCGTTGGACAACGGTGGCTCTCCGATCCTGAGCTACAACGTCTACCGGTCGACCTCACCAGGCGACGAAGGGACGGTCCCCTACGCCAGCGGAGTCACCGGGCAGAAGCTTCTCCGACGTGTACAACCTGGTGGCCGGAACGACGTACTACTACCAGATCTCCGCGGTGACCTCGGCCGGCGAGGGAGAGCTCAGCTACGAGACGTCGGCAGTGGAGCTAGCCCGGCAAGCCCGGACCTCCGGTCCTCTCCGCCACGTACAGCGCGGGCGTGGTCCACCTGACCTGGCTCGTGCCGCCGGACGGCGGTTCGCCGCTCACGAAGTACGTGCTGACCCGCAACACGGTCCGGCTGCAGAACCCGGCCAAGACCGCCACGTCCGCGAACGATGCCGCGGTGCAGTCCGGCCAGCAGTACACGTACCAGCTCAAGGCCCTGAACGCCTACGGCAGCGGTCAGCTGTCGAACAAGGTCACGGTGGTCATCCCCTAGACGGCGGAACCGGACGCCCATAGTCCGCGTCGGGGACGAAGGGCGGACCAGCGGACCCTCGCTGGTATCTGGTGGCCGGCCTGACGCTCGGTAGTCACGGGACACATCAGTGCCCGTGACGCCAGGGACGACAATCGACCGACGCCCGGACGGGCCGGGGAGGTGCACGTGGCTGCGACGCTGGTCGACGCCGCCACCGTGCTGCGGGCGCGCCTCCGTCGCCTGGGCTCGGTCCCGAGCTTCCTGGTCATCGGCGGCAAGCGCTGTGGGTCCACGTCGTTGACCTCGTGGATCTTTCAGCACCCGGACGTAGCGCCATGCCGCGCCGAGAAGGGAACCCACTACTTCGACGTTCACCACCACCGTGGCTGGCGCTGGTATCGCAGCGCCTTCCCGACCGTAGCGGCGGGTCAGATCACCGGCGAGGGGAGCCCCTACTACTCCTTCCACCCCGCGAGCCTCGACTGGATCGCCACCGAGCTGCCAGACGTCAAGCTGCTCCTTGTCCTGCGCGAGCCATCTGCCCGCGCGTACTCGCACTACAACTACAACGTGAAGCGCGGCTTCGAGGACCTCCCGTTCGAAGAGGCGCTCGATGTCGAGGATGAACGGTTGGCCGGCGAGGATGTCCGGTTGCTCGCCGATCCCGAATACCCGGCATGGAACTTCCGCCACTTCGGTTACCTCGCCCGCGGCCACTACGACGACCACGTGGCGAATGTCCTCGCACGCTTTCCTGCCGACCAGCTCCTCGTGGTCAAGAGCGAGGCGCTGTTCACCGACCCCACCACCGAGCTGGCGCAGGTGTGGAAGTACCTGGGTCTGCGGGAGGTGACGCTGAGCGGCCTCACCGCGCACAAGCAGATGAGCTACGAGAAGCCGATCCCGGACGCCGCGCGCGAACGCCTGACCGAGTACTACGCCCCCCGGCTGCGGCGCCTCTACGCCTCGGCCGTGATCGACTTCACCTGGCCCGAGGCGGCGGCGTGAGCGCCCCCCGAATCGTCGGCGGCGTCAGCCGGTGGCTGCGCAGCCACGGCCTCGAACTGGTCCTTGTCACGGGGGCAATCGCCGTGGCCGCCTACTCCGGTCTGATGAGCGTCAGCGGCAGCAAGGCGTCCTGGGTTCTCCCGATGACGGCGGTCGCTGCGGCGATCTTCGGCTTCCTCGCGCTCACCGAGTTCCGTGCCTTCATCTTCGTCGTCTTGCTGATCCGACCGAGCATCGACCTGGTGAAGCTGTCCGGATCGTCGTCGGGGAACACCGCGACGAACGGTCTGGCCCAACGCGGTCTGGACCCGTCGAGCGTGCTGGCCGTCTTGGTCCTGCTCACCGGCATCCTGTGGCTGATTGCGCAGTACCGGGCACGCGGGCCAGCTCCACGTAGCACCCTGCAGTGGGCGATGCTCGCGTTCGCGGGCGCCTCGTTCCTGTCGGCCATCACCTCGCAGCGCCCGACCACCAGCCTCATGGAGGCCCTGCGGATCAGCGCAGTCATCGTCATGTTCCTGGTGCTGGCTCGGCTGTTGGCCGACGAGGCGACGACGCGCTCGATGCTGACCGCATCGTTCGCCTCCTTGATCTTCCCGCTCGCCTACACCCTCGTCGGCTTCTTCACCGGCGGGCCCGCCAGTGAGGTGAAGGGGTCGTTCACCAGGATCACGGGCCCGTTCGGCCAGAGCAACACGTTCGGTCGTTACCTCATGCTCATGATCGTCATGGGGGTCGCGTTGCTGCCGTACCTGGATCGTCGGCGCCAGGCGATCTTGACCGCCATTCTGTCGCTGTCGGGCATCTTCTTGGTGCTGACCCTCACCCGCACCGCGATCATCGGATGCGTCATCGGTCTCGTCGTCGTGGGGTTGGTCCAGAGCAAGAAGTTGCTCATTGCGCTCGGCGCGACGGCCGTGCTCAGCCTGGCGGCGGTGCCGTCCCTCATGTCCCGATTCTCATTGCTGGCCACCGACAACACGGCCAGCGGCCCCAGCGGCAACTCCTTGCTCTGGCGGATCGGGTACTGGTTCCAGGTGGTCAAGCTGGCCAACCACAATCCGATCACCGGCATCGGCCTCGACATGACGCAGTACAACACCGACGCGGCCAAGCAGCCGCACAACGACTTCCTTCGCGCCTACGTCGAGGCCGGAATCGTGGGATTCGTGGCCTACGTCTGGCTGCTGGCCAGCCTCGTCCGCACCGGGTGGTCGGCGGTGCGGTTGTCCGCGCCGAAGACGCTTGACCGGGGCATCGCGGCCGGCGCGCTTGGTTGCTCGGTGGCGTTCGTCGCGGCCAGCATGTTCGCCAACATCATCAGCAATGTGGTCAGCCTCTGGTACCTGGCGACCTTCGCCGCGGCAGCGGTCGGCGTGGTCCTCCGCGGCCAACGGGCCGCGGCAAGCGTTGCGTCAGCATCCGCAGCCGAACCGGTGACAGCGGGTGCATCGTGACCCCGTCACCCAGCCCAAGCGCGACAATTGCTGGTGGCTGCGGTCCCCGCGGCAGCCAGCGAGGGTAAGGGGAGCCGTGGAGATCGCCGACTACCTGAGGGTGGCGCGCCGTAGCCTCTTGGTGCTACTGGTGGTGCCGCTCGCCGCCGCTCTGCTCGCCGGGGTCGTCACCGTCAAGTCCCCGCCGATGTACCAGGCGACCGCGACCGTCGACCTGCCGCTCGGTGACGGAAAGTCGCCCTACTCCGGCAGTCACGGCCAGGTGCTGTATCTGGATGACTTCCGCAACGCCGTCACCTCGGACCCCGTCATCACCGACGTCGCGAAGAAGACGGGGGTGCCGGGGAAGAAGCTCAGCAGCAACCTGCAGGTCAGACAGGTCGGCTCCAGCTCGGTGATGACGATCAGCTACACGGCGAACAACAAGTCCGTACCGGCTGCCGTCGTCGAGGCGACGGCGACGGCCACTCTCGACCGAATCTTGCAGACCCAGTTCGACGCCGCCAACTCCGCGAAGGAGGCGGCCATCGCCGCGCGCCAACCCTCCCTGGAGCACCAGGCCCACCTGACCAAGCTGACAGGCGGCGTAGCGCCAGACCACGCCATTCGATCGCTGCATCGTGAGATCGCATCGCTGAAGCGCCAGCAGCACAACCTCCAGGCCCGTGGGGTCAGCCCCAGCACGCTGGTCGCGGTGGAGCAGCAGCTCAATCAGACTCAGGCGCAGATCGTTGCTTACGCGCCCATCGCGGTGGAGTATCAGGCGGTCAAGACCGAGCTCAACGCCGCCAACCAGGTCGTCAACAAGCAGAGCCAGGCAGTGGAGGCGATCACGGTCCTGCAGCAGGCAGCGAAAACGCCGAGTGCGGTCATCGTGACGCCGGCCAAGCGCAAGCCGAGGCTGCCGACACTGATCTCCTCCACCGTGGCCGCCGCAGCCGCTGGAGCCTTCCTGGCGCTCGGCATCATCGCGGTCATGGAGCTGCTCGCACGCCGCCGTCGGCAGCGCAGCGAGCCCCTCGCAGCCAACGAGGCCGTGGCCTCCGTCGGCACCGACCCGCCGTCAGCCCACCCCTCGCACGCGTCCGGCATGACGACTGAGGTCGAACCGGCGAGATCGCGGGGGTCGAAGCGTCGTCACCGTCGCGAGGCACGGGCCGCTGCGAAGATGCGACTGCCGCTGACCCAGAAGTGACGACGCAGCCGGACCCGACAGCGATGGTGGCCACCCCGTCCGACAGTGACATGCCCGCTCACACTCGGGGACTGGCCCGTGGCGGCTCTCTCAACCTCGTGGCCGCGGCGGCCAACCAGGCGGCCGTGTTCCTGCTCACGTTCTTTCTGGCGAGGCGCCTCGGCGACGCGGAACTCGGCCAGTACGCGCAGGCCACGGCGTTCCTGGCCCTGTTGTCCCTGCTGGCTCTCAGTGGCCTTCGGGCCGGTCTCACCAAGTTTGTCGCGACCCATCTTGTGGACGGGGATGCCGGAGGGGTTCGGGGGACCGTGCGGCTCGGGCTTGCGCTCACCGTCGTCGGAGGTGTGCTCCTCGGCGCGTTGCTGGCCGCCTTCGCCGAGCCCATCGCCGCCGCCTTCAACGATCCGGCACTGGTCGTCGGACTGCGGTCGGTCGGCATCAGTTTGCCCGCCGCGGTCCTCCTCGAGGCGGCACTCGCCGCAACCCAGGGCTGGCGGACCCAGAAGCCCTACGCGCTCATCGGCTATTTGTACGAGCCGTCGGCGCGGCTGGTGCTCACCGTCCTGCTGGTCCTGGGTGGCCTCGGCATCAATGCCGCGTTCATCGCCATGCCCATCTCCATCTGGACCGCCACGATCGCCGCCCTGATCTGGCTGGGCCGACTCGTCCGTCACCTGCCCGCCGCACCGGTGAGCTATCGACCGAAGGCTCTCTTCTCATTCTCGTCGATCTCCTGGCTGGCGGCGTTGGCGACCACTGGCCTGATCTGGGCCGACACGCTGCTGCTGGGGCTGCTCAGCGGCAGCGCGCAGGTCGGCATCTACAACGTGGCGACCCGCCTGGTCATGCTTGCCGCCTTCGTGATGGCCCCCATCAACTCCGCCTTCCAGCCGTACATCGCGCACCTGTTCCACCAGGGCAAGACCGGTGATCTCGAGCACTTGTACCGGACGACGACGTCGTGGATCGTGCGGCTGTCGCTGCCGGCGTTCATCGCGCTGCTGGTGTTTCCCCAGCGCATGCTGGAGCTGTTCGGACCGCAATTCGTGGCCGGCGCGAGCGTCACGATGATCCTGGCACTTGGCAAGCTCGTGGATGCGGCCACGGGCCCGTGCGGGCTGATGCTGAACATGTCCGGGCGCGTGCGAACCAACATGGTGGATAACGTCGTCGCCCTGGTCCTCAATGTGGCCCTCAACCTGTGGCTCATCCCCGCCTACGGGATCAACGGGGCGGCCGTGGCTTGGGCGGTCTCCCTCACGCTGGTCAACGCCGCGCGCGTCGAACAGGTCCGTCGCTCGCTCGGCGTGCTCCCGTTCGACCGGGCGACCGCTAAGGGCGTCCTCGCGGGACTCGTCGCCCTGCTGGCGGCGGTCGGCGTGCGCTCTCTCGTGCCCATCACCGGCCAGTTGCTGATCGGTTTGCCCGTGCTCTTCCTCGTGTACTTCGGAGTGCTCGTCGCACTTCGGATCGATCCCGATGACCGCGCCACACTGCGTGCGGTGGCTGGTCGACGCCGACAGGCGGCCACGCCGGACTAAGGACGGGCCTCCAGCCACTGGGCGTTCGACCGGATCGAGGCTCGCTCGAGCATGTCGGTGAGCTCATCGCACAGGTCACGGATCCGGGAGCTCATCGGCAAGGGGTCCCGGTCGCGAGGCGTGCGCGGCTCGATGCCCGCAGTCATCTCCGGGGACCAGGGAAGGCCGACGAACGCGCACAGGGCCCGAATGGTCGTCTCTGGATCGGCAACCAGACTGGAGTAGGACGAGACGAGAAAGTCTGGCCGCTTGTCGAGGTTCTGCTCGAACAGCATCCTGTTCCGCACGTACCAGAACAAGCAGGCCGCCTCGTGAGACTCCATCGTCGAGTAGTCGAACTCCTTGATCAGGGCGATGCTGCTCTCCGACAGGCCCACGGCCTGCCACGGCGTGGCGCCGGTCCCGGACGCGATCATCTGCAAGGCGCGCCGGTTCGCATCGCCGAACTTGGCCACCGCCGACCGAGCGCGGTCGTCCACGTCGCGCCAGGCCCAGATCGCTCGGCTTTGCGAAACCACGGGAAGGCGATCAATCACCGCTGCGATCCGCCCGGAATCACACAGCGGCTTGAACAGGACGTATCTGTGCCGGCTGGCGTTGACGATGTCACCGACCGTCCTCTCGTCGCGCAGACGGTACTGGTGGAACGCGGATCGGTCGTTCTCGTTGTGCACCTCGACGGCCGGATTCGCCTCGAACCCGCGCGCCAGCATGTTGGTGCCCGAGCGCTGCACGCCGACGATGAAGACCGGTGTCGCGGTACCGGGCGCGATGCCGTGCACCCGCCGCCACTGTCGTCGAGCCGACCAGGCGCCGACCCGTTTGCGCGGGTCGAGCTGGTCCTCCTCGATCAGGCGGGCGAGTCCCTCGGTCTTGATCCAACGCAGGTGTTGGTCGATCTTCCGGACATACGTGGTGGCGGGAGTCAGCGAGGGGGTCACTTCAGGGCATCCATGAGGTCGGCCGACGTCGCCGTCGCGGTGATGACGACTGGTTCGGTTCCGATGGTAAGTGGGCCGGAGGAGAGCGCTTGTCCGCCCAAGGTGCGAGCCGTCACGTCGGTGAGTCCCGAAGGATCGAAGGTGCTGCTGCCACCGATCGTCCAGAGGATCAAGGAGCTCACGTCACCCCGGGTCAAGATCACGCCCTGCACACCGGATCGGGTGACTGGTGTCACGGCCGCTCCGCGGGCCAGCGCAGTGAGATCGGCCACCGCAGCACCGGCAGGACGCACCGTGCCGTCCGGATTGACGAGGCCGTAACGGGGTTCATCGGCGTTGCGTCCATCCGGGTTGTAGGAGAGCGGGAGCCAGACGACGCGTCGAGCGCCGGAGGCCAGGAAGAGGACCAGCGTCTTCACGGCCTCCTCCGCTCGGGACTGGTCCGTGGCCGTGCTGTCGATCCAGTACTGGCCGACCTCCCACACTTCAACAGGCGTGTGGGGGGGATCCTGGGTACTCAACCAGGCCATCAGCACCGGGACGTTCACCCAGGTCTCGTAGAAGTGGACCTGGCGGACGTCGAAGACCCCCTGCTGAAGCAACCTGCGATCCATCTCGAGCCAGGCCATGGCACTCGTAGCCTTTGGATCGGCCATGATCGTTCGCAGAGCCGGTAGCGATGCAGCGAGCGGGAGCTGGTCGCGACTGAGAGTGCGACGGGCGAAGTATGCGTTGTAGACGGCGAGAGCCTGGTCCTCGCGGCCCTGCTGCAGCAACCAGCCGACGACCCCGATTCCATCGGTCGAGCTGCTCAGGCCTGGATCGACGAGGACCGCTTTGGGATCAATGCGTCGGATGTTCTTCGACGCGGTCTCAGCCAGCTGTGCATATTCGTCGATGCTTCCTCGCCACATCGTGTCCGAGTTGGTCTCGTTCTCGATCGCCCACTCGTGCACGCCCAGTGGGGCATATCGCTTGACCACTCGACGGATGAACGTCTCGTATTGGGTCATGTCGGCCGGTGGCACCGACTCGGTCTTCCCCTTCTTTCCCCGGACGTTGATGGCGCCGCTGGTCGTCGCCCAGCAGGCGCCGACCCGCAACTTCAGCCCAAGGCTGATGCCCATGGCCCTCGTCTGTTCGACGACCTTGTCGACGCTTGCCCAACGCCACTTCCCCGGCTCCGCCTCGACGTCACACCAGACGACCTCAAAGGTGGTGAATCCGCCCGTCATCGTTCCCAGATAGGGGGTGAAGACGTTGTAGCGGGGCCAGTCCCACTTCGCTCCGATCGGTGTGGTGCCGGGCAGCGCCTGCGAGATCGGGTGATCCGTCGGTGGTGGCGAGACGGCAACGGTGCCCATCGGCGTTGGCCCCGTCGAGCTCGGCGTGCTGCATCCCGACAGCAAGCCGACGACCGCGATAGAGGCGGTGATGGCGAGTAGCCATGAGCGTCTCTTCCGCCCGTGCAGCAGGGTCGGAGCGCCGGCGGGCCGGACCTGAGGATGGCTTGTCATAGCGTCGGCGTCACGTATCCGTCAGCGGCAACGACGGCTGACGCCTCGGACAGTCGTTCGGGTCGTCGCTGCCGGATCGCGTCGAGGACGTCGGCGACGGTCGCAGCAGCTGGCACGTCATAACCCCAGGCGATGAATCGCGCGTACCGGTCCTCCTTTGGCCGGAGAAGGGGCAGGAGCAGTGACGTGTTGTCCAGTACCTCCGGAACCGCGACAGGCTCTATGCGGTATCGGCCGGCGGGCACGACTCGCGACCCAGCTGCGACCATCATGGCGAGTCGGTGACATCCGTCCCCGAGATAGCGTTCCCGCTCGACCGGCTTTCCGATCGGCAGTCGGGTCCTCGGCCCTGGCCGACGCAAGGTGATGGGATGCCGTTCATCGAAACCGTTTGCCGTAAAGGACCGCCACAAAGCGATCGTCCGGGAGACGCGGGCGGCGAACTCCTCCTCGAATCGGCGATCATCCGCAGCGATGCCTGGTTGATAGCGCGTCATCGCAACACTACGGAACCAGGTCTCGTAGTCGCTCCCACGGACCAGTGCGATCAACTCGTCGTCGGTGGCCGCAGGGTGCTCCTCGATGGTGCGGAACGTCTCCACGCGAACGAGGACGTCGAGTCGTAGCGGACTGATCAGCTCATGCACGGGCAGGTCCAGGTCACCCAACGGCGCCCGTCGGCTCAGTGTGTGCCGACGCGCAGAGGCACCCACCTTTGCCACGAGCCGCGACATCAGCGGTATCCCCACTCGCGCATCGCCGGCCCATCGACGACCCTGGTCAGGATCCGAAGGCTCACGCCGAGCTCGCGCCGGTGGGCGCCGACCCGGTTGCTGTAGATCGAGCCGGACGAACCGGACCCGCTGCGCCGCTCCTTGCTGAACTCCTGGTACTTGTCGGGCACGTCGTGGGGCAGCTGGTCATAGTCCAAGACGATGGGGTCCCAGGGCTCGTCGATGAACTCGAAGACCCGACGCAGCTCCTTGGAGTTGTCCGCAACGAGGTCCTCGTAGCGGACCTCGAGGTATCGCTCGGGCCCGAGTCGCTGGCCAGCTGCCCGGGCCGTGGCCACGTAGACGGGCCACTTGCGAACGGCCTTCACCGCGGCCACGTAGCCAAACCTCTTCCGATGCGACAGCACGACGTCCCGTGGGTCGCGGATGATGTGGATGAATTGCGCGTCGGGGAACAGCTGGTCAAGGAAATCTATGATCAGCGCGTACCGCGGAGTCTTGTCGGCCCATCGGACCTTGCCGCGGCGCTGTGCGTACTCGTCCTGGATCCCGCCGTACCAGGCGGCGATCCCGGCCAGCCACTCGGACTTGTCGCGTCCGTACCGGGCAAGACGCGGCCAGTCCTCCCCGACGATCCGGGTCATCGACTCGAGGAACCGGGTCTCCGGCCCGCAGGCGACGGCCGGATGGGAGTCCAGCACCAGCCGGAGCAAAGTGGTGCCCGAGCGCTGGCAGCCGACGACGAAGATCGGCGCGGGCCGGGCCGGCGTCATCGGGCTCCTCGAACAGGCAGTCGACATGGCAGGGGCAGGCGATACCTGCCCCCACCGCTACCGACCCCCGAACCGATCGGGCTGATACCGGCGAAGGGTCAGCCGACGGCGTTGGCGCGCAACCCCTTCTGATAAGGGGCGAGCTGTTGGGGCGTGTAGGCGTTGTACCCGCTGGGCAGCTCGACCGACGTGGCACCGATGGAGAGGGCGTACTCGAGGACGTCGGACAGGTTCCCGACTTTCGCCATGGTGGAGGTCTGGAAGTCGAACGGGGGTCCGAGCCGTTGCATCCTCGCGTAGATGGGGGCGTAGGCGGGGTCAGTGATCCGGCTCGATGACAGCGAGTAGTTCTCCAGCACGCAGCGTCGCCGGAGGATCCGCCGGCACTGGGCCATCTGGGCGAGGCTGTAGGACAGGTCCATCTTCACCGAGCCGTCGGAGGAGATGGCCTGGTACGGGTTGATGCTCAAGCTGGACCGGGTGTGCTTCCAAGCGCGATGAGCGAGCATCTGCCGCTCGTGGCAGACGTCGTCCGCTGCCCGGGTGAACCCGGCTGCCAGGAGTGCGTCGATGTTGCGTTGGTCCCTCGTGTTGCGCAGGTACGTCTCGCTGAAGATGGTGCTGCAGCGGGTGATGGCGACCTGTGCGAGTGTGGGGTTGCCGTCGTAGGCAGCCGCCAGCTTCTGCTGCAGGTCGCGGTAGGCAGCGCCGAAGGCGGGCAGCCAGAAGCGCCCGATCGTGCCGGCGACACCTGAGTGCCCCGCCGTCGCGGAGGTGTAGTACACCGGGATCGGAGGCCCGCCGATCCGCTTGGCCCAACGGGGGGCGTCGGTGCCGACGCCGACTCGTAGCTTGATCCTCATACCCGCCGCACGCGCCTGCGCCAGCGCGTGGCCGATCGGGTTCGGGTGCACGAGAGCACCACCAGGGCGCCGCTGCAGCTGGGCCCAGGGCACCTCGACGACGTAGGACTTGATGACCGAGTCAAATCCCTTGGGGTAGTGCTGACGGTCCAACAGGCCGCGCACCGGATCCTTCAGACCGGTCCTCTTCGGCCGCATGGCCGGGGTACCTGACGAGGCCGCCGCGTTCTTCCCGACCAGCCGACTGTCCGCACGACTCACGCCGCGTAGTGGGCCGGTCCCGAGCAGACCGACCCCGAGCGCGAGCAGGGCGAGCACAGCGGTGAAGACGACCAGTTGCCGAATGGTGTCGCGACCACGCATGAAGGACTCCTTGCGACGAACGGCCAGTCCGGCCGCGTCCGCATTCGAGGGCTGCGGAAGTTCCTGTCGGGGTCGCATCGTCGACAGTCTAGTCATTATGGAGGGGGCCAAACGGGTGACCACTCTGTGTGACCAGGATCGCTGCGGGTAGCGGGTCCGTGGCCCTGGTCGTATCACCTGACTGGGTGCTGACTCGGTAACTACGGCGGAGCCAGTCCGTCAGCCGATCGGGCGGCGGGAAGGTGGCGCGGGCGGCCCAGATGCGAATTCTGCACGTCAACAAGTTCCTCTACCGCCGTGGTGGCGCCGAAAGTTACCTGCTCGACGTAGCCCATCACCAGCGGGCGGCCGGTCACGACGTGTGGTTCTGGGGAATGAGACATCCCGAGAACACCGAGAACGAACTGGCGCAGTTCTTCCCGTCGTACATCGAGCTCGAACCCGCCCCGAGCGGCTTGGTCGCACAGGTGCGCGCGAGCTCTCGGATGATGTGGTCCACGTCCAGCGGGCGCGGCCTGGCCGCCGCGATCGAGCAGGTGCGGCCAGATGTCGTCCATTTCCACAACGTCTATCACCAGTTGTCGCCATCCGTGGTGCGGGCTACGGCGCGGGGTGGCGTCGCGTCGGTGATGACGCTGCACGACTACAAGCTCGCTTGTCCCAGCTATCAGCTGCTCGCTCACGGCAAGCCCTGCACGGCATGCCTCGACCATGGCCTCTGGCAGGCAGCACGAACGAGCTGCAAGGACGGCTCGAGGGCGGCGAGCACGGCACTGTCGGCCGAGAGCTGGCTGCACCGGCGAATGCACGCGTACGCGGGTGTCGGCGTCTTCCTCTGCCCCAGCCGGTTCCTGCATGACGTCATGGTCCGTGCCGGCGTGTTTCCGGACCGAATGCGCGTCGTCCCACACTTCGTCGAGGCAGATGGCGGACCAGTCAACCCCGGTCGCGGCGGCCCGGTGGTCTTCGGCGGACGGCTGTCGTACGAGAAGGGAATCGACACGCTGGTACGTGCGGCGGCCCTGCTGCCGGACGGCGCCACGGTGACGATCGCCGGGGATGGTCCGCAGCGCTCCGACCTGGAGCGGTTGGCCGCCGAGGTGGCGCCAGGACGCGTGGAGTTCCTCGGTCGCCTCCCGAAGGACGAGTTGCTGAGACTGGTTTCGGCGGCCACGGCGACGGCGGTGCCCTCGCGCTGGTACGAGAACCAGCCCATGACGGTCCTCGAGTCACTCACCGCCGCGACGCCGGTCGTGGCCAGCGACATGGGTGGGCTCCCCGAAGTCGTCCGTGATCGGGTGGACGGACGGCTTGTCCCGGCCGACGATCCGGCTTCACTGGCGTCCGCACTGACCGAACTGCTGGACGATCCAGCGCTGGCCGCCAGCTACGGTCGGGCCGGGAGGGAGCGCATGCTCACCGACTTCGCTCTCGACCGCCACTTGAAGGCACTGGATGACGCGTACGCGGCGGCGCGATCGCGACCTGCACGACGACGCCGGCTGCCGGTGGAGGCCAGGACATGACGGCGCTGGACGGCGTCCACTCGTCGCCGGATCGCGTCGCAGCTCCACCGGTACGAGTTCTCTATGTCGCTGGGAGCGGACGCAGCGGAACCACCTTGGTGGACTCCGTACTCGGTCAACAGCCCGGAGTCTGGTCCGGAGGCGAGATCCGGTACTTGTGGGAACGCGGCGTCATCGCGGACCGCTTGTGCGGTTGCGGGGTTCCATTCTCTGAGTGTCCGGCCTGGTCGGGGGTGCTGCAGCGGCTTGATGGCACCGTGGATCCGGAAGAGATGATCAGCGCCGAGCACGCCACGTCGCGGATCCGCGGGTTGCCGCGCCTGTGCTGGAGGAAGTGGCGCAAGCGCCCACTGGCTGACGGCGCATTGACCAGTCTCGGGAACGTCTACCACGCGATCCAGGAACTCACTGACGCGACGATCGTGGATTCGTCCAAGCTGCCGACGTACGCCGCGATCCTCGACGACAACCCCGGCGTCGACGTCGCGATCGTCCACGTCGTACGCGACCCGCGGGCCACGGCCTACTCCTGGGGGCGCACGAAGGTGCTCCGCGACTTCGGCGACGAACGAACAATGCAGCGGCTCCCCTCCTGGAAGGCCGCCACTTTGTGGCTGGTGTGGCACTCGACGACAGAGCTGCTGTGGGGACGCAAGGCCCTCCGACTGCGGTACGAGGACTTCGTCGCTGCCCCGGTCACCCAAACCGCCCGAATCGCAGCCTTCGCCGATCTCCAGTTCGATCAAGCCGCGTTCCGTCCGGGTCCTGAGGTTCATCTGGACCCTACGCACTCGGTCGCGGGTAATCCGTCACGGCACCAGAACGGCTGGGTCCTCGTGCGGCAAGACGATGAGTGGATGACTGAGCTCAGCGGCCGGAACTTCTTGATCGTGACGCTCATCACATGGCCGTTGCTGCTCGCCTACCGTTACCCCCTTCTTCGAAGAGGGGGCCGAGACCGTGGGTGAAGCGCCCATCTTCATCGTCGGGCCGGCTCGGTCCGGCACGAGCCTCCTCTACAAGGCACTGTGCCTCCATCCCCAGGTGGCTTACGTGTCGAACTGGGTGCAGCGGTACCCGGCGATCCCGCAACTGTCCGTGCTCAACCGCGTCGCACGACGGCTGCCGCGCGCACGCGACAACGTCTGGTTCCCTGACGGAAACGCCTACGTCTACAACGGACCGCGTTCGACGGCTCGGCGGATGTTCCCGATGGCCGTGGAAGGCGAGCCCATCTTCACCCGATGTGGCATCTCCGAAGTGCCTGGCGGTGTCGTGGAGGGTGTCGATCCTGACCTGACTGCGCTGCAGAGGTCGGTTCGAACGGTCGTGCGGACCGGCGGCGGCAAGGTGTTCATCAACAAGCGCATCGCCAACATCCTCCGGATTCCCCTGCTGGACTCAGCCTTCCCCGAGGCGCGATACGTCTCGCTCTTCCGAGACGGTCGAGCGGTGGCGCTGTCGTTGTCCAAGGTCAACTGGTGGCCGGACACCGTGGTCTGGTGGGCGGGAATGACGCCGCAGGAGTGGGAACGCGGAGGCGGAGATCCCTGGGAGCTGTGCGCCCGCAATTGGGTGGAAGAGATTCGGGCGACCGAGGCGGGTATCGCCGCTGTCGACGCCTCGCGGCGCCTGCACCTTCGCTACGAGGCACTCACCGCCGATCCGGTGTCCGTGCTCGTCGACGTGGCCAAGTTCGCCGGCCTTGACGCGGAGGAACCCCGCTGGCGGCATGAGCTGGCTCGTCTGGAGTTCCCGAACCGCGACGATGCCTGGCGACGGCAGCTCGATGAACGCACCGCGGCGGCGATCACGGACTGGCAACGTACCGACCTGGAACGCCTGGGCTACCTCACCACCGGGGAGGCAGCCCACCGCACGGGGTGAGCGTGGATCCGGAAGTCGCACCGCCGTGCCATTCTCCCGACTCAGAACGGGAGCCATGCGGTCTGGGCAATGTGGTCGTCGGGGCCGGTCACAAGAAGGCTGACGATCACGTTCGGGAACGCCAACCAAACCTCGCCGTCGCCACCGGTCCTGGCATGCGCAATCGGATCGAGCAGACCCCGCCCGAGAAGGGTGACGAGGCAGGGTCCAGCTGGTCTCCCGCTTTCGTTGTCGAGCACCCGGACGCGGGCCTGGTTGAGTCCCTGATCCGAGGCGGCGGGCGGGCAGTCGACCAGCACCGTCAGGCGTGGACCAACAAACCGAACGTGGCGTTCGTCGGGACCATCGACCGTGTTGAGCGCAGAGTCCTCGACGGCGTCGCAAAGGGCCGCCCCGGCGACGTGGCCATCGAAGGAACGCCAGGCGTCACGGCGCGCCCTCTCCGGAAACTCGCTGATCGGTCCCTCCGCGCACAGACTCGACGGACAGACTGCCGAGTCGCCAGACCGCGGCCGCCGGGCCGCGCCGGTGGCGGGCCCTGCTACACAGACAGCGCAGCGTCGGCGTCGATACCTCGTTCGGCCAGCGCGTCGCGGAGTTTGCGCAGACAGCGCATACGGGTGGGGCCAATGCTGCCGATGGGCATGTCCAGCTCGGCGGAGATCGATTCGTAGGACGGGCTGTCTTCGGCCATCAGTCGATCCATGAGCCGGCGCTGGTGCCCTGGCAGGACGGTCAGCACCTCCCGGACCAGCGCCACGTCGTCGGCCCGTTCGAGACCCTGGAAGGCGTCGAGGGCACTGCTCGCCTCGCGATCCTCGAAGAGTGCGATGTCGGCCACCAGCAGCGTCTTCCGCTGCCGACCGAGCAGCCGTAGCGACTCACGTTTGGCAGTCGTGGTGAGCCAGGCGGACAGCCGGCCTGGTTCCTGCAGCCGGTCGATGTGCTCGACGAGACGCAGCCAGGTGGTCTGGCTGACGTCCGCAACATCGGCGGGAGAGAGGCGATGGCTGTTCGCCACCGTCCACACCAGCGGACCGAAGGCTGCGACCAGCTGGTCCCAGCTGGCGCGGTCCCCGTCGGCGGCGGCGCGGACGAGGTCGGCCGTGTCGGCCGCGGTCGGGCGCTGGCGCGTCGCCGTCGTCATGTCTGAGGCCCCCCACTGGACCGGTCATTGCGTTGGCCCCGATGCCTTCGGCGTCGTCCCCTGGACCGCCGGGCGGCTGCCCGAGCGCCTTGAGAGTAGAAGCGCCCGCGACGCCGCCAGGTGGTTGGCCGGTGAAGTTCCACCATTTGGGGTAGTCGATCGCTGCGGTACTTGGCCGCGATCGTGCCTCGCCACCGCCCGAATGCCGGCTCCCGATCCTCGACGTCGGGGACTGCACAAGTCACCGCTCGAACACGCTGAGTAGGACTGCTCAGCCACAGGGGTGACATTCCGCGGATCCGCCCCACCGACGTTCACCGTCGCGCCTACCGTGCGGCCAGATCGACAGGTCGCCAGGGGGTGGAGACCGGCGGATGTCGCCACCAGTGCGGTCTCGCGACTCCGCTCGCAGTTGCAGTCACGCCAGACCGACGCGAAGCGAAGCGAAGGCGCGGAACGGGGGCGAGGTTGGAGGTTTGGGGAGGCTGATCGAGATGATCACGACGAGTGCCGTGACGTCATGAGCCGTTCCTTGCGAATTGCCATGATTGGGCAACGAGGGCTGCCTGCGACACATGGTGGGATCGAGCGCCACGTCGAGGAGATCGGGGCGCGTCTGGCCCAGCGCGGTCACGAGGTTGTGGCGTTCTGTCGTCCGGGATACTCCGCAACGACCGGCGTTCGCCACCGAGGAATCTACCTGGCCAAGTCCAGGACCGTGCCGACCAAGCACCTTGAGGCATTCGTTCACAGCGGCACCTCGACGCTTGCCGCCTTGGGTGGCGGGTTCGACATCGTGCACTTCCATGCCATCGGCCCGGGACTGTTCACTCCCTTGCCGAAGTTCCTGAGCGATGCACGTGTGGTGCAGACCATCCACGGTCTGGACGACCAACGAGCCAAGTGGGGAAACGGCGCACAACGCGTGCTCCGAGCGGCCGGCTGGCTGTCTGCGCGAGTTCCCGACGAGGTCGTCGTCGTGTCACGGTCACTGCAGGACTACTACCTGCAGAGGTACGGGCGCGATGCGCATTACGTCACCAACGGCGCCCCCGTGGTGGCTCACCGTCCCGATCTGAGCCCCGCGCTACGCGCTCTGGGGATCGAGAACGGCCGGTACATCTTGTTCGTTGGACGCCTCGTTCCGGAGAAGGACCCGGCTGGGTTGATGGCAGCCTTCGCCCAGGTCGACACCGACATGCGTCTCGTGCTCGCCGGAGGCTCCAGCTTCACCGAGACCCACGTGAACGACCTCGAGGAGATGGCCGCACAGGACCCCCGAGTGGTCATGCCCGGCTTCCGGTACGGGGACGAACTCGCGGCTCTCTATTCACACGCTGCTCTCTTCGTGCAGCCGTCATTGCTGGAAGGGCTTCCGATCACCTTGCTCGAGGCGGCGGCCTACGGCCTTCCCGTAGTGGTCAGCGACATCGCTCCTCACCTCGAGGTCCTCGGGGTGCCGGAGCCGGGACGTGACACGTTCCCGGCAGGAGACGTAAAGGGGCTGACGAAAGCGCTTCAGTACGCCGTGGAGAACCTGGATGCGTGTAGCAGAGGGGCGGCATCGTTGCACGCTGATGTCTCGCAGTCCTACGACTGGGACCTCGCCACGAACCAGTTGCTCGAGGTCTACCAGCGTGCGCTCCAAGGTGGGCCAGCCCCTCTCCAACGTGGCCAAGGGAACGAGCCGGCTCCAGGACCGCTCGCAGGATCTGCACCCGACGCACTGGCCGCGGCTCCCACGGAGGTCCGCCAGGCTTGATCCGCAGCCGGCCCACCGTTGCCAGTTGTCGCTCAGGTCGTGTCGGCGTCGTAGCTGCTGGGGTGGTCCGAGGACGACGCCTCGCCGTCGGAGGAGTTGTCTGAGGTCGACGGCGACGACGCCGGGCGGCCCCGCGTCGGACGCGGCTGGTCTGCGCTGGACGGTCCGCCCGACGCACCGCGCGGCCCCCTGACCGTCGACCCGTTGCCGTTCCCCGACGCCGAGCCGGAGTCGTCATCGAGCAGGTCGAGCACGTTCCCCTTGAGGAACGTCTTGGGGTTCAGGTCACCCAGGTCCAGGTCGGGCAGCTCGGTCCCCAGCGCCTCGGTGAGATCCTGCCGGGCCGAGGCGGCCATCCGGCGCAGGTCGCGGACGAATCGCGCGGCGTCCGCGGCCATCTTCGGAAGCCGCTCGGGCCCGAAGATGACGAGCCCGACGACGGCGATCGCCGCCAGCTCCCACGGACCCACACCGAACATTGACTGCCACGACCTTCGAACGCCGGCGGACGCAGGGCCCGCGTGGACCACACCAGGGTAGACGCGCGATCGGGGTCAGCCGGTCGACGGCGCCAAGGTCACCGTGACATCGGACTGCTGGCCACCTCGCTTGATCGTGAGGGTCACGGTGTCGCCCGGCGAGTGGGTGCGGATGGCGACGATCAGCTGCTCGGCGTCGGTCACGGGTACCCCGTCGACGGCCGTGATGATGTCGCCGGGCTGAATCCCGGCCTTGTCGGCCGGGCCGTTCGGGACCACCGCAGGCTGCCCGTTCGCCCCACGCTCGGCGACCTTGGCGCCAGGACCGGGGTATCGGACGTCCAGCTCGACGCCGATGATCGGGTGCTCGGCGTGGCCGGTCCGGATGATCTCCTCAGCGATCCGCCTCGCCTGGTTGATCGGGATGGCGAACCCCAAGCCGATGCTCCCGCTCTGCCCTCCGACCGAGCCGCCCAGGGTCGCGATCGAGCTGTTCACCCCGATCACCCGAGCCTTCATGTCCACCAGCGGCCCACCGGAGTTGCCGGGGTTGATCGCCGCGTCGGTCTGCAGCGCGCTGATGTAGGAGACATCGCCCGTGGCGTCGCCGGCACTCACCGGACGGTCCTTGGCGCTGACGATGCCCGCCGTGACCGTGCCGGACAGGCCGAGCGGGGAGCCGATCGCCAACACGGGGTCACCGACCTGCACGGCGTCGGAGTCACCGAGCACAGCAGTGGGCAGCGACTGAACGCTCACCTTGAGGACGGCGAGGTCGTAGCTCGTGTCGCGCCCCACGATCGTCGCGTCCGCAGACTGGCCGTCGTTGAACGTCACCGTGATCGATCCGCTGGTGGCTCCCGGCTCCACGACGTGGTTGTTGGTCAAGATGTAGCCGTCGCGACGGATCACGAAACCGGATCCCGTGTCCTCGCCGCCGTTCGGCGCCGTCACCGACACCTGCACCACCGTCGGCAAGACCGCGGCGGCGACTCCGGCGACGGAGTCGGTGGGGCGAGCGGTGGGTCCACCGCCGACCGACGGCAGCGTCGCCCCCGGGTCGAGCGTTCGCGCGTCGTGGTGGTTGGCAGCGGTGTACCCGACCACGCCGCCGAGGAGGCCGGCGATCAGTCCGACCACCACCACGACGCCGAGCCACACCCAGGGTGACCAGGTCGCCTCGCGCACAGTCGACGCGGCGGGCGGTTCGGTGATGGCCGGATCGGTGTGCGGCGCGGGAGCCCAGATGGCGCCGTCGGAGAAGGACCCGGGCTGGGACCCCGAGAAGGACACGGTCGGCTGCTCGTCCGCAGGCGGCGGGACGGGCGGCTGCTCGGTCATCGGTGAACGGGTCCTTCCTGGCAGGTCGCCCCAGCGTAGACAGCACAGTCCAGGGCCGCTCCGGGTGCCCGCGCTAGGCTCACCGCGCCGTCCTCAGCCCACTGACCCGACCGACGTCAGGTCCTCGCCCGGGAGGCCCCACATCACCGGCAGTCTGCAGAACACCTGGGAGTTCACCCAGGCGTACCTCGCCGAGGACGACGTCCTCATCCAGGCCCGACGCCGGGCCGACGAGGTCGGCTGCGTCCCGGTACAGCCCGGTTGCGGAGCCACGCTGCGCTTCCTCGCCGCTGTCCTGGACGCCAAGTCCGTGGTCGAGATCGGCACCGGCACCGGGGTGTCCGGCGTCTGGCTGTTGCGAGGCATGCACCCCGAGGGCGTGCTGACCTCGGTCGACATCGAGGCCGAGCACACGCGCCTGGCCCGCGAGACGTTCGCCCAGGCAGGCATCGCCGCGCAGCGCACCCGGTTGATCACCGGTCAGGCGCTCGAGGTACTCCCTCGCCTCACCGACGGCGCCTACGACCTGGTGCTGGCTGATGCCGCCAAGGAGGAGTACTCCGCCTACCTCGAAGAGGCGGTGCGCCTGCTCCGACCCGGCGGCGTCGTGGCCTTCGACAACGCCCTGTGGCACGACTTCGTCGCCGACCCGGCACAGCGCGACCCCGTGACGGTCGCGATCCGCGAACTGGTCCGCGCCGTGCGCGACGACGCCCGGCTCGTGCCGGTGCTGCTCCCGGTCGGCGACGGTTTGCTGTGCGCCAGGGTGCGCCCCACCGACTAGGCCGGTCGGGTCAGGTCACACGCCAGGTCCAGGCCCGGCCCGGAAGCCGGCACCGCCTTCGGCGACGGCGACCACCTCGAAGGTCTCGAAGCTCACTGGTGGCGCACCGATGATCAGGGAACCTGGCGACTCGGCAGCGGCGGGGCGGAAGTCGTCGAGGAACGCGTCACGATCCTCGACCGTCGCGAACACGTACGTGCCCTCGAACCACTCGTGCGGGACCATGCGCCACGTCTTCATGTGCAGACCAGCCCGTCCGGTGAATCGGTCCAGCGAGGTGCCACAGACGTAGTCGCGCAGCTGCTGGGCGACCTCTGGTGGGGAGTCGACCAACGACCAGCGAACGCTCAGTCCGTACACGTTGCCTCCAGCTCTGCTAGGACCGTCGAGCGGTCCGTCGGCGGATGTCGGTCGACGACTCGAGCCAACGCAGCAGCAACCTGGCCCCGAATCCGGTGGCCCCGCGCGGTAGCTCGTCCACCTCGGAGTCGGAGCGCGCGGGACCGGCCAGGTCGACGTGTGCCCAGGGGATGCCGGCGGCAAACGGCTGCAGGAACAACGCGGCCACGATCGCACCGCCGCCGAGCTGCGGATCCCGCCCGATGTTGGACTGGTCGGCGATCGGTGAGTCGATGGCGTAGCGATAGTCCTCGATCAACGGCAGACGCCACACCGCCTCACCGGTCTCGTGCGCCGCAACTTCCAAAGCCTGCGCCAATTCGTCGTCCGTGGCGAAGAGGCCGGCCACCCGCCGTCCCAGCGCCACCGTCACGGCCCCGGTCAGCGTCGCCAGGTCGACGATCACGTCGGGGCCCAACCGCGACGCCGCATAGCCGATGGCATCGGCGAGCACGAGACGTCCTTCGGCGTCGGTGTTCATCACCTCACTCGTCCGTCCGTCGAAGTGCGTGAGCACGTCGCCGGGACGGGTCGCCGAGCCGGAGGGGAGGTTCTCCGCCATGGCCAACAGCCCCGTCACGGCCACCGGCACCTCCAGGTCGGCCAGCGCCGACATCACCGCGAGGACGGCGGCCGACCCGGCCATGTCGGTCTTCATGGGCAACATCGCCGCCGACGGCTTGAGCGACAGGCCGCCGGAGTCGAACGTGATCCCCTTGCCGACCAGCACCACGTGAGGGGTATTCGCGTCGGCACCGCGCGGACGGTAGGCCAGCTCGATCAGCGCAGGCGGGTGAACCGAACCGGCGCCCACTCCGAGCAGACCGCCGAAGCCGTCGCGTCGCAGGGCCGCCTCGTCGCGCACCCGGATCCGCAGCCCGGCCGACTTCGCGACCCGACGAGCCCGCGCCACCATGGCGGTGGGGGTGAGCTCATCGCCGGGGGTGTTGGCGAGGTCGCGCGCCGCGTATGTGGCGTCCACGGTGATCCGAGCCAGCCGCACGCTTGCATCGTCGGGGAAGCCGAGCAGGTCGACCCGCCGGACGGGTCGCCGACGGTCGTTCGGGTCCTTGGTCCGACGGCTGAACGTGTAGGCGGCCAGTCCAACTCCTTCGGCCACGGCCCGCCGGCCGTCGGCGTCGGCGTCGGCGCCGATGCTGGTGGCCAAACGACGGTGACCGTTGGCACGTCGCACGCTCGCGGCGGCAGCCCGGCGCAGGTCGACCGGTGACGCGGCACCGACGCCCACCAGCAGCACCTGCTCCACGGCGAACCCGTCGCGCGCGACCGGGACGGTGGCCAGCTCGCCGGTGCGTCCGGTCACGGCCAGACGGGTCGCCAACGCGGCAAGGTCGAGCTCGAGGGCCTGTGAGACAGCCGGGCCGTCGGCGCCCAGGTCGGGCGCCTCACCGTCTCCGGGACGGACCGGAAGGGCCACCGTCGTGGCGGTGCGGAGTGCCTGCGCCACGGACTGCGCCGAGGCCGTGACGTCGGTGGACGAGGAGGAGGGGGCCACGTGGTGATCCTTTCAGGCCCCGACGTGGGTGGGGACGGCCGTCTGCCCAAGACGTCGAACAGCCCCGGACTCAGAAGTCCGGGGCCGTCGTCGCGGCAACGTGGAGGGGTCAGCCAGCAACGGTGACGAGCTGTCCACCCAGGTCCTTGGCCTCCTCGGCGTTGAGCTCGACGACCAGCCGGCCACCGCCTTCGAGAGGGACGCGCATCACGATGCCGCGACCCTCCTTGGTGACCTCGAGCGGACCGTCGCCGGTACGCGGCTTCATGGCCGCCATGTCGTTCCCCTTCCTGCCACCGAGGTCCAAAACGCGCGAAATTGGCGCGGCCGACCCATTGCTGTGGGGACCATTATCTCCCACGCGGTCAGGAACTGGTCAGCGTCGTCGGGTAGACCGCCTCCATCGACCGCGCGAGGCGGCGCAGGCTGGTGCGCACCCCAGCTGCCAACATGGGTCGGAGCAGGGGCCACCCGATCCGTCCGAGGCCGCCGAGCGGCAGGTCGAACTGCTCGGCCCAGACGAATCGAGAGCGCTCGGGCCGCCCAGGCAGGGGTGCAACGACGAAGTACCCGACGCCGCGGACGAGGCGCCCGGTATGGCGCACGACGCAGCGCCGCGGTGGGTCCCAGACGGTCACCACCATCGTGTCCAAGAAACCCAAGCCCTGCCCGAAGCCGCCGAGCCCGGTCCACGCCTCCAGCCCGCCACCCACGCCCTGCCCCGGTCCACCGCCAGCGCCAGGGGTGGTCGCACGCACGACGGTCCCGAGCATCCACTGAGACTGCGCCGGCCAGTCGGTCACGGCCTCCCACACACGTTGCGGTGACGCGTCGATGTCGACGGCCAGCACCAACCGACCGGACGCTGTCAAGGCGACCTTGGGACGTCGCCGAGCGACGCAGCGTCGGAAGCCTCGGGTGCGGAGCCGATGGGATCGCTCGGGCGCAGTGCCTGTAATTCGACGTCGCGATCGGCGATCTCCTGGCGCAGCCGCAGCAGAACTGCGTCGACCTCAGCCATCCGGTAGCCGCGCAGCCCCAAAGGGAGACGCAGCTCGTCGAGGTCGGCCGGCACGAGTCGACGTCCGGGAAGCTCGGGCTCGACCCGATCGGCCGGGGCCGACGCCATGGAGTCACCCCGGCCAAGGGCCAGCAGGGCGACGCCGAAGACCAAAGCGGCGATGACCAGCACCCACAAGACGACCATGGTCCGATCGTGCCACGCTGACCCGCACGAGCACCGCCAGGCCGGACCTACGCGGCCGCAACGGCTCGCGAGAGGAGCTTGGGTGCCGCTGAAGCTGGGGGGTCGCGCCTTCGACGCGACCACGTTGCTGGTGATGGCCGTGGTCAACCGCACGCCGGACTCGTTCTTCGACCGCGGCCAGAACTATGCCGACGACGCAGCTCGGGAGTCGGTGGCCGCCGCCCTGGCCGACGGGGCCGACGTCGTGGACATCGGCGGGGTGAAGGCAGGCCCAGGTGACGACGTCGACCTGGCCGAGGAGCTGCGTCGCACCGTCGGTTTCGTCGAACGGATCCGCAGCGACCATCCCGATGCCGTGATCAGCGTCGACACCTGGCGCGCCGAGGTCGGCGACGCGGTGTGCCGGGCCGGCGCCGACCTGCTCAACGACGCCTGGGGCGGATACGACCCAGACCTGGCCAGGGTCGCGGCACGACACGAGGTCGGGCTGGTGTGCACGCATACCGGAGGCGCCGTGCCTCGCACCCGACCGCATCGCGTCAGCTACGACGACGTGATGGCAGACGTCATCGCACGCACGGTCGCGCAGGCTGAGCGCGCTGTAGCGCTTGGCGTCGAGCGCGACGCGATCCTCGTCGACCCGGGGCATGACTTCGGCAAGAACACCCGCCACTCCCTCGAGGTCACCCGCAGGTTGCCGGAGCTGGTGGCGCAGGGGTGGCCGGTGCTGGTCTCGTTGTCCCACAAGGACTTCGTGGGCGAGACGCTCGACCGGTCGGTCGACGAGCGACTGGCCGGAACTCTCGCTGCGACAGCGGTCTGCGCGTGGCTGGGTGCGCGCATGTTCCGGGTGCACGACGTGTCCGCCACCCGCGATGTGGTCGACCTCGTGGCGTCGGTGCGCGGCGACCGCCCGCCGTCGGTGTCGCGGCGCGGCCTCACCTGAGCTAGGGCTCGGACTCCAGCGTCTCGGCATCCGTGGGGGCGGTCGGCGCGGGCTGGCCGATGGTGGCGGCGATCGCGGCCAGCGCGTCGTCAACCGTGAGCGTCCAGGTCAATGCGTCGCGGGCCACGGCCCGGACGAATCCCTCCTGCACGAGTGCATCGACCTGCCGACGCAACGGCTCGAAGACACCGTCGGGATCGAGCACCACCACCGGCTTGCTGTGCAGTCGCAGCGTGCGGGCCACCCACACCTCGAGCAGCTCCTCGAGCGTGCCGAGCCCACCCGGTAAGGCAAGGAAGGCGTCACTCCTGGCGTCCATGACGCCCTTGCGTTCGCGCATGCCGTCAGTGACGACGAGGTCGTCCGCATCGTGATCGCTCACTTCCTGCCGCATCAGCTGCCGCGGGATGACGCCCACCGTGCGCGCTCCGCCGGCTCGCGCCGCGCGAGCGACCGCCCCCATGGCGGACACCGAGCCGCCACCGCTCACCAACGTCCACCCGCGCGCTGCGATGCCGTTGCCCACGTCTGCCGCGAGCCTCAGGTAGCGCTCGTCGATCCCTTGTGCGGCGGCGCAGAACACGCAGACTGCGAGCGCGGATGGTGGGGCCGGCACCTCAGATGCCCATCAAACCGCCGGCGGCCGACCGCTCTGCTGCCTCCTTCTCGAGCACGGCGTGCAGCTCCTCGGCCTGACGGCCCTCGGCGTTGACGTCGGCCTCGTGGATCAGCGACACGGCTTCGTCGACGTCGTCAGTGATGTGCATGAGCGCGAGATCGTGAGCAGACGCCTTGCCGCCGGCGACCAGGCTGTCGCTCAGCCAGTCGAGCAGCCCCTGCCAGTAGGCCGAGCCGTACAGGATCAGCGGGAACGCCGTGACCTTCTGGGTCTGCACCAACGTCAGCGCCTCGAACAGCTCATCGAGAGTGCCGTATCCGCCTGGCATGACCACGAATCCCCTGGCGTACTTCACGAACATCATCTTGCGGGCGAAGAAGTAACGGAAGTTGACGCCGATGTCGACCCAGGGGTTCAAGCCCTGCTCGAAGGGGAGCTCGATGCCCAGGCCGACCGAGACACCGCCGGCCTGGGAGGCGCCCTTGTTCGCGGCCTCCATGATCCCTGGCCCGCCACCGGTGATCACGGCGAACCCCGCGGCCACCAGCGACGCGGCGAGCCGCTCCGCGTCGGCGTACTCGGGACTCTCGCGGTGGGTGCGCGCACTGCCGAAGACGCTGACGGCGGGGCCGAGCTCGGCCAGTGCCCCGAAGCCCTCGACGAACTCACTCTGAATCCGCAGGACCCGCCAGGGATCGGTGTGGACCCAGTCCGAGGGTCCACGGCTCTCCAAGAGGCGCTGGTCGGTCGTCGAGCGCTGGATCTGGCGGCGCCGCAGGACGACCTGCCCTCGTCGCTTCTCGGCCGGGCGGGAATTCGCCTCGCTGCCGGCTGAGCCAGCGGGGTCGGAGGGGTCGCTCATGCGCAGCAGGCTAACGGGGGTGCCGGGTGTCCCGACGGAACCTCCGGAACAATTCTTGACACTTCAACTGTTCTGTGTTGAACTAACTCCAGAACAGTAATTCAACACTCAACTACTTCGTCCGAGGAGCACCCCATGTCCGACGTTCTCGCCGCCACCACCGGCACCTGGGTCATCGACCCCGCCCACAGCCGCCTGGGCTTCTCGGTCCGGCACGCCATGGTCACCACCGTCCGCGGCCAGTTCGACCAGTTCGAGGGCACCCTGGTCCTCGACGGTGAGGACCCCGCCAACTCCAGCGCCACCGTGGCCATCCAGACCGGGTCGATCAGCACCGGTTCGGAGGACCGCGACAACCACCTGCGCTCGCCCGACTTCTTCGACGTCGACCAGTTCCCGACTCTCACTTTCGCAGCCACCGACGTCGTCGCCCACAACGACGAGGACTTCGAGATGAGCGGCGTGCTCACCCTTCACGGCGTGAGCCGTCCGGTGACGATCAAGGCGGAGTACCAGGGCCTGGTGACCGACCCGTTCGGCAACGAGCGGATCGGGTTCGCAGGCGAGACGCAGATCAACCGCAAGGACTTCGGGCTCAACTGGAACGCCGCGCTCGAGGCCGGCGGAGTCCTTGTCGGCGAGAAGGTGAAGATTCACCTCGACGTGGCCGCCATCAAGCAGGCCGCTGCGACCCAGCAGGCCTGAGCACCACCCACCGGCCCACAGCCCGAGTGCCCCGCCAGCTGGCGGGGCACTCGGCTCGGTACACGGTCGCCCTACGGTTCGACGGGAGCCGGGGTGCGCGCACCGAGGCCAACTCGGCGTCGGTCGGTGTGGCGCAAAGGTGCCCGAAGCCGAGCACCGACAACACTGATGGCCCGCTGTCGGCCGGCTGACGTCAGCGCGCGTCCGCGAGTTCACGGGCGCGGGTCGCCAGATCGGTGAACGAGTCGTCGTCGGAGACCTTGTCGAGCTGCGTCGTCAGGTCGGCGAGCAGATCGCTCAGCACCTGGATCTGGTCGGCGTCAGCCGACGAGCCCATCCGGATCGAGCCGAACGGGAAGGCGATCGTGACGCGGGTGGTGCTTTCGACCGGACGCGCGGGCAACTGGGCCTTGTCAATGGTGGGCATGACGAGCCTCCTGGACGTGAGAAGCGACGTGAGGGACGGTCGCTTCCATGGCAGCCCGTCCGGGACCTCGCCACCAGAGGCGAACGTCGCTTCACTGCAGGCCGACCGTCGATCCGGCTGAGCTGTCCGACTGAGCTGTCCGACTGAGCTGTCCGACTGGGCCTACGGAACGGGGCGGATCTGGATGCCGAACACGAAGAGCGCG
Source organism: uncultured Actinomycetota bacterium (assembly GCA_963726575.1). Lineage (GTDB taxonomy): Bacteria > Actinomycetota > Actinomycetes > JAHEKZ01 > JAHEKZ01 > CAVSCR01. Next base: position 592,319 of record CAVSCR010000003.1, read on the forward strand.
AGGAAGAAGGTCACCATGATGACCGCGATGACGATGACCGCGATCCGGATGGCATCCAGCGTGTTCGCCTGAGACCGGACGGTTCGCTCCAGCGAGGCCAGAGACTCCTCGAGGGTGAGGGGGCGATCCGGGGCAGGGACGCGTCCTGCCGGGGCCGCCTTCGGAGGCTCCAGGCCGGCTGCCTCCGCGATCGCGACGAACATCTGCCTGCGCTCACCGTGGCAGAAACGGCGTCCATGGAATGCGCGTGCCGTCGCGCAGGAGGATCGCATCGGTCTCGAGGGTTTCGACGTCCGTCAACGGGATGCGCCGCACACTCGACCCCGTCACGACCAGCTCGGACGCCGTCAGCAGGAGGGCCACGTTCAGATCTGCGGTGTTGCCACCTTGAGCCAAGATCACCTGGTCGGCGAACTCCGTCCCCAGCCCCGAACCTGGCGCGACGAGCCACGCGAGACACCCAGGAGCTCGAACGTGGCGACCTTCACAGCGCCGCCTGAGCAAAGGCGGGCCCGAGTGGGATGAGGTTCTCGATGGCCTGAAGTGCGGCATCGGAGAGCTCGACGTCAGCGGCTCCGGCATTGTCTCGGGCGCGATCGGCGTTCGAGGAGCCGGGAATCGCCGACGTGACACCTGGTTGACGCAGCAGCCAAGCGATGGCGACTTGGGCGACGCTCGCGCCCACCTGCTGGCCAACTCGGCGAAGGCCCTCGACCACGCTCCTCGTCGGGCCCGCCTTGTCGGGCAACAGGAGCCTGCGAAAGAACGCCGAGTCCTCCCACGGGGAGCCGATCCACCGCTCACGAACCTGTTCGAACGGGGTGTCGGTGAGCAGACCACTCGCCAGCGGGTCGTAGATGGTGACCGCGATCTGCTGGTCGCCGCACCAGGCAATCAGCGGTCGATCGTCGAGGTAGTCGATCAGGCTGAGTCCGGTCTGGATCAGATCGACGGGGCGCTGCTGATGACACCGGCTGATGTCCTCGCGCTCGTAGTTCGACATCCCGATGCTGCGAACAAGGCCGTCGGCGACGAGTGCGGCCATGGCGCCCCAGGTGTCTTCCAGCGGCACACCGGTGTCATCAGGCCAGTGCAGCAAGTACATGTCGAGGTGATCGCGGCCGAGTCGCCGAAGGCTCATCTCGCACGCCAGCCGGACCTGGTCGGGGCGGAAGCCGGTGCCGCCGCCACTGTGTGACGCCCCGGGAGCCACCTTCGAACAGATGAGGAGTGAGTCAGGAAGCTCGCGCAGAGCCAGACCGATGACCGCTTCGTTGCCGGTGTCGAAGTAGTTCTCCGACGTGTCGACCCAGTTGACACCGGCCTCGTCCACGGCACGAAGTACCGCCCGGGCCCCGGCGACCTCTGACGCGTCGTCGACATCGTGTCCGAGCCAGGCACCACCCAAGCCCACCACGGACAGGTGCACGTCACTCGTCCCGACCCGTCGTCGCTGCATCCGCATCTCCCGTCCCGGACATGATCATGGTCGCGGAGCGCATCCGCACCGTCAACGAGTCGAGACGCACAGTTCGACACCTATCCGTTGCCGCCTGTGATCCTTTCGAGAACGGCGAGGACGACCTGTGACACGGATCCACCAGCGTCGACGCTCTGGTAGTCGCCGGACCACGGTTCGGATGCCTGCGCCCGAGTCTCCACCTCATCCCACGTCGGCTCCGGCAGGTTGACGAAGCCGCGGGTTCTGCGTTCGAGACGGCGGCGGTGTTCGGTCCGGTCCGTCAGGGTCAAGACGATGAAGGTGAGTGGCGCCCCGGTGCTGGTAGCGGCGGTGCGCCACGTTTCACGCGCCGGCTCGCTGTCGTTGACGGCGTCGACCACAACGGTCCGCCCCAGGCTCAGATTCGTCTCGGCCGCGATCCGGACCGCCTCGTACGCGGCCACACCGGTCGTCCAATCCCTGGGCAGCCCGACGCCAAGCAGCGCATCCTCGACCGGATCGACCGACAGGTGCACCGCCTCCAGCTGCTTCGCGAGGGCCACAGCGACAGCTGACTTGCCGCTACCCGGCAGCCCTGAGATGACGACCAACACCAGTCCATACTGCCGGAGCCCACAGGTGCGAACGGCCAACGCCTTGCGGCTAGGTGTGGTGCTGGACACCTAGGCCAGCGCTTCGTGAGCCGCTTCGGGCGCGGGTGAGCGCGTACCCACCGAGCACGATCTGCCACACCGTCTGCGGGTAGGCGACCACGCGCTCAAGACCGCCTTCGCCAAGACCGAGGAAGGCGTTGTTCGCGTAGAGGACCAACGCGAACAACGCCACACCACCGCTGAGTGTCGTGTAGAGACGCAACCACCCAGGGACGCTCAACGACCAGCCCAGCAGCACCAGTCCGATGTTCCCGACGAGGAAGGGCAGCGCCGCGCCGACACCGTGAATCCCGGAGAGGGCATCCTCAGGAAAGACACCAACCATGACGACGCCCCCGCCACCCACGGCGAACAGCCCAAATCCGGCAGCAGTCCCCCGCGCTGGATTGAATGCGGGGTAGACCAGCGCTGAACCGAGAATGATCGTCAACCCGAGGACGACGAACGAGGCGTTCATCAAGGTGTGCGCCGGCGAACAGACGTACCTGCCACTCCACGCGGCGCAGCGCGTACTGCCGAGATCGCTGATGGTGTTGCGGGCCAGGCTGTACCTGGGAGAGAACCGGCGTGCGACCAAGACCTGAGCAACGAAGTACTGCGCGCTTGCGACGTACAACCACGGCCCCAGGAGTGGTCGGCGGGCATAGATTGCGTCGCGTCGTCTCCCGAACAGCACTGGGCGAAACTAGCGGATCCAACGACACCCTTCTGATCAGTGGTGCGTCAGCAGCTCTACCCGCCGTAGATTCCCGGGATGGGCCTGGAATGGGAGCAAGTCGTCGTGGACGCCGCAGACCCGGTGATGTTGGGCCGGTGGTGGGCTGACGCGCTCGGATGGTTCGTGCTGAATGACGCGCCCGATGAGTTCGAGATTCGACCGACACCGGATCGGCTGCCCGGACTGATCTTCGAACCAGTCGCAGAGGCGAAGCGCGGCAAGAACCGTCTGCACCTGGACTTTCGGCCCGACGACCAGCAGGCCGAGGTCGCGCGCCTCCTGGCCCTCGGCGCCCGGCCTGCGGACGTGGGTCAAGGGCAGCAGTCCTGGATCGTGCTGGCCGATCCCGAAGGCAACGAGTTCTGTGTGCTGTCGACGAAACACACTTAGCCACCTCACGCTGGAGCGGCAGACGACGTTCGGCTGGGTGAGCCTGGGCACCACGAATCCGAATGCCTCATGTCAGCACTTACGGAGAGGCGGGCTGCGGCTTGAAGCGGCGAACTTCCTGGGGCCAGCCGCACGCTTGCGCGATCTTGCCGGCCCACATCTTGGCGGCCTCCTCGTCGGCCACGTCCACCACGGTGAGCCCGCCCAGGAACTCCTTCGTCTCGACGTACGGCCCATCGGTGAAGGTCAACGTGCCGCCGGTCGCGTCAGCGCTGAAGACCGGGCCGTCCTCCTCCTCCAGTCCCCCGGCGAACACGTAGACGCCGGCCGCCTTCATCTGGCTCAGGACCGCCATGGCGAGCGGTCCGCGCCCACGGAACCACTCCTCGTTGTGGTCGCCCACCCACTGCTGGTTGAAGTAGATGAGGTACTCGGTCATGTCTGCTCCTCGCTTCAGCCCCGGACCCGGTGTCCGCCTCCACTTGTACTCCACGAACGGCGGCAGCCGGATCCGACACCGGCGGCAAACTTCTCCGAGCCGCAGGTCAGACTCCGGCCGCAGGCCCTAGGCCCTCATCCGGGACGAGGCAACGCGCCCTCTGCCAGGAGGACCTCATGCGCCGCCTCGAACGCCTGACGCCCGGCTGGCGTGCCGCAGTACACGGTGGCGTGAATCAGTACCTCCTTGATCTCGTCGGCCGATACGCCGGTAGCGAGCGCACCCTTCACGTAGATGCCCAGCACGTCGGGCCGCCCCAGCGCCGTCAGGATCGCAAGGTTCAGCATGCTCCGTGTCTTGCGATCCAGACCTGGCCTGCTCCAGGCGTATCCCCACGCCAACTCGGTCACGACGCGCTGAAATGCCATCATGAAATCGTCGGTGTCAGCCAGGCTCGCATCGACGTACTCAGCACCCAGCACCTCTCGGCGTATCTGAAGGCCGTTCTCGAACAGTTCGCTCTCTACCATGGCGGGCGACTCCTTCCTCAGTGGAGACCTGCACCGTAGGTGAGGTACGGCCAGGCGTACGGTGCGGTCAGATCGTTGCTGTTCGCGGACTATCGGACATCGCTCCAAGCCAGCCAGGCCAGCATCTTCGCCTCGGCTTCCCGCAGCTGAGCCACTGGCACGTGCTCATGTGCGCTGTGGGCGACGCCGGGATCGCCGGGTCCGTAGTTCACCGCGGGGATCCCGAGCGCGCTGAACCGCGAGACGTCGGTCCAGCCGAACTTCGCGCGTGGCACGCCGCCGATGGCAGCGGCGAAGTCGGCGGCGAGCGGTCGGTCGAGGCCGGGGCGAGCGCCCGGTGCCGAGTCGGTGACCACCAGGTCGTATCCGTCGAAGACCTCGCGCACGTGCGCCAGCGCGGCAGCCTCGTCACGATCCGGCGCGAACCGATAGTTGACACTGACGATCGACTTGTCGGGCACGACGTTGCCGGCCACACCGCCGCGGATGCCCACGGCATTGAGGCCCTCGTGGAAGTGCAGGCCGTCGACCTCAGGCTCTCGCGGCACGTAGCTGCGCAGCCGGTCGAGCACCTCGGCGCTGTTGTGGATCGCGTTGACGCCAAGCCACGACCGCGCACTGTGCGCACGTCGTCCGGGCACGATGACGTCGACGCGCAAGGACCCCTGGCAACCACCCTCCACGACGCCGTCGGTGGGCTCCATGAGGACGGCGAAGTCGGCGCGGAGCCATTGCGGGTCGTGCTCGACTAGGCGCCGCAAGCCGTTCCGCTCGGCCTCCACCTCCTCGCCGTCATAGAACACGTAGGTGATGTCGCGGTCGCACCTCTCTATCGCCGCCGTCATGCGAAGCATCACGGCGATGCCGCCCTTCATGTCGGCACTGCCGAGCCCGAAGAGGTCGTCGCCCACGAGCCGAGAGGGCAGGTTCTCGGCTTCGGGAACGGTGTCCAGGTGACCGGCCACGACGACCCGGTGATCACGTGCGAACTCGGTACGCGCGACAACGGCGTCGCCGTGCCGCTGCACAGTGAGGTGGGGAAGCGGTCGCAAGGTCGCCTCGACCAGGTCGGCCAGCGCGCCTTCGTGACCAGACTCCGACGGGATGTCGACGAGCGCCGCCGTGAGCGCGATGACGTCCTGGGACAGGTCGAGGGTTGCGGGCACCTGGGTACCGTAACCACCGTGACCGCCGACTCCCCGTCATCTGCCCCCGTCGCTGCGGCCCGCATCGCCTCCGGTGTCGGCCTGGCCAGCGTGGTCGAGCACGACGGCACCGTGCTCGAAGTATGGTTCCCGAAGCCGGCGCTGCAGGCGGACGATGCGCTGGCCGACCGCCTCGGACTGACGACCGGCGGAACGGCGGTCGTGCCCGGCCACGAGCTGAGCGGCCTGCTCGGCGGAGGGCTGTCCGCAGCCCTGGGGCTCGACCCGGTCCGCCGGGTGCGCGTGGAACCGGTGGTCACCATCATCCGCGACCTGGACGAACCCCCCGCGGACTCCTACGACGTCTACCTGCGCCTCCACCTCTTGTCGATGCGACTGGTGACCCCCCGCTCGGTCAACCTCGACGGCGTCTTCGGTCGGTTGGCGAACGTCGTGTGGACCAGCGCCGGGCCGTGCGCCGTCGACACGTTCGACGCCGTACGCATCGCGTTGCGGTCGAAGGGCCCCTTGACGGTGCATGGCGTCGACAAGTTCCCGCGCATGGTCGACTACGTCGTGCCCACCGGTGTTCGCATCGCCGACGCCGATCGGGTGCGTCTGGGAGCACACCTCGCGTCGGGCACTACCGTGATGCACGAGGGTTTCGTCAACTACAACGCCGGCACGCTCGGTGCGTCGATGGTCGAAGGCCGCATCAGCGCGGGTGTCGTGGTCGGCGACGGGTCTGACGTGGGCGGCGGCGCCTCCATCATGGGCACCCTCTCCGGTGGCGGCAGTGAGGTGATCAGCGTCGGCGAGCGGTGCCTGATCGGCGCGAATGCCGGGCTGGGCATCTCGCTCGGGGACGACAGCGTCGTGGAGGCCGGGCTGTACCTGACCGCCGGCACCAAGGTGGCCCTGCCCGGAGGTCGCGTCGCGAAGGCCCGCGAGCTCTCTGGGGCTTCGGGCTTGTTGTTCCGGCGCAACTCGACCACTGGTGCGGTCGAGGCGGTACCACGCTCGGACGTGGCGTCGTGGCAAGGACTGAACGAGGAATTGCACGCCAACGACTGAGCCTGGGAGGGCGACGTGGAGGTCAAGGAACTTGGGCACCTGGTCTTGTACGTACGAGACCTGGGTCGGTCTGTCCACTTCTACCGTGACGTGCTCGGCTGGCGTCCCATCTTCGGCGGTGACGACGGCCCGTTGGCGTTCCCGGTCGCCGCGTTCTCGGCACCGTCGAACCGGACCCACCACGAGCTGCTGCTGATCGAGGTGGGAGCGCAGGCCACGCCCATCCCGCACGGCCCTCGCGTGGGCCTGTATCACTTCGGCCTGAAGGTCGGCGACAGCGACGACGAGCTGCGCGACGCGCTGGCCACCCTGCAGGCCAACGATGTGACGGTGCTCGGCGCCAGCGATCACACGGTGACCCACAGCCTTTACATCGCCGATCCCGACGGCAACGAGATCGAGCTCTACATCGACGTCCCCGGCGTGGACTGGAAGAGCGATCCGAGTCTGGTCGCCGCGCCGATCAAGCCGTTGGTGCTGTAGCCCCACCCAGCGCCGGCCCGTCGGGCCGGTAGCTGCCGATGATCTGTGCCGCGATCGGGTCCGGCGGCGTGGCCACGCGCGAGGCCGCGCCCTCGCCGAACGCGCGGAAGCTGCTGAGCTCCGGAAGCGGGTTCGAGCCGTCGTCGGTGTCAGCCGTGGAGACGTGCACGAACGAGACGCCGTCGTCCAGGCAGACCACCTTGTACTCGACGTTCGCCGGCCGCTGAGCCTCCAGCTGCTCGAAGACGGCCCGGATCAACCGGACGTGCTCGTCGCGGGCCTCCGGGCGCACCTGGTAGCTCACCACCACGCTGCTGATCATCGCCGCACTCCTGACGTCGTCCCGGTCGAACCTACGCCCGGGGCTGCGCGACGTCCCGCCTCGGGACCAAAGGTCCCTTCAGCGGGGCCTTCTGGCCGGTCCGGGAGCCCACGATCCGGTGTTGGTTTGGAGTGGCGGAAAAGGCCCCGGCCGGGACGATGAGCGTGGTCATCGCTCCCGGCCGGTTTCCACCGACGCCACGCCGACCGCAGTGAGGGCTCCGAGGGACTGTGCGGGGTCAGCCCGTCAGTCGGGCCGTCGCACGGTCGACGTCGGCGTCGCTGGCCGTCAGGGCCACCCGCACATGGCGGTGCCCGGTCGAGCCGTAGAAGTCCCCGGGAGCCACGAGGATTCCTCGGTCGGCGAACCAGTCGACGGTCTCTCGACAGGGCTCACCGCGCGTCGCCCAGAGGTAGAGACCGGCGTGTGACCAGTCGATGGTGAACCCTGCGCCCACGAGTGCAGCGCGCAGCACGTCGCGCCGGGCACGGTAGCGAGCGCGTTGCTCGTCGACGTGCGCGTCGTCCCCGAGGGCCGCCACCATCGCCGCCTGGATCGGCGAGGGCATCATCATGCCGGCATGTTTGCGGACCTCGAGCAGACCCGTGACCACCATCGGGTCGCCGGCCACGAAGCCGGCGCGGTATCCGGCCAGGTTCGACCGCTTGGACAACGAGTGCACGGCGAGCAGGCCGTGCGTCGATCCGCCACAGACGTCGGGATGCAGGATCGAAACCGGCTGCTCGTCCCAGCCCAGCTCCACGTAGCACTCGTCGCTGGCGACGACGCAGCCGCGCTCGCGTGCCCACGTCACGACCTTGCGCAGGTGCTCGACCGGCAGCACCCGTCCGGTCGGGTTTGCCGGTGAGTTCAACCAGACCAATCCCACGCGCGCCGGCCCCACCGACACGGTCGAGTCCGCGGCCAGCACGCTGGCGCCGGCCAACGTCGCGCCCACGGCGTAGGTGGGATAGGCGAGCTCTGGGATCACGACGGTGTCGGCAGGGCCGAGCCCGAGCAGCGTGGGCAACCAGGCGACCAGCTCCTTGGACCCGATCACCGGGAGCACCGCATCGGGGTCGACGTCGGTCACGCCCAGCCGTCGCTGCAACCAGCCGACGACCGCCTCCCGCAGCTGGTGGGTCCCCTGGGTCGCGGGGTACCCCGGTCGGTCGGTGGCCAGTGCGAGCGCCGCCTGCACCACCAGTGGCACCGGATCGACGGGAGTGCCCACCGAGAGGTCGACGCACCCGTCGGGGTGGGCTCGTGCCTTGACCGCCGCGTCGCGCAACGTGTCCCAGGGGAACGCAGGCAGCTGCCCGACCGGCGTCACCAGCGTGGACTCAGGCCTGCACCTGAGGAGGCAGAGCCGCGATGAACGGGTAGTCCTTCTCGATCTTCCCGATCTTGGCCGCGCCGCCGGGCGACCCGAGGTCCTCGAAGAACTCGACGTTGGCCTTGTAGTAGTCCTTCCACTGCTCCGGAAGGTCGTCCTCGTAGAAGATCGCCTCGACGGGGCAGACGGGTTCGCAGGCGCCGCAGTCGACGCACTCGTCGGGGTGGATGTAGAGCATCCGCTCGCCCTCGTAGATGCAGTCGACCGGGCACTCCTCCACGCACGCCTTGTCCAGCAAGTCGACGCACGGTTGGGCGATGACGTAGGTCACTGCAATCCTCCTGGGAGCGGCCGGCGAAGGGCGCGGCTGGGCCGGTTGCCCGCCTAGTATCGCCGACCGACCCGCCCGCCGCCCGTCTGGGGGATGCCTGTGTCACCACCACCTGCCAACGACGCCACGCCCTCGCCCAGGCACCCTGCGGTCGCCTCGGCGGCCGGGTTGGGCGACGCCGTCGGGCGTCGGGTGAGCGTGCGTCGCCGGGTGCCAGGGGGCCTGTCCGACGTGGTGGGCGATCTCGTCGAGGCCGACGCGACCCGACTGCTGGTCCGACGGCGCGACGGCGCCCTGGTCGAGGTGGCCGCCACCGATTTCGTGAGCGGGCGCGTCATCCCCGCACCGGTCCCCCGCCTGCGCACGGCGGCCGACGTCACCGACCTGACCCTGGAGCGGGTGGCCGCACATGGCTGGCGCCCGCTCGAGGAGGAACTGCTGGGTCAGTGGCGGTTGCGCGCCTCCGACGGCTTCACGGGACGGGGCAACTCGGTGTTGCCGCTCGGTGACCCGGGGCGTCCTTTCGAGGCGGCGTTGGCCGACGTGCGGGGGTGGTACTCGCGTCGGGGTCTCGTGCCCCTGTTCCAGGTGCCCCTGCCGCTGCTGGCCGACCTCGACGCCGACCTGGCGCAGGCAGGGTGGCCGGCCGCCAACGCGGTCGACGTCATGGTGGCCGACGTCGTGGGTGTGGACTACGGACCGCGCGCGGCGTCGGGGGATCTCTCCCCGTCAGCCTCCACGGTCTCCGCCGTCCCTGACGACGTGTGGCTGGCTCTGTACCACTACCGCGGCCATCAGCTGCCGCCCTCGGCGGCCGACGTGCTGGTCAACTGCGACCAGCCGCTGTTCGTGACGGTCTGCAACGCGGCGGGGCGACCGGTGGGGGTCGGCCGCGGCGCCGTCACCGGCCCCTGGGTCGGGGTCACGGCCGTCACCGTCGACCCGAGTGCCCGGCGTCGGGGGGTGGGCACCACGGTCATGCGCGTGCTGCTCGATGCGGCCGCATCCCGCGGCGCTCGGTTCGTCTACCTGCAGGTGGCCCAGGAGAACGCAGCGGCACTGGCGATGTATCGGCAGATGGGGTTCGTCGTGCACCACCGCTATCACTACCGACGCTGGCCCGACCTGACGCTGCGGTGACCGGCGTCAGTGCTTGGTGGACGACGGTGTCGGGGTGGGCGAGGGCTGGCCCGAACCCGAGGGATGCGGGTGCTTGCTCCCAGAGGGCGACGGCTTGGGTTTGGGCCCACAGATCACAGTGGGTGCGGGCTCGTAGTGGGTGGTGAGCGGCTCGCGTCGTGCCGCGATGTCGCTGCCGACATGACGCCACACCCGGGTCACGGTGATGTCGAAGCCGTCGATCCCCTCCTGCGGCACGCACTTGGGGTCGGTGGAGTAGACGGTGTGGAACCCGGTCTCGTTCTCGCGCGGCCCGAACTCCGCCGTGATGTCCCAGTACTTGGTCGACCAGAACGTGACCGTGACATCACCTGACGTGCGCACCGCCGTGATCAGCACCGCATACGGGGTGTCGTTGCGGAACTTCAAGTCCAGTGAGCCCCACGCGACCGTCGCTTCGAGTCCTGGCGTGTAACGCGTGATCCAGAACCCGTGTGCTCGCTGTTCAATACGCGTCATGCCCGCGTAGAACGCCGTGTGCCACATCGCGGTCGTGATGGTCGAGACGGCGCCGCCGTAGTCCTCCACCAACCGGTCCCCCTCGATCACATAGCCGATCACGAACCCGTTCTGTGGGGTGCGCTCGCCCACGACACGATTCATGCTGAACGTGTGGCCCGGCATCACGATCGTTCCATTGATGTTCTGCGCCGCCTGTCCGATGTTGATGTAGCGGTACTCCGCGGGCGGGAACCACTGCGTGTAGGACGACACGTTCCGCTTGATGCCCAGCGCTTTGGCGTCGGCGGTCGTCAGGTGGGGACGCACGGGGGTGAAAGCGAGCTTCACCACTCGGTTGTCGGTCTGCGGGAGCACCTTGACGATGGCCGCGCGCAGCTCCGCGTCGTCGACGCCTCGTCCAGGTCTGCCAGGCACCACCACCGGCCGCCCGCTCGACACGTCGAACGATGCATCGACGGCAGGCGTGCCGATCGCGGCGAAGACGGGTCCCAGTGCCGCCCGGACTGTGGCTGGGTCGACGGTGGGGACCAGCTGCCCGTCGCGGGGGACGAAGCGCAGTGCGGTGGCGATCGCCGACACCGGGAGCTGGAACGACTGGCCACGCAGCTGAACCGTGACGGGTCTGCTGAGGGCGGGCGTGGCGTAGGCGTCGATCGCGGCCTGCACCTGCGCCTGCGTGATCGACGGTTGCACCGTCACGACCGGGAGCACGACCGGTCCAGTGGTCGTCAGGTACGCCGCCCGCAACCTCTGCGTGGCGGCGTCGCGATCGAGCTCATGACCGATCGTCGGGGTGATCGGTTCGGGCTGCCCGTCGACGATGCGGAGCCCGCCCTCACGTGCGGGCCGGTCGACGTCGCGCGACAGTCGGTGCAACGTCTGGTCCATGAGCTCGGAGTCGACGGTGCGCACCGGCTCGACGGCCTCGCCGAGCAGCTGACGGGCGAGGGTGATCGGGCTGAGGCTGCGCTGCCCGACAGCTTCGACCGTGGCGGCGGGATCGAAGGAGAGTCCGGCGGAAGCGGGGTGCAGCTGCGACGTGGCACCGTCGACCTTCACCGTGATCGGGTCGGCGGCCCGGGCACCGAGCTCCTGGTGCAGCACCGCCTGCGCCTGCGCGGGCGTCAGACCTCCGATCGGAACGCCCAGCACCGTGGTGCCGCGGGGCACATTCGCCCCCACGAGGAACCACGCGGCCAGGTAGAGGACACCGATGCCGACGACGAGGCCGGCCCCCCACCACAGCCACCCGGCGGGCGCTGCAGACCTGGGTGTCGGCGACCCGGGCTGGGGATCGGACGTCGGTTCACTCATCGCTCCTGAGCGTCGGTGAACGCAGCGCCATCTGCAACCGCACGCGCCGAGAAGCGCTCAGGAGTTGAGATCCTCCAGGCCGCGGTAGCCGGACCGGAAGTACAGCAACGGCGCGGCATCCGGCGCGGGCATCGCCAGTGCAGTCACCTCACCGAGCACCAGTTCGTGGTCACCGCCGTCGTAGCGGGACCACACGCGGCATTCCACGGTGGCCAGGGCGTCGTCGAGCAGGGCGACGCCGCAGAGGCCCCGGTGGTGCGGAACCTGAGCCAGCTGGTCGGGCAATGGGCGGCCCGAGGTGGCCAGCCAGCGCGCCGTCGCGACGTCGGACGCGGCGAGGACCGAGATCCCGAAGTCGCCGACCGCGGACAGTGCCTCGTAGAAGCGCGTGGTGCGTTCGACGCTGACCAGCACCAACAGCGGACTCAGCGACACCGACGTCACGGCGTTCGCCGTCATGGCGTGGTCGAGCCCCTCGGCCACGGTCGTGACCACGGTGACGCCGGTGGGCAATCGCGACATCGCGGCGCGAAACGCAGCAGAGTCGAGCACTCGGCGACCCTACTCGCCAGTGCCGGACCGACCGGCAGTGCTGTGGGTCAGAAGGCGTCGACGCCGGCGTAGCGGGCGTTGGCGACCACGACGCCCGCCGGTCCGCTGACCAGACGCAGCGTGTTGAGCGAGGTCTCACCGAACGCGTTCGCCCTGGCACTGGACAACGCCAGCACACCCACCATCCGGCCCGACACCTTCAGTGGCATCGAGACGAACGTGGCAAGCTCGCCCTCGTCGTCGGCCCCGAGCAAGCGCTCCGGGTCGGCCACTCGGGCCTGCAGGTCTCCCACGGCAACAGCGGCGCCAGTGGCATCCGTCGCCGCGTCTGCGACGGCCTCGAAGAACTGCGCGTACTGCTGTTGCGAGGTCTCGCAGGCCACTCGGATGTACGTGGACCGGTCGTCGGCCATGAGCACCGCAGCCAAGTCGTAGTCGACGACTCGGGCGAGCACGGTGAGCACCTGCGAGATGGTCTCCTCGAAGCCGTGGGCGTCGGCGGCGATCGCCATGACGTCGGAGGCAACGGATGACTCGAAGAGCTTACGGTCGAGGATGTCGCTGACGCTGCCGAACACGTCGTCGTCGGTCATCTCGATCGGGTCGGAACGCAGCGGCGGACGGCCACCACGCTCGGCATCGGCCTGGGCCATGGCAGTGGTCACCGCGTCGACCAGTTGCGGCGCCTCGAAATCTTTGGTCAAGAAGTGCTCCGCACCCGCCTGGGCTGCCCAGTACCGGTCGCTCGCGGCGTCCAGCGACGTGAGGAACAGGATCGGGATGTCCATCGTGCGCCAGTCGTCCTTGAGCACGCGGGCCGCCACGTATCCGGAGACGCGGGGCATCTGGACGTCGAGCACGACCGCGTCGGGCATGCTGGCGAACACGGCCTGCACTGCCTGCACTCCGTCCTCCGCGGCCACCACGGTGAACCCCTCACGCTCGAGCACCGAGCTGACGATCCGACGCAGCACGGGACTGTCATCGGCAATGACCACGGTGGGCATGCGGGCTCCTCTTCGCTGTCAGCGCCCGACGAGACGGCGCACCGTCTCGACCAGCTGGGATTGGTCGAACTCGCTCTTGAGCAGATAGGCGTTGGCCCCCGCATCCAGGCCGGCTCGCTTGTCCGCCTCGTCGCCGCGAGAGGTCATGATCACGACCGGCACCGACTCCCAGCCACGAGCCTTGCGGATCTGGCGGGTCAGCGTGAAGCCGTCCATGCCCGGCATCTCGACGTCGGACAGCACCAGGTCGACCGCGTCGCCGCTCAGGTGCGTAGCGCCGTCGGCGCCGTCGACCGCGGTCAGGACCTCGTAGCCGGCCCCCTCGAGGATCACCCGTTGCAGCTCCCGCACTCCCACCGAGTCCTCGACCACGAGCACCCGGGGCTTGCGGTTCCGCGCCACCTGCGGATGCGGCTCGGCGCCAGTCGTGCGTCGCGCCGGCGCCTGTATGTCGTAGATGACTCCGGAGGACAGTTGTTCCACGGCGAGCTCACGCACGTCGACCAACAGCATCACGCTGCCATCACTGGCCATCGTGCCGCCACCGATGGCCGGCAGGCGGCCGAGAAACCCGCCCAGGTCCTTCACGACCATCTCCAGCTCGCCCTCGAGTGCGTCGACCGCCCAGGCGAGCTGTTCTCCTCCACCGCCGTAGCGAACGACCACGGCGACGCGTGCGTCGCGCTCCCCGCGGACGCCGAGCGCTGCGCCGAGGTCGGCCAGCGGCACCGTCGATCCGTGACGTACCAGAACCGGAGCACCGGCGACGGTCGAGGTGACGACGTCGGTGAGACTCAGCGTCTCGACCACGTTGGTCACTGGCACCGCGTAACGCTCGTCACCCAGCCGGGCCACCAGGCAGCGCATCACGCCCAGCGTCACAGGCAACGTCATGACGAAGGTGGCGCCCCGACCTGGTTCGGTGTCGATCTCGACCGTGCCGCCGAGGTCCTCGACCGCAGTGCGCACGACGTCGAGACCGACGCCACGTCCGGAGGTCGAGGTGATCTCGGAGCGGGTCGAGAAGCCGGGGTGGAAGAGCAGGGCCAGCAACGGCTGGCCGCTCACCACGGCATCCGGCGCCACCAGGCCCTTGGCAACGGCCGACTCGCGCAGCTCGTCCTCGTCGATGCCGCGACCGTCGTCGGCCACCTCGATCACCACGGTGGAACCGGCGGCTCGCGCCGACACTGTCACCGTCGCCTGGGCCGACTTGCCGGCGGCCAACCGTTCCTGCGGAGGTTCGCAGCCGTGGTCGATCGCGTTGGTCACCAGATGCCCGAGGGCATCGGCCACGGCGTCGAGCACCCGCGCGTCAAGCTCCACGTCTTCACCGACCAGCCGCAGCTGTACGTCCTTGTCGGTCTCGCGGGCCACTTCGCGGGCGAGCTGACGAAAGTGAGTCACGACCTTGCGCACCGGGACCATCGCCAGTCCCATGGCGCCTTCGCGCACTTGACCCAGCCGGTTCTGCGCGTCCTCCAACGAGCCGCGCAGCTCTCGGGCCGAGGCCTGCGCCTGGTCGGCCAGGGCCACCAACGAGTGCAGGTTCTGAGCCAGCTCCGGAGGCACCCTGGCGTCGTTGCCCCCCGACTGGCGCAGCTGTCGCGCCACGCGCAGCTGCTCGGCCACCAGCGAGGAGAGCTCGGCCGTGTGGTGCTCCACACGCCGGGTCTCGAGCTCGGCCTCGCCGACGACGTCCAGCAGGCTGTGCACGCGGCGGACCGGGATCTTGACGAGATGACCGGCCCGGCTGCGTCCGGTGTCCCACACGTCGTCGGGGTCGTCCTCGGTGGCGCTGGCGAGCAGGCTGGGCACGGTGACCGGGTCCTCCCCGGCCAGTGCCAGGTCGAGGGCGTCGCACAGGGCGGCCAGCTCGGCGTCGGCCACCGGACGTTCCGCGCCGGGCAGGCCACGACGCAGGCCCTCCGCCACGGCGAGCAGCAGGTCGACCAGGTCCTGACGTGGCCCGAACCGCCCTTCCTTGATCGCCTTGAGCAGATCCTCGGAGCGGTGGGCGACGTCGACGAGGGAGTCCAGGCCCAGCATGCGGGCCGATCCCTTGATCGTGTGGGCGTCGCGGTAGAGGGCATCGATCGCCTGACGCGGCTGCGGGTGGCGCTCCAGCTGCAGCAATCCGTCACACAGCGCAGCGAGCCGATCCTCGACCTCCTGACGGAAGGTCGCGACCAGCTCGGGGTCGTCGGCCCAGCTGCTCATCGACGCGCGGTCCCCTCTGTGAGCACGTGCGGCACTGGCTCGCGGTACGGCTGTGCGACCCCACGAGCGTTCCCATGGGGCCTTTCGGTGGTATCGGGTGCGGCGGAAGGGTCCTGAAGCCTGGGGGCGGCCGGTCCGGAGCCACTCGGACGTGCCTGTCGGTCGGTGTGGAAGGCGGCGATGGAGTCGCGGAGTTGGGCGGCCAGGCTGTTCAGCTGGGCGGCTGAGGCGGCGGCTTGTTTGGAGCCGACCGCGTACTGCCGGGACACGTCAGAGACCTGGGTCATCGCCGCGACCACCTGGTCGGAGGCGCTGCGTTGCTGCTGGGTGGCGATCGAGATCTCCTTCGCCGCGGTGGTGGTCTCATCGACCATCCCCGAGATCAGCTCCAGGCTGGAGACCACCTCCCGGGCCAACGCCGACCCGGTGGCCACCTCCCGAGCCCCCTCCTCAGAGGCCAAGATCGTGGCATTGGTCTCGGCCTGGATCTGGGCCACCAACGCCTGGATCTGACCAGCAGACTCACTGGACCGCTCGGCCAGCTTGCGGACCTCCGCGGCCACCACCGCGAACCCCCGACCATGCTCCCCAGCCCGAGCCGCCTCGATCGCCGCGTTCAACGCCAACAAGTTCGTCTGATCGGCCAACTCATCGATCACCGCCAGAATCGCCCCGATCTGCTGCCCCTTCTCCCCCAACGACAACGCCCGCACCGCAATCTGATCCACCCGCGAAGCAATCGAGTCCATCGCCGACACCGACGCATGCACCGCCGAACGACCCCGTTCAGCAAACCCCAACGTCTCCGTCGCGAACCGCGACACCGACTCCGCCGTCTCCGCGATCTGCGCCGCCGTCGCCGCCAACTCCTCAATCGTCGCCGTCGTCTGCGACACCGCCGAGGACTGCTCCGACGCCGACACCGCCTGCTGCTGCGCCGACACCACCAACTCCGACGCCGACACCCCCAACTGCTCACCCCCCACCCGCACCGCATCCACCAACACCCGCAGCTGGTCCACGGTCTCGTCGAGTGCGTCACCGAGACGGTCCAACGGGTTGTGTTCGAGGTCCACGTTCCCGCTCCTGCGCATGGAGACCGTGAGGTCACCCTTGGCGGTCTGGGCGAGCGTCGCCGACAGCTCCTCGACGTGGGCGTTCAACACCTCGTGCGACCAGCCGTTGCGCTCAGCTGCGTCGTAGAGCGAACGCGAGACACCACGGACGAGCAAGAAGATGGCGCTGCCACCCACGACGACGCTGACGGCATAGGCCGCGTTCGGCCCGGTGGCGGTATGGGTGATCGCGGCGGATGCGGCGGCGCCTCCGGCGATCAACGCGGCGACCCCCCATCCTGCGGCGTAGACGAGCACGGTCGCGAGGTAGACGGCGCAGAGCAGGGCGACGATCCACAGCGGGCTACGGCTGCCGCCGGTGCTGAGGGTGGCGGCCTCGACCAGCCCGAGCTGGAGGACGCCGCAGGTTCCGTCCCACCGGTCGGTCACCTCGAAGGAGTGGCGCCGCGCCACTGCTCGCCAGGCCAGGCCGGTCGCCGCCGACGCGACTGCGATCATGGCCGCAGTGACCGCGACCAGCAGCAACGGAGCGGTCTCGTGTCGGGCCGACAGCCACAGCCAGCTCACCACCACGCCCAGCCCGACCAGGCTCCAGTGCAGGACGGTGGTCTCGATGGCGCTGCGTCGACCGAACGGCAACGAAGCACCACCGCTCTTGGCCCGCTCTATGTCGGCCAGGATCTCCTCGGCGGTACGGCCCGGCGTTGCCACGTCGTCCTCCCACCGATCGATGCCTGCGCTCCCGTGGGACACATCGGCGCCGCCGGGGGACGGCTGTACCCCATTCGGCCCAAAGAAGCGGGCACGTGGCAGGCCCGGTGTCGGGGCTAGTGGGCGTCTTCGGTGTGGAAGGCGGCGATGGAGTCGCGGAGTTGGGCGGCCAGGCTGTTCAGCTGGGCGGCTGAGGCGGCGGCTTGTTTGGAGCCGACCGCGTACTGCCGGGACACGTCAGAGACCTGGGTCATCGCCGCGACCACCTGGTCGGAGGCGCTGCGTTGCTGCTGGGTGGCGATCGAGATCTCCTTCGCCGCGGTGGTGGTCTCATCGACCATCCCCGAGATCAGCTCCAGGCTGGAGACCACCTCCCGGGCCAACGCCGACCCGGTGGCCACCTCCCGAGCCCCCTCCTCAGAGGCCAAGATCGTGGCATTGGTCTCGGCCTGGATCTGGGCCACCAACGCCTGGATCTGACCAGCAGACTCACTGGACCGCTCGGCCAGCTTGCGGACCTCCGCGGCCACCACCGCGAACCCCCGACCATGCTCCCCAGCCCGAGCCGCCTCGATCGCCGCGTTCAACGCCAACAAGTTCGTCTGATCGGCCAACTCATCGATCACCGCCAGAATCGCCCCGATCTGCTGCCCCTTCTCCCCCAACGACAACGCCCGCACCGCAATCTGATCCACCCGCGAAGCAATCGAGTCCATCGCCGACACCGACGCATGCACCGCCGAACGACCCCGTTCAGCAAACCCCAACGTCTCCGTCGCGAACCGCGACACCGACTCCGCCGTCTCCGCGATCTGCGCCGCCGTCGCCGCCAACTCCTCAATCGTCGCCGTCGTCTGCGACACCGCCGAGGACTGCTCCGACGCCGACACCGCCTGCTGCTGCGCCGACACCACCAACTCCGACGCCGACACCCCCAACTGCTCACCCCCGGATCGCAGGTGGGTCACGAGCAGCCGCAAGGAGTCGACGGCCTCGTTGAAGGCTCCGGCCAGCTCGGCCATGACGCTCGCGCCGAGGCCGGCGCCTTGCGCGGAGTCGACCGCGACCGAATGGACGAGATCGCCGCGGGCGGCGCGGCCGAGGGCGGCGGACAGCTCGTGGACCCGACGTTCCAGCTCTGCCTGGCTCAACCCGATGCTCTCCGCCTCGTCGTAGAGCGCTCGTGCCGCGCCGCGCACTACGAGGTAGAGCGCCGGGACGCTGACGGACAGACCGACGGCGAACACGAGGTCGAGCCGAACCGGCTCCGCAATGGCCCAGAGCACCAGCCAAGGTGCTGCCACCAGAGCGGCCGCAACGTAGTAACGAAGCTCGTACACCAGCGCCGTGGCCAGGTAGACCACCGAGACGAAGCCGGCCAGCCACAGCGGGCTCAGCGGCCCGCCAGTGCCGACGGTTCCGGTGAGGACGGCGACGGTGGCGACCACGGCACTGGGACCGTCCCAGCGGTCTGTGACGTCGTAGGAGGCACTGGTCCGCACGGCGTGAACGGCGAGCGCGGCGGCCAGAACTGCCACCGCCAGCTGGACTGTCAAAGCAGCCACTCCCAGGAGGGTCACCGAGCTATGCGTGGCCGACACCCACAACGCGGTGAGCAACACGGTCAGCCCAAGAACACCCCAGTGGACGCTGATCGTCTCGACCGCGTTGCGCCGGTTGAACGACATCGAGACGTCGACGTCGGAAGCGACGTCACTGATGGTCCCGGACATGCCTACGGCCAACTCCTCGAGGCGCCGCGCTGGAGTGCGGCACCGTAAACAGATCGGTCCAGGACCGTCGCTGGTTTAGCCCGAATGGGCGACAGCGGCGCGTTGGCGCTCCGGGGCGGTGGTCAAGGGGCATCGGTGTGGAAGGCGGCGATGGAGTCGCGGAGTTGGGCGGCCAGGCTGTTCAGCTGGGCGGCTGAGGCGGCGGCTTGTTTGGAGCCGACCGCGTACTGCCGGGACACGTCAGAGACCTGGGTCATCGCCGCGACCACCTGGTCGGAGGCGCTGCGTTGCTGCTGGGTGGCGATCGAGATCTCCTTCGCCGCGGTGGTGGTCTCATCGACCATCCCCGAGATCAGCTCCAGGCTGGAGACCACCTCCCGGGCCAACGCCGACCCGGTGGCCACCTCCCGAGCCCCCTCCTCAGAGGCCAAGATCGTGGCATTGGTCTCGGCCTGGATCTGGGCCACCAACGCCTGGATCTGACCAGCAGACTCACTGGACCGCTCGGCCAGCTTGCGGACCTCCGCGGCCACCACCGCGAACCCCCGACCATGCTCCCCAGCCCGAGCCGCCTCGATCGCCGCGTTCAACGCCAACAAGTTCGTCTGATCGGCCAACTCATCGATCACCGCCAGAATCGCCCCGATCTGCTGCCCCTTCTCCCCCAACGACAACGCCCGCACCGCAATCTGATCCACCCGCGAAGCAATCGAGTCCATCGCCGACACCGACGCATGCACCGCCGAACGACCCCGCTCAGCAAACCCCAACGTCTCCGTCGCGAACCGCGACACCGACTCCGCCGTCTCCGCGATCTGCGCCGCCGTCGCCGCCAACTCCTCAATCGTCGCCGTCGTCTGCGACACCGCCGAGGACTGCTCCGACGCCGACACCGCCTGCTGCTGCGCCGACACCACCAACTCCGACGCCGACACCCCCAACTGCTCACCCCCCACCCGCACCGCATCCACCAACACCCGCAAATTCACCAACGTGTGATCGAAAGCACCCGCCAGCGCTTGGAGATGTGCCGCCTGATCGGTACCCGTGGCGTCGGCCACCGGCTCGATGTCGGGCGCGCGGACCGTCAGGTCGCCGGCCGCCGCGCGCGCCAAGGCGGCCGACAGCTGCTCGACCTGCCGCGTCAGCTGCAGCTCCTGCTCCTCGGCGAGGAAGCGGTTCGTGTAGAGGTCGTCCGCGAACAGATACGTGACGGCGATGCCAGCGAGGGCGCCGAAGGCGTAGGCGATCACCTCGGGCCAGCGGCCGTCCAACGTCTGCGAGATCCAGCCGGCGACCGGCAGACCCGCCACCAGCAGCGCACCGGTGGCCAGTGGAATAGCCAAGGCTCACCGACATCCCGAGGTACGGGATCCACAGCAGAGCAACGAACATCGTCGGGGACGCCAGACCACCAGAGCTGCCCACGAAGCCGGCCAGCACGACGATGCCGGTCAGGCAGACCGCGCTCTCCCAGATCATCGTGCGTTGCAGGCTCTGCCGGTCGACGGCGGCGGCCGCGAGTGAGGTCGTCAGCAGGGCCACGAAGGCGAGCAGGCCCAACGAGACGAATGTCCACGACCAGTGGACCTGCGCGCCGGAGTGAGTGGCGAGCAGCAACGTGACGCAGGCACCGACCAGCACCAGCCAGTGCTGCCCGGCGGACTCGAAGGCGTTGCGCTTGGTGTACACGGGAGCGCCGCTCACACTGCCGGCTCTGGCGCAACGTCTGCCGCGTCGACCGGCACCTGGACGGACTCCCGTAGCCCGACGGCCGGGCTCGCCCAGCCCCGCGCACTTACCGTCCCTGCGGCCGGACCGTCTGCGGCTCGGGTCCGGAAGGCGGCGATGGAGTCGCGGAGTTGGGCGGCCAGGCTGTTCAGCTGGGCGGCTGAGGCGGCGGCTTGTTTGGAGCCGACCGCGTACTGCCGGGACACGTCAGAGACCTGGGTCATCGCCGCGACCACCTGGTCGGAGGCGCTGCGTTGCTGCTGGGTGGCGATCGAGATCTCCTTCGCCGCGGTGGTGGTCTCATCGACCATCCCCGAGATCAGCTCCAGGCTGGAGACCACCTCCCGGGCCAACGCCGACCCGGTGGCCACCTCCCGAGCCCCCTCCTCAGAGGCCAAGATCGTGGCATTGGTCTCGGCCTGGATCTGGGCCACCAACGCCTGGATCTGACCAGCAGACTCACTGGACCGCTCGGCCAGCTTGCGGACCTCCGCGGCCACCACCGCGAACCCCCGACCATGCTCCCCAGCCCGAGCCGCCTCGATCGCCGCGTTCAACGCCAACAAGTTCGTCTGATCGGCCAACTCATCGATCACCGCCAGAATCGCCCCGATCTGCTGCCCCTTCTCCCCCAACGACAACGCCCGCACCGCAATCTGATCCACCCGCGAAGCAATCGAGTCCATCGCCGACACCGACGCATGCACCGCCGAACGACCCCGTTCAGCAAACCCCAACGTCTCCGTCGCGAACCGCGACACCGACTCCGCCGTCTCCGCGATCTGCGCCGCCGTCGCCGCCAACTCCTCAATCGTCGCCGTCGTCTGCGACACCGCCGAGGACTGCTCCGACGCCGACACCGCCTGCTGCTGCGCCGACACCACCAACTCCGACGCCGACACCCCCAACTGCTCACCCCCCACCCGCACCGCATCCACCAACACCCGCAAATTCACCAACGTGTGATCGAAAGCACCCGCCAACACGGACAGTTGCTCGTCATCGGTGGTCACGTGGGGAGCGGCAACGGTGAGGTCGCCTTCTGCCGTTCGGGCGAGCACTGACGCGAACGAGTCGACACTCGTCTGCAGAGAAGCACGTTGCTGTTCGACCTTGTCGCGCGCCAGGTGCCGGTCGGCGTCGAACTCCTGGTTCACCCAGGTGCCGCCGGCCACCAGGGCAAGAGCCGCCAGGCCCAGGACCGCCATAGGTGAGGTCCAGGTGTGCGTGAGCAGCCCGGACAGCCCGATCACGGCCGCGAGACCGGCCGCGAGCAGACGGCACTGCCATTTGATGAAGACCATGGGGAAGTAGGGCGTCAGCAGCGCCAGCCCGAACCAGGCGAGACTGCCAGCTCCTCCGGTGGCGGTCGCCAGCAGACTCAGGCCGGCGACCTGTCCCACCAGTGTCGGGACGTCCCACAGCTGCGTCTGGGGCAGTGCCTGCCCGGTCGCGGCGGCGTAGCCGGCGAAGCCGGTCAGCGCAAGGGCACTCGCGACGCTGATGGCCAGACCGCCCAGACCGAGCAGCGGGTACCAGGCATCCGGGGTGTGTCCGCCGAACAGCCATTGCCGCTGCAACAGGACCAGCACCACTGCCGTCGTCAAGGCAGCCCAGTGCATCAGGATGGACTGGGCGGCGTTGCGCCGGCTGAACATCGGGCCTCCGTAACAGTCGTCGTCAGTCGCCAGGAGCAGATGTCGACCCGGCGGAGATCACCTGCGGTTGCGGCGAGCCGAGGGAAGCTGGTCGCGCAGTCGCAGCACGGCGCCTGCGTCGATCAACGCCACCGGACCGTCGTGGTCGACGACGCCTCGGACCAGCGGCGCGATACCGGCGGCGACGGTGGCCGGCATGCCGTCCATGACGCCACCGGCCGCTTCGAGCAGGCCGGGCACGAAGTCGGCGAGGACGCCGACCTCCAGATCGTCTTGGGACAGCACCACCAGGCGGGCACTCGTGGGCAGCGGGGCCTGCTCGGCGCCGGCCAGCGGGCGCAGGTCGACCACGGGGAGGACGCGGCCGCGCCAGTTGACGACTCCGGCGAGCCAGTGCGGGACGCCGGGCAGGCGGGTCACGACGGGCACCGGAACGACTTCGGCGACGGCGGCCATGTCGACGGCATACCTGGCGCCCCCGAAGCGCAGCACGACGCCACTGACCGGCGCCGCGGCCGGTTCCTCGGCGTCGGACGTCACGGCCCCCGGCCGGTCTGACGACGCGACCCGATCCACCATCTCCACGTCGGGCCTATCGACCAGATGGGGGACTGTCTGTAGTACGCCCACCCTTGCGCGCGGGTACCGCGAGCAGGAGCAGCAGAAGGAAGGCCCCGCCGTAGAGGTACACCCGGACGCGAAGGTCGTCAGGCATCACGAGGTCGCCGCCGCGTCGCCACAACGCCGGACTCAAGGCGCCGAGCAGCCAGACGCCGGTGACCGCGAGGCGAAGAATCCGCCCGTAACCGAGCCAGGCCAGCCCCAAGGTCAGGGCAGCCGCGCAGGCCAGCGCCGCGATCAGCCCCCAGGGAGGTACGGCCAGCTGCAAGAAGGCGCCGGCTGCCCCGAGGAACGCGGCGGCCACGAGCAGCACCACGACCGCAGCGGCGGTGATGACGGGGTCGAGGGGTTGCTCGGAACCGGCTTCGGTGCCCGGGACGGGAGCCGCGGCCGGCTCAGTGGAGGGTTCGAACGTCACGCCTCAGCATGACGTACCGGGTCAACGTCGCGAAGGTCGATCAGGGTCGGCGGGTCGGCAGCGGCAGCCTGAGCCGCCTTGAGCACGTCGGTGATCTCGGTTCCGATGAGCTCGTGACGCTCCAGCAGGGCGTCGCGCAGCGCTGCCACCAGGTGCTGGTTCGCGGCCAGCAGGCCCTGTACGAGCACCTTCTGGTCCTGCAGCAGGTCTTCGACGCGACGGCGGCCGTCCTCGTCGGCCAGCACCCGGCCGGCAATGTTGCTGTCGTTGAAGGCACTGTTACGCACGGCCGCGTACGACACCAGCGACCCCATCATCCCGCACGAGCCGACCATCTCAGCTGCGACATTCGTGGCGTAGAGCAGGTCGCCGCCAGGACCCGTCGACACGTCGTTGAAGAACAGCTCCTCCGCGGTCTGACCACCGAGTGCGATCTGGACCAGACCGAGCATCTCGGTGCGCGACCTGGTGTACACCTCGTCCGCGTCACCGTGGGCGAGCAGGCCCAACGCCTCGCGGCGCTTCACGATCGTGAGGATCTCGAGCCGACGCGTGGGCGCCACGAGGTAGGCGACGGTGGCGTGGCCCGCCTCGTGGGTGGCGATCAGCCGCTTCTCGCGTTCGGTGTACGCCACCGGTTGACCCAGGCCCACCTCCTCCACCAGCCTGGCCCGCTCGACGTCGCTCCATGTCATGGCACGGTCGCCGCGGCGCACCGCGTTGACGAGGGCCTCGTCGAAGAGGTGCTCGATCATCACCGGCGTGTACCCCTGCGTGGCGGCGGCGAGTGCGTCGCGCTGATCGTCGGAGTCGAGCTCGGGACCGTGCGCCTTGAGCACGAGGTAGTGGTCGATGATCTCTCGGCGTCCGCTGCGCGTCGGACGTTCGAATGTCAGACGGCGGTCGAAGCGCCCTGGGCGCAGCAGCGCGGGGTCGAGGTTGTCGGCCCGGTTCGTGGCCGCGATCAGGAGAACGTTCGTGCTCGGCGGTTGGGGCTGCTTGATCTGGCGGTCAGCCGGCAGGTACAGGTTCACCGCGTTGACGGCTTTGGCCCGCATCTTCTGCCACCCGGTCGGCTCGTCGAACGACTGCATCTGCACCAGGAGCTCGTTGACGACGCCACCGACGCCCTCACTGATCATCGAGCGGTTGACCTCGGCGCCGGATCCCATCGCGGGTTGCGCGTAGCTCGCCGGGAGTCCGGTCAGCCCCCCGCACGACGTCAGGCTGGACTGGCGAGCCCGCAGCACGTCTGGCAGCCCGGAGGCAGACATGCCGCCGCGCGCCACCGCGATGGCGTCGATCTCCTCCATGAACCCGATGGCGCCGCCCTCTTGGCGGGCGACCTTGCGCAGGTGCTTGAAGTACGAGCGGATCTTGCGTGCGGTGGCGCCGTAGTACATCGACTGGAACGAGGTCGCCGACACGAACACGAACGGAACACCCGCCTCGCGCGCCATCGCCTTGGCCAGGAATGTCTTGCCCGTTCCCGGGTCGCCCTCGAACAACAGGCCGCGACGTGGCGTGCCGCCCATCTCGTCGGAGAACTGCTTGTGCGCCAGGAAGAGGTTCAGGGAACGCACCACGTCTTCCTTGACCGGATCGATTCCCTTGACGTCGGCCAGGGTGACGTCGATCTGCTCCGGTCGATACATGACGTGCGGCGAGCGTCCACCGATGACGAACGGCACGATCAGCGCTGCGACCAGCGTCACCATGAGCAGGACCGGCATGAGCATCAGCCAGTCGATGTGCGGTCGTCCCGGGTGGACCGGGTGCCCGGTCAGGATGCGCAGCCACAGATACAGCGCGGGCAAGGCGATGATGAGGAACAGGGTGCGCAGCCGACGGCGGCGCTGACGCTCGCGGCTCTGGCCTACGTCGGCGGTGTGCGCGCGGAGCACGTCCGGTGAGGCATCAGCAGATCCCGGATCGAAGTGCTCCCGCTCCCCTGTGGCCAACGTGATCCCTCCCCGGTCTGCGCTGAGGACACGAGCCTGTCCCAGACGGGCCGGGAGCGGCATTGCCAGGAGACCGGGGTCACCCAGATGGCCTATCAGGTCGATCAGTCAAGGCCCGAGAAGAGGTCTTCCTCGAACCCTGACTCGCCGATCGCCACGACGTCGCCCTTGGCGATGCGGAAGAACTCGTAACCCAGCGCCTCTGGACCGGCCAGCTCGGCGACCCGGAAGAAGTCGTTGTCCGGCTCGATCTGTGTGGTGTGGGCGCGCAAGGCTGCCATCTTCTGCGGTTCGTAAGCGCGGGCGTCGACGCGCGTGGTGACGGCCTCGTCGTCGTTGGCCCACGGCAGGTCGTCCACGCTCTCCAGACCGAAGAACGCGTTGCCTCCCGCTGCCACGAGAGCGTCGATACCTTGCTGCACGAACGACTTCGGCAGCGCGGTCCAGTACACCTTGGCGATGTCCCAGGCGGCCCCGAGCTCGGGCCGGAACGACGACACGGCCGCCAGTGACGTGGCGTAGGTGGCGACGCGGTGAGCCTGAATGTGGTCCGGATGTCCGTAGGCACCGAAGTCGTCGTACGTCAGGAGCACCTGCGGTCGGACCTCGCGGATCACCGACACCAGGTGGCTGCTGGCTTCGAGCAGATCGGCTCCCCAGAACGCATCGTCGCGGTCGTTGCTCGGGGTCCCCATCATTCCGGAGTCGCGGTAGCGACCGGCCCCTCCGAGGAACCGGTGGTCGGTGACACCGAGCTGCTTCATGGCGTCGTCGAGCTCGCCGACCCGCTGCTCGCCGAGGGAGTCGTCGGCGTGTGCCGCTAGATGGACGAGGTCGGGGACCAGCACCTCTCCCTCCTCGCCCCTCGTGCAGGTGACCAGGACCACCCGAGCACCCTCGGCAGCCATGCGTGCCATCGTCGCCCCGGTGGCGATCGTCTCGTCGTCGGGATGAGCGTGCACGAGCAGGAGCCGGCGGTCGACGGCGGGCGTGGTCATGGCCTAGAGCCTAGATCGACCTACGAGGGCACTGTCAGTGATTGGATGCCGAGATGTCGTCCGAGGTGACCACCCAGGAGTCGTTCCCGCGCCACAGCGCCCGCACCCGCAATTTCACGCTCGGCCGACCCCGCAGCTTCACGGTGAGCCCGGACGGACAGCGGGTCGTGTTCGTGCGGTCGTTGTCGGGCGACGACCCGGTCGGTCGTCTCTGGGTGCTCGATGTCGAGTCCGGGGAGGAACGGCTCGTCGCCGACCCGCCGCACCTGTTGGGCTCGGCCACCGAGGAGCTGTCGGCCCAGGAGCGGGCGCGCCGGGAACGGACCAGGGAGACGGCTGCCGGGCTCGTGGGTTACGCCACCGACGAGCAGGTGAGCGTCGCAGCATTCGCGTTGTCCGGCCGCCTCTTCGTCGCCGACCTTCTCGAGGGGGGGCCAGCGGCGGCGTCCGCGCACGAGCTCCCCGCTCATGGGCCGGTGCTCGACCCCAGACCTGACCCCACGGGGGCTCAGATCGCCTACGCCAGCGGCGGCACGCTTCGGGTCATCGAGATCGACGGCGGCAACGACCGGTGGCTGATCGGTCCGGACGAGGAAGAGCCGGACGTCACGTGGGGGCTGCCGGAGTTCGTGGCCGCCGAGGAGCTGGAGCGTTACCACGGCTTCTGGTGGGCACCGGACGGGCGCCGCCTGGTCGTGCAGCGAAGCGACGAGGCCGGCGTCAACGTGTGGCACGTCAGCGATCCGGCCCATCCTGGGGTCTCCTCGGTGACCCAGCGCTACCCGGCCGCCGGCACCGCGAACGCCGACGTCTCACTGTGGTTGGTGGACCTCGCCGGCGGCCGGGTTCCGATCACGTGGGATCGCGAGACGTTCGAGTACGTGACCGCGGTGCGCTGGGAGTCCTCCGGCGCTCCGCTGGTGCAGGTGATGGACCGACGCCAGTCACACGCCAGGACGATGGCCGTCGAGACCTCGACCGGCGGCACGCGCGTCGTGCGCGAGCAGACGGACCCGTGCTGGGTCGACGTCGTCGGGGGGGTGCCCGCGTGGCTGTCCGACGGCAGACTGCTCACCGTGGAGCCGGTCGGCGACCGCTACGCACTGTGCGCCGACGGTGTCGCCATGACCCCTGAGGGCCTGCAGGTGCGCGCAGTGGTCGACGTCGTCGACGGCCGCGTGCTGTTCAGCGCCACCACCGAGCCGACCGAGCAACACCTGTGGTGGTGGGCACCTGACGCAACGCCGACGATCACGGCCGTCACGTCGACGTCGGGTGTGCATTCCGGCGCCGTCGGTGGACCGACGCTCGTGGTGGTCTCTGCGACGCTGGACCAGCCCGGGTCGAGCGCCAGCATCTGGAACGCCGACGCGCGGCAGGAGGTGCGCTCGTTCGCCGAGTCCCCTGCGGTCGTGGCGCGACCGACCCTGGGAGCCACGCCCCAGCACGACGTACGGATGGCGGTGCTCTTCCCGACCGGTTGGGTTCCTGGCTCGGGTCAGCTCCCGGTCCTCATGGCCCCGTACGGAGGACCGCACGGGCAACAGGTGCTGCGCGCACAGAGCAGCTTCTCCAGTGCCCAGTGGTTCGCCGACCAGGGATTCGCGGTCGTC
This sequence comes from uncultured Actinomycetota bacterium, assembly GCA_963726575.1. GTDB lineage: Bacteria > Actinomycetota > Actinomycetes > JAHEKZ01 > JAHEKZ01 > CAVSCR01. The sequence continues at coordinate 620,456 of CAVSCR010000003.1, forward strand.
GTGGCAGACGGGCGCGGCACGCCGCGCGATCCGAGCTGGGAGCGAGCCGCTCGGTTCGACCTGGCCGACGTGGTGGTGGCCGACCAGGTGGAGGCGTTGCAGACGGCGGCTGCCACGTTCAGTGATCTCGATCTGGAGCGCGTCGCGATCCGCGGCTGGTCGTTCGGCGGCTACCTCGCCGCGATGGCCGTGCTCGCTCGGCCCGACGTGTTCCATGCCGCCATCGCCGGCGCTCCGGTCACTGACTGGTCGCTGTACGACACGGCCTACACCGAGCGGTACCTCGGCCTGCCCCAGGAACGGCCCGACGTGTACGGCCGGTTGTCGCTACTGCCGCGCGCGGAGTCGCTGAGCCGCCCCCTGCTGATCATCCACGGTCTGGCCGACGACAACGTGTTCGCAGCCCACAGCCTGCAGCTGTCCGCTCGACTCCTGGCCGCGGGACGACCACACTCGCTGCTCCCGCTGTCGGGAATCACCCACATGACGCCGCAGCCCGAGGTGGCGGAGAACCTCTTGCTGGTGCAGCTGGACTTCTTGCGTCAGGCGCTGGGCAGCTAGTCGCCGGCTGGCGACCTACGCGCCGGACTCCGCCGGAGCCCGGCCGGCCGCCGAGGCCAGCCCCACCGTCTCGGAGTCGGTCATCGGGAAGTGGCAGGCCACCGCATGACCCGGAGACTCGTTCACCAGCGGGGGCTTCTCGACCGAGCAGATCTCCTGGGCCTTCCAGCACCTGGTGCGGAAGACACATCCCGACGGCGGGTTGATCGGGCTGGGCAGATCACCCGTGAGCAGGATCCGCTTGCGACTGCGCTCTAGCTCCGGGTCGGGCAGGGGAACCGCCGACAGCAGCGCGACCGTGTACGGGTGGCGCGGGCGGGCGTAGAGCGCGTCGGACGGGGTGAACTCCACGACGTTGCCCAGGTACATGACGGCAACCCGGTCGGAGATGTGACGCACCACTGACAGGTCGTGAGCGATGAACAGGTACGCGATCCCGAACTCGTTCTGGATGTCCTCCAGGAGGTTCACCACCTGCGCCTGGATCGACACATCGAGGGCCGACACCGGCTCGTCGCAGATGATCAGCTTGGGGTTCAAGGCGATGGCGCGGGCCACCCCGATGCGCTGCCTCTGTCCGCCGGAGAACTCGTTCGGGTAGCGGTTGTAGTGCTCGGGGTTGAGACCCACGCGCGCCATGAGCTCCTGGACCGCGAGGCGGACGCCACCGGGTGGTGTGATGCCTTGGATCTCGAAGGGCTGGGAGATGATGCCGCCGACCGTGTGCCGCGGGTTCAGTGACGAGTACGGGTCCTGGAAGATCATCTGCATGTCGCGACGCAGCGGCACCATCTCGCGTCGGCTCAGCGTTGTGATGTCGCGGCCCTGGTAGATGATGGTGCCGTCCGTCGGTTCCAGCAGCTTCAGCATCGTGCGACCAGCCGTCGACTTGCCCGAACCGCTCTCCCCGACCAGACCGACGGTCTCTCCCTGGTGCAGGTCGATGTCGATGCCGTCCACGGCCTTGACGTCACCGATCTTGCGCCGGATGAATCCACCACGAGTCACGTCGAAGTACTTGCGCAGGCCGGTGACCGTCATCAGGGCGTCCGAGGACACCGGCTGGATCTCCTGGGTGGTCACTCAGTCACTCCTGATGGGGCCGCTGCAGCTGGTGCCGCGGTCGCCACGTGCTGCATGCCCAGCGCGGTGAGCACCTGAACGGCGTTCGCCTGCCTCTGCGCCGGATCGATGTGGCACCTCACGAGGTGCCCGGCCGCCGCCGTCGGGTCGAGATCTGGCCGTTCGGTGCGGCACCGGTCATCCGGCACCTGGTGGGCGAACGTGCACCGCGGGCGGAAGACACAGCCGTCGGGCATGTTCAGCAACGACGGCGGCTGGCCGGGGATCGGGCTCAGCCGGGTCGTGCGCGGCATGTCCATGCGCGGGACCGAGGACATCAGGCCCAGCGTGTACGGCATCTCCGGGGCGTAGTACACCTCGTCGATCGTCCCGGTCTCGACGATCTGGCCGCCGTACATCACCACGACCTTGTCCGAGATCTCCGCCACGACACCCAGGTCGTGGGTGATGACCACGACGGCGGTGTGGAACTCGCGTTGCAGGTCCTTGATGAGCTCGATGATCTGCGCCTGCACCGTTACGTCCAGTGCAGTGGTCGGCTCGTCGGCGATGAGCAGGTCCGGTGAGTTGATCAGTGCCATCGCGATCATCACGCGCTGTCGCATGCCGCCGGACAGCTGGTGGGGGTAGTCGTCAATCCGCTTGTCAGGAGCAGGGATGCCGACCCGGTCGAGCATCTGGATCGACTGTCGTCGGGCGTCGGCCTTGCTGATGTCCTGGTGGACCCGGGCGGCCTCGATGAGCTGCTTGCCCACGGTGTAGAAGGGGTGCAGCGACGACAACGGGTCCTGGAAGATCATCGCCATCTTGTCGCCGCGCAGGTCGCGGATCGTGTTGTCGTCGGCCGAGATGAGGTTGACGCCGTCGAACCAGGCGTCGCCGGTGATCTGGGCCGCCTTGCGGTTGATCAGCCCCATGATGGCCTGGCTGGTGACGCTCTTGCCCGAGCCGGACTCGCCCACGATCGCAAGGGTCTCGTCACGCCCCAGGTCGAACGAGACCTTGTTGACGGCGTGGACGAGACCGTCCTCGGTCGGGAACGCCACCGCAAGGTCGCGGACCGACAAGAAGGCGTGCTCCGGGATGGCCGCGGCCGTCGCGGAGCCCGAGGAGTCGGATTCGATCGTCATACGAGTCTCACTCTGGGGTCGATCACTGCGTAGAGCAAGTCGACGATCAAGTTCGCGAGGATGACGAAGAAGCCGGCCAGCAGGACCGTCGCCAGAACGATCGACAGGTCCAGCTGCAGCGTCGAGTCCAAGGCCAGCTTGCCGAGCCCCGGGAACGTGAACACCTGCTCGATGATGATCGCGCCGCCGAGGAGGAACGCGAAGTCGATACCCACCGCCGTGACGATCGGCGTCAGGCCGGCTCTCAGCCCGTGCTTGTAGATCACCCGCCGTTCCGGTAGCCCCTTGGCCCGGGCGGTTCGGATGTAGTCCTCGCCCAGCGTCTCCAGCATCTGGTTACGCGTGAGCCGGGCGTAGAACGCGGCGCTGAGGATCGCGATCGCGACCCAGGGAAGTATCAAGTTCTCGAACCAGCCACTCGGACTGTCGGAGAACGGCGTCCAGTGCGGCACCGGCATGAGCGGCTGACCCGTGAACGGCATGGGGGTGAGGCAGAAGAAGTAGAGCATGAGCAGCGCGATGAAGAATGTCGGGAACGAGTAGCCGATGAGCGCGAAGCCCATGGCGCTTCGGTCCTGCCATTTGCCTCGTCTGAGCGCGGCGAGAATGCCCAAGGACAAGCCCAGGATCATCCACAAGATCACGCCCCCGATGGCGATGCTCAACGTGACGGGGAACGCAGCGGTGATCAGAGGGGTGACGCACTCGCTCTTTCGGACCGAGTACCCGAGGGCGACCGGCTCGGGCGGGCAGTAGATCGCCCCGTTGACCCCTTGCATGTCCGGGTGGAGCCGCAGGCAGTTGAAGGCGCCACCGATCGGCGGGTACGAGTCACCGCAGGGGATCCCCACCATGTAGCGGGTGTACTGCACCAGGAACGGCTGGTCGAGGCCCAGGCGTACCCGGTTGGCCTCGACGATCTGTGGTGTACAGCCCTTGCCACAGGTGAGACGGGCGGGGTCGGCCGGGGCGAGCGTGAACAGAGCAAACGTGACGAACGACAGCGCGATCAGCATGAGGAAGACGCCGATCAAACGGCGCGCCACGTACCCGAACACTCATGCCTCCCGAACCGACCGACTGTTCCCAGTGAACACGAAGCGCCCGGTCGGGGGCGGCTGCCGGTGGCAGCCGTCCCCGACCATGGGCGTCACGGACGGACCGAGGTCAGCCGTTGTTGACCCACATGTCGCCGTAAGGCCACGAGCCGTACGGCGCCCAGATGTAACCGCCACCCACCTCGGTGCCGGCAATCCGCTGGGTCTTGCTGAACCGGGTCGGTACAACCGTCCCTGCCTTCATCGCCGCCGCGTTCAGCGCGTTCCACGAGTCGATCTGCGTCTGACCCGTCTGTGTCTGCGCCTGGGCGACCTGGTCGTTGAAGGTCTTGTCGTTCCACTGCGAGACGTCGAACCCACCGTTCGGGGTGAACAGCGGCGGGATGATCGTCGACGCGTTGCCCCAGTCAGGGCCCCAGCCGGAGGCCATGAGCTCGCCGGCCTTGTTGGGGTCGAGGATGATGCCGTAGTAGACACCACCGTCGAGCGGGTCCGGAGTCACCTTGATGCCGGCTTTTGCGAGCGCCTGCACCACAGCACCCACGGCCTTGTCAGCCGTCGGTGAGGTGACGTACTGGTAGTCCAGCGTCGGCATCGGCTGACCCGACTGCTGGATCAGCTTCTTGGCGTACGCCGGGTCACCGTTGTCCGGGATCACTGCGCCGAGCAGCCCAGCTTGACCGTCACTGGTCGACCAGAGGTTGGTCGGCGCGTATCCGGCGAAGTTGGACTTGATGACGCCATCGGCCAAGTCGCCGGCGTACTGACCGCCCGCGATCGTCAGCGTGGTCTGCCGGGGCCAGGCCGCCATGATGGCCTGCCGCTGCAACTCGTTCGGCACCTTCTTCGTGTTGATCGCCACGTAGATCGAGTACGGGTCGTAGTCGTTCCAACGACGGTTCGCGTACTGCGGGCTGTTGAAGATGGTGGCCAGGTTCTGTGGCTGCACGGCCTCGCGCATGATCGCATCGGCGTCAGGGCCGTTGCTGGCCATGATCCGCTTGTCGATGACCGACGGGTCGACACCGAACTGCACCACGATCTTGTCCGGGTAGGCCGGGCGGATCGGGTCGGATGCCTTGTCCCAGTTCGTGTTGCGGACGAGGACGAGGGAGTTGCCCTTCTTGTACGAGTCGATCTGGTACGGGCCGTCACTGACCACGGTGGTGTCGTACTTCGCACCGGTGTCAGCGCTCTTCGGGACCGCGCCGAACGCGCTCAAGGTGACGGTCTGGTTGAAGTCCGGGACCGGCTGCTTGAGGTTGAAGGTGATCGTCTTGTTGTCGCTCGAGCAGGTCACGGCCTTGTCGTAGGCAGCCGTGTCGTTGCTCTTGGACGTGTCGTAGGGACCCTTGTACGTCGGTGCCCCGGACTTGTCCGTGGGGATGTTGAGGTACTGGATCGCATACGAGGGACCGTCGGTGATGACGGAGGAGGCGAAGGTCCGCGAGACGCCGTACTTGATGTCCTCGCAGGTGACCGGCGTGCCGTCCTGGAACGTGACACCGTCGCGCAGCGTGAACGCCCAGGTCTTGTTGCCGTTGGTCGCCGTGCCCGTGTCGGTCGCCATGTCGGGGACGAGGGACCAGCCGTCCTGTCCGGTCGCGTACTTGTACGACGTCAGCGTCCGGACGAGGTAGCCCTGTTCGAAGGCGAGGTCCTCTCCGGTGTAGTTCCGCTGCGGGTCGAGGTGAAGAATCTGGCTGTCCGCCGTCAGCATGTTGAGCGTTCCGCCGGACTTGCCGGCAGCAGCACTATTGGTGCTGCCGGTGGATCCGCCACCTCCACATGCAGCCAACGCCACTGCGCCCACCCCGATCAGGATGGCGGTACGCAGGCCGAGAGTGGCCTTACCCATGGATCTCCTCCTGGTAGTCGGACGAGGTGATGACCTCGACCTGTGTCATCCGTCCACACCGACGGACGTGACCGGGCCCTGTTGAGGCCCGGTAGCTCGGACGGGGGGTCATACGCGACCCGCCCGTGGGTCGAGCGCGTCGCGCACTGCGTCACCGAAGACGTTGAACGCAAGCACGACGAGGAACAGGTACAAGCCGGGGATGAACAGGTACCACGGCATCACAGCGAAGTACGAGACCGAGTCACCGAGCATCCGGCCCCACGTGGTGCTCGGGGGCGCGACGCCCACGCCGAGGTACGACAGCGCCGCCTCGAAGGCGATGAAACTCGGAAGCAGCAGCGAGGAGTAGACCAGGATCGGCGCCCAGAGGTTGGGGATGAGCTCCTTGAAGATGATCCGCCGGCTGCTCGCCCCCATGGCCCGCGCCGACTCGACGAACTCGCGCTCGCGCAGGCTGATGACGTTGCCGCGGATGATCCGCGCCAGGTACGGCCAGCTGAACAGCGCGAAGAAGATGATCATGTACGTGACCCTGGCCTGGTTGCCCTGCAGGCCGCGTGCCTCGAGGCGGTCCACGAACACCGGGGTCAGGACCAGCAGCATCAGCAGCGTCGGGAACGACAGCAGCAGGTCCATGATGCGACCCAGAACACCATCGAACCAGCCGCCGAGGTAGCCGGCCATCGTCCCGAGCACGAGGCCGAAGACAACGACGAAGAACGTGGAGACGGTTGCGACGAGCAGCGAGATGCGAGAACCGAAGATCAGCATGGCGAACAGGTCGCGGCCGCTGCCGGGCTCGACGCCGAACGGGTGGTGCAGGCTGATGCCGGAGCAGGAGAACGCGAAGCCCTGGAATCCCTTGGCGCACGCCGGCGTCCATGCGCTGGGCATGCCGCCGTTCTGCGAACTGATCAGCTTGGAGAGCTGGTCGCCGTTGGGGTAGCGGGTGTTGACCCCCACGAGACCCGTGATCACCGGGGCCAGGACGGCGACGAGAACCACGAACAGGATGAAGCCCGCGGACATCATCGCCGCCTTGTCCCGCCGTAGGCGGGTCCACGCCAACTGCCGCAGCGAGCGACCGGCTACTTGCTCCGGCTCAGCCGCATCGAGGCCCCCCTCAGGCTCGGTGAGGATGACTTCCTCAGCCGGCGACGGGAGAATCGGGCTCGACACGGCGCGATCGTCCTCCAGAGTGCAGGGCACGCCCCCGCAGCGTGGGGACCGGTCGCACCCTAAGCCCTGGTTTCCCCGCAATGGAACGCAGTGGCCTGGGTATGCCGAATCGTGACAAGGCATCCGCCGGACCGCCATCTTCGTGACTGGTCCGAGACCGAAGCCGGGGCCGATCGGGGGACGGGCCCTACCGGGGGCGGGCGGGGGTCAGGGGCGCTTGGCCCGGGCGCGGCTTCGGCCCCGGATGGCGGCGTCCAGGACCACTTTGCGCAGCCGCACGAACTGAGGGGTCACCTCCACGCACTCGTCCTCGCGGCAGAACTCCAGGGCCTGCTCCAGGTTGAGCACCTTGGGCGGGATGAGCCGCTCCAGCTCCTCACCGGTCGAGGACCGGACGTTGCTCAGCTTCTTCTCCTTGGTCGGGTTGACGTCCATGTCGTCGGGCCGGGAGTTCTCACCGACGATCATCCCCTCGTACACGTCGAAACCGGGTTCGACGAACAACGTCCCGCGTTCCTGCAGGTTGAACAGCGCGTAGGAAGTGACCACGCCGGTCCGGTCGGCCACGAGCGAGCCCGTCGGCCGCGTGCGCAGCTCACCGAACCACGGCTCGTAGCGCTCGAAGACGTGGTGGAGCAGGCCGGTGCCACGGGTCTCGGTGAGGAACTCGGTACGAAAGCCGATCAGCGCCCGCGCCGGCACCAGGTACTCCATGCGGATCCACCCGGTCCCATGGTTCACCATCTGCTCCATGCGCCCCTTGCGCAGACCCATCAGCTGGGTGACCACACCCAGGTAGTCCTCGGGTACGTCCACCGTGAGCCGTTCGACCGGCTCGTGGAGCCGGCCATCGATCTCGCGGGTGACCACCTGGGGCTTGCCGACGGTGAGCTCGAACCCTTCTCGGCGCATCAGCTCGACGAGCACCGCGAGCTGCAGTTCGCCGCGCCCCTGGACCTCCCAGGTGTCCGGGCGCTCGGTCGGCAGCACACGGATCGACACGTTGCCCACCGTCTCGGCGTCGAGGCGGTTCTTGACCAGGCGTGCGGTGAGCTTGCGCCCGGACCTGCCCGACAGCGGCGCGGTGTTGATCCCGATCGTCACCGAGATGCTGGGCTCGTCGACGGTGATCACCGGCAGCGGCCTCGGGTCGTCCACGTCGGTGAGCGTCTCGCCGATGGTGATCTCAGGGATCCCGGCCACCGCGATCAGGTCACCGGGGCCGGCCGAGTCGACCGACACGCGGTCGAGCCACTCGGTGACCATGAGCTCGGCGATCCGCACCCGCTCGATGCTGCCGTCGGCCCGGCACCAGGCGAGGCTCTCCCCCTTGGTGATGTAGCCGTTGTGTACGCGACACAGGGCCAACCGCCCCAGGTAGGGAGACGCATCGAGGTTGGTGACGTGTGCCTGCAGCGGCATCTGCGGGTCGTACGACGGCGCGGGAATCGTGTTCAGCAACGTTGCGAACAGCGCCTCGAGGTCAGGCTCCTCGGGCATCGTGCCGTCGGGTGGCTGCTGCAGCGTGGCCCGACCGGTCTTCGCGCTGGCGTAGATGATGGGGAAGTCGATCTGGGACTCGTCGGCGTCGAGGTCGAGGAACAACTCGTACGTCTCGTCGACGACCTCCTTGATCCGCGAGTCCGGCCGGTCCACCTTGTTGATCACGAGCACCACGGGCAACCGCTTCTGCAACGCCTTGCGCAGCACGAACCGGGTCTGCGGCAGGGGGCCTTCGGAAGCGTCGACCAGCAGGAGAACGCCGTCGACCATCTCCAGGGCGCGCTCGACCTCGCCGCCGAAGTCCGCGTGGCCGGGGGTGTCCACGATGTTGATCGTGACCTCGGCGCCGTCGGCGCCGCGGTGTCGCACAGCGGTGTTCTTGGCGAGGATCGTGATCCCACGTTCGCGCTCGAGGTCCATCGAGTCCATGACACGGTCCGCCACGTCCTCGTTGTCGCGGAAGGCGCCGGACTGCCACAGCATGGCGTCGACCAGCGTGGTCTTTCCGTGGTCGACGTGGGCGACGATGGCGACGTTGCGCAGGTCGTCGCGGGTGCTCGCGGGCATGGCAGGAAACTCGTTTCGCGACGCTCGGGTCAAGGACGTCAAGGTGGGTGACGAAGAGGCCGCCGAACGGCGACGCCCCATCCTAGGCTGATGCGGGACTCGGCTCGTCTGGCCAACGACCCGGCGCCGACCCCAGCGCCAGCAGCCGCCGCACGACGGGGGCATCGGCCGGGAGCCAGCCCACCTCGAACGCCGCTTCCGGTGGCAGCCACCTCAACCGATCGTGGTCGGTCAGGGCCACGGGCTCGTCGGTACCGCTCAGGTGAGCCGTCCAGACCCGCAGCACGCCCACCCCGGGCAGGGGCCAGTCGGGCTCACCTCGCTCGTCGAGGATGCGCCGCAGCGGGCGGATCGTGACGCCGAGCTCCTCGCGGATCTCACGGAGCAGAGCCGTGAGGTCGTGCTCCCCTGGATCGACCTTGCCACCGGGCAGCTCCCATCCGCCGGCCGTCGGGGAGGCACCGCTGCGGCGGGCGCCGAGCAGACGGTGGCCGCGGATGATCGCGGCGCCGACCACGACCTGGGGAGCCATCCTCGCCACTGTGCCAGCAGCCGTGCCAGGCTCGCGGCATGGCACGGCTCCTGCAACCAGACGAGATCACCCGCCAGCTCGCCGACCTCCCAGGCTGGCGTCACGCCGACGATGCCTTGCGCCGCTCGATCACGGCCGCTGACTTCCCCACCGCCATCGCGATCCTGGACGCGGTCGCCGTGGTGGCGGAGGAGATGGACCACCACCCTGACGTCGACGTGCGGTGGCGCACGTTGCACGTGGCGTTGTCCACCCACTCAGCCGGGGGCGTCACCCAGCTGGACGTCGAGCTCGCGCACCGAACGTCCCGGATCGCGGTGGACCACGGAGTGCACACCGACGACGCGGTGGACCACCAGCCCAAGGTCGGCATCTGCATCGACTGCCAGGAGCCGGAGGCACTCGTGCGCTGGTGGGCGACGGCGCTGCGCTACGTCGAGCGCGACGGGAACCTGTACGACCCGGCCGGCGAGGGGCCGTTCGTGTGGTTCCAACCGGTGCCCGAGCCCAAGACGTTGAAGAACCGGGTCCACCTCGACCTCATGCTGCCGCGCCATGAGGCTGCTGCCCGGCGCGACCTGCTCGTGGCGATGGGGGGTCACCTGCTGGCCGAGCAGGAGACGTTCTGGGTGCTGGCCGACCCGGAGGGCAACGAGGTGTGCATCTGCGTCGACGAGTAGGGCTACGAGTGAGGCGGGGACTGAGGCTGCGAGTGAGGAAGGTCGCACCGGGCCGGTCGCCCTCTGGGGCAGCAGATGTGGCAACGTAGGCCAGCGCCAACCCCGCACGGTAGGTCAAAGGAGAACGACAGCGTGGCGACGCAAGCGCCGATCGAGGCCAGGGCCAGCATCACGCGTCGGACGTTGCGCACCGATCGGTGGTGGCTGCAGCCGGCCATCACCTTCACAGTTCTCCTCGCTTTCGTGATCTATGCCACGTGGCGAGCCTTCGAGAACGCCCACTACTTCTCCGAGCCCTACCTGTCGCCGTTCTACTCGCCGTGCCTGTCCACCTCGTGCGTCCCTGGGTCGTCCGACTTCGGGACGCCGTTCGGCAGCTGGTTCGCCCTGTCACCGGCGCTGCTGATCCTGGTGTTCCCACTCGGCTTCCGGATGACCTGTTACTACTACCGCAAGGCGTACTACCGATCCTTCTGGATGTCCCCACCCGCCTGCGCCGTTGGCGAGCCGCATCGCAAGTACACCGGCGAGACGCGTGCCCCGCTGATCCTGCAGAACAGCCACCGCTACTTCTTCTACGCCGGCCTCGTGTTCAACGTGATCCTCACGTACGACGCGATCATCTCGTTGCGCAACAGCGACGGTCAGTGGGGCCACATGGGCCTCGGCAGCGTCATCCTCCTGGTGAACGCCACGTTGTTGTGGTTGTACTCGTTGTCCTGTCACTCCTGCCGCAACTCCATCGGCGGACGCCTGAAGCACTTCTCGAGACACCCGGTGAGGTACCGAGCCTGGACGTTCGTGTCGAGGCTCAACACGCGACACCCGATGTTCGCGTGGTTGTCGCTGATCTGTGTCGCGTTGTCGGACTTCTACATCCGTTGTCTGGCCACCGGAACCATCACTGACATCCGGTTCTTCTAGCACTCGGAAGGCGCTGCATGACCGAGCTCGAGCGACACTCCTACGACGTCGTCATCATCGGCGCGGGCGGAGCCGGGCTGCGTGCGGCGATCGAAGCCCGGCTGCAGGGGTTGCGTACAGCGATCGTGTGCAAGTCGCTGTTCGGCAAGGCGCACACGGTGATGGCCGAGGGTGGCATCGCCGCGAGCATGGGCAACGTCAACAGCAACGACGGCTGGCAGGTGCACTTTCGCGACACGATGCGCGGCGGCAAGTTCCTGAACCACTGGCGTATGGCCGAGCTTCACGCGCAAGAGGCCCCGGAACGGGTCTGGGAGCTCGAGGCCTGGGGAGCGCTGTTCGACCGCACTCCCGAGGGGAAGATCAGCCAACGCAACTTCGGCGGACACGAATACCCCCGGTTGGCCCACGTCGGGGACCGGACGGGTCTCGAGCTGATCCGCACGTTGCAGCAGAAGGTGGTGTCCCTGCAGCAGGAGGACGCCCGCGAGTTCGGCGACGCCGAGGCGCGCTTGAGAGTGTTCGCGGAGTGCACGATCACCGAACTGCTCAAGGACGGCGAGCGGATCGCCGGTGCGTTCGGCTACTGGCGGGAGTCTGGCCGCTTCATCGTGTTCGATGCCCCGGCTGTCGTGCTCGCCACCGGCGGCATCGGCAAGAGCTTCAAGGTCACCAGCAACTCCTGGGAGTACACCGGTGACGGTCATGCCCTGGCGCTGGAGGCGGGCGGGTCGTTGGTGAACATGGAGTTCATCCAGTTCCACCCGACGGGCATGGTGTGGCCACCGAGCGTCAAGGGAATCCTGGTCACCGAGTCGGTCCGCGGCGACGGTGGCGTCCTCACGAACTCCGAGGGCCGTCGGTTCATGTTCGACTATGTGCCCGAGGTGTTCCGCAACCAGTACGCCAAGGACGAAGCAGAAGGCGACCGGTGGTACAACGACGCGGACAACAATCGGCGTCCACCTGAGCTGCTCCCCCGCGACGAGGTGGCGCGCGCCATCAACTCCGAGGTCAAGGCGGGACGTGGCTCGCCGCACGGCGGGGTCTTCCTGGACGTGAGCTCCCGCCTGCCCGCGGAGACCATCAAGCGCAAGCTGCCCTCGATGTATCACCAGTTCAAGGAGCTCGCCGACGTCGACATCACCGCCGAGGCGATGGAGGTCGGACCGACCTGCCACTACGTGATGGGCGGCGTCGAGGTGGAGCCGGACACGGCAGCTGCGGTGGGGGTGCCCGGACTGTTCGCGGCGGGCGAGGTCGCCGGCGGCATGCACGGATCGAACCGACTGGGTGGCAACTCCTTGTCGGACCTGCTCGTGTTCGGTCGTCGCGCCGGCCTGGGCGCCGCCGGGTACATCTCCAGACTCCAGGGGCGGCCGGCCATCGACGGAGCAGCTGTCGACGCGGCAGCGCAGAGCGCACTCGCACCGTTCACCGACGAGGGCGGCGAGAACCCGTACTCGGTACACCAGGAGCTGCAGCAGACGATGAACGACCTGGTCGGGATCATCCGTCGCGCGGACGAGATCGAGCAGGCGCTGAAGCGGCTGGGTGAGCTGAGGGCACGTGCCGGCCGCGTCACCGTCGAGGGTCATCGGCAGTTCAACCCCGGCTGGCACCTCGCCATCGACCTACGCCGGATGCTGCTGGTCTCGGAGTGCGTGGCGCGCGCCGCGCTGCTGCGCGAGGAGTCGCGCGGTGGCCACACCCGCGACGACTTCCCAGGTATGAATCCGCAGTGGCGCCAGCGCAACCTGATCTGCCGGCTCGACACCGAGGGCGAGGGGGGTCCCGTGCGCGTCGACCAGCAACCCCTGCCGACGATGCCGGTGGAGCTGCTCTCGCTGTTCGACCGCGGCGAGCTGTCCAAGTACATGCTCGAGGACGAGCTCACGGCGCTGGCGGATGCGACCTCACCGGGCGAGGGGACCCACTGATGGGCTACGACGCACACTTCCGGGTCTGGCGGGGAGACGCCGACGGCGGTGACCTCGCGGACTTCACCGTGGAGGTGAACGAGGGCGAGGTCGTGCTCGACGTCATCCATCGGCTCCAGGCGACGCAGACACCTGACCTGGCCGTGCGCTGGAACTGCAAGGCCGGCAAGTGCGGTTCGTGCAGCGCCGAGGTCAACGGCCGACCCCGCCTGATGTGCATGACGCGCATGAGCACCTTCGAGCAGGACGAGACGATCACGGTCACGCCCATGCGGACCTTCCCCATCGTTCGGGACCTCGTCACTGACGTGTCGTTCAACTACGAGAAGGCTCGCGAGGTCCCAGCATTCGCACCGCCGAGCGACCTGAAGCCGGGCGACTTCCGCATGTCGCAGGTCGACGTCGAGCGCAGCCAGGAGTTCCGCAAGTGCATCGAGTGCTTCTTGTGCCAGAACACCTGTCACGTGATCCGGGACCACGAGGAGAACAAGCCCAAGTTCTCCGGGCCGCGCATGTTCATCCGCGTCGCCGAGCTCGACATGCACCCGCTCGACACGATCGATCGCAAGCGCCAGGCCCAGCAGGAGTTCGGGCTGGGCTACTGCAACATCACGAAGTGCTGCACCGAGGTGTGCCCTGAAGGAATCCACATCACCGACAACGCGATCATCCCGATGAAGGAGCGCGTGGTCGACGTCAAGTACGACCCGTTGTTCATTCTGGGCAGCCGGATCCCGAGCCGGCAGGCGAAGGCGGCCGAGGCCGACCTGCGCCACGGCAACGCCGGCGCGGCCGAAGCCATGGCTCGCGCTCGCGTCGACGACCGTCCCGGCGACCAAGCCGCGTTGGGCGCGCTGGCCTCTGCGTTGTTCGCCCAAGGACGCTTTGCCGAGGCCGCCGATGCGGCCGAGCGCCGTCAGTCGTTGGTCGGACGGCGTGGTCGCTCGCGCAGGGACGCCGTCACGGCGTTGGCCTGGGCGCTGCTGTGCGGTGTCGAGGCCGGCGAGGTGGAGTACGACGAGGAGACTCGCGCACGGGTCGACGCGGCAATGCGCGAGGCGACCGCCATGTCGGGCAACGTCGTGATCGCCGGCAAAGCATCGCTGTACCACTGGCTCAACGGCGATGCCGCACTGGCCGAGCGAGAGGCCCGCGACACCATCGCCTGGCACCGACCCGACGCTGAGCAGTCCGACGGCCAGCTGACGCTGGTACACGTGCTGCACGCCCGGGGGGACGAGGCGGGTGCCGCAACAGCCCTGACCCGAGCGCGCCAGCTGCTGCCGACCAACCCGCGCCTGCAGGCTGTCGGTGCTCTCGTCGGGAGGCCCGCGTAGGCGGGACGCCCCACTCACCGCCGATTGGCCCTGAGCGTGAGTCTTGAGCGCCCCGTAGGCACCTCAGACTCACGCTCAGGGCCAATCGGCGCAGGTGGGCACGGATTCACCCGACGAAGGGCAGTTGTTAGACGTTGAAGCGGAACTCGACGACGTCTCCGTCGGCCATCACGTAGTCCTTGCCCTCGATCCGAACGCGGCCACGGGCCTTCGCCTCGGCCATCGTCCCGGCGGCGACCAGGTCCTCGAACGAGACCACCTCAGCCTTGATGAAGCCCCTCTGGAAGTCGGTGTGGATCACACCGGCCGCCTCTGGTGCCGTCGCCCCTCTGCGAATCGTCCAGGCGCGTGCCTCCTTCGGACCAGCGGTCAGGTAGGTCTGCAACCCGAGCGTCTCGAAGCCGACCCGAGCCAGCAGGTCGAGCCCGGACTCGTCCTGCCCGATGGACTGCAACAGCTCCAACGCCTCGTCGGGATCGAGCTCGACCAGCTCGGCCTCGACCTTGGCGTCCAGGAAGATCGCCTCTGCGGGTGCGACGAGGTCTCGCAACCGCCGCTTCAGCTGGTCGTTGGCCAGCTCCGCCTCGTCCATGTTGAAGACGTACAGGAACGGCTTGGCGGTCAGCAGGAACAGCTCGTGCAACGGTTCGGGGTCGAGGCCGGCACCGAAGACGGTCTGCCCCTTCTCGAGCACTGTCTGCGCTTCCTCGACCGCGGGAACGACCCCCGTCTGCTTGTCCTTCACCAAACGCGACTCCTTCTGCAGTCGCGGCAACACCTTCTCGATCGTCTGCAGGTCGGCCAGGATCAGCTCGGTGTTGATCGTCTCGATGTCGTCGGCCGGGTCGACGCGGCCCTCCACGTGCACCACATCGGAGTCCTCGAACACCCGGATCACCTGACAGATCGCCTCGGCTTCCCGGATGTGAGCCAGAAACTTGTTACCGAGTCCTTGCCCTTCGCTGGCGCCCTTGACGATTCCGGCGATGTCGACGAACGACACGGTGGCCGGCACCTCGCGCGCGGAGTCGTGGATCTTCGCGAGCGCGTGGAGCCGCGCGTCGGGTACGCCGACGACTCCGACGTTCGGCTCGATCGTGGCGAACGGGTAGTTGGCCGCGAGCACGTCGTTGCGCGTCAGTGCGTTGAAGAGCGTGGACTTGCCGACGTTCGGGAGTCCAACGATGCCGATGGTGAGGGCCACGGCCGGTCATCCTAGGTCGGCGCCGCCACCGCGCAGACGGCGCGTCGCCCGGCGCATGGCCGGGTTCTGTCGGGGTGGACTGTCAACATGGCCGTATGTCAGTGACTGTGCTCGTCATCACGCTCGTCGCCGCAGGCGCGTGCGTTGCCGTCGGCCTCGTCCTGGGCGCCGCCTGGGCCAAGCCCCGCGAAGCGGCTCGTCGAGATGAAACCACCGCCCGCCTCGCCGCGGCCGAGGCAACGCTGCTGGCCGAACGCGACGCAGCGGTGCGGCAGCTCACGCTGGTGCGCGACGAGCGCGAGCAGCTGGAGGCGCAGTTCGAACGGCTGTCCCATGAGGTGGTCCGGCGCAACAGCGCGCAGTTCTTCGAGCAGTTCCAACAGCTGGCCGACGAGAAGCTCAAGGCCAGCGAAGCGCGGTCGACCGCCGAGCTCGAGCAACGTCGGCAGGCCGTCGAACACCTCGTCAAGCCACTCACCGACTCCCTGACCAAGGTGCAGCAACAGCTGCAAGACGTCGAGAAGGAGCGTGCCGGCGCCTACGCCGAGCTGCGGCAACAGGTGACCACGATGAACGAGACGTCACAGCAGCTCCGCACCGAGACGGCACAGCTCGTCACCGCGCTGCGCGCACCTCAGGTCCGCGGTCGCTGGGGAGAGATGCAGCTGCGTCGAGTGGTGGAGACGTCGGGCATGGTGGAGCACTGCGACTTCGTCGAGCAGTCGACCGTGGTCGACGACGACCGTACGAGGCGCCCCGATCTCGTGGTGAAGCTGGCCGGCGGCAAGAACGTCGTCGTCGATGCCAAGGTGGCGTTCAGTGGCTACCTCGAGGCGATGGAGGCCAAGGACGACGCGACGCGCACCGAACGACTGAAGGCGCACGCGCGCCACCTGCGCAAGCACATCGACGACCTGGCGGCCAAGAGCTACTGGGAGAGCTTCGAGCCCACTCCCGAGTTCGTCGTGATGTTCGTGCCGGCCGAGGTCTTCCTGAACGCCGCACTCGACGAGGATCCCGCTCTGCTCGAGTACGCGTTCGAGCGCAACGTCGTCATCGCCACCCCGCAGACCCTGATCGCGCTGCTGCGCACCATCGGTTACGCATGGCGCCAGGAGGCCCTCGCGACCAACGCCAAGGCGGTCTACGAGCTCGGGCGCGAGCTGCACGGTCGGCTGGCCACGATGGGCGGCCACTTCACCCGGCTCGGAACCCAGCTCGGCGGTGCCGTGCGCGCCTACAACGAGACCGTGGGCTCCTTGGAGACGCGGGTGCTCGTCACCGCCCGAAAGCTGACCGAGCTGAGGGTCAGCGACGAAGATCTCGAGACGCCACCGCCGCTGGAGATCGTCCCCCGTCAACCGCAGACCGCCGAGCTCATGGCGTCGGCCCAGGAGGCGCTGATCGTGCTCGAACCGCCGCGCAGCCGCCTGGACACCGACCCGATCGAGGTGGACCAGCGGTTCGGGGTGAACCCGAGTCGGCCCGTACCGGGCACGGACTCGGCCGCAGACGGCTGAGCACGCGCGCCGGATTCTGGTTCTCGAGGGGCCATCGCCTACCGTTGTCGCCGTGAACCTGCCGGCCAAGACCCCCGCCTCACCCGCCCCTGAGGCGGCCTGGGTACCGGGTGCGACCGCCCCGGCAACGCCGACCCCAGCCCCGGCTGCGCCGCGCCCACCGGCACCGGCACCGGCCCCGCCGCCTCTGCCCAAGGAGTCGGCAACGCCCGACGACGCGGCCCGGGCGTTGCCCCCGGCCCCTCCCCAGCGCGGCACGGTCTACGGCGCGCGACGTCGTCCTGGCCTGACCACGGCCGGTGTCACGGTGATCCTCACCGCGATCGCCCTGGTGGCCGGTCTGCTCAACGGCTTCCTGACCAACGGCACCGGGCTGATCTTCGGGGTTCCGTTCATCGCCGCGACCGCCTACTGCGGCTGGGAGGTCCGCTGGACCAACCGGTGGTCTGTGGTCGTCGCACCGCCGCTGGTGCTGCTGGCCACACTGCTCGTGGTCGAGCCGGTCACGTCGACCTCCGGCCAGGGAATCCGCGACGCCATCAGCGGCGTCATCGTCGCGCTCGTGGCCTCCGCACCCATGCTGGTGGCTGCCGAGATCGCGGCGGGAGCGACGCTGGGGTGGCGGGCCTGGCACCAGCGCTCCTCGCGCTGAACGGTCGCTCAGCCCGGCTCATTGCGGCAGGGTCGCCGCTTTGAGGTCACGCCGCAGTTCTGGCGGCAGCGCGAACAACAACGTCTCGGTGGCCGCCGTCACCTCGTCAACATCGGAGTAACCACGCTCGTCCAGCCAGTGCAGCACGTCGTGGACCAGCGACTCAGGGACCGACGCACCGCTGGTCACCCCTACGACACTGGCTCCGGAGAGCCAGGCCTCGTCGAGCTCACCGGCGTTGTCGACGCGATGGGCCGCACCGGCCCCCGCCTCCAGCGCCACCTCGACGAGGCGCACCGAGTTCGAGGAGTTCGACGATCCGACGACCACGACGAGGTCGGACTGGGACGCCATCAGCTTCACAGCGGCCTGACGGTTCTGCGTCGCGTAGCAGATGTCGTCGCTGGGCGGGTCGAGCAGCGCGGGGAACCGCTCGCGCAGAACCGCCACGGTGGCCAACGTCTCATCGACGGACAAGGTGGTCTGCGACAGCCACGCGAGCTTGTCGGGGTTGTCCACCTGAACCGTCCTGGCATGGTCCACGCCGTCGACGATCGTGATCGACGCCGGCGCTTCACCGCTGGTGCCCACCACCTCTTCGTGGCCCTCGTGCCCGATCAGAAGGATCTGGTAACCCTCGTCGGCGAACCTGGTCGCCTCGTGGTGGACCTTGGTGACCAGCGGGCAGGTGGCATCGATCGTTCGCAAGCCACGCTCGGCCGCTTCCTCGTACACCGTGGGCGCGACACCGTGGGCGGAGAACACGACCCGTGCACCTTCGGGCACCTCGTCGGTCTCCTCGACGAAGATCGCACCCTTGGACTCGAGGTCCTCGACCACGTGACGGTTGTGCACGATCTGCTTACGGACGTAGACCGGCGGGCCGTACAGGTCCAGCGCCTTCTCGACGGTGACCACGGCCCGGTCGACGCCGGCGCAGTAGCCGCGGGGGTTGGCCAGCAGCACGCGCCGCAGCTCGTCACCGGTGGCCGTCATGAGTTCATCGTAAGTGGCACGCCCTAGGCTGGCCGCGTGCCGTTGGAGACCTCACCGGAACACCCGGCGCCACTGCGCACCGTCGCCAACGCCGTCGCAGGCTGGATCAACCGCCTCGGGGCGGTGTGGGTGGAGGGACAGGTGACCCAGATCTCACGACGTCCCGGCTCGGGGACCGCATTCTTGACGTTGCGCGACCCGGTCGCCGAGGTCTCGGTCACGGTCACCTGCCCGGCCGCGCTGCTGGGAACGATCTCGCCACCGCTGGCCGACGGTGCCCGGGTCGTCATCCACGCCAAGCCCAACTTCTACCTGGCCCGCGGCAGCTTCTCCCTGGCCGCCAGCCAGATCCGGGCCGTCGGTCTGGGCGACCTGCTCGCGCGGATCGAGCGCACCCGCGCACTGCTGGCCAGCGAGGGACTGTTCGAGGAGTCCCGGAAGCGGCCGTTGCCGTTCCTCCCGACCAAGGTCGGCCTGGTGACCGGGCGGGCGTCGGCTGCCGAACGTGACGTCGTCGAGAACGCCCGCCGTCGGTGGCCGGCCGTTGAGTTCCGGATCGAAGAGGTGGTCGTGCAGGGCCCTGGTGCCGTACCCGAGGTCATCGCCGCCGTGCAGCGACTCGACCGGGACCCGACGGTCGACGTCATCGTCATCGCGCGGGGCGGAGGGTCGGTCGAGGACCTGCTGCCGTTCTCCGAGGAAGAGCTCCTCAGGACGGTCGCGGCCACCACGACGCCCGTCGTGGCGGCGATCGGTCACGAGCAGGACGCACCACTGGTGGACCTCGTCGCCGACGTCCGCGCCAGCACCCCCACCGACGCCGCACGACGCGTGGTGCCCGACGTGGCGGAGGAGCTGCACCGGGTCGCCACGGCGCGCGACCGGCTGCGCCGACGCCTGATGGGTCGACTGGACAACGAGGAGCAGCGGTTGAACCAGCTGCGCTCGCGACCAGCGCTCGCCGACCCGGACGCGTCTCTTCGGCAACGTCAGGTCGCGGTCGAGCAGGAACGCGGCCGCGCCCGCCAGGCGATCGGTCATCGTCTGGGTCGAGCCGTCGACGACCTTGCGCACACCAGGGCGCGCGTGCGAGCTCTGTCGCCGGCGGCGACGTTGGCTCGCGGGTATGCGGTCGTCGCGACCCGTGAAGCGGGGCAGGAGGTCATCGTGCGCGATCCCGAACAGGTGACTCCGGGGGTGGCCGTCCGGGTGCGAGTGGCACACGGCGAGTTCGCCGCCGTGGTCGCCGCGCCGCCCGCCTAGGGTGAGCACGTGACTCCGGCCGATCCGCCACCTGTTGGCGACCTCGCGGGGCTGAGCTACGAAGCAGCCCGCGACGAGCTGAGCGAGATCGTTGCCCGCCTCGAGGGGGGAGGCCTCACGCTTGAGGAGTCCTTGGCCCTCTGGGAGCGCGGCGAGCAGCTGGCCGACCACTGCCAACGCTGGCTGGACGGAGCACGCGCCCGCGTCGCTGCTGTGCTGCAGACCGCTAGCGAAGCGAGCCCGCCAGCGTCGTGAGCTCGGCCAGCGAGGCCTTGCCGGTCACCACCACGAGCAACCGACGCCCCGACACTCTCCGCGTGGTCACCAGCGCCTCCTTGCCGGTGGTCGGTGAGCGCAGGTGTCGCCAGGTGTGCCCGCCCGCCGAGACCGTCCCCACGAAGCGACCGTCATCGGTCCAGCTCGGGAGTACCGAGATCGGGGCGGCGTCGCTCTGCCGCACCTCGGCGTAGGACCCCAGGGGAGTCAGGTAGCCGACCAGCAGCAACGACCCGGAGGATGCCACTCCCGACTGATCCTCCGGAGCGAACCAGGCGGCCGTGGGACGCCACTGGGTGGATAGCCCGGTGGGCTCCCAGACCGGCAGGGCGTTGCCGATCCGCACGGCCGCGACCACGCCGGGCACATCCACGGGAGCCACCGCCGAGCCGGCTCCCCCCTCAGGTCGCTGCCACCACACCACGAGGAACAGCAGCGCGACGACCGCGCCGACCAGCGCCATCGAGCGCGCCATGTCGGCGACGGTCTCTCGGCCTCGCTTGCGGGCGGTCGGGGCGGTCGGCGTCACCGGCCCATCGTCGCCGAGGCCGACGCCGATCGTCGCATCGGGCCCTGCCGCTACGCTCCCCCTGTGAATCCACCAGCCGAGGGCGAGAACGATCGCGCCACGGAGGTCCCCGACCGTAACCTCGGGCTGGAGCTCGGGCGGGTGACCGAGGCAGCCGCCGTGGCCGCCTCGCGTTGGGTCGGCCGCGGTGACAAGAACGGGGCTGACGGCGCGGCGGTCCACGCGATGCGCCGGCTCATCAACACCGTGTCCATGGCCGGCGTCGTCGTGATCGGTGAGGGCGAGAAGGACCACGCGCCCATGCTGTTCAACGGCGAAGAAGTCGGAGACGGGCACGGGCCCACCGTGGACGTCGCCGTGGACCCCATCGACGGGACCACGCTGACCGCCAAGGGCATGGGCAACGCGTTGTCGGTGATCGCGGTCGCCGAGCGAGGGTCGATGTTCGACCCCTCGGCGGTCTTCTACATGGAGAAGCTCGCGACCGGCCCGGAGGCGGCCGACCTCGTCGACATCCGGCTCCCGGTGGCCGAGAACATCGCCAGGGTCGCCAAGGCCAAGGACATCGAGAATCGCGACGTCACCGTGTGCATCCTCGACCGACCGCGCCACGCGCAACTCGTGCAGGACGTCCGCGAGACCGGAGCGCGGATCAAGTTCATATCCGACGGTGACGTCGCGGGCGCGATCATGGCCGCCAGCGAGGACACCGGAGTCGACCTCCTGCTCGGGATCGGGGGCACGCCGGAAGGGATCATCGCCGCCTGCGCATTGAAGTGCATGGGCGGTGTGATCCAGGGCCGCCTGTGGCCGGCTGACGACGACGAGCGACGGCGGGCACTCGACGCCGGCCACGACCTGGGCCGGGTGCTCTCGACCGACGACCTCGTACGCGGTGACAACGTCTACTTCGCCGCCACGGGTGTGACCGACGGCGACCTGCTCAAGGGAGTGCGTTTCCACCCTGGTGGTGCAACGACCGAGACGCTGGTGATGCGCAGCAAGAGCGGCACGATCCGCTTCATGCAGTCCGATCACAAGCTGCACAAGCTGCGGCGGTACGCCGACCCCGAACTCTGAGGCCGGGACTGCCGTGAGTGCAGCGATCGAGCTCCACGACGTCGTCAAGCGGTTCGGACAACTCACCGCGGTCGACGGACTCGACCTTCGGGTGCCGCGCGGGATCGTGCTGGGCTTGCTGGGACCGAACGGCGCAGGCAAGTCCACCACGATGCGGATGCTCACCGGTCAGGCGATCGCGGACTCCGGCACGATCCGCGTCCTCGACCTGGACATCCCGCACGACGCGAAGACGGCGCGGGCGCGCATGGGCGTGGTTCCGCAACAGGACAACCTCGACACCGAGCTGACCGTGCGCCAGAACCTCGCGATGTTCGCAGTGCTCTACCGGGTCCCGCGACGAGGGCGCCGCGCGGCCGTCGACCGGGCACTCGAGCTGGCCCAGCTCACCGAGCGCGCTGACGCCACCGTGACCGAGCTCTCCGGGGGCATGAGGCGCCGGCTCCTGATCGCGCGCGGGTTGGTGCACGACCCGGAACTGGTCCTGCTGGACGAGCCCACGGTCGGCCTCGACCCGCAGGTCCGCCAGGACCTGTGGACGTTGATCGACGCCCTGCGCAACGAGGGTAAGACCGTGCTCATGTCCACGCACTACATCGAGGAGGCCGAGCGCCTCGCCGACGACGTGGCCGTCATGTCGCACGGCCACGTGGTGGCGCAGGGCGCACCGCTGGCCCTGCTGGCCGAGCACGTCGGTGCGCAGGCCACGGAGTTCTACGGCCCTCCACAACGACTCGTCGAGGTCGAGGCACAGGCGGCCGCCGCCGGCCTGGTGACGCGTCGTACCGGACCTTCGGTGTCGGTCCTCGGATCAGAGCAGGTGCCGGCCGCAGTTCTCGGCGACCTGGGCGACGGGGTCAACCGTGCGGCGAATCTGGAAGACGTGTTCGTGCTACTCACCGGGGAGCGACTGGAATGACCACTACCGACCTGGCGGCTCCACGCCATTCGCGACGCTACGAGTGGCCATCGTTCGAAGGCGTCTGGAACCGCGAGTTCACGTTGTTCAAGCGGTACTGGGCGTCCACGACGTTCTCCTCCATCGTGCAACCCACGATCTACCTGCTGGCATTCGGACTCGGCATCGGAAGCATGGTCGACGTCGCGGGTGGCAACGCCTACGTCCAGTTCGTCGGCACCGGGACCGTCGCCACCGCCGTGCTGTTCTCCTCCGCCTTCCCAGGGATGTTCAACACCTACGTGCGTCGGGTCTTCCAACGCACCTACGACGCCGTGCTCGCCGCACCCGTGGCGGTCGAGGAACTGGTGACGGCTGAGGGATCGTGGATCGCACTGAAGGCAGGGGTCTACGGCACCGTGCCGCTGATCGTCACGTTCTTCTTCGGGCTGACGCCGACGTGGGGCATGCTCGCCGTACCGTTCATCGCCGGCCTGACCGGGCTCGGCTTCGCCTACTTCGGCATGTGGGTCTCGGCCATCGTCAAGACGATCGACTCGTTCACCTACGTGACGTCCGCCGTTCTGACGCCGCTGTTTCTGGTAGCCGGCACGTTCTTCCCGATCACGAGCCTGCCGCACTGGGTGCAGGTGTTGGCTCAGTTCAACCCGCTCTACCACTGCGTCAAGCTCGTCCGCGACGCATCATTCCACTGGATGCCGGTTGAGGACGTTTACCACGTCAGCGTGCTGACACTGTTCGCCGTCATCACATGGTCGTTGGCGCTGTCGTCGTTGCGCGGCAAGCTCATCGACTGAGTGGTGCGCGAAGCGATGGGTAGTCTCCCGACCTGTGGAGGTCCGCTTCGTGCTACCAGACGCCTGGCGTATGGGCGGTCGGGTGCGCTCGGTGTTCAACCTTGCCGGGTCGCTCGCAGACCGGCACCACGTCGAGATCGCGAGCGCGGCCCGCAGCCAGCTGGAGCCGGCGCTGCCACCGCCGACGGGCGTGGCGCTGCTGCCGCTGCTCTCCGACGTCGAGCTCGCCGGATACGTCACCGACGCACGCACCGGTGTCGTGATCGGCACCTCGCCGGCGATCAACGTGGTGGTCGCGCAGCACCGTGCCGACGGCGTATTGGCCATCGGGCAGGAGCACGCCGAGCTGGGATGGCATCAAGGTGAGCGGCTCGAGCTGATCCGAGAGTGGTACCCGCGCCTAGATGCCTTGGTCTCACTGACCGACGGAGACGCCGCCGCCTACCGCGCCCTGCTGGCTGCGGGCGTCCGCACGCTCTGCATCCCGAATGCCATTGCCGACCCTGGCGACGTGCGCGCCGATCTGACCCAACCGGTCGCGGTCGCCGCCGGTCGGCTCGTCCCGAGCAAGGGCTACGACCTCCTGCTGCGCGCCTGGCGCAAGGTGGTGCAGGTGCACCCCGACTGGCGGTTGCGGATCTTCGGCGAGGGACCTGCCCGCCCCAAGCTCGAGAGGCAACTCACGCGGCTGGGCCTGGCCGACTCGGTACAGCTGCCGGGGTTCACCGATCATCTCGACGAGGAACTGGCCCGTGGATCGTTCTTCGTCCTCAGTTCCCGCCACGAGGGTCTGCCGATGGTGATCATCGAAGCCATGGCAGTCGGGCTCCCGGTGGTGAGCTTCGACTGTCCGACGGGTCCGCGAGACCTGGTCGGTCCCGAGGAGGGGTTCCTCGTGCCCAACGGGAAGGTCGTGCAACTGGCGCGGGCGATGACCGCGATGATCGACCTCGGGCCCGGCCGGGAGGTCATGGGTGCGGCTGCCTGTTCGCGATCCGGGCAGTTCCGGCTGCCCGCGATCACCGGGCGTTGGGAGGACTTGTTCGACGAGCTGGCAAACCCGGCCGCCTGACCGGCAGCGCCAGCCGCGGCTCGGTGCATGGCCACCACCTAGGCTGGCCGCATGGCCGAGTTCGCCTACCAGGACCTGCTCCCAGCCGGGCCCGACGACACTCCGTACCGGCTGGTGACCACTGACGGAGTGACCACGACGACCGCCGTAGGGCGCACGTTCCTGGAGGTGCACCCGTCGTCGCTGACTCGGCTCACCTACGAGGCCATGCACGACATCGCCCACCTCCTGCGACCGGCTCATCTGCAGCAGCTGCGCCGGATTCTCGACGACCCGGAGGCGTCTGCGAACGACCGTTTCGTCGCGTTGGACCTGCTCAAGAACGCCAACATCGCGGCTGGCGGCGTGCTCCCGATGTGTCAGGACACCGGCACCGCGATCATCATGGGGAAGAAGGGTGAGCGGGTGATCACCGGCGGGGGCGATGAGTCGGCCCTCGCTCTCGGGGTGTACGACGCCTACACGAA
This sequence comes from uncultured Actinomycetota bacterium, assembly GCA_963726575.1. Lineage (GTDB taxonomy): Bacteria > Actinomycetota > Actinomycetes > JAHEKZ01 > JAHEKZ01 > CAVSCR01. The sequence goes on from CAVSCR010000003.1 coordinate 645,586, forward strand.
GCTCAACCTGCGCTACTCGCAGATGGCACCGTTGACGATGTGGGAGGAACGCAATACCGGTTCCAACCTCCCGGCGCAGATCGAGCTGTACGCCACAGACGGCGATGCCTACCACTTCCTCTTCATGGCCAAGGGCGGCGGGAGTGCGAACAAGTCGTTCCTGTTCCAGGAGACCAAGGCCGTACTCAACCCGACAGCGATGCGTCGGTTCCTCGACGAGAAGCTGCGCGGGCTCGGAACGGCCGCCTGTCCGCCCTACCACCTGGCAGTCGTCATCGGGGGGACCAGCGCCGAGCACACGTTGAAGACGGCCAAGCTGGCGAGCGCGCACTACCTCGACACGTTGCCGACCACTGGCGATCTGCAGACCGGCCACGGCTTTCGCGACCTCGAGCTCGAGGCGCAGATCCTCCGGCTCACCCAAGAGTTCGGCATCGGCGCACAGTTCGGCGGCAAGTACTTCTGCCACGACGTGCGCGTAGTTCGGTTGCCCCGCCACGGCGCCAGCCTGCCGATCGCGCTGGCGGTGTCGTGCTCGGCCGACCGGCAGGCGAAGGGCAAGATCACGGCCGACGGTGTGTTCCTCGAGCAGCTCGAGGCGGATCCGGCCCAGTACCTGCCCGAGACGACGCATGACGACCTCGAGGGCGAGGTCGTGCACGTCGACCTGAACCGTCCGATGACGCAGATCCAGGCGCAGTTGAGCCGCTACCCGGTCAAGACGCGACTGTCCTTGACCGGGTCGCTCGTCGTGGCACGGGACATCGCGCACGCGAAGATCAAGGAACGGCTGGACGCCGGGGAACCGATGCCGCAGTACCTCCGCGACCACGTCGTGTACTACGCGGGGCCGGCCAAGACGCCGGCGGGCTATGCATCCGGCTCGTTCGGTCCGACCACCGCCGGTCGCATGGACGGCTACGTCGACCAGTTCCAGAAGGCTGGAGGTTCGTTCGTCATGCTCGCCAAGGGGAACCGATCGGCCGCGGTGACCAGGGCGTGCCAAGAAAACGGCGGCTTCTACCTCGGGTCGATCGGTGGGCCGGCGGCCCGCCTCGCACAAGACGTGATCAAGGCCGTCGACGTGGTCGAGATGGAAGAGCTCGGCATGGAAGCGGTGTGGAAGATCGACGTCGTCGACTTCCCGGCCTTCATCGTGGTCGACGACAAAGGCAACGACTTCTTCGCGCAGAGCACCAGCCCAGGTGTCCTGCTCACCGGCTCGATCTCGGTGCGTACCCGGGCCGAGAACTGAGCGGGCTTCAGCCCAGGGTCACCTGGGCTCGGTCGAAGGCGGACACCGAGCCGTCGGCCATCGACCGGTCGAACGCGATCACCACGTAGGTGCCCGCTGGCAAGCGAGGTGTGGTGAACGAGAAAGTGCCACGTTGTGGCATTCCGATCGACGCGGTAGCGGTCCCGGAAGCCACCACGGCACCCGCGTGACGCACCTGCCAGGCGAACTGCGCCTCGAAGACCGAGGCGCTTCCGGTGACGGTGATGGCCGAGCCTGGGACGTGGGCGCCCCATTGCGGGTCGATGATCCAGATCGGTGCGATCACCTCGTCGGCGGGAGCGCGCACCAGGCGACGCAACGTCGAGGCGCCCGAAGGGCGGTGCAGTCGCAGGGTCACCTCGTTGGTCCCGGGCTGGGCAGCCGTCACCGTGTACACGAGTTGCTGCACAGGGAGTGAGTCCCGCGCCGGGGTCGAGTCGGTGGGCAGGTCCAGCGTGACTTGCACGACCGCACCGCGCTCCGAGACGCTGCGCAGGCTCGTCGTCGACGGCCATCCGCTGCGGTAGGCCGGGTCGGCCGCCGATCCGTTCAGCATCACGGCCAGTGCGGCCGTGGCCGCATCCGAAGGTCCGTTCTGCGACGGCACCGACGCGAACTCCCGGAACAGGCGTGGGCCGCGCGGCGTGGGGCTCACCCAGTAGACGGGCACCCGCAGCGCCGTTGAGGCGCTCGGCGATGCCGACCCCGTCGGCGACTGCGCTGTGGGCGCTCCGCTCGACGGCGTCGCCGAAGCGCTCGGCAGCGTCGAAGCAGTCGACGGTGCCGAGGGCCCGGTTGGACCACCGCAGCTGCTCAGCAGCCCGACCAGCGCGCCGACGACGGCCAGCGGCCAGGCTCGTGTCCCTCGCATCTGCACTCCTTCATAGTCGTCCCTGCACCACGCCAGCGGCCAGAGGCTGACCTCCCGGAAGCCGGTCGAATCGCGGCGCCCGGCGTAACGTGCGCCGGGTGGATGCATCGCAGCGTGTGGAGCACGACAGCCTGGGCGAGGTGCAGGTGCCGGCGAAGGCCTTGTGGCAGGCCCAGACCCAGCGCGCCATCGAGAACTTCGACCTGTCCGGCCAGCCGCTGCCGCCGGTGTTCCTCCATGCCCTGGCACGGGTGAAGGCGGCTGCCGCACGCGCCAACGCCGACGTGGGCGTGCTCGACCCCGAACTCGCCGAGGCGATTGCGTCGAGCGCCGATGAGGTGGCGTCCGGTCGCTATGACGACCAGTTCCCGGTGGACGTCTTCCAGACCGGCTCGGGCACGTCGACCAACATGAACGCCAACGAGGTCATCGCCACGCTGGCGCAGCGCCGGCTGAGCCGGCTGGGTCGGCTGGAGGGCGTGGGACCTGCCGTGCACCCCAACGACCACGTCAACGCCTCGCAGTCCAGCAACGACGTGTTCCCGACCGCTCTTCACGTGGCGGCGGCGCAGGGCCTCACCCACGACCTGATCCCCGCGCTGCGCCATCTGGCCGCCGTCCTGCGAACCGTCGCCGAGGAGAACCTCGACACGGTCAAGCCGGGCCGCACCCACTTGATGGACGCGGCGCCGCTGACGCTGGGACAAGAGATCGGCGGCTGGGCTCGTCAGGCAGACCTCGCAGTCGAGCGGCTGGAGTCGGTGCTGCCGCGGCTGCTCGAGATTCCCCTCGGCGGCACAGCCGTCGGCACCGGCCTCAATGCTCCGGACGGCTTCGAGGCAGCTGCTGTCGGCCACCTGTCGGCCGCCTGCGGTCTGCGGTTCTCCTCCGCCCGCGACCACTTCGAGGCGCAGGCGGCGCGCGACGCCGTCGTCGAGACGTCTGGTCAGCTCCGGGTGTGCGCCATCAGCCTTCTGAAGATGGCCAACGACCTGCGCTGGATGGGGTCGGGCCCACGTGCCGGGCTCGGCGAGATCAGCCTGCCGGCGCTGCAACCGGGGTCGAGCATCATGCCGGGCAAGGTCAACCCGGTCATCGCCGAAGCGGTGGCCATGGCGGCCGCCCAGGTGATCGGCAACGACGCCGCCATCGCCGTCGCCGGTTCGTCGGGGAACTTCCAGCTCAACGTGATGATGCCCGTCATGGCCCGCAACCTGCTCGAGCAGATCGCCTTGTTGAGTCGGGCAGCGACTGCCCTGGCGGATCGGGCCGTGGCCGGGATGTCGGTCAACCGCGACGCGCTGCGTAGTGCCGCCGAGTCGTCACCGGTGATCGCGACGTCGTTGGTGCCGCTGCTGGGGTACGAACGCGTGGCCGGACTCGTCACGCGCGCCCAGGCCGACCGCACGACGATCGCGGAAGCGCTGGTCGACAGCGGCTTCTACGAAGCCGGACTCGTGACTCCGGAGCAGGTCGCTCAGGCGCTGGACGTACAGCGGTTGACCCAGCGACCCCAGAACTGAGTCAGTCGTCGGCGGCGTCGCCCTCGGCAACGGGTGGACCCGCCTGGACGTCAGCGAGCAGCGCCCGTGCCAGTTCGGCCTGCTCCCCTGGAACGACGACCGTGCCGGGTCCGAGCGGAAGGCCGATTACCTCGCCGGCGTCGGCCGCGTTGCCCATCCAGGCGTCCACGCCGTTGGCCCGCAACATGCCTACGGCGACGAGCGCCTCGGCCTCGTCGGTGCGCAGCACCACGACAGGCACCACGCGGGGACGGTCCTCGCCGGACCCGCTCACAAGGCGACGTCCTCGAGCAGCTCGGTGACCAGTGCCGCGATCGGCGAGCGTTCCGAGCGAGTGAGTGTCACGTGCGCGAACAGCGGATGACCTTTGAGCTTCTCTACGACCGCCACGACGCCATCGTGCCGTCCAACGCGAAGGTTGTCGCGTTGAGCCACATCGTGAGTGAGGACGACCCGCGATCCCTGGCCGATCCGGGACAGCACGGTCAGCAACACGTTTCGCTCCAACGACTGCGCCTCGTCGACGATCACGAACGCATCGTGCAGTGACCGACCACGGATGTGGGTGAGTGGCAGCACCTCGAGCATGCCCCGGTCGACGATCTCGTCGACCACCTCGGACGTGGTCAGCGCACCGAGGGTGTCGAAGACCGCCTGCCCCCACGGACTCATCTTCTCCGCCTCGCTCCCGGGGAGGTACCCCAGCTCTTGACCCCCGACCGCGTAGACCGGTCGGAACACCACGACCTTGCGGTGTTGTCGTCGCTCCAGCACAGCCTCCAGACCCGCGCACAGCGCGAGCGCCGACTTGCCGGTTCCGGCTCGACCACCCAACGACACGATGCCGATGTCGGGGTCGAGCAACAGGTCGAGAGCCACGCGCTGCTCGGCGCTACGACCGTGCAATCCGAAGGCCTCCCGATCGCCGCGCACCAGGCGCACCTGCTTGTCCTGGGTCACCCGACCCAGGCCGGAGCTGCGCTCGGACAGCAGGACCAACCCCGTGTGGCACGGCAGCGCGGCCGCCTCGGCGAGGTCGAGGTGCTCACCGTCGTAGAGCCGGTCGAGCACTCCGCCTGCCACCTCGAGCTCCACCATCCCGGTCCAGCCGGACTCGACGGCGAGCTCGGCCCGGTACTCCTCGGCGACCAGACCAACTGAGGCCGCCTTGACCCGCATGGGCAGGTCCTTGGAGACCAACGTGACGTCGAGGCCGTCGGCCGCCAGGTTCCGGGCGACCGCCAAGATCCGGGTGTCGTTGTCCTCGAGGCGGAACCCGGCCGGTAGCGCGGATGCGTCAGTGTGGTTCAGCTCGACCCGCACCGACCCACCACAGTCGCCGATGGGGATCGGTTCGTCGAGGCGGCCGTGGGACACCCGCAGGTCGTCGAGCAGGCGCAGTGCGGCGCGAGCGAAGTAGCCGAGCTCCGGGTGGGAACGCTTCGCCTCGAGCTCGGTGATGACGACCACCGGAAGAACGACCTCGTGCTCGTCGAACCGGGTCAGTGCGCCCGGGTCGGCCAACAGGACTGAGGTGTCGAGGACGAAGGTGCGGCGGTCGCGAGCCGAGCGCCGACGAGGGACTGCCACTGACGTCCGACTTTCCGATCCGGGTGTGCACCGTCACCCGCACCAGCACATCGTTGCGGACCGGAACCGGACCCGAGGGCCGGGTGCCGGCCCCCTGTCGTGCTGCGGCAGCTGCACTCGCGGGCCTCCCGGACGACTACCGGTCGGTGGCCGTCGTGGCGACGCTACGACGGCCCGCAGGACCCACCCGGCAGCCACGCCGACGGCGTACCCCCGGCGTCGCAAACGGGTGACGGCAACGCCAACCCGATGAGCCGTCTGGTGGGCCTCGTTACCCTCGGTGAGGTCGTCCAGCGGTCCGGCGACGAAGGGAGGTGCCGGTTGCCCAGCGAGCTGATCGACGAGCATCGGCTCGTCTTCGTGGCCGGACTGCACCGAAGCGGCACCACTCCGTTGGCCCGCGTCCTGGCTCAGCATCCACAGGTCAGCGGCCTCATCGGAACCGGCGTGACCGAGGACGAGGGGCAGCACCTGCAGTCGGTGTATCCCCCGGCTCTGACCTATGGCGGGGCAGGAAGGTTCGCGCGCGATCCCAGGGCACATCTGACCGAGGCGTCACGCCTGGCAACACCGGAGAACGCCGCCCGCTTGCTGCGGGCCTGGCGTCCGTACTGGGACACCTCGCGAGAGGTGCTGTTGGAGAAGTCGCCCCCCAACTTGGTGATGACCCGGTTCCTGCAAGAGCTGTTCCCCGACGCGTCGTTCGTGATCGTCGTGCGGCACCCCGTGAGCGTCACGCTGGCTACGCACAAATGGCGGTCGCGCACGACCTTGGCTCACCTGCTCGAGCACTGGTTCGTGGCGCATGACCTGTTGGGCAAGGACCTGCCGTTTCTTCGCCGCGTTCACGTCTTGAAGTACGAAGACCTGATCACCCGATCGGAGCAGGTGCTCAGCGAGCTCGGCGACTTCCTGGGACTCACCGGCCCGATCCCGGCCAAGCTGGTGCGGACCGACCAAAGCAGTGGCTACGCGCAGCAGTGGGAGTCGATGGGCGCGTCGAGCCGCCCGTGGCGGCGTCGCCAGCACCAACGGCTGGTGACGCAGTTCGAGCCGCGGGCCAACGACTACGGGTACAGCCTGGTAGACCTCGACGCGATCGGGCCGTTTCCCCTGCCCGGCGTCGACGAGGCGTCGAAGACCGCCTGATCAGCCGCCGTAGCGACGGTGGCGCTGGGCGTAGGACCGCAGCGCACGAAGGAAGTCGACCCGGCGGAAGTCGGGCCAGTAGGCCTCGCAGAAGTAGAACTCGCTGTGGGCGCTCTGCCACAGCATGAAACCGCTGAGTCGTTGCTCACCCGACGTACGGATCACCAGGTCGGGGTCGGGCTGACCTCGCGTGTACAGGTGCTCCGCGATCTGGTCGGCGTCCACCGTCACCGCGAGGTCGCCGATCGACGTTCCGCGTGACGCGTGGTCGGCGAGCAGGGAACGGACGGCGTCGGCGATCTCGCGACGACCGCCGTAGCCGACTGCGACGTTCACGAGCAACCCGTCGACGTCTGCTGTCGCGGCCGCTGCCTCCTTGAGCACGCGCGCGGTGTCGACCGGCAGCAAGTCGAGCGCCCCGACGGGGTGCAGCCGCCAGCGACGGGCCGCCATCAGGTTGCGAACGACCTCCTCGATGATCGACACCAGCTGCCCGAGCTCTTCCTCGGGGCGGCTCAGGTTGTCGGTGGACAGCAGCCACAGCGTCACGACCTCGACGCCGCTCTCCTCACACCATCGGAGCAGTTCGGCGATCTTGGCGGCGCCTGCCTGGTGACCGGTACGCGCCGTTGAGCCGGACGCCTTGGCCCAACGTCGGTTGCCGTCGAGGATGACTCCTACGTGGCGAGGGGTGTCGGCGTCGGCGAGGCTCGCGAGCAGGCGTCGTTCGTAGGCCTGGTAGGCCAGGTCGCGAACGCCCACCTGCGGGCTCCTTCGATCGGCTCTCGTTGCGCCGCGTCGAGCACGGCGCTGGAAGCCTAACCGCCCAACGGCTCGCGCCCACGCACCTCGTCGACGGCAGCCAGTGCCGCCCGGAGCTGGTCCAGCCATTCAGTGGTGTGCTCGCCGACGAGCCGGACGCACCACGCGAGGGCGTCGGCGCGGGAGCGCGCCACGCCGGATGCCACCAGGGTGTCGAGGACCTGACGTTCGGGCTGCCGCAACCGCGTCATGACGGGGACAGCCAGGTGGGTGAATCGCACCGTCTCCTCGCCCACGCGGACCACCCACGCCACCTTGCGCCCGTCACGTCGCTCGATCTCTTCGGCGATGCCGATCCGTGCGTCGCGGGTGTCCTCGCGAAACGCCTGCGCGCGACCACGCCGAGCCGCGTGCCGTTGGTCGTCGGTGGCGTCGTCGGCCAGGTCTGGCTCGGGGAGCCGGCCGAGCACCGTGATCTCCTCGCGATCGGCCACCACCTCGACCGGCTCGACGAACCAGTCACTGGGAAGGCGGCCGGCCAGCCAGCCGCGAAGGGTCGCTGCTGAGTCCTGAGGTGTTGTCATGTAATGACAATTACAGAATTACGACTCGACCGCCAGTGCCGTTCACCCCCGGCGAACGGGACCCGGCGGAGGCGGTTCGACCGGCGGGGTCTGCGGCGGCACCCCGAGCTGGGCGGCCAGGACCTGCCGGTCGGCGGTCGGAGCGCGACAGACGAACTGGCGGCAAACGTAGGCCGTGGACCCGCCGCGCAGCAGCGGCCGCCCCGACAGCAACGGCACCTCCGAGGCGGGGTCGCCGACGCTGACGACGGTGCCCGGCATGGTGGCCCGCAAGGCAGTGGCATGGAGCCCGGCTCTGGCGGCGTCATCTGGTCCCACTACGGCCACCTCGACCGGTCCGGCCACCCAGGCCTGCGCCACGGACAGCGTCCAGCCCGCGAACCGTGGGGCACCGACGGCGAGCCCGGCGGTCGCCGTGAGCGCATCGTTGACCGCGTCGCGATAACGGTCCGACCCGGTCAGCGCCGCGGCGGTGAGCAACGCCCCCACCGCGGCCGCCTGCCCGGAAGGTGTGGCGTTGTCGGTGGCGTCACGCGGACGCCGCACCAGGGCTTCCGCGTCGTGCGCCGTGTCGTAGAAGCTGCCGGCGCCGTCGCGGAACTGGCGCAGCACCACATCGAGCAGAGACGTTGCGGCGTCGAGCCAGCTCGGCTCTCCGGTCACCATGTGAAGGGTGAGCAGACCCTCGGCGAGGTCGCCGTAGTCCTCGAGCACACCTGACGCACCGCCGACGACGCCGTCCCTCGACGCCCGCCGCAATCGTCCGTCGACCAGATGAGAGGTGATGAGGAGGTCGGCGGCCGCCGACGCCGCGGAGACCAGATCCGGCCGGTCGAACAGGGCACCGACGTCCGCCAACGCGGCGATGGCCAGTCCGTTCCACGCAGTGACCACCTTGTCGTCACGAGCCGGTCGCGAGCGATCCTCGCGGGCGATCAGCAGGGCACGACGCACCTTCTCGAACCGGTCCTCGTCGTCGGGTGGTTCGCGCAGCTGCAGCGTCGATGCGCCCGCCTCGAACGTCCCGGCCTCGGTGACGCCGAACAGCTGGCCGGCCCAAGCAGCATCGTCTGGCCCCAGCACCTCGAGCAGCTGGTCGGGCGTCCAGACGTAGAAGGCCCCCTCGCCACCCGGTGAGTCAGCATCGAGTGCGGAGGCGAAGCCACCCTCATGCGTCAGCAGCTCTGCCAGCAAGAAGTCGGCCGTCTCGAGGGCAACGCGCCGGCCGAGCTCCTTGCCGGTGGTACGCCAGAAGTGTGCGTAGACGCGGGCGAGCAAGGCGTTGTCGTACAACATCTTCTCGAAGTGCGGCACCACCCACTGCGCATCGACGCAGTAGCGCGCGAAGCCGCCTCCGAGCTGGTCGTACATCCCGCCAAGAGCCATCGCCCGCAACGTGGCCTCGACCATCAGCAACGCGTCGGGATCACCGGATCGAGCATGTTCGCGCAGGAGGAACTCGCACACCATCGACGGCGGGAACTTGGGAGCGGTGCCGAAACCGCCGTTGGCCCAGTCGTACTGACGAGTCAGGGCCTGCATCGCCTGCCCGAGCTCTTGCGGTCCGAGCGGATGGGGCCCGGCCAGCTGCGCGTCGTCGCGCAACCGCTCGAGGCGTCCGACGACCGACTCGGCCTGATCGAGCACGTCATCGCGCCGGTCGCGCCAGACGTCGCTGACGGCGACGAGCACGTCGGAGAAGCTGGGCAGGCCATGACCCGGCTCCGGTGGAAAGTACGTGCCCGCGTAGAACGGTCGCCCCGACAGGTCGAGGAACACCGTCATCGGCCAGCCGCCATGACCGGTCATCGCGGTGACGGCGTCCATGTAGACCGCATCGACGTCGGGCCGCTCCTCGCGGTCGACCTTGACGTTGACGAACCGGTCGTTCATCAGGCGGGCGGTGGCAACGTCCTCGAAGGACTCGTGCGCCATGACGTGGCACCAGTGGCAGGCGGAGTAACCGACCGACAACAGGATCGGCACATCCCGGTCGCGCGCCTCCGCGAAGGCGGCGTCTCCCCACTCCTGCCAGTCGACGGGGTTGTCGGCGTGTTGCAGCAAGTAGGGGCTGGTGGACGACAGCAGCCGGTTGGGCACGGGCTCATCCTGCCGTGCCCGAAGCGGCATCGTCGGACGGGGGCGCTAGCGTGCGAACCGGCGGGCCAGCCGGATCACGTGGCGCTGCCGGAGGGAGGGCGTCGTGTCGCGGCGAGGGTGGGTCCTGTTCGTCGCGATGTCGCTCATCTGGGGCGTCCCGTACCTGCTGATCAAGGTCGCTGTCGAGTCGGTGAGTCCTCCAGTCGTGGTGTTCGTCCGCGTGGCGCTGGCGGCGGCCGTCTTGCTACCGCTGGCTCTGTGGCGAGGGATGCTCGGCCCGCTGCGCCCCTACTGGCGCTGGGTCCTGGTGTTCTCGTTCGTCGAGATCGCGATCCCGTTCGGCGCGCTGACGTTCGCCGAGACCCGGCTGACCAGCTCGCTCACCGCGTTGCTGATCGCTGCCGTGCCGATCGTGGGTGCCGTGATCGCCCACGTCCTGCACCTGGACGACCGGCTGACTCGCGGGCGGCTGCTCGGTCTGCTGCTCGGCATCGTCGGGGTCGCGGCACTGGTGGGGTTGGACGTCACAGGGAGTCAGCTCATCGGCGTGGCCGCGCTGTGTCTGACCGTGATCGGCTACGCGTTCGGACCCATGATCATCGCGACCAAGCTGGCCGATGCTCCTGCCCCGGCAGTGATCGCCGTCGCGATGAGCATCAACGCCGTGGTCTACGCGCCGGTCGCTGTGGCCACGTGGCCGACGGCACCGGTTCCCGCCAAGGCATGGTGGTCACTGGTGGTGCTCGGGCTGTTGTGCACCGCGATTGCGTTCCTCGTCTTCTTCGCCCTCGTCGCGGAGGCGGGACCCACGCGCACCACCGTGATCACCTACGTCAATCCCGCGGTCGCCGTGCTGCTGGGAGTCGCCATCCTCGACGAACCGGTGACGCTGGGAATCATCCTCGGCTTCCCACTGATCCTGGCGGGGTCGTACTTGGCCACCAGGCGCGTCCCAGTGCTGGAGGAGCAACCGCACCCCGCGTGATGCCCCGCACGTCGGTACCGTGACCGGCGTGCTGCGCGTCCTGCTCTCTCCCCGGTATGCGGCACTGGTGTTGCTCGCCTTCCTGCTCGCCGCGGCGTTCGGCTCATTGGGCCGCTGGCAGTACCACCAGGCTCGGATGGTCATCACGACGCAGCAGCAGTCCGGCCTGGCCCCGGTGGCACTGACGTCGATCATCTTGCCCAGAACGCCGGTTCCGGGCAGTGATGTCGCGCTGCTGGTGAGCGTCAGCGGACACTACGACCCCAGCGGACAGCTGGTCCTGCCCGACCGCACACCCCGCGGCATCCCCACCGGTCCCACCGATCGTCCGGTGGGGGTGTGGGTGCTCACCCCGCTGGTCACCGACCAGCACATGGTGGTTCCCGTCGTCCGGGGGTGGGCGCGCAATGCGGAGTCGGTCAGCGCGCCCCCGACCGGTTCGGTGGAGGTCACGGGACGCCTGTACGCATCGGAGAGCACGGCGCTGCGCGACCCCAACCAGACCACGCTGCCCACCGGACAGATCGACATCGTCAGCGGTGCCGAACTCGTCTCGCGCTGGTCGGGTGACCTGCTCGACGGGTACCTGACGGTCGTCCACGAACAGCCGGCCGGCTCCGGGTTGCGGCCGGTGACACCGACCGGATCGCCACCGTCGTACGGACTGCACTGGCGCAACGCCGTGTACGCCGTGCAGTGGTGGTGCTTCGCCGCCTTCGTGCTGTTCTTCGCCTTCCGGGTGGTCCGGGACGAGGCTCGACGCCGGGAAGGCCCTGCCGAGTCCGCCGGGCCGGTCGACCCGGTTGCCCCGCCCCCGGCGTCAGCCGGCTGAGCCAGCACCTACGCTGATCGTGTGCAGTCGTCCCTGACCTTCTACCGCGTCATGGCCTGGATCGTCGGCGTCCTTTTGATCGTGCTGGTGCTCGTGGCGGTGCCGATCAAGTACCTGGGCCACAACGACACCCTGGTCGCCATCGTCGGACCGGCCCACGGCTTCATGTACATGGCCTACCTGGTGTCAGTGATGAACCTGGCGCTGCGCTCACGCTGGATGCACGACGGCTGGGGCTGGGTCCGGACGCTGCTCGTGGCGTTGGCGGGGACGGTTCCGTTCCTGTCGTTCGTGGCCGAGCACCTCGTGACCAAGCACGTGGGTGCGGAGTTCGCTCAGCTGTCGGCCGCCGGGGCTTCGCCGTCGTCGGCGACTTCCTGATCGCTCCCCGCGTCTGCTGCGTCTGCTGCGTCTGCCGCGTCTGGTTCGTCTGACGTCTGGGCCGTGTGCTCCTCCTCGAAGGTCGACGGCACCTTGCGCAGGTGCCTCACCATCGAGTACCACAACGCCACCGTCGCGACGGCGAGGAACACGACGATGAGGAACGCGACCAGGCCGGGTCCCAACGAGGTGCTCTGAACGGTGTCCACGAGCCTCAGCCCCCCGGCCGCAGTCCGGCGAACAAGTCGTCCTCGGGAACCGTGGTCGTCACCAACGACCGGGCCAGCTCGAAGTCCTCGGTCGGCCAGGCCGACTGCTGGATCGGCATCGGCACCGAGAACCACCAGCTGTCGGCGTCGATCTGGGTCGCGTGGGCGCGCAATGCGTCATCGCGGGCCTGGAACCACGCGGCGCATTCGACGCGGGTGGTCACCCGGCCCTCGTCCTCGGGACGGTCGATCCACTCTGCGAGCCACTCGGCGTAGGGCGACTCCAGACCCGCGGCCAGCACGGCCTCGTGCAGGGCGAGGAACCGGGGCTTGTTGAAGGAGAACTGGTAGTAGAGCTTCTGGGGCTGCCAGGGGGCACCCGCTTCGGGGTACTGGTCGGCGTCGGGCGCAGCGTCGAAGGCCCGGATGCTGATCTCGTGACACATGATGTGGTCCGGGTGGGCGTAACCACCGCGTTCGTCGTAGGTGGTGACGACGTGCGGCCGAAACGATCGCATCAGTGCGACCAGAGGCGCCGCCGCCACCTCGACGTCGAGTCGGGCGAAGCAGTCGTCGGGGAGACCGTCGAGGTGGGTTTGCGGCTCGTAGCCCTCGATGTAACCGGAGTCGACGAAGCCCAGCCACTCCTGGCGCACGCCCAGGATCTCGCGTGCCCGGTCCATCTCGGCACGTCGCACTTGCGGCAGGTTCGCCAGGATGTCGGGGTCGTCAGCCAGCTTCGGGTTGAGGATCTCGCCGCGTTCGCCACCGGTGCAGGTGACCACGAGCACGTCGACGCCCTCTGAGACGTAGCGGGCCATGGAGGCGGCACCTTTGCTCGACTCGTCGTCGGGGTGCGCATGGACCGCCATCAGGCGCAGCGGTTCGTCCCCTCCGGATGCCACCCGGGCAGCGTAGGCGACCCACGCGACACCGACGTCGGCGGTACGACGCGCGGCCCGCAGAATGGTCGCGTGGACGCAACCCCCGTAGCCGGCATCACGCAGGAGCAGGCGGCGCTGTTGCAGCAGCGCTACGGCCCGGCCCGTCGCAAGCCGGTGGGCGTACTGGTGGCGGTCGGCGTGTTGGTGGCCGGGCTGCTCACCTGGCTCGTGTGGGCCGGGTTGCTCGCCGCAAATCCAGCGGTGCGCTGGGAGCTCACCGGCTACTCCCACGTGACCGACCGGTCGATCCAGGCGAGCTTCACCGTGACCAAGCAGGTGCACGACACGGTCGTCTGCACCCTGCAGGCACGCGACATCAACAACAACGAGGTCGGCCGGTCCGACGTCACGATTGCAGACGCACTCACGCAGGTGCAGGTGAACTACACCCTGAAGGTCATCGCACGGCCCACGACGGTTGACGTGTTGAGCTGCGTAGTTGCTCAGTAGGTGGGGATACGGCGGGCGATCAGATCGTCCGCCCGGTTGTTCACTTCGCTGTCTCCGCTGACCGCCGACAAGAAGTCGTCTCGGTCCAAGGCCAGCAACACCGACGGTCGCACGGCGGTGACCGTGGCAGTTCGCGGGACGTCGCGCAGCAAGGCGATCTCGCCGATCGGCTCGCCGCGGCCAGCTACCCCCAGCTGCTTGCCGGCGAACGTGATCGCGAGCTCACCGGATTCGACCAGGTAGAACCGGTCGCCCTCCTCACCCTCTCCGATGATGACATCTCCCGCGGCCAGCTCCACGCGCACCAGCTGCTGGGCGATCAGCTCCAGCGACTTCGCCTCCAGCGGTGCGAACAGGCTGGTCTCGCGCAGCAGCGGTAGTCCTTCGGGCTCGCGCAGGTCGCGGTCGAGGCGCCGGAACCGGGCCATCGCCGGCGTCACCACCACAACCATGAACGCAGCGAGCGCGGCAAGGGACCACCGCAGTCCGATCGTGATGATGAGCAACGGCATGATCACCGAACCCAGACTCATGGCCGCGATCAGTCCTGACTCCAGGGCTCCGAAGACCCGACCGAGCACTTCGTCTGGCGCCGATCGCTGGATGATCGTCGATGCGTTGACATCGACAACGGGGTTGGCGACGCCGACCACGAACATGGCCAAGAACGCTGCTCCGGTCTGCGGCCACACCGCTACCAGCAGCAGGGGGAGAGCCCAGAACAGCACCCCGACGGCGAAGTCTGATGCCAGACGTTGCCGAGACGCCCTTGCGATCGCGACCAGTCCGCCGATGATCGAGCCGATCCCGAGCACGCTGTCCAGGTAGCCGATGCCATGAGCACCGAACGACGTCATCTGGACCGCGATCGCCACGCCGAACACGATCGAAGCGCCAGCCACCAGTGTCTGCGCGCAGTAGACGATGCTCACGAGGCGCAGGTTGGGGCGTCGCCAGATCTCGGCGAAGCCGGCCATGGAGTCGGCGAAGAACGAGGCGCTGCCCGCCTCGGTCTGGTCTGCGTCAGCGTCAGCGTCAGCGTCCATCGCTTCGGGTGGCGATGGCGCCGCCCCATTCGCAGCCCCGCTCGCAGCCAGCTTGGCACCCACTCGGATCCGGCTCACCAGTGCCGCCGAGACCAGGAAAGTCGCCGCGTTGAACACGACCACCACCTGCACCGTGGTGACGCTGAGCAGCAGACCACCGATCGCGGGACCAAGGAAGAACGCCAGGCTCTCCAGGGTGCTGGCCGTCCCGTTGGCGGCGGTCAGCTCCTCGGGGCGGTCGACCAGGCTCGGCAGGAGGGCCGCGAGGGCCGGTCGGAAGGGCGACCCGCACAACGAGCCGACCGTTGCGACGGCGAACACGCTGAGCGCCGGCGCGTCTGTGGCGATGAGGAGAGCCGCAAGCGAGACCAGCACCGCTCGGCACAGATCCGCGCCGATCATGACCGACTTGCGGGAGAACCGGTCGGCCAGGGTCGACGCGAACGGCGTCACCAAGGCGATGAGCACCAACCGCAACGTCGCCCAGACGCCGACCGCGGTGACACCACCGACGTCGTAGGCCCAGACGACGATGGCGGTGGCGTAGGCCCAGTCCCCGATGGCTGACGCAGCGAAGGCGAGGTTGAGCCGCCGTAGGTTGGGATTGCGCGCGATGGTGGCCAGCGACGTCCGTGCCTCGCGGACCGGGTCGCTGATCCGACCCATCAGGAAACGCTCACGCCGGCCACGCGCCGGACCCTAGCGGGCCAGGGCGCGAGCGTCCGCCAAACCGGAACGGTGATCTGGCGTGGGCCGGCTTGTTAGCCTGACAACTCGACCGACTCGACCGCCTCGCCAAGCACAGGAGCAACCGTGACGACGTGGCTGACCCAAGATGCCTACGACCGGCTCAAGGGTGAGTACGAGGTGCTCACAACCGAGGGTCGGGTCAACATCTCCAAGAAGATCGGTGCCGCCCGGGAAGAGGGCGACCTGCGCGAGAACGGCGGCTACCACGCCGCCAAGGAGGAGCAGGGAAAGATGGAGGCGCGGATCAAGCAGCTGCGTCACATCCTCGAAACGGCTCAGGTGGGCGAACCACCCGAGGCCGACGGCACCGCCCAGGTGGGGCACCTCGTCAAGGTCACCTTCATCGGCGGCGCGCTGGACGGCGAGACCGAGACGTTCCTGCTGGGTTCGCGAGAACAAGCCGGCGACCACGACATCGAGGTGTTCAGTCCGCAGTCACCGCTCGGTGGTGCCGTCATGGGTCAGGCGCTCGGCGAGCAAGTGACCTACTCCTTGCCCAACGGAAAGCAGCTGCAGGTGCGCCTGGAGTCCTCAGAGCCGTTCGTGCCCTGACCCGCGGGTCGGTGTCGCCTCAGGGCTGGCTCGAGGGCGAGTTCCCGATCACGTTGTTGAAGCACTGCTGCTGCTGCTGCTGGGTCAGGGAGGGGTCGGCGCAGTCGACCAGGTCGCCGATCACGCGACTGACGAGCACGGTCAACACGATGCCGAGCACCACGGAGCACGCCCCGATGACGGTGGCCGCGATCGCCAAGCCCTTGCCGCCGGATCGACCCGCCTGCGCCCGCGCCCAGGCGACGATGCCGAGGACGAGTGCCGCCACCGCGGCGACGGCGCCGAGGAACGGGATCCAGCACAGTGCTGCGGACACGATCGCGAGCACCAGTGCCGTGACGGCCAGTGCGCTGCCTGGTCCGGCGGGGGCAGCGGTCGGCAGGTAGCCCGGTGCGGCGTACTGGGGTACGGCGTACTGCGGGGCGTACGGAGTCGGGGCGTACGGAGTCGGGGCGTACGGAGTCGGGGCGTACGTGCGGCGGGTACTGGGCGGGGGTACTGCGGCGGGTACTGCGGCGGGTACTGGGGTGGGTACCCCACTGGTGGGGGCTGCGGCGGGGGTGGCGGGGCTGTCGGCTCTGGCGGGCCGGGCTGGCTGGGCGGGCCCGTGGGGGCCGCCCATGGGTTGGCCGGTGGCAAGTCGTCGGGGACGGTCACAGGGCCACGCTAGCCCGGTGCGTCAGTCCAGGACCGCGGAGTTGATCAAGGAGAAGATGTCGGACTTTCATGATCAACTCACACCTGATGTCCAAGATCAACTTGAAGGGTGGGCTAGCGGGAGGTCGTGAGGCGGTAGCGACGGATCGCCAGCGGCACGAACACCGCGAGGATCGCGGTGATCCACACCACCGACATGAAGAGCGGATGTCGTTCGGGGAAGCTGGTGCCGAGGTACGGGTTCGGGTTGCCGAACAGCTCTCGCGCGGTGGCCACCACCGACGACACCGGGTTCCAGATCGCGATCGTCTGCACCACCGGTGGCATGCCGGCGAGGGGGACGAATGCGTTCGACAGGAACGTCAAGGGGAACAGCCAGATGAACCCGGCCGTGTTGGCCACCTCGGTGTTGGGGACGATCAGCCCGATGTAGGAGCCGATCCAGCTGATGGCGAAGCCGAACGCGAGGATCAGCAGGAACGCCGCGACCGCCGGCCAGAAGCCGTTCTCGATCCGCCAGCCGACGAGCAGCCCGCAGATACTCATGATGAACAAGATGAGGACGCTGCGGATCAGGTCCGATGTGGTGCGGCCCGACAACACCGCTGACCTGGCCATCGGCAGCGAACGGAAGCGGTCGACGAGTCCCTTCTGCATGTCGTCGGCCATCCCCACACCGGTGGCGGCGCCGTTGAAGGCGATCGTCTGCACGAAGATGCCGGCCATCAGGTACTCGCGGTAGGCGTTGGGGCTCGGGTCGCCGGGGATCGGGATCGCACCACCGAACACGAACGCGAACAAGAGCACGAACATGACTGGCTGGATCGTGGAGAACACCAACAGTTCCGGGACCCGCGGGATCTGCAGCAGGTTGCGCTTGGTGACGACGAGTCCGTCGTGCACGGCCCAACGAAGGCGACCGATCGGACCGCGGGATCCAGCTGCGGCGGTCGGCATCGGGGCTGTCGTGGCGGTCATCAGCGCTCCCTGGGGTGGGCGACCTGCTCGTCGCCGGAGTACTCCTCGAGCAGGTGCTCGAGGGGGTGGTCGGTGGTCACGGTCTCGTCCTCCGCCAACCGACCGGTCAGCGCGAGGAACACGTCGTCCAACGTGGGACGGTGCAGGCCGATGTCGTCGAGCTTGATCTGGAGCTCGTCGAACCGACGCACCGCGTCGACGAGGGCGGCCGTCCCTGAGCGGGCTGGCACCGACACCGACCGTGAGCGACGGTCGATCGTGGCGTCCTCGGAGCGCATCAGCAGACGCAGCTCGCCGGCTGCCTGATCGAGCTGGTCCGCCTCACGCACCACCAGCTGCAGACGCTCCCCGCCCACCTGTCGCTTCAGATCGTCGGCCGTGCCGCGGGCGATGACACGTCCGTGGTCGACCACGGCGATCTCGTTGGCCAGCCGGTCGGCCTCCTCCAGGTACTGGGTGGTGAGCAGGAGGGTGGCCCCCGACGCCACGAGCTCCTCGATCACGTCCCACATCTCCAGGCGTCCGCGCGGGTCGAGCCCCGTAGTCGGCTCGTCGAGGAACAGCACCTGCGGTCGCCCTACCAGGGCACCGGCGAGGTCGAGACGGCGTCGCATCCCGCCGGAGTAGGTCTTGACGCTGCGGTCCGCGGCGTCGGCCAACCGGAACCGTTCCAACAGCTCGTCGGCCCGCGCCCGGGCGACCGACTTGCCGAGGTGGTAGAGCTGGCCGAAGATCACCAGGTTCTCCAGCCCCGACAGGTTCTCGTCGACCGCTGCGTACTGACCGGACAACCCGATCACCCTTCGGACCTGCTCGGCGTTGCTGGCAACATCCAGCCCAGCGACCCGCGCCGCTCCGGAGTCGGCGCGCAGCAGTGTGGTGAGGATGCGCACCAGGGTCGTCTTGCCCGCACCGTTCGGCCCCAGGACCCCGAGCACCGTGCCTTGCGGCACCTCGAGACTGAGCCCGTCGAGCGCGCGAACGCCCTGCTCGGCCTTGCCGAATGTCTTGACCAGATCCACGGCTTCGATCGCGTGGGTCATCGCATCGCCCCTCCAGGTTCGTGGCTGTCGTTAGGCGATTGAGCTGTCGTGCAGGCGAGTGGGAATCGGGTAGTGCGTCAGCGGTCCGTGCGCAGCAGAGCCTCTGCCTCTGCGACGTCGAGTCGTCCCGCCGCGACATCCTCGAAGACCTGACGCCGGTCGACGGGGGGTGCCACGGGCTCGAGCCCGAGTCGGTTCATGACGTCGGCGTACCGCTGACGGGCGGTCGGATAGCTCACGCCGAGATGTCGCTCGAGGTCCTTCATGTTGCCACGCGACACGAGGAAGACTCGAAGCAATTCCAGGTCGTCGTCGGACAGCCCGCAGAACGCGCACGGCTGGAACCCGCCGGACAGCTCCGTGCCGCACGAGGAGCACCCGAGTCGGGTGACGTACAGGCGATCGGCACAGACCGGGCAGTCGCGAGGGGCGCGGTGCATGGGAGAAGTCACGCGCTGAGCACCCGGGCCGACCCCATCGTCACCGACAGGTCCAGCGAGCCGGCCCCGCCTCCTGAGACGGCCTCGGCCTTGCCGCTGCCGGCCACCTTGGCTCCCCCGAGGTTGTGGGCGATCGCGATCGAGCCCAGCTCGGCCTGCGCATGGATCGTGACGTCGGAACCGGGCAGCAGGCGCAGCTCGATGCTGCCGGCCTCGGCGTGCAGGCGGGACTGCCCGGCCGGGATCATCATCTGCAGCTTGGCGCTTCCGGCCCGCACCGTGCCATCTACCAGGCCCTCGCAGTCGTTGGCCTTGACGGCTCCGGCGTTCACGGTGAAGGACATCGGTGCCCGCCAGCCCTGAATGTCGAGCGCACCGGCGTCGACGGCGGCTTCCAACGGCAGGTGCGGGTTGGCGCGCACCACGATGTTGTTGGCGACGCCGCGACGGTTGAGCCAGCGGCGCCACTGCGACGGGTTGTCGGTGAGGGAGTACCCGTCGTCGTCGGCGCCGGCCGGCGGCATCGTGTCGGCCTCGACCCGCAACGTCGAGCCCTCCTGACGGACCCGGTGCGGCCCGCCCTCCACGTGGACCGTGGCGATGCTGGGGTCGGCGATCAGCCGGACCCCACGCGCGGAGATGCGCAGCGCCAGGCGTTCGATGCCGGCCGCGGAGTCCGGGCCGTCGCTCGTGGCCGGAGTGTCGGCCGCCGGAACCCCTGGCGAGGAAGCAGGCCGGGCCGAGGGCGGGGACGTCGGCTCGTGGAGGAGGTCGGCAGCGGCGTCGGGCGTGATCCGCCCCTCGGCGACGTCTTGGAGGAGGCGATGGAGGTCGGTCATGTGTGAAGTGAAACCCGAACCTACTTAACTGTCAAGTCTACCTTTCGCTTTTGTGTCACTCACTGGGAGCGACGACTCGCGCGATACCCCGCTTCCTGCAGGCACGTCAGCACCTCGGTGGCGTGGCTGGGCCCCCGGGTCTCCAGCTCCAGGTCGACCTCCACGTCCTGCAGGCCGAGGTGGGGACCGGTACGCCGGTGCTCCACCTCCACGACGTTGGCATCCAGCGACCCGATCAGGCTGAGCAGATGGGCCAGGCTGCCGGGAGTGTCGCGGATGCTGAGCCGCAGAGCGAGGTAGCGACCGGCCGCATCCATCCCCTGGCGCAGCACCCGCATGAGCAGGAGGGGGTCGACGTTGCCTCCGGAGAGCACCGCCACAACCGGTGCATGGAAGTGTTCCGGCGCGTCCATGAGGGCACCCACCGCGGCCGCTCCCGCCGGCTCCACCACCAGCTTGGCTCGCTCCAGCAGCATGAGCAGGGCGCGCGACAGGCTGTCTTCGGAGACCGTGACGACCTCGTCGACCAGCGACTCGACGATCGCGAACGGTAGGTCGCCGGGGCGAGGTACGGCGATGCCGTCGGCCATGGTCGCCACTTGGTCCAACGTCACGGGGTGGTGCGCCGCCAGTGACGGCGGGTACGCCGCGGCCCCGGCCGCCTGGGCTCCGACGATCCGAACGTCGGGCCGTAACGACTTGATCGCGACGCTGATCCCGGCGAGCAGACCGCCACCGCCGGTGCTCACGACCACGGTGCGCACGTCGGGGCGTTGCTGCAGGATCTCCAGGCCCGTCGTGCCCTGTCCGGCCAGCACGTCGAGATGGTCGAACGGGTGCACGAACTGGGCACCGGAGGAGTGGGCGAACTCCTGTGCGAGCACGATGGCGTCGGCGAGGGTCTCACCACCGAGCTCCACGTGAGCGCCATACGCACGGGTCGCGGCGAGCTTGGGCAGCGCAGCGGCCATGGGCATGAAGACGGTTGCGCTCACTCCGAGCATCTGCGCCGCGAGTGCGACGCCCTGAGCGTGGTTGCCCGCACTCGCCGCGACGACGCCCAAGGCGCGTTCGTCGTCGGTCATGCGGTGCAACCGGTTGTAGGCACCGCGGATCTTGAACGACCCCGCGCGTTGCAGGTTCTCGCACTTCAACCAGACCGGACCGCCCAGACGTTCGGAGAGCATCCGGGACCCCTCCATCGGGGTCGTGCGCACCACACCCGCCAGCAGATCTCGAGCCCGCTCGACGTCGGCCAGCGTCAATGGGAGTGCGGCGAGGTCGTACGTCACCGGTAATTCCTACACCCACCGTGAGGGCGCGTCCCCGTCGTCGACCCGGCGTTCCATCACGAGGGGCATGTCACCATGACCTGCAAGCGCGTGAGGAGGAAGACCCTGTACCGCACTGCGACGCCGCGTCCCCCCGGCCCACGTGGGTCGTCGATGTTGGCCGGGGCCTTGCCGTGGTCGGCTCCCCGCACGGAATTCTTCGCGCAGGCCGCCCGCAGCTACCCCGGGCTCGCCCACCTGCGCGTGGCGGGCGAACACGTCTACCTCGTCAACCGTCCCGACCTGGTCTGGGCCCTGCTGGTGACCAACGGGCGTCACACGATGAAGGGCCGCGCCCTGCAACGCGCCAAACAACTGCTCGGCGACGGACTCCTCACCAGTGAAGGCGACCTGTGGCGGCGCCAACGTCGGCTGGTGCAGCCGGCGTTCCACCGCGACCGGGTCAGGGGCTATGCCGAGCAGATGGTCGCGACCGCGCTCGAACACCAAGAGCACTGGCACGACGGCTTCGAGCTCGACCTGTCCGCGGACATGTCGGCGTTGACCTTGCGCATCGTGGGACGCACGTTGTTCGGGGTCGACCTCGACGACGACACCGCAGCCGTCGGTCCGGCGCTCACGGTGATGCTCGAGGGATTCCAGCGCCGCATGGTTCCCGGAGCCGACCTGCTGCTGCGTCTGCCCACCCGCGCCAACCACCGGCTGCTCGAGGCCGGGCAACGACTCGACGACGTCGTGCAACGACTCATCGACGAGCACCGAGGTCTCGGCGACACCGGCGACGTCTTGTCGATGCTGCTGGCCGCTGACGCCGACGGCATGGTGATGAGCGACCACCAGGTGCGCGACGAGACGATGACGCTGGTCCTCGCCGGGCACGAGACCACCGCGATGGCACTGACCTGGGCGTGGTACCTGCTGGCCACCAATCCAGCCGACGCGCAGTCGTTGCGCCAGGAGCTGGCCACGGTGCTCGGCGATCGACCGCCCACGTTCGACGACCTGCCGAAGCTCTCGTTCACGACCGCCGTCTTCGCCGAGACGATGCGGCTGTATCCGCCCGCCTGGATCGTGGGGCGCCGGCTGACGTCCGCCATCACCCTCGACGGGTGGACGCTGCCGGCGGGATCGCTGGCCGTGGCCAGCCAGTGGGTGCAACACCGCGATCCGCAGTGGTGGGACAGCCCGCTGGCCTTTCGGCCGGGGCGGTGGCTGCTGCCCGACGGGCGGTTCGACGAGCGCGCTCCAGGAGTCCCGCGCGGTGCCTGGTTCCCGTTCGGGCTCGGTCAACGGGTGTGCATCGGCGAGCCGTTCGCCTGGGCCGAAGGACCGTTGGTGCTGGCCACCCTGGCGCGTGGCTGGAGGCCTGAACACGTCGCCGGTCACGCGGTCGAGGTGCTTCCCGCAGTGACCCTTCGCCCGCGGGGCGGCATGCCGATGTTGTTGCGCAAGATCTCACCGTAGAGTCGTGCACTGCGCGCCGAGGAGGAGACCTGGAGTGGAGCAGACCCCGAGCCTGAGCCCGATCCCGATCCCACCTGCCGTCGACGCGATGTTCGCTGCCATGAACATCCACGACGCGGACGCGGCGGCTGCTGTGGTCACTGCCCGACATCGAGATCGTGATGGGGCCGCACGTCATGACCGGGGTCGACGTCATCCGGGAGTTCGCACTGCAGGAAGAACCAGAGCTCGACATCACCGTGACGCCCACCTCCTGCCACGCCGACGGCAGCGCGCGAGTGGTGACGGTGCACCGGACCTTCCGGTGGCGTTCCGGCGTCGACCCCCAGCAGGAAGAGGACCTCGTCTGGACCTTCGTCCTGGACCAGGACGGCCGGATCGCCAAGGCGACGCTCAGCTGACCGATCGCCAGTACCGGTCACCGGCAAGCCAGAGCGCGCCCGCCCCCACCAGGCCCGCGTCCTGCCCGAGTTGCGCCCACCGCAGGCGAGGGGCGCGCGCGTAGTCGAGACCGGCGTGGTCGACGTACGCCCGCCCCAACGCCGGCTCGATGAGGTCGGCGGCCTGCGCCAGGCCTCCCCCGATCACCACCAGGGACAGGTCGAGGAGGCTGACCGCTGACGCGATCGCCCGGCCCAGTGCCCGACCGGTGCGCTCGAACGCTGCGCTGGCCACGACGACGCCGCTCCGAGCGTCGGCTGCGAGCTCGACGGCACCGCTGGCCGGGTCCGCCTGCCATCCGGCCTCGCGGGCGAGCCGGACCGTCGACGGTCCACTGGCCACCGCCTCGAGGCAGCCCCGGCCGCCGCAAGCGCAGGCGGGGCCATCGGGCTCCACGAGGACATGCCCGACGTGTCCGGCGTTGCCGGTCGTTCCATCGACCAGGTGACCGTCGAGGACCAGGCCGCCGCCGATTCCGGTGGACACCACCATGCCCAGCAGGTTGTCGACACCGCGTCCGGCACCGGCCCAGTGCTCGCCGACGGTCATGGCGATCGCGTCGTTGTGCAGTCGGACCGGCACCGAGAACTCCTCTGCCAGTCGCTGCCGCAGCGGGAAGTCGCGCCACAGGGGAAGGTTGAGCGGCGACACCCGGCCTTCGGGCCAGACCATCGGCCCACCGACGCCGACGCCGAGTGCGGCGACGTCGCGCCCGGCAACGGCAGCCCGCAGGGCGGCGGCACAGCCGTGGAACAGCGCCTCGCCGTCGGGCATTTCGCCGGTGGCGAACTGCTGACGGCCGACGACCCGCGCGTCAGGACCGATCAAGGCCGCCGCCACCTTCGTGCCTCCCACGTCGAGCGCCAGAACACCGGGCCTGAGGTCGGGGGTCACGGCTGCATTGTCGGGCATTCTCGAACCGGCTCGTGGAACAGCCGTGGTGCGAAACAGGGCGTCGCGACGTAGCGTCGGGCAGGTGCACCTCGACGCCCAGACCCCCGTCCCCCGCGCACCTGCGGACCTGCCGGCGACCGTCGGCGACCTTCGCCGATCCGGACAGGAGCTGCGCAGCGTCAAGGAAGAGGTCCGCGCCAACCTCGTCGCGGCGCTCAGGGCCGGCGCCGACCCGTTCCCAGGGATCGTCGGCTTCGACCAGACGGTTCGGCCGAATCTGGAGCGGGCGCTGCTCGCCGGACACGACGTGGTGCTCCTGGGTGAGCGGGGACAGGGCAAGACGCGGCTTGCGCGCACCTTGATCGGGTTGCTCGACGAGTGGCTGCCGGCGGTCGCGGGATGCGAGATCAGCGACCACCCGTATCAACCGGTCTGCGTGAGGTGCCTGCGGCTGGCCGACGAGATGGGCGAGGAGCTGCCTCTGCAGTGGCGCCATCGATCACAGCGCTACGGCGAGAAGCTCGCGACCCCCGACACGAGCGTCGGAGACCTGATCGGCGACGTCGACCCGATCCGGGTGGCGGAGGGACGCAGCCTCGGCGACCCCGAGACCGTGCACTTCGGGCTCGTGCCACGCACGAACCGCGGCATCTTCGTGATCAACGAGCTGCCCGACCTGGCCGAACGGATCCAGGTCGCCTTGCTGAACGTGCTCGAGGAGCGCGACCTGCAGGTCCGCGGCTACCAGCTGCGGCTACCGTTGGACCTGCTCGTCGTGGCCAGCGCGAACCCCGAGGACTACACCAACCGCGGCCGGATCATCACTCCCCTGAAAGACCGCTTCGGCGCCGAGATCCGCACCCATTACCCGTTGCGGGTAGAGGACGAGATGGACGTGGTGCGTCAGGAAGCCGACCTCGTCGCGCACGTGCCCGACCACCTCATCGAGATCCTCGCCCGGTTCACCAGGGCCGTACGCGAGTCACCCTCGGTCGACGCACGATCGGGTGTGTCCGCGCGGTTTGCCGTCGCCGCCGCCGAGACGGTGGCCGGCTCGGCACTTCGGCGGGCAGCCATGACCGGAGACGAACCGGTGGCCCGCGTCAGCGACTTGTCCGGCGTCGTGTCGACGTTGCGCGGCAAGGTCGAGTTCGACATCAGTGAAGAAGGACGCGAGAGCGAGGTGATGGCCCACCTGTTGCGTCGGGCGATCGCCGACGTGTTTCGCGAGCGACTGCGCGGGGAAGACCTGACGGCATTCGTCAACCGGTTCGACGAGGGCGGCGAGGTGGTGACCGGCGACCTCGTGACATCGGCAACGCTGTTGCGCGAGGTCGGTCAGGTCAGCGGTCTGGGCCGCTTGGTGACCAAGGTCGACCCCGAGGGCGGCGACTCTCCGGCCGCCGCGGCCGCCACGCTGGAGTTCGTGCTCGACGGCTTGTGGCTGACCAGGCGGTTGTCCAAGGCTGAGATCGGTGGCCGCGTCGTGTACGGGCCGGCGTAAGGGCACACATGACCCTCCAGCGCTACGGCGCCTACGACGGCGGACCGGATCCGTTGGCCGAGCCGTTCGACACGGCCGGGGCGGTCGACGAGCTCGGCGACCGGGTGCTGGCTGGTCAGGGAGTTCGCGAAGCACTGCGCGACCTGCTCGATCGGGGCGCCCAGGGCCGTCGTGGTCTCGACGAGCTGGCGCACGACGTGCGGCAACGGATGCGCGACCTGCGGCGCCGCGGACAGCTCGACGGAACTCTGGAGCGCGCGCGCGAGCTGCTCGACGAGGCCGTCGAAGCCGAACGCACCGCGTTGTTCCCCGACCCGTCCGACGATGCGCGCTTCCGCGAAGCTCAGCTCGACGCACTGCCCCGGGACACGGCACGGGCCGTGCGTGAGCTGTCCGAGTACGAGTGGCGCAGCGACGATGGCCGGGCTGCGTACGAGGAGCTGCGCCAGATGCTGCAGCGGGAGGTGCTCGACCAGCAGCTGCCGGGGCTGCGTCAGGCTCTGGACGCCGAGCAGACGCCTGCGTTGGACCCGGAGGCTGTGCAGCGGATCAAGGACATGCTCGGCGACCTCAACGCCCTGCTCGCCGCGCGAGCGAAGGGCACTGACACTCAAGCCGACTTCGACGCGTTCATGGCCAAGCACGCAGACCTGTTCCCGGAATCACCGCAGACACTCGATGAGCTGTTGGAGTCACTGGCCCGCCGAGCGGCGGCGGCGGAGCGTCTGATGCGGTCACTGTCACCCCAGCAGCAGGACGCATTGAGTCAACTCCTGCAACAGGCAACCGCCGACCTGGATCTGTCGTCTGAGCTGGCGCAGCTGGGCGACCAGCTGCGCGGACTGCGCCCTGACCTGTTCGGCCGCACGCGACGCACGCAGATGACCGGCCCGAACTCCATGGGACTGGCCGACGCCACCGACACCCTCGCCGAGCTCGCTGATCTGGAGTCCCTGGCCGAGCAGCTCGGACAGAGCTACGACGGGGCAAGCATCGACGACGTCGACGAGGAGCTCGTGCGGCGTGCCCTGGGACGCCGGGCGGTGGACGACCTCGCCGAGCTTCGGCGCCTGGAGCGCACGCTGGTGGACGAGGGCTACCTCGTGCGCCGCGGCGGGGAGTTCGAGCTGTCGCCGAAGTCAGTGCGCCGCATCGGACTTCGGGCGCTGCAGCGCGTCTTCGCAGACCTCACGGAGGCCCGGCGCGGTGGCCACGACATCAGGGATGCGGGCGCCTCCGGCGAGCCGACCGGAGCGAGCCGCTCCTGGGCCTTCGGAGATGAGCAGCCCCTCGATGTCGTGCGCACGCTGACGAACGCGGTACGACGCGGCGAGCGTGAGACGCGGCCGCTGCGCCTGCAGGTGGACGACTTCGAGGTGGTCGAGACCGAGCGTCGCGCCGCGGCAGCTGTCTGCCTGCTCGTGGACACGTCGTGGTCGATGGTGGTGAACGACACGTGGGCACAGGCGAAGCAGACGGCACTTGCGCTGCACTCGTTGATCTCCACCATGTATCCGCAGGATGCGTTGCAGATCATCGGCTTCAGCGACTACGCGCGCGAGCTGGCACCCCACGAGCTCGCCGGTCTCGACTTCGCGATGGTGCAGGGCACCAACCTGCAGCATGCGCTGCTCATGGCCGGCCGCTTCCTCGATCGGCATGCCGGGTTCGATCCGGTGGTCCTGGTCGTCACCGACGGCGAGCCGACCGCTCGCCTCGGGCGCGACGGCCAGTCCCGGTTTGCGTGGCCGCCTGAGGCCGAGACGCTAGCGAGCACCGTGGCCGAGGTGGACAAGATGACGCGTCGCAAAGCTGCGCTCAACGTCTTCGTGCTCGGTGACGACCCCCGGCTGCGTGAGTTCGTCGAGGACGTGGTTCGGCGCAATGGCGGTCGGATGTTCGCTCCGCGACCGGACCGCCTCGGCGAGTACGTCGTGCGTGACTTCCTCGACCGGCGACGTCGCCTCGCCTGAGAGGATCACCGGGTGCCCTCCACCCGCAGGTTCGGACTCGGCGGCTTACCGCGAGAGGTGGCCGTCCTCGGTGCCGTGGCCTTCTGCGTGGCCCTGGGCTTCGGCATCGTCGCGACGTCGCTGTCCTTGTTCGCCAAGAGCTTCGGCGTCTCGAACCTGTGGGCCGGCAGTGTCATCGCCGTATTCGCGGCGTTCCGGTTCCTCGCGGCCCCGGCTGCCGGCTGGCTGGTCAACCGCACCGGAGAGCGGTTGGTGCTCTCCGGTGGCATCGCGATCGTGGCGGTGTCGAGCCTGGTCGCAGGGTTGTCGCAGTCGTTCTGGCAGCTGTTCCTGCTGCGCGGTCTCGGTGGCGTCGGATCGGCCATGTTCACGGTGTCGGCGTCAGCCCTCCTGTTGCGGGTGGTCGAACCGCAACAACGCGCCAGGGCCACGAGCGTCTACCAGGCGGGCTTCCTGATCGGTGGCATCACCGGGCCGCTGTTCGGCGCACTGCTCACGGGCATCTCGCTGCGGCTGCCGTTCTTCGTCTACGCAGCAACACTGGTTGCCGCGGGCTTGATCGGGTTGGTGTTCTTGTCGCAGTCGCAGCTGCGAGCACGCGAACAGCAGGTGGGGACGATCCACGCACCTACGCCGTTGCGCGAGGCAGTGCGATCGCGCGCTTACCGGGCGGCCGTGATCAACAACTTCGCCACCGGCTGGGGCTTGTTCGGTCTACGTATGTCGCTGCTGCCGTTGTTCGTCACGGCCGGCCTCGGCCTCGGGGTGCGTTGGGTGGGGATCGGGCTGTTGGTGTCGGCCCTGACCCAAGGACTCCTGCTCGCCCCCGCCGGATGGTTCTCCGACTCTCGAGGTCGTCGACCCGCGCTGCTGTCCGGCGCGATCCTGCTGACCGTGAGCTTTCTGCTCCTCGGAACCATGGAGACGCAAGTCAGCTACCTGTTGTCGATGGCGGTCTTCGGCATGGGGTCGGCCCTGCTGGGTACCACCAGCACCGCGGTGGTCGGCGACGTGATCGGCGGTCGCGGTGGCGCGCCGATCTCGGTGTTCCAGATGGCCAGCGATGCGGGCGCTGTGATCGGACCCTTGGTCGCCGGGTACCTGTCGGACGTCGCGTCCTACTCCTTCGCCTTCCTCGTCACCGCGGCGATCGCCGGGCTCGGCGTGATCGCAGCCGCCACCATGCCGGAGACGCTGCGACCACACCTGCCGGCCCGAGCCCCGAGCGTGGACGGTCAGCCCACGGCGTAGCCGGGCGCCGTGCGCCGCCAGGGCGCCCGCTCCTCGATGATCGCGGCCAACCCGATGAGCAGCGACTCGTCCCCAGGGGCAGCGACCAGCTGGACGCCGATCGGCCCGCCGGTGCGGGGATCGAGTCCGTACGGCACGTTCACGGCCGGGAACCCCGCCACGTTCCATGCCGCGGGGAAGCCACCGGTCGCCCGAAGGTTGGCGGTCACGTTCGTCAGCCACGAGCGCTCGCTCCAGGCAACCGCCGACAGTGGCCGGTCGGCGAACGTCGGGGTGATGAGAACGTCGAACTGTTCGAAGAACGCGCTGGATCGACGCACGAAGTCGTCGACCAGGGCTTGGCTGTCGAACCCGCGCAGATAGCGACCCAGAGCCGCGTGCATCTTGGTGCGCGGCTGCAGCGCGTCGTGGTCAGCCACGTCATCCGCCTCATCAGCAGCGACGGCGAACCAGCGCAAACTCGTCTCGATCGCCATGCGTTGTGGGTACTGCGGGCTCGCTCGTTCGATCACGTGTCCGGCATCGTGCAGCAAGGCGGCGACGGCGAACGTAGAACGCATGGCCGGTTCGCTCACCGCGATGCCGGCCAGCGGGGGGCGCACCGAGACCGCCGCACGGATGGTGCGTTGCGGCGCAGTGACCTGCGCCAGGCTCGAGTCATCGGCCATCACCGACAGCATCAGGGCGGCGTCGGCCACAGTCGTCGCAAGCGGACCGTTCACCCCCATTCCACGCCAGTCGTTGCGCCCCATCTGCGTCGGCACCACGCCGTTGCCCGGCTTGATGCCGAACAGGCCGCAGGCAGCCGCCGGCAGCCGGATCGAGCCCAAACCGTCGTTGGCGTGACCGATGGGAACCATGCCAGCAGCCACCGCGGCCGCGCTCCCACCGGAGGAGCCACCACAGGTGATCTCCTCCGACCACGGGTTGCGCGAGATCACCCCAGGCGTGTCGGTTGCTGACCACAGGCACAGCTCCGGCGTGCGCGTCAGCCCCACGACGACGGCGCCGGCCGCCCGCAGGCGAGCCACCACAGGGTGATCCAACCTGGCTGGTTCGGAGGACATCGCCAGCGAACCCTCCCGCATCACCTCGCCAGCGACGGCGATGTTGTCCTTGATCGCCACGGGCACGCCGGCCAGCGGCAGGCCGGCCCGATCATCACGTGCGTCCACCGCCCGTGCCTCGGCCAGGGCCGCCTCGGTCCGAACGGTCTGGAACGCGCCGAGCTGCGGATCCCGCTGTGCGATCAGTTCCAAGGCCGTCGTCACGACGTCTTCGGCGGTGCGCTTCCCGCCCTGGACTTCGGCGGCCACCGCCACCGCGGTTCCTTGCGTGCGCTCCAGGGTCGTCATGTGCGGACCCTAGTCAGGTGCGGACCTACGGGGCCAGCGCCGACTGCAGCAGGCCCCAGGCGGCGTCCGGATGCCGCTGCGTCAGCAGGCCCGCGGCGGCGAGCACGTAGGAGCGGTCCAGCACGAGCTTGGCGTGCTCCGGAGTCTTCCAGCCTCCTCCCACGTCAGCCACGGCCGCGGTGAGCACCCGTCGTGCTGCGGCCTTGGTCGCGTGCCGAAGAACGCCCCCGGAACCGACCACGAGGCGGACCCGACGCAGGTCGCGTCCGCTCGAGCGCACGTCGCCGGACTCCTGCGGCCGCGCATGGCGTCGCAAGGCCACCGTGGCCGCGAGCTCGACCAGCCGCAGGTCGGCCTCGCGCTGCTGCGCGTCATCGGCCAGGTAGGCCGGGTCGTCGGCGCGCGCTTGCGCGAGCGGTCCCAGCCGATCGCGCTCCGCGTCGTCGATCAACCGCTCGGCGTGTGCGGCGGCCACGATCCCAGGGGCATTCCAGCGCACACCGAGGTCGCCTTCGACAGTGCGGCTGCGCCACAGCGTCTGCACGACGTCGTTGCCGAAGTCCGGCGCCTCAGTGTCTGGCGTCAGCACCGAGTACACGTCGGTGGTGGCACCCCCCACGTCGACCACCACCACGTCGCCGACTCCGCGCGCCCCGCCGTGCCCGTCTGACAGGAGCTCGACACCGGCCAGCACCGCGTCGGGCGTCGCCGCGCGCACGAACGTGGCGAGGTCGACCCGGGTCGACAGGTGCTTGCCGCCGATCACGTGACGGATGAACACCTCCCGAATCGCTGATCGAGCCGGCGCCGGATCGAGAACCCCGATCCTGGGCAGCACGTTGTCGGTGGCGGTCACGGGAACGTCGGCGGCCTCCAGCCGATGTACGACCTCGTCTCGTACCGCACGGTTGCCTGCCACGACGATCGGGACCCGAATCTGCGCCGACGCCAGGACATCTGCGTTGTGCAGCAGCACATCGGAGTTGCCGGCGTCGGTACCACCCACCAGCAGCACGACATCGGGCCGGTCTGCCAGCAGTGCGGTCGTTGCAGCGCCATCGAGCGGACCGGCACTCACGTGGGTCACGCGCGCCCCGGCCGACAGCCCCACGCGAAAGCCTGCTTCGGCCGTCACGACCCGCTCGTAACCCACGACAGCGAGCCGCAACCCGCCGCCGGCCGACGAGCACGCCAGTAGTTCGACGTGATTCGGGGTCAACGCCAGATCGGCCATCGCATCCTCGAGCCCATCGAGGACGTCGGTCGCGATGCTCGTGGGGCGGGCGGCCGTGCCGAGCAACCGTCCGCTGCGAGGTTCGACTGCCGCCACCTTCGTATACGTGGAACCGAAGTCCACGCAGACCAGCGGCTGCGTCACGCGTCCGCGCGGTCGAGGGCCGAGCGAAGGTCGGCCACCAGATCGTCGGCGGTCTCGATGCCTACCGAGAGCCGGACCAGGTCGGCCGGTACCTCCAGCGGACTTCCGGCCACCGAGGCGTGGGTCATGCGACCTGGGTGCTCGATCAACGACTCGACGCCGCCCAGCGACTCCGCGAGGGTGAAGATCCGGGTCGCTCCGGCCACCCGGACAGCGGCGTCCTCGCCGCCGGCGACACGGAACGACACCATCGCGCCGAACCCGCGCATCTGCTTGACGGCAACGCCGTGGCCAGGATGGTCGGCCAGACCCGGGTAGTAGACCTCGACGACATCTGGGTGCTGGGTCAACACCTCGACGATGCGGGCAGCGTTCGCCTGGTGCCGGTCCATGCGCACGCCCAAGGTCTTGACGCCGCGCAGCGTGAGCCACGCGTCGAACGGACCGGCGATAGAACCCATCGCGTTCTGGTGGTAGGCGAGCCGGTCGCCGAGGTCTGCGTCGAGTGCGACCAGCGCGCCGCCCACCACGTCACTGTGCCCGCCCAGGTACTTGGTGGTCGAGTGCACGACGACGTCCGCGCCGTGGGTCAGCGGCTGTTGCAGGTAGGGCGAGGCGAACGTGTTGTCCACCACGAGCAGCGCACCGCCGTCGTGGGCGATCGCGGCCAGCACCTCGATGTCGGCGACCGACAGCGTGGGGTTGGTGGGCGTCTCCACCCAGACCGCGACAGTGTTCGGTCGCATCGCCGCCCGAACCGAGTCCGGGTCGGCCACCGACGCCGACGTCGACTCCAGCCCCCAGCGCGACAGCACCTGCGTGAACAGCCGGTACGTGCCGCCGTACGCATCGTCCGGGATCACCACGTGGTCACCTGGCGAGCAGACCGTACGCAGCAAGGTGTCCTCAGCGGCCAGCCCGCTGGCGAAGGCGAGACCGCGGGCGCCACGCTCCAGAGCGGCCAGACAGGTCTCCAGCGCGTGTCGCGTCGGGTTCCCCGACCGGCTGTACTCGTACCCGACGCCGAGCCCCGTGCGCAGCTGCCCGACGCCGTCCTGGGCGTACGTGGACACCTGATAGATCGGCGTCACGACCGCACCGGTGGCCGGGTCGGGGTCCTGCCCGGCGTGGATGGCCAAGGTGTCGAAGCCCGGCTGGGCGTCGTCAGAAGTCACAAGGTGACCCTAGCCCGAGCCCCCGCGCTGTCGTGGCGTCAGCCGGCCAGCTCAGGCTCTGGGCTGACGACCTCATCGTCGGCCGGTTCCGTGGCAGTGCTCGGCGCGACGTCGTCAGCCGCCTCAGCGACCCACTCGTCGGTGTTCGCCCAGCCGGCGAGCCGGTCCGTCGTGGGGTGCTGTCCGACCTGGAACGACGCGATCGACTCCTGCATCGCGTTGGACAGCCGCGCGATCTCCGCGGAGGCCGACAACGTCTCTTTGGAACCCTCGGTGTACTGGCGCGACACCTCCGACACCTGGTTCATCGCCACCACCACCTGCTCCGATGCGGAGCGTTGCTGCTGGGTGGCGATCGAGATCTCCTCCGACGCGGTGGTCGTCTCGTCGACCATGTCGGCGATCCGGTCGAGCGCGGTGACCGCGCCACTGGCCAGTCCGGCGCCCTTGGACGCCTCGCGGGCGCCTTCCTCACTGGCCAGCACCGTGGCCCGCGTGTGGGTCTGCACCTCGGCGACGATCGTCTGGATCTGGGCGGTTGACTCCTGCGCCCGTTCGGCGAGCTTGCGCACCTCGCTGGCCACTACCGCAAAGCCGCGACCGTGCTCGCCGGCCCGCGCTGCCTCGATGGCGGCGTTCAGGGCCAGCAGGTTCGTCTGCTCCGACAGGTCGTCGATCAGCTCCAGGATCCGGCCGACCTCGTTGATCTTCTCGCCAAGGCCCGCGGTCGATGTCGCGATGAAGTCCACTTTGTGCGAGATCCGGTCCATGGCGGCCACCGAGTCACGCACCGCAACCCGACCGTCGTCGGTCAGGTGCAAGGTGTCCTGGGCAAACCGGGCCACCGACTGTGCGGTCTCCGCGATCTGTGCAGCCGTGGCCGCGAGCTCCTCGATGGTGGCGGTCGTCTCCGCGACGACTGCGGACTGCTCGTTGGCCGAGCCCGCCTGCTGCGCCGCCGTCGCGCGCAGTTGACTCGCGGCTTGCGAGAGTCGCACGCCGTTGTCCTGCGCCTGCGCCACCAGGCCGCGCAACCGACCGAGTGTGCGTTCGAAGGCCTGTGCGAGCACGGCCATCTGCTCATCGTCGAAGTCCACCGGCAAGGCAACGCCGAGATCGCCATCGGCTGCGCGGTCGAGGGCGTGCGCCATCTCGTCCAGCCGCTGCGCGAGGCGATCACGCTCGGCCCTGGCGCGCGCCGAAGATCGACTCGCGCGACGTGCCAGGTGCACATACGAGAACAGCGCGTAACCGAGCAGGGGGAGCGCGACCAGAACGAGCCCGACCGACAGCGGTGACACGGCCGCGCCCCACCCCGTCGTCACGATGGGAGCGGATGCAACGACGTACCACAGGTTGTCGTTGAGCGAGTGGGCCCCCGAGGCCGGTGTCATGCGGTCGTAGGCGACCGTGCTGGTCCCGACGTTGGCCGTGCCCCCGTCGTGCCAGCCGCTGACCAGGGTCAGGTACGTCGAGTCCCCGGGGCGCCCGAGCGGCCCACCGATCGCTTGCACGTAGCGGTTGTCGATGATGACCGATCCGTCGCCTGCGTCGACGACCTGGTAGGTGTTGTTGCCACCGCCGGAGGTGAGGATCGACCTGATCGCGTCGATGTTCGTCTCGTACCACACGATCGACTGAATGGAGTCGTTCCCACCGCCGACCGGCGTGGAGTTTCCGATCACCCAACGACGGCTGGTGCCGGCTTGGAACGGCGCGGACTGGTAGACCCAGCCGGGACGCAGCTGGAGCGCCTGCGTGAACAACCGGGTGTCATGGTTCTGGTGGACCAGGTCGACGGCGTCGACGGCGACTCCGCGGTCGATGCGCGCGTTCTCCCAGCCCGACTGCGCGTCGACGAAGTCGACCGAACCGATGACGTCGGGGAACAGCTGCTGCAGGTATGCCATGTCAGCGCGGGCCTGCACCAGGGCAGGGTCGTCGACGGCGACCTTGTGGGCCCGGCTGCCGGGGTCGAGGTAGAACTGCCGGAAGGCCGGGTTGCGCGCCGTCAGGAGGGCAGCATTGCCCATCCGCTCGAAGTAGTCCGAGATGCGGACCGACGAGTGCTGAGCCTGCGACGACAGTGACTGCGACAGCTCGCGAGCCTGCTGGTCCGCCGCTTTGGCGGCCTGGTACCCGATCCCGATGCCACTGGCCAACAAGGTGACCCCCAGCACCAAGGCTGGTACCCGAAGGCTTCGCACCGGTTCCCCTCAGTCTGGCTGGATCCCCCGACCGGACTGCCGTGATCTGGGCACGGCTGCACCCGGCAGCACACGTGGGAATCGGCAGGCGGGGTGCCGTGGTTGAGCCGGTACCCGACCCAAGGAGTGACCTGTGATCTTCGGCCGAGTGACCTCGCGAGTTCCGGACGCGACCGAGGCGCTGCCCGGGCGCGCCAGCCGCAGCTACGACGTCCCCGCCACCCATGCCGTGCTCGGGACCCCGTTGGAGGGGCCGATCCCTGCCGGCCACGCAGAACTGTTTCTCGGGACGGGGTGCTTCTGGGGCGCCGAGCGAAAGCTGTGGCAGATGCCAGGCGTCTGGACCACGTCGGTCGGCTACCAGGGTGGGAGCACCCCACACCCCACCTACGACGAGGTCTGCAGCGGACGAACTGGGCACACCGAAGTGACGCGCGTCGTCTACGACCCGGCCGTGTTGTCCCACCGCGACCTGCTGCGCTGGTTCTGGGAGAACCACGACCCGACCCAGGGCTACCGGCAGGGCAATGACGTCGGCACGCAGTACCGGTCAGCGATCTACGTGACCAGCGACGAACAGCAGGCCCTCGCCGAATCGACTCGCGAGCAGTACCAGGACGCGCTGGATGCGGCCGGCTACGACCCGATCACCACCGAGATCCTCGACGCGCCGGCGTACTACGCGGCCGAGGGCTACCACCAGCAGTACCTGTACAAGAACCCGCATGGGTACGACTGCCACTCCACTACGGGGGTGCGCTTCCCCGCGGGCAGTTAGCTGGTCAGGAACCCCAGCAGGTCCTGCCGGGTCACGACACCGGTCGGTCGACCGTCGTCCAGCACCACCAGCGCGTCGGCCTTCTCCAGCGCGACGACCGCGGCGGACACCGCCTCACCGGAGCCGATCCCTGGCAACGGCGCCGACATGTGATCCTCGACGCGGTCGGCCAGGTGTGCCCGACCGGTGTACAGCGCCTCGAGCAGGTCCCGCTCGACGACCGACCCGGCGATCTCCGCGGCCATCACCGGAGGCTCAGCGCGGACCACCGGCATCTGCGAGACGCCGTACTCACGCAAGATCGCTACCGCCTCGGCGATCGTCTCGTTGGGATGTGTGTGGATCAGCGGCGGCGTGGCCTCCCCCTTGGCGTGCAGGACGTCGCGGACGGTCCGTCCCTCGCCGGCTTCGGGCAAGAAGCCGTAGTGGGCCAGCCACTCGTCGTTGAACACCTTGGACAGGTAACCCCGGCCGGAGTCCGGCAGCAGCACGACCACGAGGGCATCCGGGCTCGCCTCACGTGCCACTTCGAGTGCGGCGACCACGGCCATGCCGCAAGAACCGCCGACGAGCAGACCTTCCTCGCGCGCCAGGCGTCGCGTCATGGCGAACGAGTCCGCGTCGCTCACCGCAACGATCCGATCGACGACGGTGGGGTCGTAGGTGGCCGGCCAGAAGTCCTCGCCCACGCCTTCGACCAGGTACGGACGTCCGGTGCCACCGGAGTACACCGACCCCACCGGGTCTGCACCGACGATCTGCACGCGACCGCCGGACACCTCCTTGAGGTAACGGCCGGTACCGGTGATCGTGCCGCCCGTGCCCACCCCGGCAACGAAGTGCGTGACGCGCTGGTCGGTCTGCCGCCAGACCTCTGGCCCAGTGCTGCGGTAGTGCGACTCGGGGTTGGCCGGGTTCGCGTACTGGTCCGGCTTCCACGCGCCAGGCACCTCTGCTGCGAGACGGTCGCTGACGTTGTAGTAGGAGTCAGGATGTTCCGGTGGAACTGCTGTGGGGCACACGACCACCTCGGCCCCGTAGGCCTTGAGCACGTCGATCTTGTCGGTCGACACCTTGTCCGGCACCACGAAGATGCACGAGTAGCCGCGCTGCTGGGCAACCAGCGCGAGCCCCACGCCGGTGTTGCCCGACGTCGGCTCGACGATCGTGCCGCCACTGGCCAGGCGACCTGTGCGCTCGGCCTCGTCGACCATGAGCGCAGCGATCCGGTCCTTCACCGAGCCACCGGGGTTGAAGTACTCGACCTTCGCGAAGACGGCCGCAGCCGTGCCGCCGACCACTTGGTTGAGCCGCACCAGCGGGGTGTTGCCGATCAGGTCTGTCACGCGTTCGTAGACATCCACGGGCGGAGCCTACGGGTCGTGACTTCGTGGGTTAGCGTGAACCAGTGCCCCGCGTGACGACAGGTACGACCCGATGACGCGCGCGCGGCGAGCCCGCGCGCTGGCTCGCGCTGCGGCTTACGGGGGCACCGGGCTGGTCGGCCTCGGCGGTGCTGTCGTCGGACTGCTGCTGGCGGAGGCCGCGCTGGCCCGCCGCGTGATCGGGCTACCCACCGACGACCCCCTCGACGCGCAGGGACGGTACACACCTGCGTCGGGTGAGGAACGCGGTCGACCGCTGCGGATGGTGGTGCTCGGCGACTCCGGCGCCGCCGGGCTCGGTGTCGAGCAACCGGAGGAGACGCCCGGAGCCGTCGTGGCCCAGCTGCTCGCCGACGGTGCCCGACGAGCCGTCGACCTGCGCTCGTTCGCCGTGGTCGGTGCCCAGACCGGGACCCTGGACACCCAGATCGATCGGGCCCTGCCGGTGCGCCCGGACGTGGCGGTCATCGTGGTCGGCGCGAACGACGTGACCCACCGCGTACCACCTGCTGCATCGGTGCGCATGCTGGCCGCAGCCGTCCGCCGGCTGCAGGCCGCAGGCGTCGAGGTCGTCGTCGGCACCTGTCCGGATCTCGGCACCGTGCAACCGATTCCCCACCCTCTGAAGTGGGTGGCCCGGCAATGGAGCCGGTCGCTGGCCGCCGCGCAGATGGTGGCCACGGTCGAAGCCGGCGGCCGCTGTGTGGCGCTGGCCGACCTGCTCGGTGCGGAGTTCGCCCGACAGCCGGAGAAGTTCTTCGGACCTGACCAGTTCCATCCATCGGCCGCGGGGTACCGAGCGCTCGCGCAGGCCTTGGCCCCGAGCGTCCTGGCCAGCCTCGGCTACGGGGTCGAGCCGACGGCGCCGGAGCATGCCGTCGTCCCCACGGTTGCGGTCGAGGAGGCCGCCGCAGCCGCTGCGGACCGGGCCGGCACCGAGCTCACCCGGGCCGGACGCAGCCGCTGGGCTGCCGTTCGCCTGCCGGGACGCCCTCGGCTGCGACGGGCGACGGTGCCCGACGAGTCCGACGAGTCCGACGAGCCCGACGAGCCCGGCCAGGCCTCAGAGAGCGTGTCGTAGGGAGCGCAGGGCGGCCGCCGCGACGGCGGCCTGCCGCTGGGCATCGGCTGCCTGCGGGTACCCGCAAAGGGCCAGCACCAGGTCGTTCCCGGCCACCGCCAGCAGGTCGGGGAGCACGTGCACCTCGACGTCGGGCAGGTGCTGCGGCGGTCGGCCCTCGAGCGACGCGGTGACGTCGACCAGCTGCTGGGCCAGGGCCGCCGCTGCCTGCGCAGCGGTGGGACCGTGGGCGGTGTGCCCGTCCCCTGCCGGCTCGAGGGGTCTGTCCAGGCGGGCCAGTGAACGACCTTGCAGCCGCTCCACGGTGCGCTCCAGGTCGCGTTGCAGCGGCTCCAGCCAGGGCGGCCTGACCAGACGCTCTGGCGGTCCCTGCGACGCCTGGGAGGACACCGTGTCAGGCTAGCCCGGTCAGGTCGGCGGGGTTGTGAAGTGCCGCCGCGTACGGCACGGTGGAAGCCCGCTGCCAAGGAGGCGTTCTATGTCGTCGTTGCACCACTCCGAGGAGACCCACGCGAACCTGGTCTCCCGCCTTCCCAACGCCACTGGCCGCGATGCTGACCAGTGGTTCGCGATTGTGGAGTCGGGTCCCTCGTTCTCGCGCTTCGAAGAGCGGGTGCACTGGCTGCAGGACGAGTACGAACTGCCGCACGGCTACGCCACTGCTGTGGTCCACGAGTACGACCTGCAGCGCGCGGCCCGCCGCACCCGCTGACCTCTCGTCAGCGATGGTGCAGGATCAACGACTGTTCAAGATGGCCAGCAGCCGGAGCAGCTCCAGGTACAGCCAGACCAGCGTCACCGTCAGGCCGAATGCGGCCCGCCACGACTCGCGCTCCGGAGCCCCCATCGACACCAACTGCTCGATCATCGCGAAGTCGAGCACCAGCGTGAACGCAGCCAGGCCGACCCCGATGACGCAGAACAAGATCCCGATCGCGCCGAATCCGTAGAAGCCGAGTCCATCACCGACTCCGAGGAATGCTCCGGCAACGAACGAGATCAGGCTCAGCGTGGCGTAGCTGACGAGCCCGATCATCATCATCTTCGTGAACTGCGGTGTCGCCCGCAGGAACTTGGCTCGGTACAGGATCAGCATCACCGCGAACGTGACCAGCGTGCCCAGGATGGCCCAGCCGACGATTCCGGACTGAGCACCCTTCTGCACGGCCCAGTCGTTGTAGACCTTGCTGATCCACCCCACCACCACGCCTTCGAGTGCGGCATAGAGCAGGTAGAGGCCGGGGCTCACCTCGCGGCGCACCGAGGCCCACAGGCCGACCCCGAGAGCGGCGAACACGAGCACGATGTACAGACCCGTCGGCAGGTCGAGCTGCCAGGCAGCGGTCGCGGTGACGAGCAGTACCGCGAACATCGCGCCGGTCTTGACGATGACGTCGGTGATCGTGATGCGGGCCACGCCGGCAGGTGCAGTACCCGGCGGCACGGTGTAGCCACCCGTCATGCCGTCGCTGTTGACGACCGGACTCGTGGCGTCGGTCGTGGCGGTCGCGGTGGGCGCCTCGCCGAACGTCGCGTAACCGTCCTTGGTCTTGGTCATCTTGGTCAGGACGGGGTTGTTGCTCTGCGGCACCGAAGATCCCTCCTCGTGGCAGGGGCAGCCGCGGACGGCCGTCCCTCGTTCCTTGACGGTACCTGTGCCCGGGGCGGGGGTCGAACCCGCACGCCTTTCGGCCGATCCTTTTAAGGGACCTGCGTCTGCCAGTTCCGCCACCCGGGCGTACCCGAACCAGGGTAGGTGTCAGGTCGGGCGTCAGGCGGCCGGATGGGCCTCGTGCGGTGTCTGCGGCCCGGTCGGTCGGCGGCCGGCCGCCACCTGGAACTCGTTGAACGGCTCGTGCATCGACCACAGCGAAACGATCTCGCGCTTGAAGAAGAGCGCCAGCGTCCAGTCCGCGATCACCCTGGCCTTGCGGCTCAGGGTCGGCACCCGGCTCACGTGGTACGTGCGGTGCAGGAACCACGCGGGCCAGCCCTTGACCTTGACGCCATACACGTTGGCGACGCCTCGGTACAGGCCGAGTCCGGCCACGGAACCGACGTAGCGGTGCCGGTACTCGGTCAGTTGCTTCCCCCGCAGCGTGGCAATGATGTTGTCGGCGAGCACCTTCGCTTCCCGAACCGCGTGCTGCGCGTTCGGCGCACAGAACGTGCCCGGTTCTGCGGTGAGGTCGGGGACCGCTGCACTGTCGCCGGACCCCCAGGCGTTCGGCGTCCCCTCCACGCCCAGCGTCGCGGTGCAGCGCAACCGACCGCGCTCGTCGACCGGAAGGTCGGTGTTGGCCAGCGCCGGACTCGGTCGGACCCCGGCCGTCCACACGACCGTCTCGGCGTCGAAATGCTCGCCGTCGCTGAGCACGACATGTCCGCCGACACACGACTCCAGCCGGGTCTCGAGGCGCACCTGGATGCCGCGTGTGCGCAACTCCTCCAACGTCCAGCGACCCATCTCGGGACCGACCTCGGGCAGGATGACGTCGGCCGCCTCGACCAGCACGAAGCGCAGGTCGTCGGCGCTGATGGATCGGTAGTAACGCGTGGCGTACCGCGCCATGTCCTCGACCTCGGCCAGGGCCTCGACTCCCGCGAAGCCGCCACCCACGAAGACGAATGTCAGGTTGCGGCGCCGGATGTCGTCATCGCGGGTCGACTCCGCAATGTCCATGCACTCCAGGACGCGGTTGCGCAGCTGGATGGCCTCCTCCACCGTCTTGAACCCACTGGCCCACTCGGCCAGACCGGGGATCGGAAGAGTCCGCGACACCGAGCCGACCGCCATGACCAGCTGGTCGTACGGCACGTCGTAGGCGTCGCCCTCCAGCGGACGCACGGTCGCGCGCTTGGCGGCGTGGTCGATGCGCTCCACCCGTCCGGTGATGATCTCCGCGTTGCGCAGCACGCGCCGCAGCGGCACCACCACGTGGCGAGGCGCCACGGCGCCGGCGGCCGCCTCGGGCAGGAAGGGCTGGTAGGTCATGTACGAACGCGGGTCGACGACGGTCACCTGCGCCTCACCGTCATGCAACCGGCGGAGCAGGCGCAGGGCGGTGTACATGCCGACGTAGCCGCCACCCACGATCAGGATGCGGGCAGGAGCGGAGGGCGTCGGGCGCTGCGACGAGGACGTGGTCGTCATGGGACGAGGTTAGAGAACCGCCCGTTGACCCCGCTGCGACGCCGAGGCGAACTCTTGACATCAAGTTGTATCTCTAGGACAACCCGGCCTGGAGGCGGGCCGCACGGAACACGTCGTCCAGCATGGGTTCGGTGAGCTTGCCCGTGAAGGTGTTCTGCTGGCTCGGGTGGTAGCTCCCGATCAGAGCGACCGCCGACGCCGCTCCGGGGCGGTCCAGCTCGGCTCGGGCGCCATGGCCAAAGCGGGGACGCGGCGCAGGCACCGCCCAGCCCGCACGGCCGGCCAGCGAAAGGGCCGCCGTCCAGGCAAAACCGCCCAGGGCCACGACCACTTGGAGGGCACCGAGTTGGGCGACCTCCTCGTCCAGCCAGTGCGCACACGCGTCGCGCTCCTCGGTGCTGGGCTTGTTGGCCGGAGGTGCGCACCTGACGGCGGCCGACACCCGGGTGGACCGCAGCTGCAGGCCGTCGTCACGCGCGATCGACGTGGGCTGGTTGGCCAGTCCCACGCGCTCGAGCGCGGCGTACAACCAGTCGCCGCTTCGGTCGCCCGTGAACATGCGCCCAGTGCGGTTCGCACCGTGGGCCGCCGGCGCCAGGCCGAGGACCAGGATCCGCGCATCGGCCGGACCGAAACCAGGCACCGGACGTCCCCAGTACTGCTGGTCGGCAAACGATGCCCGCTTGGTGCGCGCGACGTGCTCGCGCCATTCCACCAGCCGAGGACAGGCACGGCATCGGGTGATCGCCGCGTCGACGTCGCGCAGCGCCGACTCACGACTCACCCCAGACGTCGACGCAGCAGCGACAGCGTCCGTTCGAAGCTGGTCTCTGACGCTGCTCGGTCGTAGACCTCGGGGCGAGTGTCGTTGAAGAACGCGTGCTGGGTGCCCGGGTAGTCGAACACCTCGACGTCGCCGCCAGCCGCGTCGATGGCAGCCCACGCCTGCTGGATCCCGTCGGCCTGCGACGTGCCGTCCTCCTCCGAGCAGTGGATCATGGCGGACTTGCCCTGGTAGTTCGACCACTTGGGCTCCATGCGCTCCCACGGCATCCCGGGGTAGTAACCGACTGCCGCGACGATCTCGTCGCTGAACGTCGCCGCCCACAGGGCCAACGATCCGCCCATGCAGAACCCGACGATGCCGACGCCGCTGGACGTCACCTCGACACGGTCCTGCAGGTAGTGCGCCGCGCCTGCCATGTCCTTGGCCGCCGTGTCCATGGCCAGCCCCATGAGCAGGCGCATCGCGTCGTCCGGCTCGGTGGTGGACACCCCGTGGAAGAGGTCGGGCGCCAGGGCAACGAAGCCTTCGGCGGCGAAACGGTCGGCCACCGCTTCGACGTGGGGCACCAGGCCCCACCACTCCTGGATGACGATCACGCCGGGTCCACTGCCAGACGCGGGCACCGCCAGGTAACCGGTGGCCGTGCCCCCATTGCTCGCGAAGTCGACCATCTCGCCCACGGTGCTCCCATCCTCGTCGTCTGGGGCGATGCTAGGCGCACCGTGTCGGGCCGGCGTCCTAGGGCAGTACCCGGTAGAGGCGCCAGGGGTTCGGGA
The DNA here is from genome assembly GCA_963726575.1 of uncultured Actinomycetota bacterium. Taxonomy (GTDB): domain Bacteria; phylum Actinomycetota; class Actinomycetes; order JAHEKZ01; family JAHEKZ01; genus CAVSCR01. The sequence continues at coordinate 688,442 of CAVSCR010000003.1, forward strand.
CGCCCTTCAACTCATGCTCGCCTGCGGATTCGAAGGTCAGGCCGGATCCGGCGACCAGGTCCTTGACCGTCTGGGACACCAGGACCTCCGAAGCACCGGCCAGCGCCCCAATACGAGATCCGATGACCACGCTGATGCCACCAACCTTGCCATCGATGGTCTCGCACTCCCCGGTATGTACCCCGGCCCGCACCTCGAGGCCGAGCTGGCGTATGTCGCGCTCGATCTCCTGCGCACAGCGAATCGCCCTGGCCGGACCGTCGAACGTGGCAAAGAAGCCATCTCCGGCGGTATCGACTTCGACCCCACGATGCTTCGCCAGCAAATGCCGGACGATGCCATGGTGTGCCTCAACCAGGCCACCCCAAGCGTGATCGCCCAACTCCGACGATCGCGCAGTCGACGCGACGATGTCCGTGAACATGAAGGTGGCCAGGACGCGGTCGTACTGTCCCTCCCCGACTGGCGTGGCGGCCGCACTTGCGATGCACGCAACCATCGCGTCCTGTTCATCAAGCCATGCCAACCAGTCAGCACCCGGCAGTCTGACCAACCGGGCACCAGGGATCAGGCTTGCGACGTATTCGTCCTCTTCGGGCCGCTCCCACTCCTTCGCCACCACCAGGCTGGGTACCCGTATGGAACGAAGCACCTCTCGAACATCTGAGTCATAGAAGTACTGGTTCAGGGCAAGGGCTCCAGTTGGTCCGACCCAATGGCGGTGCGCCTTGGCCGCCAACCGAATGAAGTCTCGGTCGTCGATCATGGACGCCGCTGCGGCTGCCGTCTCGTACGCCGCATACGCCTCGGTGCCCCATGTCGTCCTGATCAGCCGCAGGCTTGCTTCCCATTCATCGTCTGAGAACCCCCACGGATAATCGGGCGCCCAACGATTTCGCGCCGATGCAGCGATCAGGACGAGCCCGCGGGTGCGTCGCGGAAAGGTGGACGCGAACAGTGCCGCGACACTGCTGCCCCAGTTGTGACCACAGATGATCGTGCGCTGGGAGCCAACCGCTTCGAGAACGGTCAGCGCGTCGTCCATGTGCGCCTCAAGGCTAGGCGGAGGGATACCACGGTCCGACAGGCCAGTCCCCCGCATGTCGAAGCGAATGACGCGAAAGGTCCGGGAGAGCTTGGTGAAGAAACTCGCGTAGTCACGCTGCTCCCACATCACCTCGAGGTTGCCGCGGAGTCCGTCAAGCCATAGCAGGTCGATGTCGGCATCGCCAATCACTTGGTGGGCTAGGCAGACACCGTCTCTCGCGAGCGCGTATCGCGTCTCCGGGATTGTCACGTCCGTATCGTCGACGACCGGGCGCCTAGGAGCAAGGGCGGGCTACCGCTCCACGATCGACCAGGCGATGCCGTCGAGGATGTCGTGTTCGCTCACCAGCACCTCGGGCACACCCGTGTAGGCAACGATCGTCGACAGGATCAACGCTCCGGCCATGATGACGTCGACCCGTCCCGGGTGCATCACCGGAATCGCTGCCCGACGATCGCGGTCGGAGTAGAGCAGCATCTCGGTGGTGCGGTGCACGTCGGCCGCGCTGATGATGCTGTGGTGGAGCAGATCCGGGTCGTACCGCTCGTGGCTCAGGGCGATCCCGGCGACGGTCGTGACGGTTCCCGCCAGGCCGATCATCGTCGCGGCGGATCGCAACGGAACCGTCGTCACGACCCGGGCGATCGCGGCATCGACGTCGTCGCGGGCGGCCGCGACCTCGGCGGGCAGCGGTGGGTCGTGATGGAAGTGACGTTCGGTCAGCCGGACGCAGCCGACGTCCACCGACCGGCCGGCGTCGGGTCCGGTCGATCCCACGACGAACTCGGTGGAGCCGCCACCGATGTCCACCACGAGGTAGGGCGCCACCGCCTGTGGTTGCCGGGCGCCGAGGTCGCGCGTCGCGCCCTCGAACGACAAGCGGGCTTCTTCGGCGCCCTCGATCACCTCAGGCTCGACCCCGAGGCGTTCCCGCACCCCCCAGACGAAGTCCTCGCGGTTGCTGGCGTCTCGCGTCGCAGACGTCGCCACGAAACGCACCTGCTGGGCGCCGGCCGCCTCGATCAGTCCGTGGTACTCGTCGATCGCCGCAAACGTTCGAGCCAACGCGGTCTCGGACAGTGCGCCGGTTCGGTCGACGCCCTCGCCCAGGCGCACGATGCGCATCGCACGCCGCACGTCGTGCATCGTGCCGGCGTCGTCGTCGTGGTCGGCGATCAGCAGCCGGATCGAGTTGGTGCCGCAGTCGACCGCTGCGACCCGGTTCCGGCTCATCCGGACGACCCGCCGACGACGCACGGAAGGTCCCGCGGGATGACACCTCGACCGCTGAGCTCGGCCAGTGCTTCGTCGCCGAACGGGTTGACGCCGGGGCCGCACGCCAGGGAGTGGGCCACCATCACGTGCAAGCACTTGACCCGGTCGGGCATCCCGCCTGCGGAGATCCCCGAGATCTCGGCTACCTCGCCAAGCGCGGCGCGACGCGCGAGATAGTCGGCGTGCGCGGCGCGATAGGCAGTGGCGAGCGCGCCGTCGGAGGCCAACCGGCCTTGCATGCGGCGCATCAGCCCCTCCGCCTCGAGCGTGCTGACGGCCGAGGTGAGCGTCGGGCACGTCAGGTAGTACAGCGTCGGGAACGGTGCGCCGTCGGGCAGCCGGGGTGCCGTCACGACCACGTCCGGAAGGCCACACTCACACTGGTGGGCCACACCGGTGGCGCCGCGCAGGGTCCGCCCGAGTTGCTCCTCGACCACAGCGACGTCGGCGGGTTCGAGCGGCTCTGCCACGTACTCGCTCATCGCCCGCTGTCGGCTGCTTCGACGGAGTGCCACAACGTGTCGTACCAGGGGGTCGCCGGAAGCTCCGGCTGCCGCAGCTGAGGATCCCTCGCGCGCGCGACGTCGCCGGGTGACAGCACGACGTAACCGGTCTCGCCGGGGAACACGAAGTGCAGCCGCGCTCGCGCCTGGGCCTCGATGTAGGCCGGGTCCTGCCAGCGATCGCGTTGTGCCTGCAGCGAAGTGACACTGGCCTGCTGCCGATCGACGAGTGCTTGCAGCGACGCCAGCTGCGCCCGCTGTTGCACAAACTCCCGAACCGGGAAGGCCAACGTCATGACCAGCGCGGCGAGCACAAGCGCCAGCACCGCCGCCCGGGAGGTCAGCGAGCCACGAGTGCCGGATGCCACGTCGTCAGTCTCCGAGACCGAACCGCGGAAACGCGTGAACTCCGGCATACGCGGCCGCGTCGTCGAGCTCCTGCTCGATCCGCAACAGCTGGTTGTACTTGGCCACCCGCTCGGATCGCGCGGGGGCGCCGGTCTTCATCTGGCCGCAGTTGGTCGCGACGGCGAGATCGGCGATCGTCGTGTCCTCGGTCTCTCCCGAGCGGTGGCTCATCATGCAGCGGTAGCCGTTGCTCTGCGCCAATGTGACGGCGTCCAGCGTCTCGGTCAGAGTGCCGATCTGGTTCACCTTGACCAACAACGCGTTCGCCACCATCTCGTCGATGCCACGCTGCAGCCGCTCGGGGTTGGTCACGAACACGTCGTCTCCGACGATCTGGGTCCGGCCGCCGAGGGCGTTGGTGACGTGGCTCCAGCCGGCCCAGTCGTCCTCCGCGATGGGGTCCTCGATCGACACCAGCGGGAACTCGGCGACGAGTCCCTCGTAGTAGCCGGTCATCCACTCCGCCGAGCGCGCCGCCCCCTCGAACTGGTAAGCGCCATCGCGATAGAACTCGCTCGCGGCGACGTCCAGCGCCACTGCAACGTCGCGGCCGGACTCGAACCCCGCCCGCTCGATCGCGGTGACCAGGAGCTCGAGGGCCGCCTGGTTGGTAGGGAGGTTCGGCGCGAAGCCGCCTTCATCGCCCAGCCCGGTGCTCAGACCGCGTTCCTTGAGCACCGACTTCAGGCAGTGGTACGTCTCGGCGCCCCACCGCACCGCCTCGCTGAGCGTCGCAGCACCGATGGGCGCCACCATGAACTCCTGGATGTCCACGTCGGTGTCGGCATGCGCGCCACCATTGAGAACGTTCATCATCGGCACCGGCAGCAGGTGGGCGTTGGGACCACCGACGTAGCGGAACAGCGGGAGGTCGGCGCTCACGGCCGCCGCATGCGCGACCGCCAGCGAGACACCCAGGAGGGCGTTGGCCCCCAACCGTCCCTTGTTGAGCGTGCCGTCGAGGTCGAGCATCACCTGGTCGATCAGCCGCTGCTCGGACGCGTCGTAGCCGACCAGCTCGGGGCCGAGCTCGTCCTCGACCGCCAGCACCGCTCGCAGCACACCCTTGCCGCCGTACCGCTCGGCGTCACCGTCGCGCAGCTCCACCGCCTCGAAAGCCCCCGTAGAGGCCCCACTGGGCACCGCTGCGCGACCCACGCTGCCGTCGTCGAGTCCGACCTCCACCTCAACGGTCGGGTTGCCGCGCGAGTCGAGAATCTCGCGGGCGATGACGGCATCGATGCTCGCCACGGGGTCGCTCCTCAGGGTTGCCGCCTGCCTCACATCACTGCCGGCGAGCGTACCTGCCGAATCTGGCCGACCTGGGCAAGCGGTCCGGCACGCGCGCCAGGCAGTTCCTCTGGTGTCGTCAGGTAGCTGCGACCCGCGGGACTGGTCCACTCACACGTCGCATCGGTTGCGAGAGACACCGACCAGCCACCGAACGTCTTCAGGCGATGGTGGCGTCGGCACAGCACCATGAGATTGCTCGCCGCCGTCGGTCCCGCGGGGAACGGGATGACGTGGTCGAGGTCGCCGTTCTTCGCCTGACGTCGACATCCCGGGAACCGACAGGTGCCATCGCGGGTCCTGATCAGACGCTGCATCGCGGCCGGCGGAACGTAGCGACTCGTACCCACGTCGAGGACCACACCGGACACCGGCTCGGTGACGATGCGCTGCACCGTCGCCTGACCGCCGATCAACTCGTAAAGCTCAGCACTTGTGATCGGGCCGTGCCCGACAAGTTGCGCCGGTTCCTCAGACTGTTCCAGGAGCGCCGACGCGGGTACCACCAACTGCAACCAGACCCTCGGCCGCTCTTGCGCCGCATCACCCAGGACAAGCTCGACCAATGCGTCGGCGCGACACTCGTCCATCGTTTGCCGCGACCGCACGGAGGAACTGTCCGCCTCGCTTTCCTGGCGCATCTCGCGCGCCCGAGCATCGATCTGCCGGTACACCGCCTGAGCAGCTGCCGCAGGGAGATCCGCCTGCAGGCAGGCCATGCCGTCGGTTTGCGGCCAGACGCGTACAGCGCGAGTTCGCACCGCCGCAGCCCTGCGCCGTTCCGCAGCGTCCGGATCGATCAGCAACACCGCGCGCAGCACCGTCGCCCGCAGCTGACCCGGAGTCTGGTTCTTCGCCCGCTCCATCACCCGCTGTTCGACGCTTTGACCGGCTTGGAGCGGAAGGCCTCGAACGGCCTCAGCGATCACACGCGCGCGGGGAAGGTCGATCTCACCGCACGCGAGCGCGCCTGAGGTCACGGGCAGCTCCGCGAGGTCGTTGGCCAGCGCCAGCCGGTCATCAGCGGTTGGCCGGGACCAGTTGAGCTCGGCGGAGACCTCGTCGACCACGAACTCCCCGGGCTGGGCACGCCCGTTCTCGACGGCCCTGCGCAGGTCGAGCGGATCGGGCCTCCGGGCGAACTCGGCCAAGGTCGCCAACTGACCGGCCTGAGCCCAGGAGATGAGCCGGTCCCAGCCGGAAAGCCGCTCGAGGAGCTCGTTGCGGCTGGCGCGCGAAGGCTCGAACCGGCGCAGCTCCTGCGCCAGCTCAGCCGCCTCGACCGATTCGAACATGTGTTCGAGCGTAGAGGCTCTCTTTCACGCTGCCCGGTCGGCCTGCACCGCCTGTGGACGAATTCGCACCGTCCCCGGTGCTGTGGACAAGCCAGCGGGTCATCCGCCGGTCACTCAGTCCAGGAGCAGCACGACGTGCTCCGGTCTCTGCCACGAGGATCTGACGTCGGACTCTGAATCACGTCACCCCATCGACACGGCGGCGATGAAGTCCGCGAATGCCGCCAGGTACTGATCCACATCTTTGGTGGTGTGGGCCACTGACACCGTCGGTCCAAGCCACCATCCCGACTCCCAGACGCCGCGGTTGGCGAGGAAGACGCGCGCCAGCGCCCGCAACTCGGGATCGTCGGCATTGCGCGACTGCTCACCGTTGACCGGCGGCTCGGGACAGAAGAAGTAGCAGGCGTGTGCCCCGTGCTGCACGACACTCCACGGCAGTGCAGAGCCGGCGATGAGCTCGCGCAACCCCGTCGCGAGCTGCGCACCGAGCTGCGCCGTTCGCTCGAACGCGTCCGGTGTCAGCACCTGCGTCAGCGCCGCTGCGCCGGCCGCCATAGAGAGAGCGTTGGCGAACAATGTTCCACCGGTCGCCACCTCGTGGGCGGCTTCACCTGACACCGCCGAAGGCTTCTCGGCGGTGTCGAGGACCGACGAGACCTCGTCGGACATGCCGTACGCACCCAGTGGAACGCCAGCTGCGATGGCCTTGCCGATGGTCAGGAGGTCCGGCTGCAGGTTCCACTCGCGAGCCAACCCCGCATACGACGTGACCAGCGTATGGGTCTCGTCGATGGCGAGCAGTGTGCCGGTGTCGCGGGTCATCCGGCGCAACGCCTCGTGAAAACCGGGCTCGGGCAGGAGGAACCCGGCGTTGGTCATCGCCGGCTCGGCCATCACGACCGCGACCTGTCGGTCGGCCAGCGCCCGTTCCACAGCGGCGACGTCGTTGAACGCGACGATGCGCGTGGTCGCCGGAGCCGAGGCGGGGAGCCCCCCGTACTCGGGCACCACCTGGCCACCTTCCACCACGCTCAGCGTGGCGTCCACGTGCCCGTGATACTTCCCGTCGAACACCAGCACGTTGTCGCGACCGGTGGCAGCACGCGCCAACCTGACCACCTCCGTGTTCGCCTGGGTCGCCGACAAGGTGAACTGCCACTTCGGCATGCCGTAGCGCTGCGCCAGGTGTTCTGAGACGGTCACCGCGTCGGCGCTGGGCAGGAGGAACTGGTTGCCGCGCGCGATGCACGAGGACACCGCCTCGACGACGGCAGGATGCCCGTGGCCGCAGAACGCGCTCATGTCGGCCACGTAGAGGTCGAGGTACTCGTTCCCGTCGACGTCCCAGAAGCGCGCCCCGTCACCGTGGGAGACCCAGACCGGCGGATGGTCGTAGAGCTCCTCCATCCATGCCATGGGGACGCCGCGTGGCATCGTCGCTCGCGCCCGCTGCCACAGGGCCATCGACTGGGGTCGGTCGGCTACGAACTGTGCGCCCTCGACCTCAGCCAGAGCGGCGATGCGATGGCGGCTCACCCCACTCGCGGACCGGGCCTGCGACGGTTCGGTCATGGCAGAACCCTAGGACGACTCCTGGCTCCGCACCTGTCCCGCGGCACCACGCGAGGCCTCCCGCAACGCCGTCTCGGGGTCGATGCCGAGCCGCTGCGCCGCGGCCGCGATGCCGAGCAACAGCCCGCCCACCTCCTCGGCCGTCGTGGTCGGCGGCAGCTCGACGTCGACGAGCTCGAGTTGGATCCCGGCTCGATCGGCGCGTCCCACGACCTTGGCCGCCCACGCCAGCGCAGGGAGACCCACCGGGATGCCGTCGAGCACCGACGTTCGTCCCTTCTCGTCCGCCTTGATGCGCTCCCAGTTGTCGGCCACGTACTGAGCGTCGGGGGCGTCGACGTCGCCGAACACGTGCGGATGGCGGTTCACGAGCTTGGTGACGATCCCGGCCGCGACGTCGTCGATCGACCACCCGCGGTCGGCGTCCTCCTCACCCAACCGCGCGTGGAACACGACCTGCAGCAGCAGGTCGCCGAGCTCCTCGAGCAGCGCCTCGCGGTCATCGGTCTCGATCGCCTCGAGCGTCTCGTGCGCCTCCTCCAGCAGATAGGGCGCCAACGACCGATGCGTCTGTTCGGCATCCCAGGGACAACCACCCGGTGATCGCAGCCGGTCCATGACGGCGATCAGGTCGAGGAGGCGCGCGCCAGGCACGTCGTACGAGCCCGGCAGCACCTCGACCTCCGGTGCCTTCCCGACCGACGCCTTCTGCGCGAGTGCGGGTGCCAACGCAGAGATCATGGCGGCGTCTCCGTCGTCGGCCACCAGCCAGACCACTGGCTGATCAACCGCAAGAGCGCGCTCGAGCAACTCGGCGGCGATCGCCGACGCGCTGCCCGACAGCGTGGCGACGACGTGTCCCTGGTCCTCCAGCACGCTTCGCACCTGCGGGCCCGGCGAAGCGGCCATGACGTCGCCGCGACGCAGCAGATCCCACGCGGCCGCCGTGAGCAGGCCAGGCGCTACGCGGTGAGACGTGCTCAGCAGCACCAGGCGAGGGTCCGGATTCACGCGGTGGTCGGTTCGATCAGGGGGTACCGGGGGCGGGGAGTCCGCCGAACCCGCCGCCGCCGGGGGTGACGATCGGCTGTCCATCGATCTTCGTGGCGGGCGTCGAGAGGCCGCTCGCCTCGGGACCGACGGTGCCGGTCTTGGAGTCCCACTGGCCGTAGCGAGGGTTCACGTGGACGCCGAGTCGAGTCGCGGTCTCGTCCACGGCCTGTAGCAGGGCTGCGTTCTGCTCGGTCGACGTGCCGTTGGGCAGCAACGCCTTGGGCAGCGCACGGCTGAGCAGGTAGAAGCGCACCAGCTCTGGGATCAGCTGCGGCGGCGTGCTGTTCTGCGCAGCGACCAGTTGGTCGAGCTTGTCCTTGCCACCGGCGGACTGGATCGCCTTGTCGAGGAACGACGAAACGTCCGCGTCGCTGACCGTGACGTGATGCTCGGCCGCGATCACCCCGAGCACGCGCTGCGTGACCCAGGAACCCACGATGGCCTGGTTGATGCTGGCGATGTTGGGGGCGGCCTGCCCGGACTGGTTGACCAAGGAGACCACGTCGAGCGCCTGCTGGTTCAACGTGGCCTGGCTCAGGCTTTCGTTCCCGACGATCGCGGCTGAGCCCGCGCGGGCCGGCGTGCACCCGCTGAGGACCGCGACTCCAACGGCGGCCACGAGCAGCGGGGCGAGGCGGCGCAGTCTCGGCCGGGTCACGTCGTTCCCTTCGTCGGTTCGGCCGGCGACGGCGCGCTGGCCGGATCGATCACGATGGCACTGATCAGGTCCGCGGCCCAGGCGAGCACTGCGTCGTCCCGCAGCGGCTCACCACCGACGCGGGCCGTGGTCGGCCTCGGCACCAGGATCGTACGTACTGCGGGCTTGACCACGGTGCCCGGGTGGAGTCGGGAGAGTCGCAACCCACGCGACTCGGGGAGTTCGACCGGCGCAAAGCGAATGTGGTTCCCCTGAGCGACGATCTCGGCCACGCCGGCGTCACGGGCCAGCAGCCGCAGGCGAGCCACCGCGAACAGGGTGCGCACCGGCGTCGGGGGTGGGCCGTAGCGATCGGTGAGCTCCGCGTCGACCTCGTCCAGGGCCGCGGGGTCGTGCGCCTCCGCCAGCCGGGTGTAGGCCTGCAGACGAAGTCGCTCGGTGGGGATCCAGTCGTGGGGCAGGTGGGCAGCTACGGGCAGCTCGATCTTGACGTCGACGGGCGCCGGCTCACCCGCGTCGCCCTTGAGCTGGTTGACGGCCTCGCCCACGAGGCGCACGTAGAGGTCGAAACCCACACCCTCGACGTGACCTGATTGCTCGGCCCCCAAGATGTTCCCGGCGCCGCGGATCTCGAGGTCCTTCATCGCCACCGCCATCCCGGAGCCGAGGTCGGTGTGCGACGCGATGGTCGAGAGGCGGTCGTGCGCCTGCTCGGACAGGGGCTTCTCGGGCGGGTAGAGGAAGTAGGCGTAGGCGCGTTCTCGACCACGCCCGACGCGGCCCCTCAGCTGGTGCAGCTGAGACAGGCCGAACGCGTCAGCCCGCTCCAGGATCAACGTGTTCGCGTTCGGAATGTCCAACCCGGTCTCCACGATCGTCGTGGACACGAGTACGTCGAAGTCCTTCTCCCAGAACCCGCGGATCACATCCTCGAGCAGGTGCTCGCCCATCTGACCGTGCGCCACCGCGATCCGAGCCTCGGGCACGAGCTGGCGAACGCGTGCGGCTGCCTTCTCGATCGACTCCACCCGGTTGTGGACGTAGAAGACCTGCCCCTCGCGCAGCATCTCGCGTCGGATCGCCGCCGCGATCTGTCGCTCGTCGTACGGACCGACGAACGTGAGCACCGGATGACGTTCCTCAGGCGGCGTCTGGATCGTCGACATCTCGCGGATTCCGGTGACGGCCATCTCGAGTGTCCGCGGGATCGGCGTCGCCGACATGGCCAGGACGTCGACGTGGGTACGCAGGGCCTTCAGGTGTTCCTTGTGCTCGACACCGAAGCGCTGCTCCTCGTCGATGACGACCAGGCCAACGTCCTTCAGCCGCACGCTGGGCTGCAGGAGTCGATGCGTGCCGATGACCAGATCTACGGTGCCTGCGGCCAACCCTTCGATGATCTCCTTGGCCTCCTTGTCGCTCTGGAACCGCGACAGTGGCCGAACCACGACCGGGAAGTTGGCAAACCGCTCCGAGAAGGTGTTCAGGTGCTGCTGCACGAGCAGCGTCGTCGGCACGAGCACGACACACTGCTTGCCGCCCTGGATCGCCTTGAACGCAGCGCGCACGGCGATCTCGGTCTTGCCGTAGCCGACGTCGCCGCAGATGAGCCGATCCATCGGAACGTCGCGTTCCATGTCGGCCTTCACCTCGTCGATGCAGGCGAGCTGGTCCGGCGTCTCGACGTACGGGAAGGCGTCCTCGAGCTCTCGCTGCCAAGGAGTGTCGGGACCGAACGCGTAGCCCGGCGAGGCCATACGTGCGCTGTACAGGCGCACCAGCTCCGCAGCGATCTCGCGCACGGCCTTGCGAGCCCGGCCTTTTGTCTTCGCCCAGTCGGCGCCGCCCAGCCGGTGCAGGCTGGGTGCCTCGCCGCCCACGTAGCGCGTGATCAGGTCGAGCTGGTCGGTCGGGACGAACAGCCGGTCGCCAGGCTGACCCCGCTTGGCCGGCGCGTACTCGATGACGACGTACTCGCGGGTCGCACCCTGCACCTGACGTTGCACCATCTCGACGTAACGGCCGACCCCGTGATGTTCGTGGACCACGAAGTCGCCGGTCCGTAGCTGCAACGGGTCGACGACGTTACGACGCCGAGAGGGCAGCCGGCGCATGTCCTTGGTCGAGCCCTTCTGGCCCACCAGGTCGGACTCGGTCAGCACCGCCAGCTGTTGCGCCGGAGCGACGAATCCGTGTTCGAGCAGCGCCGTGGCGACGTGGACGACCGACGGCTCCGGCAGGTCGGTCAGCGACGTCACGAGCCGCGCAGCCAGCCCGGCCTCGGCCAGCCGCTCCACCAGCCGCTGCGCGGGACCGGCGCCTTCGGTGACCAGCACCACACGCCAGCCGTCCTTGAGCCAGCCCGCGACGTCGACGAACGCCTGCTCGGTGTCGCCCCGGTACGCCTGAGCGGACTCCACCGACGTCTTCAGCACGGCCGGCCAGTTCTGTCCGGGAGTCGCTTGCGCCAGCTCCTCGTCGATGACGAACGGAGTGGCCGCCCACCACGACTGGCCGTTGGCGAGGGCGTCCTCACGCACCTGGCCCACCGTCGCGTACGCCGCGGCGTCGAGGTCGATCGGCGTCTCGTTGCCGGCAGCCGCGTTCGCCCACGACGCGGCCAGGAACTCCGCGCTCGTGGCCACCAGGTCGTGGGCGCGCGTCCGCACCCGCTCGGGGTCGAACACGATCACATGCGAGTCCGCCGGCATGACGTCGACCAGCAGCTCCATGCCGTCGGCCAGCACAGGCGCAAGCGCCTCCATGCCCTCCACGGCGATGCCCTCGGCAAGCTGCGCGAAGACGTCGGCCAGACGTGGGTAGACGCTGGTCAGGGCGACCGCCCTGGCGCGTACCTCGGCCGTCAGGGGCAGCTCGCGCACCGGCGGCGCCCAGAGGCCTTCGTCGGCGACCTCGAGACTGCGCTGGTCGGCCACCTTGAACCAGCGAACCTCTTCGACGGTGTCGCCCCAGAGTTCCACCCGCAACGGGTGGTCTTCGACGGCGGGAAACACGTCGAGGATTCCGCCGCGCACTGCGAAGTCGCCGCGGCGCTCCACCAGGTCGGTACGCACGTAACCGGCGTCGACCAGTCGCATCGCGACGTCAGCCAGGTCGACTTCGTCACCTACGCGCAGCGCTACGGGTTCGAGGTCGCCCAGCCCGGTCACGATCGGCTGCAGCAGTGCGCGGATGGTGGCCACCACCACCTGCACCGGCCCGGAGCCCATCGAACCGGAGTTGGGATGGCGCAGGCGGCGTAGCACCGCGAGTCGACGACCGACCGTGTCCGATCGTGGTGAGAGACGCTCGAACGGCAGCGTCTCCCAGGCCGGGAACTCCACGACCTGCTCGGGCGGCAGGAAGGAGCGAAGACCCGCCGCGAGCACCTCGACCTCGCGAGTGGTAGCCGCCACCGCCAGCACCGGACGCCCGGCGCCGTGGGTCTGGTCGGCGACCACGGCGGCCAGCACCGGGTACCCGGAGGTGGGGCCGCCGATCTCGAGCTGGCTGGAGCGGCCTTCGCGCGCCTGGGCCAAGGCCGCGGCCAGGGCTGGGTCGGCGCGGACGGCCTGGAGCAGCCCGGACAGGCTCACAGTTCCTCCCCGCCGTCGGCGAACATCCCCCTCGCACGGCCGTGGCGACAGCGCGAAGCCCCGGAAATCCAGTGGATCCCGGGGCCTCGAGCCTACGCGCGCCCTACGGCGTCAGGACCAGCGCGGGGGCGTTCCAGTTCTGGCTGGAGTTGACCAGATGAGCCGAGCCGGTCACCTGACCGTTGGCGAAGCCTACGGACATCAAGTTGCCGGTGTTCGCGTCGGCGAAGTAAAGCGTCGAGCCCGCGAGGAACATGCCGCGAACCCGCGTCGGGTCGAGCGTCGACACGTCACCGGAGACGGTGAACTGCGTTGCCCCGATCACACGGCTCTCGGGAGTGAACCAGCGCCAGTAGAGCTGTGTGCTGCCGGCCATCGTGTAGTACACCCGACCGGCGGTGCGGTCGTAGAAGGCACCGGTGATGTTGCTGGCATCGGTCGCGAAGGTGTTGCCGTACAACGGCACGGTGGTCGCTGCGCCGAAGACGCCGTTGGTCAGGCTGCGCGCCTTCAATGTGCCATCGCGCCACGGCGTGTAGAGCACACCGTCGATCCACCATCCGCCGCGCGCACCACTCCACGACTCGGTGCCGTTCTTCGTCGTGATCGCACCGGGAACTCCGGCGGCGCTCAGCGAGCGGCTGTCGACCTGATCGGCGATCGGGTTGCCCGTCGTCCCGGCCGGGACGTCTTTGTTGATCAGCTCGATGCCGTTGACCAAAGGGTTCTCCACCTCGTGCAAGAAGCCGACGTCGACGCTGCCGTCACTGGTGACCGAGTAGGACAACATGTGACCCACTCCGTTGCCGTACGCGGCCGTCAGGTCGAGGTTCGGCGTCACGACGCTGCCGTCCACCGAGATGTCGAAGATCCGGGCGCCTGTCGTGCCCGTGCACCCGCACTGGTTGGCCACGTAGAGCCGCACCTGCACGTGTGTCCCAGCCGGAACCGGGAACGACCACGTCATCTCCGGGTCGCCGGCCGGGTCCCACCGCTCGGAGGAGAACAGCGCAGCCGGAGCCCCGTCGAAGGCGCCCTGCGGGACGCTGGCGTCCAGGCTCTGGATCGGCTGCCCGCTCCAGTCCGCGGAGTTGCTGCCACTGGTGCGCAGAGGGGAGTCGGCGGCCAGGTCGCCCTGCCAGTCGGGACCGTCGTCGACGCTCAGCAGCATCGGCCCGCCGGCGTTGACGCGGTACAGCACAGAAGGATCAGCGGCCGAGCCCACACGGCCGAGCTGGTAGACGGTGCCCGGCAGCGTCGCCGTCGTGCGCGCCGGGAGCGTCTTGCCCCCGGCTAGGGGGAAGAACCCGAGCCGCTGGTGGGTCTCGCCACCCAGACGTGACGTGTCGTCGCCGATCCACAGCCCGGTGCTCGTGGGCAGCATGTCGAAGACGCCGACGCCGCGAGCCCGGCCGGGGTTCCACGAGAACGGCAGTCCCGTCATCGGGTCGAGCGCCGCGATCCCTTCGCGAGGTACCGCGCCGGGCCCCGGGGCGTCGCCTGCGTACGGGTTGTTGAGCCAGCGCATGTGACCGCCGATGTACACGACCGCGCCGGTGACGCTCACGGCGTAGGTGGTGTCGCCACCGGTGTAGTCGGTCCAGTACGGCTGCTGGCCGCCGGTGCTTCCGCTGGCCTGCCACCTCATGATCGTGTCGCAGCTGGAGTCCGAGCCGTGATACGCGCCGGTGGTCGACACCACGAAGTACGTGCCGTCAGGTGAGAAGTCCAGGTCGCGCATGTACGTGTTGAACACGCTGGCGCAGTAGGACGAGCTGTCCGGGTTGAGTCCGGGGTAGACGTCTGTGCTCCAGCCGCTCAGCGTCGCACTGGCACCGCTCGTGTCGAGCATGGCGATCTGGCTGCGCGGTTGACCGTCCACGGACGCAAAGTTGCCGATGGCCACGAGCCGCGTTCCGTCTGGGCTGACGTCGAACTTGTCGACACTCGTCGTGCCACCGTTGGCCACACCCGTGAAGTTCGAGTGGATCACGTTGGTGAGCGCACCGGTGAGAGCGTTGAGCGAGGCCATGCGCTGATGCGTGACGCCACCGACGCTCGCGAAGGCGCCGGAGAAGTAGAGCCGGGTCCCGACGACTTTGAGATCGCGAACTGGTCCGGTGATCGCGGGAGCGGCGAACCCGGCCGTGCGTTGTCCCGTGGCCAGGTCGATCTCGGTGAGTCGCTGCACGTTCTGTCCGTTGACGGACGTGAAGGCACCGCCGACGTAGACCGACTTTCCATCGGCAGAGGGCGCCACCGCCGCCACGAACCCACCGGAGATCGTGGGTGCGAACGCGGTGTTGATGGCTCCGGTCGTGGCGTTGAACGCGAACAGGTTGCTCCGGTTGAGTACCGGCTTCCCGGTCCCCGGTGCCTGGACCTGGCTGAACGAACCGCCGGCCACGATCCAAGGGCCGATCTGGGTGAGCGCCTTGACGTTGCCCTGCAAGACGTTGGGCGTGTAGTCGGCCGGGTTGGCCGAGACCAGGGACGGCTGGCTGGCGCCGGCGTTGGCCACGGGCGGTAGCCCCAGCAGCAGCGCGGCCACGCCGACGGCCGCCAGAGCGACCGGACCCGACCGGCTGACAATGGTTGAACGCATGCCGAAACCACTCCCCTGAAGTTCGATCGCCCCCGGCCCGGTGGCCATCCTTGCTGGACGCGCTCGCGCCGACCTAATCGATCGGCGCAATTCACCGGTCCAGCGTCGCCTCGCTGCGCCGCGTACGCCCCCGGCTACCGAACGTCACCGAGCGGCTCCTTCACGGGCGAATCCGGAGGGTGACGCACCCGGTCGGGTGAACTCGCATGCCGATCACCCAGAGTGATCCGTGATCGGGCACGTACCCTCTGCGCATGCCTTCGAAATCGCATGCCGAGACCGCCACGCTCAGCGACTACGGCAAGGTCGTCCGGCGCAAGTGGCGTCTCGTCGTGGTCGGCATCCTGATCGGGCTGGCGCTGGCCGGCACCTACCTCTACGTCACGCCCAAGACCTACACAGCCACGGCCACGGTCCACGTCACGTCGACGAGCACCGACACCTCGACGGTGGTCTCGGGCACCCACGCCGGCGCCCCCGATGTGAACCTGGACACCGAGGCACAACTGGTCAAGGCGGCCGACGTCAACATCGAGGTCGGCAAGGCGGGGCTGCCCATCTCGCCAGAGCTGCTCCCGCAACACGTCAGCGTGACGGTGCCGGCCAACAGCTCGCTCCTGCGAATCGCCTTCGCAGCGGGAACCCCGAAGGTTGCTGCCGCGGGTGCCAACGCGTATGCCGACGCGTACGTCGCAGTGCGGAACCGGACGGCGGAAGCGCTGCTACAAGGCCAGATCACGACATTGCAACGGCAGATCGCGTTGAAGACGAAGGCGCTCAAAGGCGCTACGGGCGATCAAGCCAGGCTGCTCAGAACCCTCCTGAGTGCCCAGGGTGCGCAGTTGCAGCTGCTCCAGTTCTCACTGGGAACCGTGGACGGCGGCTCCGTCGTCAACCGCGCGTCGGAGCCGACGGTGCCCACCAGTCCGAACCGCATCCTGATCCTCGCGAGTGGGTTCATGCTGGGTCTGCTGCTGGGGCTGTTCCTTGCGTGGTGGGCAGCTCGCCGAGACACCCGCATCTACGAGACCGACGAACTGCCCGAGCGGCTCGACCTCCCACTCCTCGGAGCAATCCCGACTCGTCGCGGCGCGGCACCCACCCTGGTGTCGGCTCAAAGTCGTGCCGGTCAGGCTCTTGCGCGGGTTCGCAACGTCCTCCTGGCCCGCCTTCCCGACCGTCGGGGCGTCTTCACCGTGGCCGGTGCAGCCAACGGAACCGGACCGGATCTGATCGCAGCCAACCTGGCGGCTTCGTTCGCGCGAGCCGACCTGGAGACGATCCTGGTGGTGGCCGACCCGACGTCGTGCGCTCCGGCTCTGCTGGGGGCCCCGATCGGACCTGGCCTGGCCGAGGTGCTGCGCCACGACGCCAACCCGGGCGCTGTGTTGCGCCCGGTCGAGGCGATCACCGGTCTGCGGGTGCTCAGCCCGGGTGAACACCTCGCCACCGACATCGACGACCTGGAGGGCGCGGGGGTCGGCGACCTGATCGCCAAGCTGCGTGCGGAAGCCGACATCGTGGTGATCCTGGCGCCCGCCACCAGTCGCGGCGCCGAGGCACAGATCATGGCCAGCGACTCTGACGCGGCCGTGATCGTCGTAGAACTCGCGCGCACGCGGCGCGATCAGCTCGAAGAAGCCTTCCAACAGTTCGAGGCCGTCGGCACGGTGGTTCCGGGTGCCGTCACCATGGCCGGGCCGGGGGCGGGCCCGAGTCCCTTTCGCCCCCTCCCCACCGCCCCCGCGAGCAGCCGGCTGACGCCGACGCCGGGCACCCCGCTCCCCGGCGGTCCGCCGGCGTCTCCGCACGTCGTTGCGCCGGCCCCGCCCCTGGCCACAGCCATTCCCAGCGACGTCGACAGCACCCCGCTGCTGCCGGCCAACGAGTCCCCACCGCCGCGTCGATACCCGTCTTCGACCATCTAGGCCGACAGCGGACCGTGGACATCACCCAGCGCAACAGCGGCCCCGGCAGCCGGGGACCGACGCTGCTGATGCCGCTGCAATCAGCGGACGTGGACTGGGCGGTTCCGCAGGTTCGCCGGTTCCGGTTGCGGACGCTGCCACCGGGCTGGCCGCTGTTCTGCGCAACGGCACTGTTCATCGTCTGGTGGGCCCTGGGGCTCGGTTCGTTCGTCTTCGTGATCTTCGCGATCCCCATGGCGATCGACCTGTTCCGCCGCGACCAGGTCAAGGTGCCGCCATGGTTCGGTCTGTGGCTGTTGTTCCTCATCTGGTCGATCGCGGGCACGGTCGTGATGGGAGCCGACGCCCCGAACACGTTGCCGGTGCACTTCAGCCACGGGATCCCGTCGGTGGGACTTCGCACCTTGCAGTACCTCGCGGCGACCATCGTCTTGTTGTATGTCGGGAACCTGCGAGAGGAAGACGTCCCGCGCATCAAGGTGGTCCGTTGGCTCGGCGTGCTGTTCCTGACGGCGCTGATCGGCGGCTTCATCGCCCTGGCCAAGCCGGGCCTGAACTTCGCCTCGCCGCTGGAACGGATCCTGCCGCACGCTGTCAAGGCGAACCCCAACGTCGACGCGCTGTTCCACCCAGCCGTCGCTCAGGTCATGTCGGTCATCGGGACTGCCGACGTGCGTCCCAAGATGCCCTTCGAGTACACGAATGCGTGGGGCAACAACCTGTCCGTTCTGCTGCTCTGGTTCTTGGTCGGCGCGCTGGCGTACGGCAAGGCCCGTACCCGACTCGTGGCGCTCCTGGTCCTCGCCGCGTCGATCGTCCCGATCATCTACTCGCTCAATCGAGGGCTGTGGATCGGCCTGATGGTGGCAGCGGTGTACGTCGCGGTGCGGCTCGCCCTGCGCGGACGAATGTTGATGTTCGGCCTGCTCGCCCTTGGCGCTGTGCTGGTCGCCGGCGCCTTCCTCGTCACTCCGCTCGGTTCGGTCGTGTCCGCACGACTGAACGAGGGTCACAGCAACCAAGTGCGTGAGTCACTGACTCACGACGCGATCGCCGGTGCACTCACCTCGCCGATCATCGGCTACGGCACCACCCGCGACACGATCGGCAGCGACTCGTCCATCGCGGTGGGCCAGACGGCCGACTGCCCGCGCTGCGGCAACCGCACCATCGGAAGCAACGGTCAGTTGTGGAACGTGCTGTTCTCCGAAGGCTTCGTCGGAGCGGCGCTCTTCGTCAGCTTCCTCGTGCTGACGCTGTGGCAATACCGTCACGACGTCACACCGATCGGTCTCGCGGGGCAGACGGCTGTGCTGTTGTCACTGCTCTACATGTTCGTGTACGTCGGGATCAGTTCCTCGCTGTCGATCATGATGGTGTCGATTGCGCTGCTCTGGCGCAATGCCCAGGCGCATCGCGAGGAGCTGCCGGATCCGGAGCGGCCCAACCCGCGCCGGGCCCACCGACGCCAGCGACTGGCCAACGCAGACGGTCCACCACAAATCGTGCGTCACCCGCGCGAAGAGCCGAAGGCGGCGTGAGCGTGCTCCCGGCATCGGAGGACGACGCCCTTGCCGCAGTGGTTCGGGCGCTGTGGCCAGACGCCGACGGCCCGACCCGACGGATCCGGGTGCTGCCCTCCGCCGACCGTCCCCGGCTCCTGGTCCCGGAACGCCCCCGACGAGCCGCCGCCGTCTTGTCGGCTGCGCTGCGCGAGAACGACAGCCGTGGTGCCAGGCTGCGCAACCGCATGCTGTGGTTCGGCTTTGCTACCGGAACCGCTGGTGCAGGTCCCGGCGACTGGGCGCACGTCGCAACCGGGGGCATCGAGACACACCTCGCGAACCGGCTCGGAGAGCCGGTAGTCGTTGCCGTTCACCTCGGCCCGCCGCGCGCCAACCGCAAGCCCGTGCTGGCCGTTGCGCGCCGCGACGGATCATTGCTCGGCTTCGCGAAGCTGGGGATCGATCCGCTCAGCGACGACCTCGTGCGCAACGAATGCGCGGCGCTCACACGGCTCACCGACGCGACGCTGCCCACGGTGGCAGTCCCCCAGTTGCTGGATGCCGGCAACTACGAAGGTCACCCGCTGCTCGTGCAGTCGGTGCTTCCGGTCTCCGGATCACGAGCCGCCGACCCCGCCACCCTCGCGAGGGCGCAGGTCGAGGTCGCCCGCGGGTTCGGCGTCAGGACGTCGCACCTCACCGACGCGAGCTACCTGCACTCCCTGCGGAGCCGGGCCGAGGCCGTGCCGTCTCAGGCCGCCCGCCTGACGTCGCTGGTCGATCAGTTGCGCGCCGACCACGCCGATGACGTCGTGTCGTTTGGGTGCTGGCACGGCGACTGGCGCTCGGTCAACGTGGCGACCGGTGAGGGTAGGACGTGGGTCTGGGACTGGGAGCGCTTCGCCGAGGACGTTCCTCTGGGCTTCGACGCGCTGCACCAGCGGCTGGCAGCGGACAACCGCGCGGGCCAGGAGCCGGCACAACTTCCGGGTGCACTGACGGCGAGCTCCGCCGAACTGCTCGCGCCGTTCGGCGTGGACCGACCAGACGCCGTCCTCGTGTGTCGGCTCTACCTGCTCGAGTTGGCCGTGCGCTACCTGGCCGACGACCAGGCCGGCGCCGGAGCGCGGCTCGGGCGAGTCGACGCCTGGCTGCTCCCGTTCCTGGAGGAGCGGGCGGTGCAATCGTGACCAGCGATGCCCGTGCACTCGCGCGCCGGACAGTCCGCCGGGTCACCGACGCTATGGGGCAGGTGACCAAGGAGCGTCGGGTCCTCCCGGACTTCCTCATCGTGGGTGCGCAACGATGCGGCACCACGACGCTGTTCCGCACGCTCGTGCAGCACCCGGCCGTCATGCCTCCGACGTTGCGCAAGGGCGTGCACTACTTCGACCTGGCCTACGAGAACGACCTGTCGTGGTACCGCGGCCGGTTCCCGACGCTCGCCCAACGCGACGAACGCTCGCAACAGGTCGGGCGGCGGGCGCTGGTGGGAGAGTCGAGTCCGTACTACATGTGGCATCCGCTCGCGCCGGCGCGCATCGCCCACGACCTGCCCGACATCCGCATCCTGGTCGCCCTGCGCGACCCCGTGGAGCGGGCCTATTCGGCGTACGCCCATGAGCTCGCGCGCGACTACGAGACCGAACCGTTCGTGACCGCCCTGGAGCTGGAGCCGCGTCGGCTAGCCGGCGCCGAGCAAGCCCTGCAGGCAAGCCGAGGGGCCCGACACTTCGCCCACCAGCACCAGGCGTACGTCACGCGGGGCCAGTACATCGACCAGCTGGAGCTCCTCGAACGCGAGCTGGGACGAGACCGGATGCTCGTGATCGACGCTCAGGACTTCTGGACCGAGCCCGAGGAGCAGTGGACCGACGTGCTCGACTTCCTCGGTCTTCCCCCCAGCGACGTGGCCTTCGAACGCCACAACGCCCGTAGCCGCGCGCCCATGGACGACGCACTGCGGACGAAGCTTGAAGCCCACTTCCTCCCCTACGACGACCGACTCGCGACCTGGTGGGGGCGAACGCCCAGTTGGCGGCGATGACCGCGGACGGGTCGCACGTCCGCGCCGTCGGTCGCGGTGGAGCGTTCAATCTCGCGGGCGCGGGCGCCTCCGCAGTCTTCGGCATCGTCTTGTCCATCGTCGTGGCCCGCGGACTCGATCAGAACGACGCCGGAATGTTCTTTGCTGCCACGTCCTTCTTCCTCATCATGGCCGCGATCGCGCGGCTCGGGACGCCGCTCGGCTTGGTGTACTACGTATCACGACTGCGCGAGCTGGGGCAGTCGTCCCAGCTCGCGGCCGTCATCCGGATCGCACTCGGTCCCGTGGTCGTCACATCGATCGTGCTCGGCGCCATCCTGGCCGTCGCCGCACCGGCACTGGCCGATCTGATCCTGAACGGCGACCCTCGATCGGTCCCCGTCCTTCGGCTGCTCGCCCTCCTCCTGCCCGTGCTCGCTTTGTCCGACGCCGTGCTCGCCGCGACCCGCGGCTTCGGAAAGATGCAGCCGACGGTTCTGCTGGATCGGATCGGTCGACCGATCGTGCAGGTCGGGCTGGCAGCGTTGGTGCTCGGCGCGGGGATGGGTGCGGTCGCCGTCACCGGCGCTTGGGCCGTCCCGTACGGGATCACCGTGCTGATCGCCGGGTTCTGGCTGTGGCGTCTGGTTCGACGGGCTGGGGCTCAGGAGTCGGCGCGCCCAGGACTTCGCAAGGAGTTCTGGCGCTTCAACGGCCCACGTGCCATCACAAGCGTGGTGCAGCTGTGCGTGCAACGACTCGACGTGGTGCTGGTGAGCACACTGCGCTCCCCCAAGGAGGCCGCTACGTATGCGGTGGCCTCACGCGTCGTCACATTCGGACAGCTGACCAACTCCGCGATCGGTCTGGCTGCACAACCGCGCCTGGCCCGGCTGCTCGCCAGCGGTGACCGCGACGGGGCCAACGAGCTGTACCGGACGACAACTGCGTGGATCATCCTGCTGAACGGCCCCCTCTACTTGACCGTCGCCTTCTTCTCGCCGCTGCTGTTGGGCGTGTTCGGCCCGCAGTACGTGTCCGCGTGGCCGGTCACCGTCGCCCTGTGCGTCGCCGCGTTCATCGGCAACGGCGTCGGCATGGTCGACGTCATGCTGAGCATGGCGGGGCGCACTACCTGGAACCTCGCCAACGGGGTCCTCGCGCTGGTCGTACAGGTGGGGCTCGACCTCATCTTGATCCCGCCGTACGGCGCATTCGGTGCAGCGCTCGGGTGGGGCGCGGCCATCATCACGGCCAACGTGGTCCCATTGATCCAGCTGGCCAAGGTCGACCACTTGCATCCGTTCGGGCGTGGCACAGCCTTGGCCGCGATCGTCGTCACGTGCACCGTCGCCATCCCGTTGGCCGTGGTCGTGATCGCGATGGGACAGACCTGGGCCGCCCTCGCCGTCGGGCTCGTGTTGGCCGGAGGGATCTACGGCGGAGTCGCGTGGCGTCTGCGCCGCACCCTCCACATCGAAGCCCTGCTCGCCTCGTTGCGGCCGAAGCGGTCTGAGCAGTGACGACCGGGGTGATGGCGTCGTGACGTTCCGGCGTTGGTGGCTGATCGGTGTTGCGGTCCTCCTCCTCGTGGGGGGCGCAGCTGTGGCCTGGTTCACGATCGGCCGCGGCGGCACAGCAGTCCCGGCGCCGGCCCCGCTCCCCACCGCCACGGGGGCGGTGACCCCCGCGACTGCGAGCCCGCCATCACCGCCGGCGCACGGAGTCTGGCTCGGCGCGTGGGTGCAGCCGCAGACCTGGGACACCGCCGGGCGTACGAGCGCGGTGACGACGTTCGAGGCACAGCTGGGGCGTCCACTGGATCTCGTGCACACCTATCACGCGTTCAGTGCGCCCTTCCCGTCACCGGCGGAAGCGCGGTGGCTCGCCGAAGGACGACGCGTGCTCATCTCCTGGGCCGGCGCCGACACGGCGCAGATCGTGGCCGGTGTCTACGACGACCAGCTGCGCGCGCAGGCCACGCAGCTGCGCCAGCTCGATCAGCCCGTTCTGTTGCGTTGGCGCTGGGAGATGAACCGCCCGAACCTCGCGGGCGAGGTCCACGATCCGCAGACCTACGTCGCCGCGTGGCAGCGGATCCACTTGATCTTCGATCAAGAAGGTGCCACGAACGTGGGCTGGGTCTGGTGCCCGATGGCACGCGGCTTCACGAGCTCGAAGGCTGCGGACTACTACCCGGGCGACGACCAGGTCGACTGGCTGTGCGCCGACGTGTACGCCGGACCCGGCAACGAGCCGTTCTCCGCCGTGGCTGCGTCGTTTCGCACCTGGGCGGCCACGATCGACAAGCCGGTCATGATCGGGGAGCTCGGCGCCCAGCAGCCGGGAACGCTCAGCCGTCAGACGTGGTGGACGGCCGCACTGAGCACGGTCGCCCACTGGCCGCAGGTCAAGGCCGTGGTGCTGTTCGAGTCCCGCGGCAGCCCCGACCAGCCGTTCGACCTGGCCCTTGTCGACGACCCGGCCCTCCTCGCAAGGGTGCGCGCCCTCGTGACCCAACCGCCGTTCCTCCAGTGACCCGGTCCCGATTCACCCGTTCGCCCTCACCGAACCGGGCTGGGCAACACAACCGGCCTGGCGGATGGAATCCTGTGGGGCAGGTGGGATCCGCAGAACCGGCGAAGAGGAGGGTCTTGGGCATGAGCACCGCGCATCCGCGCGCAGCCGACGACCGCGTCCTCCTCGTGGGGTCCAGCGGCGGCCACCTGGCGCAACTGCTGGCATTGGCCCCCCTGTGGCGCCAGGACCGACGGGCCTGGGTGACCTTCGACACCGTCGACGCGACCTCCCTCCTGGCCGACGAGACGGTCGTCTGGGCCCACCACCCCACCACGCGCAACCTTCCGAACCTGGCGCGCAACGCCCGGCTGGCCCGACGCGTGATCCGCGACTTCGCTCCCGACGTGGTCGTCTCCACCGGTGCTGCCGTGGCGTATCCGTTCTTCCTCGCCGCCAGGGCCAAGCGGATCCCGACCGTCTACATCGAGGTGTGGGACCGGGTGGAGAGCACCACGATCACGGGCCGGCTCTGCCGACCGGTGAGCACCCTGTTCTGTGTCCAGTGGACTGAGCAGCAGACGCTCTACAAGGACTCGGTCGTCGTCGGGAGCCTGCTGTGAGTTCCCGCATCCTGGTGTCGGTCGGCACCGACCACCATCCGTTCGACCGCGTCGTGACCTGGGCTGACGACTGGCAACGGACTCACCCCGATGACGTGGTGGTGGTCCAGCATGGATCGTCGGCGGCTCCGAGGGTGGCGCAGGGAGAGGCGCTGATGGGCCACGACCGGTTGCAGGACGAGATGAAGCAGGCCGACGTCGTGGTCTGTCACGGTGGACCAGCCACGATCACCGAGGCGCGTCGGCACGGACACCTGCCGATCTGCGTGCCCCGAGACCCCACGCGGGGCGAGCACGTGGACGACCACCAGCAACGGTTCGCCCACCACCTGGCGCGGGGGCAGCTCGTGGCGGTGGCCGAGGACCAGGCAGGGTTCACCCGTGAGATCGCCAGGTCGGTGGCCGATCCGGCGGCCTTCCGGGTGTCAGTGCCCGGGCGCGCCAGCGGCGAGCTGGCCCCTGGCGTGGTGCGCGTCGGCGAGCTGATCGACCAGCTGCTGCACCCTGACCGCAGGGGCGACGTCACCGTGTTGTACCTCGGCGGTCAGGGACGAAGCGGGTCGACCCTGCTGGAACGCGCGGTCGGACAGCTCCCCTCGGCGGTGAACGTCGGTGAGGTCGTGCATCTGTGGGAACGCGGGGTGCGCGACAACGAGCTGTGCGGATGTGGCAAGCCATTCGGCGAGTGCGAGTTCTGGACGGCCGTGGGAGACCGTGCTTTTGGTGGGTGGGACACCGTCGACGTGGATGCCGTGATCCGCCTGCGCTACGCCGTCGACCGCAACCGCTATGCGCCCCTGCTGGCCCGCCCGGGTCTGTCATCTCGTTACGAGACCCGCCACGGCGAGTACACGGAACTGTTGTCCCGGCTGTATCGCGCGATCGCCGACGTCGCCGGGGCCGACGTCGTCGTGGACTCCAGCAAACATGGGTCGTACGCGATGTTGCTGGCACGGGTGCCGGGCGTCGACCTTCGCGTGCTACAGGTGGTGCGGGACAGTCGAGCCGTGGCGTTCGCCTGGACGAAGCGGGTCGAGCGCCCGGAGTCGCCGGGCAGCTACATGCCGGTCTACGGCCCGGTGAAGGCGTCGCTGTACTGGGACGCGCAGAACGCGCTGCTCGAGACCTTGCGCGTGCCACGCGCCGTCGTCCGCTACGAAGACTTCGTGGCCGCGCCGAAGGATGCGCTGCACGCGGTCGGCACACTCCTGGGTCGCGAGGAACCGGGCGTGCTCGACTTCCTCGACGGCGACACGCTGCGCCTGGGGACCGACCACACCGTGGCGGGCAACCCGATGCGTTTCGCGCAGGGAGACCTGACGATTCGTTCGGACGAGGTGTGGCGTACCCAGATGTCGCCGCGGCAGCAGCAACTCGTCAACGCGCTGACGCTTCCGCTTCGGGGTCGCTACGGCTACCGGCGTGACCCCGGACGGCGGATCGGGTGACCGAAGCCACCGACTGGCCGGCCGTCGACGTCGTGGTGCCGACTCGCGACCGCCCCGAACTGCTGCGCGGGGCCATTGCCGCGATCTTGGCCCAGGAGTACCCCGGCGACGTCCGTGTGATCGTGGTCCACGACCAGAGCGAGCCGGACAACTCAGTTGTGGTGGACGACGCACACCGCAGCGTCGTCGTCCTCGCGAATGCCCGACGCGCCGGACTGGCCGGAACCCGCAACACGGGCATCCTTGCCTCGGATCGTCCGCTGGTGGCCTTCTGCGACGACGACGACACCTGGTTCCCCGACAAGTTGCGCCGCCAGGTCGAGGTCCTCGTCAGCGACCCGGACGCTGAGTTCGTCTGCATCGGCATTCGCGTCGAGTACGGCGACGAGACGCATGACCGCACGCTCGAGCAGTACGAGGTCACGTTGTCCGATCTGCTGCGGGACCGTCTCACGGAGTTGCACCCCTCCGGCTTTCTGATGCGCCGCGACGCAGTGGTCGACGGGTTCGGGCTGGTCGAGGAGGACATCCCCGGTAGCTACGGGGAGGACTACGAGTTCCTGCTCCGTGCCGCGCGGCGCACTCCGATCCGCAACGTGTCCGAGGTCGGAGTGCGGGTGCTGTGGTCGCCACGCTCCTACTTCACCGCGCGCTGGGGCACGATGGCGACGGCCCTGGAGTGGTTGCTCGACCGCTACCCCGAGTTCCGCCAGGTGCCGGCCGGAGAGGCTCGAGTGAGCGGCCAGATCGCCTTCGCCTCGGCCGCGCAGGGTGATCGGCGCGGGGCCGTGCGCTGGGCCAAGCACACGTTGCGCCGCAACCTGGTGGAGCCACGTGCCTATCTCGCGTTGACCATGGCGACCGGAGCGGTCAGCGCTGACACCGTCCTGAAGCGACTGCACGCGGTGGGCAAAGGAATCTGACCCACCGCGTGCCGTCGAGTGCTATGGGTGATTGACGATCTGGCGCCAGGCATTGCGTGAGGGCGCGTCGAGCAGCCGGTAGTCGTCGCCGACCGTGGAGTCGAAGTAGCTGACGTAGGCCGCCTTCTGGTGACGCAGGTATGTGGCGCTTCGGTGCAGCCAACGCGCTCGGGTCGCTGCCGCCTTGCCGGCCGCGACCCGCGAACCGAACTCCGCAACAGCGAAGTCCTTGTGGTGGTGACGGGTGAACGGCAGCACGTACTTGAACATCTGCTTCGGCGACGTGTAGTGACCCGATGACGCCTCGCGGTTGTAGCAGTCCCACGCGTACGTGTTGATCCACGGACCGGGGTTGTAGTCGTTGAACTGACGGTGCGAGTACGGCGACAGCGTGTAGCACATCAGGGTCAGCGTCGGACGCAGCATCGAGTTGTGCGTCACCTTGACCTGCAGGTCATGCAGATGGCGCCACGCGGCGCGGTAGCTCGAGGCCGTGAAACGGCCGCGCTCGATGTCGTCCTCGGGCTCGTGGATGTAAGTCCACCACGTGCGATGTGCCTTCGGAGCGGTCTGGAACCAGTGCTTGAAGTAGGAGTCGTACTTGCCGGACAGCACGATCGACGGCTGCACGTCGAACGACACCGCCACGGGACGATGCACGTCACCAGCTCGACCTGGCCACTGCTCCGGGAGTCCTGGGTAGAACACGCGGATCATGCGCAAGTGGTGGTACCAGCTGTCGGAACGCGCGACCGCACGTCCCCACGTCAGGCCGTTCGCGTGGACGCTGGCGCCGAAGCGCGTCGGCACGCGGTGAGGGTGCGCGTGCCGGTGGTGGTGCGAGGCGGCCTGCCGCAACGTCGTACCAGCCGAGTGCTGCGATGCCGCAGCGAAACCGGCGAGCACGGACACTGCGGTGATCACCACGACCGCGGCGCCGAGGACTACCACGGCGAGCTTGTTGTGGGGTCGGGGCGTCGTGGGGCCGTGATGGAGGGGTGACGGCATGAGGAACTCCTCAGAAGGGATCGCTCGGGTCGGGGCGTCCGGTTTGGTCATCGAGGCGCAGGGCTGCGGCCTTGAGCCAGCCGGTGGGTCTCGTTACTCCGTTCGGGTGACGCCGACGGAGCCCGGGCGGGCGACGGGCGAGGAGATCGAACAGCGCAGAGCGGGCGCGGTTCCGGTGCCGGAACGCGTCGAAGCAGGCAAGGTCATGGTGGCTCCTGGACGCCTGCGGAGTTAGCTGTCGGGTTCGGGTCGGAGAGCACCCGGCCGAGCACGCTCGGCTTCACCCCAAGACCGGAGGGTCCGGTCGGGCGCCTGACCCAGTCGGGCGCCGATGGGTTCCCCGCTCCTACCCCATGAATTCGTCCACACCTGGTCGAGGGCAGGATTCGGCGGCCGACCGGGCCGACCCCAGGGATCCGAGGTCGCGTTCGATCGTACGGAGGTCAGAAGGGCGCCTGGCAAATCGACGCGCCGCCGGTCAGTCGTTGAACTGCTGCTGCGCGGTTGCCAAACCGTTCGTCACGAGTTCGGCAACGGCATCGGCGGTACGCCCCACTTCGACGCCGAGGTCGGCCCGTTCATTCGTGCTGAAGTTGCGCAGGACGAAGGCAGCCGCATCCATCTGCCCCGGCGGTCGACCGATGCCGAAACGCGCGCGGTAGTAGTCGCCGGTTCCCAGCGATCGACGAAGCGAGCGCAGGCCGTTGTGACCATTGTCACCGCCGCCGAACTTCAGGCGCAGGTGTCCGAACGGTAGATCGAGCTCGTCGTGGATCACCAAGAGTTGTTCGGTCTCGAGCGAGTAGAAGTCCAGCAGACCGACGACGGCCTGACCGGAGTCGTTCATATACGTCGTCGGCTTGGCCAGCACAGCCCGACGGTTGGCGAGCCGACCCTCGAGAACTTCAGCGCGCGCCCGCTTGTGACGACGGAACCCGCCGCCCATCGTTCCGGCGAGGACGTCGAGAACGAGGAACCCGACGTTGTGACGATGACCGGCGTACTCCGCACCCGGGTTGCCGAGGCCGACGAGCAGCCACGCCTGCTCGTCGGCACCGTCGGCCGTGGGGGTCGGGCCCGGTCGCGCCGAGGATGGCACGACCGATGATCAGCTCTCGTCGGTGGACGGGGCTGGCTCGTCGGCAGCAACGCCCTCGCCCTCGACCGCGGCAACGGCCTCGCCCTCGACCGGCAGAGCTTCCTCGGTGACCGTCGGCGGTGCGAGCACGTGGACGACAACCGTGTCCGGGTCCGCGATGAGCAACGACCCGGCGGGCAGCACGATGTCGCGGGCGCGCACACTGTCGCCGATGCTGAGTCCTTCGACCGACGCCACGAGCGACTCGGGCAGGTGAGTGGCCTCGGCCTCGACGGCGAGTGTGTCGTTGACGTGCTCCAGGAGTCCTCCTGGTGCGATCTTGCCCTCGAGCTGCACCGGGATCTCGACCGTGACCTTCTCACCGCGCTGCACTGACACCAGGTCGACGTGCTCGATGGACCAGCGCACGGGGTCGCGCTGGATCGCCTTGGGGAGCGCCAGCTGCGGCCCGTCGGGCAACGCCAGCTCGAGCAGGACGTTCGGGGTCTTCAGTGCCAGCGTCAGCTCGTGGGCCGGGAGTGAGACGTGCACCGGGTCACTGCCGTGGCTGTAGACGACCGCAGGGATCATCGACTGACGACGCAGCCGTCGGGCAGCACCTTTGCCGAACTCGTTGCGGGTGGTGGCGTCGATGCGTACCTCGGGCACGGGAACTCCTCAAGCGGGCAACTGCGGCGGGCGGTCAACCGGCGAGCGGGACAGGGCCGGGACCAGCCGGCCACGTCGATCACGGAGAACCCCATCGGGAGCACTCCCTCGCCGGGCAACGCGTCGAGTCTAACGGGGCCTGTCCAGCCTTCAAACCGCCGGCCGGTCAGCCGGTGACGACAGACCGCCACATGGTGCGCGAGGGGGTGTCGAGGAGCCGGTAGTCGGCGCCGATCACGGAGTCGAAGTACGTCGCGAAGACGGCATGCTGGTTGCTCAGGTACGTGGCGCAGTCGGCCAGCCACTGCGCGCGACCCGAGCCGTTGTCGTTGGGCGCCAGGATCGAGCCGAACTCCCCGATCGCAAACGGCAGGCCCACGGCGTTGCTCTTGGCGACCAGCGGTCCGAACACCGTGCTGGGGCTGGTGTAGACGCCCTTGTCGGCAGTGCGGTTGTAGCAGTCCCACCCGAGCACATCGATCGTTCCGGCACCCGGGAAGTAGTCGGCGAAGTTGCGGTGTGACGCCGGGTTCAGCGTCCAGCACATCAGGATCAACGTGCTGTGCAGCTTCGGGTTACCGGCCTGGTTGGCGAGGTCGGCCAGATGTTGCCAGGCGGCCCGGTAGTCGGCCGCGGTGAACCGGCCGGCTTCGATGTCGTCCTCGGGCTCGTGCCAGTAGGTCCACCAGATCTGCCGGTCGCGCGGAGCCGTGGCGAACCAGTTCTTGAAGAAGGCGTCGTCCTGGCCGGAGAGCACGCGCGTCGGGGAGTCCTTGAAGCTGACGCTGATCGGTCCGCCCACTGTGCCGGCGCGGCCGGGCCACTGATCCGGCATGCCCGTGTAGTAGACACGCACGACGTCCATGCCGCCGTACCAGTCGTTGGACCGCGTCAGCGCCTGCGGCCAGCTGAGCCCGTTCTGGTACACGCTGGCGCCGAACAAGGTCGACGAGCTGCCGCCCGGCTGCGTCGCACTCGGCGTCGGCGTCGGCGTCTGTGTGGTGGGGTCAGGCGTCGGGGTTGTCGGATCGGGTGTCGGCGACGCACTGGTGGGGTCTGGCGTCGGCGAACCGGGATCGGTCGCCGTCGGCGTTGGGTTCGAGCCCCCGATGGTCAGGAAGCGCACGTGCATCCGCCGCAGCATCACCCTGTCGACCACAACGTGACCAGGGCCGCGAAGTCGCGGGGCGATGACGCCGACCTGCAGCCGGGCGTGCGCGCAGATCACCCGGGTGTGAAGGGTGACGGTGCGCCAGTTGCGGTTGGTTAGGTTCACCCGTACCCGGTCGATGCCGGAGAGCCGTCCGTCGTGCCACTGCCGGACGCGAAGGACGACGGTGCTTCCGGGCTCATTCGTGCGGACGTGCACGCGCGCTTGGTAACGCTGCCCGCGCAGCGCCGGCACGTCGCCGCGACGACGGTCCAGAACGTGTGCGACGCCACCAGCGCGCGTCGAGAGTCGGAGAGCGCGTCCGTTGCCGCCGAGTCCGGGCGCCACGATGCGGCCAAGGGCCGTTGCCGACTTCGAGGCGATCCACCCATCACGTCCTCGTGTGAAGCCCGGGTTGTCGATCAGGTTCGGACCGAACGTCACCACGCGAACCCGGTGCTGCGGCGCGCCATGACTGGGCAACGCGGATGAGGAGTTGGCCAGGATCAGGGACCCACCGCCAGCCACCACAGCGAATGTCGTCACTACGGCACTCAGACCGGCGGCAAGGCGGCGCATCTTCGGGTGACCTCCGAGCGGTGGCGGGCGTGAAGCGACCGATGATGGGTCGCGTTTCCCGGCACATCGGGGGTCCTGGGCAGGCGGTTGACCTAGCCCAGACAGGTTCCGCCGATCAGGTGACCGCCGTGTGGGTGACCACCGGAAGGATCAGGCCGAACGGGTGAATTACAGGCTGCCGACGCGGCGCTAGTGGGTCTTCGTCATCTCCTACCCTGCAACTCGCTTCTTGATCGACCAATGCGCACAGGAGCCGGCATTCGCGGGCTGTTGCAGAGGGACCGGCTGTTCGCTGTTTGGCCAACCGTGTTGCGAGCCTGTAGCGACCCGGTTACGGTCCCCGCATGATTCTACGGGGGATCTGCGTTCGTCTTGCCTTGCTGCTTTCACGTTGCATGGGCGTGACCAGAGCGCTCGGGGTAACCGGGGCGAGCCAGGGTGCGTCCCCGGCGCCATCGGTTCTTCGGTCCATCAAAGTGTGGTGCGGGTCGGGTGGCGCTGGTCCTTCAGCTTCTCCGAGGTGGAGTTGTGAGCGTCGAACCTGCTCAGTTCCCCGAAGCGGCCTGGATGGAGTGACCATGAGGACAAGGTCGGCAGTCGTGATCGTTCTCGTCTTCAGCGCTGCTGTGGTCTCCGTGCTACCAGCTGGTGCGTCGGCGGGGACGCCGATCAACCTTCGGGCCGCGTCGCATCGGGCGGTGTCGGTTGCCGCGGGCGGGTCTCATAGCTGTGCCTTGACGGCAGTGGGTGGGGTGAGGTGTTGGGGGAGCAACAAGTTCGGGCAGCTCGGTGACGGCACCTTGACCGACCGACTCCGTCCGGTGGACGTGGTTGGGCTGACTAGGGGTGTGATCGCCGTGTCGGCCGGGGAGGGGCATTCCTGTGCAGTGACGTCTGGTGGAGCGGTCAAGTGCTGGGGGTGGAACGCGAATGGGCAGCTCGGCGACGGCACCAAGAGGAGTCGCCGCACGCCGGTGAACGTCGTTGGCCTGTCAAGGGGTGTGGCTGACGTTTCGGCCGGCGGGGATCACAGCTGTGCGTTGACTCTGGCCGGCGGGGTGAAGTGTTGGGGCGCCAACTACACGGGCGAGATCGGCGACGGGACGGCGACCGCCCGGTTCACTCCGGCCGACGTGCTAGGGCTGACCAGCGGGGCTGCCGCGGTGTCGGCTGGTGCTGAGTCCACGTGTGCGCTGACGGTGACCGGCGGCGCCAAGTGTTGGGGCTCCGACGCCGATGGAGTACTGGGCGACGGGGCCCCCTCGGATGTTCAGTACGCCCCGGTTGACGTGATCGGTCTTGACGCCGGCGTGGCCGAGATCTCGACCAGCACGGGCCGGGCTTGCGCAGTCACTACCGCTGGTGCCGCAGTCTGTTGGGGAACAGGCCCCCTTGGTGATGGCACTGCCAATGACAGCGCTACACCGGTCGATGTTGTCGGACTCGGCACTAACGTTTCGAGAGTCTCCGTCGGGGGCAGCATCAACTGTGCGCTCTTGACCAGCGGGGCAGTTAGCTGTTGGGGGAGCTCGGTCGGAGACGGAACTCCCACCCACCGACCATCGCCAGTCAAAGTCATCGGGTTGAGCAACGTGACGGCGATCTCTGCCGGTGACCTCCACGCCTGCGCGGTGACAGCGAGCGGCGCGGCCAGGTGCTGGGACTACAACTCCTCGGGCCAGATCGGCGACGGCACCCGGTTGAGTCGACTCGTCCCCATCACCGTGTCGGGCTTGACCGGCGTACCCACAGGCACCCTGCGACCAGACCTAATGATCGCCACACCCTCCGGCGCCAACCTAGGCAACAACATCTACAACGCGACAGGGAGCGGCCAAACCCGCCGAGTCAACCTTGCCCGCAACCACACCAAGACGTTCACCCTGCGATACGAAACCGATGGAAACGTCGGTGACATCCTCTTCTTGGAAGGCCCAGACAACGCACGTCTGTGTGAACTCGTCAGCGGATGCCAGGTCCACTGGACCAAGATTCAGCGCACCCAGAGAACCACAGTGCGGGTCACGGTATCGGTTCCTTCCAACGCCAAGATTGGACACCGATACCTCGCCAAGGTGCTGTGCCGCTCCTCACACGATCCAGGGAAGCTGGATGTGGTCAAGATCGTCATCACAGTTGTCCGATGACGAACCAGACACGGCTTCCAGACATCCCACAGCTTGCAGGAGCACGCGCCCCGACCGATCTCGGGCTGATCGGATCCGCATATTGTGCGCGGTCTAGTAGCCGGTCTCGGACCTACATGGAGTGCGCTTCGTAGACCCGGACGCTTTCGATGATCGGCATGGTCTGGACGAGGGCTTCGGCGTCTTCGAGGCTGTCGGCGTTGAGGATGCAGTAGCCAACCAGCGGCGAGGTCGACTCGAGGCTGAGGTCGGCGCGGCCGGTCTTGGTGAGCTCGATACCACGCCCGAACGGGCTGCCGGGGTCAACGAGTTGCGGTCCGACGGAGGCGAACCAGGCGCCCCAGGCTTGCTTGATCTCATCGGTGGGCGGAACGAACCCGTAGGTCAAGACGATGAACTTCTTCATGGCTTCTCCTTCTTCCTTCTTGACGATGACTCTGAGACGGCGATGTCTCTGACGATTCCGAGGTGCTGGTCATAGTTCTCGAACGTCGCCTGCTCGTTCCCCCAGTAGGTGTGGAACTGGCCAACCCAGTCCTGCAGTTGTCGCAGCGGCTGAGGGTTGAGCGTCAAGTAGTTGGTCCGACCCTGCTTTCGACGACTGATCAGTCCGGCGTTCTCCAGAACCTTGATGTGCTTGTGGATGGCCGGCAGAGACAGGCCGCGCATCTGAGCGAGTTGATGGATGGCGTACGGCTGCAGCCCTAGGACGTAGACGATCTCCCGCCGATGTGGATTGGCCAGCGCCTCCAGAACGCGGTCCAGCGGCGCCGACGCCTGGCCGTCTGGCAAATCACTTAACCTCCAAGTTAACTGTACCGCCATCGGGTTCGCGGTCAAGGTCAACCCGGACCAGTCACGCGACTTCTTGCTCTTTGCAAGCAGTCCGGGATAACTTGTCATCAGCAAGTTGGCGGAGGGAGGCGCGTGCGTAGGCGACGGCGACGGTCTGACTGCCCGATCCACTTCGGCACGGAGGTGTTCGGGGACCCATGGACGCTGCTGATCCTGCGGGACCTACTGCTCAAGGGACGGTCCACCTACAGCGACTTCCTGCACGCCGAAGAAGGCATCGCCACCAACGTGCTGGCTGACCGGCTCACCCGACTGGAAGAAGACGGGCTGGTCACAGCAGAGCGCGGTATCGCGGGCGGGCGGGCTCACCGATACCACCCGACCCGAATGGCGATCGACCTCCTGCCGGTGCTGCTCCAGATCATCGCCTGGAGCGCCACCTACGACCCAGCCACCGCTGCCGACCCCGACTTCGTCAACCGGCTCCGCACCGACCCGGCCGGACTGGAACGCGACCTCAAAGACCAGGCAGCCGAGCTGATCTGGTCCGTCACCGAGGAGAAACCATGACCACACTCACGAACCAGATCACCATCGCAGCGCCCCGCTCAGCTGTCTGGCACGCCCTGACCACGCTCGATCTACTCGAGCAATACGACCCCAGCGTCCGGTCCTCCCAGCTCGTTGGGGAGCAGACCAGCGCCCCAGGGGCACAACGGCGCTGCGACCTTCACCCGGCCGGCTGGTTCATCGAGCGAGTCACCGCATGGAAACCCGAGGAGGCGTTGGCGTTCGAACTGGTCACCTGCTCGCTACCGGTGAACCACCTCAGTCACGCCTACACGCTCAACCACTCCGGCGACCGTGTCGGCCCCGACCGTGATGCTCAGACCGTGGTCACCCAGGTGATGACCTACGAGCTCAAGTACGGTCCAGCAGGTAGAGCCTTGGACGCCCTTCTCGTTCGGCGCAGGTGGGACCGCGGGATCAAGGGATTCCTCCGCGGCCTGCAACAACACGTCCAAGCCCAGCACGCCGCGCCCACACGGGAGTAGTCCTCCGATGGCTCACGACTGCGACCTGGCCGACCGGGTACGCGCCGCCGTCAACGTCAACGCAAGCCGACGCGGAATGCACCCCCACGTACGTCGCATGTTCGGCGGCGGTACGGAGCCGACCTCTGGCGTTCACCAGAACCAGCGGCCAGCGACGAGGTCGCCAATCTAGGGTGAGGCGATGAATGGGCTGGACTTCTGGATCGGTGACTGGGATGCCGCATGGGACGGTGGCACGGGCCGCAACACGGTGAGCCGGGAGCTGGCTGGTCGTGCGGTCGTCGAGCGATTCGAGGCGGCCGGCGAGGAGCCGTTCTCCGGACTGAGTATCAGCGTCGCGGATCCGGCCGGGCGTTGGCAGCAGACGTGGGCGGACTCGGCCGGCAACTACTGGGCCTTTGTTGGCGGGCCTCGGGACGACGGTTCGTTCGTGTTCGCAACGCCGGGTCCAGTCGATGCCGAGGCGCTGTTCAAGCGAATGGTGTTCTTCAACATTCGCGCCGACTCGTTCGACTGGTGCTGGGAGGTGTCCCGCGACGCCAAAGACTGGACGCAGCGCTGGGCGATTGAATACCGCCGACGCTGACGGAGTCAGGTCGGAGACGTTGGAGGACGGCAACGCACAGACGTGCCGTTCTCGGGCTGATCTGGATCCGGCAGAATCGCCGCATCACACCCAGCAGGACGGTCTGGCTACCGACCCCTGCGGATGAAGTTGTCCACCGTGGCGGTGAACAGCTCGGGTTCCTCCAGATTCCAGACATGACCGACGTCCTTGATCAGTTCCAGACGTGCGCTGGGAATGCCCGCGGCGAGATCTCGGGAGCCCTTCAAGGCAAGGCGGTTCCGCGTTCCGCAGACCACAAGGGTGGGCGCGTCGATGTTGCCGAGTCGCGACCGTAGGTCCACCTGGCTGAACGCATGAAGGGCCGCCACCAGACGTCGCTTACCGACGCGCTTCTGCATCGCGACGGACTCCGCGGCAACGGCCGGGTAGGACTTCTTGACCTGGCCGGGTACCCCGCCGACCACCAGCCGTTCCGGCAAGACACGAGCAACCAACCACTCGATGCGACCGGTGGATCCCGGGTGAGCTTGACCGCCGGACAGTAGGAGGCTCGCGACACGTGCGGGATGGTCCAGTGCCACCTGCGCCGCGAGCGTTGCCCCGACAGAGATCCCCACCAGATGTGCGGGTCGTTGGCCGTGCAGTTCCAGGGCGCCAGCGATGGAGGTACTCGCCAGGGCCATCGAGAAGTCCGGCTCGTCTGCTTCGCTCAGGCCGGGCAGATCCAGCGACGCGACTTGATAGCCCAGGGCGCTCAGGGACTCCTGCTGCTCGCGCCACATCGAGCGGGGAACGCCGAACGCAGGTAAGAGGACCACAAGGTCCCCATCGCGGTCGCCGATCACATCGAGCACTGGCCTGCCCCTCACGGTGATGGAGAAGGACAGCGGAGCATGCCACACCACGATGCCAGGGCATCCAGTCCGCGCGAACACCTTCAGGCGCGCGGACAAAGCGGGCCGATGTGCCGCTCGGTGCCCTTGGGCGGTGTGCCGGGGAGCTGGAACCCTGACTTGAGCCAAGCGTTGTCCGGTCCTTCACCGGAAGGGTCGGAGGCGTCATCATGGCGGCGTGCGCAGCCCGTGTGTCGTCGTTGGGGCCGGCGCGGCTGGACTGGCAGTGAGCCGCGCTTTGGCCGACGCCGGGCTCGATCATGTGGTGCTCGAGCGCAATGACGTAGGCGACACCTGGCAGAGCAGGCGTTGGGACAGCTTCAGACTGAATACTCCCGGGTGGATGAATGCCTGCCTCGGCACCGTGGCGGCGTCTTCGTTCTCGTCCCGGGACGAGGTGGTGCGGCTGCTGGCGGAGCGGGCGGCATCGCTGCCGGTGCGTACTCATTCACCAGTCGACTCTGTCGAGCACGATCGGGGCGGGTTCGTGGTCCGCACCCCGAATGAGCAGTTCCATGCCCCGACGGTCGTCCTGGCTAGCGGGTTTCTGAACGTGCCACGCATCCCGGTGCGGGCAGGTCAGTTGACGTCTCGGGTCCACCAGTTGCACACCGGGGATTACCGCAACCCGAGCCAGCTACCTCCGGGGGCCGTCTTGATCGTCGGCAGCGGGCAGTCGGGCTGCCAGATCGCCGAGGACCTCGCGTTGGCGGGACGGCGCGTATACCTGTCCACGAGCCGAGTGGGTCGCTTGCCGTGGACCTACCGCGGACGGGAGCTCATCGGGTGGTTGGTGGACGCCGGTTACTGGGACCAGCGACCGCAGGACCTGGCCGACCCGGCGGACACCAGGGCAGCGATTCCGGTCGTGGCCTCGGGCGGCCGCAGCTTGAGCTTGTCGATCCTGGCTCGGCTTGGGGTGACCCTGCTCGGCCGGGTTGCCTCCGTCGATGGAGAGAAGCTGACCCTGGACGACTCGCTCGCCGATAACGTGCAGTTCGGCGAGCGAGTCGCCGCCCAACTGACCAAGATGGCGGACGATTTCATCGCGAGGCGCGGCATCGACGCGCCGGAACCGGAAGCGGAGACGGATCTAGATTCCGAACCGCTGCCGAACGCCGCGCCAACGGTGCTGGACCTCGCCGACGCAGGTATCAGTACCGTTCTTTGGTGTACCGGCTTCACCGGCGACCTTTCCTGGGTGCGGCTGCCCGTCCTGGATGATGCCAAACGGCCCCGTAACGATCGGTGCAGGTCACCCATCCCGGGTATGTGGTTCATCGGTGTCCCTTGGCTCACCCGCCGGCGGTCGGGCATCTTGCACGGACTGCCGACGGACGCCACCGAGGTGGTCGAAGGCGTACTCCGTCACCTTTCCTGAAACGACAGTGGACATCTGACGATTGCATCGAGCGCACCGAGGTGCCGTAGTCGGGCTGATCGGATCCGAGTAGATGCACCTGGCACACTGGCGGCGTGAGCCTGACGGGGTCAACGATGACGCCCACGCGCCCGGCCCGCAGCAACTGCTCGGTGACGCGCATATGGTGACTTGGCACGTGGTTGAGCAGGCGGAGCCTGACTTCGCAGGTCGGGTGCGGGCACTGTTCGACGCCCATCGACACAAGACGATCGCAACTCTCCGGGCCGATGGCTCGCCGCGGATCTCCGGCATCGAGGCACACTTTGAGAACGGTGACTTGACCTTCGGCTCGATGCCGCTCGCTCGCAAGGGGGCGGATCTACGACGCGACACCAGATTCGCACTCCACAGCGCCACTGTGGACCCCGTCGCCGGGGCTGAGGCTGTATGGCCGGGTGAAGCCAAGATCGCTGGGCGAGTAATCCTGAACCAATCATCAGCGGGCGGCGCGGACGGTGAGCACTTCCATGCCGACATCAGGGAAGTCGTGCACACCCACCTCAACGCTGCAGCAACCTTGCTCGTCATCGAATGGTGGACGCCGTCACGGGGTCTGCAGGTGATCGAACGGGAGTAGCCCAGCGGCGGGAACGCTCGACGCCGGCAGCCGGGCTCCGACGCGGAAACCCTGCGCCGGTACGAGGACGCGGGAGCGACGTGGTGGTTGGCACAGGCAGGCGACGTCGCCGGTAGACGCAAGCTCATCGCGACGGGATTCCCGTACCGAACCGTCGAGCCGTTCTACTGTCCTGCGGGGGCTAGGACGTAGCTGGCGGCCTGGGTTGACCGATGGCGTCCAGCACAGCGTCGTCGAGGCCGCGAACGCAGCTCAGGGACTCGTCGACGGCGATGAAGCCCAGCGATTCGTAGAGTCGTCGACCAGCCGGGGTTCCGAGCAGAACCGCCCGTGTTACTGACGGTTCCCACTCGGTGTGCAGGGCGTGTGAGAGGAGTGCCCGCCCGGCCCCACGACCTTGGTGGTGAGGTGGGGTCATCATCTCCATGACGCCGAGGCAAGAGCCGGAGCGCATCAGCCAAACGGTGCTGACCGGCTCATCACCATGGTGGGCGAGCCAGACCGAGGCAACTCCGTCGGCCGCGGCCCGCCCGATGCTGGCTGACAGCAGATCGCGGGGGACTTGGTGCGCAGCAGCGGTCAGCTCCAGCGCGGTGTTCAGCTCCTCGGCCGTGTCGCACCGGCTGATCTGAAAGGGTCCGCCAGATGGTTGCGGACGGCTCCGGCAGCACATCACAGGTTCCAGCACCGGGGCGACTTCGAAGCCCACGTCCAGCAAGGCCCGTCGGGCCTGGGGGGATGCGGCTTGCGACGTGAACGCCAACGCGGGTAAGTCCGATCCCAGCAGGGCTGCCAACTGTGCTCCACTGCGTTCGTCAGCCGTCGGGTCCAACCCGCAGACATTGAGCTCGGTGTTCGGCAACCGCGACAGCGACGCGAACCAGCCCTTGCCGGTGTGGACCCCGCCGGGGACGGCGTAGAACCGACCGGTCAGATCCGCCGCATCGACCCAGACGGACAGCACATCTGGGGGCGTCGTCATCGAACAACCCAGATCACCTCGGCAACCCTAACCATCCGCACCACACCAAGACGCGGTCGCGTATACGCGGGCGTCCTGGCGCACCGGGCGGATCGGCGTCTAGCGTTGACGTCTCGGGGACGGAGATATCGGCGTCTGCGGCGGTGAAGCGCCAGATCGAAGATGCAGGAGCTCGGAGTGCGGGGACGGGAGCTGCCGTGAAGATCATCAGGCGGGTCACTGTGTTTGACGCCAGCGACATCGAAGCCGAGAGCACATTCTGGGCCGGCCTCTTGGGCGGCACGGTGCATCGGGACAACGACTGGCACAGCATCGTGGTCGACGACGACTGGGTCATGGGCGTGCAACGTGCCCCGAACCATGTCGCACCGGAATGGCCGAACGGAACCCAGCAGCAACAGGTGCACCTCGACCTGCACGTGGACGACCTGGCCGCGGCCGAGCGGCAAGCGGTCGTACTCGGAGGTCGTCAACTCCAGGCCGCAACGCGACCCGCAGACAACCCCGACGGCGATGAGGTGTTCGCCGTGTATGCCAGTCCGGCCGGCCACCCGCTCTGCTTCGGGGTCCACTGACGAGCTCACCCCCGGGCTCTACCTGCGCCGCGCACCTCGGAGTACGTTCGCCAGCATGGAGCGCAGGGCGCTGGGAGTTGTCGGCCTCTTGCTGGTCGGCCTCGTGCTCCCCGGCTGCAGTTCTGGCAGCAGCACCCCGTCTGCTGCTCCGACGTCGGCGACGCCTCCGTCCCGTTCCGCGACGCCGGGGGCGGTGTCAGCCGGCAGCCCCACGTGCCCGACGAAGGCCCAAGCGGATGCCGCGCTCGGCAACTCCGACAGTGGACCGATCCAGACCTCGGTTCCGGGCGGCGGCATCGTCTGCGAGTACTCGGGTCCCGCTGGGAATGCCGGTGTCACGATCTTCGCGCACCTATCGCCTGCGATCTTCGCCGGTCAGGTCGCCCACGCAGTGGGCGCACCTGCCATGCCGAAGATCTCTGGCGTGGGCGATGGCGCGTACGGCCAGACGGTCGCGGGCCGCTCCATCGTCAACGCCTATTCAAATGCGACCCGGAGCGTGGTCGCGGCCCAGGCGCCCGGCTCCCTGGCGCCCGTGGAGGCCCTGGCCCGGGTTGCACTTGCCGACAACTAGCTGCTGGCCTCTGAGACGGCGCCCTACGCCTGCCCGATGACTTCGCAGACGTCCACACTGACGAACGTCGCCGGCGCATCAGGCATGTCACGGAGCAGGTTGAAGGTGGCCTCAGCCGACCGTGCGTCTCCTCGGCACGAGCCCACCCCCCACTGTGGGCTGCCTTGCGGGTGGTGGACAACCCGGCAAGGCGCCTTTCCCGCCGCCGCCCGACAAGATGGGCCCATGGACGCGGAAGCCGTACGGCAGCTCGTGGCGGAGTCACTCAATTCGACGTCGTTGACCCGGCTGGGTCGATCCCGCTGGGTCAAGGAGTCGACCGACCTGATCTGGGTGGTCGAGGTCGACCGAGCATCGGCGTGGGGGTCGTGGGCGGCCCGGCTCGGAGCGGTGGTCCGCGAGTGGGCACCTGACCGGGCGTCGCCGCACGCGTCGGACGGCCACCTCTACCAGGACTACGTCAACCACGGTCGCGGTTTGCCGCCTGGGGTGGAGTCGACCGGGCCCAGTGACCACCTCTCGTACTACGCCATGGTTCTGGACCACCGGCACGACCAGGTCGGTGAGGAAGAACGCCGAGCCGCGTTCACGTTCATGGCCGACGAGCTGGACGCGCTCGTGTCCAACGTGCTGACCACCAGCGAGCTCGCCTCGCTCGCTGTTTCTGATCGCTGCACCGGCGCCTTCGTGGACCCCAGGCTGAGGGAAGTGGCAGCGCGAATCTGATCGCTGGCGGCCTAGCCGGCCTCAGGCGTTGCCATCGAACAGGCTCGTGACCGAGCCGTCGTCGAACACCTCACGGATCGCGCGCGCCACCAGCGGCGCGATCGAGAGCACGGTGAGCTTGTCGAAGCGGCGGTCCGGCGGGATCGGCAGCGTGTTGGTCACCACGACCTCAGAGATCCGGCTGTTCTTCAATCGGTCCATGGCGGGGCCGGAGAAGATCCCGTGCGTGGCGGCCACGATCACCTCGACGGCTCCTTCGTCGAAGAGGGTGTCTGCCGCCTTCACGATGGTGCCGCCGGTGTCGATCATGTCGTCGACGATGACGCAGGTGCGGCCCGACACGTCACCCACGACCTCGAACACGCGCACCTCGTTGGGCACCGACGGGTCACGCCGCTTGTGAATGATCGCCAGCGGTGAGCCGAGCTTGTCGGTCCACCGCTCGGCGACCCGTACGCGGCCTGCGTCCGGTGAGACGACGGTGAGGCGGCTGCGGTCAGGGACGCGCGAACTGACGTAGTGGGCCAGAGGTGTCAGGGCGAACAGATGGTCGACCGGGCCGTCGAAGAAGCCCTGGATCTGGGAGGTGTGCAGGTCGACCGCCATGATCCGGTCGGCCCCGGCCGTGTGGAAGAGGTCGGCCATCAGGCGGGCTGAGATGGGTTCGCGACCACGGTGCTTCTTGTCCTGGCGGGAGTAGCCGAAGAACGGCGTCACGACCGTGATCCGCTTTGCCGAAGCGCGCTTGAGCGCGTCGACCATGATCAGCTGTTCCATGATCCACTGGTTGATCGGAGCCGTGTGCCCCTGCAGGACGAAGGCGTCGGTCCCGCGTACGGACTCCTCGAACCGCACGAAGATCTCACCGTTGGCGAAGTCGTAGGCCGACGTGGGCAGCAGGTCGACGCCGAGCTCGGCGGCGATCTCGTCGGAGAGCTCGGGATGTCCGCGACCGGACACCAAGGTCAGCTTCTTGGTGTTGGAGGTCTCGAGGGTTCTGGTGCTCACTGCCCTTGCCCGCCTTCCGTTGCGCCCGCGTCCGCATCCGTGCCCGGCAGAGGTCCATCATCTCGTGGCGGCCGATCGTTTCGTGCCGATTGGGCAGCCTTGGCCGAATCGCTGCCCGCCCGTCGTCGCAGCACCCAGTCCTTGATCGTGCGTTGACGCGCCCGGCCCACACCCATCGCGCCTGCGGGCACGTCGTCGGTGATGACCGATCCGGCCGCGGTATAGGCGCCGTCAGCGATGGTCACCGGCGCGACGAGCATCGTGTCGCTACCGATGCGCACGTGGTCGCCCACCGTCGTGTGGTGCTTGTCGACGCCGTCGTAGTTCACGAACACGGTGGCCGCGCCGATGTTGCTGTGCTCCCCGATCGTCGCGTCACCCACGTACGACAGGTGCGGCACCTTGGATCCCTCGCCGAGATCGGCGTTCTTCATCTCGACGAAGCCGCCGGCCCGGCTGCCCGCGCGCAGGATCGTGCCCGCCCGCAGATACGTGTACGGACCGACCTGAGCGCCCACACCCACCTGCGCTCCCACGCACGTCGCGTCCTTGACCTGGGCCGCCTGCGCCACGACGGTGTCCGTGAGACTGACGTTCGGACCGATCACCGCACCGCCGGCAACAGTCGTGGAGCCATGAAGCTGCACGTTCTGCAGCAGGGTGACGTCAGGCGCCAGCTGAACCGTGGGATCGACCCAGGTGGTGGCGGGGTCGATCATCGTGACGCCGGCGCGCATCCACCCGTCGAGCACGCGGTCCCGCATCAGGCGACCCACCTGCGCCAGCTGCACCCGGTCGTTCACGCCGAGTACCTCGGCGACGTC
Source organism: uncultured Actinomycetota bacterium (assembly GCA_963726575.1). Lineage (GTDB taxonomy): Bacteria > Actinomycetota > Actinomycetes > JAHEKZ01 > JAHEKZ01 > CAVSCR01. Next base: position 731,349 of record CAVSCR010000003.1, read on the forward strand.
GGTGACCCGCACGCCCGTGACCAGGCCGCCATCGGCGCGGAGCAGCGCGATGACGTCGGTCAGGTACTCCTCACCCTGCCGGTTGTCCCCGGAGAGCTGACCGAGAGCGGCGCGCAGATGCTGCCCGTCGAACGCGTAGATACCGGTGTTGATCTCCGTGATCGCCTGCACCGACGCCGACGCGTCGGCCTGCTCGACGATCGCCGACACCGCGCCGTCGTCGTCCCGCACGACCCGGCCGTACCCGGTGGGGTCGGACAGCTTCGCAGTGAGCACCGTGGCCACGGAGTACGACGTCTCGTGCCGTTCGATCAGCTCGGTGACGGTGATGGCCGTCAGCAGCGGGGTGTCGGCGTAGACGACCACGACGGTGCCGTCGAGGTCGGGGTGGGCCGCCAGCGCCAGCCGCACGGCGTGCCCGGTGCCGCGCTGCTCGTCCTGGACCACGACGTGCGCCTGCGGCGCCGTCTGGTGCAGGTAGTCGGCGACGGCGTCCTTGGCATTCCCCACGACCACGAACACTGGTCGCTCGTCGCGGGCCACCGCCTGGAGCACGTGTCCCAGCATCGGTCGACCCAGCACCTCGTGCAGCACCTTGGGGGTGGCCGACCGCATCCGGGTCCCCTCACCAGCGGCAAGCACGACGACGGCAGCGCGACGCTGGCTCAACGGGGCTCCTCGCTGGGCGTCGGGGGCGGCGCAGGCGGGTCGAGGATACCGGTCCACGGCTCGGGGGGCGGGCGGTGGGGAAGGGCTCCCGGGGGAGGGATCGAACCTCCATTGACGGATTCAAAGTCCGCTGTCCTGCCATTAGACGACCCGGGATCGGCCCGTGTGCTCAACCGAACTCATCCAACTCACCGCGGGCGCCAAGCGTAGGTCGTCGGCCGTCGCGGTGGCGTGACCGTTTCGGTGCAACCCCACGGTTGCCAAACCTACGGTTGCGTAGGTTACGCTTCCGTAGCCTGCCCGTTTCACCGGTGCGCACGTCGGTGAAGGAGTCCCCCCGTGAGGAGCACCGACTCGTGACTCTGGCCACCAGCCCGCCCAAGACCATGGACGCCCAGACCCTCGCCCGGCTCCAAGCACCGCCGATCGACCCGAGTGCTCAGCCAGCGCCCGAACGGCAGACCAAGCTCACCCTGGGCTTCCTCACCGGCTTCATCGTGGTGCCCCTCCTCGCCGTGCTCCTTGCCATCCCGGTGGCCTGGGGCGGCTTCCTCGGCTGGTCCGACGTCTTCTTGTTCGTGGTCATGTACGCGATCACGGCCCTCGGGATCACCGTCGGGTTCCACCGCTACTTCACGCACGGCTCGTTCAAGGCCAACCGGCCGCTACGGATCGCGCTGGCCGTCGCCGGTAGCTACGCCGTGGAGGGGCCGGTGGACCGTTGGGTGGCCGACCATCGCCGCCACCACGCCTTCAGCGACAAGGACGGCGACCCTCACTCGCCCTGGCGCTACGGCGAGCGTCCCCGCGACATCGCCAAGGGACTCAGCTACGCACACGTCGGCTGGTTGTTCGACGTCGAGCAGACGTCTCGCGCAAAGTACGCGCCCGACTTGGTCGCCGACGCCGACATCGCCCGCATCTCGCGGGCGTTCCCCTTGTTCGTGGCCGGCTCGCTGCTGATCCCGGCTCTGCTGGGCGGACTGCTCACCTGGTCGTGGATGGGCATCGTCACCGCGTTCTTCTGGGCCGGACTCGTCCGCATTGCACTGGTTCACCACGTCACGTGGTCGATCAACTCGATCTGCCATGTGGCGGGTCAGAAGCCTTACCGCTCGCGCGATCGCAGCGGCAACGTCTGGTGGCTCGCTATCCCTTCGCTCGGAGAGAGCTGGCACAACCTGCACCACACCGACCCGACGTGTGCCCGCCATGGCGTGGACAAGGGTCAGATCGACATCAGCGCATGGGTCATTGCGCGTCTCGAACAGTTCGGCTGGGCCACGGACGTCCGATGGCCACGCCGCAACCGGCTCGACGCCCGACGGGCGACGACCGGCGACCCGGCATGATGACCGGGTGACGCAACCCGCAGAGGAACGCCGCACGGCCCGCGCCCGGATGAGCGGAGCCCAACGCCGAGAACAGCTTCTGCAGGTGGCCCGTCGACTGTTCGCCGACAAAGGGTTCGAAGCGACCTCGGTCGAGGAGATCGCCGCCAAGGCGAGCGTGAGCAAGCCGGTGGTCTACGAGCACTTCGGCGGCAAGGAAGGTCTGTACGCCGTCATCGTCGACCGTGAGATGAACACCTTGCTGACGTCGGTCACGTCGGCACTGACCGGAGGCAACGCGCGCCAGCTCGTGGAACAGGCGGCCTTGGCGCTGCTGGACTACATCGAGAACGACACCGACGGGTTCCGCATCCTGGTGCGCGACTCCCCCGTTGCCACCAGCACCGGTACGTTCGCCAGCCTCATCGGCGACATCGCGACGCAGGTCGAGCACCTGTTGGGCGCCGAGTTCAAGGCGCGGGGGTACGACACCAAGGCGGCCCCCATGTATTCGCAGATGCTGGTGGGCATGGTCGCGTTGACGGGCCAGTGGTGGCTCGACGTGCGCAAGCCGAAGAAGGACGAAGTGGCCGCCCACCTGGTCAACCTGGCGTGGAACGGTCTGAAGGACCTCGACGCCAAGCCCACCCTCATAACGCGACGGTCATGACCGCACCCGCCGGCCCGGCCCCGTCCGGCGGCGACGAGGTCGATGCCCTGGTCGCCGCCTGGCATCGGGAACGCCCTGATCTGGACGTGTCGCCCTTGGAGGTCCTCAGCCGCGTCACCCGGCTCGCCCGCCACCTCGACCGGGCGCGCGGCAGTGCCTTCGCGGCCCACGACCTCGAGGTGTGGGAGTTCGACGTCCTGGCCGCGCTGCGGCGAGCCGGGTCGCCCTACGAGCTCTCACCGGGGCGCCTCCTGCAGCAGACGTTGGTGACCAGCGGCACGATGACAAACCGGATCGACCGGCTCGAAGACCAGGGACTCGTCACCCGGCGCACCGACCCGACGGATCGGCGTGGCGTGCTCGTCTCGCTCACCGACACCGGCCGGGTCCGCGTCGACGCCGCACTGGCCGACCTGTTGGACAGCGAGCACCAGATCCTTTCGGCCCTTCCCGACGACCAGCGCCGTCAGCTCGCCGCGCTGCTGCGCACGATCGTGGCGCCCTTCGACCAGGTGACCTGAGGCTAGGTGGCCGACACGTAGCGGCCGTCGCGCAGCAGCGGAACCACGTCGTCCACGTCCACCTGCTCGGCCATCTCCACATCCTGCTCGAACCCGCGCTCGACCAGTTCGACGCCTGACGGACACGTGGCGAGGGGGCGCAGGTTGTCGAACGCCCGGGCCGCGGCGTCGGCCTCCGGGGACAACGAGACGGTCAGGTGCAGGTCGCGCAGGTGCGCCGCGATCGCCCCGGCACCCACCAGGTCCTCGTAGGCGACCCGCAACGACCCATCGGCCCATTGCTCGCCGCTGGGGACCAACCCGACGTGGTCGAACCTCGACGCCAGCCAGTCAGCAACGGCGCGCGCGTTGCGCAACGAGCCCGCCACGACGTTCAGCCCGGCCATGAGCGACCCGGTGGAGAGGGCCGAGCCGTTCAACGACGGCATCACGAGCCGCTCCCCCACGGCGACGTCGAGCAGGCTGGCCGGCGAAAGGGTGCGACCCTCGCGGTTGTTGCGACCGCGGACCAAGGTGGCACCGATCGCGCGGGCCAGCTCTTCGGCGCGATCACTTCCGTTGTGGGGCCAGACCACGGCGCCCCGTGACACCGCCACACTGACCGACGTCGAGAACGACAGGACGTCGACGATCACGATGGCCGGACAGCGTTCAGCAAGGGTCCGCAGACCAGCAGGTCCCCACTCGAGTTCGACCAGCACGGGGCTCAGCCTTGCACGACTACTCGTCGAGCTGACGCGCGCCTGCAACGGGCCCGAAGGCCCGACGCACCGTTCGACAGGTTCCCGACGACGTCAGAGCCACCGCGAGGTCCAGGGCGTGCTCCTCGTCACGGGCGAGAAAGGCACAGGTGGGTCCGGATCCGGACACCACGGATGCCAAGGCGCCGTACTCCTCGCCGACGTCCAGCGTCATGGCCAGCTGCGGCCGCAAGGAGACGGCCGCGCGCTGCAGGTCGTTCGACAGCTCGCGACCGACCAGCACCGGGTCGCCCGAACGCAGCGCCGACATCAAGGCGTCGGACACTCGCGGCTCGGCCTGCACACTGCCCGCACGGAGGCGATCGAGCTCGGCGTAGACCGCGGGGGTCGACAACCCCAGATCGGCGAGGGCCAGCACCCAGTAGTACCGGCCACGTGCCAGCGCCGGCGTGAGCCGGTCCCCCCGGCCCACGCCGATGGCATTGTGCCCATGGAGGGCGAACGGAACGTCGCTGCCGAGCCGGCCGGCGATGACGGTGAGCTCGTCACGGTCCAGGTGGGTGTCCCAGAGCAGGTCGAGGGCGAGCAGGGCGCCTGCCGCGTCCGCGCTCCCGCCGGCGAGGCCGCTGGCCACGGGGATGCCCTTGCGGATGTGCAGGTGAGCCCGCGGCTCCAGCCCCGCCTGTTCAGCCAGCTCACACGCCGCGCGCCAGGCGAGGTTGGTCTCGTCCATCGGGACCAGGTCGGCGCCCTCGCCCTCGACGCTGATCGTCAGCTCGTCGCCCGCGATCGCGGTGACGTCGTCGTACAGCGAGAGCGCCTGGTACACGGTGGCCAGCTCGTGGAAGCCGTCGGGGCGCGGTCCGCCCACGGCCAACTGAAGGTTCACCTTCGCAGGCACCCGGACGGTGACGGTGCTCACGAGGCGGCTCCGGACGGTGGGCGAGGCTCCACGCACGTGCGGAGCGGGTCAGGTGATCCGAATCCGATGCTACGGCCCGGTCCGTGCTACCCGCTCCTCGGCGAGCCGCGCGAACTGCGCGACGTCGAGCTGCTCACCGCGTAATCCCGGGTCGATTCCGGCCGCTCTGAGGGCCGACTCCGACGCCGCAGCCGAACCCGCCCAGGTGGCCAGGGCCGAGCGCAGCGTCTTGCGACGTTGGGCGAAGGCAGCGTCGACGACGGCGAACACCTCTGCGCGCGAGGCTCGCGTGCGCGGTGGCGGGCGTCGCCGCAACGAGACCAGGCCGGACTCGACGCGTGGAGCCGGCCAGAACACTCCCGCCCCCACGGTGCCCACGCGACGCACGTCGGCGTACCACGCGGCCTTCACGCTCGGAATGCCGTAGACCCGGCTGCCAGGCGATGCGGCCAGCCGGTCGGCAACCTCGGCCTGGACCATCACCAGGCCGTGATCGATCGACGGGAACTGTTCGAGCAGGTGCAGCAGCACCGGCACCGAGACGTTGTACGGGAGGTTGGCCACCACAGCAGTGGGCGCGGGCTGCAGGTCGACCACGACCAACGCGTCGTCAGCCCGTACGGTCAGTCGCGACGCGACGGTGGGGGCCCGATCGGCCACCGTCTGAGGCAGCGCGGCGGCAAGTACCTGATCGATCTCGATGGCGATCACGTGGTGGACCGCTGGCAGCAGCGCGAGCGTGAGCGACCCGAGGCCCGGTCCGACCTCGACGACGACGTCGTCAGCGTCCACGCCCGCCAGGGCGACGATCCGCCGCACAGTATTCGCGTCGATGACGAAGTTCTGGCCGCGCTGCTTCGTGGGACGGATGTCGTAGCGCGCCGCCAGCGCCCGCACGTCGGCAGCGCCGAGCAGCGCCACACCGGGTTCGGGGGTCGTCATGGGTCAGGAGTACAGCAGGTACCCGCAGACCGGCCATGGGGCGGAGCCCGCCCGCTCGTACAGCAGCTGCGCGCGGTAGGTCTGCTCGCCGGCGGTCGCATCGATCGGGTTCCCGTGGCCACCGACGCCGTACCAGGTGCTGAGGGCGAACTGGTACAGCCCGTAGTAGCCGTACGGACTGACCGCCCAGGGGAGGCCGCCGGACTCGCACTGCGCCAGGGCCGCCCAGTTGAGCTGGCTCACGGAGCCGACCGTCGGAACCGGGGCGGTCACCGACGACGGGGCAGGCACAACCGCTTGAGGGGCCGTGCCGACCCGAACGATCCGCGCGACCGGACGACGCAACACCCGCAGCACCGTGCGCGTGCGCTGCACGACCTGTCCGTCGCGGATGATCACCTGCACGTCGGCCCAGGCGACGCCCTTGCGTCCGGATCGCACCATCGCGGTCTGCCCACGAATCAAGGTGTCGTCGGGTCGGGTGATGGTCCGGAACGGGAGCGCGACGCGGCGCCGGTGATCCTGCAGACGCACCTGCGTCACCGTGACTGCCAAGCGATGATCCAGCGGGGTCGACAGGGGCAGTGACACTGCGTCGTTCTTGGTGAGGTGCACGTGCGCCTGTCGCAGTGCTACCCCCACCGTGGGGGCGGCGGTGACGATCGTGGTGCGCCACGTTCCGTGCCGGATCACGAGGGTGTCGGCAAGCCGCACCGAAACGAACCCACCGGTTCGGGGCAGGACCTGCGACCCGGGTGCGTCGGCGACGGCTCCGAACGCACGCTGGCGCAGCTGCGCCACGAACTGCCCGACGGTGCTGGCGGTGGTCCAGACCTGGCGCGTCCGACCGTCGAGATCGACTGTGACAAGGCGGGCGAACGCCACATCCACTTCAGCTCCGTCGGGAAGCGCAGCGCTGAGGTCAGGCGTGACGACGTCGTGCTCGCTCAACTGAACGTCGTACTCGTTCAGCAGGGCGCCCACGGAATCCGCGTACGTGCTGACGACGCGATGGTTCCCGTCGATGACGAGCGTCACGTGTTTGGCAGCGTCGGCGAAGGCAGCAGTGCCGCCAACTACAGCGAGCACCACCACGATGTTCAACGCCACGATGAGCGTCTTACGGATCACACGCATCCAGACCTCGAAGGTCCGGGCACGAGGAGTTGAGCCGCGCCCATCGGAATCGACCCACGTCTCAAGGCGAGCAGCCATCAACCATGCAGCGCACGCCTGCGCTCGCGAACCATCAGCGCCGCGAGGCGCAGCACCACAGAGACGACGACTGACGCCGTGACTACGACGAGCGAACCAAGTCCATTGGGCGGCTCAGGGCTTCCCCGACCCCGGCTGTCCTGTCGTCGACGCTACCTCGGTGACACAGCACTCACCACTGTTGTGGATGACTTTAGACATTTCCACAACTGTTCTCAGTTGGCCGAAGACTCGCCCCAGGGACGAAAGACACGCGTGGCATTCTCGTGCGCGCAGTGTGCGACAACGTCAACGTCAACGCGTCGTTCGCGCGCGATCGCGCGCACGGTGTGTGGGATCAAGTACGACGCGTTCGGTCGACCGCGAAACGGCATCGGTGTCAGGTACGGCGCGTCCGTTTCGACAAGGATGAGTTCGTCCGGCACAAGGGCAGCAGACGTCGCGCAACTCTCGTGCGTTCCCGAACGTCACCGTTCCCGCGAACGAGAGATACCAGCCACGCTCGACGCAGTGTCGTGCCATTGCGACATCACCACTGAAACAGTGGAAGACCACGACGTCGGGAGATCCCTCAGAATCCAGTACCCGCAAGACATCGGCGTGCGCATCACGGTCGTGGATCACCAAAGCCTTGTCGAGACGCTTCGCCAGGTCGATGTGCCAGCGGAACGACTCCTCCTGCGACGTGCGACCACTCTCACCGGTCCGGAAGAAGTCCATCCCGGTCTCCCCGATGGCGCGCACCCGCTCGTCGCCGGCCAACTGCTCGATGGACGGCGAGCGCGGATGGCAGTGCGCCGGTGGCGGCAAGCCGTGGTGCCTCGTTCGGATGCAGCGCCACAGCGGCCACGATCGCGGGGTGTCGACGCGCCGCGTCGACGGCCCATTCGGCGCCCTCGAGGTCGCAGCCGATCTGCACGATTCGGGTCACTCCCACCGCCGCTGCGGCCTCCAATGCTGCCAAAACGGACAGTTGAGCACCGTCTCGCTCGATGTCAAGGTGACAGTGAGAGTCGGTCGTGACCTGGACGAGGGCCTCGGGAGCCTCCGGGTAGCCCCGGGCGCCCGTCGCGGGAGCGGTCATGACAAGGGCTCGAACCGCGCCGTGAAGTGCCGCAGCGCGGCCGGCTGCTCGGTCATCCGGTAACCCGGCAGCTCGGCGGCCCGGGCGGCGACCTGCTCGCAGACCTCGATCACGTAGTCGATGTGGCTCTGGGTGTAAGTACGGCGCGGGATCGCCAGTCGTACGAGGTCCATGGGTGCCGCCAGTTCTCGTCCCGTCCGGCCGTCGGCCGAACATGACGGTGCCGATCTCGCACCCGCGCACTCCGCCGGTCTCGTACAACGCGATGGCCAGCGCCTGGCCCGGGTACTCCAGCGGATCCAGGTGCGGCAACAGCGCACGCGCGTCCAGGTACACCGCGTGGCCACCGATCGGCGTGACGACCGGGACGCCGCGGGACACGAGTGCCTCACCCAGGTAGGCCGTGGAGCGGATCCGGTAGCGCAGGTAGTCGTGGTCGACGACTTCGCGCAAGCCCTGTGCCAAGGCTTCCAGGTCGCGACCGGCCAGACCTCCATACGTCGGGAAGCCCTCGGTCAGGATCAACAGGTTGCGCGCCTGTTCCGCCAACGCGTCATCGTTCATCGCCAGCCAGCCACCGATGTTGCCCATCGGATCCTTCTTTGCGCTCATGGTCATGCCGTCTGCCAGCGCCGCTATGTCGCGCACGATGTCGACCACGTCCCGCCGCGACTGTCCGGACTCCCGTTCCCGGATGAACCACGCGTTCTCGGCGAAGCGACAGGCGTCCAGGAACAACGGCTTGCCGAAGGCGTCGCAGACGGTGCGCACATCGCGAAGGTTCGCCAGTGAGACCGGCTGACCTCCTCCGGAGTTGTTGGTGATCGTCACCATCACCAACGGCACGTCCGCGGCGCGCTCGGTGAGGAGACGCTCCAGGGCCACGACGTCGAGGTTGCCCTTGAACGGGTGGTCCGACGAAGGCTCGCGCCCTTCTGGGATCAGCAGGTCGACCGCCTGCGCCCCGGTTGCCTCCACGTTGGCGCGCGTGGTGTCGAAATGGGTGTTGTTCGGGACCACCTGTCCCGGCCCGCCCACCACCTCGAAGAGAATGCGCTCTGCGGCGCGCCCCTGATGGGTGGGGATCACGTGCTCGAACGGAAACAGGTGACGCACGGCGTCGCGGAAGACGAACCACGAGGGCGAGCCCGCATATGACTCGTCGCCGTGCTGGATCGCCGCCCACTGGTCGCGCGACATCGCACCCGTGCCCGAGTCGGTCAGCAGGTCGATGAGCACGTCCTGGGCGTGGATCGAGAACAGGTTGAAACCTGCCTCGACCAGGGCCGCTTGTCGCTGGGCGAGCGTGGTCAACCGGAGCGGTTCCACCGAGTGGATACGAAACGGCTCGATGATCGTGCGGAACTGCGGTTCGCTGGCCATGCCGGGCAGGTTAGTGCCCGATGCTGCGCTCAGCCCTGCTCCAGGCGGGCGAGCTCCTCGTCGGCGACGGCCGGGTCCAGCTTGGCGAACACCGGTGTCGGAGTCGCCAGCTTCGTGCCGGCGCGGATCGGCATCGGCTCCCAGCGGGCGCCGGTGTCGTAGTCACCCGTCAGGACCGAGTAGGCGTTGTCCGGGGCATCCGGACTCGACTCGACCACGTCGCGGATCTGCGGCATGGGCGCCCACACACCGGTGCCACCGAGCAGCTCGTAGACCTGCTGTGCCGAGTGCGGCAGGAACGGTGTGAGAAGGACGTTGCAGTCACTGACCGCCTGCAACGTGACATGGAGCACGGTCCCCTGCCGCTCGGGATCGGTCTTGAGCTGCCAGGGTGCCTGGTCGGACATGTACTTGTTCGCCTCGGCTACCGCGCGCATCGCTTCGGTGATCGCCGCCTTCTGGCGTCCTCTGGCGATCAAGTCACCCACCACTGGGAACGCGTCACGCACCCGCTGCAACAGTGCACGGTCATCGTCGGTCAGCGGGCCGGCGCCGGGGATCTCACCGAAGTTCTTGGCAGCCATCGACAGGGAGCGGTTCACCAGGTTTCCCCAGCCGGCGACCAGCTCGTCGTTGTTGCGCCTCACGAACTCGGCCCACGTGAAGTCGGTGTCGTTGGTCTCCGGACCCGCGACGGCGATGAAGTAGCGCAGCGCATCGGCGTCGTAGCGCGACAGGAAGTCGCGCACGAAGATCACGACCGACCGGGACGAGGAGAACTTGCGCCCCTCCATGGTCAGGAACTCGCTGGAGACGACCTCGGTGGGCAGGTTGAGCCGACCCAGCTGCCCCGCCTCGCCGCCCCGGTCACCTTCCCCGTCGTAGCCGAGCAGGATCGCTGGCCAGATGACCGAGTGGAACACGATGTTGTCTTTGCCCATGAAGTAGTACGAGCGCGCCTGTGGGTTCTGCCACCACTGGCGCCACGCCTGCGGGTCGCCGCTGCGCTTGGCCCACTCGATCGAGGCCGACAGGTAGCCGATGACCGCGTCGAACCAGACGTAGAGACGTTTGTCGTCACGGTCCACCCAGTCGGCGAGGGGGATCGGTACGCCCCAGTCGAGGTCGCGGCTGATCGCGCGCGGCTGGAGCTCGGCGACCAGGTTCTTGCTGAACCGCAACACGTTGGGCCGCCAGTCGCTGCGCTCGCCCAGCCATGAGGCCAGCGCATCGGCAAACGCTGGGAGATCGAGAAAGAAGTGCTCCGTCTCGACGAAGTCCGGGGTTTCCCCGTTGATCCGAGAGCGTGGGTTGATGAGGTCCACCGGGTCGAGCTGGTTGCCGCAGTTGTCGCACTGGTCCCCACGTGCACCGTCGTAGCCACAGATGGGGCAGATGCCCTCGATGTAGCGGTCGGGCAGAGTTCGGCCGGTCGAGGGTGAGATGGCTCCCAGCGCATGCTGGGTGAACACGTAGCCGTTCGTGACAAGCTGGCTGAAGAGACCTTGGACGACGTCGTAGTGGTTGCGGGTCGTGGTTCGCGTGAAGAGGTCGTACGTCAATCCGAGTCCCTGCAGATCCTCCAGGATCACCCGGTTGTACCGGTCGGCAAGCTCACGCGGGGTGAGCCCTTCCTTGTCGGCCTGAACCTGGATCGGAGTGCCGTGCTCATCGGTGCCGCTGACCATCAGGACCTGGTGTCCGGCCATCCTCATGTACCGGCTGAAGACATCAGAGGGCACGCCGAAACCCGAGACGTGTCCGATGTGACGCGGGCCGTTGGCGTACGGCCAGGCAACAGCGGTCAGGATCGGTTCCGCGGGCATGCGTTCGATCCTAGGGGCGCGGGTTCGGGGGGCCACTGCCTTTGTGCGCCGCGTCGTACACCTGACGACGTGGCACCCCGGTGACGCGCGCCACCTCGGTGACGGCATCTTTGCGGCTCACGCCGTCTGACATCTGTTGAGTGACGAGTCGCGCCAGTGCGGGCTCGTCGAGGTCGACCGTGGCGTTCGAGGCTCCGGCCACGACCAGCGTGATCTCACCGCGCACTCCGGGTGCGGCCCACGCAGCCAGATCTTCGACCCGTCCTCGTCTGACCTCCTCGAACGTCTTGGTGAGCTCGCGGGCAACCGCGGCGCGACGGTCGGCCCCGAACACCTGGACCAGGTCGGCGAGAACGCCACCGATCCGATGCGGCGCCTCGAAGAAGACCATGGTGCGGGGCTCTTGACGAAGCTCGTTCAGCCGCGCCCGTCGCTGGCCGGCCTTTCGGGGCAGGAACCCCTCGAAGCAGAACCGGTCGACCGGGAGGCCGGACAACGCCAGTGCAGTGGTCAGCGCCGACGGCCCCGGCAGTGCCGTCACATCGACGTGGGCGGCCAGCGCGGCCTCCACCAGCCGGTAGCCCGGATCGCTGACCGCAGGTGTCCCTGCATCGGTGACGAGCAAGACCTCGGCGCCCGCCACCATCTGCGCGACCAGGTCCGAGGTTCGGCTGCCCTCGTTGTGCTCGTGGTACGACACGACGCGTCCGCGCGGCTGCACGCCGAGCGCACTCACCAGACGCCGCAGACGACGCGTGTCCTCTGCAGCGACGACGTCGGCGCCCTCCAGGGCGTCCCGGAGGCGCGGCGAGGCGTCGTCGACGTTGCCGATGGGGGTGGCCGCGAGGACGAGGCGCCCGGTCATGAGGGCATCCTCGCAGTGACCCCGGGCCGTATCGGGGGTGAACTGGCCGGTCCCGGCTCGGCGTGGCTCGAGCGGCGCTGACCGCTCTTTACGATGCTGCGGTGACGACGTCGATGCCGCAAGCCCCACCGGCCGCTGCCGAGGCCGACGTCGACGAACTCGCCGCGACCCCCCAGCACTGGCCGAGCGCTCGCGAACGCCTGCAGCGGCCGCTGCCGGCGGGGGGCTGGCGGGGGTGGCTCGGACCGGTTCTGGTCACCGCGTTTGCGGGGATTCTTCGGTTCTGGCGCCTGGGCCAACCGCACGCATTCGTTTTCGACGAGACGTATTACGCCAAGGACGGCTACTCGTTGCTGAAGTACGGCTACGAGTCCCAGTCGATCGCCGACGCGAACGACAAGATCCTGGCCGGCCATCTGACCAACGTGTGGACCGGCGACGCAGCGTTCGTGGTTCACCCGCCTCTGGGCAAGTGGGTCATCGCCATCGGCATCAAGCTGTTCGGGATGACGCCGTTCGGCTGGCGTTTCATGGTGGCGGTTCTCGGCACTCTGGCGGTGTTGGTGTTGGCCCGGACCGCACGACGGATGACCGGATCGAATGTGCTGGGCACGGTCGCCGGGTTCCTGCTGGCTATCGACGGCATGGCGCTCGTCCTGAGCCGCACCGCGATCCTTGACGGCATCTTGATGTTCTTCCTGCTGTGCGGGTTCGCGGCTCTGGTCGTCGACCGCGACCGGTTGCGTCAGCGGGTGGGGAACCGCCTGACGTCCTACACCTACCAACGCTTCGGCCCACGCAGCGGCTTCCGTCCGTTCCTGCTGCTGGCCGGCGTCTTCTTCGGTATGGCGTTGGCCACCAAGTGGAGCGCGCTGTGGTTCATGGCGGTGTTCGCCGTCCTGGTGGTCGTGTGGTCGGCCGGGGCTCGACGCACGGCCGGGGTCAGACGCCCGATGCTCGGCTCCACGCTGAAGGACGCCCTCCCCACTTTCGGGTCGCTGGTGCTCGTGCCCCTCGGTGTGTACCTGCTCGCGTGGCAGGGCTGGTTCCGCTCCTCCGGCGGGTACGACCGGCAATGGGCGGTCGACCATCCGTCGACCGGGTTGTCTCGGTTGATCCCCGGAGCCCTGCGAAGCCTGTGGCACTACCACTACGAGGCGTACAAGTTCCACGTCACGCTCGACACACCTCACGCGTACCAGTCCAACCCCATCGGCTGGCTCCTCGAGATCCGCCCGGTGTCGTTCTTCTACGAAGGACCCAAGCTCGGGCAGTCGGGCTGCACGGTGAGTTCGTGCGCCCGCGAGGTGCTGGCGCTCGGGACGCCCGCGATCTGGTGGGCGGCCGTCGCTGCGCTGTTCGTCATGGTGTGGATCCTCATCGCCCGCAGCGACTGGCGCGCGGCAGCGGTGCTGTGCGGCGTCGCTGCGGGTTGGCTTCCGTGGATGCACTACATGCACCGCACGATCTTCCAGTTCTACGCAGTGGTGACGGTCCCGTTCCTCGTGCTCTCCATCACGATCACGCTGGGCCTGGTGCTCGGGCCGGCGACAGCGAGCCCGCAGCGGCGCAGTGTGGGGGCAGCGATCATGGGGTCGTACCTCGTGGTGGCGTTCGCCAGCTTCTGGCTGCTGTGGCCGATCTTCACGGCCCAGGTGATCCCGTACCACTCCTGGTGGGCCCGGTTGCTGCACATTCGTTCCTGGGTCTGACCTACTCTGCACGGTGTGACCCGGCCCGATCCTGCCTCCGCCTGGCGCGGGGCTCGCGGTGGGGCGCTGGCAGCGCTGGCGTGGCTGACGGTCGTGACGGCACACGTCATGGCATCGGGGGCGCTCCCGTCTTCGGGAGCACTGATCGCGACAGGCGTGCTTGCCGCGGTCGTCGGCATCTCGTTCGCCGGCCGACGGCTGACGTGGCGTCGTAGCTTCGCAGCCCTCTTGTTGCTACAGCCCACCCTGCACCTGGCTCTGACGACCTTGGCCGCTGGCGCACATCATCACCATCACACGTTCCATCACGCCTCGGCGAACTGGGTGATGGTGGCAGCACACGTCGCCGCAGCCGCATTGGCCGCGTGGTGGGTCTGCGTTGCCGACGCGCTTCTGCTGCGCATGCTGCGTTGCGTGCAGGACCGGTTGCAGGTGCCATGGCCGGTTCGCCTCAACACATTGACGTGGCCTCAACACATCGCGCTCGGGCGTGACACCGCGTTGGGCTGTTGGGCGCTCTTGACCGACAGCATCAGTCGACGCGGTCCTCCGCTGGCTCTGGTCGCCTGAGGCGACCGACGCACCATCGGCCCGATCCCTCGATCCCGATCGCCAACGACGCCGAGAGTCGGCGCCTGCTTCCCTGGGCTCCGTCTCGGCGCTCGCTGGGCGTTGCGCTCCAAGGAGATGTGATGTCGTTCCGTTCCCGAGCAGCCGTGATCGCGACGTTGACGGCCGTGCCGCTGCTGGCCCTCGCCCCGCCCGCGCTGGCACATGCCGGTCTGGTGAGCACCACCCCCGCCGCAGGATCGGTGATCACCAAGAGCCCCCAGGAGGTGGTCCTGACGTTCGACGAGGCGGTGATGGACCAGGGCGCAGGCATCCTCGTCACCGACGCCAACGGCAGCCACTACGAGCAGGCGGGGACGCTGAACTACGGCGGTGCCACGATCTCCATCCAACTCGACCCGTTGAGTGGGCCGGGGACGTACACCGTTGCGTGGCGGGTCGTGGCCGACGACGGCGATCCGCAGACGCAGACATACACGTTCGAGTACCAGCCGCTGGGCGCGAGCGGATCGACGACGCCATCCGCTTCGGCCACGTCGTCGACCACCGCGTCCACGCCGGCTGCAACGTCCGGGAACTCCGGCGCTGCCTGGTTGTGGCCAGCGATCGCTGGGTTCGTCGTGGTGGTCGTCGTGGCGTTGGTCTTCGCGGTTCGGGCAGGACGGAGGTCTGGTGGCTCCCCCGAATGAGGTGATCAACAAACGTTCCGGGACGACTCCGACATCACGTGCGGCTTCGAGTCGGACCGCCGTTCGCGTCGCCGTCGCACTGGTGGCGATCGCTGCCGTGGCGACGCTGACCGCGTTGTGGGTTGGCGGAGGACGCCCCGCGTCCGCGCCGCAGGGACTGCCGGATCCTGGCCTGCTCACCTTGTGGCTCCTGCCGTTCGCCCGGCTGGCTGCCGACCTGTGTGCCGTCACCACGGTGGGCTTCTTGCTGGCTCCGGCAGCACTCATCGCATCGCGAAAGGGCGGGTTGTCGACCCGCGCTCAGCAGGCGGCGCGCATCGCCTCGTACGCGGCGATCGGCTGGGCGGTCGCTGCGGGTTCGCTTCTGGTGCTCACCTTGTCCGACATCCTCGCCGAACCGCTGAGTCAGGCGCTGACACCGAGCGCGCTGGTCAGCTACGTCACCCAGATCCCGCAGGGTGGGGCGTGGGCGATGGTCGCGCTGCTCGCCGTGATCACAGCGATCACCGCCCGGGAGGCGAACACCTCCGGCGGCGCCTGGGTGGCACTCGGGCTGGCGACCTTGGCGCTGCTGCCGCCAGCGCTGACCGGACACGCCGCCACGGCAGGCGATCACGACGTGGCGACGTCCGCGCTGGTGTTGCACATCGCCAGCGTCGTCTACTGGGTCGGCGGGCTGGTGGCGGTGTCGTGGTACGCACTCGGCGGCGGACCTGACGTCCCACTGGCGGCGCGCAGGTTCAGCCGCCTGGCGGGTTGGGCCTACGTCGCGATCGCACTGTCCGGCGTGATCGGGGCGGTGGTTCGGCTACACCGGCTGCCGGAACTGTGGTCGAGCGGCTACGGCCGACTGGTCATGGTGAAGACCGGCTTGTTCGTAGCACTGGGGGTGATCGGATGGTGGCATCGCCGTCGCACGCTGCCGGAGCTCGAGGCCGGCCGGTCGCGGCGATTCCTGCGATTCGCGTTGGTAGAGGCGCTGATCATGGGCGCCACGGTCGGGGTCGCGGCCGCGCTGGCCCGCACTGCCCCACCGGTGATCCCGGGTGCCACCTCGCCCAGTGAGTCCGACGTGGTTCTCGGCTTCGCGATGCCGCCAGCACCGACGGTCTGGCACTACCTGACGCTGTGGCGTCTGGATGTGCTGTCCCTCGGCGTACTCCTGATCCTTGGCTACTTCTACACCCGCTGGTTCCTGCGGCTCCGGCGGCGTGGTGACCGATGGCCGATCGGACGACTGGTCGCGTGGTACGCCGGGCTGCTCACAGCCGCCATCGCAACGACGTCTGGGCTGGCGACCTACGGCCGAATCGTGTTCAGCGATCACATGGTGCAACACATGCTGCTCGGCATGCTCGCACCGGTGCTGCTGGTACTGGCCGCACCGATCACTTTGGCACTGCGAGCACTCCCGCGCGCGGGACCGAACGAGCCGCGTGGCGCGCGCGAGCACCTGCTGGCGCTGCTGCACAGTCGCGTCGTTCGGGTGCTCACCCACCCGATCGTTGCACTGCTGTTGTTCGTCTCGGCGCCGTACCTCGTCTACTTCTCGAACCTGTTCGACGTGGCGATGCGCAACCACTGGGCGCACGAGGCGATGCACGTGCACTTCATCGTGATCGGGTACCTGTTCTACGAATCGCTGATCGGCACGGACCCACTCCCCTACCGCGCGTCGTACCCGTTGCGCCTGCTGACGCTGATCGCGTCGATGCCCTTTCATGCGTTCTTTGCGATCGCACTCATGCAGTCCCACTCGGTCATCGCGTCGTCGTACTACGCCCTGGTCAACCCTTCGTGGGCGCCGAACCGTCTGGCCGACCAGACCGGGGGGGCCGCCTTTGCGTGGGCGTTCGGCGAGCTGCCTGCTTTGATAGCGCTGCTGGTCTTGCTGATTCAGTGGTCACGTGCTGACACCCGCGAAGCCAAGCGGCTCGACCGACAGGCCGATCGCGACGGCGATGCCGACCTCGTGGCCTACAACACCATGTTGTCCGCCCGTGCGAGGGCAGACCGTCGATCGAGGGAGTAGGCCGTGATCACAGCCATCCACACCCTGGTGTACGCGGACGACGCCCCTGCGGCTCGGGCGTTCTTCGCGGATGTGATCGGCTGGCCGTTCGTCGACTCCGGTGACGGCTGGCTGATCTTCCGAACCGGACCGTCGGAGATGGGCGTGCACCCGTCGTCCGGAGCACGACGTGGCACACCGACGCACCATGAGATCTCCCATGTGCGACGACCTGGGTCGACATCGCCGACTGCGGCAAGGGCGCCCGGTTCACGCGTGAGCCGCAGGACGAAGGATGGGGCATCACCACGATGATCGACGTGCCCGGCGCCGAGCCGGTGATGCTCTACCAGCCCAAGCACTCGATCGTGCACTCGGGTTGAGCGACGTTGTTCTACCCCTACCAGGCGTAGGCCTCAGGTGCCGTGCCTCCCGGGCCGGGGAAGATCTCGTCCAGGCGGGTCAGCGCCACGTCGTCGAGGGTGACCTCGAAGGCGCCCATCGCAGCCTCGAGCTGCGCCACGGTGCGCGGTCCGATGATCGGTGCAGCGACGCCAGGACGGGCCAACAGCCAGGCGAGCGCCACGTCCGCCGGGTCGTTGCCGAGCTGATCACAGAAGGCTTCGTAGGCCTCGACCTTCGAGCGGTGCTTCGCCAGGCGGGCCTGCTGTGTCTCCCCGGCCGCGCGGCCCTCCTTCTCCTTGCGCAGCACGCCGCCGAGCAACCCTCCCATCAGTGGCGACCACGGGATCACGCCGAGACCGTAGTGCTGGGCCGCGGGTAACACCTCGAGCTCTGCGGTGCGCTCGACCAGGTTGTACAGCGACTGTTCGCTCACCAGGCCGAGGCGGTGCCGTTGCAACGCAGACTCCTGCGCCTGAGCCAGGTGCCAGCCGGCGAAGTTGGACGACCCGAAGTACAAGACCTTGCCCTGCACGCGCAGCACGTCGAACGCCTCCCAGATCTCGTCCCACGGCGTCGCCCGGTCGACGTGGTGCATCTGGTAGAGGTCGATGTGGTCGGTCTGCAGCCGACGCAGTGAAGCGTCGCAAGCGTGACGGATGTTGCGGGCGGACAGGAACGTGTCGTTCGGCCAATCGCTCATCGATCCGTACAGCTTCGTCGCGATGACGGTGCGCTCGCGGCGTCCGCCTCCCTGCGCGAACCAGCGTCCGATGATCTGTTCGGTGATGCCTTCGCCCTTCTTCCACCCGTACACGTTCGCCGTGTCGAAGAAGTTCAGGCCGAGGTCGTGAGCACGGTCCATGATCGTGTGCGAGTCCGCTTCGGATGTCTCGGGACCGAAGTTCATGGTGCCCAGGGTGAGTCGCGAGACGGAGAGGCCAGAACGGCCGAGGTGGGTGTACTCCATGACTGGAGGCTATGCCGGGCGGCGGGGAAGCGCCCATCCGGTTCAGCGGCGCGGTGGGGTCAGGCCGAACCGGTCGATCACGTCAGGCAGCCACTCCGGCTCGCCGAACTGGAGCCCGTACCCCGCTGCCAGCGCCTCGACCTGCCCGGCCGCAGGGGGACCGTCTGTCAGCAGGTCGGAGAGCTCCCGGAAGAAGTTCTCGAAGCCGGCGGGACTGATGACCTCGATCATGCGCGCCGGGACGTCCCCCGCGTTCCACATGGTGTGCATCTCACCGCGCGGTTTGGTGATGTAGCCACCGGCGCCCAGGACCACCTCGGTGTCACCCGAGCGAAATCCGATCTCCCCCACCGTGACGATCGAGTACTCGTCCTCGCGGGTGTGCAGGTGCGGTGGCACGAGCGCCCCGACTGGAAAGGGGTGCTCCACGATCGAAACGGCTCCGCCGGTGTCGGCGCCCCACAGCTTGAAGTCGACGCCGATCGATCCAAGATCCCCGGCGTCTGAGGCGCTGGGTTGTACGACGGTCAGGGGCCGAGGACTGGTCATCGTCATGTGTTCGCCGCTTCCAAAATGGATGAACGCTGCTGTACCGTGAAATCTGTCGGCTCGAGAGGGAAATGTCAAGAGATGACTGAACAGCCGCGTTCACCGAAATCTCGCCCGTACCGGATGGGCAAGCGCGCCGACGACGTGGCGCAGACCCGATCCCGCATTGTCGAGGCAGCGGTGCGGCTGCATGGCACCATCGGGCCGGCCGCCACGACGGTGTCGGCCCTCGCCGAGGAGGCGCAGGTCACCCGGCTCACGATCTACCGACATTTCCCTGATCCCGACACCCTGTTCGACGCCTGCAGCCGGCACTGGGCTTCGAGCCAGCTGATGCCCGATCCGGCGTCCTGGTCCGAGGTCGGCGACCCGGAGCAGAGGCTGCTGGTGGGACTGGCGGATCTGTACCGCTTCTACGGCGAGGCCGAGTCCATGTTGAGCCTGATCGCCCGTGACCACGACGTCGTGCCGGTCACCTTGCGGCGGCGCAACGCCGCGACGAACGAGCGTTACGTGGACACCCTCGTCGAACCGTTCGCGGCCCGCGGCACTCGGCGCGAGCGGCTGCGGGGGGTCGTCGGTCACGTCGTCGCGTTCCCGACGTGGCGCTCGCTGTGCTGTGAGCAGGGCCTGAGCGGCACGGCCGCCGTGCGGTGCCTGGCCGACCTGGTGCTGGCCACCGCCGCCCGTACGTCTGGGTGGAGCTGAGGGGATTCGAACCCCTGACCCCCTCGATGCGAACGAGGTGCGCTACCGGACTGCGCTACAGCCCCAGAACGCTGGCGAGGATACCAACGAGCGGTCGGCGACCTCGCTCCCACAGTTGTTGATCAAGGAGAAGATGTCGTCTTTTCAAGATCAACATACACATCAAGTCCAAGATCAACTTGAGTGGTTGAAGTGCGTGAGTGGTTGCGGGGTGGCCTCGCTCAGTCGTTGACGGCGGGGCGTCGGTCCAGCAGGGCGCTGAGCTCGTCTGCGGCCTCCTCGGCCTGGGCCACCGCCTGCTCCATCGCGTCGTCGCCCTGCGGCAGGGCTTCGTCGAGGAATCGTCCGCTGGTCCAGGCACCGGGCGAGGTCAGGTCGATCACCCGCACCTGACGGGTCGCCTTGGGCGCGGTCACGTACGTCGGCAACGGGAACTCCGCCGGCTGCCACGTGCCGTCGTCGGCCGCGGCGGCGATGACCTGCGTCGTCTGCTCGGCGGCGCGGGCCGCGTCGGCTGCCGCAGCAGCTTCAGCGGCTGCGTCCTGGCGTGACTGCGCCAGGCGTTGGGACACGACCTGCTCGACGACCAACGGCTCGACCACCGAACGGGCCGGCTGGACCGGCGTCCACATCCGGTTGGTCCCCTTGGTCTCCACCACCACACTCGGGTCAGCGGCGGGCTGGCGCGACGCCGCGCGCTCCGACCCGCGGACCGCCGCCTGGGTGCGGCGACTGGACCGACGGATGTCGCGCGACCGCTTGGCCTGCATCCGAAGGTTGACCAGGTACAGCCCCAGCAGCAGCACCGGGACCGCCACGACGGCCCACGGCACCACGCCGAAGGCGGCCACACCGGCGAGTACCGCCACGGTGGCCACGAGCGCCAGCAGAACCCGGCGCCGCCGCCGGGCGAGGCGCCCTCGGGCGGCCGCTCTGGGGTCAGTGACTCCGGACACGATCAGGCGCGTCGAGTCGTCGGGCCGCGCCGGCATGACCATGTCGCGCTGCCCCGACGAGACGGGTCTCGGCGACAGCGTGCGCATCGCCTGGGAGAAGCGGTCGGCACTGCGGGTCTCGTTGGCGGCATCGTGGCGGCGGATCCACATCGGCACCAGGACGACGGCCCACAGCGCCACGATCACACCGTAGACAACGCCACTTCCCACGAGAGTTCACGGTAGGTGGCATGCCCGGAACATCCCGGTAACGCACCCGGTGTGTCGCGTGGGGCGATGTCAGACCGGTCGGCTCGCGAGGTATCGCGCGAGGAGTCCGCCTGGCACCTCGTCGGCGCACACCGCGTAGACCAAGTGGTCGCGCCAGTCACCATCGATGTGCAGGAACCGCAACCGCCGGCCCTCGTAGCGAAAACCCAGCTTCTCGGCCACGCGACGGCTGGGGTCGTTCTCGGGACGCATCGCGATCTCGAGTCGATGCAGCCCCAGGACCGAGAACGCATGGTCAGCGGCCAGGGCGACCCCCGTCGGGACGATGCCGCGACCGGCGTAGGACCGGTCGATCCAGTAGCCGATGTGACCGCCGCACTGGGATCCTCGGACGATCCCGCCCACGGTCACCTGTCCGACCAGCTGCCCGTCGTAGGTGAGCACGAAGGGCAGTGCGCGCCCTGCCTTCGCCTCGCGCAGCAGCGTGGTCACCATCGTCGGGAACGAGGGGAGCCCCTGGCGCGGGTCCGGCGGGGTCGCTTCCCACTGGCGCAACCAGTCGGCGTTGTGCCTGCGTACGTCGAACCAGGCGCGTCGGTCGCGACGGCGCAGGGGCCGCAGTCCTACCGGTCCGGCCGCCAGGGACACAGGCCAGCCGCGCGTCATGCGGTCCGACGCTCCAGAACCACCACCGTTGCGGCGTCGTCGGCCAAGAGGTGAGTGACGTCCTCCGGCACGACGATCAACGCGTTCGCAGCCGCCAGCGCGGCGATCTGATGAGTGCCGCGACCGCCGAGCGCCGACACCACATAGCGGCCACCCTCGACCTCCAGCCGCGCCGGGATGTACTCGCGGCGCTGCGGCATCGACTGCAGATCGCCGATGAAGGAGGCTCGCACGGTGGGCCGGTCGAGCGGCTCCGCGCCGAGCATGCGACGGATCACCGGACGCACAAATGCCTCGAACCCGACGTAGGCCGCCACCGGACTCCCCGGCAGTGCGATCAGTGGCGTGGAATCCGGGCCGATCCTTCCGTGACCGAACCAGTTGCCTGGTGCGATCGCCACCTGGACGAAGTCCACGCCAGCGTTGCGGTCGAACGCGGCCCGCAGCACCTCACCGGGTCGGTCGCTCACCCCGCCGGTCAGGACCACGAGGTCGGCCCGCACGAGCTGGTCGTCGACCGCATCGATGAGCGCGCGGGCATCGTCAGCCACCATCCCGACACGGAACGCGGTGGCGCCCGCCTGGCTCGCGGCCGTGGCCAGCAGATAGCTGTCGACGTCCGGGTGGCGCCCCGGCATCTCGTTGGCTCCCGGCTCGATGAGCTCACTGCCGGTGGCGATCACGACCACGCGCGGGCGCGGTCGCGCCGACACCCGGCCCAGGCCGAGCGCCGCGAGCAGGCCGATCTGCGTCGGTCCCAGCCGGGTACCAGCCGGCAGTACGACACCGCCGGCCGCGACGTCGGCACCCGCCGGTCGGATGTTGGCACCGACCCGACCGGGCACGGAGATCGCTACGTCGACGATGCCGGCGTCGGTGTCCCCCATCGGCACCACCGAGTCGGCGCCGGCCGGCAGCGGGGCGCCGGACGTCACCCGGAGTGCTTGTCCTGGCGGAACGCTGTCGACACCGGCACTGGTGACGATGACGTCGCCACCGACCGCCATCCGCACCGGGTTGGTCGCCGAGGCTGCCGCCGTGTCCTGGGCGCGCACGGCGTATCCGTCCAGCGCCGCGGTGTCGACCCAGGGCAAGGAGCGCACCGGGGTCACGTCGTGCGCGATCGTGCATCCGTGTGCGTCGAGCAGCATCAGCTCCAGCGGGGACAGTGGCTCGATGCCCTCCAGCAGGGCGGCGCGGTGCTCCTCGACGTTCCTCACGCTCCGCGCTCCTTCACGAACTCGGTCAGCCACGCCAGCAGTTCGGGCCCGAGGTCGTCCCGCTCGCAGGCCAGACGCACGACGGCCTTGAGGTAGTCGGCCCGGTCGCCAGTGTCGTAACGGCGGCCGCGGAACACGAGCCCGTGGACGCCACCCCCTTGATCGGCGGGCATCGAGGCGAGCACGTGAAGGGCGTCGGTCAGCTGGATCTCTCCACCGCGCCCAGGCGCTGTGCGGCGGAGCACGTCGAACACCGCAGGTGACAAGACGTAGCGACCGATCACGGCGAGGTTGCTCGGTGCGTCGTCCAGCCGACGGCTTCTCCACGAGGTGGGAGATCCGGTACACGTCACCGTCGTCGGTCGGCTCGACGGCTGCGCTTCCGTACAGATGGATCTGCTCGCGCTCCACCTCCATCAGGGCGACCACGCTGCCCCCGTGCTGTGCCTGCACGTCGACCATGCGGCTGAGCAGCGGGTCGCGGGAATCGATCAGGTCGTCACCCAGCAGCACGGCGAACGGTTCGTCGCCCACGTGCTCGGCCGCCATCAGCACGGCGTGACCCAGACCGCGCGGGTCGCCCTGTCGCACGTAGTGGATCGCGGCCAGGTCGTTGGACTCCAGAACCGCGGCGAGGCGCGCGTCGTCGCCCTTGGCGCGCAGGGTCTCTTCGAGCTCGACGTTGCGGTCGAAGTGGTCCTCCAGCGACTTCTTGTTGCGCCCGGTGACCATCAATACGTCGGTCAGCCCTGCCGCAACCGCCTCTTCCACCACGTACTGGATCGCCGGCTTGTCGACCACCGGCAACATCTCTTTCGGGGTCGCCTTGGTCGCCGGAAGGAACCTGGTGCCGAGCCCGGCCGCCGGGATCACGGCCTTGCGGGGTCGGGAGGTCACGATGCGTTGCCTCTCAGCGATGCCGGTGGAGCGTCGATTCACCTGCTGAGGCGACCCTAGCGGGACGGACGCGGCAGACTCGTCCTCGCAGCGCCGGACTCCGCCAGCGCCCAGCCGTTACGTCCCGCGCGCTTGGCGCGGTACAACGCCTCGTCGGCGGCGCGCAACAGGGCTTCGCCGGTCGTGCCGTCCTCGGGGAAGGATGCGCCGCCGATCGAGATCGTGATCGGCAGCTCGGCCCCACCTCCGTCGCGGAACGGTGATGCCCTCACCACCTCGCACACCCGTCGTGCCATCGCGGCGACCCCGTTGCGATCGGTCTCAGGCAGGATCAGAACGAACTCCTCACCGCCATAACGGGCGAACACGTCGACCTCTCGTACTTGACCGCTGACGCGGCGCGACAGCTCACGCAGCACGTCGTCACCGCGTGCGTGGCCGTGCATGTCGTTGACCTCTTTGAAGTGGTCGAGGTCGAGCATCAACAGACCGAGCGGACGGCGGAATCGAACGGCACGCTCGATCTCGGAGTTCAAGGTGGTGGACATCGATCGGAAGTTCGCCAGGCCGGTGAGCGGGTCGGTCACCGACATCCGCTTCGCCTCGCCGTGCAGCAGCACGTTCTCGACCGCGATCGCCGCCTGCCCGGCCAACGTGGCCAGCGCCGCTTCGTCGTCGGCGGTGAAGCCGACGTCGCCCTGCGCGAAGACAGCGAGGACGCCGAGCACGTTCGGCGCCCGCTCCAAGGGGACTGCCAGCACCTGGGCGTCCAACGGCTCGCCCGGAGCCGGCCGCAGTGGCTCCTCCCCGATCCGACCGCGTACCGCACTGCCCGACTTCGCGACCCGGCCGAGCACGCCGACGCCGAGCGGCAGCGAGGGGATCGCCCGCAGCCGCTGGGCGGCCATCCCCTGTTCGGCGAATCCCACGAGCGGACCGCCGTCCACCGACAACATGACGACGCCGGCGCCTGCCGCGACGCTCGTGCGCGCTGTCTGCAGTACCACGGGCAACAGTGAGTCCAGGTCATGCGTGGCCGACAGTGCCTCACCGAGCCGGTGCAGGTTCGAGCGCATCTCGTCCCGGCTCGACTCCAACGCCGAGATGTAGCTGCGCAGCTCGCCGGTCATGTGGTTGAACGCGGCAGCAAGCCGACCGGCCTCGTCGTTCTTGCGCACGGCGATCGTGCGTCCGAGGTGGCCGGCGGCCACCGACTCGACGGCATCGGTCAGGTCTTCGAGGTCTCGGGTGAGGTCGCGGGCCAGCCAACGCCCGAGCAGAACGGCGATCAGGACGGCGAGGCTCACGACCAGTACGACAGTGCGCAACAACGAGGTGCCGTTGGACACCGGCGCGACCACCACGACGTCGTACGGCTGTCCGCCCGCACCAGCCTTCTGGACTGCGGCCACGTATCCGTCGGCCGAGACGACGTCGACCTCGCCTTGCGCCTGTGCGACGAGCTGAGGGGCCATCCGCTGACCGACCGAGGCGTCGGCGGTCGGGGAGACGAGGACGCCATCGCGGACCAGGGCGACCTCGCCCTCCACGGCGAGCTCGCTTGCCGTGCTTGCCGGCCAGGGACCGCCCACACTCGCGGCGACCCACACCCGGTCGAGTGCCCCGTTGCCCCGCGAAACCGGAACCGACGACGCCAACACCGGGCCGCTCGCGTCACCGGCGCTGCAGTCACGAAGGGAGGCCACGGTGACGCCGCCCGGCAGGGTCCCGGCCTTGGCGATGACCCGACCGGTGTCCCCGTCGACCATGGCGGCGAAGCTGACGGTCGGGGACCCGTCCACGGCTTCGTGAACGGCGACCTTGGGCGGAACCGAGCCGCTGCTCTCCGCGATGGCGTGGGCCGTGACACCGGTCACCTGGCAGAGCCCGAGGATCCGGTAGGCGATCGCCTGGCGGCTCGACGCGACGTTGTACTCCAGGCGATTGAGGTCCGCGCGCGGCACAGCGACGCTGACGAGAACGCCTGCGGCAGCCAGCGGGACGAACACGAGGATGCCCAAGATCAGCGCAAGCCGCTTGCGCATGGTCACGCCAGCCGCCTCCTCGTTTCGGGCGCGCTGGACCGGCGCCTGCGGTGGAGGTCGGCCGATCGGGTGACGACCTTGAGCCGGTTCCGTCGAATGGCGGGACCGGCCGGCGGCGGGTGTCTCGGGTCAGTTGAGAATGGAGCCGTGTCCCCCGCAGATCGCAAGCGCGCCCTGCGCGAGTTCGGCCGCAGCCAGCGCCGCTCCCGCGTTGCCACCGCCGCGTCAGGGCAAGGGCTGGCGGACGCCGCCCAAGCGGTCGCGGAGGTTCGACGAGCCTCCAGTGTTGCCGCATACGTAGGAGTCGGCGACGAGCCAGACACCGGTCCGTTGCTGGAACGGCTGCGCGCGTCCGGCGTGACGGTGCTGCTGCCGGTGGTCCTGCCCGGTCTGGACCTCGACTGGGCAAGGTACGACGGGCCGGACGATCTCGCACCGGGACCGCGAGGTCTGCTGGAGCCGGTCGGCGAACGCCTCGGACGGGAGGCGATCGGCACGGTCGACGTCGTCCTCACGCCGGCACTCGCGGTGGACTCCGCGGGGCGGCGGCTTGGCCAAGGCGGCGGTTGCTACGACCGCGCACTGGCGCGCGTTCCGACCGCAACGCCGGTCTTCGCAGTGGTGTTCGCCGAAGAGGTGGTGCCCGGACCGCTGCCGGAGGAACCGCACGACCGGCGCGTCGACGGCGTCGTCACCGCCCCCTAGCCGCCCGTAGCGCCGCGCGGGACCCTCAACCAGCACGGCTCGTCGACGTATGACCCCCGGAAACCTCCCGTTCTTACAGAAGCAATGCGGCGTTGCTCCCGTTCTTGCGGAAGCAATGCCGCATTGCTCCTGAGCTCAGTCAGGGGGGTCGAGGGTCAGGATCTGGTCGGCTGCAGCAGTGACGGCCTGGGGGGTGAACGCCCACGGAAGGGTCTGCCCGGTCACCCACAGGCGGGTCTGGTCCCAGTAGTGCCGGTCGAAGACGTGCCCGCTCTGTCCGGTGAGATTGACCCAGCGTGAGCCGTTCAGGTGGCGCAGGTCGACGACCATGCGCATCGAGGGCATCTGGTCGACCTGGAACCCCGCGTACGCGGTCCAGCTGGTGGCGTTCACCTCGGCTTCGCCGCCGGCAGTCTCGACCGGACCCCGGTTGAAGAGCTTCTCCAGTGGCGCGATCCCGCTGTCACCGAACGTCGGACTGCGCAGCTCCAGGGTGTGCAACCGGCCCCACGACCATCCCGCCGGATCGCTGCCCTGCTCGTCGGCCAGAGCCGAAGCACCGTCGGTGATCGCCTGCGCCAAGATGTCGTCGCGCGTCTCGACCACTCCTTTCAGCTGGTTCGCGTCGTTCCTCGTGACGTCCCACCAGCGGTTGTCCGGGTGCCGCAACAACCACGTCATCACCGTCATCCAGCGATCACCACCGGCTGGTCGCGCGTCGCCGGTGAGCTCATCGAAGGTGTCGGCGAGCAAAGCGCGCCAGACCTCGTTGTAGAAGGCGGCCGGCACCGACATGGCACCCGTGGCCGGTTGGGTGTAGTCCCAGGTCGAGAGCCGCGCACAGCCGGCGCTAGCCGCCTGGCCGCTCGAGCTGTCCAGGACCTGACACACGTGCAGGAGATAGGGCACCAGGGTTGGCGCCATCGGGTTGCGGTCGTCGAACTGCAGCTGCTGCATCGACGCTGGCGTCATCGGCGCAGACGAGCGCAAGACGTCGGCGATGCGCTGGCTGCGGTAGCCATAGTCCCAGTCCTTCGTGAGCAGGTGCGGGTAGCTGGGACCGATGACGGCGTTGTTCGCCGTCACCAGGTAGTCACTGGGCGGGTCGTACACCCATGGCAGGGAGATGAACCGGAGGTAGCCGGTCCAGCGGTAGCTGGAGTCCCAGCCGGGTACCGGCCAGGTCCCGTCTCCCCGGCTGCGCACGGGGATCTTGCCCGGCGCCTGGTACCCGATGTTGCCCCTGACGTCGGCGTACAACAGGTTCTGGCTGGGCACCTGGAAGCTCCGGGCGGCCGAACGGAACTGCTGCCAGTTGGCGGCCCGGTCGATCCGCAGGATCGCGTCACCGGTGGTTCCCGGTTGCAAGGCGGTCCACATCAACGAGACGGCATAGCCGTTCCCGCGTGGCGGCGCGACCGCCGGCACAGGTGCCACCTTGCCCACGGCGCGTTCGCTGTCACCGACGTCGGAGATCAACGGTCCGTCGTCGGTCGAGCGAACGGTGAAGGTGACCGGCGGACCCCCGGCCACCTTGATCGTCTCCTGACGGGTGACCAGCGGGACCTGCTTCCCGTCTTGCAGGTACGTGTCGCCGTGGACCTGCTCCAGATAGAGGTCCGAGACGTCCGGTCCGAGGTTGGTGAACCCCCAGGCGATCTGTGCGTTGTGACCGATGATCACCCCGGGGACGCCAGAGAACGTGAACCCGCTGACGTCGTACGGACAAGCGGCCGTGGTTGCTGCCGACAGAGGGCTCGTGCAGTGCAGACCCATCTGGTACCAGATGCCAGGAAGCGACGGACCCAGGTGCGGGTCGTTGGCAAGGAGCGCACCGCCCGTGGCAGAACGTGACCCCGTGACGGCCCACGAGTTCGAACCGACGCCCGGGCTGTAGGCACCGAGCCAACGATCGAGGCCCTGCATGCCGCGCGCCGCGGAACGCAGTGGCGCTGACTCGACGGCGGCCACTGCGGCGGCGGATCTGCTCGCCTGTGCTCGGTGGTTCCACGCGGCGTCCGCGACGATCGGTTGGTGCGTGCCGTACGGGTAGGGCGGGTACAGCTGAAGCGCCCGCGCCTTGCCGACTTGGCCGGCCGCCAGTGACCGATAGACCTCGTCCTCCATGTTCGTCCGCAGGTCCCACGCCATCGCCTTCAGCCACGACAGCGAGTCGACCGGCGTCCACGGTTCGACGTGGTAGCCGGGGTCGGTCAGCTTCAGGAGGGCGTACTCGAGACTCACCGCAGCACCGGAGTGTCCCGACAAGTAGGAGTTGACGCCGTCGCTGTAGGCCTGCAGCGTGGCCCGGGTGTCGGGTGACATCAAGGCGAGCTCTTGTTGCGCGACGCGGTACCACCCCAGCGTTCGCACGAACTTGTCGGTGTCGAGCTGGCTGGAGCCGAACATCTCGGACAACCGGCCGGCCGTGATGTGCCGGCGGACGTCCATCTCCCAGAACCGGTCCTGCGCGTGCACGTAACCCTGCGCGAAGAAGAGGTCGTGGGGATCGCTGGCATACACGTCAGTGATCCCGTAGGCATCACGAACGACCCGCACCGACGCATCGAGCCCAGCGACTGTCAGCGTGCCACCGGTCTGGGGGAACGAGCGTCGAACGACCCAGATCGAGCCGGTCGTGGCCACGACGAGGACCGCTGCCGCGAAGGCCGCCACGACAACCAGCACGCGGCGCAGCCAGCGTCGGCGTCGACGTGGCGCGGACTTCGGCACCGGCTGATCGGTCACGACCCGACGCTAGTAGCCGCCCACCAGGTGAGGCCCGCCACTACGACACATCCGCCGACCGACGCCATGACGTAGAAGACCGCGAACGCTCCGGCTCCCTCGTCCACGAGGCTGTCGGACTCCCACGCGAACGTACTGAAGGTCGTGAAGCCGCCGGCGAACCCTGCGCCGAGCAGCGCCACCCACAGCGGACCCATCGCGTCAAGCTGGGCCGCGCCGAGTACCCAGCCGAGCAGTGCGCTGCCCATCAGGTTCACCGCGAGCGTGCCCCAGGGGAACCCCAGCGGGCGCGCCGACGCGACGAAGTCGTGTACCAGCCGGTTGACCAGGTACCTCGCTGGGGCACCGACAGCTGCACCGACCGCAACGAGCAGCCAGGTCATCAGGCCTCCTCGTCGGGCACCGGAAGAACCGAAGGTTGGTCGCGACGGCCGCTGGCACGACGTGTGACGCGGGCGGCTACGCGCACTGCGGCAAGGCCCAGTACCACGGTGCAGATGAGATACGTGATCGCTGTCACGCGCGCGTCGACGTCGTTCAACCGCACCGCGTCGACAGCGAAGGCGGAGAACGTGGTGAACCCACCGAGCACCCCGGTGGCCCAGAAGGGACGTTGGAGGGGGTGGGCGTCGCGGCGTTCGACGGTCAGTACCGACACCACGCCGATCGCGAAGGCACCGCCCACGTTGACGGTGAACGTGGCCCACGGGAAGCCCGGCGGATGGAAGGGCACGAGGTCGGCCACGCCCGCCCTGGCCAACGCGCCGAGCAGCCCGCCCACCGAGATCGTGGCCACGATCGCGAACGACAGCGGATGTGGGTGGGCGTGAACCGGTCTGATCGCACGACCCGGGCTGGCCACGGCGCCAACCTACGACGCGGAAGCAACGAACCGTTGCTTCCGCAAGAGTGAAGGAAATCACTCGTTGTCCCGCGGGAATGAAGGTTTCGAGGGGGTCATCGCCGCCACCGACCCGGATCAGGCTCCGGGAATCTCCGGCCCCCAACGGTTGTTGACACTTCAACTACCTTCTTGGGAGGCTTGATGACCGTCCTCGCGTCGCCACCGCCGGTGTCGCTGGCGCAGCACCCTGCGCTCACCACCCGACGCAGCACCCGCGCCTTCGACCCCAGCCCGCTCCCGGCTGAGGTCGTGCGGTCGTTGCTCGAGGCCGCCCGCTGGGCGCCGTCCGCAGTCAACCGGCAGCCGTGGCGCTTCCTGGTCGGCCAGCGCGGTGACGCGACGCACCAGGTCATCGTCGAGGCGCTCACGCCCGGCAACGCCACCTGGGCGGCGGACGCGCCGTTGCTCGTCGTGTCACTGGCACAGCTGGCGCAGGACGATTCCGAGCCGGCCATCGTCGACCCCCTCGCGGCGTACGAGACGGGGATGGCGACGGCCCATCTGGAGGTCCAGGCCCAGCACCTCGGGCTGGCCAGCCATCACATGGGTGGTTACGACGCCGACGCGGTACGCACCTCGCTGCACGTGCCCGCCAACTGGCACCCGATGACGGTGCTCGCGATCGGGTGGCCAGGGGCGGTCGACGACCTCCCCGAGGGCCTGCGGGAGCGAGAGTCCGCTGCGCGCACCCGGTTGCCCCTGACCGAACTGGCCTACGCCGACGCGTGGGGGCAGCCGGTCGACCTGCCGTAGGCTTGGCACTCGACAACGTCGACTGCCAGATCTGCGCGAGGAGCGCCCGCTGTGCCCACGTACGGCTACGCCTGCACCGCTTGCGGCCACGAGTTCGAGACCGTGCAGGCGATGACCGACCCGAGCCTCACCGACTGCCCGTCGTGCGGTGGTCGGCTGCGCAAGGTGTTCCATCCGGTCGGCGTCACCTTCAAGGGCTCCGGCTTCTACCGCACCGACAGCCGCACCGACAGCCGCGCCGGCTCCGGCGCCGCTTCGGGTGACTCGGGCAGCGGCAACGGCACGGGCTCGGGGAGCGGCTCAGGCTCGGATTCGTCCGGCTCGGGCACTCCCGCGTCGGCTACCCCCAGTTCGGGTTCTTCCAGCTCGGGTTCTTCCACGACCGACGGGTCGGGCGCTGGTGCGTCGTCGGGTTCCTCACGTGGCTCCGGCAGCGGGGGCGGCGGCAACGCGGCCAAACCCGCGCCGAGCAAACCAGCTCCCACGCCGAGTTCAGGATCCTGACCCACGCCTGCGTGTGGATCGTCGTCCCCTGGGTGGCATCGGGACACCTAGAGTCCGCCGGTGCTCGCCCACGGTGCAGGTCGCTCGAGCGCGTCGCGTCGCCCAGCCGGCTCGGGCGCCCGCCTTCGCCTGCTGCAGTGGCTCAGCCGATATCGGCGCTGGATCGTGGCGGTCCTCATCGCGGTGTCGGTGATCGAGCTCGCAGCCGCGTTACGTGCCCCAGACGGCGCCCTGTCCCCGGTGACCGTGGCTCGACGCGACCTGGTGGCGGGTCATGTGGTGAGCGCCGACGACGTCACGTTGCGCGGCATCCCGTCGTCGGCCATCCCTGACGGCGCGTTGCGACAGGTCTCCCTTGCCGTGGGCGCGACCCTCACCTCCGACGTACGTCGCGGTGAGGTGCTCACCGATGCGAGAGTCGCCGTCGGCTTCTCCGCTGGGCTGGCCCCCGGCGAGGTGGCGACGCCGGTGCGGCTCGCCGACGGCGGGGTGGCAGCCGTGTTGAGCGTGGGCGAGAGCGTCGACCTCGTGGCAACCGACCGCGACGGCACGTCGCACGCCGTCGTGTCCGGTGCGCGCGTCATCGCCATCCCCGCCCAAGGTGGATCGATGGACCCGCTGTCGGGGGTCCTCATCGTCCTCGCCGTTCCGGCCGAGTCCGCCGACGAGGTGGTGGCGACGGGTACCGACCGCGCCCTTTCGGTGGTGCTGCGCTGAGCCGTCGTCGGCAGTTGTCCAGCGGCGGGTCAATCGCGATGGTGGGGCGGCCGCTGTTCGAGGAACCGCCGCAGGTCGTCCGGATCGGCGTCAACGTCAGCATCGCGGCCAGGGTCGTCACCCCAGCCCCGGTCGCCGTCGTCGGAGGTGCCCTCCGGCAGCACCTCGCCGGGATCTGGCCGCTCGGACATGGGGTCACCGTAGTCGCACCCCCGCCGCTAGGGTCCACCCATGAGCCAGACCCCCGAGGCCGAGTCGTCGGGCGCGCCGAGCGCGGCCGAGCTGGAAGCGCTGCGTGCGGAGAACGAGCGGCTACGCGATGAGGTGGCCCATCTCGAGGCCGACAACCCGCCGCGGACGAAGGGGGCGTGGATCCGCTCCACCGCCACGGTGGTGCTGCTGGCTCTGGGCTTCCTGCTCGTCCCGAGCGCGCTGACCGCGTTGTGGACCCACAACCAGCTCATGAACACGCATCGCTACGTGCAGATGGTCGGGCCACTGGCTAGCGACCCTGCAGTACAGAAGGCCGTCGCTGACGACATCTCCGCGCAGGTGTGGACCCAGGTCGACGTGCAGCCCCTGCTCGAGCAGTACCTGCCCCCGAAGCTCACCTTCGCCGCCCCGGCCCTGGCCGCCCAGATCGAGAATCAGGTGAACGGTCTGATCCTGAAGGCCGTGCAGTCGCCGGAGTTCGCCAACGTCTGGGTGCAGGCGAACACCACAGCACATCAGGCACTCGTCGCCTTCCTCAACCACAACACCGCGTCGAACATCTCGATCGTCGACGGCAAGCTCGTGGTCGACCTCGGCCCCTACATCACCCAGATCAAGCAACGTCTGGTCGACGCCGGACTGTCGGTGGCGTCCAACATCCCCGACGTCAACCCCAGTGTCACCATTCCCGTCGCCAACATCGTCGCGCTGCAGAAGGCGCGCCAAGCCGTACACGCGCTCAACGTCCTCGCGTTCGTCCTGCCGTTCCTGGTGCTGTTGTGCTTCGGACTGGCCATCCTGGCGTCGCGCGACCGACGGCGCACAGTGATCTGGATCGGCGGACTGATCGCACTCGATGCGTTGCTGATCGGACTGGGTCTGGCGTTGGGGCGTACCGCGTACCTCGGCGCCGCAACCAGCTCGGTCTTCCCGCGCGACGCTGCGGCCAGCGTGTGGGACCAGCTGATCGGTTTCGTGAAGTCGGGCAACCGGATGATCTTCGCTCTGGGTGTGGTGATCGCCCTCGCGGCGGCCATCACCGGTCCCTACCGTTGGGCGACCAAGCTGCGTGCGTCGTTCAGCGGCGCGATCGACGCGGGTGGCCAGAAGAGCGGCCTCGACACCGGAGCCTTCGGCGCGTGGACCGCACGGCACGCACGCGCGCTGCGCATCACTTTGGTCATCCTCGCCGGGCTGGTGCTGGTGATCTGGACGTACCCCACGGCCAACGTGATCATCTGGCTGGTGGTGGCCGTGCTGGTCGGATTCGCGATCATCCAGTTCCTGGTGGCGACGGCGCCAGCGAACGTCGGAGCCACAGTGCCCACCCCGGACGCTGTGACCGAACCGGAGAAGGTCAGCTCCACGGCCGAATGACCCAGGCGCGAGGCAGTTACTCGGCCGGCCCGGCCTCCGCGACAGCTACGCCGGCGTTGCGCTCGAACGCGGCACCGAGTACGCCCATCGCCTTGCTGAGCTCTGCCGGGATGACCCACACCTTGTTCGCAGTGCCGTTGGCGATGTAGGGCAGCTGCTGCAGGTACTGGTAGGCCAGCACCGTCTGGTCGGCGTTGCCCTCGTGGATGGCCGCGAACACCTTGGCGATCGCCTCGGACTCGCCCTGGGCGCGCAGCACCCGTGCCCGCGCATCGCCTTCTGCCCGCAGGACGGCCGCCTGCTTCTCGCCTTCGGCCGTGAGGATCGCCGACTGCTTCATGCCCTCCGCGGTCAGGATCGCGGCGCGCTTGTCACGATCGGCGCGCATCTGCTTCTCCATCGACTCCTGAACGCTGCGAGGTGGGTCGATGGCCTTGAGCTCCACGCGGTTGACGCGGATGCCCCACTTGCCGGTGGCCTCGTCCAGGACGCCGCGCAACTGGGCGTTGATGTTGTCGCGGCTCGTCAGGGTCTCTTCCAGGTCGAGCCCGCCGATGACGTTACGCAGGGTCGTCACCGTCAACTGTTCGATGGCCCCGATGTAGTTGGCGATCTCGTAGGTGGCCGCCTTGGGGTCGGTCACCTGGAAGTAGATGACCGTGTCGATGCTCACCACGAGGTTGTCGGACGTGATCACCGGTTGGGGCGGGAAGCTGACCACCTGCTCACGCATGTCGATGAGCGGTCGCACCCGGTCGACGAACGGGATGATGACGGCGAGGCCCGGGAGCAGGGTGCGGTTGTACCGACCGAGCCGCTCGACGATCCCCGCACGCGCTTGCGGGACGATCTTCACGGAGCGGATGATCACGACGATCGCGAAGACCGCCAGGACCAGCAGCCCGATCAGGGTCGGTTCGTAGTTCATCAGGCTTCGGCCTCCGGTGGAGTAGCTGGCTGCTGGTCCGGCTCCCCGGCCAGCACGACTGCGGTGGCTCCGTCGATGCGTTGCACCGTGACGTACGTGCCCACGGGAAGCGCCGGGTCACTCGTGGAGTCGAGCTTCGCGCTCCAGATCTCCCCACCGATCTTGACGCGTCCGCCGAGATGGTCCACCGACTCGGTGACCAGCGCACGATGACCCACCAACCGGTTGATATTGGTGATGGATTCGGGGGTGTTGCGCAAGTGCCGCAGTGCGAACGGACGAACCGCCAGCAACCCGACCAGAGCGACTACCACGAACGTCAGTACCTGCAGCCCCACGTTCGCACCGAGCGCCGCGGCAAGCGCTGCGGCGAGCGCGCCGCCGGACAGCATGACGAAGATGAAGTCGACGGTGAGCATCTCGATGATGAGACCGATGCCGGCGGCCACCAGCCACGCCGTGACGGGACTCATGTCACTCGACCTCCCCCGGCGCTCGACGCACCAGCCACCCTGGCCGGTGGGCCCATCCGTGCCTCATCAGTATCCGCATTGAAGCACTGGTGCGCGCAATTCGGCGCCAGGGAACTCCCCTGGTCGGTTCAGGGGATCTGCAGCCGACCGTCCTCACCTACGGGGAACGACGGGTTGAAAGCGACCTCCCAGACGTGTCCGTCCGGATCGGCGAAGTACCCGCTGTACCCACCCCAGTCCGTGGCCCGTGGCGGGTTCGTCACCGTGCCACCGGCCAGGATGACCGACTGCACCACCTCGTCCACGTCCTGGGCGCGGTCGCAGTTGATCGATGCCGCCACCCCGCGGAACCTGGGGACTGGCGACACCGACTGGTTCGCCTCGGCAGCCAGGTCGGCCTCTCCATACAGCGCCAGGATCGCCCCGGACGTGTGGAAGAAACTGACCTCGCCGGCGACCGACGCCGTCGACAGTGACCAGCCGAGCACCTGGTAGAAGGCCGTGGCTCGTTCCACGTCGTTCACTCCGAGGGTGACCATCGACACGCGCGCGGGAGTCGTCATGACGGCCATCCTGCCTCAGGGCTGCCAGCGGCAGCAGGGACCGTTGGGTTGAAATACCGCCTCGCCCTCACCAGACCACGAACGGGCCCGGGACCACGATCGGTCCCGGGCCCGTCGCAGGGCTGGCGACGCCAGTCGCTCAGGCGCGCTCGAAGTAGCGCTCGAGCGCCCAGCCGGCTACAGACTTGCCCAACCGCACCCCGACCTCACTGGAGTTGCGGAAATGCAGACCGCCCCACAACCTGGCGTTGACGATCTCGGTTCGCAGGTCGTCCACCGTGTTGTAGTGACGTGTCGTCCCGGTCACCGTGCTGTCCAGATCGACGTTGATGGTGCGGGAGTGGAAGAACGCGGCGAATACCGATGCCTCGGCCGACGTGAGGCAACCGTGCGCGGCCGGGTACTCCGGGTGATTAGGGGTCGTGAGCAGCGGAGTCCACGTCGGGTCGGCCCGCGTGGCCGGGTTGCCGTCGGTGTCGCCCGCCGGGATCGCGGTCACGGGACGCCAGAATCCGTAGTGGTACTTGGCGTTCATGCACGCGATCAGCGAGTCAGCGCCCACCAGGTTGCCCATGGCGAACAAACGCGTCGCGTCGTCGATCCCGAGCCCCTGCTCCTGCACGATGCGGCGGAACTCGCTGTTGTACTGCACCGTCACGTTCGTCGACCAGAACCGCGCGATGTCGGTCTGTTCCTGCGTGCGAACAGTGCTCGTCGCCGAGCCGAGCAGCTTGATCTCGTTGTAGTCGCGGGCATACCGCGAACTGGTGAGCGCTGGCGGCGGCCCGGGCAGGAACTGGCCGGCGCTGCGCAGCAGGAACGGTCGCAGCTGCCCCACCCACGGGGTCTGGGCTGGTGCATACGCCGGGGGTGTGGGTTGCCACACACCGGGTGCCGGCGTCGGCGTGTACGTGATCGCGGCGTTGCGACCGTCGTCGGCTCGCAACGAGATCAACGCCAACGCGACCCGAGTTCCCACGTCGATCCCGTCCGACTTCGACTGGCCGTCGGGAATCGTGCCCAGTGAGGTGGCGTAGTCGGCGTCGAACGTGGCCTGCTGTGCGGGTAGGTAGTTGCTGAGCACGGTGTAGGCGGCCGCCGCGGCAGCGGCCTCCTGCGAGGCACCGCGTGGCGCAGTCACCCGGATTGCGTACGGCTCGAACCGGTGGTCCACGGAGTTGACGGCGTCGTAGACGGCGGCGGACTCGTAGCCCATGTAGACCATCGACTCCGCCTGGAACATCTTGGCCACCGAAACGGTCGCCGTCTGAGTCACCAGGTTCCAGTACGACGCGACGGTGTCGACCGGAGGCGCTGGCTGGCTCATCGGGGAGGCCTGGGCATTGGGCATGGTGGCTCCCCAGACCAGGGCCGCGCCGGCGACGACCGAAGCAGCGATACGAACGCGTGCGGTAGGTCGACTCCTGCGTCGGAGCGGGGCGTTCTCGCGCATGACGGTTCTCCTTCGTCGGGACGCGAACAGGACGGGCCCACCCAAGGCGGGACGCCTCACCAGATGCTCACCAAGTGGTCATCGTGCTCATTGCTGGAGTGCTCACGGCACTGTCGACCCGCGAACATTTCGCAGCGGACCGGCCATCCTTCGCGCTACTGTCGCGCCGAGGCGTCATGGAATTTCGACTGCTCGGGCCACTCGACGTCGAACGGGGTGATCGGTCGCTCCGTCTCGGCGCCAGACGCGAACGCACCGTTTTGGCCCTGCTGTCGCTCCAGCCCAACGTGGCGGTCGCCGTCGACGCCATCGTCGATGCGCTGTGGCCGACCTCCCCGCCGGCGAGCGCCGTCCATGCCGTCCACGTCGCGGTCTCACGACTGCGTCAACTGCTCGACGACGGAGCCCCCCGCATCCAGACCCGCCGACCCGGGTACGCCCTCCGGGTCGAGCCGGGCGAGCTCGACGTCGAGACGTTCGAGCGGTTGGTCGCTGCTGGCGAACAACGCTGGCGCCAAGGCGACGCAGCAGGGGCGGCGAGGCTGCTGGGCGAAGGCTTGGGCTTGTGGCGTGGAGCCGTGCTCGCCGACCTGGCCGACGAACCCTTCGTCGTCCCGGTCGCAGCCCGGTTGGCCGAGGCACGGCTGGCCGCGCTGGAACTGCGCATCGAGGCCGACCTCGCCCTCGGGCGCAGCGGCGCCTTGATCGGTGAGCTGGAGGACCTCTGCGTCGCCCATCCGCTGCGCGAACTGCTCCGCGGCCAGTTGATGCGAGCGATGGCCGGGGCCGGGCGGCAAAGCGATGCCCTTCGGGTGTACCGGGACACCCGTGCCCTCCTCGTGGAGGAGCTCGGCGTGGAACCCAGTCCTGCGCTGCAGGCGGTGCACCGCCAGGTGCTGTCCGGGACCCTCGGACCGGCCACACCGCAGCCCGCGACCGTAGGTCTCGGTGGCGAGGTCCCGCTGCACGACGAGCGGAAGGTGGTGACCGTCCTCTACGTGGATTGGCGACCGGACGCAGCGCTGCTCGCCGACCCGGAGCGTCTGCGCCGGTCCAACCGCGAGTTCGCCGGGCTGGTCTCCGACGGCGTCGCGCGGACCGGCGGCACGATCGAGGAGTCCATCGGCACCGCGGTGCTCGCCAGCTTCGGAGCAACTGTCGCGGTCGAGGACCATGCGCAGCGGGCACTGCGGGCAGCACTCGATGTCCAGCGTCGGGCGCTCGGCTGGCTGACGAAGGACAGCTGGCTGCGGGTCGGCATCAGCTCCGGTGAGGTCGTCGTCGGCATGGACCGTGCCGAGCGCCGCACCGTCAGCGGCGAGGCCGTCATCGGCGCCGCTCAGCTCGAGCAGGCCGGGGAACCTGGCGAGATCCGGGTCGGCGAGCGGACCTGGCGTCTGGCCCGCGACCAGTTCGTCTTCTCCGACCGACTGTCCGCCGAGCCGGTGGGCGCCAACGAGGGGTCGAGCTCGGTTCGGCTGCTCGAGGCCGAGATGGAGCCGTCGGATGAGCTGCTCGATCGGTCACACACCTTCATCGGACGAGAGGAGGAGCTGCGTCTGATGCAGTCCGTGTACGAGCGGACCCGGGAGACCCGCCGCCCACATGTGCTGACGATCGGCGGCGAGGCCGGGGTAGGCAAGACGAGCCTGGTGCGCCAGTTCGTCCAGCAGATCGATGCCGACGCCCCGGCCCCGACCATCCGGACCGGACGCTGCCTCGCGTACGGCCGCGGGATCACCTACTGGCCGTTGGCGGAGATCCTGCGCGCGCAGCTGGGCCTGCCCCTGTCCGCTGACGCTGCCACTGTGCTCGCCCGACTCTCGGGCGCCGAGGTCCTGGGTCTGACGCTCGGCCTGGATGTCGTGCCGGACCTGCACCCCCTGGCGGCTCAACAGCGGCTGCACGGCGCGTGGGTCGATCTGGCGGAGCAGATGACTGCTGACGGCAGCCCGGTCATCTGGGTCATCGAAGACGTTCACTGGGCCGAGCCCCCGCTCCTTGACCTGCTCGACCAACTCGTCCTCGATACCCGCGCCGGACTCCTGGTGATCTGCACCGGACGTCCAGAGGTGGTGAGCCTGCGACCCGGCGGCGTCGGCGGTTCCCGCGGTTCCACCCTGTGGCTGGAACCCTTGAACGACGAGCAGGCGCAACGCCTGGCGCTGACCCTGCTGGGAGCGCAGCCTCCGGTGGACCTGTTGCCAATGCTTCGACGCGCCGAAGGAAACCCGTTCTTCGTCGAAGAGCTCCTGGCCTCGCTCATCGACGCCGGCATCCTCGTCCAGGACGGTGGCACCTGGTCGCTCTCGGGCTCACTCGCCGATGCGGCAGTGCCGGACACCGTCCGCGGTGTGCTCGCCGCCCGGTTCGACTTGATGCCGGCCGATGACCGAGCCGGACTACAGGCGGCCGCCGTCGCCGGCCGGGAGTTCTCGGTCAACGCGGTGAGCCACATGGTGCAAGGCGTCACGCCGGACTACCGGCGACTTGCCGAGCGCGAGTTCCTGGTCCGTGCACCGGCGTCGAAATCCCCCGACGAGCGGTTCATGTTCAAGCACGCCCTGACCCGGGAGGTGGTCTACAACGGGCTCGGCCGCGAGGACCGCGCTGATCTGCACGGCAGTTTCGCCGAGTGGCTCGAAACCCGACGCAACAGCGAGGAGTTCGCGCCGCTGCTGGCGCACCACTACGAGCAGGCGGTCCAACCTCCCGAACTGGTCGACCAGGAGGCTGCCAGGTCGGCGCACAACGACCGGGTGCGTCGGAAGGCCGTGGAGTGGCTGAAGCGGGCCGGTGAGCAGGCGATCGGAAGGCACGCCATCGACGAAGGCCTTGCCTTGCTGCAACGGGCCCTCGAGCTCGAGCCCGATCCGGCGGAGCAGTCGCGGTTGTGGCATGCGATCGGTCGCGGGCATGCAGTGCGCTACGACGGCATGGCGTGCTGGCGGGCGCTCGAGCGCGCCGTCGAACTGACCGAGGACCCGGCCGAGCGCGCTGATATCTACTCCGAGCTCGCTCTGCAGACAGTGACGCGCTACGCCATGTTGAACCCCATGCCGGCGCGGGAACTCGTGGACGAGTGGGTCGCCCAGTCACTCGCCCAGGCCCCAGATGACAGCCTCGCCAAGGCACGGGCGCTGGCGGCCAGTGCGATGTGGTTCGCGGAGGACCCCAGCAGGGCCGCCGACGATGCCTACGCCGCGGCCGCACAACTCGACGACGTCGAA
The DNA here is from genome assembly GCA_963726575.1 of uncultured Actinomycetota bacterium. Taxonomy (GTDB): domain Bacteria; phylum Actinomycetota; class Actinomycetes; order JAHEKZ01; family JAHEKZ01; genus CAVSCR01. Next base: position 771,651 of record CAVSCR010000003.1, read on the forward strand.
GTGCTCGACCACGCCTACAACGCACAGGCGCTCGCTTCCTTCACAGATGGCCGCTATGCCGATGCGCAGAGCTGGGCGGCCAAGCGTCTGGGCCTGCTGGACTCGATCAGCGACCCCGACGTCGTCGTGGACATCTACAGCGCCATGATCCCCGGCCTTCTCGGGGCCGGAGACTTCACAGCCGCCTACGAGTACGCGGCACGACATGACGAGGCTGCAAGCCGACTGTCGGCGCACCACCGCGTCCACGCCGTGGCTATGCATCTGGAAGTGCACGAGCTGGTTGCAGCGTGGTCGAGCATGTGTGCTCTGGGTGATCGAACCCGCGCCGCCGTCGTCGCCAACGAGGCCACTCCGTGTGCACGCAATGCTCGTTCGCTCCTCGCAGTTGCGCTGGCGCAGGCCCTGTCCGACAACGAAGCTGCCGCGCGCGACTTCGAGGCGAGGGCGACCGACGTCAGCATGGCCGGCTACGACGGGAGCGTCGCTGCACTGCGCATCATGCTGGCTCTTCACCGCGATCAGCTCGACGAGGTCGAACAGCTGCTCCCGGTCGCGGTTCCCCCACCACCGGCCAGAAACTGGTGGCGGCTGGTGACCTTGGCCACCCGCCTGGATGCGCTCGCCCAGCTCGGGTGGGCCGAGCAGGCAGTTGCTGAGGCGACGCAGCTCGCCCATCCCGGTACGTACCTGGCGCCATTCGCGACACGTTGCCTGGCGCTGGTCGACAAGGACACGACCCGGTTGGCAGAGTCCGCTGCGCAGTTCCGCACCCTGGGTCTGGATTGGCATGCCCAACAGACCGAACGCGCGGGCGCGACCGGACGACTCAGCTGGTAGCCGAGCGTCCGGGCATTCGTCGAGCCCGTCGGTGACGGCTGGCTAAGGTCGCTGCGTGCAGATCCGAGCAGCACAGGATGCGGACTGGCAGCAGATCTGGGCCATCTTCAGCGAGGTCGTCGAGGCCGGGGAGACCTACGCGTATCCCTGGCCCATCGCGTCAGAGCAGGCGCGGCAACTATGGCTGGAGCAACGACCCGGACTGACCGTGGTGGCGGTGGACGCCGAGGACGTTCTCGGCACCGCGAAGATGGGACCCAACCGACCTGGACGAGGGGCCCACGTCGCCACGGCCAGCTTCATGGTTGCGGCAACGGCCCGCGGGCGCGGCGTCGGGCGCGCCCTCGCGGAGTACTTCATCGACTGGGCCGACAGCGCGGGCTACCGCGGACTGCAGTTCAACGCCGTCGTCGAGACAAATGCAGCCGCGGTGACGCTGTGGCAACTACTCGGCTTCGACATCGTCGGCACCGTGCCCGACGCGTTCGACCATCGCGTCCATGGTCTGGTCGGACTGCACGTGATGTACCGCGCGATGCCGCAGGATGCATCCAACGCGCGGCGATAGCCGAGGTTGTTGCGCAGCCGACGGCGGCCGTTGGCTACGGTCCTCAGGTGAACACCCTCCCGCCAGGATGGACGACCGACCTGGCTGTCCTGGAGCTCAGCGGATCGACGATCGAGGACCGGAGCGACCATCTGGTGGTCCGGACCCCGTCCAACCCCTTGTTCCACTGGGGGAACTGTCTGTTCGTGACTGCGGTAGACGAGGTCGACGACGCGACTCGCTGGATCCGCACGTTCCACGAGGAGTTCCCGGAGGCCACCTGGGTGGCCATCGGGCTCATCGGCCCGCCCGACCGCATCGACCCCTGGACCGACGCCGGACTGGCGATCGAGATCGACGACGTGCTCACAACGCGGACGGTGCCGCGACAGACTGCTGCCCCGGCGGGCTACACCTTCCGCCAACTCGCAGGCGGGGACTGGGATCAACTGATCGACAGCGGGATCCGCGAGAACGAACGCACTGGTGAGTACGAGCGCGCTGGTCACGAGCGCTTCATGAGAGCTCGAGTGGCTGCCCAGAAGGGGTTGAATGACCGCGGGGTCGCCGCCTTCTTCGGAGCCTTTGACGGCGACACCCTCGTCGCCGACCTGGGCATTGTCAGGTGCGGAACGACGGCGCGCTACCAGGCCGTCCAGACCGACGAGCAGCATCGACGCCGCGGGCTCGCGTCGCACCTGCTCGGCGTCGCCGCACGTTGGTCGGTCGAGCGAGGCTGTGACCGATGGGTGATCATCACCGAGGCGTCGAACGCGGCCGGGCGAGTTTACCGCTCCGTCGGCTTCGAGTCTGATGCTTCGAACGCGCAGGCCTACCGGCCGCCGCCTCGCTGACGCTACGGGATCCGAACCTGCCAGACCTGGGAGTCCCGACCTTCTTGTCCGATGAGGACTGTGCCAGGCCACCAGCCGCGCGCGATCGATTCCCCCTTGATCGGCAAGGGAAACCGTACTGGCGTTGCGCCGATCCGTCGGTACAACCACCCGGACTCGTAGCCACGCAAGATGAAGCGGCTGTGGTCGAGGAATACTCCGTCAGACATTCCCACGGGTGCCGGCCCGAGCTTGTGCAGCACGTTGATGTGATTCCTGGACGGGCGCCGGGGAGCTTCGTAGATGGCCCCGTGCGACCCCTTGCCCTTGGTGACGACGTACATGCGCAAGCTCCCCGGCCGAACCAACAACGTCTCGGCATTGTGCGGGCCGTCGGGGTACTTGAACTGCCAGGTGGTCGGATGGAGCCGGTGGTTGCGTTGCCTGAGCCGCGGCTCGCGCACCCGGTGCACGAAGATGCTGCTCCGCTTGGAGGCGTTGTCCCCGATGTCTCCCAGGTACAGGTAGTTCACGCCGTGCTTGTGGACGTTGGACATGGCCTCCCAGTCCAAGTGCGACGCCCCAACGAGGGCGAAGCGGCCCACGGTTCGGCCACGAGCCCCGACCGCATAGATGTAGTCGCCCCCGCCGCTGTCGTTGTGGGTCCACAGTCGCGTCCGGCTGTAGGCACTGCGGGCCAGACCGCTCGACTCGGTGATCCCCGGATCCTTCAGCGTCCGGACCATCAGCGTGCCCTTGGCGCCCGAGGCGGCGGACACAGGCAGTGACGCGGCCACCAGGAGTCCAGCGCCGAGGGCCAGCGTGACTGCCGCCAGGAGAGCCGAGCGGGGCGACCACCTCGACCGGCGACGACGCGGAGCGACGGCGGAGCTTCGGGAAGGCACGGCCCAAGTCTCCCAGAGGCTCAACCGGCACAGAAACCAAGCGCGCCGCGGATCGATGGGGCGGCGCTGGCCACGACTCCAGGTGCGCGCCGCTCGTCCATTGCCCGCCGACAAGGGACTGTTCGCCTGCGATGATGGGCGTCCCGCTGTCGCGGCCCTCGTAGCTCAGGGGATAGAGCAACGGTTTCCTAAACCGTGTGTCGCGTGTTCGAATCACGCCGAGGGCGCACCCACCGCATCGCCGCACGTCAAGGACGTGAGAACCCCTCGGCGATGGCCGTCACCGGCCGTTGCGGTTGTCGTTGATGATCGCCTGGCGTAGGGCGGCGTCGAGGGTGGGCTTGAACGAAGGCTCGCCGTTGCCGTAGACAGCGATCACGTGCCGCAGGATCGGGAACGAGCTGCCGCCCTGGGCCTGCGTGAAGACCGGCTCGACGTAGAGGACCTTGCCGTTGACCGGGATCGACAGCAGGTTGCCGAGCACGACCTTGGAGTTGCCGCCTCGTTGGAGGGTGAGCGCACTGGCGATCCGGTTGTCGGACTCGATGTCGTTCTGGATCTGCGCGGGGGACTCGAAGTCACTGGCTGCCGGGAACTGCAGGAGCGTGAACTTGCCGTAGTCCGGCCCCGGACTCGCGTCGACGCTGAGGAACGCCGCCAGGTTGCGGCCGTTGAGTGTGACCATCGGCGTCGACAGGGCGTATTGGGCGTCGGTGTCACCCGTGGGGGACAGCGACATGTACACGGATGCCATGGTCGGCGAGGACACACTGTTACCGGACAGGGCGGCGTTCAGGTTCTTCGCGGCCGCGACAGTGGGGTCGATCGGGATCTTCCAGTAGTCGGCGCCGCTGTAGAAGTCGCCCGGATCGGTCACGTGGTACTTCGTCAGCAGGGTCCGCTGCACGTCGAACAGGTTCTGCGGGTAGCGCAGGTGCGGCAGGAGGTCGCTCGGGATGGCGGACTGCGGCTGGACCAGACCCGGAAACGCGCTCTCCCACGACATCAGCAGCGGGTCGGGGTGGTTGGCCTGGTCCCACTCGTACAGCGAGACCTGCCCGGTGTAGGCATCGACGACGGCCTTCACCGAGTTGTGCAGGTAATTCACCTGGATGTTCGGCTGCTGCACGTTGGAGCCCGATGTGGTCAGCGAGCTCGACGTCGCCTGCCTGAGGTTGGTCAGCTGTGAGTTCGGGTACTTGGCCGTCGAGGTGTAGCCGTCAACCACCCATTCGACCTTGCCACCGACGATCGCGGGGTAGACGTCACCGTCGAGCGTGAGCCAAGGGGCGACCGAGGCGACGCGCGCCCGCGGGTCGCGAACGGTCAGCAGCTGCGAGCCGCTGTTGAGGCCGGCGGAGAAGAAGATGTTGGGGTCGCGCAGCTGGATCGCGTAGAGCAGCCGGGTGAGTCGCGAGCCGATCGGGATGCCGCCCCCGCCGTCGTACGTCGTAGTGGCGGCGCGCTGACCGCCGCCCGGGTTGGGGTGGTCGAACTCGACGTTCTTCGAGCTTCCCGCGGGCTCTCCGACGATGGAGTAGTTCGGGGAGTTCTGTCCGAAGTAGATGCGCGGCTGGGAGACCGGGATCTCGTTCTGCGGTGGCAGGCCCCCGTTGATGAAGTTCGGTGTGCCGAACTTGGCGTCGACCTGGTTGGTCGGCGCCGCGACCACGCCGTAACCATGGGTGTAGACGAGGTGCCGATTGCCCCATGAAGGGCGCGCGATGCCCTGGATGTTGAGCTCGCGGGCGGCGATCGCGAGATCCTGGTTACCGGTACCCAGCGGGTAGTTTCCGATGTCGAGCGTCGACTTGAACATGTAGTAGGACTGGTACGCCTGCTTCACGTTGAAGGTCGGGGACACGACGTTCGGGTCGAGCAGCCGCACCTGTGCCGTGCGCTGGATCGAGGCCGGGGTTGTGCCCGTGGTCGAGCTCTCGCCGTACTCCTGTGTGGTGATTCCGCTGTCGAGGCCAAACGCCGAGAGCGTGGCGGCCTGGTTGTTCTCGATCTCGGTCCGGTCGAGACTCGCGGCGCTGGGCACCTCCCGGAAGCGGTACACCAGCCCGGGCCAGGCCACGCCGAAGACGAGTGAAGCGGCCACGGCGGCGGTGACGCCGAGTACGAGGTAGCGCAGGCGCTTGAGCCAGATGTTGGCCAGCACCAGCGCCCCTGCCAGCAGGCACACCACCGCGACGATGGTGCGACCGGGCAGGGTGGCGTGGACGTCGGTGTAGCCCATGCCGGTGACCAGCCCACGGGGGGACGTCGTCAGGGCGTAGCGGCTGAGCCAAAACCCCGCAGCCTTGACCAGCAGCCACAGCCCGACCAGCAGTGACAGCTGGGACTTGAACGCAGGCGTCAGCTTGCGGCCGCGTCCGCGGATCTGGGTCGCGCCGTAGAGGTAGGAGGCGATCAGCGAGACCACGAGGCAGCTGACCAGGATCGAGCTCAGGAGGTTCACGACGAGCTGGTGGAACGGCAGCACCGCGACGTAGTAGGAGATGTCGCGGTGGAAGTACGGGTCCACCTGGCCCCACGGCTGAGCGTGGCGCCAGAGCATGAACGTCTGCCACTGGGACGCCGCACGGCTTCCGAGCTGGATGCCGAGGAAACCCGCGACGACGAGGACGATCCAGAGCCGCAGCCGTCGCTCGATGCGCAGGTAGCGCCAGCGCAACTCCTGGTGCCTTTGATCGGGCCGAAACGGTGGGCGGTGCTGGATCAGCCACACCAGCGAGCCGGCGGTGGCCAGCGTCATCAGCCCGCCGAAGACCACGAAGAGCAGGATCTCGGTGCCGAGGATCTTGCTGTAGACGTCGCTGGCCTGGACCGAGCGGAACCACAGGATGCTGGTACGGATGTTGACCAGGGCGAGGAGCGCCCAACACAGGGCGACGACGACGATGGCCACCATCACCAAGCGGAGGACGATTCGCTTCGTCCACGACGCGACCCCAAGCAGCGTGTCGGGGGAAGCCGGTGGCACGGGCGGAACCCTACCAACGGCGTGGTCATTACCTCGCTTCCGGCGGAGGCCTCCGACGCGGCGGTGTGTCCGGTCTCACACGCCGCTCGCTATCTCGTCCCCACCCGATAGCGGCGCATCGGGCTAGTGGCGCGACCATCGCGACGGGAAGGCCGCCACGACCAGACCGATCGGGAGCCCGAAGGCCACGAGCGTCTCCAGGTACAGGACCGTGGAGTCCAACCCCTTGAGACGACGTCGGTATCGTCACAACATCCTGCCGGGGAAACGTCCACTTCGGACCGCGGAGTGGGACCTTGACCGGTCCGAACCGCGGTGTCATGTTGCTGGGATGATCAGCATCTTCGAGGCGGCGGGCGAAGACGTCGGTCTGCGGCGCCTGGCGGCTGAGTGGGAGACCTTCGCGCAGGCGTACCGCGACGCAGAGCCCGCCTTGACCGACCCGCAGGCCCGGACCACGAGTTGGAGCAGCCATGGCGACCGCTGAGGTGGCAACCCCGACCTTCCCGGCGTGGCGTCAACCGTGGCAGACCGGCGGGTTGGGCGCGATCGTGCGCGAGCCGCGCTTGCTGCTGATCTTCACGCGGGCCGAGATGCGAAACCGCTACCAGGGAACCCTGCTGGGCAACGCGTGGGACTACGTGCGCCCGCTCACGATGTTCTTCGTGTACTACGTCGTGATCGGCGTCCTGCTCGGCGTCACCAAGTCGGTGCCGAACTTCGGGATCTACATCTTCTCGGGCGTCGTGGTGGTACAGGTCTTCGCCTCGGCGGTACAAGGCGGAACGAAGTCGTTGTCCCGCAACGCCGGGTTGATTCGACGCGTCAACGTTCCGCGGCAGGTGATTCCGCTCGCGTCAGTGCTGGCTGCGTTCCTGCGTTCGCGTCCGTCCGTGATCATCCTCGTGGTGGCTGCCGTTATCGCGGGGTGGCACCCCAATCACCTTTCCGCGCTGCCGTACCTGATCGGTGGGCTCACCATGCTCGCCCTGTTCGTGAGCGGCGTCACGATGATCACCAGCGTGGTGAACATGTACGTGCGCGACACCCAGTACGCGATCGAGAGCATGATCCTGCTCGTCAGGTGGGCCAGCCCGGTGGTCTACCCCTGGTCACTGGTTCCCCAGCGGTTCGGGCTGCACAGCCTCATCACCACGATCTACTTCTCCAACCCGGTCACGGTTGCCCTGTCCGCCGTGCGTACGGCGGTGTGGGAACCCACGGTCAGCCAGTCGCAGTGGCACGCGCTGCAGACCAGTGCCTCCGGGGCGGGTCGAATGCCGGTGATCCCCCTGTTGCCCTTGATCCTTTCGGTGATGATCACGCTGGCCACCTTCGGTTCGGGGTTGTGGATGATCCACCGCACCGAACATCGAGTGGCTTCGAGGGTGTCGTGAGGATCCTCAGGCTCAAGGACGTGCACCTGACCTACCCCCCTCGGTTCAAGCAGCACGTCGAGATCCCGTCGATGGACGCTGACATCGAAGACGATCAGGTGGTCGCACTGGACGACGAACTCGTGCCTGAGAAGACCGGGTCCAGCACGAGGCCGCGGGCTGAATCGACCAAGGCGCCGCGGGCTGAATCGACCAAGGCACTGAAGGGAGTCTCGCTCACCCTGGCAGCCGGCGAGTCGCTGGGAGTCCTCGGCCGCGTGGGTTCTGGGCGGTCGACCCTGCTGTCGGTGATCAACGGAGTTCTGCGCCCCGACGAGGGCAGGGTGGCGATCCGCGGCTTCGCGACCGGGCTCATGGGAGCTGGTGCTGGTTTCCTGGCCGAGCTTCCGGTGCGGGAGAACATCGTGCGCAACGGCCTGCTGTTGGGTCTGCGGGAAAGTCGTGCCGAAGAGTTGGCACCACAGATCGCGGCCTTCGCCAGTCTCGAGTCGTTCCTCGACCGCCCCTTGCGAGACCTCTCGCGGGCGCACGCCAAGCGGCTGGGATACACGGTGGCCCTGTTCGCCGAGCCGACGATCTTCCTCGGGGACGAGGAGCTCGTCGTGGGCTCACCGCAGTTCCGGGAGAACAGTCTGAAGCGACTTGCGTCGTTCCCGAACCAGACGCACGGCCTGATCGTCGTCAGCAACCGGGCGGAGCACCTGTTGCAGCTGTGCACGCGCGCCATCGTCATGGACCACGGAGTGGTGACGTTCAACGGCTCGGTGGACGCGGCTCTGCGCGAGTACCGTCGGGCCCACCGGTCGGGTCGTCAAGCGGGGGTGGATGCCGCGCCAGTGGAGGCAGACGCAGAACGACCGGACGCTGATTTAGCGTTGTAGCACACAGCCCTCGTAGCTCAGGGGATGGATCAACGGTTTCTCCCGCCCTCAATGGGATGGTGTTCGGTCGGGTCCGACGGTCGTGGGCCGCGAAGCATCACGGCGCCCGGCTCCACGACCTTGACCAGTAGCAGCGACCCGTGCCAGAGACCCGCAGGATGAAGCGGTGACGATCCAGTCAGGCCTGAGCGAGGGCGAGGGCGGCCACCCCGACGATCACGATCGTGACGCCGACCAGTTGGCGGCGGGTGAGCACTTCGCGGAACAACAGGTAGGCACCAACCGCTGAGAACGCGGCGAACTGTGACGCCAACACAGCTGCAACGGCGACGTCGTGTCGGGCTCCCAGCGTGTACGACGCCACTCCGAGCACCTCGGTCACGCCGGCGATGGCGACGAGCGGTACCGCGGCACGCTCGAGTCGCAAGCGGCCGGTCACCGCCAGCGGTATGGCGACGACGAGCACGCCGAGCAGACGCGGGACCACCAGGATCCAAGGCAGAGCCACGGAGTTGCTCAGGTGACCCGTCGCGTACAGGGTGCAGGCGAACGCGGCCGCAGCGAGTAGCGCGAGCACTGCGGCCCGGGTCTTGTGCTCGCCCACCAAAGGGCGCTCCTCCGGAGCCATGGCTGCGACGGCGACGCCGACGGCGATCACGGCCAGCAACAACGCCGTGACGCCGGCCAGCTGCTCGCCGGCGACAACGGCGAGGACGGCGGCCAGAGCGCCCTCGGTCGAGGTCAGCGGTGCAACGACGCCGACCTTGCCCACGCGAAGTGCTGAGTACACGAGCAGGAGCCCGAGCAGGCCGCCGACGGCTACGACAGCCAACCAGCCGAACGTCGACGCCTGAGTGGGAACTGCCGGGCGCGTCACGGCGAGTTCCGCGAGGGTGACCAGCAACCCAACCGCCATCACCCAGGCAAGCACCGAAGCGGCGCCGATCATGCGCGTCGACCGCGACGACGCCAACGTCGAAGCAGCCCACATCAAGGCTGCTCCGAGCCCGCCGAGTACCGCGATCACTCGCTGACCGTAGCGGCGCGGAGTGCAGTCGGTGCGTCGCGTCAGGTCTTACGGGCTGGTGATCGAGATGTAGTCGATGTCGCCCGACCAGTAGTCGCACCAGATCGTCACGTTGTTGCACTGGGTCTTGCCGGCGATGGACACCGGCCAGGTGTTGGTGATGTCCCCGGTCACGTGATGTGTGGTGCCGATCAGCACACCGTCGATCGTGAGTGACACTGCGGACGCCGTGCGGCTACAGGTGACGGTGTGCCAGTTTCCATCAGCCCAGGTGTGATTCGTGTAATCGATCGACTTCACGGTTGCCTGACCCAGTGAACCGATGAACTGGCAACGCACGTGCGCCTTCGACGATTCGATCTTCCAGCCGTGGGCCGAACCTTGCCCCTTCTGCACGAGGTTCACGTCCGGCAGTGGAGCCGCCCAGCGCAGGCGCAACGTGACGGAGTAGTCGGCCGATCCGGGGTTCAGCCCGGGCGACGACGGGACCGTGTCGAGGTGCTCCGGCGTCACAGGCGTGCCTGACTTGTGGCTGCGGAGATCGAAGAACTGCGACGTTCCGTTGGGCTTGACCGCGGCGCCGATGGCTCCGTTGAACCCGTGGCCTGAGCTGTCCACGAGGACCGTCGATCCCGGCGCCTCGTTCATGTTCCAATGCCCGATCACGGTCGGTACGGCGCCGGTCGCCGACGTTCCCGACGCCAGGGCCAGCACGGGTGTGGCGAGGATGATCACGATCGCTGCGCAGCGGTGTCGGAAGATCGTCATGGTCATCTCCAAAGTCGATCGACCTGAGCAGACTCCTGGCGTCGACGACGGATCGACCCTCGGCGGATCAGCCGCCGTCCCGCTCGCGAAGGTACCGCTGATTGAACTCCCAGACGTACTCGTCCTTCTCCGGATACACACCGTGATCGAAGGCGCGTGACCGGACGCCTCGTTGGGCGCGCTCACAGATCGAGTTGTCCTGGCCGCCCACGAGCTCACCGAAGTCGACATACGGGCTGGGGTCGAAGTCCGGCTGCGCCATGGCGTCGGGGTGGAACAGGTAGATGCTGATCTGCCGCGTGGTCGTGGGACCCAGCGGGATCAGCTGCGTGACCACGACGCCGGTACCAGAGATGTCGATCATGGCGTTGGGGAAGACGGTGCCCCCGTACACGGAGTGCGCCTCGAGGTCGGTCATCGTCGGGAGCACGGCGATCGGTGCCTGCCCGTCCGCGGTGTAGCTCGAGCCACCGGCGAGCGAGACGCCGCCGTCCTCGCGTCCCTCTTCGAAGACCCACCCCTTGCGGTACGCCGGGATCACCTGCACCAGCTCCGGGTGAACGGTGGGGCAGTGCAGGCACTCGTTGTAGTTCTCGATGATGATCTTCCAGTTTGCCTCGACCAGCCATTCCGTCGACGCGCCGATCCGGAGCGTGCCCATGTCGAACCGCTCGAAACTGAGCAGATCGTCGTAGCCGTCGCCGATCGACTCGCGCAGCGGCTTGGGGGTCTGCCGGTCGAGGTTGACGAAGACGAAGCCCTGCCACTCATCGACATGCACGGGATGCAGCGACAGCTGGGAACGGTCCACCTCGTCCTCGCCCACACGCGGCGTCGCGACCAGCGCGCCGGTGAGGTCGTAGCACCAGGCGTGGTAGGGGCACATGATCGTGCCGCGCTCCAGCCCCGCCGGTTCGTCGCGCAGGCGCGATCCCCGGTGGCGACAGACGTTGTAGAACCCGCGCAACGCGCCGTCGTCGCCGCGGATCACCAGGATCGACTCGCCGACGACGTCGATCGTCAGCCACTGCCCGACCGTCTCGACCTGCTCGCTGCGCCCCGCGTAGAACCAGTGGCGGAAGAAGATGTGCTCCCGCTCCACCTCGAAGACGCCCGGGTCGTGGTAGTCGCGGCCGGGAAGCGTGTGGTGCTGCGTGCTGGTCATGACCGATGTCCTCGCGTGATCGATCGAACTGAATGGCTGTTCAGTACACGCTAGTGGCTGATTCGTCGCCTGGGTAGCCTCGCCCCGCGCTGCTCCTGATGGGCAGTGCCAGGCCGGCGTCGGCCAGCAACGCGCTCACCAAGGCGTCGTGCTTGCCACGCATGAGGTCACCGAACGGGTCCTTCGTGTACTCCACGAGGTGGTCCAACGGCAGGGCGAACGCGGCGCGCATCGCCAGTAGCCGACGACGCTCCGGGTCGTCGTCGTCGACGAGGTACACCCGACGCGCGCACCCGAGCCGACGGATCTGCGCGATGCGCATCGGGAGGTACAGCGCCAGCAAGACAACAGCCGGGATCCCGAAGACCAGCCAGCCGATGATCGTGGCCACCTGGCCGATCGCATGGTCGCCGGACACGGCCAGGTCGGCGACGTTGCCGCCACTGGCGCTGCCGGCCGCCTGAAGAGCATTCGCCAAGTCCTGGCCCACGACCGGGATGCCGTTCACCGCGCCCGCAGCCGACCCGAAGCCGTTCTGCACGGAGTGGCCGGCCCCCTGAATCGCATCGGTCACCACCCGCAGGTCGTCGATGCGTACGTGCACCTGCCAGCCGAACCAGGCCACACACACCAAGATGGCGAGGACGATGGCATCTCGCACAATCGTGTTCCTGCGTTGCCGCGGTTCGCTGGGGTACCACGACTCGACCATGACGCCTCCTGACCCGGTGGGGTTGCCATCATCCCCGGTACCAGCGATCAGGCGGTCGTCCTGCGCCGCGGTTGCCATCCCGGTCCGGGGACGCTCGCCCGCAGCAGCTTCGTGTAGTCCTGCTGCGGATCGTCCAAGATCTGCGCCGTGGGCCCGCGCTCCACGATGCGCCCGCGGTGCATGACCACCGCCTGCTGGGTGATCTGCCGGACCACCGCGAGGTCGTGACTGATCAGGATGTAGGTCACGCCGGTCTGCTCGCGGATGTCCGCCAGAAGGTTCAGCACCTGCGCCTGGATCGACACGTCGAGCGCCGCGACCGATTCGTCGAGGATCAGGACCTGCGGCTCCACCGCCAGCGCACGTGCGATGGCCACGCGCTGGCGTTGGCCGCCGGACAGGGCGCGGGGCCGCGCGCGCACCTGGCGGTCGTCGAGACCGACCAGTGAGGCCAGTTCCTTGACACGGGTGTCGCGTTCGGCCGCGGTCCCGAGACCGTGAATTGTCAGCACCTCGTTGATCGACGCCGCTACCGTCTGGCGCGGGTCCAAGGAGCTGTAGGGGTCTTGGAAGACGATCTGGACGGCACGTCCTCTGGCGCGACGTTCCTTGGCGCTGCGCGCCGGAAGGGACCGGTCGATGCCGTCGACGACGATCCTGCCCGAGGTCGGGCGCTCCAGACCGACGATCATGCGCGCGACGGTCGTCTTGCCCGATCCGGACTCCCCGACGATCGCGAGCGACCCGCCCCGAGGGACGACGAACTCGACGTCGTCCACGGCCACGAAGTCGCGGCCGAAGACCTTGCGCAGCTCCCGCACCTCGACGATGTTCGCCGCAGCATCGCGCACCACCGGAACCGACAGTTCAGCCATGGACCGCACCCGTCAGCAGCGACCCCCGCAGCTCCTCGGCACGCCGGCACCTGACCAGTCCGCCCGCGAGCGGCCGGATGTCGGGGCGGGACTCCTGACACCGGGGTTCCGCGTGCGCGCACCGATCCGCGAACGCGCACCCCGGCGGAGCCTCGAATGCCGACAAGGGCCGACCCGGGATCGCCGCCAGCCGGGCGGCGGTTCCGTCGATGCTCGGTCGCGCCTGGACCAATGCGGCGGTGTACGGATGGAGCGGGTCGTCGTGCAGCGCGCCCGAGCTTCGTTGTTCGACGAGCTCGCCCGCGTACATCACGGCCGTGCGGTCGCACACCGCTGCGGCGAGTTCGAGGTCGTGGGTGATGAACAGCATGGCGAGGCCGTGATCGCGTCGTAACTCGTTCAAGATGGCCATGACTTCGGACTGCGTCGTGACGTCGAGTGCGGTCGTCGGCTCGTCGGCCAACACCAGGCGGGGCCGCATCAACAGGGTCGCGGCGATCATCATTCGCTGCAGGAGGCCGCCGCTCAGTTCGTGCGGGTACTGCTGGAGCCTGCGTTCGGGGTCCTCGATCCCCACTTCCCGGAGCACCTCGATCGACGCGGCGCGCGCCTGCGCCGCGCTGGCCGAACGGTTCGTGCGCATCGCCTCGCCGAGGAAGTCCCCGATCCTGCGAACCGGGTTCGTGTGGGCGCGCGGGTCCTGGAAGATCATCGCGATGCCGTCGGTCCGATAGCGCCGCAGCGCAGCACCACGCAGGTCGAGCACTGACTGCCCGTCGAACTCGATCGACCCTTCGACCTCGGCACCGTTCGGCAGCAGCCGTGCGATCGCGCGCGCCGTCATCGACTTGCCCGACCCCGACTCCCCCACTAGGCCCACCGCCTCGGCCGGCCCGATCGACAGCGAGACGTCACGCAGCACCGTGCGCTGCTCCCCCTCCACGGGGAGCCGCACGGTGAGTCCGTCGATCGAGAGCAGCGCGGTCACGTGGTGGGCGCCCCCGTGAACTGCGGGAGCACGTCGCCGCTCCACCAGGGATGGCTGCGCTCCAGCGCAGCGCCGACGCGGAAGGCGGTGATGTCGTCGTAGGTGCGAGCCACGATCTGGATACCGGTGGGCACGCCGTTGTCCGCGAACCCGGAAGGAACGTTGAGGATCGGACAGCGACTGGCCATGTTGAACAACGGCGTGAACGCAGAGTCGAAGTAGTCCGGGAAGTCGACGCCGCCGACGGTCAGCCCGTGACCCACGTAGCCGTCGCCGGCCACGAGGCCCCGGGTCGCCATCGTCGGGATGATCAACGCGTCGTAGTTCTCGAAGAGGGCGCCGATCGGTTCCCAGATCTGCGTCTCGAGCATCATCCCCTCAAGGGTGGTCCGGTCCCCCTTGTTGCGTGCAGTCATCTCGGCGAACTCGATCGCGTAGTCGTTCAGCAGGTCACGATGCTCAGCGGCGATCCCGCCGATCCAGGCGGCGAACATCGTCTGGAAGTGGATGCTGATGGCTGTCATGAGCAGATCGCGGTCGACCTTGAGGTCGACCGGCTCGACGACCGCACCCGCATCACGCAACGACTCTGCTGTCGCTCTGGTGTTGATCACGATCTCGGGGTCGACCGGCCAGCCGCCGAGGTCGACCGAGTAGCCGATGCGCAGCCCCTTGACACCGTCGAGCTGCGAGGGGATTTCCAGCTTGGGTCGCAAGGACGTGTGGTCCAACCGATGCGGCCCAGCAAGTGCGTTCTCGAACAGGGCGCAGTCGGCAACCGTGCGCGCCATTGGACCGTTGTGACAGTAGGTGTCCATGTTGAACGGCACCTCGACGGGCACCCGTCCGTAGGGCGGCTTGAACCCCACCACGCCGTTGAATGACGACGGGATGCGGATGGAGCCGCCGATGTCGGAGCCGGACGCGAGCGTGCTCGTCCCGGCGGCGAGTGACGCGCCCGAACCGCCCGACGAACCTCCGACGCCGAAGCCGAGGTTCCAGGGGTTGCGGGTGATGCCGTAGAGCCGGGAGTGCGTGAACCCGGCGCAGGAGAACTCGGGGGTGGTCGTGCGGGCGTGGATGATGCCACCGGCGGCGAGGATCCGCTCGGCTACCGGACCGGTCTGGGTGGCGATCGCGTCGGCGTAGACGAGCGACGCCATGGTGGCCGGCTCACCCTCGACCTCCACCTCGTCCTTCAGGCCGACCGGGATGCCTTCCAACGGGCGAGCCTCGTCCGGACGCGTCGCGTAGACCGACTCAGCTTCCTTCGCCTGCTCCAGCGCCCGGTCGTAGTAGGTGTGGCAGAAGGCGTTGACGTCACCGTCGACCGTGTCTGCGCGCGCGATGACCGCCTCGACCAGCTCGACCGGCGACAGTTCCCGACTACGGAACTTCGCGATCGCCTCGGTGGCAGACAAGTAGTGGAGCTCGGTCATGGTCAACGCCTCTCTTCGGCTCGCTCGGCGAGCCGTTCGCCCAGCAGGTTGAAAGCAACAACGACAAGAACAATGCAGAGCCCCGCGGACAACGACTCCGCTGGGTATCCCTGCAGCACCCCGGACTCCCCCTGACCCACCATCACGCCCCAGTCGGGCTGCGGCGGTTGCACGCCGAGGCCGACGAACGAGATCGCGGCAAGGTCGACCATGGCGTAGCCGAACAGAATCGTGGCCTGGGCCACGATCAGGGGTCCGACATTGGGCACGAGATGCCGCATGCAGGCGCGCCACGCAGACACCCCCTGCACCTCCAGCGCCGCGATGTAGGCCTGGCTGCGCTCCCGGACGGCAGCGCTGCGAAGGACGCGGGCGATGTACGGCGTGTAGGCGATCGCGAGTGCGATCGACGCTGCGACGAGTCCGGATCCGAAGACGGCTGCGGCGAGGATCGCGAGCAACAGGCCGGGAAAGGCGAACAGCACGTCGAGGCCGGCTGACACCGAGCGGTCGTACCAGCCTCCGCGCCAGGCGGACGAGATCGCGAGGAAGATGCCCGCCACCATCGCCATGAGCACCACGGCCAAGGGACCGAACATCGAGGTCCGCGCGCCGGCCATGAGCCTCGACAGCAGGTCACGGCCGGTCCCGTCGAAGCCGAGTGGATGCCCGGGCGTCGGACCGACGAACTGGTAGGAGAGCTGCACCTGGTTGGGATCGTGCGGCGCCAGCCAGGCGCCGAAGATCGCGAAGAATGTGGCGACGGTGATCACGGCAATGCTGAAGTAGATGACCCACTGGCCACCGCGGACACGGCGGAACGCCGGTCGTCGGGTGACGACGTCGGCGACTTCTGCGTTCGCGGTGGTCATACCGAAGCCTCCCCGAGCGCCACGCGCGGGTCGAGGAACGCGTAGAGCAGGTCGACCAGCGTGTTGGTGAAGATGAAGGCGAAGACCAGGATCAAGGAGATGCCCTGGACGACTGCCAGGTCACCTTGGTTAGCGGCCTGTAGAAGGTACGAACCCAGTCCGGGGACGTTGAACGCCCGCTCGACCACTGCGGCGACGGCAATCAGCGAGGCAATGGTCAGCCCCGACACGGTGAGGATGGGAATCGCCGCATTGCGCAACACATGGCGGCGGACCACGTAGTGGTACGGGATGCCGCGCGAGATGGCGGTCTGCACGTGCTCCTTGCGTTGCTCCTCGCGCACAGACGTGCGCGTCACACGGGCCACGACAGCCATCGTCGCGATCGCCAGGGCGAACGCAGGCAATGTCAGGTGCCACAACTGGTTGAGGAAGCCGGAGGTCATGTTGGTCCCCGTCACCGGGAACCAGCGAAGATCGACCGCGAACACCAGCAGCAGCACGATCGAGGCCACGAACGCTGGAATGGCGGCCGAGACGGTGGAGACCAGGATCACGCCGCTGTCGACGGCTCCATGACGCAGCCCGCCGAGGATGCCCAGGCCGATCCCCATCACGAGGATGATCAGACCGGCGTAGAGGACGAGGAAGGCCGTCGTGCCGATCCGGTCAGCGATCAGGGACGAGACGTTCTGCTTGAGCACGATCGAGTAGCCGAAGTCCCCGTGGAACACCCCCGACAGCCACTCCCAGTACCGCTGGAAGAACGGCTCGTTCAGGTGGTACCTCGCCTCGAGCGCGGCGACCGCGTCCGGCGGCAAGGGACGGTTCCCCGCCAGCGCGCTGATCGGATTACCGCCCGCGAAGTACAGCGCGGAGTAGATCACGAAGCTCGACACGAGCAGCGTCACGACCATCATGACGCCGCGGCGGATCAGGAAGCGGGTCATGCGCGACGCCCTGGCGTCACCCCGTACCGCCCAAGCCGGCCGCCCAGGGACCGAACATGTACTGGAACGACACCGGCGCGCCCGTCACCCGCTTGTTGATGATCAGCGTGGTGTAGGGGATGGCCAGAGGGATCCACG
Organism: uncultured Actinomycetota bacterium; assembly: GCA_963726575.1. Classification (GTDB taxonomy): domain Bacteria; phylum Actinomycetota; class Actinomycetes; order JAHEKZ01; family JAHEKZ01; genus CAVSCR01. The sequence goes on from CAVSCR010000003.1 coordinate 788,977, forward strand.
GCAGGTCCTTGGTGATCTGGATCTGCGCCTGGCTGACATCCTCGGCGCGCTTGGTGGGGTCCGGCTCCTGCTGCGCCTTCTGCAGCAGACTGACCACCTGCGGGTTGTTGTAGCCGAAGTAGTTGTTGAACCCGCCGGGGTAGGAGATCGGGGCGTACAACGCCAGCGGGTCGGCGTAGTCCGGGTAGTTGATCGTGAAGAACCCGTCGACCGCTTGAGCGATCTTCGAGTTCGGCGTGAAGAAGTCGATGTACTGAGCGGCCGATACCGACTTCTCGGTGGCCTTCAGGCCGATCTCCTCGGCGGCGCTCTTCACCGCGTCGGCCTCGGTCTGCAGTGCGGCGATCTCACTGGACGTGCCGAGCACGATCGACTTGCCCTCGGCGTTGGCCTGCTTGATCAGGCTCTTCGCCTTCTCGATGTCGGTGTTCATCACCGGCAGTGCGTCGTACGCGGCCTGGTAGGTGTCCTTGGCGTATCCGAACGTGCCGGGCCCCGCGATGGCGTGCGGCATCGTGGCCGACCCCCGCCAGACGGCGTCGATCAGGCCCTGCCGGTCGATGGCCAAGGAGAGCGCCTGGCGTACCAACGGGTTGCCGAGCGTGCCGCTGGGCTTGTTCAGGATCAGGTCGCTGGTGGCGTACGACGGGCCGGTGAGCACGTTCAGGTTGCTGGCCGCCTTCAGCTCGTCCAGCGTGGACATCGCGCCGGCGTACGTCGCGTCGATCTCGCCGGTCTTCAACGACTCGGTCAGGTTCGCCTCGTCCGGGGCGCCCACGATGTCGAGCTCCTTGACCATCTGTGGCGCGCTGGTGTCCCAGTAGTTGTCGTTGCGGACCATCTGCAAAGCCCCGCCGGTCTTCCACGCCTTGTACTTGAAGGCTCCGGTGCACATGACGCCGCCGTCGTGGGTCCCGTACGTGCCGGTGCCCTGGTTGTTCGTGTAGGCCTTCTCGGTGATGAACCCGGGCGTGGAGGACAGCTCGCCCAGGAGCAGGTAGTCGGGTTGCTTGAGGTTGATCGTCACGACGTTGTTCGATGTCGCCTCGATCGACTTGACGTTCTGGAACACCGCGCCGTAGTAGCCGCCGTTCTTGGGGTCCATCTGGCGCTGCAGGCTGTTCACGACGTCGGCCGAGGTCAAGGGGTGGCCGTCCCAGAACGTCACGCCGGCGCGCAGGGTGAACACGATCTTGGTGGGGTCGGAGGTGTCGATCGAGGAGGCCAGCCCCGGCACGGTCGAGCCGTCGGGTTGTTGGCGGATCAGCGTCTCGCACATCGCTGCGACTGCAGTGTTCTCGGGGTAGTCGAAGGCGAAGATCGGGTCCAGCGTGCCCACCTCGCGGTAGACCGCCCACGTCACCTTGTCGAGCTCCGAGGTGGGTGCCGGCATGGTGATCTGCAGGCTCGCGGTCGGTGACGCACTCCCCGCGGACGGGGCGGACTTGCCGCCGCACGCGCTGACCACCAGCAGGATCGAGATGCCGGCGACAGCGAGTCGCCCTCGAGAACCGATCATGTCCACCTCTGCTCTCAGACGTTCGTGAAGCCCGCAACGTAGGCCAGGAGATTCTTCGAAGCAAATTAGAAGAATGTCGAGATCTTCGTCAAGCACAACGTATAACGAAGTTGTAGAGTTTTGAACATGGCTCGACCAACGCGAAAGGACGCTCGGCGGCGGGACCTCGTGGTCGCGGCCGAGCGCGCGGTTCACGAGCACGGCGTGGCCGAGGTCAAGCTGAAGGACGTCGCCGCAGCGGCCGGAATGTCGCCGACGGCGCTGCTGTACTACTACGACGACGGTCTGGACGCAATCCTCGCCGACGTGCATCGCGCAGGTGTCGAACGGTTCCTCGAGCTTCGTGAGGAGGCTGCCGAACAGTTCGACAGCCCCACCGCCCAGTTGATCGCCCTGCTCCGGCTGGGGGTGCCCAGCGGCGAGGACGACCACCTGGTCCGGATGCTCTACGAGACGACCGCGTTCCTGCAGCGTCACCGTTACCACGCCACGCTCGGCGCCAACTTCATCGCTCGGCAGATCGCCGTGTTCGAGCGCGTCCTGGTGGTGGGTGCTGAGCGCGGCGAGTTCCGGCTGGCCGATACGCCCAGAACGATCAGCCGCACCTTCCTGGCTCTGGAGGACGGCCTCGCCCTCCACGTCATCGTCGAGGGTGACGGATTCGACCGGGCCGCGGCCCTGCGGATCCAGTCGGGCTACGCCACGCTGGCCACCGGGACGACGATCGACCTGGCCGAACCGGCGACTTCGGACGGGTGAACGATCGTCGGCGGAGCGTGACCGATCGTTTACCCTGGGTGTAGGTATCGTCACTCACTCGGGGGAAGTCCGTCCCATGCCGCTGTCTCGCGCCCTCGCCAGGGCTGCCTGCCTCGCCGTCGCTGCCACCCTGGTCCCGCTGGTCGGCCCCCTGGCCGCCCCCGCCTTCGCCGCCGGTGCGCTCCCTGTGGGCACTGTCGTGACTCCTGGCGACGTCACGAGCAACCCCGCCACCGCGGCGAACCCGGGCAAGTGGTTCGCCACGACCGAGTGGCCCGGCCTCGGCAGCGTCGCGATGGACAACCTGGTGAACTACCCCGGCGTCGACGCGGCCCCGACCGGGCTCGGAGCGGCGGTGCTGGCGACCGGTCCCGGCGACAGTGCAGCCAACCACGGCGGCAAGCCCTATCTGTACGTGTCTGACGACCGGTACGCCGGCCAGAGCGTCTCTTCGCTGTCGGCCCTCACCTACCAGTGGACCACCGTCAGCGCGCCCCAGCCCTTCGACCGCCCGTACCTGTCGGTCGAGGTGGCTGACAACGCGAGTGGGGCGCCGGGATACATGAGCTGGGTCTACGACCCCACCTGGTTCGGCGCCCCGAACCCGGCGTTCGGCACCTGGACCGCCGAGGACCCGATCTCCGATACGCACGGCTACTGGCGTCCGACCCGCGACGTCGTGGACAGCAACAACAACGTCGTGATCCCCAAGAACTCATCGTCGACCTGGTCGGACCTGGTGACCGCCGCGCCGGGCAAGGTGATTCTGGGGATCTCGTGGTTCGTGGGGCAGAACGCCTACAACGCCAACACCGTCGACGTCACCGCCATGGTCGACGACGTGACGCTCGACATGTCCAGCGACTCACTCGGTACGTCCACGTTCGACCTCGAGTACGCGCTGGGCGACGGCGACTACACGGTCGACCCTGCGACGTCCACGATCAACCTGGCCGGTGACGTCACCACGAGCCAGACCGCGTATGTCTACGACGGGTACACCGTCGACGGGTCGGGTCACACGCTGACGGCCGACTCCTCGCCCGACCCGTGGGTGGGGGCGGTGCTGCGCAACGCCGGCTCGAGCATGGACGTGTCTGATCTCACCGTGACCGGCCAGAACCTTGGAGGTGCCTGCGACGCCGGCGACAACCGGCTCATGGGCATCTACTACAAGGACGCCGGGGGAAGCGTCACGAACACCTCGATCAGCGGCATCACCCAGGGCGACGGCTGCCAGGAGGGCATCGCCCTGTACATCAGGTCCACCGATCCCACGCCGGACGCCGTGACCGCCGATCACGTGTCGGTGACGAACTATCAGAAGGGCGGCGTCACCGTGACCGGCCAGGGCGCCGATCTGACGCTGACCAACAGCAGCATCGGTCCGGCCGGTGCGCCCGACGGTTCCTCCATGTCGCAGCAGATCGCGGCCAACGGCCTGCAGATCTCCTTCGGCGCCACGGGCACCGTTCATGGCACGACCATCGCCGGGAACGAGTGGGACGTGGACGGCAACTGGTCGGCCACGGCTGTGCTGATCTACCAAGCCGCCGGTGCCGTGTTCACCCAGAACACCGTGAACGGAGCAGACACGGACGAAGGCGTCTACGTGACCGGGAGCGATGCAGTGACCGTCACCGACAACACGATCGAGCGCACTGTGACGCCATCGGACACCCTTGATCTCTGGGGCATCGGGATCGACCTGAGCAGTGGCGGGAACTCCAACACACTCGTCGCCAACAACTACCTCGACGGCTGGAACATCAACTCACTTGGTCTCGACCCACTGCCGGCACCTGCACTGACCCTGACGAGCACGAAGCCGGGGCAGATCACCGCGTCGTGGGGCAGCGGGATCGAGCACACCGAGGCCGGTCCGGCGAGCAACTACCTGGTGAGCATCGCCCCCGGGCCGGCCGCCCATCAGGTGGGCGGCTCGGCCGACTCGACGACCTTCACCGGGTTGTCGAGCACGACCGCCTACCAGGTGACGCTCCAGGGACGGAATCCGGCGTTCAACACCAGGAACTCGCTGTACCTGAGCAACCCAGGAGCGACGCCAGACGTTTCTGCGTCGCTAGCCGCTGCGCCCCAGGCCACCGCGAAGCTGCGGCCGGCCAAGGTCCGTTTCGGCTCGACCGGGAAGGTCAGGGGCCTGGTCTCCACCTCCGGACTGGCCGTGTCAGGTGCCGCAGTGACCGTCTACGGCAAGCCCAAGGGCGCCCCCGGATTCCACCTGGTCGGCTCGACCACCACCAACGCCTCCGGCCACTGGAGAGTCGCCGTCAAGCCGCGCTACGCCACGTCGTACTACGCCATCGCGACGGACGCCGGGATGCAGGCGGCCAAGACCTCGACCGTCAAGGTCTCGGTGAAACCAGGCGTCTCCCTCGTCGTGAAGCCACAGCACCCGAAGGTGGGGAGTCGGGCCACCTTCAAGGGGCGGATCAAGGCCGCGCACTCGAAGGTCGCCGGTCGATCGCTGCTGGTCCAGCAACGTGAGCACGGTCACTGGCACACGGTGAAGTCGACGAAGATCGCCACCAATGGGCGGTACTCGACGAAGGTGGCGATCGTTTCGGCGCACCGCCGTCATTGGCGGGTGCTGCTACGCGCCACGGGCTACTACCTGGCGTCCAGCCACTCCGCAGCGGTCAAACCGAGAACGTAGCCCGCTGAACTCAGTCTCGCTTCTTCATCACCTTGGCGCCCGCCATGATCAGAACGACGACAAGGACGACCCCGATGGCGATAGCGCCGAAGTAGTACACGGGTCGACCCTAGAGGATGGGGTCGCTTCTCACCCGATCGGCGTATGCAGCCGCGGTTCCGGGTGTCCGACAGGACGCGCCCGCCTAGCGTCGCAACGTGATGTCTCAGGCAGGGCGCCTTCGTCGGTGGGCCAGCATCGCCTTGATGACCGTGGTGACCGTGGGGTTGTCGATGCTGTGCGTCAACGGCCACGCCATGGGGGCGTCAGGCACTGCCCCTCCGCACGGCCAGCCCAGCCAGCAAAGCCAGCTGCACCCGTCCCACTGACGGTCAGCGTGGCGGCCCGGCCGCGACGTACGTCGTCTTGACCGTGGTGAAGAAGTCACGGGCGTAGCTGCCCTGCTCGCGCGGGCCGTAGCTGCTGCCACGGCGGCCGCCGAAGGGGACGTGGTAGTCGACGCCCGCGGTCGGAAGATTGACCATCACCATGCCCGCCGTACTGTGCCGGCGGAAGTGCGAAGCGGCGGCCAGCGACGTGGTCGCGATGCCGGCGGAAAGCCCGAACTCGGTGTCGTTGGCCACGCCGAGTGCCGCGTCGTAGTCGGCGACCTCGATCACCGAAGCCACCGGCCCGAAGACCTCTTCCCGGTTGATGGTCATCTGGTTGGTCGTGCCGGTGACCAGGGCGGGCGCGAGGTAGTGCCCGTCAGTCGTCCTTTCCAGACGGTCGCCGCCGCTGACCGTGGCACCCTCCCGTGACGCCAGATCCAGGTAGTGCACGTCCTGCGCCAGCTGGCTCTCGTCAATCACCGGCCCCATCTGCGTGCCGGGTTTGCGCGCGTCGTCAACGGTCCATTCCTGCATCGCCTTGGTGAGCGCTGCCACGAACGCATCGTGGATCCCCGAGGTGACCACGAGGCGGGAGGATGCCGTGCAACGCTGGCCGGTCGACCCGAACGCCCCCTGCAGCGCGCACGAGACCGCGACGTCGAGGTCGGCATCGTCGAGCACGACGAAGGGGTTCTTGCCGCCCATCTCCAGCTGCACGCGCGCGTGAGTACGTTGCGCGTTGGAGAGCACGTGCTCACCGGTGGCAACAGATCCGGTGAAGGTGACGCCGTCGACGAGGGGATGGCCGGTCAGCACATCACCGATCTCGCGACCTCGTCCCATGACCAGGTTGAGCACCCCGTCGGGCAGTCCGGCGCGGGCCAGGATGTCCACGAGCTCCCAGGCACTGCCGGGCACCAGCTCAGCCGGCTTGAACACGACAGTGTTGCCGTAGGCCAACGCCGGTGCGATCTTCCAGGCCGGGATCGCGATCGGGAAGTTCCACGGCGTCACCACGGACACCACCCCGAGGGGCTCGCGGGTGACCATGACCTCGACGTCGGGGCGCACCGAGTCGATGACCTCGCCGCTGATGCGCACCGCCTGCCCGGCGTGGAACTTCAGGATCTGCCCCGCGCGCGCCACCTCGCCGACCGCCTCGGGCAGCGTCTTGCCTTCTTCGCGGGCCAGCAGGTCGCCGAGCTCGTCCTTGCGCCGCAGAACCTCATCGCCGGCCCGATCGAGGATGTCGAACCGGCTCTGGCCGGTGGAGTGCGACCACGCCGGCAATGCGGCCGCAGCCGCCTCGATCGCTGCCTGCACCTGCGTCACGTCGGCCGCCGCGTACTCGCCCACCACGTCGGACAGATCCGACGGGTTGTGGTTGATCACGGCGTCGTCGCTCGGCAACGCCACCCCGTCGATCAGGTTCGTCTTGATCATCGGTGCCCCACTTCGTCGACGCTGTCCTCCAGCACCTGTGCGGTGGTGTCCGCGAACTGCTTCAGGTCGGCCTCCTCGATGACGAACGGCGGCGACACCTGCAGCGACCCGTCGACCAGCAGGCGCGTGAGGAGACCACGATCGCGCAACGTCGCGACGATGCCAGATGCGAAGCTCGGGTCGACAGCGCGTCGTTCGGCGCTCAGCGTGACGGCCGCCAACAGGCCGGTTCCTGAGCGCACGTCGTCGACCAAGGGGTGGTCGGCCAACGGCGCGAGCGCCTGGGTCAGGACGGGCTCCAGGGCGCGCACCCGATCGATCAGACCCTCTTGCTCGATCACCGACAGGTTCGCGAGACCGGCCGCTGCCGCGACGGCGTGGCCGGAGTACGTGTAACCGTGACGCCATACGCCCACGGTTCCGTCGAAGAACACCGTCGCGACCGACGGCGCGACGACCACGGCACCCATCGGCACGTAGCCGCTCGTCAAGCCCTTGGCCGTCAGGACGAGATCGGGATCGAGGTCGAAGCGGGTCGATGCGAACCACTCTCCGGTGCGGCCGAATCCGGTGATCACCTCGTCGCTGACCCAGAGGACTCCGCGCTCGCGGCAGATCTGCCGAGCTCGACGCAGGTAGTCGGCACCCGCGAACCAGACGCCTCCGGCGCCGATGACGGGCTCGCAGAAGAACGCCGCGACCCGGTCGGCGCCCAGTCGGTCGATCGTCGCCGCCAGATCGTCCGGGTCGTCCCAGGCCACCCGCACGACTGCCGAACCGAGGTCTCCGTATCCGTCGCGGTTCGCGTCGATGCCCGACAACGTGGTGCCGCCCCAGTGCATGCCGTGGTACGCGTGCTCGCGCACCACGATCACCTCGCGGGCCGGCTGCTCGACCGCTTGCCAGTATCGGCGGATCAGCTTCTTTGCCGTGTCGACCGAGTCCGATCCGCCCGAGGTGAAGAACACCTGGCTGTCGGCGACGGGGGCAAGCGCCGCGACCCGTTCGGCGAGCTCCAGCGTGGCGGGCGTGGCGAAGTCGCCGAACGTCGAGAAATGTGCAAGCCGACCGGCCTGCTCGCCGATCGCCTGCGCGATCTCGCGCCGGCCGTGCCCCACGTTGGCGAACCACAGCCCGCCCGTCAGGTCGACGTAGCGACGCCCTGATGCGTCGAACACGTGCGCCCCGACACCGTGGGTCAAGACGAAGGACCCGTTGCGTCGCACTGCGGCCATGTCGGAGAAGGGATGCCAGAAGGACTCGCTCACACGGGCGAGAGTAGTCGTCGAGGCAGGGGGGACGACCGGCCGGCAGGCGTGGTCAGGCCTGGTCGGACACGAACACGTGACCGGCGATCGCCAGGTCGAGCTCGGCGTACTCCATGCCACTGCCGGCAAGGATCCCGCCATCGGACCGACTCGCCTTGATCACTTCACCTGGTCGGATCCCCGCCCGGCGCAACCGCGTCATGAGGTCGACGTCGTCCTGCACCGGCTCACCGATTCGGCGAACAACGAGGCGCACCGTCCGGTCGTCGAGCGGAACAGCCTGGTCGAGCCCGACCTCGGGGGCCGCACTCGCCGGTACGGAGCCACCCAGCTCGTCGAGCCCGGGAATCGGGTTGCCGAACGGCGAGTGCGTCGGGTTGCCCAGGAGGGTCAGGATGCGTCGTTCGACGTGCTCGCTCATGACGTGCTCCCAACGGCAGGCCTCAGCGTGCACGTCTTCCCAGTCGAGGCCGATCACATCGACCAGCAGGCACTCGGCGAGCCGATGCTTGCGCATCACGCGCACGGCCATGGCCCTTCCCCGTGCCGTCAGCTCCAGATGCCGGTCCCCTTGGACCGTGAGCAATCCGTCGCGTTCCATGCGGGCGACCGTCTGGCTCACTGTCGGACCGCTTTGGCCAAGCTGCTCGGCGATCCGCGCCCGCAGCGGCACGACGCCCTCTTCCTCGAGCTCGTACACCGTGCGCAGGTACATCTCGGTGGTGTCGATGAGCTCGCTCACGTGGCGCCTCGCTCGTAGACGGTGACACCAGACGCAACGGTACGACGCACGTTCGCGGTCAGCAGGACGTCAGCCGACCCTTCGAACACATCCGGATCGATGACGACGAAGTCGGCGAGCATCCCCGGCATCAGCCGACCACGATCCCGCTCGTCGAAGCACGACCACGCCGCGTCGGCAGTGCCGTGCACCACGGCTTCCTGCAGCGGACGCACCTGGTCGGCACCGCGCCCGACCGGCAGCGACGGGTTCAATGCCGACCGCCTCGTGGCAGCGATGTACATGTTGGGCAGCGGCGCGTAGGGAGCTGTCGGTGCGTCTGTGCCGAAGACGAGTCGCACGCCGGCATGCACCAGGTCGGCCCAGCGGAACCCGTGGCTGCCACGCGGTTCTCCGAGCATGTCGATCCAGTTGTCGGTGATCGCCGGGTCGGCGTGGACGGGCTGCATGGAGGCGGTCACTTCGAGCTCGACGAACCGCGCGATGTCGGCAGGGTCCAGGTACTCGATGTGCTCGATGCGATGGCGTCGACCGTTTGTCCCGTTGGCCTGGCGAGCCTCGGCCAGCGCCGTCAGTGCGTTGCTGACGGCGGCGTCGCCGATGGCGTGCATCGCCACCTGCAGCCCGGCAGCATCTGCCGCGACGACAACGGGGATGAGCTCGTCGACGTCCCAAATGGGGTCAGCCAGCACGTCGGTCGTGTAGGGCTGGCTCACGTGTGCCGTGCAGCCGTCGATGGTTCCGTCGACGACGATCTTGACCCCCGCGACGCGGAATTGCCGGTGCTGGTACTTGTTCGCCAGCTCGGACGCGTGCTGGACGCGGTCGAGGTGATCGGCCCGACTGCCCGAGCGCTCCACCATGTAGTGACCGACCACGTTCAACGTGAGCAGTCCCGATTGAGCCGCATCGGCCAGCAGCTCCACTTCCGTGTCGTCCAGCCCCATGTCGATCACCCCGGTGATGCCCGACGCGTGAGCCGCCTGCTGCAGCGCCATCAGATGGTGTCGGCGCTCCTCGTCGGTCCGGCGTTGCCCCATGGGCGCCCATGCGTACTCGTGGGCGGCGGTCTCGCTCAACAGCCCGGTCGCCCGCCCGCTCGCGTCGCGGACGACCTCGCCCCCCACCGGGTTCGGGGTCGAGGCATCGATACCAAGTTCGGCCATGCCACGACTGTTCAGCCACACGAAGTGGTAGTCGGCGCTGTCCATGAGCACCGGGCGATCGTGCACGACGGCGTCGAGCATCGCGGCCGTCGGTGCACGGCCCGGAATCGGCGTCGAAGAGCCAGCCTCGCCCGAGCACCCACTCGTCGTCGGGGTGCCGCGCCGCGTGGCGGGCCAGGGCCGCCTGGATGGCGGCCAGGTCCGGCGCCAGCTCCAGGTCGACGCGTTCGAGCGCCTCGCCCGCCATGAACGTGTGGAAGTGGCCGTCGATGAAGCCCGGCACCACCAAGGCACCCTCGAGCTGCTCGACCGGTGCTTGCGGCGCCAGTGAGCGCACCTCGTCGTCGCCCCCTACGGCGACGATCCGGTCCTCCGACACCGCCAGCGCCGTGGCCCACGGTCGGTCCGGGTCGGAGGTGAAGATCCGGCCGCCGACGAGCACGGCGTCAGCGAAGGGGAGGGCGGCGGCGTCCGGCGAGGTCATGAGGTGATCCTGCCGCACGGTTGCGCAACCGGCTCACGCCGCTTCCTCGCCACTACTCTGAGCGGATGCGGGTCGTCAGCGTGGTCAGCCTGAAGGGCGGCGTCGGCAAGACGACCGTCACGTTGGGGCTGGCGGGCGCGGCCATGGGTCGGGGACTGCGCACCCTGCTGGTCGATATCGACCCCCAGGCCAACGCGAGCACGGTGGTGGACCCAGCGCAGGTGTCGTTCACCATCAACGACGTCCTCGCCGATGCGCGGGCCGGCATCCTCGCCGAGGCCGTGGTGGCCAGCGGATGGGGCGAGGGACTCGACGTCGTCGCCAGCGAGCGTGCGCTGGAGCACCGTGCCGTTCCGGAGGGACACGGCGCGCTGCGCCTGCGGATCACGATGCAAGGAATCCAGGCGCGCTACGACCTCGTTCTCATCGACACCCCTCCGGCGCTCGGCGAGCTCACTCGCAACGCTCTTGCTGCGAGCGACCAGGCGCTGGTCGTGACCGAGCCCGCCATGTTCGCGCTGCAAGGCGCCCAGCAGGCGCTCGAGGCAATTTCGGTGGTACGTGGGTACAACCTGCGGCTGCACACGGCCGGCATCGTCGTGAACAAGGTGCGCACGCAGTCCGCAGAGCACCGATACCGGCTCGCCGAGCTCGCCCTGACCTACGGCGAGCTGGTGCTGCAGCCGCCGATCCCGGACCGGGCCGTGGTGCAACAGGCATCCGGTGCCTGCCTGCCATTGCAGTCGTGGCACAGCGCACCCGCGCGGGAAGTCAGTCACGTCTACGACACGTACCTCGACCACTTGCTGGCCGTCGAGGAAACGGACAACCCGCTGCGGATGAATGCGGATGCCTGACACCGGCCAGTCAGACCGAAGGAGCCCACTGTGAGCCGTACCCCCGAGCCTCGCCCGGCCCTGCAGAAGGCGCCCGACGGTGCGGTACATCCCGCCACGGCCCCCCGCACGAGCCCGCCCAAGCACCTGCACGCCGCACCACAAGCCCCGACCGTCGTATCGGCGGCGAGCACCTACAAGCCAGGTGACCTGCGAGCCCGCAAGGCCAAGAGCAAGACCCCGTCCGAACCCCTGGTGGACCTGAAGGTCGAGGTACCCAAGAGCGTGCGCAAAACCGCTCGCAAGAAGGCTGAGCGCAGGGGCGAGGACCTCAACATGGTGGTGACGACCCTGCTGCGAGCCTGGGTCGACGGCTGACCTTGAGCGCCGACACCACCTCGCCTCCGGGACATCCGCCGGCAACAACGCCGGTGCCCGACAGCGCGGGGATCGACCAGCTTGCTGTCGCCGCGTACTCCTGCTCGGCCTGCGAGCTGGCCGAGAAGGCCACCCAGACGGTGTTCAGCAAGGGTTCGGCGACCGCGCGGGTTGCCCTGGTGGGCGAACAGCCCGGCGACGTCGAGGACCAGCAGGGCCGACCGTTCGTGGGACCCGCCGGGCAGCTGTTGACGCGCGCGATCGGTGACGCGGGCCTCGAGCCGACCGACTGCTACGTGACCAATGCCGTCAAGCACTTCCGCTTCTTGCAGCGAGCACCGGGCCAGCGCCGGATCCACCAGACACCGGAGCTGCATCACATCAGCGCCTGCCGCCCGTGGCTGGTCGCGGAGTTGAGCGTGGTCGATCCCGACGTCGTGGTGCTGCTGGGAGCCACCGCCGGCAAGGCGCTGCTCGGCCCCGACTTCCGGGTGATGCGGCGGCGTGGCGTCCTGATTCCGCGGTTCGGGCGTGGCATCGAACCGGGCGCGCGCCGGCTGGGCTGGTTCGTCGCGACCTTGCACCCGTCGGCGGTCTTGCGTGCCGACGACCAGGACGCGGCCTACGCGACTTTGGTGTCCGACCTGAAACTGGCCGCTTCGGTTCTGGAGGCCGCGTGACGGCGCCGTCGACCGCCTCCGCCCATGGGTGGAGCCACGTCGCCCGCGCCGCCCACTGGGAACTGCGGCGATGGAGCTACCTCGACCTGGGGGGCGGGGCAGAAGACACGGTGTTCATCGCGGGGAGCGGCCGCAGCGGAACGACCTGGGTCGAGGAGGTCGTGGACCGCCACCACGACCATCGGGTGATGTTCGAGCCGTTCTGGCCGCTGCGGGTCCCGTCCGTCGCCGCGATCACGGAGGGTCTGTACCTGCGCAACGACAACCGCGACGCCCGCTACGTGCAGCCGGTGCAACGCGTCCTGGAGGGTCGGCTGCGCAACGGCTGGGTCGACCACCTGAACCGGGTGCGCGTGGCCCGCAAGCGACTGGTCAAGGAGATCCGGGCCAACTGCTGGTTGGGTTGGGCGGCGCGCCGCTGGCCGCAGATGCCCATGGTGTTCGTGATCCGTCATCCGCTGGCCGTCGCGACCAGCGGGTTGGGCATGGGGTGGTCAGACGGCCTCAACCGGACCTTGGAACAGCCGACGCTCATGGCCGACCACTGCGCCGACCACGTGGAGTACCTCCGCAGTCTCACCGACCCGCTGGAGCGTGCGGTGGCCCGATGGTGCGTCGAGAACCTGGTGCCGTTCCGGACGCTCGGCCCCGACCGCGCCACCCTGGTCCTCTACGAGGACCTCGTGGCGCAGCCCGCACGCGAGGCGGAACGGTTGCTGCAAGCGTTCGGCCAACGCCCCGACGCCGCACTCGCCGCGGCGCTCGCCCGTCCCTCGCACCTCAGCGCCGGGGGCACCGCGGCGACCATGGGATCAGGGCCCGTGACGGCGTGGCGCGACCGGCTCGATCCGACGCAGCGCAGTCGGGCTGTCGCGGTCGTACGACGACTCGGTTTCGGCGAGGTCTACGGCGACGACCCGTGGCCGAACAGCCCTGCAGCGCATCAGTGGTGGGCCGGCGCACAGTAGGCGTCCCAGATCGACGCGTCAGTCGGGAAGGCCGTGCTTCATCTCGTCGACCAGGAGCGCAACCACGGCGCGCAGGTTCCCGTCAGCCGCTGCGGCTGCCGCACGCTGCCGCTCGTAGCTCGCACCGACCTGCAGCACGTGTTCGACGCGGGCCAGCTCCTTCTCGCACTCCAGCTTGCGCGCCACCGGCATGAGGTCGTCGGCGAGGTCGAGGATGGCTTCGCGCGCGGGGCGGATCGTGGTGCCGTGGTCGTCGAGGATGATCTCGGCGTCCAAGCCGTACCGCGCCGCACGCCACTTGTTCTCGCGAACGACCCAGGACTTGGGCGTGGGCAGCACGTAACCCCGGTCGAGCTGCCGGTCGAACGACTCCACCAGGCACTGGCTCAGGGCGGCGATGACGCCGATCTCCTCCAGGGTGGGAAGGCCGTCGCAGATGCGCAGCTCGACGGTGCCGAAGTTCGGGTGGGGCCGGATGTCCCACCAGACCTCGCGAATCGTCTCGATCGTCTTGGTGGAGATCAGGGTCTCCAGGTAGTCCTCGAAGTCGTCCCAGCCGGTGAGCGCATAGGGCAGCCCAGCAGTGGGCAGGCCTTCGAACACCTTGCTCCTGGCCGAGGCCAAGCCGGTGTCGGTGCCGATCCAGTACGGCGACGACGCCGACAACGCCAGGAAGTGCGGCACATACGCGGTCAGCGCGTTGTTGATCGGGATGGCCTTCTCGAAGGAGCGGACGCCCACGTGCACGTGTACTCCGAAGATCTGCAACCGCCGAGCCAGCCACTGCATGTTCTCCACGAGCTGGGCGTACCGCGGGTTCGGGCTGATCTTCTGGGTCATCCAGTCGGTGGTCGGGTGCGTTCCTGAGCACATGACGTCGATCCCACGACGATCGGCCGCCTGGCTGACCTCCTCGACGGTCCCTGCCAGGTCCTTGCACGCCTCGTCGACCGTCTGGCAGATGCCCGTGATCACCTCGATGGTCGACTCGAGCAGCTCGTGCTTGGCCTTCGGATGCTCCTCGCCCGGCACGGGCGCGATCTCGGCGAGGATCTCGCTGGCCGCCGAGGTCAGCTCGCCGGTCTCCCGGTCGACCAGCTCCAGCTCCCATTCGACGCCGAGACTGGCTCGCTCCGAGGGCTGGAAGGGAACCTTCATGAGGCGAACAGTAGGACCGCCCAGGCGTCAGCGGGCGGGTCTTCGGTCCTTCGGTCCAGGTCACCGCGAAGTAACGATCGAGAGTTTCTCCCCGAGAGGCCCTCGCTCCGCTACCGTTCGACGCCATGAGCGATGAGATGCATGGCCACGTCCCTACCGTCGCCGAAGTCAGCGAGCTCGACCTCACCGCCGACGCGGTGGAAGAGACTCAGCACCTGCAACGGCACTTCGGCCGACGCGAGATCCTCCTGTTCACCATCTGCACGTTGGTCGGCGTCGACTCGATCGGCGCGATCGCGAACTCCGGCCCCGAGGCCTTCAGCTGGCTGATCCTGCTGGGACTCATCTTCTTCGTGCCGCAGGGCCTGCTGTTCGCCGAGCTCGGCACCGCGTTCCCGGAGGAGGGCGGCCCCTACATCTGGGCCCGTCTCGCCTTCGGGCGCTATGTCGGCGCGGTCAACAACTTCCTCTACTGGATCACGAACCCGGTGTGGTTCGGCGGAACGCTCGCGACGCTGGCCATCGCGACGTGGGAGACGTTCTTCAACAGCAACAACCCGCTGCCGACCTGGGCCTTCTTCGCCTTCGGCATCATCTTCATCTGGGTCGGGACACTCTCGGCGATCCTGTCGTTCTCGGTCGGCAAGTGGATCCCGATCTCGGGCGCCTGGGCGCGCTTCCTGCTGCTCGGGTTCTTCACCGTCTCGGTGTTCATCTTCGCGGTCAAGCACGGCATCCACGGCGTGACGGCAGGCGACTTCAAGGTCACCTACACGGGGTTCGTCGGCTCTGATCGGTCTGATCATGTTCAGCCTGGTCGGCTTCGAACTTCCCAACACGGCCGGCGACGAGATGAAGGACGCCAAGAAGGACGTGCCGTACTCGATCCTGCGCTCGGCGGTGTGGGCCATCATTCTGTACGGCGTGCCGGTGCTCGGCATCCTGATCGTGCTGCCCGCTTCGCAGGTCACCAGCATCGGTGGCTTCATCGACGCGATCAAGTCGGTCTTCACCGTCTACGGCGGCTCGATTGCCAGCGACGGCACCGCCACGTTGAGCGGAGCCGGTGCATTGCTCGGCGGCTTCGCCGCGATCATGTTCATCCTCTGCACTTTGTCTTCCGGCACCACGTGGATCATGGGCTCGGACCGGGCGCTGGCGGTGTCGGGCTACGACGGCGCCGCTCCGCGGTACTTCGGCCGGTTCAGCCCACGATTCGGCACGCCGGTGCGCGTGAACGTGATGTCGGGAATCCTCTCCACCCTGGTTCTCTACATGGTGTGGCTGATGGAGGGTGGCAGCGCCAACGCCTCCAAGTACTTCTTCGCGATCCTGGGCATCGCGGTCTCGACCACGCTGGTCTCCTACCTCGGGGTCTTCCCGGCCCTGTGGCGCCTCCGTGTCAAGCTGCCGAACCACCCGAGGCCCTTCCGGGCACCCGCGGCCGCGTTCATCTCGATCTGGCTGACGATCCTGGTGGCTTTCGCCTCGATCCAGCTGATCGCGCCCGGGTTCCCGACCGCGTGGTTCGGTGCCGACTACCGGCCCGACGGATGGCTGGCGAGCGAGAACTGGAAGTACCTCATGACCGAGGGCGTCCCGCTGCTCATCTTCGTCGCGCTGGGCTCGCTGTTCTACGCCCTCGGTGCGCCCACGCGGCGGGACACCGGGGCCCAGGCAGTACACGCCGCAGAGGTCGTGGAAGAAGAGTCCTAGAACCCTCGACCACTCGGGGGCCGGCTGCGCGTGTGCACCGGCCCTCGAGTGCCTTTCTCGACTACGCGTGCGGGTGGCGCGCGTCGTAGCCGATGAACGAGCGGTATCGCAGCGCCAGCAGCGCGGTTGCACAGGCGCACGCCAGCCCGCCAAGGACGATGGCCTCGCGCGGCCCCAGTGCCTGCGACGTCGAGCCCATGACCAGGTCACCGAGGCGCGGTCCGCCGGCGACCACGACGACGAACACCCCTTGCAGCCGGCCGCGCAGGTCGTCCGGCGTGGCCACCTGCAGGATCGTCGACCGGAACACGGCGCTGACCATGTCGAACCCGCCGGACAGGGCCAAGAAGACCAGCGCAGCAGGCAGCAGTCGCGACAAGCCGAACCCGACGATGGCGAACCCGTAGGCGATCACCATGGCGACGACCATCCGGCCCTGCCAGCGCACCCGGCCGAGCCATCCCGAGAAGGCGGCCGCGACCAGGGCTCCGATCCCCGCGGCCGCGGCGAGGTAGCCGGCCGTCCGGGCACCTCCACCGAAGACGTCGCTGGCCATTCCGGGGAACAGGGCCCGCGGTTGGGCCAGGACCATGGCGCACATGTCGACCAAGAACGTCATGAGCAGGTTGATCCGCGTGCGCAGGAAGTGAAGGCCCTCCAGCACCGAGGCCAGCCCGGCTCGGCGGACCTCCCCCACCGGTGGCATGTGCGGCAGCCGTGAGACGCCGTAGAGAGCTGCGGTGAACGTCAGCGCGTCGATCGTGTACGAGCCCTTGACGCCGAACCCGGCGACGGCGGCGCCACCCAGCAACGGTCCGAGCGTGAACCCCAGGTTGAAGGACACCGTGGTCAAGGTGTTCGCAGCAGGAAGGAGGTGCATGGGCAGCAGGCGCGGCAAGATCGCGGCCCTCGCCGGGTTGTTGACCGCGAAGAAGGCCGACTGTGCCGCCACCACCAGGTAGAGCAGCGGCAGCGACTGCAGGTCGAGCCACGACTGTGCCACCAGGACCAGCGAGCAGGACCACAGCCCGAGTGAGGCGATCAACGCGACGGTGCGCCGGTCGTGGGCGTCCACGATCGAGCCTCCGTACAGCCCACCCAGCACGAGCGGCAGCAGCGCGAAGCCGCCGAGCAGACCGACCGCGAAGTACGAGCCGGTCTGCTCGAAGATCTGCCAGGCCACGGTGAACGTGGCCATCTGCTGCCCGATCTGGGCGATCGAAAGGCCGGCCCACAACCGTCGGTACGGGGGGCTGGCTGTCAGCGGGGACAGATCGAGGACGATGCGGCGCACGCGTCAGCCGGGCCGTCGGATCACGGACTGAGCCGTTCGAGGTCCCAGGCGACGTCATGCGTCGAGGCTCGTCGGTAGCGCAACCGGTCGTGCAGCCGATGTCCTCGTCCCTGCCAGAACTCCACCGTCAGGGGGACGACGCGGTAGCCACCCCAGCCGACGGGCCGCGGCACCGGTGTTCCTTCGGGATAGGCGCGGACGAGGTCGGCGTAGCGGGCCTCCAACGGCTCCCGGCTCTGGATCACCTGGCTCTGGTCCGACGTGACGGCTCCGAGCTGACTGCCCTGCGGCCGGGCTGCGAAGTACGCGTCGTTCTCCTCATCACTGAGCTGCTCGACCGGCCCGACCAGCCGCACCTGCCGCTCCAGGTCGACCCAGGGAAACAGCAGCGCGGCCCGCGGGTTCGCAGCGAGCTCGCGACCCTTCTGGGAGCCGTAGTTGGTGTAGAAGACCAGGCCGCGCCCCAGCGGACCCTCGCTGACGCCCTTGAGCAGCACGGTGCGAGCGCTCGGGGTGCCATCGGCGTCGGCCGTGGCCAACACCATGGCGTTGGCCTCGAGCAGCTCCGCGGCGACGGCGTCGGCCAACCAGCGTTCGAACTGGGGGAACGGGTCCGGGGTTACGTCGTCCTCACTGAGGCCGGCCAGGCTGTAGCTGCGGCGCAAGGCCGCCAGGGCCACCGGATCCATGCCGCACATCTTGCCGCCCAGCTCACCGGTCGACAGCCGACGACCCCGCGGGAGCCTGGGTTACCGGCGGGTCACTTGGGCGGGATAGATTCGGGGCCGTCCGCCCCACGAGGACGGTCTCGCCACCACCGGCGGTCTCGACCGAGGCAGCCGATGACGCGCCCCACCAGGCGCAGCGCCGCACGGGAGCAACCGATGGATGCCCAGTTCGTCCCCGGTCTTGAGGGCGTCGTCGCCTTCGAGTCACAGATCGCCGAACCCGATCGGGAAGGCAGCGCGCTGCGCTACCGCGGCGTCGACATCGAGGACCTCGTCGGGCGCGTCTCGTTCGGCAACATCTGGGGTCTGCTGGTCGACAACGAGTTCAACCCCGGCCTGCCGCCGGCCGAGCCGTTCCCGCTGCCGGTGCACTCCGGCGACGTGCGGGTCGACGTGCAGAGCGCCATGGCGATGCTGGCACCGGCGTGGGGGCTCAGGCCGCTCCTGGACATCGACGACGAACAGGCCCGCGACGACCTCGCGCGGGCGTCGGTGATGGCGCTGTCGTACGTGGCGCAGTCGGCGCGTGGGCTGGGTCTGCCGATGGTGCCGCAGCGCGAGATCGACAAGGCCGCCACCGTCGTCGAGCGGTTCATGACCCGTTGGCGGGGCGAGCCCGACCCGGCCCACATCAAGGCGGTGGACGCGTACTTCGTCTCGGCCGCCGAGCACGGGATGAACGCCTCCACCTTCACCGCTCGCGTCATCGCCTCGACCGGGGCCGACGTCGCGGCGGCGTTGTCCGGTGCTGTGGGCGCGATCTCGGGCCCGCTGCACGGCGGCGCGCCTTCGCGGGTGCTGACGATGATCCAAGAGGTGGAGCGCACCGGTGATGCCGAGGGCTACGTCCGCGCGACGCTCGATCGCGGCGACCGGCTCATGGGTTTCGGGCACCGGGTGTACCGCGCCGAGGACCCGAGGGCCCGTGTGCTGCGGCGGACCGCACGCGAGCTCGGAGCACCCCGCTACGAGGTCGCCGAAGACCTCGAGCGGGCGGCGTTGAAGATCCTCGCCGAACGTCGTCCCGACCGCGTGCTGGCCACGAACGTCGAGTTCTGGTCGGCGGTGCTCCTGGACTTCGCCGAAGTGCCACCGCACATGTTCACGCCGATGTTCTCGTGCGCCCGCACGGCCGGTTGGTCGGCGCACATCCTGGAGCAGAAGGCGACCGGCCGTCTGGTCCGGCCGTCGGCGCGGTACGTCGGACCCGGCCCCCGTCGGCCCGAGGACGTGGCCGGCTGGGACCGCGAGGTCCGTCCCTCCTACGCCATCTGAGCGGCGCCCCTCTCGCGGGCGAGCCGATGCCGCGTTGCTTCTGCAAGAACGGGAGCAATGCGGCGTTGCTCCTGTTCTTACAGAAGCTCTTCTGGGGGTCATCGGGGGTGAACGGCGGCCACCGGGGGGCCTCGGCGGCGTATCTCGCGGCGGGGACTCTAGGGTTTGCGGCATGAGCGAGCAGATCGTGATCCCGCAGGACCTGTTGCCCGCGGACGGACGCTTCGGCGCCGGCCCCAGCAAGGTGCGGCAGGCACAGGTGAGTGCCCTTGGCGGCCGGTGGCAGGACCTCCTGGGCACCTCCCACCGTCAGGCCACGGTCAAGAACGAGGTGGCTCGCCTGCGTTCGGGGCTGCGCGACCTGTTCGGCCTGCCCGACGGCTACGAGGTGATCCTCGGCAACGGCGGCTCCACGGCTTTCTGGGACGTCGCCACGTTCGGCCTGATCCAGAACAAGAGCCAGCACCTGTCGTTCGGCGAGTTCGGCGCCAAGTTCGCGACGGCGGCCAAGCGGGCCCCCCACCTGGCCGACCCCACCGTCGTCACCTCCGAACCCGGCGATGCCCCCGTCTTCTCGGCAGAGGACGGCGTCGACGTGTACGCCGCGCCCCAGAACGAGACCTCCACGGGCGTCGCGATCCAGGTTCGCCGCCCGAGCGGCATCGACGCCGCCGCGCTCACCGTCTGGGACGCCACGTCGGCGGCCGGCGGGCTCGACGTCGACCCCAGCGAGTTCGACGTGTACTACTTCGCCCCCCAGAAGTCGTTCGGTTCCGACGGCGGGCTGTGGTTCGCCCTCATGTCGCCGGCGGCCCTCGAACGCGTGGCCAGCATCAGCGCGTCGGGGCGGTGGATCCCGGCCTTCCTCGACCTGGCGACGGCGGTCGACAACTCGGTCAAGGAGCAGACGTACAACACCCCCTCGTTGTCCACCCTCTTCTTGATGGCCGAACAGGTCGACTGGTTCAACACCAACGGCGGGTTGAGCTTCGCCACGTCACGCTCGCGCGCGTCGGCAGAGAACCTGTACGGCTGGGCGGACAAGGTCGATTACGCCTCCCCGTTCGTGGCCGACCCCGCGCTGCGCTCCAACGTCATCGGCACGGTCGACTTCGCCGAACACGTCGACGCGGCCGCACTCGCCAAGACCTTGCGGGCCAACGGGATCGTCGACACCGAGCCGTACCGCAAGCTGGGCCGCAACCAGCTGCGCGTGGCGATGTTCCCCAGCATCGAGCCGGACGACGTCGCCGCGCTCACCGCCTGCATCGACTTCCTGGTCGACCGTCAGGCCTGACGCCGTCGCCGCCGGCGACGCCCCGTCCACGCCACTCCGAACAGCGCCACCAGCACCACGGCCGCCAAGCCGATCGCCCACGCGCGCTGGCCGTTGCCGACCTTGCGGTCAGGTGCGAGCAACCGCCGGTGGTGCCGGCACGCCGGGGGACTTCGGCTGCAACGGCGGCAACGTCACTCGCAACACCGCGGTACCCGCTCCCTCGCTCCCGACGTACGCCTCGCGCCCGTCCCCGATGACGGCCAGCGACTCGGCTTGCCGCTGTCGCGGCAACGAGAACGGGCGGCTGCGGGCCGTGACGTCGTCACGCAGGAAGCCGGTCAGGTAGCTGCGCAGCACCACCGAGCCGTCGGACCGGAAGGCTCCGTCCGTGACGAGCAACGGTGCGGAGCCGATCCGGGTCAGCGCGTTCGTGTGATCGGTCTGCAGTTGCGCCGGAGCCTCATAGACCGCACCTCCCAGCAAGCCCTTCGTCACCACATACAGACGCTGCGTGCTCGGGTCGATCAGCAGCGTCTCGGCATCGTGGGCGCCATCGGGGTACTGGAGGTCGAACTTCGTCCAGTCGTCCACGGCACCGGCCACTTGGCTTGGCTCCGGCAGCCGGTAGACCTGCACCGAGCTGCGTACCGAGTCGTTGTCGCCGATGTCCCCCACCCAGAGCTGCGCCTGCGGCGAGCCCGGGCTGATCGCCAGCGCCTCCCAGTCCACGTTGCGCGCTCCGGTGAGCGTGACGACCCCTTCGGTGTGACCGTCTTGCGTACTCACCGCGAACAGCCGGGCCGGGTCACCGCTGTCGTTGAGGATCCACACGGTGTCCGGATGCGACTGGGACACGACCATGCCGCTGGCCTCGTCGATGCGCGGGTCGCTCGGCGTGAAGCCTCCGGGCACCGGTGTCCCGACGCCCGCCAGCGTCAACGTCGCAGCGACGACCAGCCCAGCGGCGATCAAGACGCCAGGTCCGGGCCGAGCGCCAGGAGCTCGGCCAGCCTCGGACGCACCTGCCAGTCGGCGATGAGCTGTCGATAGTCGGTCACCGACTCCGCCCGCGCCGGCGCTCCGGTCCGGATCGCCCGCAGCATCGCGTTGCGAGGCGTGTGCGCCGTGTCCACGAACTCGATCACGTCGGTGCGATAGCCCACCTGTCGCAAGATCGCGGCGCGCACGGCGTCGGTGAGGACGTCTGCCAGTCGCTCACGCAGGATCCCGTGCTGCGCCACGACGCCGTAGGGCCGCGGCACCGCACGGCTCGCCTTCAGCTGACGCTGCAGATCGTGATGACAGCAGGGCGCGGCCAGGATCACTGGCGTCTCCCAGCCAACGGCTCGAGCCAGCGCATCGTCGGTGGCCGTGTCGCAGGCGTGGAGGGCGACGACCACGTCGACCGGGCCCGCCACGGGCGCGCTGGCGATGTCGCCGGCCACAAAGGTCATGTGCGACGTCCAACCGAGCTGCTCGGCCACGGCGATGTTGTGCTCGCGGGCCCTCGGCAGCTGGTCGACCCCGACCATCTCGACGTCCAGCCCGACAGCGGTGCTGAGGTGGTGATACGTGGCGAACGTCAGGTAGGCGTTGCCACACCCCAGATCGACCACGCGCGTGGGCCGATCGCCGG
This sequence comes from uncultured Actinomycetota bacterium, assembly GCA_963726575.1. GTDB lineage: Bacteria > Actinomycetota > Actinomycetes > JAHEKZ01 > JAHEKZ01 > CAVSCR01. The sequence continues at coordinate 811,354 of CAVSCR010000003.1, forward strand.
GCAGCCGCCCGTCAGCCCGAGCGTCGCGGATGACCGGATCCAGGACGCGCACGAACTCCTCGACCTGATGGAACTTGTCGCGCCGGTCGGACTTGACCCGACCCTCCTGCGTCGTCACCCCGAGGTGCCGCAGAAAGTCCGCGTGCACGTCGACGAGTCGCGCCTTGGCGCGGTCGTGCGCGGGGAGCTCCGGACGGTCGCGGGCGGCCCGAGCCGTCGACACGATGGCCTCGCCCCGCCGGGTCACCTGCAGGCGCAGCGTCTCGTCCGTCAGCTCGACCTGCCATGACGTGAAGGGGTGTGCCAGCAGCTCGTCGACCTGCTCTGCGGCGTCGCTCCACGGCCAGTTCGCGGCGAAGGCCTGCCGGGCGTCGAACGTCGTGACCTGCAGACGGTGACCGGCTTTCAGCGCCACAGGCCGCAGCTCCACCCGACGCCACCTGGCGTCGGCGCCCGGACGACGCCCGGAGGCGACGGCTCGCACCAGGCGTTGCTCGTCGAGCAGCGCCGCGCGCACCTGCGCCAGTGCCGAGAGAAGTTCCGAAGGCATCGTCTCAGCCTGTCACGCGGCCCGGACCACGTCTGGTCGATCAGCGGTACGACCCCGACACACCTTGTGTACCTTGTCCGCGAGGCGAGGCCATTGACGAACTCCCCGGCTGGACTGCGCGACGGCGAACTCCGCAGCTTTCTGATCGCGGACGTTCGCGGCTACTCGAGCTTCACAGCCGAGCGGGGCGACGAAGCCGCCGCTCATCTGGCCGCCACGTTCGCCAGCCTCGCCAGGGACGCCGTCGAGGCTCGATCAGGACGCGTGGTCGAAACCCGCGGGGACGAGATCCTCGCCGTGTTCGACGCCGCGGGCCAGGCGGTTGTCCGGACGGACCCACCGCGGTGGCCGTGGGGTTCGCCGACGCCTCGCACGCCCGCCGACAAGTCGGACAGGTGCAGGAGTGGAACCTCCAGACCGGAGCCTCGCTCGCACCGCCCCTTGCACTCGCCCACGGCCCTGCGAGCGACGTCTCGTTCGCACCGACCGGCACGACGGTCGCCACGCTCGGACCATCCGGTTGGGTGGACGTGGTCGACCCAGCACACGGACGCAACCTCCTGGACTTCAAGACGTCCGGGACCAACACCACGCCCGCGGTGGAGTTCTCACCGAGCGGAACCGAGATCGCAGCCGGCGACTTCGACGGGTACCTGAGACTGTGGGACGCCAAGTCCGGTAAGCCGGTCTCGCCGGTGGTAGACGCGTCCAGCATCTCGGGGGTCGCCTGGAGCCCGGACGGATCGACGATCCTCACCAGCGGTCTGGACGGAGCTGCACGGCTGTACGGCCCAGCGTCGTTGACCCAGATCGGCGCTGCGATGCCGGTGTCCCAGGGTGGGATCGTCTGGGGGACGTTCTCCTCCGACGGTTCCGAGGTGGTGCTGACGAACACCGCCGGCCGGGTGTGGATCTATCCCGCCGACCTCACGCAGCTCCAGATCGACGCGTGCCGGTTGGCGAACGCGAACCTCACCGCGGCCCAGTGGCAGCAGGAGCTTCCCGATTCCCCCTACCAGCAGACCTGCCCGACGAACCAGTGACCGTCTGGTCGTCGCCGACGGGGACGACTCCCCCTAGCCTTCACAGGTGCGGCATCTGGTGCGCAGCGAAGTCGGCGTCGTGCTCGTCTTCGCCGCGGGAGCGCTCGTCGCGTACGTCGGCCTGGCTCTGTCGATCTCCGGGCGCTCCCACGAGAGCCGCCTGGCGGGCGGTCTCGTTCTCCTGTTCGGCCTCTGGGTGATGCTGGCCGCCCCGGTCGTTCACGATCGGCTCCATGCCGAACGCGCAGAAGCGACACATGCCCTGTGGGGGAAGGGCGACCGTCGTAAGCCGCAGTGGTGGCCTGGCTCGTCCTGAAGCGCGTCCCTCCGGGTCAGTCGGTGGGTGATGCCACCGCGACCTGGTAGCGGGTCACCGTCGTCTGCGCCGCCATCGCATCGGCGACCTGCGACCGAAGCTGGTTCGCGGCCTCGTCGCTGGCAGCGATGGCCGCCTCGCTGTCCCAGACGGTGATCGACAGCGACCTGCCGTTGTCCCGGTCGACGAGCAGGTACGCCCGTTGGAACCCGGGCATGGCGGAGACCGCGGGGAGCACAGCGTCCCGGTACTGCGCGATTCCTTCGTCGATCCGGTCGGCTGGACCGGTGACCTCGCTGACACGTGCGAACATCCGTGACCTCCTGTGCGATGGAAGTGGGATTCGACCGTAGTGCGTTCAGCGCAACGCGGCCACCACGACGATCACCAGGAATACCGCTAGCGCCAGCGGCACCAGCCAGCGGCGTGTTCGGGGGCCCACCGGGCCAGGCTAGGGCTCGTCGGGTTGCCGGCCGCGCAGCAACCAGCTGTTCACGGGGGTGTGATCGACGGTCGCGCCGATGCGGCTGGCGAACAACGTCAGGCGATCGGCGACGAACCAAGGGCCGGCGCCGTCCTGCAACTGGGCTACCACCGCCGCCAGATCGACCCTCTCGCGCGCGCGGGCCACCGTGAGGTGCGGACGGTAGCGACCAGCCTCGCGGGCGATACCCACGCGATCGGCGGCCGCGGACACGGACGCAGCGAGTCGGACGAGCTGGTCGCGTTCGCCGCCGACGCCCAGCCACAGCACCCGATGGTCGAACCGACCCGCCGCCTGCAGCCGAAGCCGCAAGGGACCGTAACGTCCGGCTACTCGTTCCAGCCGCGGCTGCAGCGCGCTCAGAGCGTCTTCGGGGACATCGCCCAGGAAAGCCAGCGTCAGATGCCAACGCGACGTGGGCACCCAACGCAGGTCCGTTCGAGGCGCGCGCAGCTCCGCCAAACGTTCCCACGCCTCGTCACTGGCCGTCGCCGGAATCGGCAGCGCCACGAAGGTCCGCACGCGTCACCATCGCAGAACCGTCACGCGCCTGACTAGGGTCGGCGTCATGCCGCGCACGCCACCGCCAACCGGCCCGGTCAATGGGGTACGCATCGCGATCGTGGGCACGTCGCTGTGGGGTGTCGCACTGATCGTGGTGCTGGTCGACGCAGCCCTGAGCGGCACTGACAGAGGCCTGTGGATCGCCACGACTGCCGTGGGCCTGGTGCTCGGTCTGATCGGGATCGGCTTCCTGCTGGCCTTCGAACGAAGGATCGTCGAGCGCTAGCGCCGTTGACCACCTGGCCTCATTCGTCGTCGAACGCGTCCTCCCCGCCGGGCCTGCGCAGCGCAGGGTCGCTGAGCACGGCGGCGATCTGCCACCGACGCGACCAGTGACCCGAGTACCAGGCCACAGCCCGCGCGAGCCCATCGACGGTCGCGGCGTGCAGGTCACCCTCGGGGGTCACCCACCAGTCCAACGCGGTCGTGTCGACCCGAAGATCGTCGTGCTCGTAGTAGGTCAGGTCGCCCAGGCCCAGCAACGACGTCGCGGCCTCCGGGATGGAACGCTCGTCACCCGGACCGGCGATCACACCCGGCGCCTCGAACACAGCGATCCCGAGCAGATCGGCGAGCACTGGTTCGCCCACGACGACGTGCATCGTCGTCAGGGGCAGATGGTGCGGAGCGCGCACCAGGACGCAGTCGTCGCGGGGGACCACCAAGGTCGCGTCATCGGTGGCGACCCGAAGCAGCGGCGGCTTCGGCGACCACATCTCGGGCCGGGTCGCACGAGCCCATCGCGCCAAGGCGATGTACAGCTGGCCCACTCCCTGCGCGGTCGGCGCAGCCTCGTCGGAGACCAGCACGTCGAGCAGCTCGCCCGCCCCGTTGGGCTCCTGCAGCAGCGCTTCGACACTGGTCCGGACTCCGACGGCTGCCAGGAACTGCGCGTCTGCGATCGCTGGTGCGTCGAGGTACAGACCTCGCAACCGGTCGTCGACCTCCGCCAGCCGATAGCGCGTGGGCCGACGGCCCTCAAGGAGCGGCACCCCTGCCAACCACCACGCTGCGTACGACGGCACCAGCGCGGGCCGACCGTGCGCATCGATCACCCGAGTCGGTGTCGTAATGGCATCGCGCAGCTCACCGACGCACAAGCGCCCGACCACTTGGTCCCAGGCATCGTCGCGCACGAGATCGAGGTCGCTGACCACGCGAACCTCCGGCGCTGTCGGCGGGGCCTCGTCGCTCACCTCGGGACGGTCGCGCAGCGCGTCGACCCAATCGGCGAACCCGGCCACCTCCAACACCGGATCGCCGGAGCCGTGGTCGAGCTCGCTGTCGATCAGATCGGCGTCCAGAGTCAGGTCGAAACCCGTGACCACGGCGAAGTCACCGACCACGCCGACGCTGCGCAGTACGTCGGCCCCGAAGTCCGCGATCCAGCGAGAGTCCACCACCCCCAACGCTTCGGCGTCGACGTCGGCGACCAGTGGTGCGGCCGGAAGTAGTAGGTCGGCCGCCGGCACCCACTCGCCCTGGTCGTCGGTGAGCGCGAGCCGGCGCAGCCAGGGTCGCGTGAGGCCGAGCTCCGGCGTCAGCGCGAGCAGACCGAGCACGGCCCGCGCCAACGGCTCGGGGTCATCAGCCCTGACCGACTCGACGACCGCCGTCTGCACCGCCGGCTCGTCGAGCACCGCGGCGGCGTCCGCCATCACTGACCCAAGACGCTCCAACAACGGGTGGAACGCGTCGGGATCGATCACGCGCAACCCGAGATCGCGCAGCTCATCAGGACGCATCGACTCGGCCGCCGCGACTGCTCCGCGCGGTCCACGCACCGTCTGACCGCCCACCAACGGAACCGGCAGACCCTCTAGTGCAGCGCGCGTGATCTGTCCGCCGCTCAGCAGCCGGTCGAGCTCCTGGTAGACGTCACGCCACCAGGCAGGGGGACGCCGCACCCCCGCAACCTCGTCGAGAACGTCGGTGAGGGCCACCTCGTCGACGCCCAACACCTCGAGTGCTCGCCGATCATGCAGCCACTGTGCGCCGACGAGTCCGGCGTAGGCGTCGCCGAGCAGTCGCACCAGCGCATCGTCGGCAACGTCGAGCGCCTGTAGCTGTGACCCCGCCACGGCGGTCGCTGCCGGATCGTCCACGGCCGACACGATCGACCGCGACGGCAACGCCTCGCGCACCGCGAAGCGAATGCGTCCGTCGAGCCGCCCGGCACCCACAGGCCCCGGCACGAGCGGCAGGACGCCGGCCCCGCAGGTGCCGGCCAGTTCCGCCACCACGTCGAGGTACCCCTGAGCCACCTCGTCGACCAGCCGGTCGCTGAGCGGTCCGGCGAGAACGGAGCGACGCGACGCGTCCAGCGGGAAGGAGGCGAGCAGCAGCGCAGGCAGAGCCAAGGGTTCATCCGTCGGCGTTGGAGCGTGGACCACCGGTGGCACCGAGTCCGGCAACGAGGTCGGAGCCCCGTCCTGAGTCACCGGCACGGCCCAGGTCCACCACCACGTACGACGTCGCGCCTCTTCGACCGTGAGACCCTTCCGCAGTTCCGGTGTCACCTCGCCCGACCCGCTGGTCAATCGCCACGTGCTGGTGCGAGCCGTGGCTCCCGACTCCTCGACGATCCGTACCACCCGGGCGGACCCGTCAGCGGTGTCGTCGCTGCGCGACATCGTGCGTCGCCGCCCCTCGACCTCGAGCACCACCTCGTGCAGCGAGGGGAGGGTGAGGAGCAGCGACGCGTCGACGTCGGCAAGTGCCTGACGGGCGACGTCGATCGCCGCGCTGTCGCGCAGCGGCAGTACGACAGTGGTCACGAAGCCGTCATCCGGCGCCTCGGCGGTCGCGAACGGAAGCCGCAGGACAGGGACGTGACCGCCACGGGCGGTCAGCTCGGCCTCGATCGACGCCTGGCCCACCACTGCCCCGCGGGTGGCCGATGCGGAGAAGGCGACGCCGCCGCTGGAGGACAGAACTCGTGGCTCGTCGGTGACGGCGAGCACCGCCGCGAACCCGACGCCGAATCGACCGACCCGCGCCGGCCCGGTGTCACCGCTGCCAGTGGCCTCCCCCTTGGCCGAGGCTCGCAGCGACGCCAGAGACTCCACGCCTTCGGGTGTCAACGGTGCACCGGTGTTCGACGCGACCAGCGCGTCGTCGGTCAGGCGCAGGTGCAAACGGCCCGCAGCCCCGCCCGACGCCGCAGCGTCGGCTGCGTTCTGCGCCAACTCCACGACCAACCGGTCGCGGTACGCGCCCCGCACGAGGTCGTCCTCAGCGTTGGCGTCCTCGCGGAACCGGGTGGGCGAAGCGGCCCAGGCAGCCAGGACGGCGGCCCGCAGTTCGGAAGTTCCGAACGGGTCGGTCAATCGGTGGTCACGACGTCGTAGCCGAGGTTGTCCAGCACCGGCGGCGGCGGCACGTGCGCCGAGGGAACCACGGCAGCCTCGGAGTGGGCACCGCACCCGTGCTCCAACGACACGACGTGGCCGTCGCTGGGTGAGTACGCGTTGGCGCAAACGCCGAAGGCCTGACCGACGCGCCCACCCAGCGGCAAGACGAAACCGCAGCTGGCACACGACGCGGGCGCCGACTGGGCCAGCGGCGCCTCGGGGCCGGCGTCTCCGGAGTACCAGCGGTCGACGGCGTCGGCGAGCCCGATCGGGGACAGCACGCGAGCGCGGTCCAGTCCCAGGTCCACCACGGTCTGTGCCCATGCGGCGGCGTCGGCATCCTCGTCCGCCTCGTCGTCCGCCGGACTCATGTGGTCGGCGGAATTCCACCCTGGCTCCAGCCGGGCATCGTCCTCGGGCGTGGGCAACAGGTCGCCGATCCCGAGGTCACCGGGGCGCAACCGCTCGCTCCACGGCACCCAGGCGGGGGGCAGCAGGGCGTCGGCGCCGGGCAACAGCACGATCTCGTCGACGGTCACGGTCCGGCTGCGCGAGGCGCGGGCGAGGGTGACGGCCCAGTTCCAGCCCACGTACGCAGGGTCGAGGTCGACGAACCGGTGCGTCACCACACGCTCGTCGTCAGCCTCGATGTCCACGTGGTCTCCCACCAGACCCGCGGGCACGGACTCCACCAGCGCCTGCCGGGCGAGGTCGACCGCGTCGGCGCAGACCTGGTCAGGGGTGCCGCGCCGGGCGGCGGTGGGGGTGGAGGTCACCTCGTGAGGGTAGCCGGGCACCCCGGGTGATCAGGAACTGAGGTCGTCGGCGACGGCGCGCAGCACGGCCGCCACCTTCTTCGCCTCAGCACCGGCGGGGTAGCGACCCCGCCGCAGCTGGTTGCCCACCGAGTCGAGCACCTTGATGAGGTCCTCGACGATCACGGCCATGTCGTCGACGTCCTTGCGCTGGCTCTTGATGACCGACGGCAGCGGGTCGAGCACCCGCACGGTCAGGGCCTGCTCGCCGCGCCGGCCATCGACCACGCCGAACTCGACGCGCGAACCCGGCCGCAGCTCGGTGACCCCTTCGGGCAGAGCGGAGGTGTGCACGAACACGTCACCGCCGTCGTCGCGGGCGATGAACCCGAAACCCTTCTCGGTGTCGTACCACTTGACCTTGCCGCTGGGCACGGTGCCACCCCGCTCCACTCACCTGGATGCTGCTGGACGTTGACCCGTTCGGTCGGCAGCCGCCGCACGGTCCCTCCAGCGTAATGCGCCGCCCGCCGGAGCCGAACCCGGTTTCCGGTCTCGCGCCCCTTCGACCCCCGCCGGACCGGGTTCGAAGTGGCGCGAGTGCAGAATCGGTTCGGCTACCCTCTTGACGAACCGGTCACCAGCGACAACGGTGACCGCGGCCGGTGTGACCCACCGGCTCTTTTGTCGCCCAGGGGTGCCCATCCGCACTCCCGCTACGGGTGCCGACCCGGCACCGCGAGAGGATCCACGTGCTGCTTCGAACGAGCACCCGGCCCCGGAGAACTGTGGCGCGCATCGCCACGGTCACGGCTGCGGCCGCCGTCTGCCTCACCGCCGCCACGGCGTCCAACGCGTTGGCGGTCGCAGGCCATTCGCCCACGCTGTCCCGGTCGAGCGCGACGGTCAGTGACGTCGCCGGCAAACCGCTGACGGCCGGCCGTTACATCGTGATGTTCAAGGGAGCCCCCGCCGCCGGGTACACCGGAGGAGTCGCGGGCTTCCATGCCACGCAGCCCGCGGCCGGGCAGCACCTGCGCGTGACCAGCCATCGCGTGATCGCCTACCGTGCGCACCTCACCGACGTTCACCGCGCCACGCTGCACCGCGTCAACGTCCTCAACCGCAACGTGATCTACAACTACACCGTCGCGTTCAACGGCGTGGCTGCGCAGCTGAGCGCCGACCAGGCCAACGCGCTGGCCAAGCAGCCGACGGTGGCGAAGCTGTTCCGCGACACGATGAGCAAGCCGGACACCAACTACTCACCGACGTTCCTGGGCCTCACGAAGAAGCACGGCCTGTGGAACCAGCTCGGTGGCGACTCGATCCATGGCGCTGGCAAAGGCGAGGTGATCGGCGTCATCGACACCGGCGTGTGGCCGGAGAACCCGGGGCTGCGGGCGGGTCCGCTCACCCAGAAGGTGCCCGGCTGGCACGGCACGTGCGAACCGGGTGAGGGCTGGAGCAAGTACACCTGCAACAGAAAGCTCATCGGTGCGCGCTACTTCTACGACGACTTCGGCGTCGACAACATCAGCTCGGCCGACTACCTGTCGGCGCGCGACTACGACGGCCACGGCACCCACACCTCGACGACGGCCGGTGGACGTCCGACCAAGGCGGTCGTCGACGGGCAAGAGCTACGGCACGGTCAGCGGGATGGCGCCAGGTGCGTACCTCGCGATGTACAAGGCCTGCTGGACCGACGTCAACGACAAGAACGGCTGCTCCGGCGGCGACCTGGTCGCGGCGATCAATGCGGCCGTGGCCGACGGTGTCGACGTGATCAACTACTCGATCGGCGGTGGCTCGGAGTCCTCGATCGTGGCGCCGGAGGAGATCTCGTTCTACTTCGCCGCCCGCGCCGGCATCTTCGTGTCCGCCTCGGCCGGCAACAGCGGCCCGGGCGCGAGCACGCTGGACCACCCGAGCCCGTGGGAGACCACGGTGGCGGCGTCCACGTTCAAGATCCTCGAGCAGGTGGCCCAGACCGGCGACGGTCAGCGCTACGTCGGCGCCTCGGCGACCGGCACGCTGAAGCGCACACCGGCCGTACTGGCCGGCGACATCGCGGCGTCCGGGGTCGACCCTTCCGACGCGGCGCTGTGTGCGCCGGACTCACTCGACCCGGCGCTCGCGCACGGCAAGGTCGTGGTCTGCGACCGTGGCGTGTACGACCGGGTCGCCAAGAGCGCCGAGGTGGCCAACGAGGGCGGCGTGGGCATGGTGCTGGTCAACGTCACGCCGAACTCGCTGAACGCCGACCTGCACTCGATCCCGACCGTCCACCTGGACGACGTCAGCGGTGCTGCGTTGGAGAACTACGTGGCCACCACGCCCAACCCCACCATCGCGATCAAGCCGGTCAAGCCCGGTGAGTCCACGACACAGGTGCCTGTGGTGGCGGCCTTCTCGTCGCGCGGCCCGTCGATCCAGACCGGTGGCGACGTGGTCAAGCCCGACATCTCAGCCCCCGGCGTCGACGTCCTTGCCGGCATCTCGCCGATCACGGACAACGGTCGCAACTGGGACCTCGAGTCGGGTACGTCGATGGCGGCGCCGCACATCGCCGGCATCGCTGCGTTGCTGCGTCAGGCTCACCCGACGTGGTCCCCGATGATGGTCAAGTCGGCCATGATGACGACGACCCGAAACACGATCGGCACGACCAGCCCGTTCGAGCAGGGCGCGGGGAACATCCTCCCGAACCCCGCGAACGACCCGGGCCTGGTCTACAACTCCAACGCCCGCAACTGGATCCAGTTCCTGAAGGGCCTGGGCTACCAGACGCAGGGTTCGGGGCTGGGCTTCGGCTCGGCGCCGGCGGTCGACCCGTCGGACCTGAACCTGGCCTCGATCGGGATCGGCGCCCTCGCCGGTCAGCAAACGGTCACCCGCACGGTGACGAACGTGTCCGGCAAGGCAGAGACCTACCGCGCCAGCATCAAGGGCATGGCCGGAATCAAGGTCAAGGTGTCGCCGAGCAAGATCACGGTGCCGGCCCACGGCAAGGTCACGTTCACGGTGCGCTTCACCACCGACACCGCGGCGCTGGACACGTGGGCCACCGGAAGCCTGATCTGGACCGGTTCCACCCACCGGGTTCGTAGCCCGATGGCGGTTCAACCGGTCGCGATCGCTGCGCCGTACGAGGTGGGCGGATCGATCGCGGGTGACGGCTCGGGGACGACCGACGTGCCGATCACGCCGGGCTACACCGGCACGCTCGACACCCAGGTCTACGGCCTGACCGCCGGTGTCAGCCAGACCGGGAATGTGACGATCGATCCGGCGGCGTTCGACCCGACCAACCCAACCGCCGGGCCGGCCGTTGCAGCGTTCCCGGTGACGGTGGCGGCGAACACCACCGCGGTGCAGATCAACGCCAAGACCGATGTGAGCACCGATGACATCGACCTGTACCTGTACGACTCCGGTGGTCAGCTAGTCGCGTACTCGGCCACCGGGTCGGGCGACGAGACGGTGACGATCCCCGGCCTTCCGGCCGGGAGCTACACCGCCTACGTACACGGATACGGGTCGTTCACCCACGCCAGCTCGGCGGACTTCACGTATACGTCGTGGCTGGTCGACGACACCGACGCGGGCAACCTCACGGTGTCCCCCGCCAACCCGGTGCCGGTGACGTTGGCCGTCGCCGCAGGACCTGACCCTGAGCTGGACGGGTCTCGACCCGACGAAGTCGTACCTGGGTTGGGTCGGTTACGAGGACGGCGGCAACCAGGTCGGCATGACCCTGGTGTCCGTGGGATAGCCCGAAAGTCGAACGAGTTCAGCTCGACGTTCCAGACGAAGGCCTCGCCGATTGGGCGAGGCCTTCGTCGTTGTCTAACGTGGGTCGGATGACATCGCGTCGGCCGCAGGCCGCAGAGCCCACCTCGCCAGAGGCACCACGCAGCCTGGCCGAGGACCTGCGCGGGCGTTCCGACGCCGCGTTGCTCGCCCTGCTGGTCGGCCGACCCGATCTGGCGGTGCCGCTTCCGAGCGACCTCGGTCAGCTCGCGGCCCGGGCCACGACCACGGCGTCGACCCTGCGCGCGCTGGACCGTCTCGACCGCTGGCACCTTCAGGTGTTGGAGACCGCAGTCGTCTGCACGTCACAGGTCGACTCGCCAGGATCGGCGACACTGGACGACGTCGCAGCACTCCTCCCGGACACCACCGACGCATCGCTGTCGGCCGCGAGCCACCGTCTGTTCGAGCTGGCCCTGTTGTGGGGCCGAGACGGCTCGCTCCGCCCCACCACCGCCGTGCGCGAGGCGTTCTCCCCCGACCCGGGCGGGCTCGGTCCGTTCGCGTCGACGTTGGAGCGCGCGGTTCCCAAGGACGTCGAGGCACTGGTGAACGACGCGCCTGCGGCGGCACGTGCCGCGTTGGACGCGCTCACGTGGGGGCCGCCACGGGGCAGCGTCGCGCGGGCCGACCGCGTCGTCAGTGCCCGTGACGCCACCGACGAGTCCCCGATCTCGTGGTTGTTGGCGCATGGCCTGTTGGTGGCGGTCGACGACGCGACGGTGGTGCTGCCGGCCGAGATCGGGCTGTGGTTGCGCGGCGGCCGGTTGTTCGAGGCGGCCCCGGAGGCACCTGAGTTGGTGGGGGCCGGCAACGACGCGGCGCGCGTCGACGCGGCCGCGGCCGGATCGGCGTACGACCTGGTGCGGCGCGTGGAGGATCTGCTGGAGCTGTGGAGTTACGACCCGCCTGCGGTGTTGCGCAGCGGAGGCGTCGGCCTGCGCGACGTCAAGACCGCGGCACGAGCGCTGGACGTGACGGAGTCGGAGCTGACACTCCTGGCCGAGCTCGCGTTGCAGGCCGGCCTGCTCGCACGCGACGGCGAGCTGGACGAGGCCTGGTTGCCCACCAACGCCTACGACGTTTGGCGTCTGGCCCCCGTGGCGTCGCGATGGGTCGAACTTGCACTCGCCTGGTTGGGCTCGACTCGGGTCGTCGGTCTGCTCGGCGAACGAGATGACCGCGACCAACGACGCACTCCGCTGGCCGGCGAGCTCGACCGGGTGCTCGCCCCCGAGGTGCGGCGCGCGGTGCTCGCAGATCTCGACTCGGCCGGCAGCGGCGTCGCGGTTGCGCCCGACCTCCTGATGCGACGCGAGGCGTGGCGCCGACCTCGACGTGGCAGCTCCACGCGGGCTGGTGGTCGCGACGCGATCGTGCGCTGGGCGCTGGACGAGGCCGCACAGCTGGGCGTCACCGGCCTTGGCGCGCTCGCCTCGTTCGCGGCGCCGCTGATCGCCGCCGGCAACGACGATGGCGCTGACCTGGCGTCTGATCGGCTCGCTCCGTTGCTGCCGCAACCGGTAGATCACGTTCTGCTGCAAGCTGATCTGACAGCCGTCGCACCGGGTCCCCTCGACGGAACCGTCGCTCGGGAGCTGGGACTGATGGCCGACGTGGAGTCCACGGGCGGGGCGACGGTGTACCGCTTCACCGCCGACTCGATCCGGCGCGCGCTCGACGCAGGGCGCACCACAAGCGAGCTGCACGCCTTCGTGGCCCTGCACTCGCGTACGCCGGTCCCACAGCCGCTGGAGTACCTGATCGACGACGTCGCCCGACGCCATGGTCGACTCCGCGTCGGATCAGCCAGCGCGTACCTGCGCAGCGACGACGCGAGCGTGCTCGACGAGCTGATGGCCGACCGACGGTCGGACCTGCTCCGACTGCGACGAATCGCGCCGACGGTGGCGGTGGCACAGGCGGCTCCTGACGTGGTGCTCGAACGGGTGCGCGCCATGAACCTGGCACCAGTCGCGGAGTCAGCCGACGGCGGTCTGCTGCTGCGACGCCCGGACGCACGACGCACCCGGCAGGCACAGCGGCCGCCGCGGCTCGTCGCCGATCCCCCCGTACCGCGCGTCGACGTGCTGGCGGCGGCCATCCGTGCATTGCGGGCCGGTGATCGTGGCGCCTCGCGTGGCGTCACCGTGGCCGGACCCGCCGGCAGCGACACTCCGCCGCGGACCGCCGCGTCCGACACGGTTGCGGCACTGCGAGCCGCAGTGGACGAGCACCGCTCGGTGTGGCTGGGGTACGTGGACGACGACGGTGGTGTGGTGGAACGCGTGGTCGACCCGCTGGAGGTGCGGGGCGGGTGGCTCACTGCGTTCGACCACCGCTACGAGGCAGTGCGGACCTTCCGTGTGCATCGGATCTCGGGGGTCGCACCGCTCACGCCGTGAGGGCGGCGATGCGTCGCGACTCAAGGCCGATCTCGCGCAGCATGCCCGACGGTGACACGTACTGACCGCAGAAGAACAGACCGGGCAAGGCTGTGGCGCCGCCGGAGACGTACGGACGGCCCTCGGCGTCACACACCTGCTCCCAGTCGGTCAGGAAGTCCTCGAGCGCCGGTCGATACCCGGTTGCAAGGATCACAGCGTCGACGTCGAGAGTGGTGCCGTCGGTGAACACAACGCCGGTGGCGGTGAAGCGTTCGATGCCGCCGTGCACCACGATGCGTCCGGCCCGCAGATGTTCCATCGTGCCGATGTCGAGCAGTGGGATGTGGCGATCACGGGCGATCTGCGTGTTCGGCCCGTACGGCAGCTTGCGCAAGCCGACCTGGCGGATGTCGCCGATCGTGAACCGGATCATGGGTGCAGCAAGAGCGTCGGCGAGCTGCGACGGTACGTGACGCATGACGATGCCCAGCTGCAGCACCGGAACCAGGCCGAGGATGTCGCGGGGCACGACGTTGACCGGCGATCGCACCGACAGGTGTGGGTGCGCGCCGCGTTCGACCAGGTCGATCGCCTGCTCACATGCGGAGTTGCCGAATCCAACCACGAGCACCAACCGGTCGCGCCACGGATCACCGTTGCGATAGGCGCTGGAGTGCAGGACGTCACCGGTGTAGGCATCCTGGCCGGGCCACGTCGGAATCACGGGTCGTCGCGTGGCGCCGGTTGCGACCACCACATTGCGACTGCGCCATTGACGGTCGGCCGTCGTCGCCACCCAGGTGTCGTCGTCCCGCTCGAGCCGGGTCACTGCCTGACCGAAGTGCGGTCGCAGTCCGAAGCGGTCGCGGTAGGTCTCGAGGTAGTCGACCACCTGGTCACGCGAGGGATAGCGCGGGAAGTCGGCCGGCATCGGCGAACCTGGTAGGGACGATGCGGACTTGGGCGTGTGCAGGTGCAGGCGGTCGTAGTGGTGCCGCCAGGCGTCACCGACGTCGTCGGTGGCCTCGAGGATCTCGAAGCGCTGACCGCTGCGGCGCAGGTAGGCGGCGCAGGCGAGGCCCGCCGCGGAGGCCCCGACGACGAGGGTGTCGGTGTCCATCGCGGCTTCCATTTCGGGGTCGCTGTCCGAGGGCATCGGCACAGGCTAGTTCGGGCTGCGCGTCAGGCTGCCGCTGACACCTTGCTGAGGATCTGTTGGATCGCGGCATCCTGGGCCAACAGGTGCGCCTGGATCTGGCGCGCCTCGGCGAGCACGGCCGACGCGTCGTCGTAGGTGGCCAGGGAACGCGCGTCGGCGGCCGCGGCCTGGACGTTCTGGCCGACGATGATGATGGGCAGGAGCACCAGCTGGAGGAACGTCTGCGCGATCCAGGCCACGATGATGATCTTGTCGCCGGTGTGGAGCGCGGACGGCGCGCTGACCAGGGCCAGCAGGGTGAACAGATAGGCGGTCCACATCGTCCCCACGATCACCGTGACCTTCAGGCCGAATCGGGCGTTGAACCGCCCGACCGGTCCTGGGCCGTGGATCGATCTTGCTGCAGCAGCCGTGGTGGGCGGGCCGGCCTTGTCGCGGGCCTGGGCGTGGGGGTGCGGGACGTAGTCGAAGAGATCGGCCATACGGGTCAGGCTGCCATGCCGAGGTGACGCCGCCGGGGACGTGAGGGAAGATAGGGGCGGGGAAGGTGGTGGGGTCATGCGAACGGCATGGGTGAACGGCGCGCTCATCGTGTGCGGAGCCGCGGTGGTCTCCTTCACGGTCCTCGCCTTCCGGCTGCCGACGCAGGCCCCCACCAGTACGTCGCCCAGCCCCCTCCCGTCGCTCGGCGCGCCAGTAGGCCAGCAGAGCCACGCCAACTACATCCCGCCGCCTCCCAAGATCACGCATCACCACAAGACCAAGAAGCCCAAGGCCAAGCACCACCACCACCACAAGCCGACGGCCCCGGTCTACGTCGCCCCCACGTACGTGCCGCCCTACACCCCGCCCCCGGCGACCTCGCCGTCCCCGTCGCCGATCCTCGCGACCTTGCCCAGCGGCGGGAAGACGCAGATCCCGGTGCCCAAGCACCACTGACTCCTGACGACTCCTCCGGACCACGCCGCCCATCTGATGAAGTCCAAGATCAACTTAGGGGTTCGCTAGAGGTAGCGCAGGTAGAACATCGGGATCGCCACCGCCATCGAGGCCGCAGCGACCACGAGGCCGTAGCGGGTGAACGTCCAGAAGCCGATCGGGTGTCCGTGCCGTCGCGCGATCCCGACCACCACGATGTTCGTGCTCGCCCCGATCGCCGTGGCGTTGCCGCCGAGGACGGCCCCCATCGACAACGCGTACCAGAGCGCGTTGCCCGGATTCAGTGACGGGTCACTCGCCGTCAGGTCGGCCACCACCGGCGACATCGTGGTGACGAACGGGATGTTGTCGATCAGCGCCGAGACCACGGCGGAACCGGTCAGCGTGCCGAGCACGGCGACGGTGGGGCTGCCGCCGATCACCTGACCGACCCAGACGGCCAAATGGTCGATCGCCCCGACCTTGACCAGCGCTCCCACCACCACGAACAACGCGGCCAGGAACGCCAGCGTCTCCCACTCGACGTGGTCGAGGAGCTGCTGACGTCCGTCGCGGACCACCAGCCACATCGCTCCGGCGCCGAGCAGCGCCACGACGCTCGGTTCCAGGCCGGTGAGCCCCTGGGTCAGGAAGCCGAGGATGACCAGGCCCACCACCGCGACGGCGCCTGCCAGCATCCGTGGGTCCCGGATGGCCGTGGTGGGCTCGAGCGTCGTCGGTTCCACGAAGTCACGCCCGGCGCGCGACCCTGGTCCGCGCCGGATCGCCGGCAGGAGCAGGAAACGCGAGATCACCAAGAAGACGCAGAACACCACCAGCGACACCGGCAGCTGATGCACGAGCACGTCCACGAATGTGAGGTCGGCCCGGGTTCCGACGATGATCACGGCCGGGTCGCCGACCAGGCTGGCGGAGCCTCCGATGTTGGCGGCCAGCGCCGTTGCTATGAGGAAGGGCACCGGCGCCAGCCTGAGCCGGTCGCACACCAACAAGATCACGGGCGCGAGCAGCACGACCACGGTCACGTCGGACAAGAACATGGCGCTGAGAGCGGTGACGGTGGAGAGCAGCACGAGCAACCCGTACGTGGAACCTCTGGCCCGGCGCACGGTCCACAGCGCCACCACATCGAGCGCACCAGTGCGTCGCAACCCGCCGACGATCACCATCATCGAGAACAACAGGATCAGAACGCTCCAGTCGACCCCGGTGCTCTGCGAGAAGAAGGCGTCACGCACTCCCACCACGCCGAACAACAGCACCACGCCGGCACCGAGCGCCGCCGCCAGCAGCCGCTCGACCCGTTCGGACACGAGCAGCAGGTAGACGAGGACGAACGCGCCGATCGCCAGACCGGTCTTCATGGACGCAGCGTCGCCAGCAGGTCGTTGGCGGTGACTCCCCCGACGTAGCGACCGTCGGCGTCGACCACCAGCACGATCCCCACTCCGACGTCCGACATCGTGGTCGCGATCTCGAGCAGGGAGGCATCCGCGTCCACGAGCGGCAGCGGATCCGGCTCGGCGTCGTTCAGGACATCTGCCACCGTGAGTGAGGAGATCCGGGCGCGCAACGAGGAGGGTTCCGCCTCGGCCAGCACGGCGGCCAGTGACGGGTCGTCCTTGACATACGTCGGTACCGTCTGGCCGACCAGCTGGGAGCCGGGCAGGAGGGCGCGGGGCACCCGGTGGTCGTCGACGACTGCGACCCCTGACGTGCCGGCCGCCACCAGGACCGCGACCGCATCGAGCAACGACGTGGCCGGTGTCACGGCCGGAACCGCTCCCACCAGGTCACGTGCTCGCATGGCCGCAGGCTAGTGCGGTGGGCCCGGAAGCACGGGGACGGTCGAGGTGTTGCGAGACTGACCCCCTATCACCGAGGAGCCCCGTGACCGACGGCCCGTTGATCGTCCAGAGCGACAAGACCTTGCTCCTCGAGGTCGATCACCCTCTCGCCGACGAGGCACGCCACGAGATCGCGCCCTTCGCCGAGCTCGAGCGGGCGCCGGAGCACGTCCACACCTACCGGCTCACTCCGCTGGGCCTGTGGAACGCGCGGGCGGCCGGCCATGACGCCGAGCAGGTGGTCGACGTCCTGCTGCGCTTCAGCCGCTACCCCGTGCCGCATGCCCTGCTGGTCGACGTGGCCGACACCATGGCCCGCTACGGGCGTCTGGAGCTGAGAAACCACCCCACCCACGGGCTGGTGCTGCACGCCTACGACCGAGCCGTCCTCGAGGAGGTGTTGCGCAGCCGCAAGGTGCAACCCCTGGTCGGCGGGCGGATCGGCGACGACGCGGTGATCGTGCACCCGTCCGAGCGAGGGCATCTCAAGCAGGTGTTGCTCAAGGTCGGCTGGCCCGCGGAGGACCTTGCCGGCTACGTCGATGGTGAAGCCCACCCGATCGAGCTCGACCAGACCGAGTGGACGCTGCGCCCCTATCAGGCCCTGGCCGCGGAGAACTTCTGGCACGGCGGAAGCGGCGTGGTGGTGCTGCCCTGCGGCGCCGGCAAGACGTTGGTGGGTGCGGCCGCCATGGCATTGGCCAAGGCGACCACCTTGATCCTGGTCACCAACACCGTGGCGGCCCGGCAGTGGCGCGACGAGCTGCTGCGCCGTACCTCACTGACCGACGACGAGATCGGTGAGTACTCGGGGGCGAAGAAGCAGATCCGCCCGGTCACGATCGCCACCTACCAGGTGGTGACGACCAAACGCAAAGGGGTGTACACCCACCTCGAGCTGTTCGACGCCCGCGACTGGGGGCTGATCCTCTACGACGAGGTCCACCTGTTGCCCGCGCCGATCTTCCGCTTCACCGCCGACATCCAGGCGAGACGTCGACTCGGTCTGACCGCGACGTTGGTCCGCGAGGACGGGCGGGAAGGCGACGTCTTCTCGCTCATCGGGCCGAAGCGCTACGACGCTCCGTGGAAAGACATCGAGTCGCAGGGCTACATCGCACCCGCCGACTGCGTCGAGGTGCGGGTGACGCTGCCGGACTCCGAGCGCATGGCGTACGCGGTCGCCGAACCGGAGGAGCGCTACCGCATGGCGGCGTCGACACCGGCCAAGTACCGCGTGGTGGAAGAACTGGTAGAGCGACACCGCGATGAGCCCACGTTGGTGATCGGTCAGTACCTCGACCAGCTCGACCTGCTGGGGGAGCGGCTGGATGCTCCGGTCATCAAGGGCGAAACGACAGTGCGCGAGCGGGAACGCCTGTTCGGCGCCTTTCGCAACGGCGAGATCGGCACGCTCGTCGTGAGCAAGGTGGCCAACTTCTCCATCGACCTGCCCGAGGCAAGCGTTGCCATCCAGGTGAGCGGTTCGTTCGGCTCGCGCCAGGAGGAGGCACAGCGACTCGGCCGAGTGCTGCGTCCCAAGGGCGACGGACGGACGGCGCGCTTCTACGCGATCGTCGCGAGGGACACCGTGGACCAGGATTTCGCGGCCCACCGCCAACGGTTCCTGGCCGAACAGGGCTACGCGTACCGGATCATTGACGCCGAGGACCTGACGACGTTGACCTGAGCCGGAGCGTGCGGGCCGTCAACTCACGGCAGAGGTAGACCACATGCAGGGGGATGAGCAAGTGAGTACGCCGTCGTGTCAGCAGCCGGTACTTCCACAGTTCGGGTGATCCCGAGCACTCGATACGTGACCGGGAAGCTGGTGGCGACCGTGCTTCCGTCATTGCGTGGGGCGCAGTCCGGGATGGTGAACTGAAGGCGCAACCGCAGCCAGCTCTCACCGTTCAGGGCAACCGGATGAAAGGGGATGAATTGCTCTGACTGGGGAGTGGGTCGCATCTGTACGACCCAGTGGTCTGCGATGTTGATCATCCCACCGTGTCCGTCAGGGAACGGGTTGCCCACCGACACAACGGTGACGGGAACCGGCCCGGCGATCGCGAGGTCGGCGTAGATCGTGACCACAGTTCCTGGCCGCGGGCGGTGCAGTGTGTACTCCGTTCCGAAGACGTTCCCTGTGCTGGTCACCCGACCGCCAGGCGCCACCATGCCGGCTTCGCTGGAAACGAACGGCTGGTAGTGGATCACCCAGATGACTCCCGCGATCATCGCCACGGCAAGGAGCATCCCGACCGACCCGACGATCCGGGGCCAGCGGCGTCGACGCGCCGAAGCGTCCGACTCAGCCGGCGCGGGCGGCGTCAGGACCGGCGTGACCATGATCGAAGTGTGCCAGCCTCACCCGCCGCGGGGAAGCCGTTCGCGGCACGAACGCCAAGCACGCGGGGGTGAGGCGGCGCCCCGTCGGATGAACCCCGAAAGACTTCCGATCCGGCCGGGACAATGCAGAGGTTGTTCTGTTCTTTCGGAAGCAAGTCTTCATTGCTTCCACCCGGGAAGGCCGTTACATGAACCCCGGGAAACCTTCATTCCGGAGGGACAACGAGTAAGAAACTTCACTCTTAGGGAAGCAACGGTTCGTTGCTTCCCTAGAGTGGGGCGCACCGCGCCGGGAGCGCCGGCCAGATCAGGGCTTCTCGGCGGCGGCCTTGAGCATCTGCATCCGCTTGCGGATGTCCGGCTTGCCCACCAACGGGAAGATCACCGGGACGGCCAGCGCGGCCATGCCCTTCATCTGCGGGAACACCAGGTCGAAGACGACCTCTGTCGTGTTCGCGTCCTTCGACGTCAAGGTGTAGGTGTTCTTGAAATCACCCTGCTCGTCGTGCGCAAGAAACGCGAAGCGCTGGTTCTCGACGACGTCGGTGAGCTCCACCTCGTTGCTGTGGCTCTTGTCACCAGGGATCCAGCCGACCGAGCGATACCGGGCGCCGACCGAACCTGCGTCACCGGAGACGAGTTCGACGCGGTAGTCCTTCGGCGACCACTGCGGGTGCTTCTCCAGATCGCTGACCAACGGCCACACCTTCGCCACTGGGGCCGAGATCGTCACCGGGAACGTGCCTTGGATGGGCATGGCCACCTCCGCTTCCGACCCGAGCGTACGAGCAAGTGACAGTCGGGACAACGGCGCCGGACCTCCTCAGGCGCGGCGAGTGGCTCAGTGGCAGCGGACCCCCTGGCGAGAAAGCTCGGCCTGCACCTGGGCGATGTCGACGTCCGCCGCATCCGCCCCGCTGCGCAGTGAGACCGCGGCGGCGATCCCGGCACCTTGGCCTTGGACAGCGCAGCAGGACATGTTGCGCGTGGATGCGTGCGCGATCTTGTCTCCGCCCGATGGTCGTCCGGGCACGAGGAGGTTGCGGACCGTCCTGGGGACGATGCTGCGGAACGGGAATTCGTAGTACCGGCCGGTCGTGGGCAGGATCAGAACGCCATAGCCGTCGATGAACTCCGGGTAGATGCCGATCGAGTCCTCGAAGCGAGCTTGACCACGTACGTCGGCCTCGGTCAGGTCGTACACCGCTTCGATCTTGCGAGTATCGCGAATCCCGATCGTCATGCCGAAGTTGCGCAGACGAGCGTTCGCACAGCCCCTGGTGTACCGCCGCAGGGCGGCGATGGCGTGCATCGCCTGGCGACGGCCCTCGATCTCGCCGCGGGTCAGGTCGTCCGGGTTGGTGCCGTCGATGCCGGACAGGTGCACGATGTTCAGGTAGGTGACTTCGCCGGTGTCGTGCACTGCACCCCAGGTGCCGCCCAATGTCGTCAGGTTGGACGGGATGAACTCGTCGCGGATCGCGGCCGCAAACGGCTTGCGCAGATACGGGGAGAACAGAGCGTCCTCCTTGCCGTCGGTCTCCACGTCCCAGCCGCCGGCGCTCCAGTCCGCGTAGGTCTGCGGGTCGTCACGAACCCCGGCCAAGAACTCCGCCTTGTCGACGCCGGCCAGATGGAACATCACCGACGCAGCGAGCATCTCCTCGCGGGGCGTCAACCGGGTCGGCGCCCCAGCTCGGTGAGCCAGGTCCGCGTCTCCTGTCGCGTCGATCACGCGCCGCGCCAGCAGCGCTTCTCGTCCTGCCTTGGACTCCGTGATGACACCACAGACGTTGTCGCCGTCGAGGATCGGCGCGACGACGAGCCGATGCAGCAACGGCCGGATGCCGGCCTCCTCCACGAGCGCGTCGGCCACGACCTTGAAGCCCTCGGCGTCGAGCTCGAAGGAGTCCGACTGACTCTCCGGGCTCGCCGCACCCATCGCGTGGGCTCGCCGTTCGAACTCCCGCCCGATCCCCTCGGCCTCGATCGTCTTCTCGTGGCGGTACCAGGCCATTCCCTCCACGCCCACCGCGGTGATGTTCCCGCCGAAGCAGCCGAACCGCTCTACAAGAGTCACCTCGACTCCAGCGCGGGCGGCCGCCAGCGCGGCCGCGAGCCCCGCCGGACCGGAGCCCACCACGAGGACGTCGGTCTCGAGCACGACGTCGACCGAGCGCGCCGGCTCGAGCAGCGACTTCGCCACACGAGGACCTTACGGTGGCGAAGCGGCCCGACGAGCGCAGCGCTTGACTCTTGACTGATCAGTCAGTCAGGCTCCGGTGCGTGAAGCTCGACCGTCTGCTCGACCCCCGATCGGTGGCTGTCGTCGGTGCGTCGCAACGCCTGGGCACCTACGGCAACCAGACGCTGGCGAACCTGGTCGAGGCGGGCTTCGGCGGACCGGTGTGGGGTGTTCACCCCACGGCCACGAAGGTCCACGGAGTGCCGTGCTTTCGCACCCTCGCCGACCTTCCCGAGGTGCCCGATGTGGCCGTGATCGCAACGCCGGCTAGCACCGTTCCCGGCCTCCTCGACGAGGCCGGCGAGCTCGGCGTCGGAGGAACAGTGGTCTTTGCGGCCGGCTTCGCGGAGGTCGCCCACGGCCGCGCGCTGCAAGAGGAACTACGCGCCGCGGCGCTGCGTCACTCGTTGCCGGTGTGCGGACCCAACGGCAACGGCATCGTGTCGCTGCACCGGCGGGCACCACTGTGGGGCGACGCCTACCACCTCGGTGAGCCCGGCCGCGTCGCCGTGGTCTCACAGAGCGGCAACGTCGCGGTCAACGCGTTGGGAACCCGTCGTGGGCTGCGGCTGCACACGGTCGTCTCGTGTGGGAACCAGGCCGTGCTCGACGCCGCCGACTACCTGACCGCGATCGCCGAACTCGACGGCGTGCGCGCCGTAGCCCTCTACCTGGAGTCGGATGGCGACGGCGACCGCCTGGCGCTGGCACTGAAGGCCTGCGCGGAGCGCGACATCGGACTGGCCGTGCTGAAGGCAGGGCGCTCTGCGCTCGGTGCGTCGTCCGCAGCCGCCCACACCGGCGCGGTGGCCAGTGACAGCCGGATCCTGCAGGCGCTCGTGGAGGAGGCGGGCGGCGCTTGGGTCGACGACCCGCACGACCTGCTCGAGGTGGCCAAGTCGATGGCGGTCGCGACCCGCAAGACCGGTGGTGTGGGCATCGTCACGTGCTCGGGTGGCGACGCCGCGACGGGCGCCGACCTCGCAGCGTCGCTCGGCATCGACCTCCCGCCGTTGCACGACGGAGACGGCCAAGGCGCTGGAGTCACTGGTCCCCGCAGCGGCCACGATCGGGAACCCGCTGGACTACACGGCCCTCATCTGGGGAGTCGTCGAACCCATCGCGGCCATCATCGAGACCGCGGCGTCCGACCCTGGGCTCGGACAGGTGGTGGCCTACCACGACCAGCCGCAGGACATGGACCCGACTTCCGCGGAGGAATGGGCGCAGGACGCTGGACGGCATCGCGCTCGGCGCGCAGCGGGCCACCGCAGGCGTCGTGATCGCCTCGACGTTGCCGGACACGCTGCCCGAGCCGGACCTGTTGCGGCTGCTCGACCAGGGAGTCCCGGCCGTGTGGGGCCTGCGCACCGGACTCGTGGTGGCCGATGCGCTGCGTCGCCCACCTGGCGAACCGGAGCGGTTGGGGCAGATCGCCGGGGCTGCTCGAGGGCGGCCGGCGCCCGGCGAGTGGCTGGCGGAACACGAGGGCAAGCAGTTGCTGCGCAACCACGGGATCGCGGTGCCGGCAGGACGCCTCGTGACCGACGCGCAGGACGCGGTGGCCGCAGCGAGGGCTGCGCAGTACCCGGTGGCGATCAAGCTGAGCGCCGCCCACCTGCAGCACAAGTCCGACATCGGTGCGCTCGCCCTGGACCTGACCGACGACGAAGCCGTGCGCCAGGCGTATCTGCGGCTGCGTGACATCCCGGGCCACGGCGACGACGACGTGCTGGTCGAGGCCATGGCGCCGGCGGGCGTCGAGCTCCTGGTGGCGGCACATCGCGACGGCGTCGTCCCTGCGCTGGTCGTGGCGCTCGGCGGCATCTGGGTGGAGGTGGCGCCCGACGCCGCCGTGATCTTGTTGCCGGCCACTCCGGAACGCGTCGAGCAGGCGCTGCGTCGGCTGCGGGCGGCGGCTGTGCTCACGGGCGGTCGCGGCAGGCAGCCGGTCGACCTGGCCGCCGTCAGCCGGCTCGCCAGCGCCGTCGGCGACCTGTTGCTGAGCGAGCACCTCGCCCTGATCGAGCTGAACCCGGTGATCGTCACGCCCGACGGCGCGATCGCCGCCGACGCCGTCATCCGCCGCGGCCAACCCCAACCCCAACCCCAACCCCAAGTTGATCTTGGACTTCATGGGTAAGTTGATCTTGGAAACCAGCATCCTCTCCTTGATCAACTCCGGCTCGGAGCCTTACCGGGTATGGCGCAGCCACCAGAGCCCGACGAACGGCAGCACCAGCGGCACGAACCCGTAACCGCTGCCGAATCCGGTCCACACGCTGGGATCAGGGAACGCGTCGGGGGCGAACACGCTCACGGCACCGACGATCAGGACGCCGACCAGCTCGATGCTGATGGCGACCGTGGCCACCCGACGCGATGTGGCGTCACCCCTGGCCAGCGACACCGTCGCCACGATGTACACGACGGCCGCGAACGCCGACAGCAGGTACGCCACCGGGGCGTCGCTGAACTTGGTCGCGATCTGGAAGGCGGAGCGGGCTGTGGCTGCCAGAGCCAGCAGCCCGTAGACGGCGACGAGGAAGCGGCCGAAGCCGTGGCCGGTCGGCCGCGGTCCGGTGCTCGCCACCTCAGGTTCGGTCATCTCAGCCCGCCCACACCTGTTGCACCCGGACCACCATGACCGGCGTGATGAGGAACGCAAGCGCCAGCACCGCAGTGCCGGAGCGGGCCTTCTCCCCCATACCCCACACGAACGCGATCGGCGGGATGGCGACGCAGGCCAACAGGTAGAGCACGAACTCGCCCTTGGGGAACGTGTGGTGCGTCTGGACCATCTGGACGATTCCACCGACCAGGAAGCCGACCAGCAGCGCCTCCAGGACTCCGGCGCCGACGAACAACGCCACGCCTGGCGGCCGGTTCAGCGCCACGAGCACGACCGCCCAGATCCCCAGGACGAGTGCGACCACGATGATCGCGATCGCGTAAGGGCCCGTCACGGCCGTGAGTCTGTCACTTCGCCCCGATCCCGCCGCAGCTCAGGACGTCACCGATGTTGATCTAGGAGAAGATGCTGGGTTTCCAAGATCAACTTACCCATGAAGTCCAAGATCAACTTGGGGTTGTGCGGAGGGCCTTCGCCATCGACTCGAGGTTGGCCACGAAGCGGTCGACGTCATCGGTCGTGTGCTGCACCGACATCGTCCACTGCTCGCACTTGCCCCACGGCGGCAGCGCAACGCCCCCGTTCTGCTGGAACAACCAGTGGGCGTTGCCCCATTGGTCGGCGTAGTCCACGAAGTCGCGGTAGTTCGACAGCCGGTCGGTGAAGATGACGGTGCCCTTGGCGCCGAACGCGCGCACGAACCCGGGCAGTGAGTACTCCGCCAGCACACGTTCGCAGCCGACCACCTGGCGCTCGCGCAGCTCGTCCAGATGGCGGTAGGCCTGCGGCGTGAGCACCTCCTGCAACGTGGCGCGCGCTGCGGCCATGGTCAGCGGGTTGCCGTTGAACGTGCCGACCTGCTCGTACGTGCCGTCCGCGATCAGGCCCATCAGCTCCGGCACGCCACCGATCGCACCGCACGGCAGGCCACCTGCCATCGCCTTGGCCACGCACACGAGGTCGGGCTCGACGCCGAACAGCTCGGTCGCGCCACCGCGGGCTACCCCGAAACCGGTCTTCACCTCGTCGAAGGTCAGGTACGCCCCGACGGAGTGCAGCAGGTCCTTCAGCCCGGCCAGGTAGCCAGGCGGAGGCGGGATGAGCCCGATGTTCATCATGATCGGCTCGATGATCATCCCGGCGATCTCGCCCTGGTGCGTCTTCAGCGCCCGCTCGACGGCAGCCAGATCGCCGAAGGGAACGATGACGGTGAGCTGAGCGGTCGGTTCGGGGATGGACGCGTTGGCGCGCACCGAGTTCGGCGCGTCGTACCCACCGGCCAGCTCCGGCTGCGGATACACCGACACCTGCGCGCTGTCGTGGTGCCCGTGGTAGCTGCCCTCGACCTTGATCACCTTGGGACGCCCGGTCGCGATCCGCATGAGGTGAAAGGCGTCCATGGTGGCTTCGGTGCCGGAGTTGTTGTAGCGCCACAACGGGAGCCCGAAGCGCGACGCCAGCTCGCGCGCAACCACGATCGCGTCCTCGACGGGTTGGGCAAAGTGCGTGCCGCGCGACACGCGTGCGATGACCGCCGCGACGATCGCGGGGTGGGCATGTCCGGCCACGCCGACGCCGAAGCCGCCGTGGAAGTCTGCGTACTCGTTGCCGTCGGCGTCCCAGACATGCGACCCACGGCCCTCGTCGATCCAGACCGCGCACGGCGGCGCGTCCTGCCAGCTGCTGGCCACCCCGCCGGCGAGCACGTCGCGGGCCTGCGCACGCAGCTCCTGCGACCGCTTGGTCCGGTCGAGCATCACCGCCTCCTGCTCGACGATCAGGTCGTCGAGCCTGGCCAGGTCGGTCTGCGTCGACACCGGTAGGTCGAGTGAGGTCATCTCAGGCTCCCTTCGAGCCGTTCGCGCGAGCCGTGACGACCACTTCGGCCACCGGTTCGGGCTCTGGAAGGCCACCAGCGAGGTAGCCGCGAGCTGTCATGTCGACGAACGCCTTGACCACGTACTCGTGGGCTGAGGAGAACGGGCCGGGTCGGTAGCCGCGGCTGGCCGTGCCGCGCTGCACGCTCTCGCACGCGGTCCAGTCCTGACGGTTGGTCACGTCCCAGAAGTCGGCGGCGTAGCTCGGCGTGAAGCCGTCGCGTTCCCAGGCCTGCGCGGGGAACAGCCACTGGCACTCCACGGCCGTCCGCCCCGGAGCCAACGCCGTCATGCGGTGCGTCATGACGTAGTCGGGGTGCAGGCTGATCAGCAGGTTGGGGAACACGTGCAGATACACGACGTCTCGCTCCCGGCCGGCTGGAAGACCAGTGATCGGCACCCCACCGCTTCGTCCATCCAGCGACATCGTGTCGACGCCGTCGCGTAGCCACATCGTCCCGCCGAGCCAGAGGCCGCTGCCGGCGATGAAGCTGCCACTGTCGGGGTCCGACACCTGACACAGCTCGGGGTGGATCGACGGACAGTGAAAGCACTCGTCGTAGTTCTCGACGATCAGCTTCCAGTTCGCCGCGATCTCGTACTCATGCGACTCCGCGACGCGCAGCTGAGCCATGGAGTACGGCGCAACGACCTCGTCGAGGCCACTGAGGTACTCCTCGAGATCTGGGGCGTCGCCCGTGGCATTGACGAACACGAACCCGTGCCACTCGCGCGTCGGGGCAGCCACGAGTGAGAACTGCGAGGTGTCGTGCACGTCCTCGGTGTGTGTGGGGGGAACGCCGTACAGGTCGCCGGCTGTGTCGTACACCCATGCGTGGTAAGGGCAACGGATGAACCTCCCCGAGCCCTGGGCGCCGCACGGCAGCAGCTCGTGACCCCGGTGACGGCAGACGTTGTAGAAGCCGCGCAACAGACCGTCATGGCCGCGCACCAGCAGAACGCTGTCCGAACCGATCGCCACCGCGCGCCGCGACCCGGGAGTCGCGAGGTCGTCCGCCCGCCCGACGCACACCCAGCCCGCCTCGAAGAAGTGCCGCTGCTCCCACGCGTGCACCGCGTCGTCGACGTAGGCCGCAGCCGGCAGCATCGAGCCGGAACCTTGCTGGCACGCGAGCAACTCATCAGGGCGGAGCCGACTCACCTGCGCGACTGGCGTGCCCATCAGCGGTCCTCTCGATCAGCTCGACCGACGGAACTTGCGACGCTTGCGGTCGTGCAGCACCCGTTGACCCGCCTGGTACCCGGCGATGCCGGTGACCCCACCGCCACCGTGCGTCGCCGAGGACGCCTGGTAGAGCCCGGCGATCGGCGTCGTGAAGTCGGCGTAGCCAGGCGCGGGGCGCATGTGGAACAACTGGTCCACTGACAGCTCACCGTGGGTCATGTTGCCGCCGATCAAGTGGTACTCCGTCTGCATCTCGTGCGGACCGATCACCTGACGGTGCAACACGCGGCTGGCGAACCCTGGCGCCACCTGGTCGTACTGCGCGATGACGCGGTCGGCGTAGGCGGCGAGCTCTTCGGGCTGCGGGTCGTCCGCCCAGGTGTGCGGCACCCATTGGGTGAACATCGACATGATGTGGTGCCCCTCGGGCGCCAGTGTCGGGTCGACCGTTGACGGGATGACGGCGTCGCTGAACGGGCGCTCGGCCCCGCGGCCCTCTCGCGCGTCCACGAACGCACGCTCGGCATACTCCATCGACGGCGACATCTCCAGCGCGCCGGAGTAGACCTCACGGGCGAGATCGGGATCGGCGCTGAACTCCGGAAGGCCGTCGAGCGCGACGTTGACCTTGACCATGCCGCTGCGACTGCGCCACCGCTTGATGTCCTGGACGAAGTCGTCGGGCAGATCGCTCGCGTCGATCTGGTCGAGGAAGGTGATCTTGGGGTGGGTCGCGGCAATGACGTTGTCCGCGAGGAACTCGGTGCCGTCCTCGAGCGCGACGCCGTAGACGTGGCCGTTGCGCACCAGGATCTTGGCCACGCTGGCATCGGTCTTGATCACGGCCCCGAACGACAATGCCGAGTCGGCGATCGCCTTGGAGACCGCACCCATTCCGCCGATCGGGAAGCCCCAGGATCCCTGCGTGCCCTGCATCGTTCCATCACCGACGTCACCGATGGAGTGGTGCAGCATGACGTAGGCGGTGCCCGGCTCGTACGGCCCGGCCCAGGTGCCGATGACACCGTTGACGCAGAGCAGGCCCTTGACCTCCGGCGACTCGAACCACTCGTCGAGCAGATCCGCGACACTCATGGTGAACAGCCGGGTGACGTCGGCGGAGCCGCGGACGTCGAGCCCGCGCATCCCCCAGGCGAGCCTCGCCTGCTCGAGCAGGTCACCCGGCCGCATCGAGCCGACCTTGGGAGGCTGCTGCATGAGCAGTGGCGACAGCTTGTCGGCGATCGCCTTCAGCCACTTCTCGTACTTCAGGTAGGCGTCGGCGTCCTTGGTGGAGAACTTCGCGATCGCCGCGTGGTCGTGGGCGGGGTCACCGTCGAGGATCAGCGAGCGCTTCCCGTCGGGCAGGGGGAGGTAGCTGGGCCCCATGGGGATCACCCGGTAGCCGAACTGCTTCAACTTCAGGTCGTTGATGATCGTCGGGGGCATCAGGCTCATGACGTAGGACAGCGAGGTGACCTTGTAGTCGGGGCCCCACGGCGTCTCGGTGGTGGCGGCGCCACCGACCTTCCACCTGGCCTCCAGGACCAGGGGCCGCAGGCCGGCTCTGGCCAGATAGGCGGCGGTGACCAGGCCGTTGTGGCCCCCACCCACCACGATGGCGTCGTAGCGGCTCGGCTGGCTCGACACTGGGCTCGACCCTGGGCTGGACATGACTTCCTCGATCGCTCCGGACGTCGGCGGCGACCGGGAACCCTCCCGGATGTCGCAACGTCGAATTGCTTGCCTCTCGGCGCCGTGGAGTTCACACTAACTGGTCAGTCAGTCAGCCGACCAGGCTCCGGAGGAACATTCCAATTCGGGAAAGGGCCGTCTCTTGGCCTGAACCCTGAGACAGGATGTCCCTCCACAAAGGTCCGGATCAGCGCCGACCACGCCGGGGAGAGCACACCGACGGCACGACCAGGAGGACCGACCGCATGACGTTCCATCCCAAGGCCCGCCCCTCCCCCGGGCAAGGACTCGACCGCCGCAGCTTCCTCCGCGGAACGCTCGCGCTCGGTGCCGGCGCGGCCGGACTGGCCTCCCTCGCCGCCTGCGGCAACGGCAACGACAACCCCACCTTCGACACGGGGAACATCGCCAACGCGCCCTACAAGCTGGCCCGTCCGGACAACCCGGTGAAGTTCGAGATCTCCTCGGACAACCCGCCGATCGCTGACGGGCTGGCACCGGAGAAGGGCGGCACCTTCCGGATGCTCAACTACGCCGACTACATCAACCCGGCGTTCGTGAAGGCGTTCGAGGCGAAGTACGACGTGCAGGTGCAGCTGACGCCGTTCAACAACTACGACGAGATGCTGCAGAAGCTGAACCAGCCCAACGTCTACTTCGACGTCGTGTTCCCCGGACCGTCGGTGCTCGGGAAGATGGTCTACGCGAAGCTGATCCAGCCGCTGAACCACACCTACCTGCCCCACTTCGGCAACACCTACCCCACGTACCACAGCCCCTGGTACGACGTGGACGCTCAGTTCACCGTCCCCTACACCGTGTACACGACCGGTGTCGGGTACCGCCGCGACCGCGTCCATGCGGTACCCGACAACGGCTACGACCTTCTGTGGGACCCGCAGTACAAGGGGAGCACCTACATCCTCGACGACCGCGGCGAGGCGATCGGGATGTCGCTGCTGCGCAACCACATCACCACTGACATCAACACCGGCGACCCGACCTACATCAACGAGGCCACCAACAGCCTGATCGAGCTGATCAACCTCGTGGACGTCAAGGTGGGCATCCAGGACTACGTCTTCATCCCGAGTGGCCAGGCCACGATCCACCAGGCCTGGTCTGGTGACATGTTGGGCGCCCTCCAGTACCTTGCGAACGGCCAGTCCTCGTCCATCCTCGGCTATTGGGTGGCGGACAAGGACTTCCCCATCGGAAGCGATGTGATCAGCATTCCTCGGTCGTCGAAGAAGCCGGTGATCGCACACCTGCTCATGGACGAGTTGATGAGCCCGGACGGTGCCCTCACGAACTTCAAGTGGACCGGCTACCAGCCGCCTGTGCAGTCCATCACCCCCGACGGACTGATCAACGCGGGACTGATCCCGGACAACCTCACCAACGCGGTGATCCGGTCCGACGACTTCGCCAAGGGGCTGGTCTTCTACGAGGTCTCGCCCGCCATCGACCGGATGTGGCAGGACGCCTGGTCACGATTCCAGGCAGGGGGGTGACGTGACGGAGTGACGGACAGCAGCGGAGGGACGGTCCTCGTCGAGGATGCGCCGGAGCCGGTGCAGCCGCCGAAATCGGTGAAGGCACAGAAGGACCCGGCCTTCGACCGCAGCACCAGGCGGCTCTGGCCGCTCTTCTCGATGCCCGGCACGGTCTGGCTGCTCCTGCTGTTCGTCGTGCCGTTCTACGGCGTCTTCGCGGTCGCCTTCGGCCAGGTCGACTTCCTGTTCAACACGCCCATCCCGGCGTGGAACCCGCTGCACTGGCAGTTCACCCTCTTCGGAGAGGTGCTGCACGCCTCGGTCGACGGGCCGTTCAGCGCCGTCTGGAGACGCACCTTCGGCTATGTCTTCGCCTCGCTGGTCCTGTGCGTGGCGATCGGCTATCCGGTGGCCTACTACGTCGCCCGACTGGCCGGTCGCCGTCGCGGCCTGCTGCTCGCGCTGATCCTCGCGCCGTGGTGGATCAACTACATCACCCGCATGCTCGGCTGGATGAGCATCCTGGACCCCACCGGGCCGCTCAACCGGTTCCTGTTGCACACCGGCGTCATCAACCACGCGATCAACTTCCTCGGTGGATATCCGGCGGTCGTCGTTCTCGGCCTGGTCTACGGGTACCTGCCGTTCTTCATCGTGCCGCTGTACGCCTCCCTGGACCGCATCGACCAGCGGCTGCTGGAGGCCTCGCGCGACCTGGGTGTCGGATCTGTTCGGACGTTCCTCCACGTCACGCTGCCGTTGTCCCGCATGGGGTTGATCACGGCGCTGGTGATCACGGCTCTGCCGATGGCTGGTGACTACTACACCAACCAGCTGCTGTCCGGCGCCCCGAAGACCACCATGATCGGCAACACCATCTACTACTACCTGGGGCAGGGATCGCAGAAGAACGTCGGCGCCTGTCTGGTCATCCAGTTGTCGTTGTTGCTGCTGGTCTTCATGGCGTACTACCTGGTCCTGACCCAGCGAGCGAGCAAGGAGGCCAGCCGATGACCTCGCTCACCGCAGTCGACGCTGCCAACGCGGCTCAAGCCTTCCAGACCCGCCCCTCCCGCCTGCGGCCCTGGCGCAATCCGTGGCGCAGGCCGTGGTTCCTCTCCTCGATCACCTGGGTCTACATCGTCTGGTCGCTGCTGCCAGTGGCCATCGCCGTGCAGTTCTCGTTCAACGCGGGTCGGTCACGCAGCGTGTGGCAAGGCTTCTCGTTCCGCTGGTACTGGCAGGACCCCTACTCCTCGCTGCTCACCGACCCGAGTCTGCGGCTCGCGATGCGCAACACCCTGGTGCTCGGTGTCGGCACCGTGCTCGTGTCGGTGCCCATCGGCGTGCTGCTGGCCCTGGGTCTGACGCGCTGGCGGTCCAAAGCGAGCGCCGCGTCCAACGGCATCTCGTTGGTCCCGCTGGTCACGCCGGAGATCGTGCTCGGGTCGGCGCTCTATCTGGTGTTCACGACGATGTACTCGTCGTTCATCGCCCTCGGCATGGGAGCCATGCTCTTGGGGCACGTGACGTTCTCGATCTCCTACATCCTGGTCATCGTGCGGTCGCGGTTGCTCAGCATCGGTCCTGAGTACGAGATGGCTGCGCGCGACCTCGGCGCGACCTCGATCCAGGCGCTACGAACAATTCTGCTGCCGCTCCTGGTGCCGGCGATCGTCGCGGGAGCCGCGATCACCTTCGCCGGCTCGATCGACGACTTCGTGGTGAGCCAGTTCCTCTACGGAAATGCGCAGAACATCACGGTGCCGATCAAGCTCTACAGCGCCGTCCGCGCCGCACCAACACCGGCGCTCAACGCGCTGGCGACCATGCTCCTAGTCGGCTCGACGCTGGCGCTGCTGGCCGCCTACGTGGTGCTGCGCGGTCGTCGTCGCGGCGGCGGTGGCGGCGAGCAGGCGTTGAGCTCGCTCGCCTCGATCGAGTAGGTGTGGCTGGGAGGATCGACTGACCTGCGGTCAGGCAGCGGAGTCCTGGTCCTCCGACGCTGCGGCCGTCTCGTCGCGCTTCAGCAGGCGGACGGCCTCGGCGTCCATGCCGAGGGTGACCGGGGTGCCGGACACCAGATCCGATGCTCCGGCGTCGTTCATGACCAGCGCCTGGACTGCCGGACCGTGCGGCAGTCGCACGCGCACCTGGGTGACCGGCCCGACGTAGGTGACGTCGTCGACGATCCCGGGCAGCCGCGGCAGGGACACCGGCATCTGGTCGACATCGGTGTAGACCTTGAGCCGCTCAGGACGGATCACCACACGTGAGCCGAAGTCGCTGATCTCGGCCGGGGCAGTGGCGATGGCGTCGTGACCACCGATGGTCACCCGGCGCTGTCCGGGGCCGGCCGACTCGCCGACGACCACGTCGAGCACGTTGGCGGCGCCGAGGAAGTCGGCCACGAACTCGGTCTGCGGCTCCTCGTAGACCTCCTTCGGCGACCCGACCTGCGCGATCTGTCCGTTGCTCATGACCGCGAGGCGGTCGGACATCTCCAACGCCTCTTCCTGGTCGTGGGTGACGAGGAGGAACGTGATGCCCACGTCGCGATGCACCGAGGTCAGCTCGCCCCGCAGTTCCTTGCGCAGCTTGGCGTCGAGGGCGCCCAACGGCTCGTCGAGGAGCAGCACCTTGGGGCGCAGCACGAGGGCCCTGGCGAGGGCCACCCGCTGCTGCTGGCCTCCGGACATCTGGGTTGGCCGGCGGTCCGCCAGCTCGGTCAGCCGGACCTGGCGCAGGACGTCGTCGACCTGTTGCTTCCGGTCGCTCTTGCTCAGGCCCTTACGCCAGCGCAGGCCGTAGGCGACGTTGTCGAACACGTTCATGTGCGGGAACAGGGCGTAGTTCTGGAAGACGGTGTTGACCGGGCGCTTGTTCGGCGGCGTCTGCGACAGGTCCTGACCGTCGAGGCGGATCTCTCCGGAGGTGGGTCGCTCGAAGCCGGCGATCATGCGCAGGGTCGTGGTCTTGCCGCAACCCGACGGTCCCAGCAGGGCGAAGAACTCACCGGAGGCGATCTTCACGTCGATGCTGTCGACGGCCACGACGCCGCCCTCGAACTCCTTGCGCAAGGAGACCAGGTCGATGGAGCCGCCGGATCGGGTCGGCAGGACAGGCTCAGTCATGGGCGCGAGTGTAGAACGAGGTACGGGTGGACGGGAACAGACTGACTGAACAACCAGTAAGTAATTCGCTACGCTGAGCCGGTGAGCCAGGTGAACGCCGTTCCCGCGCCAACACGTCGCGCCGAACAGGTGGCGGCGCGCCGGGCCGAACTGCTCGCCGCTGCCTACCAGGTGGTGCTCGAGCGAGGACTGGCGAACACGCGCGTGGCCGACGTCGCCGCGGCGACGAACGTCTCCGGCGGTCTGATCCACTACCACTTCGCCACCAAGGACGACCTGCTCACCGAGATGCTGCGCAGCGTCGCAGGCGCCGACATCGCGAAGGCGCGCGAGATCGCCGAGGGCAGTGGCAGCGCCGTGGCGCGCATGGACCGCCTGATCCGGCACTACGCGCCGGTCGATGAGGACCCTGCCTGGCTGCTCTGGATCGACGGCTGGGCTGCTGGCGTCCGCGATCCGGCGCTGCGCCAGATCATGGCTGAGCTCGACGCAGCATGGGCGTCGTGCTTGGAGGTCGTGATCCGTGACGGCGTCGCCGCTGGAGAGTTCTTCTGCGCCGACCCCGCCACCACGGCGCAGCGCCTGTCGTCGCTGTTCGACGGCCTCGGGCTGCGCGTCATGGTCGACCCCAAGACGATGTCGCGCCGGCTGATGCTGCGCCACGCGCGCGAGGGCGCTGCGTTGGAGCTGCGGATCGACGCCGACGCGTTGAACAAACGTCGCACCAGCTGATCGGAGGACTCATGCTCGCCGCGTCCGTCGTCGCCTTCGATGCCGACGAGCCGCTCAATGGGCTGTCCGTCGCTGATGCACCAGAACCGGATGCCCGCGACGGCTGGGTGACGGTGTCGGTCGCGGCGGCGTCGTTGAACCACCACGACCTGTGGTCCTTGAGGGGGGTCGGGCTGCGCCAGGAGCAGCTGCCGATGATCCTCGGGACCGACGCCACGGCCACCGACAAGGCAGGCGCGCATTACGTGGTGCACGCAGTGATCGGCGACCCCGCTGCCGGAGGCGGCGACGAGACGCTGGACCCGAAGCGCTCGCTGCTGAGCGAGCGGTTTCCCGGCACGCTGGCGCAACGCATCGCGGTACCGGCGCGCAACCTCGTGCCTCTGCCGGACGCGATCGACCTGACTGCCGGAGCGTGCCTCCCGACGGCCTGGTTGACCGCCTACCGCATGCTCACGACGCGCGGGCGACTCGTCCCCGGTGAGACCGTGCTGGTGCAAGGCGCCGGCGGCGGCGTGAGCACGGCAGCCGTGGTGCTCGCGAAGACGATGGGCGCACGGGTGTGGGTGACAGGTCGCGACGAGGCGCGTCGCGAGCACGCCGTCGAGCTGGGTGCCGACGCCGCGTTCGAGTCCGGCGCGCGACTTCCGGAGCGAGTCGACCTGGTCCTGGAGTCGGTCGGGGAGGCGACGTGGGGGCACTCGCTGAAGTCGCTGCGGCCGGGCGGGCGGGTGGTGATCTGTGGCGCGACGAGCGGCCCGAACCCACCGGCGGACCTCGCCCGCGTCTACTTCCTGCAGCTGTCGGTGATCGGTTCGACCATGGGAACCCGCGAGGAGCTCGAGTCGTTGCTCGACTTCTGCGTCACCACCGGCATCCGTCCGACCATCGACTCGACGTACGAGCTGTCCGACGCCAAGGCGGCTCTCACTCGGCTCGCGTCCGGTCAGGCGTTCGGCAAGGTCGTCGTCACCCCCTGAGCCACCGACCCCCCCGTTCTTCTCGGAGCTTTGCCGCGTTGCTTCCATAAGGAGGGGAGCAATGAAGCGTTGCTTCTGTTCTTGCAGAAGCTTTCCGGGGGTCAACTGGTCGGTCCGTCACGGCACTTGGGGGACGTCGATGCTGAGCAAGCAGAACTCATTCCCCTCGGGGTCTCGCAGCACCACCCAGCGATCGCCGGAGTAGACGTCGGGCGCAGGGGTCGCACCCAGCTCCACTGCCGTGGCGACCGCCGCGGGCAGGTCCGGAACGGTGAGGTCGAGGTGCAACCGGTTCTTCGTGGACTTGCCTTCCGGCACGCGCAGGAAGTCCAGTGCCGGCCCGACGCCTCCGCGGACGAACGCGTCCCCGTCGTCGTCCACCTGCACAGAGCCGCCGACCAAGGCCGCCCAGAAGCCGGCCAGAGCGGGTGGATCGTTTGCGTCGAAGGAGACAGCGGTGAAGGTGACCCCGGCCAGCATCGGCATCTGCCTCAGCCCTGTAGCCCGACGAGTTCGGTGCGCATGCGCACCCGAGCCGTCGGCTCCCAGCGGTCGCGGGCCATAGGCGTGCAGTAGATCCACGGCCGGCCCAGGAGCGTCCGTAGCACCTCGGCCCGACCGGCACGAAAGGTGGGCTCGGGCACGAACGAGTACTCCTCCCGTACCTGCGCGGTGTAGCGGGCGTAACCGGGCGGATCGAGTGCCAGCACCGAGAGGTCGGCATCGCTGAGCAGGCAGCCACCACGATCGAGTGCCCCAGGCGCATGGGTCGTCGTGAGGAGTACCAGGCGCTCGACCTCGGCAATCACAGCATCGTCGGCGTCGAGCGCCGACAACAGCTCGCGTCCGAGTGCCGCGCTCATCAGCTCGTTGTCTGCCTGCGTCGGTTCGTACACCGCGTCGTGCAACCAGGTGGCCAGGACCAGCGGTTCGCGCGGAACCTCGTTGTACCCCGGCTGGTCCCACAGACTGCCAAGAGCCACCAGCATCGCGTCGATGTGCTCCCGCGTGTGATAGCGCCGCTGCGGCTCGTCGTAGCGATCGCTCACGGCCGCGACCACGGCGTTCACCAGCTCGGTTCGGTACGTC
Source organism: uncultured Actinomycetota bacterium (assembly GCA_963726575.1). Lineage (GTDB taxonomy): Bacteria > Actinomycetota > Actinomycetes > JAHEKZ01 > JAHEKZ01 > CAVSCR01. The sequence continues at coordinate 847,982 of CAVSCR010000003.1, forward strand.
GGGCGACGCTTCGCGCTGCGAGGACGACGTTGCCGAAGGCCGGACGCCTTCAACGCCGCCACCAACGCGCGAGCTCGTCACCGGCATGGCCCCGGCCGTCACGAGGTCGTCGTGGCGTTCGATCGGCACGTCGTAGTGGTCGCCGTCGAAGCCGCGCTCGGGAATGCCGGCGCTCCTCGCGAACGCGTGCAGCTCGTCGTACGAGCTGTCGCTGGCGAGATGACACCACCAGCGACCGTGCTCCGGCACGCGCGCGTCGTCGATCAGCACCGCCATCGGACCAGCATTACAGGCCGGCTACGCCAGAGATAGCCTCACCTGATGAGCGAGACCGGAACCGCCGTCGGCGAGGCGGCTGCGCCCCTGGACGCGGTGCTACGCCTGACGCGTCAACCCGACGAGGACGGCTGGGCGGTGCTGCGCCTCGACCCGCAGCCGCTGGCCGTGTCCGGCGAAGGTGCGACCGCCTACGTGCACGGCGGCGCGTTGGCGACCTGCGTCGACACCGCGAGCTGGGAGGCCGCGGTGGCGGTGCAACCAGGCACCTGGGTGGTGGCCGACCTGCGCGTCGACTTCCTGCGTCTGGCCCGCCCCGCACCGCACCGGGTGCGAGCCCAGGTGCGTCGGATGGGACGCCGGCAGGCTGTCGCCGATGTCGAGATCTCCGCGTGGGACGACCCGGAGCGCCTCGTGGCCGTCGGACGTTGCCAGCTCACCCGAATCGAGTAACCCAGTCAGGTCGCCGAGCAAGCCCGCGTTGATCTTGGACATGATGTGCATGTTGATCTTGGCTTGGAAAGACAGCATCTTCTCCTAGATCAACAAGGGCCGCGTCCGACTCCGGCGCGGCGACGTCACGCCTGCGCTTCTTCTCCCAATGCGCGCTCCATGAACCGCAGGTTCGCCGCCAGGTCGTCGGGGTAGGTCGCGTACGGCGGACATTCGGCGAAGCCCAGCGACTCGTACATCGAGATTGCCTCGGTGTTGCGGAACCCGGTGTCCAGGCGCATCAACCGGTACCCATCGTCGGTAGCTGACGCGATGACGGCTTCGGCCAGCATCCGACCGGCGCCCTTGCCCTGGTGGCGCTCCGGCACGTACAGGCGCTTCATCTCGCAGGTGCCGTCGTGCAGGTCGTGACAGGCCACCACACCCTCGATCTGCCCGTCGCGGACGGCCAGCAGCGTCTTCCCCTCCGGCGGTCCATACTTCTGCGGCAGATGCTCGAGCTCGGCGTCGAGCGCCTGATGGGCGCCGACGCCGTCGATCAGGCCCGGAACGTCGGCATAACGCTGCTGCAGCCAGTCGACGTACTCCCGAATGAGCTCGGCAAAGGCCTGGTAGTGCGCGTCGGTAGTGGCGACCACGATCTCGCTCGAGCCGGTCACGCCGACCTCCTCACCGGGGATGACCCCCGGAAGAGTTCTGTAAGAACAACAGCAATGCGGCGTTGCTCCCGTTCTTTCGGAAGCAACGCCGCATTGCTTCCGAAAGGGGATGGTGGCACTGGCGGTTGGCCAGCACACAAGCGAAGGGGCGGCTCCCTGTGCGGGAACCGCCCCTTCGCGTGCTGATGCCCGCCTGCGCGAGCGACCTGGACTAGAAGTCCATGCCGCCCATGTCCGGAGCGCCGCCCCCACCGGGGGCTGCCTTCTCCGGCTTGTCCGCAACGACCACCTCGGTCGTCAGGAACAACGCGGCGATCGACGCGGCGTTCTGCAGCGCCGAGCGGGTGACCTTGGCCGGGTCGATGATGCCGGCCTCGATCAGGTTGACGTACTCACCGGTGGCCGCGTCCAACCCGAAGCCAGGCTCCAGGCGGGTGACCTTCTCGGCGACGACGCCGCCCTCGAGACCAGCGTTCTCGGCGATCTGCTTCAGCGGCGCCGACAGCGCAGCCTTCACGATCGACGCGCCCGTGGCCTCGTCTCCCTCGAGGTCCAGCTTCTCGAAGGCCGGGCCTGAAGCCTGCAGCAGCGCGACGCCACCGCCGGCCACGATGCCCTCTTCGATGGCTGCCTTCGCGTTGCGAACGGCGTCCTCGATGCGGTGCTTGCGCTCCTTCAGCTCGACCTCAGTGGCCGCGCCGACCTTGATGACCGCAACGCCACCGGCCAGCTTGGCCAGTCGCTCCTGCAGCTTCTCGCGGTCGTAGTCGGAGTCGCTCTTCTCGATCTCGGCACGGATCTGGTTGACGCGGCCAGCGATCTGCTCGCTGTCGCCGCCACCCTCGACGAGAGTCGTCTCGTCCTTGGTGACGACCAGCTTGCGAGCGCGGCCGAGCAGCTCCACGCCGGTGTTCTCCAGCTTCAGGCCGACCTCTTCGGAGATGACCTGACCACCGGTGAGGATCGCGATGTCCTGGAGCATCGCCTTGCGACGGTCACCGAAGCCGGGCGCCTTGATGGCGACCGAGCGGAAGGTGCCGCGGATCTTGTTGACGACCAGGGTGGCCAGCGCCTCGCCCTCGACGTCCTCGGCGATGATCACCAGCGCCTTGCCGGTCTGCATGACCTTCTCCAGGATCGGGAGCAGGTCCTTGACCGACGAGATCTTCTGGTTCGCGATGAGGATGTAGGGGTCTTCGAGCTCGACCTCCATACGCTCCGGGTCGGTGACGAAGTACGGCGAGATGTAGCCCTTGTCGAAGCGCATGCCCTCGGTGAGCTCGAGCTCGAGGCCGAAGGTGTTGCTCTCCTCGACGGTGATGACGCCTTCCTTGCCGACCTTGTCCATCGCCTCGGCGATCATGTCGCCGACCTCGGCGTCGCCACCGGCGGAGATCGACGCCGTCGAGGCGATCTGCTCCTTGGTGGTGACGTCTTGTGCCATGGAGCTGAGCTGGGCGCTCACGGCCTCCACGGCCTTCTCGATGCCCCGCTTGAGGGCCATCGGGTTGGCGCCGGCGGCCACGTTGCGCAGCCCCTCCTTGACGAGGGCCTGGGCGAGCACCGTCGCTGTGGTCGTGCCGTCACCGGCGACGTCGTCAGTCTTCTTGGCGACCTCCTTGACGAGTTCCGCACCGATCTTCTGGTACGGGTCCTCGAGCTCGATCTCCTTGGCGATCGAGACACCGTCGTTGGTGATGGTGGGGGCTCCCCACTTCTTCTCCAGAACGACGTTGCGGCCCTTCGGGCCCAGGGTCACCTTGACGGCGTCGGCGAGCACGTTCATACCGCTCTCGAGACCCCGACGGGCCTCCTCGTCGAACGCAATGATCTTGGCCATGCGGTGATGTATCCCTTTCGGAACGGCGGAGTCCGGACCCAGGGTGCCCGCGACGGACGACCCGCTCTTCGGTGCTTGGGCACCGACGGACGAGCCTCACCCTGTGAGTCCGACTTTGTCACTCTCCTGTGGAGAGTGCTAAGTCCTTGTTAGCACTCGACCCCCGAGAGTGCAAGCCGGGAGGGGGCCGCCGCAGGGGCCGAAGGACCATCGCGCGGGAGCCCGATGAGGGGCAGGATGGCAGTGGAACCAGGGCCACCCCTGGTCAGCGCCGGGAGGTGAAACCGTGAGCGAAGGCACTTGGTACATCGACCCGGATGCCGGTCCGGTGGACGCCTCCGACGACGGGACGTACGACGAGGCCTACGGGCCGACGCAGCAGGTCGACGGCGAGGGACGACTGGTCGACGACGAGGCGGGGCCGGGCCGGCCGCCGGAGTCCGAGGTCTACGGGCTCGTGGCCTCCGGCGACACCGCGTGGAAGTCCGCGGAGGAGTCCGCGATCCACGTGCTGGACGAGACCCAGATGGCGCTGCAGGACGACGCCGACGACGACCTCGCGCCGCCCGACCTCAGCTGACCCCGCCTGACCCCGCCCGACCCCGCCCGACGCTGCGCACCCGGCAGACGACGACGGCCCGCCGCGCAACGCGGCGAGCCGTGGTCGAACGATGAGGGATCAGGTCACACGGTCGGACCTACAAAGGTCGGACGGAGTCGGCCATCGGGCCCTTCTGGCCCTGCGAGATCTCGAACTCGACCCGCTGGCCGTCGGTCAACGTGCGGAAGCCGTCCATGAGGATCTGGCTGTAGTGCACGTACACGTCGGGGCCTTCGTCCACGGCGATGAACCCGTAGCCCTTCTCGGCGTTGAACCACTTCACGGTGCCTTGAGCCATGACGTCCTCTCCCGCGTGGTCATGCGATGTCTCGACCACGGGTGCCACCCGGGTCGCAGCAGAGCCTAGTCCCCCCTTCGGCGTGCTCGGGGTCGACCTTGACCCGGCGCGCCGATGGTCGGTCGGTCAGAGGAGGCCCGCCTGCTGGGCGGCCGCCTCGAAGGCGTCGTACCCGGGTCGGATCGTGGCCGTCGGCACAGCGACCGGGACCACAGCGTCCAGCGTCTTCAAGCCGTCGCCGGTGTTCAGCAAAACGGTCTCGGCCTCCGGGTCGAGCTGGCCGTTGACGATCATCTGGCGCAACGTCGCGACGACCACGCCGCCGGCCGTCTCGGCGAAGACGCCCTCGGTCTGCGCCAGCAGCTGGATGCCCTCGACGATCTCAGCGTCGCTCACGTGACCGATCGCGCCACCGGTGGCACGCGCGACGTCGAGCGCGAACGGTCCGTCAGCCGGGTTGCCGATCGCCAACGACTTGGCGATCGTGTCCGGTCGCACGGGCGTGACGAAGTCGCGTCCCTGCTCGAACGCCTGCGCCACCGGAGAGCAACCCGTGGCCTGCGCGCCGAAGATGCGGTACGGCGACTCGTCGACGAGCCCGAGCTCGGTGAACTCGCGGAAAGCCTTGTCCACCTTGGTCATCAGCGAACCGGAGGCAACGGGGACCACGACCTGCTCGGGGAGCCGCCAGCCGAGCTGCTCGGCGATCTCGTACCCCATCGTCTTGGAGCCCTCGCCGTAGTACGGGCGCAGGTTCACGTTGACGAATCCCCAGTCGAGCTCGCCCGCCACCTCCGCACACAACCGGTTGACGTCGTCGTAGTTGCCCTCGACAGCGATCAGCCCGCCACCATAGACGGCCGCCGTCACGGTCTTGCCGGCCTCCAGGTCGTGGGGTACGAAGACGCAGGAACGCAAGCCGGCAGCCGCCGCGCCCGCCGCGACGGCGCCCGCCAGGTTGCCGGTGGACGCGCAACCGACCGTCCGGTACCCGAGCTCACGGGCCGCTGACAGGGCCACCGCCACCACGCGGTCCTTGAACGAGTGGGTGGGGTTGCCGCTGTCGTCCTTGACCCACAGGGTCTTCATGCCGAGGGCGGCCGCCAGCCGGTCGGCCTTGACCAGGCGGGTGAACCCAGGGGCCAGCCCGGGCCGGCCGGCGACGTCGGCAGGCACCGGAAGGAGTGGGGCGTAGCGCCACAGTGAGACCGGACCGGTCTCGATGTCGGCGTGGGTCAGCGCCGGGAAGTCGTAGGCGACCTCGAGGGGGCCGAAGCACTCGGCGCAGGCGTAGACAGGACCGAACTCGGTGAGGGCACCACACTCCCGACACTTCAAGCCGGTGGCGTTGCCGAATCGGGCGTCACCGTTGGTGGTGGCGAAGTGGTCGACCGAAGTGACGGACATGAACGAGGCCTTCCCCTCATCTTTCCCCGCTGGCGCGAGGACGGATTTGGCACCGCTCTCGGATCGGGCCTCGCGGGTGCAAGACGTCCGAGTGGTTGCCGGGGCTTCTACGGGCCGTTCCCTCTGCCCCTCTGGATGAGCGATCTGAAGTTGTGCCGACCTCGGGGATGAGCGAAGGTCGAGGTGCCAGGGTAACGCAAGCGTGACACGGGCTGGGATGAGAAGTCCGAATGCCGAGACACCGGCACCACCTGAAGGAGACCGGCTTGCTCCCCGACCAACCAGCCTGGTTCGGCCGCCGAACCTGGCGGGCTGCCGAGCTGTCGCTCGACGCGGCCGTCGCGGCCAAGGGCCGCACCCGCGTCAGCGTCGTCCTGCCCGCGTTGGACGAGCAGCACACCGTCGGCGCCATCGTCACCAGGCTGCGCCGCGATCTCATGGAACGACGGCCGCTGATCGACGAGCTGGTCGTGATGGACTCCGGCTCGATGGATCAGACGGCCCGGGTCGCAGCCGACGCAGGCGCCCGGGTGGTGCAGCTGGACGACGTCCTGCCGCAGCTGCCGAGCGTGGCTGGCAAGGGCGAGGCGCTGTGGCGGTCCCTGGCCGCCACCACCGGTGACGTGGTGGCGTTCGTCGACTCCGATCTCGAGGCGTTCGACTCGACGTTCGCCTGGGGAACCGTGGCACCGCTGCTGACGAACCCGGACCTCGCGTTCGTCAAGGCCACCTACGACCGCCCGCTGGCCGACGGGCAGCGTCTGCAACCGGCCGGTGGCGGTCGCGTCACCGAGCTCGTCGCGCGGCCGCTGGTCAACCTGCACTGGCCAGAGCTCGCCGGGTTCGTGCAACCGCTCGCCGGCGAGTACGCGGCGCGTCGTTCCCTGCTCGAGCAGCTGCCGTTCCCGTGCGGGTACGGCGTCGAGCTCGGACTGCTGGTCGACACTTGGGCCGTCGTCGGGCTCGACGCGATGGCACAGGTCGACGTCGGGGTGCGACGCCACCGGCACCACGACGATCAGGCTCTGGGCCGGATGGCTGCCGAGATCATGCTCACCGCGCAGTCACGCCTGCACTCCGAGCCGCGGATCGGACATGGTCACCCGGTGAGCCCGTCACTGACGCAGTACACCCGAGACAGCGACGGCTACCACGCGCGCACGGCAGACATCACCGCGCTCGAGCGGCCGCCGATCAGCTCCGTTCCCGAGTACGTCGCAGCGCGCCCCCGCACGTCACGGTGACGTTGGACTCAGGCGCGACCCGTCAGCAGACGCACGACTCCTGGCCCGCCGAGTGCCGTTGCCAAGACGGCCCCCATGCCCGATGCCAGGTACGAGCGTTGTTGATCTCGGAGAAGATGTCGGGTTTCCAAGATCAACTTACACATCAAGTCCAAGATCAACGGGGTTGGTGGCGCTAGGGTCCCGCGCATGGTGAGCGTCGTGCGGTGCGGTCGGTTGGTCGACGTGGTCGACGGCGTCGTGCGGGCCAACCACGACGTGCTCATCGAGGCCGAGCGGGTGGTCGAGGTCCGCCCCAGCGCCGCGGTCCCCGCCGGCGCTGAGCTCGTCGACCTGAGCGAGTGCACCGTTGCGCCGGGGCTGATCGATCTTCACACGCACCTGGTCGGTGGCATCGAAGACGGTTCCTACGCCGAGATCCTCACGCGCAGCGAGGCCGACGAGGCACTCATCGGCGTCATGCACGCAGGCGCCACGTTGCGCGCCGGATTCACGACGGTGCGCGACGTCGGGAGCTTCCGCGCGTTCACCGACGTCTCGCTGCGGCGCGGCATCGACGCCGGCTGGTTCGCCGGCCCACGGATGCACGTGGCGGGGGGCTACGTCACCTGCACCGGTGGCGGCGGCGAGGTGACGGGGTTCGCCGCCGACGTGTCGGTGCCCTCCACCATGCGGATCGGTGTCGCCGACTCCGTCGACGAGGTCCGCCGCGCCGTTCGACGTCTGCTCGCGGGTGGCGCCGACTTCATCAAGGTCATCGCGACCGGCGCAGTGCTCGCACCGGGGACCACGCCGGGTGCTCCGGAGTTCACCGAGGACGAGATCCGAGCCGCTGTGGACGAAGCTGCCCTGTACGGGACCGTGGTGGCCGCACACGCACACGGTGCGGAGGGCATCAAGCGTGCCGTTCGCGCCGGGGTCCGATCGATCGAACATGGCTCGCTGGCCGACGACGAGTCGCTCAAGCTCATGGCCGACCACGGCACGTACTTCGTCGCCGATGTCTACAACGGTGACTGGATCGAGGAGGTCGGGCGGGCGAGCGGGTGGCCGACGGCGACGTTGCAGAAGAACACCGACACGACGCAGACCCAGCGCGACGCCTTCACCCGCGCTCTCGACCTCGGCGTCCCCATTGCGTTCGGGACCGACGCCGGCGTGTTTCCACACGGCCTCAATGCACGACAGCTACCCGTGATGGTGCGACTCGGCATGACGCCGATCGATGCCCTGCGCGCCGCCACCGTGGTCGCCGCCCGGTGCCTGCGCAACGACGAGGTAGGAGTGCTGGCACCGGGATGCTTCGCCGATCTGGTGGCGGTCCGTGGCCACGAGCTGGGCGACCTCAGCCCGTTCGTCGACGACGTGAGCGCTGTGTTCAAGGGTGGTCGCCGCGTGTAACCGTCGGCCCTTGACACTTTGCCGAGGCGGTCGCGAAGGCCGATCAACTGCCATACCGTGCGATGACGGGCTTTGATCTAGGGGGAGTGCTTGCCGTGAGCCGCCATCATCGCTTCACCCAATCCGTTCTCGCCGTCGGCCTCGCGGTCGGCGGCGGCCTCGTCGGAGGTACGCCGGCGTCCGCTTCTGCCACGGTTCGGCTGGCGCAGTGGGACATGAACGAGGCCCCCGGAGCCAAGGTGATGGCCGACAGCAGTGGCCACGGGTTCGACGGCGTCATCGGCAGTGCGGTCCAGACCGGCGTCGTCTTCAGTGGAGCCACCGCATACCGATGGTCGAACGTCAAGCCGAACCAGCCGCCGGCCAAGCCCGAGCGTCTCGTGCAGGTGGCGAACTCGGCGCTGAACCCGGGCACCCGCGACTACGCGGTGACCATCCGCTACCGCACCACCCATGACTTCGGCAACGTCATCCAGAAGGGGCAGTCGGGCTCCAAGGGTGGCTATTTCAAGTTCCAGCAGCCCCAGGGCATCATCTCGTGCCTCTTCCGGGGCAGCGCCGGGAGCGCCGCCGTCACCTCCAAGACGGCGCTGAACGACGGTCAGTGGCACACGGTGCGGTGCGAGCGCACCGCGACCCAGGTGACGATGACGGTGGACGGCGTCCTGGTCGGCACCACGCGGCACGCGACAGGTTCCATCAGCAACAACGTGCCGCTGACGATCGGGGGCAAGCTCAACTGCGACCAGGTGTCGATCACCTGCGACTACTTCGCCGGCGACATCGACTACATCTCGATCCAGACCAGCTGACGCGTCAGGCACGAAGCGCGAGCACCACCGCCTCGGTTGGCCCTCAGTTGGCGATGATCACCACGAGTGACCCGGTGGGCATCGGCGCCGACGCCGGACGCACCCGGTTGATCTGTGGGGACTCGTGGGCCAGGCGGTGGGCGGATCCTTCGTCACCGGGCCAGTAGTACACCGTCGTCGACGGCACGAACCCGCGCCAGTTGTCCACCCCCGCGATCGGCCAGCCATCCGCGGACAGCTGCTGGGCCAACACGGCGGCCGCGCCGGGAACCGTCGTCTGGTTGAACACCGTCACCAGCATCTTCGGACCCGCCGGGGGCGGTGGTGAGGTGTGGTGCGTCTTGCTCGCCGACGGCGACGGTGAGGTGGTCGAGGCCGTGGGCGACGGCGAGCTGCTGTGCGTCGCGCTCGGCGTCGGGGCTCGGGGTCGGGGTCGACGATGCCGGTGGGTTCGACGCCGTGGGCGTGGGGCTGCTGGCCGACGGGGCGCCCGACCCGTTCAGCGCCCGGCTCACCACCACGACCGACACCCCAACGGCCGAGACGGCCAGCAGGATCAGCAACCCGGGCAGCACCCAGGCCGACGCGGCGCGACCGGCACTGTGGGCCGCGCGCCTGGGACGCGAACCGTCCGGCTCGTACAACGCCGACGCGTAGCCCGGGGTCGAAGCCGGACTGCTCGGCTTCGGGGCTCGGATAGCTCGCCGACGGGTAGCGCGGGGCGGACTGTCCTGCGGGCGGAACGCCGGGCGGGAAGGCCGGAGGACCAGTGGGTGGGCCGGGAGGTTCAGTCATGGTGGGCCGGGGTGCGCTCGATCACGGTTGCCCGGCACGAGTGGGCTCAGGCCTGCAGGCCCAGTCGGCGGGCGGACCGAGCCCGCTGCCGCGAGGCGCGCAGCCGCCGCAGCCGCTTGACGAGCATCGGGTCGAAGGCCAGCGACTCCGGACGGTCGATGAGCGCGTTGAGCACCTGGTAGTAGCGCGTGGCCGACATGTCGAACAGCTCACGGATCGCCTGCTCCTTGGCGCCGGCGTACTTCCACCACTGGCGCTCGAACCCGAGGATCTCCTGCTCGCGCTCGCTCAGGGACGGCGTCGCGTCCGGGCTCGTCAGGCTGGCGGCGTCCATGCACGCTCCTCGGGGTCTGTGTGTGCGGCCCGGGCTTCCCCTCCCGGGCCGCACCGGCATCGTACGACCCAAAACACATCGATGTCATTCACGCCGCGGCACGGCGCCCCGGCCGATCGCTGAGGAGGGCCGGGCTGGCTAGGGTCGCGGGATGACGTCTCGAGTCGTGGCGGCCCACGCCCTGCACCTGGACCCGTCGCCGTTGGCCCCCGAGCAGGTGGTGAGCGGAAACCCGCAGGTCAGCGCCTGCGAGATCCTCACCGAACCCGGGTGGGAGGTCGGCGTGTGGCAGCACACGGCCGGTGTCTCCACCGACGTCGAGGCCGACGAGGTGTTCGTGGTGCTCAGCGGCCGGGCCACGATCGAGGTGGTCGACGGCCCCACGCTCGAGGTGGGTCCCGGCGACGTCGGGGTGCTCCAGGCCGGCGACCGCACCCGCTGGACCGTCCACGAGGACCTGCGCAAGGTCTACCTCGTGCACGGCTGAGGCCCTCCTCGCGATGTTCGCCGACCTCTCGTTGTGGCACGACACCTGCGACGACGACCTCACCCCACGGCCCGGGCTGCCCGGCGCGACGCAGGTCGACGTCGCGATCGTCGGTGCCGGCTACACGGGTCTGTGGACGGCTTACTACCTGTTGGGGCTCGACCCGCACCTGCGGGTGGCCGTCGTGGAGCAGCAGATCGCCGGCTTCGGGGCGTCGGGCCGCAACGGCGGCTGGGCCTCGGCCATCTTCCCCACGTCGTGGCGCCGGATCGCGCGCGACTGCGACCGCGACGCCGCGATGCGGCTGCAGGTGGAGCTGAACGACGCGGTCGACGAGATCGGACGCGTCTGCGTCACCGAGGGGATCGACGCTCACTTCGCGAAGGGGGGTTACGTGTCGGCGGCGCGCAACGCGGCACAGGAGACCCGAGCTCGCGCCGAGGTGACGACGGCGCGCGAGTGGGGCCTCGGCCCCGACTTCCTGGACCTCCTGCAGGGCGACGAGGCGCACCGCCGACTACGCGCCAGTGACACGCGCCTGGCCACCTACACACCGCACTGCGCGGCGCTTCACCCGATGCGGTTGGTCCGGGGTCTGGCGCGCGCGGTCGAGCGTCGGGGCGGGGTCATCTACGAACAGACCGCGGCACGGGCCGTACGCCCGGGTTTGGTGACCACCGACCACGGCGAGCTGCGGGCAGACGTCGTCTTGTGCGCCACCGAGGGCTACACGCCTGACCTGCCTGGTCGCCACCGTGACCTGGTGCCGATGTACTCGCTGATGGTGGCCACGCAGCCACTGCCGCCACCGGCTTGGGAGCAGATCGGGCTGGGCTCGCGGGAGACGTTCAGCGACAAGCGTCACCTGCGGATCTACGGCCAGCGCACTGCGGATGGCCGACTGGCGTTCGGTGGCCGGGGCGCGCCGTACCACTACGGGTCCCACATCGAGCCTGCCTTCGACCGTGACGCGCGCGTGCACGACATGCTGCGTCGCATCCTGGTCGAGCTGTTCCCGGTGCTCTCCGATGTGACGTTCACCCATGCGTGGGGCGGCAACCTCGGCATCCCCCGCGACTGGTACCCCGCCGTCGGGTTCGACCGGCTGTCCGGCAGCGCGTGGGCCGGTGGCTACGTCGGAGACGGCGTCACCACGGCGAACCTGGCCGGCCGTACGCTCGCCGACCTGATCACGAGCACCGACTCGCCCCGGGTCCACCTCCCGTGGGTCGGGCGTCGATCCCCACGCTGGGAGATCGAGCCGACTCGGTGGCTCGGCGTCAACGCCGTGACCGCGATGTTCGCGCAGGCCGACCGCTCCGAGGCCCGCACCGGACGTCCGGCGCGCACCGTTCCGGCGTTCTGGCGCACCCTCGGTTTCTAACCCGAAGACGCCGATTGGCTCTGGCCGTGAGTCTTGACCGCTCATCCGGAGGTACAGACTCACGCTCAGAGCCAATCGGCGTTTGTGAGGGTGATGGACCGACCGTCACACGGCCATCGTGTCGAGGATGGCGCGGATGTCGTCGGTCGAGGTGCGCGGGTTCGTGATGGCGAAGCGCGTGATCGTCTCGCCTTCGTAGGTCGTGGGAAGGACGAACGCGAAGCCGTCGGCCATCAGGCGGTCCGACCACTGCTGGTACTGCTCGGGAGTCCAGCCCAACCGACGGAACGCGACCACCGACAGGTCGGGATCGCGGACCAGCTCGACGTACTCGCGCCGGCGGATCTCGTCGGCCGCGAAGCGCGCCACGGCCAGCGTCGTCTCGACGGCCGTGGTGTACGCCTTCGTGCCGTGGGCGGCGAGCGAGAACCAGAACGGCAGCCCACGCGCACGTCGTGACAGGTGAACGGCGTAGTCGCTCGGGTTCCATTCACCACGTTCGTTGATCGCGTCGAGGTACTCCGCGTGCTGGGTGTGGGCCGCGCGGGCGAGCTCAGGGTTGCGGTAGAGCAGCGCGCAAGCATCGAACGGCGCGAAGAACCACTTGTGCGGGTCGACGATGAACGAGTCGACGCCTTCGATACCGTCGAAGAGGTGGCGCACGCTGGGCGCGCACAACGCCGCAAGCCCGTAGGCGCCGTCGACGTGCACCCAGACGCCGTGCTCGGCGGCGACGCGTACCACACCGGCGATGTCGTCGACGATGCCGAAGTTCGTGGTGCCGCCGGTCGCGACCACGGCGAAGACGTTGTCGGCGCCGTGCCCGGCCAGAGCCTTGGCCAGCGCCTCATCCGTCATCACCCCGTGGGCATCGACGGGTACCGACAAGATGTCGACGTCCATGACGCGGGCCGCGTGGGCGATCGATGAGTGCGCCTCGACGCTGCACGCCACGACCCAGCGGTCGGGTCGCGGTGCGGTACGTCGTGCCGCCGCAGTGTGTCGCGCCGCGACCAACGCCGAGAGGTTGCCGATGGTTCCGCCCTGCACGAACACCCCGCCTGCCGACGCCGGCAGGCCGGCCAGGTCGGCGATCCACCGCAACGCCTGGTTCTCGGCGTAGACCGCCCCAGCTCCTTCCAGCCACGACCCGCCGTAGATGGACGATGCCGCCACGACGACGTCGAACAACGTGGCCGCCTCGGTGGGCGCGGCCGGGATGAACGACAGGTAGCGCTGGTTGTCCGTGGAGATCGTGGCGCGGGCCAGCACCGTCTCGAACAGGTCGAGCGTGGCGTCCCCGCCCAGACCGTCCTCGGTGATGGTCTGGCCCGCCTGCTGGCTGAGTACGGCGAACGGTTGAGGGCCGTCCAGCGGAACCGGGTCCATGCGAAGTCGACGACGTGCGTAGTCGATGACGGCCTGCGCCAACCGGTCGGTCTCCTCGGTGTACTCATGCACGCCGGTGAGTGTAGTGACGTTCCTCGACCTCAGTCGCTGCCACAGGTGCGCAGGATGACCAGCACCAACGCGCGGGTGACGTCGGCCACCTCGCTCAGCACCACCTGCTCGCTCGGCGAGTGCGCATGCCGCACCTCGCCAGGACCCAGGTGCAACGTCGCGATGCCGGCCGTGTTGTAGAGACGCAGGTCGCTGCCGTAGGGCGCGCCGCGTTCGCGGGGGGCCGGGCCCCGGGTGACGTCTGCGTAGGCGCTCTGCACCAGGTGCAGGAAGGGATTCCCTTCGGGGAAGCGCCCCGGGGCGAACTGCCCGCCCGACCACGTGACGAGCACCGGGTGCTCCGAGAGCCACGCGTCGTCGGCGCAGAAGCGGCCCACCAGGTCCTCGAAGTCGCGGCGGGCTGCCGCCGGCGTCTCGTCGAGGCGCACGCCGTAGCGGCCCTCGGCGACGAGTCGGTCGGGAACCGTGCTCGACCAGTCGCCGGCACTCACCCGGCCGACGAGAAGCGGAAACGCGAGGGGGTACTCGGCCATGAGCGGGTCGACCGACGCATTGCGTTCGCGTTCGAACTCGCGCAACACCGCGTGCAGTTCCTCGAACTTCTCGACGGCGCTGACACCGGCATACCGCGTCGAACCGTGCGTCGCCAGGCCGACCACCTCGAGAGTGAACGTCAACGCGCCACCGGTCGCCGTGATGACCGTGCGCGACGTCGGTTCGGTGATCAAGCAGGCCTCGCCGCCGTGGCCACGGCGCAGCGTGCCGAACGCCCCCAGCCCGCCGTCCTCCTCGCTTCCCACACTGTGCAGCGCCAGGCTGCGACGCAGCGCCACGCCAGCCGTGCTGATCGCCTCGGCGGCCAGCAGGTTCGCCACCACCCCGGCCTTCATGTCACAGGCTCCGCGGCCGAACATGACGTCGCCGACGACCCGTGGTGTGAAGGGGTCATGCCCCCGCCACCGGGCCAGGTCTCCGGGTGGGACGACGTCGACGTGACCCTGCAGCACCAGCGCGGGCGTGGGATCCGCCGACTCCGGTGAGACCGACGCATCCCCACAGCTCGTCCCTGGCCGTCTCGGTGCCCGGGAAGTCGGGGTCGGCCCGCAAGGCGGCGAGGTCCATGCGCCACAGCTCCGTCGACAAGCCGGCGCGCTCCATGCGTCGGGCGACCCAGTGCTGTGCCTCGCTCTCCGCAGCCGACCCGGTGATCGAAGGAATCGCCATCAGTTCGTGCAACAACGTCTGGTGGGTGTCTGCCGAGAGCAACCCCTCGACCGCGTCGAGCGCGCGCGCCTGCATCGCGGTGAGCACTGCCGCGCCAGGTCGGCTCATGCGCGCCAGAGGGGCTGAGTCAGGCAGGTCGGTCCGCCGTCTCCCTTGACGGCGACCTCGCTGCCGTCGAAGACGTGCACCTCGACGCCGGCGTTGAGCAGCAGCTTGTGCACCTTGTCGTTACCGGCAGCGAGCACGACTCGTCTTGGCCCCACGGCCAAGATGTTGGCACCTTGCGTCCAGAACTCGTCCTCGTCCACCGTGATCGTCGTGATCCCGCGCTCCTGCAGCAGCTCCAGCAGCGCCACGGGTGCCAGTGGTTCGTACACCACGGCCAGATCGGCGTCGAGCGGCGAGATCACGCTCATCAGGTGCAGGACGGCGTCGGGTCCCATGAAGTGCGGCAGGTCGACCGAGACCACATCGATCCCGTAGGGGGCCATGATGTCCCGGATCTGCTCGACGGCCGCCCGGTTGGTGCGGTAGCCGCGACCGATCACGAACGTGCGCTCGTCGAGCCACACCTTGTCGCCACCGTCGGAGTAGGCCGAGCCGGTGAGCTCGCCGACGATCGGCACGCCGAGACGCTCGAGGTCGGCCCGGACCACGGCCGGCTCTGGTGCGCGGATCGGCTTGTGCATCTGGTAGAGCAGGGCGCCGTACGGCGTCATCGTCATGGGGTCGTGGGAGTACACAGCGTCCACGAGCCCCTCGGCCGGGGCCGCGACCTCGACCGTTGCGCCCAGCTCGCGCAACAGGTCGGCGAACTCGGCGTGCTGGCTGAGCAGCCGGTCTCGGTCTGGCTCGCGCCAGTGGCCATCGGCCACGAACTCACCGACCGTGGTCGGCGTGCGGACCAAGACGGTCCGCAGCGGCGAGTACATGTCGGCAGTGCCCCACTGCCCAGGGCGGCTCGGCTGGCTCATGACGGCGACGCTACCGCTTGCGGTTGACGCTGCGGCAACGTCTAACGTCGCCCTCATGGATGGCACGGGCGCATGGCACATCCGCCAGGTGGCGCAGATGTCTGGCGTCACGAGCCGGACATTGCGCCACTACCACGACATCGGCCTGCTCGTTCCCAGCCGCACGGGCGCCCACGGAACGCGCTACTACGGAGCCGACGAGCTGCTGAGGCTGCAACAGATTCTGCTGTTGCGCGAGCTGGGTCTGAGCCTCCACGACATCACCAACGTGGTCGACGGTGACGTCGACCAGGCTGCCGCGTTGCGACGGCACCGCGACGAGTACGCCCTGGAGCTGAGCCGTCGCGCTGATGTCCTCGCCACCTTGGACGCCACGATCGCCGCGCTGAGCGAAGGAGTGCCGATGCGCCCCGAAGACCTCTTCGACGGGTTCGACCCAGCGCAACAGCAAGCGTGGGAGAACGACCTGCTCGACCGCTTCGGTGAGGGCGCGGCCGGTCAGGTCGCAGCGTCGAAGCAACGCATGGAGTCGTGGCAGCGCTCCGACGCCGACGCTGCCGTTGCCGGGTTCGAGGCTGTCGAGTCCGAACTGGCGCGGCTGTGCGCGCGCCACACACCGACGGACGACCCGCACGTGCAAGACCTGGTAAGGCGTCACTACGCCGTGGTGGCCCTGTTCTGGCAGCCCGAAGCCGACGCGTACGCCGAGCTGGGCCAGCTGTACGTCGACCACGACGACTTCCGCCGGCGCTACGAGTCCCGGCAGGTGGGGCTCGCCGAGTACCTGCGCGACGCGATGGCCGTCTTCGCTCAGGGACTACGCGAAGGGGCGTTCGAGCCACCACAGAGGTGAGCCGTCGGCGAGGGCGACCTCGCGGCGGTCGGTGAACCCGAGGCGCTCGTACAGCGGCAACGCCGCTGGACTGGCCGTCTCCAGACAGCAGACGAGCTGCGTCTCGTCGGCGCGAGCCAGCACGGGGCCGACCACGGCCGAGGCAAGCCCGCGTCCCTGCCGCTGCGGCCTCGTCGCGAGAACCCCGAGGTACCAGAACGGCGGCGGCGGCTTGAGCTGGTGCATCAGCTCACCGAAGGTGTCGAACCGCTGTTTCGTAGGCGCGTCGAAGCGCACCTCGACCCGGTGCCACAGGGCATCACGCTGCTCCTGGCCCATCGCCGGGTCCCCCGGTACCGACCACATCGCCACGCTGTCGAGGTCGTCGGTGACCCAGACCTCGGCGTCGCCGACCCGGATGTCGAAGAGGTAGCCGAAGAACAGCGGAGCCAACTCCTCGAAGCGTTCGGGAAGGAAGTAGCCGCTGACCAACGGGTCCGTGGCGAACGCCGAGACGACGGTGTCGATGACGGCCGCGCGATCCGCCTGGGACGCTCGGCGAACCTGCGGGGTCACCTCAGCCCGTCCGGAAGGCGACCGTCACTGAGCTCGTCCAACCAGCCGGCCACGTTCTCGGCGCGGTCGCGGTTGGCCTTCTCGGCGACGTCCGTATCGTCGCTGGACGAGGCGGCCGACAGCGCCCAGTCCCAGGCCGCCGCGCGAGACACGCAGCCGGTCCACCTCGCCAGCTCGCACCAGCGCAACAGCTGCTCACGTCCGGCCAGGTCGCTCCAAGTGTCGAGGTAGGCGTCGCGCAGCCGGTCGATCCGAGGGTCGTCGACGTCCAGGTCGGCATGTCGGGCCGCGGAACGCAACGTGGCGTTCAAGGTCGTGAACGGGTGGGCGATCGCGGCGTCGCCCCAGTCGTAGATGCGGAAACGGGTCACCTGGTCGGAGGTGTCGACGGTAACGAAGACGTTGTTGCTGTGCAGGTCGTCGTGGTTGACCGATGACCCGACCGCTGACTCCGCCAGCTCTGCACTGGCGTTCTCCAGGGCCGGACGCACCTTGGCGAACCGCGCCGAGAAGTCGACCGGCAAGCCCGGTTCCGAGCCGTCGAAGGTCGCAAAGAGCGCATCGGCGAGGCTCGGCACGACCTGTGGTCGACGGTCGGGGGCACCAGCCGCCAGCAGCCCGGACGTGTGCGGCACCAGGGTGCGTTGCAGCTGCCCGTAGCGGGGGAGCAGATCCTGCCAGTGCGGCAGCGTCCGCGCTCCGGGGGCGAACTCACGCAGCAGCAGGCCCCCGTCCGGCATGACCAGCCAGCCGTGCTCCGTGTCGACCACCTCGGGAGCCAGCACCAGCTCGGGGTGGTAGCGGGCGATGCTACGCACGAGCATCCCCTCGTGGCGCAGCCTCGGCGTCGGCACCTTCAGCCAGCGCGGGGCGTCGACGTCACCGAGCCGGTACAGGCGCGACCACGGCCGGTCATGCATCAGCTCGACGGTCGCGTCGCCGGGCAAGCCCAGCGCCGGCAGCTGCCGGCGGGCCCAGGCGAGCGCGTCGGCATCGCGCAGATCCCGGTCGGTCTGGGTTGGCACGGCGCCATCCTCCCGTACGAGGGGACCACGGCACCCGGCGCGGGGGACCTTCGACTCTGGAGCGCCTTCCCGCCCGACTGTCAGGGTCCGTACGAGGCGGCCGACCACGGGCGCGCAGCAGATGTGGAGGTGACCTGTGCTGTTGACACTGGTCATGGGAGCTCTGGACAGCCCCGCGCACTACTTCAAGTGGGGTCCGATCCAGATATCAGTCGCAAACCTGGTCGTGATCCTGCTCATGATCTTGATCTTCGTCCTGGCACTGGTACTGCCGTTCCCGAAGGACAAGGACAAGTCATGACGACCACCGGAGCACCCCCTGAGCCTGCCGCTACGCCGGAGGCGGACGACCAGCACAACTGGACCGTCGGCCTTCGCCGGCGCTTCTTCGGCACCTACCCACCCGAGAAGCTGCTGCCGGGACGCCAGCCCGCCTACCTCGATTCATGGATCTACGTCTTCGGCGTGCTCACGATCGCCGCGCTCGTGTTCGTCATCATCTCCGGACTGATCCTGTCCTTCGAGGGGCCGACCTGGTACCACACGTCCTCGGTGGGGCTGTTCGTCAACAGCCTGCACTTCTGGAGCGTCCAGCTGTTCTTCGTCTTCATGGTCGTGCACCTGTGGGGCAAGTTCTGGATGGCCGCGTGGCGCGGCCACCGTGCCCTGACCTGGATCACCGGCGTGGTCGCCTTCCTTGCCTCGATCGGCACGGCCTTCACCGGCTACCTGGTGCAGACGAACCTGGACTCCCAGTGGATCTCCTTCGAAGCCAAGGACGGCCTCAACGCGGTGGGGATCGGCGCCTGGTTCAACGTCACGAACCTGGGACAGACCCTGCTGCTGCACGTCTGCCTGCTCCCGCTGGTTCTTGGCGTCATCATCGTCGGCCACATCCTTCTGGTCCGAAAGCACGGAATCGTGCCACCGATCGACGCGGCCGCCCCGGCCGTTGAAGCCGGGCCATCACCGACCGAAGCCGCCGAGGTGGAGTCATGAGTCGCCGTCACGCCAACGACGTCGAGTCGGTCCCGTGGACCGGCCCGACACGGCACTACGACATCGTCAAGGAAGGCGTGATCGCCATCCTGGTGGTCGGGCTGCTGGCGCTGGGGCTCTCTGCGCTGTTCAGCTCACCGGACGACCACGTCCTCACCTTCCAGGGCTGGGCGCAAAGTGCGCCGGACAACTTCTACGCCACGACGGTGCAGGAGCTGGCGGGTACGAGCGAGTCGGCTGGGTACGGGCCGCCCTACAACGACGCCAGCAGCGGCCTGAACACGGGGCCGCTGTACATGCAGAAGTGGATGGGGGTGCGGATCCCGGTCGACACCGCTCAAGATTTCGTGATCACGCCCCTGCACACGCAGCTGCAACCGCCAGTGGTCGCCGGCGCCCTGCAGACGTGGGACGCCGCAAGCGCGGACCAACAGGCCAGTTGGGCCACGAACTTCGACACCGCATTGACCGCCGCCAACGGTGACACGAGCAAGGTGCCGACCGGCGACTACGGACCGGTTCCGGTGCTCGCCGCCGGGCTGCTCTCGATGGCGAAGTCGGGCGCGTACGACGGCATCCTGATGGCGCAGAGTCCCAAGGCACCGGGCGCTCCCGGGTTCTACAACCTGGACTACACCAAGCAGATCCTGTTCCTCGGTGATGGCTCGTACCTGGACGACGCGGCCACCAAGTTCAACCTGCAGGGAAACACCTGGGGAATGATGAACGAGACGGGAAGCTACCCGGGTCAGGCCTGGCTGTGGCTGTACTCGTTCTGGTACCAGATCCCGCCGTTCAACAACGAGGAGTCCGCCCCGTTCGGCACCAACGCCGACGCCTGGATCTTCTGGCTCATGGCGGGGCTGTCGCTGCTCTTGATGTTCCTGCCGTTCATTCCGGGTCTGCGCTCGATCCCGAAGTGGATCCCACTTCACCGGCTCGTCTGGCGCGACTACTACCGCAGTCAACGTCAGGTCGCGAAGCAGTGAGGTGAATCAGCAGTGTCATGTGGTCACCGACGCGGACAGGTCCGCGTCGGTGACCATGTTCCGAAGTGCTGCCAGAGTCCCCGGGTCGTCGTCGCCCCCCGGATCGGCAGTGCTAGCGACGGTGCCGGTTCACCGCAGCGTTGAGCTTCAGGCCGCGCAGGAACAGCGAGCCACCGAAGAGGAAGCCGCCGATCCAGATCAAGCCGCCGTGCGACTGGGCATTGAGCAGGCTGAACAGGCCGACCAGGAAGGCGCCGACGCCGCCGGCCATCAGGCCGTTGGCCTTGTTCCTGGCGGCTCGAAGCTGCGCCTCCGACGGCGCGCCGACGCCAGCCGTCCCGTAGGCCTGGGTCGCTGCTGACGGTGGCGGGGTCACCGTGCTGGGGACGAAGAAGGCGGATCCCGGATCACCTGGCGCAGGAGCGGGGGTCGCGACCGGCTGCAGGTGGTCGGTCCACTGTTGCCCGTCCCACCAACGCGTCGCACCGTCCGGGTCCTGGTACCAGCCTGCCTGCGGCAGCCGGCCCGCGGCATTCATCGCGCTGTCCGTCATCACGTCCCCCGTGATCGGTCGCTGAAGCCGACGACCGGTTGGCCGGGCCCAGTGTCCGTTTCGGTGACCAGACCGCTCACCTTGAGAGGTCGTCAGCCGCGACCAGCCAGGTGACGCGACCCAGTCGTGCTTGGGTCTCGGGACTGAGCTGGTTCACGATCAACGACAGACCGGCGAAGGAAGCACCGGTGCGGTCGACCAGTTCACGCACTGCGCATGCCTGCGCGCCACGCTCGGCCCAGTCGTCGACGAGCAGGACGACGTCCGAGGGCGTCAACGAGTCCTGCATCGTGAGCGTGTGCGCCAGACCGCGGTAGTCCGGGTCTGTCCTCGTGCTCAGCTTGCGACCGGGGAACAGTGCACCCGGTTTGCGCACGGCCTGGAATCCAGCGCCCAAGGCCGCCGCCACCGCACCGCCGAGCAAGAAGCCCCTGGCCTCGACACCCACGACACGGGTGATCCCACGATCGAGCCAAGACGCGGCAAGTCCGTCGACCAGGGCCGAGAACGTGGGCCCGTCCTCGAACGCACGCCATACGTCCGCATGACCGTCGTGCCACTGGAAACGCGCGAGGAACGCCTCGCGCGCCAGGCTGACAGCATCACCGGCCACGCGATCATGATGACCTGCCCCGGCGGCTTGCGCCGGGACGCGGACTGGAGGCAACCATGACCACTGTCTGTGTCGCCGGCGCGACCGGCTGGACCGGCCGAGCAATCGCCCGGGCCGTGGTGGAGGCCGACGACCTGACACTGCGCAGCGCAGTGGCGCGCACGGCGGCCGGCCAGGACCTGGGTGAGGCGTGCGGAGAGCCGCCGCTGGGCGTCATCGTCGTCGGGGACGTGGCCGAGGCGCTCGACGCGGTGGACGTACTCGTGGACTACACCTCCGCCAGCAGTGCCCGGCGGCACACGCTGCTGGCCATCGAGCACGGCGTCGACGTCGTGATCGGCACCTCCGGCTTGTCGAGTGCGGATTACGCCGACATCGACTCGGCCGCCCGCGACGCAGGCGTAGGGGTCATCGCGGCCGGCAACTTCTCGATCACTGCGGCCATGGCTCAGGCCGCTGCGCTGCTCGTGGCAGCTCACCTGCCGCACCGGGAGATCATCGACTACGCGTCGGCGACGAAGCCCGACGCACCGAGCGGAACCGCCCGCGAGCTGGCGCAGCGACTCAGCCTGGTCGCGCCGGCGCAGTCGCCCGTCACGGTGGCGCAGACCTTGGGGCATCCCGAGGCGCGCGGAGCGGACATCGCGGGGACCCAGGTTCACTCACTGCGGCTGCCGAGCTTCGTCGTGTCGACCGAGGTGGTGTTCGCCCTGCCCGACGAGCGCCTGACGATCCGCCACGACGCGGGCGGTACGCCGCAGCCCTACGTGTACGGGACCCTGCTGGCGGCCCGGGCCGTAGCCGGACGGGTCGGTCTCACCCGCGGCCTCGACACGTTGTTGCTCGACACCTCGTTGCTCGACAGCGTGCCCCCGGACGCGATCTGACGCGCCCCACCCCTGGCCCCAAGGCACCAGAAGGTGGAGGGTGGCCACAAGGCCGTACCTCGCTCGGAAGGAGCCGCAGATGTTCGTACAGGTGATCAAGGGCAAGGTGGGCGACGCCCAGTTGCTCAGCGCTCAGATGGACGCGTGGCGCGCGCAGATCCGGCCGCAGGCGATTGGCTACCTCGGCTCGACCACCGGCACGACGCCGGACGGCACGTTCATCGCGATCGGGCGGTTCGAGTCCGAGATGGCCGCGCAGGCGAACAGCGAACGGCCCGAGCAGTCCGCGTGGTGGCAGGCAACGGCGCCGGCATTCGCCGGTGACATCAGCTTCACCGACTGCCCAAAGGTCGACTTGATGTTCGACGGCGGCTCCGACCTCGCCGGCTTCGTCCAGATCATCGAGAGCCGCGCAGTCGACCCGGCCGCGATGCGAGAAGCCGGGCGCACCATGGAGAACGAACTGCGCAACATGCGTTCTGACATCCTGGGCGGCATCGTTGGCTGGCACGGCGACCGTGAGTTCATCCAGATCGTGTACTTCACGTCAGAGGCTGATGCCCGCAAGAACGAGGCGGCAGCCCAAGACGACCCGAACATGGGCGAGTTCATGAAGTTGATCGACGGGCCGATGACGTTCTTCGACCTCTTGGACCCCACGTTCGACTGACGGTCGCGGGCTACGCCGACCTGCGATCCATCCCGACCGGCAGATCCAGGGCCGAGCTCGTCGGGCTTCCCAGACGGCGCATCGCGGACTCGAGACGCGCGAGGAGGAACGCAACGGGGAGTCCGAGCAGATAGGAGAACAGGGGGATCACCATCAGCATCCAGCCGAACAGCACACCGACCAGACCGAAGACGTCCCACACCGACACGGTCAGCAGCAGACCCAAGACCAGGGAGATCGGCAGCGTGACAGCTGCGGTCGTCGGCGCGTCGGGCGTCAGTTGGCGGTACACGGAAACGTCCTTTGTGCGGGGGGCAGTCTGATCTGAGACGCCGAGCGCGGCCCGGCAGTTGCCCCGTGCACCTGTGATCTGGCGCACACGGCCGTGCCGAAGAGTTCGGCGATTCTGCAAGGAGGAAGGACGATGCCCCGCTACCGAGACTCGCTCCCCCAGGCGTCCGGTGAGCTGATGCTCAGCGACTCCGGCGTGGAGACGGATCTCATCTTCAACAAGGGCATGGACCTGCCTGGGTTCGCGTCGTTCCCCCTGCTGGCGACCGAGTCCGGGCGCGAGGCTCTGACCGAGTACTACGTGAGCCATCTTGCGGTGGCGGCCGCGCACCGAACGGGCTTCGTCTACGAGACCGTCACCTGGCGCAGCACACCGGACTGGGGACATCGGCTCGGGTACGACGATGGGCAGCTCGAGGCCCTCGACCGGGAAGCCGTGGCCTTCTGCAGCCAGCTGCGCGACTCAGCGAGCAATGTTGTCGGCTCCCAGCCGATCAGCGCTCTGCTAGGGCCACGAGGTGACGGCTACCAGGCCGGCGAGGTGATGACGTCAGACCGGGCGCGTCGCTACCACTCGACTCAGGTCGACCGCTTCGCCGACACCGAAGCCGACTTCGTATCGATCTACACGGTGACGTACGCGGCCGAAGGCGCCGGCACTGCCCTCGCAGCTCGCGACGCCGAGATCCCGGTTGTGGTTGCGTTCACCGTCGAGACCGACGGGCGGCTTCCCGACGGGACGCCGCTGGCCTCAGCGATTCGCCAGGTGGACGACGAGACCGACGGCTATCCGGCCTACTTCGCCATCAACTGCGCACACCCGACGCACTTCGCATCGGTACTCGATCCCGATGCGGAATGGACACAGCGCATTCGGGCGATTCGGGCGAACGCGTCGACGCTCAGCCGGGCCGAGCTCGACGAGCGAGAGGACCTCGACGCCGGAGACCCGGTCGCGCTGGGCCACTCCTACGGGCAGCTCAAGGCAACGTTGCCTCTGCTCAACGTGTTCGGCGGGTGTTGTGGGACCGACGTCCGTCACGTCGAACAGATTGCGCGGAACACGGCACCGGTCTAGACCGACCGCGTCACGGCAGCTTCTGCGGCGTCAGCGACACCGTCGTCGAGGTACCGCCGTGGTCGTAGGTGATCTGCACGGACTCCCCCGTCTTGCCGTTGATCTCTGCCACGGTCACTTGGTCGCTGCTGACCGCCGGCTGGCCGTTGACGGCCGTCACCACATCGCCTTGGGCGATGCCGGCCTGCCCGGCCGGCCCGTCGGGCTCGACGGAGACGACGAACAGCCCCTGCGGCAGCCCGGCCGCCTCGGCCGCGGACGGCGGGATCTGCTGTACCTGCATGCCGAGGGTGTAGTGGACGACCTTGCCCGACGCCATGATCTCGTCCGAGATCGGCACCGCCAGGTCGACCGGGATCGCGAAGCCCAGGCCAACACTGCCGCCGCCGCTGTGCCCCGCCGCGTTCGGCACCGTGGCGATCGCGGTGTTCACCCCCACCAGTTGACCTGAGCAGTTCACCAGTGCACCACCGCTGTTGCCCGGGTTGATCGCTGCGTCGGTCTGGATCGCGCCCACGAGGTGCGCGGTCTTCCCGTTGTCCGACGGAACGGGCACGTGGCGATCCAGGGCACTGATGATTCCTGCGGTCACCGTGCTCGACAGCCCCAGTGGCGAGCCGAGCGCGACGACCGGTTGACCGACCACGAGCGCGCGCGAGGAGCCGATCGGGATGAGCGGAAGTCCGGCCGCCCCGTCGTCGGCCTTGATCACCGCCAGGTCGGTCAACGGATCCCGGCCGACCAGAGTGGCCGCAGACGAGTGACCGTCGCTGTAACGCACACTCAGGCTTCCTCCGTCAGCGGCCACGGAGATGACGTGGTTGTTGGTCAGGATGTACCCGCCTTCGGCGATGATCTCGCCGGATCCGGTCCCGCTCTGGTCCCCACCGCTGGCTGCGATCGTGACGACCGACGGCAAGCCCTGGTCGGCCACCTGCGTGGCGTCGCAGAACGTGGTCTGGGGCGACGACAGACGTGGCGCGGTCGTCGTCGTCTTCACGATCAGCCCCCCGATGACGCCGCCGATCAGCGCTGCCACAGCGAACCCGACGAGCAGGCGGACTGGCCGTGGGGCTCGTTCGGAGGGCGCGGTCGCTGGCTCGGTCATGACCCCACCCTCGCGGGTACCGCCGGAGGCGGCAAGGTGACGCCGAACCCGGCGATCGCCAGGTGCACGAGGACCTGTCCCGGTCGAAGCAGGTCGGCGATCTTTGCGGCAGTGAGCACTTCGAGCTCGGCGAGGCGAGCGGCGTACTGCTGCGGCCCGGCAACGCGTGCATCACGAAGTTCCAACGTGTTGTGCCACACCTTCAATCGAGCCTCACGCAGGAAACGCTTCGATCCGAGACGGTTCAAGGGCAGCATCACCCGGTCGAACAGCGAGAGACGGTTGGGTCCGGCGAGCTCGTCTCCTTCGGCCGCCACCCGGGAGGAGAGCACCGCGTCGATCCGCTCGTGGTCGCGGCGCCGCCGTGCGACCAGCGACGGGTCGGCGAAGTCGGCATCGGTGATCACCGCCAGCAACGCCTGCGGCAGGTCGTAGTTCACGTGCGCGTTGATCCCGAGCAGGACGTGTCGTAGCGGTGGCAGGTCGGCCGCCGCACCGAACGCCAGACGCCAGGGTCGAGGCACCTCGGAGTCGTCGGCGAGTTCGTGGTCGAGCGCAGCCAGGTACAGCTCGGCGAAGTCGACGTCCCAGCGCTCGACCCAGTCCGGGTCCTCGAACGACCCCTGCCGCACGGCGTCACCCACCGCGAGCGTCGTGCGGCGGTAGGTCGACAGGAACACCGCCTGGTGACGCAGACGTGCCGGCAGGTGGTCGAGGCGCTCCTGCATCCGCGCTGCCACGTCGTCGATCGACGACGGATCGGAGCTCAACACGGCTCGGGCACTTCGTCGATGGCCACTACGCCTCCCTGCGGTCCTGCCTATCATGCGAGCGTGGCAGCGGTGCGCGACGACCGGATCCTGACCTACCCGCGTGGGCTGTCGCTGTTCATCGTGCCGTTCCTGGTGGTCGGGTTCCTCGTCCTGTACCCGGTGCCCAACGACACCGAGACGTGGTTCGCCTGGACCATCCACCCCACGATGACGCCGATGATGCTCGCGTCCGCCTACCTCGGCGGCGCGTACTTCTTCGTGCGCGTGGTCGGCGCGGCTCACTGGCACGCGGTCAAGATCGGGTTCCTGGCGGTCGCGCTGTTCGCCTCGCTGCTCGGGATCGCCACGATCATCCACTGGGACAAGTTCAACCACAGCCACGTCGCGTTCTGGATCTGGACGGCCTTGTACTTCCTCGCCCCGTTCCTGGTCTTCGCCGCCTGGCTGGTCAACCGCCGCTACGAAGCCCCTGCCCAGCCGGACGAACGCCGGCTAGACAACGTCGTTCGTGCGGTGATCTCCGGGATCGGGCTGCTGGCTCTGGTGACGGGGCTGGTCATGTTCCTTGCGCCGTCCCGGGCCATCGACATCTGGCCGTGGCTGCTCACCCCGTTGACCTGCCGGGTGCTGGGAGCCGTCTACTGCCTGGGATGCGCTCTGCTGGTCGTGTGGCCCGACCCGCGCTGGACCACGTTCCGCCTGATGCTGCAGGTCGAGATGGTGATGGTGACGCTGATCCTGATCGCGGCGATCCGGGCGCACGGCGAGTTCTACACCGACCGGCCGATCACGTGGCTGATGCTCGTCGGCTTCGTGGCCGTGCTGCTCGGGTCGATGGGACTTTGGTATGCGATGGAGATCCGACGCCCGAGGACGTAACTGCGCCTACGCGCGGTGCGTCGGACCGGCGATAGATCCAGGCACAGTGGTGGGTGAGAATGGGCGGGTCGCGAGAGCAGGGAGTTCTGATGCCGTCGCGGTTGGTGGTGTTGGTCGACCCGTCGGGAGCCGTGTGTGCCCGCCCGGCGCACTGGCGCGAGTGGGTGGCCGCGCACGTCGCACCCGAACGCCTGGACCTTGCGCTGGCCGGTGGTGCCCGACCCGAAGACCGACCTGAGCTGGCACTTCGCGCCCGGTGGCTGGCCTCGCCACGGACCAGGCAGATGCTCGCCGGGAGCGTGCGACGCCTGCTCCGCCGGACCGATGAGTCCGCTGCAGCTGCATCGAGCCGTGCACCGGTGATGCTCGACCGCGTGGCACGTGCCCGCCGCGAGATGGAGCTGCTGCTCGAGCGGCTGCTGGCCCCGGCTCCGGTCCCGGCGCGCGGCGTGGCCCTGGTCAACCTGCTGCTGAGCGACGGGACCGGACCGCTCTACCGACG
The DNA here is from genome assembly GCA_963726575.1 of uncultured Actinomycetota bacterium. Lineage (GTDB taxonomy): Bacteria > Actinomycetota > Actinomycetes > JAHEKZ01 > JAHEKZ01 > CAVSCR01. The sequence goes on from CAVSCR010000003.1 coordinate 875,407, forward strand.
CGGGAGCCAGGCCGACCTTGCGGCCATGGTCACGCAGGCGGTCGACGCGCTCGACCCCGCGAACGACTGGCCGGGCTAGCGATACTGCCTACGTCGTCACCGACTGGGAGTCGAAGCCGTCAGGCGACGAAGATGCAGAACGGATGCCCTGACGGGTCCGCAAGCACGTAGAGGGCCTCGTCTGGGTCATCCGTCCGGTCGAGCAGCAACTGCGCACCCAGCGCCTCTGCCCGCACCCGTTGTCTCTGCAGTTCTTCGCGATTCGACACCGTGAAGTCGAGGTGCATCTGCATCGGGACATCGTGTGTTGGCCACGTCGTGGGCGCCAGGTGCTCGACCTGCTGAAACGCCAGCTTGCGGTTGCCAGTCGAGTCGACGAGGACAAGCCAGTCCGGTTCGTCCACTTCACCCTCGGCAGGAGGTTCATCGCCTGGCCGGTACCTCACACCCAGAAGTTTCCGATAGAACTCCGCCAGAGCCCGGGCGTCGGTGGTGTCGATGGCGGTCTGCAGCAGTTGCGGGTACTCAGCCACGCTTGCTCCCATCTGCGCGTCTCGGCCAAGCTAGGTCCAGGACAGTGCAACCGGACGCTCGGGCCATTGTCCGTTGACCAACTGAGTCACCAGGTCGGCGGTCTGACGGGGGATGACCGGCTCCGCGATCACCGGCAGTTCGCCGAGCGGCCACCACCGGTACTCGATCACATGCATCCGCTCGACGTCGGTCAGCCCGCTGACATCGACTTCATGCGTCGTCGTCTGGTGGAAGAAGAAGTCGTCACGGCACCGGATGGGTCCTTCACCCCAGTCGTCCAGGCCACTGGTGAACGCGACTACCGGGCCCATCAGATTCTCCGGTACCACCAGACCGGTCTCCTCGCGCAGCTCACGCACCGCCGCCTGCTCCAGCGACTCCTGGCCGTCCACGCCACCGCCGGGGGTGAACCACGCCGAGCCCAACTCGTGATGGCGGTAGTTCCACCACGAGCGGATCAACAACAACCGTTCGTCTTGGTCGACCAAGAACACGCGCGCCGAGCGACGCACAACCTTCGTCGGCGAACCTGGGAACCGGCCGGTCACAGACTTCATCCTGCCCTTGATCGGCTCGATCACGGTCCTCACGAACGAACGTGACACGTGAGATTGGACCAGGGTCACACCGGGGTCGGTCACCGGCGCCCGTCGAGCCACTGATCGAAAGCCTGGAGGCATGAGCCAGATCCCGCTCGCTGCCCTGCAAGTCCTGCTGCAACCTCGCAGCCCAGCGTCCGAGCAGCGCAAGGTAGATGAGCAGCCGCCGCTGCAAGTCGACGAGGGTACTGAGCGGGTCGGTCCACCCCGGTCCGAGTTGGCGGCCGGTGAGCCTTTTCCTACGGGTCGATTCCGGGCCGGGTACAGAATCCATGATGTTGACGCCTTCATGGCTCGAATCCGCACCGCCTCGCCGGAGGAGATCGAACGTGTCACTTTCGGAGTCTCCAGGCTGAGCCGCGGCTACGACGTCGACGCAGTCGATCAGGCGTTGAACGCTTGGCAGCAGTACCGAGCCTCCGACAACCAGCCAGCCGAGTACGCCCGGCCCGCTCCCCGTGGGACCGACGCTGTTGACGCGGTCGCTGCGAAGAGGGCGTGCTGGTGGATGCGGCAGTTCGAGAATCCGCGTGGGCGTGCCGGGTCGGGGTTGGCCGGCTTGCTGCTGGCACTGCTGCTGTTCTGGGCGTTCTTCCCGCAGTCGCTGCTGCCGTGGTCCCCGCGGAAGGCCACCGCCGACGGCGTCGTCACCTCGATGGGCTCGGCGATGTACGGCGACGAGCTCATGTGTGACCCGGTCGCCACCTTTGTGGTCGCCGGCCGCAGCTACACCGCCCCGAGCGAGACCTCCAGGGACCCGTGTCCTTGGCACCTCCACGGCGTCGTTTCGGTCCGCTACGCGCCCGCGCACCCAGACGATGGCGTCATCATCGAGAGCGACTTCATCGCGCGGCTCGGCGGAATCGCGCTACCGGTGTTCTTGGCTCTGTTCGCCGTTTGGGCCTTCATCGCGGCGGCAGCCGGTTGGACACTCGGACTTGCCGCCACACACCGAGACCGACGCTACGGTGCTCAACCGGAGACGCCAGAGGAGACCCTGGCGCGCTTGAACCGAGTCGCGACGTCTGTGCCGAGGCGCGCTCTTGCGGACCCGAGTGCCGACCTTCGTCCCCTTCCTGTCGATGAGGGTCGACGTAGAACGGGTTGGTAGGGCGCCGCGCGAACTGAGCCGTTGGGGGGTCGACAGTCTCAGCTGCGAACGCTGACGGCGGCTCGACCGGTATACCTGTTGCGTGGATTCCCAAGTTGCCGGTCAGCCCACGTCTGGCGTCGTCGACGGACTCGTGGCTACCGCCACAGGGCGCAGCCACCGAAACGACCCCGTCCGGGGGACCTCCGGTGGCCCCGCCGGCAATGCTCGACTGACGGCGTGGAGCGGACTGCTCCTGCTGGTCCTGCTGGCGATCGAGGGTGCGACGCTGGTCTCGATCGGTTCGCTGGTGGGCATCCACATCCTGGTCGGCGTCATCGTCATCCCGCCCGTCCTGTTGAAGTCGGGCGCCACGACGTGGCGATTCCTGCGCTACTACACCCACGACCGTGACTACAGGACCGCCGGCCCACCGCCGATGGTGCTGCGCGTACTCGGGCCGCTGGTGGTCGTCACGTCTGTGGCCGTCCTTGCCACCGGTCTCGGACTGATCGTCCAGGGCTCGGACAGCTTCACCTCACTGGTGACCGTTGCAGGTGTCGACATCACCATGGCGACGTTGCACAAGGCCAGCTTCATCGCTTGGTTCGTCGTGATGACCCTCCACGTTCTGGGCCGAACCGTGCCGGCGCTGCGGATCTTGGGCTGGAAACGATCGTCAGCAAACCGAGTTCCGGGCGGGCGCTGGCGGACGTCTCTTGTCGCCGTGGCGCTAGCCACGGGACTCGTGGCTGGCGGCCTGGTCCTCGATGCTTCGTCGTGGTGGACGACGAGCTGGCATCACGACTGACCGGTGCACGCACCGGTCAGAAGCGGAAGACCGATCGGAAGCTCGGTGCCTTCGCCGCGTGTGCCAGGAACGTGTGGATTCCCAGCAACTGCTCGGTCGTCTTCAGCAGGGCGAAGTGCCCCAACCCGGCGTGGACGCTCGTGGAGTGGGCACGAATCGTCGGGGCGATGAACATGTTCGGGCACGGCGTGTTCTCGTCGTAGACGACCACCACCGCCGTGTTGCCGGATCGGTACGCCGGCGAGTTCAGGATCAGAGGCATCCAGGAGGACAGCCATTTGTCGCCGGTCGCAACGCTGCAGTCGTGAGTGTCGTTGCACAGGTTCGGGGTCACGAACGAGAACGTCGGAAGGCGCCGGTTGCGGCTGAGCGCGTGGCGGAAATTGCCCCGTGCGGTCGTGCCCATGGGCACGTCGTCATGCCGACATGCTCGTCGGTCCTTGCCGCCGGTGTAGTACGCCGCCGGGTTGTGCCGTGGCGCGTACCGTCCGGCATTGCGCAGCTGACAGTTCTGACTCATCGACTCCTCGAAGCTCTTCGCCGTTCCACCCCGGCGGCGCACCTGCCGGAACAAGTTGTTCACCCGAGCCTGACAAGTCGCCGAGGGCTTGCAGTCGTTCCAGGTCGTCACCGTGCCACGGGCACAATGGCTCCCTTGGCAGGAGAGCCTGCCCGACGTGGCACCGATGTAGTTCGACAACGAGTTGAACTGCTGGCCAGCGTCCGCGTAGTTCGGGGCTGATGCGCACCTGTTCGCCAGCGTTGTCTGGTACGGCGCGGCGGAGCTGCCGATCACCTTGGAGTACTTCTTGTTCTCCATCCAGATCCAGATGACGTGCCGGTAGGTCTTCGGAACGGCGGACTTCCAGCCGCAAGGATGGCGACTGCCGATCTTCGCGACCGAGGCTCGATGCACAGTCGCCCCCGTACCTGCCCCAGCCCCAGCGCCAGCTGCCGACGCCGGACCCGTCACGGTCACGACGAGCAGCAACAGCGCGCCCACCCCTGCAACGACCCATCGACCGTTCTTCGCCATGCTCGAGCCTCCTGGTTTCGACTTCTCACGCTATCCGAGGTGCGTCCGACCTCGAGCCAGCGCCGAAGGCGCTGGCAGGTAACCCACAGGTGAATCACCGGCGATTCTTCGCAGACCGATGGAACTTCTCGCCGGCTTGCGGTTCATCAGTGGTGAGCGCGGTGGTGAAGGGTCCTCATCGTGTCCTGGGTCCGCCACGCGTGGAGGGCGCCGTGGACGAGTTCGATCACAGCGAACACTCAGGTCAACCGACCGGCTGCGAGCCGTATGGTCGGCCGACACTTGGCGAACGGATGGATGCCACCGAGGCGCCAGGGCAGGCAAGCCGACGCGCGGATTTCGAACCGGGAACCATCTGTCTTGCGAGGCAACCTCAGCGTGATCTGGCGTGATCTGGCGTGATCTTGGGTGCTGCTACTCACGAGGGTTGACGAGATGACGGCTCATCGGTACCGGGCCCTAGTGGGTGACGACGAAGCTAGTTACGCTCCCGGTCGCTCCGCCCGTTGTCGCGACGCGGATGACGTCGGTGGCGGCCCCGGCCGGCACCGGCGCCGTCACCACCGAGCCAGACGTGGCTGTTGAGAGCACTGGGCGGCAAGAAAGCGCGTACATGTTGGTGCTCCGGGCTCCTGGCGTCACCGTAAGTCCACACGTCGTAGTCAGGTTGCTCCGTGCGGAGGGGCCTTCGATATCGGGGCTGTGAATGTGTGGTGTCGGCGTAGGGTCTCACCAGGATGCCAATGTCGGGGTGAGAGATGCGTCGACGCGCAGCGACCGCGACCGTCGCGATTGCCTTGTTCCTGGTTGCCTCGGGCGGCGGTTCCGCTGCCGCTAGCAGCCCGAACCCGTGGGTTCCAGTTCAAGCCGGAGCTCTTATTGACCCATCGGGACCGGGGCTCGTTCATCGGTTCGCGATGTTGAACCAGATCGGTGCGACCGGTAGCCCCGCGCAGGCGGCAGCGGTGGCCAACAACTTCAACCTCGTGGTGGTGAAATCGACGCAACGGGCGCTCGTCCAGGCGATGAAGGCGGCGAACCCCAACCTCATTGTGCTGGTGTACGAAAACGGTGCCTACGCGCAGAAGAATGAGGGCACCGCTTATCCGGAGTCCTGGTACGCCAGAGACGCCAACGGGAACAAGATCACGCAGACCGTGTTCGGGAACTACCTGATGGACGTTTCGAACACCGGCTGGGTCGACGATGTAGTGCAACGCTGCATCGACTACAAGGCAAAAGTCGGCGCTGACGGTTGCTACACCGACATGCTGCTCACCGCACCACTTTTCAAGAAGTACGACACCGCGTTGCCAATCAACCTGGCCACGGGCGAGGTGTGGACCTTCCCTGACTATCAGGCAGCCGTTGACGACATCGCCCAACGGGTCCGGGACGAGGGGGCGGGCCCTTCTGCGGCCAATGGCGTTATGAACGGCAAGCGTTGGTACTCGGCCAATGGAGCATCCAGCAAGCCGTTAACTGACAATACCGAAGCGGCCCATGCAGAGATCTGGATCCGCGACCGCAACATGTCGGCCAGCCAGTTCCCCTCAGCCTCAGAATGGCAACAAGACGTAGACATGATCGTGGAAGCCGAGGCTGAAGGACGGACAATCCTCGCAGAGAACAAACTATGGAAATCCGCGACGGCGGACCAAACGGATCAATGGCGGTCGTTCACGCTTGCCACATACCTCCTGGGCACCAGCGGCCACTCCTGGTACCTATTCACACCCGCGAAGACTTGGGCAGGCATGACCACCGCTGACCCTTGGGATCAGACGCCTATCGGCTCTCCACTTGGCCACTACACACAACAGGGAACCGTCTACAGCCGACAGTTCGCTACCGGGTTCGTCGCCGTCAACCCAGGAACAACCGATGCGAGCGTCGCCCTACCGCCAGGAACATGGACCGACCTACACGGAAACACCGTGTCCGGAACGATCCCAATTCCAGCGCAAACCGGCATGGTCTGGCACATGTAAAGGCTTCGGATGGGCTGCTGCACGAACAGGTGACGGTGGTCACGCTTCCTGAGTGGCAATCGTGGTCAGGATGGTTTCGAGCTCGATCGGCCAAGGCGGGCTTGCGGCCTGCGGTGGTGGTATGTGCATTCGATCCAGGTGACGATCGCGATCCGCAGTTCCTCCCGGGTCTACCCCGCTGACGGTTGAGACGTTGTTCTACAGCGGGCTGAAGAGGCTCTCCATGGCGGCGTTGTCGCCGGCTGAGCCGGCCTGGCCCATCGATCCGGTGATGCGGTGAACGAACCGGGATTGCGCGAGCTGCGTGAACGAAACTGGCCTCACGATCGGAATGTAGGACGCACCCGGCGACGGACTGACCAGCCGGCGCAAAGCACGACTCGGGCCAGAACCACCCGATCAGTCGGATCTGACTACCGATCAAGCAGGCCTGGTCACGTCCTGACGTCCCCCATGCAACCTAGGCCCGCGCTCGCCTGCATGAATGCGGGAGCCGACGCCCGGACTCGAACCGGGAACCACCTGTTTACAAGACAGGTGCGCTGCCAATTGCGCCACGTCGGCGGACGACCACGAACGAGTCGTGTTGCGCCGTCACCGAGGGTACGCAATCGGAGGTCGCGACGCGAAGCGGTTGGCTCTCGCCTAGGTGAGAGCCATCGCGACGCCGCTGGCCGCCAGCAGGACCGCCGCTGCGGTCACGACGGTCATGAGCAGCGCCCGTGAGGACGGGGGTTCATGGTCTCGCAGCAGAAGCTGCTCGGCGCGGGCGACCACGGCCAGAGCGACGATGGCGGTGACGCCGGCCAGGGCCGTCGCGATCCAGGTCTGCGCCTCCTGGGCGAGTTTCGCACCACCCAGGGCAACCGCAAACAACGTCAGACCGGTACGTCGCCAGGCGAGTGCCGTGCGCTCGACGAAGGCGGACGGTGGCGTGTGGCCGTCGACGGTCACAAGGAGAACCAGACGATCAGCACGATCACGCCGACGGCAACGCAGGCCACGATCAGCGCCGCCGGACCGAGCAGCTCAGGTGCCGGCAGCGGTTCGCGAAGACGCAGTGCGCGCTCCACGCGTCGCCAGCGGCGCAAGCCGCCGAGCGCCATGAGTCCGCCGAGCAGACACAGCACCACGGCGAGTGTGCGCAGCGCGCCGGGCAGCACGTCGAGCTGCACGAGTGCGGCCGTCGCGACGCCCCCCGCGATGATCGCGAGCGACGTGCGGATGGCGGCGAGTGCCGTGCGTTCGTTCGCGAGCGAGAAGCGCGGGTCGGGATCCTCCCCGACGCCGTAGACCGAACGAGGGCGACGCTCGTCGCTCACCCGTCACCTCGTTGGCGCGACACCGCGAACAAGGCGATCCCAGTGGCGACGCCTGCGTTGAGCGACTCGGTGGACTCGGTGATCGGGATGCTCGCAACAAGGTCGCACTGCTCGCGGACCAGCCGCGACATGCCCTTGCCCTCGGCGCCGACCACGATGACGAGGGGTCCGTCGGCCACCGGAAGGTCTGACACGTCGGCCTCGCCGTCGGCAGCCAGGCCCACCACCATGAAGCCGGCCTTGCGGTACGCAGCGAGTGCTCGCGAAAGATTCGTGGCGCGCGCCACGGGGATGCGCGCTGCGGCACCCGCCGACGTCTTCCACGCCGACGCCGTCATTCCGGCCGCGCGACGTTCCGGCACCACGACGCCGCTGGCGCCGAAGGCGGCCGCGGAGCGGACGATGGCACCGAGGTTGCGCGGGTCGGTGACGCCGTCGAGCACGACGAGCAGCGGCGCCCGCTCGCCTGCGCCACCTGCGTCGACCAGGTCGTCGGGGTGCGCGTACTCATACGGGGGCACCTGCAGGACGAGACCTTGGTGCACACCGCGGCCGGAGAGTCGGTCGAGCTCCACACGCGGTGCCTCGAGCATCGCCAGCTGTTGGTCGGCGGCGAGCTTCAGGGCCTCGCGCACCCGGTCGTCGGTGTCGATCCGCTCCGCCACGAACAAGGCGGTCACGGGGACGCCGGCCCGCAACGCCTCGACCACGGAGTTGCGGCCGTAGACGTACTCGCTGTCAGTGGCCCTGCGCGGGCGGCTCCCACCTGCGGTCCGCGGCGACGACGACTCGCTACGACGCTTGGCGGAGTCGGCCCGACGCTTGGCGGGGTGACCGGGGCGTTCGCTGGCCTTCGGCGTAGGCCCCCGACCTTCCAGGCCCTGCCGTCGCTGACCACCGGATCCGACCTGCGAACCCTTCTTGCTCGCGCCTTTGCGCTTGGCGCCCCTGCGCTCGGAGTTGCCGGCCATCAGCTGACGCCCTGTGTCTGCGTGGTCCAGCGCGGACCGGCCGGAGTGTCCTCGATGAGGATGCCCGCCTCGGCGAGCTGGTCGCGGATGGCGTCGGCGGCGGCGAAGTCCTTGCGGGTTCGTGCATCGGTGCGTTGTTGCAGCGCGACTCCGACCAGTGCGTCGATCGTCGCGGCCGAGTCGCCGCCGGAGCTGCGCTGTTCGCGCCACGGAGCTGCCAACGGGTCGACGCCGAGGACGTCGAGCATGCGACGCACGTCGGACAGCAACACCAGAACGCGCGCCTCGTCGGTGGTTGCGGCGTCGAGCAGGCGGTTGCCCTCGGTCACGGTCTCGTGCAGAACGGCGAGGCCGGCCGGTACGCCGAGGTCGTCGTCCATGGCGGCCGCGAACGCGTCGGGCATGTTGGGCTTGGCCCGTAACGCAGTTCCGACGAGCTCGGCGGCGCGCAATACGAAGCGCTCCAGCCGTCGGTACGACGATGCCGTCTCGGACAGCGCGTCTTCGGAGAACTCCTGGTGGGAGCGGTAGTGGGCGCTGAGGAGGTAGTAGCGCAGCTCGACCGGGCGCACCCGCTTGACGACCTCGCGCACGAGCAGCGAGTTGCCGAGCGACTTGCTCATCTTCTCGCCCGACGTGGTGACCCATGCGTTGTGCAGCCAGTAGTTCGCGAACCCGTCGCCCGCCGCGCGTGACTGGGCGATCTCGTTCTCGTGGTGGGGGAACACCAGGTCGATGCCACCGCCGTGGATGTCGAACTGCGGGCCCAGGTACTTGGTGACCATGGCGGAGCACTCCAGGTGCCAGCCGGGACGTCCCGGGCCCCATGGCGTCGGCCACGTGGGCTCCCCCGGCTTGGCGCCCTTCCACAAGGCGAAGTCACGCGGGTCGCGCTTGTGTTCAGTCGTGGAGTCGGCCGCGGGCAGCATCTCGTCGATCTTCTGACCGCTCAGCGACCCGTAGTCGGGGTACGACGCCACGTCGAAGTAGACGTCACCACCGGCTGCATAGGCGTGACCGGCGTCGATCAGCCGCTGCATCAGCTCGATCATCTCCGGCACGTGGCCGGTGGCCCGGGGCTCCCCGGTGGCCGGCAGGCAGCCGAGGGCGTCGTAGGCCCAGGTGAAGGCGCGCTCGTTGCGCAGCGCGAGGTTCCAGAACGGCACGCCTTCGCTCGCGGCCCCGGCCAGGATCTTGTCGTCGATGTCGGTGACGTTGCGGATGAACGTGACGTGGTAGCCGCGGTAGGCCAACCAGCGGCGCAGGACGTCGAAGTCGATGCCGCTGCGGATGTGGCCGATGTGCGGCGGCGACTGCACGGTGGCGCCGCACAGGTAGATCGAGGCCCGTCCTGCGACCAACGGCACGAACGGGCGGACGCTGCGGGCTGCCGTGTCGTAGAAGCGCAACCCGGTGGTCGGGTTGCGCGCGTCGGACCCGTCGGCGCTCACGGGGCAAAGGCTATCGGCCCCGTCACGACACACCCCCCGTCACAACCCCTCCCCTGTTGATCTTGGACTTGATGGGTATGTTGATCTTGGAAACCCAGCATCTTCTCCTTGATCAACACGACGGGATCGACGCGACGGTCGGTGTCAGTCGTAGGTCAGCACCCGGTCGGCGCTGACGCGGACGACCACTCGGACGTGGTCGGTGCCGTCGTCACCGGTGAACCGTTCCTCGCCGTGGTACTTCGCGACGAGCGCGTCGATCAACGCGACTCCCCCGTCACGGGTCATCGACGCGGTGCCCCGCACCTCGACGTAGAAGTAGGGGTCGTCTCGCGGGTACACGAGCACGCTGACCCGATGGTCGCGCAGCAGGTTGGCGTGCTTGCGCCGGCCCTCGACCGTGGAGAACACCAGGTCGTCGCCCTCGCGGGTGATCCAGACCAGCGACAGCTGCGGACCACCGTCGGGCTGCAGCGTGGCGACCGTGGCGTACTCGCGACGATCGATCAGCGCCTTGACGGCGTCGGGCAGCGGGACGGCCACGCTGCGAAAGGTACCCGGCCGACGGGAACCGCTGGCGTCGGCCGGCCCGAAACGTTTAGGCTGCCGAAAAGTTCGACCCGACGTGTCACGCTGACACCGATCGACCTGGAGGAGCCATCCCGATCGAGCCTGCTGCGCCCCAGCGGGGCACCGGAGCGCGGCGACCGCCGCGGGCCCGGCTGCGCGACGTCGCAAAGCAGGCGGGGGTGTCGATCGCCACGGCCTCGGAGGCGCTGAACAACCGCGGCCGCGTCGCAGAGGCCACCAGGAACCGGGTGCGCGAGGCGGCCGACGACCTCGGCTATCACCCCGACCGGCTGGCTCGTAGCCTGCGCAGTGGTCGGTCCCGGTTGCTGGGCGTCTCGTTGCGGTTGTTCGCCGACGATCCCGACTCGTACCCGCTCGACCCGTACTTCGCGTTGCTCATCTCGGCGGCCGCCGCGGCCGCGATGCGTCGCGGCTATGCACTCGCGCTGCTGCCCGATGATCCCGACGGTGTGGTGACGTCGCAGCTCCCCGTCGAAGCGATGCTCGTGGCCGACGCGGTGGAGGGTGACCCGTTGCTCGAGCGGGCCTACGCCATGGGCGTGCCGGTGGTCACTGACAACCGGCCGAACGATCCGCGTGCCGTGCTCATCGCCGACATCGACCACGACGCTCTGGTCTCGAAGCTCTACGGCCACCTGTCAGAGCGCGGGTCGCGGCGCCCGGGACTGCTGAGCGTCACGGACAACACCGTCTTCCCCCACGGCGTGGAGCAGGCGTTCACGACGTGGTGCCAGCAACGCGGTCTTCACCCCCACATCGAGCGCGCCGACCCCAACGATGTCAGCGCGCAGGAAGCAGCGGCGCTGCGGCTCTGGGACGACGAGTGCGACGCCGTGTTCGGCCTGGCCGACGTGTCCGGCTCGGCGCTGCTGGCCACCGCGCTCGCAACCGGACACCGGGTGCCCTACGACCTCATGGTCGCCTGCTGCTCGGAGGACCTGCGCTACACCCAGACCAGCCCACCGGTCACCACCATGAGCCTGGTCCCGATCGCCATGGCCGAGCTCGGCGTCGAGATGGCCATCGACGCGATCGAGAACGGGATGCCGGTGGAGCCGCAGGTGAGGTTGTTGAAGCCGGCCCTGCACATGCGTCACTCGACGCGCAGCTGACCGGAGCGCACTGAATCGTTGTTGATCAAGGAGAAGATGCTGGGTTCTTTGAAGATCAACTTGGTAGGGGGTTTGGAGGGGCACTGTTCTCGAGGAGGGCGGTGGCGAGGGCGGCGACACCTTCGTCGCGGCCCGTGAGGCCGAGGCCGTCGCTGGTCGTCGCCGACACCGAGACCGGGGCGCCGACCACCGCGGACAGCACGGCCTGCGCCTCGTCGCGCCGCTCGCCGATCTTCGGGCGGTTGCCGATCACCTGCACCACCGCGTTCGACACCCGCCAGCCGTTGGCCTCCAGCAGGCGCACGCACTCGGTCAGCAACGCCACCCCCGACGCGTCGGCCCACTGCGGGTCGTCGGTGCCGAACACCGAGCCGAGATCGCCGAGTCCCGCCGCGGACAGCAACGCGTCGCACAACGCATGCGCCGCCACGTCACCGTCGGAATGACCCGCACACCCGACCCGTTCGTCGGGCCACAACAATCCGGCCAGATGCATCGGCACACCGGCGACGAGGGCGTGGACGTCGACGCCGAGTCCGACCCGGGTCACCGCGGGTTCCCTGCGGAGCGACGACGGGCCAGCACTGCCTCGGCCAGCACGAGGTCGAGCGGCCGCGTCACCTTGAACGCCTCTTCACTGCCCGGGATCACCAGCACCGTTCCGCCGATCCGCTCCACCAACGCAGCGTCGTCGGTGGCGGTGTCGTCGTCGGCCGCCGCGGCGTGGGCGCGTCGCAGCACGTCGGGGCGGAAGCCCTGAGGCGTCTGCACAGCGCGCAGGTTCTTGCGGTCCAACGTCTGCTCGACCCGGCCCGCGGGGTCCACCTGCTTGATCGTGTCCGGCATCGCCATACCCGGCACCACCGCGTCGGCTCCCCCGGCGTCGACCGCCGACGCCACTGAGTCCACGAGTTCGGGCGGTGCAAGCGGACGCGCAGCATCGTGCACGAGCACGACGTCGACGTCTGGGGGCAACACCTCCAGGGCCGCCGCCACTGAGGCGCGACGCGTCGCACCGCCGGCCACCACCACCACCTCGGCGTCGCCGGAGACGCCGGCCAGCAGCGAGCGGACGAACGCCACCTCCTGCTCGGGGGCGGCTACCACGACCAGCGAGACGGTGCGGGCCGAGCTCAGCGCCCGGACGGCGTGGACGAGCAGCGGTTGCCCACCGACCTCACGCAGGGCCTTGGGGGCGCCGGGGCCGAGGCGCTCACCGCGGCCGGCTGCCGGCACCAGTCCCGCCACCAACACCTCGGGCTCCTTGCGTCGTCGGGCTACCGCCGACTCGACGCCGACGGTACGGGGGCCGTCCGGTCGTCGCCGACCACCTCGTCGACCGGGCGGGCGAAGACCATCCTGCCGTTAGCCGTGGTCAGCACGCTCGTGACCAGGCCGAGCACCTCGTGGCCGATCAGGTCGCGCGAGCGCTCGACCACGACCATCGTGCCGTCGTCCAGGTAGCCGACCGCCTGGCCGGACTCCTTGCCGGCCTTGGTCAGCAGCACGTGCACCTCGTCGCCGGCCGTGACCGGCGGGCGCATCGCCAGCGCGAGTCGGTGCATGTTGAGAACTCGCACTCCGGCGATCGACGCGGCCTTGGCGAGGTTGGAGTCGAGGGTGAGCAGCGCGGCGTCCTGGTCGATGCAGATCCGCACGAGCTTGGCGTCGACCTCGGGCACGGCCGGCAGGTCGGCCTCCAGGATCTCGACCTCGACACCGGGTTCGCGCTTCAGCGCCTCGAGCACGTCGAGTCCCCGACGTCCCTTGGTCCGACGCCCGTCGTCCCCGGCGTCGGCGAGCCCTTGCAGCTCGGTGATGATCGGGGTGGGCACGACCATGGTGCCGTGGAGGAATCCGGCGCGCACGATGTCGAGGATGCGACCGTCGATCGCGACCGAGGAGTCGACGACGCGCGGGTACGACGATGCGGCCCGTTGCGCGGGTGCCATCCCGGCGCGTGCGCCGAAGATGCCCAGCACCGTCGCGCGCTTGTTGGCGCCGATGCGGTAGCCGAGCAAGCCGAGCGTCACGACGGAGAATCCGAACAACGGCACCGAGAGCGCGGGCGTACGCAAGAAGAAGACCGGCCACGCGAACGCGACGCCGATGAGACCACCGACCAGTCCGCCGAACGTCCCGGCCACGATCTCTTCAGCACTCACGCCGCGCAGTGCCTGTTCGGTGCGGCCCACCGCCTTGAACGTGGTGCGGCCCAGCACGCCGCCGAGCGCATAGCCAACGCCACAGCCGACGATGATGCCGATCCACGCAGCGCCGAACGGACCGAGGCTGACACCGTCGCTGCGCAGCAGGCTGCCGACCATCGAGCCGATGCCGGCGAAGAACACGACCGTGAGCAGCCGCAACAGCTCGACCACTCCGTTGGGCACACGGGTCCGACGTGGGCGCCTCACGTGTGGCCCTCCTGACGGCGTACGACAGCAAAACGGACGAGAACCTGAGGTTCTCGCCCGTTCGCTGACGGTCGTGCCGACGCGCAGCTAGGAGGCAAGCACCTCATCGAGGATGGCCTCGGCCTTGTCCTCGTTGGTCTTCTCGGCAAGTGCGAGCTCGGACACAAGGATCTGGCGGGCCTTGGCCAGCATCCGCTTCTCGCCGGCGGACAGGCCACGGTCCTTCTCACGGCGCCAGAGGTCGCGCACGACCTCGGCCACCTTGATCACGTCGCCGGACGCCAGCTTCTCGAGGTTGGCCTTGTACCGGCGCGACCAGTTGGTCGGCTCCTCGGTGTACGGGGCCCGCAGCACGTCGAACACCCGGTGAAGGCCCTCGGCGTTGACCACGTCGCGCACGCCGACGTACTCGGCATTGTCGGCCGGGACGCGCACGGTGAGGTCGCCCTGAGTGACCTTGAGCACGAGGTAGAGGCGCTCCTCGCCCTTGACGGTTCGGGTCTCCATGGCCTCGATCTTGGCGGCCCCGTGGTGCGGGTAGACGACGGTCTCGCCGACCTTGAACGTCATAAGGCAAACCCCTCGCGTGCTGTTGTGGACTCCCAGGGTAACACGCCATTGACCAACGCCGGAACGCGTTTGCGCAGGTCAGGGGCATGATGAGGGGTCATGTCGCCCCCTCCTGGGGGTTGACACACGACCCTGTTTCGTGCCCTCGTCATCAAACTGCGGCCCAACTGCCACCCCCGGCCCGGTTCCGCCACGACGCCGCGGGCGGATACTGACGCCATGACCGGTCGGTCGGCCCAACCGGACCCCCAGGGACACCACGACGACCTCGATCCCCAGGACGCCGCGCGCCTCACCCTGCTCGTGCCCGACGACGCCAGCGCCCTGGAGGGCGACCGGCTCGCCTGGCTGGCCGAGGTCCAGGCCGGGCGCGAGGCCGGCCCGTCGGGTGGGCGAGGCGAGCGCCACGACGCGATCGCCGTGCGGCAGCGGCTGGGCGGCCCTCAGGTCTTCGTCGCGCCGCGGCCGCGTCGGCGGCTGGCGATCCTGGCCGGCGTCACCGCCTGTGCCGTGCTGGCCATGTCCGTGCTCGGCGCGACGTTGGCGCTGTTCTCCCCCGGTGCTCGACCCCTCGTCACCGCCACGGTCCCGCTCGCGGTCAGCCCGGCGGAGCCGGGCAGCCTCGGCGCGCTGCTGCCGGCGGCCACCCTCACCAGTGACACCGGCAGCGTCGCGAGCACCGATCTGCGCCCGGCCGTCGTGGCGCTGGTCCCCGTCGGATGCACCGACTGCACCCAGCGGCTGGCCAACGTGGCTGCCCAGGCAGCGGAGTACCAGCTGCCGCTGTTCCTCGTGGGCGGGCCGAGCCAGCACGCCCAGCTGCAGACCCTGGCCTCCGGTCTGGCCGGCCGATCGGTGCAGACCCTGCTCGACCGGAACCTGACGCTGCGCACCACGTTCGTCCCTGTGGCGAGCGGGTCGGACAGCCTCCTGCTCCTGCTCGTGCGGGCCGACGGCACCCTTTACACCGTCGTCGACAACCCGGCAGCAGGGACGCGGCTCGAGCCTTCGCTCGTGCACATCGGCAGCTCGACCGCCGGCCACTGACGTCAGGCGATGACGCAGCCGCGACGCCTGGCGACCACCCAACGCCTGCCCGCTCTGCTGCGGAGCACCCATCCCGGACCCTCGCTGGCGGTCACGACGGTGGCCACGGCCCTGGCGGTCGCCGTGGGCCGCGGAGTCGCCGGTTCGCTGGTGGTGGCGACGTCGATCCTGCTGGGACAGGTGTGCATCGGGTCGACCAACGACCTGCTCGACCGCGACCGCGACCGGGTGGCCGGGCGAACGGACAAGCCTGCGGCCAGTGGGCAGGTGGGCGCAGCCGTCCTCACCGGCTTCGCCTGGGCCACCGGCGTAGGCGGCCTGCTCATCGCCGTGCTGGCAGGTCCATGGGCTGCCGCGGCGACCGCCGGCGTGCTCGCCGGCGGGCTTGCCTACGACCTGGGGTTGAAGTCCACCGTCTGGTCGTGGCTGCCGTTCGTCGTCTCGTTCGGGCTGCTTCCTGCCGTGGCGACTCTGGGGCTGCCGGGGCATCCGTGGCCACCGCCGTGGGCCATGGCCTGCGGCGCCCTGCTCGGCGTGGCGGCGCACCTGGCCAATGCGCTGCCCGACCTCGCCGACGATGCTGCGGCAGGCGTCGTCGGGCTGCCGCACCGGCTTGGCCAGCGGGCCAGCCTGCGGGTGTGCGCCGGGCTGCTCGTGGTGGTGGCCCTGACGCTCGTCCTGGCACCTGCCGGTCGACCCGCCCTCGGCGCGTGGGTGGCGCTCGGGCTGGCGGTGGGTGCGAGCGCGTGGCTGCTAGGGGTGGCGTCGACCGCCACGCGCACCGCCTTCGCCGTGGTGGCGGGGGTGGCGGTGATCGACGTGCTGTTGCTCGTGGCGCAGGGCAACGCCTTTCTGAGCGGATCCGGCCGCTAGGCTGCCGCCGATCTCGTCTCGCGATCGAGGAGCCAACGCCCGTGATGCGTAACGTCCGCCGCGGACTCACCGCCGTCGCCGTCGCGGCCATCGCCGTGTCGCTCACTGCGTGCGGCGCCGGCAAGAACGCGCAGACGAACCACTTCTACATGCCCGCCAGTGGACGCAACGTCGACGTGCCCAACCCGGTGAGCTACCACGAGCCGTGGATGGCGATCCGCAACACGATCCTGGTGACGTCCACGGATCACCCGTCGAGGTCGACGCTGATCGTGGCCTTCGTCAACAACGACGTCGACGACGACCTGCTCACGTCGCTGACGGTCGACGGAGTTGCGCAACAGCTGCCCAGCGGCGGGATCCCGCTGCCCAATCACACGCTCGTCAGCGTCGGCTGGCTGAACAGCCACTACTTCATCACTGTCAAGGGGATCACGGCCAAGCCTGGTGACTGGGTGCCGGTGACGCTGACATTCAAGAACGCCGCGCGCGCGTCGTTCAACATCCTCAACGTGTTCGACACCGGCGACTACTCGAAGGTGCCGGTGCTGGCGAAGAGCGTCGCCCTCACCCGCCCGCTGCTGACCGCCGGCTAGGGCTCGAACTTGTAGCCGAGCCCACGCAGCGTGACGATGTGCCGCGGGTTCGCGGGGTCCGGCTCGATCTTGGTGCGCAACCGCTTGACGTGCACGTCCAGGGTCTTGGTGTCACCCACGTAGTCAGAGCCCCACACACGGTCGATCAGCTGCATGCGCGTGAGGACGCGACCGGCGTTGCGCAGCAGCACCTCGAGCAGGTCGAACTCCTTCAGCGGCAGCTTGACCGGGGAGCCGTCGACGCTGACGAGGTGGCGCTCGACGTCCATCCGCACGGGCCCGACCTGGAGCGTCGGCGGCACCAGGTCCTCCGGTTCACCGCCCCGGCGCAACACGGCTCGGATGCGCGCGACCAGCTCTCGCGACGAGAACGGCTTGGTGACGTAGTCGTCGGCGCCGAGCTCGAGGCCCACCACCTTGTCGATCTCGCTGTCCTTGGCCGTCAACATGATCACCGGCACGCTGGAGCGCTGGCGGATCGTCCGGCACACCTCGGTGCCGGGGATCCCGGGCAGCATCAGGTCGAGCAGCACCAGGTCGGCGCCGTGTCGATCAAAGCTCTCCAGGGCGTCCGGGCCGTTGGTCGCGACCGTGACTTCGTAGCCCTCCTTGCGCAACATGTACGAGAGCGCGTCGCTGAAGGACTCCTCGTCCTCGACCACCAGCACACGTGTCACTGCATCCTCACTGGATCCCCTGCTCGAGCTCGTGGTGGTCGGCCCGTTTGGACCGCTTCGTCGGTAGTCGCTTCACCGGCGCGAGCACCTCGTCGCGCGGCAGGCGCAACGTGAAGGTGGAGCCGGCGCCCTCACTGCTCCACACGCGAACATCGCCGCCGTGGTTGGCGGCGATGTGCTTGACGATCGACAGACCAAGACCGGTGCCGCCCGTGGCGCGCGAGCGCGCCGGGTCGACCCGGTAGAACCGCTCGAACACCCGCTCCAGGTCGCGCTCGGGAATCCCGATCCCCTGGTCGGCCACGCTGATCTCGATCGTGTCGTCGGCCTTGCCGACCGTCTTCACCGCGATCACGACCCGCGTCAGGTCGGGGCTGTAGTTGATGGCGTTGACGATCAGGTTGCGCAGCGCCGTTGCGAGCTGGTCGAGGTCGCCGACGAGGTGCAGGCCGTGTTGACCGCGGACCTCCAGGCGGATCCGACGCGCGTCGGCCTCGAGGTGCGTCCCGTCGACCGCGTCGGCCACGACGTCGTCGACCGAGACGATCATGCCGTCGCGAAGCGGGTCGTTGCCCTGCAGCCGCGACAACGCAATGAGGTCTTGCACGAGCTGGCTCAGGCGTGTGGTCTCGTGCTGCATCCGGTTGGCGAACCGGCGTACGGAGTCGGGGTCGTCCGCGGACTCTTGCACCGCCTCGGCCAGAAGTGCCAGCGCGCCGACCGGGGTCTTGAGCTCGTGGCTGACGTTGGCGACGAAGTCGCGGCGCACGGCGTCGACGCGACGCACGGCGCTCTGGTCCTCGGCGATCACGAGCACGAAGTCAGCCAGCGGGGCGATGCGCACCTCGAGGCTGAGCAGCTCGGTGCCGCGGTGGCTGCGGGGCACCTCGACGGCGATCTCGCGGCTGTGACCGTCCTGCAGCACCTGGCGAACGAGGATGTCGACCTGCGGCACCCGCAGCCGCTTGCCGCGGACGAGGCCGTAAGGAACGGTCGTGGTGCTGCGCTGCACCACCTTGCGATCCTCGTCGAGCACCACCCAGGCCGAGCGCAGGGCGGCGAGCACCGCGTCGGCGCCAGCGGGCAGGCCCGCCGAGCTGCGCTTGGTGGTCACCGGGCCAGGGTACGAGGCGAGCGTTCTTCGTTCACCCCGGAGCCGAAGGACCTGACCAGCGTTCGTTGGATGTTCACGCTCCATCCGACCGGAATTCACCTGACCGTACGAGGCAGGACCGGGCGGCGCCTAGGCTGCTGGCATGCGCGAGCAATACCACGAGCAGCTGGACGTCGTGCGGGGCGAGCTCGTCCTGATGACCGAGAAGGTCGCCAACGCGGTGGCCCGGGCGTCCAAGGCCCTGCTGGAGTCCGACCTGCAGGCGGCCGAGAGCGTGATCGCCAGCGATGTGGACGTCGATGAGCTGGCCGACCGCATCGAGAACGAGTGCCTCGAACTCATCGCCTTGCAGGCCCCCGTGGCCGGCGAGCTCCGGATCATGGTCGGCGCCCTTCGGATGAGCGCGACCCTGGAGCGCATGGGGGACCTGGCTGAGCATGTGGCGCAGATCGTGCGTCACCGCTATCCCGACCCGGTGGTCCCCGACCCGCTCGCGCCCAACATCCGCGAGATGGGCGACCTGGCGTCCCGGCTCGCCAACGAGCTGGGCGACATCATCGACAAGGTCGACGTGGAGCACGCCCTGCGGATCGAGCTCGAGGACGACCGCATGGACGAGCTGCACCGCGAGCTGTTGCTCACGATGCTGGCGCCGGACTGGACCTACGGCGTCGAGACGGCGATCGACTTGTCCATGGTCAACCGCTTCTACGAGCGGTTCGCCGACCACGCGGTGTCAGTGGCCCGCCGGATCGTGCACCAGGCCACCGGCCAGCGCGTGGAGCGCCTCGAGCAGAACTGAGCGACTTCAGGTCACGAGCAGCGGGTCAACGTCCCTGGTTGGCAACCGCCTGCATTGCCGCCGCCGCGGCGGCGGCGTCGAGATACTCACCCGGTGCGGTGGGGCACATCCGGTCGTCGAGGGAGTACACGAGCGGGATGCCGGTGGGGATGTTGAGTCCGGCGATGTCGGCGTCGGAGATGCCGTCGAGGTGCTTCACCAGAGCCCGGAGCGAGTTGCCGTGGGCCACCACCAGCACCACGCGGCCAGAAGCCAGGTCGGGCACGATCGCGTCGTACCAGTACGGCAGCATCCGAACCACCACGTCGGCCAGGCACTCGCTGCGGGGCAGCAGCTCCGGTGGCAGCGACGCGTAGCGCGGGTCGTGAACCTGCGAGAACGGGTTGTCGTCGGCGATCGGCGGCGGCGGGGTGTCGTAGGAGCGGCGCCACAACAGGAACTGCTGCTCACCGAACTCCGCCAGCGTCTGCTTCTTGTCCTTGCCCTGCAACGCTCCGTAGTGCCGCTCGTTGAGCCGCCAGCTGCGTCGCACCGGGATCCACGAGCGGTCCACGTCGTCGAGCGCGAGGTTCGCCGTGCGGATCGCCCGACGCAGCACCGAGGTGTGCACGACGTCGGGCAGCACCGAGCTGTCGGCGAGGAGCCGACCACCGTGCGAGGCCTCCAAGGCCCCCTTCTCGGTGAGGTCGACGTCGACCCAGCCGGTGAACAGGTTCTTGGCGTTCCAATCGCTCTCGCCGTGACGCAGGAGCACCAGAGTCGGCATGACGTCAGCGTAGCCAGCGCTGACGTGCCTGGAGGCGGAGGCGGCTAGGAGACGAGCAGCGCGATCCCCATCGCGAGCGTCGGCAGGAACACCGTGAACGGTGGCATGTCGCCGGTGAGGTAGAGGAGCCCGATCATGGCCACGGCGAACGCGGCGACCAGCCATCCGAGCAGGGCGGCGAACAGGCCGCCGACCCCCGCGGCGACGCCGATCACCGCCAGGCCGACGAAGGCCAACACGATGAACGTCTGGAACAGCCCCCCGGTGAGCCGGTCGAGCGGCTCGCTCGCGCGATCGAGCTGACCGGTGGCCACGTACTGCTGCGCCGACCACGCCTGCACGGTCAACCGGTGGACGCAGGTGATGACCCAGATCACGGTGGCGATGGCGAAGGTGACGGCGCCGGCGAGCGCGTAGCCGCGCGCCTCGAGGTCGGGCACGAGCGGGGCCAGCAGCACCAGACCAGGAGTCGTGACCACCCCCGCGGCGATGAACAGGACGCTGGTGGTGACCCAGGCGCGGGGATGACGGCCGACGATCGCGAGAAACGTCTCCTGCGGCGCACTCCACGCTCTGGCCAGCACCGGGTTGGCGGCTCCGACCAGGAACAGCACAGAACCGCCGACGAGCAGCCATCCGGTGAGGTCTCGCACTGTTCCCTCCTGCCTGGCACGATCAGCTGGAACCATAGGAGCCACATGGGTCTGTACAGCGACCAGGTCGTGCCGCGCCTGTTGAACGTCGCCTGCGGCATGAAGAGCGAACGTCCCCATCGTGAGCGAGTCTGCCGTGGACTGCGTGGTGATGTCGTCGAGATCGGCTTCGGTTCCGGGCTCAACTGCGACTTCTACCCCGACACGGTGACCAAGGTGACGGCCGTGGAACCTTCCGACGTCGGCTGGCACATCGCCCGTAAGCGGGTGCAGCAGGTGCAGGTGCGGTTGCCGGTGGAGCGAGCCGGGCTCGACGGACAGTCGCTGCCGTTCGCCGACGACAGCTTCGACACCGCCTTGTCGACGTGGACCTTGTGCACGATCCCGGACGCGTCGGCCGCGTTGAGCGAACTGCGACGCGTGCTGCGCCCCGGGGCGAGCCTGCACTTCGTCGAGCACGGGCTGGCGCCGGACGAGTCGGTACGACGGTTCCAGCGGCGCGTCGAGCCCGTGCACAAACGACTGTTCGGGGGCTGCCACGTGACTCGGCCGATCGCCGACCTGGTGTCAGCAGCGGGGTTCCGGATCACTGAGCTCGACGTCTTCTACGAAGCCAAGGCACCCAAGTACGGCGGCGCCTACTCGCTGGGGGTCGCCTTGTCGCCGTGACGCTTCGGCGTCGAGTCGTCGGGTTGGTCGATGAGGTGGGTGAACGCTGCCAGGTTGGCCAGCGACTCGCCCCTGGACACTCGCCAGGCCCACTCACGACGGATGCTCGAGGCGAATCCCATCTCGAGCAACGTGTTGAACGACGTGTCGGCGGTCTCGAGGACACGTCCGAGCAGCGCGTCGAGCCCGTCTGGCGTCACTGCGTCAAGAGACACCTGGCTGACGAGGTACACATCGCCCAACGGGTCGATCCCGAATGCGATGCCGGGGTGCTTGGCGTTGTGCTGCAACAGCCATCGGTAGCAGTTCTCGAGGTTCTCGTCGGGGTGACGCACCACGAACGCGTTGACCGTCAGGCTGTGCGCGCCGATGACGAGCGACACGGTGGTACGCAGCTTGCGCTCGCCCGGCAGCACCGCAACGAACGTGTCGGCGTTGGGTTGCTCGAAGTCGACGCCGAGGTCGGTGAGCGTCGCGGTGATGATGGATCCGACGCGCACGTCCGGCGCAGACGCCTCGTCAGGCGCTGACGACGGCGGCATCGCGGACCTCGAGCAGCGCGTCGGTGTAGACCTCGAGCGTCGCCTGGGCGGTCTGCTGCCACCCGAACTGACGCGCGTGGGTCAGCGCGCCGCGTCCGAGCACTTCCCGATGCCGCGGCTGATCGTGCAGGTCGCGCAGCACGGCGGCGTATGCGCGGGGGTCGTGTCCGGCGACGAGGATGCCGGACTCGGAGTCGGAGACTGCAGTGGTGAGCCCACCGACGGCGGCAGCCACCACAGGGGTACCGCAGGCCTGCGACTCGACGGCCACCAGCCCGAACGACTCGTTGTAGCTCGGCACCACGGTGACGTCGGCCGCGCAGTACCAGCGGCGCAGCTGGGCCTGGGGTGCCGGCGGCGCGAAGTGGACGAGGTCGGCGATGCCGAGATCGGTGGCGAGCTTCTCGAGCAGCTCGGGGTGTTCCAGTCCGGACCCGCTGGGGCCGCCGACGATCGCCACGACGACGGTGCGCCGCAGCGACGGGTCGGCGCGCACCATCTCAGCGACGGCGCGCAGCAGCACGTCAGGCGCCTTCAGCGGCTGGATCCGTCCGACGAACAGCAGCACGTAGGCGTCGTCGGCCAGGCCGAGGTCGTGCCGGGCCCTGGCGCGGTCGCCGGGGCGGAACAGCTCGAGGTCGACGCCGGGCGCGACCGTGGCGACCTTGGCGGGGTCGGCGCCGTAGAGGTCGATGAGCTGGCGGGCCTCTTCGTCGGTGTTGGCGATGAGCCGGTCGGCGGTCTCGACGACCTGGGTCTCGCCGAGGACGCGCGCCATGGGCTCGGGGCTGTCGCCGTCGGCGAGCAGGCTGTTCTTGACCTTGGCCATCGTGTGCATCGAGTGGACCAGTGGGACGCCCCAGCGACCGGTGGCCACCGCGGCCGCCTGCCCGCTGAGCCAGTAGTGGGAGTGGACCAGGTCGAAGTAGCCGGGGTCGCGGGCCGCCTCGACCCGCAGGACGCCGGCGGTGAAGGAGCAGAGCAGACCGGGCAGGTCTTCCTTGCGCAGGCCCTCGAACGGGCCGGCGACCACGTTGCGGACGGTGACGCCGGGCGTCAGCTCGACCGAGGGCGGCAGATCACCGGAGGTGGCCCTGGTGAAGATCTCCACCTCGACGCCGAGGTCGGCCAGCCGCTTGGCGGTCTCCACGATGTAGACGTTCATGCCCCCGGCGTCGCCGGTACCCGGCTGGTCCAGCGGAGAGGTGTGGACGCTCAGCGTGGCGACGCGGCGGGGTGGGAAGCGTCGCACCGGGCGAGTGGCCACGGGCGACCTCCCAGACGTTGCGAACGGTGACGATGCGAACCGAGCGGGCTGAGCCCGGCTGGGACCAGACCCCCGGCCCCAAGGGGCGAACCGCCGCCGATCCTCCTTCATTCCCGGGCCCTCCGCACCCCGGTCGCGCTGCGCTCGAACCCGGGGAGCAATGCGGCATTGCCTTCGCAAGAACAGAAGCAATGCGGCGTTGCTCCTGTTCTTGCAGGACTCTTCCTGGGGTCATCAGCCCTCGTCGCCCCTCGCCGCTGCCTGGAAGGCGGCCAGCGCGGGGTCACTGAACAGGACGAATCGGACATCCGCCACCTGCGTCGACGCCCCCAGCACCGCCTGGACGGCGAGGCGCGCGGCGTCGTTCAGGGGCCATCCGTAGGCACCGGCCGAGATCGCCGGGAACGCGATGCTGGCGACGCCGAGGTCGTCCGCGACCCTCAGGGCGTTCGTGTAGCACGAGGTGAGGAGGTCGCTGCGATCCTGCGTCTCCGACCAGATCGGGCCGACGCAGTGGATCACCCACCTTGCCGGCAGATCTCCGGCCGTCGTCCAGCCGGCCTGACCGGTCGGCAGACCTCT
The DNA here is from genome assembly GCA_963726575.1 of uncultured Actinomycetota bacterium. Lineage (GTDB taxonomy): Bacteria > Actinomycetota > Actinomycetes > JAHEKZ01 > JAHEKZ01 > CAVSCR01. The sequence continues at coordinate 899,490 of CAVSCR010000003.1, forward strand.
GGGGAAGCGCTTGACGCAGTCGGAGAGGATCGCCGGACCCCCACGCCGGTGGATCGCACCGTCCACCCCGCCACCTCCGCGCATGGCCTCGTTGGCCGCGTTCACGATCGCGTCGACGCGCTGCTCGGTCAGGTCACCGCGCACGATGGTGAGCTCCATGCCGCCATGATGGCGTGGTGGAGTTCCGAACGAATCGGCTGCTGCTGCGCCCCTGGCACGCGGACGACGAGCGCGAGGTCGAGCGGGGCTTCGACATCTACCGACGACTCGAGGTGGCCCGCTGGCTCGGTGCGAAGCCGGACCCGTGGCCTGATCTCCAGGAAGCTCGCCGGCGGCTCGGTCGTTGGAGCGAGTACGGCGAGGCCCACCCGGGCTACGGCTTGTGGGCGGTGGTGCCCGACGGCGTCGATGTGCCAGCCGGGACCGTGTTGCTGATGCCGTTGCACGACGGGGACGAGCAACCGACGGGTCACGTCGAAGTCGGCTGGCACTTCCACCCCGACGCGTGGGGCAACGGCTATGCCACCGAGGCCGCACAGGCGCTGTTAGACCACGCCTGGGACATGGGGTTGCCAGTGGTCGAGGCGATCGCGTTGGCGGACAACACGGCGTCGATCAAGGTGATGGAGCGCCTCGGCATGGGGTTCGAAGGGCCGACGGACCAGTGGTACGGGACGACCTTCCTGTGGTACCGCATCGAGCGTCCGTCCGGATGACCCCCGGAAACGTTCTGTAAGAACAGGAGCAATGCCGCATTGCTCCTGTTCTTGCGGAAGCAACGCCGCGTTGCTCCCGAGTGTGGGATCGCTCGGGAGATCAGGGGGTGGGGGAGAGGCGGACGCGGAGGCGGCGGAAGCCCTTGCCCTTGTTCTCGATCTTGACGACCTCGATGCCGCCGATCTGACGCGTCGACGCCACGTGCGTGCCGCCGTCGGCCTGGGTGTCGAGCCCGACGATGTCGACGATCCGCACGAGCTCGAGGTCAGGTGGCAGCAGGTTGGTCGCCGTGCGAATGATGTCGGGAATCGCGAAGGCCTCGTCCCGCGGCAGCGTCTTGACCTCGATCGCGCGATCGGCGGCCACTTCGACGGCGCAGGCCTGCGCGACCCGCTCCTTCATGCCTTCGGGCACGTCGGGCAGGTTGAAGTCGACCCGCGCCTCCAGCGGCTCCATGTTCCCGCCGGTCACCAGCGCGCCGTAGTCGCGGAACACCACCCCGGCCAGCAGGTGCAGCCCGGAGTGTGTGCGCATCAGCGCCGAGCGCCGCCCGTCCTCCACAGCGCCGCGAACGGACGTGCCCACCGGCGGCACCGGGTCGTCCTCGTGCGCCACCAGGGAGAGGTCGTCGCCCTTTCGAACGCCGACGATCCGCGTCTGCACGCCGCCCCACAGCAGCACGCCGTGGTCGGGCGGCTGTCCGCCACCGCCGGGGTAGAACGCCGACCGATCGAGGACGATGCCGTCGTCGCCGACGTCGAGGACCGTGGCATCCCACTCCCGCAACGTCGAGTCGTCGAGCTCCAGCCGATCGGTGCGTCCGTGGGTCTGCGCCATGTCGGCACCCTAGCCAGCGTTGAGGAACGTCGAGACGGTCGCCCGTAGGGAGTCGCGCGACGTCCACAGCCACGACCCGTCGCAGATCTCCAGCCGGGCTTGCGGCAATGCAGCGACCAGCCGCTGCGCAACCACGAGCGGATGCCGCACATCATCTCGTTGCGCCAGCACCAACACCGGAATCGCCAACGTCGCCAGGGCCGACGCCGACGTTGCCTCTGTCAGTGGCAGCTCACTGGGCAGACGACGCAGCGCGCGGGCGACCGGCGTCGACAACAACACGTCTGCATGGCGTCGCGACCACAGCCGTACATCGGGTCGTGCCCGCACTGCCTCCGGCTGCAGCTGCAGCAACAGGTGTCCGACGGCTACCGCATCGCGCGCGTCGAGAGCATCCGCGAGCTGCTGGGACTGTTCGATCGACTCGTCACGCTCCTGCGTCACGAGTACCTCGGTCGACGCATCGAGCGCCGCAGGAAGTGCCAGAACCAGCCGGGTGAAGCGTTGCGGTTGACGCAGCGCCAGCGCCAACAACGCGCCGGCCCCGAGCGAGACTCCGAGCGCGTGCCGAGCGACGACGTCGTCGGCCACCGCAGCGACGTCGTCCGCCAATGCGTCGTAGGTCCAGGCGAGCGAGTCGTCGGCGGGTGGCGCGGCCGACCCACCATGACCGCGCAGGTGCAGGAACGCCTTGGTCCCGTCGACCCCGCTGCCGAACGGCCGCGTATCGGGAATCGACATGGCCAGGCCGGGCACGAACACCGTGGCCGGCGCGCCGGTTCCGGTGATCAGGTACTCGATGTCACCTGCGGACGAGCGGGCAACCGGCACGTGGCCAGCTCACCAAGGTCCGTACGGGCCTTGCGAGCTGCCACCGCCGCCCCTGGCCTCGAGCAGGCGCGGACGGACGTCGACGAAGTAGACGAGAGAGGCGACGATCGCCGCGATCCCGGGAAGGCTCACGAGCCCGAACACGAAGGAACAGGCGAAGGCGACGCCCAGGATCAGCAGCCACGCCTGCTTGGTGAGCTTGCCCGCCGAGACGTAAGCACCTGCCGGCCGGATCGCAGCGTCGACGAAAGCGACGCCGATGAAGACGAGCAGGGCAAGGGTGAACACCAACATGATGCCGCTGAACCAGGCGAGTGGATGCACGTCAGTCAGGGTATCCGTCGTCTGACGCGATGCGGGCCAACACGAGCGTCAGGGCAGCGTCGCGCGCAGTTCGCCGACGGGGACGCCATGACCGAGCACGGGCACGGTGGCAAGCGGCTCCACCAGTGAAGGGTCGACGCCGGCTCGGACCAGCGCTGCCGCCAGCACCACCTGAGCGGCCGGGTAGGAACCGCCGCCGATCTTCAACGCGACCGCGCGCCCGTCCGGCAGTGCGGCTGCGTACACGCCCTCAGCGCCCTCCTTGGCCAACAGGCCCGGGACGCGTTCCATGAACTGAGTGACGTCACGGTCGCTACCCCCGACGTTGCGTGGGTAGGAGCGCATCGCGTCGGCAACGCGGCGTTGCGGTGTTGCGACGTCGGCGGTGGTGCAGGCCGCGAAGGCACGCGCGAGTCCGACGAGCGACAGCGACCACAGCGGTGCACCACAACCGTCGACACCATCGTGCGTCACCGGCTCGTCGGCCAAACGCGCCAGCGTGGCGCGCAGGTGCGCCTGCAACGGGTGGTCGGCATCGAGGTAGGTGTTCGTCGGCCAGCCGTTGACGACACACGTCACGAGCATGCCCGCGTGCTTGCCCGAGCAGTCCGCGGCCAGGGACGACTCGACCTCACCGCGCCGGATCGCCGCGCGGGCACTGGGGGTGTGCAGCGGAAGGTGCGGGGTGTTCTGCAGGGCGTCAGGGGTCAGCCCGGCCGAGGCGAGCAGGGCCGTGACGCCCTCGACGTGGAACGGCTCGCCGCTGTGCGACGCGCCGACCAGGGCCAGCCAGTCGTCACCGACGTCGAGCCCGAGCTCGACCATTCCCGTGGCCTGCAGGGGCTTGTTGGCCGAGCGCGGGTACATGGGCGCGTCGACGTCGCCAGCGGCGTACTCCACTTCACCGTCGACCGACAAGACGACGACCGCTCCATGATGGGCGCCCTCGACCAGCCCCGACCGGCGGTACTGCGCGAGCCGGACGTAGGCGTCAGGTGTGGTCATTCGTCGTCATGCCTCGTCATGCCTCGTCACCGGTGTTGATCTAGGAGAAGATGCGGGGTTTTCAAGATCAACTTACCCATGAAGTCCAAGATCAACTGGGTTTGCGGGGGTCTGAGGCCTTGGTCAGGAGGATTCGGTGAGGAGGTCGTCGACCGAGGCCTCGCCGGACTGGTAACGACGGCCCACCTCTGCGGTGCAGGCGTCCACGACGTGCTGCACCGAACGACGCGTGGCCGACACCGCCTGTTCGTAGCTCTCGATGCGGGCCAGCGCCTCGTTGAGCTCGGCGTCGCTGAGGTGCGTGACGTCGGACAGCCCGACGTCGGCCACCACCTGCTCGACCCGGCGCCGGTGCTCGTCGACGCGGGACGGCTCGATGGTGATGTGCTTGCCCATGCCGTGCGGCGGCGCGGCCGGTCCGTCGGCCAGGATCTGCGCCAGCTGGTCGATGATGCTGCCGCCCTCGCCGGAGGCACGTCGGTGCCGCTCGGCGCGGATGATGTCGAGCCGGCCCTGCAGCATCCGGCGCAGGTAGGAGAGGTCGGCCTCCTCCTGCTCGGCGTCGCGACGCAGGTCGCGCACGTCCTCGATCGGGAGCTCGAGGAGGCCCGTGGTGTAGTCGGCCGCCAGCACCCGGTCGACCCGGCGCCGCCCGCCCGGCATCGGACCGACGCCGAGGTTGTCCTCGGTCTTGGCGTTGTCGCTCATCAGGCGGCTCCTCGGCGGTCCTTGACGTTGAGCATCTCGCGCGCCTCGTCGGTGGACAGGGGCGGACGTTGGTACAGGGTCGCGGCGTCGGCGGCGCGCGCCACGAGTTGGGCATTGTCGCGCACCGGGACTCCGCGAGCGTAGGTGAGGACGTCCTCCATGCCCACCCGCAGGTGTCCACCAGCGGCCAGTGCGGCGAACATCACGGACAGCGTCGAGCGTCCGACGCCGGTGGCCGACCAGGTGGCTCCCTGCGGCAGCATCCCGACCGCGGCCACCAGGGCCTCGGGGGTCCCCGGCATCCCCCCGGGCACGCCCATGACCAGGTCGGCGTGGACGTGTCCGCCGTAGGGGGCGCCCTCGGCGTCGAGCAGCCGGTTCAACGACCAGACGTGTCCCAGGTCGAACAGCTCGAACTCGGGGACCACCTCGCGGCGCTTGGTCTCCTGGTACAGCTCGACCATGAACGGCCAGGGGTTCAGGAAGACGTCTTCGCCGAAGTTCACGGTGCCGCAGGTGAGCGAGCACGAGTCCGGCTCGGCCTCGAGCACCCGCAGGCGGGCGTCGTAGCCGTCGGACACCGCTCCCCCGGTCGAGAGCTGCACCACCAGGCTGGTCTGCTCGCGCAGGGCCGCCACGGTGTCGCGCAGGCGGGTGAGGTCGAGGGTCGGCTGGGCGTCGTCTCCCCGGATGTGGACGTGGATCAGTCCGGCCCCTGCCGCCTCGCAGGCCTTGGCCGTGGCGACCAGCTCCGGCAGCGTCACGGGCAGCGCCGGGACGTCGGCCTTGGCGCTCTCGGCGCCGGTGGGGGCGACGGTGATGAGGGTGCCGGCGGGGCGGGACGTCGCAGCCATGCCCCGCATCGTGCCACGCAGCCTCCCCGCAGCGCTCAACGCGGAGCGCGGATCTGCCGAAGCACTCACTGACAGGCCGCTCCGGCCTGCCGACGGGTGCCCGCTCGCCCGGTCGCGTCGGAGCCGGCCTTCGTCAGGGCGGCTCTCGGGGCCACTCGCAGGGTCTCAGGCACGGGGACGGGAGCGTCCGGAGTGAGGGGAGGCGACGTGCTCGACAGTGAAGTGCTGACGCCCGTCCTCGAACCGGTGCTCCTCGACCTCGCCGACCAACACGCCACCGGCTGCCTGACCATCACCGATCCGGCCGGCGAGCAGGCCGAGGTGTACCTGCGCGACGGCCTGGTCTACTCCACCTTCGTGCCGGGCCGCCGGGCCCAGCTCGGGGCCCGGCTGATCGCTTCCGGGGAGCTCTCCCCCGAGGCCCTGGCCGACGCCCTCGATGTGCAGGCCAACGAGTTGCAGGCGTTCCGGCTGGGCGAGCTGCTGGTGCACCTGGACTACGTCGACCGCGAGGTCGTCGAGGCGTTCGTGGTGGAGCAGCTGAAGGACTCGGTGTCCGACCTGCTCGGCTGGCCGGTGGCCGCCCACAAGTTCCGCAAGAACAAGAAGGCCCGCGAGGACGTCGCACCGCCGATGGAGATGCGCGACCTGCTCTACGAGGTGCAGTCGCGCCAGCAACGCTGGGAAGAGCTGTCCAACACCATCGGCGGCGAGCACGCCGTGCCGCTGCTGTCGACCCGCGGCGACGTCGGCGACGACGTCGTTCTCTCCAGCGCCGACTGGGCGTTGCTGTGCAAGATCGATGGCGAGCGCGACATCGCCGCGCTCGCCGGTGACTGCGGCTTCACCGTCTATGAGGCCGGGCACGTCATCAAGTCGCTCATGGATGCCGGCCTGGTCGAGGTGGAGCTGCCCGACGACGACGAGATGGCCAGCGTCACCTCGTTGGCGCAGGTGCGCGACCAGCGCGACCGCGCCGACGAGCAGGACCACCAGCCCGACGAGCTGGGGATGGCGGTCAAGAAGGTGACCGCGGCGCTGAAGGACCTGTTCACCCCGGTCGCACCACCTCCGGTCAAGGCGCCGGCACCGAGCGGGCAGACCCCGGCCGAGGCCGCTGCCGTCGCCGCGGCCGCCGAGGAGGAGCGGCTGTCCAACGAGGCGGCCGAGCTGCTGGCCATGGAGGCCGAGGCCTGGCTGGCCCACGAGACCTGGCTGACCGAGCAGCGCGAAGGCTTCGAGGCGCAGGCCTGGGCCGCCCACGACGAGTGGCTGACGCAGCGTCGGGAGTCCAGCGAGGGCGATGCCTGGCTGGCCCACTACCAGTGGCTCGAGGACGAGCGTCGACGCGTCGAGCCGCAGGCCTGGGACGAGCACGAGCAGTGGCTGGCCCTGCTCGACGACGAGGTGGCCCAGCGCGAGGCGGGCGAGCGGGTGGCCGCGGAGGACGACGCATGGGAGGACCACGCCACCTGGCTGGAGCAGTCCCGCGTCGACACCGAGCCGCTGGCCTGGGACGACCACGCCACCTGGCTGACGCAGGTGCGGGCCGGCCTGGAGGAGCAAGCCTGGGCCGACCACCAGACGTGGCTCGCGGCACAGCGGGCGGGTTCGGAGCCGCTGGCCTGGGCCGCCCACGACGTGTGGCTGGGCGACCAGCGGGTGACGCAGGAGAAGGCCGCCTGGAAGGCGCACAGCGCCTGGTTGGCGGAGCAGCGCACGGCCGACGAGACGTCGGCCTGGGCCGACCACGAGATCTGGCTGTCCGAGGACGAGGCGACCCGGGTGGTTGCCCTGCAGGCCGAGCGGCTGGCCGACGAGGAGGCAGCCTGGGCCGACCACGTTGCCTGGCTGGACGAGCAGCGGCTGCTGGTGGAGGCCGACGCGTGGACCGCCCACGACGGCTGGCTGGAACTGCGTCGCGCGGGCGACGAGGCCGACGCCTGGGCCGAGTACACCGAACGCAACGACGCCGAGCGGGCGGCCGCGGAGGACGACGCGTGGGCCGCGCACGCGGGCTGGCTGGCGCAGGAGCGCGGGCTGGTCGAGGAGGACGCCTGGGCGCTGCACGCGGCGTGGCTGCTGTGGCACCGCGGCGTCGTCGAGGAGCAGGCCTGGGCCGACCACCGCGCCTGGGAGGACGCCGAGCGCCACACCGTCGAGGCCGAGGCATGGTCGGCGCACGGGGTGTACCTGAACGAGCAGAAGTCGCAGGAGATCGCCCGCAAGAACGCCGAGATCGGCAAGAAGCTGGCGGCCGAGCGGGAGCGGCTGGAGGCCCTCGAGGCCGAGCGGCTGGCGGTCAAGGCCGAGGCCGAGGCTGAGGAGCGTCGCCGCGACAAGCGTCGTCGGGAGGCCGACGAGGCGCAGGCGGTGGCGGCCGAGCAGGCGCGCCTGGCGGCCGAGGAAGCAGTGCGGGCGGCCGAGGCCGAGGCGGCTCGACTCGAGGCCGAGGAGGCCGCCCGGCTGGTGGCCGAGGAAGCGCAGCGCCTGGCCGCGGAGGAAGCGCAGCGGGCTGCTCTGGAAGCCGAGCGGGCTGCCATGGCGGAGGCCGAGCGACTGGCCTTGGAGGAAGCCGAACGTCTGGCGGCCGAGGAGGCGGCTCGCCTCGAAGCCGAGGAGGCCGCCCGGCTGGTGGCCGAGGAAGCGCAACGGGCGGCGGCGGCCGAAGCCGAGCGGGTGGCGGCCGAAGAGGCCCAGCGTCTGGCGGCCGAGGAAGCGCAGCGGGCGGCGGCGGCCGAAGCCGAGCGGGTGGCGGCCGAGGAGGCCCAGCGGCTGGCGGCGGAAGAAGCCGCCCGGGTGGCCGCGCAGGAGCAGGCGCGAGCCGACGCCGCCGAGGCGGCGCGACGGGCGGCCGAGGCGGAGGCGCAGAAGATGGCGGCCCGGCTCGCGGCCAGTGCCGCGGCCGAGGAGGAGGCCCGGCTGGCGGCCGAGGAGGCCGAGCGTCTGGCGTCGAGCGAGGCGCGTTACGCCGCGGTGATGGCCGAGGCCGACGACGCCGCAGCAGCGCCGACCGTGGACACGGCTGCCGTCATGCGGGAGCTGATGAGCTTGACCGGGCTCGGCGACGAGGCCGGGTCCGGCGGGACGCCGCCGGCACCACGGCAGGGGCCACCGCCGTCGAAGAAGGGCGGGCCGCCGAGCAAGGACGCCAAGAAGAAGAAGGGCCTCTTCGGCCGCTGACCTGACCACCCTTCCGGTTGATCTTGGACTTGATGTGCAAGTTGATCTTGAAAACCCAGCATCTTCTCCTAGATCAACAACGGACCGCAGCCTGACGCCGGGCAGGATGGGCCGATGCGTGCGGTGGTGCAGGTGGTGACGTCAGCATCGGTGACGGTCGCCGGCGAGCTCGTCGCCGAGATCGGCGAGCCCGGGTTGCTGGTGCTGGTCGGGGTCACCCACGACGACGACCAGGCGCGGGCCGACCGGCTGGCCGAGCGGATCTGGAACCTGCGCGTGATGGACGAGGAACGGTCCGCCGCAGACGTCGCCGCACCCGTGCTCGTGGTGAGTCAGTTCACGCTGTACGCCGACCTGAGCAAGGGACGTCGACCTTCGTGGTCGGCCGCGGCACCGCGTTCTGTCAGTGAGCCGCTCGTCGACGCCTTCGCGGACGCATTGCGCAGCCGGGGAGCACGCGTCGTGACCGGCCGCTTCGGTGCCGACATGGCCGTCGCTCTGGTCAACGACGGGCCGCGCACGATCATCGTCGAGAGCTGAGCCGGGCGTTCAGTTGTTGATCTAGGAGAAGATGCTGGGTTTCCAAGATCAACTTACACATGAAGTCCAAGATCAACTTGGGGGTGGGGCTCGGGTTGGGTTTCGCTCCAGGCGTTGAGGCGGGCCAGCCAGCCGTCGGCGCCGATGTCGGAGTAGGTGGCCGCGACACGATCGATGAGCTGGGCGGCCTCGTCGCCGCGACCCTGGTCAACGAGCCAGCGAGCCAGCTCCTCCTCGGCTCTGGCACCCAGTCCGACCGCACCGAACGCGCCCAGGGCCGCGACGCCGGTGCGCAGGTCGGCCTCGACCGTCGCCGGGTCGTCGCCGCGCGCTGCGCCGACCAGGCCGCGCAGCCGCAGCGACTGGGCCAGCACCAGGGGCGCGACGATGCCAGGCGCCGCCGTCGCGACAGGTTCGAGTAGCCGCTCGGCCAGCGCGAGGTCGTCGATCGCCACGGCCGCCTCGACCAGCGGCGGCCACAGATGGGCGAAGTCGTCCCCGATGCCGGCGGCCCTCAGCAGATGGGACATCGACTCCTCGACGAGCCCGGGCACCGCTGCCAGATCGCCCGCCGTCAGCAAGCGCGCCAAGCTGACGTTCCCCTCCCACGCCAGCTCGTTCTCGTTGTCCGACTCGGCGATGTCTGGTCCGCTCGGGATCGGTGTGCCCTGGGCAACGGCAAGCCAGCAATCGACCGCGTTGAGGGTGACGAACAAGCCGCGTTCGCCGACGATCTGATCGCTCTCGTCGATCAACAGAGCGGACGTCGCCCAGCCGTCCGGCGGTCCACAAGGCGATGATGTAGTTGATCGTGGTGATGTTGATCATCCGGCGAACGCCGGCCCGGCGGGCCGCCGCCATTCCCTCGCGGCCGAAGTCCAGAGCCGCGGGGAGGTCCCAGCTCACCTGCATGGAGCCGAGGTTGTTCAGGGCTCGGGACAGCGGCTCGGCCAGACCGTTCGCGCGGGCGATCGACGCCGCGCTCTGGAACATGGCAGCCGTCGTCACCGGAGCGCCGATCGCCATGTACCGGTTGCCCAGCTGGATGTGGGCGTGGCACAGCGCCGCCAGATCGTGGACAGCCTCCGCCAGTTCGATCTGTCGGTCGGCGTACGCCATGGACTCGACGCGCTCGCCCCGGTAGTCGTGGGCGTTGGACAGCACGAGCGCCAGCGCCAACTGGGCGTGCTCCGCGCCGACTACATTCTCCAAGGCTTGCCAGCGCGGTGCGGCCGCCTCGATCGCCGCCTGGTTGTCCTGCTGGGCGCGCAAGGCTTCGGCGTAGTTGGCCGCCGCCAGGCCGGCATCGATCGGTAGACCCAAGCGGTCGAACAACGCGGTCGCCTCGAGCGCGTGACCCGCCGCCTCCAGCGGTTGGCCAGCCGCCAGCGCCGACTCGGCGGCGGCATGGTGGAGCCGCGCCAGGTCGTCGTCGGAATCGCAGCGCGCCAACGCCGATTCGAACAGGCGCACCGCTTCGCCAGGCGAACCCAACCGCCCGGCGCGCTGGGCAGCGCGTTCGAGGAGCTCGCAGGCACGGGCGCTCAGCTCGGGAACGTCGACGTCGTTGGACGCCGAGGCGTCGACGGCGTCGAGCAGGTGCTGCGCGATCACCACCGCGAGGTCGTCGCCGGGATCCGGCTGTGCACGCAGGTGATCGGCGGCGGCGAGGTGACGCAGCTTCCGGTCCCGCTTGGACTGGGTGGCGTAGGCAACCTGACGCACCACGGCCTGGACGAAGTGGTACTGCCCACGCTCGGCCGAGAACCGGTCGGTGTCCAGCTTGACGATCTCCTTGCGCTGCAACGACGCGAGGACCACCTCGAGGTTGGTGACGTCGGCCGCCAACGCTTCGATCCCCTCCGTGGTGAACGAGGCCCCGAGCACGCTGCCGTCGGCGACGACGCGGCGCTCGTCGGCAGTCAACGCGTCGAGCCGGGCTGCGACCAGGGCCTGAAGCGACGCCGGCGCGCCAAGGGTGTCGAGGTCGAGCGTGGCCGCGTCGGCCGGAACGTAACGACCCCCCGACGGCACCACGAGGTCGCGGTCGATCAGCGCACGCACGGTCTCGACCGCGAACAGCGGGATCCCCTCGGAGCGCTGCACCAGCGCATCGCGCAGCGCGCGCGGCAGGCCCTCGACGAGGTTGTCGACGAGCTCGGCCATGACGGCGTCACTCAGCGGGTCGAGGCGGACCACCGAGGTGCGACGACCACCGAGGTCGGGACGTCGGTCGAGCAGCTCAGGCCGGGCCATCGCAAGGACGAACACCGGACCACGCGTGTTGGCGAGCAGGTGGTCGAGGAAGTCCAGCAGGCCGTCGTCGGCGTAGTGGGCGTCGTCGATCACCAGAGCCACCGGGTCTCCGACGCCGACGCGGACGAGGAAGGTGCTCCACGCCGTGAACAGGTCCTCGCGCGCGAACTCGGCGTCACTGTCCTCGCCGAGCAGCACCGCCAGGCGGGGTCGCAGCCACTCGCGCTCGCCGGGATCCGGGACCGCCTCGGCCAGCGCCGCGTCCAGGTGCTGTCCCGACTACGCCGCCGGTGTCGGTCTCTGCCAGGTGCAGCCGCACTCGCACCGCCTCGGCCAGCGCCCAGAACGGCACGCCGTCGCCGTACGACAAGCAGCGTCCGCGATGCCAGGCCACCTCGACGGTGAGGCCCTCGACGTACTTCTCGAACTCCCAGGCCAAGCGCGACTTTCCGACGCCGGCCTCCCCGTCGAGCACGACGAGTCGTGGTCGCTGCGCGTCCACCGTGGCGTGGAACAGGTCCTTGATCAGGCGCAGCTCGGCGTCGCGGCCAGCCAGCGGCGCTTCGAGTCCGTCGATGCGATGCGCACCGTGCACCGACGCCACCACCGCGCGCGCGGCGTGCAGCCGCATCGGCTCGGACTTGCCCTTGAGGGTGTGTTCACCGGCATCGGTGTAGGTGATCAGCGCCACGGTCAGGTTGCGGGTCGCCTCGTCGACCCAGACCTCGCCCGGGTCCGCCACGGACTGCACCCGCGACGCAGTGTTCACCGCGTCACCGGCGACCATGCCTTCCGCGGTCGCTCCGACGGTCACCGCGACCTCGCCGGTGACCACGCCGACCCGCATCGCCAGGCCGGGCGCGTTCACGTCCTCGCCCATGGCGGTGACGGCCTGCACCAGCTCCAGCCCCGCGCGGACCGCACGTTCGGCGTCGTCCTCGCGAGCGACCGGCACGCCCCAGACCGCCATGACGGCGTCGCCGATGAACTTCTCGACCGTGCCGCCGTAGCGGCCGATCACCATGCGGCACTGGTCGAAGTACTGCGAGAGGAGCTCCCTGACCTCTTCGGGGTCGCGCGCCTCAGACAGCGGCGTGAAGCCCACCAGGTCGGCGAACAGCACCGACGTCATGCGCCGCTCCGCAGTGATGGCGCTCCTCGCCGACGAGGTGGCAAGTGCGGCGACCTCGAGACTGGCGCCGCACTCGGGACAGAAGCGGCCGCGTTCGGCGGGAGCACCGCACGAGGGGCAGGTACGCGGCGCCATCGGCGTGCCGCACTCGGGGCAGAACTTCGCGGTGGACGACACCTCAGCGGAGCAGCTGGCGCAGGTGCTCACGTCGCGGCCTCCCCGAGCCACCCCGGCCGGTCTGGCGGGCACGAGCAATCGCCGGACGTGGGCGTCAGATCGAAAGATAGCGAGTCGCTGATCACCCGTTCGGCGTTCCCGCCAAGTTGATCTAGGAGAAGATGCTGGGTTTTCAAGATCAACTTACACATGAAGTCCAAGATCAACTTGGGGGCCTAGGCGGGTTGCCAGCTGAGGCCGCCGTCGTGGGTGGTGTAGATCCGGTCGCCGATCGCGGCCATGCCGCGTTGCGGGCCGTCGAAGTCCACGGCGACGGGCATCCGCCGGGCCAGGATCAACGGCAACGTGCCGACGCACCCCGCACGCTGCCAGGTGCTGCCGCCGTCGAGGGTGCGGACGGTCGCCAGCCCGACGCAGTGGGGGCCGCCGGCGACGATGAGCCAGCCGAGCGAGCGCGACTCCCAGGCCAACGCGATGGCGCCGTGCACGACCGACAGCCGGGCCCACTGGTTGCCACTGTCGCGGGTGCGGAACACGTCGCCGTCGTTGCAGAGGACGGCCGCGTCCTGCGGGCCGATCGCGGCGAGCTGGATCACCGGGATCGTGCGGGTGCGACACGGGCTCAGGACGTCGCCGGCCGGCGTGTGCAGCTTCGTGGGGTCGTTGGGTTCGCGGTACCAGTCCTCGACCGACGCGTCGGGGCCGGTCCACGACCGCCGACCGCTCAGCACGTACTTGCCAGGTGTGCAGTCGCCGCCGCTGACGCCGGGCGCAGCCGAGGCGATGGACGAGATCTGGCCGCCGGCGGCTGACAACGTCAGCACTGCCGACGCGGGTGCGCCGACGGCTTGCCAGGTGCGTCCCGAGTCGCTGGTGCGCAAGACGGTGGACGGTGCCCCGCCCGTGCACGTTCCGTTGGTGGCGCGGAAGGCCGTACGTCCGGTGAGCGCCAGCGCCGGCTGCATCCGCTGGCTCAGTCCGCTGCCCAGCGTGCCGCTCGTGGTGGTAGACGCCGAGGGAGCCAGCGAAGGGGTCGGCGTCGTGCCGGTGCTGTTGGTCGGCCCGGTCGGCAGCGAGGTCGGTGTCGTCGACGCACCGGCGTTGGGGGTTCCTCGGGATGCGCGCAGCGCGAAGACCGACAGCCCGAGCGCGAGCACCGCGAGAACGACGACGCCGATCGTCGTCCACTGCAGCGGTCGTTGCCGGTTCATCGGGTCAATATCGCAGCCGCGCGGACGTCGCCCGCGTTCCTGACGCTGGCGTCGCGACGTTGATCCGATGTGATCCGACGTCGATCCGATGTTGATCTAGGAGAAGATGCTCGGTTTTCAAGATCAACTTACCCACGAAGTCCAAGATCAACATGGGTCTCGCCGGCGGCTCTACCGATCTAGTAGGCGCCTTCGCCGCGGAACACGGCGAGGACGGTGCGCATCAGGATCGCCAGGTCGAGCGACAGCGACCAGTTCTCCACGTAGTACAGGTCCAGGCGCACGGCGTCGTCCCACGACGTGTCCGAGCGCCCACTGACCTGCCACAGCCCGGTGATGCCGGGCCGGGCGAGCAGCCGCCGGCGCACGTGCCCCTCGAAGTCGCTGTCCTTCACCGGCAGCGGCCTGGGGCCGACCAACGACATGTCACCGCGCACGACGTTGAGCAGCTGCGGCAGCTCGTCGATCGACGCGCGACGCAGCGCGCGCCCCAGCGGCGTGATCCGCGGGTCGTCGGCGATCTTGAACAGCAGGCCGTCGGTCTCGTTCGCGTGTGACAGCTCGGCGCGACGCGTCTCGGCGTCGGAGTACATCGTGCGGAACTTCACGACGCGAAACTCCGCGCCGTCCTTGCCGATGCGGGTCTGCCGGAACAACGCCGGCCCCTTGCTCGTCAGCCGGATCGCCGCAGCAACGCCCAGCAGCAGCGGACTCAGCAGCAGCAGCCCGATGCCGGCACCCACGAGGTCGATCCCCCGCTTCAGTACCCGGGTGCCGCCGGTGAACGTCGGCTCGTCCACGTACAACAGTGGCAGGCCACCCACCGGACGCACCGCGATGCGCGGTCCGGCCACGTCGGTGACGGCCGGTGCCACCACGAGGTCGACGCCAGAACCCTCGAGGCTCCAGGCGAGTCGGCGCACGAGGTCGGGCGCGACGTCCGACGACGCGGCCACCGCAACGGTGTCCGCACCGTGTCGACGCACCACGTCGAGGGTCTCCTCGATCCCGCCCAGCACCGGCAGACCCTCCGGTGTCTCACCGGCACTGCCCACCGGCAGGCAGACGCCCACCAGCGAGAAGCCGGCGTACGGCTCGCGCGCCAGCTGCGCCGCCAACGCGGTCGCCGCGGCATGGTCGCCCACCACCACCACGCGGTGACGCAGATGTCCGTGCAGACGTTGCCGCTGCACCCACTGACGGGTCAGCAACCGACCGAGGAGCAGCAGCACCAGCCCGAGCGGCAGTGCGACGATGACGAAGCCACGGGTGATCTCGAACTTGCCCAGGTACGACACCGCAGCCAGCACGCCGAACAACGCGAACGTCGCCGCCATGACGCGGCGGAACTCCTCGGTGCCTACGCCCAGCAGTCGCGACTCGTAGCAGTGGAACGCCCCGAGCAGACCCGACCCAGCCGAGCACCAGCACCACCGCGAACACGGGGTAGTAGATGCCGTTGATGACCACGGACGTGCTCGCACCGAACCGCAAGAGGTACGCCACCACCACGGCGATGCCGATCGCCAGCAGGTCGGTCGCGAGCAGGACCAGCGCCACCCGGTGTCGCCACTCCATGGCCTGGTTGAGCCGGCGCTCGAACGCCGGGTCGTCGGCGAGATCTGGCCGGGAGGCCGCGCCGGATCGCCGCAGGTCAGCGGGCTGTTGGCTCACGCGACTCCCGTCGGACAGGGGGCGGCCACGCCAGCGGCGCGAGTCACCCGTTCGGCTCATCTGTCCTATCGGCCGTCAAGGGGCCGGAACTTGACCCTTGGAGGGGGCCGATCCGGCTGGATCGGACGGCTCAGGAGCTGACTGCGTTGGCCTGCCCGAGCAGCCGGTCGATCTCGCGCAAAGCCGGGGCAGCCTGCAGCGGGTGAAGAGTCGCGGGCCAGTCGCAGGCGACGTTGGCCTGCTCTACTTCGCCGAGCGCGAGCAGGCAGCGACCTTGGCCGAGCAGCGCGTCGGCCTGCTCGGGGACCACTCCGAACTGCTGCCAACGCGTGGCAGCCTGGTCGTACGCGTCGGCCGCGGCCTGGGCGTCGCCTCGGTCTTCCGCCAGCGCCGCCTCCGCTGCCAGCAGCGCATGCTGGGCATAGGGCTGCCGCGGCTCGACTCCGGCGACGAGACGCTGCGCCGAAGCAACGTCTCCGAGTGCCAGCGCAGTCCGGACCATGAGGGGCAGGTAGACGCCGTAGTAGACCGTGTCGCGGCTTCGCGGTTCCGCCTCGACCTCGGTGAGCATGGCTAGCGCGTCCTCCCTGCGGCCCATGGCGGCCAGGGCATTCGCGGCCGTCGCCAAGGCGATGATCAGGTCTGAGGGTCGCCGGTGTCGCGCGCCAGCCGTTGTTGTTCAGGGAGCCAGGGAGCGCTCAGCTCAGGCTGACCTCGCATGCGGTACACCAGAGTCTGGGCTGCCCAGACCTCGACGATGTCCGAAGCGTTCTCGACGGACTCCAACCGACGCGCCAGGTCGTGCGCGGCATCGAGCGCCTCGTCGTGGCGCCCCGCGTCGAACGGCATGGCCAGCGCGCTGACCTCGGCCAGTTGCTCCATTTCGGTCAGTCCCCGAGCACGGGCGTCGGCAAGCGGCCTCGTCCAGGACTCTCAGCGCGGCGGCCGGCCCCTCGAACATCCACAGGTCGATCCCGTAGTTGTTGTGGAGCAGGCCGACTTCGCGGCCCTGCCCGGCCGCGGCGGCCAGCTGGATCGCCTCCCGGGAGTCGTCGAGGCCGCGGGGTCGCCGAGCTCGGCGCGGGCCGAGCCGCGGTACCCCAGCGCCCGGCTCGGCCGCTCGAGTCCGAGCTGGTCGGCCAGGTCCAGGGCCTGGTCGGCGTAGTGATCGCGGACTCGTGTCGCCCTTGCAAGGTCTCGCTCGCGGCCATCGCGGTCAGCGCACCGACCAGTTCGGCGCTGGGCGGTAGCGGCTGCCAGCAGCGCCAACGCGTCGGCGGGCAGCGTCCACGCTCGCGGGTCCCCGGTGCGCGAGAACAGCCTGCGCCTGCACGTTCATGACGGTCGCCGCGGCCGGCAGGTCGCCTCGGGCCCGGAAGGTGTCGACCGCCTCGTCGAAGGCGGTCGCGCCTCGGCGAACAGGCCGCCGTGCAGGGCGGCTTGCCCGTACCGGGACAAGGCGTCGGCGCGACCGGAGCTGCCGGGCGGCATCAGGGCCAGCGCCTGTTCGAAGTCGGCCAGGGCGGCGGCCGTGTCGAGGCCGAGGGCGCGCTGTCCGGCCAGGGTGAGGAACCGCAGGCCGGGTTCGGCGAGGTCGTCGGCTCGGTCGGTGTCGCCGGCCGCCGTGCGCCAGGTCGAGGGCGGTGGCGTAGTGGTAGGCCAGCACGTCGGCCAGGTCCTCGACCCGGTCGGCGGCCTTGGCCTCGATCCACTGGGCGGCGGCGACGTGCCGCGCGGCCCGGGCCGCCCGGGGCAGCTGGCCGTAGGCGACGTCGCGGGTCAGCACGTGGAAGAACCCGTACTCGGCCTCAGCCTCGAACGTGGAGCGGCGAGACCGGGCGAATCAGCTCCTTGCGGGTCAGCTCGCGCAGCACCTGCTCGACCTCGTCGACGTCGCGACCGGACATCGCGGCGACCGCGCCGGCCCAGAACACCTTGCCGACCACCGCCGCGTCGGCCAGCAGCGACTTCGCCTCCGGGGTCAAGGTGTCCAGCCGGGCGGCGATCAGCGCCTGCACCGAGTCCGGGAACGGGACATCTCGCGCCTTCGCGCAGCGCCCAGCTGGAACCGGTCGCGGTGAGCAGGTCACGGTCCTTGAGCAGCCGGACGAACTCCTCGGCATACAACGGGTTCCCGCCGGCCCGCTCCAGGATCGGACCCTGCAGCTCCGCCGGCAGCACCGTGGTGTCCAGCAGTGCGGCGACCAGCCGGGCGGTCTCGGCGTCCGACAGCGGGGCGAGGTTGACCGGCAGTGAGTTGCGCAGCCCGTTGCCGTAGGCGGGGTGCTGCTCGAACAGCTCCGGGCGGGCCGTGCAGACCACCAGCAGCGGCACCCCTTCGGCCCGGTCGGCCAGGTGCTCGATGAACGCCAGCATCGCCTCGTCGGCCCAGTGCAGGTCCTCGAACACCACCACGGTCGGGTCTTGTTCGGCGATGTGTTCCAGGAACCGTCGCCAGGCAGTGAACAGCTCCTCCCGCTCCGCGGCGAGGTCGCCTCGATCCCCAGCAGGGGCAGCAACCGCTGCCGGAACCAGGCCCGCTCCATCACCTTCGGGCAGCACCACGTCCAGCTTGGCGGTCGCAACCGCGGGTGGGTCGGACTCCAGGATCCCGGCGTGGGCCTTGACGATCTCGCCCAACGCCCAGAACGTGATGCCTTCCCCGTAGGGCAGGCAGCGGCCCTGCCGCCAGGTGATCAGGTCGGTGCGGGCATCGATGTAGTTGAACAGCTCCGCCACGATCCGCGACTTGCCCAGCCCCGGCTCCCCGACCACGGTCACCAGCTGCGGCGACTGGGCGGCGACGGTCTTGTCGAAGATCCCCTTCAACAACGCCAGGTCGATCTCCCGGCCGATGAACGGGGTGTCGTGGTTGCGGGTGATGTCGGTGCCGAACCGGGCCCGCGGCTGGACCGCCTGGAACACCGCCACCGGCTCCGACTTGCCCTTCACCGCCGCGGGCTCAAGTTCGACGTAGTCGAACACCTGCTCGTCGCCTGATACGTGCCCGGGCCGACCGCCACCCCCATCGGCGGGGCCACCGCCTGAATCCGGGAAGCGGTGTTGATCGCATCCCCGGTCACGAACCCGTCCCCCGAACCCGGGAGCCACGCCGACCCGGACCAGCGCCTCCCCGGTGTTCACCCCGACCCGAAGCAGCAACGGCGTCCCGTCGACGGCCGCAAGTCGTTCCGCGTCCTCCACGATCCGCAACCCCGCCCGAACCGCCCGCTCCGGATCGTCCTCATGCGCCGCCGGAACCCCGAACACCCCGACCACGGCGTCCCCGATGTACTTCTCCACCACCCCGCCGAACCCCTCGACCGCCGCCTGCGCCATCAAGAAGTAGCGGGACAGCATCGCGTCGACGTCCTCGGGATCCGCCGACTCCGAGGACGCGGTGAACCCGACCAGGTCACAGAACAACGCCGTGACCACCTTGCGCTCCTCGCCAAGTCCCCGCGCGGGGACCGTGAGTGGTGCGCCACATCCCCCGCAGAATCGGTTGCCGTCTGGGTTCTCCGACCCACACGAGGGGCAGATCTGCACTCGCACACCCTAGGGACGGCAACGGGTTCGGGCCATAGCCCCGATTTCGACCCCTCACCGCACAATCTGGCCGCTCCGAGGCTCAAGAACGCCCTCCCGGCGATCGATGCTCACCGAAAGGACTCACTACTCCGAACGAGGGACGAGCTCGATGCGCAAGCGCGCCGTGGTGACCGGTGGGGCCGGCTTCTTGGGATCGCACCTGTGCGAGCGGCTGCTGGCCGAGGAGTACGAGGTCATCTGCCTCGACAACTTCATCACCGGGACGCCTGACAACGTCGCCCACCTGGTGGGCCATCACGACTTCCACCTCGTGCGGGCCGACGTCTCGGAGTTCGTCCACGTGCCCGGACCGGTCGACTTCGTCCTGCACTTCGCCTCGCCCGCCTCACCCATCGACTACCTCGAGCTCCCGATCCACACCCTCAAGGTCGGCTCGATCGGCACGCTGCACACCCTCGGGCTGGCGCGTGACAAGGGCGCCCGGTTCCTGCTCGCCTCGACGTCGGAGACGTACGGCGATCCGCTGGTGCACCCGCAGCCCGAGACGTACTGGGGCAACGTCAACCCGGTCGGACCCCGCGGCGTGTACGACGAGGCCAAGCGGTTCGCCGAGGCCATGACCATGGCCTACCGGCGCACCCACGGCGTCGACACCGGCATCGTGCGCATCTTCAACACGTTCGGACCGCGGATGCGGCCCAAGGACGGCCGCGCGATCCCCGCGTTCATCACGCAGGCGCTGGCCAACCAGCCGATGACGGTTCACGGTGACGGCAGCCAGACGCGTTCCATCTGCTACGTCGACGACCTCGTCGAAGGCATCATCGCGATGCTGCACAGCGACCTGACCGGCCCGGTGAACCTGGGCAACCCGGCCGAGATCTCGATGGTGAAGCTCGCCGAGTGGATCCGCGGCCTGGCCGACTCCGCAGTCGCCGATCGAGTTCGCGCCGCGTCCCGAGGACGACCCGACCGTGCGTCGCCCCGACATCACGTTGGCGCGTACCCATCTGCACTGGGAGCCGATCGTGCCGATCGACGACGCGCTGCGTCGGACGATCGCCTGGTTCCGCGCGCACCCCGACCTCGCAGTGGCCACTGCCGTCGACGCCGTGCCTTCAGATGACCGCGCGCCGTCGATCGACACGGTGCCCGCCGTCACGTCATGACCGACCTGTACGCGGGCGTCGGCACCACGGTGCAGTGCGCCGGCGTCCCGATCGCGGCGCTGACCCGCGACGCCGCCGCCGACCTGGTGATCCAGGCCGCCCTCGACCTGTCCGACCTGCGTGCGACGCGGGGCATGGACGTGCACCTGTGCAACGCCTACACGCTGGCGTTGGCCGACGACCAGGAACCGCTGCATGCGTTGCTCCGCAGCGCCAGCCTGAACCTGCCCGACGGGATGTCGGTGGTGTGGGCCAACCGGCTGCGTCACCCCGACGCTCCGCGCGAGCGCGTCTACGGACCGGACCTGTTCCTCGACGTCCTCGACCGGGGACGTCCCGAGGAGCTGCGCCACTACCTGCTGGGCTCCACACCCGAGGTGGTCGACGCGTTGCAGACGCAGCTGCACACCCGCTTCCCCGGCGTGCAGATCGTCGGCGTCGAGTCACCGCCGTTTCGTCCGCTCACCGCCGAGGAGCTCGTGGCGCAGGACGACCGGATCCGCGCCTCACGGGCGCAGGTCGTCTGGGTCGGCCTGGGCACGCCGAAGCAGGACTGGGAGACCGCACGCCTCGCCAAGAACGTCCCTGCGCTGAGCATCGCGGTCGGCGCCGCGTTCGACTTCGTAGCCGGCGCCAAGACCCAGGCGCCGGAGTGGATGCAGCACAACGGCCTGGAGTGGGCCTACCGCTTGGCCAGCGAACCGCGCCGCCTCTGGAAGCGCTACCTGTTCGGCAACGCCCGGTTCGTGTGGGCCGCCGCGCGTCCGCGCGACTGAGTCTGGCGTCGGGGCAGAGACTAGGGGCATGACGGCCCCTCGGATCGCGCTGCTGATCGGCGCCTACCCCCCGAGCGTGGGCGGCGCGCAGGCGCACACTCACGAGCTGGCGCGCACGTTGGCGCAGCGCGGTGTGGTGTGTCCGGAGGTCACCACGTTGTGGCGCGAGACGCGCACCGACTGGGTGGCCGCGTCGACCCAACCTGCCGCGTTGACCGAAGGTGACGACGAGGTATCGCCGGCGCCCGTCGAGGACCTCGACGGGGTGCCTGTCATGACGATCGGCCTGGAGTCGTCGTCACGCGTGGACCCGTGGTTGCGTCGCAGCTACTACCCGATGCGACGCGCTGCCGCCCGTCACTTCGCCGACGAGCTGCAGCAGCCGCTGCACGAGCCGGCCGACGGTGTCGGCGTGGTGCACGCAGTGCGCCTGGGGCGCGAGCACCTTGCGCTGCGCGGCGTCGACGAGGCGCGGGCGCGCGACCTGCCGTTCGCCCTCACGCCCAACCATCACCCTCGCTGGTCACGCCGGACGTTCCCGGATCCCGTCTGGCGACGCCTGTACCGCAGTGCAGACGCGGTGTTCGCGCTGACGCAGACCGAACGCACCCTGCTCGGCGAGCTCGGCGTCGAGGACGAACGCATCGTCGTCACGGGGATCGGCGCAGTGCTCGCATCCACCGGCGCACGTCCACAGGCGCTCGCCCCCGACGTCGAGCAGTTCCTGCTGTTCCTGGGCCAGCAGTACCCGTACAAGCGGCTCGACCAGGCGGTGACCGCGTTCGACCTGATCGCGCGCGGTGACGCCGACCTGCACCTGGTGGTGGCCGGCCCGCAGCAGCCCGAGACCGAGCGCGCCGTGGGCGGCAGCAAGTTCCCCGACCGCGTGCACGTGCTCGGTGAGGTGGACGAACCGGCCAAGCGCTGGTTGCTCGACCACGCGGGCGCCCTGCTGTTCCCCTCCGAGCAGGAGTCGTTCGGCGGCGTCGTCGTCGAGGCGGCGACGGCCGGGTGTCCGGTGGTGGTGGCGCCGGTGCCGGCCGTGGCCGAGGTGGTGGACCGGCTCGGCTGGGGCGTGGTGGCCGGCACCACGGCCGGCTCGTTCGCCGAGGCCGCACGCGCCCTGCTCATCGACCCGCCGCAGACGCAGGCGCGCGAGCAGGCCATGGCGCGAGCGACGGCGCGCTACTCCTGGCCCGCGCTCGCCGAGCTCTACGAGCACACCTACCACCGCCTCCTCTCCAGTTGACGCACCCCTAACACCAAGTTGATCTTGGACTTCATGGGTAAGTTGATCTTGAAAACCCAGCATCTTCTCCTAGATCAACAACTTTGGCGGCGCAGGCGTCAGGCGTCGGTGTCGGGACCTATGGCGGTCGACAAGCGATCACGACGGGCGTAGAAACACGAACAGCCGGACTTCGTGGGGGGGTCCCAGGCGTCTGTAGCTCCGGCGTGAGCGGGTACGTCTCCATGTGCGACCACGACGCCATCTCGGACTTCTCACCGCCCATCTCGGACCCAGCCGCCGACCCAGCGCTCGCCACGCCCGTCGGGCAGCCGTTCCACCCGAGCCGACGCCTCGTGCTCGGCGCCCTGGCCGGGCTGGCCGTGTCGCCGTTCGTGAGAACCGGACGCGCCGCGGCAGCGACGTCGGGCGCCACGTTCACCGGCCTGGACCCCGTGATCTCGGCGATGCACGTGCACGCGTCGTGGAGTGAGGGCAACGGCAGCTGGGAGGCGCAGTACGCGCAGGCCGCAGCGCTCGGCGTCGACCTCCTCTACCTGACCGACCACGACTTCCGCGCCCGCGCCTACAACTACATGACGTCGCTCAGCGGCGTCACCATGGTGACCAGCCGGGTCGGGACGTTCGCGCAGTCGGCCGCAACCAACACCACCGGCACGATTCGGCTGCTTGCCGAGAGCAACAAGGGCACGCCGGCCACGATCATCAGCACGGTTCAGGACAAGCCGGACGCGAACAACCGGATGCGCACCTCGATCGCGGGCCAGAAGCTGGTCATCACCTTCCCCTCGTGCCGGCTCGACCTGGGCGCGACGCTCGAGGTGCGCGTGCAGATGTCGATCCACCCCGCGTACGGCAAGCGCCCCGCCGGTCAGTTCGAGCTGCGCTACCAGTTCGGTGCGTCCGCCTCCACCAGGTACGTCGACGCCAGCGGCTTGGTCGGCTACGTCAAGTTCCCGAAGCCGACCGCCGGCGCCACGTTCACGGTCGACCTCACCGCCGACTGCCAGGCGCTGTGGCCGGACATGCTCGCAGTGGACAACGCGATCCGGAACTTGTCGCTGGCCGCCACCAGTCCGCAGTCCGCCAAGGTGGCCGACGTCCGGCTGACCGTGAAGTTCCAGCGCTCGCAGAACAGCGAGGCGTCACTCATCGCGTTGCAGCAGTCGGTGATGAAAACCTACGGTCCGCGCTACCCGTCGATGCACGTGTGGCCGTCGGTGGAGATCAGCCGGCTCGACCCGCACGTGATCCCGTACGGCGTCCCGCAGTTCTGGCCCGACCAAGCGCCGATCACGCCCGCCACGGTTGGCACGTGGTACCCGCAGATGGTGGCCAACGTGCATGCGCAGGGCGGCATCGTGTCGTGGAACCACCCGTTCGGCGCGACGGGAGGACCACTGCTGCCGCAGGCCCAGCAGGACGCGAACCGTCGCAGCATCTTCGCGTCGATGAAGGCCAACGGTCGCTACGGCACCGACACGCTCGAGGTCGGCTACCCGGTGCGCGGCGGCGTCAACCTGCTGAGCCATGTCGCGTTGTGGGACACGTTCTCGCGTTGGGGCGTGTTCATCACCGGCACCGGGGTGAACGACGACCACGGCGGCCAGCACTGGCCCACACTCGGCAACGGCTTCATGACCGGCATCTGGGCCGACTCGGTGCAGCAACCCGACGTCGTGTTCGCGCTCCTGGCCGGACGCGCGTACACCTACCACGCCGGCAAGTGGCCCAACGCTGTGCTCGACATGGTGGCCGACAACTCCATCCCGATGGGCCGGGTGGTCGTCGCCTCCAAGAAGAGCCGGACGCTGACGATCCAGGCCGGGCAGCTGCCTGCGAACACAAGCGTCGACGTGGTCGTCGGTCCCGTGGACTACACCGGGAACGATCCCGGGACCCGGACCGCCGCGTCGATCCCGGCCGCGACGTTCGGGGCGAGCGGACTGACGTCGGTGACCATCGACACCGACAAGTCGTGCTTCGCGCGCGTGCAGGTGCGCAACTCCGGCGGCTACGTGATCGGCGTCGGCAACCCGATCTGGTTCCTCACCGCGCCACCTCCGGGCGGGATCCCCGCGGCCCGGCTCGGCCTCACCTGACCGCAAGACATCTGTTGATCTTGGACTTCATGTGCAAGTTGATCTTGGAAAGACCAGCATCTTCTCATTGATCAACAACTCAAGGGCCGCTGCGGCTAGGGTCGGGGCGACCTGAGTGGGCGGCCGGCGCGCCAGGGGCGCCGGGGAGGCGCGATGAATGCCACCGCGAGATGCGAAGGCTCTCACCGATGCCTGCGGGCGGCGGCATGAGGCGACGCACCTTCCTGCAAGGGGTCTCCTCATTGGTCGCCACCGGGCTGGTGGCCCGGCGGGGCATCGGTGCCGACGGGCGATCCGGGACGCCAGTGGCCGCGATATCCGTCGACGACCCACCGCTCGGGCTGGTGCGAACGTGGCTCGGTCCCCAACTCTGGGCCAATCGACTGCAGGACTTCCGGGTCAGCAACGGCCGGTACGAGTGCGTCTCGACCGGCAAGCTGCGCAGCGTCAGTGTGCTGACGACGTCGTTGTTGCCAGGGGCCGGGTCGGCCACGTTGTCGATGACCACGGGAACCCTCGCGACCGGTACGGGTTTCTCCGGCTTCCTGATCGGAGTCGGCGCGGGCCAGCTGGACTACCGCGCGGCCGCGCTGGCGCAGGCGGCCTCCGGTACGGCCGGCGGACTGTTGTGCACCTACGAAAGCGACGGACGGTGCCGGATCCGCAACCACGCACTGGAGACCAACCAACTCACCTATCCGGTCCTGGCCACGGCCACGATCGGCCCGGCTCCGGCCCGGGTTCTCTCCGAGCGCGCCAACCTCACCGTCGACATCGTCGCGTCGGCAACGGGCAACGACGTGTTCGACATCACGGTCACCGCCACACGTGCGTCAGACGGATTGCTGCTCTCTCGGGTCTCGCTCGCCGCAGTGTCCGGAGCGAGCGTCACCGGTGGCGTGCTGGTCGTGTCGTCTCCTGTCGGTGGCACGAAGGCACGGTCGTGGTTCAGCAACGTGTCCGTCAGCGGATCGAAGGTCGGCTCTTTCCCCGAGCGTGCCATCGGCCCGATTCTCGGAGTTCTCTTCTCGGTCAACGCCACTGTGCTGAAGCTGACCGCCCAGCTGTTCCCGATCGGAGCCACTGAGCCGCAGGACGTCACCCTCAGGTTCCGCACCCCCGGCGCCACGCAGTGGGTGGTTGCACAGACAGCGCTCGTCGGCGATGGGTACTGCGCCCTCTTGCGCGACGATGCGTGGGACGGCTCGCAGGCCTGGGAATTCGAAGTCGTCTACGGCCTCGGCTCGGCCGGCGAGGCGGCGTACTCGGGAACTATTCCCATGACGCCCGATGCGGCTGCCGGTTTGACCCTGGGCGTGGTGAACTGCACGATCCACAGCTACCGGCCGTTGGATGCGGCGAGCACGTACCAACCGAACCTGGCCGGGGAAACCCCCCAAGGGCTGTACACCTCGCGCAACTTGTACTTCCCCTACGCCGAGCTGACCGCGAACCTGGCTCAGCACCGTCCTGACGTACTCGCCGCGATCGGGGACCAGTTCTACGAGAGCCGTCCCACCGCGCAGGACAAGTCGCTGACACCGACGTTGGACTTCCTGTATCGCTACTACCTGTGGCTGTGGTCGTTCGGCCAGCTGACCGCCAACGTCCCGTGCATCATGCTCACCGACGACCACGACATGTTCCAGGGCAACCTGTGGGGGCACGAAGGTGCCGCCTCGCCGGGCAGCGACCGGGACGGCGGCTATCTCAAGTCGGCCTCGTGGGTGAACCTCGTCCAGCGGGTTCAGATGTCTCACAACCCCGACGCGTACGACCCCACACCCGTCAAGCAGGGGATCACCGTTCACTACGCAGCGTTCACCTATGGCGGTGTCAGCTTCGCGCTGCTCGAGGACCGGAAGTTCAAGTACGGCCCCACCGGCATCGATGCGTCCGGGCAGCCGGTACCGATCTCCGCCCTGCCGATGCTGGGGGATCGACAGGAGCAGTTTCTTGCCCAGTGGCCGAACCTGCACCCGGGGCAGCCGCGGATCGTCCTGTCCGAGACCACCTACGCGACGGTCAAGACGACGCCGAAGGGAGGTCGACAGTCCGACCCGGACAACAACGCGTACTTCGACGCTCGGCTGCGGACGTTGAGCCTGGTCAAGGCGGCGGGGGCGGTGATGGTGGCCGGCGACCAGCACCTGGGCAACGTCGTGCGGCATGGTCTGACCACGTTCACCGATGGTCCGGTGCAGTTCACGGTGCCAGCCGCCGGCACTGCTTGGCAGCGGTGGTTCGAACCGCCAACCCTGCCGCACGCGGAGGGGACGCCGCACACCGGTGACTTCACCGACGGCTACGGCAACAAGTTCCACGTCCTTGCATCGGTCAACCCTGTGATCACCCAGGCGCAGTACGTCGCTGCGTACGGGACGTCGTCGCACAACTTCGGAGATCGCGATCTGAAGAACGAGGGGTACGGCATCGTCCGCGTCGAGCCCGCGAGCCAGCGGTTCGTGCTCGAGTGCTGGCGTTGGGACACCGACCCGACGTCTCCTGACGCGGCTCAGTTCCCTGGGTGGCCGCAGGTCGTGCCGTTCTCGACCGTCTAGCCCGCCGGCCTCGGCTCCACCGACTCGTCCTGCCGTAGCGTTCCCCCGTGGCCGACTGCGGGGATGCATGACCAACGGCTCGGCCCCAGCCGCTGGCCACCGTCATGGGATCGGTCTGCGCGAGGCCACGCGCGTCTGGGCGCACATCGGGCTGAACACGTTCGGCGGCCCGGCCGGACAGATCGCCGTCATGCACCGCGAGCTGGTGGAGCGACGCCGCTGGGTCAGCGAACGCCGGTTCCTGCACGCCCTGAACTACTGCATGATCCTGCCCGGTCCCGAGGCGCAGCAGCTCGCCACGTACATCGGCTGGCTCATGCACGGTCCGGCCGGTGGCGTGATCGCGGGCGTGCTGTTCGTACTGCCGGGTTTCCTGGCGATGTTGGTGCTCGCCGCGACGTACGTGCTCTACGGCAGCATCACCTGGGTCTCCGGGCTGCTGTTCGGCCTGCAGGCCGCGGTCGTCGCCATCGTCGCCGAGGCGGTGCAGCGCATCGGCCGACGCACCCTGCGCACCCACGCGCTCCAGGCAGTGGCGATCGCGTCGTTCGTCGCGATCTTCTTCCTGCAAGTGCCCTTCCCGCTCATCGTGATCGCAGCCGGGCTGGCTCGGCTGGCTCATCGGACGTTCCCGCCCGCAGTGGCTCCCGATCGGCGCCGAGCACGACGACGAGTCAGCCGACGCGCCGCGCGCGCTGTTGTCCGACGACGAACGCGTCGACCCGAGCGCCACACGTCGCGCGCTGGCGGCGGCGTCGATCTGCGCCATCTTGTGGCTCGTTCCCGTGGCGTTCCTCGTGGTGACGCTCGGCTCGGACAACGTGTTCGCGCAGGAGAGCATCTTGTTCTCCAAGAGCGCGGTGGTGACGTTCGGCGGCGCGTACGCGGTGCTGGGCTACGTCGCGCAGCAAGCCGTCGGCCGATACGCCTGGATCAGCCCGCAGGACATGATCGTCGGCCTCGGACTCGCCGAGACCACACCGGGGCCGCTCATCATGGTGGTGCAGTTCGTCGGCTTCCTCGCCGCCTACAACAACCCCGGCTCGCTGCCGCCGCTGCTGGCCGGCACGCTCGGCGCAATCCTGACGGTGTGGGTCACGTTCCTGCCGTGCTTCCTCTTCATCTTCGCCGGCGCACCGTACGTCGAGCGCCTGCGCGGCAACCACACGATCAGCCACGCCCTCACCGCGATCTCGGCAGCCGTCGCCGGCGTCGTACTGAACCTCGCGGTGTGGTTCGCGCTGCACACGGCGTTCGGCACCGTCAACGACCAGACCTACGGACGTCTGCAGGTGCCCGAGCCGGACTGGTCGACGTTGCGGCCGGCGTCCGTCGCCATCTCGATCGCGGCCGCAGTGCTCGTCTTCCGCTTCCGGCTGGGGACGCTGCGAGTGCTCGCCGTCTGCGCCGTGGCCGGCATGGTGCTCGCGGTCGCCGGCCTCACCTGAGCGCCCGCGGCGTCCCCGTCAGCCAGTCGCCCCGTCAGCGGCGGCCGGCGAGCCAGCGACGCGACAGCGCCTGCGCGGCCGCCGACGGGCTGGACGCCACGGCCAGGCCGAGCATGGTCACCGCGCGGTCGCGCGGATGCAGCCGCACCACGTCAGACCCGCCGAGCGACACCGAGCCGAACGCGCGACGCGCCGCGTCGCGCACCGGTGCCTGCGTGAACGACGCCTCGGGCGACTCCAGCGCCACCGCGCGCATCATGGTCGCCGCCACCGTGCCGATCACCGGTCCGGCCCCGCGCAGCAGATCGCGTCGACTCGGCGCCCGCTCGCCCAGGTGCACCAGCGCCGCCTCCAGGTTCGCCAACGTCTCCAAGGGGCAACCGCGGCGCACGAAGCACGCCCGAACGCGCGGCCTCCGGGTAGACGTACCTCGGCAGGTCGGGCGCCCACACCACCGAGCGTGCGTGGTCGAACAGCTCCAGGTAGTACGTGAGGTCCTCGGTCTCCATCACCGCGGGGAACGCGGCGTTCGCGGCGACGTCGCGGTGTACGAACTTGCCGTACACACCCCACAGCCGCAGCGTCTCGCCGTCCCACAGATCTGCCGAGCCCAACGTGCGCGCGGACTCCCCGAGGTTCGCCCGCATCCGCCCGACGATCGAACGCGGCGGCGCGGTGAGCAACAGGTCGGCGTTGCGTGCCGACGCCCGCGCCCACCAGGCGGCCAGAGCACCAGGTTCGAGCGCATCGTCGGCGTCCACGAACGTCAGCCACTTCACGTCGGGGTCGGCCAGCGCGGCCTGCACGGCGAGGTTGCGCGCCGGTCCCGGACCTTCCGCGCCGTCCGTGCTCACCAGCGTCAGGCGCAGGTCGCGGGACCGCGCGGCACAACGCGCCACCTTCACCGAGTCGTCGCTGGAGCCGTCGTCGGCCACCACCCACGACAACGAGCCGAGGTTCACCCCTTGGCGGGTCAGTGCGCTCGCCAACGTCGGCAGGGTGGCCGCTCCGTCTCGCACCGGGGTGATGACGGCGACGCGTTCGCTCATCGCGTCACCGACGCCGCGCCCACCGGCCCAGCAAGGTCCGGGCGCGCAGCTCAGCGGACAGCATGGCCGTCACCGTAGCGTCGGCGACGTCGTTCCCGCCCACAGGCTCGCGCGCGTTTCGTCGCATGCCACGGGCAGCCCGTACGAACGAGTCGGCGGGCAGCGTGCGAGCTGGCGCCGACCTGCTCGAAGTCGGCGACGATCTCGCCGATCACACCGGGGTCGACGATCCGGGCCGCGCGGATGCAGAAGTCCTGGTCGGCGTGCAGCCCGAAATCCGGGTCGTACCAGCCGACCTGCGCCACGAGGTCGCGGGTGAAGAAGCAGGCCTGGTGGCACAACGCGTGGTAGCCGAGCTCGAGCAGCCGACGCCGGAACGGCACGAAGCTGGCCACCTGCACCAACGCACCCTTGCCGTCGAGCACGCGCACGATGCCGTAGCCCCAGCGCCAGCGCCGCAGCGTCTGGTCGGCCGACACGGTCGCGAGCACCGATGGCGCAGCGAGCGTGTCACCGGCTCCCAGGAACATCAGCAGGTCGCCGTTGGCGCGTCGCATGCCCGAGTTCATGGCGTCGTAGATGCCGGAGTCCTTGACGCTGGTCCAGCGCACGCGCGCATCGCCGAGCCCCGACAGCCACTCGACGCTGCCATCGCGGCTCTTGCCGTCGACCACCACCCACTCGAAGCGGTCATCGGTCTGCGCGGCCAGCGAACGCCAGGTGCGCAGCAGACCCTGGAGGTCGTTGCGCGTGGCGGTCACGATGCTGAACCGTGGCGGAACGCCGGAAGCGCCCACCGCTACAACACCTCCGCTGCCAACATTGCGCCGTCGTCAGGCGCTGCGCCACTTGCCACGGATCGGTAGGCGGCGGCGAGCCCGGCGGCAGTACGCGCCCACGTGAAGTCGTGGACCCGTTCGCGCCCGGCGGTCACCAGTGAGCTGCGGATCGACTCGTCGGTCCACAACACCGACATCGCCGCCGACATGGCCGGCACGTCGTCGGGGTCGAACAGGATCGCCGCCTTGCCGACCTGTTCCGGCAGCGCCGTCACGTCGGAGCAGGCCACGGGAACCCCGGCCTGGAACGCCTCCCAGATCGGGAAGCTCGCCGACTCGAACTGGGTCGGCACGACGACGCCGCGAGCGTGCTCGTAGACGCGCGCCAACGTGGCCTCGTCGAGGAAGCCGAGGTCGTGGACGTGCTCCTCGACGCCGAGTGACTCCGCGATCCCGACCGGGTCGGGGAACGCTGCCATCCTCGGACCGGTGAGGACGAGCTCGACGTCGACGCCGCCGTGCCAGCACACCGCCAACGCAGCGATCAGCTTGGCGTGGTTCTTGTGCGGCCAGTTGGCGGCCGGGTAGAGCAGGTAGCGCGACGGCAGATCCGCGGGCAGCTCGGCGTCGCCTGCGACGCGCTGTGGCGGAGCCATCGTGATGACGCTCACCCGCTCCCGCGGCAGGTGGAAGTGCGCGCACACGTCGTCCCGCACCCAGCGCGTTCCCACGACGACCAGCGCAGCGCGTTCGCACATCGCGGCGTACTGCATCTCGCGACGGCGCACCTGGTCTGAGGGCAGCAGCTCGGGGTGGTGCACGTGCAGCAGGTCGTGCGGTTGGTACAGGAACGGTCGGTCGGGCAGGCAGGCAGCCTGATACGGGTAGTGGATGACGTCGGCCTCGAGGCGGTTCATCTCGTGGTCGCGCCGCAACGCGACCCCCGGCGGCACGTGACGCGGTCCGCCGAGCAGCCCGGCGCTCAGCGTCGCCATCGCGTCGGTGGCACGGCGAAGGCCGCCACGCGTCAACGACTTCGAGGGCACCCGCACCAGCGAGGCCGCACCGAGGTGCGGTCCGAGCCACTCGTCGGCGTCCTCGTAGCCCACGAACGTCAGGTTGAGGTCATCCGGTTCGAGCTCGGCGAAGCCCTGGGCGATCCCGATCGCGACGGTCTCGACGCCACCGGACGCCCCGACGCGCAACCGCGCGTCGATGGCCACCCGTAGCCGCTCGGACACCTCGAGGACCCTCCCTTGTCGCCGTCAGGCCGACCGAGCGGTCACCCGTTCGGCCTAACCGAGTCATCGGCGGCCAGGCGGCCGAAGTTGAGCCTTTCGACCCGCCTCCCCCATACCCAGGTTGATCTTGGACTTCATGTGCAAGTTGATCTTGAAAACCCAGCCTCTTCTCCTAGATCAACAACGACGCCCCAGCCCAAGGCCGGTTGACGGCGGGGCCGACGGGGGAAACCCTCGGCCTGAGGTGTCAACCCAATCGACCTGCGAAGCGATTAGCAGTTATGACGGTGATCCGGCAGCAGCGCGAGCAAGCGCTCGCCGCCACGTCGCTGGTCCAACTGACCGATGTGAGCACGTTCGACGCCTTCTACCTGCGCGAGATGCCGTCGCTGATCCTGCTGGCGCGCGCCCTCTCCGGTTCGGCAAATGCCGAGGACCTCGCCCAGGACGCGATGCTCACGGCCTACCGCCACTGGAGCGAGGTCAGCGGGTACGGGTCCCCGGTCGGCTGGGTGCGCCGGGTCTGTGCGAACCGGGCGGTGTCGGCTCTACGCCGCCGCGGCGTCGAGGCTCGGGCGTTGCTGCGGATCGGCGCTCCCCCGCCGCAGTTCGGACGAGTCCCCCGCCGAGGTCGAGGAGTTCTGGGCCGAAGTCCGCAAGCTGCCGCGCCGCCAGGCTCAGAGCGTCGCGCTCTACTACCTGTACGACCTCTCGGTCGCCGAGATCGCGCAGACGCTGGAGTGCTCCACCGGCAGCGTCAAGGTTCACCTGTCCCGCGGCCGCGCCGCGCTTGCACTGCAGTTCGGTGAGACCGACGACGAGGTGGCGCCATGAGCATCGACACTCTCGGACGCGCCGCCGCGCAGAGCCTGCGCGACGCCTCGCAGCCGGTCGACGCCACCGCGCTGCTGGCTGACCTGCACCGCACCCGGCGTCAGCGCAACTGGCGCAACGTCGGGCTCGCGGCGGCGGCGGCCGTTGTCGTCACGGTGGTCGGCGTCGTCACCGTGACCGAACGCGCGGATACGAAGACCGCTCCCGCCATCAACCATGGAATCGACCACGGCTTTCGCGGCCGTGCGAACCGCAGCCGAGCTCAACCTGAGCTGCGTGAGCGACACCAGGTGTCAAGTTCAGCTCGACCGTGGGTCGAGCACGTCCGTGCCGATGACGTTCGTCATTCCGAGGTCCTTCGCAGGCGCCGGAAGTCGGGCCGAGCGACTCGGTCCGCTCCGACCTCGTCTTCCACAGCGTCCGGCGAGACGGCCCCACGGTCGAGATCATCGACGACGTGGCTGCAGTGAAGCCCAGGCGGGGCCAGTCGGCCCGGGTACCTCGACCGTCGTCATCGACCACTCCGCCGGCACGACGTTGTCATCGGTGGCGCACTGGATCGGACTCATCGCCCATGGGTGCACACCAACCGCTCGCCTCTGCCATCGGTTACGGCCAGCCCGCGTACGACATCTGGGGCGTCACCCACGTGCCGCGGCGGCTATACGCGCGGTGCCTATGCGCCCTTGCTCGCCAGGCGTGGGCCGCCCGGGTGGCCAGCCCGGCGTCAGCCAGAACTGGTTTGGCATGGACGCCGGCATGTCGGCCATGATCGTCCTCGTGCAGATGCCCGACGGCAATCTCGCCGCCATCATCTGCTACCGCTACGACCACCCGTCCGTCGACCAGCTCAGCGACGTCGTCGGGGGCCTGGTCCGCTTCGGGCAGTGAGTCCACCTGAGCGTCGGGCTCCGACCCGGACGGATGCGTGGAAGTCGAGCCTCAGGCAGGAGCCGCCTCGGCGGACCCGACCACGTCGCCAGCCGCCTTGGCCGGCCGGACCCAGGTGTCCAGGGCCACGGCCGTCACCATCGCGATCGCAGCGGCGATCATGACCACCGGGATCGAGCTCAGCCCTTCGGTCCCCAGCAGGAGAACGACGAGCACGACCGACGTCACGGGCAGCCGCAGCACGGCCGTGGTGGCCGCGGCCATGCCGATCGCGATGCCGCTGGTGGTGCCCAGGCCCGGCAGCGGTGCCAGCAGGAGGCCCAGCGCGGCTCCCAGGAAGACGGCCGGGAAGGTCGGACCGCCGCGGAACGAGCCGAGCGAGATGCCGTAGGCGGCGCCCTTGAACAACAGCAGCAGCAGGAGCGTGGCCACCGACCAGGAGTGCGGTGAGCTCACCAGGCCGGGTAGGGCCTGCTCGCCGGACTGCAACACGTCGAGCACCGAGCCGCTGGTGGTCAGGGCGTAGACGGCGGCGCACAGCCCGACGAGCAGGCCGGCGACGGTGGTGCGCACCACCGTGCGGTGGGCGGTGGCCGTCATCACGCGCAGCCCGAGACGTCGCGTCAGCTGCGCGCCGATGGCACACAAGATGGCCACCGGGGCGACCCAGACCAGGTCGCCGAAGTCCAGGGTGGCTGCCGGCAGTCCGGGGATGGTCAGCGACGGGACGTTGATGCCGGTCCAGTTGCCCATGCCGGTGAAGATCAGCGCTCCGACTCCCGCGGAGACCATGCACGGCAACAGCACCAGGAGCACCTGGGTGCCGGCGAACCCGACGATCTCCAGCATCAGCACCACCGCCACCAGCGGGTTACCGAAGATCGTGGCGATGGCCGCGGCAGAACCGGCGACGGCGAGCAGCTTCAGACCCTGCGGCTGCTGTCCGAGCCGGGTGCGGTTGAAGGCGAGCAGCACCAGGCCGCTGCCCAGCGCGACCAGCGGCGCTTCGGGTCCGATGACGGCACCCAGGGCCAGGCTCGCCAAGGCGGCCAGGAGCATGCCGGGCAGGTTGATCGGCAGGGTCGCGCCACCGCCGAACCCCTTCGCCGCGATGTGACCACCGCGCCCCGGCAGGTAGGCCACCACCAGGCCGACGAGCAGGCCGGCCAGGGTCAGCACGAGCACGGCGTACCAGCCGGCCGGCTCGGTCCAGCCGAAGTCCTTCGGGACGGTGAGCCAGATCCAGTCCTCGAGCTTGGTCACCAGGGCCAGGAAGCCGAACGCGATCAGCGCAATCGGTACCCCGATCAGCGCGGCCACCGCCAGCAGCGCGTGGTAGCCGCGACTGGTGAGGACGCTGGTCAGGTCCAGGGGCGCTGCGCCCTCAGGTGGGGCTGCCGGCGGCGGCGAGGCTTCGGTCACGACGTCATCCAACCGGACCCGCGCCACGAAGGGGAGGCACCGCGCCCCTTCCCCCTCTTACGGAAGCAACGAGTCGACGCTTCCGTAAGAGTGGAGGTTCTGACTCGTTGTCGCCTGGGAATGGAGGTTTGGAGGGGGTCATCGACGCGCAGCGACGCCGGGCGTCCAGATGGAGGGGGTCATCAACGCAGCGTGGACGGGCGCTCGAGGTAGGTCGCGTCGGGCGGCGCGAAGCCGAACGGCCGGTAGAGGTCGTGCCCGTCGCTGGTGTGCAGCAGCCACCGAAAGCGGGCGCCCGGTCCGTCGTCGATCATCGTCGCGACGATCGCCTTGCCGATGCCCTGGCCCCGGAACTCCTCGAGCACGTACACGTCGGCCAGGTACGCCACCGCGACGCCGTCGGACACCGCCCGCGCGAAGCCGACCATCGCGCCGTCCACGTGGGCCGACACCACGCGCCAGGCGCTCGCGAGCTGCACGTCCAGGTCGGCGCGCGCCCGCCAGGTGCCCCAGTACGCCTGCGTCGACAGGAACTGCCACAACGCGTCGCGGTCGATCCGGTCCGGGTCCGTGGAGAAGCTCACACCACGCCCGTCGGCCAGACGAACGGTCGGCGCCACCACGGCGCGGACCCTACCCAATCGCTGCCCCGATGCCCCCGCTGCCACCATGCTCACATGAGCGACGACGCCGCACCGGCCGAGGTGGAGTTCGTCCAACCCCGGGCGCGAGGTGAACGGGCCGATCCACCTCGCGCAGCCCGACCCTGCCTGGCCCACCCAGTTCGCCGAGCTCGCGGCAGGCATCCGCACGGCGTTGGGCGCCACGGCGATCTCGGTGGACCACGTGGGGTCGACGTCGGTTCCCGGCCTGCCCGCCAAGCCGGTCATCGACATCCTGCTGGTGGTTCCCGACTCCGCCGACGAGAGCGCCTACGTCCGCGCGCTCGACCGCATCGGCTGGACCCTGAGCATCCGCGAACCGGGCTGGCACGAGCATCGCCTGTTGAAGCGGGAAGACCCCAAGGCACAGATCCACGTGTTCAGCGACGGTTGCCCCGAGATCGAGCGCCTGCTGCGGTTCCGCGACTGGCTAGCCACCCACC
Source organism: uncultured Actinomycetota bacterium (assembly GCA_963726575.1). GTDB lineage: Bacteria > Actinomycetota > Actinomycetes > JAHEKZ01 > JAHEKZ01 > CAVSCR01. Next base: position 935,117 of record CAVSCR010000003.1, read on the forward strand.
CCGACGACCTCGCCGCCTACGCCCAGCTGAAGCAGGACCTGGCAGCCCAGACCTGGGCCTACGTGCAGGACTACGCCGACGCCAAGTCGGACTTCGTCGAGCAGATCCTCAGCCGAGCGTCGACCGACTGAGGGCCACGTGGTCGTCCCACGTCCGCCCGGGCAACCGGCGCCGGGCCAGCGGATAGCGCAGTCGCGCAGTACGCAGCTGCCACTCGAGCGCCCGTGCGCTCACCCGGCGACGCGTCAGCAGATGGAGGTCGCCGTGGGAGTGGACCGTGCCGCCGAGTCGGTTCGCCAGAGCCCCCAGCGTGACGGCGTCGAAGAACGACACGTGCTGGCCACCCGCGGGTGAGAGGTACCACCAGTCGAAGTCGACGCCGTGGTGCAGCTCCTGGGTCACGAAGACGTCCGACGCCCCGGTCTGCTCGAAGATCTCCTCGAGGAACGCCACCGGGTCGGGCGCGTGCTCCAGCGCCTCGATCGCCGTGACCGCCGCGACGCCACCAGCCTCCCGGCCGGCGTCGAACTCGAACCCGCGGGCCAGCACGTTGTCGCTGTAGCGGTCCTGCCACGAGAAGTCGAGGCCGTGGTCGCGCATCAGCCGCACGAAGAGGCCACAGCCACCGGCCCAGTCGACGAACCGCGCGTCCGGCCCGTACATCGAGGCGAACACGGGCATCAGGCGTCGCGTCAGCGACAGGTTGCGCGCCACCAGACCGGTGTCGGTCATCCCGATGGCGTCCGCGTAGGCCTCGTCGAGCCAGTACGGCTCCTCGGTGCACCAGAAGTGGCAGGCGTCGCAGTAGTCGTAGCGCACGTCGTGGGCGTGCAGCACGGTCGCCGTGCCCACGGCCCGCATCGGCGCCGTGCAGATCGGGCAGGCCCTCACGACGAGCCACCGAGCAGGGCCACGATCCGCTCGACGTCGTCGGCGCCCAGCCCGGCGTACGTCGGCAGGCTCAGCCCGCGCGCGGCCAGGTCGATCGTCACCGGGAGGTCGACGCACTGCCGCTCGGCCAGCGTCTGGTACGGCGGCATCGTGTGCACGGGGATGAAGAACGGCCGCGTCTCGACGCCGCCGGCGCCCAGCCGGTCCATCAGCTCGTCGCGGCTCTCGCCGTAGGCGGAGTCCACGAGCAGCGGGTAGAGCCACGGCGTGCGGGTGCGTCCGTCGAGCTCGCCCTGAACCGACAGCCCCGCCACGTCGGCCAACGCCGCGTCGTAGCCGCGGTACACGTCCCAGCGTCGGGCCAGCAGCTCGTCGGCCCGCTCGAGCTGGGCGCACAGCAGGGCGGCGGCCACGTTCGTGAGCCGGTAGTTGTAGCCGACCTCGGGGAAGTAGTAGCGGCGCTTGGGGTCCATGCCCTGCCCGCGCAGCAGCCGGATCCGCGCGGCCAGCTCGGCGTCCGACGTGGTCAGCGCGCCGCCCTCGCCGCTGGTCACCACCTTGTTGCCGTAGAACGAGAACGTCGCGACGTCGCCGAGCGAGCCCACCGGGCGCCCGCCGTAGCTCGCGAACGGCGCCTCCGCCGCGTCCTCCACCAGCGCCAGCCCGTACGCGTCGGCCACCGCGCGCAGTCCGCTCACGTCGGCCGGCATGCCGTACAGGTGCACCATCACGATCGCCTTGGTGCGCGACGTCACCACGGCGTCCACCGCGGCGGCGTCCAGACCCCACGACGACGCCTCGACGTCGGCGAACACCGGAGTCGCACCCGTGTACGTCACCGCGTTCACCGAGGCGATGTAGGTGAGCGACGGCACGATCACCTCATCGCCCGGCCCGATCCCCAACGCGGCCAGCGCCACGTGGAGCGCCACCGTGCCGTTGGCCACCGGCACCACGTGCGAGCACCCGCTCACCTGCGCCAGCAAGCCTTCGGCGCGGTCGAGGAACTCACCGGTCGACGACACCCAGGTCGAGCGCACGGCCTGGCTGACGTAGCGCTCCTCCAGCTCCCCGATGTCGGGCGCCGACACCGGGATCATCGAGCCCTCACCCATATCGGCCATGTCAACGCTCCCGCGCCGGCACGCCGACCACCGTCGCGCCCGCCGCCACGTCGGACGTCACCACAGCGCCGGCTCCGATCCTGGCTCCGGCGCCCACGCAGCGGCCTTCCAGCACCACCGCGCCGGCGCCCACGAGCACGCCGTCGCCCAGGCGGACGCCGCCAGAGAGGTTGGCCCCCGGGTTCACCAGGCAGGCCCGGCCGACCACCGCGTCGTGCCCGACGGTCGCCGTGTAGTTGAGGTGGGTGCCCGCGCCGATCACCACATCAGTGGACACCACGCAGTTGGCCTGCACCGTCACCCCGGCGCCCAGCCGCGCCGACGCGTCGACCACCGCGCGCGGATGCACCAACGTCGGCCAGCGCGACTCCATCTGCGCCAGGCAGGCCAGCAGCCCCATCCGCGAGCGCGGCAGGCCCATGCCCAGCACGAGGTCGCCGGTGCCGCGCAGCGCGTCGGGCTCGGCCGCCTGGCCGACCAGGTCGATCTCGCTCCAGCGCCGGCTCGGCGCGTTGAGCAACGCGGCCAGCGCCGCGATCTCGCGCGCGTGTCCGCCGTCGCCCAGCACCGCGAGCCAGGTCATGACGCCACCGGAGCCCACGTGAACCGGTAGCGCAGGTACCAGAGCAGGGGGAGCGCCGTGCACACCGTGTGGGCGATCACCGAACCCCACACCGGCCCGGAGATCCCCCACGCCTGCGTCAGCACGATCGACAGCGCCAGGTTCGTCACCGCCATCACCGTGGCCGCCACGGCTTGGAACGTCACCACGCCCGCGCCGTTGAGCAGCATCGCCAGCGGCATCTCGCCGCTCTGCAGCACCGCCCACACACCCATCGCCACGAGCAGTCCGACCGGCGCCCGGTAGGCCGGGCCCACCCACGCGTCGATCAGCGGATCGGCCAGCAGCACCAGCACCGTCGACGCCGCCGCGGCCCACACCAGCCCGGCCGCGCAGCTGCGCCACACCGTCTGCCGCACCCACGTCACGTCACCGCGCGACAGCGCCTCGGCGAACGACGCCCACAACGGCGTGAACGCCAACGCGGCCACGCCCACCACGAGCCCGAACAGGCGCAGCGTCACGGCGTAGATGGCCACCTGGTTGGGGCCGAGCACCCACGACAGCACCAGCGGGTCGGTCTCGAACGCCACGGCCATGGCCAACGTCAGCACCAGGAACAGTCCGCCCAGCCGCATCAGTCGACGCGTCACCGCCGGTCGCAGGTGGATCCGCCCTGGCCGCAGGTCGGGCCGACGCCACCCCAACACCCACACGGTCGAGCACAGCCCCACCAGCAACGGCGCGGCGCCGGCCACGGCGGCGAACTCCACGAGCCCACCACCAGCGGCGCGCACCACCAGGTAACCGATCAACACCAGCGGACCGATGACGGCCAGCCACAGGTTGGCGGCGTGCTGACGTTGCAGTCCCTGCAGCACGCGGTTGCCCAGCGAGCAGGGGACGGCCAGCAGGAAGAGCACCACGAACACGACCGTGGCCTCGTTGATCCGGCTCGCGTACGGCTCGCTCCCCAGCCCCAGCGCGGTGGCCCAGTCGACCACCGTGCTCAGGGCCAGGAAGAGCACCAGCAGCACGCCGGACACCGCCGAGAGCCCGAGCAGCGCCGCCGACACCAGCGACCGCGCCTCGCTCACGTCGTCGCGCCCGATGGCCGCGCCCAACGCGGTCACCAGACCGCCGCCCACGCCGAAGTCGGAGAACGGCAGCAACGCCGCCAGCCCGGTGATCAGCACGAACGCGCCGTACTTCTGCTGGCCCAACGTCCCGGTGACCACCGGCACGGCCAGCAGCGACACCACCACGCCGACGACGCGCGCGACCAGCCCCGAGCCGAGGCCCAGGCCGATCGCACGATGCCGACTCGCCCGGTGGGCGTCGGCCACTCCTTGGTCTGGCAGCGGTGGGCTCGCCATGGCTGCGCCCACCTCCTACGCCGGTGACGTGCCGGCTGGCGCCGGGCGAACCCGTCGGTTCTTCGCGATCAGGGCGAACGTGCTGGGCAGGTTGAGCTTCGTCCCGAACCGGTGGCCCAGGGTGGACTGGTTCGACCAGTAGTAGACGAGCTCGACGTCGTCGTAGCGCTCGCGGGCGAGCTCGGCGAGCTTCTGCTCGTCGACGCCGTCGCGCATCACGTGGTACTCGCTCATGTCCGAGGGGTTGGTCTCGTCGATCGCACCTCGCAGCCACCGCAGCCGGGTGGACAGTCCGCGCCGCAGGTGTCCCTGCTGAACGCGCCACACGTAGTACCAGCCGTCGGTCGGCGCCACACGTAGTACCAACCGCGGTCGGCACGGTGGGTGAGCTGGCTGCGCCGCGGGTACCAGGTGGGGTCCTGCCACGACACGAACGCCCCACCCGGCCGGGTCAGCCGGGCGGCGTCGCGCAGGAAGCCCTCGTAGTCGGGGATGTGGTGGATCACCGAGATGCGGCACGAGCCGCGACCTCCAGCACGTGGCACGCGCCGGTGGCGGCCAGCCGTTGCGTCACCAAATCGGTCAGGCAGGCGTTCACCCGGCTGCGCAGGTCGGCGTGCTTCAGGTGCGGTGACCCGTCCACGTAGTCGTGGGCGTCCCCGTGGGTCGCCTCCTGCGCCTGGGCGACGTGGCCGGACGTCACGCCGACGCTCGCGCAGCGCGCCGAGCCGCTTCGCCGGAGAGCTCGTCGTCGAGCTGACGCATGTCGGCGTCGACCATGATCTGCGCCAGTTCGGGCACGAACACGGACGCCTTCCAGCCCAGCGCCTCGTCGGCCTTCGACGCGTCACCGATCAGCGCGTCGACCTCGGTCGGACGCAGGTAGCGGTCGTCGAACTTCACGTACTTCTCCCAGTCGAGCCCGGCGTGGCCGAACGCCACCGTCACGAACTCGCGCACCGAGTAGGCAGTGCCGGTCGCCACCACGAAGTCGCTCGGCTCGTCGGCCTGCAGCATCCGCCACATGGCGTCCACGTACTCCGGCGCGTAGCCCCAGTCGCGCACCGCGTCCAGGTTGCCCAGGTAGATCTCGTTCTGCAGCCCCGCCGCGATCCGCGCCACCGCGCGGGTCACCTTGCGGGTCACGAACGTCTCACCGCGCCGCGGCGACTCGTGGTTGAACAAGATCCCGTTGACGGCGAACATGCCGTACGCCTCGCGGTAGTTGCGCGTGATCCAGTAGCTGTACAGCTTGGCCACGCCATACGGCGAGCGCGGGTAGAACGGCGTCGACTCGTCCTGCGGCGGCGGCGTCGCGCCGAACATCTCTGAGCTCGACGCCTGGTAGAACCGCGCGTTCACCTCGGCGTCGCGCAGCGCCTCGAGCAGCCGCACCGTGCCGAGCCCGGTGACGTCGCCGGTGTACTCGGCCATGTCGAACGACACGCGCACGTGGCTCTGGGCACCCAGGTGGTAGACCTCGTCGGGCCGCACCCGGTGCATCAGCAGCGCCAGACCCGAGGCGTCGGACAGGTCGCCGTAGTGCAGGAACAGCCGCGCCTTGGGGTTGTGCGGGTCGAGGTACAGGTGGTCGATGCGCTCGGTGTTGAACGTGGAGGCGCGCCGGATCAGGCCGTGGACCTCATAGCCCTTGCCCAGCAGCAACTCGGCCAGGTACGACCCGTCCTGACCGGTGATCCCGGTGATGAACGCCTTCTTGGACACGCGTCGCCCTCCGGTCGCGGGCACCCCCGCCCCACGCCGGAGCCGAGTCACCCATTTGGCCTACACAGGCTCTTCGGCGCCGCTGGGCCCGAAGGTTGAGGCCCAATCAGGGTCATCCCCGCCGGGCCTCTGTGATCGACTTCTGCTCAGGGTCAGATAGGCCGTGCAACTGGAGCACCCTTAGGCAGGCGTTCTATCCCCCTCGGCGCCGTTTGCGATGGAGAGATCTATCGCCTCTGAGAAGAGGGAGCGAGTCGGGTCAACAGACTCTCGCCACGCGGCGTAGGTCAACCGGACCTTCCGTCGAACCCTGAGCCGGTGCTCGGGAGTCTGGCGTGCAACCGCGGAGATCAGATCAACTGCTTCTTGATCGGTGTCGAACACGTCGCCGCAGCCCTCCAAGAGAAGGTCCGTCCAAGACGTGTTGCGTGTCGTTAGCACGGGACAACCGACAGCGATCGCCTCAGCAACGACGTGCCCGAAGCTCTCATTGCGAGTCGGGAAGAGCGCCAGGTCGGCCGTGCCGAAAGCGTGTGCGACCGCGGATGGCGGGAGGACACCTCCGTACTCGAAGACGACGTTGTCCGGTAGTCCTTGGATAAGACCCTGACAAGAGGTCCAATAGGGCTTGTCGGAAAGCGGGCCATACAACTTCGCAACGACCGGGACGTCCACCGCCCCTAGGATCTCGAAGAAGCGGGCCGTGTTCTTCATCGGTGCGACTCTTGACACGTTGACGATGCGCAGTGAATCACTGCCGGATCCGCCAAGCGATGTTCTGGTTGATCCCCGAACGGCGATGTCGTGCATGACAACTTGTGCCGTCGGGCGCTTAGCCCACGCCGTAATCTGTCGTCCCTCGCTTGGCGAACTGGAATGCCAGACCGAACGGCGAAGGCGGCGGCGTAGCCAAGCGCCGACGATCACCTTGCGAAAGCGACTGATCTTCAATGCGTCGGGTGCACAGGCGCCACGGGGGGCGACGAGTACCCGACTGTCTCGCGGGCCGATCCACCGCATCGTTACCGGAAGGAGCGTGAACCCAACGGACCAAAGGCTGTTCAGGTAGATCAGGTCTGGACGCACCCTGCGAATCTCCACTGCAGTGCGCAATAGATCCATGGGCGACTTGGGATCCAGGTACCTCACACTCACGCCAAGCATGGGAACCCACGCCGTGGCGCGGGTAGTTCTGCGTTGAGCACGGTTCAAGCCCGTTCTACGCGTGACGACGAACACGTCGTGGCGCCGGGCCTCATGCCGGACGAGTCTGGTCACGCTGCGGGGTGGCCCACTGGCACCGTCGTCCGGCACGAAGCCATCAACGAAAGTCAGAACGCGCAGTATCGACTCCTTCCAAGGCGCCATGACCACAACACGAAGTGTGCTCCGTATGCGGCGAGTCTAGAAGATCCGACCGGGTACGGACGCGAGACTTTGAACGCGGTTGCTGGGTTGATCCCCTTGTCCCCAAGACTCGGTGAGGCCATCGGGAACCCGACGTGCGGCCCTACGGAGCGTCGCTCACTTCAGCGCTGCCACATGGGTGGAACTATGTGTTCCCGAGCCAGAAGGTGAGGACGGCACTTGGCACAGCGGGTGTTCATTGCTTCACCAGGTCACCATGGTCATCGGCTCGTCTACGTGTCGTTGATCGCGAATGGGCTGGCGACGGCTGGTGAGGAAGTCGTAGTTGGCTTGACCGACCAAGGTCTTGCATCTCGGGAGGCACACCTCCATCTGAATGCGCTCGATGCGAGCGTCCAGCTCACTACGATCCCGCCCCATCGACTGTCGTGGCGCGCGATACGACGGATTGCCAGCGACAACGGCTGCGATCGCGTGGTCCTTCCCGACGGGGATCGTTGGTCGATGCGACTCGGTGTGGGCCGCCCTTGGCCATGCCGGCCGCCCACACACGTCTTGGTTACACAAGATCCGGACTGGAGCACACGTCGGGACGTGCCCAGCCGGATCAAGATGTGGATCAAGAAACACTTGATCTCATACTCGTCTGCACGGACCGGGCTCTCGATCGTGCAACTCGTGAGCCAGGGGATGACTTCCTCACGGTCGCGATTGACAGTCCGGGACCCCGTAATCGCGAGCCCCAGTGGCATTCCAGTAAGCGAGCTCAGACGACAGTTCGGCCTTCAGCTGTCGCGACATTGGTTCGTGGTGGCTGGCTACATCAACCATCGCAAGAACGCTCCCAGGGTGCTCGACTCAATCATCGAACTTGATGGCAAACCACGAGGTCTGTTCCTGGTGGGGGAGATAGCCGAGCCAGATCTGCGAGCCATCGAACAGCTGCTCCCCGCCGCCGAGCGACGGGATGTGGCCGTAGTAATTCGTAACCGAGTGCTTTCCAACGAGGAGATCAACCTGGCCATCGAAGCAGCCGACACTGTAGTGATCGCGTATACGTCAGACTCGCCCAACTCAATGATGACGAAAGGGCTACGGCTTGGGCGCACGGTCGTCGTCTCCGGCTCAAATTCACTCCAGCATTGGGGGACTCAAGTCGGAGTCACGCTTGTCGGCCCCAGTGACCGCGAGTCGTTGGATCACCTTCTGATGCGGGCCTTGGAGAGCGAGCCGCCGGAGCCGAACGACGCGCTTGGAGGAGCAGACTTTTGGCAAGCCTTCCGCTGAACCGACCCCCTCGAAGGCTCTCGACGCAGGCGCTGTCTGTCGTTGTAGTGGTAGCGATCGCTCAAACTATGTCAATAGTCATGGTCGTGATCGTCGCTGGTCGCAGCAACCCTGGCGAATTTGGTCGAGTAGCGGCGATCCTGGGAGCCGTCGGCTTCGTGGTGGGAATCATGGATCTGGGCGCAACGAGTTACACGATCCGTGAGATTTCGTCAGAGCGAATGCCCATGGGCACGTACTGGGCTAGGAGCCGTGTTCGCCTGCTTATCGCGGCGCTCGCCGCAATAGCAGCTGCCGCCTTCGTCCTGCGACCTTCTGGTTCGGCCGCCGCCACCGCTGTTCTTGTGCTCATCACGGGCCGCACCGCGTTGCTGCTCCTCGGCGCCCCAGTACGAGCCGCGCGGCATAGTGACCGCTGGGTGACGACGTTGCTGTGCGACCGGTCTACCGGACTTGTAATCCTCCTCTTGGCCCTGGCCGGCGGGGTTCCACCGATTACTGCCTACTGGCTAGCCATGAGTTGCGGGGTCGTCGCATCACTCGCATGCGGCCTAATTGTCAACTCGGCGGGCATACAGATGTTCCGGGGCACGCGTCTCGCCAACCCCTGGCGCGGCTGTCAGGGATACGCCGCGTCCAGTGCGTCGATCAGTGTGGCGACGCTGGACGTCACACTCCTCGGAGTTACCTCCGGCGCATACCAGGCGGGAATCTACGGGGCGGTGAATCGCTGGACGCAGCCAATCCAGTTGCTCGCCGATTCGTTCTCGCAAGTTGCGGCGCCATTCATGGCTGCGGCCGCGACCGGTAGGGCCGCCGTTTCGCTTGTGAGACGGTCACTTTGGATCCCGGCCTTAGGCCTCGTGGTCGCGGTGGCGATGGCTGTTCTTGCCCCGTTCCTGATTCAGGTGCTGCTAGGTCCAGCCTACGCAAAGTCTGCTCCCACCCTGGCCCTTCTAGCTGGAGGAGCCGCGCTCGTGCTCATCAACCAGCCAGTTGCGACGCTTGCTCCAGGCCCGTGGTCACGACCGCGGCGTAGGGCTGGGTCTCATCGCCTGTGTTGCGGTGCAAATGTCGACGATTTGGGTGTTCGGGCCGCGCTACGGCGCGGTCGCTGCTGGCTCAGCGTATGTTCTCTCTCGCAAGCGCTACTACTGGCTTGGTTGGGAGTCATGCTCCGTCGGATAGGGGCGCGCGGAAAGAGCATCCGCGATCAAGTAAGCCAAGCGCCAACGGCAGGACAGTAGTCGGCAGTTAAGTTCGTGTGCGCCGCGCCAGATGAGCGCGGATTACAAAGCGTCACCTGGGTCGCCTCCCTGTGGGGCAGCGTCCGTTAGCCCGTATTGCAGGAGGGTTCTGACGTCCTCCACCATGCGCTGCGCCGTGTCGAACGGGTCAACTTGCCAGGTCAATCGTGGCCCGAGTCTGCTTACGTCCAGTATGGCTTGGGTCAATTGGGCTGTGTCCCCGACTGGAAAGACCCGCCCGTTCGAGTCGTCGATGAGGTCGTGCGCCGCGCCAACAACATCGCTCGCGATGACCCAACAGCCGTTCCCCATCGCCTCGTTGACGACAAGCCCCCACGGCTCGTATCGGCTAGGAAGGATGAGGCACTCAGACTTACCGAACCAGTCGCCGAGCCGTGCATGGGGGACTGCCCCGGTGAAGACTACTTCGGGGAACCCCGCGCATTCGCGCCGCAGCACTTCCTCAAACGGGCCGTGGCCAACGACAACCAGTCGTGTACCCGGCGGCAATTTGCTACGGGCTGCGGACCACGCCGAGACAAGCTCCTCAAGTCCCTTCACGTTGGCGACGAGGCGCCCGACGAAGAGGTACGTCGGCGAGCCCGTCCACCTAGAGTCTTCGAACGGCTGGTCCGGGAGCGGTGGTCGTGCAGCTCGGTAGGGAATCCGGACTTGGTTGTCCAGACCATATTGATTCCAGTAGTCGGCGTTCAGATCACCGATGGTCCATACTCGGGTTCCCCGACCGACGAAGGCCCGTATATATGCCCACTTAACTATTCTCTTCCAGCGTCGAGCTGCTAGGTCGGTCAGCACATTGCTGTCTGACCTTGTGACAAGTCGTCCTGCGCGCATTCGGCAGCACATCAACACGAGGACCTTTTCCCAGCCGTTATACCCGTAGCAGCAAACGACCTCGGGTTTGCGCATCGCAAACAGCTGGATGATGCGCCACAGACGGCGCAAACGGCCGACCGGCAGGTACTCGTGGGGATGTTCAGGCAGCAAGTCACCCCACCCTCGGTTTAGTGGGTCCGCCGTGTGTAGGTACACGGCGTGGAAGTCTCCATCGACGAGCCGTGATACCTCGTCGAAGATGGGCACACAGGTCGGGCTCAAGGCGTCGGTAACGAAGGTGACGCGTGCCATTGTCAGCGCTGAGCTGTCAGCCGGCTCGGCGCGCGAGCAGGGGTCGAATCGGTTCCAGGTCGCTCCGCCTGAGGAATCGCCGTTGCCATCGTGAGAGCAACGACGAGGAGTAGCGCGAGTCCGAACCCTTTATCTTCGAGAGGCAGCCCAAACGGTATGTCAAGGAGCACGACGACAAAGAACGCCCTCGAGATCGGCCAGGCGATGGCTTGTGGCTCGGCGGTTCGTCTCGCCGCGAGGAGCACTGTGATCAGGAGCCAGATAAGGAGCGCCGCACCGATCAAGCCGTACTTCGAAAGGAGTAACAGGGGGGTGTCTAGGTAGAAGGACGGCGTTCCATTCGGCAGGTAGACGTAGCCAGGTCCATGGCCGAAGACCGGGTTCGTAAGCCAGGAGTGGTATGCAGTTTGATACGCACCAACACGCGATAGGCCGCTCACGTCTCGGCCCGGGCCGGCGGACAGTACATCGATCGCTGCATTCCAGCGATCGCGCAAGAAGTTTGGGCGATTGATGAGATTCGGTGCCACAACCACCACGAGTGCGATGCCAACAAGGGCAGCGGCAGCGCCACTGAGCATCGTCTTGAACCGAGACGAGAAGCCTCGCTCGTCGGCTGCCCAATAGCGCTAGCAGGCCGGCGAACACGATCACGTTGGTGCGGGTACCCGGTAGCAGCAGCGTCACGATCCCACCGACGGCCACCAACGTAGCCAGGACTCGATGGCGCCCGACAAGGAGCAACTGGACGGCGGACAGAATTCCCAGTGCCGCCAGTACGAAGGAAGGTAGGGCAGCGAAGTTGACAGGCAGGCTCGACACACCCCGTCGGGCAACGTAGTCGACTGCCGTGCCGACAGCGGCTATGAGGCCGGCGCAACTCGCAAGCACTGCGATCGAAGTCGGCGAACTGTCGACACCCAAATCGATGCCCAGCAGGGGGGCTACTCCAACCATCAGATATGGCGTCAGGTCACGCAACACAGCAAGAGGGTCGAGGCCGAGCCCGACCGCCAGAGCCACCTCAAGCGAGAGGAAGAGAAGCCAAATTGCTGACAGGACGAGTGCAACTCTCATCTTGGGTGTCGCCGCCCGCCAAAGCACCGGGAGGCGGAATAGCGCAAAGACGACTGCCACACCCGTGACGCTGAAGTAGAGGAGTTTGCCGGGGCCAACGGTGCCGGAGCTCTGAAGGACCGCTAACCCACCGCCGATGACGGCAATCGCGCGCGCCCACGAGTACTTCGCCAGCAGGACCAAGGCGGCGACAACAACGGGGAGCAGGAGCAGCCGGAGGTTGACCACTACGGCGGCACCACCAGCAATGGCCACCAACCCCACGAGTGCGGTGGTTGCGATGGCAGGGCGGTTCAACAACTGATCACGACCAAGTGCGGCTTCCCTCCGACAACGTGCCTCTGGCTCAGTATCGTCGGCATCGAGCGCCAATGAGTGGAGCGCGGACCCGCGAAACCTTGCGTCAGGGTTGAATCATTCACATGGTTTCACGAGGTGGCGCTGACGCCCGGCATTCCGCCTCGCGCCGTCGGGAGAGTCCGCCGTTTAGGCTGACGGCCGTGATGGACGGTATCGATGGGGACTCCGCGCAGTCTGCCGATGCGAAGAGCGCCTTCCCGGGCGCGGGGTGCCGAGTGCTTGCCGTTCACCGCTACTTTTGGCCTGACACACCACCGTACGGCGGCATGCTGAAGGCGATTGCGGGCGAGTTGGCTAGGTCAGGCGCACAGGTTGATGTTCTTGCTGGCCAGCCTGCCTACACGTCGGCACAACAATCTCGACTACCGCGCCGTGAGGAACTAGATGGCTTCACCGTCCATCGGCGTTCATGGCCTTACGAGCGGTCAAGTCCCGTTGTTCGTACAGCAAATGCGCTGCGCTTCGGATTATCGCTGATCTTCTTGTCGCTGAGAAGGCGCTACCAGGTGATCATGGTCTCGACCGTGCCACCGGTCCTGGGCGGTGCTTGCGCGCGATTGGCGGCCAAGTTCACCGGCGCACGATTCTGGTATCACTGCATGGACCTGCAACCGGAGGTAGGCCGCTTGTCTGGCGACTTTTCTGGTGGACCGATGACTCGACTGCTCGAGCGAATCGAACAGCGGAACTGCCAGGCTGCGGACTTGGTCATCGTGCTCTCCCCCGATATGGCCGAGGCAGTCCGGGCTCGTCCAGGCTGCTCGTCCGTCCGCGTCAGGGTGATCAACAACTTCGCGCTCCCGACAGCGTCTGGCGTCGATAGCGGGCCTCTGACAACTAAACGGTCGGAGCGATTCACTGTGCTGTTCGCGGGGAATCTGGGCCGCTTCCAAGGGTTGGAGACAGCGGTGGCCGCCATGCACCTCATCGGGTCACAGCGCCAGGACATCGAATTGATCCTCATGGGTGAAGGCCTCGCCGTCCAAGCCCTGCGGGAACTCGCACTGTCGGGCGCCGGACGCGATTTGATCAAGTTCCAACCAGCAGGGAGTGAAGCGCAAGCTCGGGCCGCAATGCGCGCCTCGGGAGCGGCGCTGGTGAGCCTCATGGCTGGTATCTATCGCTACGCATATCCAAGCAAGACTATGACGTACCTAGAGGAGGGTTGCGCGCTCATTGCCGTGGTGGAGGCACAGAGTGCGCTGGCCCGCATGATCGTCAATGAGGAAGTGGGCGTCGTCACAGCACCAGGCGATGCGGATCGACTCGCGTCAGCAATCATGACGCTTGCAGACGACGTGGATGGACTGCGGGCCATGGGGTCGCGTGCCCGTCAGCTCGCTGAAAGGGAGTTCGCTCCCGCTGCCGTGCTTCCCCGATGGTCCGCACTACTCGCGGAGCACCCGTGAGCGGCCCAAGGCACGACGTCATCATTGTCGGAGCGGCGCGGTCAGGAACCAACATGCTGAGGGATGCGCTCACACGGCTGGACGGCCTGGGGACATGGCCGTGCGATGAGATCAACTACATCTGGCGTCACGGCAATCGCGGCTATCCGAACGACGCCATTCCCGCTGCTCATGCGACGGTTGAGGTTCGCGATTTCATCAACAACTCATTCGGGCGAGTACGGCGCCAGACCGACTGCTCCGCCGTCGTCGAAAAGACCTGCGCCAACTCACTGCGCGTTCCGTTCGTCCATCGGGTCATGCCGCATGCACGCTTCCTGTACATCTACCGGGACGGCATCGACGCTGCCGTCTCAGCCCGGTCACGTTGGAAGGCACCACTCGACGTTCGCTACGTCGCACGCAAGGCGCGTTTCCTGCCGCCGTCCGATGCGCCTTACTACGCGAGTCGATATTTCAAGGCCCGCGTTAAGCGGTTGACCTCGAGCGAGCGACGCCTCGGCACCTGGGGGCCACGCCCCCTGAGATGGACGCTTGGTTGTTGACCGACGACCTACTGACAGTGTCAGCAAAGCAGTGGATGGCATGCGTCGAGTCTGCTGAGGCCGCCCTCAATCTGCTCCCGCAGGAGCAGGTGTTGCCCGTGCGATACGAGCACTTCGTGGAGAAGCCCGCGGCGCAACTTCGACGCATCGCTGCTTGGCTCGACGTGGAGACGAACGACGGGGCGATCGCCACCGCAGTCGCGGGGGTCTCCAATGGCAGCGTAGGTCGGGGCCGTTCGGCCTTGTCGCCCAAGGAGCTCAGCGACATCCAGTCGATCCTGTCGCAGACGCTGGCACTCCATGCAGAGGACTAACGACTGCCCAGCAGGCTTGTCCATGCCTCAGAACGCCATCAAACGCACCTTTGACGTGCTTGTGGCCACCGTTGTCCTCGTGCTCGCGAGCTGGGTCATTCTTCTGGCATGGCTGAGCGTCGTTTTGGAGTCCGGACGCCCTGGCTTCTTTCGCCAAGCCAGAGTGGGGATGTGCGCAGAGACATTCCGAGTCATCAAGCTGCGAACGATGCGCCTGGGGACTGGGGGAATCACAGCGACCGCAAGAAATGACCCCCGAATCACACGAGTGGGCAGGGCCTTACGCAAGTACAAGTTGGATGAGCTGCCACAGTTCTGGAACGTCCTCAAGGGCGACATGAGCCTCGTTGGTCCACGGCCCGACGTTCCCGGGTTCGCAGACGAACTCGTAGGTAACGACCGGCTATTGCTCGCGGTTCGCCCAGGGCTGACGGGCCCTGCCACGCTGAAGTATCGAGACGAGGAAGAACTCCTTGCCCGGGCCGCGGATCCAGAAACCGTCAACAGGCGCGAGATCTGGCCTGACAAGGTCAGGATCAACGTCGCCTACGTCCAGAACTACTCGTTCCGGGGTGACTTGCGGTACCTCTGGCAAACGATCACGTCGGCGTAGCCGAGTAGGCCTTCCTCAGTTGTTGCGCGGGAACGGCCGTCTTCCGATCCAACGGTCTAGCTCATGCACTGTGGATTGGATGAAGTTGACCACCCGCTGTGACGTGTTCCCGATGAGGTACTCGGCGGGGACCTCCGGTCGCTCCCCGCTCTCCCACTGATGGAGTGTCAGCCTCACCCCGCTGACAATCTCGTCGGACCCGACCCCTGTCATGACGATGCCGCCGGTGTCGATGGCTTCGGGACGCTCAATCGAGTCCCTCAACGTCACGGCGGGAAATCTCAGGATCAGAGACTCTTCACTGATGGTCCCCGAGTCGGAGAGAACGCAGCGAGCAGACATCTGCAGCCAGCAGTAGTCCAGCAAGCCCATGGCGTCATGGAAACGGACGCTGGAGTTGCGGGCGGCGACTCCCTGCTCTTCAAGGCGGAGCCTGGTCCGGGGATGCGTGGAGACGATGACCTCTAGCCCGTAGGTGGCGCCCAGTTGGTCGAGCGCTTCCAAGAGCGGCAATAGCCGGTTGGGATCGTCGACATTTTCCTCGCGGTGAGCGCTCACCAAGAAGTACCCGCCGCTCGCCAATCCGAGTTGTTCTAGTGCAGAGGACCCCTCGATTGCTGGTCGGTAGTAATCCAGGACCTCACGCATCGGAGACCCAGTCAGCGCAATTTGACGCGGGTGTAGCCCTTCTGCCAACAGGTTGCGCCTTGCGTGCTCGGTATAGACGAGATTGAAGTCCGCGACATGGTCGACGAGCCGACGGTTCGTCTCCTCGGGAACGTTGGGATCGAAGCAGCGGTTGCCCGCCTCCATGTGGTACACGGGGACGCGCATGCGCTTGGCCATGACAGCCGCGAGACAACTGTTCGTGTCACCGAGGATGAGGACGGCATCCGGTTGGTAGTGCCGGATCGCCTCCTCAGTGCCCACCAAGACCCCTGCCAGCACCGTTGCGAGAGACGTCGTGTCGACGCCGAAATGTCGATCCGGTTCGCGGATCTTGAGCTCGTCGAAGAAGATCGCGCTGAGCGTAGGGTCGTAGTTCTGACCGGTGTGCACCAAGATGTGCTCGAAGGACTCGTCCAGTCGCGGAATCACACGCGCCAGGCGTATGACCTCTGGTCGCGTGCCGACCACCGTCATCACCCTGGTCATGTCGTCTCCACAACGTCGCGCGCGTAGGTATCGGGGTTGTCAGCGTCGAACACCTCGTCCGCCCAGAACAGGGTAAGTAGTTCACCCTCGGCGCAGTTGGTTATCGAGTGGGTGTACCAGGTTGGGATGTCGACAACTGATGGCCGTGAGCCACTGACGCTGAGGGTATGAACCGTCCGCGACCCGATGCGCCTCAGCCGGATATCGGCCCTTCCCTGCACCACGACGAAGCGTTCGACCTTCGATGTGTGGAAGTGATTGCCACGCGTGACATCCGGGTGAGTCGTCGAGAAGAAC
The DNA here is from genome assembly GCA_963726575.1 of uncultured Actinomycetota bacterium. Classification (GTDB taxonomy): domain Bacteria; phylum Actinomycetota; class Actinomycetes; order JAHEKZ01; family JAHEKZ01; genus CAVSCR01. Next base: position 951,616 of record CAVSCR010000003.1, read on the forward strand.
GTCTGGGTCTGTCCTCCCCAGCCCTTCACGACCTCGGTCAGCACCCCTCGTGCGTCCGAGTTGACGGTCAGAGGACGTGGGTTGTCGAACCTCGACTGTCGGGTCGAGTGGATGTTGAACGGTTGCGAGTACGACCTCAGTTGGTTGAATATCCTTCTCTCGAAAGAGACCGAAAGGTCGGGGAGGACACCGTTCGCGTACGTCTCGGCCTGATCTGAAATGAGCGTGGCGAGTTCGCCGAGCTGCCAGCGATCGCCGGCCACTCGGATCTCCTCGCTAGTGGTTCCTCGGGCAGCGTCTGCCAGAGCCCGGGCGGCATCTTGGACATGCAGCAGTTCGAGCTCCTGCTCTCCGTGAACGACGAGCGGCTCTCCAATGGCCGCGTTCTGGCAGAAGGTCGCAACGACGGAGTTGTAGTCCGGCCGACCGTGTTCCCCGAACAGATTCGGAAGCACAATGTTCACGGGCTGCCAGGTTGCATCGGGATCAGAGAGATTCTTCCACGCCTCTGCCTTGGACTGACCGTAGGCACTGGTTCGGCCGCCGTGCGTGGAGTTGGCGAACACGACGGGACCAGTGAACTTGGCAGCCTTCAGGCCAGCCGCCAGAGTGCGGGCAAGTCGAACGTTCGTGTCGCGAATTTCCTCATCGGTCCCGCGGTTGGCGCCGGCTGCGTGTACAACAGCATCTACGCCAATGAGCGCCTCGGCGAGGGCCTGGCCGTCATCCAGCTGTTCCCGCGTCAGAGGTATTGCTTCTATGCGCTGGTCGATCTCTGCGCGGCAGGCGAAGTGCCAGCCGAGAAAGCCGCTTGGCCCGGTCAGACCGACACGGACCGTCATCGAGCGGCCAGAAGCGCGGCGACCTCCGGTAGGGCACCGACGAGTTGCTCGACCTGCTGCACTGAGAGTCGCTCGGTGTTGTGGGAGTTGTAGTCCTCACGCGACGCCTGCTCAGGCTGGCCCTCCGAGAAGTAGAGGGAGTAGTTGAGATCACGATCATCGATCGGGATCCTGAAGTAACCGCCGAGGTCCTCAGCGCGAGTCAGTTCCTCTCTGCTGGCCAGCGTCTCGAACAACTTCTCCCCATGACGCGTCCCAATGATCGTGATCCCTGCCGATGAGCCGGCGAGTGAGTTGACCGCCGTGGCGACGTCTTCCATGGTCGCGGCGGGCGCCTTCCTCACGAACAGATCGCCTGGCTTGGCATTCAGGAACGCGAAATCGACGAGGTCGACAGCCTCGTTCAGGGACATCATGAATCGGGTCATCGCCGGGTCCGTGATCGACAAGGGCTTGCCCTCTGACGCCAGACCCATGAACAGGGGCAGGACTGAGCCCCTCGAGTACATGACGTTGCCATACCTCACGACAGCGACCGTGGTCGACGAGTCGGGATGGTTTCGGGCATGAGCCTGGGCGACCTTCTCCATCATGGCCTTGGACATGCCCATGGCGTTGATCGGATAGACCGCCTTGTCGGTGCTGAGACAAACCACGGTTCTCACGCCAAACCGCTCAGCGGCGTCCACCACGTTCTCGCTGCCAAGGATGTTGGTCCGGACCGCCTCCACTGGGAAGAACTCGCACGACGGCACCTGCTTCAGAGCCGCCGCGTGGAAGATGAAGTCCGCACCCCGGACCGCGCGATCGACACTGTCAGGGTTCCGGACGTCCCCGATATAGAACCGCAATCGAGGATCCGTGAAGCGATGGCGCATGTCGTCTTGCTTGGCCTCATCGCGGCTGAGGATGCGAATCTCACGGCAGTCACCATCGAGCAGATGCTTCACCATGGTCTGTCCGAAGGAACCAGTCCCTCCTGTGATCAGGATGGTGCTGCCGGATAGATCGCTTGAGGACGGGTTCACCGGGTTCGTACTCCTTGGTCGACAAGGTCGCGGACGGCTCCGACCACCCGCTCTTGCTGCCCCTCCGTCAGGGAGCTCCCGCTGGGCAAGCAGAGCCCGGTCGCGAACAGCCGCTCGGCCACGGCCCCGCCTCGTCGGCGCGCTCCGGCGAACACTGGTTGAAGGTGCATCGGCTTCCAGATCGGCCGGCTCTCGATGTCGAACTGCTCAAGGTGTTCACGCAACGTCTGGGCTGAGAAGCCCGCTTCTGATTCGTCGACCGTGATCACCGATAGCCAGGCGTTCGAGGCGCCGGTTGGTGCCTCTGGCATGAACCCGATGCCGGCGTGATCCACAAATGCGTGCTGGTAGGCGGCGCGGATCGCTCTGCGCCGCGCAACCTTTGCAGGCAAGGATGCGAGCTGCGCACGGCCCAAAGCGGCGAGCAGATTGCTCATTCGGTAGTTGTAACCGATCTCCAGATGCTCGTAGTGGACAACAGGCTCTCGGGCCTGCGTGGCGAGGTAGCGGATCCGCGCGGCCAAGGGCTCGCTGTCGGTGACGAGGGCTCCTCCACCACTGGTCGTGAGGATCTTGTTCCCATTGAACGAGAAGACGCCGGCGGCGCCGAAGGAGCCGGCAGCCTGACTTTGGAAGGTCGCGCCGAGCGCTTCAGCGGCGTCCTCGACCACCGGGACGCCGAACCTCGCGCTCGTCTCGAGAATCCGCTGGTAGTCGGCACATTGGCCGAACAGGTCGACCGGAATCACCGCTGCGGGCAGTCGCCCCGTGCCGGCTGCCTCGCGCAATTCTTCCTCGAGCAGATCGGGATCCATATTCCACGTCGCAGAGTCGCTGTCGATGAAGACGGGCTCAGCGCCGCAGTAAGCGATGGCGTTGGCCGTCGCCGCGAACGTCAACGTGGACGTGATAACCCGATCGCCCGACGCGACGCCGAGGGCCAGGAGCACCAGGTGGAGAGCCGCGGTCCCCGTGTTCAGCGCAACGGCATGCTCGACGCCGGCGACGGCGGCCAACTCTGACTCAAAGGCGTCTACGTCCGGACCCAGCGGTGCGACCCAGCCAGAGTCGAATGCCCGTAACAGGGCCGCACGGTCCTGGGGGCCGACGTCTGGTGGTGACAGGTAGATGCGGCTCATGACCGCCATCCCAGAACCGTAGCCCGAACAACGACGAGCACCGGGTCAGCGCGCCACATGACCTTGAACCGACTCGATCGGGCGCGCGCCCGCCGACACGGTGGCCGCGAGCAGGTGACGCAGCTCTGCCGGCGGCGCATCCGTACTGACTCGAAGGATGAGCTCTGGGTTCATAGGTGGCACGACAACGTGCGAGATCAACGGGTGAAAGGGCCGCTCATCTGTCTCGCCGGTGCTGAACAGGTCTTCGTGCAGCTTCTCTCCAGGCCGAAGACCCGTGTAGACGATGTCGATGTGGCGTGGTGAACGTGACGCCAGCTGCCGAGCCACGTCGGCGATGCACACAGGCTCGCCCATGTCCAGCACGAGCGCCTCGCCGTCCCTACCGATGGCAGCCGCCTGGATGACCAACTGGACGGCTTCTTGCACCGTCATGAAGTACCGGGTGACCTCCGGGTCCGTGACCGTGATGGGGCCGCCGGCCTCGATCTGACTCGCGAAGGAAGTCAGCACTGACCCACGGCTACCCAGCACGTTGCCAAATCGAACGCTCAAGAACGTGCCGAGGGTGTCTGCGGCGACGTAAGCAGTAAGGCGCTCAGCAATCCGCTTAGAGAATCCGAGGACGCTGATCGGGTCGGCAGCCTTGTCGGTCGAGATGTTGACGAACCGCTCGACGCCGTAGCGGGCCGCCGCCTCGAGGACCGTGAGGGTGCCGAGGACGTTGCTCTTCACTGCCTCAGACGGGTATTGCTCGAGCAGCGGCAGATGCTTGAGAGCCGCGGCGTGGAATACGACCTGCGGCTGTCGCTGCCGGAACACCTCCTCGACACGCGACGCGTCGCGGATGTCAGCCAGCACCGTGGCATCTGTGTCGAGCAGAGCGCGGCCGCTCAATGAGAGCTGAACCGAGTGCAGTGCAGATTCGTCACGATCCAGCATGATCAGCTCGGCTGGGCCGTAGCGGCTGATCTGGCGACACAGCTCTGAGCCGATCGACCCTCCCGCTCCCGTCACGAGCACCCGCTTGCCCGACAGGTGGTGGGCAATTGCATCAAGGTCGGTCTCGACCTGGTGGCGACCGAGCAGGTCAGCCTCGTTGATGTCGCGAACATCGGCTGACGTCACGCGACCGTCCATGAGTTCGCCGACGGTGGGGATCACCTTGACCGCGAGTCCGGCGTCGCCGGCGATGCCGTTGAGGTCGCGCAGCATTGCTGCGTCGGCTCGGGCGATCGCGATGACCAGGACAGCCGCGCCAGTGGCCTCGGCTGCAGCGCCCATGGCACCTCTGCCACCGAGGACGTCGACGCCGCTCACTCGAAGGTTCCGCCAGCGGGGGTCGTCGTCGAGAAGTCCGACCGGGCGGTACAGGCTCGAGGGGTCCCGCATCATCGACTGCACCAGCTGTGAGCCGGCATCACCGGCGCCGAAGACCAGGACCTTGGTGGCCGTTTCGTGGTCCGGCCTGGCCGCTCGTTCAAGAAGTGAGCGACGGACGTAACGAACGGCAAGCATCAGGACCAGCGCGATGAACGAACCAATCACCGGGGCGCTCGCGGGGACGGAACGGCTCCGGAAGACGATGAGGTCGAAGGTGGTCAGGATGACGCCTACGATGACGACGGTGGTTGCCACCCCTGAAACCTCGTCGAAGCTGCCATAGCGGTAGCGGCCGCGGTAAAGGTAAAGGCTCGTGCCGATCAGCCACTGCAACAACACTGCGGCCACGGCGAAGACGAACAGGGCGCGGATATCGACTCGAGCTGGCTGAAAGTCGTACCTGGCGACGGCTGCGAAGAACAGCCCGACGAACCAGGCGGCCCCATCGATCATCAAGCGGGCGGCGTCGCGACGGGTCAGACGAGGGGCAGCGTCCGCGAACACCGCGCCACCCCCTTCTGCACCCTTTCGCACCATTTCCTGATTCCGCCTCACAGTAAGGTGACGATCGCGCTAAGTAGTTGAGCGACGCGCGCCCCTAGGACGTGTTCGGCACGCACGCGCGGGAGGTTGACCGTGCAGGTCCCCCGTTCGCTGTCGCTGAGCCCCACACCGGTAGCCGTGAGCGGTCCCGCCTGGCTGGAACTGCTCCACGCCGAGTGCTCCTGGGTGCTGAAAAGGGCCGAAATCGATGCCCTGGTGATCAAGGGACCGGGCCTGGGCGATTGGCTCTATCCCGAAGGGCGCGAGTCGGTGGACGTCGACCTGCTGGTCCGGCCCCGGCAGTGGGGGGAGGCGCTGACCACGCTGCGGGCGCGGGGGTTCGTGGAGTCGCGCGGAGGAGTGAATCCGGACGAGGCCGCCCCGCACTCAGTGGATCTTCGGCGCGATGACCCGACGCAGGGGCGTCATGTGATCGACCTGCACCGCTTCTTTCCGGGTATCGAGTGCGACCCGGATGAAGCGTTCGAGGCGCTGTGGGCGCGCCGGAGCACCGGATCGCAGGCGGGGGTGCCGGTGTGCCTTCCCGACCAGCCGTCGCAGGCCTTGCTGGTGGCGCTGCACGCGGCGCGCGGTCCGAAGTCCAAGACCGCTGCCGATCTGGAGCGGGCGATGACGTCGCTCGACCAAGCGCAGCTCGACGACCTGGGGGCCCTGACCCGACAGCTCCACGCGTCGGTGGCGCTGCGGGCGGGGCTCGAGACGGACCCAGCCCTGGCGTGGACGATCGGGCGCCTGCGCCTGGGTGACGTCGAGGTGACGCGCTACTGGGCGCTGGCCAGTCGACGGTCAGACTCCATGGCCACCGACTTCGAGCGGTTCCGCGCCATGCCGTGGCCGGAGCGCGCGACTCGGGTGCGGCACTGGATCGTGCCGAGCCGAACGACCATGAACATCCACGACCCGCGGGTAGCCGCCGGGGGCGTTGCGTTGGCGCGGGCTCACGTGGTGCGCTGGGGGAAGCGGGCACGTCGGCTTCCCGGCGCGGTTCGGCAGTGGCAACAGGCTCGGCGCGGCTCGGGCGGTTAGCGTTCACGCGTGGTGATCGTGCTGCTTGCCCGACTGGTGCTGGCCGCTGTGTTCGCGGTGTCGGCGCCGGCCAAGTGGCGCGATCCGAGCGGCACCCGGCGAGCCGTCAGTGACTTCGGGCTGGCGCCGTGGGCGGTGGGACCGATCGCCGCGTTGCTCGCACCGGTCGAACTGACCGCGGCGCTCCTGCTGCTCACGACTCGTTGGGCCGTGGTCGTGGGGGCGCTGCTCGCCGGGCTGCTGCTGGTCGGCTTCACGGTCGTGATCGTGCGGAGCCTGCGGCGTGGCGAGCAGGTTGAGTGCCACTGCTTCGGCGTCCTGTCGAGCGAGCCGGTGAACTGGTGGTCGGTGGCTCGCAACGCCGGTCTGCTGGTGCTGGCAGGCGTGGTGCTGGCCGGTGGCACGTCGCAGGGATGGCCGTGGCAGGTAGTCGCCGACTGGCTCACGCCGATGACCACGTCGCAACGCTGGCTGTGGGCAGCGGTCGTGGTGCTCGTGCTGGCCGTGGTGGTGCTGACGGTCCTGTTCGTCGCCCTGCTGCGTCGCTACGGGCAGGTGCTCCTGCGGCTCGACGCGCTGGAGACGACTCCCTCCGCAGCTCACGCGTCGCACCAGGGCCACAGCCACGACTTCGCCGCCTGGACCGCCCCTGACGTCGAGGTGGTCGACGAGTCCGGCAGCTGCGCTCGCGCTGAACGACGTGACGGCGGCCGACCGGGGCAACCTGCTGGTGTTCGCCAGCCCGCAGTGCGAGGCGTGCGGTGACCTGGTGGACGACCTCGTGCGGTGGCAGGCCGACGAGGACGGACCGCGGGTGATCGTGCTGAGCCCGGGCTCGCGCGACGCGATCGCCGCCAAGTTCGGCGACGTACACGTGTTCGCCCACGACGGCAGCGCGGCCGACGCCTACGGCATGGAGTACACGCCGGGCGCCGTGGTCGTCAGCGGCGACCACTACGTGACTACGCCACCGATGTACGGGGCCGACGAGGTGCGCCGGCTCTACTTCGCCCTCAGCGGGCACGGAGCGGAGGCGGACCTGACGATCGGGCCGGCGCCGGTGCGCGAGGGCGATCCACTGCCCGACGTAGCGGTCGAGTACGAGGGCACGTCGATGCCGATCGCACAGGCGGCGGCGCGCGTGGGCGACGACGTGGTGCTGCTGTTCTGGGACACCACCTGCAGCTTCTGCGCGCAGATCGCCGACGACGTGGCCCGACGGGTGAACCTGGTCCCGATGCTCATCGTGCTGCGCGACGACGACGTCGCTGCGCTCGAGGCGTCGGGCATCATGGCGCCTCTGGCGCTGGACCCGGCGTTCGCGGTGGGCGACGCGCTGCAGGCGCCCGGCACGCCGTGTGCGGTGCGGGTGCGCGACGGCGTGCTCGCCTCGACGGTGGCGGTGGGCGGACCCGAGGTGCTCGGGCTGCTGGCGGCCGTGCGCGTGGGCAGCTGAGCGGCGGATGCTGACCGACGCCGAGGTGGCTGCGCAGACCCTCGCCTTCATCGATACGCGACGCGGCTCGCTGCTCCTGCACGCCGGGGCGTGCGCCGACGCGCAGGGCCGGGTCGTCGTGGTGCACGGCGGCTCCGGAGCGGGCAAGACGACGCTGACCGCCGCGCTGGCGCAAGGCGGGCTGGCCTACCTGACCGACGAGACCGTGTGCGTCGACCCTGCGTCGTTCGACATCGAGCCGTGGCCCAAGCCGCTGACCGTGAAGCCCGGCTCCCAGCAGGTGCTGGCCCACCTGCGGCCGGAGTGAGGACCGGATCGACCCGGCTACGGGGAGCTGGCAGGTCGACCCGCAGGCGCTGCTGAGCTACGGCGCCGCCGGCCTGCCCGTCGCCTCCCTGCGCCCTGGGTTGGTGGTGTTCCCGGCCTTCCGGGACGGGTTCGCCGGGGTCGAGGTGGAGCCGGTCGGCCGGGCCGGTTCGGCCTACCGGCTCGGGGAGCAGTCCAGCGCGTTGTGGGCCGTGCAGCCGCGACCGCTGGCGACCCTGGCCCGCCTCGTGACCCGGGCACCGGCCTACCGGGCGCGCTACGGGTCGGTGTTCGAGGCCGCGCCGCGGATCGTGGAGCCTGCTCGGCCACGGCGAGGGGCCGGATGTCACGTCCTTCGCGGCGGCTCCGCTGCCCGTCGGGGGCTCGGGCCCCGCCTGGGCGGGCGGCGTCGACTGGCTGGTGCTCGACGACGAGGCCGTGGTGTTCGACGGGACCCACCTGCACCACCTCGACCGGTCCGGCACCGCCGTCTGGACCCGGCTCGACGGCCGGCGAACTGAGCCTGAGATCGCGACGGAGATCGCCCACGAGTTCGGAGCAGACCCGGCTGCAGTGCTCGTGGACGTGGAAGACCTGGTACGCGTGCTCCGGGAGCGCCGCCTGCTCACCTGAGCACGGAGGCCGCCGACGCGCCTGCCGGCTGACCGCTCAGATCCCCAGATCCCGGTGATCGGCTGCGTACCGTCGATCGGGCTGGTCGGGCGACTCCCCCTCAAGCCGGTGGCGCCGGCCTGCCGACGCCGCATGGGGCGGGTCTGCGTGACCCGTTGACGTTGGGAGCTTCGACATGGCCGGCTGGCTGGACCGGATGGCGCGCCGCGCCGCCGAATCCTCCCGCCAGCCTGCCCAGCCGCGCGCCCCGCAGCCCCGCCAGCCGCTGACCCGGCGCCAACTGCTCACCCGCGGCGCCGTGGCCGGAACCGCCGTCTGGGCCGCTCCGGTGCTGCAGACCGTGATCGCGCCCGCCGCCTCGGCCAGCGGGATCGGCATCCCCGGCGACACCTGTACCGCCGGCCCGGACAGTGCGGCTCGGGGCTGTGCGTGGGCGGCCACTGCGCGCCAGCCGCGCTCTACGGCCAGTGCGCGTCGGCCCCCGACTGCGCCGCCGTCTCGGCCATCTGCAAGTCCACCGGCATGGGCGGCTCGATCTGCGCCAAGGCCTGGCCCGGCTCCGGCACCTGTACGACCGCTGCGGGCTGCACCAGCAACGTCTGCACGGCTGGCACCTGCCGGGTCCACAACTTCGGCGGCACGTGCCGCGTCCAGGAGGACTGCTCCAGCGGCAAGTGCACCGGCGGTACCTGCGCCGAAGGTCAACGTGGGCGGCACCTGCGCCGTGAACGCCGACTGCACGAGCAACAAGTGCACGGGCGGCAAGTGCGTCACCGTCGTGGTTCCGGCGGCCTGCACGGTGAACTCTGACTGCTCCAGCGGCAAGTGCACCGCCGGGGTGTGCGCCAAGACCAACGTCGGTGGCACCTGCGCGGCCAACGCGGATTGCACCAGCAACAAGTGCACGACAGGCAAGTGCGTCACCGTCGTGGCGCCGGCAGCGTGCACCGTCAACTCCGACTGCTCCAGCGGCAAGTGCACGGCCGGGGTGTGCCAGAAGAACAATGCTGGCGGCGTGTGCGGAGGCAACGGCGACTGCACCACCGCCACTTGCACCGCCGGCGTCTGCGCCAAGCGCTACGCAGCCGGCACCTGCGCGGTCAACATCGACTGCTACTCCGGACACTGCACCGTGGCGACGTGCGGCAAGGGCGGCTACTCCACCGCCTGTACGGCAAACACCCACTGCACGTCGAACGTGT
>CAVSCR010000004.1:0-54116 GCA_963726575.1 uncultured Actinomycetota bacterium
CCTCCTCAGCGACCCCCGCCGGTTCCGTCGACCACGCGCTCCCGCACGGTGATCCACGTGACGAGCGCGACGATGGCGACGGCGAAGGCCAACGCCACCGGCCCGGCACCCAGACCGCGTCCGCCGTACCGCGCCGGCTTGCCCAGCCAGTCGGCCACCGACGCCCCGAGCGGCCGGGTGAGCACGTAGGCGAACCAGAAGCAGAAGACGGGGCTCCACCAGCTCAGCCGCCAGCCCAGGATCGGTACCACCATGAACGCGGCGAAGATCAGGATCGAGGGGCCGTAGCCGAAGCCCAGCGTGTAGGCGGTGAAGTCGCCGACTGCCGTGCCCATGGCGAAGGTGGCGACCACGGCCGCCCAGTAGAAGAGCTCGCGTCGAGTGCTGTCGATGCTGTGGATCGACAACGTCCCCTCGACCTTCCACCAGGCGTAGAACACCAGACCAAGCGTCGCGCCGTAGAAGATGCTCGACCCCACGTAGGGGACGCCGAACGCCACGTGCACCACATCGGCCGCCATGGTGCCGAACGTGCCGACCATCGCCACGGCCAGCCAGTAGGCCCAGGGCACGTAGCGTCCCTTCTGCAGCTGGATCGCCAACGCGACGAGGAACGCGACGAAGCCGAGCAGCACCGCGGCGACTGGCGCCATGGCGTGCACGAGGTAGTCCGACGTGGACTCACCGAGTGCGGTGGACAGGGCCTTGATGACCCAGAAGAGAACGGTGACCTCGGCCACCCGCACCATCGTGTGCTGAGTCCAGCGGTCGGGCGCGAAGGTGGACCTCAAGGACATGCCGACATCGTCGGCGACGGCGGGTCAACGGAGAGGCATGGCTCGCTGTGGGAATGCTGTGAATATGCGGGAGGACATCCTCATAGACTCCGATCATGGCGGTGTGCTCGAGCTGCGGCCACGACAACCCCGACGGTGCCCGCTTCTGCAACGGCTGCGGTGCCCCGCTGGTGTCCGCCGTCGCGCCCCCGCGCGAGGAGCGCAAGGTCGTCAGCATCGTCTTCGCCGACCTCGTAGGCTCCACAGCGCGGGCGGAGACGCTCGACCCGGAGGACGTGCGGGCGGTCCTGTCGCCGTATCACGAGCTGCTGCGCCGCGAGCTCGAGGCGTTCGGCGGCACCGTGGAGAAGTTCATCGGCGACGCCGTGGTGGCCGTGTTCGGGGCGCCGGTTGCACACGAGGACGACGCCGAGCGCGCGGTACGCGCATCACTGGCCATCCAGGAGGCTATCGACGACCTCAACGAGGCCGAGCCCGGACTCGAGCTCGAGGTGCGGATCGGGGTCAACAGCGGCGAAGCGCTCGTCGACCTCGGCGCGCGGCCGGAGCTGGGCGAGGGCATGGTCTCCGGCGACGTCATCAACACCGCAGCTCGGCTGCAGTCGGCTGCGCCACCGGGCGGAGTGCTGGTGGGGGAGCAGACCCACCGCGCCACCCGCCGTGCGATCGAGTTCGCCGACCACGCCGCGATCGAGGCACGTGGGAAGGCCGAGCCCGTGCCCTGCTGGCTGGTCGTGGCCGCCAGGTCGAGCTTCGGGCTCGAGGACGACGCCGTCGGCAACGCCCCGCTCGTGGGGCGCGGTCGGGAGGTCTCGCTGCTCGCCGATGCGCTCGCCCGCGTTCGCAGCAACGAACGTCCACAGCTGGTGACGCTCGTTGGCGTGCCGGGCATCGGCAAGAGCCGGCTCGTGCACGAGCTACGGCTGCTGGTCGACGCCGATCCCGACCTGATCACCTGGCGACGCGGCCGGTCGCTGCCCTACGGCGAAGGCATCAGCTACTGGGCGCTGGGCGAGATCGTCAAGGCGCAAGCCGGGATCCTGGAGTCCGACAGTGCCGACGTTGCGGCGACCAAGCTCGCTGAGGCAGTCGCAAGTCTCTGCGCCGATCGCACCGAGGCGGCGTGGATCGAGCGGCAGCTGCGGCCCCTCGTGGGTCTGCCCGGTGTCGACGTCCGGCCCTCGCGCGACGAGGCGTTCAGCGCGTGGCGCAGGTTCCTGGAGTCCATGGCCGACCACCGCACCACCGTGTTGGTCTTCGAAGACCTGCACTGGGCAGATGACGATCTGCTCGATTTCGTCGACGAACTCACCGATCGGGCCGACGCGGTTCCGCTCCTGGTGGTCTGCACGGCGCGTCCAGAGCTCATGGCCCGACGTCCTGGTTGGGGCGGAGGCAAGCTGAACGCAGCCACGTTGTCGCTGTCGCCCCTGTCCGATGAGGACACGGCACGGTTGCTCGCCACCCTCCTCGGACGCGCCGTGCTTCCCGCGGAGGAGCAGGCGACGATGCTCGCGCGAGCAGAAGGCGTCCCGCTGTTCGCCGAGGAGTACGCCCGGATGCTGGAGGCAGGCGGCGGCGAACACGAGCTGCCCGAGACCCTGCAGGGCGTTGTCGCCGCACGCATCGACGGCTTGCCGCAGGAGGCGAAGGCGCTTCTTCAGGACGCATCTGTGCTCGGCAAGGTGTTCTGGACCGACGCGCTGCGCGACCTGACCGGGCTCGACGACGAGGCTCTGGACGATCTGCTGCGGCAGCTGGAGCGCCGAGAGTTCATCCGTCGGGAACGGCGCTCGGCGGTCGAAGGCGCGCGGCAGTTCGCGTTCCTGCACGCGCTGGTGCGGGAAGTCGCGTACGGCCAGATCCCGCGGGCGGCCCGTTCCCGCAAGCACCGTGCGACGGCACTGTGGATCTCCGGCCTGACGACCGATCGCGGCGACGACTTCGCCGAGACCCTCGTGCACCACCTCGAGCTGGCCGTCTCCCTCGGGAACGCGGCGGGCGTCGACGTCGCCGACCTACGACCGGCTCTCGCCCAAGCGCTCGAAGACGCCGGCGATCGTGCGTTGGCACTCAACGCCGTCGGGCGAGCCGGGGAGTACTACCGGCGCGCCGTCGACGCTTCCGACGAGCCAGGCCCCGAGCTGATCTACCACCACGCCCAGGCGCGCATGTGGGCCGAAGGTGTGGCCGGTGGGTCGGCGTTGCTCGAAGAGGCGGTTCCGCAGCTGCTGGGCGCCGGTCGACCCGACCTGGCAGCCCTGTCCCTGACGCTCCTCGAGCGGGTGCACTGGATCGCCGGGGAATCGGTGCCAGAGCTGCTCGACCGCGCGCTGGCACTCGTGGCAGATATGGGTCCGACCGCCTCCCGAGGCAGGGTCGTGGGAGCCGTGGCGGTCCGGTGGGCGATCTCGGGCCGGGCGGCGCAGGCACTTCCGCTGGCCCGTGAGGCGGTCGAGATCGCCCGCGCAAACGCCGACCAAGAGGCTGAGGCTGAGGGCCTGAACAACCTCGCCGTCACCTACGCCAATGCCGGCGACATCGAACGAGCCGTGTCGACTGCCCAGTCCGGCCTGGCTTTGGGTCTGGAGTGCGGCTCGAGCGACCTGATGCGCCTGTACACCAACATCGCGACGTTCGAGTTCGACCGCGGAAACCTGTCGGAGGTCAGTGGCTACCATCGCGACGGATTGGCGCTGTCGGAGCGAACCGGAAACGCGGCCGGCGTCGATTGGCTGCGTGCCGAGACCGCGATCGATGCCTACGAGTTGGGCAACTGGGACGAGGCGCAGGCGCAGACGTCGACAGTCTTGGCGCAGCACCAGGCCATCGGGTCGCAGCACTACCTGGATCCCAACCTGCAGCTGGTGCTGGTCACCATCACACTGGGCCGCACCGGGCGGCTGCAGCGCGACCAGCTCGACGACGGGTTGTCCCGGGCGCGTTCGGTCGGCGATCCCCAGCTGCACGTCCCGGCCCTGACCTGGGCGGCCCGGCTGTTCGTCCAGGCTGGTCTGATCTCCGACGCGGACGCCTGCCTGAGCGAGTTGCAGGGGTTGCTCGCGACCGATACGGCGCTGGAAGTCATGGGTCTGTGGACGCTGGACGCCGGCCTGGCGCTCTTGGAGCGCGGGCGGCCCGTCCCGCCGGAGTTGATCCGCGGCCCCGATGTGCCGTGGCGACGAGCCACGGAACTGCTCTGCGGCGGACGAGCCGGCGAGGCCGCGGACCTGCTGCAAGCGATCGGTGCGCGTTCGATGGAAGCCGAGGTACGGCTGCATGCGGCGCGGGCCGGCAACCCGGACGGATTGGCCCAATTGAGTTCCGCCGGTCGGTTCTGGCGTTCGGTCGGGGCTGAGGCCAGGCTCGCCGACCTCGAGCGGGTCCGGGCGGCGGTGGACGTCTCCGCGTCGTAGCGGGCTTGCGGAATAGGCAGTAACGATATATCGTTACCTACGTCGTTAGTACGACGAAAGGAACGACATGAAGTCAGAACACAGCCACGGCGGCCCCGACGGTCGCCGCCACCGCGGCCGAGGCCGCGGCCACCACAGTTCGATGCGCGGCTCCGGACGCTCCCGGCACGGCGGGCGAGCCTCCCGAGGCGACGTCCGCACCGCCGTCCTGCTGCTCCTCGAGGAGGAGCCGATGCACGGCTACCAGCTCATGCAGTCGATCGCGGAGCGGACCGATGGGCGCTGGACACCCAGCCCCGGCGCCGTCTACCCCACGATCAACCTGCTCGAGGACGAGGGTCTGGTGACCGTCACGGCCGACGCCGGACGCCGGCTGGTCGCCCTCACCGACGCAGGCCGCGAGCAGCTCGACGAGAACCGCGAGGCCTGGGGCGACCCGTTCGCCGGCCTCGACGGCGAGGACGGTCCGGACCTGCGTCGCCTGGTCTACGGACTGATCGAGGCCACCCGCCAGGTCGGACGCACCGGAACCGACGCGCAGCGCGAGGCGGCGGGGAAGATCCTCACCGATGCCCGGCGCAACCTCTACCTGGTGCTCGCCGGTGACGAGGAGCCAGCAGACGCCTGACTGCGGGTGACTGCGCAACTGCTGCAGAATCTGCTGCATGGCTCGCATCCGCACGACGAGAGTGGCAGCGCTCGAAAGTCGCTGCCACTCTCGGCGCAAGACCTTGACGATCTCGAGCGGTTGCGCCGCTCGGCGTCGCACCGCGACGCGTTGTCGCTGCTCGCCGACGTCGAGATTCCCGCCAACGCCAGCGAGGCGAGCCTGTTGCACGCCGTGCTCGAAGCCGGCCTTCGGGCCGTGCGCGAGCAGGTCGAGGCACAGGGCTACGCGCAGATGGCCGAGCAGATCGACGCGTCGTCTCACCGCACGAGCGCTCGCCGTCGCCGTCCGGCTTGGGCGCAGGAGTGACGTGGCCGTTGTCGCGTGGCCAGGTGGTTCGGGCCGACCTCGGTCTAGGTGAGCCGAAGCTCTTCGTCGTGGTCTCGAACAACCGGCGCAATCAACAGCTCCCGCAGGTGCTGGCCGCGCGGCTGACGACGACGCGCAAGCCGGACATCCCCAGCGTCGTGCAGCTGGGACATCCCGAGGCGTTCAACGGCTACGTCGTGTGTGACGACATAGTCGAGGTCTATCAGGACGAGGTCGTCTCGGTAGCCGGGGCGTTGTCGCCGCGCGCCGTCCATGCGGTCAACCAGGTCTTGCGGCAGGGCTCGGGCGGCTCGACTCAGCAGTCTCGGTCGCCTCGCGGGAACGTTGACAGGCAGCCCCGGTCCTTGTAACGTACAACCAAATGGTTGTACGAAACTGGAGACCCAGAGACCGTGGACCGCGTGTTCGCGGCCCTTGCGGACGCCACCCGGCGCGACATCGTCCAGCGCGTGATGCGCCAGGAGGAGTCGGTGTCGTCGTTGGCGGCCCACTACGACATGAGCTTCGCGGCGGTGCAGAAGCACGTGGCCGTCCTCCAGCGGGCGTCTCTGGTCACCAAGCGGGCGAGCGGCCGCGAGCGGCTCGTCGGCGGAAACGTCGAGGCGGTGCAGTTCGCCATGCGATTGCTGGACGAGTACGAAGAGATCTGGCGGGCCCGCGTCGACCAGATCGACCACCTGTTGTCCGAAGACCCCACCCTCTAGAGGAGACCGGCCGTGCCTGTACTGGACATCACCAAAGACCCGAAGGCGCTGACGCTCACCATGACGGCAGCGTTCTCGAAGCCGCCGGAGCGGGTGTGGCAGATCTGGGCCGACCCGCGTCAGCTCGAGCGCTGGTGGGGACCGCCCACCTGGCCGGCCACCGTCGTCGACCACGACCTCGTCGTGGGTGGACGAGTGCGCTACTACATGACCGGCCCGGCCGGCGAGAAGGCCGAAGGCTGGTGGCAGTTCACCCACGTCGACGCGCCTCGCTCGCTGGAGTTCGAGGACGGCTTCTCCGACGCCTCCGGTGCGCCTGACCTGTCGATGCCCACCATGCGGGCGCGCGTCGATCTCGTCGCCACCGACGAGGGCACGCTGATGACGGTCGTCACCACGTTCAACTCGGCCGAGCAGATGCAGCAGGTGTCCGAGATGGGCATGGAAGAAGGGCTGCGCGGGGCGGCCGGTCAGATCGACGCCATCCTCGCCGGATAGTCGCCCGGGAAGGGCCGCTCGGGCCACCGGAATCGCGGTGACCTAGCCTCAACCACATGGGCCGCGCGGCCGGACCCCAACATCGGGCCATTCCTGAGGACGCGCGACGTCGGCCAAATGTGTTGATAGTTGTCGTCGTCGTGCTGCTGATCGCGGCCCTGTTCGGGACTCTCGCGTTCCGTTGGTCGCGGTGGGCAGTTGCCGCCGATGCTGATCCGCAGGCCGCTCAGGTCGACTTCGGGCTCGCCGCACCGACGGGCTTCCCCACCGGCGCGGTCTCGGTCGATCCGGCTGCTGGGCTCGGCCCCCAGGTCGAAGCGCCCCCGGTCGGACCACGCTTCGCAGCGAACACGCCGGTCTTCCTCGTCGGCGACTCACTTGCTGTGGGGATAGCCGACCCGTTGATCTCGGCGCTCCCGACTCGCGCGGTGACGGTGGAGGCGTTGGAGGGCCGCATGACGTCCACGGCGGTGCAGCTGCTGGCCGATCACGCGGCTACGACCGCGCCGATCTGGGTGGTGAGTCTGGGGACGAACGACCTGCCCACCGACTTCCCGGCATCGGCGCGGGCGATGTTGCGGTTGGCCGGGCCAAGCCGCTGTGTGCTCTGGTACGACGTCTACCGCGCGAGCACGCAGGACCAGATCAACGCGACGCTGACGCAGCTTGCGCGGCATCACGCCAACCTCCACATCCTGGGCTGGGAGGCGCTTTCGGACAGGCGAACCCGGGCTGGTTCGGGTTCGACGGGATCCACCCGGCAGGCGGGCTACCTCGCCCGCACGGCCCTGGCCACCGACGCGGTCAGCAGCCTGTGTACCAACGGATCATGACCATGGTCGGGGCTGCGGCGCGGGTCTAGGGTCGGGCCATCGCCGAGGAGGCGGTCCCATGGCTCGCAGTCACCGTTTCATCCCCGTTGGCATCGTGGCCGGCGCAGCTGTGCTCGTTGCCGCATGGTTGCCACAGGCAGCCCAGGCCGCGCCGCTTGCTCCGCCGGCGCCGTGGCCGCAGGCAGCCGCCAACGGTGCGTCGAGCTCGTTCAACCCCAACGAGACGATGGTCAGCCGCACGAGCGTGCCGAACCTGACGTGGGTGCACTCGTTCACTGCTCGGCCGGTCGACCCGAACGGGATCGGATGCGGTGCCGGGGTGGCGACGTCTCCGGTGACGTCCGGCAACCGGCTCTACGTCGTGCTCTCGCAACGGCTGTTCGCGTTCGATCTGACGACCGGCGCGACGGTGTGGTCGCGAGCACTCGACAACCAGAACTGGGCCACGTTCTACACGTCGCTCACGATCGTGGGCAGGCGGGTCATCCTGACGAGTGAGGACTGTGTGTCGCAGAGCGACCCGTCCGGCGCGATCACGGCTTACCGGGTCTCCGATGGCACGCAATTGTGGAACACCTTTGTCGATCCCGGACCGCTCTCGGCGGCGGTTAGCGGCAACACGTTGGTGTACTCGGGGTTCGAGGCCGGGGGCGGCGACGTCGCCGCGATCAACCTGGTCGACGGTTCGAGCACCTGGACCGACTGGCTGCCGTGCTGGGACCCCGGCAACGTCATCGTGGTCGGTGGCCTGGCGATCGTGCGCACCTGTAACCCGGCCGACTCGAGCCTGCCGCGCCTGGAGGCCCACAACCTCACCACTGGCGCCGTGGTGTGGAGCCGCCCCGGTGCGTGGCAGGTGTACCGCGGCGACACCGACGCCGCGACCGGGCACGACGTGTACGTGGCGAACCCCGCGGGTCGGCTGGTCGACCTCAACCCGCTGACCGGCGCCCCGCGCTGGAGCCGACCGGGCGCCAACGGCGTCGAAGCCGTCGCGAAGTCGTACGTCTACACGTACTGCGCCGCCGAGACGCTGTGTGCCCTCTCGCGGGCGACCGGTGCCACGGTGTGGACGCAGGTCGTGGCTGAGGGACCGGTTGCGGTGGCCAACGGGCTGGTGTTCGTCGGCGGTGCCTGGGATCCGCCACTGAGTGCGAAGGACGGTTCGTTCGTGTACATCGGCCTCGCCGGTGCGGCATGGACCGATGACCAGTCGACCGTCGCCGTAGCGAACGGACGGGTCATCACGTCGTCGGCACGGATCGTGGACGTCTACCAGGTGCCGAGCGGATGACCCGTCCGTATTGCCCTGTCAACAAACTCGCGCGTTGCGGTAGCCGGAGGACCACCGGAGGGTGATCACGCACGGGTTCCCATCGACGCTGGCTCCGACGTGCATGGTCTTCGGGGCGACCGGGGCAGTGGCTGCGCCCTTGAGCGCTGGGGTCACGTGCGAGGTCTGCCCTACCTGGTGAAGTGGGCCCATCACCGGCGGGCTCAGCGGAACCGACTGCACGCCGGTCGCGGCCTTCCCCACGGTGTCCGTACCCGCTCGACCGATGGCCCAACCCGTGACGCCTGCCACGGCAACCACCAGTGCGATACCGACGGCGAGCAACCATCGGGGCACGTGCATGGTCGGGCGTTGGCTGACGGCCCAGGCGTGTCCGTGTACGTCGAATACCGGTTCGAGTGCGCTTGCTTGGCTCATGGCCCCTCCCGAGTCCGGTGGGTCATTGGATCGACCCGATGCCTGACGCTAGGAGTTGGAGCAGTCAAGAGTCTGTCGGCGCGGGAACCGTGACAGCGTCCTGGTTCTGACTCCGGCGCCGCGTCAGCCGACTGGCCAGGTGCGAGATCAGCCCAGCGGCACTGGGTGCGGCGTCGCGCCGCCATAGTCAGTCGCGGTCTTCGCTCCGATCCCCGCGGCGACCCAACACACCGTGGCCATGCCCGACGCGATGGTCAGGTCTGTGCCGTTGGAGGTAGCCACCACCCGCTGCACGTACACGGTTCGGTCGCGATGGAACACACAGGTGCCGGTAGACAGCCCATTTAGGCGGTTCAGCTCCTCGAGGAGCGACGCAGACGCCTCGATGTCGGTGACGGCGACAGCGGTCACGTCGTAACCGGCGAGCATCAAGTGTTCGGGTTCGTAAAGCACTCGGATCGTGCCGCTGACTGACCGGATCCGAAAGACGTGGTTGCCGTCATCGTCCTTAGACAGGGGATCAAGCCCCATCTCCACCATCGAGGTGTCGATGGCCGCATGCATCTCCTGCAAGATCTGGTCCCGATACTCGTTCACGGTGGCGCTCCCTGGTCCGAACTGCTTCTTCACCGTTGTACCGACCACCACCGACGGAACCCGCGTCCTCAAGGGCGGAGGCGCAGAGGATCACTCATTCGGTCGTAACGACACGGTTAGTCAGCTCACCCAGGTGCTCGACCCGCACGGTCATGACGTCTCCGGGGGAGAGGTATCTGGGCGGGTCGAATCCCATGCCGACGCCGGCGGGCGTACCGGTGGCGATGACGTCGCCCGGGTCCAGGGTCATCACCTGGCTGAGGAACGAGACGATGTGTGCGACACCGAATGCCATCTCAGCGGTCGACGACGACTGACGCAGCTCGCCATTGACTGTGCAGCTGATCGTCAGCGCCTGCGGATCGGGCACTTCGTCCGCGGTCAACAGCCAAGGACCCATGGGCAGGAACGTGTCGATGGCCTTGCCGTACAGCCACTGCGGCGTCGCGAACTGCAGGTCGCGCGACGACACGTCGTTCACCGCGACGTAGCCGGCCACGTGCCCCAGCGCGTCAGGCTCGTCGACGCGTGAGGTGGTGCGTCCGATCACGACCCCGAGCTCGGCCTCGTAGTCGACGCCTCCGACGCCGGGTGGGATCACGACATCGTCGTCGGGGCCGACCACGCTGTTCGCGTACTTGGCGAACAGCACGGGCACACTCGGTAGCGCCATGCCGGTCTCGCGGGCGTGGTCGCGGTAGTTCAAGCCGACCCCGATGATCTTGCCGGGCCGACGCACCGGAGCGCGCAGGACGACGGCGTCGAGCGGGATCGGTTCACCGTCGATGCTCGGGGCTCCGGCGAGCCAGGCGACGAGGTCGGCGCCCATGGGAACCACGTGGTCGCCCTCGATCCGGCCGAAGCCGTCGTCGAAGCTCACCAGTCGCATGCGCGTCCTTCCGTGTGCTGCTCAGTAGGTGGCCCGGCCGCCGGACAGGTCCCAGGTGAAGCCGGTGGTGAACGACGCGGCCGGGGAGAGCACGAACGTGGCGAGCTCGGCCACCTCGGCCAGGGTCGCGCAGCGTTGCATCGGGATCCGGCTGGTCATGTAGGTCACCTGCTCAGGCGGCATCGCGTCGACCAGGGGAGTGCGAATGACCGCGGGTGCGATCGCGTTGACGGTGACTCCCGACGTCGCGTAGTCCTTGCCCGCGGCCTTCACCAGGCCGATCAGCCCGGCCTTCGTCGCCGAGTAGGCGGCCATGCCGGCGTTGCCCTCCTTGCCCGCGATCGAGGCCACGTGAACGATGCGCCCGTAGCCGGCCTCGAGCATGCGTGGCACGAGCGCCCTGGTGAGCAAGAAGGCCGATCGCAGGTTGGTGGCCACCACGTGGTCGAAGTCGTCGACGTCCACCTCGTGCGTCGGCCGGTGGGTCTCACCGGTGATCCCGACGCAGTTGAGCAATCCATGCAGCGCGGGCCAGCCCGACGTCGTCTGCGCGATGCCGTCGACAGCGAGCGGGTCGGTGACGTCGGCCGTCAGCGTTGCCACGTCGAGCGCCTGGCCCACGCGGGCGAGCGCATCGGCGTCACGGTCGACGAGCAGCAAGGTCGCCCCGCGGGCGCGCAGCAGTGTGGCCGCGGCCGCACCGATGCCTGAGCCGGCGGCGGTGACCACCACATGCTGCCCGTCGAACCGCAGTCGGGCGTAAGCGTCCGGGTTCACGACGTCGTCGGTGGTCATGGCGGCGGCTCCTTCTCGACCTGGTCGACGACATCGCGTAGCCGCTCGAGCAGCCGCAGGGCGAGCTCGGCACTGGGAGCGTCGAGGTGGTAGCCGACCGGCCCGCGCTGCCGGGTCGAGGGCAGCACGCCCTGAGCGTGCAGCAGGTGCTTCTCGACGGCGACGTAGGAATCGAGCGATGTCTGCAGCGCCAGCAGCGCGGCCAACCGGGCGTGGATCGCGTCGGCGTCGGCGACTCGGCCGTCGCACAGCGCGCGCCACAGCGCGACCAGCGCCCACGGCACCTCGGGGCCGGGCATGGTGCCCACGACGCCGCGGGCGAACGCGTCGACCAGCGCAAGTCCGCCGCTGCCCTCGAACACCCGCAGGTGTCCGCCGGTGGCGGCGTGCAGCGCGGAGAGGCGCGGGCCGAGCGGTTGCGCCTCCGGCTTCGCCAGCACGCGCTCGAGGCCGTAGGCATCGTGCAGGCGCACATACACGCCGGCGGGAATCGCAGTGCCGACGTAGCCGCTGGCGTCCTGCACGATCAAGGGGAGCGAGACGGCGTCGAGGATCTGCATGAAGTAGCCGCACAGCTCGGCGTTGTCCAGCGCGACGCCGAGTGGCGGGATCGCCATCACAGCCGCAGCGCCGCTCGCCTCGGCGTGTTGAGCCAGCGCCACCGTCGTGCCCGTGCTCGGCGTGCCGACGCTGACCACCACCGGGAGCGCCGGCGTTGTCTGCGACGCGAGCCGGCACACTTCGGTGGTCAGCGCTCGTCGTTCGTCGTCGGTCAGGCGCAGCACCTCCGAGACCATGGCCACTGTGAGGCCGTCGACGCCGGCGCCTTGCAGCCAGTCGATCTCGGCCGCGAGCGCGGCAACGTCGATGGCGTCGTCGTCGGTGAACGGCGTCGACAGCACCGGGAACACGCCGGCCAGGGCGCCGGTCATGTGCGTTGGCAGCGCAAGGTCACCCGCGGTAACGCGTGGCTGGGAGCCCGGCGACGCCGGGCCGGAGGCGGAACACTTGGCCCGCGTGCGGCTCAGCTGCGCGTGCGGCAGCATCCATGCCCGACTGCGCAGAGGTGACGTACAGGTCGGTGAGGTCGGGGCCGCCGAAGCCGGGGCAGGTGATCAGGGACGCCGGTAGCGCGACGCTGTCGAGCAGGATCCCGTCGGTGGCGTAGCGGCGCACCTCCGACCCGCCCCACACCGCCAGCCACACCGCACCCTCCGCGTCGACCACGAGCCCGTCCGGGATCCCCTCGGCCTCGGTGAGGCTGGCGAGGTCGGCGCGGCGCTCGATCTCACCGGTCGCGGCGTCGTAGGCGTAGGTGCGCACCACCGTGTGCGTGGATGCGGCGAACGAGGTCTCACCGGAGTCGACGTAGTACATGGTGGCGCCGTCGGGACTCCAACCGACACCGTTCGACTCGGTGACGCCGTCGACGAGCAGCCGCACGGTGTGATCTGCGTCGATCGCGTACAGCGCGCCGCCGGCAGAACGGGTGGCGGCCGTCGACGTGCCTGCGATCAACCGGCCCGCCGGGTCGACCGCGCCGTCGTTGAACACGACGTCGTCCTCGCCGGGCACGTCGATCGTTGTCGACACGCTGCCGTCGGCATCCAGGAGCACGATCTGTCGCCCGATGCCTGCGACCAGCCCACCGCCGTCGCGCAGAGCGACGCAGCCGACTGGGGCGTCAGCCTGGTGCACCACCACGTCAGTGCCGGTCGCCGGCGTGAACCGGCGCACCTGGAAGGCCTCGATGTCGACCCAGACGAGGGACTGGGTGGCGTCGTCCCAGACCGGGCGTTCGCCGAGCTCGGCGCGCGTTGGGGTCGCGATCGCCCACATCGGGTTGACAGGGGTCCAGGCCGTGGTCACAGCCGGTCTCCGTTCGTCGGGTCGAACACGTGCAGCGCCGCGCTGGGAACGTGCAGCCACAGGCGCGAGGTGCGTTCCGGTGGTGTGCGGCCGTCGACCCGCACGGTGATGCGGGTGCCGTCGGCGGTCTCGCCGTACACGTACGCGTCGGCGCCGAGCTCCTCGACCAGCACGACGGTCACCTCGATGGTCGCGTTGCGGTCCTCGGCGGGCGTGACGGTGAGCGATTCGGGGCGCGCCCCGATGACGACCGTGTCGAGCCCACGAGCTGCGGCGGCCGACGTGGTCGCCGGGGTGAGCGGGATCGTGGAG
The DNA here is from genome assembly GCA_963726575.1 of uncultured Actinomycetota bacterium. Taxonomy (GTDB): domain Bacteria; phylum Actinomycetota; class Actinomycetes; order JAHEKZ01; family JAHEKZ01; genus CAVSCR01. Next base: position 13,419 of record CAVSCR010000004.1, read on the forward strand.
TCGCCGAGCTTCGCGCCTTCGGCAGTGAGCGGAACCGTCAACAGGTTCATCGCGGGCGAGCCGATGAAGCCGGCCACGAACAGGTTGGCCGGCCGGTCGTAGAGCGCCAGCGGCACGTCGAACTGCTGCAGCACGCCGTCCTTCAGCACGGCGACCCGGTCGCCCATGGTCATGGCCTCCACCTGGTCGTGGGTGACGTAGACCGTGGTGACACCGAGTCGTCGCTGCAGGGTGGCGATCTGGGTCCGGGTCGAGACCCGCAGCTTGGCGTCGAGGTTCGACAAGGGCTCGTCCATCAAGAACACCTGCGGCTCGCGGACGATCGCCCGGCCCATGGCCACGCGCTGCCGCTGACCACCGGACAGCTCCTTGGGTCGGCGGTCGAGGTAGGGCTGCAGCTCCAGCAGGTCGGCGGCGACGTCGACGCGGCGACGCACCTCGGCCTTCTCGACCTTGGCCATCGCCAGTGCGAAGCCCATGTTCTGGCGCACGGTCATGTGCGGGTAGAGGGCGTAGTTCTGGAACACCATCGCGATGTCGCGCTGCTTGGGCATGAGGTCGGTGACGTCGCGATCGCCGATGTGCACCGAGCCGCCGTCTACCGGCTCGAGCCCCGCCAGCATCCGCAACGCCGTCGACTTGCCCGAGCCACTGGGGCCGACCAGTACGCAGAACTCACCGTCGGCGATCTGCAGTGTCAACCGGTCGACGGCGGGCAGCTGACCGGCCGCGTAGACGCGGGATGCCTGCTCGTACCGCACGATGGCCATGGACGTCCCCCTACTTGCCGATGCCGGCGGTCAGGCCGTTGATGAGGAAGCGCTGGAACACCAGGTACACCGCGATCGCCGGGATGGCACTCAGCAGCGAGCCGGCCATGAGCACCGGGATGTCGGTGGTGCGTCCGGCGGCCAAGGCACCCAGACCGACGGTGATCGTGCGCTGGGACGGGTTCTGCAGGAAGAGCAAGCCCACCAGCAGGTCGTCCCAGATCTGGATGAACTGCAGCACGGTGATCGTGACCAGCGCTGGCACTGACATAGGCAGGGCGATCCGACGGAACACCGCGCCGTAGCTCAGGCCGTCGACGATGCCCGCCTCGACGACGTCGTCGGGGATGCTGCGGTAGTACGCGGTCATGAGGAACGTGGCGAACGGCGTGCCGAGCGCGGCGTAGACGATCACGGCGCCGGCATAGGTGTTGAGCAGGTGCACCCGCGCCACGTTCACGTAGACCGGGATGATGATCGACTGCACCGGGATCAACATCGCGGCGATCACGGCCAGCAGGACGAAGCCCGACATCCGGAACCGCAGCTTGGCGAACGCGAAGCCGGCCAGGCTGCTGACGAACAAGATGATGGCGATCGACGCCGTGCACACGATCATGGAGTTGAGCAGCTGCTGGCCCCAGGGCAATGCCTGGTTCAGGATGTTCCACGACGCGAACGAGTGGCCGCCACCGTGCAGGAACTGGTCTTGGCTGCGCAACGACGTGTCGACCATGAAGTAGAACGGGTAGAGCATCACCAGGGCGATCACGATCATCGCCACGAACAGCGCGACGGACCGGACGGGACGTCGGCGTCGGCGAGGTTCGAGCACCGGTCCGGACGCTGGTCCCGGTGAGTGCGTTGCGGCGTCGACGACGGTGGACATCGCCGATCAGTCCTCGGTCCGCAGCAGGCGCAGCTGGGCCAGGCCGATGACCACCATGATGGCGAACAAGATGATGCCGAGCATGGCTCCGGTGCCGAACGCGCCGCGCGCGAACGCCGTCTGGTAGACGAAGAACTCCAACGTGGTGGTGCCGAAGCCGGGGCCGCCGCCGGTCATCACGAAGATCAGGCTGAACAGTGCCGTGAACGCGCTGATCAAGGTGAGCACGGTGGCGAACTGGATGAAGCGCTTCAGCTGGGGGAGCGTGATGCGGGTGAGGATCTGCCAGGTTCCGGCGCCGTCCACGCGGGCGGCTTCGGCCAACGATTGGTCGAGGGTCGCCATGCCGGTGAGGAAGATGATCGTGTTCGTGCCGAGCATCGACCAGATGAACGTCAGGCCGACGGCGAGCAGTGCCTGGTGCTCATCAGACAGCAGGTCGGTGTGGATGAACCCGAGGCCGAAGCTGGAGAGCAGTGAGTTGAGGGTGCCCTCGGCGGCGAAGAAGCGCAGCGCCACCATGCCGATCACGACCCACGAGATCGCGGTGGGCAGGAAGTAGATCGAGCGGAACACCTGCCAGCCGGCCACCTTCTCGTTCAACAAGAAGGCGATCCCCAGCGGGATCGCGACAGCCACCGGCACTGCGAGCAGCAGCAGCGCGTTGTTCTGCAGCACCCGCCAGAAGATCGGGTTCTGGAACTCGTGCACATAGGTCGACGGCCCGATCCAGGTGGCCGTGAGGCCGTTCCAGTCGGTCATCGAGTAGTAGCCGGCCTGGATGATCGGGATGCCCAGCACCAGTGCGACCAACCCGACGGCCGGTGCCGCCATGAGCAAGCCCGCGCGCGCCCGTTTGCGCTCCAGCGCCGACCGCTGGCGTCGCGGTGGCGCTGGAATGGACTCCGCCGGGTCGAGCACGAGCGGGGTGTGGCTCACGAGACGGTTCCTCCAGGCCGAATTCGGTCAGGCGCAGTGGTCCAGACGGTGGTGGGGACGCGACTCATGCCGCGTCCCCACCGCCGTCCGGTGCTACTGGTAGGTCGTACTGCGTTGGTCCGCGGGAAGCTGCTTCCACGCGTTGAACAGCTGGTTGAGCGCGTCGGTGGGCGAGATCTTGTTCGCCAGAACCGACGGCAGCTGCTTGTTGCCGGTGTCGACGACGTCACCTTGCACGACGTTGTCCAACATCGGGTAGCGGATGAATCCCTGGTTCTCGGCGAAGTCCAACATCTGCTGGTTCACCGGGTTGGTGGTGGACGTCCCCGTGATGTCGGGGATCAAGCCCGCCTTGTTGATGACGTCCGCGGCCTGCTGAGTTGTCATGAACGTCAAGAAGTCGGCCGCAGCCTGCTGGTGCTGGGAGTAGCTCATGATCGAGAACCCGTCACCTGGGTACTCGACGACACCCTTGATCGGCTGGTCGGAGAACGGCGGAACGAACGCAGCGACGTTCTTGCCCATGGCGTCGGTGAACTTCTGGGTGTCCCAGGTGCCGTCCACGATCATCGCTGCCTTGCCCGACGTGAAGTCGTCGAGGTTGTTCGTCTTGGTGAGGATGTCGGTGTTGGTGCAGCCCGACGACTCCAAGTTGGCCCACTTCGTGAACTGCGCGATGTTGTCGGAGTTGTTCCAGGGAATTGTCCCGTCGTAGAGACCCTTCCACTGGTCCACCGAGTACTGGCCGATCATCAGGTAGCTGGCGTCGTACCACGGGTAGAACTCCGCGCCCAGCGACTGTCCGCCGTTGCCGTAGACCATCGGCGTGTAGCCGGCTGCCTTCAGCTTGGTGCACGCGGTGTTGAGCTGGCTCCAGTCGGTGGGAACACTGGTGACGCCGGCCTTCTTGAACGCCGCCTTGTTGTAGAAGCCGATGTAGAACTGCTTCTCCAGCGGCATGACGAGCGGGCCGTTCGCGGCGTCGAAGCCGGGAGCGGTCCACTGCAGCCCCTGCACCTGCGACAGCGCCGAGTCGGGGACCAGGCCCTGCAGGTTGGTCAGGAAGTCCTTGTACTGCAAGGTGAACAACCCGGTCCACATCACCGCGAGGTCGGGTCCGGTCTTGGACACGGCAGCGGCCTGCAGGAGCGAGAAGTAGTTGTCCGCAGGCTGGCTGACGATCTTGAACGTCACATTCGGGTGGAGCGCCGTGTATGCGGCGGTCAAGTTCTTGGTGGCCACGGCGTTCTGCTCGGTGCCGTAGTTGTGCCACAGCGTGAGTGTCACGGGGGCGTCGGAGCTGCTACCGCTGGCTCCGCCGCCTCCGCTGCTGCTGCCGCACGCAGCCAACACGGCCACGGCAACGGCCGCGATCGCGATGAGTATGGGTTTACGCACCTGTCCTCCTAGGAGACCTGAGATCGGTGATGTTGCCAGTCGTGGGGATGGGTTGGGTATCAGATCGGTTGCGGTTCGTCAGGACCTCCCGACGACCGGTGGGACGAACCGGCGGTGTTCTGGAGTCGGCGCCCGCAGGAAGTCCAGGTCGCATCCCCAGGGCGCCTGCAGGACATGCGACTGGTACAGAGCCGGCCAGCCGCGCAGGTGCTCCGAGGCAGGTGGGCGCCAGGCGTCACGGCGACGGTCCAGCTCATCGCCCGCCACGTCGAGGTCGAGACGTCCGGCGGCCACGTCGACCTCGATGACGTCGCCGTCGCGCACCAGGCCGAGCGGGCCGCCGACGGCTGACTCCGGGGCCACGTGCAGGAACACGGTGCCGAACGACGTGCCGCTCATGCGGGAGTCGGTGACGCGGACCATGTCGGTGACGCCGTCGGCCGCGAGCTTGGCGGGAATCGGGATCATGCCCCACTCCGGCATCCCGGGTACCCCCACCGGGCCGCACCCCGCGAGCACCAGCACCGTGTCGGCGGTGGCCGGGAGCGCCGGGTCGTCGATGCGTTGCCGAAGGTCTTCGTATCCGTTGAAGACCAGCGCCGGACCGCGATGGGCGAACAGCTGCGGGTCGGCCGCCGAGGTCTTGAGCAACGCACCGTCGGGCGCGAGCGACCCGTGGACCACCGCGAACGCGCCGTCCTCGCGCAGCGGCGTCTCGATGCGTCGGATCGCGTGCTGGTCGTCGACCGGCTCGGGTGCATCAGCGGCGATCTGCCCGATCGTCTTGCCCGACACGCTGCGCTGGCTCGTGTCGAGGCGCTCGCCCAGCTGACGCAGGACGGCGGGCACCCCACCGCAGGCGTGGAAGTCGGCCATGAGGTACTGGCCGGACGGTTCCACGTCGGCGATCACCGGCACGTCACGGCTGAGCTCACCGACGGTTCGCGGGAGCAGGTCGAGGCTGAGGCGGCCGGCGATCGCGGTCAGGTGCAGGACCACGTTCGTCGAGCCGCCCACAGCGTTGAGCACCTTGACGGCGTTCGCGAACGCTGCGGGAGTCAGCAGGCTCGACGGTCGAACGTCGTCGCGAACCAGATCGACGACGCGGCGGCCGACCTGCTCGGCAGCCGATGCCGAGTCCGGATGTCCGGCGGGGATCGTCGACGCACCGGGCAGGGTGAGTCCGAGCGCCTCGACGACCACGGCCATGGACGAGGCCGTACCCATGGTGTTGCAGGTGCCGATGCCGCAGGCCAGGCAGCGCTCGAACTCCGCCCACTCCTCGTCGTCGAGCCGACCGGCGCGGCGGTCGTCCCAGGCCCGCCACAGATCGGTGCCGGTGCCGAGGCGTCGGCCGTGGAACTGCGCGACCGGTCGCGAGCCGCCGACCACCACGATGGTCGGCAGGTCGGCGCTGACCGCGCCCATCACGGCGCCGGGAATCGTCTTGTCGCAGGCGCCGAGGATGACGATGCCGTCGAGCGGATAGGAGCGGAGGGTCTCCTCGATCTCCATCGCCAGCAGGTTGCGGTAGAGCATCGCGCTGGGCTTCATCAGGTCTTCGCCCAGCGAGATCGTGGGGAACACGGCGGGGATGCCGCCGGCCGCGAGGACGCCAGCGCGCACCGATTCGGCGAGGGCGGTGAGCGGGAGGTTGCACGAGTTGAGGTCGCTCGCCGAGTTCGCGATGCCGATCACGGGTCGGTCGGCGGCCTCGGGGATCTCCAGCCCCGCGTTGCGCATGGCGACGCGGTGGATCACGGCGACTTCGTCGTCGCCGGCGAACCACTCGCTGCTGCGCAGCCCAGGGGAGTCGGTCACGGCTGCGGGATCCCCAGTCCTGGCGCGCCGGGTGGCGACTGCACCAGCTCGGTGTCGAACCGTTGCAGCCATTCCAGCGCGACCGCGGCTCGGTGAACCTTCTCCCGCGCGATCAGGCACGCCTCGCCGATCAGATGCTCACCGGCCGGGTAGAGCGCGCGCGCGTTGCGCAGCCCGAACTTGACGTACATCGGCGCACCGACGCGCACCAGTTCGTCGCACTGCTCACCACGCACGGTTCCGCCGAGTGCATCGGGTGCTTCGACATAGAGGTCCAGCGGGAGCGACGACACCGCGCGCATCTCGGCGAGCTGGTCGAGCGTGAGGTCGCTCGGCACGTTGACGGTATGTCCGCCGAGGGCGGCGAGCTGGCGCATCGTCACCGGGTTCGACGGCGCCAGCATCACCGACACCTTCCAGATGACGTCGGCCGGCAGCTGGCCGGAGGTCTGCATGCCGACCAGCACCTCGAGCAGCCCCGAGTCGGCGACGAGGAACCCGCGGATGCCGCACTCAGCCGCGCGCATCACGTCTTCGATCGCGTACCTCAGCTGGGTGAGACCACGGATCCGACCGTGCAACGCACCACCATCTGCCGCACTTGCCTGCACTCCCACGCCGAACTCCTCGCGTGGGCCGACGAACAGCGAGACCTCGAGCCCCGCATCGGCACCGATCCGCGACATCTCGCGCAGCTCGGCTTGCGTCATGAGCATGGCGCCGCTGCCCTGCGAGACGCGGTTCACCGTGATGCCGTGCCCGGTGGCGGCGTCGAGCACGGTGCGCAGCACCTCGGGTCCTTCGACGCTGGGGATCTCGACCCGGTAGTGGGCGCCGTCGGGGAAGCGCGCGCTGCTGCTCGCCACGGCCGTGCCCGACGTCAGGCCGAGCCCGGTGAGCACCTCGGTCGCTCTCATGTGTCACTCCCACGGGCAGGCTCGCCCGACTCGATGTCGAGGACGGCTGGTCGTTGCGTCAGTGGCGAACCGGCATTGCCGGGGACGACCGGCCAGCCCGCGGCGCCGGTCACCAGCTGGAGGCCGGTCTCGGACACCAGGTAGGTGTCCTCGCACTTGCCGCCGCCGGCGAGGCTGGGATTCCAGGCCAGCGCATGTCCGGGGGCGATCGGCGTGCGCCACCAGCGGCTGTCGGTCTGCGTCGGGGCCAGCTCGAACTCGCGCTGGGCGTAGCCGATCGGGCCGCCTTGGTAGTGCTCCTGCCAGGCCTGCGGGCTCCCGACCTGGCCGTAGGCCGTTGCCAGGGAGGTCATCACATGGCCGTAGGTCGCACCCGGCACGCTGGCGCGCAGCACCGCGTCCTCGACGCGGCGTGCGTCGTGCAGCGAACGGGTCATGGTCGCCGTGAGCGGTCCCGCGCTGGCGAAACGCGTGGCCGCCACGTGCAGTCCACCGCGACGTGCCACGACGACTGCCATCACCACGCGGTGCATCGGCGCACCGACGGACAGCGGGTGGCGGTACTGCTCGAGCCGTTCGTCACCGCCAACGATCAGCACCGGCGCATCCGCACCGGTTGCCGCGAGCCGTCCGTTGACCCGACCGGCGATCTCGTAGTCGGTGTCGCCGGGTTGCCAGCCCAGCAACGCCTGCTGCAGGGCGTCGGCCGCGTCATGACCGAGGGCGCGCAAGTCGTCGCGTTCGGCATTGCTGAGCGTCAGCCGGAGCTCGACCAGGTCGTGGGCTACCACGGCAACGTCAGTGGCGGCGTCGAGCTCACAGTCCGACGCCACACGGGCGTGGTCGCCGGCGAACGCACGGGCGCGCGTGGCGAACGCGTCGGCCTGCCACCAGGGAACCGACAACACCTCGAAGCCGTTGTCAGCAGGTGCCAGCTCGTCGCGGATCCGCTGGGCCTCGATGTCGGTGGTGACCAGCGCGGCCGACGACGCAGTGACGACCGCCCACACCAGGTCGATGCTCGCCGTCCGGTCGATCGGCAGGTTGCGGCCACCGCTGACCCACGCAACCCCGCCTGGCGTGGCCAGCACCACTGCGTCGTGCCGCTGCTCGGCCAGCCAGCCGCGCAGGCGGGCGAGCGACGCCTCGGCCCGCGCCGTCACCGTCGCGAGCGCCGGTCGCAAGCGCTGTGTCTCGACCTGGACCACCGTCGCCCTTCGCTCTTGCTCCTGGGGTGCGTGGGGGACCGGAGGGAAGTGTTCGGTATCACCGAACTCCGTTCGCCATCATCGTCAGGCAACCACGGCCGAGCGTCTGGGGTCAAGGGTTCCCCGGTTCGGCGCTGACAACTACAGTTCGGGACCGACGAACATCGGAGGTGCTGATGCCGGACGTCTCGTCGCCGACGCCGTCGCCTTCTGGGCCGCGCTACACGGTTCGCAGCGTCGCCCGTGCGGTGGCTCTGGTCGACGCCATCGCCGAGGGCCCAGCGCACGGGATGACGCTCACCGAGATGGCGCGCCGCATGAGCATGAGCAAGAGCGCCACCTACTCGTTGGTCCGCACGCTGGTCGACGGCGGCTACCTGAGCGAGTCCGAGCCCGGACCCCGCTACCGCCTGGGCATGTCCTTGTTGCGGCTGGGTGACGTCGCCGGGCAGCAGGACCCGCTGGCCGACGTGGTGGGGCCGATCCTTCGCGAGATGGCGGCGCAGACCGGACTCACCACCCGCGCTGCCGTCGTCGACGCCGGCTACCCGGTCTTCGTCGAACGTGTCGACGGTCCGGGAACGGTGCGCTTTCACACGCCACTGGGTCGACGCGAGCTGCCGCACGCCTCGAGTGCGGGCAAGGCGATCCTCGCGCAGATGGGCGACGACGACGTCCGCGCGCTGATCGTCGGCTCGGGTATGCCTCGTCGGACGAGGCACACCTTGGCCGACGTCGACGCGTTGCTGGCCGACCTCGCGGTCACCCGGGAGCGCGGGTATGCAGTGGACGACGAGGAGGACGTCGAGGGAGTCTTCTGCGTGGGTGCGGCGTTCTTCGACCACACCGGTCGCTGCGCCGGCGCGTTGAGCGGTACCGGGATCAAGACCGACCTGCCGGCGGGTCGTGTGGAGGAGCTGGGTCGGGCTGTGCGCAACTACGCCGACCGCGTGACGCAGCAGATGGGCGGGCGGACGCCGGCCCGCCACTGAACGAGCTACATCCGTGCCGGAGTCCTTCGACAGCTGGGAGATCGCATGCCCGCTCTGGTGGTTCGCTCCCCGGGCGACGTCGCGCTCGAAGACCGAGCGCCGCTCGCCCCCGGGCCCGGCGAGGTGCTGGTGCGCCCGACGGTGATCGGGGTGTGCGGCACCGACCTCGACATCGTCGACGGGCGCGTCGACCCGGCCTTCGTGCGCTACCCGATCGCGCTCGGCCACGAGTGGTCCGGCGTGGTCGGTGCTCTCGGGGACGACGTCGCGCGTGCTGGAACGGTTGCGGTTGGCGATCTCGTGGTGGTGGAGGGCATCGTGCCCTGCGGCCACTGCGCGGCTTGTCGCAACGGCGATACGAACCTCTGCGAGACCTACGACGAGTACGGCTTCACCCGCGACGGTGCCGCCCGCGAAGAGGTACTGGCACCGGTCGACCTGGTGCACGTTCTGCCCGCCGGCACCGACCCCGAGGCAGCCGCGCTCGTCGAACCGATGGCGGTGGTTCACCGCGCGCTGACCCGCTTGCAGCTGCAGCCCGGCCAACGTGCGCTCGTGGTCGGTGACGGCACGGTTGCGTTGCTGGCCGTACATCTGCTGCAGCTGTGGTCGCCGGACGAGGTGGTGGTGCAGGGGCGTCGACCGGCCCAGGCGGGGCTCGCCACGATCGCCGGCGCCGACCGGTTCACCATCGACGCCGACCAGGAATCCGGCTTCGACGTCGTGGTGGAGGCAGCCGGCGCAGTGGCCGCCACCGTCGCAGCGGTTGCGGCGGTCCGACGCGGTGGTCGCGTCGGTCTGCTCGGCTTTCCCGGACCGGGGGTGAGGGCCGCCCTGCCCGTGGACGACCTGGTGAACAACGACATCACCATCACCGGCTCGTTCAGCTACACGTCGAGCTCCTGGCGCGCTGTCGTGGGCTTGCTCGCCTCAGGTTGGATCGATCCGGGCTTCGTGGTGACCCATCGGTTCGCCTTGGAGGACTGGACCGCTGCCCTCGACATGCTGCGCTCTGGACCCGGCGACGACTCACCACGCGGCAAAGTGCTGCTCACCGTCTAGCCGGAGGAGGGCATCACGACCGTGCGCAGCGCCGGACTTCTCGTCCACCGGACGCGAGCAGAGACGATCGAGGTGTTCCTCGGACACGTCGGCGGACCGCTCTGGGCCGGGCGGGACCCGTCTTGGTCGATCCCGAAGGGCGAGCCCGACGACGGCGAGGACCTGCTCGACGCAGCCCGCCGCGAGTTCACCGAGGAGACCAGCCTGGCCGTGCCCGTCGGACAGCTTCTGCCGTTGGGGGAGTGGCGCCAGCCCAACGGGAAGGTCGTGACCGCCTGGGCTGTCGAAGGCGACCTCGACGCCGACGCCGCGGTGAGCAACACGTTCACGATGGAGTGGCCGCCGCGGTCAGGACAGCTCCAGGAGTTCCCTGAGCTGGACCGTTTCGCGTGGCTGGACCTCGAGACCGCTGCCGGCATGCTCATCGGTGGTCAGGCCGAGTTCCTCACCCGGTTGATGGCTGCGCTGGGGACGACGTGACGGGGCGACGCAGCCGCTTCTCGAACCAGTGGTGGGCGTACGGCTCGTCGTTGAACGCGGGCACCTCGACGTAGCCGGCTGACCGGTACAGAGCGACCGCCTCCGTCAGAGACCGGTTGGTCTCCAGCCGCACTCGCCGAGCGCCGTGGTGCCATGCCTGGAGCTCCAGCTCGGTGAGCAAGCGGCGTCCTACGCCGAGTCCGCGAGCCTCCGGAGCGACCCACATGCGCTTCAGCTCGGCGGGACGACGGCCGTGCAGCTTCAGAGCGCCGCAGCCGATCGGCTGCTGTCGCAGTCGGGCGAGCAGCAGAAGTCCGCGGGGGAGGGTGAGGTCGCCGGCATCGGCGCGGATACTGCGAGCCGGGTCGAATCCGGTGTCGAACCGCTGATCGAGCGTCGAGAAGTACTGGTCGAGACACCACCGTGCGTCCGCACTCGTCGGATCCTCGAGCGCGATCTCGACCAACCCGGCGGTGAGCAACCGTTGCACTGTGTCCATCGCTGCGAGGAGGTCGGTGCGCTGCGCGGCGTTGAGCGGCTCGAGGAACGACCAGGCGAGCGCGTCACTCTCCTCGTCAAGGGCTCGGCGCTCGGTCCGGCCAGCTGGGGTGAGGTGGACGGTGCGGACGCGCGCGTCGTCCGTACCGACCCGGGTCTCCATCAGTCCCGCCCGTTCCAGCGAGCGGAGCAGTCGGCTCAGGTAGCCGGAGTCGAGGTCGAGGGCGGCCCGCAGGTCGCGCACGTCGCGTCCCGCATCCTCGACCTCCCACAGCACCCGGGAGGCGCCGAGCGAGCGTCCATGCGCCAGGTACTGCGCCTGCAACGCCCCGACCCGCTGGGTGACCGTGCGGTTGAACCGACGGACCAGCGCTACCGACGCCTCGTCCATCCTCTGACTCTAGTCAGGCAATGTCGGGGCCCGCTGGCAGGCCGTTCCCTCAGGGCGGACGATGGAGCCTTGCGGGGACGGCGGAGTCGGAGGCGGCGATGGCAGACGTGGAATCGGTCGTGGTGGTGGGTGGCGGGCTCGCCGGGGGCAAGACGGTCGAGGGGCTGCGCAAGGGTGGTTACGCCGGGAAGCTGACCTTGCTCGCCGACGAGCTGCACCTTCCCTATGAGCGGCCACCGCTGTCCAAGGGCTACCTCGCCGGCACTGCTGAGCGCAGCTCCGTCTTCGTTCACTCGCGCGAGTGGTACTCGACCAACGACGTGGACCTCCGGATGGGTACGTCGGCGACGCACCTCGACACCGCGACGAAGCAGGTTTCCTTGAGTGACGGCTCGCGCCTGGAGTACGGACACGTCGTACTGGCCACCGGCTCCTCACCGCGACGGCTCGATATTCCGGGCGCCGACGCAGCCGGTGTGCTCACCCTGCGCACCCTTGACGACAGCGACCACCTGCGACAGGCGATCGCTGCCTCGTCGGGGCTGGTCGTGATCGGCGGCGGGTGGATCGGGCTGGAAGCGGCGGCAGCCGCACGCAATGCCGGCGTTGCTACTGCGGTGCTGGAGGCAGCTGGGCTCCCGCTGATCCGGGTTCTGGGGCCAGAGGTGGCAGACGTCTTCGCCCAGCTACACCGCGAGCACGGTGTAGACCTTCGGACCTCGGTCCAGGTCGAGCAGATTCTGGTCGACGCGGGAAGGGTCGCCGGGGTGCGTCTCGCCGATGGCGCCACGATCCCGGCCGACACGGTCCTGATCGGCGTCGGCATCACCCCCAACGTCAGCCTCGCGCAGGACGCGGGGCTGAAGGTGGACAACGGCATCGTCGTCGACGCCGGCCTGCACACCGAGGACCCGTCCGTGTTCGCCGTGGGAGATGTGGCGAACGCGTGGCATCCCACGCTGGCGCGGCACCTTCGGGTCGAGCACTGGGCCAACGCCCTGAACCAGCCGGCCGTGGTCGCGGCGAACATCCTGGGCGGCTCGGCCGAGTACGACCGCCAGCCGTACTTCTACACCGACCAGTACGACCTCGGCATGGAGTACCTCGGTTACGCCGAGCCGGGTCAGTACGACGAGGTCGTGTTCCGCGGTGACGTGGCAGCGCGCACGTTCCTGGCCTTCTGGCTGCGCCAAGGGCAGGTGCTGGCCGGCATGAACGTCAACGTCTGGGACGTCGCCGAACCGGTCAAGGCGCTGATCGCGCGCACCGAACCGGTCGACACCCGGCAGCTGGCTGACCCCGACATCCCCCTCGACGAGGTGAGGCACGGCTAGGCAGCCTTCGACGCCTAGGATTGGCCGCCTGACGGGGTGGGGCGGAGCTGGTGGCGAAGGAGCCGTGCATGACCCAGCAGCGGACACAGGCCAAGCCGCGCACGGCGCTGTCGCTGGAACAGCGCCACCTCACCTTGACCACCAGGAAGCATCAGTCGCGCTTCCACTACGTGTGGCTGCGGGACAACTGCTGGTGTGACGAGTGCCGAGTCGCCCAGTCGGGGGAACGGCGGCTGTTCACCGCGCACATCCCCGACGACATCGCACCGCGCGACGCACGCATCGACGCCGACGAGTTCGTCCTCGAGATCAGCTGGAACGACGACCACAATTCGACCTACAGCCTGCCCTGGCTCGACGCCTTCGACTACTCCAACCGGATCAGCCCCGCCGACACCCGGATCTACTGGACGTCGAAGCTGCCCTCGCTACCGCGGTTCGAGCACGATGAGGTGGTCGGCAAGCCGGAAGTGCAGAGGGCCTACCTGGAGGCGGTGCGCGACTACGGCGCGGCAATCGTCACCCACACGCCTTCGGTCGACGGTGAGGTGGCCCGCTACGCCGAGGCGATCGGACACGTGCGCGAGACCGCGTTCGAGCGCGTGCACAACGTGCGGCACGACCCCAAGGGCTACAACGTCGCGCACACCGCCCTGGAGCTCAAACCCCACTCCGACCTGCCCAGCTACCACTGGCCGCCCAGCGTCCAGCTGCTGCACTTCCTGGTGAACGAGTCCGACGGCGGCGAGAGCACCCTGGTCGATGGGTGGAAGGTACTGGCCGACCTGCGGGAGCAGGACCCCGACGCCTTCGACGTGCTGTGCCGGGTACCGGTCACGTTCCAGCTGTTCAGCGACGACGAGGACACCCTGGCGACGTCGCCCATCGTCCAGCTCGACGTGGACGGCAACGTGCGGTTGTTCCGGTTCTCCAACCAGCTCGCGCTGCCGCTGAACGCGTCATTCGATGATGTAGGCGCCTTCTACGAGGCCTACCAGACGTTGGGCCGGATGCTCGACAGTGACCACTACAAGCTGTCGTTCAAGACCGAGACCGGTGACCTGCTCACAGTGCACGGACACCGGGTGCTGCACGGCCGGCGCGCCTTCGACCCGAACAGCGGGGCGCGTCACCTGCAAGACGTCTACATGGAGTACGACGACCTGATGGACCGCCTCAACGTGTTGCAGGGCACCCACAAGCCGGTGCCGTCGAACGGAGGACTGCTGGCATGACCACGTCACCGGTGGTGTCGTTCACCGCCATGGAAGACGGAACCCGCGAGGACTACGAGCTGCTCGGCGCGCTCGAGCAGCAGCAGATGGCGGGGTTCCCCGACCGGGTTCTCGGTTGGCTGCGCACTATGGATGACTCGGCGGGGTACCAGGTGACCCGGCTCCAGCACTCGCTGCAGGCCGCGACGCGCGCGCTGCGCGCCGGCGAGGACGAGGAGACGGTCGTCTGCGTGCTGCTGCACGACATCGGCGACTTCCTGGCCCCGGCCAACCACTCCGAGGTGGCTGCGGCGGTGCTGCGGCCCTACGTGAGCGAGAAGAACTACTGGGTCGTGAAGCATCACGGCGTGTTCCAGGGCGTGTACTACTTCCACTTCAGCGGCGCCGACCCGAACGCGCGCGACCGTTGGAAGGACCACCCGCACTACCAGGCGACAATCGACTTCTGTGCGCTCTACGACCAGAACTCGTTCGACCCTGCCTACGAGTCAGAACCGTTGGAGTTCTTCGAGCCGATGGTGCGTCGGGTGCTGGCCAAGCCGACCTACGTTGAGCACGACGTGTAGGCGCGCAACCGCAGTCGATCAGACGATCTTGAAGTAGCGCCAGCGCGTCTTGGTTCGCGGGTGTCGATCGTCGGGGGTATACACGACCATCTCCCGGAACTCACGACCGACCACCGCCGCCGGCCGGTAGGTGATGATCACGCTCGTCTGGCTCTTCCCGTCTAACCGGAACCAACCGCAATGGGCCTCCCCCCAGCGCCCTCCGCCCTGACGCGAGCCGAGGCAGACGCCCACCTGGACTCCAGGCTCCCTGGGACGGACAGTCGCGGAGATTCCCGGGCAGCCGACGTGGCGCGTTCGGCAGGTCGGCGTGGAGCGGTAGAGGTGATAGCCGCTGACCGTGGTGTAGTAGCCAGTCTCTCGCACCGAGATGATCACGCCCACGGACACTTTCCGCCCAGTACTCTCGGCGCTGGCGTACCACTTGGCGCCTGAATACTTGGCTATGTAGCGCGTGTTGACGGTTGGCTTCACCGCTCCCCGCCAGTAGCCGTGCCGATCTACGGCACCGCTCGCCACTCGTACCGAGGTACCGTCCGGCCGGACTCGACTGATGGTGATGTGAGAGCGAGCGGGTGCGCCGACGAGTTTGGCGGTCAGGCTGACTGACTTGCCGACCGTGATCCGCTTGGCTGATGGGCTCAACGTCAGGGCAGTCGCGCGAAGTGTCACGTCGACGGTCAAGGTGAATGAGGACGCGCTGTGAGTTGCGTCCCCGCCCCAGTCAGCTTCATAGGTCCACTTGCCTGCGGTGCCCGGTGTGATCGCCTCGGAGAACTCGCCGATACCGTCCGTGGACGTTGACGCGAGTAGCGTCCGCACCCCGCCTGGAGGTGTCGCATACAGGTCGACGGATTGACCTGCCGCGTTGCCACCAGGCACAACGAGCGCCCCTGTCAAGGTCCAAGACCGGCCGACGGTCGAGGACTGCGGCGCCGAGAACCAGACGTGCGCGGGACCGTCAGCGGCGAGCGGCTCCCAGGTCGGGTTCGCTATCGCGCCGACGTTGATGATTTTCGTCTGGCTGCCGTCTGCCGTGATGACAGAGATACCTCCAGGGTCCCTGGCCTCGTAGGCGATCCGCGTTCCATCCGGAGACCACTCGGGCGCGAAGCCGGGCGACGACGTCAGCCGTCGCGCGTTGGTTCCGTTCGCGAGCGACCACCACAGGCGTTCGCGCGGACCGATCCCAAGGGGGTACGCAATTCGATGACCATCCGGTGACCAGGTCGGTCCACCGGGGCACTCAAGGTAGTCAGGCCAACTTCCCGAGGTGTCGTGGGTGAGCGCACGCACGTGCGTGCCATCGGCGTTTATGACGTCGACGTTGCAGTTCTGGCCACGATGTGCGACGAACGCGATGTGTTTCCCATCCGGCGACCACGCAGGCCAAGTCTCTGCCTCTCGACTCGAAGTAAGCCGCCTCGCGTGGGTGCCGTTCGCTTGCGCCTGGAAGACATCTTCGTTGCCACGGCGAGTGCTGACGAAAAGGAGGCGCGTGCCGTCAGGTGACATGCTTGGGTCGGTGTCGCTGCCTGGACTGGTGACCAGAGTCTGAATGCCTGATCCGTCTGGCTGCACCGAGAAGATGTCGTCGTCCGCCGGATAGGCCGTTGAGCACCCCCCGTCGAAGACGATCCGGGTCGCGTCCGGTGTCCAGGACGGTTGGAACAGAAGGCATGTGGGCGTTGAGAAGACAGCGTTCCCGCCGTCGGCATCCATGACCAGCAATCGAGTGGAGCCTTCAGCCGCGATCCGTCCATTGCTGCCAGGTGTTGTGGCATCGGCCGGTGCGACAGCCACGACCGACGAGATGACCAGCGCGACGGCAACCGAGACTGTGAGGCGTTGGAGCCGAGCCGGACGCCGGCGGCCCGCGAACCTGCTCCTCATGGGTTCGCGTTCGGCCGTGGCAGCCACGTGGCCGAACAGTCCGTAGCGAATGAGTGACGCCATGGAGAGCCCCCGTTCAGAGCAGCTTATGCTGCCGGGATTGTTTCACGCCTTCTGCCAACTGGGAGACAACTCGCGAGGGGCCGGCGGTCGCTCCAGCTAGTCGGGCCACTGAACTCGGGCAGGTCTCGCCCGACTTGGGTCCCCGGGTCTCGACCGAACGCGCCGACCACGTTGAATGACCTTGTGGCCCAGTTGATCACGCTCGACGACATCGCTGCGCTGGCGCGGGGCTGCGCCATCTTGGGGACCGGCGGGGGTGGTGAGGTCGAGAGCGGTTCGCAGATGGTCCGTCGGGCGTTGACGGTCCACGGACCGGTGGAGCTGGTGCAGCTCGCCGACCTGCCCGGCGACGGGCTGGTTCTGCCCTTGTCCGGTATCGGCGCCCCCACCGTCGGCCACGAGATGCTCTACGGCACGCGCGAGGCTGGCCTGCTGCGCGACGTCGTCGAGCAGGCTCTGGGCGCCCCTGCGGTGGCCGTGCTCTCCGGCGAGATCGGCGGCAGCAACGGCGTATGCCCGGTCGCGTGGGCCGCCGAGCTCGGTCTGCCGTTGGTCGACGGCGACGAGATGGGGCGTGCCTTCCCCGAGGTCCAGATGACGTCGATGAACGTGGCCGGCCTGCCGGTGGAGAACATCGCGATGGCCGACGTCATGGGCAATGTCACGTTCGTCCGCCCGGTCGACTGGGAGTGGGCCGAGACGATCGGACGGGCACTGTCGATTGCATCCGGGTCGAGCGCCTTGATGGCCGACAACGTCGTCACGGCGGATCGGCTCCGGGGCGCGCTCGTCGAGGGCACGGTGACCCAGGCGATCCGAATCGGGCGGGCGACGCCAGGGGCCGCCGACCCGGTGGCGGCGGTTGTCGCCGAGCTCGGTGCCCGGCGGCTGATCACCGGGAAGGTCGTCGACGTCGAGCACACCACGGGCGGTGGCTTCGTCCGGGGCAGCGTCACCATCGACGGCGTCGGTGCCGACGCGGGTCGGGTGCTGCGGATCGCGATCCAGAACGAGAACCTGGCCGTGTTCGACGGTGAGACCGTGCTCGCATCGGTCCCCGACCTGATCACCGTCGTCGACGCCCACAGCGCCGCCGCGATCGCGACCGAGATGGTCCGCTACGGCCAACGCGTCTGTCTGCTCGCCTGGCCCTGCGCGCCGATCTGGCGGACGGCGCGTGGTCTGGAGATCGCCGGCCCGCGTGCGTTCGGGTATGACATCGACTACGTGCCGGTGGAGGAATTGGCCGATGTCGGATGACCTGAACCCGGATCTGCGGATCGGGATCGACGTCGGCGGCACCAACACCGACGCGGTCGTGCTGGACTCAGCCGACATCGTGCTCGCCTGGACGAAGCAGCCCACGACCGACGACGTCACCGGCGGCATGCGTGCCGCGCTCGCAGCGGTGTTGGCGCAGGTCCCCGAGCCGCAACGTGTCGGTCGGGTGATGCTCGGCACGACCGCCGTCACCAACGCCATCGTCGAGCGACGCCGGCTGGGCAAGGTCGCTGTACTGCGCCTGGGAGCGCCGGCCACCACGTCGGTGCCACCCCTGGACACCTGGCCGGCCGCCCTGCGGGAGGCGATCTCCGCCGGCGAGATGCTCGCGGCCGGCGGCCACCTGGTGGACGGACGCCCCATCGCGCCACTCGACGTCGGCGGCATCACGGCGTTCCTCGAGTCGGTGGCGGGACGGGCCGATGCGGTGGCCGTCACGGGCGTGTTCAGCCCAGCAACCCAAGACCAGGAGCGCGAGGTGGGTGAGCTGGCCCGCTCGATCCTCGGCCCCGAGGTCGCCATCTCGCTCAGTCACGAGATCGGCCAGATCGGGCTGCTCGAACGCGAGAACTCAACGGTCCTCAACGCGGCGTTGCACGACGTCGCCCGCGACGTCACCGGAGCCCTCAGCCAGGTGCTCGCCGAACGTGGGCTGACACCGGCCACGTATTTCGCCCAGAACGACGGAACGCTGATGGCGTTGGAAGTCGCGTCTCGCTACCCGGTACTCACCATCGGTTCTGGGCCGGCGAACTCCATCCGCGGTGCAGCGTTCCTGTCCGGCTACGACGATGCGATCGTGGCCGACGTCGGCGGTACCACGACCGACTTCGGGGTGCTCGTGAAGGGCTTGCCGCGCGAGTCGACCGCGCCGGTGGTCATCGGCGGCGTCGCCACCAACTTCCGGATGCCCGACGTGCTCGCCATCGGCCTGGGCGGCGGCACCTTGATCCACGAGGAGGCCGGGCAGACGTTCATCGGACCGCAGAGTGTGGGTCACCGGCTCACCGAACAGGCGCTGGTCTTCGGCGGAGTCACGCCGACGCTGACCGATGCCGGAGTGCGGACCGGGCGAGCCCAGATCGGGTCCTTCTCCCCGGCTCCTGCTGTCGCCGACCTGCTCGCGCGTGGCCTGGCCGTTGCCGACGCGATGTTCGGCGAAGCCGTGGACACGATGTCGTTGGGCAAGGCGGAACGCCCCTTGGTCGTCGTCGGTGGCGCTGCGTTCCTCGCCCCCGACGCGGTCCCTGGCGCCAGCGAGGTCATCCGGCCCGAGCGGGGCAGCGTCGCCAACGCCGTGGGGGCCGCGATCGCCTTGGCCAGCGGCCGGTGGGACGTGATCGTGCCGGCTGACCATCGGCGGCGCGACGCCATCGACCAGGCGTGCGACATGGCCAGGGACCGCGCGATCCAGGCGGGGGCCGACCCGGCCACAGTCGAGATCGTCGACCTGCTCGAGATTCCCCTCAGCTATCTGCCGGAGCCGGCCAGCCGGCTCACGGTCAAGGCGGCCGGTCCGCTCGCCCGGCTCTGAGGAGCCGGGGTCAGAAGGGCACGACGGTCGCCAGCAAGCCGTGAGCCGGGATGCGCCCCGACAGGGTCCGGCAGAACTCCACGGCATCGAGGTGCAGATGTTGCGCATCGGCAGATTCCGGCGCGTGGGAGTAGCTGCCTCCCGCCGGGCCGGTGAGCTCCAGGACGAACGGGTGATCGTGGCGCCGCGCCCATTCGGCGACGACCTCGGCCACCAACCGTCCGTCGTGGTCGGCGCTGAGCTCGAGCGGCAGGTCGACCGCGCGGGCGAGGTCGACCCGGTGCATCCACAGATCACGCAGGTAGACCGTGTCGACGAGGTAGCCCACCTTCCACCTCTCGACCACCGGCCCGTCGACCGCCAGGCTCACGTGGTGGCGCATGACTGCTGGGACGCGGGTACGGCCGCGCACCGTCTCAGGCGCAACCGTCGCCAGCCGTGCCACGATCTCGGCGGGTGTGAGTTCGGCCCGCTCGCGCACCTGCACGTGCGACAGGGCGGCCTCGAGGGTCCCGCCGTGACGTCTGCGGTGGATCATGGCCAGCCGCATCTGGTGGACGAACTGCCGCCTCGACGCGCCGGCCTCGCACGCGCCGAGCACGTGCTGGTAAAGCGCACGCACGTCCCACTCCGGGCAGTCGGTCGGGGCCATCCACGCCGCGTCGTCGAGGGCGCGCAGGGCGGTCAGCGTGCGCTCCAGCTCTTGTGCTTGGAGTCGCATGGCCTCGTTGTGCGTGTACGGGGCGATCGTTGTGACGTCGATCGTGGTGAGGCTCATGCTCTGGCACTGCTCCTTCGAGGAGTTCGCGACGTCGTTCGTCGTGACGGACGCACTGCTTTGCAGTGCGTGAGCAGCATGTCGACCGACTCGTCGACAAGACCGAGCCACCGGGTACCGCCGGGGTCGTTGGACACCTGCTGGGATACCAGGCCGGTTGCCAGCGCCGTCCAGAGGTCGCGGTGCCGCGGCTGCGTGATGCCGTTGGCAGCGAGCAGGTCGTCCAAGCGATCCAACGCCCGCACCGACGGCGCGTACGAATCCGCAGAAGGTTCGAAGCCGGGGACCGTGCGTTGGAACAACAGCTGGTAGCGCGCGGCGTCATCGGTGCAGAAGGTGAAGAAGCGTCGTCCGTAAGCGGCGAAGCGCTCGCGAGGGTCGTCGACGTCGGGCGTCTCGCTCATGTAGGCGTCGAACTGCGCGGCCGCTTGACCGAACATTGCGTCGTAGATCGCGCCCTTGGACTCGAAGTAGGC
This sequence comes from uncultured Actinomycetota bacterium, assembly GCA_963726575.1. Classification (GTDB taxonomy): domain Bacteria; phylum Actinomycetota; class Actinomycetes; order JAHEKZ01; family JAHEKZ01; genus CAVSCR01. Next base: position 33,944 of record CAVSCR010000004.1, read on the forward strand.
GTAGACGGTCGGGGTGGTGATTCCTGCCTGTGCGGCGAGGTCGCGCAACGACCACCCCAGCAGTCCCTCTTGGCGGGCCAGCCCCCAGGCCGCGTCGAGGATCGCTTGGCGCGCGGAGTCCCGTCGTGCCCGGCGCCACGGTGTCTCGGTTGCTTTAGTCATCGTTCGTCAATCTTATACGCTGTGAAAGTTCTGTCAACGCTGTCCGATGTGTCGCGTTCGTTCTCTGGCTTTCGAGCACCCCCTGGTCAGCATCGGTCGCCCGGAGTTGACTGCCCTCGGGGACGGGGCTGAACCGTTGGGGGGTTCACGCGATGTGCGACGACCACACAGAACACGCCGACTCAGAACGCGTCGAGCCAGACGATCGCGATCTCACGCGACGACGATTCCTGCAGGGCGTGGGAGTGCTCGCCGGAGCGGGCCTGATCTTGGGCGAGCGCGGGATCTCGCCGGTGTCGGTGCAGACGCTCTCCCAGGACGGGCTCGTCGCCAGGTCGATGGCGATGCACGTGCACTCATCCTTCAGCGAGGGCATGGCGTCGATGGAGGCGCAGCTGTTCCAAGCCGCACACAACGCGGTGGACGTGCTGTGGTGGACCGACCACGAGTGGAAGATGCGCGCCCGTAACTTCAAGCATGAGGTGCACTTCACCGCGCTCACCGGCGAGCAGATCGACGGCACGAAGCCGTGGAACTGGGTGCGCACGAAGGTCGGGACGCTGACGGCGGCGTCGACCGGTGGCATTGCGCCGTTGAGCTCGCCGACCGACTCGGTCACCACCGGGAGTCTGCACGTACTGGCGCAGAGCACGTCGACGACACTGGCAAAGCTCGGCTACGCCGTTGACGGCCTGGCGCCCAAGACCCAACGCGGCAACGCCTACGGTCAGGTGTGGACGCTGGACGTGCTGCCGACGTCCATCGCAAGCACGGCCTTCCTGGAGCTCCTGGTGACGCTGTCGTACCACCCGGCACAGGCCGGGAGGCCGGCCGGGCAGTACCAGATCTCCTACCGGTTCGGCGGCGCGAATGCGGCCGGTTCCCGCGTCGCGAGCGGCTTGCTCGGCGTCGTCACCCTGCCGGCCAACGTCGGGCAGTGGAACACGGTGGCGGTGACCATGAGCGACGACATCGCCGTGCTGTGGCCGGACATGAACCCGCAGGACTTCTCGACCTACCAACTGTCCTTTCTCGCGGCCAGCACCGGAGGAGTGGCTGAGGGCTACTTCGACGACCTGCGGATCAGCCGTCCCTACGCCACCGGTGACGTTCCGCTGCAGATCCAGCAATCGATCGGTTCGGGATACGCGGCGCAGTACCCGGGTGTGGCGCAGCGGCAGGGGCTCGAGGTGTCGTTCACCGATCCGCACGTGAACTGGTTCGGCGGAGCGGTCAGCATCCCGACGTTCATCGCCGGGAAGGGGCAGACCTGGCAACAGTTCCTCATGGCGACCATCACGACGATCCACGCCGGCGGCGGTCTCGCGTCGTACAACCACCCCTACGGAACCTCGACACCGAACTCGGTTCAGGCGCAGAGCGCGCAGGACGCCGGGATGAGCAAGACCGCGACCTCGCTGCTGACCAACAAGGCGCTCGGCGTCGACATCATCGAGGTCGGCTACCCACGACGAGCCGGCTACGACCTCGCCCACCACGTGGGTCTGTGGGACACGCTGAGCCGCAATGCCATGTTCCTGACCGGCAACGGGGTCAATGACGACCATCCGGGCACCAACTGGTTCGGCACCGCCAACAACTGGGTCACCTGGGTGTGGTCGGCCACCGACTCCGAGGCCGACCTGCTCGCGGCGATGAAAGCCGGCCGCGCCTGGACCGGGTCGTTGACCACGCGGTGCAGCCTCGACCTGCTCGTGGACGGCGCGTGCCCGATGGGTTCGGTCTCGGTGTCGTCGTTGACGCAGCGGACGCTGCGCGTCATCGCAGCCGGTATGCCCAGCGGGGGCAGCGTCCAGGTGCTGCGTGGCGGCGTCGACTATGCCGGATCAGGCAACCCGGTGCCCAACCTGAGCCGGATCGCGTCGTATCTGAGCAGCGACCTGGCGTCGGGCTCCGTCGACCTGGCGGTGGACACCACGACCTCGTGCTTCGTCCGACTGTCCGTTCTTGATTCCAGTGGCGCAGTGGTCGCCGTCTCGAACCCGGTCTGGATGCTGCGGGAGATTCCCGCGTCGGGCATACCGACCGCTCGTCAGTTCTAGGGAAGTGGTGATCTCCATGAGAGTTCGAATCTCCATCACCGTGGCTGCACTGGGGCTCTGCGCCGCCCTCGCTCCGGTCAGCGCGGCACAGGCCGGCTCGACGTCGACAGGTTCGTTGACGCTGACCGTCAAGGAAGCGCCGTTCTTCGTCAAAGGCGCGCAGGGCGGCGTGATCGATGCCTGCGGAACTCCCGGCGCGCCCTTGTGGAGCTCCACTCAGGTACGCCAGGGAATCTCAGCCATGTCGTCCTACGCCATCACCGGCTGGGACATCTCGACCGTGTGGGCCGAGACCGGGCCCGAGCCGTGGACGCACTTCGCGCAGTCAGCACCGCCGGTGGTGAGCTGGCTCGCCGACAACTACGACGCCACGTGCGGTGGTGGGTCGGGACAGGACGGCACCATCTACCGGGTCACCGACGCGCACGGTCAGACGGCGACGCTCGAGAGCGACTACCAGCTCGACGTGGTGCGCTGGAACAACGACAACGCGAACTCCGAAGACCCGGGCCGCACCGGCTTGGGTGCGTGGAGCTTCACCGGCGTTTGGCACAAGGTCAACTGCCCGTCCTGCGACGGAGGCACGCAAACCTACTCCACGGCACAAGGCGCAGCTGCACGGTTCGCAGTTCCGACGAACTGGGCCAGTCAGTACTCAGGGTGGGTGCCGCAGTCGATGCATCTCGGGCTCATGGTGAGCACCGGTCCTGGGCACGGGCGGGCCGACCTCTACCTGGACGGCACGCGCGTCGCAACGATCGACACGTTGAGCGCAACGACCTCCCACCGGATGTACGTGTGGGACTTCGGGCCGTTGGGTCCCGGCGCCCACACGGTGCGCGTGGTGAACCGTCACACCGCCGGCCGCCCGCGGGTCGATGTGAACGCCATGGGCGTCCTGCGCGGCACCACCTTCGTGCCCACCCTCCTGCCCTGACGCTCGTTGACAAGGTTGACAGGGCCTCTGGGTCGGCTCACACTTGTGGTTGACAGAGTTGACAACTCGAGGTGAGGAGCGGTCCGTGTCGCAGGCCCTCTCAGTGGCAACGGCTCGGCGTGCGCGCACCGCGCTGAGCCGGCAGCAGCAGGAGTACCTCAACCGCCTCGCGGCCGAGCTGCTCCTGCGCGACCCGGACGGCTCCCGGTTCGCCGCGGTCGACGATCCGCAGCTGCTGGCACGGGAAGCGGCCGACCGTGCGGTGGACGCCGCCCAGGCCTGGATCGAGCACCTCGGCCCGATGTACGACGTCGACGGTGTGCGGCAACTGCTCGGGCGCTCCGGGACGCCGGTGAGCCGGCAGGCCGTGAGCAAGCGACGCGGGCTGCTCGCGCTGGCCACCGGCTCCGGCCGAGTGGTGTATCCGGCGTTCCAGTTCTCCGGAGGCTCACCGGTCGCCCGCTTGTCGCACGTCCTCGACGTGTTGCCCGAGCACCTGGTGTCGCGGTGGACCGTGGCGTCGTGGCTGGTGTCCGCCGAGCCCGAGCTCGAGGATGAGCGACCCATCGACGTGCTGGCCTACGGTCGCAGTGAGCCCGTCGTCGGCGCAGCTCGTCGCTGGGCCACTGCGCTCGCCGCGTGACCGACCTGCCAGGCCCGCCGTGGCGCTCCTTCCCGCGCACGCGGGTGGCCCAGGCGCGGGAGCTCTACCGCATCACGCGTCGGCGCAATGACGACGGCTCCGCCCGCACCCCTTGGTACTTCTCTTCCACAGGATCCGCTGACGCGGGGCGGTTCGACCTGCCGCCACCGCGTGGCTCCTGCTACTACGCCGACGTCACGATCGGCGCCTTCGTCGAGGTCTACCGGCGCGTGCATGTGATCGCCCGATCCGACGTGGCGTCGCGACACGTGGTCGTCGCGACGCGGACCGGCGACGCGCTGCCGTTGGCGAACTTCGCCTCGGCCAGGGCCGCCGCGTTCGGCGTCACGGTCGACCAGTTCGCCGGCGACGACTACACCGCCACCCAGCAGCTCGCTGACAAGCTGAGCGAGGCGGGGTTCGCGGGCATCAGCGCGCCCGCCCGTCACGACCCCTCGCTGCAGTCGCGCACGGTCGCGCTCTTCGGGCGGGCCGGTCCAGCTCGCTCGCAGCACGGTTGGCGCACGCGTCAGCACGACGTCGATGCCGACCCGGGCCTGCTCGTTGCGGCCAGGGAGTACGGCTACGCCGTGCTCGACGTGCCCTTCGACGTCCCCACTACGCCGCCGCCGCAGCGGCCACGGCGGCGTCGGCAATGACCGGCAGGGCGAGGTAGGACAGGTCGCGGCACTGGCGGTCCCACCAGGGGTCCTCGTAGGGCCACGCCGACGTCTTGACGACGACGGCGCGGCGCCGCCGGTCGACGTAGACGAACTGGCCCTGCATACCGTCGGCCGTCACGGTGTGGCCCAGGTCGTCCAGCGGCCACCAGTGGTAGCCGAAGCCCGCGTGCGTGGTGATCCGGCTGGGCAACCGGCCGGGACGCAGGAACGGCTGCTCCGGACGGCTGCTGGCATCGACCCACGACGCGTCGAGCAACGGCGTCCCGCGCCAGGTGCCGTCGATCTGCAGCGCACCGATCCGAGCCCAGTCGCGAGCGGTCGCGGCCAGCGCACCGGCGGCAATCGCGACTCCGCCATCGCGCTCCGGGCCGTCCAGGCCGACCACGGCGGGTCGCTCAGCGCCCAGTGCGGCCCACAGGTCGGCGAGCGCGGCCTGGTAGCTCTGACCGGTGGCCCGCTCCCGTACCCAGTCGAGCACCATCGAGTCGGGGCTGCAGTAGGTGTAGCGGGAGCCGGGTGGGTCTCCGGCCGGTATCGACGTCAGCGCGTCCCGGCTGCCGCCGAGCTGCTCGCGCCACCCCCGCAGGAACTGCGAGGCGACGGCTGTTCGGGTCGTGGTAGTCCTCGAGCCAGTCCAGGCCGCTGGTCATGGTGAGCACCTGGCGGATGCTCACCTGCTCGTAGCCGCTGCCGGTCAGCTCCGGCACGAAGTCGCAGACTCCCACGTCGAGGTCGGGAAGGCTGCCCTGCCGCACGGCAACGCCCGTCAGGTGGGCCAGCGCCGACTTCGTCGCGGAGTTCCCGAGCAGCCGGTCGTCGCGGCCCACTCCCTGGGCGTAGGACTCATATACAAGTGTGCCGTCCACGATCACGACGAGCGACGTCGTCGAGGTGGTCTGCAGGAACTCGGCCAGATCCATCGAGCGCCCCGCGCCGACGATCTCGACGTCGACGGCCAACGTGTGCTCTGGCCACGGCAATGGAGAGGGAGCGGGAACGTCGACGTGAGCAGTGTGGCGCTGCGGCTCGCGGAAGCGCTCCAGATCCACCATGCTCTGATTCTGTACGAGCCCGGCTTCTGTACGAGCCCGGCCGGTCACGAATCAGACGTCATTCAGCGTCGCGACTTGACACCTGCGCGGCCAGTCGTGAGCGTTCGATTCGCACGTAGGGCGAATGTCGGCGACACCAGTCGCCGACACTGACAGAGGGGCGTGTCCATGACAGATGGCAACGAGGCCTCGGGCCGGCGGAGCACCAACCAGACCTCCGGAATTCGCGGGATCTATACCATTTCCCGACGGCAGTTGCTCATGGGCACCGCGGGCGCCGGGGCGTTGGCCGCCCTCGCCGCATGCGGGAGCGGGAGTCCGAGCAGTTCCAGCAGCTCTTCTGCCGGCACTCCGAAGCCAGGGGGAGACTTCCGCCTCGGTGTCACCGGCGGCGGGTCGAAGGACATCATGGACGGGCAGAACATCGTCACCAAGCCCGACCAGGCCCGACTGCTGACCGCGTTCGAGACCCTGCTCGTGTTCGACGAGAACTACCAGCTGCAGACCGACGGTCTCGCCGAGAGCGTCACCGCCGACAACTCCAAGCAGTACACGATCAAGCTGCGTCAGGGCGTCGAGTTCCAGGACGGCAAGCCGTTCACCGCCGACGACGTCATCTACTCGCTGCAGCGCATCGGCACGGCGGCCAACGGACTCACCGGCTTCGCTGCCACAGCGACCATGGACATCAAGAACGTGAAGAAGATCGACAAGTACACGGTCCAGCTGCCGTTGAAGTCTCCCGACTCGACGGTCCCGCAGACCCTGGCCAGCTACACGTTCGGTATGGTCCCGGTCGGCTACCAGGCCTACAAGGGCGACCCGTCGACGCAGATCGGCACCGGCGCGTACAAGCTCAAGAGCTTCACGCCGGGCCAGCAGAGCGTGCACGAGAAGAACCCGAACTACTGGCGCAGCGGACAGCCCTACGTCGACACGGTCACGATCACCGACTTCAGTGACGCCACCGCCCAGGTCAACGCGCTGCTCGGTGGCCAGATCGACGCCATGACCGATGTTCCCGCCTCGCAGGTCAAGGCGGTGCAGGCGCAGGGCTCCCAGGTGCTGATCTCGAAGACCGGCGGCTGGCTGCCGCTGTGTATGGCGATCGACATGGCGCCGTTCGACGACCCGAAGGTGCGCCAGGCGATGCGGCTGATCGTCGACCGGAACGCGATGATGCAGCAGATCGCCTCCGGCTACGGCTTCATCGGCAACGACCTCTACGCGCCGTTCGACGCGGGATACGCCAGCGACCTGCCCCAGCGTGAGCAGGACATCGCGCAGGCCAAGTCGCTGCTCGCGTCGGCGGGCAAGGACGGCATGACGGTCGACCTGCACACCACCAACGGTGCGTCGGGAATGGTGGAGACCGCGACGGTCTTCGCGCAGCAGGCGCGAGCGGCAGGCATCACGGTGAACGTCAAGAACGACCCGAACTACTACGGCGACTCCTACCTGAAGCTCCCGTTCTCGGTGGACTTCTGGGGCACCCGTGGTTACCTCAACCAGGTGCAGCAGGGATCGCTCCCGACCTCGCCGTACAACGAGACTCACTGGCCGCCGACGACGGGCGAGGGCTCGGACTTCGAGAGCCTGTACAAGCAGGCGCTGGCCGAGACCGACGACACCAAGCGGAACGACATCATGCATCAGATGCAGCAGGCCGAATATGACATCGGCGGCTACATCATCCCGTTCTTCGGCAACCTGCTCGACGGCTACGCGGCCAAGGTCAACGGCTTGGTCCCGAGCAAGGGAACCCTCAACCTGGACAGCTTCGGTCGCGGTTACCGCAACATCTGGTTCAGCTGACCAGTCGGGGCCGTCCATGAACTGGTTGCGCCACGGGGGCATCGCGGCCTTCATCGTGCGTCGGCTTCTGCTCGGGCTGCTCGTAATCTTCCTGGTGTCGCTGCTCGTCTTCCTCGCGACTCAGGCATTGGGCGATCCGGCGCGCGCGATCCTGGGCCGCGACGCCACGCCGGACCGGCTGGCAGCTCTGCAGAAGCAGCTCAACCTGGGCCACCCACTCGTTGAGCAGTACGTCAGCTGGCTTCGCGGTCTGTTCACCTTCAACCTGGGCAACTCGTTGGCCGCCCAGCAGCCGGTGACCCAGCTGCTGGGCGACCGGGTCATCAACTCAGCAGTCCTGGTGTTCGGCGCCGCCCTGATCTCGATCCCCCTCTCGGTGGCGATCGGCGCGTGGTCGGCCCTGCGCCGCGAGAAGGCGTTCGACAACGTGTCGTCGAACTCCATGCTGCTGCTGGCCGCCCTGCCCGAGTTCGTCGTGGCGCTGTTGCTGGTGATCCTTTTCGCCACGACGGTGTCCCACCTGCTGCCGGCGATCAGCTCGGTGCCTCCCGGTGAACGACCGTGGTCGCACCCGGCGATCCTGATTCTGCCGACTCTGACCCTGATCATCGCGGTCGCGCCGTACGTCGCGCGGATCATGCGGGCGTCGATGATCGAGGTGCTGGAGAGCGACTACATCGAGATGGCCCGTCTCAAGGGGCTGCCGGAGCGGACCGTTCTGGTGCGTCACGCGCTTCCCAACGCGATCGGTCCGGTCTTCCAGGTGATCGCGATCAGCCTGGCGTACCTCGCTGGTGGCATCGTGGTCATCGAGTTCGTCTTCAACTACCCCGGCATCGGCAGCCAGCTGCAGGACTCGGTGGTGAACCACGACATCCCGGTCGTACAGGCATTGGCCATGCTGATCGCCGCGATCTACGTCGTGTTGAACCTGCTCGCCGACATCGCGACGATCCTGGTCACCCCGAAGCTGAGGACGAACCTGTGAGCACCCCCGACCAGGTCATCATCGACCAGTTCCCAGACTTGCCCGCTGCTGGCCCGCCGGTCCGCGCGAAGTCGTTGCTGCGCCGCTCACTTCGGCTGCGCCGTACGCAGATCGGCCTCGGCCTGATCCTGTTCGTCGTGGCCCTGGCCGTCTTCGGCCCGCTGCTGGCCCCGTACGCATCTGATGAGTTCCGGGGCATCCCGAGCTCCTCCCCTGGTGGGGCCAACGGCCTGTTCGGCACCGACTACCTCGGGCAGGACATCTGGAGCCGGTTCCTGCACGGCGGCCTCGACATCCTGATCACGGCGACCATCGCCACTGCGGTCGGTCTGATCATCGGGGTGGTCGTCGGGCTCGTGGCCGCCTACTCCCGCAACGCACTCGACGACGTCCTGATGCGCGCGATGGACGTCATCATGGCGTTCCCGCAGATCATGTTGGCGCTCGTCGCGGTGAGCCTGCTCGGCGCGCACACCTGGCTGATCCTGGCCGCGATCGCGTTGACCACTGCTCCGCGCGTTGCCCGCGTCGCGCGTGGATCGGCGCTGCCGGTGGTCGAGCGCGACTTCGTGGCCGCCACCGAGGCCATGGGTCTCTCGCGCGTACGCATCATCACCGGCGAGCTGTTCCCCAACATCCTCGGCCCGATGATGGTCGAGGCAAGCCTGCGACTGACCTACTCGATCGGCGTCATCGCCGCACTCGCGTTCCTCGGGCTGGCGCCCAACCCGAACAACCCCAACTGGGGCTCGATGATCCAGCAGAACCAGTTGACCCTGTCGACGCAGCCGTGGGGCGCATTGCTGCCGATCATGGCAATCGCGCTGCTGACCATCGGCACCGGACTGTTCGGCGACGGCATTGCCCGCACTGCCGCCGGCATCGACCGGGAGCGGGTCGACGAGTGAGCGCCGAGCCGCTGTCCACGCCCGCGTCGCCCGGTGTGCCGCACGCCGCGGTCACGGTCGAGGACCTGCAGATCGCCACGACCGCCGGCACGCCGGTGGTCATGGGGGTCTCCTTCGAGATCGTCCCCGGGGAGGTGCTCGGCGTCGTCGGAGAGTCCGGTTCCGGCAAGACGACGGTGGGGCTTGCCCTGCTCGGCCACGCCCGCCGTGGCCTGAAGATCACCGGCGGGTCGATCCGGCTCGGCGACCAGAGCATCCTCGACATGGACGACGAGCAACTGCGGGCGTTGCGCGGGTCGTTGGTCTCCTACGTCCCGCAGGACCCTGCGTCGTCCCTCAACCCGGCGCTGCGGGTCGGCCTGCAACTGCGCGAGGTGCTGCAGGCGCACGGGTCGGGCAGCGACAAGGACAACGACGCGCGGATCGCGGAGATGATGCGCGAGGTCGCGCTGCCCGACGATCCGACCTACCTGCGCCGGTACCCGCACGAGCTGTCCGGTGGTCAGCAGCAGCGGATCGGGCTCGCCATGGCCTTTGCCAACCGACCCCGGCTGATCGTGCTGGACGAGCCGACCACCGGGCTTGACGTCACCACACAGGCGACGGTGCTGGCGACGGTGCGCGATCTGGCAGCCGCCCACGGCGTGGCCGCGCTGTACGTCAGCCACGACCTCGCCGTCGTGGCTGCGCTGGCCCGCCGGGTGGCGGTGATGTACGCCGGACGGATCGTGGAGCTCGGGCTCGCCGAGCAGCTGTTCGACTCTGCGGCGCATCCCTACACCCGTCGCCTCATCGGCGCGATCCCGCGACTGACTGGCGGGCGTCGCCTGGTGGGCATTCCCGGGTACGCGCCGTCACCGGCCAAGCGACCCAGCGGGTGTGCCTTCGGCCCTCGCTGCGACCTGCACATCGACGCGTGCGACACCGAGGTGCCGGCGCTCACGCTCGTGGGGACCGAGCATGCTGCGCGGTGCATCCGGGCCGAGGAGGTCAGCAAGCAGGCGCCGATCACGACCGGCAACCCGGCCGACGTCACCGTCGGCGACAATGCCGTGCTCACCCTGGACAACGTGGTGGCCTACTACGGCAAGGCCGAGGTGCTGCACTCGATCAACCTGACGCTGGAGGCCAACCAGTGCCTGGCCGTCGTCGGTGAGTCAGGGTCGGGCAAGACGACCACGGCGCGGTCGATCGCCGGGCTGCACCGCAACTGGACCGGCGAGATCCGGCTGGGCGACAAGCCGCTGGAGACCTCCGCGCGTGCCCGGTCGCTGGAGACCCGGCGTCAGATCCAGTACATCTTCCAGAACCCGTACGGCTCGCTGAACCCGCGCAAGACGGTGGGGGAGTGCATCCGTCAGCCGTTGTCGATCTTCAAGATCGCTTCCGGGCGGCAAGCCGACACACTGGTCGGGGAGATGCTCGAACAGGTGTCGCTGTCGGCCAGCTACGCCAGCCGGTATCCCGACCAGCTCTCCGGCGGCGAGCGTCAGCGCGTGGCCATCGCGCGCGCGTTGATCTCCAAGCCGTCGGTGCTCATCTGCGACGAGGTCACCTCCGCACTCGACGTGAGTGTGCAGGCGGCCATCGTCGATCTGCTCGGGAAGCTGCAGCGCGAGCTCGGGCTGTCGATGGTGTTCGTCACGCACAACCTCCCGCTGGTCCGCTCGATCGCCCAGAAGGTCGCCGTGCTGGCCGACGGCTCGATCGTGGAGTACTCAGCGACCGCCGACATCTTGGCCAACCCGCAGCAGCCCTACACCCAGGAACTGATCGCCAACACGCCGTCGCTCGAGGTCGCTGAGGCCGAGGCGGCGGCCCAGGGCACCGTTCCGCCCGCGTGAGCGGACGCCGCCAGCCGAACATTCTGGTCGTGATGGCCGACCAGCTGGCTCCCGCCGCGTTGCCGTTCCACGGCGACCCGGTCACGCTCGCGCCGGCGATGGCGTCACTGGCTCAGAGCGGGGTCGTGTTCGACGCGGCGTACACGCCGAGCCCGCTGTGTGCACCGGCGCGCGCCTCGCTCATGACGGGTCGACTGCCGTCGCGGACGACCACCTATGACAATGCAGCACCGTTCTCCTCCGACCTGCCGACGTTCGCCCACTACCTGCGGACCGCCGGCTACCGCACGGCGCTGGTCGGCAAGATGCACTTCTGCGGCCCCGATCAGCTGCACGGCTTCGAGGAGCGATTGACCACCGACATCTACCCCGCCGACTTCGGGTGGACCCCCGACTGGGGTGACCCTGACCATCGTCCCCACTGGTACCACGACATGTCCTCGGTGGTGGATGCCGGGACATGTGTGAGGTCGAACCAGCTCGACTTCGACGACGAGGTGGCGTTCGCAGCGAAGCGTCTGCTCTACGACCACGCGCGTTCCGCCGACGACCGGCCCTTCTGCTTCGTGGTCTCCTTCACCCACCCCCATGACCCGTACGCGATCCCGCAGGAGTGGTGGGACCGCTACGCCGATGCCGACATCCCGATGCCGGTGCACGGTTACGACGCCTCGTCGGCCACGCCACACGAGCAGCGACTGCGTCAGGTCTGCGCCCTCGACCAGGTCGAGCCGGACGACGAGCAGGTGCGGGCTGCCCTGCGTGCCTATCGCGGGGCCATCTCGTACGTCGACGACTTGATCCAGCACCTGCTGGACGCGTTGCAGGAAACCGGCCAGGACGATGACACGGTGGTGGTCCTCACCAGCGACCACGGCGACATGCTGGGCGAGCGTGGTCTCTGGTACAAGATGGCTTTCTTCGAGGGCTCGGCACGAGTTCCGTTGGTCGTCCGTGCGCCGGGCCGGTTCGCTCCGCGCCGCGTCGCCGTACCGGTGTCGACGATCGACCTGCTCCCCACCCTCGTCGGCCTGGCCAACGGCGGTGACCTGTCCGGCGTGGTGGACGACCTCGACGGCTCCAGCCTGTTGCCGCTGCTGGCCGGTGACGCTGGAGCCGACGACGCACGCGGGCCGGTGCTGTGCGAGTACCTGGCGGAGGGAGCGATCGCTCCGATCGTCATGGTGCGCCAGGGGGACCTGAAGCTGGTGCGCTCGCCGTCGGACCCCGACCAGCTCTACGACGTGTCCGTGGACCCGTTGGAGCGCATGAACCTCGTCGGGGCCGACCGCTACGCCGACGCCTACCTGGATCTGGTGGCCGTCGCCGAGCAGCGATGGGACCTCGATGAGCTCGACGCTCAGGTGCGTCTGAGTCAGCGGCGACGGCTCGCGGTGAGCGCAGCATTGGACCACGGTGCACCGCCGGCGTGGGACTACACGCCGGCGGCCGACGGTTCGCGTCAGTACATCCGCAACCACATGGACCTGGGCGAGCTGGAAACCCGGGCCCGCTTCCCGAGAGTGGCTGGTGTCACGTCCACCGACCCATGACGATCACTGCACTGAACGACTCAGTGCGGCGCGGTCCTTCAGGATCGCCTGGCTGGCCAACCTCGCCGGGGCTCCCATGACGCAGCCGCCGGGGTGGGTGCCGGACCCGCACTGGTAGTAGCCCTCGATCGGCGTCTTGTACTGCGACCAGCCGGGGGCCGGCCGGAAGAAGTACATCTGCGGGGCGAGGAAGTCGCCGGCGTAGATGTTGCCCTCGGTGAGCCCGACGACACGTTCGATGTCGAGCGGCGTCACGACCTCGCGATGGAGCACGAGGTCGCCGAAGCCGGGGAAGAACGACTCCAGCGTCGCCTGCACGGTGTCACCGAAGCGCTCGCGTTCGGTATCCCAGTCGCTGCCCTTGAGGTGGTAGGGCGCGTACTGGACGAAGCACGACATGACGTGCTTACCCGGAGGTGCCATGTCGGGGTCGAGGAACGACTGGACGCAACAGTCGAGATAGGGGCGTTCGCTGTACCAGCCGTACTTGGAGGCGTCGTACGCCCGCTCGAGGTACTCGATCGACGGGCCGATACTGATGAACCCGCGGTACTGGTCGGTGCGCTTGGCCAGGGCCGGGTACACCGGATGGCTGTCGAGCGCGAAGTTCACCTTGGCACTGGTGCCGTTGAACTGGAAGCGGTTGATGCTCTCGACCAGGTCGCTCGGCAGCTCGCGCGGGTCGACCAGCTCGGTGAACGTGCGTCGTGGGTCGAGTGCACTCACGACGATGTCGGCGTGGAACTCCGTGCCGTCGACCAGGACGACGCCGGTGGCTCGGCCGTCCTTGGTGATCACGTGATCGACGGCCGCCTCGAGTCGGATCTGCGCGCCGTTGGCCTGAGCCGCCGCGGCGAGGATCTGGGTGAACCCACCGTTGCCGCCCTTGTGGAACGACCAGGTGCCGAGGTTCCCGTCGTGCTCGCCCATCGCCATCATCAGGAACACCAGGCCCGAGCCTGCCGACATCGGACCGACCTTGGTGCCCGTGGTCGAGCCCGCGGCGAGGTGGCCCTTGATGATCTCGGACTCGAAGTAGTCGTCAAGGAAGTCCGAGATGCTGCCCGTGAGCAGCCGCACGGTGTCGTGGATCACCTTCGGCTCGGCCGATCCGAGATGTCCCAGCAGCCACGCGACGTCTTCGGCGTCCTCCGGGGTTTTGCCGAAGATGTTGGGGGGCGGCTTGTCGAACAGCGGACGCAGCAGCTGCAGGACGCGGGTGAGGTCGTGGTCGAACCTGTCCATGGCGTCGGCATCGCGCGGACTGTGGCGCATGATCTCGCGGATGTTCTCGTCGCGGTCCGGCCCGAGCAACAGGTAGTCGCCGTTCTCCATGGGCGCGAACGTCGTCGGCATGTAGATCGGGTTGAAGCCGTGCCGCACCAGCTCGAGCTCGTGCACGATGACCGGTCGGATCAGGCTCAGCGCGTAGGAGAAGGTGGTGAAGCTGAACCCCGGGTGGAGCTCCTCGGTGATCGCCGCGCCGCCGACCAGGTCGCGGCGCTCCAGGATCACCGTGTTCAGGCCGGCCTTGGCGAGATAGGCACCGTTGACCAGGCCGTTGTGGCCCCCACCGATGACGATGGCGTCGTAGCGGTTGGCGTCGGTCATGTCATCGAGGTCTTTCGCTCGGGGTTGAAGAACGGCAGCGTGGTCACGGCTCCCGGTGCCGTCGTGTAGACGTGGTTGACAGTCTGCTCGACGCCAATCGGTGTGCCGGGTGTGGCGAGCTCGGGCCGCACCCGCGCGATTCCGATGTGCGACTGCAGCATGGGGGAGTAGACGTAGCTGGTGGCGTAGCCGGCGCGGCCGCCGTCGGCGTCGTAGAGCATGGTCTCCCAGGCGGCCGGCGGCCCGTCCCTGGGTGGGATGAGGTCCTCGTCGTAGAACATTCGGTCGTATTCTTCCCAGTCGACCACCAGGCCGACGGTCTTCCAGCGTGATGCTCGGTTCGCCCGCTCCGACAGGATCGCCCGACGTCCGACGAACCGGCGAGAGTCGTCCTCGATCCCCTTGAGCAGCCAGCCGAATCCGAGCTCGTCGGGGGTGAATCGTTCGTGGTCGTTGAACGCGAGGCGGCTGGACGTGAACTCGGTCCCGATCAGTGACAGGCCAGCCTCGATCCGCAGCGCGTTGAGGGCCTGGTCGCCGAACGGACGCATCCGGTGCGGCACGCCCGCCTCCCACACCGCGTCGAAGACCGCAAGTGCGTCGTCGGCGGGAATCAGCAGCTCGAACCCCAGGTCGCCACTGAAACCGGTGCGGCTGACCGAGACCTCGCAGCCGGCGATCTTGGTGGGTGCCTGCGCGAAGTAGCGCAGCTCGTTGACCTCGGGTGCGATCGGCGCCAGCGCGGCACGGGCGCGCGGACCTTGGACGGCCAGCATCGCGTACTGCGTCGACACTTCTTCCACGGCGACCTGCAACGAGCCGATCTGGTTCTGCAGGAACGACAGGTTCGGCTCGGCCGCCGTCAGGAGGAAGTCGTTGGCCGACTGGCGGAACACGACGCCGTCCTCGAGCACGTAGCCTCGGTCGTCGCACCACACCGTGTACTGGGCTCGCCCCGGTCGACAGGTGCGGATGTCGCGCGCGAGGATGCCGCCGAGGAACCGCTCGGCGTCGAGGCCGGAGATCGAGTACTTGTACAGCGGGGAGGCGTCGAAGAAGCCGACCGCGTTACGGACCCCGAAGTACTCGTGCTTGACCGCTGAGTCGTACTGCGTGGCCGACAGGTAGCCCGACCAGTGCGACCAGAGCTGGGTAGTGTTGAGCTCAGACAGACGCGGGTGGAACGGCGTGGTCTTGACCATGCGAAGGGCTCCCGGGTGATCCGGCCGACGTTGGAGTCACCCTATTCAGTCCTCCGAGTCGACACGGCGTCGTCGGCCGGAAATTGCCCGAGCACCTGGCGTCGGATGGGGGTCGAGCGACCCAACCTGGGGGTCGACTCCCGATCCCCGCGTCGTCCGCTCGCTTCTACCGTGCTCGTGACTGGTCGACCGCGCAGAGGCCGACCCGAGCCGGAAGGACACAGCGATGCCGCTGTACATGGACGTTCACACGATCGAGGGTGGCGTGGGGTTCGACGACGTCGCCAAGGCCCACATGGCCGACCTGGACAAGCAGGGCTCCTACGACGTCAGGGACCTGCGCTACTGGGTCTCCCCGGACCAGGGCAAGGTGTTCCGCCTCGTCGAGGCGCCGTCGGCGGCGGCGGCGCACCGTTCACCGTGAGGCTCACGGACTCGTGGCGCAGGACGTGTTCGAGGTGCAGGAAGGCGTATAGCTCGGCTGTGCCGGCTCAACCACCCAGCCGGCTGATCGCGGCCTGCAGAGCTTCGTTCCACCAGACGGCGCCGGTGGCGTTGGCGTCTGCCATTGTCTGGCGGAGATACGTCTGCGCATCGACGCCACCGCCCACGGACGCCCAGACCTCGGCGTACGCGACGTCGAGGGGGTAGCACCACGCGCCCCAGAACTCGCGCCAGGTCGGACGGGCGTCTCGCATCAGCGCCAGCCCCTGCACCGCGTCTCCGCGGTAGACGAGCGCAGCGCCGCGAAAGCCGTCCGCGAACCCAGCAGTGAAGGGCGGAACACGACCGGCCGCGATGAGGTCGAGCAGACGGGAGGAGAGCCGCTCCAGTTCCGCCACCTGACGGTCGACCAGTGCGATCGTCAGCGCGGCGTGCACCGACTCCAACAGCGTGTAGCCGTGGTCGAGCTGGTCGGCCAGTGCCTGCGCGCGCTCGCTGCTCGTGGCCGCAGCGCTGCCTTGGCCGAGCAGCCAGCACGACATCGCGTGGATGTTCATCGCGCACACGCCCGGGTCGTGGCCACCATACGAGTAGGTGAGCCAGTGATGTTGGTCTGGCCGGTAGCGCTCGATCACCATCTCGGTGTGGCTCTTGGCATCCTGGGGCCTTCCGGCGAGGACCAGACTCGACCACTGCACGTGGTGCGCCTCGATCAGCAGCGACTCGTCACCGAGCTGCTCGGCGATGGTGAACAGTTGATCGCCGAGGTCCGACGCGGCGTTGACATCGCCTCGCATCATCTGCACGAACCAACGCCCCCACGACGACTGGAACTGGTCGCGGGTCGATCCGACCTCGGTGGCCAAAGCGGCGGCGCGATCGTAGACGTCGAAGACTTGGGGATCGGTGGGTCCGAGTGTCTGTACCAGCGACGTCCCCCTGGCCAGCTCGATGGCCAACTCCTGATGGCGACGCTCGTCCCCGGTGAGCCGCGTGAGGAGGTCTTGCGCGCGATCCAGGTCAGCCAAGGCGTCGGCATGCGCTCCGCTGCGGGCTGCGATGGTGGCCGCGCCGCGCCAGTACGGCACTGCGCGGGCGCCATCACCGGACTCGGTCCAGTGGTGTGCGAGAGCTACGGCGTCGGCCGTCCGATCCGACTCCTCCTGTTGCTCCAGTGCGAGACCCACCTGCCGGTGCAGGGCACGCCGCCGGTCGGTGGGCAGCCCGACGTACGCAGCCTCCTGGATGAGCGCGTGGGTGAAGGAATGCGTGGGCGCACGCCGAGAGCCGGTCGCCGTCAGGATCTGTGATGCCTGCAGCTGTGCGAGGGCGGCGAGACGCTGCGGTTCGTCGAGGTCGACCAGCGCTGACAGCAGCGACTCTGGGGACGTTCGGCCGATCACGGCGGCGGCTTCGGCAACGGTCCGTGCCGGAGCCGGCAGGCTGTCGATGCGCTCGGTGAGCAGGCCGCGCAACGAGGTCGGGACCGTGGGAAGCGGTACCCCAGGATCGAGGACGTACGCACCGGCTTCGCCCCTCAGCGCACCTGCGGTAACCGCCGACTGGACGCACTCGCGGACGAACAACGGTGTACCGGCAGTGCGCTCGAGAACCCCGTTCTTCCACGCCGCCACGCTCGGATGCTCCCCGACCAGGGCGTCGATCAACGAGGCCGCCTCACTCGGTGAGAGCGGATCGAGCACGAGGTGGGTCACATTGGCCCAACCGTCGGTCGCGTGGTCGTTGCCGGGCCGTTCGGTCGCTACGAGCAGGCACGGCAGCCGTCGAATGCGCCTGGAGAGGGCGGCGAGGAGCGCGCGGGTCGCGTCATCTGCCCAGTGCACGTCCTCGGTGGCGATCAGCGTCGGCCGGTCGTCGGGCAGCAGCAGGCTTTCGGCGACCGCGGCCACGCGGGTCTGACGGAGGTCGGCGTCGGTAGTCGCCCACTCGTCGTTCGTGGCGGCGGGGTCGATCATGGCCGTCAGCGCTTGACGGTCTGCTACGTCGTGTCGCGTCTGCAGTGCATCGAGCAGGACCGCTCGCAAGGCGCCGTACGGCGTGTGCCGGTCCAGGGGGGACGCCTGCCCCACCCAGGTCCGAACACCTTCGGCGTCTGCCTGGACGAGGAGTTCGAACAGGAGGCGCGACTTTCCGACCCCGGGTGCTCCGGTGATGACCACTGTCGCGCCGGTCTGCCGCCCGGCCTCCTGCAGCGCAGCCTCGAGCGTGGCTCGTTCCCGTCGGCGTCCGACCATCTGCGTCTGCGCACGAGCCTCGCGCCAGCGATGGGCGCCGGTGCGCTCCGCTACGACTCGGTAGGCGCCGGGCTCCGCGCCGGCTCGCGGATCGAGCGGCTCGAGGTCGAAGTGCTCGGCCACCAGATCGCGGGTGCTGGCACTGATGGCGACCTCGCCGCTGGCTGCGAGCGCGGCCACCTCGGAGGCGGCGGTCAGCGGATCGCCGAACGCTGCCGCAGTGGCGGGCAGCACGCGACACGAGTAGCTCGCCGGTCGCGACACCGATGCGCCGAATGACGCGCGCGTGATCGCCACCTGTTCCGGGATCGTGAGCCCGCGCCAGGGCCAGGGCTGTCGTCACCGCACGCAAGGCGTGGTGTTCTGTGGCGGCGGGCGCACCGAACACGACGACGACGGCGGCCGGCTCGACCATGACCAACGCAGAGTCGTCATCGCCACCGACGAGCTGCTCGATCCGGTCGCGTTCGTCCGCGACGGCTGCCTCCCAAGCCTCGGCATCCGACCATCCGTCCGCCGTCCTGGGTATGTCCAGTTCACAGCGCAGGACGGTGGCGCTTCGAACTGCCCGTTGGCGAGGCCGGCGAGGCTCCGCCGCCGGTCCCTCGTCATGGACACTCGCGATCAGCCGGTACCCGGACTTCGGAACGGTCTCGATCACCCGCGGGCGTCGGGCGTCGTCGTCGAACGCTCTGCGCAGCTTGATGATCGCCGCGCTCACGGCGTCGTCGGTGATGAACGTGTCACCCCAGACCTGAGTCATCAGCTCGGTGCGGGTGATGACCGAACCCTGTCGCTGGGCGAGCAGGAGGAGCACGTCCATGACGCGTGGCTCGAGCCGCCGCGTCTCCGTGCCCCGACTGATCTGGTGCGCATCAGCGTCGACGTCCCATCCGGCGATCCGCATCACGACGTCCATCGTGCCGCGCTCGAGACTCCCGCGGGTCGAGTTGGCGCCGGCGGTAGGAACTTCGTAGGACAACCGTCATGGATCCCTCGGGACGCGCTGCAGCCCCGACGGCGACGCTCGTCGCGACGATGTTCGCGACCCACACCGACAGGAAGCGACAGCCATGTCCAGCTACCGAAGCCATCTCCCGCAGGTCGACGGCGGTCTGTTCGTGACCGACGCGGGGTGCGAGACCGATCTGATCTTCAACAAGGGCGTCGAGGTCCGAGAATTCGCGGCTCACACCCTGCTCGACGAGCCAGACGGCAGGCAGGCGCTCGCCGACTACTACCGCGGCTTCCTGGACCTCGCGCGCGAACACGACGCCGGGGTCGTGCTCGACTGCCCCACCTGGAAGGCGCACCCTTTCTGGGCTGCCGACCTCGGCACCGACGAGGCTGGGCTGGCGGCGGCCAATCGCGATGCCGCGCGGTTCGCCGCCGGTCTGCGGGCCGAGTACTCCCACCAGACGGGCCCGGTGGTCGTCAACGCGCTCATCGGCCCCCGCGGCGACGCCTACGCGCCTGAGGTGGACGTGGCTGTGGATGAGGCACAGTCGTACCACCGCACGCAGCTGCAGTGGCTCGCAGACTCCGACGTAGACATGGTCTCGGCACTGACGTTCACCCAGTCCAGCGAGGCGATCGGCGTGACCCGCGCGGCTACCGCGGTCGGCTTGCCGATCGTCGTGTCGTTCACCGTCGAGACCGACGGTGCGTTGCCGACCGGACAGGGCCTCGGACGCGCGATCGAGGCCGTCGACGACGCCACGGGCGGAGCGCCGGCGTACTACATGGTGAACTGTGCGCATCCGGACCACTTCGTCGATGTCATCGAGGCCGGTGCGCCTTGGGCGTCGCGGATCCGTGGACTGCGCTGCAACGCATCGCGCCAGAGCCACGCCGAGCTCGACGTCGCCGAGGTTCTTGACGACGGAGATCCGGTGGAGTTCGCGAAGGGCTACCTCACGCTGCGGGAGCTACTCCCGGAACTCAACGTCGTCGGAGGTTGCTGCGGGTCGGACCTGCGCCACGTCACCGAGGTCGTCACTTCGTTCACGTCAT
>CAVSCR010000005.1:0-452500 GCA_963726575.1 uncultured Actinomycetota bacterium
GCGCTGGCCGAGTGCGACATCCTGCTCGGCGACGCCACCGCAGTCCACTCCTGACGTGCGCCGCATCGAGCCGCTGACCGAACTGATCGCGCCGCCGAGCCGTCGGCCCCGGGTCGGCCTGGTCTTCTTCGGTTGTTCGGGCCATGCTCGGGTGGGGATGTGGGACGTTGCGTCTCGGCGACGAGCTGCTTCCCGCTTCGTGTCGTGAAGGTCCGTAGATGGACGGGGGATGTCGTGGTCGGTCTGCTGGCGAAGACAATCACAGTCTCTGCGGTTCTCGGCGTTCTGGTGACGGGCTGCTCGGGCAGTGTCGGGACTCCGACGGCCCAGTCCGCCACCCCAACCCGCTCCGGCAGCAGCAGCGCCAGTCCGGTGCCCGGGTCTGGCTCGCCAACCCCGAGCGGGTCGGCGGCCACGACGGTTCCGACTCCGAACGCGACGGTCACCGGGCTCGCCGGGATCACCGGGACCGCCACCGACTTCTGCAGCGCCATCGCCGAGCTCGCCACCGGCATCTCCGCCTCGCGGAGCTCCAAGGATGCCGTCAGTGCGATCTACGTCTCGGTCGCCGACTGGCGCAGATTCGCACCCGACAGCATGAAGACCCAGGTGAAGAGCGTCGGTGACGAGCTGCTCGGAGTCGCCCAAAACCTCGCTGTTGGGCTGTACTCCTCGACCCAAGCATTGTCAGATGCGGTGCAGGCGGCTCTCACGTCCCCCGATGGTCGAGCGATCGGGCAGTACTCCGTCGCCCACTGTCACTGAGGCGAAGTACTGGGAAGTGGCACTCCTAGTGGGCAAGCCAACGTGACGTCGCCGGCGTCGAAGCCTGGTGCCAGTGCGAGACTTTCGACCATGACCGATGACACCAACCCCGGCCCGCAAGACGACGACATCTCGCTTGAGGCGAGTGCGGACTCAGAGTCGCGGCGTGATCGCGATGGAGTCGCCTCACTGCGCGACACCGAGGAGGAGTCCGGCGACGAGGAGGAAGTCGCCGACGACTTCGACATGGACGAACGTGAAGCTCGCGAGGTGGGAGCTGAGCTCGACGGCGCAGGGGACGAATCACGGCTCGACTAGCGATGAGTGGCGGTCGGACTCCAGGGATGCCCGGCGAGCAGAAGCTGTCTCACGCGGCCGCGTCTCCACGTGGCAGGCGCGGGCGCGATACAACGTCGCCTGTGACACGCCGACCGCGCGTGCGGCATCACTGACCGACTCCCCAGCCTCGAGCAGCGCCTTCGCAGCGCGCAGCTTCTCCGGAGTCATCACCGTCGGGCGGCCGCCGGGCCGACCGCATTCCCTGGCCGCCTGCGGCCCGGCCATCGTCCGCTGACGGATCAGGTCCCGCTCGAACTCAGCCATCGACGCGAACACGTGGAACACCAGACGCCCCGCAGGAGTGGACGTGTCGAGCTGCTCGGTCAGGGAGCGCAGCTGCACTCCGCGTGCTTCCAGGTCGCCGACCAGGCTGATCAGGTGCCGCAGCGACCGGCCAAGCCGGTCCAGCCTCCAGACGACCACGGTGTCGCCGGGACGTAGGCGTTCGAGCATCGCGTCCAGGGCTGGCCTTGAGCCGAGAGTGCCGGAAGCGGTGTCGACGAACAGCCGCTCACACCCGGCCTTCTCCAAGGCGTCGCGCTGCAGCGCCTCGTCCTGGTCGTCAGTGGAGACCCGGGCGTAGCCGATCGTCATACCTGTCGCAGTACTCATCACGACCTCCTGTAGTGAGACGTGGGTTTCGGACACGAGTTGTGAACGTGAATGAGCCCCACCCGGCAGGGGCGGGGCTGGGCGTTTCAGGAACCGCACGATTGTGAGACGCGTGCGACGAGGCCCAACGTCTCTTCAGACCGTCAGATGGTCGAATCCGAGTGCAAGAGATCCGGCAGTATGTGCGCTATGGCACGGCTAACCCTCGACGGAGTTCGTGCGGTTGTGCCTTCTGTCGCTGGGCTGTTCATCGTCGCTGCCTTGGCAGGAGCCTGTACGTCGGGTGGCACACCGAGTCCAAACTGGGGCCGAAGCGACGGGCTCCGTGGTGTCCCGGTGTCTTCGCTGTTCGCCCGGTCAAGGCGAGCGCTTCCCCGCCTGGCCCGGCTAGGGCGATCAGTGGCGAGGTCCCCGCCATCCGGTGACGGGGGGGTTGTGGCAGTGTCGGGGCATGAGAGGGCGACTTCTGGACGCGGCGCTCGTTGCGGTTGTAGGTGCAGCCCTCGCAGGGTTCTCGGGGCTACCGGCGCATGCATTCGGTTCTGTCTCGTCGGCGACCACGGGCGACTCTCAGTGCGGCACGCAGGTCGGTGCACAACCACCGGACGGTCAGTGGGAGCACGTGACCGTGATCGTGTTTGAGAACAAGGCCCTGTCGAAGATCATCGGCAACACAAAGGACGCGCCGTACCTGAACTCCCTCGCGCGTGCCTGTTCGTATGCCACCAACATGCATCACATGACAACCACGAGTCTCACCAACTACATCGCCTTGACGTCCGGGTACACCGGTCACGCTGGCGGCAAGGAGGTTCTCATCACGGGGACCAAGCTGCCGAGGGTGTGGCCACAGGACAGCGTCAGCATCTTCGAGGCGATGGGCTCCGACGCGCGCGAGTGGGCGGAGAGCATGCCGAGCAACTGCTTCATGGGCTCGTCCAGCGACGGCCTCTTCGAGGTCGGCCACTCGCCATACCAGTACTACACGAGGACTCAGAACTCCCTGTGCCCGCAGTACGCGGTGCCGCTCGGTTCGAACGACGCTCTCAGCGCGAAGTTCAACCTGGTGATCCCGAACCGGGTGGACATCATGCACGGCACGTCGAACACGACCACGTCGTCGCAACGGGTCCAGGCCGGGGACAAGTGGGCCAGCTCATTCATCCCGGCGCTGCTGGGCACTCCCGAGTATGTCGCCGGTAAGAGCGCCATCATCATCACGTGGGACGAGGGCACATCGAGTTCCTCCCAGATCCCGTTCATCGTCATTTCTCCGTACACCAAGGCCGGGGGTGTCACGAATGTGCTGTACAACCACTACTCGACGCTCGCTGGCGTGCAGGAGATGCTCGGCGTCAGCCCTCTCCTGGGACACGCTGCCGACAGTGGTCTGAACTCCATCGCCCGGGACCCGATTCTCGGGCTCAACTAGCATCTCCGCAACATGCCTGAAGCAGCCGCGCCGGAGTGCCGTTCCAGGGCTGATCGGAACCGGCGATGCCGGGCGGTTGCGGGCCGCTCGACGGCCCGCAACTTACCGGTGCGCGTTTGGGTGTCGATGTGGGCAGACAGGCTGCGGGGGCCGTCCAAGCCCTTGAGCACGTGTTCGCTGGGCTGGCCGAACTGGGCTCCGGCTGGCTCTGTCAGTCCCCGGGTGATCTGGGCGACAAGGACCTCGTCCGGTGCCGCGGCAGCCATGATGCGCGCCACCTCGTGTACTGCCAGGCCCCGCACGTCAGTTCCGGCGAGTTCGACCTCGCCGGTGTTGACGCCGGCACGAATCGCGAGTCTTAGGGTGTGCGCCGTCTGTCGCAGATCACTGGCACAACGCAGAGCGTTCCCGGGCGAGTCAAACGTCGCAAGGACGCCGTCGCCGGTTGTGTTCACCAGACGGCCGCGGCGTTGTGCGATGAGCTCGCCTGAGGCTGTGAGGAACCGGGTCAGCAGTTCTCGCCAGGCGGCGTCACCGATGGCACTCAACTTGGTGGTCGAGCCGACCAGGTCGGCCATCAGCAATGTGGTCAGGACGCGGTCACCGAACGTGGCTGAAGAGCTGACCCAGGTGCGAAGTCCGGACCACTCGATGCTCACCGCAGGCTCGGTACCGATCGTCCACGAGTCATGGCCCGGGGGAATGTCGAACACGTCATTGGGTCCGACCTCGAAGGTCGTGCCATCGCGAAGGAGATAGCCCGCATGCCCCGCCAGCGCAACACCGATGTGATGAGACTCGCACCAATCTCCGCCGACCAGAGGCTGCATGTGGGTCGACCAGCGCCACCCGGGAGCATCGACTTCGCGCCCCACCGTGACTTCTCCCACAGTGACCAGGTCCGCCTCTGCGCCGGGAGTCCGGATTCGTTCCTCGGGCCGAGCGAGGTTCTTCACGACGTAGTCGGAAATGAGGTCATCCTTCGTTGGCGCGCGCCGACGCGTCAATCGACTGAGCGGAACGACAGATTCCCGCGCGCGGATGTGCTGATTCGGGGCGCGTCTCGCTTGCCGATTGCGACATCCGTTGGGGCTGCGCGAGCTGGCTGCTGGCCGTCTCCTGGCGTCTGGCTCGCGGGCTACGGTCCGTTCATCACGACCGTGCAAGCCAGCAGCGCTCCGCTGGGATAGACGGCCCGGTAGGAGATGTACCCGATGTCGAGGTACTGGATCCCATCCAGAGTCGTCAGAACGCCGTTACGGGTGTAGGTCGTGGTCGGGGTCATCGTGAACACCGTAGCGATGTTCATGCCGTTGCCCGTGACGATGGTGTCCGGGTTGTGATACGTCAGCAGCACCTGGCCCGTCATCTTGTGGCACGGCTGAGTCTTGCTGGCCGCGTTCGCGCTTGGTGCTAAGGCGACTAGCCCGGCGATCACCAGCGGCACGATCATCGACACCAGCAGGTGCCCCGGTGGGACCTCGCTTAGGCCATCGGTTGCGCCTCTCTCGATCTCGGGCTCAGAAGTTGACGACTCCCCGGCAAACCTGACCGGTCGCCGGGTACCGGGCTACCCCGACTAGGTGATCGAGCCCGGCCCGGTTGGCCGTCAGGATCGACACGTCGAACGAGCCGCGTGGCGGATCCGTGACGCGGGTCCCTCGGAAGATTCGCACGCCGTTGTCGGCCAGCCGCACGTTCCATCTGTGGCCGGCAGGGCGGTTGGTGACGACCCGGAACTCAAGGTCGATCCTCTTCCCGTCGGCGGTGGCGATCATCCGCCAGGTCGCCGGCCCGCTACTACACCGCCCGCTGCTGGTGACCGTTCGCGGCGCGGCGGCGGCCGCGATCGGCGCAAGTGTGGAGACTCCGACGACGCCGACCAGGCTGACCAGCGCAAGCTTTGCTGAGAGTCGTTTCATGTTTCCTCCAAGGGCGGCCAACGAGCGCCAGGACGGGCCGCGCGTCCCGGCCCGACCCAACGTGACCACAGCTTGGGTCGCGCAAGACCAGCCTTAACCGACCGTTATCGGGAACGAGCCTCGGCCTTACCCGCCGCGTGATGTGAACCGGGAACCCCAGAAACGAGGGAAGACCGACATCCTCAATTACCCCGAACGGCGACAAGCCAAAGAGCGGACGCAAGAGATGCCGTTCTCGGGCAGTTCTTGCACGGCATGCTGCGATCTACACCAGCGACGCCTCGGTCGCTCGCGAATCTCAGGAGAACAATGTGCGAGCGATCAGTGGACACCGGTTGCCCCAAGTCTGCGACCCTGCTTCAACCCGTTGTCGTAGAGGGTGCGGGATCGGTGGGTCCTGGTCGTCTCCTCAGGCGTACGTCTCGTGTTCGTAGAGGCGGTGGAGTTCGTCGGCGGGCTCGGCCCACCGCTTCATGGTGTGGAAGTACAGATCGACCGACTCGGTTTCGTAGTCCGGGATCGTGTACGGGATGGTCATCATTGTTCTCACCTTGCTTGGTCGGTTGTTCGGTTGCGCCCGAAGACGGTTCACCCTCATCCCAACGCGTCATTTCTGACCCCTTCCCTCAGACGACCTCTGGTCGGGCCGTTCACCCGACAGTGCGCCGAAACTCTGCAGGGATGATGACTCAGACCTGTGGCACACCTATGGACTTGACGATCCGAGGACGCACGCCACGGGAGCGCGCAAGACCGTCCGCCACCCCCAATCCAACCGTCGCATGGGCATCAAGCCTGGAAAACCATCTTGGGGAGCCATTGGCGCTCACAGAACCTCGTTCAGCGACAACGATCGACTCGCCCCATTCACCTTGTCGCGGCCGGTTGCAAGAGGCCCGGGCGATGGTTCTCACCGCTGTTGGCCGAGTCGGGGTATCTAGACTGCATGACGGCTGGGGTCGTCACCGTGATCCGGCACGCCAGAACTCAACCTGACTCGAGTAGGGGCCGTTCGCGGTTGGTCAGTCCAAGATGGGTTCACCGCACACCCCTCCTGAACTGCACGTTTGTCACGCGGGGGAGCACAGCGCTCATGCGTCCCTGGTGCGCGACTACTGGACTGATCTTTGATCAGGATTGATCTCATCCGCGCAGCTCAGTGCTGGTGAGGGTGGATCTCAGCCGATCGCGGTGACCCGTCGGATGGCGCATCTGCAAACGCGCCCGAGGGATGCCCGACGAATGCGGCGGACAAGCTCAGAGCCGCACATTGCGAGCAGGAGTTCGTCGCCCGCGGGACTTGCCGATTCGGCTTTCGGGTTGGCCCCGACGTGGGCTCGGTATGCGACTCGGGGAGAGCGATGCCGGCGAACCGAAGGTTGAAGATCGACGTCGGTCAGCTTCACCGCGTCCGCCGGCACGAGACTCCGAGTACCCCTCGGACGCCGGGGCCGCTCCGCACGTCGCGTCCCTTTGATCACACGCCCCAGGAGCGCACCGGGCGTGGGAGGGGAACGAATCGGCTGGTGCGCTCGGCGTAGTCCTGGTAGTCGGGAAACCGCTGGACGAGCCGGCGTTCCTCCCACCGTGCCTTGACGTTGAGCAGAACCATGAGCAGGGCGCACGTCACTGCGGTGAGGACGTTGCCCGAAGGCATGGTGCTGGCGACGGCGAACAACAACAGGCCGCTGTAGATCGGGTGACGCACGATGCGGTAGAGGCCGCCGGTCCGTAATTGGGCACGCCCGTTGGGCAACGGCATCGCGGTCAGGCCGCGGCCGAGTCCCGTCGCACCGATGATCATCACAACGATGCCGACCCAGGCAGCGAGGCGACAGGCTTGCTCGGCCCATGCCGGCACAGTCCAGGCCGACCCAGCCGGGAGCAGGACGAGCGCAGCAATCAGGACGAACTGCGCGAACACCAGTCCTAGCGCCGTGGCCTGTTCACGCCGCGACGGTGAGGGGATTGGAACGGTTACTCCGGTCATCGGGCTCGCTACTTCACCAGGGTCGTCTCGGACAGCGATGCGATGAAAGCGCGCAGACGTTCGGCTGCGTCGTCGGCGACCGGCTTCAGGTCTGGGTTGCGGGCGCCCTCCACCATCATCGTCGGGTCAACCGCCTCGACGACGGTGCCGTCGTCGGTCTGGCGGACGACCACATTGCAGGGCAGCAACAGTCCGATCGAAGGGTCGGCCTCCAGAGCTCGAAGAGCCAACGGCGGGTTGCAAGCACCGAGGATCACGTACGGCTGAAGGTCGGCGCCGGTCTTTGCCTTCAGAGTGGCCTGCACGTCGATCTCAGTGAGGACTCCGAAGCCTTGCCGAGCCAGGGCCACCTGAACAGTCTCGACCACCACAGGGAACGGCTGCTGCAGCGTGACCGACAACCCGAGGCTCACGAGTGCACCGGCAATTCAATGGAGTGCGCCCTCTGCTCGTCGATCTCCCCGCGAACTTCCGCCATGTCCAGCTCGCGGACCGCTTGGATCACTTGCTCAAGCCCCTTCGATGCCAGCGCACCCGGTTGGGCGAAGACCAAGATGCCGTCGCGGAAAGCCATCAGCGTCGGGATCGAGGCGATCCCTGCGGCAGCCGCGATGCTGGCTTCGGCTTCGGTATCCACCTTCCCGAAGACGATGTCGGCGTGGGCGTCCGAAGCCGCTTCGAAGACCGGACCGAACTGGCGGCAAGGCCCACACCAGGCCGCCCAGAAGTCCACCAAGACGATGTCGTTCTTGGTGACGACAGATTCGAACGTGCCCGCAGTCAATGCGACGGTGGCCATCGGTTGGATTCCTTCCAGCGAGACGCAGGTTTGATCTGTCTGTCAGAATACCCCCAGGGGTATCTGTGCGGGTCGCCGGGGGTGGTCATGGGTCGGATTGATCTTCCCATGCGGTTCTCCCACCAGGGCCAGACCTTCGACTCATCTGGTGGGCCCCGAGGGGTCTGTGCCGCGCCGTCTAGGCTGCGAGGAGTCGCACGCAGACCATCGACCAGGAGATGCACATGCCCGAGGACCAGACAACCAACGACTCCACCGACGCAGTTGCTTCCGCAGCAGTGGTCAGCGACGGTGCCTACACCTTGTTCGTCGCCGACTTCGCCGACACCGACACCGCTTGGCAGGCCTACGAGTTCCTCAAGAGCGTCGAGGACGGTCAGACCTTGCAGATCGAGGGCGTCATCGTCGTCAAGCGCCAAGCCGACGGAACCCTAGAGGTCCAGAAGGCCACTGATCACAGCACGCGTCACGGCCTGAAGTGGGGCATCGTCGGAGGCGTCGTGCTCGGGGTCATCTTCCCGCCCTCCATCATCGGCAGTGCCGCCGTGCTGGGCGCCGCAGGTGCGGCCACCGGCAAGGCCCGCGAGGTTCACCACCGCAAGGAGCTGGCTGAGGAGCTGCAGGACGCGATCGACCCCGGCCACTCCGGGCTGATCGCGCTGGTGTCCGACCCAGGTGCGGTCGAGCTCCGCAAGGCCTTGGACAAGGCCGACCACATCGTGGAGAAGGCCGTGGACAAGGTCGCCGCTGACGACATCAAGGCAGCTGCAGCCGAAGCAGACGCCTAGATCGAATCCAGGCTCGACGTCTTCGGATGAGCCGACACTTTCGGCACCTGGCAGCTCGCTGAGCGGGTGACGAAGTGTCGGCCATCACCTGCCCCGAGCGAGAAGCCTTCGGGCGGGCCGTCACCGACGTCCAGCACCAGGCTGTCCTGGCCCCACGCGACGTCGAGCCGCGCGTCGATGTAGAACGGGGCACCTTCGATCTCACCGAGCTGTACGTCGCCGTCGCCGATCAGGAACTCCCCGTCGGGAAAGCACATCGGCGTGCTGCCCGGCACAGCAGCCACCGGACTGCACGAACATGACTGGGCCGCCCACCGCGGCGCGCAGGCGGACTATGGCACTGCGCGCCGCTGGGGTTGCCGTGATACGTGCCGGCACGATCACCTCAGGCATGACGGATCTCAGAACAGACCGAGCGGTTTGGTGCTGTAGCTGACCAGAAGGTTCTTCGTCTGGCTGTAGTGGTCGAGCATCATCAGGTGGTTCTCCCTGCCGACGCCAGAGATCTTGTACCCGCCGAACGCAGCGCCCGCCGGGTAGGCGTGGTAGCAGTTCGTCCACACGCGACCGGCCTTGATGCCACGGCCCATCTGGTAGGCGCGGTTCCCGTCCCGGGTCCAGACGCCGGCACCCAACCCGTACAGGGTGTCGTTGGCGAGGGCGAGGGCGTCTTCGTCGTCGGTGAACGTGGTCACCGCGAGTACTGGTCCGAAGATCTCCTCCTGGAACACGCGCATCTTGTTGTCACCCTTGAGCACGGTGGGCTGGAAGTAGTAGCCGTCAGCGAACTCCCCGCCAACCTTCGCCCGTTCTCCACCGATGAGCACCTCGGCGCCTTCGTTGCGGCCGATCTCGACGTAGGAGGCGATCTTCTCCAGCTGCTGCTTCGAGACCTGGGCACCGATCTGGGTCTCGGTGTCGAGTGGGTTGCCCTGCTTGATCTTGCCGATCCGTTCGAGCGCACGGCCCATGAATGCCTCGTAGATGTCCTGCTGGATCAGCGCCCTGGACGGGCAGGTGCAGACCTCACCCTTGTTGAACGCGTAGAGCACGAGGCCTTCGACTGCCTTGTCGAGGAACTCGTCATCGCTGGCCATGACGTCGTTGAAGAAGATGTTGGGCGACTTCCCACCGAGCTCGACCGTTGACGGGATGAGGTTCTGCGCCGCGTACTGCATGATCAGCCGGCCGGTCACGGTCTCACCGGTGAAGCCGATCTTGGCGATCCGCGGGTTGGCGGCGAGCGCCTTGCCGATCTCCGCGCCCGGTCCGGTCACCACGTTGATGACGCCAGGGGGTACGACGTCCTCGAGCACCTCCATGAGCTTCAGGATCGACCAAGGAGTCGGTGACGCAGGCTTGAGCACCGAGCAGTTGCCTGCTGCGAGTGCTGGCGCCAACTTCCACGCTGCCATCAGGAGCGGGAAGTTGAACGGGATGATCTGGCCGACGACGCCAAGCGGCTCCCGGAAGTGGTAGGCGACGAGGTCGTTGTCGATCTCAGTCGACCGCCCTTCCTCGGCGCGGATCGCTGCGGCGAAGTACCGGAAGTGGTCGACGACCAACGGGAGGTCGGCGTTCAGCGTCTCGCGCACCGGCTTGCCGTTCTCCCAGCTCTCGGCGACAGCGAGCATCTCCTTGTTCGCGTCGATCACGTCAGCGATCTGGTTGAGTACGGCGGCGCGCTCGGTGGCCGAGGCCTCGCCCCACGCGTCCTTCGCCGCGTGCGCGGCGTCGAG
This sequence comes from uncultured Actinomycetota bacterium, assembly GCA_963726575.1. GTDB lineage: Bacteria > Actinomycetota > Actinomycetes > JAHEKZ01 > JAHEKZ01 > CAVSCR01. The sequence goes on from CAVSCR010000005.1 coordinate 10,387, forward strand.
CGCCAACTCGACGTCCGGTGGGGTCGAGTCGGCGACCTCGGCAATCGGTTTGGCGGTCGCCGGGGTCAGGTCGACGCGGTACTTGCCTTCGGTGGGCGCGAGCCACTTGCCCCCGATGAAGTTCTCATAGCGCGGATTCACGGTCACGATGCTGTCCGGCTGGCCGGGCGGAACGTACTTCATGGCGGACTCCTTCTCCCCGTGGGGCGGCCCCTGACTTCGAGGCAGGCAGCTCCTGCGGCTACCAGAGGAGGAGCGCGCAGGCGCACGTCTTCGACTAGACACCTGACGCCGCCGCGGCGGTAAGTGGCGAAGGTCCTCGATCCGCTTCCATCTCACGTCGGGTCGGCCCCCGTCGTCGAGGCAGGTGACGGACGCCCAGACACCGCCTGACCTGCGTCGGTCATCATGAAGGGGTCAGGCGCTGTGGACTCGGTCGTCGACGAGTTTCTCGTTCACGATGGCGCCGTGCGGGTCGTAGTGGCCACGAGCAAACCGCTTGCGGAACTCGATGTCGATGTGACTCTCGCCCGAGCGGTTCTTATCGATCGAGCACACCATCCAGTCGTGGAAGCGCTCGGCGTTGACCGAGTCGTACATCAGGTGGTGTCGTGCGACCACGTCGTACTTCTCGTTCAGCATCATGATGATGTCGGCCTCATAGCCGAGGGTCACGGACCCCTTGAGGTCTGACACCCGGGCCCGACGAGACTCACCCGATCGCCGCTCGACAGCGGCGATTGCGACAACGGGCACTTCGAGATCGAGCGCAAGATCCTTCAGTCCGGTGGCGACACGTGCGATCCGCACTTCCTCGTCGACGTCCTCACCAAGCGTCACCTTCTGAAGGTAGTCGACGACAAGAAGCGGCGGTCCGTCCTCGAGGTTCTGCGCTGCATGCTTGATGTCGGCCAGCGTCGTGGTGTCGGCGCGGGCGGTCAAGATGTGTAGCCGCTCTCCGACCAGCTCGAGATGGTCCAAGGCCTGAAGGACTTCGGGGCGGTCGCCGAGGCGCTCGCGGTACCCGCCCTCCCCGATGGCGTCCAGTGCCGAACGGGCCTCATCCATCGTGATGGCCGTAGACCCGCCCTTGAGCCCGGCCTCGAGAATCAGAAGGCGCTCAGCGAGCTGTACTTGACTGTGCTCGTAGCAGACGTACAGCACCGGACGTCCCGCGGCGGCGACGTTCCGGGCCAACTGCAACGCAAACGTGGTCTTGCCGAGGCCCTGGATGCCGGCCAGCAGCACCAACTCTCCTCCGCGAAGGCCACCGGTCAGGTGTTGGTCGAGCGGGAAGAATCCGGTCGACCAGACGCGACCAGCAGTGCCGCCGCTACGGAGGAGTTGGTCTGACTGGCTCAGGGTCTGAGTCAACGTGGTGACCGACGCCTCGCTAGCAGTTGCCTTGGGCTCGCCGGTCATGGCATCTCCTCAGGTATCGGCGGTTGCGTCAGTGGGCTGAGCCGGGGTGGACTAATCACAGGAAGTGGACCAGCCGCCGCGCCAGGCGGCGTGCTTCGAGCGCTTCGGACAACACGGACGACTGCCCGCGAAGGCGTTGGAGGACGGCAGCGACTTCGTCAGACTCGAAGGGCGTGCAGTCACGGGCAATGAGCGCCAGGCAGCCGCCACCAGCGAAGACGACGACCAGAAGGCTCCGATGTCTGGCGAGTGGGGTGAGCGCCAGCTGCGCTCGTACGAGGTCGGTATTCGGGATGGCCACGACGGGAAGCTCCACACTCAGCTGCGAGACCACCCAGTCGGTGTTGCTCAATGTCAGTCGGTACTCGATCGGACGGAGCCCGATTCCGCCTTCGACGCGCCAGCAGCCGTCCTCCGCCACGAGGACGGCGGCCGCGCCCGCCTGCCCCACGGCGCAGAGGTCGGCCGCGAGTTCGTCACAGACCGCCGGGGCCGCGGGGACCGTGGCGAGTTGGGTGAGCATGAGGTCGGCCGCCGGCCGCCAGTCGATGGGCTCCTCGCTGGGAGGCTCCGTCGTCACCGATTGCCGGCGACGACCCGCTCTCCACGAAGCTCGGCCACGACGGGGCTCTTGGGCCCGCGGCGCCCGTCCGCCCGGATCGGTCGCCACCGAGGGGCTGACGGCTGTCGCGCTCGCCGTCTGCGCGCCCGCGAACGGTTCGAGTGAATGTGGCTCGGCGGTTGCGACCTGAGTCTCCTCAGGAGGCTGAGACGGTGTGACTGGGCCTGGTGGTTCGGGGTTCGTCGGAGCCGGAATGGGGTCCAACTGTGGTTTCGCGAGCGTGCGCAGCGCGACGGCGACCTGGCTGAACGACACTGGGGGCACGACAAGGAGCGTGCGGCCGTCGTTCTCGAGGTCGAGCCAGTCGTCCCCCGGGGCCCCGAGAATCACGGCGGGCACCTCAGTGCTGTACGAGCGCACGACGTCGAGCGTCGCTCGGGTCCGCGTCAGGTCACCGACATCCACCAGGACCGCGACAGCATCATCGACATCGGTCTTCGTAGGCACCGCATCGGGACGCAGGTCCTGGACGTCGAACCCCTGGCGCCGCAGTTCCAGTACGTGATTCGGTCGCCTCGTCACCGCAAGGACGTGTGCCACGTCACACGACTCCGGGGAGCAGGGCGGCTGTGCGACGCCGATAGCCGACATATCCGGGAAGCGTTCGCACCAGCAGCTGCTCCTCGGCGCAGGCACGAAATGCTTGCAGCGCGATCATCACGGGCACGACGAGCAGCGCCAACGGCCGGCCCGTATGCAGGCAGACGCCGAGCAGCGCGATGATCTCTGCGCTGTACAGCGGATGGCGTACCCACTGGTAGGGGCCGACGTCTGCAAGGTGCCTCGTCTGCGGGAACACACTCAGGCTGCGGCCAAGTGAGACAACTGCCCAGACGGCGAACGCCATACCGGCGGTGATCGCCACCGATGCGGCGACGTTATCCGTCGTGCCTCCACCCGCCCCCAGCACGGGCAGAACCACGAACGGCAAGAACGTGGCGAGCGCCGACGCCACCTTGGCCGTGCGAGATGTCGTGGTCGCCGAGGCCGGCCCGCGTCGCAGATACGCAACGATGACGAGCGCGAGAAAGACCAGCGTTGCGAACGATGCCGTCAAGCTGGCAAGCATCCCGAGATCAATGGCCATGCCCTGGAGGGACTGGACCACAGCGAGTCCGTTCGAGACCAGCAGCAGTGCGAACAGGGGCACGACGACGAGGCGTCCCCGGTCGATGCCGGCCGGCGCCGACGAACGAGCGGTCATACGTGGTTTGCCGTAAAGGCCTGGACGATGTTGATCACGCCCGGGCCGATGATGACGATGAAGAGGGCTGGGAAGATGCAGAAGACCATCGGGAAGAGGATCTTGATGGGTACCTTCTGGGCGGCCTCCTCGGCGCGCTGGCGGCGCTTGAGTCGCATCTCGCGCGACTGTTCTCGGAGCACGTTGGCGATCGGGATGCCCAACCGGTCTGCCTGCGTGAGTGCCGAGACGAAGACCTTCAGCTCGTCGACCGTCGTCCGTTCGGCGAGTGACGTGAAGGCTTGGGAGCGCGACTTGCCGATCTGGATCTCCTGCAGAACCCGGAAGAACTCCCCGGCGATGGGACCGTCGGTGTTGCGTGCGACCTGTGCGAGCGCTGCGTCGAAGCCGAGGCCCGCCTCGACGCTGACTGTGAGCATGTCGAGTGCGTCGGGCAGGGACTTGCGCAACTGCTGTTGACGCTTCTGCCCCTTGTTCATCAGGAGGAGGTCTGGCAGGAACAAGCCGGCGGCGGACGCACCGATCGTCCAGATCAGGAATCCCACCGGGCCGGTGTGGCTCCCGATCAACGCGCCCACGACGACGCCGGTGATCAGGCCAACGCCTTTGGCCGCCATCAGCCGATCCGGGGTCCAGCCGAGGGGGTTGCCGGCGAGGTCGAGCCGATGCTGCAGCTTCGCCGCCGCTCCGGTCGGGGTCAACCGGCGGCCCAACCCGGCGAAACGGTCCCACATCGGAGAGACCATCCGGTCCTGGAACGCCAGCTCGTGACGAGCCACGCGCGAGCGGTTGGTCATCTGCTCGATCGTGGCGAGGGATTGGGCAACGCCGACCGGGCCACTCGAGCTGCGAACGACAAGGACTGAGATGGTGGCGATCGCGGCGGCCAAGCACGCCAGACCGAGCCAGAGGATGACTGTGCTGTCCATGTCAGACCTCCACCTGAACCATCTTGCGCATCCAGAACCAGCCGATCGTCACGGCCACGACTGCGAACGAGCTCATGATCAAGCCGATGTGGGTCGTCCAAAGGAGGCTGATGTAGGCCCGGCGGGAGAGGAAGAGCCAGCAGAACAGCAGGATCGGCAAGGCGATCAAGATGTACGCCGACAGCCGGCCCTCGGCCGACAGTGCACGGACTTGTCGACGCATGGCGGCGCGCTCACGCATGGTTGCCACCGTGGTCTGCAGTACCTCAGCGAGGTTGCCTCCGACCTCGCGCTGGATCCGAATCGCCATGACGGTCCACTTGAAGTCCTTGCTGTCCATACGCTCCCCGATGCGGTCCAGAGAATCCTCGAGAACCGCTCCGAGCTGAGTCTCGGTCAATGCCCGGCTCAATTCGCCTGCTATGGGCTGACGGCCGTCGTGGACGGCCGCGTCGAGCGCCTGCGGCAACGAGAAGCCGGTCTGCAGGCTGCTGGCCACGAGCTGGAGCGTGTCGGGTAGACCGTCCTGGAACGTCCGTACGCGCTTTGACGCGCGCATCCGTAGGTACATCAGCGTTCCGACCCAAGCCGCCACACCACCTACCACGAGACCGAGCAGCACGTTCGACAGCACGACACAGAACAGGGCCACAGTAGCCAGGATCACGGCAACCCGAATGACGAGCCATTCGTGCGGGCGAAGCGCCATGCCCGCCCGATCGAGCTGCAATGCCATCCGTTCGGTCCAGCCCCGACGTTCCACCACGCGGTTGCTGAACTCCAACACGTTGCGCGCGATCGCCCCGGCGTTCCTCACTGCCTCTGCGTCACTGGCTACCCGAACCGGCTTGCCGTGCAAGGTGTAGAACTCGAGGTCGCGCGCCCGGCGGGCACGGACGCTTTCGCGGACCGGCACGAGCGTGGCCACCGCCAGGGTCAGCAAGGCGAGGAAGACCAGGAAGAGCAGCGGCGTCAGGTACCACGAGCGGACACCGGGCATCACATACGTCGATGCCGCTCCGGTGGCGCTCCCAGCCGCGGGACTGCGGAAGGTCGCGGAGTCCGACGTGCGGACTGCCCCGAATGTCATAGCCACGTCTACGGAGTGCGTGCCGGCTCTGGTCCCGGCAGGCATCGCGGCGGTCACTGCCACGCGGGTGTCGAACGACTGTGCCGCAGTCGCAAAGGCTTGTCCCAGCTGCCTTGCGTCGCCGGCAGCGACCACGACGCCAGAGGTGGCCTGCGCGATCGCCCGCAAGGCGGCCGTCTGTGCGCCGCCGGTTCGGAAGGCCACGAGCGCGATGCCGTCTCCAGACCGGGCCAGCGTGCGCGTCGCAGTCTGTGCATCGACGGCGCTAGTGGTGTCTGCGCCATCGCTGAGGACGATCAGAGACCGGTCTCCGTCGGGCCCCAACGTCTTCGCACCGAGCACGAGCGCGTCGTACAAGGAGGTGTTTCCGGCGGCCTTCAGCGTTGTGACCGCCTGTGCCACCGAGCCGCGATCGGTCGTGGGCGGCACGACGACGCGAGCCTTGTCCGCGAACGCGATCAGCCCTACTTCGACGTCCGCCGGCACCTCGGTCAGGAACCGTTTGGCTGCGGCTTGAGCCCCGAGCATCCCCGCTCCTGCCATCGAACCACTGGTGTCGATGGCCAGGACGACTCGCCGCTTCGGCGGCGGGTTGGGCACCGACGATAGGGGAGTGACGCTCGCCGAGACAGAGGTTCCGTCAACCTTGACCTTGACACTCGACGGATCCAGGGTTGCGCCCTCGGGAAGATTCGTCGCCGTGAATACGACAGCGACCTGGCCGTCGCTCTCGGCTGCAGACACGATCCGTCCCTCGCCGGCGGCAGCGGCCGACCCAGCCGACAAGACGACGACGGCGACCGAAGCCAGCAGCGCGGCTGCTCGACGATCGATCATCGGCTCGGCTGCTCGAAGGCGAAAATGCCAGAGGGCACCGTGATTCCTGAGTCGGACAACCGGTCGAGGAACTTCGGTCGCAGTCCGGTCGACTTCAAGGTACCGCGGTAGCGTCCCTGGTCGTCCACACCGGACTTGTAGTCGAAGGTGAATAAGTCCTGCAGCGTGACGATGTCCCCCTCCATCCCGACGACTTCACTGACGTGAGTGATGCGGCGGCTGCCATCCCGAAGACGGGACTGGTGCACGATCAGGTCGATGGCGCTGGCCACCTGTTCGCGGATGGCGCGCACCGGGAGGTCGATGCCCGCCATCAGCACCATGGTTTCGAGCCGGGCGAGCGAGTCGCGGGGCGCGTTGGCGTGAACTGTCGTCAGTGAACCGTCGTGGCCGGTGTTCATCGCCTGGAGCATGTCGAGTGCCGCACCGTCGCGGACCTCTCCCACCACGATGCGGTCTGGCCGCATCCGTAGGGCATTGCGCACGAGGTCGCGGATCGCGACCTCGCCGCGCCCCTCTACGTTCGACGGGCGGGACTCCAAGCGCACCACATGCTCCTGGTGCATCTGAAGCTCCGCCGCATCCTCAACAGTGATGATCCGCTCGTCCTCGGGGATGAATCCGGAGAGCACGTTCAGGGTCGTCGTCTTGCCCGAACCCGTACCCCCGCTGATCAACACGTTGAGGCGACCGCGTACGCACGCGGCGAGGAAGTCGCACACCGCCCGCGTCATGGTGCCGAATCCGACCAGGTCGTCGGCCTCATAGGGGTCACGAGCGAACTTGCGGATGGTCAGCAACGACCCGTCCAAGGCGATGGGGGACACGACTGCGTTGACTCGGCTCCCATCCGGGAGACGGGCGTCGACCATCGGGCTCGACTCGTCCACTCGGCGCCCGACGCGGCCAACGACCTTGTCGATGGTCCGCCGTAGGTGTGCCTCGTTCTGGAACGTCGCATCGACGTGGTGGAGCCGACCGAAGCGCTCTACGAATATCTGGTCATGGCCGTTGACCATGACCTCGGTCACGTCCGCATCGCGCAGGAACGGCTCCAACGGTCCATGGCCCAGGATCTCGTCGGCGACCTCCTGTGCCACTCGCGTGCGGTCGGCGGTCGTCAACGGTGTCTCTTCCAGCTCGAGCACCATCTGAAGGGTTTGCCGAACCCGCTGCTCGATCTCGGCCTGGTCCATGCGTGCGTCGTACAGCTTGGGTCCCAACGACTCGAGCAATGCTTGGTGGACGCTCTGCTTGACCTCGGCAAACGGATCCTGCTGGCGCGCTGAACGCGTTGGTGCTCCCGGACGGCTCTCGGCCGGTCCCCGCGCGGGGTCCTCCATGTCGTTGGTGCGAGCGTGGCTGAGGCGGTCGGAAAGTGTCATGTCGTCACCTCGCGTCGCATGAAGGAGAACCGCCTGCGGTCACGGGGAACCAGGGCAGAGTCTGACCCCGCGTGTGCTGGCGCGCTGTGTCGGATCCGGTTGTCGGCAAGCCTTTGGATCGCAACCGAGACCGGGTGGCCCGGCTCGTCGAGAATCAGCGGGATCCCCTTGTTGATCGAGGTCGAAACCGCGCGACTGGACGGAATCTGAGCGGCGATCGGAACGCTCAGTGCCTTCTCGACATCGCTGATGCTCAGCCCCACCTTGGAGTCACTGCGGTTGAGCACGACCTTCATGCTGTCCTTTGGGTAACCCAGCAGCTCGAGGGTGTCGAGCGTCAGCCGGAGATTCTTCAGCGCCGGGATATCGAGAGTCGCCAACAGGAGGTACACGTCGGCGAGGTCGAAGGCGGCCAGCACATGCTCGGTGAACGCGGGTGGCGAGTCGATCACGACGTAGTCGAACATGGTCCGCAGGGTGCGGATCAACTCGCTGACGGTGCCGACGGGAATGTGGTCGGCCTCGCCAGGCTCAAGTGGCGCCAGAACCGTGGAGACCCCAGCCGAGTAAGGCGTCAGGAGCGACTGCACCCCTGTGGCGTCCATCGTGCCTTGCATGGCGACCGCGTCCATGATCGTTCGTGCAGGGACCAACTGCATCGCGATCGCCACATCGCCGAAGGCCAGGTCCAGGTCGACCAGGCAAACAGACGACGTACCGCCGGCCGCCAACGCGACGGCCAAGTTGGTGGCGATGGTTGTCTTGCCACAACCTCCCTTTGCGGCAAAGACGGTGATCACTCGTCCGTCGCCGGTCTCCGCTCCCACGGCTCCCAACAGGCCGTGCGAGACCTCGCGCGATCGTCGGCAGGCTTCGGCGACGGCCGTCAGGTCGTCCCCGTGCACGACCTCGCGCACGCCCGCCCGAAGCGCCTGGCCGAGCACCGTGACGTCGACCCGTCGTCGTAGCAGGACCACGCCGAGGTGTGGACGGTGGATCCGGTACTCAGCCGCCAGGTCGAGAACGGCAGCGAGGTCACAACCAGACCCGATCACCACGAGCACTTCTTGCGGCTGCTGCTCCAAGGCACGATGGACTGCGTGGCTCGTGTCCACGACCGTGACGTCGCCACCAACCGCCCGCGTCAGTGAGTCAGCGGCTGTCGGATCTGCCTCGAGGAGGATGGCCACGTCGTCACCGCCGTCCGATGAACAGGGTGCGGTCGTCGACCCCGGCGCTCGGCGCAACATGGGACTGGCTGGTAACCAGCCCGAAGTAGATCGTGCCGGTCTGAACCGCGTGAATCAGCTTCTCGGCCTCGAGCTGTGTCACGGCGACCGTGATGAGCGTGGTGACCTGAGGTCCAGCGGTCGAGCTCTGGTCCTGGGAGCTTTGGCCGGCTGATGTCGCCGTCGTGGTCGCCCCGACGGCCAGGACCGTCACGTTGGGGAGGAGCACCCGCGTCGCACGCGTATAGGTGTGGTTGTCCTGCAGGTGATCGCCCGCGGGGGTCGACCCCGGCTTCTTCTCGTTGACGTTGAACGAGTCGAAGATCGCGATCTGCGACCCCGCCTGTACGAAGGTCCCGACGTGAGCCGGGTCCAGCAGCGCGACACTCACTGCCAGCTCGCCGTTGGGGATGCCCAGAGTGCCCGGCGTCGCGGCCGTGCTGGCGAATCGGTCGGCCAGAACGATCTCCCCGGCCACGATCGTCGACGTCGCGACCAGGTCACCGTTGCCGGCGTTCACAGTGGTCAGTGCCCCCTCGGGAACCCCCTTGGCGGCGATCGCCTCCTTCACGACGAGCCCGTCGTCAACCGCCTGTTGGGCGGTGGTCCCCACGGGAACCTCCTTGGCGGCTACATAGACGTCGGTCGCCTCCTGGCCAGCCAGTGCACGGTTATCGGCGCCCTGTACGTAGGCGAAGACAGCAGCTGTTCCGACGATTGCGAGAACGACGGCTGCGATGACCGCCCAGACTCGACGATTCATGACTGACGACCCCCTGGGTCTGCCCCAATACGGGCAATGTGGTTGCGGTGCACGGTTCGGTCGACTGCCTCTCAGCCGACCAGCTGAACGATGTTGGCGCCCATGGACGGGCCTGTGCCGATCCCGCCACCGCTGGGGACGGTCCCCGTGGTGAACCACCCGTACAGGCACTTGTCCGAGCCCTTGCAGTACCTGGTGCCGGTGGCGATCGAGTCGACGTGGTTGGGCTGCCCCGCGGGTAGGGCGTACCCGGTGAGATAGAACGCGGCGAATTGATCGATGTGGTACTGGCCGTTTGAACCAGTCAGGTTGTTGGTGTTGTCGTAGATCGGGATGTAGATGATCTTGCCCACGAGGCCGGCGATGACGGACTTGCAGTCTTGGTTGATGGAGACGCCGGTGTTGTCCGCCACCCAGCTGTTGTTGTCGACATTGGCGACACAGTTGTTGGAGTTGAGCCACCCGAAGCCGCCGGGCAGGTCAGCTCCGCTCGGCCCTGCGGGACAGTTCGTCGCGCCCGAGGTGTTGTGCAGATAGAGCGCGTGTTCGTAGCTGGACGGGTATGAGGTGTAGGGGGGCGGTGGAGCAAAGTTCGTGCCGACACCGGTGTAGTTGTTCCACTCACACAAGGAGATGGTTACCGGCAGGGTGGTCGCCAACGACTTCGGCGGCCCCCAGGCCACCTGTGCACACGCGGTCACCCTTTTGCCCTGGTAGCTCGAGTTGCCAGGCAGCAGGCGCGAGAAGACGGGCGGTAGCAGAGTCGACCCGTTGGACAGCAGAGTGTTGGTGTGCACCTGTACGTACTTGGTCGGAGACGCCGGTGGCGCGGGGCAGTCGTACACCGACCCAGAGACCGCTGCGCACGGCAGGAGGCTGCTGCTTCCACTGCCGCAGACGTTAGTGACCTGGGAGAAGTTGTCCTTCGCGTTCGAGTTGGCATACCTCCCGGCGGTGCTCGACGCCGATATGCCAGAGTCACACGGCTTCCCGGCGGCGCAGTCCTGCGCTACTGCAAGTGCGCCCGCATCGGCACCGTTCTGGAGCTCCCGACGCTCCGAGAACATCTGACCGAGGTCCACGCTGAAGGCCAGCATGCCCATGATGACGCCGCTGACCAGGAGAATCGCGACGAGCGTGGCAACGGCACCAGCGTCGTCGGTTTGCCGGCCGCGGACGATCGGGGACCACGTCAGCCGAAGCACCGCATGACCCCCTTCCCGGTCATTGCGATGTCTCCCCCGACGGTGCTTCCCCCGGTGAACAGCCTCGCGATCGCGCCGACGGGGGTGATGAAGTGGAACGTGTACGAGGCGACGACCGTCGTAGAGATGTCACCAGTGACTGTGGCTGGACAGCTGACGGTCACGGCTCCGGTAACCCCGCTCAGCGGCGTAGCCGCGGTGGCGACGACGCTCGGCACGGAGCCCGGCCGGCCCAGTGCGCTGACCCGTGCACCCTCGCGTGCAGCGGCCGTGATCGTGATCTGGGAGTAGAACAACCGGCCGAAGTCGATCAGGCCGAAGACGAGGAGGAGCAGGAGCGGCAGCACCAGCGCCAGCTCGACGGCAGCCGCTCCGCGGTCCCGCTCGGTGCTGCGAAGTCGTTTGAACATGTCTCACAGCCCCGGAGGGATGAGTTGGAAGAGTCCCCGGACGTTGATTCCCAGAAGCGCCACGGCCCCGATGATGACGACGAAGATCGCCATCAACATCAACGCGTACTCGACGGCGGTCGCGCCTTCGTCATGGCCGTTGTCAGTCACGGTGAACTCCCTCCTTGGCTCAGGGTGGTGTTGCCTGGAGTGCGTGCGGGGCAGGTCGACCGCCCGAATTCACAGTCGGTCGACCGCCCCCCACACGTCAGATCGCGTTCGCGACGTTGGTGAAGATGGTCGTGAGATTGGTGCCGAGCAACGTCACGGCGCCGATGATGACGACTGCGATGAGGGCGACCATCAGGCCGTACTCGACCGCAGTCGCGCCCTCCTCGTCGCGGGTCTGAAACACCTTGATCAGGTACTTCTGCATCTGGTTTCCCCTTTGGCTACAGACCGGCTCAGACCGCGCCGGCCACCGTGTTGAAGATCCCCCGAAGGTTCGTGCCCAGCAGGGTCACGGCGCCGATGATGACGACCGCGATGAGCGCGACCATCAGGCCGTACTCGACCGCAGTCGCGCCTTCCTCGTCGCGGGTCTGGAACACCTTGATCAGGTACTTCTGCATGTGAATTCCCCTTGTGATGACGGTCGGCCCCCGGGGGAGCCGTCAGGGCGGCCCATGCCGACCCACGAAGACAGTCGCAGCGACATGTGCCCACGGTTGGGTGACGGGTTCGTCATTCGGCCGAACTGGTGAGGGTGACGCCCGGATCGGCGGATGCAAGTGCGCGCCCTGCTCACTTGCCACTACGCACAGCAACGAGATCGCGGGCAACGATGGATGCATTCGGCAGGATCGCCACTGTCCGCAACGCCATCGCGTCACGCACGGTGGCCTGACCCCGACCGAACGTGAATGACACGTGCGGACCATGGTCGTCATGGATCGGTCGCCGTTAGACATACCCGCAGCAAGCTGCCTCGTCCGTGGCCGTCGATGGGTGATTCGGAGCGACACCGAGGCAGGAACACGGAAGGTGGCACTCCATCGACGCTGAAGCATCGACGGCGCGCGGTGTTGCCGATCCCAATGCGGCCGTAGGAGAGCAGGTACCTAGCCTTTGGCTGCGCCGGCTCGTCGAGCTGTGCCTGATGCTCGGATGCGCCGGTCTCGCGTGCTTGCTCCTGGTCTTCGCGGATTGGGCACTCCCGCTGACAGTCGCCATCCTCTGCTTCTTTGCCAGCCTCGTCCTGATCCTCTGGGCGGCCAACGGAGCTCCACGGCATGTGCGGCTGGCGCTCTACGTCCTCGCAGCCGTACCTGCGCTGCTCCTCGTCTTGGTCCCGGTCGTTGTCGTCCGGGTCCTGTCCCTGCTCAACGCCTGACTGGTCCCTGCCCGGTCGCCGGTGGATCGCCCGACAACTCGACCGGTCCGCGAGCTGAACTCAATTCGCCCCGTCGTGCAGGGGCTCGGCTGGGTTGACGCTTGCCACGCGGGGGGACGGTCTTCAGCGTCGCTTCGACGTCGACGTCGATCAGCCCCTGCTGGATGACGGCGAGTGACTGCAGCAGCTGTCGGCGTTGTCCTTCGTCGAGGTCTGACATCACGGCTGTCTGCAACGCGACCACCTCGGGCAAGAACTCGTCGACGATCTGCGCGCGCCTCGTCGGTGATGCTGACCAACAGTCGGCGTCGGTCGGTCGGGTCGGGCTTCCGGACGACGAGGCCTCGACGTTCGAGGGTGTCCAGCAAGGACGTGACAGTGGCCGTGGTGACGATGAGGCGCTCGGCGATCGTCGTCGGGGACAACGGCCCTTTGGCGCCGTCCAGGATCGCCAGTGCCTGGCGTCCGGCAGCCGACAGGCCGTGGTGGCGCAGATTCCTGTTCAGCAGCGCGACGAATGCCTCACCGACCTGCACGAGAGCTACCAGGCTCGCGTTGGCGGACTCGCTGGCGCCGGGGAACTCGCGTTCGAAGCCGGTCGGCTTCCGGGCGCGCCGCGAAGGGCTCCCGGCTGGGGAGCCCTTCGGCGGTGTCGTTCTGGCAGTGCTCAGTACTGCTCCTGCGAGGTCTGGGCCCGCAAGGTGATGTCAGGTGCGCCGACGACGCCGGCCTCGGTCATCACCGCTCGCAAGGAGGGGTCAGCCTGGAAGGACTTGGCGCTCTGCTCGTCGGGGAACTCGACGAGGACGAGCACGTCGTTACCGTCGCGCAGCACCCGATGGCCGGTCGCGCCGTGGCTGCGTCGCACCTTCTCGTGTCCGTCGAACGCGGCTTCCCAAGTGCCGTAGTCCGTTACCGACTGCCGCACCGCAAGTGTGGTCATGTGAACCTCCGGTTGTCCCCGTACTGGTCGCCACAATTACTAGACCCCTAATGACTAGAAGTCAAGCGATTCCTGAAGGGCGTTTCGGCGGAATGGTCGGAGGCAGCTGATCCGGCGGTCCTCAGTTCAGCGAGAAGGGGGGGTAGCGGTCGGTGACGAGGAGGAAGGCATAGGCGTCCACGCGAAGCCACCAGCGACTCACACCGACGACGAAGTCGAAGAGGGCGCGCGGATAGCGGCCGGTGAACAAGATGGCGAACCAAGCGATGACGACCACGATGAACGCGGCGATGCTCAGGGCGAACAACACGATGAAGTGCGGGATCGCCAGGAACCATTTGACCAGCGGCATCCCACGTTTCAGGTCCTTCTCGGCGTCGGGATAGTCGAGGTCGAGGTGAATCCGCTGGTGCTCGACAGTCGACGGGTACTCGTCGGTCAGCAGGGCGAAGTAGGCGCCGATGCGGGTGGAGAACCGCGCCAGCTCCCGTGCGAAGTCGAACCACCAACGCGGGTAGCGCTTGCGGAACAGGATCATCAGGAGCGTCGCCAAGAACAGCCCCGACACGATGCCGCCGCTCGTCGTCGTAACCGTCCGTCCAGCTTCGTTGGTGACGGTCTGGGTACCGCCGGCGGTGAGGACGCCCATGACAATGGCGATCGGGATGACCATCGCGAGCCGGAAGAACGTGGTCAACCGGTTGTACGACGGGGCGTAGTCCACCTCGAGGCGCGCCGGATACGGCGTCGCTGCCGGCCCCGACGGGACAACTCCCGGCGGTGGCGGTGCACCTGGCGGGAGGGGGACCCGCTGATCGGTCCACGCCAGGCCGTCCCAATAGCGGAGATAGCGGGAGTCTTGTGGGTCGACATACCAGCCGGCCGGGGTCTCGGGCATCACGACTCCAATTGACGGACAACTTCTGCGGATGTCACACGTGACGCCGCGGTCTCGCCACGTGGTCCGAGGATGACGACGGGCGTCCTGGTCGACCGCTGCCCTGCGTATGCGTCGATGTGCGGATCGACGGCTGTCCAGCGCTGCCAGAGGCGATCACGTTCATCGCCCACGGCTTGATGTGCTCGCACCGGACGCGGCTCCTCGCCAGCGAGCCGCACGACGGCGTCGGGGTGCGCTTCGAGGTTGAGCCACCAGGAAGGATGGCCCTCGTCCCATCCGTTCATCGCGAGGACGACGAGATCTACACCGTCGTCGACATAGCCGACGATGACGCTGCGCTGCTGCCCGGACTTGCGCCCCACGGTTGTGAGGCGCAGGGCACCCCAACCGCGCTTGTTCGACGGAGTCCACAGGAAGCGGCCGCCACTGAGTCGGTAGAGAACCCGATGAGCGCGCCAAGCAACGTGCACGAACCACGCGGGCGGCATCTTCGGAGTTCGGGATGTCGCGGACGTCATTGCGGTTCCTCCCGAAAGTGCCGGGTCGTCCACTCACCCTCATCGTTTCGCAGACGCTTCGATCGCGTCAGGGCCAAAGGACATCTCCTCGATGAGCGGGCACGGCTGCGTGGGAGAGGTCACGGCTGACGCCACGCACCTCGCGTCGTGACGGAACCGAACGGCGGGCTAGGCGCAGACGGGTCGGGAGTTCCAGACGTAGTTCTGCGGTATGGCCAGCGGCGTGCCTCGGGTGAAGTAGAAGCGCACCCGCGTGAAGAACCACTTGCCGCACAGATGCCGGGCGCGGAACAACGTGAGCTTGGCCGGCTTCACCACGATCTTGCCGGTGGCGCAGTCGGGCTTGCAGTTGTCCCAGTGGGACCACGCACTGCCCCTGGCGCGGGCCGACCGCCACGAAGTCCAGCGCGCACGAGTCAGCCAGAGGGTCGAGTCGCCGGACAGCACCACATGCTGGGGACGGATCACTGCTCCGCTGGAGACGCGCCCGCCAGCCAGGTAGGTGTGCCGTGGGGTCTCGGCGGCAGCGGAGCCCGTGGTCACAGCCACTAGCACCGCGACCAGCGCGATCACGACAAGAGAGGTTGTCCGCGGCGCGGCGCGGCGCGAAGGGAGCGGGTTGAAGGACACCACGAGGCCACGGTAATCACCCCTGTCAAGCCCCCAGGGCTAGCCGCTTCCGAGTCGCCGTGACATCTCGTCCTGTAGCGCCGCCGCGATGGTGGGCTCGCTGTGCTGCAAGGTCCGAAAGGAGGCACCGAACATCAGCCAGGCCACCACGGGTGTGACGGCCGTGACGGTGGCCGTCCGGCGACCCTCGTCGCCCAAGATCGCGATCTCGCCGAAGTAGTCGCCGGATTCCAGGTAGCCGAGGTGCTTGTCGCCCTGAGTCGTGACCGCGCGGCCTTCGACCACGACGTAGAACGTGTAGCCCGAGTCGCCCTCGGTGACGAGTGGTCGGCCGGGTCCGTAGTCCTGCACCTCGAACAACGGGGCGAGCTTGGCCCGGGAGGATTTGCTGAGCCCGGCGAACAGCGGGATCGCGGCCAGGTCGTCTGCTGTGGGCACGTCGTCATCCAACCATCGCGAGGGAGCAGGAGACAGGTTCGCGACGCTCACCCATGCCCCGCCCCACGCGCGCGGCTACATCGGGGGGCCGGGCTGAGCGGCGATGAGTACAACGGCGCCGACCAGCAGGAGCGCGCCGAGCCCAACGAGCGCATACCGCACCTGCCGGATCGAGAACGTGCTGCCGATCCCGACGAGGAACAGGACGCCGGCCAGCACCACGGTGATCCGGACGTACTCGTCGCCGACGATGCCCGCGTGCTCACCGGCAGCGGCGTGGACATCGGCGCTGTGGTCCAGCAGCTTCGCCTGGGCCTCCTGGGGGAGTCGGTACTGCGGCAGGTAGGTCGGTCCCGCCGCAGCGTGCGGGTTCGTGGCCGGATGGGTCGCCAGCCAGGCGTCGAAGGCGACGTGGAAGACCGGCCGGAAACGCCGCTCCGCGATCACCATCTTCTGGTGGTTGTCCAGGGTGTAGGCGATGTACCAGGCGTTGAAGGTCGATGCGTCGAAGTTGCGCAGGCTCAGCGCCTCGTACGTGGCGCGGTTCGCGTCGATGCGGTCCGTGGAGGCCGCGGCGAGCTGTAGGCGCGACTCGGTGCCCCACTTCGCAGCCGCGAAACCGGACCACGCCGCGGTCAGCGTCACCAGTGCCAGCACCAGGGCCTCACTGACCTGCAGGATCCGGCCGTGCCGCCCCTCGATCTGGCTGCCATGGCGCTGGTGGTGCTCCAGCTCCTTGTTGGCCTCCAGCGCAGATAGGCCTTCTGGCATGCCCGGCACCTCTCGACGGCGTCCCGACAGGCTAACCAGCCGCACGTCTACGCTGCGGAGGTGGTCGACCAGCTGCTCACAGTGCCCAACGCGCCGGCGGCGTTCCATGTGATGGCCAAGCCGACGGGTGCGATCTGCAACCTGGACTGTGAGTACTGCTTCTTCTTGTCCAAGGAGCAGCTGTATCCCGGTAGTCCGTTCCGAATGACCGATGAGGTGCAGGAGAACTACCTGCGGCAGCTGCTCGCGGCACAGGCTGGCGTCCCCGAAGTGGTGGTGGCCTGGCAGGGCGGCGAGCCCACGATGATGGGTCTGGACTTCTTCCGGCGGGCCGTGGAGCTGGTGCACGCTTTCGCCGAACCGGGCCAGCAGATCCTGCACACGCTTCAGACGAACGGAACCCTGCTGACCGATGAGTGGGGGGAGTTCCTGAAGGCGAACGGCTTCCTGGTCGGGATCTCGATCGATGGTCCGGCCGAGATGCACGACGCCTACCGGGTGGACAAGGGCGGCAAGCCGACCTTCGACCGGGTGATGCGTGGCCTGGAGGTCCTGAAACGGTACGAGGTCGACTGGAACGTGCTCACCACGATCCACGCGGTCAATGGTGATCACGGGCGGGTGGTGTACCGGTTCCTGCGCGACGAGCTGGGTGCCACGTTCACGCAGTTCATCCCGATCATCGAACGAGCCACCGCCGAGACGTTCCAGGTGGCGGACACCGGGTGGGGTCACGGGGTGCACGGCCGTCCGCTCTACGTTCAGGCGGGCTCGCTGGTCACCCACCGGTCAGTGGGGGCGCAGCAGTACGGCCGGTTCATGATCGAGGTGTTCGAGGAGTGGGTGCGGCACGACATCGGTCGGGTCTACGTGCAGCTGTTCGACACGACTTTGGCGAACTGGGTCGGTGCCGGCGGCGGAATGTGTGTGCACGCGCAGACGTGTGGCAGCCAGTTGGCGATCGAGCACAACGGCGACCTGTACTCCTGCGACCATTACGTGGAGCCGGACTACCTGCTGGGCAACATCGCGGGACAAGCCGATGTTGGAGCTGACCGTGCTGCCGCAGCAGGTCAAGTTCGGTGACGACAAGCGGGACACCCTGCCCCAGTACTGCCTGAGTTGTGACGTACGCAATTTGTGCAACGGCGGCTGCCCCAAGGACCGGTTCACCACCACGCCCGACGGAGAGCCGGGCCTGCACTACCTGTGTCCCAGCTACCAGGAGTTCTTCCGTCACGTCCAGGCCCCGATGCGCCGGATGGCCGAGCTGCTGCGGACGAACCACTTCGCCGACGAACTGATACCCGAGTACGCCGCCGCGGACGCCAAGCGTCCCCGCAACTCACCCTGTCCGTGCGCCAGCGGCAAGAAGTGGAAGCACTGCCACGGGCTTCAGCGTGCCTGGAACGATTAGCTGACGCTCCGGTGGTGCCGGCCGACTCGTGGCGAGCACAGCCGCCACTCTTACGGAAGCAACGAGTCGACGCTTCCGTAAGAGTGGAGGAAATGACTCGTTGTCCCGCGGGAGTGGAGGTTTCGAGGGGGTCATCCGCTCCCTGATCGGACGATCAGTCGTCGGGCAGCGAGGCGAGAAACTCCTCAGCGGCGTCGAGGTCGGACAACCGGGCGGCGGTGTTCTCGCGGATCCACGTCGGGACCTTCGAGCCGACCGGGATCCGAAATGGTGCGTCCGGGCGCTCGATGGCGCCGACGATCGCGTCCACGACGATCTGAGGGTCTTCCGCCTTGGCACGAAACCAGCTCCGCCAGTCCTCGAGATCGCGCCACACTTTGGCGTACCGGCCGTCGTCGTCGCGTCCTGCGATGTCCGGTCCGGCGTCGACGATCGGCGTGCGGAACGGCCCGGGCTCGACGATCACCACCCGGATTCCCTGATCCGCCACCTCTTGGGCCAACGCCTCGCTGGCGCCCTCGAGCCCGAACTTCGATGCGTTGTAAGCACCGAAGCCGGCGTCACCCATCACGCCGCTGACGCTCGACACCTGGACGATCACGCCTCGCCCACGGCGCAAGGCGGGCAGACACGTTCGGACGACGGCCATCGTGCCGATCAGGTTCACCTCGAGCTGGGTGCGCACGTCGGCTGACGACAGCTCCTCCCAGGGACCGTTGACCGCGATCCCGGCGTTGGACACCAGTGCACCGAGCCCGTCGTCCAGCTCGTCCACGACGGACCGCAGCGCGCTGATCGACGTCTCGTCGCGCAGGTCGAGGGGGAGGAGCTGGTGACGCGTGGCCTCTGGCGCTCGCGACGGGTCGCGACTCGTGCCGAACACGTTCCAACCCCGCCCTCGCAGGCGCTCGACGGTTCCTTGCCCGAAGCCGGTCGAGGCTCCGGTCACGAGTGCGTTGGGCATGGACGGCACCGTAGGCGGTGCCGTCCTAGGAGTCGAACTCGTCGCCGTGCACGCACAGGCCGTACAGGATGACGAAGTCGATGGCCATGATGGTGAGCGACCACCAGGGATAGGCGCCGATCGAGAAGAACCAGACCACGACCGACACGATCGCGAAGATGACACCGAGCACTCGGCCGGACTCGTGACGGGCAAACAGCAAGAAGCAGATGACGAGCTGGATGAGGCCAACGAGCACCCACAACCAGCCGAACAGCTGCAGGTTCTGGTAGATCAGGCCGGCCTCGTTGAAGTACTCCTTGTTGACCAGAGCGCCGACGCCACTGATGGCATTGACGAGTCCGGCGATACCGAACATGACCGCGGCGAAGACACGCCAGCCGCTGCCGATCATCTCGGTGGAGGAGTCGCTCATGGTCGGCCCTTCCCGGGTCAGTGGTGCCGGTGCTGGCGCACCGTCGCAATCGAGGATCCGGCGTCTTTGAGCTGGTGCTCGATCCGCGCAGCCAGATCGGCTCCCATGGCGTGGGTCAGACCGGTGTGGCCGGCCATGACGACCACCTCGTCCACCTTCTGGTGGACCGCGGCGTCGGCGATGTGCGCTGCAACGTCCTTGTCGGACAAGGAGTATCCACTGGCGGTGGCGCCGAGGCTGCGCAGCGCGTCTGAGGCACTGCCGGCGATCGCCTCGGCCTCGACGCCGGCCTGCTGCCCGAAGTCGTTCTGCACCGGGTCACCGGCCAGGCCACCCTGCGCGCCGGAGAAGTCGTCGCGGATGCTCGCCAGCGCCGGGTCGCCCTGCGAGGCGGTCACGGCATTGGAGGAGAAGAGGCTCGGGTTTCCCGTGTCGATGACCTTGGCCGGTACCGCGATGACGTACTCGGTGTCCGGACCACCGAAGGCGCCGACGAGCGAAGCGGCGTCGGTCGAACTGAGGGGATGTGACGTGACGAGCAGGATCTTCTGGCCCATGGCCGGACCCTACTGCGAGGGGCTCGTCAAGGGACGACGATCAGGCGGGGAACTCTCCGGCCTGCTCGGCCGCCGCCAGCCGGTCGGACTCGTCGATGATCTCGACGGCGACCTTCTTCAACTCGGTGTCGAACTTCTTGGCGTGGTGGACGCAGAACAGCAACTCGCCACCGGAGACCAGTCGCACGCGGACGTAGGCCTGCGCACCGCAGCGGTCGCAGCGGTCGGCGGCCGTCAGCGGGCTGCTCGGGGCCAGCGCAGTGGTCACCGGGTTCCTCGCTCTCCGCCCGACACCGGGCTCGTGCTGCCTACCTGCGGTCTGCCTGTTCCAACATCCCATCACAGGGCGGCTGTTCCCGCCGACCTCGTTCACGACGTTCGCCGCTGGCGTACACCTTCGGGCCGAAACGGTGTGATCTGCGTCACGACACGCCGAACGTCACCCAGTCGGAACTGGGTCAATTCACCCAGCCAGCCCACCCCGTCACCCGGCGTGGCCGAAACTTCGCCGGCTGGCCCGCGCAGGTAGCCTGCCCATGAATCCTCATCGTCGAACCGAGTCGCCCGAAGGAGCCCCTCCCGCAGTGCCTGTGTCCCCCGCGCCCCCCGCGTCCGCCCAGCCCGCAGGCCGCGCCAAGGCCGCCCGTTCCGGGTACACGGCCAAGCACCTCTCGGTCCTCGAGGGACTCGAAGCGGTACGCAAACGTCCGGGCATGTACATCGGCTCAACCGACAGCCGCGGCCTGACCCAGTGTCTTTGGGAGATCATCGACAACTCCGTCGACGAGGCGCTCACCGGGCAGGCCACCCAGATCGACGTCGTCCTGCACGGTGACGGATCGGTCGAGGTGAGCGACGACGGTCGCGGCATCCCCGTCGACGCGGAGCCCAAGACCGGCTTGACGGGCGTCGAGGTCGTGATGACGCGTCTGCACGCCGGCGGCAAGTTCGGTGGGGGCTCATACACGGCGACAGGTGGCCTGCACGGAGTCGGGGCATCCGTCGTCAACGCGCTGGCCGCCAGACTGGACATCGAGGTCGACCGTGACGGCAAGGTGCATGCGATGTCGTTCCGGCGCGGAGTCCCCGGTGTCTTCGACGCAGCCGGACCGGACGCGGGCTTCACCAAGAAGTCCGGCTTGCGCGTCGTGGGTCGCGCGCCGAAGAAGCGCACCGGAACCCGGGTGCGCTACTGGGCCGACGATCAGATCTTCCTGAAAGAAGCCGAGCTGCCGTTGGAGCAGATCTACGGGCGCGCGCGCCAGACCGCCTTCCTGGTGCCCGGACTGAGCATCGTCGTCCGCGACGAACGTGACGCCGCGCAGGTCACAGAGGAGTCGTTCCGCTACGTCGGCGGGATCGGGGAGTTCGTCGAGTTCTTGGCGCCCGATCCTGCCGTCAACGACATCGTGCGGCTTCAGGGCAGCGGACATTTCCACGAGACGGTCCCCGTGCTCGATCACCAGGGCCACATGACGCCACAGGAGGTCGAGCGCGAACTGGTCGTCGACATCGCCATGAGGTGGGGGACCGGCTACGACACCGTCGTGGCGTCGTTCGTCAACATCATCGCGACGCCCAAGGGCGGCACGCACCTCAGCGGCTTCGAGCGTGGCATGGTCCGCGTCGTCAACGACCAGCTGCGGGCCACCAAGCTGCTGCGTGCGGCCGACGACCCGGTGATCAAGGACGACGTCCTGGAGGGTCTTACCGCGGTGGTGACGGTCCGGCTGGCCGAGCCACAGTTCGAAGGTCAGACGAAGGAGATCCTTGGCACCTCGGCCGCCACGCGCATCGTGTCCCACGTGGTCACGCGGGAGATGACGCGTCTGCTGACCTCGACCAAGCGCGGTGAGAAGGGCCAAGCGCGAGCGGTGTTGGAGAAGATCGTCTCGGCAGCCCGCACCCGTGTCGCAGCACGGCAGCACAAGGAGCTGCAGCGACGCAAGAACGCGCTCGAGACGTCGTCGTTACCCGCGAAGCTCGCCGACTGCCGCTCCGACGAGGTCGAGCGCACCGAGCTGTTCATCGTCGAAGGCGACTCTGCACTGGGCACGGCCAAGTTGGCCCGATCCAGTGAGCACCAGGCCCTGCTCCCGATCCGGGGCAAGATCCTCAACGTCCAGAAGGCCAGCGTCGGGGACATGCTCAAGAACACCGAGTGCGCGTCTTTGATCCAGGTGATCGGCGCCGGGAGCGGCCGGACGTTCGATCCGGGTGCGGTGCGCTACGGAAAGATCATCATCATGACCGACGCCGACGTCGACGGCGCGCACATCCGGACCCTGCTGCTGACGTTGTTCCACCGGTACATGCGTCCGCTGCTGGAGGAGGGCCGCGTGTATGCCGCGGTTCCCCCGCTGCACCGCATTGAGGTGGTGGGCGGCGGCGGCAAGAAGAACGAGTACCTCTACACCTATTCAGACGCCGAGCTGCGCAAGTCCATGAGCGATCTCAACCGCAAGGGTCGCCGGATCAAGGAGCCGGTGCAGCGCTACAAGGGCCTCGGAGAGATGGACGCCGACCAGCTGCGCGAGACCACCATGGATCCCCGGCGGCGAACGCTGCGGCGCATCACGCTGTCCGACAGCGAGTCGGCCAGCACGGTCTTCGACCTGCTCATGGGCAACGAGGTCGCCCCGCGCCGGGACTTCATCGTCGACGGCGCTGCGGCGCTGGACCGGTCGCGGATCGACGCCTGAACGCCGTCGACCCGTCGGGGGTCGCGCCTAGACTCCCGGCATGACGAGCTGCCCGACCTGCGGCGTATCGATCGTCGAAGGCGCTCGCTTCTGTCCGTCGTGTGGCACTGCGCTCAGTCGCCCGTGTCCCAGCTGCGGGGCCGAGTCAGGGGCCGACGATCGCTTCTGTGCCCGGTGCGGAACGCAGTTGGCCCCGTCTCCCGGTCCGGCCGCTGCTCCTGACGAGCGCAAGGTCGTCACCGTGCTCTTCGCCGACCTCGCCGGGTCGACCGCCATCGGTGAGCGGCTCGATCCGGAACGGCTGCGGGCCCTCAACCAGGCCTACTTCGAGGCCATGCGCGTCGAGATCGAGGCCGAGGGCGGCACCGTCGAGAAGTACATCGGTGACGCGGTCATGGCCGCCTTCGGCGTCCCGGTTGCCCACGAGGACGACCCCGCACGTGCTTTGCGTGCGGCATTGCGGATGCAGAGGCGCGTCGTCGAGCTCAACGACGAGTTCCGTCAGGTGCATGGCGTGGAGCTGGCGATCCGCATCGGGGTGAACACCGGCGATGTCCTGGCTACCGGATCGCCGCAGACCGGTGAGGCGCTCGTCACCGGTGACCCGGTGAACGTCGCCGCCCGCTTCGAGCAGGCGGCGGAGGCAGGCCAGGTGGTGACCGGCGAGCGGACCATCAATGCGGTACGTGGCTTCCGGTGCCGCCTCATCGGGGACCTCGACCTCAAGGGGAAGAGCGAAGCTATCCCGGCCTACCTCGTGATCGGAGAGGATGCTGCGCCTGTCGCGCGTGGCATCCCAGGTCTGCGGGCAGCCCTGGTGGGACGCGACCCGGAGCTCGAGCTCATGCGCAGCGTCTACCAACGGTCGGCAGCCGAACGTCGGCCGCACCTCGTGACCATCTACGGCGAAGCGGGCGTGGGGAAGAGTCGACTGACAGCGGAGTTCCTCGACTGGGCGATCACCCGGTCGCCGACGCCCCGAGTGGTGCAGGGCCGGTGCCTGCCGTACGGCGACGGCGTCACGTACTGGCCGCTCGCCGAGATCGCCAAGCGTGAGGCCGGGGTACTGGACAGCGATCCGCAGGACGTGGCGCTCGAGAAGCTGAACGAGATCGGACGCACCCTGCTCAACTGCGATCTGGTGGCCGATCCCATGCGTACAGCGGCCGCGCTCGCGTACACGATGGGTCTGGTCGCACCCGGCTCACCGCTGACCTCGATGGACGGACGTCAGGTGCGGGTCGAAGTCGAAGAAGCCTGGCGGGCGTTCTTCACCTGCCTGGCGGTCAACGGTCCTGTCGTCGCGGTGATCGACGACATCCACTGGGCCGACCCCGCGCTCCTTGACCTGCTCGACGGCCTGGCCGACCACGTGTCGGGCGCGGTCATGGTCATCTGTCCGGCGCGCCCAGAGCTCGGTGTGAACCGCCCCGGATGGGGCGGAGCGCGGCGGAACATGTCAGCCATCGGTCTCGACCCCCTGAGCGCGCCGGAGGCCGGACAGCTGATGGACGAGCTCGTGCGGATCCACGACCTCCCCGGCTCGGTGCGGGCGCGGATCCTGGAACGAGCCGAGGGCAACCCGTTCTTCCTCGAGGAGATCGTGCGACACCTGCTGGACCTCGGGCAGGTGATCGCGGATGACGACGGGTGGCGCGCGAGACCGGACATCGACCGGATCGAGCTCCCCGACACGGTTCATGGCGTCCTCGCCTCTCGGATCGACCTGCTGCCCGCGACGTCCAAGCGGGTGCTGCAGGCAGCGGCAGTGGTGGGCCGCACGTTCTGGCCGGGTGCCCTCCTTCCCGTGCTCGGTGACGAAGGGGAGCAGGCCGACCTGGACGGATCGCTGGGGGAGCTGATCGACCGGGAGTTCGTGCGGCCGCGCCCGGGGTCGAGTCTGGCCGGTGAGAGCGAGCTCATCTTCAAGCACGTGCTGACCCGGGACGTCGCCTACGGGTCGCTGCCGCGAGGTGAACGCGCTCGCGCACATGCAGCCGCCGCCGGCTGGCTGGAGAACCTCGCCGGTGAGCGCCGCCAGGAGTTCGGCGACTTCCTTGCCCATCACTGGCACGAGGCCTACCTCAACGGTCGTGAGGACGTCGCGACCGACGCCGAGTGGCTGGAGAAGGTGCGGCTCAAGGCAATGGAGGCCGCGTCGGCCGCAGCGCGCCAGTCTCTGGCCTGCTTCGTGCTCGACAAGGCAGCGTCGATGGCCGAGCGTTCGCTGAACCTCACTGAGTCATCGCTGGAGCGGGCCACCGCGTTGGAGCTGCTGGGGGAGGTCCGCACCGCGGAGTACCGAGGCGATGCCGCGTGGCGCGCGTTCTGTGAGGCCGCCGACCTTCGCGAGCAGGAGGACAACGACTCGCTGGCGCTGGCGCAGGCGTGTGCGTCGGCCGCCACGATTCCGTTGCGCTGGCCCGGTTCGATGACCACGATCCCCCCGGCCGAGCAGGCGTTGCACTACGTCCGGCTGGGGACGGACCACCAACCAGTCGGCGACAACCGTCCGGCTGCCCAGCTGCTGACGCTGACCGCGTTCCTCGGCGGCTGGGAGGCAGCGCGGCAACTCGACGGCGCACCCGGCTACGAGGAGGCCAAGGCAGCCGGGCAGGCCGGATACGAAATGGCCATGCGCCTCGGTGACCCCGCACTCGCGTCCGCGGCTCTCGATGGGGTGTCGGCCCTGGACATCGATCGCGGCAACTACGGCGATGTCAGGCACGTCGGCGACCTGCGTCTGGAGCTGGTGCCGCAGCTCGTCGGCCAGGTCTGGGAGCTCGGGGACATCTACTCGGTCGCGGCGTGGACGCACGTGCAGCTCGGCGAGCCTGCGATGGCGGTACAGCGTTCGTTGGAGTTCGAGGACCTCCTCGGCGACGCATCGGCTGTCGGTGTCTTGATCCACGCCATCGCGTGGCGAGTGGCTGCTCAGTACCTGTTGGGGGACTGGGATGAGGTCGTGGGAGCGACCGGACCGAAGTTCCTGCGGATTCTCGGCTCCCGAACGGTAGATCCGCCCGGCTTCTCCCTCGTGGGGCTTGCCCAACTTGCCCTGGTCCATGCCCTGCGCGGAGGCCTCGACGCCATCCCGGACGTCATGGCGGGGCTGCAGCAGACGGAGAGCTTCGGCTCCGGTGCGAGGAACTCCGGTATGGCACGGATCGCACTCCTGCGGGGTCGCGTCGACGAGGCACGTGATCAGTTGGAGCGCATCGACAAGACGCTGACTGGCGCCTCGCGACCTCTCGTCACCACGGTGTGGGCGGACCTGCTCGGCGATGCTGAGGACTGGAACGCTGTGCCGGCGTTCGTCGAGAAGCAATCGGTGTACGCCGAACGCGCGGGCACCCGGCTGATCCAGCCGTATCTGGACCGATTGACCGGGCGGCGCGCGTTGGGCCTGGACGGGCCCGCTGCTGCGATCGACGCGTTCGGCAGGGCTGTTGAAGGCTTCGAACGAGTCCCGATTCCCTGGGAGGTCGCCCGGACCCAGGTGTTCCTCGCGGACGCGCATGCTGCGTCCGGGGATGCAGCAACCGCGCGCCATCTGCTCGACGTGGCCCTGCCGACCTTCGAACGACTTCGTTCGCTGGGCGATCTTGCAGGGGTGCGCGAGCGACTCGCCCGGTTCTCCTGACCTCCCCGGCAATTCCGACGATCCCGGTGGCGCCGCCGTGCCACACTGCGCCGGATGAACGGCGACGGGGGCTTCGCCGTCGACCTGAGGCAGACCGAGGTCGACGGTGTTCGCACGCTCTGGACGCCGCTGCCCGGGCCGCTACGGGCGACCCTGACGTTCCGCGTCGGCGCGGCCGATGAGGCGCTCCCGCAACGTGGTCTGACGCACCTCGTGGAGCACCTGGCGTTCGACTCGATCGAGGTACCGACTGCGGAACACCACGCCCAGGTCAACGTACTCACCACCGACTTCGCCACCTTCGGACGCGACGAAGACGTGGTCGCCTTCTTCGACACCATCACCACGGGTCTCGCCGAGATCGAGCTCGGGCGCCTGGAGAACGAGCGCGACATCCTCAAGGCCGAGGCAGCGACCCGTGGCGGATCGCTCGAGGAGACGATGCTCAACTGGCGCTACGGGTTCCTTCCGTTCGGCCGCCAGACCTGCGAGGAGTTCGGCCTCCTCTCGGTCGACGCTGAGACGGTGCGGCGGTGGGCGGCTGAACGATTCACCCGGCAGAACGCCGTGCTGTGCCTGACCGGCGAGCCGCCCAGCGACCTGCGACTCAACCTGTCCGACGGGGAGTGGCAGGCTCCGCCCCCGGCCACGGATCTGGTGCAGGGCACGAGCTGGTTCGTCACACCAGGGACCGACGTCGGGGTGTTGTCGGTGCTCCCGCGGACGCCGGCAGCGGATGCCTTGTCGGCGATCCTCTTCCGTCGGCTATTCGTACTGCTGCGCCGGGAGCTGAACGCGACGTATGCCCCGTCGACCACGTTCGCCTGGCGCGACGCCGACTCCGGCCACCTCTGGATCCGAGCCGATGCCGCGCACGGTCGGACCCAGGAGGTGTTCGACCGGATCACCAACTTGCTGCTGCAGGTGGGTGCCGGCGGAGTGCCAGATGATGACCTGGCGCTCTGGCGTCGGTGGGTGACGTCACCCAGCGATCCGGTGTGGTCGCGTGGCGCACATCTGTTCCGCAGCGGAGACGACGTCCTGCTCGGCCGTGCACAGAGTGTGAACGACTGGTTGGCGGAGTGCACCGCGCTGACTCCCGACGCCGTTGCCGCCGCAGCAGGCGAGGCGTACGGGACAGCCCTGTTCGCGGTCCCTGACATGGTGCAGCTGAGTCGCGAGGGTTGGCGCAACATGCACCAGCCGCCTGATCCGTTGGTCCCCGGTCGGCTCTTCCAGCCGCGGCTACCTGGACGCGACCCCCTCATCACCGTGACGCCGGCCGCAGTGATGTCGGAGCCGTACCCGCGCGCTCCTCATCGGACTGTCATCACCTTCGACCAGGTGGTCGGCATGCTGTGCTGGCCGCATGGTCGCCGGGTCGTCATCGGCCACGATGCCTTCTCGGTGTTCGTAGAACCGGTGCGGTACAAGGAGGAGACGCAGGTCGTCCAAGCGCTGGACGACGCAGTCAGTCGCGACCTGCACATCCACATGCCCGCCGATCCGGGGCCGCTGCCGACCGCTCCGTCGCGCAAAGAGCTGCGCCGGTTCCGGATGCGCGTCTGGCGCTACACGGTCGTGGGGTTCCCGAAGGCGTTCGCGCAGGGTCTTCGCGAAGAAGACGTGAGCCCGTGGTGGTTCGCGTGGTTCATCGCACTCGCTCTGATCCGGGTCCTCACGTGGTTCCACTGATGACGTCGAGGCGGCCGGTGGTGATGTCGAGGATCGCACCGCACACGGCAAGATCCTCCGGTAGGAGCGGGTAGGACTCGATGCGTCCCACGTCTTGCACCAGTGATGCACGTTGGTCGTTGGTGGTGCGGAATTCGAGGCTGCGGGTGTCGACGCCATACTCATTCCGGATGTACTCGTGGATCTCGGACTCACTCGCTGACGCCATGCGGCAGTTGGTGTGCGGCATCACGAGCACTCGGTCTACGCCGAGCAAGTAGTGGGCGAGCACGAGGGTGCGCAGAACGTCTTCGGTGACGCGGGCACCGGCGTTGCGCAAGATCTTGGCGTCTCCGGCCTTGATGCCCAGCGTCGCAAACGGATCGATGCGCGAGTCCATACAGGTGACGACCGCGAGACCGCGCGCTGCAACAGGCGCCAGGTTGCCGTCGGTGAATTCGGTGGCGAACGCGTCGTTGGCTTCGAACAGATCGGCGAAGGCGGACGTCGACTGGGTCACTTGATCTCCATCCGCTCGAGGTCGGTCGCGACGAGAGCAACGACTGCTTCGTCGTCGGCTCCGCACGACTCTGGGCGGCGGGTGTCCAAAGCAGCCGGCGCCACCCGCACCGACCAACTGGCGGCGCCGTCGACCACCTCGAACCGGTCGTCGCCGAGCGGCTTCACCTTCAGCGACCGTGGCGTCGCTGCGTCCAGCGCGCGCAGCGCCGCGAGCTCGGCCACCTGCGCCTGTGGGTCCAGAGCGCTACGTCCGCGGCTCGCAACGAGTGCCTCACTGGTGGCGTGCGGTCCACCGAACAGGTAGCCGTCTGGCAGGCGCAGGACCGTCGGGGCGAACCGGTGTCCCCCCAGATGGCTGGTCTCCCAGACTTGGCCGGGATGGCGGTGCAGGAGTGCCGTGACGGCCTGCCGTCCGTAGCGGGCGCAGCAGGGGTCTCGACGTCCGTTCGTGCACACCAGGTAGATGTGGTCGCCGGCGGCCAAGGGTTCCAGCCCCGCCGGCAGGGTGCCCCGCAGGAGGGCCTTGGCATCCCAGGTCGCGAGCTCGTCGAGGTGGTGCACGATGCCGTGCGACAACCGGGCCGGCGAAGCGTCGGCATGAGCGACGAACACGATGCGTTCGCCGTTGACCGGTTCCCCGGGATCGGTGCGCAAGGCCGGGCGGCGGATGAGTTGGAGTCGTAGAGCCTTGCCCGCATCGGCCAGCCAATCGGCGAGCGCGGTCGGCAGTGCGTCGGGCACGGCCTTGCGAGGATACGGGCCGGGATCGGTCACGCCGATCCACACGCGTGCCTGGGTCGCCGTCCCGCCCAACGGCTCCCCCGCAGCGCGCGTCAGGTCTGAGCACGCCGTTACGGACGCGGTATCAGCGCTCTGCGCAGTCAGGCTCACGGCGCGACGAGAGCGGTGACCGGACCGCCGACAGCAGCAACCGGCTGGCCCAGTGGCGTGCCGGAGCCGTCCCGACGATCCACCGGATCGGGCAGCTGAAGGGGAACCCCGGCCGCGGCCGCGGCGCGCGCCGGACCGGTCCCGACCCACGCCAGCAGCAGCACGTCTTCGCCGCGAAGGAATCGGTGACAGCGCACCCCACCGGTGGCGCGCCCCTTGGCCGGGTACTCGCCGAAAGGCGTGACCTTGCCGCTGCCGGTGTCTGTGCCCGGGAGCGCAGCCGAAGACCCCGCGACGGTGACGACGACGGCATCGTCGTCGGGAACCAGCGCTCCGAAGTGCAGCACCGTGTCGTCGGCGGCCAGCTTGATCCCGGTCATGCCGCCGGCGGAGCGACCCTGCGGACGGACCTGGGACGCGTCGAACCGAAGCAGTTGGGCCGAGGTCGTCACGAACACGAGTTCCTCGTCGCCAGTGCGTAGCTCAACCGCCCCGACGACGTGGTCGTTCGGCTTGAGCGCAATCAGGTCCCAGGAGTCCTTGTTGCTCGGGTGGTCTGGCAGCACTCGCTTCACGACCCCGCTGGCGGTGCCGAGCGCGACCCCCGGCGAATCGGGCTCCAACGTCGTCAACGACAGCACCAGTTCACCTGGCTGCAGGTCGAGGAACTCGGTGACCGGAGCGCCGCCGGCCAGGTTCGGTGCCGTC
The DNA here is from genome assembly GCA_963726575.1 of uncultured Actinomycetota bacterium. GTDB lineage: Bacteria > Actinomycetota > Actinomycetes > JAHEKZ01 > JAHEKZ01 > CAVSCR01. Next base: position 40,549 of record CAVSCR010000005.1, read on the forward strand.
GCGGTCGCGGGCAGGGCCGGAAGGTCGAGCACGCTCAGCCGCAGCGCGCGCCCCCTGCTCGTCACGACACCGACGTCTCCGCGCACCGTCGCTTGCACGACGGAGACCACCAGATCGTGCTTTGCACGCGCCCCACTGCTCGGCGGGGGCGCGTCGTCGCTGGTGCGCGCCAGCAGTCCGGTCGAGGAGAGCAGTACGTACACCGGGTCGTCAGTGAGCTCGAGCGACATCGCCGCTGCGGGCTGACCGGCCGACTCCAGCAGCACTGTGCGTCGGGGTGTGGCGAACTGCTTCGCCACGTCGGCCAGCTCAGTACTGACCAGAGTTCTTAACGCATCGTCGCTGCCGAGGAGCAGGTCGAGCTCGTCGATGGTCTTGCGCAAGGTGTCGCGCTCTCCTTCGAGCTCGATCCGTGAGAACTTCGTGAGGCGGCGCAGCGGCATGTCGAGGATGTAGTTCGCCTGGATCTCGCTCAGGTCGAACACCTCCATGAGTCGTGCCCTCGCCGCAGCAGTGTCGTCGCTGCCCCGGATCAGCTGGATCACCTCGTCGATGTCGAGGATGGCCAACAGAAGGCCCTCGACCAGATGGAGCCGGTCGCTGGCGCGTTGTCGGCGGTACACGCAGCGGCGCCGTACGACGTTGATGCGGTGGTCCACATACACTTGCAGCAGCTCACCCAGACCGAGCGTCTTGGGTTGGCCGTCGACGAGTGCGACGTTGTTGATGCCGAACGAGTCCTCCATGGGTGTCAGTCGGAACAGGTCGGCCAGCACCGCCTCGGGTACGAAGCCGCTCTTGACCTCGATGACGAGACGCAGCCCGCGTTCGTGATCGGTCAGGTCGGTGACATCGGCGATTCCCTGCAGTCTCTTGGCCTTGACCAGGTCCGCGATCTTCTCCACCACACGTTCGGCGCCGATGCCGTACGGAAGCTCGGTGACCACGATCCCCTTGCGCCGTGGCGTCACGCTCTCGACGCGGGTCGTGGCGCGGATCCGGAACGAGCCGCGGCCCGTGGCGTACGCCTCGCGCACCCCTTCGAGACCGATGATCTTGCCGCCGGTGGGCAGGTCCGGCCCGGGCACGTAACGCATCAGGTCGTCCAACGTCGCCTTCGGATGTGCGATCAGATGCCGGGCGGCCGCGATGACCTCCCCGAGGTTGTGCGGTGGCATGTTGGTGGCCATGCCGACGGCGATCCCGGCAGCGCCGTTCACGAGCAGGTTCGGGAACGCGGCGGGCAAGACCTGCGGTTCGCGGAGCTGACCGTCGTAGTTCGCCCCGAAGTCGACGGTGTCCTCGTCGATCGAACCCGTCATCAGCAGGGCAGGAGCCGCGAGCCGGGCCTCGGTGTAGCGCATGGCGGCCGGCCCGGCGTCGGGCGAACCGAAGTTGCCGTGGCCGTCGACGAGTGGCACCCGCATCGAGAACGGCTGTGCCATGCGCACCAGGGCGTCGTAGATCGCACCGTCACCGTGAGGGTGCAGCTTGCCCATGACCTCACCGACGACGCGCGCCGACTTCACGTGGCCGCGGTCGGGACGCAGCCCCATGTCGTCCATCTGGAACAGGATCCGGCGGTGCACCGGTTTCAGTCCGTCGCGAGCGTCGGGCAGCGCGCGGGAGTAGATGACCGAGTAGGCGTACTCGAGGAACGAGCCCTGCATCTCCTCGGCGACGTCGACGTCGACGATGTGCTCCCGGATGTCCTGCGGCGGTTCGGCGGAACGGGTCTTGCGGGCCATACCGACGGATCTCCTCGTTGCTGGGCGGGTTCTGGCCCGATTCTCGCCCAGCGGTCGGACCGGGCTCCTGACCGACCCCGGCGGGTCGAACACCTTCCGCCTCGCGGACGGCGGTGACACGATCGCGAGATGGACCCCGAGCTCACCAGGGCCAGCCTCGACCGCGCGGTTGATCATGCGCATAGCTGGCTGGCCAGCCTCAACACCCGTCCGGTCGCCCCCGTCGCGAGTGCCTCCGACCAGGTGGCGGCCTTCGACGAGCCGCTGCCCGAGGACCCGACACCCGATCCGGACGTCGTCGACCTCCTCGCCGCCCGAGCCGAGCCCGGCCTGACCGCCTTCGGGTCGCCGCGGTTCTACGGGTTCGTGATCGGCGGGTCGTTGCCGGCCACGGTGGGCGCCGACCTGCTGACGACGGTCTGGGACCAGAACACCGGCCTGAACGCCGTGACGCCGGCCGCGGCCGCGGTCGAGGTGGTCGCGGGTCGGTGGATCAAGGAGGTGCTCGGTCTGCCCGCCGGCGCCACGGTGGGGTACGTGACCGGCGGCATGATGGCGTCGTTCACCTGCCTCGGTGCCGCGCGCAACGACGTGCTGCAGCGGGTCGGCTGGGACGTCGAGGCGTCTGGGCTACAGGGGGCCCCGCGGGTGCGGGTGATCGTCCCGGACGAGCGGCACGCGACGATCGACCTGTCCGTGCGCTACCTCGGCCTCGGCGTCGACAACGCGGTGCGGGTGCCGACCGACGAGCAGGGACGAGTCGTCGTGTCCGAGCTGCGCAACTGCGCTCGCCGCCGACCCCGAAGCGCCGACCATCGTCACGCTCGCCGCCGGCAACGTGAACACCGGTGCGTTCGACGACTTCGCGGCCGCCATCCCCCTGGCTCACGAGTACGGGGCCTGGGTCCACGTGGACGGGGCATTCGGGCTCTGGGCGGCGGCCACCCCCTCACGTCGCCACCTGTGCCGGGGGATGGACCAGGCCGACTCGTGGTCGACCGACGCCCACAAGTGGTTGAACGTGCCGTATGACTGCGGGCTGGCCATCGTCGCCCACCCGCGCGCTCATCGGGCCGCGTTCGGGGTGCACGCGGACTACCTGCTGCAAGACGGTGAGGAGACCGACCCGATGGAGCTGGTCCCGGAGTTCTCCCGGCGCGCGCGGGGGTTCACGGTGTGGGCCGCCATGCGGGCGTTGGGGCGGTCCGGCGTCGCTGCACTGGGCGAGAACCTCTGCGCGAGGGCGGAGCAGTTCGGCGAGCGGTTCGCCGACCTGCCGGGTGCGGAAGTGCTCAACGACATCGTGCTCGACCAGGTGCTGGTCAGGTTCGGCGACGACGAGACCACCAGCCGCGCCGTGGTCGACCACGTCATGGCCAGCGGCGTGGCCTACTTCAGCCCGACGGTGTTCAAAGGGAGGTCCGCGGCGCGCATCTCGGTCTGCAACGCTGGCACGACGGCGGACGACGTCGATGCCACGATGGCCGCCATCGGGAAGGCGTTGGCCGACCTCACCTGATCGGGCGGTGTCAGTGCGCCCCGAAGTGCGGGTTGTGAATCAGCCCCACGATCGGACCGCTGGGCAGCCGAACCGATGCGGTGACGATTCCGTCACCCACGTCGCTGGGCGCTACGTGTTCGCTGGCGCCGAGGGAGGTGAGGTCGGCCACGGCGCCCGCCACGTCGTCGACGCCCCAGTAGACCAGTGCGCCCTCGTCCGGGTCCGCGTCGGGCAGGAGCCCGAGCTCGTATCCTCCGACCTCGAACCCCACGTAGAACGGCTGGTCGAAGTACGGCGGGAATCCCAGGATCTCGGTCCACGCGGCTGTTGCTGCCGCGAGGTCCGGGGCGGGGTAGATCACGGTGCGTAGTCCCTGCAGGGGGAGGGTCATGGTGGCCACCTTCCTACGTCGACGACGCGCGCTGCGGCGGAGCCGGCGGCCACTCCTCAGGCGGTGAGGCGGATGACCCCCTCCAAACCTTCAAACCCGGGCGACAACGCGTCATTTCCTTCACTCTTTTGGCAGCAACGGTTCGTTGCTTCCATCGGGAGGGAGGCGTCGGGCGAGGTCGACGTCGGGGTGCCAGGATGGCGGTCGTGACCGCCCAGGGGTTGACCTCGGACGAGGTGGCCCAGCGGGTCGCACGGGGCGAGGTCAACCGGGTCGAGCAGGCCACGTCGCGCAGCACGTGGGACATCGTCCGCACCAACACATTCACGCCGTTCAACGCGCTGATCGGTGCCTTGTTCGTGGTGGTGCTCGTGGCGGGCGACTGGCGCGACGCGCTCTTCGGCATCGTGATCGTGGTCAACACCGGGATCGGCATCGTGCAGGAGATGCGGGCCAAGCGCTCGCTCGACCGGCTCGCCGTGTTGGGTGAGACGAGGCCAAGAGTTCGACGCAACGGGGTGGTGCAGGAGATCGCGGCCGACGACGTCGTGCGCGATGACCTGCTCGTGGTGAAGTCCGGCGACGAGATCGTGGTGGACGGAACGGTGGCCGCTGCCAACGGCCTCGAGGTCGACGAGTCCCTGCTGACCGGTGAGGCCGACCCGGTCCCGAAGGCGGCCGGTGACGCGCTGCTGTCCGGCTCGTTCGTCGTCGAGGGCGACGGATCGTTCGTCGCCACCCACGTGGGCGCCGACGGCTACGCCGCCACGTTGTCGGCCGAGGCCAAGCGGTTCTCGCTGGCACACTCGGAGCTGCGCGACGGGATCAACCGCATCCTGAAGGTGATGACGGTGCTCGCGGTCCCCGTCGGCCTGCTGTTGGTGTGGTCGCAGTGGCGAACCGCACGCGGCACAGCGGGGGGGTCAGTGGCCGACGCCGTCGGCGGTGCTGTCGCCGGCTTGGTCACCATGATTCCCGAAGGTCTGGTGCTGCTCACCAGTATCGCCTTCGCCGTCGGTGCGGTTCGCCTGGCACAGCGCAACGTGCTGGTTCAGGAGCTCGACGCCGTCGAGGGCTTGGCCCGCATCGACGTTCTGTGCATCGACAAGACCGGCACCCTCACCGAGCCCGGCATGACGCTGCGCGACACGCTGCCGGTCGGAACCGCGATCACCGCCGACCAGCTCGCAGCCGCACTGGGTGCGTTCGCCGGGGCCGACCCCTCTCCCAACGCCAGCCTGGCAGCCGTTGCGGCTGCCAATCCGGTCACCGACCCGTGGACGTCGCAGCGAGCGGTGCCGTTCTCCAGCTCACGCAAGTGGAGCGGCGTCGCCTTCGCCGGGCACGGCGCGTGGGTGCTCGGAGCGCCCGACGTGCTCCTCGCCGCCGACGACCCCGTCGCGGCCATGGCGGGGGAGCGCGCAGCCCAGGGACTTCGCGTCCTGTTGTTCGCGCAGGTCAGCGGCGCACTCACCTCGCCCGATGACATGGGCCACGTGACACCGGCCGCGTTGTTGATGATCGAGCAGCGGGTGAAGGCCGACGCTGCGCAGACCCTGGACTTCTTCGCGCAGCAGGGCGTGCGTGTCAAGGTGATCTCCGGTGACGGCCCCAGCACCGTCGCGGCCGTGGCGGCACAGGTCGGACTCACGGCGCACGCTGCCGTCGATGCCCGCGAGCTTCCCGACGACGTGGCGCTGTTGGGGGCGGCGGTCGACGCGGCGGACCTGTTCGGCCGCGTCACGCCGGCGCAGAAGCGGTCGATGGTGCAGGCTCTGATCGCCGACGGCCACGACGTGGCCATGACCGGTGACGGAGTCAATGACGTCCTGGCGCTGAAGAGCGCCGACGTCGGGATCGCGATGGCGTCCGGCTCGGACGCGACCCGGGCAGTCGCTCAGCTCGTGCTCGTCGACAACCGTTTCGAGAACCTTCCCTGGGTCGTCGCCGAGGGGCGTCGCGTCGTCAACAACATCGAACGCGTCGGTGCATTGTTCCTGACCAAGACCGTGTACGCGACGGCCTTGTCCTTGCTGTCCGCAGTGTTCGGGCTCGCCTTCCCCTTCCTGCCACGGCACCTGACCGTGGTCACCGCCTTCACGATCGGCATCCCCGCGTTCTTCCTCGCGCTGGCGCCCAATGACCGGCGGGTCCGTCCCGGCCTCGTCCCACGGATGTTGCGGTTTGCGGTGCCCGCTGGCCTGGTGGCCGCGGTCGCGTCGTTCGTGTCCTACGAGACGGCGCTGGTTGACTCGGCGGTGACCCATGTCGAGGCCCAGACCGTCGCGGCGATCGTTCTGTTCGGCGTCGGGGAGTACGCGGTCGTCATGGTGGCCCGTCCGCTTCGACCCTGGAAGGTGGCGCTGGTCGCCACGATGGTGGCCGGCTTCGCGGCGGTGCTCCTGATCCCACCGCTTCGTCACTTCTTCGCGTTCCAGATCCCACCGGCCGCAGAGCTCGTCGAGGCCATGGTCACGATCGCCGTTGCGTGCGTCGCCCTGACGGTGTTGGTCCGCCTGGCCAGGTGGCGTCCGCAGACCGACGCGGACGTGGGCTCAGAGCGGGATCCGCAGGGGCGGAAAGTCCCGGCGTAGCCCCGGCGCCTGCACCTGGAACAGCTCCTCGTCACGCGGCAGACCCGGGAGTCGGTGGGCACCAAGGGTCACCAACCGGATGCGGTCTCCCGGCTCGCCGAGGGCCATTCGCGCCTTGCTGGACACCAGCACCTGCCCGCCATGGGCGACCGAGCAGATCCGGGCCACCGTGTGGACCGACAGTCCGACGTAACCGGTGTCGGTGAGCGTCGGTCGACCGCTGTGGACCCCGGCCCGCACCCGCACGGGCAGGTCGCACGGCCATGAGTGATCCGTCATGGCCCGTTGCAGCTGGATCGACGCGGCGACCGCCTGTTGCGCCTCCTCGAACACTGCGAAGTACTCGTCTCCGTAGGCGTCGACGCGGTGACCGCCGTGCGCACTCACCGCCGCGTGGATCACGCTGCGCACGTCGTTCAACAAGGCGGCATAGTCGGCGTCCAGCTGTCGGAGCAGGGCGGTTGAACCTTCCATGTCCAACAGCAGGAAGGTGACGCTGCCGGTGGGGAGGTCGGGACCGTCGCGCTCGGCGCGTAGCTGCGCGGTGATGAAGCCGACCGGCATGATGCCGTGGCGCTTGGCGGCGTTGAGCAGGCGCTGCCGGGCGACGTCCTTCGCCTCGTCGCTCTCGAACCGCACGCGGTCGAACCGGCCCAGGGCGGCGCGGACGTGGGCCTCGTCGTTGATCGGGAGCCGTCGCTGTCCGGTCGAGTCGATGTAGGCGAAGGCACGGTCGGGCAGCGCGGCTCGCTCACGGGAGGACAGGCGCGCCATGAACTGACGCTATCTCGCGCTCCTGACACTCTGCCGGCGGATGCGGGCGTACTGTCAGACGACGGAGCCACCCAGACTCCCGGGAGCAGGGAGCGATGATGGGCGACAAGTCCCCACGTCAGTCGATGACCAAGAAGTCAGGCAAGTCGATCAAGGAGAAGCGCGCGGACAAGAAGGCCAAGGCCGCCACGTCGCACGAGTCCACCGTCATCGTTCCGAGCAAGAAGCGCTGAGGTCGGCTCGCCCTTGGCGAGTCGTCGGTCACCCGTCGTGTCCCACGAAGACATCCCGGTGACGGATGTCATGGCGGTGCTGGTCGACCGCGGAATGCTGCTGGCGTCGGCGCGCGGCCCGGTGCCGAATGTCGCGGAACTGGTTGCGGGTGAGCCGATCCGAGGAAGTTGGTGGGGGCACCCGGCCGGCTCGGAGATCTACCACGCGCTCGGCGCGCTCGCCGACTCACCCGACGTCGTGCGGCTGCGCCTGATCAATCGCAAGATCACGCTGGTTCACCGCAGGGTCTGGCCGGCGCTGGTGCGGGTCGCGCCGCAGTTCGACGCCCAGCAGCTCACGGCGGTCGACCAGGAGCACACGCCCTCCGGAGCCCATCGGAATGTCGAGATCCCGTACCCGGGATGGGTTCCGGCCGACGTCGTCGCAGCAGCCGCGACGCTGAGCGAGGCCGAGGCGTTCGCCGCGCTCCCGCAGTGTCTGCATCCTCGCTGAGGCGGGGACGCTTCCCCCGCCGATTGGCCCTGAGCGTGAGTCTGGACGAGCACCGACCGGGACGAGACTCACGGAGCGGGCCAATCGACGAAGGGAGATGAGATGGCCACGGTCGAACAGGTGCGGTCGTTCGCGCTGTCGCTGCCGCGCAGCTACGAGGCGCTCGTGCGCGACAGCGTCAAGTTCCGTGTGGGAAGCCTGGTGTTCGTGGCGATCTCGCCGGACGAGACCCTCATGGGGTTCGGGTTCCCACGCGAGGAGCGCGAGGCGCTCGTGCGCTCCGACCCCGACCGGTTCTTGATGCCGGTCACCTCAGATGAGCGCTACCAATGGGTCCGGGCACGTCTGGCAACCCTGTCCGAGCCCGAGATGCGCGAGTTCGTCCTCGACGCCTGGCAGATGGTCGTGCCGAAGAAGGTCGCCGCCGCCTACCGGGAATCGACCCCGACCAGCGACACTGGGGAGAGGCGCAGACGTGCCGGTCCCTAGTGCGGAACCCGATTCCGTGGGACGTTCAGGTATGGGCATTTCGTCGGTCGAGCACAGGTGGTGGGCCCTGGACCCTGCCGCTCGCCGGACTTTGGTGGAGATGTCCGAGGATGAGCTGACCGATCGGCAGGTGGGGTGGCTGCGGGGGGCAGGGCTCCCGGTGACGCCGATACCAGATGCCGACTCATCGGTTCATTGGGTCATGGGACCGGAGTTGGTGACCTACCTGGGCGTGCTGCGGTCCAGGTACGCCCTGGATCCGGTGGACCAGAACCTGCTGAACTGGCGCGACGCGGAATGGTTCGATGAGTCTCGGCCGGGGTACGCACCGGTGCGGGGTTCGTCGGAGCTGGTGCTGGTGTTCACCCGAGATCGCAAGAACTATTCGGTGGGGTGGCTGCGGATCCGGGCGTCCGGCACGGCTGTGTCGACGGTCACCCCGATTGCTCACGGGTCGTTCGAGGATTGCCTTGGTGCTCTTCACCTGACCAAGCTCGATTAGACGCTCCCGAATCGTTCCTGAGCCACTCCGCAGCGGCTCGGGGTTCACCTCGCTGCCAGCTCGGTGAGCGACAGAACGTTCAAGTCGGGGTCATGGAACCACGCGACGAGGTCGCCGCTCGGCGTCGTCCAGACATCCTGGTCGTCCTGATCGAGACCCTCGTAGCGGAGGAAGTCGATTCGCCGCCCCCGCAGGCCCGTGACCGTCGAGCGAAGGTCGGAGACCAGCCAGCCGAACACCGTGAACGGCTGTGGTTGAAGATCGTCGACCTTGGCGACCCGAAGGGTTGTCCGTCCGCATCGGAAGACGTAGCTGAAGGACGACTGGCTCACGAGTGGGAGGTCCAACACCCCGGCGAAGAACAGCTCGGAGCGCTCCAGGTCCTGCGACGGGAGAAACGCCACCGCCTCCGATGCTTCCAGCATGACTCCTCCTCACGTGCCTTCCGAGTCTGGGCCACCGACGCGCGGTCTAGGCGTCGGGGATCTCCCCGGGCTCCCAGAGCTCGAACCGGTTGCCTTCGGGGTCGACGGCGTGGCCGAATCGGCCGAAGCTCGCCTGCGAGATCTCGTCGTCGACGACTGCTCCGGCAGCCCTCAGTTGGGCGAGCATCGCGTCGAGGTTCGGAACGCGGAAGTTGAGCATCGTCTGCTGCTCGATGCGGCCGAAGTAGTCGGTGTCGGCGGGGAACGGCGCGAAGACGGTCGGTCCGGCCTCCTGGTTCCACGACCACTGCGCGGTCATGCTGGTGATGCCCAAGTTGGTTTCGTACCAGGCCGCCAGCGCGGCGGGGTCAGCGGCCCGGAAGAAGTAGCCCCCGATTCCCACGGCGCGCTCCATGGCGACACGATACGACGGGTTCGGGAGAGTCTCGGGGAACGTGTCGATCACTGCGTGAGCCGGGCAGCCTTCTTCGCAGCCGCCGCCTCCCGCTGTTCGACGAACCGGCTCGCTTGGGTGTCGAGGGCGGTGAGGGCCTCGACGAGCTCCCCACGTGCCTTCTCGCCTTCTCCATCGAGACCTTCCAGGTCGAGCAGGCCCCAATGGCGCACCAGGGGCATGACGACGTCGTCGTGGTGGACCCGAAGGTCGTAGATGCCGGCCATCGCGATCTGCACTGCCTTTCGGGCGAAGCCGGGGATCACACTTCCGGGCATCTGGAAGCTGACGACCTCATCTGTGATCGCGCGCATCGTCTGGTCGGGAGCGAGTTGCAGCGCTGCGGACACCAAGTTGCGGTAGAAGATCATGTGAAGGTTCTCGTCCATGGCGACCCGGGTGAGCAGCTTCTCGGCAATCGGGTCCTCGGTGTAACGGCCGGTGTTGCGGTGCGATATCCGGGTGGCGAGCTCTTGGAACGACACGTAGGCGCAGACGTTCAGCAGTGGTTTGTCACCGATGTAGTAGCCGGCTTGCAGCGTCTGCATGCGGGCGCGCTCCAGCTCTTCGGGGTCGACCCCGCGTGTCACCAACAGGTAGTCGCGGATGCAGTACGCGTGCCTACCCTCCTCAGCAGTCCAGCGGTCCACCCACGTGCCCCAGGCGCTGTCGCGACCGAACGCCCTCTCGATCTCACGGTGGTAGCTCGGCAGGTTGTCCTCGGTCAGGAGGTTCACCTCCAGAGCGGTTCGCGCCATCGGTGACAGGTCGGACTGTTCGACCGTCCAGGGCTGCCCACCGAGCTCCCCGAAGTCACGCCCCTGACTCCAGGGGACGAACTCGTGCGGCATCCACTCCTTTGCGGCGCCCAGGTGCCGGTCCAGCTCCGCCACGACCGTCGCATCGAGGTCGGTGAGCAATCGGATGTCGTCCATCGTCGTCATCGCTGTCCTCTCGTCGCGGGTGCTGCGTCCAAGAGCAGCCGCATGACCCAGCGCCATTTCGCGATCTGACGGTCGCGGGTGAAGCCGAACTCCTCGAACAAGGTCTCCGGTCCGGTATGAAAGTACGCACCGCGCTGTGGTGAGCGGCCCTCGACCTGCTCGGGGTAGGCCTCAACCACCCCACCTCCGGCGGCGCGGATGGCATCGAGCGCGCCCGACACTGCAGCTCTGGCGACCCCCTGACCCCGGTGACTCTTGCCGGTGAAGATGCAGCCGATGCGCCAGTCCGGCGGCTCCACGAGCTGTTTGGCGTAGGCCGCGGGGTTCTTGATGTTGGGCAGCTCGGCGGGCGAACCGTACTGACACCAGCCGATGCAGTCGTCCGCGGCATAGACCAGGATCTGGTGCACGGTCCCGTTGCGCACATGTGCTTGCTTGGCGGCCCGGTTGCCGGCCACGGTGCTTTCCTTGCCCAAGCCTTCGCGGTGGAAACCCATGCACCAACACCCGCCCCAGACGCCATTGTTCGCCTCGACCAGACGAGCGAAGTCATCCCAGGTGTCCTGGGACAGCGGGCGCGTGCTGTATCCACCCTGGTTGGCTGCCATTGATTCAGCATGCCCTTCCGCGGCCAGATGACCAACGCCGACGGCGGGGGGTGTCGGCCCACGCTCGCGCGGCAGTACGCTCCGGACGATCTCGGCGCAGATGCGCGGAGCGCAGTGTGAGGAGTCGTCATGCCGACCGTCATCGGGCACCACGATGTGAAGGACACCGACCACTGGCTTGCCTCGCCCAAGCGCGAAGAAGTCTTCGGACCGCTCGGCGTCACGAACATCCGTACCTTCGTCAACCCGCAGAACCGCAGCCAGGTCGCCGTGCTCATGGACGTCGCTGACCTTGACGTGGTCATGGCGGCGATGCAGAACCAGGCGATGTCCGACGCGATGGAGTACGACGGCGTGCTTCCGGAGACTCTGGTGCTGCTGGTCGAGGCGTAGCCCGAGGAGTCGTCGATGACCGTTGCGCCTGCCTTCATGGTCGGGGGTTCGCCGGACGGGGACCGCCCCTGGAGGGTGCTCGCGGGTGCTGAGCGAACCGGTGGGGCGGTGACCTTCGGCGACGCCCGCATCCCTCCCTATTCACCCGGCCCTGGCCGCCATGTCCACAGCCGGGAGGACGAGGCCATCTATGTGGTCGAGGGCGTGCTGACGGTGGAGGTCGGCGATCAGCGGTTCGAGGCAGGTCCGCAGACCCTGGTGTGGCTGCCCCGGAACGTGCCGCACGTCTTTGGCAACCTGTCGAACGGTCTCGTGCGGACCGTGGGCGTCATCACCCCCAGTGGGTTGGAGGGAATGTTCGCCGAGCAGGCCGACTACTTCAGCCAACTTCAAGGGCCACCAGATCCCGAGGCGCTGACGGCGATCAGTGTGAAGTACGGCGTGATGCCCGTCGATGGGCCACCACTCACGTAGCGTCATCGATAAAACAGAACCTAAGTGTCGGAAACATCTGTTGGACAGGAGCAGTGCGAACCGCCACGATGCCAACAGGCGCACCGACGCGCTCGTGATCCAGGTCCCACCTGTCATGCGGGGTAGAGATGTCGAACGAAGCGGTGGAGGTGCTCGTCGTCGGCGGCGGCCAAGCCGGTCTGGCGATGAGCGAGCACCTGAGCCGGTGCGAGGTGCCGCACCTGGTGCTGGAACGGCACCGCATCGCCGAACGCTGGCGCTCCGAGCGGTGGGACTCCCTGGTGGCCAACGGGCCGGTCTGGCACGACCGCTTCCCGGGACTGGAGTTCTCAGACCTCGACCCGGGCGAGTTCGCCTCGAAGGAGCGCGTCGCCGACTACTTCGTCGCGTACGCCGAGAAGATTGCGGCGCCGATCCGGTGCGGTGTCGAGGTCAGGTCGGTCCAGAAGAACGAGGGACGTGCCGGCTTTCGCGCGCAGACGTCAGGTGGGACGGTGGAGGCGCGCTTCGTCGTCGCCGCCACCGGTCCGTTCCAGCGTCCGGTCGTGCCGGCGGTGGTCCCCGAGGACGCCGGGCCGGCGCAACTGCACTCCACCGCCTACCGCAACCCTGCACAACTGCCCGACGGCAACGTGCTCGTGGTCGGCGCGGGGTCGTCGGGGGTGCAGATCGCCGACGAACTGCTCGCCGCCGGCCGTCGCGTCTACCTCTCCGTGGGCCCGCACGATCGCCCGCCGCGCCGGTACCGCGGGCGCGACTTCGTCTGGTGGCTTGGCGTGCTGGGCGAGTGGGACGCGCAAACGCCTCCGAAGGGCGCAGAGCACGTCACGATCGCGGTCAGCGGCGCACACGGCGGTCACACGGTGGACTTCCGCGAGCTTGCCGCCCGCGGCATGGTGCTCGTCGGCCGGACGGACTCCTATGAACGGGGCGCGGTGCGGTTCGCGCCGGACCTCTCGGACAACATCGCCGGTGGCGACACCAACTACCTGTCCCTGCTCGACGCAGCCGACGCCTACGTCGCTCGCAACGGTCTCGAGCTACCTGAGGAGCCGCAGGCCCGCGTCCTAGGACCCGCACCAACCTGTGTGACCGACCCCCTCGGCGAGCTCGACCTGGCGGGAGCAGGAGTGACCTCGATCATCTGGGCCACCGGCTTCTCCCTGGACTACAGCTGGTTGCAGGTGGACGCGTTCGACGACAGCGGTAAGCCGAACCACCGGCGCGGCGTCTCTTCCGAGCCCGGCGTCTACTTCCTGGGACTCCCTTGGCTGTCCCGTCGGGGGTCGAGCTTCATCTGGGGCGTCTGGCACGACGCCTCGTACGTGGCCGACCACATCGCCACCCAGCGTGGATATCTCACTTCTCCGGCTTGCTAGCGGCCGGGCACCGGACGAGCCCACACGTGGCGACCGGGTTGCGCGCCGCCGCTAGGCTCGCGCCGTCGACCGACGAGGGAGCACGCATGCGCAACGTCTACCGGTATGTGGCGATGGCCATGGCCACGTGCGTCATCATCCAGGCGTCCGCGATCGCGTTCGGGATGTTCGGGTTGGCGCACGACGTGGACTCCGGGAACGTCGTGGTGGACAAGAACTACGACGGCAACGCCGGATTCGCCATCCACGCGATCATGGGGACGATGGTGATCCCGCTGGTGGCCGTGATCTTCCTCGTCGTGGGCATCCTGGTGCGGAAGGTCGACGCAGCGCTGAAGTGGGCGGGAATCGTCTTCGGCCTCGTAGCACTGCAGGTCGTCCTGGCCATGATTGCCTTCGGAGCCCCTCCAGTCGGCCTGTTCCACGGCATCAACGCCTTCCTGATCCTGCTGGCGTCGCTGAAGGCAGTCACCGTGGTGCCCAAGACCGCCGCACTCGCTGCCTGAGCAGACATTCCGATTCGCTGGTCGCGGCGGTGCAGCCGGGCCTACGTTGACGAGGCCAGCCCGCCACGCATGAGGAGTCAGCCATGTCCGTCACCTTGGATCGTGCCGCGCTCGAAGCCAGTCTGAAGGCGTCAGTCGTAGGCCCCGGCGACGCGGAGTACGACGAGCTGCGCCGGGTGTTCAACGGGATGGTCGATCGACGCCCCGCGGCCATCGTGCGTTGCGAATCCGTGGACGACGTCGCTGCTGCGGTCGGCTACGCCCACGACACCGGCCTGGAGCTGTCGGTCTACGGCGGCGGGCACAGCGTCACCGGCTCCGGCGTCTGTGACGGCGGCGTCGTCGTCGACCTGCGCCTGCTCAGTTCGGTCGCCGTCGACGCGGCTGCGCGCACGGCGCGGGTCCAAGGTGGCGCCACCTGGGGAGACGTCGACGCAGCGACGACAGCCCACGGCCTGGCAGTCACCGGTGGCCGGGTGAGCAGTACCGGCGTCGGTGGGCTCACCCTCGGGTCCGGAAGCGGCTGGCTCGAGCGCACCCTTGGACTGACGTGTGACAGCCTGCGCTCCTGCCAGGTGGTTCTGGCCGACGGCAGCATCGTGCGAGCCAGCGGGACTGAGCAGCCCGACCTCTTCTGGGCGCTGCGCGGCGGCAGCGGCAACTTCGGCGTGGTGACGGAGTTCGAGTTCGCGCTGCACGACCTTCCTCCGCTGCTGTACGCCGGGTTGGTCGTGCACCCCGCGGAGCGCGGTGCCGATCTGTTGCGGTTCTGGCGCGACTACATGGTCGACGCGCCCGACGAGGTGAACTCGGCGATCGCGTTCATCTCTGCGCCACCGGCCGATTTCGTGCCCGAACCGGCGCGTGGGATGCCGGTGGTCGGCATGGTCGTGGTCTACGTCGGTGCCCCGGCCGAGGGCGAACGTGTACTGGCGCCGCTGATCGGCTGGGGCCCGCCGCTGATCACTATGGTCGAGCCGATGCCCTATCTCGCGGTCCAGGGTCTGCTGGCCGAGGCGAACCAACCAGGTCACCGCAACTACTGGACGTCAGACTTCTGTGACTTGCCTGATGAGGCATGCGATGTCTTCGCGGCGGTCGCGAACTCGCACACCTCGCCGTTGTCGCAGTCGTTGATCGCTGCAGGCGGCGGTGCTGTTGCGCGGGTCGACGACGACGCCATGGCCTTCGGCCAACGCAGTGCACCGTTCAACATCCACCTGCTGAACATGTGGGTGGACCCTGCCGAGGACGACGCGCAGATCGCGTGGGTCAAGGATTTCGGTGCGCAGATGAAGCCGTGGGCGCGGCAGGGCGCCTACCTGAACTACCTCGGCCACGAGGGAGCCGATCGGGTGCGCGACGCCTTCGGTCCGACCAAGTTCGCCCGTCTGCAGGAGCTCAAGACCCGTTTCGACCCGGACAACGTGTTCCGGAACAACCAGAACATCGAACCACTGCCGCGGTGAGTCCGGTCAGTCGCTGATCTGGCCCTTCGCGTCGGTGCGCACCAACACCGAACGCATCGCCTCGACCGTCCGGTCGACCTCCGCCCTGGTCATGACCAGCGGGGGAGACAGCACAAGGTTGTGGGCGCAGTCGCGCACGATCACCCCGGTCTCGCGCCGGATGACGTCGGGCAGGAGCGGGTCGCCCATCGGCAACGGCTCGCGGGACTCGCGATCTGCCACGAGCTCCACCGCGTGCATCATCCCGACGTACCGCACCTCGCCCACGATCTCGAGGTCCAGCAGGCTGCGCAGACCGTCGTGCAGGTAGCTGCCGACGTCCTTGGCAGCCTGCAGCAGGCCGTCGCGCTCGATGATGTCGAGGTTGGCCAGTGCCACCGCGGCGGCGGTCGGGTGCCCGTTGTAGGTGTAGCCCATGGGGAATCCGTGGTCGCGGCCCAGGACCTCGGCTACCTGGTCTGAGACCAGTACCGCACCGAGCGGGATGTAGCCGCTGGTGATGCCCTTGGCCGTCACGATGATGTCCGGGTCGACGCCGAAGTACTGGGCGGCGAACCACTCACCGACCCGGCCGTAGGCGGTGACCACCTCGTCGAAGATGAGCAGGATGCCGTGCTTGCGCAGCAGGGCGGACACCCGCGGCCAGTAGTCGTCCGGCGGCACCAACATCCCGCCCACGCCCATGATCGGCTCGCCCAACATCGCGGCGATCTTGTCGGGGCCGATCGTCTCGATCGTCTCCTCGAGCTCGGCCAGCGAGGAAGTCGGTCGGGTCCTGGCCATCGAAAAGCTCGGCACGGTAGGGCCACGGCGGGGTCACGTGGGTGACGTGCGGCAGCATCGGACCGAAACCGTCCTGGTAGATGTCGAAGCCGGACGCCGTCCCGCCGCCGTAGGCGATGCCGTGGTAGGAGTTGCGGCGCGCGATGATCCAGTTGCGGTCCGGCTGGTCGTTGCGGAAATGGAAGTAGCGCGCCATCTTGATCGCCGCTTCGTTGCCCTCCGAGCCGCCGCTGGTGAAGTACACGTGGTTCAGCTGGGCCGGAGAGATGTCGGTGAGCCGCTGCGCCAACGCGATCGCCTTGTCGTTGGAGAACTCCCAGAAGCTGGTGAAGTACTCCAACGTCTTGATCTGCTCCGACGCCACGGACGCGATCTCTTCGCGCCCGTGTCCGATCTGGGCGAGCCACAGACCGCCGGTGGCGTCGAGATACTCCCGCCCTTGGACATCCCAGAGCGAGCACCCCTGACCGCGCGTCATGATGACGCGCTCCTGCGTGCTCGTCGGCAGGTACGGGTGGATGATGTGAGCGCGGTCGGATGCCTCGAGTGCGGCTACGTCGTGGCTCATGGGTTCTCCTCTAGAGGATCGCTGGGGCGCGATCAGTACCGGATCCACGTGGTCTTCAGGCCAGTGAACTTGTCGAAGGCGTGCAAGGAAAGGTCACGGCCGAAACCGGACTGCTTGAACCCGCCGAACGGGGTCGTCGGCCCCAGGGCGTCCACCGTGTTCACCGACACCGTGCCCACGTGCAGCTGGTCGGCAACCCGGTGGGCCCGCGACAGGTTGCCGGTCCACACCGACGCCGCCAGCCCGTAAGGGCTGTCGTTGGCGAGCATCACGGCCTGCGCCTCGTCGTCGAAGACCGTGACCGTCAGCACGGGGCCGAAGATCTCCTCACGGATGGGCGCCGCGTCCGGCGCCAGTCCGGTGATGATCGTCGGCTCGACGTAGCAGTCGGAGTTCTCGATAGTGACGCGCTGGCCCCCGACGACGATGTTGCCGTGCTCCGCACCGAGGCGCAGGTAGTGCTCCACGCGGTCGGCCTGCTGACGGTCGACGAGGGGGCCCATGCTCGAGTCCGGGTCGAACGGGTGGCCCACCTGGATCACGCGGGCTTGTGCCGACACTCGCTCGATGAACTCCGCAGAGATCTCGCGCTGCACGAGGAGGCGGGAGTTCGCGGAGCACACCTCACCCTGGTTGAAGAAGATGCCGCGAGCGGCGTACTCCGCAGCGTCGGCGATGTCGTCGACGTCGGAGAACACCAGGTTGGGGCTCTTGCCTCCGCACTCCAGCCACACCTGCTTGAGGTTGGACTTCCCCGCGTACTGCAAGAAGAGCTTGCCCACCTCGGTACTGCCGGTGAACGTCACGACGTCGATGTCGGGGTGCTCGCCGATGGCTCGGCCGACCACCTCGCCGGCCCCCGGAACCACATTGAGCACGCCGTCCGGCAGTCCGGCCTCCGCGGCCAGCTCGGCGAGCCGCAGTGAGGACAGCGGCGACTGCTCCGCCGGCTTGAGCACGACGCAGTTCCCCGCGGCGAGGGCGGGCGCCAGCTTCCAGATCCCCATCTCGAGCGGGTAGTTCCACGGCACGACGGCAGCGACCACGCCAAGGGGCACGCGCTGCACCAGTGCGATGTTGCCAGGCGCGGTGGGTGGGATCTCGCCGCCCACCTTGTCGACGGCCTCGGCGTAGAACCGCAGGATCGCCGCACTTCCCGGAACGTCGATCTCGTGGGCGTCGGTCACCAGCTTGCCCATGTCACGGGAGTCGGTGACGGCCAGCTCGTCCTGGTGGGCCAGGATCAGGTCGGCCAGGCGCAGCAGGGTCGCTTTGCGGTCGTCCACGCGCGCGCGCGACCAGACACCGGAGTCGAACGCGGCGCGCGATGCCTGCACCGCCAGGTCGACGTCGCCGGGGCCGCACTCGGCCACCTTCGCGATCGTCTCGCCGCTGGCCGGGTCGATGCTGAGCCGGGTCTGGCCGTCGACGGCGTCGACGAAGCGACCGTTGATGAACGCCTGCGTGCAGAAGGTGACGCCGTCGGCCACCGCCTGCCACTCGGCTCGGGTGCGCTGCATCAGACGGCTCCCTCGTGGGCCAGGGCTGCGGGACTCCCGCGGTGCCCCAGAGTCTGTCGGATCATGGCGTCCTCCGGTGCAGGAGTCGGGCGCGCAGGGCCGGGTCGGTAGCGGCGTCGACCACAGTCCACGCCAGAGCCGTTGCCGCGTCGATCACTGCCCGGTCGGCTGCGGGGGTGATGCAGTGGGCGGCGAACTCCCGCTGATGGTTGACCGCCGGGGCGGATTCGATGCCGATGTAGGGATGCAGCGCCGGAACCACCTGCGACACGTTGCCCATGTCGGTGCTGGCGCGGTTCATGCGGCCCAGTGGCGAGTCGGCCTGATCGAATCGTCGACCCAGCTGCTCGGCGTTGCTCCGATAGGCGCCGACCAGTTCGGCGTCGTTGACGAACTCCGAGTACGGCGGACTCTCTGGCTCGATCGCCAGCGAGCAACCGGTGGCCAGAGCCCCGGCCTCGAAGCACCGACGCACCTTCGCCTCGACGTCCTCACGTTGCTCGCTCGTATCCGCGCGCACGTACCAGCGTCCCTGGGTGCGCTCGGGAATCGCATTCGGCACGTCGCCGCCGTGGGTGACGATGCCGTGCACCCGTGCGGACTCGGGGAGTTGCTGACGCAGCAGCCCGATCGCGACCTGCGCCACGGTGAAGGCATCGGCGGCGTTGCGGCCCTGCTCGGGGTAGGCGGCGGCGTGCGCTGCCTGACCGGTGTAGGTGACCAGTGAGTGCGAGACCGCGTAGGGGCGAGCCTCGGCGACGTCGACCGGCCCTGGGTGGGCCATCAGAGCCAGATGAACGTCGGCGAAGGCACCCGGCGTCGAGCAGTCGGATCTTGCCGCCGCCCCCTTCCTCGGCCGGTGTGCCGAGCAGGACGACGCGTAGACCCACGTCGTCGGCCACGGCGGCGAGCGCCCGAGCCGCGCCCACCGACGAGGCCGCGATGACGTTGTGGCCGCAGGCGTGACCCAGCCCGGGGAGCGCGTCGTACTCGGCGCAGACCACCACAGTCAGGGGTCCGGTTCCGTACTCGGCGTGAACCGCGGTGTCCAGCCCCAGGTAGCCGGTGGTCACCGCGAAGCCGGCGTCCTTCATCTCCTGCGCCACCCAGCCGGCGGCACGATGCTCCTCCCAGGCGACCTCGGGATGCGCGTGGATGCGATGGCTCAGGGCGAGCAGCCGCTCCCGGTCACGGGTGACGACGTCGGCGACGGCCGCCTTCGCGGCCTCGGCATCGGGGTCGGTCGCTGACGGCACGGCGGTCATCTGTCGTCCCCTGGAACGCCGTAGCCAGGAGCCTGGGTCGGGTCCAGCGCCCGCATCACGTAGTCGTCGCGCTGCGGCTGCCACAGCTCCCACAGGCGCTGCAGCGCGGCGAGGGGTTCTTCGTCCCAGTCGACCCGCAGGTCGGTGATGGGCCAGGCGACCTGGTCGGCCACGAGCAGGCCCGCGGAGTGCAGCGGTCCAGCCTCGCCGCCGCGTGCCAGGCCTTGCGTGAGCGCCGAGAGGAGTCGCTGCTCCAGCGGTTGTGCCGGATCGGCTTCGAAGCCGGCCAACACGGCCGCGATCACCCCCGCGTCGGCCAGGAGGTTGCCGGCCGCAACGCAGTCGAGTCCCGTCGCCGAGGTGTTCACTCCGAGCGCCTGCGAGCCGGTGTACGCGTCCGCGACGCCGGCAGCGTCGATCGCCGTCAGCTGTCGGTGCTCGACGAACGGGGCCCGTGCCACCGTCGCAGCCACGGCTTCCGTGGCGCTGCTGCCCTGCGCGAGCAGACCCAGCAGCTGCGGTCCGAGACGCGGATCGGTCACGTTCTGCGTGGTGACGGCGCCGACTCCGGCCCACACGAAGGCACACCGTGCGGCCACCGCGGGGCTCGACGACGTGATCGCCACTCCCAGCGCGCCCGTGCGTGCGCAACGTCCTGCGATGCTGAACGTCATGGCATTCGCTCGTCGGGGATGACGGCTGTCGCGTCGATCTCGACCAACCACTCGGGGCGGGCGAGCGCGCTGACGACCAGTCCGGTCGAGACCGGGTACACGCCCTTGAGCCAGCGACCCATCACCTGGTAGACGGGCTCCCGGAAGCGGATGTCGGTGAGGTACACCACGACCTTCACGACGTCCTCGAGCTCGGCCCCGGACTCCTGCAGCAGCAGCGCGATGTTCGCCATGGCCTGCTCCGCCTGGGCCTCGATGTCGCCGGGTCCCACGCTTTCCCGGGTGTCGAGGTCCTGCCCGATCTGTCCCCGCAGGTACACGGTGTTGCCCGCGACCACTGCCTGGCACAGGTCGTTGTCCAGGTTCTGCTCCGGGTACGTCTCACGCGTGTTGAACGTCCGGATCCGCGTGTGGCTCATGTCGGGGCTCCTGGGGCGTACGTGGTCGGTCGGTCCACGAGGCCAGCGTTCGACGGCGGGCCGGGGTCCGTTGCGGTCATGGTCGACCCGCGCGGCACGCCTTGTCCAACAGAACTAATCGCTGTCCGGGATCGGCTAGGACGATTCAGAAGTCGCCACGCGCTCGTGCGATGCCCAGGGACCAGCCGCCGAAGCCCCGGCGCAGCTCGCGCTTGATGCCCTTCTTGGCCAGGTCGACGCGCTGCTCGTCGTCGAAGTCGCGATCGGCCGACCGCTCCTCGCGCGCCTCGTAGCGGCTGATGCGCAGCCGGGTGAGTCCTCGCCTGAACGGGTCCCGCCCCGTGGACATCGCGCCCTCCCTGACCCGGCAGACCTGCCACATCAGACGGTACGCGTCGCCCACGACATGGGACAGGGCATCTGCTGGCTGACGCGATCGACGCCGTCTTCTCGGGTCGCCTAGCCTCGGTCCGTGCGCGCGCTGGTGGTGACGGGACAGTTCGGGGCGGGCAAGTCGGCAGCGGCGGTGGAGATGCAGCACCAGATGGAAGTTCTGGGCGTTCGCACCGCCGCGATCGATCTCGACTGGCTCGGTTGGGTCGGCCCGGGTCTTGCACCCGAGGAGCTTCGGGAGCTCCTGCGCCGCAATCTGTCCGCTGTCGTCGACAACCTCGCGTCCTTCGGCGTGGAACGGGTCGTCGTTGCCCGCGCCCTGCGGACCGCGGAGGACCGACAGCTCGTCCTCGACGCCTTTGCTGGAGCGCCCGTCGACGTCGTCCTCCTCACGATCGCTCACGACGAGGCCCTCGTCCGGATCCGGGCGCGCGACCAGGGCGCCGAGCTGCACGAGCTGCTGACGCAGGCGCGAGCCGTTGCTGCCGACGTTGCGGGTGCCGGCGTCGAGGACTTCTGCGTCGACAACGGGTCGCATCGTCGTCTCGAGGACGTCGCGCGGGAGACACTGCAGCGTGCGGGCTGGATCGCACCGGCGCGGGCGCCTCTGACAGCCGACCCGAACGGGGCGTAGCCGCATGAACCTGGAGTTCACCGGCCCGATGTGGTTCTGGAAGGGACCATCGCCCTTCCACTTCATCACCGTTCCCGACGACGAGTCCGCCGAGCTGCAGGCCGTGTCGGCGGTGGTCACCTACGGCTGGGGCATGATCCCCGTGGCGGCGCAGATCGGGACCACCGAGTGGACGACGTCGTTGTTCCCGAAGGACGGCGGGTACGTCGTGCCGGTGAAGGCGTGGGTGCAGAAGGCCGAAGGGCTCGCGGTGGGCGACGTCGTGACGGTCCGTCTCAGCGTCGACGTGTGAGGGTCCTGGTCGCCGTCTGCCAGGACCCGATGGCACAAGTCGGCGACGGCCTGTGCCCTGCGCGTCGGTCGCGACCCGGTGGGGCGCAGCAGCACCACCCGCAGTGACGCATCCGGTTGGTCGCCGACGTCGAGCGGGACGGTGACGTAGGGGCGGCCCTCCAGGGAGAGGTCGGAGTCCGGCCGCAGGTTCAGCACCGTGTACGCGAGACCGCGGGCAACAAGGGCTCGCGCGAGCTCGGCACTGTGGGTGCGGTAGCGGATGTTCGGCGTGGCGGCCGCGGCCGCGAAGAGCTGAGCGAAGTAGTCGCGACTGTGGGGCAGGTCGAGCAGCACCATCGGTTCATCCGCGAGCTGGCGCAGACCCACCCGTTTGCGCCCCGCCAACCGGTGACCCACGGGCACCACGAGGTGCGGCGCCACGGAGAACAGCGCGACGCGCTCGACGTCGTCACCGAATCCCAGGTCGTAGCCGATCGCCAGCTCGAGCCGGCCTTCGAGCAGTCCGGTCTCGAGCCGGTCCAGCGGTTCCTCGGTGGTGGCCACGTACAGCCCCGGCAGCTCGTCGTCGATCGCCGCGAGCACGGACGGTAGGACGAACGGAGCGAGGATGGCGAAGCAGCCCAGCGTCAGGTGGCCCGCCAGCTCGTCGCCGAGGTCGCCGGCCATCACCTGCAGGTCGTCGGCCTGTCCGATGAGCTGACGGGCGGCCACCAGCAGCCGATCTCCGGCCGGTGTCAGCGAGATGCCGCGCGCGTGGTGGCGCAGGAGCAGTTGGACGCCGAGGGCACGTTCCAGGTCGGCGAGCGCAGTGGACATGGCCGACTGGGACAGGTGCACCTGCGCCGCCGCGCCGGTGACGGTGCCCGCCTCGGCGACGGCGACGAAGTACTCCAGCTGTCGCAGCGTGTACCCGGCCATCGGGCCAGTATCGGGCAGTGGCGGCCGGTATCGGTCCAGCCGAACAGGAGTGCCCGCGAATCGGGCTGTCGAACCTGGCTCGGGTGCGGCAGGGTGGCACCGTCGTGGCCCGCCTCGGGCACGGCAGCCGGACCAGAAGGCGGGTCATGATCGAACGGCCGGACACGCGGTATGCCGTGCGGGGTGACACCACGCTGGCGTACCAAGTCCTGGGCGACGGCGCGGACCTGGTGTACCTGCCGGCCTTCGCCTTCAACGTCGAGGCCAACTGGGACATGCCAGCGCATGCGCGGTTCCTGGATCGTCTCGCGTCGTTCTCGCGGCTCACCGTCATGGATCGCCGCGGTTTCGGCTGCTCCGACCGGCGTCCCACCGGTCAGGCAACGGCGCTGGAGGAGTACGTCGATGACCTGATCGCTGTCACCGACGCCGCCTACTGCACCAGAGCGGTCCTCTTCGGTGTCGGGGAGTCCGGGTTCATCGCGATGCTCGCTGCGGCGAGCCATCCGGACCGCTTCGCCGGTCTGATCCTGTTCGACGCGGCGCCCTGCTGGTCCCGGAGCGAGGACACCCCGTGGGCCTGGTCCGACGATGCCTGGGAAGAGCAGTTCGCGTTCTTCCGCAACGCCACGCGACTCTCGGAGTACACCGAGGGCTATGTCCGGGATGCGGCTCGCTCCCTGCTGGGGGATCAAGTGGCGATGCGTCAGTTCGCGACGCTGCTCGCCCTGACCGCGACGCCGCGCTACCCCGAAGCCGAGGTCCGCGCCATGGCCAAGGTGGACCTACGCCAGCTGTTGCCGTCTCTGGGCGTGCCCACACTGGTGCTCCACCGCACCGCCAGCCCCACAGAACCCGTGGAGAGCGGTCGATTCCTGGCCGAACGGATTCCCGGGGCCACGCTGGTCGAGCTGCCTGGCACGGACGCCTTGCCCTGGATCGGGGAGTCCGACCCGGTGCTGGACGAGGTCGAGGCGTTCATCACCGGCGAGAGGCGGGAGCCGGACGCGAACCGGATGCTGGCGACCGTGCTCTTCACCGACATCGTCGGCTCCACCGAACACCTCGCGAATGTCGGAGACGCTCGCTGGAGCGAAACGTCGGCGGCGCACGACGAACGAGTGCGCGCGTGCATCGCGGCCGGGCGAGGGGCGGTGGTCGATCAGGCCGGCGACGGCTTCTTCGCGATCTTCGACGGACCCGCCCGCGGCATCCGCGCCGCTGCAGCTGCCACCGAGGCCGTGCGCTCGCTGGGACTTGAGATCCGCGCCGGGCTGCACACCGCGGAGGTGGAGCGCGCGGGTGCTGAGGTCCGCGGCCTCGCGGTCCACGTCGGTGCCCGCATCGCGGCGTCGGCGGGGCCGTCGGAGGTGTTGGTGTCCCAGACGACAAAGGATCTCGTCGTCGGCTCCGGGTTGACCTTCGACGACCTTGGTGAGCGCCAGCTGAAGGGCGTGCCGCAACCCTGGCGCGTGCACCGGCTGCGGCCGACCTTGTCGTAGAGGTCTCAGCCGCTTGGTCGGCCGACGCGGCCGATGAGTTGCTCCAAGACGGAGCGCACCGAGCCCGGCCGCTCGAACCACACGAAGTGGCCGGCGCCCTCGACGACCTCGAGCGTGGCATCGGCGAGACGGTCAACGGTGTCCGAGCTCGCGGTCGTCGGCATCGGACTGAGCTGGCCGTGCACGAACGCCATGGGCACCGTGATCTGGGGCAACGCTGCGGACAGCCGGGGCAGATCGGCCTCCACCTCGGACCAGGTGCCTGCGTATGCGTCCACGGACAGGTCACCGATCGCGAAGGCCAGCAGGTGACTCGGGTCGGCGAAGTAGGCCGGCCAGACCAGTTCGAGGGCCTCCAGCGCCTCCTCGCGGGTCCCGTTGCCCGCCATGGCCGCGTCATCGAGCTCCTTGGCCCGTTCGCGGGACTCCTCGGGCGTCCGCGCGTTCATCTGCGCCTCGAACGCCGCCGCGCCACCGTCGCCCCAAGCACCCAACGGGTCCACCACGACCGCGCCCAGGAGCCGCTGCGAGATCCGATCCGCTAGCTGGACGGCCAGATGACCGCCCCAGGAGTGCCCGACGACCCAGGCGCGGTCCCAGCCGAGCTGGTCGAGAACGCTTGCCGCATCGTCGGCGTAGGTGGCGAGGTCGAACGGGCCGTCCGTCGTCGAGGGAGCGACGCCGCGCTGCTGGTAGGCCGCGATCCGGTAGCCGTCACCGAGCTCGGCAGCCAGACCGTCGAGGTACTCGTAGGAGAGCCCAGGGCCGCCGTGCAGCAGGAGGACCGGTGCACCCTCGCCATGGACCCAACCGGACAGCGCACCACCGGATACGGATGCGGTGATCTCGCGACGCGGCATGAGCGGACCCTACGCGCCGGTCGCTAGCGTGAGGCCGTGGTCGACTACCCGAAGCACTGGGAAGCCGACGTCGTCATGCGAGATGGCGGCACGTGCCACCTGCGACCGATCCGCGCCGACGACGACCAACGGTTGCACGAGTTCCACTCGCACCTTTCTCCGGAGACCATCTACTACCGGTTCTTCGCGCCGTATCCGACGCTGTCCGATCGTGACGTCGCTCGCTTCACCCAGGTGGACTACGACAAGCGGGCGGCCATGGTGGCCACGATGGGCGACGACATCATCGGCGTCGTCCGCTACGACTGGATCGCTGACGATGACGCCGAGGTCGCCTTCGTGATCCGCGACGACTACCAGGGGCGTGGCCTGGCCACGATCTTCCTGGAGCACATCGCACAGGCGGCCCGGGAACGGGGGATCCGCCGATTCGTCGCCGAGATCCTTCCGGACAACATCCGCATGATCGACGTGTTCCGGCATGCCGGCTACCAGTCGGCCTCGGACTTCGTCGAGGGCATCGTGCGCATGGAGTTCGCGATCGAGCCGACGCTGGCGTCGCTGGCCGTGTCGCAGGCGCGCGAGCACCGGGCGGAGTCGCTGTCGATCCAACGCCTGCTGGCGGCGCGCACGGTGGCAGTGGTCGGGGCCGGACGGCAACCGCACAACATCGGACATCGGGTGGTCCGTCACCTGCTCGACGGCGGGTTCCCCGGATCGGTCGTCCCGGTGAACCCGAACGCGAAGTCGATTGCCGGCTTGACCGCCGTCGCGTCGTTGCGCGACATCGAGGAGCCGGTCGATCTTGCGGTCGTGGCCGTTCCCGCAGCCGCCGTCAGCCAGGTCGTGGCCGATGCGGCGGTGCGGGGAGTCCTCGGTCTCGTCGTGGTGTCCGACGGCTTCGCCGAGACCGGGCCGGAGGGGCGCGAGCGGCAGCACCGGCTGGTTGCCGAAGCCCGTGCCAACGGCATGCGCGTGATCGGACCGAACGCTCTCGGCGTCATCAACACCGCGCCAGACGTGGCCATGAACGCGTCACTGTCACCGATCATGCCCGGACGCGGGCACATCGGGTTCTTCTCCCAGTCCGGAGCACTCGGGATCGCGTTGCTCGAGGCAGTGGTTCGCCGTGGGCTTGGCCTGTCCACGTTCGTGTCCGCGGGCAATCGTGCCGACGTCAGCGGCAACGACCTCTTGCAGTACTGGGAGGAGGATGACGCCACCGACGTCGTCCTTCTGTACCTGGAGTCGATCGGCAACCCGCGTAAGTTCAGCCGGATCGCTCGCCGTCTGGCTCGGCGCAAGCCGGTCGTGGCGGTGCGGATCGGCCGCGCGACCCAGGGCGTTCCACTAGGACATACCGTGCGCTCGACCGATCTTCCGGTCGCCGCGATCGACGCCATGTTCGGTCAGTCCGGCGTGATCCAGACCGACACGCTGGGCGAGATGTTCGACGTCGCCCAGCTGGTCGCGTTCCAACCTCTGCCGCACGGCAGCCGCGTCGCGTTGCTGTCGAACTCCGACGCAATGGCGTTGATGGCCGTCGACGCGATCGCCAGGAGCGGATTGGACCTCGTGGACCCACCGCTGGTCTTCCGGCCGAACGCGACAGCCGAGGACTACCGTCAGGCGCTGGCCGGCGTGGTCGACGACCCTGCGGTGGACTCGGTGATCGCGCTGTACATCCCGACCGAGCTCGGAGCTGGTGGTGACGTCGCGCGCGCCGTTGCCCGCGTCGCCTACGGCGCGAGCAAGCCGGTGGTGGCGGTGATGGTCGCCGTGCCGGAGGCGCCGGAGCTGCTGGACCGGATGTCCGACCACGGCGTGCCGGCGTCCGGGTCGGTGCCCACCTACTCAGCGGTCGAGGATGCTGTCGGCGCCCTGTCATCGGTGGTGCGTTACGCGCAGTGGCGCCGGCGTCCGGCCGGGGAGCTCGTCGATCCGGCGGGCGTCGACCCCGACCGGGCCCGCGCCGTGGTCGACGCAGCGCTCGCCCGCGGCGCCACGTCTGGCGAGGAGTCGGTGGAGCTCGATGCAGCAGCTGCGACCGAGCTGTTGGCGGCGTACGGCATCAGCTTGTGGCCGTCTCGTCGCGTGCGCGACGTCGACGCGGCCGTCGCGGCAGCGGAGGAGCTCGGGTACCCGGTCGTCCTCAAGTCGCGAGCCCGCGTGCTGCGCGAGAGCACCGACTGGGGCGGAGTGCATCCCGACCTCACCTCACCTGAGTCCCTGTCGGCATCCGTCAAGTGGTTGCGCGACCAGCTGGCCGCGCTGGGCACGACCGACATGGTCGTGCAGCACATGGCACCCGCTGGCGTGGCCGTAGAGGTGACCTCCACGGAGGACCGCTTGTTCGGACCCGTCGTCTCCTTCGGGGTCTCCGGCGTGGCGACCGACCTGCTGAACGACCGCGCCTACCGCATTCCGCCGCTGACCGACGTCGACGTCGACGACCTGGTCACCACGCCGCGGGCAGCGGCGCTGCTGGAGGGGAAGGCCGGCGGGATGGCCGTCGATGGCGCAGCGCTGCGAGATCTCGTGGCGCGCGTGGGCCGGCTCAGCGACGACCTGCCGCAGGTGTGCCGGCTCCAGCTGCGCCCGGTCGTGGTGGCCACCACCGGACTGGCGGTCCTGGGCGCGGACATCCACGTCGCCGAGCCGCTGCGTCGGGTCGACGCCCCGGTGCGGCGCCTGCTCGGCTGAGCCCAGCGGCTGCCGAAACGGAGTCGTCGCTGTCGGTCCGACCTGCAAGAGTGAGTCGGTGAGCCAGCCGCGCGTCCGGTCGATCGACCAGTTCCGCGCGCTCCCGGGCGCGGCCCGGGTGTCGCTGGGCGCCGACTTGTGTCTCGCGGTCGGCTTCGGCCTCGTGCTGCCCTTCTTCCTCGTCTACCTCCACCAGGCGCGTGGCATGACGATCTTCCAGGCGGGTGCCGTGCTGGCCTGGAACGCGTTCTGCGGGCTGGCCACGGCCCCGCTGTGGGGGCGCGCCATCGACCGTTACGGCCCACGTGTCTGCTGGATGGCGGCGCTGGCCCTCGAGGCGGTCTCGGTGGTGCTGCTCGCGGGGGTCACCCAGCTGTGGCAGGCGTTCGCTGTCGCCACGCTCATGGCGGCCGGCGGCGGCGGCGCCTGGCCGTCGGGCACCGCTTTCTTCGCGCGACTGGTGCCGTCGGAGCAGAGGACCTGGCTGTTCGGTGTCCGGTTCGCCGTGATCAACCTGGGTGTGGGCGTGGGCGGCCTGACGGCGGCCGTCCTGGTCTCCACCGAGTCGGTGGCCACGTTCCAGCGGCTGTATCTGTTGTGCGCCGTCACCTACGTCGCCGGACTCGGTCTGCTCGCCACGGTGCCGCGCGGCACCGGGCGCCTCACCCAAGCGGAGGTCGAGGAGGCCGGGGACGCCGTCGGCTACCGCGAGATCCTGCGCGACCGGGTCTTCCTTCGGCTGTTGCTCGGCGGCGTCGTGCTGGTCACTTTCGGCTATGCGCAGCTGGAGAGCGGATTCACCGCCTACGTCACGCAGGTCGCTGACGTTCCGGCGCGCTGGCTCGGCGTCGCGTTCGGCTTCAACACGGCCATGATCGTGGTGGCCCAGCTGCTCGTGCTTCGCCGCATCGACGGGCGCAGCCGGACCCGACTGCTCGCGCTCGTCGGCATCCTTTGGGCGGTCAACTGGCTGGCCATCGGAACCACGGTCCTCGTCCCGACGGTTGCCGTGGCCGTCCTCGTCGTGTCCGGCGCCGGCATCGTGTTCGGCCTGGGTGAGACGTTGTGGGCGCCGCTCTACCCGGCGTTGGTCAACGAGCTGGCCGTGGAGTCCGCGCGGGGCCGCTACAACGCCGCTGCGTCGATGGTGTGGAACCTGGCCAGTGTCGTCGGACCGCTCTACGCGGGAGCCATGATCGGCATCGGCTGGTCGACCGCCTGGGTGCTGGTGACCGCGGGCGGCTGTCTGGTCGGCAGCCTCACGATGCTCGGGCTGCGGTCCCGGTTGACCCCGGAGCAGGACGGCCGCGCTGCTCCGGCTCCGGCCGACGCAGCCGCGGTGCGATGATGGGCGGCATGTCCGAGACGGGCCTGCGCCCAGCCGATGCGCTTCGCGACGCCATCGAGCGCTGTGGGTACTACCCCGACGTTGTCGTGGACTCACTCGATGTGTCGCTGGCCGGTGAGCCCGTGGTCTCCTTCCTGGTCCATCACGAGGCCACGTTCGACCGAGACGAGCTCCGGCGACACCTGACCGTCCTCGTCCTCACGCCGACGCGTCTGGTGATCGGCCACACCGACGACCATCCGGCCGAGGAGGACAACCCCCCGTTCGCCGCCACGTCGACCGAGGCCGTGCGCCTCGAGCGGATCGGGTCGGTCGTGGTCAGCCGGGTGATCGACGACCCGGTGACACACGCGCCGGGCGCAGTGCCACGCGAGGTCGTGCTCTCGATCGGTTGGGGAGTGGTGAGCCGCCTCGACCTCGAGCCGGCCAGCTGCGGTGATCCCGACTGCGAGGCCGATCACGGCTTCACCGGCACCGCCTCCCTCGACGACTTCTCGCTGCGGGTCAGCCACGCCGGCGACGGGCCCGACGGCGTCAGCCGCGCGCTGGAGTTTGCCCGCGCCCTGTCGCGTGCCACCACGCGTTAGAGCCGAACCGCCACCTGGAGCGCCTCGAGCTCGGCCTCCTCGACAGTGCGCGGAGCCAGACAGTCACCGATGGCGTGCACCTCTCCGGTGAACCCCGACGCGCCCGCGGTGAGCTCGTCGAGGAGGCCGGTCACCGACTCGTGGCCCTGGGCCAGCACCAGCGCGGCGACGTCGCCGACCATGACCGGTTCGCCGGTCAGCTCGTGCTGCAGGTAGACGGTGTCGTCATCGGCGCCGAACAACCGCACCAGCGCGATGATCTCGACGCCGGCCCGCAATGCCGAAGTCACCATCACATCGCGGACGTACTGCTGCAACCGCTGTCCGGCCTGGTAGCCGTTGACGGCCAGCGTGACCTTGTGGCCGGCTCTGGCCAGCCGTTCGGCGACGCCGAGGCCGATCCAGTCCGGGCGCCAGTCGGCGACCACCACTCTCCCCGACGGCAGGTCCGCGCCCTCGATCACCTGCCAGGCGTCGAACACGGGCATGGCGTCGACCAGCTCCAGCTCGGGCCGACGGGGCCGCGCCCCCGTGGCGACGACGACGACGTCAGGGTGGTCGCGGCCGATGAGCTCGGCGTCCACCTCGGTGTTGGTGAGGATCCGTACGCGTTCGCGGTCGAGCTCGGCGAGCAGGTTGGTGACGGCACCCCCGAACTCGGCGCGGCCGGGGAGCTGCTCGGCCAGACGCACCTGACCGCCCAGTCGGCGGCCGGCCTCGTACAGGGTGACGTCGTGGCCGCGTTGGGCCGCAACCACCGCGGCCTTCATCCCGGCCGGGCCACCACCCACCACCATGACGCGCCGACGCGCCGTGATCGGCGGCAGGTCGGCGTACTCCTGCTCACGTCCGGTCACCGGGTTCTGGATGCAGGAGATGGGGTAGCCGGCGTGGAAGTGACCGATGCAGGCCTGGTTGCAGCCGATGCAGGCGCGGATCTCTCCGGCTCGGCCCTCCACCGCCTTGCGCGGCAGCAACGGGTCGCAGATGAGCGCGCGTGTCATGGCACACAGGTCGGCCTGCCCGGCCGCGACGACGGCCTCGGCCTCGTGCGGCTGGTTGATGCGACCAGCCACCATCACCGGCATCGACGTCACCGACTTCACCTTCGCTGCCAGTGGGGCGGTGTACGCGTTCGACTCGGTCATCGGTGGCGCGATGTGGATCGACCCGGCCAAGGTCGCCGATGTTCCGGCCACGACGCTCACGTAGTCCAGCGAGGCGTCGGCGTCGAGTGCGCTCACCACCGCGAGTGACTCCGCAGCGTTCAGCCCGTCGTGCCCGATCTCGTCGGCGGACACGCGGATGCCCACGACGAAGTCGCGCCCGACCTGGGCGCGTACCGCGGCGAGCACCTCGCGCAGGAAGCGTAGGCGGTTCTCGTCACTCCCTCCGTAGTGGTCGGTGCGCAGGTTCACCCGCGAGTTCAGGAACTGGGCGGGCAGATACCCGTGACTGGCCACGATCTCGACGCCATCCAGCCCCGCGGACTGGAGACGGCGCGCCGCATCTGCGTAGCCCTGCACCACGTCGGCGATCAGGGGCACGGGCATGGCCCGCGGCATCACGTGGAACCGCTCGTTGGGTACCGCCGACGGTGCCAGGGCCACGGGGAGCGAGCCGTCCTGACTCTCCATGATCTCGCGGCCGCCGTGGAACAGCTGCCCGAACAGCGCACATCCGTACGCGTGAACGACGTCGGCGAGCTGGCGATACCCGGGGATGCAAGCGTCGGTGTCGGCCATCAGCACGTGGAAGGTGTACTTCGCGCTGGGATGCACTCCGGCCACCTGCGCGACGATGAGTCCGGCGCCGCCCGCGGCACGCGCCTCGTGGTAGGCGATCAACCGATCCGTGACCTGCCCGTCGTGCGCCATCACCGTGTCATGGCCGGAGGAGAAGATGCGGTTCTTCAGCGTCACCCCGCCGACCTGAAACGGGCTGAACAGGTGGGGGAACGACGGTCCGGAGCTCACTCGCGCAGGCTAGTTGCTCGTGCCCGCGCAGGCGGGTGGGGGAGGATCGCAACGTGGAGCCCTTGCTGATCGGTGCCGAGACGCTCAGCGGTCAACTGGTTGACCCGACGCAGCGACCGACCGTGCTGGACGTGCGATGGTCGCTGGCCGGACCCGAGCGGGAGGCGTATCTCGCTGGTCACGTGCCCGGTGCGGTCTTCTGCAACCTCGATCGTGATCTCGCCGCGCCTGCGGGGCCTGCTGGACGCCATCCGCTCCCCGACGCGGTCAGCTTCGGCGCCGCGATGCGACGTCTGGGTGTCAGTCGCATTCGCACCGTGGTCGTGTACGACGGCGCCGACTCGACTGCGGCGGCCCGCGCCTGGTGGTGCCTGCGGTACTTCGGACACCCGCACGTGCGCGTCCTCGACGGCGGATGGTCGTCGTGGGTGATCCAAGGACTTCCGCAGCAGGTCGGCGAGACACCAATCACGAGCGGCGACTTCGAGCCGATCGCCGGAGGGCTGCCCGTGGTCGACGCGAGCGGCGCGGCCGACGTGGCCAGGCGCGGGTTCCTGGTCGACGTCCGCGTGCCGGCTCGGTACCGCGCCGAGGTGGAGCCGATCGACCTCGTGGCCGGTCATGTGCCCGGCGCGGTGAATCTGCCGACCGGCGGCAACGTCGATGCGGCCGGCCGCTTCCGTTCCGTCGGGGAGCTGCGGCGCAGGTTCGCCGACGCCGGGGTGCTCACGGCGACGCCCGTCGCCGTCTACTGCGGATCCGGCGTCACGGCGGCACACACAGTGCTGGCGTTGGCGTTGGTGGGTCAGCCTGCCGCGCTCTATGCCGGCTCCTGGAGTGAGTGGATCAGCGATCCGCGGCGGTCGGTGGCTACCGGTCCGCAGCCGGGTTGAGCTACTCGGGCTTGCGCGAGCCGAACAGGATCTCGTCCCAGCTGGGCACGCTGGCTCGTGGCTTGCGCCCACTCGACTCCGGTTCGGTCGCGGCTTCGGTGTCGGTGTCGATGTCGGGGTCCCGCGCCGAGGCCCGCGCCGGGGTCCGCATCCGCGTCGGCTTCGGCGCCGATGTCATCGTCAGCAGCGTCCAAGGCATGCTCGACCTCGTCGAACAGGCCGATGTCGACCGGTGCGGGCGCCGCATCGTCGACCGTCTCGAGGTCGAACACCTCGTCGGGATCCGGCACCGTCGCCTTCTTCTTACGACCCGAACCGATCGGGTGCACCGACGCGGCCGGCGTGGAGGCCGGCTCGGGCGCGTCGTCGGTGAGCCAGCGGGCCTCGTCGTCGTCGGCTGTGACCAGCGTGCGGGCCGGATCGAACACCCACTGTGCGGTGCGCATCGCCCCTTCCAGCGGATAGCTGACGGTGAGCTCCCAGCTGCCGTCGTCGCGCCGCCACGAGTCCCAGTCCAGAGTGCTGCGCGAGACACCGTGTTCCTCCAGGCGGGCCACCACGAGCTGGCCGAGCAGCTCGACGGCGCCGTCGCGCCGAACGCCCGCCGCCTGTCCGGCTTGCGCCATGTGCTCGCGCTCGTACAGCACGGGTACGGCGTAGCGCTCCACGCGCTCGACGCTGATGCCTGCTTCGGTGGCCACTTCCTCGGCGGTGCGACCGGAGCGGATGCGGGCCTGGATCTCGGCCGGTCGCAGCCGGCTCTCCGTCTCGATCTGCAGTTGTCCCAGTCGCGAGCGATCGCCACGCACAGCGGCGGTGAGCCGGTCGTCGATGCGAAGTTGCACGCGCTGACCGTCGGGAAGCTCCAGTACCACGCCCGTGGCGTCGTCGTTGAGCCCTACCAGTCGGGCGTCACGCATGACGTGGACGGCCTCCCTCGACACGTGGTGTACGCGGCCGGACGTGCCCGGCCGGATCTGGCCCCATCCTGGCCGAGCCGAGGACCGGGTGCCACACCGGGTCCTGAGCGTGGCGCTGCGTGTGCCCGTGCGGGCGAACCTGGATTCTTCGCCGCAGTGATCAACCTGTGACAATGGGGCGACCATGAGCGGCCAACGCAACCGAGTGCAGATCAGCGTGGTGCAGGTGGTCGCCGGCGCGGCGGCCGCAGCCACGGCAGCCTTCGGTGCCTCCATCTCCGGCGTCGGTGGCACGGTCATCGGTGCGGCGCTCGTGAGTGCGACCTTCACGGTCTTGTTCGCGGTCTACGAGCACTCGTTGCGGCGGGCCAGAGGGCGACTCGCCCTCGCCGCGCGACCCACGGAGCTGATTCCGATGGTGTCCCCCGTCGCAGTGGCGCCGGCCGAGTCGGCCATCCCCGACGACGCCGGAGCGGACGACTCGCCCGTCGACGCCGAGGTGACGTTGGAGATGGTCATCGCCAACCAGGACCCGTTGGGACTGGAGGGAAACGACGGCTACCACTGGCGCCGCATCACCCTGGTCGCGTTGGCCGTCTTCGGGGCGGCCATGGCGTTCGTGACGATGTTCGAGCTGATCACCGGTCGGCCCCTTGCCTCACTGTTCGGCCACGATGTGAGTGGCACCACCATCGTGCGGGTCTTCCGTCCGCAGCCGGCGCCGACCGTGACCCAGACGGTGGCGCCAACACCGACGCCAACGCCGAGTACGACGACGACGCCCTCGCCCACCCCGACCCCCACTGCGACGACGACGCCGACGCCCACGCCGAGTACGACGACGACGCCCTCGCCCACCCCGACCCCCACCACGAGCCGCAGTCCGACGTCCACACCCACGCCGAGCGCCAGTCGCAGCTAGGTCGGCAGTGGGCTCGGCGGTTCAGGCGGTGGCCGTGAGCACTGAGGGTCGGCGGAACCACGGTTGACCCAGCACCGCGAACCCCACCGACAACGCTGCAGCGGCGATGCCGACCCAGAACCCGGCCTGTGGTCCATGCCGGTCGACCATGATCCCGGACAACGCCGTGCCGACCGCGAAACCGACGCTCAGCGACGCCGTGACCCACGTCAGGCCTTCGGTCAGCTGTCCGGCAGGAACGAGCTGGTCGACGAGGGCGAAACCGGCGATCAGCGCAGGCGAGATCGCGAACCCGCCGAGCAGCAGCAGCATCGCTACCGGCGCCAGTCCCGACGTGAGCGGCAAGGGCAACAGGAGCAGCGTCATCGCCACCGTGGCCACCAGGAGTTGGCGCCCCAGCGGTGGGCCGCGGTGCAGGCCGCCGACCACGAGGCCCGCGACCATGCTGCTGACCGACCAGATCGCCAGAACGAACCCCGCGACGCCGGTGTGCCCCTCGCCTCGTGCCAGGGCGATCACGGCCACCTCGATGCCTGCGAACACCCCGCCGAGCACGGCCATCGTGGCCAGGAGCGGCAGCAGGCCGGGGAGCCGCCACACGGGCGGGCCGGAGCGGGTACTGATCCCGCTCGGTGGCGGCTCCGTGTGTCGCTGCGCCAAGAAGGCGGCGGTGCCGGCAGCTCCCAGCAGCATCGTGAACAGCACTGCCTGAGGGGCCCCGAGGCCAACCGCACACAGCGTCGCCATCGGTGGGCCGATCACGAAGATGAGCTCGTCGACCACGGACTCCCACGAGTACGCGGTTCGGATCAGCGGTCCGGCGGGCAGGACGTAGGTCCAGCGACGACGCACGAGCGAGCCGACGGCCGGCAGCGCTGCGCCGCAGATCGCGGCTGCTACGTACCAAGTCCAGCGCGAGGCCCCACTGACGACGAGCAGGACCAGCGCGATCACAAAACCGATGTGAACCAGCAATTGCGGTCCGACCACGGCGAGCTGCCCGCGTCGATCGACCCAGCGCGCGATCAACGGCGCCACGAACGCGCCGGCCAGCGCCCAGGTGGCATCGACCGTGCCGGCGACGCCGTAGGAGTCCGTGTAGCTCACGACGAGAAGCACCAGCGCGACGCCACCCATGGCCAGTGGCAGACGACCGACGAAGGCAGCGGATGAGAACCCCGGCCCGCCCGGGGTCCGGATCAACTGGACGTACCGGCTGGCCACGTCGCGACGCTAGCGGAACCGAGCTCAACGCCTCGACTGTCGCCTGCGTCGAGCGGCTGTCAAGATCAGCGCATGACGCAGTACGACGCGCTGCTGCTCGTCTCGTTCGGTGGCCCCGAGGGTCCGGACGACGTCATGCCGTTCCTGCAGAACGTGACGCGAGGTCGCAACATCCCCGCCGACCGGCTGCGCGAGGTGGGTCGTCACTACGACCACTTCGGTGGGGTCTCTCCGATCAACGCGCAGAACCGTGCGCTGCTCGCGGCGATCCAGGACGAGTTCGCGCGGCATGACGTGCACCTGCCGGTGTACTGGGGCAACCGCAACTGGCACCCCATGCTCGACGAGATCCTGCTGACCATGCATGCGGACGGAGTGCGCAAGGTCCTGGCCTTCTTCACCTCCGCGTACTCCTCCTACTCGGGTTGTCGCCAGTACCGCGAGAACCTGGCCGGGGCGATGGCCGATGGCGACCTGAGTGGCGACGTCACCATCGACCGCGTCGGCCCTTACTTCAACCACCCCGGATTCGTCGAACCGTTTGTCGACTCGACCGTGCTCGCGCTGGAGGAGCTTCCGGTACACCGCCGAGCCGAGGCACACCTTCTCTTCACCACCCACTCGCTCCCACAGGCATTCGCAGACGCGAGTGGTGACGGCAGTGATCTGACGCCCGGCGGTTCCTACGTCGCCCAGCACCGTCAGGTCGCCGCGTGGGTGGCGACGGCCGTGGCACGACGCACCGGAGTCGTCCGTCCGTGGTCGCTTGCCTTCCAGAGTCGAAGCGGTCCTCCGGAACAGGCGTGGCTGGAGCCCGACGTCGGCGACCAACTCGAGGCGTTGACCCGCGACGGCGTGGGTGCCGTGGTGTTCGTTCCCATCGGGTTCGTCTCCGACCACGTCGAGGTGCTGTGGGACCTCGACGTGCAGGCGGCCGGACGCGCCGAGGACCTGCACCTGGCGCACGTCCGCGCGGCGACCCCCGGCACCGACGCCCGCTTTGCCGCCATGGTGCGGGGACTCGTCGGGGAGCGAGTCGAGGACGTGCCTGCCGATCACCGGTTGCGGATCGGGGGGACCTTGGCCGCGCCCGATCGCTGCCCGCGGGGCTGCTGCGCCAACCTGCGAGGCCCGACCGCGGCCGTGGCCGGGCAGGACTAGCGTCGGCTCGTGGCCGTCGAGGAGCTGCTGGCCCTGGCCCGCGACGCGGCGACCGTCGCCGGCGAGCTGCTGCGTGGTGGCCAAGCCGGTGTGAGCGTTTCGGCCACCAAGTCGACGCCCACCGATGTCGTGACCGTCATGGACACCGCGTCGGAGGCGCTGTTGCGGGCCACCGTGCTCGCGGCGCGGCCGGACGACGCGATCCTGGGCGAGGAAGCCGGCGAGCGGCCGGGCACCTCCGGCGTGCGATGGGTGCTCGACCCCCTGGACGGCACGGTCAACTACCTGTACGGGTTGCCGGGCTGGGCGGTCAGCGTGGCCGTCGAGGTGGACGGGGAGGCAGTCGCGGGCGTGGTCGATGTGCCCACATGGCAGTGCCAGTTCTGGGCGATCCGCGGCGGAGGCGCCTGGGTGAACAGCCAAGCGTTGACGCCGACGTCGGTGGCCGACCTGGGCCAGGCGCTGGTGGCGACCGGTTTCGGCTACGACCAGCGACGCCGGACCCAGCAGGCGGCCGCCCTGCAGTACGTGCTGCCGCGGGTGCGCGATGTGCGCCGCTTCGGGGCCGCCGCTGCCGACCTGTGCCTGCTCGCTGCGGGTCGAGTCGATGCCTACTTCGAACGCGGGCTGGCTCCGTGGGACCTGGCGGCGGGCCGGCTGATCGCCCTCGAGTCCGGCGCCGTGGTCGAAGTGCTCCCCGACAGCGATCGGGGGGACCTGGTGCTCGGCGCCGGCCCGGCGCTCTTCGACGCGTTCGCCGACCTGCTCAACACGGCCGACGCGTAGGTTCTGCTCATCCTCAGTCCAGCCGGCGCAGCGCGGTGCGGTACTCGGTGGCGTTGTCGACGTAGCGCCGGACCGAGTCGGCGAAGGCGTCGGGTGCGACGGCGTCGGGCCGGATCCGCGCCGGTACCCCGAGCGCCACTGCGCGGGACGGCACGTCCAGCCCTGGGCCGACCACAGCGCCGGCCGCCACAAGGGCACCCGTGCGGATCCTGGCGCGATGCAGCACCACCGAGCCGCTGCCGATCAGGCAGTGATCCTCCACCACGCAGCCCTCGAGGTGGGCCAGGTGGCCGACCACGCAGGCGGCCCCGATCACGGTGGGCAGCTCGGCGGTGGCGTGCACCACTGCGCCGTCCTGGATCGAGGTCTGGGCGCCCACGGTGATGGCGCCGTAGTCGCCGCGCAGCACGGCCCCTGGCCAGACGCTGGCCCCGGCCCCGAGCTGCACCTGGCCGATCACGACGGCCTCAGGGTGGACGTAGGCGTCCGGGTGGACCTGCGGGACCCGTTCGCCCAGGGCGTACACCACCATGGATTTCACCTGTCATTTGCCGTGTTGTCCTGGCATCGCGACCCGCGACCGGGCACCATCCAACTCCGCAGCCTCCCCGCGCCAGGACCCGCGGGGCAACCCCCACTGGAGCTCCGTGGCCCGGTCGGGCACAATCGGCGCCCCGGACGGGCGTGAATCACAGGTTCGGGATTATTTCGGCGTGGCTGGCTTGTTCACAGGGCGCTGCAGGCCCAACCGGGCGCGGCACCCGCACAGCAGGAGGCATCTGCACAGATGGCGACCGACTACGACACCCCTCGCAAGACCGACGACGAGCTCGACTCCGACAGCCTCGAGGAGCTCAAGGCGCGGCGGGCTGATCTTGCCGCGTCCTCGGTCGATGTCGACGAGACGGAGTTGGCCGAGAACCTGGAGCTGCCCGGCGCCGACCTGTCGGGCGAGGAGCTCACGGTGCGGGTCATTCCCCGCCAGGCCGACGAGTTCACGTGCAGCCGGTGCTTCCTCGTTCACCACCGCAGCCAGCTGGCCAAGCAGGACAAGGGTCAGCCGGTCTGCCGCGACTGCGCGTAGGACGTCTCCGCGGTCAGGCCGCCGCCGAGTGGGTCAACACCTTTCGGGTCTCGCGCGTGGCCCAGACCCGGATCACGGCCACAGCCGCAGCGCTGAGGGCAGTGAACACCAGCACCTCTCCAAGTGAGACGTCATCGTCGTCGGCCCCCGGCGCCGACCTGCCCGTGGCCAGTCGCCAGCCGGCTTGAAGTGCGCGCTGCGCCGCGAAGCCGGCCGCGAGCGCTGCGAGGGTACCGGCCATCTTGATCATCCGGTCGCTGCCCGCGTCCTCGCCGTGCTGCTGCGGTTCCTGCGCTGACGTGGCGGGCGTAGCACCGTCGCTCATCGGGGTTCCTCCTCGGCGTTGGCCGCTGCCGGTGATGGCGCTGATGGTCGGCCGGCATCCCACTTTGCCGCATCGGCGATCGCGGCGGCCAGTCGAGCCGGGTGGCGGGTCGAGACGAACCAGTACGGCGTGGGGTCGCGGTCGTCGGCCACGTCCAGACGGATCGCCGTCTTGACCCAGGCGCGCAGCACGACGAACGCGCGCGCATCGGCGTCGCGGCCACGCAGCCGGATGGCCGCTTCGCGATCGAGCACGACCGCGACTCCCAGGTACTGCCGCTCCAGGAAGACGCGACCCACTCGCAGTCCGGTCTCGTCCACGACGACCTCGATCGCGAGCACGATCAGACCCCAGCCTCCGACGCCGGCGACGACCGCGAACATGAGCCAGCCGACCCAGGCATGGATCGCGTAGCCGTAGGCGATCCCGAGCATCGCGCCGAGCGCGACGACCAGCAGCCAGCCCCACCACGGCACCCACAGCCGCTCGCGATAGACCGGCGCCATGGGCGGTACCCGGGGTTGCCCGACGTCGTACGACACTGCTCCAGCGTCGCATCGAGGCTCGCCCGCCTGGTCGGTAGGGTCGAGCCGTGAGTCGCCGAGCCGTCGATCCTCCCGAGCACGCCAGCACTCCCGAACGCCATCCCGACGCGCCCGCGCCGGGTGAGCGGATCGGGTCGCACTACCGGGTCTGCTTCGGCTGCGGCCCTGAGCACCCCACGGGTCTGCACATGGAGGTCACGGCAGGAGCCGGCTGCCGGATCCACGCCGAGTTCACCGTGACCGAGCACCACCAAGGGGCGCCCGGCCTGGCCCATGGCGGTCTCTTGAGTGCCGCGTTCGACGAAGCGTTGGGCGCAGTCACCTGGTTGCTGCACGTGCCGGCCGTCACCGGTCACCTGCAGACCGACTTCCGCCGACCGGTGCCGGTGGGGACGACGCTGTACATCACCGCGGAGTGCATCGCGATCGCCGGCCGCAAGATCTACAGCCGCGCGGTCGGACGCCTCGGTGCGCCGGACGGGCCGATCGGGGTCGAGGCGGCCGCTGTTTTCGTCGCGGTGCCGATCCAGCATTTCCGGGACAACGGACGGGCCGCGGACGTCGAGGCGTTCGTGAGCAGCGGCGACCGCGCGACAGTAGCCAGTGCCTTCGAGGTGAACCCGTGACGGGGGACCCGGGCAGCTCCGACCACCTCGTCGACGTTCTTGTCCAGCGACTCGACGCCGACCTGCCGCTTCCGAGGTACGCACACCCCGGCGATGCCGGCGTCGACCTGCTCAGCACCATCGACGCGACGGTTGAGCCTGGCGCGCGCGCCCTTCTGCCGACCGGCTTGGCCATCGCGTTGCCCGCCGGGTTCGCGGCGTTCGTGCACCCGCGCTCGGGCTTGGCCATCCGCCATGGCCTCACGGTGGCGAATGCGCCGGGGACAGTCGACGCTGGGTATCGCGGGGAGATCAAGGTCGCCGTCGTGAACTTGGACCGTGA
Organism: uncultured Actinomycetota bacterium; assembly: GCA_963726575.1. Classification (GTDB taxonomy): domain Bacteria; phylum Actinomycetota; class Actinomycetes; order JAHEKZ01; family JAHEKZ01; genus CAVSCR01. The sequence continues at coordinate 81,178 of CAVSCR010000005.1, forward strand.
CGCGGCAGTGGACGTACGCCGAGGCGACCGGATCGCTCAGCTCGTGGTGCAGCGCGTCGAGCAGGTGCGCTTCCACGAGGTGGAGGTGCTGCCCGGTTCCGCGCGCGGCGACGGCGGCTTCGGTTCCACGGGACGTTCGACGACCGACAAGGGCGCCGTGCCGGCGCCGCAGGGAGGCTGACGCAGCGTGGCAAGGTTCGGGCGACGCCAGGACAAGAGCGACGAGACCGATGGGTCCGACACGAGCCTCGATGCGGGTTCCGATGAGGCCCCCGACGCGTCGCCCGACGGGTCACCCGGCGCGCCAGCTTCGGTTCGTGCAGGACTCCCGACCGGCCCCCGCGACGCCTCCGACCCGGATCTGGATCCAGAGCAACCGCGGATCAACTTCGGTTCCCTGCTGGTACCGGGTGTCGACGGGATGCAGGTGCGCGTCGACGCCGACGAAGCGGGCAATCTGATCGCGGTCACCGTCATGATCGAGGAGACCGCGATCCAGATGTCGGCTTTTGCCGCGCCGCGCTCCGGTGGCGTCTGGGACGAAATCCGCAGCGAGATCGCAGAGTCGATCAACGAGTCCGGCGGCAAGGCGCACGACGAAACCGGCCGCTTCGGGTCCGAACTGTTGGCGCAGGTGCCGGTGACCCAACCCGACGGCAGCAGCTCCCTGGAGGCGATGCGATTCGTCGGGGGCGATGGGCCGCGCTGGTTCGCGCGCGGGCTGATCACCGGACCCGGGGCGCACGACCGGACTCAGGCAGGGCCGATCGAGGACCTGTTCGCCGGCGTCGTCGTCGACCGGGGAGACCATGCCGCGCCGCCGCGCGAGCCGCTCGTGCTCACCTTGCCGCCCGAAGTCGCCCAAGCGGTCGACGAGCCGGAGACCGACGCGGTCTAGCCTGGGGACATGTCTGATCCCTCCGACCAAGGCCTCCTCGGTCGGTTGAACGTCTTCGGCCGTACCGCTGGCGAGGTCGACGCCGCCGAGCTGCGCGAGCAGGCGGCCGGCCTCGGCTGCGTCTCCATCGCGCAGGCTCCGCTGGCGCAGCCCGTGGTGATCACCGGTCGGGTGCGTCAGGTGGTGCTGCGTCCTCGCGCCGGTGTACCTGCTCTGAGTGCCGAGGTGTTCGACGGGAGCCAGGGCCTGAACCTGGTGTGGTTGGGACGACGTCGGATCCGCGGGATCACGCCCGGTCGCACCCTCGTGGCGCGCGGCCGGATCACCCGACAAGACGGGCATCTGACGATGTTCAACCCGCAGTACGAGCTGCGCCCGGCGGGGGAGTGAGCAGCGGCCGCGAGCTCGCCGGCGTCGACATCGCGGCTGCGATCGGTGGGCGTCGCGGGCTGTTCGACTCCGGCTTCCCTGGCTTGGTCTTCGCACTCGCATACGCCGCGGGCAACGCGTGGTGGCCAGAGCAGGAACTGCGGATGGCCCTGGTCGCGGCGGTCGGTACGGCTGCGTTGTTGGCGGCGATCCGGGTCGTGCGCCACGAGGACCGCCGCCAGACCGTCTACGGCCTCGTGGGCGTCGGAGTCGCTGCGCTTGTCGCTGGATCGACCGGGAACGCCGTCAACTTCTACGTACCGGGGCTGCTGATCCAGGCCGCCTACGGCTTGGCCCTGCTCGTTTCGATCCTGATCGGCTGGCCCCTGGTCGGCGTGATCGCGGGACCGCTGCTCGGCGAGGGCTCGACCTGGCGTGACGACCGGTCGCGACGGCGCCTCTACACGCGGCTCAGCTGGCTCTGGACCCTGATGTTCTTGGTCCGACTGCTCGTGCAGTTCCCGCTGTACCGTGCCGACGCCGTGGTGGCGCTGGGCCTGACCCGCCTGGTCATGGGGTGGCCGCTCTACCTGTTGGTCGGCTTCGTCACCTACGCCGCCATCCGACGGGCGCCTCCGCTCCCGGTGCATCTCTGCGATGCCGACGCCGACGCCGACGCCGACGCGGAGCCGGATCCGGAGCCGGACTCCGGCCACGCCTGACCCGACGCACCAGCGGGGCTGTCACGTGGTCCGGGATCGCTCCTGGTTGAGCCACAGGGTCGAGGAGGCAGGCGTCATCGTCGCGCGCACCACGTCGAGCAGATCGCTGACGACCGAATCAGCGTCGATGTCGTTCCTGAGTCCGGTGACGAACGCGTCGGCCGTGCGTTGTGCGTCGTAGCGACTGCGGTTGAACCGGCGGTCCACGATGCGTTGCACGCGTACGAGAACCGGCCGGAAGACAGCAGCCGCCGTGAGCGTGGCGGCTGCCACCGACAGCGACGACGATGAAGGGAACAGGCGCGAGGCGGCTGTCACCACGCCGATGTAGACGCCGATCACCACTGCGGTGACGACCAGGTAGGACGTGGTGCGACTGAGCAGGCGGTCGATGTCGTACAGGTGATAGCGCAAGATCCCCACGCCGATGGTCACGGGCACGGCGGCCACCCCGATGAAGCCGGTGGACAGCATCCTGAGGAGGGGCTGCGAGGACTGGTTGAACGACAGGGCCAGGGCGAGGCCGACGACGCCGATGACGGCGCCGCTGGCCAGCCATTTCAACTGCGCCTGACGCACCGGTGTGGCGGCGCGGTACGTGAGGAACTGGCGCACCACCCAGGACAGGGCGAGGAGCACGTACGCCAGGAACAGACCGGCACCGATGCTGGCCACCAGACCGTGCTGCGTGGTCCCGCTCAAGGTCTCCAGCTCCCCGGACGCGTCGACCCGCACCGGATGGACCGTGAAGGCACTGACATCTTTGACGGCGGTCCCGATCACCAGGGCGGCGCAAACCGCGACGTAGGCCCACACCGTCCATCGCCAACGCCCGGACGGCACCACGCCGTCGGGGTACAACAAGATCGGCAACGGCAGCAGCAGAACGAGCGCGATCCACAGCTGTGTCGACGCCACGGCCAGACGCGCCAGGGGAAGTCCCGGATGGTCGAACCGGAAGGCGAGGACGGCGTACAGGCCCGCCGTTCCACTCAACGTGTACAGCACGTAGAGCACGACCATGACCCAGCCGACCGGGTTCCGTGGTTGCCGGCGAACGATGAGCAAGCCCACCACGGCGAACGGTATGAACAACGCCGCCGAGCTGAGCCAGCCTCCGGTCTGGTGGACCGCAACCGACAGCGGCGCCCCGGCAGCGGTCAGCAGCACCACCGCCAACAGCAGGAGGGTCCAGGCCCAGTCGGCGGACCGGCCCGGCGTCGGTGCCTGCGTCGCAGCCGAGCGGAGACGTCGCATGTGGCCCCAGTCGTCCAGCCCCCGACGTTGCCGACCCTAGCCAGCCACCGTTCCGAGAGCGTTACGGCGGAGGTCCCTAGACCTGTGGGACCACGATCTCCTGCAGCTCGGCCTCGGCCTCGGGGGCGGCGACGAACAACAGCTCGTCGCCGTGCTCCAACGGGTCGTCCTTGGTGGGCACGATCACCCGGCGGTCGCGCATGATCGCCACCAGCGCCACGTCGACCGGCCAGGTGAGGTCACCGAGTCGGCTTCCCACGACCGGGGACTCGGCGGGCAGGGTGATCTCCACCAGGTTCGCCTCGCCCTGTTCGAACTCCATCAGGCGCACGACGTCGCCGATGCTGACTGCCTCTTCGACCAGCGCCGACAACATGCGCGGTGTCGAGACCGCGACGTCAACGCCCCAGGCCTCGGTGAACAGCCACTCGTTCTTGGGGTGGTTGACCCGGGCGACCACCCGCGGAACCCCGTACTCCGTCTTGGCCAGCAGTGAGACGACGAGGTTGACCTTGTCGTCACCGGTGGCGGCGATCGCCACCTGACAGTCCTGCAGGCGTGCTTCGTCCAGGGAGGCGATCTCGCAGGCGTCGCCGAGCAGCCACTGCGCTCCCACCATGTCGGCCCGGAAGTTGCCGGAGTCCTCGTCGATCAGCAGCACGTCGTGGTGATGGGCCAGCAGCTCACCGGCAATCGACCGTCCGACCTTGCCGGCTCCGGCGATGGCGATCCGCATCAGCGCGCCTCCGGTTCCCGGTCGAGGGCCGCGGACGCCGCGGAAGCATCGGCATCGGTGGTGAGGGCGTGAACCACGTCGCCCTCCTGCAGGACCGTGTCCGGCCCGATCAGCAGTCCCTCGCCCAGCCGGGTCAGGAAGGCCAGGCGCACGCCCGTCTCGCTGCTCAGTCGGGCCACCCGCTCGCCGATCCAGGCCGGGTTCACTGGCACCTCCGCGAGCAGAACGTGCCCGCTCGGGTCGCGGTACTCCTCGTGCATCGCCTCGGGCAGGATCCGGCGCAGCATCTGGTCGGCCGTCCACCGGACCGTGGCCACGGTCGGGATCCCGAGGCGCTGGTAGATCTCGGCTCGCCGCGGGTCGTAGATCCGGGCGACCACCTTGTCGATCCCGAAGGTCTCGCGCGCGACCCGTGCCGAGACGATGTTGGAGTTGTCGCCGCTGCTCACGGCGACGAAGGCGTCGGCCTTGTCGATGCCGGCCTCCCGGAGGGTGTCGCGGTCGAAGCCGACACCGACGACCGTGCGTCCGGTAAAGGTGGGGCCGAGCTTGCGAAACGACTCCGGGTCCTGGTCGATGACCGCCACGGAGTGTCCGGAGTCGTCGAGGGTGTGGGCGATGCTCGAGCCGACCCGGCCACACCCCATGATCACTACGTGCACGAGGGTTCACGCTACTAGGGCTGAGGCGACCTCGCGGCACAGGTCGTCCGCGTTCACTCCTGCGACCACTAGCATCGGCGCACGTGGCCAACGTGACGTCGGGCGTCAAGCGCATCCTGGTGGGGCGGGCCCTGCGCAGCGACCGGCTCAGCGAGACGTTGCTGCCCAAGCGGATCGCCCTGCCGGTGTTCGCCAGCGACGCCGTCTCGTCCAACGCCTACGCCACGCAGGAAATCCTGCTGGTGCTCGCCATCGGCGGATTCAGCTACTACCGGTTCGCCCCATGGGTGGCCGGGGCGGTGGTCCTGGTCTTCGCGACCGTGGTCGCCTCGTACCGGCAGAACGTCCACGCCTATCCCAGCGGCGGTGGCGACTACGAGGTGGTCACCACCAACCTGGGCAAGAACGCGGGGTTGGTGGTCGCGAGCGCGCTGCTGGTCGACTACGTGATGACGGTGGCCGTGTCGATCGCCTCGGCCGTGGACAACCTCGCGTCTCAGTGGCAACCGCTGGTCGCCCACCAGGTGGTGGCCTCGCTGGTGCTGATCGCGCTCATCGCCTTCATGAACCTACGCGGTGTCCGCGAGTCCGGTACGGCCTTCGCCGTGCCGACGTACGCCTTCATCGTCTCCATCTACTTCATGCTGGCCTGGGCCGTCGTCCGCATCGCACTGGGGGGCACGATCCAGGCCGAGAGCGCGGATTGGACGATCGTGGCGTCCGGCTCGTTCACCGGTCTCGCGGTGGGCTTCCTGGTCATGCGGTCGTTCGCCTCGGGTACCACTGCGCTGACCGGCGTCGAGGCCATCAGCAACGGTGTCCCTGCGTTCCAGAAGCCGAAGTCCAAGAACGCGGCCACGACCTTGCTGCTGCTGGGCGTGATCTCGATGTCCATGTTCGCAGGCATCACGTGGCTCGCGCTGTACACCAACGTCAAGGTCACCGACAACGACGCCGACCTGATCGGTCTGCCGCCCGGGCAGTCGCAGAAGACCGTAATTGCGCAAGTGGCGAACGCTGTCTTCAGCAACGCACCCGTGCTCGCCTACGTCGTGTCGATCCTGACAGCGATGATCCTGGTGCTCGCTGCGAACACCGCGTTCAACGGCTTCCCCGTGCTGGGCTCGATCCTTGCTCGCGACGGGTACCTGCCCCGCCAGCTGCACACCCGTGGCGACCGACTGGCGTTCAGCAACGGCATCGTCTTCCTGGCGTCGGCCGCCGCCATCTTGATCTACGTCTTCAACTCCGACGTCAGCAAGCTGATCCAGCTCTACATCGTGGGCGTCTTCGTCTCGTTCACGTTCAGCCAGCTGGGCATGGTGCGGCACTGGACCCGCCTGCTGCGCACCGAGCTCGACCCGGCCGCTCGGCGTCACATGATGCGCTCACGGGTCATCAACTTCTTCGGCATGTGCATGACCGGCACCGTGCTCACCATGGTGCTGGTGACCAAGTTCGTGCGTGGGGCGTGGCTGGCGATCGTCTTCATGATCGTGCTGTTCAGCTTGATGAAGGGAATCCGGCGTCACTACGACAAGGTGGCGATCGAGCTGGAGGCGGATGAGGCGTCGGTGATGCTGCCGTCGCGGATCCACGCTGTAGTGCTGTTGTCGAAGCTGCACAAGCCGGCGCTTCGGGCTCTGGCCTACGCCCGTGCGTCGCGTCCGGCCACCCTGGAGGCGCTCACAGTGAACGTCGAGCCGGCGGAGACCGAGACCCTCATCCGGGAATGGGAGGCTGCGGACATCCCGGTGCGGCTGAAGGTGCTGGAGTCCCCGTACCGCGAGATCACGCGTCCGGTGGTCGACTACGTCAAGAGTCTGCGTGCTGCGAGTCCTCGCGACATCGTCGATGTCTACATCCCCGAATACGTCGTTGGTCGTTGGTGGGAGACGCTCTTGCACAACCAGAGTGCGTTGCGCCTGAAGACCCGCCTGCGGTTCACCCCCGGTGTCGTCGTCGTGTCGGTGCCGTACCAGCTGCACTCGGCGGCCGCGGCCGCGCAACGACCCGAGGGATTCGGCGCCGGTGCCGTGCGCCGCGGCGAGCCAACGCCGGAGGTCGCCGAGAAGATCGTCGCCAAGTCGCTGCGCCGCGATCGCCGCCGCGCGGCCAAGGACGAGGTCGCCCAGGGGCAAACCGTCGGTGACGTCTCGCCGGACGGTGACGACGTGTCGGATCCGGGGGCAGCGCCCTGAGTCCGGCCGTGGGGGACCGGCTCGTGGTGGACGTGGGGCCGGTGGCGCACGGCGGTCACTGCGTCGCGCGCCACGAGGGCCAGGTGTTGTTCGTCCGCCACACGCTTCCCGGCGAGCGGGTCGAGGTGGTGGTCACCGACGTCGGCCCGAAAGCCCGGTACCTGCGGGCAGACGCGATCGAGGTGCTGTCGGCTTCGGGGGACCGCGTCGCCCCGCCGTGTCCGTTCAGCGGGCCAGGTGCCTGCGGGGGTTGTGACTGGCAGCACGTGGACCTCGCCGCTCAGCGGCGGCTCAAGGCCGACGTCGTGCGCGAGCAGCTGCGCCGCCTGGCCGACCTCGACCTCGACGTGACGGTGGAGCCCGTGCCGGGCGAGGTCGACGGCCTGGGCTGGCGCACTCGGGTGCGCTACGCGGTGGACGCGCAAGGAGCGGTCGGCCTACGCCGACACCGGTCCCACGACGTCCAGCCCGTGGCCGCCTGCGCGCTCGCCCACCCGCTCGTGGCCGCCGTCGACCCCCGTCAGTTCGTCCGCGAGGGCGTCACCGAGGTCGAGGTGCGCGCCGGCGCGGTAACCGGCGACGTGCGCGTTCTCGCGAACGGTGTGCCCGAGGGTCCCGAGGGGTCGGCGACCCACGAGGTGGCGGCCGGGCGACGCTGGCAGGTCACCGCCGACGGTTTCTGGCAGGTGCACCCTGGCGCGGCGGACCTGCTCGTCGACGCGGTCGTCACGGCACTTCGACCGCGTCTGGGCGACCACGTGATCGACCTGTACAGCGGCGTCGGCCTGTTCGCCGGCGCCTTCGCCGACCTGCTCGGCCCCGGGGGTCGGGTCGACGCCGTCGAGACAGCCACGCGTGCGGCGGACGACGCTGCCGCGAACCTCGGGGACCTGGCCACCGTGCACCTCCACCACGCCCGGGTCGACCGGTTCCTGGCGCGGACCTCACTGCGCCGCTGCGACCTGGTGGTGCTCGACCCGCCACGATCCGGGGCGGGCGCCGAGGTCGTCGCCAAGGTCGTGCGGCTGCGGCCGCGCGGCATCGGGTACGTCGCCTGCGACCCGGCCAGCCTGGCCCGCGACGTCGCTACCCTGGCCGCGGCCGGGTACCGGTTGAGCGGGCTGCGCGCGTTCGACCTGTTCCCGATGACCCATCACGTGGAGTGCCTGGCCTGGTTTCAGCCCGACAGCGATGATATCTTGATATCAAGATAATTTCCCGACACCGCCGGACGAGGGAGACGCCGTGGCAGACCACCGCCAGACCGGACCGGACAGCTTCGCGGCTCGCGGGAGCCTGACGGTCGCCGGCCACGAGTACACGATCTGCCGGCTCGACGTCGTCAGCGGCCTGGAGCGGCTGCCCTACAGCCTGAAGGTGCTGGCCGAGAACCTGCTGCGCACCGAGGACGGCGTCAACGTGACCGCCGACCACGTCCGGGCACTGGCCGACTGGGACGCCGCCGCTGCGCCCTCGACCGAGATCCAGTTCAGCCCGGCCCGGGTGATCATGCAGGACTTCACCGGCGTGCCTGCCGTGGTCGACCTCGCGACCATGCGCGAGGCCGTCGCCGACCTCGGTGGCGACCCGGCGCGGATCAACCCCTTGGCGCCCGCCGAGCTGGTGATCGACCACTCCGTGATCGCGGACGTGTTCGGCCGGGCCGACGCCTTCGAGCGCAACGTGGAGCTCGAGTACCAGCGCAACCGCGAGCGCTACCAGTTCTTGCGCTGGGGTCAGGGCGCGTTCGACGAGTTCCGCGTGGTCCCGCCAGGCACGGGCATCGTGCATCAGGTGAACATCGAGCACCTGGCTCGCGTCGTCATGGACCGCGATGGGATGGCCTACCCCGACACCGTCGTCGGCACCGACTCGCACACCACGATGGTGAACGGACTGGGCGTGCTCGGCTGGGGCGTGGGGGGCATCGAGGCCGAAGCCGCGATGCTCGGTCAACCGGTGAGCATGTTGATCCCCCGCGTCGTGGGGTTCAAGCTCTCCGGCGAGCTGCCCGAGGGTGTGACGGCCACCGACCTCGTGCTCGCGATCACCGAGATCCTGCGGCGTCATGGCGTCGTGGGAAAGATCGTTGAGTTCTTCGGCCCTGGCGTCGCTGCGATTCCGCTGGCCAACCGCGCGACCATCGGCAACATGAGTCCCGAGTACGGGTCGACCGCGGCGATGTTCCCGATCGACGCCGAGACGTTGCGCTACCTGCAGCTGACCGGGCGTCCGGTCGAGCAGGTGTCGCTCGTCGAGGCCTACGCGAAGGAACAGGGACTGTGGCACGACCCTGGCGCTCACCCAGCGTTCTCCGAGCTGGTCGAGCTCGACCTGTCCACGATCGAGCCGGCGATCGCCGGTCCCAAACGGCCGCAGGACCGTGTCCTGCTGCGGGAGAGCAAGTCGGCCTTCCGCGCCGCGGTCAGTGCCTACGGTGGGCAGGAGGACGCGCCATCGGTGCGCTCCGCGGTCGACGAATCGGGCTCGGAGTCCTTCCCGGCCTCCGACTCCCCGACGGTCGAGTCCGGAGGAAACGGCAGCGCCGGGCAACCTGCTTCGGCTGGTTCGTCGCCGAGGCGGCCCAGTCGACCCACACCGGTGACGCTCGACGATGGCACCGAGGTGGTGCTCGACCACGGGTCGGTCGTGATCGCCGCCATCACCTCGTGCACGAACACGTCGAACCCGTCGGTGATGGTGGGGGCTGCGCTGCTGGCGAAGAACGCCGTGGAACGCGGCCTCCAACGAGCGCCGTGGGTGAAGACCACGCTGGCTCCGGGGTCGAAGGTGGTCATGGACTACTACGACCGCGCCGGGCTCACGCCGTATCTGGACAAGCTCGGCTTCAACCTCGTCGGGTATGGATGCACCACGTGCATCGGTAACTCCGGGCCGTTGCCCGACGCTGTCAGCGCGGGCGTGAACGCCGCAGATCTCGCGGTCGTGTCCGTGCTCTCTGGGAACCGCAACTTCGAAGGACGCATCAATCCCGACGTCAAGATGAACTACCTGGCGTCCCCACCGTTGGTGGTGGCGTACGCGCTCGCGGGAACCATGGACATCGACTTCGGGACCGAGCCCGTCGGCACGGGCTCGGCCGGGGAGCCGGTCTTCTTGCGCGACCTCTGGCCCACCGACCGCGAGATCCAGGACGTGCTCAACACGGCGATCGCGAGCGCGACGTTCGTGTCGGAGTACGCCGACGTCTTCGCCGGCGATGATCGCTGGCGCGATCTCGCGACGCCGGCCGGTGACACGTTCGCCTGGGACGACGAGTCCACGTACGTGCGCAAGCCGCCGTACTTCGACGGCATGACCCGCGATCCGCAGCCGGTCACCGACGTCATCGGCGCGCGGGTCCTGGCCATGCTCGGCGACTCGGTGACCACCGACCACATCTCTCCCGCGGGCACGATCAAGGCCGACAGCCCGGCAGGGCGCTACCTGACCGAGCACGGTGTCTCGCCGCGCGACTTCAACTCCTACGGCTCACGGCGCGGCAACCACGAAGTCATGATCCGCGGCACGTTTGCGAACATTCGGTTGCGCAACCTGATGCTCGAGGACGTCGAGGGCGGCTACACCTTGGACCTCACCGACCCGTCGACGCCGGTGATCCCGATCTACGACGCGGCCATGGCCTCGATCGCCGCCGGTACTGCGCTCGTGGTCCTCGCGGGCAAGGAGTACGGCTCGGGTTCGTCACGTGACTGGGCGGCCAAGGGCACCGCCTTGCTCGGCGTGCGCGCAGTGATCGCGGAGTCGTACGAACGTATCCACCGGAGCAACCTGATCGGGATGGGGGTGCTCCCGCTGCAGTACCTCGACGGGCAGAGTGCCGCGTCGCTAGGGCTCACCGGCGGCGAGACGTTCTCAGTAACGGGTGTCACCGCGTTGAACGACGGAGTGACGCCGGCCACCGTGACCGTACAAGCGGTGGCGAACAGCGGCGCAGTGGTGCGGTTCGACGCTCGTCTGCGCATCGACACGCCAGGTGAAGCCGACTACTACCGCCACGGCGGGATTCTCCGGTTCGTGCTGCGCTCGCTGATCAGCTGACCCGCTGCGCTGTCGACCCGCTACGACGACGGGAGCTCGCGCGGTGTCGGACGCTCCGGGGCCGGCTTGGCGACCAGCGCCGGGAGGATCTGCACCACGAGGGCGTCGACGCGTCGGTTGACGTCGCGCACGATCGTTCGGCGTCGGCTGCGACTGGCCGCCTTCGACAAGGCGAGGACGCGGCTCATCTCGTCGAGGTCGGCCCGCCATGCTGCGTACTGCACCGGATCGACACCGAGCACCGCCGCCTCGGCCAACGACTTGCGCACGGCGTCGATCTTGCGCTGTGCCCGAAGGTCGGGGCTCAGCTTCTCGGGGATCTTCGCGGTCTGTTCCACCAGCTGGCTGGTGAACCGTTGGGCGGCCGGGTTGTTCTGCAGGTAGGGGTAGTACTTGCGCACCGCCGCGAACACGACCGGACTCCACTTGACCAGAGTCTTCAGGGCGACACCCCAGGTCGGCATCTGCCCAGTATCGCTGGTCGGACCGGCCCGTCGGTATCGGGTGGCATGCTGCCGAGATGACCGACGCGCTGCTCACCCCGCAGGCGCCGCTGCTGGTCACTCAACGGCTCGAGCTGCGGGGCTGGCGAGCCAGCGACCTGACGCCGTTCGCGGCGCTGAACGCCGACCCGGTGGTGATGGAGCAGTTTCCAGCCACGATGAGTCGGGCCGACAGCGATGCCATGGTGGAACGGATTGCTGTGGGCTTTCGCGATCACGGATTCGGTCTGTGGGCTGTGGAGCGGATCGACCGCGGCGAGTTCATCGGGTTCGTCGGACTCGCGGTCCCGAGCTTCGAGGCTCCCTTCATGCCCAGTGTCGAGGTCGGCTGGCGGTTGGGCGCGCAGCACTGGGGTCACGGCTTCGCGACGGAGGCCGCCGGCGCCTGCCTGGCCCACGCTTTCCGGACGGTCGGCCTGCCTGAGGTGGTGTCGTTCACGTCGCCGCACAACACCCGGTCGGTCGCCGTGATGCAGCGCCTGCGCATGACCCACGACGCAGCCGACGACTTCGACCATCCGCGGGTGCCGGCGGGCCACCGTATCGAGCGTCATGTGCTGTACCGGATGCCGCGCCGGCGGTGGGAGGAGCTGTCGTCGTGACGGCGTCCTCGTTGCCGCCGGGTTGGCCGGTCGAGGTGCCCCCGCCGGACGCCGTCGACTGGGTCGAGCGGGCGTGTGCCTACCTGCTGGACCACTGCCCGCCGGACTACCGGACCGAGCCCGTCTACCGACGCCACCCGCTCGTCCTCGGCTGGCTGGCTGCTCGTCAGGCGCAGGCCCGGCTCGATGCCGCCCGCGCGGCTTATGGGTCGGTGCGTCGTGAGCTCGGCGACGCCGTGTCGCCGGAGGTGCTGTCCGACACCCTGCGTGCACTGGAGCGGGAGGGCTCGCGCCTGCTGGCGCAGCAGCGGTCGGTCGGCCTGGTCGCCGACGCCCTGCGGGGAAGCCGGTACGTGCCTCGTCTGTGACGGCGGCCTACCTGCGTCGATCGGGGGAACCCTGCGCGGCCGGCGGGCCAGTTCGCCGACCCCGGCTTATGATCGGCCCCGGCGTCTGCGGTGGCGGGGCGGCGAACTCCTCGGAGGTGTCATGTCGGTGCTGGAGCGGGTGAACAGCCCGGGCGACCTCAAACGCCTCACAGCCGCCGAACTCGATGAGCTCGCCGCCGAGATTCGCGCCTTTCTGGTCTCCAACGTCAGCCGCACCGGAGGGCATCTGGGCCCGAACCTGGGGGCCGTAGAGCTCACGATGGCACTGCACCGGGTGTTCGACAGCCCGCGCGACGTCCTCATCTGGGACACCGGTCACCAGGCGTACGTGCACAAGATCCTGACCGGCCGACACGACTTCACCGGCCTGCGTCGACGCGACGGTCTATCGGGCTACCCGTCGCGCCGCGAGAGCGAGCACGACGTCGTGGAGAACTCGCACGCGTCCACGTCGTTGTCCTACGCGGACGGCGTGGCGAAGGCATTCCAGGTCACCGGCCAGTCGGCGCGACGCTCCGTCGTGGCCGTGATCGGCGACGGCGCACTCACCGGCGGCATGGCGTGGGAGGCACTGAACAACATCGCCGCGTGCAACGAGCGACCCGTCATCATCGTCGTCAACGACAACGAACGGTCCTACGCTCCGACGATCGGCGGGCTGGCGCACCACCTTGCGACGTTGCGGACGACCCGTGGGTACGAGCGCTTCCTGGAGTGGGGGAAGCGCGCCCTCGGCCGGACACCCGTGGTCGGCTCGCCGTTGTACGAGACGCTGCACGGGATGAAGAAGGGCCTGAAGGACATCGTGGCCCCGCAGGGCATGTTCGAAGATCTTGGATTGAAGTACGTCGGTCCGGTCGACGGTCACGACGTCGCCGCGGTCGAGCACGCACTCATCCGGGCACGTTCGTTCGGCGCACCGGTGCTGGTCCACTGCATCACTCACAAGGGTCTCGGGTTCGCTCCGGCCGAGAACGACGTGGCCGACCGGTTCCACGGCGTCGGTGTGATCGATCCCGTGACCGGCGAACCGGTCAAGTCGGCCGTGCGCACCTGGACCGATGTGTTCGCCGACGCCGTCGTCGACGCCGGCACCCGGCGGCCCGATGTCGTCGCCATCACGGCCGCGATGCTGGGTCCGGTGGGTCTTGGGCCGTTTGCGCAACGCTTTCCCGAGCGCGTCTACGACGTCGGGATCGCCGAGCAGCATGCGGCGACGTCAGCAGCGGGCATGGCGTTCGCCGGGCTGCATCCGGTGGTGGCGGTCTACGCGACCTTCCTGAACCGGGCGTTCGACCAGGTGCTGCTGGACTGTGGGCTGCACCGGGCGGGTGTGACATTCGTGCTCGACCGCGCCGGCGTGACGGGGGACGACGGTCCCAGCCACAACGGCATGTGGGACCTCGCGGTGTTCCAGGCGGTACCTGGGCTGCGCATCGCAGCGCCACGGGACGCAGCGCGGTTGGTCGAGGAGTTCGACGAGGCGCTGAAGGTGTCCGACGCGCCCACGATCGTGCGCTATCCCAAGGCGCCGGTCGGTCCTGAGGTACCGGCCCTCGAGCGGCTCGGTGGGGTCGACGTGTTGCGCCGCTGCGGTGAGGAAGACGTCTTGCTCGTCTCGGTGGGGGCGCTGGCCCCGATGTGCCTCGAGGTGGCCGACCGGCTGGCCGACCAGGGCATCGGCGTCACGGTCGTCGACCCGCGCTGGGTCAAGCCGGTCGATCCCGCGCTGGTGCCGTTGTCGGCTCGGCACCGTCTTGTCGTGACCGTCGAGGACGGCCTGCGCATCGGCGGTGTCGGGGCCGTCCTGAGCCAGACGTTGCAGGACGCCCGACTCGACGTGCCCGTCCGCAGCTTCGGGATCCCTTTGGCATTCCTGGAGCAGGGAGCCCGCGCCGAGGTCCTCAGCGAGTGCGGCCTGAGTCCGCAGGACGTGTCGCGCTCGGTCGTGGAGACGATGGCCAGCCTCGACGCCCGGGTCACTGCCGAGGTCCCGCCGATCTCGACCTGACAACGACGGCGCTGCTGCGGCAGGGTGCGCCCTGCTAGCTGTGGGGACCGGACGCAATCACGCCGTCCCAGGACCAGTGCGGCACGGTCAGGTCGGCCGGGACGTCGTTGGCGGAGTCGGGGTAGCGCGCCAGGGCCCGCGTGGCCCAGGTGAAGTAGTCGAGCAGCACGTCACGCAGCGGCGCGGCGTCGAACCCGGCATCGGTCAGTGCCGCGTCGAAGCAGGCGATGGCCCGGTCGTCCATCTCGGTGTGGTCGCCTTCGCCGCTGTGCAGGCGTACCAGGGACGACTCGTCGCCGATCGACTCGGTGTAGCGTGCCGGGCCGCCGAGGGCCTCGGCCCAGTACGCGGCCAGCCGAGCGGTGTGGTCGTGGTGATAGCCATGCTCGAACGCATGGCTCACGACCGGATCGGCCAGCACCCGTTGGTGCCAGGCGTGAGCCAGCGCAAGCAGCCCTTCGTCGCCACCGGCAGCCTCGTAGACGCTTGACACCACGTTGGTCTCCTCGCCTCAGGTGCCCCAGCCGAACGCCCAGCCGTCTCCCCACCCATGCTCCTCGCGCGGCGGCGGATCGTGCAGCGACCAGTGCGTCACGCGGCCACCTTCTTGGGCAAGGACCACTTCGTACTGACTGACCAGGATGACGCGGTCGAAGCCGCGCTCGGCCGGGTCGGTGGCGGCGGCCGCCGCCATCGCAAATGCTGGATCGATGCGGCTCAGGTCCAGCCAGCCACGCCGACGCATCGGCACTGCGGCCGACCGGAGCTGCGAGGGGTCCTGCAGGCACAACGCCGTCCGGAACGCCTGCGATGCGAGGAGTGTGATCACGTCACAGTCGCCGATCGGACGCAACGGCGCATCGGGCTTCAGACGCAGCCGCTGCGCTGCGATCCCCGCCATGCGATCCAGGTACTTCACCTGAGCCGGCCACCACGGTGACGCGTCGATGTTGCTGGCCGTCAGCACACCGGGTGGGACGACCACGACCTCGTCGGGATCGGTGAGCAGGCCGAGGAAGCCCAGTCCGACGTCGACGACGTCGCCGGGGACCGTGAACTTCACCCAGTCCGGGCCAGGGTGCAGCGCGTGCAGCCGCGGGAGCGCGACGGGCCGCGCCCGGTCGTCCAGGTCGAAGCGGTCGACCACGGCGCGGCGCATGGCCAGCCAGTGACCGAGGCGGCGTCGGGCGTGTGCCGACTCGGCGTCGATCGGGCCGATGACGGCGTCCACCTCGTCCCACGGGACGAGGACCGGCGCGATCCCGGTCAGCTCCACCCCGTCGTCGCCGGGCACGAGGTCGAGCCCGTTCAGCACGACCAGGGCCAGGCAGCAGCGCCGCAGCGCGATCACGCGTGCCGGGAGGAGGCTCACGTTCGGCACGGTAACTCCGGGCGCGCCGCCCCCGCAGCCGCTCGCCCAGATCCCGACCCGGGCGGGTTAGCCGATCGCGTTCGGGCGGCGGCCGTGGAACCGTCGCCCGAGCACCTTCTCCGAGACTCCCGTGCGGTCCAGATACGGCGTGATGCCGCCGTCCCAGAACGGCCAGCCGGCCCCGAGCAGCAGGCACAGGTCGATGTCCTGCGGCTGGGCGACGACGCCTTCTTCGAGCATCAGCGAGATCTCCTCCGCCAGGGCGGCCAGGGCGCGGTCGCACACCTGCGCTGCGGTCGAGGGTGCCGTGCCCGAGACGAAGAGTGCCGCGACCTCGGGGTCGACCTCCTGCCCCCGATCGGTCGCGAGGTAGACGGTGGTCTTCCCCGCCTCGACGAGCCGGGCGTGGTTGGCCGACACGTGGAACCGGTCGGGAAACGCCTCGTGCATCGTCTCCGACACATGCAACGCAACTGCGGGACCGACCAGCTGGAGCAGGACGAACGGCGACATCGGCAGGCCCAGCGGCTGCACTGCGTTGTCGGCGACCTCCAGTGGAGTGCCCTCGTCAACGGCTGCCGTGATCTCGCCGAGGAACCGCGTGAGCAGTCGGTTGACGACGAATGCGGGCGCATCCTTGACGAGCACAGCCGACTTCTTCAGCTGCTTGGCCACGGCGAATGCGGTAGCCAGTGTTGCGTCGTCGGTCGAGTCGGCGCGCACCACCTCGAGCAGCTGCATGACGGCAACCGGGTTGAAGAAGTGGAAGCCGACGACGCGTTCCGGGTGACGCAGCTTCGCGGCCATGTCGGTCACCGACAACGACGAGGTGTTCGTGGCCAGGATGCAGGAGTCGGACACGACCTCCTCGACCTCGGCGAACACCTGCTGCTTCACGGCGAGGTCTTCGAAGACCGCCTCGATCACGAAGTCGGCGTCGGCGAACCCGGTCTTGTCGGTGGAGCCCGTGACGAGTGCGCGCAGGCGGTTGGCCGCATCGGGGCTGAGCCGGCGGCGCTCCTGCAGCTTGTCGATCTCAGCGTTGACGTAGCCCAGGCCCTTCGCCACACGTTCGGCATCGAGGTCGGTGAGGTGCACCGGCACCTGCAGCCGTTGAGCCAACAGCAGCGCCAGTTGGCCGGCCATCAGACCGGCACCGACGATGCCGACGCTGGTCACCGGGCGGGCCAGCGCCGCGTCCGGGGCGCCGACCGGGCGCTTCGCGCGCTTCTGCACGAGGTCGAAGGCGTAGAGCGAAGCAGCCAGCTCGTCGCTCATCGCCAGCTCCGCCAGCGCTTCGTCCTCGGCCGCGAAGGCATCGGCACGCGACGCGGAGCGGGCGAGCTCCAGCAGGTCGAGCGCCTGGTAGGGCGCGGGCGCCGTGCCGTGGGTCTTGGCGTCGGCGATGGCGCGGCCGCGCGCCATCGCGCCGTCCCACGCTGCGCCGCGGTCGACCTCGGGCCGATCGACGCTGACGTCACCGCGCAGCACCTGTGCCGTCCAGCGCAACGACTGCTCGATGAAGTCGGCCGGCTCGAACAGGGCATCAGCGATGCCGAGGTCGAGCGCCTGCGCCGGCTTGAGCATGCGATTCAGGTTCAGCGGGTTCTCGAGGATCACCGACACGGCCTTGTCGGGGCCGATCAGGTTCGGCAGCAGGTACGTGCCGCCCCAGCCGGGGATGAGTCCCAGGAACACCTCAGGGAGCGCCAGGGCGCCGGCGCCGGTGGAGACCGTGCGGTAGGTGCAGTTGAGGGCGGTCTCCAGGCCGCCACCCAGGGCGGCGCCGTTGACGAACGCGAACGAGGGGACGCCGAGTTCCCCGAGCCGCCCCAGCGCACGGTGGCCGAGTCGTGCGATGCCGCGCACCTGGTCGATCGTCGTGAGGCTGCGCAGCGCCTTGAGGTCGGCGCCGACGCTGAAGATGAACGGCTTGCCGGTGAGGCAGACGGCCACGAGGTCGTCGTGCATGGCGACGTCGTCAAGGGCTGCGTCGAGCGCTGCCAGCCCGGCCGGACCCCACGTGTTCGGCTTGGTGTGGTCCAGGCCGTTGTCCAGGGTGATCAGCGCGGCGCGGCCGGCGCCCAAGGGCAGGGCGACGTAGCGCACCGGCGTGCGGGTCACGACCTCGTCGGCGAAGGCGATGTCGTCGGTCATGCCCGTCATGCCGGAGTCCCAGCGCGTTCGACCACGTCGTGGCCGGGGTTCTCCCACACGACTGTGCCGCCCATTCCCAGGCCGATGCACATGGTGGTGAGGCCGTAGCGGACCTCGGGGTGCTCCTCGAACTGGCGGGCCAGCTGGATCATCAGCCGGATGCCCGACGAGGCCAGCGGGTGCCCGACGGCGATCGCGCCGCCCCACGGGTTCACCCGGGGATCCTCGTCGTCGATCCCGTAGTGGTCCAGGAAGGCGAGGACCTGCACGGCGAACGCCTCGTTGATCTCGAACAACCCGATGTCGTCGATCGTGAGGTCGGCCCGCGCGAGCGCCTTCTCGGTGGCCGGCACCGGTCCGATACCCATGATCTCCGGCTCGACGCCGGCGAACGCGTAGGAGACGAGGCGCAGCTTCTTCGTCAACCCGAGCTCGTCGGCCACCTCTTCGGCCGCCACGATGGCGGCCGTCGCACCGTCGTTGATGCCGGCGGCGTTGCCGGCCGTCACTCGGCCGTGCGGACGGAACGGGGTGCGCAGGGCGGCGAGACCCTCCATCGTCGTGTCGGGACGGGGGGGTTCGTCCACAGTCGCCAGGTCCCAGCCCGCCTCGACGTTGCGGGCGGCAACCGGCACGAGGTCGGGCTGGATCTTCTCGTCTGCGTAGGCCTTGGCCAGCTTCTCCTGACTGCGCAGGGCGTAGGCGTCGGCGCGTTGCTTGGTCAGGTGCGGGTAGCGGTCGTGGATGTTCTCCGCCGTCTTTCCCATCACCAGTGCGTCGGGGTCGACGAGCCGTTCGGAGATGAAGCGCGGGTTCGGATCCACCCCTTCCCCCATCGGGTGGCGACCCATGTGCTCCACCCCGCCGGCGATCGCCACGTCGTAGGCACCGAAGGCGATTCCCGATGCCGTCGTGGTCACGGCCGTCATGGCGCCGGCGCACATGCGGTCGATCGAGTAGCCCGGCACGCTTCGGGGCAGTCCCGCCAAGATGCCGGCGCTGCGTCCGAGCGTCAGGCCCTGGTCACCGATCTGGGTGGTGGCCGCAACCGCCATGTCGTCGATGCGCTCGGGCGGCAGTTCGGGGTTGCGCCGCAGCAGTTCGCGCACTGCCTTGACCACCAGGTCGTCGGCTCTGGTCTGCGCGTACCTGCCGCCAGCCTTGCCGAACGGCGTGCGCACCCCGTCCACGAAGACGACGTCACGGGCGGTACGGGGCATCGGGGCCTCCGGGTCGGCCGAAGCGGTCGGCGTCCGGGATTGGATCGCCGCTGGGCCGCAATGCTACTCGTCGGTAACAAGGCGGGCCAGAGGCGCTCTCGGCGCGCCGTGGCGCAGCCGGCACTTGGTGGGGCTATTCCTCGCGGGTCAGCCGGTCGAGCGCGCGGGTCAGCGGAACGGCGGTCAGGGCCACCTGCCAGCGGCGGGCACCGTGCTCGCCGAGCCGGGTGCTCACGCTGACCTCGGTGGCCGGGTCGGGCGGTGACCAGGCGAGGCGTCGCACGGCGTCGGGCGCCAGCAGGTTCTCCGTCGGCAGGCGGTGCTCGTCGGCGATCGCCGCCACGGCCGGGCGCAGGGCCGCGAGCCGCCGAGCCGCCTGCGGGTCGCGTTCGGGCCACGACTTGGCCGGCGGCGGGCCATCGTGCGGCAGCGTGGCCGGCGGCAGGTCGGCGTCGGACAGGCCGCGGGCTCGGTCGAGCGCCGCCAACCAGACGTCGGCCACCCGTCGGTTGGCCCGGCCGCCGAACACCGGCAGGGCGGTCAGCTCAGCCACGTTCGTGGGCTGGTGACGTGCGGCGTCGACGATGGCGGCGTCGGGGAGGACTCGACCGGGCGCGAGGTCACGTTGGCGCGCCAGCCGGTCGCGGGCCAGCCAGAGCTCGCGCACGGCCGCGAGCTGGCGGGGGGCTCGCACGCGGTGGATCCCGGAGGTCCGGCGCCATGGATCGGTGCGCTGCACCGGTCCGGCGGTGGCCGCGACGTGAGCGAACTCCTCCAGCGCCCACGGCAGCTTCTGGCTCGCGGCCAGCTCCTCGCTCAGCGCGTCGCGGAGCTCCAGGAGCACCTCGACGTCCAGCGCGGCGTACCGCAACCAGTCGTCGGGCAGCGGCCGCTGCGACCAGTCCACGGCGGCGTGCCCCTTCTCCATCGAGAAGCCGAGGACGCCCTCGACCATCGGACCGAGTCCCACCCGTGGGTAGCCGAGCAGCCGCCCGGCCAGCTCGGTGTCGAAGAGGCTCGCGGGTCGCAGTCCGGCGTCGGCCAGGCAGGGCAGGTCCTGGCTCGCGGCGTGGATCACCCACTCCGGCTGCGCCAACACGGGCTGCAGGGCCGAGAGGTCGAAGTCGAAGGGAACGGGGTCGATCAACCAGGTGCGGCTGCCGCGCCGGCGCAGCTGCACCAGGTACACCCGCTGGCCGTAGCGGTAGCCGCTGGCCCGCTCGGCGTCCACGGCCACCGGTCCGGCGCCGGCACCGAGGGCGGCGATCGCCAGTGCAAGGCCGGGCCCGTCGATGACCACCTCGGGGAGGCCGTCGCGCGGCTCGAGAAGGGGGGTCGCCGGCACGGCATCGACGGTCGGCTCAGCCGACTGCGTCACGCTGCCGTCGTCCACGACTGCGCAGCCTACGCGCGGCTGTGCGGGTGCTCAGTCGGTCAGGCAGGTCAGTTGATCACGCCGGCGCGCAGGGCGACCGCGACCATCTCGGCGCGGTCACCGGTCCCCAGCTTGCGGGCGATGCGGGCCAGGTGGCTCTTCACGGTCAACGCCGAGAGGCTGAGCTCACCGCCGATGTCGCGGTTGGAGCGGCCTTGTGAGACCAGCTGCAAGACCTCGATCTCACGCTGGGAGAGTCCGTCAGGTCCGGTGCCCGAGCCTCGACGTCCGGTGGGCAGCGGACGGACGCCCTCGTTGGTCGGACCGGTCACCACGAAACCCTTGACCCCGGCCGCCAGGGCGGCACGCACGGAGTAGGGGTCGTCACCGGGGGACAGCAGCACGCATCGGTTCCAGCCGGCCTGCCGCAGCTCGCTCAACAGGGCCAGGCCCGATCCGTCGGGCAGCCCGAGCTCGAGGACACACAAGTCGCGCGGGCCGCTGGACATGGCGCGTGCGCGCGCCTCGGCGACACTGGCCGCCTCGACGACGTCACCGGCGCCGAGCACGTGCAGCCGCCGCACCACGGTCTCGCGCAGCACAGGGTGCGTCACGACTGCCATGGCACTGAACCGGCTCGCCCGGAACGCGTACGCGGTACCGCCGCGCTCGACGAGTGTGGTCACCCGTCCTCCCGCCAGTGTTGGGGGCGCCGACACCCGGCACCCGAAACCCTGCAGGTTGCATCGGACGCTGGACGTCTCGGCTGTAGCCGAGGGTGACGTGGAAGTGATCGAGCGCAGCGGCCGGCAGGCGGCGGTCAGACGCGGTGGCCGGGGCGTCGGTGACCCAACGTCACCACGCCCTGCGGCAGCGGTGGCAGGCCGCCGGCCTGGCACAGCACGTCGGCCCAGGCCTGCAGGTGGCCGGACAGGTCGATCTCCTCCGGGGTCCACGACGCCCGGATCTCGAGCTCGGCGGCCACCGGTCGGTCCGCCATGGCACCGAAGCTCTCCGAGGTGACCCGGGTGACCGTGCCACTGGGGGCGTGGAAGGAGGCGTGGCGCGCGTCCAAGGCTTCCAGCAGCCAGGTCCAGGCCACGCTGGTGACCAGCGGGTCGGCGGCCATCTCGGGCTCCAGGCCCGCCCGCACGTAGGTGACCGCCCGGAACACCCCGTCCCAGGCCTCGTGGCCGGCGGGGTCGTGCAGCAGGACGAACCGGCCGGTGGCCAGCTCGTCGTCGTCGACGACGACGTCGGCGGTCAGGGCGACGGCGTGGGGAGCCAACCGCTGCGGAGCCGGAGCCTCCTCGACCGAGACCTCGGGGCGCAGCCGGGCCGAGCGCAACGTCAGCAGCGCCTGTTCGAAGGGCTGCGACGGTTCCTCGGGCACCGGCATGTTCGCAGGGTACGTGGGCCGGTCGGGGCGGCGAAGGTGCGACGCGCGGGCTGGCCTAGGGTCGCCTGCCGTGGCCGCCCTCCTCGCCCTGCTGTCCAGCGTCATGTGGGGTGGGGCGGATTTCCTGGGCGGCCTGATCAGTCGGCGGCTCCCGGCGCTGGTGGTCGTGGCGGCGTCGCAGCTCGTCGCTCTATTGGTGGTGCTACCGATCGCTGCGCTCACCGGGGGCTTCACGCGTCCTACGGGGTACCTCGCCTGGGGCGCGGCCGCCGGCATCGTCGGATGTCTGGCCCTGACCAGCTTCTACTACGCGTTGTCCATCGGAACCATGGGCATCGTCTCGCCCCTGTCGGCCACCGGCATCGTGGTGCCGGTCGTCGTCGGGCTGGCCACGGGCGACCGACCGAACTGGCTCGAGGTGGGGGGCATCGTCGCCGCGGGCGTGGGCGTCGTGCTGGCGGGCGGGCCGGACGTCCACGCCGAGCCCGGTGACCGACATGGTCCGCGCCCGGTGATCTTCGCCCTGCTCGCCGCACTCGGCTTCGGCTTCACGCTCGTGGCGCTGAGCTACGGCGGCCGGATCGACCCGCTCATGACCGTGGTGGCGCAACGCACGGCCAGCGGCCTGCTGATCGGCATCCCGGTGCTGCTGGTGACCGGACGACACGTACTCCGGCGCAGCGACACGCCAATGCTTGTCACCGTGGGCATCGGCGACGTGGCGGCGAATGCGACCTACGCGTGGTCGGCCACCATGGGCGCGCTGACCGTCACTGCTGTGCTCGGCTCGCTCTTCCCGGTGACGACGCTGTTGCTGGCACGCACGTTCTTGCACGAACGGCTGACCCGGTTGCAGGGAATCGGGGTGGCCGTGGCGCTGGTCGGCGTGGTGCTGCTCGGCGCCGGTAGTGCCCTGTCCTCCGGCTAGTGAGTCGGCTCAGGCCGTCGGCCAGCTGATGAGCCCCCACCCACACAGGACGCAGGCGAGCTCAGGGCAGGCGGACCCGTGATCAGGGCACTGCGCCGATTCGAAGCACGGGGTCTCGAACCGCGACTGGCTGCCGCAGCCGGGACACGGCAACTCGTAAGCCACCATCGCGGGTTGTGCTACCGCCAGAACGACCATGACGCCACGGTGACAGCCCCGACCGACAGAACCGACGCCGACACGCCCGAACCGTCGCGTGGGGCGCGTGACAGCATGAAGGGGTGACGTCCAGCGGGTCCGACAGCGACTTCCTGCGGGCCTGCCGCCGGGAGCCGGTGCGCCGCACCCCGGTCTGGTTCATGCGGCAGGCCGGCCGTTCGCTGCCCGAGTACCGCCGCGTCCGGGCCGACATCCCGATGCTCGAGTCCTGCCGACGTCCGGACCTGGTCACCGAGATCACGATGCAGCCGGTACGTCGCTACGGCGTCGACGCAGCGATCCTGTTCTCCGACATCGTCTTGCCGTTGCAGGCGATCGGCGTCGACGTCGACCTCGTGCCCGGCGTCGGCCCGGTGATCGCCGAGCCGGTTCGCCGCCGCGAGCAGGTGGCGACGCTGCGAGCGCTGGAGCCCGATGACCTGCCGGAGGTGCCGCAGGCCATCGCCCAGCTCGTCGAGATCCTGGGGCCGGTTCCGTTGATCGGGTTCGCGGGAGCTCCGTTCACGCTGGCGTCGTACCTGGTCGAGGGCGGACCCAGCCGGACCCACGAACGCACCAAGGCGTTGATGTATGGCGAGCCGGCGACGTGGGACCTGTTGATGACCCGGCTGGCCGAGCTGTCCTTGTCGTCCCTGCGCCAGCAGGTCTTCGCGGGAGTCGGCGCCGTCCAGCTGTTCGACTCCTGGGCCGGCGCGTTGAGCGCGGCTGACTACACCCGACACGTCATGCCCTACTCACAACAGATCTTGGCCGGTCTGGCCGACCTCGACGTGCCCCGGATCCATTTCGGGGTGAACACCGGCGAGCTGCTCGGGCTGATGGGCGACGCGGGCGCCGACGTGGTCGGGGTGGACTTCCGCGTGCCGTTGGCCGAGGCGACCCGGCGCGTGGGGCCGGCGCGTGCCCTGCAGGGCAACCTCGACCCGGCGGCCCTGTTCGCGCCGTGGTCGGCGTTGCGCGACCTGGTGCTGCAGGTGATCGAGTCAGGGCGTTCGGCGCCGGGCCACGTGTTCAACCTGGGTCACGGGGTGCTTCCCGACACCGACCCGGACATGCTGGCGCGCGTGGTCGACCTGGTGCACGAGACGTCGCGCCAAGACTCGTCGACACCGCTGCTAGAGGTGGCGCCATGACCGCTCACGTGGCCGTGGTCGGAGGTGGCGTGGCCGGGCTCAGCGCTGCGCACGGCCTGCGGCAGGCACTCGGCCCGACAGCGCAGATCACCGTGTTCGAGGCGGCTGCGCAGATCGGCGGCAAGGTCACCGGCAGCGAGGTCGGGGGAGTCGTCGTCGACGAAGGCGCGGAGTCGTTGCTGACCCGCCGGCCGGAGGCGATCGACCTGGTCGGCGAGCTCGGTCTCGGCAACAGCCTCGAGGCGCCCGCAACGGGTGGCGCGTCGGTGTTCGTCGGTGGTCGCCTGCGCCGGCTGCCCTCGCACCAGCTCATGGGCATTCCCACCGACCTGCGCGAGCTCGCCGCCGGAGACTTGTTGTCGGTGCCGGGCCTGCTGCGCCTGCCGCTCGACTTCGTGCTGCCGCGCACCCGCATCGACGGCGATGTGTCGCTCGGAGAGTTCGTGACTCATCGACTCGGTCGGGAGGTCGTGGACCGGCTGGTCGAGCCGTTGCTGGGCGGTGTGTACGCAGGGCACGCCGACGACCTGTCGCTGGACGCCACGTTGCCGCAGCTGGGCACGGCCGCGCGGATGCAACCGTCGTTGCTCCACGCTGCCCGTGATCTGCAGCGCTCGGGAACCGCCACGACCGCGCAGCCGTTCGCGTCGTTGCGGGGCGGCATGTGGCAGCTGCCGCTGGCGATCGCTGACGCGGCCGGCGCGACTATCCGCACGCACACCGCGGTGACGGCGCTGCGTCGGTCTCCCGGCGGTTGGCAGCTGACGCTCGGCAGTGGCCGCGGTGCGCAGCAGGCCTACGCCGACGCGGTCGTGGTCGCGGTCCCAGCGGGTCCGGCGGCCGTCCTGCTCCAACGCGTCGCCCCGGCGGCTGCGGCCGACCTTGCCCAGCTCGAGTACGCCAGCGTCGCCCTGATCACCTACGTGCTCCCTCGTTCGGCGACCGAGCACCTCCCTCGGGGCTCGGGGTACTTGGTTCCGCCGTCGGAGGCCCGCGTGGTGAAGGCCGCCACGTTCTCGACCGCAAAGTGGAAGTGGCTGGCGAGCCAGGCGCCGGGCCGGTCGGTCATCCGGTGCTCGGTCGGACGCTTCGGGGAGACCCACGATCTGCAGCGCGACGACGCCGAGCTCGGCTGGGTCGCGTTCCAGGAGCTGCAGGCTGCGGTCGGGCCGCTCGGTGTTCCCCTGGCCACGCGCGTCACGCGTTGGGATGAGGCCTTGCCGCAGTACCGCGTGGGGCACTTGGCGCGGGTGGCCCGGATCCGCGCCGGCGTGGCCCGGCATCCCGCGTTGGCCGTGTGCGGCGCCGCCTACGACGGGGTCGGCATCCCAGCGAGCATCAGCAGCGCCCACGGTGCCGTGCGCGAGATCGTGCGGGCGCTATCGCAGGCTGGCGGTCATCGTGCCGCCGCCGGCGATCAGAGCAAGGGGAGAATGGACGCATGAGTGCCGAGTCGAACATCGTCGGTCCTGCCGGTCGCACGGTGACCGGCAAGCAGGCGCGCGACCTCAACGACGTGGTCCGCTACACGATGTGGTCGGTCTTCAAGGCCGGAGCCAGGTTGCCTGAGGACCGCGCGACGTTGGCGGGCGAGGTGGACGCACTGTTCGAACAGCTCGCGGCGAAGGACGTGGTCGTGCGCGGCGTCTACGACGTGCAGGGCCTGCGGGCCGACGCCGATCTCATGGTCTGGTGGCACTCGGAGTCGTCCGACGATCTGCAGGACGCCTACGCACGTCTGCGCCGGACCGAACTGGGCCAGCTCCTCGAGCCGGTGTGGTCGGTCATGGCGCTGCACCGGCCGGCGGAGTTCAACAAGAGTCACGTGCCCGCATTCCTCGCCGACGAGCTCGCTCGCGGGTACCTGTGCGTCTACCCGTTCGTGCGCTCGTACGACTGGTACGTGCTTCCCGAGGACGAGCGGCGCGAGATGCTGGCCGAACACGGTCAGATGGCCCGCGGGTTCCCCGACGTGCGCGCCAACACGGTGTCGGCGTTCGCGCTGGGTGACTATGAGTGGATCCTGGCCTTCGAGGCCGACGAGCTGCACCGCATCGTCGACCTGATGCGACATCTGCGTGCTTCCCGCGCCCGGCTCCACGTGCGCGAGGAGCTCCCCTTCTACACCGGCCGCCGCCGCCCGGTCGGTGAGATCGTCGCGTCGCTGCCGTAACGGGGGGGCGCGGCGCTAACCTTCGAGCACGCGGTTCGAGGAGGCAGCCATGGGCAACGCCGTCATCGTCATCGGGACGTATCCGAACCGCCGACTCGCCGAGGTCGACTACGAGGACATCGCCCGCAACCGTGACCTGCTGCGCGCCGAGAAGGTCTACGCGGTAGCGCTCGTCGAGCGCACCGACAGCGGCAAGATCAAGGTCGTCAACTCACTGGAGCCCGACACCGAGCACGCGGCGATCTCGGGAACGGTCGTGGGCGCACTGGTGGGCTTCTTGTTCCCGCCCGCCATCTTCGTCACCACCGTCGCCGGACTCGGCATCGGGCGGGTGGCCGGACACCTGTGGCGGGGCATCTCGCGCAAGGACCTGCTCGAGCTCGGCACCGCCCTGGACTCCGGAGAGGGTGCGGTGCTCGTGTTCGGGGCGCAGCTGCCCGAGGCGATCGAGGCCGTCCTTCCCTCCGCCAGCCAGATCGCTCACCGCGAGACCAGCCACAAGCACGAGGACATCGAGGCGCTGATCGCCGAGCTGCGCACCGAACACGCTTCGGGGGAGACCACCGTGGCCGAGTCCGAGCCGGCGAGCGGTCCCGCTGACTGACGGCTACCCCGGACCGAGTGCTCGCCTGGCAGTTGTTGATCAAGGAGTAGATGTCGTCATTTCATGATCAACATGCACATCACGTCCAAGATCAACAGATGGGGGGCGGGGTCTCAGGGCTCGGGGTCCAGGCGCAGGCTGACCGAGTTGATGCAGTAGCGCTGGTCGGTGGGGGTGTCGTACCCCTCGCCCTCGAAGACGTGGCCGAGATGGGAGTTGCAGTTGGCGCAGCGCACCTCGGTGCGCGCCATGCCGTGCGAACGGTCGTTGATCAGCACGACGGCATCGTCGTCGTTCGGCTGGTAGAAGGACGGCCAACCGCAGTGGCTCTCGAACTTGGCCCGCGACGGGAACAGCGCAGCTCCACAGGCGCGGCAGTGGTACATGCCCGGCGTCGCGGTGTCGACGTACTCGCCGGTGAACGCCGGCTCGGTGCCCGCCCGGCGCAAGACGTTGTACTCGGCGGGAGTGAGGACCTCCGCCCATTCGGCCTCGGTTCGCGTGGTCGCAGCATCCATGTGCACGACGCTAGGTGGCGGCGCGCCGATCCGCCAGCGGCGGCTGCTTACGAGGCGGTGACGTCGTGTGCGGCGGCCGCCAGATCGGCGACGTGGGTAGCGTGCGGTCATGGCACGTGAGCGGGAGCCGGCCGTGGAGCTGGAGGTGGCTGGGCGCGAGGTGAAGGTGTCGAGCCCGTCCAAGCCCTACTACCCCCAGCTTGGCGAGGCCGGAACCAAGCTGCGTGTGGTCGAGTACTACGCGGCAGTCGGTGAGGTGCTGCTCGACGCGATCGGCGACCGACCGACGTATCTGCAGCGCTACCCCGAGGGCCTGGCCGGCGACGAGGTGTACCAGAAGCGGCTCCCGCAGCACGCCCCGGACTGGATCGGGCGGGCGCACATCTCGTTCCCCAGCGGGCGCACCGCCGACGCCATGTGCGCCCACGAACCCGCGACCGGCGCCTGGGCGGCCAACTACGGCACGCTGACGTTCCACCCCTGGCCGTCGCGCTGCGCCGACTCCGAGCACCCCGACCGCCTGCGGATCGACCTCGACCCCCAGCCGGGGACCGACTTCGACGATGCGCGCCGGGTGGCGATCGACCTGCTGCGCCCAGCGCTCGACGAGCTCGGCTACGTCGGGTTCCCGAAGACGTCTGGAGGTCGCGGGGTGCACGTCGACGTGGCCATCGAGCCGCAGTGGACCCAGCACGAGGTGCGCCGGGCGGCACTGGCCCTGGCCCGCGAACTCGCCCGTCGGGCACCGGAGCTGGTGACGGCGTTGTGGTGGAAGGAGGAGCGCGGCGAACGCGTTTTCGTCGACTTCAACCAGAACGCTCGCGACCGGACGATCGCCTCTGCCTACAGCCTGCGGGCCAACCACCGGGCCACGGTGAGCACGCCCGTGACGTGGGCCGAGCTGGCGCAGGTCGATCCCGACGACTTCACCATCAGCACCGTGCCGGACCGGGTCGCGACGATCGGGGACCCGAACGCCGCGCTGGGCGCCCGGCTGTTCTCCCTCGACCCGCTGCTGGCGTGGGTCGATCGCGACGAGCGCGAGTTCGGCGAGGGCGAGGCTCCGTTCCCCCCCAACTACCCCAAGGTCGAGGGCGAGCCGAAGCGGGTGCAGCCCAGTCGGGCGCGTCACGAGGAGTGACTGTCGTGATCGCTTTCGTGACGTCGTGGACGTCGTCGCCGGCCGGTCCTACGGTGTGGCCGATGCGGCCAGACGGGCTGCCTGCCTGAAGGGCCGTCCCATGGCCACTTCCCCTCGTCGCCTGAGGCGCACCGTCGCCGTCGTCCTGACCCTGCTCGCCGGGGCCCTCGCGGCACCCTCGTCGGCGGCCGCTCACCCCGGCAGCCCTGGGGGTGCCGGACGTCACGGGTCGGGCCGCCACGTGCTGACCGTCGGTCACTTCCACGGCGTCAGCGGCGACTTTGCCACCATCCAGGCCGCCGTCGACGCCGCGCGCTCCGGCGACATCATTCTGATCGCCCCAGGCGACTACCACGAGTCGGCCACCAGCAGCGCCGGCGTCCTGATCACGACGCCACGGCTGCACCTGATCGGCATGAACCGCAACCGCGTGATCGTGGACGGCACGAAGCTGGGTGGCCCGCGGCCATGCGCTGCCGGCGCGGCCTGGCAGCGGGTGACGGCAGACGGGCGCAACGGCATCGTGGTCGATGCGGCGTCCGGGGTGACGATCAGCAATCTCACGGTGTGCAACTACCTCACCGGATCCGTCAGCGGTGAGGGCGGCAACGAGATCTGGTGGAACGGTGGTGACGGCAGCGCGACGATCGGCATGGGTGCCTGGGCCGGGAGCTACCTGTCGGCCACGTCGACGTACTACTCCGACCAGGTCCACGGGCAGTACGGCCTGTTCGCCTCGAATGCGTCTGGACCGGGGCACTGGTTCCGTACCTACGCGAGCAACATGCTCGACTCCGACTACTACGTGGGAGCCTGCCGGCGCACCTGCGACGCGACGCTGAACCACGTCTGGGCGCAGAACTCCGCACTGGGGTACTCCGGAACGAACGCGGGCGGTCGACTCGTGATCGAGAACAGCCGTTTCGACCACAACCGCGTCGGTCTCGCGCCGAACTCCCTGAACAATGACGACGCCCCGCCGCCGCAGAACGGTGCGTGCCCGGGTCACGACGCAGTTCCCTGCCTGGTGATCCGACACAACCTGGTGCAGGACAACAACCAGGTGTCGGCGCCGGGTGGTTGGGCACCGATCGGCGTGGGCATCGAGATCGCCGGTGGGCGCAACGACAAGGTCGTGGGCAATGTCGTGCGCCACCAGGGGTCGTGGGGGATCTTGGTCAACGACTTCCCCGACTTCGAGACCCCACCACCGGCGTCCACCTGCCAGCAGAGCCTCGCCGACTACTCAGCGCCGCTGCTGGGCACCGTTCCCTGCTACTTCGCCGCGTTCGGCAACCGGATCCAGCACAACGTGATGTCGGACAACGGCTGGTACGGCAACCTCACCAACGGTGACCTGGCCGAGGCGACAGCGGCCGCGGCCCGCTCCGCCATGGACTACGCCGACGGGAACTGCTGGAACGCGAACCTGAGCCCCACCGGGGAGCCCGCCTCGCAGTACCCGCTGCTGTCGACCAGGTGCGCAGCGCCGAACGGCGTCGACGGCCTGTACGACAACGGCGGTCTGTTGTTCGCCGAGGTGGCCTGCGCATCGGTCACCGACCTCACGGCGGTGGGCTGCGCTGCGTTGCCACCGGGCCAGGGCTACCCGGTGCAGACCCAAGTGACGCTGTTCCCGCGCCCGACCCACCTGGCCACCCGACCAGTGGCGTGCGCGAGCCTGCCGCCAGGAGAGGGACGCGCTACCTGCCTCGCCTGGCAGTGAGGCGGTGGATCAGCCGGCCGTGGCCAGGCGCGGAGGCGCCGAGGCGAGGTGACGGACCGGCTGGAACCGTCGTTCCAGGTCGTGAGTGGCGCACGCCATGCCGGCGTCCTGGTCGAAGCGGACGGTGATCTGCGGGCTCTGGCCCGTCAGGCCCTCACCGAGCCACGAGAACACCCCGCGTACCACGGTCGGGAAGCCGTTGCAGGTGGCATCCACCTCGCACGGCAGCGCGAACGCGGCGCAGGTGGTCAGCACCTCTGGGTGCCCGGCTCTGCCCAGCGCCGGAGTCGGCGCCGCGCAGCTCAAGGCGTACGGCTCGCCGGTGACGCGGACCCGCTCGACCACGATCTCGCCGTCGTTGTCGCCGTCGTCCCCAAAGTCGGCGGCCGCTACCACAGCCGTCCTGATGGCCTTGCCCAATTC
Organism: uncultured Actinomycetota bacterium; assembly: GCA_963726575.1. GTDB lineage: Bacteria > Actinomycetota > Actinomycetes > JAHEKZ01 > JAHEKZ01 > CAVSCR01. Next base: position 111,978 of record CAVSCR010000005.1, read on the forward strand.
GCGTTCGGGATCCATACCGAGCCAAGAACGCACCCCATGGTCGGTACGGACGAACGCGCCCCAGTCGTCGTTCATATGCTGAACCTCGGCGCCACCCGGCTGGGCCTTGACCCGCCGGCCCAGTTAGCCCGTTCGGGCCATCAGCGAACGATCTGGTCGGTTCCGGCGATGAAGTGGAGCACCGGCGTCTCCCGGTGCTCGTGCTTGACCTGCTTGTAGATGCGGGTGCCCCAGTCGCGGCGCAGCACACCGTCGAGCCAGTGGGGTTCGGTGACCACGATGATCTCGATCGCGTCGAGCTCGATCGCCTTGGCCACGACGGCGGCCACCGGGTCGGCGGGCACGAGCTCGCCGGTGACCGTCATCGACGTCGGCGCCAGCAGCGTCAGCGACTCCGACAAGGCGTGCTGCGCGGTTCCCGCCGGTTCGGCGTCGTCCCGCACATCCGCGGCGAACTCGGAGAAGTCGGTACGGGCGACGTCGTCGACGAGCTCGTCCGCGTGGCTGATGGCGTGTTCGTCGGTTCCCTCGGGGACGCAGACGTGCAGGCGGACGTCGTCCTCGTCGGGGTGCAGCGTGTCGAGCCGCTCGACGTCGTGGGCGAGCAGCGCCTTTTCGGTGAGTACCAGCATCGTGAACACGCCTGCATCCTCTCCCATCACGGACCAGCACCCAGCACCTGGCTCAGGTCGAACGCGACGGGTCGCTCGAGCTGGGTGTAGGTGCACGACGCCGGCTCGCGGTCGGAGCGCCAACGACGGAACTGAGTGGTGTGCCGGAACCGAGTGCCCTGCAGGTGGTCGTAGGCCACCTCGGCGACCAGCTCGGGGCGCAGCGGGACCCAGGACAGGTCCTTGCCGGCGTTCCACCGAGACGTCGCGCCGGGCCTGCGCTCGGCGTCGGTCGGCTCCTGCGCCCAGGCCTCCCACGGGTGCCCGGTGAGGTCGGTGAGCCGGTGAGGCTCCAGCAGCTCGACCAGGGACCGACGGGTCGCCATCGGGAACGACGCGGACACTCCCACGTGCTGCAGGAAGCCGGCCTCGTCGTACAGCCCGAGCAGCAGCGAGCCCACCACGTCGCCGGACTTGTGCCAGCGGAAGCCGGCGACCACGACGTCGGCCGTGCGCTCGTGCTTGATCTTGAACAGCGCCCGTTGGTCGGGCCGGTAGCCGTCGGCCAGCGGCTTGGCCACCACGCCGTCGAGTCCGGCCCCCTCGAACAGGTCGAACCACTGGGTCGCCAGGGCCTGGTCCTGCGTCGCGGGGGTCACGAAGAAGGGCGGCGGGACCGTGGACATCACCTCCTCCAGGCGGGCCCGTCGTTGCGCGAAGGGGGTGTCGATCAGGGAGTCGTCGTCGTGTGCGAGCAGGTCGAAGGCGACATAGGAGGCCGGCGTCTGCCCCGACAACATCGTGACGCGCGACTCGGCCGGATGGATCCGGTCCAGGAGTCGCTCGAACTCCAGCCCCTTGCCACTGGCGATCACCAGCTCGCCGTCGAGCACGACGCGCGGAGGCAACAATTGCTGCGCCGCCGCGACGACCTCGGGAAAGTAGCGCGTCAGAGGCTTCTCGTTGCGCGACCCCAGCACGACGTCGTCGCCATCGCGAAACAGCAGACAACGGAAGCCGTCCCACTTGGGCTCGTAGAGCAGACCTCCGGCGACGCTGTCCGCTGCCGGCACGCCCTTGACCGCCTTGGCCAGCATCGGCTTCAGCGGCGGCATCACCGGAAGGTGCATCGAGTCGCTCACGCGGGACTCTCTCTCAGTTGCGCGGCCAGAGCTTCGAGGCGGTCGCGTCGAACGTATCGGGCAAAGAGGAAGTCATCGGACTCGATGAGTCCCACCAGCTGCAGCGGCATCGGCGACATGGTCGGCCCAGCGACGATCCGCCCCGCCTCCCCGCCGGCCAGGATCGGTGAGTAGGAAACGGCGAACTCGTCGACCTGCCCCTGCGCGGCCATCGAGCCGAGCAGGTGGGGGCCGCCCTCGCACAGCAGGCGAGGCAGGCCCAGCTCGACGAGCGTGGCGACCACCCGCTTCAGGTCCACCTGCTGCTCACCGACGACACGGACCTCGGCGACCATGCTCAGCCGGGCGCGGTGAGCCGCCGGGGCGGTGGCGGTGGTGAAGACCAAGGTGCGCGGACGCGCGTCGGTGAACAGCGCCGACTCTGGATCGAGGTCGGCGGAGCCGCTGACCACGGCGATCCGAGGGGCCGGCAGTTGCCCGTGGGCCGCGCGCACCTGGGCGTACTCCGGGCGTACGACGGCGGGTCCGTACCCCTCGATCCGGGCCGTTCCGGCGCCGACGAGCACCACGTCGGCCAGACCCCGCAGGAGTCCGAACAGCCGCCGGTCGGCGTCACCGGACAGGCCACGCGCGCGACCCTCGACGGTCACGGCGCCGTCGACCGAGGTGACCATGTTGGCCCTGACCCACGGCTGCGCCGGCTGGGCCGGATAGGCATAGTGCGCCATGAGCTCAGCGGTTCCCAGCTCGGCACCTGGCTCAACGCCGGGCTCGTCGCCGGCGGGGAGAAGGAGGCGCACCCGCTGATCGTGGCACGTCCGTTGTCAGCCACCCTTCACCACGCCCATTGGCGCTCGGCGTGAGTCTTGGCACCCATCCGGAGTCCCCAGACTCACGGTGTCAGCCGATCGGCAGCAGAGGCAGGGGGACGCGGGCACCCGCGGCGGCGGTGGCCAGGATCGCGTCGACGATCTGCGGCGCGCGGCCCACGACATCGGTGATGCCGGCGCCGGCGCCGGCGGCGTCGCGCCGAATGCGGTCGTCGAGCACGCCAGGCGCCAACAGAAGGGGGACGACGACCACGCGCTCCGGTTTCCCCGCCCGCGCCCGGACAAGTGACTCGGCGAGTGCCGGCCCGGGGCCAGAAGCCACCGCCAGGCTGATGGCCGGCCAGCCCTGGGAGACGGCGAGCTGGACGAGTCGCTCAAGGCCGAGCAGCGCGCCAGGACGCCGGGATCCGGCTGCCGCGAGCACCACGGCGACGTTCGGGTTGTGAGGATCGACGCCGATCTGCGCGAGGGAGTGCGCCACGGCCGCGAGCACCGCCGATCCGAGTCGCAGTGATCCGGCGTAGTCGACGCCCAGCACGGCGAGTCGGCCGGGGACCTCCTGCGTGGCGTGCCATCCGTGGCTGAGCAGGAGCGCGACACCTTGCGGGACCCCGGTCGTCGAGGGCGCCAAGGCGCCGACCGAAGCCTCGATCGTCGGTTCGTCATGGTCCAGGTAGCCAAGAGCCACGGGTCCCCTGTGCCCCTGACGGACGCGGTCAGCCAGAGCCTCCATCGCCGTGCCATGGCGCGGGTCGGGGCTGCCGTGTGCAACGAGCAGCAGTGGTCGGTCAGACACCGAGGTCCCCGAGCCCTTCGCGCAGTCTCACGACGTCCCCGATCACGATCACGGCGGGGGATTGCACTCCGACCGCACGCGCCCGTAGCGCGATGTCGGCCAGGGTTCCGGCGGTTGTTCGCTGGGTCCTGGTCGTGCCGGACTCCACGACCGCGATGGGGGTCGTGGGTTCCTTGCCGTGCGCGACCAGCTGCTCGGTGATCTCGTCCAGCCGGGACACGCCCATCAGCAGGACCAGCGTTCCCGCTGCTCGCGCCAGCGCCGCCCAGTCCAACGGTCCGTCGTGCCCCGAGACCACGGTCACCTGGCTCGCGATGCCGCGGTGCGTCACCGGGATCCCGGCGGCAGCCGGCACCGCGACCGCGCTCGTGACTCCCGGCACCACCGCCACCTCGACGCCGGCGGCACGGCAGGCCGCGACCTCTTCACCACCGCGTCCCAGGACGAACGGGTCGCCGCCCTTGAGCCGCACGACGCGTTGTCCGGCCAGCGCACGCTCGACGATGAGGTCGTTGATCTGTGACTGGGTCAGGGTGTGAGCGTGCGGCGCCTTACCGGCTTCGACCACCTCCACCTCGGGGTCGAGCTCGTCCAGCAGGCTGCGCGGCGCGAGACGGTCGACCACCACGACATCAGCCAGCGCGAGCAGCTGCCGGCCCTTCGTCGTGATCAGTCCGGGGTCGCCGGGTCCGCCCCCCACCAAGGCGACGTTGCCGCGGCCCCGACGACGTCGGTGGCGCAGGGGCAGTCCACCGGTCTCCAGCGCTGTCTGCACGGCGTCACGCACCGCCATTGCACGTCGTGGGTCCCGGTCAGCGGTGACGGCGACGGTGACCCCGGCTGTCGTGGCGACGGCGGGGGTGCGCGCCGTGCCACGGCCGGAGTCGCCGGCGCACACGCACCAGATCCGCCGTTGCTCGGCCGCCTGCGCGACAGAGAAGTCGACGTGGGGCGAGCCGGTGGCCGCGTGCACCAGCCACGCGTCATCCAGGTCGCTCGGCACGAAGTCGCGCGATCGCCACGCAACCAGGCCAGCATCGACCAGGTCGCGCAGGTCCTCACACACCTCGGGCGCGACCACCACGACCCGAGCTCCGGCCGCGACGAAGGCGGTGACCCGGCGCGCCGACACCGGACCCCCGCCGACGGCGAGGACGGTGCGTCCGTGTACGTCCAGCGTGAGCGGCAGGCCGGCGCTCATGAGTGCATCCCGCACTCGGTCTTGGCGCTGCCGGCCCACCGGCCGGCCCGCGGGTGTTCACCTGGGGCAATCGGACGGGTGCAGGGCTGGCAGCCGATCGAGGAGTAGCCGACCTCCCGCAACGGGTTCACCAGCACCTGGTGGCGGGCCGAGTACTCGAGCACCTCCTCTGGCGTCCACCGCACGATCGGGTTGACCTTGACCATGCCGCGCCGCGGGTCCCACTGCACCACCGGGAGCCCGACCCGCGACGCTGTCTCGTCACCGCGCAGACCGGTGACCCAGGCGCGGTAGGGACGCAGCGCGTCGTCGAGCACCGACACCTTGCGCAAGGCGCAGCACTGGTCGGGGTCGCGCGCCCACAGCGCCGGTCCGTACCGCTTCTGCTGGTCGAGCAGGGTCAGCGTCGGCTGGGCGTTGACGAGCGTGATCGGCAGGGTGGCCGCCACTGCGTCGCGCGTGCCGATGGTCTCGGGAAAGTGCAATCCGGTATCCAGGAACAGCACGTCGATCCCCGGCTTCACTCGCGACGCAAGGTGTGCCACCAGTCCGTCGGCCATCGATGACGTCACGGCGAGCTCGTCGCCGAACGTGAGGGCCGCCCAGCGGATCACGTCCAACGCGCTCGCCTCCGACAAGGCGCGAGCCGCTGCCGCGCTGAGCTCGCGCAGCTCGTCGTGACTGGTGCTCCGGTCCACCGGCGTCGGGGTGAGGCCGAACCGGACCCGCAGGTGGTCGGTGACCGCAGCAGCTGAGCTCATGACCCGACCTCGACCAGCTCGGGGTGTGACGCGGCGAGGGCGTCGAGCAGGTCGCCCTCCTCGGCGCGCACCACCCACTGGGCGAAGGTCTCGTTCGGGTCGTGCTGATCGTCGTAGCGCGACACGAGCTCGACCACCAGGTCGGTGACCCGGTCGGCGGCCACGCGCAGGCCCCGTGGTTTGCGACCGAAGCGCGCGTGCTCCCCGAGCACGCCGCCGAGGTGCACCTGGAACCCCTCGACCTGCCGGCCGTCGGGCGTGGTGACCAGCTGCCCCTTGAGTCCGATGTCGGCCACCTGGATGCGGGCGCACGAGTTGGGGCAGCCGTTGACGTGCAGCGACAACGACGGCGGCAGGGGGAGGGCTCGGCTCCCCAGCTCCTGCACGACCTCCGCCGCTCGCGCTTTGGTCTCGACGATGGCGAGCTTGCAGTACTCGATGCCGGTGCAGGCCATGGTGCCGCGCCGGAAGACGTCAGGGCTGCTGGTCAGTCCCAGCTCGTCCAGTCCGCGGACCGCCGCGTCGACGCGGTCGTGGGCGACGTCGAGCAGCACGACCTTCTGGTGTGGCGTCAGCCGGATGCGGTCAGTGCCGAGCGCCTCCGCCAGCTCGGCGACCCCGCGCAGCACGCTGCCGGACACGCGACCGGCCACGGGCGCCGCACCGACGTAGTAACGCCCGTCGCGCTGCTCGTGGACCCCCACGTGGTCGCGGTCGGCCGGTGCGACCGATGGCGGAGCCGGCCCGTCCGTCAGCGTCCGGCCCAGGTATTCCGACTCCAGGACCGCACGGAAGCGATCGATGCCCCAGTCATTGACCAGGAACTTCAGGCGGGCCTTGGCTCGCAACCGTCGATAGCCGTAGTCGCGAAACAGCCGAACCACCCCGGCCCACACCTCCGGCACCTCGTCCAACGTCACGAAGGCGCCCAGCCGCTGGGCGAGCATCGGGTTGGTCGACAGGCCACCGCCGACCCAGACGTCGAAGCCGGGTCCGTGCAGCGGGTGACGCACTCCGACGAAGGAGATGTCGTTGACCTCGTGCACGACGTCTTGGCGCGGGGAACCGCTGATGGCGGTCTTCAGCTTGCGCGGCAGGTTGGACAGCTCCGGGTCGCCGACATACCTCTGCACGATCTGCTCGATCGCCGGCGTCCCGTCCAGGATCTCGTCAGCGGCCACGCCAGCCACCGGTGAGCCCAGCACGACGCGCGGAGTGTCCCCGCAGGCTTCAGCAGTAGAGAGCCCCACGTCCTCCAGGCGTCGCCAGACCTCCGGCACGTCCTCGATGCGGATCCAGTGCAGCTGGATGTTCTGACGGTCTGTCAGGTCTGCGCTGTCTCGCCCGAACTGCGTGGAGATGTCGCCGATGGCCCGCAGCTGGGCGACGCTGAGCCGGCCGCCGTCGCTGCGTACCCGCAGCATGAAGAACTCATCGGACAGCTCGTGCGGCTCCAGCAGTGCGGTTCGCCCGCCGTCGATGCCGGGTCGACGCTGCGTGTACAGGCCCCACCAGCGAAAGCGGCCGTTGAGGTCAGACGGGTCGATGCTCGCGAACCCGCGTACGGCGTAGATCTGTTCGATGCGACGCCGGACGTTGAGGCCGTCGTCGTCGGTCTTGACCCGCTCGTTGGGGTTGAGCGGCTCGTGGTGGCCGAGCGCCCACTGGCCCTCGCCGCGATGGGCGATGGGGCGGGCGCGAGGGGGACGACTGGTCGGGCTTCCGGGGGTACTGCTGGCCATGGTCTGCTCCGGGGCGGAGGCGCGAAGCAGTCGTCGGCACGACGTCGGAGGAGGTCGAGGAGATCGGCTGCTGCGCGCGCCGGTTGTTCAGGGCGCGGTCAGTGGGAGAACCGACAGCACATACCGCACAGGCGCATCAGGTCGACGTGACGACGCACGACCAGCAGCGAGCCCGGGGCAGACATGGGGATGAGCGTGCCTGGGCCGCTCGGGTGACGTCCAGCCTGTTCCACATGCTGGACACGCTGGACGACGCCAACTGGTGAGTGACAACCGGCCGCATCTCGGGCCATGCTCTGGCCAGCCACAACGACGAGACGAGGGTGGGAATGACCGACGCGTCGAAGAAGACTGCGGCCCAACGGACGCCTGCGCCCGTCAAGCGGGCTCCGGCCAAGAAGGCAGTCGCTAAGAAGGCTCCGGCCAAGAAGGCAGTCGCCAAGAAGGCGTCGCCAAGAAGGCGTCCGCCGGCAAGTCGCCACCGCGCAAGTCGGCCCCCCGCTACAGCGGGGCGCAGCGAAGCCGCCCCTATCGCACGCTCGAGGAGCGCATCGCCCGCGGCGTCGCCTGGCGCGAGGCGGCGCCGCTGGACGGGCACGCCGACTATCGCGTGAACCGGGAGCGCAAGAACCCGGTCGACATCCTGCGGGCCCAGGACGACGCGCGGGTCGCCGAGCTCGTGCCCGATCCGGTACGGCCGGATGAGCGCCTCGGCGTTCGCGTTCTACCGCGGGTCTGCGGCGATCATGGCCTACGACCTGGCCAGCCAGCCCTGGACGCCGGGCCACACCCAGATCTGCGGCGACGCGCATCTGTCCAACTTCGGAGTGTTCGGCTCTCCGGAGCGCGACCTGGTCTTCGACCTCAACGACTTCGACGAGACGCTGCCCGGCCCGTTCGAGTGGGACGTCAAGCGGTTGGTCGCCTCGCTCGTGCTGGCGGCCCGCGATCGCGGGTTCCGTCGCAAGGAGGCCCGCCAGGCGGTCCGGTCGGCTCTGACGGCCTACCGCGAGGTGATCGCCGACCTGGCGCGACGCGGGCACTCTCGATGTCTGGTACGCCAGGATCGACGAGCAGCTGCTGCTCGCGGCAATCGCCGAGATGGGCCACGACAAGCGCGCGCCGCAAGATGCCGAGCGTCGCGTGCTGGCCACCTTCGAGGCGGCGCGGCGCAAGACCTCGATGCGGGCGGCGCAGAAGCTCACCGAGTTCGTCGACGGTCATCAGCAGTTCCGCGAGGACCCACCATTGCTGTCCCGGGCGGCTATCACGCCGGAGTACCGCGACCGGGTATTTCATGCATTCGCCGACTACCGCGACACGCTGCAGGCCGACCGACGCCGGCTGATCGAGCGCTACCAGCTCGTCGACGTCGCGGTGAAGGTGGTCGGCGTGGGCAGCGTCGGCACGCGAGCCGGGATCCTTCTGCATGCACGGCCGCGACTCCGACGACCCGCTGATCATGCAGTTCAAGGAGGCCACCACGTCGGTGCTCGAGCCGTACCTCGGCGCGAGCCGCACCAGCCAGCACGGCGAGCGCGTGGTCGATGGCCAGCGCTACATGCAGGCCGTCAGCGACATCTTCTTGGGCTGGGTCCGCGGCCGACGGCGGTCGGGACTTCTACATCCGTCAGCTGCACGACATGAAGGGCAGTCTCGACGTCACGAAGATCCAGCCGTTCGCACTCATCGCCTACGCCCGGCTGTGTGGCGTCACCCTCGCCCGGGCGCACGCCCGCGGTGGCGACGCGGTGGCGATCGACGCCTACATCGGCACCGACACCGCGTTCGTCGAGGCGGTCGAGGAGTTCGCGCAGGTGTACGCCGACCAGGCCGAGCAGGACTACGGCCGGCTGCAACAGGCGATCTCCAGCGGCGAGATCCCGGTCGAGGCGGGCGTCTGAGTCAGTCGGACCGGGCGGCGCGGATCTGGTCCGCGTGCGTCTCCGCATGGTCGGCGTACACGACGAGCCAGTCCAACAGCCGGTAGGCGCCGGCCTCGGTGTGTTCTGCCGCGCGCTCCCAGACCCGGTCGGGAAGCTCTGGGAGCACGGCGTCGAGCAGCTCTGACGACGCCTGTCGCACCGCCGTGAACACGGCCAGCGACGCAGCGATCGGTCGGTCGTAGCGCAGGACCCTGGCCCACTGCGCCTCGTCATATCCCTGGATGGTGGTGCCCTCCGGTTCGGCGAGCAGCCGGCGCAGGCGCACATAGGAGTTCGTCTCGGAGTCGGCCAGGTGGTGCACCACCTCGCGGGCCGTCCAGGAGCCAGGTGGCGACGGCCGACGATCGAGAGCGGCGTCATCGGCGTTCGCGAGCGCGTCCAGCACCAGGTTGACGCCGCGCCGGTAGCGGAACAGCAGGTCGGCCAGCACGTCCGGCTCGGGCGTCGTCACGTGCTCAGCCTGCCACCGGCACCACGGCGCGACGAGGCGTGGCCAGGAGCGCGCAGCCGTAGAGCAGGGCGGCGAGCAGGATCAGCGCTTGGTAACCGACGACCAAAGCCAGGTACTCCAGGCAGCCACCGACCATGGCACCGAGCAGGTTGGCGGCGAACGCCGACGTGGCGTCCACCGTGTCGGCGAAGCGCTTGGCGAAGATCAGGTTGGCCACGAACACCGGCAAGAAGGCCACCAGCACGGCGAGTGCCGCGCGGGGAAGTACGGGCAGCACCAGGAGCAGCCCTGGGCGAACCGCTGCCGCCACCAGCAACGACCCGGCGAGCAGTGCGTACAGCAGGCGCAACGGGGGTGTCGGACGACGTCGGGTCACCTCGACCGCGGCCAGCACGACGAGCAGGACGCCGGCGAACACGATGGCGTTCACGATCCACGTGGTGCCGAACAGCAGCGCGAACCCGGTGATGGCGCGGGTCTCGAGCAGGAGGAAGGCAGCGCCCAGGAAGGCGAGGTCGAGGTAGGGACGCATCGCACGGATCGGTCCGCCGGCCACACGCACGGCGAGCAGGCTCAACAAGATGATGCCGAGCAGCGTCACCGCGTAGAAGGGCGGAATGCTGCGTCCGTACAGGTACACGAACGGGTGGTCGTCGGTGGCCGGTGCCGGTCCGGCGGGGATCAGCTGGTTCGGGTCACACTGCTGGTCGGCCGTGGTCAGCCCGGCGGTGATCACGGCCGCCACTCCGGTCAGCGAGTCGACGCACGGGGTGTGACCGAAGGCGTCCTGAACCGTGCGCGCGAGCCGCCCGATGAGCCAGGTCTGGCGGTAGGAGTTGTACATCGAGAAGGTGCCACCGGGCGCAAGGTGGTCGCGCACCGACCGCATCGCCTCGACGGTGAAGAGGTAGCTCTCCAGGCGAAGTGAGCTGGCGCCGGACACCAGGGTCAGCGAGTCGGGCAACGCGAAGATGATCGTGTCGTACCGGTTGTCGGTGCGCTCGAGGAAGGCGCGGCCGTCGTTGATGTGCACGTGAACCCGCGGGTCGGAATAGGGCTGGTTCGGGTGTCTCTGCGCTCCGATCTGCTCGAGCCGGGGGTCGATCTCCACGGCGTCCACCGACGTGGCGCCGTGGGCCAGCGCGAGCGCGACGTCCGTGCCCGTTCCGGCGCCGACGATGAGCACTCGCCCTGGACTTGGGTCGGTCTTGCGTTCGTAGGGCAGGGCATAGGCGGGGAACAGGTGCGCCTTGGTCTGCGCGTCCATGGCCGCCTGGTGGGGCACGCCGTTCACCGACACCGAGATCACCCGGGAGCCGTCGACCGTCCGCTCGCTGGTGCGCACCTTGTAGTAGGGCGACCAGGAGATGCCGGGTGCCAACGACTCCGCCGTCAGCATGGCGACCAGCGCAGCTCCCGAGAGCAGGAGCACCGGTGCGCGGCGCGGTCGCCACAACAGCACGGTGGTGAGCACCGCCACGACGACTCCCCAGGCGAGCGACGGCGCTCGCAGCAGCGACAGCATGGTGAAGGTCGCGATGCCCAGCAGACTGCCCAGCAGGTCGAGCCGGTAGGCGTCCAGGCGCGGCAGCTGGGTGAAGCAACGACCGACCAGCTCGCCGGGGCCGGCCATCACCGCGGCGACCCCGATGAAGACCACGGGCAGGGCGACCCACGGAGGTGGCCCGGTGGTGTGCAGCGACGTGAAGAAGATGAGGTCCGAGCCGGAACGGTCCACGGACACGGGGAATCGCAGGATCACGCCGACCAGCAGCGCCAGGACGACCGGGAAGTACAGCGGCTCCCGGTTGCTCCGGCCGGCCCGCAGGAAGCCGACGCCGACGCCGAGGAACGACCCGAGGAGCACGAAGTTCGAGAAGTAGCCCAGATGCACGATGTTGGCGGCGGTCCACCGGATCAGCGCCAGCTCCAGGAACAGCATCAGAGCACTGGACAGGAACAGCCGAAGGGGGACGCGCACGCGCCGAAGTATGCCGCGACCGCAGCTCGACTCCCGCCAGGGTGGACATCGGGATCGGATCGGGAGTAGACCGGGGCCCGTCGTCGGGGAGGGAGCGATGCCCACGACTCGCGCGAGTGTGGTGGCGACGGTCGTCAGCGGGCTGTTGGCCGTGTGCGTGCTGGCGCCTCGGGGCGACGCGGCCACCGTGGTAGCCGACTGGTCCGGCTACGAGCACGGCCCGGCCCACAGCTCCGCGACGTTCAACGACCTGGCGATCACGACGTCGAACGTGGCGACCCTGCACCGGGTGTGGACCTTCGTGCCCGCCGCCGCCACCAAGGCCGGTCAGCCGGGACCCCGCATCGATGCCAGTCCGACGGTCGTGGGCGGCCTGGTGTACCTGGCGGCGCGCACGGGCGTCCTCTATGCCCTGAACGCCACGACGGGTGCGGTTGTGTGGCAGCACCTGCTCGACTACGGCAGCTCGACGTTGTGCTCGGCCAAGGGGATCGTGGGGACGCCGACGGTGGCGACCGACCCGGTGAGTGGCGCACTCACGGTCTACGCCGCCGGTGCGCACTACCTGTACGCGTTGAATGCCGCGACAGGAGCACAGATCTGGCGCACGTCGATCGGCCCAGACACAGCCGATGGCAACGCGCGTTACTTCAACTGGGCGTCGCCCACCGTGTCGGGCGGCCGAGTGGTCATGGGGGTGGCGGCGAACTGCGAGGCCGATCTGGTGCGCGGCGGCGTCGTCAGCCTCGATCAACACACCGGGGCGGTCATGGCCACCTACGACGCCGTGCCGTCCGGCGCGGTCGGCGCGAGCGTCTGGAGCAGCGCAGCCGTTTCCGGCGGATCGGTGTGGGCCACCACCGGCAACCCTGACCCAACGGGCACGCAGGTGTACGACTCCTACTCCATCGTTCGGCTGTCGGCGAGCACGCTGGTGAAGCAGGAGAAGTACACGGTGCCTCTGTCGCTGACGGCTGACCTGGACTTCGGCAGCTCACCGACCCTGTTCAAGGCGACTCTCGCCGGCCTGAGTACGCCGTTGGTCGCGGCCTGCAACAAGAACGGCGTTCTCTACGCGTGGCGGCAGACTGGTCTGGCCGCCGGTCCGGTGTGGTCTCGCCAGGTGGGCAGTGGCCCCACCTTCGGCTCCGGCCTGTGCATCACGTCACCCGCCTACGACAGCTCCGCCCACCGGCTGCTCGTCGGTGCGAACGCCGCGACCGTCGGCGGCGTCGCCGGACGTGGCGTGATCATGTCGCTGGCTCCCGCGACTGGCGCCGTTCAGTGGCAGAAGTCGTTGCCGTGCACGCCCGTGGGGTCGCCCACCGTCAACGTGTCGACGCATGTGCTGGCAGTTCCGATGTTCTCCTGTCCCACCGGCGTCTCAGCGGGTGTGCGACTGTACGACGAAAGCACAGGCGCGCTCCTGCGGACACTGACGACGGCCGGGCCGGTGTTCGCCCAGCCGGTCTTCGCCGAGGGTGAGTTGTTCATAGCAGGGGAGTCAGGCGGGCTCACCGCCTACGCGCCGTAACGAGCGCAGCGCGACCAGGCCGAGCGCCGCCGCTGCGAGGGCTGCTGTCGCGCCAAGGGTCAAGGCCCAGCGCGGCCCGGCGTGCTCAGCGACCCACCCCACGACCGGGCCTCCGATCGGCGTGCTGCCGAGGAAGGCCACCGCCCACAGCGCCATGACGCGTCCGCGCATCTGCGGGTCGGCCACCATCTGCAGCGTGGAGTTGCCGATGGACAGGAACCACACGCTGCCAGCACCGACGGCCACGAGGGCCAGCGCCGCGAACTCCACGGTGGGGGCCACCGCGGCCACCAGGTCGGTCAGTCCGAAGACGGCTGCGGCGACGACTAGCGGCGCGATCCCCGTGGCGTGGCGCCCGGCACTGGCCAGGCCACCGATCACAGCGCCGATCCCCATGGCAGCAGTGATGAGCCCGTAGCTACGGGCTCCGCCGTCGAATGTCTGGACGGCGAACGCCGGCAGCACCACCTGGAACTCGTAGGTGAAGGTGCCGATGATCGCCATCATCAGCAGGGGGAACAGCAGCTGCGGTGTGCGCGCGACGTATCTGAAGCCGTCACGCACCTGTCGAGATGCCCGTGCCACCGGAGCAGACACGTGCAGGTGTCGTCGGTCCATGCTCAGGTAGGCACCGATCACAGCGACGAAGCTCACCGCGTTGACGAGGAAGCAGGCACCCACGCCCACCGTGGCGATCAGCACCCCTGCGACCGCCGGCCCCACCGCACGGGCCACGTTGACCAGCACCGAGTTCAGGCTCACGGCGTTGCGTGTCTCGTCGGAGTCGACCATCTCCCTGATGAACGCCTGCCGGCCGGGGTTGTCGAACGCGTTGATCAGGCCCAGACACAACGAGAGCAGCAGCACCCACGTCAGGGTCACCGTGTGGCTGATCGTGAGCGCCGCGAGGACGAGCGCCTGGGTCGCGGCCGCGACCTGCGTCCCCACCAGGAGCCTTCGTTTGTCGACGCGGTCCACGACCACGCCCGCATAGGGGCCGAGGAAGAGAACCGGCACGAACTGCAGGGCCACCACCAGGCCCAGCCAGGTCGCGGAGTGCGTCAGTCCCAGCACCAGCCAGGCCATCGCGACCGACTGCATCCACGTGCCGGTCAGGGACACGCTCTGCCCGGCGAAGAACCGGAGGTAGTTCGGGTTCTTCAGGGAGGCGAAGGTGCGCGAGCGCCACGTGGTGACCGCTTCCTGCGTCGACGGGATCGGGTCGTCCGAGGTCTGGCCACGTGGTTCCAACGGCGCCTCAGGCGTGGTGTCGTGGTCGGCGTCCCGTTGCGTCATCGTGGTTCCAGTATCTCCCGGGGCCGTTGGGCCCTGGACTAACGACCAAGGCAAGCCTTACCTTACTCTGAAGGAAGCCGTCCCCGACCGAGGAGCTCATCGAAGGTGTCGCCGACCCAAGTGACCCTGCTGGGCGCAATCGCAGGTTTCACCATCTTCCTGGGACTCCCGGTGGGCCGGCTGCAGGCGCAGATGCCCCGCACCCGGGCCTGGCTCAACGCCTTGGCCACCGGGGTTCTCGTGTTCTTGTTGTGGGACGTGCTGAGCGCGGCGTGGGAACCGATCGACGCAGGGCTTGCTGACAAGGACGCCGCGTCGGTTCTGGGCCTCGGCCTCGTCTTCGCACTCGGGATCACGGTCGGACTCGTCGGCTTGGTGTACTTCGACCGCTGGGTAGCCGCGCGTGCCAGGCCCGACAAGCCGGCAGCCACGATGCACGGTCCGGGGGCCGCCAGCGTCGAGGAGCTCCATCCGGGACGGCTCTCGCGGGTCCAGACGTTGGCGCTGATGATCGCTGTGGGCATCGGGCTGCACAACTTCGCGGAGGGCCTCGCCATCGGCAACTCGGCAGCCTCCGGTGAGCTGCAGCTGGCCGTGCTGCTGGTCATCGGCTTCGCGTTGCACAACGCGACGGAGGGTTTCGGGATCGTCGGTCCGATGGCGGCTGAGCAGGTGCGCGCCTCCTGGGGCTTCCTCCTGCTGCTCGGACTGATCGGCGGGGGACCGACGATGCTCGGCACGATCGTCGGTCAGCAGTTCAGCAGCGACGTGATGAGCATCGCGTTCCTCACCCTCGCGGCGGGTTCGATTCTGTACGTGATCATCGAGCTGCTTGCCGTGTCGCGGCGCTTCGGCCTGAAGACCATCACGACCTGGGGACTGCTCGCCGGGCTGCTCGCCGGCTTCCTGACCGACGCGATCGTCAGTCTGGCCGGGGCCTGAGCGACCCCGACCAGACGACCACGGTGGCGACCGCAGACGCGCCGGCTAGAGGTTGCTCGACGTCCCCGGTGTCGCCCCCGATGTCGCGCCCGGTGTCGACGCAGTGCCAGAGCCGCTCTGCCCGTTCGGGGGGCCGTACATCGGCCCGTTCATCGCGGGGTCGCCCTGGCCCATGCCGTCCTCGACTGCGGTGACCGCCATGTCCTTGTCGAACTTGACGGTGACCAGGCTGCCGTCGGCCTTGGTCATGTGCGCCTCGTAGGCGCCGTCACCCGCGTCGGTCTCGATCCGGTCGACCGTGCCGCCCGGCACGGCCTTGAGCGCGGCGGCTGTGAGTGTGGCAGCGGCGGCGTTGCTCACTGACGACTCGTCGCTGCGGACCGGGGTCGGGCCGAGATTCTGACCGGAGCCAGGGGGCATGCCGGCGGTCCCGGAACCCGAGGTCGCGGCCTGGTCGTTCGACGACCCGGTGGCCGCGGAGGCGCCCACCGTTCCGGCGAGCACCATGCCCGCCACCGCGCCGACGCCGATCAGCCCAGCGACAGCTGCGGCGCTGCGGACGGTTCGGCGTCGGCCGTCAAGAGGTGGGTTCGTCATGTGATCTCCATCTGAAGGGGCACCTACGTCAGGGGCCGTTGGCCTCCAAGGTGCGGGCGTAACCCTGAGACGTCCTGACGCGCACCTGTCCATGACCTGTGAAACCGGCTGGGCCGGCTCGGTGCACGATCGAGTCGTCCAAAATCCCCGACTTCTCGTCGGTATGGAGGATGCTGCCATCAGCCGAACCCGCGGGGGTCTGGGGATCTGGAGGAACGCCATGAGGGATCGTCGTTCGTGGCGGCGACTGGCGGGCACGTCTGCAGCCGGCCTCTCGCTGGTGATGGCGTCGATGTGGGCCACCCACCCAGCGACGGCGGCGCCGACCGCACCGGTCGCCATCTCGTTCGGCAAGAGCCAGCTGGCCGGTGAATCGTCGACCCGGCCGACCACGCTGCAGTTCGGTCCGGACGGTCGACTGTACGTGTTGCAGCAGGACGGCACTCTGAAGATCTACACGATCGCGCGGAACGGACCCAACAACTACGCCGTGACCGCGACGCAGACAGTGCTGCTGATCAAGAACATTCCGAACCACGACGACGACGGCACACCCGATGCTGCGTTCGCCACGCGCCAGGCCACCGGGATGATCGTGGTCGGCACGGCCGCACGTCCGGTGATCTACGTCTCCTCCAGCGACCCCAGGTACGGCGGCGGACCACGCGGTGACCTGAACCTCGACACCAACTCGGGGATGGTCTCCAAGCTCACCTGGAACGGCACGTCGTGGAGCAAGTTCGACATCGTGCGAGGGCTGCCCCGTTCTGAGGAGAACCACTCCGTCAACGGACTGGCCATCAACGCGGCCGGAACCGTCCTCTACCTGGCCGTGGGCGGCCACACCAACATGGGGGCGCCGTCCCACGTGTTCGCTGATCTTCCGGAGTTCGCCCTGTCGGCGGCCATCTTGTCCATCGACCTGACCGCGATCGGAAGCACCACCTACGACTTGCCGACGCTGAACGACCCCAACCGCCCAGGTGTCGTGGACGCCAACGACCCGTTCGGCGGTGACAACGGTGCGAACCAGGCCAAGATCGTGGCTGGTGGACCCGTCCAGGTGTACGCCTCCGGGTTCCGCAACCCTTACGACTTGCTGATCTCCAGCAAAGGCGTGATGTACACCGACGACAACGGCCACAACGCGGGCCAAGGCGACGTGCCGATCAACGAAGGGCCGGCCGGGAACTGCACGAACGGCATCAACGAGCCGGGCGTCACCGGACCCGACAGCCTGCACGTGGTGACCAAGGGCTACTACGGCGGTCACCCGAACCCGACCCGAGGCAACATCGCGAACACCTTCAACGGCCAGTCACCCATCGTGGCGGCCGACCCGATCGAGTGCGACTACCAGCTGGCCGGCAGTGCCGCCCGACCGGTGCTGGCGACCGATCCGAGTTCGTCGAATGGGATCGCGGAGTACACGGCATCCGACTTCGGCGGCGCCATGAAGGGCAACCTCCTGCTGGCGGCCTACGACAACTACGTCGAGCGGGTGCAGGTGGACAGCACCGGCACCGTGAACCTGGGGAAGTCGACGCTGTTCTCCGCCGTGGGTGTCCACCCGCTGGACATCACGACGATGGGCGACAACGCGGCGTACCCGGGGACGATCTGGGTGGCCGACGTCGGCGACCAGAACATCTACGTCTTCGAGCCGTCGGACTTCGGCGGTGGGGGAGGCCCGACCTGCACCGGTGTGTACAGCACTGCGCTCGACGAGGACGGCGACGGGTTCACCAACGCCGACGAGATCGACAACGGGACCGACCCCTGCTCAGCGGCTGACCGGCCGCACGACTGGGACGGGGACCACATCTCCGACCTGAACGACCCCGATGACGACAACGACGGTCTGCCTGACACCACGGACCCGTTTGCGATCGACCCGACGAACGGGATGGGTCAGGGAATGCCGGTCGCCCTCAACTTCGACAGCACCGCAGGTGGGCTGCTCGACATGGGGCTGACCGGGCTCATGACGAACGGCATGAGCAACTACGCGTCCCTGTTCGACCCGACCAAGCTCACCGCCGGCGGCGCACCAGGCGTCCTCACGATCGACCAGCTCACGCCGGGGAACTCGACCACTGACGACCAGGCCTACGGGTTCCAGTTCGGGGTACGGCCCGGAACCGTCCCGTTCATGGCCCACACCCGCGTCGTGTCGCCCTTCGCCGGGACGACGCCGCAGCCCGGCCAGTATCTGGGCCTGCAACTGGGCACCGGAACGCAGAGCAACTACGTCAGGATCTCGCTGACCGGTGACGGTGGCGGGGGCGTCGAGGTGACCAGCGAGATCGCGGGGGTCGTCACGACCTCGGCGGTGACACCCATGACGCTCCCGGGACCGGATGCCGTGGAGCTGTACCTCGAGGTGGACCCGACCACCGACACCGTGCAGCCCGCGCTGCAGGTGGTCAACGGGACCGTCACGGGGCCACGGCAGGCGATCGGCGCTCCGATCACCGTCCCGGCCAGCTGGCTCGACGGCCACGCGGCCGTGGCGGTGGGCCTGCTGGGAACCTCGCCTTCCGGGCACACGCTGTCCGGCACCTGGGACATGATCGAGGCCGTTCCGATGGGGGCGGGCGCAGCGGCGCAACCCGACGAGACGATCAAGCGCAGCGGCGATGCGGCGTTCCTCGGCGACAACATCTACAACACGACCGCCGTCGGGCAGACCAGGAGCATCACCTCCACGCGCGGCGTATCGCGCACGTTTGTCGTCAGGGTCTGGAACGACAGCGCGAGCAGCGACGCCTACCTCCTCAAGGGAGCGGCGGCCACCACCGGATTCACGGTCAAGTACCTCAAGGGCACCAGCGGCACCACCGACGTCACCAGCGCTGTGCTGGCGGGCACGTACAAGACGGCCAAGCTGGCACCCGGCACGTGGGTCGCCATCCGAGTCGTCGTCACGATCGCGGCAAACGCGCCGACGGGCGTGGTGCGCAACTGGTTGGTCACCGCCACGTCGCAGAACGACAGCACCGCCAAGGACGCCGTCGATGCTCAGGTGAAGACCCAGTGAACCGGCGGCTCCCGCTGGTGCTGCTCGGCGCGGCCGGGATGCTCGCAGCCAGCCTCCCGACGATGGCCGCGATGGCGTCGGGGCCGCGGCTCGTGACGGCCGCGGCGACCGACACCGGCGTGTGGACGGTTGACCAGCCGAGCGGTCTTCCCCGGCAGGAGATCACCTTCGTGACCGTCGGCTCCAAGGCGTACCTGGCCGGCGGGAGGTCGAACGTGCAGCAGGTGTTCGACCTGGTCAACCACACGTGGAGCACCGTGGCCCCGCTGCCGGAGGCGCTCGACCACATCGGCGCCGTGGCGCTGAACGGTCTCGTCTACTACATCGGGGGCCTGAACGGCTACCCCAACGGCGCGAGCTTCGGCAACGTCTACACCTACAACCCAGCAACCAACACCGTGAGCAGCGTCGCGTCACTGCCACCGGGACGCGACCGCGGTGCCGCCGGAGTCGTGGTCTACCAGGGCCAGATCTACGTAGCCGGCGGGTACCACAACCTCGCCAGCGTCGGTTTCTTCGACCGCTACGACCCCGCGACGAACACGTGGACGTCGCTGCCCGACATGCCTGACCATCGGGACCACGTGGTCGCGGCTGTCGTCGGCGACAAGATGTATGTGATCGGAGGCCGCAACCACGGGGTCGGCCCGCTGACCACCAACGACGCCTACGACTTCACCACCGGCAAGTGGATCACTGGACTCGCGCCACTGCCCACTGCCCGCGGCGGGTCGGCGGTGGCCGTGTTCGGGAACGAGATCCTGGTCATCGGTGGTGAGGTCCAAGGGTCGACGTTCAGCAACAACGAGGCGTATGACACGACCACGAACACCTGGCGGGTGCTCGCGAGCATGCCCACTGCACGCCACGGCATTCAGGCCGCCATGTACGACGGGACTGCGCACATCGCCGACGGTGGCACCAAGAGCGGCGGCGGGGGAGCAACCGACGTCCAGGAGGTCTTCTCCTTCACCGGGATCCCACCCACCGGACGGCCGGATTGCCGCGTCCGGTTGCTGAGCGAGTCGAAGCTACTGGGCAACAACGTCTACAACACCACTGGCGTCGGGCAGACAAGGGCGCTGACCACGTCAGCGAAGACGTCGACGTTCGTCTTGTCGCTGCAAAACGACGGCACCGTTGCCGACGCCCTGACGCTGGTTGGCCCCGGGTCATCGCCAGGATTCACCGTGCATTACCTGGCCGGGCTGACCGGCACCACGGACATCACGACCAAGGTGCTTGCCGGGACCTACCGGAGGGCGTCTTTGGCCCCAGGAGCGATCCAAGCCGTGCGGCTCGTGGTCGCGGTGACCGGCGGCACCGCATCAGGAACATCGATGACCTGGTTGGGGACGGTCGGGTCCGGCGCGCTTGCGACGAGTGGGGACTCTTGCGGCGCCCGGCTCACGGTCGGCTGAGCAGTCGTCGCGGCACCAGAGGCGAGGCGGCACGACTCACGGCACAGAGCCCGAAGCCCCGCACGCAACAGGGGGACGCGGACGGGGCTTCGGGGTAACCCCCTACCAGTCACAGAGGAACCTGTCTGGTGCACCCGAACACGAGCAGTCCCAGCGCTCGGGTGCGCGCCGAATGTACGTCGATGGCCGGATGTGCGGCGGTGATGTTCCGCGCGGCTCACCGGGGCGGACGAGCACTACTTCGGTTCGCGTCCGGGCGACCACGATCCGTAGCGGCCCGTGACGACATGGCGCTCGGTCGATCCAAAGCGGCCGCTGCGACGTTGTGAGGGGTAGGTGCTGAAGGTCTCATTCCCGGTGGCCGCGGGCTCAGGCCAGGACCGCGTCGATGAGGTCGGAAGCGACGTCGCGACCGTCTGAGGAAGCCCGATGAACGCTACCGATCCGGAACCGAGGTCAACGCCTCCCTCGGCCGAAGCCAGAGGCGCTCGGCGCGTGGCAACCTCTTGCGCGGGCTGCGCCGGGGGGTCGGCGACGGTCAACCACCGCGGCCACGACCCCAGTTGCCCATTCCGCCACCAATTCGACCTGGACCTCAGCGCCGGTGCCGGCCCCAGCCCCTGGATCAAACACATGCTGGAGACTCTCAGCTCCGCGCACCGACCTGACCTCGAGGTGTGACGTGTGCCATTTCCGCAGGTCAGAGGCAGAGCGGCGAGATGAATTTCGCCTGTGCAAGTCACCTACGAACAAGCCGGAGCCCCGCACGTGACGGGCGAGACACACGCGGGGCTTCGGTTACCCCCCACACCAGGCAGAGAGGAAACTGCCTGGTGCACCCGAGCGGTAACGCGCTGCTAGACGCTTGGGCGCGCGGCGAATGTAGGGGCTCCACATTGTTGGCCGAGGGTCGATTCCGGAGTCGTTCACCAACGTGGAGCAACGCGACTTCGCTTCGCATCCGAGCGACTACACCCGGCTCCGGCCAGAGCCCCACACGTGGTCTTGCCAGCCCGAACGGCTTCCCCGGCGTTCGGGTACGGCCCTCCACCACGGGTCGCGGGCCGAAACGAGCGGATCGGTCGTCGCCACGACGTTGGTCTCGGCAAAGGCAGAACCCCGCCTCGACACGGGGGAGCCAGCGGCGGGGTTCGGCCTGACAAACGCTAGCTGGCGGCGCTGATCTTGCGGAGCAGTTTCCCTGCGTTCACCAGTTCGTCGGACAGTTGTTCGCAGGCGTTGGGGTCCAGTTCGTCGTACTCGGTGCTGACCAGTGCCACAGCGGGCTCGAGGTGATCGTCCCGGCGCCCCGGACGTGCTCGCACTGGCCGATCCTGAGGTACTTCCCGAGGTCCTGCGCGTGGAAACGGATCAGCTCGGTCTCAGTGGTCTGACTGGTCATGTCGAACCCTTCTCGATCAGGCACGTATAGGCACGAGACCATTCAAGAAGATCAATATCTGTCCTGACCTGCACGAACGTGGTGGGCGATACAGGACTTGAACCTGTGACCTCTTCCGTGTCAGGGAAGCGCGCTAGCCAGACTGCGCCAATCGCCCGTGCCTGCTCAGCGTAGCGATACGGCAGACGCCAGCAGCCACCAGGGAGGAGCCGATCAGGCCGTGACGGGTCCGGGCTCGGTCCGGCGCTCGACCACGAAGGCGGCGTCCGCTTCCAGGAACTCCACGTCGCCGCGGTCGTCCAATCGAGCCGCGACGATGGCCGGCCAACTCGATTTCACTGCGAAGTAGGCGCCAACCGAGGGGACGGCGAGGAGCAGGGCGATGGGCACGAACCAGGGCCACGGGCGGTCGATCACGAGGGCCTGACTGAAGAGCAACCAACCAAGGGGGAGGACGGTGAGCAGACACACCCACCCGATGATGAGGTCCTTGCGGCGGTTCGCACGGCAGCTTTGGCAGACCGGGAAGTGCGGCACCTTCAGCTCCCGTCGTTGGACCAGCTGGAAGACGGCTGCGATGGCGAGTGGAACCATCATGACCATCGGCGCCAGAACGAAGAAGACGGCAACGGCCGCGGCTGTGGCCACGTAGAGCCACGGCGGCGTGCGCGTGGACAGGGTGACCGAGGGATAGGTCAGACCAGTCACCTCGCCGTGGCGGCAACACATCTGCGGCAGATCCGACCACGTCAGCACCCGGTCCGAAGCGACGGTCAGTTGCCGGCTCACTCCGGGGCCCCCTTCGCGCTCACAACTACTGATGGGTCCGTCGGCCGTCGCGCACACGATCTTGAGAAGGGGGATCCGGGCGGACGGGTGGCTAGCGCGAGGTGGAGACGGGATTTGAACCCGTGTAGACGGCTTTGCAGGCCGTTGCCTCGCCTCTCGGCCACTCCACCAGGAGACCTCGGTTCGAACCTGCGAGCTCGATCCGGAGCCATCCGAGCGGACGACGGGATTCGAACCCGCGACCCTCACCTTGGCAAGGTGATGCGCTACCAACTGCGCTACGTCCGCACATGCCCGACCCCGCGGTCGAACGAACTGACACCTTATCCGATCGGCCAGAACCGCTCCAAAGCGCTGGCGGCCCCCTGCCGGGCCGCGGTGGGCCCCGATCAGAGGTCTACGGTTGGCCACCGTGACAGCCGACGCCGCCGCCGTTTCCGACGCCTCGACCAGAACGCTGGTCCTCACCGGCGACCCGCTGAGCATCGAGGACGTGCTCGATGTCGCCGCTGGTCGCGCGAACGTCGTCCTCGGCCCGGACGTGGCCGAACGCATGGAGGGCAGTCGGTCGGTCGTTGCTGACGCGGTGGCCGAGGGACGCGTCATGTACGGCGTCACCACCGGCTTCGGAGCGTTGGCCAACACCCGCATCGCCGCCGCAGACCTGGAACGGATGCAGATCTCGCTGCTGCGCAGTCACGCAGCGGCTGTGGGACAACCGCTCCCCGACGCCGTGGTGCGCGCGTTGCTGCTGCTGCGGGCACGCACGCTGTCGGTGGGGATCTCCGGCGTCCGCCCCGAGCTGCCCGCCAAGCTGCTGGAGCTGCTCGAGCACGACTTGTTGCCGGTGATCCCCGACCAAGGCAGCGTGGGCGCGTCGGGCGATCTCGCGCAGCTGGCGCACCTGGCGCTTCCGCTGGTGGGTGAAGGACGGCTGCGGCCGGCCGGTGGTGGCCCCGCCGACCTGGAGGGTGCGCCGTCGGCCCAGGTGCTGGCGCAGCACGGCATCGAGCCGCTGGTGCTGGCACCGAAGGAGGGGCTGTCCCTGATCAACGGGACCGAGCCCATGCAGGCCGTGCTGACGTTGGCGATCGGGCAGGTGCGCCTCTTGGTGCAGGCGGCGGACGTCGCCTGTGCCATGTCGGTGGACGGCCTGCTGGGCACCGACCGCGCCTACGACCCCCGCGTCATCGACATCCGCCCCCATGTCGGGCAGGTGCGCAGCGCCGACAACCTACGGCGGCTGCTGGCAGGGTCAGGTCTGCTCGCCAGCCACCGGCACGACACCGAACATGCGGTGCAGGACTCGTACTCGTTGCGGTGCGCCCCGCAGGTGCACGGGGCCGTTCGCGACATGTTGGCGTACGCCGAGTCGGTGCTCAGCATCGAGCTCGGGTCAGTGGTCGACAACCCCGTGATCGTGCCGACAACCGACGGCACCGGGCACGAGGTCATGTCCACCGGCAACTTCCACGGCGAGCCGCTCGCGTTCGCCGCCGACGCGTTGTGCATCGCCGTGTCCGAGCTGGCGTCGATCTCCGAGCGTCGAACCGACCGCATGCTCGATCCGGCGTTCTCCCGGGGGCTACCGCCGTTCCTCGCTCCCGAGGCCGGCACGAACAGCGGGTACATGCTCGCGCAGTACACGGCTGCTTCGTTGGTGAGTCAGAACAAGATCTTGTCCCACCCGAGCAGCGTCGACACCATCCCGACGTCAGGCAACCAAGAGGACCACGTGTCCATGGGGTGGACGTCGATGCGCAAGCTCACCGAGGTGGTCCGCAACGTGCGCTCGGTGCTGGCCGTCGAGGTCGTGTGCGCCGCGCAGGCGATCGACCTCCGCGCGTCGGTGGCACAACCGAGTCCCGCCGTCGCGGCGGTGCACGCGCTCCTTCGCGGCGTGGTGCCGCGCATGGACGTCGATCGCCAGGTCTCTGACCAGTTGGTCGCCGCCGACGCGCTGCTGCCCGACCTGGTGGCGGCCGCCGAGCAGGTGGCCGGGTCGATCGGCTGAGCGTGGCCGAACCGCTCGCGCACTTCGGGGGCCGAACCGCCACCGGGCTGCTCACCGTCTCCGACGATCCCGCGATGCTCGACACCGAGGGCTGGTGGGCGGTCGTGGTCGACTTCGAAGGAGCGGCGACCTTCGCCCGGTTCGCCGACGTCGAGCCGTCAGGCATGCCGCAGGGAAGCTGGCCCGGCGTGCCGAGCGAGGCGTGGGCGTCATCGATGTCGCAGGTGGAATACCAGGATGCGGTCACGACGGTTCGCGATCGGATCGCAGAAGGGTTCGTCTACCAGGCCAACATCTGCCGCATCCTCAGCGCAGCGATGCCCGCCGATGCGAACGACCTGACCGGGTTGGCCGCTCTGCTCGCCGCCCGTCACGCGGCTCCCCATACCGGGCTCGTGCGGTTGCCGGATCAGGGAGTGCACGTCGCGTCCGCATCGCCTGAGCTGTTCCTGCGTCGGGCCGATGGCTGGCTCACCTCGTCGCCGATCAAGGGAACGGGGCGCACGCCCGACGATCTGCTCGACAAGGACGCGGCCGAGAACGTGATGATCGTCGACCTCGTCCGTAACGACCTGGGTCGGGTCTGCCGCACCGGGACGGTCACGGTGCCGCACCTGCTGTCGGTCGAGGAGCATCCTGGGCTCGTGCACCTGGTCTCCACCGTCAGCGGACAGCTGCGACCCGACGCCACCTGGCCCGACGTCTTCGCCGCCACGTTCCCGCCCGGCTCGGTGTCCGGCGCACCCAAGCACAGCGCCTTGCAGGTGATCGCCGCCCTCGAGACGGCGGCCCGGGGACCGTACTGTGGCGCCGTGGGCTGGGTCGATGCCGACCGGGGTGAGGCTGAGCTCGCCGTCGGCATTCGCACGTTCTTCGTGCGCGACGGGCAGCTGTGCTTCGGCACGGGTGCCGGCATCACCTGGGGCTCCGACCCGACCCTGGAGTGGGAAGAGACGCGGCTGAAGGCGGAACGCCTGCTGGCCGTCGCCACCGAGAGGAGCACGACGTGAAGGTGTGGGTGGACGGGCGGTTGCTCAGTCCGGACGAGGCCCATCTGTCGGCGTTCGACCACGGCGTGACGGTCGGCGACGGCGTCTTCGAGACCGCGAAGGTCGTGTCCGGGACGCCGTTCGCGCTGACGCGTCATCTGCGTCGGCTCACGCGCTCGGCGAGCGGCCTGGGACTGCCCGTGCCTGACGAGGCCGTGGTGCGCAAGGGGGTCGACGAGATCCTGACCGCCGAGCCGGACGCCGGTCGGCTGCGGATCACCTACACCGGCGGAGTCGGCCCGTTGGGATCGGATCGGCACGACACGTCGCCGACCCTGGTGATCGCGGTCGGTCCGGCCGGCACCTGGGAGGCGGCCACCGACGTCGCCACGGTGCCGTGGACTCGCAACGAGCGCTCGGCGGTGGCCGGCCTGAAGACCACGTCCTACGCGGACAACGTCGTCGCACTGGCGAAGGCTCACGCCGCTGGGGCGAGTGAGGCGATCTTCGCCAACACGCAGGGCGAGCTGTGTGAGGGCACGGGATCCAATGTCTTCGTGGTGTCCGCGGGCCGCTTGATGACCCCACCCCTGTCCAGCGGATGTCTGGCGGGCATCACTCGCGAGCTCGCCGTCGAGTGGCTCGGCGCCGACGAGGTGTCACTGCCTCTGTCGGCGCTGGCCGAGGCCGACGAGGCCTTCCTGACCTCCTCGACCCGCGACATCCAGCCGATTCGGGCGGTCGACGGCACGCTGCTGCCGGCGGCTCCGGGACCGGTGACGAGTGCCGGGATCGTCGAGTTCGCCCGACGGAGTGCGGCCGACCTCGACCCGTGACGCCGGATCCGCCATGCTCGGCGCAGGTCAGGAAGACGCCATCGACCAAGCGGCAGAAGTAGCGACGTTGAGGAAGTGATGTCATGGAGGGCGCACGTCCGGTGAAGGCTCCCCACGGGTCAGCCATGACCTGCCAGTCCTGGGGCGCCGAAGGCGCGCTGCGGATGCTGCACAACAACCTCGACCCTGAGGTCGCCGAGCGCCCCGACGACCTCGTGGTCTACGGCGGAAACGGTCGGGCTGCCCGCAGCTGGCAGGCGTTCGACGCGATCGTCGACTCGTTGCGCACCATGGCACCCGACGACTCGCTCCTGGTGCAAAGCGGCAAGCCGGTCGCGGTGCTGCGCACCCACGAGCGGGCACCCCGCGTCCTGATCGCGAACTCCCTGCTCGTGCCCAAGTGGGCCACCCCGGAGTACTTCCGCGACCTCGAGGACGTCGGCCTCATCATGTACGGGCAGATGACTGCGGGGTCGTGGATCTACATCGGCACGCAAGGGATTCTGCAGGGCACGTTCGCCACGTTCACCGAGGTGGCCAACCAGCACTTCGGTGGGACGTTGGCCGGAACCATCACGCTGACCGGCGGACTCGGGGGCATGGGCGGCGCGCAACCGCTCGCCGTCACCGGAAACGGTGGCGTTGCGCTGTGCGTCGAGATCGACCCGTGGCGGGCGCAACGACGCGTCGACCACCGCTACCTCGACGAGATCGCCGACGACCTCGACGACGCGATCGCGCGATGCGAGGCGGCCAAGGCCGATCGTCGAGCCCTGTCGGTGGGTCTGGTGGCCAACTGCGCCGACGTCCTGCCCGAACTGGTCTCCCGCGGGTGGGCGCCCGACATCGTCACCGACCAGACGTCGGCTCACGATGCGCTCAACGGCTACGTCCCCAACGGCATGAGCCTCGACGACGCGCTGGAGCTGCGCTCGTTGAAGCCGTCGGAGTACGTCGACCGCTCGATGGCGGCGATGGCGCGCCACTGCCAGGCGATGATCGACTTCCAAGGCGCCGGTTCCGTGGTGTTCGACTACGGGAACGGCCTTCGGGGGCAGGCGCTCGACGCCGGAGTCACCGACGCGTTCGCCTACCCAGGATTCGTCCTCGCCTACATCCGTCCGCTGTTCTCGCGCGGCGCCGGGCCGTTCAGGTGGGCCTGCTTGTCGGGTGACCCGGCGGATCTCGCGGCGACCGACGCGGCAGTGGCCAAGGCGTTCCCCGACGACGACTCGCTGCACCGGTGGCTGCGGTTCGCGCAGGAGAAGGTGCACTACCAGGGCCTGCCTTCGCGGATCTGTTGGCTGGGCTACGGCGAACGCCACGTGGCGGGCAGCGCGTTCAACGAGCTGGTCGAACGCGGCGTGGTGAGCGCTCCCATCGTGATCGGTCGTGATCACCTCGACGCCGGATCGGTCGCGTCACCGGAACGGGAGACCGAAGGCATGCGCGACGGGTCCGACGCGATCGCCGACTGGCCGATTCTGAACGCGTTGGTGAACACGTCATCGGGCGCATCGTGGGTGTCGGTGCATCATGGCGGCGGCGTCGGGATCGGGAAGTCGATACACGCGGGAGTGGTCGTCGTGGCCGATGGCACCGCAGACGGTGCCTGGCGGGTCGAGCGCGTCCTCACCAACGACCCCGCAATGGGTGTGATCCGGCACGCAGACGCCGGCTACGACATCGGGCTCGACACGGCGCGCAACGTCGGAGTGCGGATGCCGATGGAGCCCGGAACGCACGCTCCGTCCTGGCAGTCCTGACGAAGCTAGCGGGCCTCGGCCAAGAGGTCCGGGGTGAGGTCACCAAGTGTCGGAGCCCCCAGCAGGCCCATCGCCATGACGAGTTCCGCACGGAGGATGTCGACCACGTCGGCCACGCCGTCGGCGCCGCCCACGGCGAGGCCCCAGATCGCCGGACGCCCGACGAGCACGGCCGTGGCCCCAAGGCACACGGCCTTGGCGATGTCGGTGCCCCGACGGATCCCGCCGTCGACGAGCACTGGCACCTGTCCGTCGACAGCGCGTACCACCGGTGGGAGCGCCTCGACAGTTGCCACGACGGTGTCCAGGTTGCGTGCGCCGTGGTTGCTCACCACCACCGCCGCCACCCCGTGGTCGACGGCGCGGCTGGCGTCGTCGGCGCGCAGGATGCCCTTGACGAGCACTGGCACTGGGCTGACGTCGACCAGCCAGTCGAGGGTGTCCCACGACAGTGTCGGGTCGAGGTGCTGGTTGTAGACGCGCGTGTGCCGGCGGCCGTCATCGTCGAAACCGGTCGCCCCGACAGCGCCCGCGAGGTTGGGTGGTTCGAGGCCATCCACCGTGTGACCGCCGTGTCGACGGTCGCGGTCGCGGGCACCCAACAGCGGAAGGTCCACCGTCAGGACAAGTGCCGACGCTCCGGATTCGACCGCACGCTCGATCAGTCCGAGCGAGAAGTCACGGTCTGGTTGGAGGTAGAGCTGGAACCACCATGGACCGGCAGCTGATTCGCCGAGCTCAGCGACTGGGGTCGAGCCGAGGGTGCTCATGATCGCGAGCGCGTCGGCTTGGGCGGCGCCGCGAAGCGTCTCCGCCTCGGCTCCGGGGTGGTACATGCGGTGGGCGGCCGTCGGAGCCAGTAGCACCGGGTGGGCGAGCGGGGCACCGAGCAGCTCGAGCATGGTGTCGATGTGCTCGACGTTCACCAGGACACGAGGCAGCAGCCGCAACTCGTTCCAGGCGGCGTCGTTCCACCGGCGACTGTGCTCGTCGCCCGCGCCGCCGTCCACGTAACCCCAGGTGTTCGCCGGGAGCCGGGATTCAGCCTCGGCCCGGTAGTCGTGCAGGTTGATGAAGTCCGACGGTGGAGTCGACCCAGTTGCTACGGACGGCATGAGGCCACCGTGCCACAGGGCCAGCCGTGGGAGCATCGACGGCATGGATCTGTTCGTGCGCAACATCGGTCGGCTGCACACGATGAGCGGTGCGTCCGGCACTGGAGTCATCACCGACGCCGCCCTCTACGTCCGTGATGAGCACGTGGCCTGGGTCGGTCCGGAAGCGGATGCTCCGGCGGAAGTAGGCGTCACAGACCTCCCGGAGCTCGACGCCGGTGGCGCAGTCGTCCTGCCTGGCTTCGTCGATGCGCACACGCATCTGGTGTGGGCGGGTTCGCGCCGTGAGGAGTTCGTGGCGCGGCTGGCGGGCGAGTCGTACGACGGTGGCGGCATCCGTACGACGGTGGCGGCAACGCGCGCCGCCTCTGACACGGAGTTGCTCGACCTGGCCCGGCAACGGGCGTCGAGCGCGCTCGCGACCGGTACCACCACCATGGAGATCAAGACCGGCTATGGCTTGTCCCCGACCGAGGAGGTGCGGCACCTCGACGTGATTGCAGCGCTGACGTCGTTGTCGCCACTGCGGGTGGAGCCGACCTTCCTGGGAGCACACGTCGTACCCGAAGGCGCCGATCCGGACAGCTACGTGGCCGAGGTGATCGCGACGTTGCCTAGCGCCGTCGACCACGGTGCGCGCTGGGTCGACGTGTTCTGTGACGAAGGCGTGTTCACCGTCGACCAAGCACGGCGGATCCTGCTCGCTGGCGCATCGGCGGGGTTGGGGCTGCGACTGCACGCGGAGGAGATCGCCCATACCGGAGCCGCCGGCTTGGCCGCCGAGCTCGGCTGCGCCAGCGCAGACCACCTGGAACACGTCTCGCCTGAGGATGCCCGTGCCATGGCGGCCGCGGGAGTGGTCGGCGTGCTGCTGCCGACGGTGACTCTGTCGCTGCGAACGTTCGCATTCGGCCAGTACGCCATCCTCCGTGACGCCGGCGTAGAGCTGGCCCTGGCCACCGACTGCAACCCCGGCACATCGTGGTGTGAGTCGATGCCCTACGCCATCCAGCTGGCTTGCCTCGTCTACGGCATGCCTGTATCTGACGCGTTACGTGCGGCCACCCGCGGAGGCGCGGCCGCGCTCCGGCGCGACGACGTCGGTCACCTGGCCGTCGGTGCCCGGGCCGACTTCGCCCTGTTGGCCACCGACCACGAGGCTGATCTCGTGGCCCATCTGGGCGCGCCGGCTGTCGCAGCCACACTCGTCGGCGGACACCAGGTCTGGAGCGAGTAGTAGGGCGCAGCGTGTCGAACCGGAGTTTGCCGGGATCTCAGGCAGGCGAAGGAGCCGCACCGACTCGCCGCTGCGTCATCCGGACCAGCTCGGCGGCTACTTCTTCGCTGCGAGCGATGGCCGCCCGCTCCAGGACCTTGCTGATGCTGGGGGACGCCTCACCACCGGTTGTGCGCTGCACGGGCTGATCCAGCCAGTCGAAGAATCGGCGCTGGATCTCGTCGGCCAGCCATGAGCCGTACGACGTTCCGCGCGCGCCCTGCTCGGCGATCAGCACGTTGTTCGTCTTCTTGATGCTCTCGCCGATCGTCGCCCAGTCGATGCTGGCCCGGTCCAGCCAGCGCAGGTCGATCACCTCGGCATCCACGGTGCCCAGCGATTCCACTGCTTCGAGGACGTAGCCCGTCATGGCGAGGTAGGCGAGCACAGTCACCTGCGAGCCGCTCCGTCGGACTGCTGCTTTCCCTAGCGGAAGGCAGTAGTCCCAGTCGTCGACCGGTCCGTCTCCGACGGAGCTGTACAGGTCCACGTGCTCGAGCACGAGTACCGGGTCCTTGCACCGTAGGGCGCAGTTCATGAGCCCGACATAGTCGAAAGCCGTCGACGGTGCGACGATCCGCCAGCCCGGCGACATTGCGAACACGCCGGCGGGGTCCATCGAATGTTGTGAGCCATAGCCAGTGCCCATGGCGACCTTGCTGCGCAGCACCAGCGGAACGTCGCTGTGGCCACCGAACATGTGCCGAGCCTTGCCGATCTGGTTGAACAGCTGGTCCGCAGCAACCCACATGAAGTCCGCGTACATGAACTCGACGACTGGCCGGTACCGGCCGTCGAGCGCGATCCCCCCCGCCAGCCCGCTGAATGCGTTCTCGCTGATCGGTGTCCCGAGCACTCGGTCCGGAAACGCCTCCTGCAGGCCCTTGGTGGCGCCGTTCGTACCACCCTTCAGGTGATGCACGTCCTCACCGATCACGACGATCCGGTCGTCGGTCGCCATGCGGCGGTGCATCACGCCAGCGACCGCGTCGATGAACCGCACCTGGGCCACAGGCCCGGTAAAGGTGTCCCGGTCGGCGAACCGGACGTCCGCGAACTCGCTGAGGTCGCCCCGCAGTCCCACGTCGACGAAGCCGGGGTCGGGCCACTCGTGGGGCTTGATCCGCCGTTCTCCGGGGCGGCCTCCGGGTGTCGGTTCGAGGAACGTGGCCCCGATCTGTGAGATCAGCTCCCGCGCCTGCCGAGCTGCTCCCTCGATGACTTCCCGGGGGAGGATCTGCCGCCGGACCAACTGGTCGCTGAGCTGCTGGATCGGGTCCCGGCTGCGCCAGCGCCGTTCTTCCTCCTTGGAACGGTAGCCGAATGCACTTCCCGGCAGGGCGCCGTTCTGGTGGAAGTAGCGGTAGACATCCGCTTCGACCACCGTCGGTCCCTGGCCCGAGCGCATGTGGTCCACTGCCTCCTTCATCGCCAGATGCACCGCCAGCGGGTTCATCCCGTCGACCTTCCAGCTGGCGATCCCGAATCCGGGACCGCGACCGGATAGCCGCGGCTCAGCCGTTGCCTCGGTGACCCTCGTCGACACGGCATACAGGTTGTTCTCGATGAAGAAGCAGACCGGGAGTCGCCAGGCCGCGGCCAGGTTGAGGGTCTCCAATGTCGATCCGATGTTCACCGCGCCGTCACCGACATACGTCACCGAGACGGCGTCGGTCCCAGCCTGTCGATGCGACCAGGCGTAGCCGGCTGCGATGGGCACTCCGCCCCCGACGATGGCGTTGGTCCCTACGGCGCCAGCAGCAGCCCACTGCAGATGCATGGAACCGCCGCGACCGCCGCCGAAGCCTCGGGCCAGGCCGCAGATCTCGGCCAGGGTCGTCCGAAGCAGCCGGCGCACCTCGACCGACAGGTTCGCAGTCGGGTCGATCCCGTCGGGCTCGAGATACGCCAGCGCCTTTGCCAGGAACTGGTGGTGCCCGCGGTGTGAGCCGTTGACGGTGTCGCGGCTGCTCAAAGCCGAGATCGACCCAACGGCCCCGCCCTCCTGCCCGATGCTGGAGTGTGCCGGACCGTGGATCAGGCCGGCTCCGGCCAGCTCCAGCACGTATTCCTCGAAGCTGCGAATGAGGATGAGCTGGCTGAGCATCCCGGTGAGCAAGCGCGGGTCGGCGGCGTCCCAGTCGGCCTCGGTGGCCCTGACCTCGACCCACGGTGCCGCGGCGTCCAGGCGGATGTGGTCGGTCACGGCAGGCTCCGGCGATCGATCGCTGTGGGCTCCCCACCCTGCCACAGAATGGATCCAATCCGCCAGATCACCTGGAGGTCGCTGAGGGGACCGGGTAGGGTTTGCGTCGAATTGGATCCAAGAGCCAAGAGAACCGCGCGAGGTGGCTGGATGGGCAACGGGCTCCCTGGACTGAGGCGCCTGGACCATGTCGGGTTCACCGTCCCCGATCTGGAACAAGCACGCCACTTCCTCGTCGACGTCCTCGGCTGCGAGTACCTGTACTCCCTCGGGCCTTTCCACGACGACGTCGGTGACTGGATGACCGAGCACCTGGGCGTCCACCCGAGGGCCGTCATGGAGCAGCTGCACTTCTTCCGCTGCGGCGGCCAGGCGATCTTCGAGGTGTTCCAGTACCAGGCCCCAGGCCAGGTGGATCGTCCGCCGCGGAACAGCGACGTCGGGGGACACCACCTGGCGCTCTACGTCGAGGACCTCGACGCTGCGGTCGCCTACCTGCGCGACGCCGGGGTCACCGTGCTGGGTGACCCGACCTCCAGCCGGGGCCCGAGCGAGGGACAGCGATGGGTGTACTTCCTGTCTCCGTGGGGCATGCAGTTCGAGCTGGTCTCCTACCCGGATGGCAAGGCGTTCGACCGCCTCGACCGCGACGAGTCGACCGGTGGCTGACCCACTGCTGCGGGCTGCCAGCCAACGGGTGGCCGACCGCCTCCGCGAAGCGATCTTGTCCGGGGAGATCGCTCCGGGAGAGCGGATCCGACAAGAGCTCATGGCCGACCGGCTCGGGGCCAGCCGGATGCCGGTCCGGGAGGCTCTGCGGATGCTCGAGGCCGAGGGCCTCATCCAGAGCCGCGCCCACCACGGTGCCCGCGTGCCGAAGCTCGAAGCGCACGAGGTCGAGGTTCTCTACCTGATGCGCGAGCGGCTCGAGCCGTTGGCCCTGGCGGAGAGCCTGCCTCGTTTGACGCCGGCCGACATCGCGCGACTCCAGGAGATCCAGGACGAGATCGAGGCGAACACCGAGGTCGCCCGGTTCCTGGCCCTCGACCGCGAGTTCCATCTGCTCTCCTACGACGGCTGCGTGATCGAGCAGCTGTCCGCGATGGTGGTGCGGATGTGGAACTCGACGCAGCACTACCGCAGGGTGTTCATGGAGTCAGGCGGCTCGCGGCGCTGGTGGGTGGTCAACGCCGAGCATCGGCTGCTCCTCGACGCGATCGAGCGCGGTGACACCGTGGACGCCGAGCAGCTGCTGGCCGGCCACATCCGGCGCACCAGGGTCGAGCTGAGCCGGACCGCACGCCTGTGACTCCACGCTCGTGGCGCGTCCGACCGCGTCACCACTGGGTTGCTACGTACTTGGACTCGGTGTAGTCGATCACGCCCTCGTGTCCGCCTTCGCGACCCAACCCGCTCTGCTTGACGCCACCGAACGGCGCCGCCGGGTCGCTGACGAGGCCGCGGTTCAGCCCGACCATGCCCGACTCCAACAACTCGCTGACCCGTAGTCCGCGCGCCAGATCACGGGTATACACGTACGCGACCAGGCCGTAGTCGGTGTCGTTGGCCATCTCGATGGCCTGCGACTCGTGCTCAAAGCTGACGATCGGTGCGACCGGACCGAAGATCTCCTCGGCGAGGACGGGGGAGTCCGGCGGGACGTCGACCAGCACGGTTGGTTCGTAGTACCAGCCTGGTCGATCCTGCCGGTGTCCCCCGGTCGTGGCGGTTGCTCCCTGGACCACCGCCAGTGCGACGAGCTGGTCGACCTTCTCGACGGCCTCCTGATTGACCAGTGGGCCCACCTCGGTGCCCGCCTCGTACCCAGGACCAACCACAAGGGCCGACATCTTGGACGCGAGACGCGCAGCGAACTCATCGACGACCGGACGCTGCACGTAGAAGCGGTTCGCAGCAGTACAAGCCTCTCCGGCGTTGCGCATCTTGGCCACCATGGCGCCTTCGACGGCCGCGTCGAGATCCGCGTCCGCGAAGACGATGAACGGAGCGTTTCCGCCCAGCTCCATGGAGGTGTTGACGACCCGGTCGGCCGCCTCGCGAAGCAGGATCCGACCCACTTCGGTGGACCCCGTGAACGAGAGCTTGCGGACCCTTGGGTCGTGCAGCATGGCGGACACGACGGCTCCGGAGCGGCGGGCTGGTACGACGTTGACGACACCGGCCGGGACTCCGGCCTGACCCAGGAGGTGGCCAAGCGCCAACGCTGTCAGTGGGGTGTCGCTGGCCGGCTTGAGGACGACGGTGCACCCGGCGGCCAGTGCGGGTCCGATCTTGCGGGTCGCCATGGCCGCCGGGAAGTTCCACGGGGTCACCAAGATGCAAATGCCTACCGGTTGGCGTAGGACGATGATGCGGTTCGCACCGGACGGCGCGATCGACACCGAACCGGCCACCCGCACCGCCTCCTCGGCATACCAGCGGAAGAACTCCGCCGCGTAGGCGACCTCGCCGCGGGCGTCGGGCAGCGCCTTGCCATTCTCGAGGCTGATCAACCGAGCCAGGTCCTCCGCGTGGGTGGTCATCAGTTCGAAGGCTCGCCGCAGGACCTCGGCCCGCGCGCGCGGCGCTGTGGCGGCCCAGTCCTGTGCGGCGGCGTCGGCCGCGTCGACCGCGGCGATTGCGTCCTCCACGGACCCGTCGGCAACCGAGGCGAGAACAGTGCCGGTCGCCGGGTCCAGCACGTCGAACCGACGACCGTCACTAGCCGGCGCGGTCTTGCCGCCGACATAGAGGTCGCTCAGCGGTGCGCCGGCCAGGCGCCGAGCAAGCTCCTCGACGGTGGGTGTGGGCTCACTCATGAGGAATCATCGGCAGCTCAGTAGGGGTTGGCGACGACGAGGTCCTGCGCCGGGAACAGTGTGAGGATCCGCGGTCCATCGTCGGTGACGACGACTTCCTCTTCGATCCTGGCGGCGGAGAAGCCGTCGGTGGCAGGGCAGTAGGTCTCCAGGGCGAAGACCATGCCGACCTGGAGCTCGATCGGCTCGCGCATGCTGTTCAGCCGGGAGATGATCGGGCGCTCGTGCAGGCCGAGCCCAAGCCCGTGGCCGAACTGCAGTCCGAACGCGGACATCTCATCCTCGAACCCGAACTCGGTGGCCTGGGGCCACACTGCCGCCACGGCGTCGGTGGTCACCCCCGGCTTCACGGCACTGATGGCGGCATCCATCCATTCTCGGGCCTTCGTGTAGGCGTCGCGCTGGCTGCCTGTTGCACTGCCCACGCTGAAGGTGCGGTAGTAGCAGGTGCGGTACCCGTTGAAGGAATGGATGATGTCGAAGAACGCCTGGTCACCCGGACGGATCAGTCGGTCGGAGAAGTTGTGCGGATGCGGGTTGCAACGTTCGCCGCTGACCGCGTTGATCGCCTCCACCTGATCCGAGCCCATCTCGTAGAGGCGCTTGTTGGCCAGGGCGACGATCTCGTTCTCACGGATCCCGGGCCTGAGCACCTCGACGATGTCCTGGTAGACGCCATCCACCATCGCAGCTGCCTGATTCAGGAGCATGATCTCGTCGACGGACTTGATCTGCCGTGCGTCGAGCATCAGCTGCTGCGCGTCGACGACGGTCAACCCCTGGGCCTGCATCTCAAACAGGAAAGGCGGCTCGACGAGGTCGACGCCCACCGGCGAGTCGGCGACGCCGGCGTCTTCGAGCAGTGCCTTGATCTGGCGGACCGCATCATGCATGAGGCCCGCGGTGGGGGCGATGGCCCCACGCAACCCGAGCATCCCAGCGTGACAGTCAGCCGGGTCCAGCCACGGGCTGAACAGGCGATGGTGGCGCGCCGCCGATCCGAAGTCCCAGAGCTGCGGTCCACCGTCGCGGGTGAGCAGGGCGTACCTGGTCATCTTGTCGCCCAGCGCCCCACCGATCCAGGTCTGGGTCGTGTACCTGATGTTGTAGAAGTCGAAGAGCAGAAACGCGCCGCACTCGCTGGACTCGAGTGCGGCCTTGGCCCGCGCGAGGCGGTACTCGCGTAGCCGGGCGAAGTCGACTCGCTGCTCGTAGTCGACAGCCATGTGTCCCGGCGCGGGCAGCGGACTTGCGGTCGTCACAGTCACCTTCCTCGACCCGTCAGCGCAACGCCAGGCAGCGCAATCGTTTGCGGAAACCCTAGGGTTGCCCACGATCGCTGTCAAGGAAGGTGGTCGGGACTGAAGTCCACCCGGCCGGTCTATCGCCTGCGCGAACCCGCTCGCGCGTACGTGCGCCGTCGAACCCCTGACGACCAGCTCGACATCGAGCAGCTCGCGTGTCCCAGGGGCGTGGGCAACCTCGGGGTCGAGCTCAGCCCGTAGCAGGTTCGCCGCCACTGCTCCCATCTGTTCCAGCGGAATCCGGACCGTGGTCAGTGGAGGCCGGAACCGGTCGACGAACGGCATGTCGTTGAAGCCAACGACCGACACGTCGGACGGACAGGTCAATCCGACCTCGGCCACCGCATCCATGGCACCGAGGGCGATCAGGTCATTTCCGGCCACCACGGCGGTCACTCTGGGAGCGGCGCCTGCCAGGACCGCGCGCATGGTTGCGCGTCCGTGCTGCTCGCTGTATGCACCACAGCTGCGCACCTGAACCTCGTCGTTGGTCAGCCCGAACTCTCGCGCCGCGGCGCGGAACGCCCGGGTTCGCTCCCGGGTGGTGGACACGTTCTGAGGGCCGGTCAGGTGGAGGATCCGGCGATGGCCCAGCTTCGCCAGGTGCTCCACGGCGAGCCGGACACCGGCTTGGTCGTCGCCACCGACGAACGGCCAGCCCGTACCGGAGCTGCTGCGGTTGGTGAGGACAGCGCGAACGTTCGAAGCCGCTAGCTCGTTCAGGAGTTCGTCCTTCCATAGCGCCGTGCAGATGATGAAGCCGTCGACTCCACGAGCGAGGAGCGACTCGATCTGCCGACGTTCCCGTGCCCGGTCGTTGTCCGTGTCCGTCAGGACCACCGTGTACCCGGCGGCCGTCAGCACGTGCTCGGCACCGCGCACGATCGGGGGGAACAACGGGTTCGTGATGTCCGGGACGACGAACCCCACCATGTGGGACCGCTGCGTCCGCAACGCTCTGGCCTGTGCGTTCGGCACGTAGCCCAGCCGCTCGGCCGCCCGGAGCACTCGCCTCGCCGTCTGGCTGCTGACCTGCGCTCTTGTGTCGGGGTTCAGCGCCCGACTCGCCGTGCCCGGGTGGACCTTCGCGGCACGCGCGACGTCGGCGAGCTTGACCCTGGGCACACGCGGGAGGATAGGGGGCGGCGAGGCGCCGACGATGGGCCGGGTAGCGACGGCCGTCGCGCACGATGAGCATCCGCCCTTTCCCCGTGTGGGGCACTACACGGCGGAGATTCGTTGCGCACGGTGCTTGACATCACCGCGCACCTGGGGGAGATTTCCCACAATCGGTTGCAGAGGCTGTCGGACGTCGCCCTTGGACTTCTCGTCGGCCACCGGGAGTCGCGTCCTGGCCTAGGGGCAACCAAGCGGACCAAAAGGAATGGGGAACCGGCAGATGACCAAGCGCAATCGGTTGCGGACCGCGTGGCTCACAGTCTTCGGCACGTTCGTGCTTCTCGCGGTGGCCGCCTGCACGGGGAGCAGCGGCGGCGCCACGAGCGCGTCCCCGGGAACGACTGCGCCCCTGGTGATCGGCGCATCCCTGTCCCTTACGGGTGACTTTGCCGACTCGGGCCAGGCGGTGGAGAAGGGTTACCAGCTGTGGGCCGACACGGTGAATGCCAGCGGAGGCATCCTCGGCCGCCAGGTCCAGATGAAGATCGTCGACGACGCCTCGAGCCCCACACAGGTGATCACGAACTACCAGACCCTGATCAACAAGGACAAGGTTGACCTCGTGTTCGGCCCGTTCTCGAGCCTCTTGACCCTGCCGGCGGCGCAGGTGGCCAAGCGCTACGGCTACTCCTTCATCGAGCCGGCCGGGGGCGGGCCGACTGTCTTCGCTGCGAAGCTCGACAACCTCTTCTTCGTCCAGCCAGCGCCGGTCGTGCAGTCCGGGCTCGTCTTCGCCGACTGGGTGCTTTCGCTCCCAGCGGCGCAGCGTCCCAAGACTGCTGCGTACGCCGAGTTGGACGACCCGTTCTCGGCGCCGATCGCCGAGGCGATCCGTTTGAAGTTCGAGGCGAACGGGATCAAGACCGTGTCCAAGCAGGTCTACTCCGCGGAGACCCGGGACCTGACCCCGGTCATGGCCAAGGTGGCGGCTGCCAATCCTGACGTGCTCGTCAGTGGAACCCAGAGCGAGGACGCCTACGCACAGGTGAAGTCCCTCGTGCAGCTCGGGTTCAACCCGAAGTTCATGTACATGTCGAACGGCGCGAACTCGCCGTTGGAGTTCCCGAAGCAGGTCGGCGCCAACAATGTCAACGGAATCTTCTCGGGCGCGGACTGGTTCCCCGGCTCAAAGGCCGCCGGAAGTGCGGACTTCGCGAAGGCCTACATCGCCAAGTACGGCGGTACCGAACAGCAGATCGACCCCTCGTCGGCCGAGGCTTACGCGTGCGGCCAGTTGCTCCAGCAGGTCGCCGAGAAGACGGGCAAGATCGACAACCAGACGATCATCACGACGCTGCACTCCGGCACGTGGCCGACGGTTGTGGGCGACCTCAGCTGGAACGCCTACGGACAGCCGACCGGTTCGTTCAGCCTGGTGCAGTGGATCAACGGTCAGCTCCTGCCCGTGTACCCGGCCGACGTCTCGCAAGCCCAGCCCGTGTACCCGAAGCCCAACTGGGGTGGGTGATCGCGGGACGTGCATGCTCTGGTCCAAGGCGTAATCCTTGGCATCCTCACGGGTGGCGTGTATGCACTGATGGCGTCGGGCCAGACGCTCATCTTCGGCATCATGAAGGTGGTCAACCTCGCCCAGGGCGCGCTGGTGATCTTCTCGGCGTATCTCGCCTACTCGCTGTTCACCTCGTTCGGTGTCGATCCACTGCTCGCGATTCCGATCACGACTCTCGCGATGTTCGGGCTCGGCGTCCTGATCCAGGTGGCCTTCCTTCGTCCGCTCAAGCGTGAGGACGCGGCCCAGCTCAGTCTCCTGGTGACCTTCGCGGTCGCCCTGCTGCTGGAAGGCGTCATGAGTGCCGTCTGGAAGACGGACTACCGCAGCATCAACACCGGATATGCCAACTCGAGCTGGGCTCTGCTCGGCTTCCAGTTCCCCATCGTCCGGGTAATCGCCTTCGTACTTTCTCTCGTCGCCCTGGGGTTGCTGTTCCTGCTGCTCAACCGCACCAAGTTCGGACGAGCGGTCAGAGCGACGGTTCAGAACCCGATGTCAGCGCAGCTGCTGGGGGTGGAGTCCAAGCGCGTGGCTGCACTCGGCTTCGGGATCGGTGCTGCGACGGCGGCTGCCGCCGGGTCGGTATACGGACTTCTGTATCCGTTCAACTCCGGTAGCCACTACGACCTCATCTCCGAACTTCTCTCCATCGTTGTGTTGGGTGGGCTCGGCAGCGTCGGTGGTGCGGTGATCGCCGCTCTCATCGTCTCGACCTCGGCGGCAGTCGTGGCCACGACGATCTCGCCGGTCTGGTCCAGCTTCACGTTCTTCGTGATCTTGATCCTCGTGCTCGTCATCCGTCCCCAGGGACTGTTCGGGACGGTCGAACGAGGAGCCATATGACGCGTTCCGGTCTGGTTCGGGGTGGCCTGTTCGCCGCCGTCCTGGTGAGCCTGCCCCTCTTCGGCCTGCAGCACTGGGTCCTCAACCTGCTCATCTTCACTCTCATGTACGCGGGCCTGTCGAGTGCGTGGAACCTGGTCGGTGGTTTCGCCGGCTACCCGTCGCTCGGACACGCGGCATTCTTCGGGTTCGGTGCCTACTTCGTCGCGTTGTGGTTCCAGCACCATCAGGTGACGAGCGGGTACGAGCCGTTCCTGTTGCTGCCCCTCGCGGGCCTGGCGGCCGCGCTCGTTGGCGTGCCGTTCGCCTACGTTTCCATGCGGACCCGAGCCGATGTCTTCGCCATCGTCACGATCACCTTGTTGTTCGTTGCACAGACGCTTGCGTACAACCTGAGCAGCTTGACCGGCGGTGCCCAGGGCGTCGCCTTGCCCATCGCGCCATTTGCGCTCCGCAGATACGAGTGGCCGTTCTACTACGCCATGCTCGGGGTTCTTCTGCTCTCGCTGCTGATCACCTTCGCCACGATTCGTTCCAAGGTCGGCCTGTCGCTGGACTCGATCGCTGCTGATGAGGACAAGGCACTCGGGGTGGGCGTCCACGTGCAGGGGGTCAAGGTCACCACCTTCGCGGTCAGCGTCGGTCTTGTCGCGATGGCCGGGGGAGTCTGGGCGTACTACCAGACCTTCATCTACCCAGGCTTCGCTATCGACCCGCTGATCACGATCGGCATGGTGCTGATGACCTTCCTCGGCGGGCGGGCGACGCTATGGGGGCCTGTCCTGGGTGCCTTCATCCTGGTTCCGGTGCAGCAGTACCTCGCCTACCAGCTGGGCGCCAACCAGCTCTACCTGATCGCCTACGCGGTGGTGTTCCTGCTGATCATGCTGCTCATGCCTCGGGGGATCCTCCCGACCATCCACGACCGACTGAGGCGGCGGAGGCAGATTCAACAGGCGGCCACCAGCGACCTGTCTGCGGAGCCAACGCCTGCCAGCGGACCAGGCAGCCAAGCCGTACCCGTGCCAAAGGGCGGTGACGTATGAGCGCCCTTCTCGAGGTCGAGTCCGCCCGAAAGTCCTTCGGGGGGATCCGTGCCGTCGACGATTGCTCGCTCGCTGTTGCGCAGGGAAGCGTCACCGCGCTGATCGGTCCGAACGGGTCGGGAAAGACCACGTTGTTCAACCTGATCACCGGGTATCTCAAGGCCGATTCCGGTTCGTTCCGTTTTCGCGGCAACGATGTGACCGGCGCTGATCCAGGTCGGTTGTACCGACACGGCCTGACGCGCACCTTCCAGCAGGCTCGTGTCTTTCCGCACATGAGCGTCCTGGAGAACCTGGTGGTAGCTGGCGGCTACGACTGGCGGCGACTGTTCAGCCCGCGCGTGGCAGGTCGCGACCGCGAGCTGGCCCAGGACCTGCTCGCGGAGTTCCGGCTCGACGCGGTGGCCGACCTGCGAGCTGCCGAGCTTTCCTACGGTCAGCGCAAGCTGCTCGAGTTTGCCGCCGTGCTGATGAGCCAGCCGACACTGGTGTTGCTCGACGAGCCGACCGCCGGAGTCAACCCGGTCATGATCGAGACGATGGAGCGGCACATCCGCGACCGCCACGAGCGCGGTGTCACCTTCCTCATCGTCGAGCACGACATGCAGTTCGTGATGCGGCTCTGTGACCCGGTCGTCGTGCTGGACAACGGGCGCGAGATCTTCAGCGGGCACCCTGCCGAGGTACAGCAGAACGCGGCCGTCCTCGACGCGTACCTGGGCACCTGACGTGGATGCCATCGTGCGCGTCGAAGGGGTCGTCGCCGGCTACGGCGCCGGCGACATCCTCAAGGGTGTCGACCTCGAGGTGGAACGGGGCAAGGTGACGTGTCTCATCGGTCCAAACGGTGCGGGAAAATCGACGGTGCTCAAGACGGTGAGCGGAGTCCTGCGGCCGTCGAAGGGCAAGGTGTTCCTCGGAGACCGGGAGATCAGTCGGCTCTCGCCACGGGCGCGCCTACTGCTGGGGGTCGTGCACGTACCACAGGAGCGCAGCCTGTTCCCCGCCATGACGGTGATGGACAACCTGCTGATGGGCGGGTACGTCATCAAGGACAAGCGTCTCGTCAGGGATCGGGTGGCTGAGGCGATCGCGACATTTCCGATCTGCCAGGAACGCTCCAGCGCGCACGCGGGGTCGTTGTCCGGAGGCGAGCAGAAGCAGGTAGAACTGGCGAGAACTCTCGTGCTCGATCCCTTGGTCATCCTGCTCGATGAGCCGTCGATCGGACTGGATCCCAAGTCGAGGGCGTTGGTGTTCGCCAGCATCACGCAGTTGGCGCATGCGGGCCGCACCGTGGTGCTGGTCGAGCAGAACGCTCGCTCCGGTCTGGCTGTGGCCGACCATGGTGCCGTCCTCGAATCCGGACGAGTGCGCCTGCGCGCCAGCGGACGCGCACTTCTCGACGACCCCGAGGTGGCGCGCTTGTACCTGGGCAGCGCCATGCCACATCAACCTCCCCCACCACCGGCTTGACGTCACGAGACGGAGCAGACCTGTCATGAACTTCACCGATGGTCCGACGATCGGCTGGATCGGCACCGGTCGAATGGGCCACGCGATGGCGCACCGCCTCCTCCTGGCCGGTCGCCCGGTAAGCATCTGGAACCGGACGCGCGCCAAAGCCGAGGACCTCGCTGCGAGCGGCGGCGTGCTGGTCGACTCCGTATCCGACCTGGCCGGCATGGACGTGGTCTTCACGATGGTCTCGGCGGACGCCGACCTGGAGCAGGTGACCCTTGGGGAGGGTGGGCTGCTTCGGCAGGGGGCCAGCCCCCGTGTCGTCGTCGACTCGAGCACGGTGTCTGCGGCCACGTCTGCACAGGTCCGCGTCGCGGCCGACGCCCGCGGCGTCACTTTCCTCGCTGCCCCGGTGAGCGGAAACGCGAAGGTCGTGAAGGCCGGCATGCTCTCGATCGCGGTGTCCGGCCCACGGGACGCCTTTGATGCAGTGACACCCCTGTTGTCCGAGATCGGGCGATCGGTCACCTACGTCGGCGACAGTGAGCAGGCGCGGTTGGTGAAGCTGGCGCACAACATCTTCCTCGGGGTTGTCACGCAGTCACTTGCCGAGATCGTGGTGCTGGCCGAACGCGGGGGAGTGCCCCGCAGCTCGTTCATGGAGTTCATGAATGGATCGGTGATGGGTTCGGTGTTCTCCGGCTACAAGACTCCGGCCATCGTCAACCTCGACCTGACTCCGACGTTCACCACCGAGCTGCTGCGAAAGGACTTCGACTACGGCCTGGCCGCTGGCCGCGAACTGGGCGTGCCGCTGCCAGTCGCAGCGATCACGCATCAGCTCGTCCAGGCCGCGATCGGCCGCGGGCATGCGGCAGACGACTTCGTGGCGCTGCTCCTCGAGGAAGCGAAGAACGCCGGGTTCGAATTGGAACCAGAGAACATCGCCGTATCCGACGGACTGACGCCTCCGCAATAGCCGACTCATTGGACGATCCGCCTGCGACGCATCACCGGTTCGGCCGCAGGTAGGTTGCTGCGCTAGCCTGAGCGGGCCGCGCGGCTCCGGTCGCGACGTGCTCCCGGGCGATTAGCTCAGCGGGAGAGCGCTTCGTTCACACCGAAGAGGTCACTGGTTCGATCCCAGTATCGCCCACCACGTTTCCGCAGGTCAGCGCCCGTTTCGGTCCCCTTCAGTTGGTCGCGTGCCCGTATCCGTGCCACTACCGGTGCCGGTGCCTACTGAGGCCGCGGCCCGGGCTCTGATCGATCAGCAGCTGGTCGAGGCGGGCTGGGTGGTGCAGGACTGGCCGACGTGAGTCTGGGTGTCACTCGCGAGACCCGAGGCCTCGACCAGTACATCGACGTCTTCGGGGTTTCGCACCATCGGCGAAGTCGGTGAACCCCACCAGTTCGCAGAACAACACCGACACGATCCGGCGCTCCCGCGCCCTCGGTGCTGCGTCTGCTGCCTCGCCATCAGCCCACCCTTCGCCGCGCTTGTGGTCGGAAGGGCGGGCGGCCATCGGTGTTGACCCCGGAGAAGCTGGCCACCGCCAAGGCGATGTACGCGGCGGGTCAGTAGGGTCCGGACGTGATCATCTGCGGGGCGTGCGGGACGGAGAACCCGGACGGCTTCAAGTTCTGCGGCGAGTGCGCCACCCCGTTGCAGCCGGCTCGATCGGTTGCGGAGGAGCGCAAGGTCGTCACCTCGCTGTTCTGTGACCTGGTGGCGTTCACGGCCATGTCTGAGGCCGCCGACCCCGAGGACGTCCATGCGGTCCTTGGCCGGTACTTCGCGGCCGCCCGGGCGGCGATCGGGGCGTTCGGCGGGACGGTGGAGAAGTTCATCGGTGACGCCGTCGTCGGCGTGTTCGGCGTCCCAGCAGCCCACGAGGACGACCCGGAGCGGGCGGTGCGGGCCGGGCTGAGGATCGTCGAAGCCGTCGAAGGGCTGACCCGGCCCGACGCCTCCCCGCTGCAGCTGCGGGTAGGGGTCAACACAGGTGAGGC
Source organism: uncultured Actinomycetota bacterium (assembly GCA_963726575.1). Classification (GTDB taxonomy): domain Bacteria; phylum Actinomycetota; class Actinomycetes; order JAHEKZ01; family JAHEKZ01; genus CAVSCR01. Next base: position 156,840 of record CAVSCR010000005.1, read on the forward strand.
GCTGGTTCGCCTCGACGTCACCCCCGGCTCCGGCGAGGGCTTCTTCACGGGGGATGCGGTCAACACTGCCGCGCGCATCCAGTCGGTGGCACCGGTCATGGGGGTGGCGGTCGGGACAGACCACGTTCGAGGCGACGAAGTCGGTGTTCGACTACGTCGAGCTGGAGCCGGCGACGGTGAAGGGGAAGTCGGAGCCGGTACAGGTGTGGCAGGCGGTGGCGCCGCTGGCCCGGTTCGGCACCGACGTCACCCGCCGGCACGACTCCCCGTTGGTGGGCCGGGAGATCGACCTGGCCCTGCTCAAGGGAGTGTTTGACAAGACGGTGGCGTCGGCGTCGCCGCAGCTGGTGACCATCGTCGGCGAGCCTGGCCTCGGGAAGTCTCGGCTGGTCGCTGAGCTGTTCGCCCACGTCGACGCCCAAGCGGGTCTGGTGACCTGGCGGCAGGGCCGCTGCCTGCCGTATGGGGACGGGATCACGTTCTGGGCGCTGGGGGAGATCGTCAAGGCCCACGCCGGCGTCTACGACACCGACACAGCTGACGTGGCCGTGGCGAAGCTCGACGCCGTCCTGCCCGACATCGACGAACGGAACTGGCTACGGCAACGCCTGCTCCCGCTGCTGGGCATGGAAGCGTCCTCCACCGCAGAGCAGAGTGAGTTGTTCACCGCTTGGCGACGGTTCCTGGAGCACGTCGCCGATGCCGGCCCGACGGTGGTGGTGTTCGAGGACCTTCACTGGGCCGACCCGGCCCTGCTCGCCTTCATCGAGCACCTGGCACAACGCGCGGAGGAAGTGCCACTGCTGATCGTCGCAACCGCACGGCCGGAGTTCTTCGACCAGCACCCGGATTACGGCCGCGGGCTGCGCAACACCACCACCATCAACCTCACTCCACTGACCGACCAGGAGACCCGGCGGATGGTGTCGGCCCTGCTACAGACCGTCGCCGTGCCGGAGGAGCTGCTGGCACCGCTGGTGGAGCGGGCAGGCGGGAACCCCTTGTTCGCCGAGGAGTACGTGCGGCTGCTGCAGGACCGGGACTTGATCGAACGAGTCGACGACCAGGTGCAACTGAGACCGGATGCGGAGCTGCCGCTGCCGGACAACGTCCAGGCCCTGATCGCAGCTCGTCTGGACACGTTGCCGCCGGACCGCAAGTCGTTGTTGGCCGACGCCGCCGCGGTCGGCAAGGTGTTCTGGGCCGGTGCCGTGGCCACCATGGCGAACCGGGACGAGGGCGAAGTGATCGAGGCGATGCGGGAGCTGTCCCGCAAGGAGCTGATCCGCCCCGTGCGTACTTCTTCGATGTCCGGGCAGGCGGAGTACACGTTCTGGCACGTCCTCACCCGTGACGTGGCGTACGCGCAGCTGCCCCGCCGCTCTCGTGCCGCCCGGCACGTTGCCGCCGCCAGATGGGTCGAACAGCAGACGCAGAATCGAGTGGAGGACCTAGCAGATGTGTTGGTCTACCACTACTCCACGGCACTGGACCTGGCGCTCGCCACGGGTGACGTCGAGCTCGCAGAGCGTGCCCGACCGGCCGCTGTGACGTACCTTGAGATGGCCGGAGAACGGGCAGTAGGGCTGGACACGTCCTCGGCCACGATCCTGTTGTCACGTGCGGTCGAGCTCATGCCCGAGGACCACCCCGGCAGATCCCGAATCTTGGTCACCTACGGCAAGGCCTTGCTGCACGCTGGCCGAACGGCAGACGCCGCACCGGTGCTGGAGCAAGCGCTGGCATTGTTCGAAGTTGCCGGGGACGCGCGCGGGGCCGCGACGACCCTCAACCAGCTTGGTCTGGTGTACGAGCGGCGCAACGACCCCCGCTGGGTCAAGTTGCCGCGGCAAGCATGGAGCATGCTGCAAGGGGAGCCGCCCGGGGTGGAGCACGTTCAGGCGCTCACCGAGCTGGCAGCCACAGCGATGATCACGAACCGCCACCACGATGCGATTGAACATGCCGATCAAGCGGTGGCCCTAGCAGCGCGGCTCCGCATGGAGGTCCCCGCACGAGCTCTCGGGTTCCGCGCCATAGCGCGATCCCAACTGGGCGACGAGACCGGGTTGGATGACATGCACCATGCGATTGCGCTTGCGACCGCCGCCGGCCAGGGACGCGAGGTGGCCGTGATGTCGCTCAACCTCGCTGGCGAAATCGATCTGCGGGTCGGCCCGGCCGCCGGACTCAAGGCGAGTCGGGAAGGCATCGCGTACGCCAGGACAAGAGGTCTGAACGACACGGCCGACATGATGGAGGCCGGAAGTCTTGACTGCCTGCTGGACCTCGGACGACTCGATGAGGCCATCAACCTGGCCACCGATCTTGCCGCCTCGCTCGAAACATCTGGGAACATCCGGACGCTGCTGTGGACGATGAGCTCCCAAGTCAGGGCTCTGGCTCTGAGCGGAGACGAGAGCAAGCTCCTGGAGTTCCTGACCCGACTCGATGCCGCAGCGCCAGCAGATTCCGAGAGTCCGGAGAGCTTCGCCATCGGGTACGGGGCGGCTGCCTTAGGCCATGCGGCCCTCGGCCGCGATGACCGCGCCGTGGAGCTCCTCGCGAGCGTTGCCGCTCACGCCCAGGTCAACGGCTCGATGGCGGCAGCTCGGCAGCTGACGGCTTGGGTGCGCGTGCTCGTGCGAGCCGATCAGGTGGTGTTGGCTGAACGGATCGTCGCTGGTCTGCAGCCGACCTACCGGCAGGTTCAACTGGCTCTCGCTACGACCAAAGCAGCCTTCGCAGAAGCCCGCGAAGACCACGAAATCGCAGTGTCGGCCTACAACGACGCCGCCGCACATTGGCACGACTTCACCGCCGTCACCGAGCAAGCGTTCGCCCTGCTCGGCCAAGGCCGGTGCCTGCTCGCCCTGAACCGACACGATGAGGCGGTTCCGTTGCTGGCCAGGGCGCGGGACATGTTCGCGCAGATGGGCGCCCGCCCCGCCCTTGCCGAGACCGAAGCTCTGCTCACGGGACTGGCGTGAGCGCGTGAGGCCTCAGTCACAGACGGAATGTCATGTCAATCCACTTCGGTCGGAGGGGCGCCATGCCACTATCTGACGTCGCTCGAGCGCCCTGGTCGGCGCATGGAGGGGAGTGGGTTCTGCGATGACTGGTGGCGTGGGGCACGAAGAACTCGGGTCGTACCACGATGCTCCAGCACGTTCGCCGTGGATTGCCCAACTGCTGCCCGACGGGCCACCGCGTCCGCTTGATCGCGACCTGTCCACCGACGTGGTAGTGGTCGGGGCGGGTATCGCAGGTGTGTCGACCGCCTTCTGGACGCTGCGTGACACGTCCAAGGACGTCGTCCTCCTCGAACGCGACCGAGTAGGGCGTGGCGCGACCGGACGCAATGCCGGTCAGCTGACGACGTACTTCGAACGTCCGTTGGTCAGTATCGCCGAGGAGTTCGGCGAGGATCTGGCGTGCCAAGCGCAGGCCGACCTCGAAGCCGCACACGGGCTGCTCGACCTGATGGTCGCCGAGTCCGGCGCCACAGTCCGGGTGGAGCGGTTCCTCGGGCACATGGGCATGTTCGCCCTGGACCACGCGTTGGTCCACCTGGGGAACAACGCCTTGCGTCACCGAAACGGACTACAGCCGAACGCATGCATCATCTCCGAAGATGCCGAGTGGCTTCAGGACATCCCGGACGACCTCGCACCCTTCTACTCCGTCGTTACGCAGGAGCGGGTGAACGAGCTGCTCGAGACCCCGGGAGAGAAGTACCGCGGGGTGCTGTCCACCCCTGCGGGCTGCGCGAACAGCGGTTTGCTGGTCCAGCAGGTCCTGGCCTGGCTGGAGGCGACCTACCCGACGCGGTTCCACTACGACGACACCACGTTCGTGGACCGAGTCGTCGTCGGTAGCGACGACGTCACCGCGCATTCCGGCCGCTATGCGGTGACGGCGGCTCAGGTCGTGCTGTGCACCAACGGGTTCGATGGTCACCGGGTCGTCGACTCCGATGGGGAGCCGATCGAGCTGGTGAAGGACCAGCACGTGGTCGGCACCATCGGGTACATGGCGGCGTTCGTCGAGGACCAACTGCGGGCACCGGGTGCGCTCAGCTTCATCCGCAACGAGGCGATCGGCGGAGAGACCCCGTACGTGTACATCACCCGTCGCACCTACGACCGGCCGGACGCAGCGGTGACCTTGAGCTGCATGGGCGGGCCCGAGTGGCCGATCCTCGAGCCGTGGTCGCAGGACCTGCCGTTTCCCGGCAGTCTGCTGACGGAGATGGACGGCACGATCCGACCGTTCGCCCAGCCGGACCGTCCCCCGCGGCAGCCCTACGACTTCGCCTGGCACGGCCTGATGGGTTACACGCCGGGCAAGCTTCGGGTCGTGGGGCGGCACCCCGGTCGTCCAGCGTTGTTGTACAACCTGGGCTGCAACGGGATCGGCTTCCTCCCGTCGGTGTACGGGGGACGCCGCATCTCGGCGTTGCTGGCCGGCGAGGACCTTCCGTCCAGCATCTTCGACCCGCGGAGCGAGCCGACCGGCTGAGGGCCGTCCTCGGTCACCGCCGACCCATACGGGGCGCCTGCAGAGCCCGTCACACCTTCCAGCCGACGGCGCGACACCAGGCGAACGCGGCGTACGACGTAGGAGACTCGGCCCATTCCAGCCAGGCCTGGCGCATGGTCGCCAAGTCGTGGGCTGTCGCCAGGCGCTCGCGTTGCGACGACTCGACGTACCAGTCGTCCAGGCAATCGTCGGCGCGCCCGAGGCCGAACTCCCGTAGAGCGTCCTCGGTCCCATAGGAGATGTACTTGGTCGACGCCTCCACCCGCCGGAGACCGCTGGCCAGCAGGAGTCCGCGGAGTTCGCGGCCACGGTACGGAAAGGAGCCGCCGACCAGCCAGAGTCGCTCTCGAATGTCGTAGAAGCGCCGGATCAGGGTCTCGTGCGGACCGGCGAGAATGAGCCCCCCGTAGTCCACGGAGGCCACTGCCACCAGCCCACCGGCCTTCACCACGCGCTTCATCTCGTCGACGACTTCGGCGGGGCGTTCGACGGCCTCCAGGACAGAGTGACCGAGGACAACATCGGCCCTGCCGCCGGGTAGCGGCAGGTCGTAGGCGTCGCCGATGATGAAGTCCGCGTTAGTCGTCGCTGACGCCACAGCCGCGGCGCGGGCACTCTCGATCTCACCGACGTCACCATCGATGCCCGTGACGTGTCCGACCCGCAGTGCCAGGTCGAGCGACAGTTCACCTGAACCGCAGCCGACGTCAATCAGATTCATGGCGCTGGTCAGATGGGGAAGGAGGAAGTCCGCATAGACGGAGGCGTTGCGACGCGACGTCATGCCACAGCATCTCAGTTGAACGGGACGCCAACGACCTTCCCCCGCCGATCAGGACGTGAGCGCCGCCGTGACGTCCACCTCGACGAGTTGTCCGGCAAACCCGAGCTGCGCGACCCCCAGCAGGGTGGCGGCTGACAAGAAGGCATCCGCCACCGCCGAGGACGTCAGCGAAGTCCATACCTCGCTCAGAGCCGCGCGGTCATCTGAGGCAACGTAGATCACTGTGCGCACCACGTCCGAGGGCGTTGCCCCGGCAGATGCGAGCGCGGACTCGATGTTTCGTGCGACCTGCTCCGCTTGTGCAACGACGTCGCCCTCGCCGACCAGCGTGCCGTCGGCATCGAGTGGGCACTGCCCAGCCAGATGGACCGTGACTCCAGGCTGGACAACTGTGACGTGGTGGTAACCCGGCGGCCGGTGAAGGCCAGCAGGGTTGCTGCGTTCGATCATGGGCCGAGTCTCACTATCCAGATCGGTCACCGCAACGACGATCACGCCACCAGATCCGTCGAAATGCTGACATGCTCGAAATGATGGGAGGCACGGATGCGCCGGATTCTCATCTGGACGATCGCGGCTCTTGGCCCGACCCTGTTGGTATCCGGATGCACATTCGGATCCCACCAAGCGTCGCCGTCGCCGAGTGTGTCCTCAGTGTCGGACGTGCCTCAGACCGGGTTGCGTGGAGTCCGGCTGCCCAGATGGGCCTGCTCGATCGACACTCACCGAGACGGGCATCGGCGCGTCACCGGTCGGGTCACCTCGTTCGGACTGTGCGAGCTGGGCCAGCCTGGTGTTCTGGTCACGATCACTCCTACGCAGCCAGCACCGTTCGCCGCCTTGAAGCGCGTGCTTTCTCGCCCTGATGTCACCCCAACCCTGGACTGCGCGGCACCGGCGTACGGCGGCCCCTGGGTGATCGCCCGAACCGCTAGTGGCGTCTGGTTGCTGCACCTTCCGGCCGACGCCTGTGGTGGCCCGCAGACCGATGTGACCACGCTCTTCCGCGGGCTAACAGCTGGACGCCGGTAGACCTAGGTTTGAAGGGCCAAGCCGCACGGAGGCACCGTTCTCAGGTGCAGGGTTTGACGGCGTTGCCCGCCGTTACTCAGGCGGTTCTCCGGCGCCCCGTTGGGAGTCGGTGACCTTCTCGATGACGCAGTCCTGACGGCTCAGGATCGGTGGAACGGGTCGCGCGCCGGCGCGGCAGCCAGTTCGGCCCGCGGGCAATCCGCCAAGGTCATCCCGACCAAAGCCAGTGCGGCGTCGCAGACGGAGTCCACGGTGTACCCGGCAGCGAGTCCGGCGTCAGTCAGTGCGACTCGGTACAAGGTGATCTGCTGGCGTGCAGGTGCGTCGTACATGACGGCGATCGACCCCACCAGCTGGGAGTTGCCTCGGCTGCCACCCGGCCCGTTCCACGGTCGGTCATACCGTTGCCACAGCGCCGGGGTGGCAACCCACACTCCGCCGCGTGAGACGTCTTGGGCCTCCAGCTCGCCGACCAGGTGGGCTGCAGTCAGGTGATCCAGCACCGCGGAAGGGCGCAGGATTCGGGTGTCGACCACCGCATCACCGATCATGATCAACATATCGGGTCTCGCGCAGCCCGTCTTGAGCAGCTACGGCGCGACAGTCGCAGCTCGCGTCAACGAACGACCATGTCAACTCGGTCTCAGACTCAGCGCTTGCCGGCAAACGCACCGGCTAGCAGTGACTGGTCGATACCAGGCACCGGCAGGCCCGCTGCGTAGCGATAGAGCACCGTGTTGAGGGTCTGCGCGAGCGTCGCGAACACCACAGACGCGGCGATCGTCGCGACCACTGACGCAACGAGCACCAAAGCTCCGAGGGCCGCCGAGACCGACCACAGCATGACGCCGGCGATGAAGCAGGCGGCGATCGCGAGCAGCACACCGACCTGCACCAGTCCGAAACGGATGCCGGCGCGCAGGGCCTTGCCCCAGGTGTGACTGATCAGGGATGTCGATCGGCGCAACGCATCAAACGGGCTCACTTGTTCGACGACCAGGATCGGGACGACGAAGAACGACGCCACTGCCCAGGCCAAGCCGCCGATGAGTCGGACGACGGCCCCGGCGACGCCACGCTCACCCAGCATGCGCAGCACGGTGCCGACGGTCGCTGCAATGACGGCCCATAGCAGGATCTGGGGAAGTCGCGAGGTGGCAGTGCGCAGCGCGTCACCGAGGGAGACAGCGCGTCCCTCCATCATCGCGTTGACGATCACGACGAGCGCGGCCTGGAAGTACACCGCGATCGCGGTGGAGATGGTGAGCAGCAACCAGCCGAGAACGACGTGGGACGTGCCCGCGAACGCCGCGACGTCTCCGCTGTGCCAGGCGGCCAGGCCGATCGGCGTCAGGACGATCGACAGCGCCGCGAGCGAGGCGCAGAAAGAGAGCACGGGCAGCACGAGCAGCGCCCGATCGCGCTGCACGATGTCCCACGCGACGTGGAGCAGTTCGCCACCGGTCACCTTGCGGCCGGGCAGTCGCATGACGGTTCCCGGTGCTGCACCCACCGGGAGCGTCGTCGGCGGCGCCCAGTCGACGGGTGGGGTGACCTCTGGGGGTGGCAGGGGCACGGCCGCCGGAGGCTCGGGCGGGGTCGGGTCCTGGGCCAGAGGTGCCGGCTCGGGGGGCGGGACGGGCAGCGGGTCGGTCGATGGCGGCATGGCCGGTTGCACCGGTCGCCAGCCCTCGGGCACGCCACTGCCAGGAAGGATCGTCACCTCACCAGATTCGACCGATTGAACAGCGGCCTTGATGCGTCGCAGGTCGGCGTGTCTCGGATCAGCGCAGTGCTCGCTCAGGCAGGTACGTGGAGAAGTTGCTCGGTGAGTGAGGTGAGCAGCCAGGCCCGGTAGCGGCGTGAGCTCCAGCGCCGGTGCCGGCGCAGGAGGTGGTGGGTGAACGGGGATCCGAGGGCATACAAGACGTCGGCCGCGCCGGTCGGCGTCAGCTCGCTGCGCAGGGCGCCGAGATCGGAGAGCCTTCTCGTCACGGCCAGGTAGCCGCGGTACGTCGCCTTGGCGCCAGTACCGTTCATGGCCACGGTTCGGGCAAGCACGAACCGGCGTGGTGCGAGGTGTCGCGTGCCACGTGCCCGGGCTCGGGGATACCGGTATTGCGCTGCGTGAGACCGGAGGTGGCGCGAGGGATCGCCGGGTTCGACCCCATGAACTGGCATGTGCCCGATCGCCCCGACCTCGAGGACTGGGCCCGATTCCTCGATGACCTGGGGATCGCACACTCACCGGTGATCGAGGCCAGCGTGGGATGGTTGCTGGTGTTCCACGACCCCGACGGCATCGAACACCACCTGTACACCCGATCGACCCACGGGATCGACCACGACGGCCGACCCGGCTACGGCCGACTGGCCGGCTGAGCGGAACACTGGAGGCGAGGCGAGTGGATGGGCCAGCAGCCTTCTACGACTCGTTGGCCGCCACGTACCACCACTTGTACCCGGATTGGGACGCAGCCTGCCGCGAACAGGGCCGGGCGCTGCACCGTTTGCTCGTCTCGGCCAACCAGCCCGGCCCCTTGTCCGTGCTGGACACGGCCGTGGGCATCGGCACCCAGCTGCTCGGATTGGCGGAGTTCGGGCACCGGGTGACCGGCACAGACGTCAGCCGCGAGGCAGTCCGGCGGGCCAGGTCCGAGTGTGTGACCCGGAGAATCCTTGCAAATCTCACCGTTGCAGACATGCGCAACTTGCCTTTCGCCGACGCCGAGTTCGACGCGCTGATCTGTGCCGACAACGCGCTGGCCCACCTGATGTTCCAGGACGAGGTCGTTGCAGCGCTCCGCGAGCATCGACGAGTGACCCGGCCAGACGGTGCGGTTCTGATCAGCATCCGTGACTACGACCAGGCGCGAGTCGAACAGCGACCTGGGACTCTGCCTCAGGTGTCGGGCGACAGCATTGCGTTCCAGGTCTGGGACTGGCATGACGACCACGCCAGGTACGACCTTCAACATTTCCAGCTGACCAAGGAGGACGGCGCGTGGCAGGTCGTAGGCCGACGGGCGTCGTGCTGGGCGATGACGCGTGCCGAGCTGTCCGCCTGTGCCGACGAGGCGGGATTGGTCGACGCTCGATGGCGGGAACCCGATGAGACCGGCTTCTTCCAGCCACTTCTGACGGCGCGGGTAGCCTGCTGAGTCGCGAGCCGACCAGGAGGGCGCAAGTCGTGGACCCAGCCGAGCGCGATGCCATCTCCCACCTGGACAAGGTGGACCACGTGGTCGTGGTGATGCTGGAGAACCGCTCGTTCGACCACATGCTCGGCTACCTGTCACTCGATGCTCGACGCCCGGATATCGATGGTCTGCGCGATGGAATGGCCAACGAGTACCGGGGCCGGTCGTACCCGATCCACCATCTCGACGACACCGCCGTGGGCGTCGATCCTGACCATTCCTCGAGCGCGATCGATACTCAGATCGACGGCGGGCACATGGGCGGGTTCGTCAGCAGTCTGGCGCAGGCGACGGCCAGCGACTCCGGGTTCGCCGAAGACCTGGGCGTCGTCATGGGGTACTTCGACGGTACCGACCTGCCCGTCTACGACCACCTCGCGGAGGAGTTCGCGGTCTGTAACCGGTGGTTCAGCTCGGTGCCGGGGGCGACGTTGCCCAATCGCCTGTACGCGTTGTCGGCACGGGCCGCCGGCAGCCGCGACGACGTCCCACGCCCGCGCCCGCCGCTGTATCACCAGGCGACATTCGTGCGGCACCTGGATGCAGCAGGTGTTACGTGGCGGTGGTACTCGTTCGACCCTGGAACGCTGCGTTTGGCTGACGCCCACTACCTATTGGGCCACCACCAGCAGTTCGCCTACTTCAGCAAGACCGGCTTGCCCTGGCAGACCAAGCTCGACCTGACCGTCAACGAGCACGTCGCCAGCTTCCTCGAGGACGCCGCCTCTGGCACGTTGCCCGCCGTGTCGTGGATCGATCCGGCCTTCACGAACTTCAACCCGCTGGGGTTCCCGGTCAACGACGATCATCCCCCGGCCGACGTCAAGGACGGTCAGGACCTCGTCCTCGCCGTCTACGACGCGTTGGCCGGTGGCCCCCTTTGGGACCGGTCGCTGCTGGTGGTGGTCTATGACGAGCACGGCGGCTTCTTCGACCATGTGACGCCGCCGGCAGCCCACGACGACGACCCGTTGATGTTCGGCGCCCTCGGCGTTCGAGTACCGGCCATCGTCGTGTCGCCGTGGATCGAGCCGCGCTCGGTGTCGAACACGGTGTTCGACCACACCACCATCATGAAGACGATCCTGCTGCGCTTTTGCCCGCAAGCCCTGGAGTCACCCGACGGTCCGCCTTCTCAGCGGTCACGCTGGCGCGGCCTGGGCCAGCCCAAGCACTTGGGTGCGCGGGTGGCCCATGCCAACCACCTCGGTCCACTGCTGACCCGCTCCACGCCAAGGCCCGCGCCGCCGCGAGATGCCCTCATCGCCGAGGCCGTCTCGCGCGGTGCAGACCGAGCCCGGTCAGCGGGGGCCGAAGGCGCACCGCAGAACGCTGAGCATCCACTCAACGATCTCCAGGAACGCCTGCTCTCCGCGACGCACGAGTTGATCCGACGCGGGCACCCACCCGACAGGCCGTGAGTCATGCGAGCCGTTGAGCCTTTCCCATTCGACGCCAGGCCAGCGCCGCGGACACGGCCAGCACCAACAGGCTGAGGTAGAAGCCATAGATCCCGACGAACCAGAGTGGGTAGAGGACACGGACGCTCAGCGTGATTCCGAACGTGCCCAGTGCTGCGCAGCTGGCCAAGCCGAGCCCGACGTAACACAACCAGCGGTGCACCAGATGCAACCGAAGCGTCGCCAACGATCCCGACGCAAGCAATACGGCGATGAACGCCATCTGCAAGTCGCCGAGGAAGTGGGTGAATCCACCAATCGCCAGCCACGCCACCACAACGGGATCCGACACATCGACCAAGGTGGTGTCGAGCAGACCCGGCAGGATCAGACTCATCGTCTGGGCGGCGGTGTCCAAGACCAACAGCACTGCGACCACCGCCGCGCTTCCGACGAGCAGCTCCGCGAGCATCGAGCCGTCCAGCCGTCGACGGACCAACGCCGACAGCCCGGCAGACACCACGACGAACCCGACCGCGGCCAGCACCAATCCCGTGGCGGCGGCGTGCAGCGAACCTGAGTGGGCTGCGGCCCAGCCGCGCACATCCGCGGCGCTCGCCTGTCCCACCCGAGGACTGTCGGGTGGCGGGAAGAAGAAGCCCGCGACGAACGCCACCGCCGCCGCAACACTGATGACAGCCACGGTGGACCGGTCCTTGAGGAGCAGCACGGATGCCGGCCGTGCGGACGAAGTCGGCGCCGCCACAGCATCGGTTCGGTTCACCATGACCTCCAGCTCGGCCAGATCGCACGAGGCTGCGACGCCTCGTCCCTGCGAACGTGTCAGGCACACCGTTCCGAAAGCGTTACGGCCGGGCACTCGAACGAGACGGGGTGACGCCGTCGTCTCGGGGTGATCATGGATCATGCACAACGACCCTCGTCAGTGCCAGGTATGACCCAGGAGCTGCCTCATGACGTCTCTTCAGCGTGTTGTCGTTCATCAGCCGGGCGAAGGCCGGACCATCGACATGGGGACCTTCTCGATGACGGTGAAGGCTGAGTCCGACGACACCGCCGACGGGTTGTCGGTGCTGGAAGCCGACGAGCCGGCCGGGTTCGGGCCGCCGATGCACATCCACCACGACGCGGGCGAGGCGTTCTACGTCCTCAGCGGCGAGTACGTCATGTTCGTCGAGCAGCAGGAGACCCTCTGCCCGGCGGGATCCTTCGTCTACGTCCCGCCGGGAGTGGTGCACGGATTCCGGGTCGGCGGCGTTCCGAGCCGCAAGCTCAACATCTACGCTCCTGCGGCCATGGTCGGCTACTTCGACGAGCTGGCCGAGGCGAGCCGGCGGAATGCGCCGTTGGACGCCGATGCCCTGGGCGACCTCGCCGGCCGCTATCGGATGGAGGTCACCGGCGACGTACCGCAGGGCTACGTCTGACCGAACGTGACCGACGGATGCGACACGATGTCGAAGAAGGCAACCATGGCTGAAGCCGATCCCCTTGCCGAGGTCGTGGCTCGAGAGCGGCAGCTCCTCGACCCGCAGATCCGGCGTCAGCCGCGGCTCGTACGCCTGCTGCTCGATCCAGATTTCGTGGAGTACGGGGCGTCGGGCCGGGTGTGGGGTGTCGACGCCACCGTCGATGCGCTGGCCGCCGAAGCGGACTTCGGCGAAGCTGCCAGTGACATGGCGCCCATCCTTCTGTCACCGGACGTGGTGCTGCTCACCTACCGCACCGAGAGCAGCGAACGCACCTGTCTGCGTAGCTCCCTGTGGGTGCGCACGGACGCGGCGGGCTGGCGCCTGAGGTTCCATCAGGGGACTGTCACTCCGAAGGCTTGAGCCACTGACGCCGGTCGATCTGGTCCAGTACGGTGTCGCCCGTGGCCGAGCCAGGTTGGTACCCCGACCCCGAGTTGCCGAACCAGTCCCGCTACTGGGATGGCGCCGCGTGGACCGAGCACCGAGCATCTGCGACGCCGGCCCTGGCGAGCCCGGCGGCGGTGATGCCAGGCTTCCTGCTGACAGTGGGCGACGTCGGCGTGACAGCGACCGACATCGTCACACCGAACGGGACCGCCGCACTCGCAGGTTCCACGTGGATCGTCAGCGACATGTCCGTGACCGAACGACGCATCCCGACGTGGGCGATCGTGTGCGCGATCGTGTTCGCCCTCGCGTGCCTGCTGGGTCTGCTCTTCTTGCTGGTCAAGGAGGACGTGACGCGAGGCTACGTACAGGTGTCGGTCCGCAGCGGCGACCTGTCCCACATGACGCAGATTCCGGTGACGACACCGGTCCAGGTGGCTCAGATCCGCGGGCAGGTGGCCCAAGCGCAGGCGCTGGCGGCGCAGGCACCCCCCGCTGCCTGACCTCGATCGGGGGATGACCCCCTCGAAACCTTCAACCCCAGCTCGGCTAGTTGGTCGGAAGGATGACCGTCCACGTGGTGGCGCGTCCGGAGGCGACGTCGGTGCTCGCCGTGAGCCCGCTGCGCGCGCCGGCGAACGCCGGGGCGTCGTCGTCGGTCAGCAGCGACGAGACGTGCCCGCTGCCTGTGCCCACCGAGTCACCGCGAACGACCTGACCCGACGGAACCGTCCACATGGTCGTGGCCACCGACTTGTCCGACCAGTAGGACACCACCCAGTCGCCGTCGGTCGGCACGGTCGTGTCGGGGGTTGCGTGGTCGGCTGTCGTCATCGTGCTCGTGGCGGAGAGCAGCGTGGGCAAGGCTGAACTGACACCGGAGTAGGCGCTCAGCTCGATGTCAGCCTTCGTCGCGGCCGAGAACGTGACCGACACATTCGTGCCCGCGTCGCCGGATTGGGCCGCGCGGTAGAAGACGACGGTTGTCAGGTCGCTGGCCGTGGCGCTGCTGAGCTGCGTCCACCCAGCCGGGCTGACCGTGATCGGGTTGGTGTTGTTGTTGCTCACGAACAACAACATCCCGTCCCCCGGACGCACCGCTGCCGGCACCTTGATCGTGTGCTTCGCGACTGATCCACCGGAGTACGAGGTGGCAGCCCGAAAGTCGATCGTGGTGGCGACCTGCGTGGGCGACGCCGTGCCCGACGCGTTGTCCTGGCCGCTGCGGTCGTCGGTCACCGTCAGCTTCACCGGGTAGTCGCCTGGGGTGGCATAGGTGTGCGATGCCATCGCGCCGGTTCCTGCCGGGGAGCCGTCGCCGAAGTCCCACTCATACGACACGAGCGTGCCATCGGAGTCGGTCGAGCCCGTGGCGTCGAAGGTGCAGTCCCGCGCGACGCAGTGCACCGACATGCTCGCGGTCGGCAGCACGTTCGGTGGCCGCGCTACATCGACAGCGACCGTTGTGGACGAGGGCGCCCCGACGTTGTCGGTAGCGGTCAACGTGACCGTGTAGTGGCCGTCGAACGCGAAGGTGTGTGTGGCCGTGCCGCCGCTGTCGACCGGCGACCCGTCACCGTAGTCCCACGAGTACGCCGTGATGGTTCCATCAGGGTCGTCCGAGCCGACGCTGTCGAACGTGCAGGTCAGGCCGGTGCAGTTGGCCGACGCGTGCACGACCGGCGCGGCGTTCGGGTCCACTCCGCCGTCCCATGCGAACATCCCGCGCGTGCGCCAGTCGGTCGAGACGTCGACGGTGGTCGCGACGCCCGGCGCCACCTGACCATTCGTGTAGCCGATGCTCTTGAGCTGGCCCGAGGCGTTGCTGAAGTAGATCTGCCCGTCGGCCAGGAACATCCCGTTGACATTGCGTGGGTCGAGCGCGGCCGTGTTGCCGATGGCCGTGAACTTCTGGGCGCCGACGATGTTGCTCTCGGGCTCGAAGTACCGGTAGTAGAGGCTGGTCGAGTTGCTCTGCGTGTAGTAGATCCGACCGAGCGCCTTGTCGTAGAACATGCCGGTGATGGTGGGCAGGTCACTGACGAAGTTGTTCGTCGGAGTGAACCCGCTCGCAGAGTTCACGTCCGCACTGGTCATCGGTACCACCGACGACGGTCCGAACGTCGTGCCGTCGAAGGTGCGCACTCGTAAGGTGCCGTCGGACCACCCGGTGTAGACGAGGTTGTCGATGGAGAAGGCGCCACGGACCGATCCCCACGCATCCGATCCGGGGGCTGTCGTCAACGCGCTGGCGGAGGTGCCGTTGAACGTCAAGCTGCGCAGGTCGTTCGCGGGACCGCCGCTCGTGCCACCCATCAGGTAGACGGTGGCGGGCAGGGCGGACATGTGCTCGTGCGGCAGGACCACGCCACCGTCGGCTGGGAAGAAGCCGAGGCGCGGGTGGAACTCGTTCGCCAAGTGGTTGGTGTCCGAGCCGACGAACAGGCCGTCCGACGTCGGGAGGAACGAGTAGACGCCGTAACCGCGTTCCCGCGTGGGGTTCCAGGAGTACGGCATCCCGTTACGCGGGTCGATCGCGGCCAGGCCGATGCGCGAGACCGCTCCGGCACCTGCCCGGTCACCGGCGAACGGGTTGTTCAACCAACGGAAGTGACCTCCGACGTAGAAGACCTTGCCGTTGGCCGCGGGAACGATGTCGGTGGAGGTGTCGCCTCCGGTGTACTGGACCCACGTGGGGAGCTGGTTGGCTCCGCCGCTGGTCTCCCAACGCGTCTGGGTGTCGCACAGCCGGCCAGAGCGGTACGCGCCGGTGGTCACCACGAGGAAGTACGAACCGTCCGTGGAATAGGCCACGTCGCGCATGTAGCTGGGGAACGCGCGCGCGCACCACGTCTGTCCGCCGGAGTCGAAGGCGGGGAACTGCGTCGTCTGCCACGACGACAAGGACGACGTCGGGCCGCCGATGTTCAGCTGTGCGATGAGCGAGCGCGGTTGTCCGTCGACGGAGCTGAAGTTGCCGATCGCGATCAGCCGGTCGCCGGCCGGTGAGACGTCGATGCGCCGGACCGAGGTGGTCCCCTTCGTGCCGATGCCGGTGAACTTGTCGGTGACCGCCGATGTCAGCGCGCCGGTCGTGGGATCGAGGCTGGCGATCGCGGCGCGGGCGACCGATGTACCCGCCGGTGGCGCCAGCGACGAGAAGTCTCCGGCGACGATGAGACGACCGTTCGACAGTGCCATGTCGTTGACCGTTGCGTTCGGGCGCGCCGCCTGGAAGGTGGACACGATCTGCCCGGTGAAGACGTCGAGACGGGCGATGCGGCCGGTCATGGTGCCGTTGATCGTCGTGAAGGAGCCGGCCAGGTACACCGTGTGGCCGTCGCCGGTGGGGATGATCGAGGTGATCGCCTTGCCCAACGGAGCGATCGTCGGCGCGAAGCCGGGGGTGATCTTGCCGGTGGTCTCGTCGTAGGTGAACAGGTTGTTGCGGGAGAGCACCGCGCTCTGGCCGTTGTTCTGGACCTGCGTGAAGTCGCCACCGACGATGACGGTGTGCCCGATCCGGGCGATCGCCTCCACCGCGCCGTCGAGGACGTGGGGCGTGCTCGCCAGGGGCTCGGAGCTGACCAGAGCCGCTGGCGTCGACGCCAGAGCAGTGGCCGGCAGTGCCATGACGGCGACTGTGGCCACCCCCAGGGCAGCCGCAAGAGGCTTCAGGTTCACGCGAGTCCTTCCCCCCGCACGTGGCGGCAGCGCCACGCGGGTGGTTCACGATGCCTCAGCCGGGGGCAGTCCATGAGCTCGACGGCACCATGATCGAACCGTTGGCTGACAGTCATGTGCGGACCGTTAACATTGGAATACGCTCAGTAGTCGCCCGGCAGGGCCGATCACCCCGACACGTCCGACGTCTGGTGCGCGGTCAGCCGACAGCCGTCGCATAGCCTGCGGGGACGCTCCCTGGAGGTGCCACCGATGCCAGCAAGGCGTCCGTTCGGCCGTTCGACCCGGTTCAGCCAGGCCCGAATCGGGATCGCCCTGACCGCGACCGGCCTCGTCCTGGGCGCCCTGGTCTCGCCGGCAGCCAGCGCGGGCGCGCCGAACGCCGCTGATCGGGCGGCTGGGGCCCCCTCGGTCAACCGCGTTGCGATCGCCTGGGCGCAACGCGCCAGCGGGCTGGACCGTCCGGTGCAGGTGACCTCGGCCCGCGACGGCACTGGACGCTTGTTCGTGGTGGAGCAGCCCGGCGTGATCAAGGTGTTCCGTCAGGGCCACATCCGCGCCGGCACCTATCTCGACATCAGGGGCCGGGTGAACTCCAGCAGCAACGAGCAGGGCTTGCTCTCGGTCGTGTTCGACCCGCAGTTCAAGAAGACCCATCTGTTCTGGGTGGCCTACACCCGCGGGGACGGCGCGCTGGTGCTGGCGCGGTTCCGCGCACCCGGGGCGAAGGCCGGCCACGTCCACGCGGGCACCGGTCGCACCGTTCTGGTGGTGCAACACCCCGTCAACACCAACCACAACGGCGGCCAGCTCATGTTCGGCGCCGACGGGATGTTGTATCTCGGCACCGGCGACGGCGGGTCGGGTGGTGACCCGCCGAACAACGCGCAGAACACCACGCGGCTGCTCGGAAAGATCCTGCGGATCGACGTGCACCGTCATTGCGGTGGTAAGCGCTACTGCGTTCCCAGTGGGAACCCGTTCGCCGGCAAGACGCCGGGGCGCGGCGAGATCTGGTTGTGGGGTGTTCGTAACCCGTGGCGCTGGAGCTTCGACTCGGCTACCGGCGACCTGTGGATCGGTGACGTCGGACAGGACGCGGTCGAGGAGATCGACCACGTGCCGTCGAAACCGACGGTGCGCAACCTCGGCTGGTCGTGCTGGGAGGGGCGTCAGAACTACGACACCTCACGGTGCACGAACGGGACCAAGTACCTGTTTCCCGTGGCCACGGTGAAGCACCCCGTGGCCGAGGCGATCATCGGAGGGTTCGTGTACCGCGGGAGCAAGTACCGAACCTTGATGAACGGCATCTACGTCTTCGCGGACGACAACAGCGGGCGGGTCTGGATCTACCAGCGGGGTCAGGGCAAGAAGCTCCAGGCTGCCGCGCTTCCGGGCAACCCGACCGGCTTCGGCGTCGACGACCACCAGGAGATCTGGGCCGTCACGCTCGACGGGCGGCTCTGGGCCATGCAGGCCAGGTCCGGCTGAGGTTGCGACTTATCCAGTGAGCCGGAAGCCGGCGCCTCGGTAACATCGACGGACGCTGACGTTGCCAAGCCAGGAGTTCATCGTGTCCGAGCGGCCCGAGTTGCGCATCACCGTCGACGGCGAGCAGCGACAGGTGGACGCGGCCACGACCGCGGCAGATCTGTTTGACGACCGTTCCGTGGTGGTCGCGCGGATCGACGGGGAGCTACGCGACCTCACGACTGAGCTGCTCGACGGCGCCGACGTCGAAGCGGTGCGCATCGACAGCCCCGATGGCCTTGGCGTGCTTCGCCACTCCTGCGCCCACGTGCTGGCGCAGGCGGTGCAGGAGGTGTACCCGCAGACCAAGCTCGGGATCGGGCCGCCGATCACCGACGGCTTCTACTACGACTTCGACACCGAGATGCCGTTCACGCCCGATGACCTGGCTGAGCTGGACAAGCGGATGCAACAGATCGTCAAGTCGGGTCAACGCTTCCGTCGGCGGGTGGTCAGTGAGGAGGAGGCGCGCGTCGAGCTGGCGGACGAGCCCTACAAGCTGGAGCTGATCAGCCTGAAGGGTGCTGCCTCCGACGACGTCATGGAAGTAGGCGGCAACGAGCTCACGATCTACGACAACGTCGACGCCAAGACCGGCGATGTCTGCTGGAGCGACCTGTGTCGTGGCCCCCATCTCCCCAGCACTCGGCTGATTCCGGCGTTCCGGTTGATGCGCACGGCCGCTGCCTACTGGCGGGGGAGCGAGAAGAACCCGCAGCTGCAGCGGATCTACGGCACCGCCTGGCCGAGTCGCGATGCCCTCAAGCAACATCTGGCGTTGCTCGAGGAGGCTGAGAAGCGCGACCACCGTCGGCTGGGCGTCGAGCTCGACCTGTTCAGCTTCCCTGACGAGATCGGTTCCGGGTTGGCGGTCTTCCACCCCAAGGGCGGGATCGTTCGGCGGATCATGGAGGACTACTCCCGCCAACGCCACGAGGCCGGGGGATACGAGTTCGTGTACAGCCCGCACATCACCAAGGCCGCGTTGTTCGAGACGTCGGGACACCTGCAGTGGTACGCCGACGGGATGTACCCGCCGATGCAGCTCGACGCCGACATCGACGCAGACGGCAATGTGCGACGCCCGGGGCAGGACTACTACCTGAAGCCGATGAACTGCCCGTTCCACACGTTGATCTACAACGCCCGCGGTCGCTCGTACCGTGAGCTGCCGCTGCGGCTCTTCGAGTTCGGCAGTGTGTACCGGTACGAGAAGTCAGGCGTGGTGCACGGGCTGACCCGCGTCCGTGGCATGACGCAGGACGACGCGCACATCTATTGCACCAAGGAGCAGATGGCCGGCGAGCTCGACAGCCTGCTCACGTTCGTCCTTGGGCTGCTCCGCGACTATGGCCTGGAGGACTTCTACCTCGAGCTGTCCACACGCGACCCGGCCAAGTCGGTCGGTACCGACGCGGAATGGGCTGAGGCGACGGAGGCGCTGCGCCTGGCGGCGCAGAAGCAGAGCCTGGACCTGGTGATGGACGAAGGTGGCGCAGCGTTCTACGGACCGAAGATCTCGGTGCAGGCGCGCGACGCCATCGGGCGCCATTGGCAGATGTCCACGATCCAGGTCGATTTCCAGACGCCGCAGCGCTTCGAGGCCGAGTACCAGGCCGCAGACGGTACCCGGCAACGCCCGATCATGATCCACCGTGCCCTGTTCGGCTCGATCGAGCGGTTCTTCGCGGTCCTGCTCGAGCACTATGCCGGGGCATTCCCGGCCTGGCTCGCACCTGTGCAGGTGGTCGGGATCCCGATCACCGACGGGCACCACGAGTACCTGGCGGATGTCGCTACCCGACTTCGCACCCAAGGGATCCGCGTCGAGATCGACACCTCCGACGACCGGATGCAGAAGAAGATCCGCAACGCGCAGCGTCAGAAGGTGCCCTACATGCTGATCGCCGGAGACGACGACGTCGCAGCCGATGCGGTGTCCTTCCGGTACCGCGACGGCTCCCAGAAGAACACGGTGCCCATCGATGACGCGATCGCCGAGATCGTGGCGGCGGTGCGCGAGCGGCAGCCCGGATGACCGAGGGGCCGCTCGAACAGGATGGCGTGGGGACGCCGGACGGGTTCCAGCGGATGTGGACGCCGCACCGCATGGCGTATATCAAGGGCGCGAATCGACCCGACGATGACGCCGACGACGAGTGCCCCTTCTGCCGGATCCCGACGTTGTCCGACGACGACGGGCTGATCGTTGCGCGTGGGCACCTGACGTACGTGGTGCTGAACCTGTACCCGTACAACCCGGGGCACCTCATGGTCTGCCCTTACCGCCATGTCCCCTACTACACCGACGTCGACGTCGACGAAGTCGCCGAGATGGGCGCGTTCACCCAGCGCGCGATGCGCACGCTCCGCAAGGTGTCGGGTGCGCACGGGTTCAACATCGGCATGAACCAGGGGACGATCGGCGGGGCCGGAATCGCTGAGCACCTGCATCAGCACGTGGTACCGAGGTGGGGCGGCGACACCAACTTCATGCCCGTCGTCGGGGCGGTCAAGGTGCTGCCCCAGCTGCTCAGCGAGACCCGCGACGTGCTCGCGCAGGCCTGGCAGTCCGCGTAGCCGCGCGACGTCGACGACCTCCGCAGCGGTTGATCAAGGAGTAGATGTCGTCATTCCAAGATCAACTTGCACATGAAGTCCAAGATCAACGCAGGTTCAGGCGGTGGCGTCGGTCTGCAGCTTGGCGGCGAGCTGGTGGGGCATCGGTTCGTGCCGCGCATAGCTGCGGGTGAACGTGCCGGTGCCGTGGGACAACGACCGCAGGTCCACGGCATAGCGGGTGATCTCGAGCTGGGGCACGTCGGCGCGGACCAAGGTCCGCCCCACCCCGACCGGTTCGGTGCCCACGACGCGACCGCGTCGGCTGGACAGGTCGCCCATGACGGCGCCGACGTACTCGTCGTCCACGAGCACACCGACCTCGTCGACCGGCTCCAGCATGTGGATCTGGGTCCCCTTGGCGGCTTCCTTCAGGGCCAGCCCGCCCGCGGTCTGGAACGCCATGTCGGAGGAGTCCACCGAGTGCGCCTTGCCGTCCACGAGGATGACGCGCAGGTCCACCACGGGGTACCCGGCGACCACTCCGCGCTCCATCTGGGCGCGCACGCCCTTCTCCACGCTGGTGATGAACTGACGCGGCACCGAGCCGCCGACGACCTTGTCCACGAACTCGAAACCGGAGCCCCCCGGCAGTGGCTCCACCTCGATGTCGCAGACGGCGAACTGCCCATGTCCTCCTGACTGCTTGACGTGTCGGCCATGCCCCTTGCTCGGGCCGGCGAACGTCTCGCGCAGCGACACCTTCAGGGGCACTGCGTCGACCGCGACGCCGTACCGGTTGGCCAATCGGTCGAGCAGGACGTCGACGTGCGCCTCGCCCATGGCCCAGATCACGAGCTGGTGGGTGTCGACGTTGTGCTCCAGGCGCATCGTCGGGTCCTCGGCCACCAGCCGCTGCAACCCTTGTGAGAGCTTGTCCTCGTCGGCCTTGGAGCGCGCGACGATAGCCACCGGCAGCAGCGGCTCCGGCATGACCCACGCCTCCATGAGCAGCGGCCGCTCCTTGCTCGACAGTGTGTCGCCCGTCTCCGCGCGCGCCAGCTTCGCCACTGCGCAGATGTCGCCGGCGATGCACTGGTCGACCAGTCGTTGCGTCTTGCCCAGGGGCGACGACAGCGCGCCGACCTTCTCGTCGACGTCGTGGTCCTCGTGGCCGCGCTCGGCAAGCCCGTGGCCGGACACGTGGACGACGGTGTCGGGCCGCAGGGTTCCGGAGAACACTCGCACCAACGAGATCCGTCCGACGTAGGGGTCGCTGACGGTCTTCACGACTTCGGCCACCAAGGGGCCGGACGGGTCGGCCGTGAGCGGGCCCTGCGGATCGCCCGACGGCGAGCTCACGGGTGGCACGGGGTGCTCCAAGGGAGACGGGAATCCCTGCGTGATCACCTCGAGAAGCTCGGGCAGTCCCAGACCCGTCGTGGACGCCACGGGGATCACGGGGAAGAACGAGCCTCGGGCCACGGCCTTCTCCAGGTCGGCCACCAGCGTGCCGACCTCGATCGCCTCGCCGGCGAGGTAGCGGTCCATGAGGCCCTCGTCCTCGCTCTCGGCGATGATCCCCTCGATCAGCTCGTTGCGCGCCGGCTCGATCAGCTCCAGGTGCGCGGCCTCGGGATCGCGCTCGACGCGGGTGCCCGAGGAGTAGTCGTCGATGCGTTGGGAGAGCAACGCCATCATGCCGGCCACGGTCTCGTCGTCGGCGTGCATCGGCAGGTACAGCGGCAGCACTCCCTCGCCGAAGGCTTCCTGCGCCTGGGCCAGTGCGTTGTCGTAGTCGGCCCGTGGGGCGTCGACCTTGGTGATGACGACCGCGCGCGGCATGCCCACTGCGGCGCACTCCTCCCAGAGCATCGCAGTGGTGCCGTCGACGCCGTCGGCCGCGGACGTGACGAAGAGGGCCGCGTCGGCCGCGCGGAGTCCGGCGCGCAGGTCGCCGACGAAGTCGGCGTAGCCGGGGGTGTCGAGGAGGTTCACCTTGACGCCGCCGAACTCCAGTGGCGCCACAGCCAACGACACGCTGCGCTGCTGGCGCGCCTCGGCCTCGTCGAAGTCGGTCACCGTGGTGCCGTCCTCCACGCGACCGGCGCGCGGGATGATGCCCGTCGCCACGAGCAACCCCTCCGCGAGCGTGGTCTTGCCGGAACCGCTGTGGCCGACCAGGACGACGTTGCGAATGTCGGCAGGCTGGTCGGCCTTCGGCGCCCTGCCGGCGGCCCCGGTTGGCTTGTCCGCCATAGTCCTTCGCCTCCTCGAACCCGATGCCCGCCGACAGCCCGGCGGTGAGTTCAGGCCACCCTCCACCCGTCACGCGCGCGCGGCAAGGGCCGGACGGCCGGTACTCGCTAGGCTGGGCGCTGCGATGGGGACCCTCACCGAGCGCGGCCGCAGCGTGGCCCGAGGCGTGTTCGCCGCACCGGCCCGCGGGCTGCTGCGACTGCACGTCAGCCCAGACGCCGTCACGATCGTCGGCACCGTGGGCACGTCGTTCGTGGTGCTGTGGTTCATCCCCCAAGGCGAGTTCGTGTGGGCGTTCGTGCTCGCCCTGCTGTTCGTCTTCTCCGACAGCCTCGACGGCACGATGGCGCGGATGTCGGGTCGTTCCTCGGCCTGGGGAGCATTCTTCGACTCCACACTCGACCGGATCACTGACGCCGCGGTGTTTTGCGGCGTCGCGCTCTACTACGCCGGGCGTCACACCACCTCGGGTGAGGTGTGGCTGGGCGTGACGCTGGCCGCGCTCGTCGGGAGCCTGCTGGTCTCCTACGCGCGGGCACGTGCCGAGGGCATCGGTGTCGATGCCAGTGTCGGGGTCGCCGAACGCACGGAGCGTCTCGTGATCGTAGGAGCCGGAGTGCTCCTCGCCGGGCTGTGGGACGTGCGGGTCCTCGCGGTGTCCGTGTGCGTCGTGGCCGTCCTGGCCTGGGTGACGGTCGTGCAGCGTCTGATCGTGGTGCGTCGCGTGACGGCTTCGGCCCCACCGCAGTGAAGGACTTCCTCGTCGACGCCGGATACGGCGCCGGGTGGACGTTGGTGCGGCGGCTCCCGGAGTCGTCGGGGCGTCGCATCTTTCGCAGCGCCGCCGACCGCGCCTGGGCCGCACAGGGTCAGGGCGTGCGCCGGCTGCAGGCGAACTACGCGCGAGCCCTGCCGGACCTCGACGCCGACGGCGTCATGGACCTGGGTCGACGTGGCATGCGCTCGTACGCCCGCTACTGGTACGAGGCGTTCCGGCTGCCCGCCATGAGTGACGAGCAAGTGGTGACGCGGGTCCACGTGCACGACGAACCGGAACTCATGGTGACGCTGGCTGCTGGTGGGGTGTTCGTGATGGGTCACATCGGGAACTGGGACCACATCGGTGCCTGGGCGGTGTTGCGCGGCATCCCCTTCACCACGGTTGCGGAGCGACTGAAGCCGGAGTCGCTGTACGAACGCTTTCTCGCCTACCGGGAAGGGCTCGGTATGGAGGTGCTCCCTCTCACGGGGGCCGAACGTGACACCTTCGCCACGTTGCAGACGCGCCTGCTCGACGGCGGCGTCGTCGCCTTGCTGGCGGACCGTGACATCACCAACACCGGCGTACCGGTGGACTTCCTCGGCTCACCCACGCGCTTCCCTCCTGGGCCGGCGCTGCTGTCGGTGCGTACCGGCCGACCGATGATCCCGATCGTCTCGTGGTACGACGCGACACACACTCACTTGCGGGCGATGCCGCCGATCGACATTCCCGCTCAAGGTCGACTGCGTGACAAGGTGCTGTCCATGACGCAGGCGTTCGCCGACCTGCTGGGCCAGCAGGTGCGCGACCACCCGGAGGACTGGCACATGCTGCAGCCGTTCTGGACCGATGACGTGCAGCGGGCTCGCGAGGCTCGCGCGTGAAGATCGGGATCGTGTGTCCGTTCAGCTGGGACGTACCCGGCGGCGTGCAGGCACACGTCCGTGACCTTGCCGTGCACCTGATCGCCGCGGGTCACGACGTCAGCGTGCTGGCACCAGGGGATGAGGACACGATCACCGAGCCGTACGTGACGTCGGTGGGTCGTGCGCTGCCGGTGCGGCACAACGGTTCGGT
Organism: uncultured Actinomycetota bacterium; assembly: GCA_963726575.1. GTDB lineage: Bacteria > Actinomycetota > Actinomycetes > JAHEKZ01 > JAHEKZ01 > CAVSCR01. Next base: position 181,553 of record CAVSCR010000005.1, read on the forward strand.
GGCGCGAGTCGCATTCGGGCCGGTGTCGGCCTCCCGCGTGCGCCGATGGATTCGCGAGGGTGAGTTCGAGGTGATGCACGTGCACTCACCCATCTCTCCCAGCATCGGCATGGTGGCGTGCTGGGCGGCGCTGGGCCCGATCGTCGCCACCTTCCACGCGTCGTACGAGGGACGGGTCCGGTCCATGGTGGCGGGCTACGGACTGCTGTCGGCGACGTTGGAGAAGGTGCAGGCGCGGATCGCGGTGAGCGAGGAGGCGCGGCGCACCATCGTGCAGCACCTCGGCGGCGACGCGGTCCTGATCCCGAACGGAGTGGACACGCAGCGGTTTGCCCGAGCCCAGCCGTTGCCGGGACGTGGTCGCGGCGGGGAGGTGCTCGGGTTCCTCGGACGGCTCGACGAGCCACGCAAGGGGCTGCAGGTGCTGCTCGACGCGTTCCCGGCCATCGCAGCCGCCCGCCCGCAGGCACGGCTGCTCGTGGTGGGGCCGGGGGACGTCGACGATGCGCTCGCCGAGCTGCCGACGCAGCTGCGCGAGCGCGCCGAGTTCCTGGGCCGGGTGTCCGACGACGACAAGGCGCGTGCCCTGGCCAGCGTCGACCTCATGGTCGCGCCCAACACCGGCGGGGAGAGCTTCGGCATCGTCCTGCTCGAGGCCATGGCGGCTGGTGCTCCGGTGGTGGCCAGCGACCTCGTGGCCTTTCGCAGCGTGCTCGAGGCGGGTCGCGCGGGCGCGCTGGTGCCGGTCGGTGACGCCGAAGCCCTGGCCTCGTCGGCCATCGACCTGCTCGCCGATCCCGACCGTCGCGCCGGGCTGGCGCGTCGCGGCGTGGCCGTCGCCGCGCGCTACGACTGGGACACGGTGGCGCGCGAGATCCTCGACGTATACGCCACCGTCGCGGCGCCCGGCGTCCTGGTGACCGAGGACGACCGTCAGGGACCGGGGATGTTCGCAGGTCGGTTGCGCCGCGGGAGCACCTCGTGACCTCATGGCAGTGGCTGCTCTCCGGCCTGGCCGTGGTGCTGCTGCTCGGGCTTGTTCTACCGACGTGGCCTCGCCGGCCGGGCCGACCGTATGACGCTTCGCCTGGAGTCGGCCCGCAGCGCGCTCGACGCGCAGCTGGTGCGCCGCGCCGCGCTGGTCACCGACCTGTCGGCGACCACTCTTCTGGACCCGGCCAGTGCGGTCGTGCTGGCCGAGGCGTCGTACGCAGCCCAGCAGGCCGACGTCGACGAGCGGGAAGCGGCCGAGAGCGCGTTGAGCCAGGACCTGCGGGCGGTGTTCGACGAGATCGAGGATCTCGAGGAGGAGGTGGCCGACCTGGACCCGTCGGGGCGGCAGCTCTTGACGGCGCTCGCCACCGCCTGCGACCGCGTGGTGCTGGCCCGCAACTTCTTCAACGACGCCGCACGCGCCACGCGCGATCTCTGCGCCCGTCCCACCGCCCGGCTCCTGGGCGTCACCGGCCCGCAGCCGACGCCGACCACGTTCGAGATCGACGACACACCCCCTCGTGGCTTGTCCGGACTGGTCCGTCGCAGCGCTTAGCCTGTCGTGGTGAAACGCATCAGTGGTCGCCATGTGTCCATCGCCGTCGTGACCCTCGCCGTCATGACGACGGCGGCCGCCTGTGGCGGGGGAAGCTCGCCCGCCACCAGCGCGTCACCCGCGCTGACCTCGGCGTCGCCCACGCCGAGTCCCGTGCCGACCAATGCCCTGTCGGGAGCGCCCGGCAAGAACGGCCCGGTGCTGGTCGTCAAGCTCGACAACACCGACAACTCCCACCCGCACGCCGGACTGAGTGAGGCCGACGTGGTCTACCTCGAGGAGGTGGAGTGGGGTCTGACCCGGTACGTGGCGGTGTTCAGCTCCAAGATCCCGAAGGTCGTCGGCCCGATCCGCAGTGCGCGGATCGCCGACCTCGAACTGCTCCCGCAGTACGGCAAGGTGGCCTTCGCGTTCTCGGGCCAGAACCCCAGGCTGGGGCCGAAGATCGCCGCGGCGCCGCTCTACAACGTCAGCGCCGAGGTGTCCGGGACCGGCTACTGGCGGCAGCCCGGTCGCTCGGCCCCGTACGACTTGTTCGCCCACGGACAGGCACTGCTCAAGCGCGCCCCCCACGCCGTCAAGGCCCAGAGCACCGGTTCGACGTTCTCGGTGCAGCGCCCCCACGGCGGTCAGCGGGTGCGCGGCTTCACCGCGAAGTGGCCCGATGCGACAGCGCAGTTCACCTGGTCGCCTACGCAGCAGCGCTGGCTGCTCACCATGGACGGCGATCCCGAGCACGCGGTCGAGGGTCCGCGACTGGGTGGCAGCACGGTGATCGTCCAGTACTGCCACGTCTACGACAGCGGCTACGGCGACAAGTTCGGCGGTGTCACGCCGATGACCGACACGGTGGGCACCGGCAAGGCGGTGGTCTTCCGCAACGGCCACATGTACCGCGTCACGTGGAAGCGGACCAGCGCCGATTCGGGCACTCACTGGCTCTACCACGGTCACGACCTGCCGTTGGCGCCCGGTCAGCTGTGGGTGCTGCTGGAGAACCAGCAACGCCCCGTCACCACCCGATAGGCCGGTTCCCTCGTACCATGGGCAGTGGCGCCGTCCTGGCGGCCAGCACCGCTCGTCCCAGCAAGTTCTCAGCGAGGTTCCCCGTGTCCAGCACAGCGCCCGCGTCCACCCCTCACGAGTCCGCCGCGGCAGTCGGCACAGCTCGGGTCAAGCGCGGCATGGCCGAGCAGCTCAAGGGCGGCGTCATCATGGACGTCGTCACCCCGGACCAGGCGAAGGTGGCCGAGGACGCCGGGGCAGTGGCCGTCATGGCCTTGGAGCGGGTTCCCGCCGACATCCGTCGCGACGGGGGAGTCGCTCGGATGTCCGACCCGGACATGATCGACGGGATCATCGCCGCGGTGTCGATCCCGGTGATGGCCAAGGCGCGCATCGGTCACTTCGCCGAGGCCCAGGTTCTGCAGTCACTCGGCGTCGACTACGTGGACGAATCCGAGGTGCTGACGCCGGCCGACGAGGCCCACCACATCGACAAGTGGGCGTTCACCGTCCCGTTCGTGTGCGGTGCCACCAACCTGGGTGAGGCGCTGCGCAGGATCAGCGAGGGCGCGGCGATGATCCGCTCGAAGGGCGAGGCCGGTACGGGCAACGTCGTCGAGGCGACCCGCCACATGCGCCAGATCCGCGCCGACATCGGCCGGCTGAGCGTCCTGGACGAGACCGAGCTGTTCGCGGCGGCCAAGGAGCTGCGCGCGCCGTACGACCTGGTCAAGGAGATCGCCGAGACGGGGAAGCTGCCCGTGGTGCTGTTCACCGCGGGCGGCATCGCGACTCCGGCCGACGCGGCGATGATGATGCAGCTGGGTGCCGAAGGAGTGTTCGTCGGCTCGGGCATCTTCAAGTCCGGCGATCCGGTCCGCCGCGCAGAGGCGATCGTCAAGGCCACCACGTTCTACGACGACCCGGACGTCGTCGCGAAGGTGTCGCGCGGTCTGGGCGAGCCGATGGTCGGCATCAACGTCAGCACGCTGCCCGAGTCGGAGCGTTACGCCGACCGCGGCTGGTGAACGCGCCGGTCGTTGGCGTCCTCGCGCTGCAGGGGGATGTTCGCGAACACGTGCAGGCCCTCGAGGCCGTGGGGGCACGACCGGTCAGGGTCCGTCGGGCAGCAGAGCTCACCGACCTCGACGGGCTGGTCCTGCCCGGGGGTGAGTCAACGACGATGTCGCGGCTCATGCAGGTCTTCGACCTTCTGCAGCCCCTGCGCAACGCCGTCACGGGGGGGCTGCCCACCTACGGCACCTGTGCCGGGATGATCCTGCTCGCCGACCGCATCCTCGACGGCCGGGCCGATCAGGAGACGATCGGCGGCATCGACATGACCGTGCGGCGAAACGCGTTCGGTCGTCAGGTCGACTCCTTCGAGACCGACCTGGACCTGCATCTTGCGCTGACGGTCGACGGCACGCCGTTCCACGCTGTGTTCATCCGGGCGCCCTGGGTGGAGTCGGTTGGGCCAGACGTCGAGGTGCTCGCCCGACTGGAGTCGGGTCCGGCCGCCGGTACGATCGTGGCGGTCCGGCAGGGTCGCCTGTGGGCCACGTCGTTCCATCCCGAGCTCACGGGGGACACCCGCCTGCATGCGGCGTTCGTCTCCACGCTCGACTCGTGAGCAACCTGTGCCACTGATCGGCAGCTGATCAGCAAGGAGCGTCTCCGATGTCCGGCCACTCCAAGTGGGCAACCACCAAGCACAAGAAGGCCGTCGTCGACGCCCGTCGAGGGAAGCTGTTCGCCAAGCTGATCAAGAACATCGAGGTGGCTGCCCGCACCGGTGGCAGTGACCCGATGGGCAACCCGACGCTCTACGACGCCATCCAGAAGGCCAAGAAGTCGTCGGTGCCCAACGACAACATCGACCGGGCGGTGCGTCGCGGCGGCGGGCTCGAAGCCGGAGCCGCCGACTGGCAGACGATCATGTACGAGGGGTATGGCCCCAACGGCGTCGCCGTTCTGATCGAGTGCCTCACCGACAACCGCAACCGCGCCGCGTCCGAGGTGCGCGTTGCCATGACCCGCAACGGCGGTTCGATGGCCGACCCGGGCTCGGTGTCGTATCTGTTCGCCCGCAAGGGCGTGGTGATCGTCCCTAAGGAGAAGCTGTCCGAGGACGACGTCCTGATGGCGGTGCTCGACGCGGGGGCGGAGGAGGTCAACGACCTCGGGGAGTCCTTCGAGGTCGTCAGTGAGCCGACCGACCTGGTGCAGGTGCGCACTGCCTTGCAGGAGGCCGGCATCGACTACGAGTCGGCCGAGGCATCGTTCCTTCCCAGCGTGACGGTGGACCTGGACGAGGACGGGGCCGGCAAGATCTTCCGGCTGCTCGAGGCGCTGGAGGACTCCGACGACGTGCAGAACGTCTGGGCGAACTTCGACGTCAGCGACGACGTCCTGGAGCGCATCGGCTGACCCACAACCCCCCCCAAGGCTGCGCCGAAGGCGGCGCGTCGCTGTCCGGGCTGGCCGCTCCCGACGACTAGTGTTCCGAACACCTGTTCGGATCGATCTGGGAGGGCCGGTGCGCGTCCTGGGCGTCGACCCTGGGCTGACCCGATGCGGGGTCGGCGTCATCGAGGGCTCCGTGGGGCGTCGGCTCACGCTGGTGCACCACGACGTGGTCCGCTCCGACCCGGCCGAGGACGTGGCCCAGCGACTGCTGTGCCTGGAACGGGCGCTGGACGCGGCGCTGGATCTGTGGCAGCCCGACGCGGTGGCGGTGGAGCGGGTGTTCAGCCAGCACAACGTCCGGACGGTGATGGGCACGGCGCAGGCGTCCGGCGTCGCCCTGCTCGTGGCGGCTCGACGTGGTCTGCCGGTCGCCCTGCACACCCCCAGCGAGGTGAAGGCGGCGGTCACCGGCTCCGGGCGGGCTGACAAGGCGCAGGTCACCGCGATGGTGACCCGCGTGCTGCGGCTGAGCGAGCCGCCGCGTCCGGCAGACGCTGCCGACGCGTTGGCGCTGGCGATCTGCCACCTGTGGCGCGGCTCGGCCCAGAACCGCTACGCCCAGGCCGCGGCGGCGGTGGCCCGGTGATCGCCTCAGTGCGCGGTGCCGTGGCGTCGCTGGCGCCCGACGGCGCCGTGGTCGAGATCGGCGGTGTCGGCCTTCAAGTGCAGTGCACGCCGGGCACGCTGGCCGGACTGCGCGTGGGGGACACGGCCGCGCTCGCCACGTCGCTCGTGGTCCGCGAGGACTCGCTCACCCTGTACGGCTTCGCCACCGACGACGAGCGCGCCGTCTTCGAGCTCCTGCAGACGGCCTCCGGGGTCGGGCCGCGTCTGGCGCAGGCGATGCTCGCGGTTCACCCACCGGAGTCGTTGCGGCGCATCGTGGCCAGCGAGGACCTCGCGGCGCTGTGCCAGGTGCCGGGCATCGGACGCAAGGGAGCCCAGCGGATCGTGCTGGAGCTGCGGGACCGGCTCGGGCCGGCCGGCACTGGCGCATCGATCAGCGTCACCCGGGGCTCGATCACCGTCACCAGCGGCTGGCAGCCGCAGGTCCACTCCGCCCTCCTGGGTCTGGGGTGGTCCACCCGCGAGGCTGACGAAGCAGTGCTGGCGGTCGCTCCGAGCGCCGCGGATACCACCGGCGACCCGGACGTGTCGGCGCTCCTGCGCGCGGCGCTGCAGACCCTGAGCCGGGGCTGACCACGTGAACGCCCCACGCACACAGGACGAGGCGGGCATCAGCCTGGTGGGGCTCGACGCCGACGCCGAGGATCGCGCCGTCGATGCGACGTTGCGCCCGCGCACCCTCGGGGAGTTCATCGGCCAGCACCGGGTGCGCGAACAGCTGTCGCTGGTCCTCGAGGCGGCCACCGCCCGCGGCCGGGCGCCAGACCACCTGCTGCTGTCCGGCCCACCAGGGTTGGGCAAGACCACGCTGTCCATGATCATCGCCACCGAGCTCGGGCAGCCGCTGCGCATCACCAGCGGTCCGGCCATCCAGCACGCCGGCGACCTCGCCGCGCTGCTGTCCTCGCTGGTGCCGGGCGAGGTGTTGTTCCTCGACGAGATCCACCGGCTGGCACGTCCGGCCGAAGAGATGCTCTACATGGCCATGGAGGACTTCCGGGTCGACGTCGTGGTGGGCAAAGGTCCGGGTGCCACCGCGATCCCCCTGGAGCTGCCCCCGTTCACCCTGGTCGGAGCCACCACGCGGGCCGGTCTCCTGCCCGGACCGCTGCGCGACCGGTTCGGCTTCACCGCCCACCTCGACTTCTACGACGCCTCGGACCTGACGCACGTCCTACGCCGCTCGGCGCAGCTGCTCGCCCTCGAGCTGCCCGACGACGCCGCGGAGGAGATCGCCGGGCGCTCTCGCGGTACGCCCAGGGTGGCCAACCGGCTGCTGCGCCGGGTGCGGGACTACGCGCAGGTGCGGGGCAGCGGGATCCTGAACCGCGACACGGCCCGAGCGGCGCTGAAGGTCTACGAAGTCGACGAGATCGGGTTGGACCGGCTCGACCGGGCGGTGCTCGATGCGCTGCTGCGGCGCTTCGGCGGGGGACCGGTGGGGGTGAGCACGCTCGCCGTGGCGGTGGGCGAGGAGCGCGAGACGGTCGAGGAGGTCGCCGAGCCGTTCCTGGTCCGTTCCGGGCTGCTGGCGCGCACCCCTCGCGGTCGAATCGCCACGCCGGCCGCGTGGGAACACCTGGGCCTGACCGCCCCGACCGGATCAGCTGGCCCCACGCTCTTCGACCCCACACCGGATGGGCCGTAGGCTGCGCGGACCGCCGGCCAGCCCCGACCTGGTCGCCCTTCTCGAGTGAGTCTGACGTGCAACCCGGTTCGATCCTTCTCCTGCTGGTCCCGCTGGTCCTCCTGTGGCTGCTCATCTTGCGGCCGGCCCGGCAGCGGCAGCGGCAGGTGCAGAGCCTGCAGTCGACCCTCGCCGTGGGCCAGGAGGTCATGACCACCTCCGGCCTGTTCGGCACGATTGCGGACCTGGACGACCAGCGGGTGACGATCACCGTGGCCCCAGGCGTCGACCTCCAGTTCGTGCGAGGGGCGGTCGGCGCGGTGGAACGCCCGGCCGACGACGGCCACCTCGACGACGACGCACCGGCCCCCTGACCCCGGGGTGCATCACACGGCCGGTTGCGTCAGGGATACTTTTCCGGCGGCCTGCGTGGGCCGGTAGGCCGGTCCCGGCCCCAGTCAGGCTCACCAGAGAGGCTCAGTCGTGGCGCCAAGCAAGTCCCAGCCGGGACGCGCGCTCCTCGCGCTCGCCATCGCGCTGATCGCGCTGTTCGGCTGGATGGTGGTCACGGGCACCTTCGCGCCCAAGCTCGGCCTCGACCTGCGCGGTGGGACGTCGGTGGTGCTGCAGCCCGTACCGATCGCCGGTCAACCGGGCTCGGTGACCCAGGACTCGCTCAACCAGGCCGTCGACATCATTCGCGCCCGCGTGAACGGCACCGGCGTCGCCGAGGCCGAGGTGACCACCCAGGGCACCGGCGCGAATGCCGTGATCGTGGTGTCGGTGCCGGGGGTCAACGAGCAGGACCTCGTCGACATGGTGAGCAAGTCGGCGCGCATGACCTTCCGCCCGGTGCTCGCGGCCACGAACGGCGGCCCGGCTCCCACGACATCGCCGACGCCGAGCCCCACGGGCACCCACCACACGGCCAAGCCCAAGCCCTCGTCGAGCAAGAGCCCCACGGCCAAGCCCAAGCCGTCGAGCACCAAGAGCAGCCAGGGGAGCGTGCTGCCACGAACTCAGGCCCGTACCGACACCACCAGCCCGACGCCGACGCCGACACCGACGCCCACCACGTCTGGCTCACCGGCCCCGAGTCCCACACCGTCGCCCACCACCACCACACCGAGCGCCGCCACGCTGAAGACCTACCAGACCGCGGACTGCTCGACCGAGGCGGGGCGCCAGGCGGTGGCCAATACCCAGTCGGACAGTGCACCAGCCGTGGCGTGCTCGACCGACGGCAAGGTCAAGTACCTGCTCGGACCTGTGGCGGTGGACGGCAAGGACATCACCGGCGCATCGGCCTCGATCCCGTCGAGCAGCACCGCATGGACGGTCAACGTCGCGTTCAACAGCACTGGGTCGAAAGCGTTCGGCGACACCACCGGTGCGATCTACCAGAACCCGTCTCCGCGCAACCAGTTCGCGATCGTGCTCGACGGCCAGGTGATCTCGGCGCCGGTTCCCAGCGGCCCGATCTACGGCGGAGCCGAGATCACCGGCTCGTTCACGCAGCAAGAGGCGACCCTGTTGGCCAACCAGCTCAAGTACGGCTCACTGCCGCTGCAGTTCAATGTGGCCGAGACGCAGACGATCTCCCCCACGTTGGGCAGCGACCAGCTGACGGCTGGTCTGATTGCCGGTGCCCTGGGCCTGGTCGTCGTGGTGATCTACCTGCTGATCTACTACCGCGCGCTCGGGCTCGTCGCCGTGGCCTCGCTGCTCATCGCAGCCGGCTTCACCTACAGCCTGGTGGTGCTGCTCAGCGCCACCATGGGATACACCCTGACGCTGGCGGGCGTCGCGGGTCTGGTGGTCGCGATCGGCATCACGGCGGACTCGTTCATCGTCTACTTCGAACGCATCCGTGACGAGATGCGCGACGGCCGGACGTTGCGAGTGGCGCTGGAGAACGGGTGGGTCAGAGCCCGGCGCACGATCATCGCCGCGGACTCGGTGTCGTTGATGGCCGCAGTGATCCTCTACGTCTTGTCGGTGGGTGGCGTGCGTGGATTCGCGTTCTCGCTCGGGCTGACGACTCTGGTCGACCTGCTCGTGGTGTTCTTCTTCACCAAGCCGTTCATGACCATCCTCGGCCGCACCAAGTTCTTCAACTCCGGCAGCAGGTGGTCGGGGCTGTCCGCGGAACGTATCGGTGACCGGGACCTGCCTGCGCAGCGCGCGACCCTGCGCGGCGGCGCGAAGCCGGCGACCACGGCAGGGGAGTCCTGATGTCTCGCGTCGGATCGTTCACGCACGGCCTCTACACCGGGCAGGTTTCATTCAACATCGTCGACAACCGCCGACGTTGGTACCTGATCTCGACCGTGCTGGTGGTGCTGTCGCTCGGGTCACTGGTCTTCCGGGGGCTCAACTTCGGCATCGAGTTCTCCGGCGGCTCGGTGATCACGGTTCCGTCCGCGACCTGCACCGTCGAACAGGCACGTGCCGCGTTCCTCGGCGCCGGGGTGACCGCCGAGGATCCCACCGTCACCGTCACCCAGGGGTCGCTCGGTCGTAACGTGGACGTCCAGACGATCCACCTGGAGCCCAGCCAGACCAAGACTGCCCAGGACGCGCTGGCGAAGGGCTGCAACACCGACGTCAACTCGATCACCACGCAGGTGGTGGGGGCCTCGTGGGGGCAGCAGATCACGCACAAGGCGATCGTCGGCCTTCTGGTGTTCCTCGCTGCCGTCGTGCTGTACCTGTCGGTGTGGTTCGAGTGGCGGATGGCGGTGGCGGCGCTGATCGCGCTCGCCCACGACATCATCATCACCGTTGGCGTCTACGCCCTGGTCGGCTTCGAGGTGACCCCCGCCACGGTGATCGGTGTGCTCACCATCTTGGGGTACTCGCTGTACGACACCGTCGTGGTGTTCGACAAGGTCAAGGAGAACACCAAGGCGATCACCGCCAGTGCGCGCATGACGTACGGACAGGCCGCCAACCTGGCGGTCAACCAGACCCTGGTCCGGTCGATCAACACCTCGATCGTGGGACTGCTGCCGGTCGCCTCCCTGCTCTTCGTCGGCTCGTACGTGCTCGGCGCGGGAACGCTGAAGGACCTGGCGCTGGCCTTGTTCGTCGGGATCGCCATCGGCACCTACTCCTCGGTGTTCGTGGCGACGCCTGTGCTCGTGGACTTCAAGAACCGCGAGCCTTCGATTCGCGCTCTCAACAAGCGGGTGGCCCAACGCGACGCCGCGCGCGGTGGCGCGCCGTCGCAGGACTTGGACTCGGCTGCCGACGCGGCCAACGACACCAACGGCTCGGCAGCCGTCGCGGCCACGGTCGGCGGGGGCTCCAGCCCCACCGCGCGAGGGCCGAGGAACCAACCGAAGCGGTCCACGGGCAAACGTCGACCGCGCGGCAAGAAGCGCTGAGCCAGGCTGCGGCGCAGCGGCGCCTACACTGGGTGACCTGCGCCAGGCGATGCGCCGGGCGCGAAGTGGAGTGCAGTGGCCGATGAGGTAGCCCCGACCACGGCGGTCGCCACCGACCGCCCGGGGTCTGCCGTGGCCGAATCGCCACACCCGCCCTCGCGGGTGCGCAAGGCGATCGCCCGTCGCCTGCCCGGCCGGAGCCAGGCCGTGCCGGCTCTCGAACCGCTCATCCGCACGGTCCGCTCCAGCCATCCCAAGGCCGACATCCGCACCATCGAGCGCGCCTACGAGACCGCTGCCTACCTGCATCGCGACCAGCTGCGACTCTCCGGTGACCCCTACATCACCCACCCGTTGGCCGTCGCACAGGTGCTTGCCGAGCTCGGCATGACCACGCCCACCCTGGCGGCTGCGCTTCTGCACGACACGGTCGAGGACACCGAGTACAACCTCGACCAGCTGCGGCAAGACTTCGGCGACGAGGTGGCACTGCTCGTCGACGGCGTGACGAAGCTGGAGAAGGTCAAGTACGGGCAGGCGGCTCACGCCGAGACCGTGCGCAAGATGATCGTGGCGATGTCGAAGGACATCCGCGTGCTCGTGATCAAGTTGGCGGACCGGCTCCACAACATGCGCACGCTGCGCTACATGCCGCTGGAGAAGCAGGAGAAGAAGGCGCGCGAGACCCTCGAGATCTACGCGCCCCTGGCCCACCGGCTCGGCATGAACACCATCAAGTGGGAGCTCGAGGACCTCGCGTTCGCCACGTTGTACCCGAAGATGTACGACGAGATCGTCAACCTCGTCGACAAGCGAGCACCCAGCCGAGAGTCGTACCTCGACGACGTCATCGACGAAGTGTCGTCCGACCTTCGGTCGGCCCGGATCACTGCGACCGTCACCGGACGTCCCAAGCACTACTACTCGGTGTACCAGAAGATGATCGTCCGCGGTCGCGACTTCGCCGACATCTACGACCTGATGGGCATCCGCGTGCTCGTCGACTCGGTGCGTGACTGTTACGCGGCACTGGGTGCCGTGCATGCGCGATGGAACCCGGTACCTGGTCGCTTCAAGGACTACATCGCCATGCCCAAGTTCAACATGTACCAGTCACTGCACACCACGGTGATCGGGCCCGGCGGTAAGCCGGTCGAGCTGCAGATCCGCACGCACGCCATGCACCGTCGTTCGGAGTACGGCGTCGCCGCGCACTGGAAGTACAAGGAGGACGCCGTCAGCGCGGTGGCTGCGGGCAAGGCCTCGCCGAACGACATGGCCTGGCTGCGGCAGCTGCTCGACTGGCAGCAGGAGACGAGTGACCCGGGCGAGTTCCTCGAGTCGCTGCGTTTCGAGATCAACGCCTCCGAGGTCTTCGTGTTCACGCCGAAAGGTGACGTGGTCGCCCTGCCGACCGGGGCGACGCCGGTGGACTTCGCCTACGCCGTCCACACCGAGGTCGGGCACCGGACCGTCGGCGCGCGGATCAACAGTCGTCTCGCTCCGTTGGACTCGACGTTGGACAACGGCGACGTGGTCGAGGTGCTCACCACCAAGTCCCCTTCGGCTGGTCCCAGCCGCGACTGGCTGACGTTCGTCGCGAGTGCCCGTGCAAGGGGCAAGATCCGGGCCTGGTTCTCCAAGGAGCGACGCGAGGAGGCCATCGAGCACGGCAAGGACGCGATCCTCAAGGCGCTGCGCAAGCAGGGGTTGCCGCTGCAGCGGCTCATGGCTCAACCGGCCATGGTGCAGGTGGCCAATGAGCTGCACCAGAAGGACATCTCGTCGCTCTACGCGGCCGTCGGTGAGGGCCAGGTTGCCGCGCAGACCGTGGTGCAGCGGCTGCTCGAGGCGTTCGGGGGCGAGGAGGGTGCGGTCGAGGACCTCGCGGAGTCCGCGACGCCTTCGCGGCCCATGCGCGGTCGCGCCCGTCCTGCCGGTGACCCCGGCGTGGTCGTCCGAGGTGCCAGTGATGTCTGGGTGAAGCTCGCCCGCTGCTGCACCCCGGTGCCGGGTGACACGATCACCGGCTTCGTGACGCGGGGAGACGGCGTGTCGGTCCACCGGACCGACTGCGCAAACGTGGGAACGCTCGACCCGCACCGGATGGTCGAGGTGGACTGGGCGCCGACGTCGAACAGCATGTTCTTGGTGAACATCCAGGTCGAGGCGCTCGACCGACCGCGACTGCTCTCCGACGTCACTCGCGTGCTGTCCGACCAGCACGTGAACATCCTCGCGGCGTCGGTGACGACCAGCCGCGACCGCGTGGCGCTGTCACGATTCACCTTCGAGATGGGGGACCCACGCCATCTGGGCCACGTGCTCAACGTCGTGCGAGGGGTCGAGGGCGTGTTCGACGCCTACCGGGTGACGTCGGCCGAGAACGGCTGACCCAGCCGTTCGGCCCGAGACGATCGCCGTCAGCCGGAGAACTCCTCGAGCGCCTTCTGCGCCTCCACGAGCCACTCCCGCCGGGCCTGTAGGGCGTCCGTTGCGTCATCTGCGGCCGCGACGTTGCCCTCTGCCCGTGCTTTCGCCAACTGTTGCTCGAGCTTGCTGATCGAGGTGGTCAGCTGAGCCACGGCCGCCTCGGCCCGCGAGCGGCCCTCCGGGTTCGACCGTCGCCATTGCTTCTGCTCCGTGTCGCGCACAGCCTGCTCCACCGCGTGCATCCGGCCCTCGACGGCGTCGCGGTCGCCGCGGGGCACGTGGCCGATCGCGGCGAACTTCTCCTGCAGGTCCCGCAGCGCGGTGCGGGCAGCCCGCAGGTCGTCGACCGGGACCAGTCGTTCCGCCTGTTCCACCAGCGCGAGCTTGGCCGCCAGGTTGGCGCGCTGGTCGGTGTCGCGCTCGGAGAACGCGGCCGAGCGCGCGGTGAAGAACGTGTCCTGGGCGACGCGGAAGCGTTTCCACAACGCGTCCTCGGCCCCGCGTGGAGCCGGTCCAGCGGCCTTCCACTGCGTCATGAGCGCGCGGAACTGGGCCGCGGTCGGGCCCCAGTCGGTGGAGTCGGCCAGCGACTCGGCCTGCGCCGCCAGCGTCTCCTTGGTGACCGCCGCTTCCTTGCGCCGCTGGTCGAGCTCGCCGAAGTGGGCGCGGCGTCGCTTGTCGAAAGTCGCCCGGGCGTGGCTCAGTCGTTGCCACAGTTCCTGCTCGCCGGCTCGGTCGATGCGCGGGGCGGCCTTCCACTCATCGACGAGGGTGCGATAGCGGTCGCCGCTGCTCTTCCACTGCGTGGACTCGGCAAGGCGTTCGGCCTCCTGCACCATCTGCTCCCGTCGTTCCCGCGCCGCGGCCTTCGCCAGCTCGCGGTCGGCGGCTCGCTGCTGACGTTGGGCGTCCACCGCAGCGACCAGCAGGTCCAACCGCGACCTCAGCGCGTCCAGGTCACCGATGCACTGCGGGGTGTCGACCTGTGAGCGCAGCTTGCCGATCTTGGCCATCGCCTCGTCGGGCGCGAGGTGGGCGTCCTTGACCCGCTGGGCCAGCAGCCCGATGTCGACCGACAACGACTCGTACCGACGGGCGTAGTACGCCAGACCGGTCTCGGAGCTGCCGGCCAGCCAGGAACCCACGGCCGTCTCGCCCTCAGGCGTACGGACGTACACCGTTCCGTCGGCGTCGACCCGCCCCCAGGCCGATGCCGCGCTCGGCTGCGCGCCCGGTTGCGTCATCGATGCCTTTCCCTTGCGCCCCTTCGGGTTCCCTGCATCGTCACGACGACGCCACCGTAGCGCGGGAGATCACCACAGCCTGGTTCGGGACGCCGTCGCCGGACGGGGTCGAACCGGCCTTGGCGATCTTCAGCAACGTGGCCAACCCCTGCGTCACGTGGCCGAAGATCGTGTAGTTGGCCGGGAGCACGGTGGTCCGGTACACGATGAAGAACTGCGCACCCGCCTTGCCACTTCCGCCCTCGGCCATCGCGACAGACCCCGCCGGGTAGGTGCCCTGTCCCGACTTGTTGGCCTTCGGGAGGTTCTCATCGGCGAGCTGGTAGCCGACGTTGCCGTTACCAGTGCCCGTCGGATCGCCGCACTGCAGCACGTAGAAGCCGGCCGTGGTGAGCCGGTGGCACGCGGTGTTGTCGTAGTAGCCCTTGCCCGACAAGAAGGCGAACGCGTTCGACGTCTTGGGAGCGCTTGCCGTGTCCAATGCGAACTGGATCGGCCCGCAGTTCGTGGCCAAGGTGGCGGTGGCGCTGCTGCCCGGCTTCAGGACGTTGCCCGGCTTCGCGAACGACGGCGGTGTGGCGTTGACCGAGATCGTCGTGTCACGACAACCTGCGACGACGGCCGCGGCCGGCCCGACCTTGACCAGCGGACTGGCCGCTGTCGGACTCGCGCTCGGCGTTGACTGGTCGGCGACCTTGCCGGCCGGGCTGCTCAGCAGGTGGACCACCCAGCCGAACGCGATAGCCGCGATGATCGCGCCCACGGTGAACACAGCGATGAACTTCTGACGGCGACGCCGCCGGTTGTGATGGTGGCGACGTGCCTGCTGCCGCTGGTAGTGGGCGCGCGCCAGCTCTCGCTGGCGCTGTTGCTTGCTCGGACTCACCGCGTTCCTTTCGGGTTCTCGCCCGCACCCTCGGCCGCATCATCTGGGTGACCGGGACCTGAGTGTATGAACCCCGGTCAAACCCGTTCGTATCCGTGTGCTGGTGGCCGGTAGGCTCAACACACCGACGCCACCGAACGACAGGGAGTTCCGCCGTGCTGGTTGCCGGCTTCCCGTCCGAGGCGTTCGGGACCAACGTCTACCTGGTGTCACCGGGGATCGGCGAGCAATGCGTGGTGGTGGATCCCGGGATCGAGGTCTCCGACGGGGTCGATGACCTGCTGCGCGAGCTGGGCCTGGAACCGGTGGCTGTGCTGCTGACCCATGGCCACCTCGACCACACCTTCTCTGTGGTCCCGGTCGGTACCCGGCGCGGCATCCCCGCCTACATCCACGGCGGCGACCGCGACCTGCTGCGCGACCCGATGCCCGGGCTGAGTCAGGAGACGCGGACCCTGTTCGGCGGTCGGCTGCAGTGGCAGGAGCCCGACGACGTGCAGATCCTCACCGACGGCACGACGTTGGAGATCGCGGGCTTGCAGATCAGCGTCGACCACGCCCCGGGACACACTCCCGGGTCGGTCATGTTCCGGTTCCCCGGCGCGCCGGACGGTGCTGTCGGCGTCGGCGAGGCGCCGTCGCAGACTCTGCTCAGCGGAGACGTCTTGTTCGCGGGGTCGATCGGTCGCACCGACCTGCCCGGCGGCTCGTTGCCGCAGATGATGACATCGCTGGCACAACGTGTGCTGACGTTGTCGGACGACATCGTGGTCCTCCCCGGACACGGGCCGGCCACCACGATCGGGCGCGAGCGCGCCACCAACCCCTACCTGGCCCAGGCCGCCCACGAGGCCCCGACCGATGCCCCGGCACCGACGCGGGGGTTGTGACGCATGGCCAAGCCAGCTTCGCTGTCCGGCTTTCCCGAGTACCTGCCCGCAGATCGGATCGTCGAGCTGAACGTGCTCGACACCGTGCGGCGGGTCTTCGAGCTGAACGGTTTCGCATCGATCGAGACCCGGTCCGTCGAGCCACTCGAACAGATGCTTCGCAAGGGCGAGATCGACAAGGAGATCTACGTCCTGCGCCGTCTCCACGCTGCGGCTGACGACGGCGACGCCGGCCTGGGGCTGCATTTCGACCTGACAGTTCCGTTCGCTCGATACGTGCTCGAGAACGCCGGGCGCCTGGACTTTCCATTCCGGCGCTACCAGATCCAGAAGGCCTGGCGCGGTGAGCGCCCGCAAGAGGGTCGGTACCGCGAGTTCACGCAGGCTGATATCGACATCGTGGGGCGTGACACGCTGCCCTTCCACCATGAGGTCGAAGTTGCCGTCGTCATGGCCGAGGTGTTCCGGGCGCTGCCGTGCCCGCCCGCAGTCATCTTGGTGAACAACCGTCGACTTGCCGAAGGCTTCTTCCTCGGCGCCGGAGCCACCGATGCGCCGGCCGCTCTTCGGGCCATCGACAAGCTCGACAAGATCGGGCCGGAGAAGGTGGCCTACCTCCTCGTCAGTGAGGCCGGACTCAGCCAAGATGGGGCGCATCGCTGCTTGCAACTCGCTGCGATCCGTACTGACGACACGTCCTTCGTCCAACGGGTGCAGTCCCTCCAAGTGGAGCACCCCCTGCTGGACCAGGGCCTCGCCGAGCTGGCGGCCGTGGTCGGCGCCGCTCACGCGCGGATGCCGGGGGCCGTCGTGGCGGACCTCAAGATCGCTCGTGGGCTCGACTACTACACCGGAACCATCTACGAGACCCAGTTGATCGGCTACGAGTCGCTGGGGTCCGTGTGCTCCGGAGGCCGATACGACGCGCTCGCCAGCGATGGACGGACGACCTATCCCGGGGTCGGAATCTCGCTGGGCGTCACCCGTCTCCTCGCGGTACTGGTGGGCAGGGGGCTGGTCACGGCGAGCCGCTCGGTCCCGACGTGCGTGCTCGTAGCGGTGAACGACGAAGCGGACCGTGCAGCTTCGGACGACATCGCCGCCGTGTTGCGGTCACGGGGAATCAACACCGAGGTCGCCCCTGCGGCGGAGAAGTTCGGCAAGCAGATCCGCTACGCCGACCGACGCGGGATTCCGTACGTCTGGTTCCCAGGTCGTGAAAGCGAGCACTCGGTCAAGGACATCCGGTCGGGGGATCAGGTCGACGCCGACCCGAACCTGTGGACCCCGCCGCCAGCGGATTGGTCTCCCGTCATCAGCACAGTCTCGCCCGAGGCCGAGGAGCGCACCCAGTGATCCGCAGCCACGAGGCGGGAACGCTTCGCTCCTCCGACGCCGGGGTCGAGATCGTGCTCGCCGGCTGGGTGGCGCGCCGACGCGACCACGGCGGGGTGGCGTTCCTGGACCTGCGCGACGCCTCCGGCGTGGTGCAGGTAGTCGTGCGCGACGCGGCGGTGGCCGGCGACCTGCGCACGGAGTTCTGTCTGAGGGTCGTTGGTGAGGTCGTCGGACGCCCCGCCGGCAACGAGAACCCGGAGCTTCCCACCGGTGACATCGAGGTGATCGCCCAGGAGGTCGAGATCCTCAGTGAGGCGGCGACCCTCCCGTTCCCCATCGACGAGTACGTGAGCGTCGGTGAGGACGTCCGCCTGCGCTACCGGTACCTCGACCTGCGCCGCGAGGAACCGGGTCGTTTGCTCCGGCTGCGCTCCCGCACGACCAAGCTGATCCGCGACGTCATGGACGAGCACCGCTTCCTGGAGATCGAGACGCCGTACCTGACACGCTCCACCCCCGAAGGCGCCCGCGACTTCCTGGTACCCGTGCGCCTGCAGCCGGGAAGCTGGTACGCGCTCCCGCAGTCACCACAGCTGTTCAAGCAGCTGTTGATGGTGTCGGGCCTGGAGCGCTACTACCAGATCGCCCGGTGCTTCCGGGACGAGGACTTCCGCGCCGACCGCCAACCGGAGTTCACCCAGCTGGACGTGGAGATGTCGTTCTGCGACCAGGACGACGTCATCGCCCTCGGTGAGGCGGTGGTGGTCCGGCTGTGGCAGGAGCTCTTCGGGGATGCCGTCGCCACTCCGATCCGGCGCATGACCTACGCCGATGCCATGACGCGCTACGGCAGCGACAAGCCGGACCTGCGCTTCGGTAACGAGCTCGTCGACGTCACCGAGTACTTCGCGGCGACGCCGTTTCGGGTGTTCCAGTCCGAGCACGTCGGGGCGGTCGTCATGCCCGGCGGTGCCGAGCAGACGCGCCGAGAGCTCGACGCCTGGCAGGACTGGGCCAAGGCACGCGGTGCCAAGGGCCTGGCCTACGTACTCGTCGGAGCCGACGGCGAGCTCGGCGGGCCGGTGGCCAAGAACCTTTCCGAGGCGGAGCGGATCGGCCTCGCCGACGCCGTCGGGGCGGGTGCGGGCGATGCGGTCTTCTTCGGTGCCGGTGCCCGGATGCAGACGTTGGCCCTGCTCGGAGCGGCCCGCCTGGAGATCGGCCGACGCTGCGGACTGATCGCCGAGGACGCGTGGGAGTTCCTCTGGGTGGTCGACGCGCCGATGTTCGAGTCCGATGCAGCGGGTGGCTGGACGGCGGTGCACCACCCGTTCACTGCTCCGAACGACGAGTGGGAGGCCGCGTTCGACGCGGAGCCGGGGCGGGCGCTTGCCTGGGCCTACGACCTGGTGCTCAACGGCAACGAGATCGCCGGTGGCTCGATCCGTATCCACCGGCGCGAGGTGCAGCAACGCGTCTTCGACGTGATCGGGCTGACCCGCGACGAGGCACAGAGCAAGTTCGGGTTCCTCCTCGAGGCGTTCAACTACGGCCCTCCGCCTCATGGCGGGATCGCGTTCGGTCTCGACCGGCTGGTGGCCCTGCTGGGCGGTGCCGACTCGATCCGCGAGGTGATCGCCTTCCCCAAGACCGCATCCGGCGGCGATCCGCTGACCGGCGCACCGACGCCGATCACCGCCGCCCAGCGCGCCGAAGCGGGCATCGACTACGTGCCACCGCAGGACGACGCCCCCGCGCAACCCGTCGAGTGGCCGACAGCGTGAGTCTGACGAGCCGAGCTGCGGGTCAGGACTCACGCTCGGAGCCAATCGGCGTTGGAGGGGCTTAGGGTCGAGGACGTGGCAACGGCCGACCTCTTCGACGCGGCGGCTGAGGATCTGACCCCTGGACCGCTGGCGGCGCGGATGCGCCCCCGCACGGTCGAGGAGGTCGTCGGGCAGGACCACCTCCTGCAGCCGGGCTCTCCGCTGCGCCGGCTGGTCGACGTGTCGTCGCCTCGCTCCGAAGTGTCAGGTTCTGAGGCTGGTCCGGTGTCGGTGATCCTCTGGGGTCCGCCGGGTACCGGCAAGACGACGCTGGCGAGCCTGATCAGTCAGTCCACGGGCCGTCGGTTCGTCGAGCTGTCGGCCGTCACCGCCGGCGTCAAGGACGTGCGCGCCGTGATCGACGAGGCGCGGCGGGGGATGGCCACGGGCGAGCCCGAGACCGTGCTCTTCGTCGACGAGGTGCACCGGTTCTCCAAGACGCAACAGGATGCGTTGCTCCCGTCGGTGGAGAACCGTTGGGTCGTGCTAGTGGCCGCGACCACCGAGAACCCGCACTTCAGCGTCATCTCACCGCTGCTGTCCCGCTCGCTCGTCCTGACCCTGAAGCCGCTGGGGGACGACGCGGTGCGATCGTTGATCGAGCGGGCCATCACGTCCCCGCGCGGGCTTGCCGGCGAGGTCGAGGTCACCGGCGATGCGGTCGACCAGCTCGTTCGGATGTCGGGCGGCGACGCGCGACGCGGCCTGACCGCGCTCGAGGCGGCCGCCGGCGTGGCGGCCGACACCGGCCAGGCCGCCATCACGGCGCAGACCGTGGCGCAGGCGGTCGACCGAGCGTCGGTGCGCTACGACCGCGACGGGGACCAGCACTACGACGTGGCCAGCGCGTTGATCAAGAGCCTGCGCGGGTCGGACGTCGACGCAGCCCTGCACTACCTGGCCCGGATGGTCGAGGCCGGCGAGGATCCACGGTTCGTCGCGCGGCGGCTGGTGATCTTCGCCAGCGAGGACGTGGGGATGGCCGACCCGACGGCGTTGCAGATCGCCGTGGCGGCGCTGCAGGCGGCGCAGTTCGTCGGCCTGCCCGAGGCCCGGCTCAGCCTTGCGCAGGCCGTGATCCACCTGGCGCTTGCTCCCAAGTCGAATGCCGTGATCGTGGCGATCGACGCGGCGATCGCCGACCTGCGACGCGGCGTCATCGGTACGGTGCCGGCGCATCTGCGCGACGCGCACTACCCGGGTGCCCGCGATCTCGGCCACGGCCTCCGGTACCGCTACCCCCACGACGACCCGCGCGGCGTGGTCACCCAGCAGTACGCGCCGGACCCGGTCCTGGATCGCACCTACTACGTCCCGACGCAGCACGGGAACGAACGGACGGTGGCCGAGCGCGCCGAGAAGGTCCGCGCGATCGTCCGGGCGGTAGACGACGAAGCCGCAGCCACCCCGGACGACTGATCCACCGCGCGGCGTCGCAAACGCGATCGAGGGCGACCCACCTGCTCGGATAGGCTCGCCGGATGGGCCAGACGGACACCTCGAGCGAACCCCGCACCCCGGTGTCCGGCATGGACTCCGCCGAGATCCGCCGCCGGTTCCTCGCCTTCTTCGAGGCCCGGGGCCACGTTCTCGTTCCGTCGGCGCCGCTGCCCCTGCCCGACCCGACGCTGCTCCTGGTCAACGCCGGAATGGTGCCGTTCAAGCCGTACTTCCTGGGCGAGCAGACCCCGCCGTACGCGCGCGCAGCGAGTGTGCAGAAGGTGGTACGCACCCTTGACATCGAAGAGGTCGGACGCACGACCCGCCACGCGTCCTTCTTCCAGATGGCCGGCAACTTCTCCTTCGGCGACTACTTCAAAGAGGCGGCCATCCCGTTCGCCTGGGAGCTGCTGACGACCTCTGTGGACGCGGGCGGCTACGGATTCCCGCCGGAGCGGTTGTGGGCCACCGTCTACACCGACGACGACGAGGCCGTGCAGATCTGGCATCGCGACGTCGGAGTGCCGATGGAGCGGATCCAACGGCGCGGGCTGAAGGACAACTACTGGCACATGGGCGTGCCCGGCCCCGGGGGTCCGTGCAGCGAGATCTACTACGACCGCGGCGAGGAGTACGGCAAGGAGGGCGGCCCGGTCGTCGACGAGGACCGCTACCTGGAGGTCTGGAACCTCGTCTTCATGCAGGACGTCCTCGGCGAGGTCCGGGCGAAGGAGGACTTCGACCTGATCGGTGAGCTCCCGGCCAAGAACATCGACACCGGTATGGGCCTGGAGCGCATGGCCGCCGTGCTGCAAGGCGTGGGCAACATCTACGAGATCGACACCACCCGACCGATCATCGATCGGGCCGCCGAGCTCAGCGAGACGACCTACGGCACCGACCTCGTGGACGACGTGCGCCTGCGGGTGGTGGCCGATCACGCGCGCACCGCCGTGATGCTGATCGGCGATCAGGTCACTCCCGGCAACGAGGGTCGTGGCTACGTGCTGCGTCGTCTGATGCGACGCGTCATCCGGTCCATGCGGCTGCTCGGTGCCGACCAGCCGACGATGCGCGAGCTGGTGGCCACTGCGATTGCGGCCATGGGCCCGACGTACCCCGAGCTCGAGCTCGACCGGTCGCGGATCCACACGGTGGCCGAGTCGGAGGAGGCTACGTTCCTCGCGACGTTGCGGACGGGCACCCAGATCTTCGACGTCGCGGCGGACGAGACGCGTCGCTCAGGTGGCTCGACGTTGTCGGGGGAGGACGCGTTCAAGCTGCACGACACGTTCGGCTTCCCGATCGACCTGACGCTGGAGATGGCTGGCGAGCAGGGTCTGCAGGTCGACGAGCCCGCGTTCCGCCGACTGATGGCGCAGCAGCGGGAGAGGGCCAAGGCCGACGCCCGTGCGAAGAAGTCCGGTCACACCGATCTGAGTGCCTACCGTGCCCTGGCGCAGATCGGCGGGCGCAGCGAGTTCATGGGATACACGCAGACCAGCTCCGAGGCGACGTTGCGCGGTCTGCTCGTCAACGACTCGGTTGCTGCGGCCGCCTCCGTCGGTGACTCGGTGGAGTTCGTGCTCGACCGCACCCCGTTCTATGCCGAGGGTGGTGGCCAGCTCGCCGACCAGGGGCAGGTCCGGTTGGCCAACGGTGCCCTGCTCGAGGTCGACGACGTCCAGACACCGATCGAAGGTCTGATCGTGCACCGCGCGCGGGTGCTCGACGGCACCGTCGAGACCGGGCTCGGTGCGCTGGCGGAGGTCGACGTGAGTCGTCGTCATGCGGTGTCACGGGCACACACCGCCACTCACATGGTGCACAAGGCCATGCGCGAGCTGCTGGGTGAGACCGCGACCCAGGCAGGGTCGGAGAACGCGCCGGGACGGTTCCGCTTCGACTTCCCGAACGCCGGCGCGGTGCCGCCCAGCGTTCTGGCCGACGTCGAGGCTCGGGTGAACGAGATTCTGTTGGACGACCTCGACGTGACGGCGGAGTACCAACCGATCGACCAGGCGCGGGCGTCCGGTGCCACCGCGCTCTTCGGCGAGAAGTACGGCGACATCGTGCGGGTCGTCAGCGTCGGCGACTGGACCCGCGAGCTGTGCGGCGGTACCCACGTCGCCCGTACCGGACAGCTGGGTGTGGTGAAGCTGCTCAGCGAGTCGTCGATCGGCGCGGGCGTGCGCCGGATCGAGGCGCTGGTCGGCAACGACGCCTACCGTCACCTTGCGCGGGAGCACACCTTGGTGAACTTGCTGACCGAGCAGCTGAAGGTGCGTCCAGAGGAGCTCCCGGAGCGAGTGGCCGATCTCGTGGGGCGGCTGCGCGACGCCGAGCGAGAGATCGACAAGGCCCGGCGCACCCAGCTGGCCGCGCAGGCCGGTTCAGTAGCCGGCGACGCGCGCGACGTCGACGGCATCGCCGTGTGGTCGTTCGCAGCTCCGGCGGACCTCAGTGCCGCCGAGCTGCGGCAGCTGGTGCTCGACACGTTGGGGGTCGCGGGCAACCGGCCGGGAGTTGTCGTCGGTTTCGCCGCCTCCGACGGCAAGGCAAGTGTCGTCGTCGCCACCACCGAGACCGCGCGATCCCAAGGCGTCGGAGCCGGGTCGGTGCTGCGGTCCGTCTTGCCGGCGATCGATGGCCGAGGCGGCGGCAAGGACGACGTGGCACAGGGCGGCGGCACCCTCCCTGAAGGGATCCCGGCGGCGCTGGCGGGCGTCGACGATGCGGTGCGGGCCGCCATCCGCGCCTGATGCGGCGCGGGGTTCGGTTGGCGGTCGACGTCGGATCAGTGCGGATCGGCGTGGCCCGCAGTGACATCGAGGGCAGGTTGGCCGTGCCGGTCGAGACGGTCCGTCGCGGCACAGCCGACGTGGCGCGGATCGCGCAGCTGGCCGCCGAATGGTCTGCCATCGAGGTGGTGGTCGGGCTGCCGCGCGGCCTCTCTGGTGACGAGGGCGCCGCTGCCCGGGCGGTGCGCGGGTTCGCAACGGAGCTGGCCGACGTCGTGCCGCTGCCGCTGCGACTCGTGGACGAGCGGTTCACCACCGTGTCGGCCCAGCGCGGGCTGCACGCCGCGGGGCGCGACGTGCGGGCGAGCCGGGCGGTCGTCGACCAGGCGGCGGCCACGGTGCTGCTGCAGGACGCCCTCGACCGCGAGCGCAACAGCGGCGAGCCGCCCGGTGAGCTGCTGACGACGGGGGAGCTGGCCTGATGCGCAGATGGTTCGCCGGATGTGCGGTGATCGTCGTGGTGCTGGCACTGGGCGTGGGCGGCGTCGTGTTCCTCAAGGACAAGGTGGGCGGGCCGGCCGACTACAGCGGAGGCGGCGGGCCGGCCGTCACCGTGCAGGTGCATCCGGGGGACACCGCCACCGTGATCGGCTCGACCCTGCACCAGGCCGGTGTCGTCGCGAGCGTGGCCGCATTCGTGCAGGCGGCCATGCACGACCAGAACTCAGTGAACGTGCAACCGGGCTACTACTCGCTTCCGACACAGATCAGCGCGTCCGACGCACTCACCGCGCTGCTCGATCCGGCCTCCCGCGTCCAGAACACGGTGACGATCCCCGAGGGCCTGCGGGTGGACCAGATCGTCGACCTGTTGGTCGCGGGCACCGGTGTGACCAAGCAACAGTTCGACCAGGTGCTTGCGCACCCGCAGTCGCTGCGCCTCCCTGCATACGCCAGCGGCGACCCAGAGGGCTTCCTCTTCCCGGCGACCTACGACTTCCCCCCCGATGCAACGGCTGTGACGATCCTGCGCACGATGGTGCGCCGCTTCGACCAGGCGGCGGCCGACATCCGGCTGGTCCCGCGCGCGGTTGCCGTCGGTCTGACCCCGCGACAGGCGGTCACGGTGGCCAGCATCGTCCAGGCGGAGGTGACGGTGGCGGACTTCGGCAAGGCGGCCCGCGTCATCTACAACCGGTTGAACCAAGGCATCAAGTTGCAGATGGACTCGACCGTGAACTTCGCGCTGAAGTCACACGACCTCACCCTGACGAACGAACAGATCGGCATCGACTCGCCGTACAACACCTACAAGTACGCAGGTCTGCCGCCGGGCCCGATCAACTCACCAGGGCAGGCGGCACTGGAGGCGGCGCTGTCGCCCGCGACCGGTGACTGGCTGTACTTCATCGCGGTGGCGCCGGGAAGCACCCAGACCCGGTTCACGTCGTCGTACTCCCAGTTCCTCCAGTGGAAGTCCGAGTACTACGCGCAGTCGCCATGACACGTCCCGACCGATGTGCCGCTGTGCTCGGGTCGCCGATCGGGCACTCGTTGTCCCCGCGCCTGCACCGGGCCGCCTACGAATGGCTGGGTCTGTCGTGGACCTATGACGCGATCGACGTCACGGCGCAGGCCCTGCCTCAGTTCCTCGCCGGCCTCGGACCGGAGTGGGTCGGGCTGTCGCTGACCATGCCGTTGAAGGAAGCCGTCCTCCCGTTGCTGGACGAGGTGGAGCCGGCCGCGCTGCTGACGCGAGCGGTCAACACCGTGGTGCTCGAGAGCGGTCGACGTCTCGGCTTCAACACCGACATCGACGGCCTCGTCGACGTGCTGCGCCGACATCGCTTCGCGGCCGGCACGCCCGCCCTGGTCCTGGGCGGTGGCGCCACCGCACGCTCGGCCGTGGCCGCGTTGGCTCGGGTGGGCGTCTCGCGTGTCACTGTGGTGACGCGACGGGAATCCGCCGGTGACGACCTCGTGACGCTCGGCGTCGACCTGGGCCAAGACGTCGTGGCGCGCGACTGGTCTGAGGTGGCGCCGCTGCTCCACTCGACCGCCGGTGCCGCAGATCTCGTGGTGAGCACCGTGCCCACGGGGGCGACCGACGACCTGGCGGTGACGGGTCCACTGCCCCCCAATGCCCTGCTCGTGGACGTGCTCTACGAACCGTGGCCGACACCACTCGCGCGGGCCTGGGGCAACGCCGGGGGAACCGCGGTCGGTGGCCGTGACCTGCTCGTCGGCCAGGCCCTGGAGCAGGTCCGCCTGATGACCGGGGAGCCGGTGCCGGCCGACGTCCTCTGGGCGGCCCTGGCCGACGGGTCCGGCACCTCAAGACCCTCGGGCGACCCGCCGAAAGAGTGACAGGAGTGGGCGCCGTCCGGGCGACCGCTCCGGCGACCATTGGCCAGGCAGGGGCGGTTCACCACCGCCGCGAGAGGGTGCGTCATGTCCCACGGATACGGGTCCTACGACCAGCAGTACGGCGCGGGTGCCACCGCGGACGGTCCCGGTCGCTCCGGTCAGCTCGACCGGGTGCTCGCGGACCTGATGGGCCAAGCCCCTGAGGTCGAGGCCGCGGCAGTGGTCTCCTTCGACGGGTTGCCCATGGCGTCTGCCCTGCCGGCAGGCATGGACGAGGACCGGGTGGCCGCCATGAGCGCGGCTCTGCTGTCACTTGGTGAGCGGGCCGCACAAGGTCTGGGCCGCGGTGACCTGAACCAGGTCTACGTGGAGGGCCAGACCGGAACCGTGTTCCTGGTGTCCGCCGACGACGAGGCGGTGCTGGTGGCCGTCGGTGCTCGCGGCGCGAAGGTCGGTCTGATGCTGTTCGAGGTGCGCCAGGCGGCCGACCGGGTGGCCGCTGTGCTGCGCGAGGTGCCGGTCGTGACCGAGCAGCTCGTCGACGACGTGACCAGCGCCGAGCCGCAGGTCGTGGCCGTCCCGCAGGTGGTGCCGGTGGCCGAGGTGCCGGTGGCTGAGGTGCCCGTGGCTGAGGTGCCGGTGGTCGAGGTGCCCCAGGTGCCCGTGCCCGTGGCCGAGCGCCCCCTGATGGCCCCCATGAACGAGCTGCCCCCGACGCCCGCGCCCATCGAGTCCCTGCCCCCCGTGCCGGTGCCGGTCGCCGAGACCTCCCTTGACGCGGTCGAGGAACCCGAGGACGACGGCGCCGCGGTGGCGTCGGTGCCGCAGGCCGCGTCCAACGGCAACGGCTCCCACGGCGCTCCGAACGGGACCTGGCCGGTGTACCCGGCGGCCAACGGGGACTCCTCCTCCTGGTCCTGACGCCGCAGGCGACCGATCGGCGACTTCGCCGCCCCTGACGCCATGACGCCCCACCCGCACAGATGGGACCCGACGTGAACCTCGAAGGCTCGCTCGACGCGTTCAGCCTTCCGGACGTCTTCCAGCTGCTCAGCCTGACGAAGAAGTCCGGGGGACTGCACCTGACCGACGGTCAGGTGCGCGGCGTCGTGTCGTTCCACGAGGGTGCTGTCACGGGGGCGACCGCAGATGCCGGGCGCCAGTCGCTGGCCCGACGCCTGGTCGGCATCGGTGTCGTCGACGACGCGGCGCTGCGCCGGGCGGTCGAACGAGCCGCGCACGACCGCGTTGGTGTGGCCCGGGCACTGGTCGAGGCCGGCGCGGTCGACTCCGAGACGGTGCGCACCTTGGCTGCCGAGCAGACCGTCGACGCCGTCTTCGACCTGCTGCGCTGGAGCCAGGGTGACTTCGCTTTCGCGCTGGACGAGACCAACCCGAACGACGTCGGGATCGCCCTGCCCGCTGACCAGGTGGTCGCCGAGGCCACCCGCCGACGCCAGCTGTGGGACTCGGTCTCGAAGGTGATCCCCTCGCCCGACGTCGTGCTGGTGATGCCCGTCGTACTGCCGGCCGATCCGACCGTCACCCGCGACGAGTGGTCGCTGTTGGCCCTGGTCGACGGAGCCCGCACGGTCGGCGAGCTCGTGGAGCTGAGTGGAGCCGGACAGTTCAGTGTCGTGTCAGCTCTGGCCGGTCTGGTGCAACGGGGGATGCTGTCGATCAAGGACGAGGATGCGCCGGATCACGTGGTGCTGGTGCTGCGCCGCCAGGTGACGCTGGCCGCGTTGGAGACCTCGCTGCTGGAGCAGGACGCCCCGACCGACGCCTCCGGGCAGACGCTCACCGGTGAGCCGACGCAGGTCGCGCCGCAGCAGCAGGTGCAGGTGGCGCCAGCGAACGAGCCAGCCGCCACGGCGCCGCCGACGCCAACACCTGAACCGGCGCAGGTTCGCCAGCCGGCCCCGCCGCCCCTCGACCAACCGTCGGGGCCGGTCGGACTGACCAAGGCTCCCACGCCCGGGGAGGCAAGCGGCCGCGGCGCCCATCGGCCCGAAGCGGTCGTGCCCGAGCGGCCCGAGCCGTTCCGTCGGCCCCGCTCTCCGGAGCACCCGGACTCCTTGCCGAACCGACAGTCGGCGTCCGCCCAACCGGTGGCCGCACCGCCGCTGCCGCCGGTCACGTCCTCGGGCGTACCGGCGAGACCCGCTGGTTCCAGCACGGTCGGGTCGTCGGCGGTAGCCGCGGCGGCGAACCCGGCCATCGAACGTGATCCGAGCGTGAATCGGAGCCTGCTGCTGAAACTCATCGCCGGGGTCAAGGGGCTGTAGAGATGGCGACCAACAAGCGACGACGTCACGGTGGCCAAGCCGTCAAGGTGGTGATCACCGGTCCGTTCGCGGCGGGCAAGACGACGCTGATCCGCACGATCAGCGAGATCACGGTGCTGTCCACCGAGCGGGGGATCACCGACAACACCCGGTCTCGCAAGAACGAGACCACCGTGGCCATGGACTTCGGCCGGATCACCATCGACGGCGATCTGGTCCTCTACCTGTTCGGGACACCCGGTCAGGAACGCTTCGACTTCATGTGGGAGATCCTCGGCGAGGGCATGCTCGGCTACGTGGTGCTGGTCGACGTCACCCGCGCCGACTCCTTGGCCGAGGCACGAGGCATCCTCGACGCGTTCCGGCGCATGGCCCGCGTCCCGTTCGTGGTGGGCCTGAACCGTACGGACGGGGACGACGACTCCCAGGAGGCGCAGGTGCGCGAGCACCTCGACCTGGCTGCCCACATTCCTGTCGTGCCGTGCGACGCGACCGACAAGGAGTCGGTCAAGGCGCTGCTGCTGGCGCTGCTGTACAGCGTTCTCGACGAGATCGAGGCCGAGCCGGCCACGGTGTAGGCGGGTACCTCGATGACGTGGTTCCGCCGTAGCGCTCGGGCTCGCCCCGCGGTCGCGCCGGCCGCCCAGGTGCCGGACTGGTGGCACGAGCCGGTGGTCCGGCTCACCTTCGCCGATGACTCGGTGGTGACGCTGCCGCCGGGCGACCCTCGTACCCGGGCGTTCACCGCTCTGGCCGACGCCCTGCGTGGGTCAAGCGGGTCACCCGTCCGGCCGATCTGATCGACGTGTCCACCCTAGAAGCGCTCGTGCCCCACGGGAGCGCCACGACGCGACGCTCGTGGTGGCAGCGGGTCGGCGGCGTCGAGGCCCTCGCGGCCGCGCTCGCCCTGCTGGGCTGGGGCATCGTCTTGACGCATGCCACCGGTGGACAGGCTCCCTACACGTTGGCTCTGGTCACCGCGTCTGCGCTGCCGTTGCTCTTCGTCAGCGGGGCGGCTCGACGGGTGCCCCTGCGCGCGCTCGCCTTCGTGCTGCTGCCCGGGGCGGTCGCGCTCGGCCTGAACAGCGTGTCGGCCACCGGCTGGTCGGGACTCGGCGAGGCCGCCGCGTGGTGGTATGCCGCTCTGCTCGGACTCGGCGTCGTCAGCTACGCACGGACTCCGGCCCGGCGGCAGCTCGTGGCCGCACTGGTGCTGCTGGTCGGCACCGAGCAGATGTACCAGGCCTGGTTCGCCTGGTGGGGATCCGGCGATCGCCAGGCCCTGATGGTCGGCACCTTCTTCTGGCACAACCCCTTCGCCGCGTTCCAGGCGGCGATCTCGCTGGTGGCGCTCGCGGTCGCGATGCGGGCGACCGGCTGGCTGCGCCGTCTCGGGCTCGTGCTCGCCCCTTGGTTGGCCGCCGGGGTGTGGCTGTCCGGGAGTCGTGCCGGCCTGGCCCTGTGGGTGCTGGCGGTCCTGGCCCTCGTGGCCCTCGGGGCACGCACCTGGCGCCAGGCCGCCACGGTTGGCGCCGCATCCGTGGGGTCGCTCGCGCTCGCCTGGCTGTTGGCCTCACCGGTGCTGATGGGGGGAGCGGCCGGGTCGGGTGGCTCCGGC
This sequence comes from uncultured Actinomycetota bacterium, assembly GCA_963726575.1. GTDB lineage: Bacteria > Actinomycetota > Actinomycetes > JAHEKZ01 > JAHEKZ01 > CAVSCR01. The sequence goes on from CAVSCR010000005.1 coordinate 211,290, forward strand.
GTCGGTGCGGCCGGGCGCACGGAGGCGGCTGAGGGCAACTTCTTGATCCGGCTGGACTACTGGCGGGCCGCGGCGCGGCTGGCCAGCCACCATCTCTGGACCGGTTCCGGGTTCGGCTCGTTCGCCGGGGCCGGAGCCCCGTACATGCCGGCCGACAAGTCGGCCAGCTCTGCGGTGCACAACGGCTGGTTGCAGGCGATGGTCGACGGCGGTCTCGTGCTGGCCCTTCCGGTCATCGCAGTCACGGGGTGGCTCGCCATCCGTGCCGTCCGGCGGCTGCTGAGCGCCCGGCATGCCGGCGCCGACCCGGTCGCCATCGGCGCGGCATCCGGGGTCGTGCTCTTGCTCGCCCACGCCCTCTTCGACCTCGACTGGGCCTACCCGGCACTGCTGGCGCTGTTCGCCGTGCTGGTGGGGCTGCTCCCGTGGCGGTTGCAGGCGGTCGCCGCCCCCCGGTCGGGGCGCCTCTCCCGCTGGGGGGTCGCCCCAATTCCGGTGGTGGCAGTGCTGGCTGCGGTGGGAGTGCTGACGGTGGGTGCCGCGCTGGTCGACGGCGCGCAACGGGTGCAGGATCGCCCCGCTGTCGGGTGGCAGCGGGTCGTCGACCAGGTGCTTCCCGTCAGGGCGCTGGCCGCGCGCCTGCCCAGTGAGTCGCAGCAGATCGCAGTCCTGCTCGCGGCGCGCACGCTGGCGCCGCCGGCGGTTCGCGACGCGCTGGCCCAGACGGTCCGAGCCAGCGCCGACGATCCCGTGCTGGCCCAGTACCGGGCATTCGCCATGGTGGCGCTCGGCGACGTCGACGCCGGCCTCGCCGAATCGGCCGCGAGGTATCCGGCCGCTCCTCGCCCGAAGACCGTGCTGGCCCGCGCCGAGGTGCTGGTGGCCGCCGGCGACACCCGTGGCGCCGTCGACCTCGTCACCCAGGCACTCGGGGCGGCGCAACGGGCCGGATCGCCGGCTGCGCCTGATCTGGCGCAATGGCTCAGTTTGCATCCCGCTTCTGCCGAAGCCTCTACGCAGGGCGGGGATTCGACCTCGGTGGGGACCGACACGTTTGGGGAGGCCACCCGGTGACGGATGTGGTGCACAACGACGCCTGGACGTCGGATGCCGTGATGTCAGATGTCGCCCGGCAGATGGTGGACCTGCTGGTCAACGCCAAGCTGGTCACCCTGGAGCAGGCGCAAGATGCCTACAACGAGTCGCTCACGAGCGGCGAGACGTTGTCCCAGACGCTGGTGCGCAAGCGCATCGTCACCGAGGCGCAGATCAAGATGGCGCTGTTCAGCCTCGGCGGGCTGGAGGTCGTCGACCTGTCCGACTACTCCGTCGACGGCAGTGTGGTCGCGCGGGTGTCGGCGTCGTTGTGCCGGACGCACCTCGCCATCCCGATCAAGTTCGACGACGACGGCCGGCTTCTGCTGGCGATGGAGAATCCCTACAACGTCCTGGCCATCGACGACATCAAGGCCAATCTCGCGGCCGCTGGGCTGCAGGTGGACATCCACCGCGTGGTCGCGACCAAGGACGACATCCTGGCCGCGATCGACAAGTTCTTCCGCGACGACGACCAGCTCGACGACCTCCAGGCCGCGATGGAGAGCGAGGGCGACGACAGCGAGGACCTCTCGTCGCTGAAGGAGGCGACCGAGGACGCCCCGATCGTCAAGTGGGTCAACGGCGTCATCACGAACGCGATCAGGGATCGCGCCTCCGACATCCACATCGAGCCCGGTGAGCATTACCTACGGGTGCGCCAGCGCATCGACGGTGTCCTCCACGACGTCATGCAGTCGAACCGCTCGATCCAGTCCGGCGTGATCTCGCGCCTGAAGATCATGGCCGACATCAACATTGCCGAGCGCCGCGTGCCGCAGGACGGCCGGCTCTCGGTGGTCGTGAACGGACGCAAGATCGACCTGCGTGTTGCCACGCTTCCCACGGTGTGGGGCGAGAAGGTCGTCATGCGGGTGCTCGACAACTCCACGGCTCGTCTGGAACTGGCGGACCTCGGCTTCTCCCAGCACAATCACGACTCGTACGGCGAGAGCTTCACCAAGCCGTACGGCATGATCTTGGTGACCGGCCCGACCGGTTCGGGGAAGTCGACCACGCTCTACGCGACGCTGAACCAGATCGCGCGTCCCGAGGTGAACGTCATCACCGTCGAGGACCCGGTCGAGTACCGGATCCCGGGCATCAACCAGGTGCAGACGAACGTCAAGGCCGGGCTGACCTTCGCCTCGGCGTTGCGCTCCATCCTTCGCTCGGACCCCGACATCGTTCTGATCGGTGAGATCCGCGACCACGAGACCGCCCAGATCGCGGTCGAGGCCGCCCTCACCGGTCACCTCGTGCTGTCGACGCTGCACACCAACGACGCTCCTTCGTCGATCACCCGGTTGGTCGAGATGGGACTGGAACCGTTCCTGGTCGGTTCTGCGCTCGACTGTGTGCTTGCCCAGCGGCTCGCGCGGCGACTGTGCGAGAAGTGCCGGGAGGAGTACGTGCCGACTCCGGAGCAACTGGCCTCGGCCCGCTACCCGTGGCACGACGGCGAGCCCCTGCCGACGCTGTTTCGTCCCATCGGCTGCTCCAACTGCTCCAAGACCGGCTACAAGGGGCGGCTCGCTCTGCACGAGGTGATGCAGGTGTCGGAGCGGATCGAGCGAATGGCCGTGGAGCGTGAGTCAGCCGCCCGGATCATGACAGCCGCCAAGGAGGAGGGCATGTTGACGCTGCGCGAGGACGGCATGTCGAAAGTCGCCGAGGGCGTGACGTCGATCGACGAGATCCTCCGCGTGGTCGTCTAGGGGCTCACCCACTTGGCCCCGGGACTAGTTCGTCTGGTCTGCGCTCAAGGGGTGACGCCCTCGCGCCGATGCCTGCCAAAGAGGAATACCGCTGGCGCCGCCGGTGGTCAAGGAACCCGCGCTCGGGCGCGGAGGGAGGGCCCACGTGGAGACCTCGGGATACCGCAACCCTGCGCCTTCTCCGGACGCCCCTGCTGAGCCGAACGCGGCTCCAGCCACCGACTACGGCTTCTTCGCGCCCGCACCCGCCGTGGTGCCGGCCGACGGTGCCACTGAACCCGCCCCGGAACCTGCCCCGGAACCCACCGTCTCGGCCACCGACGAGGTGGTCCACGAGTCCGTGACCGAGCCGACGGTCGAGCCGGCAGTCGAGCCGCGGCGACCGAGCCGGCGTACGAGCCGGCCCTGGCGGTACCCGCACCTGAGGCGGAACCCGCGCCCGAACCTGCGCCCGAACCTGCGCCCGAACCTGTTGTGCAGTCGCCCGCCGAGGTCGCACCCACCTTGGTCGAAGAGGCAACGCCCGAGGCGGCCGAGGGCCTGCCCATGTCCCTCGCCATCGCTGCGCAGGAGGCCGCCGAGGTCGACCTGAGCCAGCCGGTCGAGCCGGCCGGCGTGGACTACTCCGGCTTCAACGGCTTGGGTGACGCGCCGCAGACGAGCGACGTGCTGACTGACGCACCCGCGGAGTCGGGCCTGGAGGGCAGCTATGACGCCGGCTACGACAGCGCGTTGACGGCGCCCACGGAGTCCACCTACGAAGCGGGGTACGACGCGGGCTTCGAGACTGCGGTTCTCGCCGAGGAGGCCGGCGTCGGCCTGGCCGACTCCGAGGCCGAGGAGTCGGCCTACCACCGTCGTACCACCGAGGTCTCGGCGAGTGACGACATCATCCTGGTCGACCTGCTGCTCGAGGTGCTGAACCGTAAGGCGTCCGACCTTCACCTGAGCGCCGGAGCCCGGCCGATGATCCGGGTCAACGGCGAGCTGGAGCAGCTCGACGACCAGCCCGTCCTGACCCCGCCGGTGATCCAGCGCGTCATGTACGCGTCCATCACCCAGCGGCAGCGAGAGAAGTTCGAGGAGAACCTCGAGCTCGACTTCGCCTACTCCGTCCCGGGCCGGGCCCGGTTCCGCGTCAACATGTACCGGCAGCGCGACGCCGTCGGTGCTGCGTTCCGGTTGATCCCGTTCGAGATCAGGCGGCTCGAGGACCTCGGCGTACCACCGCAGGTGGCGAACTTCTCGATGCTGCCCCGTGGATTCGTCCTGGTGACAGGCCCCACCGGTTCTGGCAAGTCCACGACGCTGGCGTCGCTGCTCGACCTGGCGAACCGGAACCGCAAAGACCACATCATGACGGTCGAGGACCCGATCGAGTTCCTCCACCGGCACCAGTCGTGCCTGGTCAACCAGCGCGAGGTGGGGGAGGACACGTGGTCCTTCCAGAACGCACTGAAGCATGTGCTGCGGCAAGACCCCGACATCATCCTGGTCGGCGAAATGCGTGACCTGGAGACGATCTCGGTGGCGTTGACCGCGGCCGAGACCGGCCACCTGGTGTACGCGACCCTGCACACGCAGGATGCGGCGCAGACGATCGACCGCGTGATCGACGTGTTCCCGCCGCACCAGCAGCAGCAGATCCGCGCGCAGCTGGCGACGTCGATCCAAGGCGTTGTCTGCCAGACGCTGGCGCGCAGCGCCGACGGCCGTGGCCGCGTCGTTGCCTGCGAGGTGCTGGTGGCGACACCGGCGGTTCGCAACCTGATCCGCGAAGGAAAGACCCACCAGATCTACAGCGCGATGCAGGCCGGCGGGAAGTTCGGCATGCAGACCATGGACCAGCACCTCGCGGAGCTGGTGAACAAGGGCCGGATCAACTACGACACCGGCCTGGAGAAGTGCCACCACATCGAGGACTTCAACCGGCTCACCGGTCGGATCTGAGGGGCTGACTCATGGCAACGACCACCTACCAGTACTCCGTCCGAGACAAGGCCGGCAAGGTCTTCACGGGCACCATCGAGGCGGACTCCGAAGCCGCGGTGGCACAGAAGCTGAAGAGCATGGGCTACGCGCCCATGTCGATCGGCCAGCACAAGCCTGGCCTGGGTCGCGACCTCGCCATCCCGGGGTTCGGGCCGAAGGTGAAGCTGAAGGACCTGGCCGTGATGTCGCGACAGTTCGCGACGATGATCAACTCCGGCCTGTCGCTGATGCGGGCGCTGAGCATCCTGGCCGAGCAGACGCCGAACAAGAAGCTTGGCCCGGTGCTGGCTGAGGTGCGCAACGAGGTCGAGACCGGCCAGGCGTTGTCGTCCGCGCTTGCGCTGCACGACGACGTCTTCCCGCCCCTGATGATCAACATGGTGCGTGCCGGCGAGGTCGGCGGCTTCCTCGACCAGGTGCTGCTGCAGGTCGCGGCGAACTACGAGGCCGAGGTCAGGCTGCGCGGAAAGATCAAGTCGGCCATGACCTACCCGGTCGTGGTGTTCTGCATCGCCATGCTCGCGGTGACCGGCATGTTGCTGTTCATCGTCCCCGTGTTCGCGAAGATGTTCCAGAGCCTTGGCGCCAAGCTGCCGATGGCGACCCAGGTCCTGGTGAACCTCTCACACTTCCTGAAGACCTGCTTCCCGCTGATCATCATCGCTGCCATCGTCGCGATGGTGCTGTGGAAGAAGTTCAAGCGCGACGAGCGCGTGCGCAACGTGGTCGACCCGCTGAAGCTGAAGATCCCGGTCTTCGGTGCGTTGTTCCAGAAGATCGCCATCAGCCGGTTCACGCGCAACTTCGGCACCATGCTGCACGCCGGTGTCCCGATCCTGCAGAGCCTCGACATCGTGGCCGACACCTCAGGCAACGTCGTCGTGGCCCACGCGGTCCGCGACGTCCAGGAGAGTGTGCGTAACGGTGAGTCGTTGACCGCGCCCCTGGCGAACCACGCGATCTTCCCGCCCATGGTGGTGCAGATGATGTCGGTCGGTGAGGACACCGGGGCGCTCGACTCGATGCTGCACAAGATCAGTGACTTCTACGACCAGGAGGTCGAGGCGACCACGGAGTCGTTGACCTCCCTGATCGAGCCTTTGATGATCGCGGTGCTCGGCGGCCTGGTCGGGGCGATGATCATCGCCCTGTACATGCCGATCTTCAGCATCTTCAACCTGATCAAGTAGTCCGACCCGACCCGACCAGGCCCGGTCGTCCCGCGGGACGACCGGGCCTGGTCGTTCGTGATCCTTCCGTGACCTGATCACCCGGGCCGATGCTCAAGTCGTCTTCCGCCGGGGCCGAAAACCCCTAGGTCAAGAGCCATCCGGCCAGAAACGGCACTCCCGTCGTAAGGCGGGGTCGCAAAGCCAGGGGACCCAAGCCGGTCAGCCCAGCTACCTCGGTCCGGATCCCTCCGGGGGTCCTAGAGGCGACAAGCCGGCGGCTCACCGGTTCGTCCGAAAGGGCAACAGCTGATGCTCGCACGAATTCGCAAGGCGATGGACGAGCGTGAAGAGGGCTTCACCCTCATCGAGCTCCTCGTCGTCATCATCATCATCGGTATTCTGGCCGCGATTGCGATCCCGGTCTTCCTGAACCAGCGCAAGAAGGCAGTCGACGCCTCGATGAAGTCCGACTCCCGGACGATCGCCAACGAGGAAGAGACCTACTTCACTGACTACCAGGCCTACGTTGCCACGAGCGGCTCCGCGCCGGTCATTGGTGCCACCACGGTCCGGTTGTCCACCGGTAACACCGCCACGATCACGCTGAACACTGCTACTTCGGCGTACTGCATCCTGATGGACCGTGTGGCGGGCGCCCAGCCCGGCACCCAGAAGTGGGTCTACATCAGCAGCCAGGGCGGCCTCCAGGCAACTGGCACCGTCGCCTGCCCGGCAGCGGGTTCCTTCTAGTCCAGATCGCAGCTCGAAACGGCGGGAGCCGGTGCCCCTGCGGCACCGGCTCCCGTCCGCCGTTTCCAGACGCGCTGACTGGCTAGCCCGATCGGGCTCCGTCAATCGGCGCAACAGGGGCGACGCGAGCCACGTCGATACCGACAGCGCACCCATTGCTAAAGAAGGACTTGAGGAGGACAGATGCCACCCCGGGACGACTTCCGGGGCCAGGGGGAGCTGGACTCACCCGACACAGGATTCACCCTGATCGAGTTGCTCGTCGTCATCATCATCATTGGCATCCTGGCGGCAATCGCGATCCCGGTGTACCTGAACCAGAGGCAGCGGGCCTATGACGCCGCAGCCAAGTCGGACATCCGCAACCTGGCCCAGTTCGAAGAGACCTACCTGGTCAGCTACGGCACGTACGGTTCGTTCACGGACCTGGCCGGCAACTCGCTGTCGGTGACGGCGACGCGCAAAGTGACGCTGACGATCAGCTACATCGGCGGCACCGGGTTCTGCCTCACCGGCAAGAACGCGATGTCCCCGACGACGTGGTACTACGACAGCCAAGCCGGTGGTCTGCAACCCACCGGGAGCGGCAGCTGTCCGATCTCGACGGGCGGCACCAGCGGCGGAAGCCTGACCGGTTGACGCCACTGCGAACGACCTCCGGCCGGCCACCCGCAGCGCGCGGGTGGCCGGCCGGTCGGCCGTTCGGGGGAAGGTGGGGCCGCCTGAGGGGCTTCGTGCTCAAGACGGCCTCAGACGATGCCGATGGCCTGGGCATGCGGATGGCATCGACGCGTCTTCGACGTGTCTCGCGACGGATGACCGGCTCTGACACCCAAGCCGGTCTCACGATGATCGAGGTCATCATGGCCATGGTGATCTTCGCCATGGTGGCCGGGGCGGTCGTGACCGGCCTGGCGAGCGCCATGAAGACGGCACGGACCGACAAGAACCGCGTGGCGGCGGCCAACCTCGCCGCCCGCGAGCTGGAGATCACCCGCAACGAGTTCAACTCGAGCTCGGGCAGCCCGGCCGCGCTGGCCGCGCAGAACCAGGTGGTCGACCCTCACCCGCTGCCCGGCGGCACGGCTGGCAACCCGCTGCTGGTCGACAACGTCCCCTACACGGTCACCCGCAACGTCGAGTGGCTGCCCGCCGGCAGCGGCAAGAGTGCCTGTGACGGCGGCGCCGCGATCACGTACCCGACCCTGTCGGTGCACGTCGAGGTGACCTGGCCGGTGATGGGCAACGTGCCACCGGTCGAGACGACGACGATGATGACGCCGGCCAAGGGCACCATGGCCTCGACTCTGTCGTTCGTCGGAGTGAAGGTCCTCAACAGTGCCGGGTCGCCGCAGAGCGACCTGCCGGTGTCGCTGAGCGGCCCAGGAGGATCCTTCACCGACACCACGGCCGACGACGGCTGCGCCGTCTTCGCGCTCTCGTCAGCCGGCACGTACACGGCATCGCTGAGCTCGAGCGGCTACGTCGACTACTACGGCACCGCGGCGCCGACCAAGACGGTGGTGGTGACGGCGAGCACGCTGTCGCAGCTGCAGTTCAACTACGACAAGGCCGCGACGTTGACGGTGGGTCTCACGACCCAAGCCGGATACGCGCTGCCCACCACGTTGCCCGGTATCACCTTGGCCAACACCGGGCTGCAGCCCTCCGGCGTCCGTACGCAGGCGTCGAGCGGCGCCAGCACCACCATCCCGACGTTGTGGCCGTTCACCGACGGCTACTCGGTGTGGGCCGGTACGTGCTCGCAGTCCGACCCCGCGACCGCAGGCGGCACGCGCTCCCCGGCCGTCATCGTCAATCCCGGCGCCTCCGGATCGACGACCGCGTCGTTGGCGCCGGTCCAGGTGAACGTCAAGAACGCCGCGGGAGTCGCACTGGCCAACGCGACCGTGGTCGCGGTACCGCTGTCGACCACTGGCTGCCTCACGACGGAGACCTCGTTGACCCTCGGCGTCACGAACTCGACCGGCCTGCTGATGACGTCCTTGCCGGCCGGCAAGTGGACCTTGCAGGTCTCGGGCAAGAGCCCGTCAGGCAGCTGGCCGACTACTCCGTCGCTGCTCCCGACCTCATCCCCGACGACCATGATGGTGGTGACCACGTGATCGCAGCGTTGCGACGCCGGATCCGATCCGCTCGCCCAGACGGTGGCTTCACGCTGACCGAGCTGCTGGTGACCATCTTCATCCTCGGCATCGTGCTGGCCGGCGTGCAGACGACCCTGATCTTCACGCAGCGCACGGTCGGCGAGCAGTCGATCCGCGTCGACCAGACGCAGCAGACCAGCGAAGCGATGAACGCGGTCACGAAGACGCTGCGCACGGCCGTTCTGCCGTCCCAGCTCAACGGCACCTGCTCCAGCTGTGACCTGGCCGCCTTCATCCAGGGAACGCCGACCTCGGTGTCCTTCTACGCCAACATCAACAACGACGGCAACACCGTCGGCCCGTCGCGGGTGAGCTACTCGGTGAACTCCAAGTACGAGCTCATCGAGTCGATCCAGCCGCCGAACCCGCACGCGACCACCGACTTCAACTACCAGTACTGCACGCCAGGGACGTCCGGCTGCGTGGTCAAGACCCGAGTCCTGGCCCGCAATCTCGTTCCGGGCTCGGCGATCTTCACCTACTACGACCCGAACGGTGTCTCGCTCGGCACCGGCACGCTGACCGCCACCGACCTGGCCAACGTCGACACGATGGACGTGGTCATCTCGGTACGCGACTCCACGGCGTCGCGGGTACCCCCCACCACCTTCATGGCACGCGTGAGCATGCCGAACCACGACTCCGTCACCACGGCGTCGGCGAGTCCGTGACAGGAGCGACGATGTTCGCAGAGATGGTCGCCCGACTTCGTGCGCGGTCGCAGCGCGTAGACGGCCGCGATGAGGGCATTGCCATGATCATGGTGATGGCCTCGATCGTGGTGCTCAGCATGCTGCTGGCCACCGCCTACATGGTGGCGCTACAGGCGCAGCCGGAAGCGCGGCACACCCAGGACTGGGACGGTGCGCTCGCAGCGGCGCAGGCCGGCGTGGACGACTACATCGCCCGTCTGAACCAGAGCGACACCTACTGGACCACGGTTGACTGCACGAACCCAGCCTTGAAGGGTCCCAAGGCAGGAACGAACTCCTGCGGCTGGACCTCGACGACGCCGGTCGGATGGCAGTCGGTCCAACCGGGCAACCCGAACGCGGGCCGGTTCCACTACGACGTCGACGCGTCGGGCATCTACAGCCAAGGCGCAGTCCGCGTGACCGCCACCGGACAGGTGCGCGGCGTCTCGCGCTCCATCCAGGTGCTGGTGTCCCGAGGTGGCTCGACCCAGTTCCTGTACTACACCGACTTCGAGGACGCCGACCCGGCGAACACCCAGGCCTACCCGAGCGGGGCGCCGAACAACGCCTGTGGCAAGTCCGGTCCGACGCTGGCGCAGTACTACTGGCAGAACAGCAGCCGTGGCTGTGTCGAGATCCAGTTCGTCACGGGTGACACGCTGGACGGCGCCGTGCACTTCAACGACACCCCACTGATCAACGGATCGACAGTCTTCCTGAAGTCCTACGAGACGTCAGACCCGAAGTGCCAGACCCCGTCGATCGCCAACTGCCGTCGCGGGACCGGTACCCCGAACCTGAACGGTGGCCAGCCGCGGTATGCACCGCTGCTGTACCTGCCCGACAACAGCAACCAGTTCTCGACGTTCCCCGGCTGCCAGTACACCGGCGACACCCGCATCGTGTTCAACAACGACGGAACCATGAAGGTGTGGAGCTACGGCAGCACGGGCACAACGCTCGGCACCGGTTGCGGCAACCCGGCGGGACCGTGGCCGCAGACCGTCAACGTGCCCAACGACCAGGTGATCTACATCAAGAACGGCTCGACGCAGAGCAAGTGCACCACGGGACAGATCGGTGACGGCCTGCCCTCTGGCAACGGACGACAACGTGAACACGCCGACGTTCTACTGCGGCAACGGAAACGCCTACATCGAGGGCACCGTCAAGGGTCGCGTGACGCTGGCGGCGCAGAACAACGTGATCGTCACCGACGACCTGCTGGTCGCCAGCACACCGGTCACCCAGGCGCCGGTCGGCCCGGACATCGTCGGCCTGGTGGCGGGCAACTCGGTGGTCGTCTACCACCCGGTCAATGCCTCGGGCACGAACCTGAAGGCGCCGGAGGACCGCTGGATCTACGCCTCGATCCAGGCCCTGCAGCACAGCTTCTGGGTCCAGTCCTACGACCAGGGCGTCAAGATGGGCACCCTGCACGTACGCGGCTCGATCGCCCAGAAGTGGCGCGGCATCGTCGGTACCAGTGGCAGCAGCGGCACCGGCTACCTGAAGGACTACGGCTACGACTCGCGGCTGAAGTTCACCTCACCGCCGTACTTCCCCCAGTGGACGAACGCGGTGTGGGGCGCCAAGACCACGGCGGAGCTGACCCCGCAGTACTGAGCAACCGCACACGGCCGCGACCCGAGGTGTTTCACCCGGGTCGCGGCCGCATGCTGACCCGCGGCCGTCGACGTGGCCATCACCCCGCCGGTTCGGGATTCGACTCCGACAGGTTGTCGTCAAAGGCTCAAGCCCAGGCAAAGTCGCTCCGATGCCTTCCTTTGACATGGCCCGAATGGGCTCACCCACGCGGCCTAGCCGCGGATACGGTGAAGGGAAGATCGCAGTGGCTGCACGAACCGCCATCGGTCTCGACATCGGCACCTCGGGGGTGCGGGCCGCAGAGCTTGCCTTTGGCAAGAGCGGCATCACGCTGGAGAAGTTCGGGCAGGTCGCCCTCCCCGAAGGCGTCGTCAGGGACGGCGAAGTCTTCGACCCCGACGCCGTCACAGAGGCCATCAAGCAGTTGTGGGCGCACACCAAGTTCGCCAGCAAGAAGGTCGTCATCGGTGTCGCCAACCAGAAGGTGATCGTCCGCCAGGTCGACCTTCCCTGGGCGCCCCTGGACGAGCTGAAGGGCTCGCTGGGGTTCCTGGTGCAGGACACGATCCCGATGCCGGTCGAGAGCGCGCTGCTGGACTTCTACCCGCTGGAGGACCTCACCGGTGACGGTGGCGTCAAGATGGTGCGCGGCCTGCTGGTCGCCGCATCGCGGGAGATGGTCTCCTCGCACCTCAGCGCGGTCCAGAAGGCCGGCCTGCAGCCCGAGATGGTCGACCTGACCGCCTTCGCCGTGCTGCGCGCGCTGGCCGACATGGATGACGTGGGCATGGGCGGACAGCTCGAGGCCCTCGTCGACGTCGGCGCCCGGGTCACCAACGTCATCGTGCACGAAGGCGGCGTTCCCCGGTTCGTCCGCATCCTGCTCATGGGCGGTCAAGACGTCACCGAAGCGGTCGTCGACCGCGCCGGCGTCTCCTCCGCCCAAGCCACCGCGCTGAAGCAGGAGATCGGCATGCAGGCCACGGGAGCGACCATGGAGGCGCAAGCCGCCGGACGCGTCATGGACGCAGCCGGCCAGGCCTTCGTGGACCAGGTTCGTGGCTCGCTCGACTACTACACCGCCTCGAGCGGCTCGCAGCCGTTGTCCCGGCTGGTCCTCACCGGTGGTGGCTCGCGACTGATCGGCCTGGCCGAGCGGCTCGCGCAAGCCACCCGGGTCCCCGTCGTTCCCGGCAACCCGTTCGCTGACCTGACGGTCGGCAAGACCGGGTTGTCGCCGGAGCAACTCACATTCGTCGAGCCACTGGCCTCCGTGCCGGTCGGTCTTGCCCTGGGGGTGGCGTCGTGACCACGCTGACCGCGACCCGGGTCGCCACACTGCCCCGCGTCAACCTGCTTCCGCCCGAGATCGCCGAGGCCGCGAAGTTCCGCCGGCTGCAGACGCTCCTCGGCGTGGCCGTGGGCGTGACCCTGCTCTTGGTCGGGGCGCTGTGGTTCATGGCGCGCTCGTCGGCGGATTCGGCCCAGACGCGTCTCAACGAGGCCACGCTGGCGTCGGTCAGCCTGCAGCAACAGGTGGCCCAGTACGCCAGCGTGCCCGAGAAGGCGCAGGAGCTGGCCACGGCCGAAGGACAGCTCGCCGTGGCGATGGCGCCCGAGGTGCGCTGGTCCTTCTACCTCAACGACCTCAGCCTGACCATCCCCGACGGCGTGCGTCTGACCACGCTGACGATGACCGAGCCGCTGGCGACCTCGCTGGGCTCGGGAACCGTCACGACCACGACGGGCGTCGAGGGCTCGGTCGGCATCGGTGGCATCAGCTACACGGGTGCGGCGTCCTCGTTCGACTCCGTTGCCAAGTGGCTGCAGGTCCAGACGCACGAATGGGGCGTCACCGAGCCGTGGCCGGTCGACCTGGAGAACGCCGCAGGGCAGACGACGGTCAAGCCCGTCACCGACTGGTCCTCGAAGATCACCGTCACCACCGACGCGTTGTCGCACCGCTACGACAAGTGGGGTAACTGACCATGACCCGCAGCCGACAGTGGACCCTCGGTGCCGTTGCGATCGTGGTTGTGATCGCACTGGCCGGATGGTTCCTCCTCGTGCAGGCCGAGCGTAAGCACGCTGCCTCGCTCAACCTGCAGACTGCCCAGCAGCTCAAGACCAACCAGGGGCTCCAGGCGCAGATCGCCATGCTGAAGGCGCAGAGCAAGAACCTGCCTCAGATGGAGGCCAGCCTGGCCAAGGTCAGGACCAGCATCCCGGTGGCATCTGAGATGCCGCAGCTGATCCGCCAGCTCACGGACGCCGCGAACGCCTCTGGCGTCACGCTGCGCTCCCTGATGCCGGCCGACCCGGTCTCGGTCACGCCGACCTCGTCGGAGACCGGTGGGGTCGTCCTGCCTCCTGGCCAGCTGGCGATCGTCAACCTGAAGCTGGAGTTCGACGGCAACTTCTTCGAGACCGAAGAGTTCATGAGCCGGCTCGAGAAGATGCCGCGGGCGATCCTCACCAGCTCGCTGCAGCTCGCCTCGCAGTCGGACACCAACCAGCTGCACGGTGTGATCCAGGCTCGTGTGTTCTTCGCACCGCAGGAACTGCCGGTGACGTCGGAGATCCCGGGCGTCACTCCTCCGGCACCCGTCTCGTCCCCGGCAGCTTCTTCCACGGCCGCCCCGACCACGGTCCAGTAGGAAAGGCACTTCGATGAGCGACATGAACCAGGTACCCGCGGAGCAGGCGCAGCTCGACAACGCGCTCACTCCGGAGGGTGGCACCGGCACCAACCGCCGGCTGTTGTTCGTGCTGGGTGGGGCTGCCCTCGTGGTGGCCGCGCTGGGTGGCTTCTTCCTGCTGCACTCCGGTGGTTCCAGCGGCGGGGACGTCAGCGGCGTGGTCGTGGTCGCCCACCCCACCACCAAGGCGAAGCCGAGCGCGAGCGCCAGCCCGAGCGCCGGACAGACCGTGCCTCCGGTGTACCACGGCCAAGCGGGGCGCAACCCGTTCAAGCCGTTGGCCATCGAAGCTCAGGTCACGTCGTCGGCCCTGCCGACCGACACGTCCAGCCCGGCGCCGACGTCCGGCTCCGGAGGGACGACGCCGTCAGCGGTGTCGACCTACCAGCTGACGGTCGAGAGCGTGAGCGTCTCCGGTCAGACCGCGACCTTCTGGGTCAACGGCGTGAAGTACTCCGACGTGGCCGTCGGTGGCACCTTCGCGTCGGTGTTCCGGCTCGACAGCGTCGGCACCGACAGCAAGTCCGGCAAGAAGTTCGTGACGCTCACCTTCGGTGACGTCGCGCAGCCGGGCAAGCGCTACGAGCAGTCCACCTGGATCTTCACCCCCTGACGATCCGCACCGCGAAACGGCCGCCCTGTTCCGGGGCGGCCGTTTCGCGTCGTGGAAGGATGATCGTCATGGTGAGGTCGCAATGCTGCGCTGGCTGACGGCCGGGGAGTCACACGGCCCGGCCCTCGTCGCGATCCTCGAGGGCTTGCCCGCTGACGTCGCCATCACGACCGACGACCTGCGACGCGGGCTGGCCAGACGTCGGCTCGGCCACGGTCGCGGTGCGCGCATGACGTTCGAGCAGGACGACGTGCGCATCCTCGGCGGCGTCCGGCACGGCCGTACGCTCGGGTCACCGGTGGCCGTCGAGATCGGCAACACCGAGTGGCCCAAGTGGGAGACGGTCATGGCGGCCGACCCGGTCGATCCTGAGGTCCTCGCCGGACAGGCACGCAATGCACCGCTGACGCGCCCCCGTCCCGGTCACGCCGACCTCGTCGGGATGCAGAAGTACGGCTTCGACGACGCCCGCCCGGTGCTGGAGCGCGCCAGTGCACGCGAGACGGCGGCCCGGGTCGCACTGGGTTGCGTCGCGTCGGCGTTCCTGGCGCAGGCGGCCGACATTGCGCTGGTGAGCCATGTCGTGGAGATCGGTGGTACTGCGGCACCGGTCGGGTCGTGGCCCGGGCTGGGCGACGTGCTCAGGCTCGACGCCGACCCGGTGCGCTGTCTCGACCCGAGCGCCAGTGCGGCCATGGTCGAGACGATCGAACGGGCCAGGACCGAAGGGGACACCCTCGGCGGAGTGGTGGAGGTGCTGGCCTACGGCCTGCCGCCCGGTCTCGGCAGCCACGTGCACTGGGACCGTCGCCTCGACGCCCGACTGGCGGCAGCCCTCATGGGCATCCAGGCGATCAAAGGGGTGGGTGTCGGGGACGGGTTCGACCTCGCTCGGGTGCCCGGATCCCAGGCGCACGACGAGATCGTGAACGACGAGGGCACGTTGCGCCGCACGTCGGGGCGCTCCGGGGGCACCGAGGGGGGCATGAGCACCGGTGAGGTGCTGCGCGTGCGCGCTGCCATGAAGCCGATCGCCACCGTTCCCAAGGCGCTCGCGACGGTCGACGTCGCCACCGGCGAGCCGGCCAAGGCGATCAACCAGCGCTCCGACGTCTGTGCCGTCCCGGCCGCCGGCATCGTCGCCGAGGCGATGGTCGCGTTGGTGCTCGCCGACGCTGTGCTGGAGAAGTTCGGCGGCGACTCCGTGGTCGAGACACGGCGCAACGTGATGGCCTACCGCGACCACCTTCTTCTCACATGACCGGCGCTGCACCCGGGTCACCTCCCCGGGCCGTGCTCGTGGGCCCACCCGGCGTCGGCAAGACGACGGTGGGGCGGTTGCTCGCCACGCGCTGGGGTGTGGACTTCGTCGACACCGACGACGTGGTCGCGGCAGAGTCGGGCCGTTCGGTCGCCGACATCTTCGTGGAATCGGGTGAACCGGCCTTTCGGGCGCTGGAGAAGTCGGCGGTGGAACAGACGCTCGCCCACGCCAGCGGCGTCGTCGCGGTCGGGGGAGGTGCGGTTCTCGACCAGGACACGCGGCAGCTGTTGGCGCCTCACGTGGTCGTCTTTCTCGACGTCGGGCTGGCGGACGCGGCCCGACGGGTCGGGCTGAACCGGGACCGGCCACTGCTGCTGGGCAACATCCGTGGCCAGTGGGTCGAGCTCATGTCGGCCCGTCGACCCTTCTACGAGGAGGTCGCGCGGGTGCGCGTGGCGACCGACGGGCTCGACGCGCCGCAGGTGGTGGACGCGGTACTGGCGGCGATCGCCGCCGCCCCCACCGGGGAGTCGGTATGAGCATCGCCGTGGTCGAGGTGCACGGCGACCACCCCTATCCCGTGCGGGTGGGAGCCGGCGTCACCGCGGAGCTGGCGCACCACATCCCCGACGGGGTGACCCGGGTGGCGGTGGTCCATGCCGGCGCACTCGCCGCGACCGCGAGACGGCTGGGGGACCAACTCGACGCCCAAGGGCTCCAGGCCTTGCTGCTGCAGATCCCCGACGCCGAGTCGGCCAAGACCGTGGCGGCGGCCCAGCGCTGCTGGGACGAGCTGGGCGCGGCCGGATTCACCCGGAGCGACCTGGTCGTCGGACTCGGGGGCGGCGCCACGACCGACCTGGCGGGCTTCGTGGCGGCGACCTGGCTCCGAGGCGTGCGGGTGATCCAGGTCCCGACGACGTTGCTGGGGATGGTCGACGCCGCTATCGGCGGCAAGACGGCGATCAACACCGCGGCGGGCAAGAACCTCGTGGGTGCGTTCCACTCACCGACGCTGGTGCTGTGCGATCTCGACGCGTTGACCACGCTCCCGAGACCGGACTACACAGCCGGTCTGGCCGAGATCATCAAGGTCGGGTTCATTCGCGACCCGCAGATCCTCGAGCTGGTCGGCGACGACCCGACGGGCGCGGTCACCCCCGGCGGCCGTCACACCCACGAGCTCATCGTGCGGGCCATCCAGGTGAAGGCGGACGTGGTCGCGGTGGACCCGACGGAGGCCGGCGAACGCGAGATCCTCAACTACGGGCACACGCTGGGCCACGCCATCGAACGTCGGGAGGGCTACCGGTGGCGTCACGGTGACGCCGTGTCCGTGGGGCTCGTATTCGCGGCTGCCCTGGCCAGGTCCGACGGCCGGATCCCGGAGGACGTCGTCGCGCTGCACCGTCAGTTGCTGACCGGGGTGGGACTGCCGGTGACCTACCCCGCCGAAGCCTGGCCGGAGCTGCGCGAGACCATGCGGGTCGACAAGAAGGCCCGGGGCCGGCGGCTGCGGTTCGTCGTGCTGGACGGCATCGGCTCGCCGGGGCGACTGGACGACCCGCCCGACGACCTGCTGGCTGCAGCCTACGAAGAGGTGGCGCGATGACGGAGGACCGACGGCGGGTCCTGGTGCTCAACGGCCCCAACCTTGGCCGGCTGGGCAGCCGGGAGCCGGAGGTCTACGGCGACCTCGACTTCGGTGACCTCGAACGGGTCTGCATCGAGGGCGGCGATGCACTCGGTCTGGACGTCGACGTGCGCCAGACCGACGACGAGGCGCAGCTGGTGGGTTGGCTGCACGAAGCCGCCGACGGGCACTTCCCGGTAGTGCTGAACCCCGCCGCGTTCACGCACTACTCCTATGCGCTGCGCGACGCCGCTGCTCAACGCACCGCACCCCTCATCGAGGTGCATCTGACCAACCCCGCCACCCGCGAGCAGTTCCGGCACACCTCCGTCGTCGCGGGTGTCGCGAGCGGGACCATCTCGGGCTTCGGCGCTGCGTCGTATCTCTTGGCGCTGCAAGCGATCGCGCACGAGAGCTGATCGGCCAGGCCACGACGATGCCCGAGATCCACGACGCCCGCCGCCGCCGTTTGGCCGACATCATGGTCGAGCGCGGCTTCGATGCGGTGCTCGTGACCGATCTCGTGAACGTGCGCTACCTGAGCGGCTTCGCCGGTTCCAACGCTGCGCTGCTCGTCAGTGCCGACGCGACGTCGGTGCTCGCCACCGACGGTCGTTACCAGGACCAGAGCGCGAGCGAGGCGCCCGACGTACAGCGCGTCATCACGCGCACTCTCGAGCGTGAGCTGTTGTTGCGCGGAGTCAGGCAGCACCTCGGCCGGGTGGGGTTCGAGGACCTCCAGCTCACGGTCGCCACCCACACCGAGCTGAGCAAGCTCGGGTCGGTCGAGCTCGCGCCGGTGGGCGACCTCGTGATCGACCTGCGCGTGGTGAAGGACGTCGCGGAGGTGGCCCTGCTGCGTGACGCCTGTCGGATCGGCGACGCAGCGCTGGCCGCGTTGCTGCCGCAGCTGCAGGTCGGTCAGACCGAGCGGGAGATTGCGCGCCGACTCGAGAACCTCATGTACGACGAGGGCGCCGACGCGATCGCGTTCGACACGATTGTGGCGTCTGGTCCGAACTCGGCGGTGCCGCACCATCAGCCGACGAGCCGACCGCTGGCGAGCGGCGACCTGTTGAAGATGGACTTCGGTGCGCTGCGCGACGGCTACCACTCCGACATGACCAGGACCGTGGTGGTGGGCTCGCCGGCCCGGTGGCAGGAGGAGCTGTACCTCGTCGTGGCTGCTGCGCAGCGCGCCGGGCGGGAGGCGTTGGTCGACGGCGCCGGGCTGGCCGATGTCGACCACGCGGCGCGCAGTGTCGTCGTCGATGCCGGGCTGGGGGACCACTTCACCCACGGGCTGGGACACGGGGTGGGTCTGCAGATCCATGAGGCGCCGTTCCTGGGCGCCACTGCGCTCGGTAAACTCCGGTCCGGAACGCCGGTCACCGTGGAGCCCGGCGTGTATCTCCCCGGCCGCGGCGGCGTACGCATCGAGGACACCCTCCTCGTCGGGCGGCGTCATGCGGAGTCCTTGACCACCACGACCCGAGAGTTGCTCGTCGTCGGCTGACGGCGGGCGCTGGACCGACTGCAGGAGATCACCGCGTGGCGACCACCAACGACCTGAAGAACGGGTTGGTCCTCAACCTCGACGGCCAGCTCTGGACCGTCGTGGAGTTCCAGCACGTCAAGCCGGGCAAGGGCGGCGCCTTCGTACGGACCAAGCTCAAGAACGTGCTGTCGGGGAAGGTGGTCGACAAGACGTTCAATGCGGGTGTGAAGGTCGAGACCGCGAACGTCGACAAGCGGACGATGCAGTACCTGTACCAGGACGCCTCCGACTATGTGTTCATGGACGTGCAGACCTACGAGCAGACCCACGTGCCCGGCGACGTCGTCGGCGATGCGTCGCACTTCATGCTGGAGAACCAGGAAGCAGTGGTGGCCACCCACGAGGGTGTGCCGCTTTACGTGGAGCTTCCCGCTGCTGTCGAGCTCACCATCACCTACACCGAGCCCGGCTTGCAGGGCGACCGCTCCACCGGCGGCACCAAGCCGGCCACGTTGGAGACCGGCTACGAGGTGTCCGTCCCGCTGTTCATCATCCAAGGCGAGAAGGTCCGGGTGGACACCCGCGACGGCAGCTACCTCGGGCGCGCCTGACACCGATGTCGGCTCGGAGCAAGGCCCGCAAACGCGCCGTCGACATCTTGTTCGAGGCTGACCAGCGCGGTGCCGACCCACTGGTCATCCTGGAGCAGCGCCGCGAGGCGGGAGAGCCACCGACCAACCCGTACACGACGGAGTTGGTCGAAGGGGTCGCTGCGCACGCCAGCACGATCGATGCCACGATCAGCGGTCATGCCCGGGGCTGGACGCTCGAGCGGATGCCGGCGGTCGACCGCGCCGTTCTCCGGCTGGCCGTCTACGAGCTGAACTACGGCACCGAGGTCCCGGCCGCCGTCGCGGTGGACCAGGCGGTCGAACTGGTCAAGGACCTGTCCACCGGCGACTCGGCGTCGTTCGTGAACGGGGTACTCGGCGCCGTCGTGGCCGCGGGGCCGCCACCGACACAGGTACCCCCGGTGGGATTCGAACCCACAAACCCCGCAGTTTGAGTGCGGTCCCTATGCCAGTTCGGGTACGGGGGCGAGGCGACCCAGTCTAGGGGGACCCCCTCTCCGAGCGGCCGCAAGGTCACGAAGCCACAACGACCGAGGGCACAGCCGTGCGCAGGCGGTGTCAGACGACGGCCGCGACCGCTAGGTTTCGCCCCACGCGGCAGGTCACCCGTGACTCGTCACGCTTCCGAACGAGGAGAGATGCATGATCCGACTCAACGCCACATGGCGTTTCATTGCGGTCGCAGGAGTTGCCAGCCTTGCGCTGGCGGCCTGCGGGAGCAGCAGCGGCGGCGGGACGAGCAGTTCCAGCACCGGTGCAGCATCGACCGGCACACCGCTGTACATGGTCGACGGCAACATCGGCACCGGACCGATCAAGGCCCTGCCGGCCGGCACGATGACCGGCACCAAGGCCACTCAGCCAGGCGCGCAGGTCAGTGACGCGTTCAAGCAGCAGCTGAACAAGATCAACCCGAAGCTGCCGTCGATCGGCTACGCGTACGGACCGGAGACGTACGACGCCATGGTGCTCGTGGCCCTGGCCGCGACCGAGGCGAAGTCGGACGCCGGACGCGACATCGCGGCGCACATGCTCGACGTCTCACAGGGCGGCACGGTCTGCACCACGTTCAAGGACTGTGCCAACTTGCTGAAGCAGGGCAAGGACATCGACTACAACGGGCAGTCCGGTCCGGTGTCGTTCGACAAGTACGGCGACCCCACGCAAGCAACGATTGGCGTGTTCCAGTACAACTCCCAGAACTCGATCCCCGGGTTCGACACCGCGCCCGACCCTGCCTTCCCGATCACCTACACCGAGGGCAAGATCACCCCGCCCACCAGCCCACCGCCGGCAGCGTTGACCAACGTGGTCAACGCCGGCGCTGCGGACAACGTGCTCACCTACGGTGGCCTGCTACCGATCACGGGCTCGTTGTCGTCGCTGTACCCGCCGGAGGGCGCGGCCGCCAAGCTCGCCGTGCAGGACATCAACGCCGCTGGTGGCGTGCTGGGCAAGCCGGTCGTGTGGGTCCCCGGAGACTCCGGAGACACCTCGACCGACACGGCGCAGGTGACCATCCAGCGTGAGCTGAAGCAGAACGTCGACGCCGTCATCGGTGCCGCATCGTCGAGCAGCACGCTCAGCGTCGCCGACAAGGTGACGGGTGCTGGCGTCATCCAGGTGTCCAACGCTGCGACGTCGCCGGAACTGACGACGTTCCCCGACGGTGGTCTGCTCTGGCGCACGTCGCCTTCGGACGTCCTTCAGGGGCGCGTCCTCGCCAGCACGATCCTGAACGACGGATACCAGAACGTCGGGATCATCGCGCGGCAGGACTCCTACGGTGAGGGCCTGGCCAAGTACGCCGGGCAGTACCTGACCCAAGGTGGTGGCCAGGTCGTCGGCGGGGTTCAGTTCTACGACCCCAACGGTGCGACGAGCTACAGCGCACAGGTCTCCGCGGTGAAGGCGGCCGGACCGGAGGCGATCATCCTGATCGGTTTCGACGAGTCCGGCAAGGTCGTGCAGGAGATGGTGAAGCAGGGCATCGGCCCGAACAGCTGATCCATTCGCACCACAGCAGTCGACAGTGGGGCCCGGTCCGAAAGGACCGGGCCCCACTGTTCAGTACGGCTGGCTCGGCCTATGCCTCCGTGCCCAAGGTTCCGAGGTAGAGCTCGATGACCTTCGGGTCGGTGAGCAGCTGCTGTCCCGTGCCCGTGTAGGCATTGTGCCCCTGGTCGAGCACGTACCCGCGGTCGCAGATCTGCAGGCATCGACTGGCGTTCTGCTCGACCATGATGACGGTCACGCCCGCCTCGTTGATCTGCTTGGTGCGGATGAACACCTCGTCCTGCATCACGGGGGACAGGCCCGCCGAGGGCTCGTCGAGCAGCAGCACCGAAGGATCCATCATCAGCGCCCGGCTCATGGCGACCATCTGTCGCTCGCCGCCGGACAGCGAGCCGGCCGGTTGCTTGCGCCGGTCGGCCAGCGTCGGGAACAGCGACGCGACGAACTCGAAGCGCTCCTTGAAGTTCTTGGGCGCCTGGTAGGCACCCATCTCGAGGTTCTCCTCGATCGTCAGCGACGGGAAGACGTTGTTCGTCTGCGGCACGAACCCCACGCCCATGGTGACGAGCTTGTTGGGCCGCAGGTTCGTGATGTCCTGGTCCCCTAGGGTCACCGTGCCGGTGCCGACGTGCACGAGCCCGAACATGGCCTTGAGCAGCGTCGACTTTCCTGCTCCGTTCGGCCCGATGACGCCGACCAGCTCGCCCTTGTTCGCATAGAGGTCGCAGCCGTTGAGGATGTTGACACCCGGCAGGTAGCCCGCGATCAGGTCGTCGGCCACGACGAGTGCGTCCTTGGTTGCACCGACGTGTGCCCGTCGGTCGCGGGTGGGCTCGTCGCGGTCGCCGACCAGGCGCTCCTCAGCCCGGTTGACGGCTCCGCTGTCACGGGTCGGATCGTTCGTCACGACGCCCCCTCGGCATCGGTCGAGCCGTGGTCGATGACGTCCTGGGTTCCGAGGTCGCCCAGTCCGATCTGCTCGGCGACCTCGGTGAGGGTCTGGTCGTGGTGGGCGCCCAGGTACGCGTCGATCACGCGCTGCTCGCGCATCACCTCGTGAGGTGGCCCCTCGGCGATGAGACGACCCTGCGCCATGACGATGACCCAGTCCGAGATGTCGCGCACCATGTCCATGTCGTGCTCGACGAACAGCACCGTCATGCCTTGCTCGCGCAGGTCCTTCACGTGCCCCAGCAGCGACTGCGTCAACGCCGGGTTCACGCCCGCCATCGGCTCGTCGAGCATCACCAGCGTCGGGTCGGTCATCAGCGAACGGGCCATCTCGAGCAGCTTGCGCTGTCCGCCCGACAGCTCGCCGGCGAAGTCGCCGCGCTTCTCGTCGAGCTTGAACCGGGCCAGCAGCTCGTCAGCCTTTACCGTGATGGCGTCCTCCTGAGGACGCCACAGCGAGCGGATCAGGGCCGGCAAGAACCGTTCACCCCGTTGGTTCTTGGCACCGAGCCTCATGTTCTCGATGACGGTGAGCTTGCTGAGCACCTTGGTGAGCTGGAAAGTGCGCACCATGCCCAGCCGCGCGACCTTGTACGCCGACATCCCCTTGAGGTCGGTGCCTTCGAAGGTCCAGCTGCCGGCGGTCGGCTGGTCGAAGCCGGTCAGGATGTTGAAGAACGTGGTCTTGCCCGCCCCGTTGGGGCCGATCAGGGCGGTGATCGCCCCCCGCTGGACCTCGACGTGCTCGACGTCGACCGCGGTGAGGCCACCGAACTGCCGAACGACCCCGTCGGCCACGAGGATCGGGTCCGGCTTGGCGGCACCCGGCTCGCGCGGGACGTCGGCCAACGCACGTGCCGCCACGTCGCGTTGCGTCGTCGATCGGGTCGCGTCCTGCTCGGCCTGCGTCGGTTCAGCGTTCATCGAGTGCAATCTCCTTCCGATCGCCGAGGATGCCTTGCGGTCGGAAGATCATCAGCAGCATCAGCACGACGCCGGCGAACAGGAACCGCACCTGCGAGGCCTGGTCGGCCGACAAGTACGAGAAGGGAACGATCCCGTTGCTGACGCCGTTCTGCAGCAGAACGTCGGTGAACTGGATGAGGAACCAGAAGATGAGGGCGCCGAGGATCGGTCCCATGACTCGAGCCGCTCCACCGAGGATGAGCATGGTGTAGGCGAAGAAGGTGAGGTTGGTGGAGTAGCTGTCGGGAGCCACGGCGGCTTGCCCGAGCGCATAGATGAACCCACCGAACGCTCCCACCAGGGCACCGAGCAGGAGCGCCTGCATCTTGTACCAGTAAACGTTCTTGCCGAGTGAGCGAACGGCGTCCTCGTCCTCACGGATGCCCTTCAGGATGCGACCCCAGGGACTACGGGTGAGCAGCCAGGTGAGGATGGTGAAGATCGCCACCAAGGTCCAGCCGACGACCGAGACCCAGGCCGTCTTGGAGTCCATGGTGACCGGGCCGAACTTGTAGTTGGCGTTGGTGGGGAACGGGTTCAAGTTGTAGAACGGCGCGGCGAACTTCTGCAGCCCATCTGAGCCGCCGAAGACGCTGCGGAACCGCACCGACGCGAGCAGCAACCGCACGATCTCAGAGGCCGCGATGGTGACGATCGCCAGGTAGTCGGCGCGCAGTCGTAGCGTCGGGATGCCCATGAGGAGCGCCAGCAGCAATGCACTGGTGATGCCCACGACGATGCCGAGCCAGAACGGCAGCCCGGCCGTCGTGACGATGGTCGCCAGCCCGTAGCTGCCGCAGGCCAGGAAGGCGGCCTGCCCGAAGCTCAGCAGCCCGGCGTAGCCGAACTGGATGTTGAGCCCGATCGCCGCCAGCGCGTACACCACGGCGAGGAAGCCGATCGCTGACGAGATCGACGCATTGAAGATCAGGGACCAGTCCATGCCCGCCTCACCCGATCCGACTTCGACGGCCGAGCAGACCCACCGGTTTGACCATCAAGATGATGATCAGGATCGCGAGGGCGGTGACGTTCTGGAGCTCGGCCGGCACTCCGAACCACACCGACACCTGCGTGAGCACCCCGATCACGAGCGAACCGATCAGTGCCCCGAAGGCGGTTCCGAGGCCGCCGAGGGTGACGGCCGCGAAGACGAGCAGCAGGATGTTCTGGCCGAGGTTGAAGGCGACCTCCTGCGAGACGGCCAGGAAGATCCCGCACAGCCCAGCCAGTGCCGCGCCGCACACCCAGACCACCAGGATCACCTGCTCGACGTCGATGCCGGTGGTCGACGCCAGGGCCGGGTTGTCGGCCACCGCACGCGTCGCCTTGCCGATGCGAGTCCGCAGCAGTGCCAGGCCGGACAGGATCAGCACGACGCTGGCCATGACCGTGATCGCGATGTCGGCCGGGGTCACGTCGATGCTGCCGATGCTGATGCCGGCCTGCGCGGTGAACTGGTTGTACGGCTTCGGCTGGCCGCCGTAGATGATCAGGTAGAGGCTGCGCAACGACAGGGCCAGACCGATCGAGACGATCATCATGGCGATCAGCCCGGTGCCGCGTCTTCGCAACGGTTTCCACAGACCTCGGTCGAGGACCAACCCGAAGATGCCGGTTGCGATGACCCCGAGGACGCCGGCCAGCAGCAGGCCCATGTGCAGCGTCGTGTTGAACGTATAGGTGATCAGCGCCCCGAACGTGATGATCTCGCCGTGGGCGAAGTTGGTCAGGCCAGTGGTGCCGTAGATCAACGAGAGTCCCACCGCGCCGAGCGCGATGATCAACCCGACCCGGAAGCCGTCGACGATGTACTGCGGCAGCTGGGCGAACTTGCTCTCGGTGTGGCGGGCTGGCTGCCCGAGCTTGAACAGCACGAAGGTCGGGTTGCCTGGATTCACCGTCACGGTCAACGGGTTCGTGACGGGAGTCGGCGTTCCGCTGGGCAGCGTGGTCTCGTCCAGCGTGACCGTGTAGTCACCGCCGGGAACGGGGATCGAGAAGGTCCCGTCGGCCTTCGTCGAGACCGACTTCTGGAAGCCCGAGCTGCTCGTGACGGTGATGGTCACTCCCGACACCGGCTGTCGGTCGTTGGTCCGCAGGGTCCCGACGATCGCCTGGCCGCTGTCGGCGTGTGCCGGGGTGGCGCCGATCGACACAGCCCCCACGCAGAGGGCGGCGATACCGATCACCAGGAGGCCGACCACCTGCACGAAGCGCCGTGCGACCACTCGGTGCCTCCTCGCTCACGCGCGGGGCGGCGGCTGGGGGGCCGCTCGCCGACGCGCCGGACTATAGCCAGGCTGGGGGGCCTGTGGCAGCAATCGCGGAGATCACGAATCGAGAACTTCGGGGAGCGGGCGCATGAGACAGGTGATGCGTGCGGTGCAGATGAGGTGGCCCTCCTCGTCACTGAGGCGCACCTGCCACGTGCTCAGGGTCCGACCGTGACGGATCGGCGTGGCCACTCCCGTGACCACACCCTTCGTGACCGACCGGTGGTGGGAGGCGTTGATCTCGATCCCGACCGGTGCGGCCCGCCCCTGCGCCGCGACCGCAGCCCCGAAGGAGCCGAGACTCTCGGCCAGCACCAGGCTGGCGCCGCCATGGAGGAGGCCGAAGGGCTGGGTGTTGCCCGCCACCGGCATCGTCCCGACCACCTCGGTGGGGCTCGCCGCAGTGATGATGATGCCGAGCCGCTCGTGGATCGCGGCCGGAGGGAACAGGGCGAGGGCGTCGGGTTCCGTCACCGGGCCAGCCTAGGATCGCGGCGTGCCCGACCGCCCGCGACTCCTCCTGCTCGACGGTCACTCGCTGGCCTACCGCGCGTTCTATGCGCTGCCGGTCGAGAACTTCTCGACGTCGACCGGTCAACCGACCAACGCCGTCTACGGCTTCACCTCGATGCTGATCAACGCGTTGCGCGACGAGACGCCCACGCACGTGGCAGTGGCCTTCGACGTCTCGCGCAACACGTTCCGCTCCGAACAGTTCCCGGAGTACAAGGCCAACCGGGCGCAGAGCCCCGACGCCTTCAAGGGTCAGGTCAGCCTGATCCAGGACGTGCTGCAGGCCCTGCACCTACCGGCCCTGCAGGTGCAGGGCTTCGAGGCCGACGACATCATCGCCACGTTGACCGGCCAGGCCCACCAGCGTGGCATCGAGGTGGCCATCATCACCGGCGACCGGGACGCCTTCCAGCTCGTCGCCGACGATGTCACCGTGCTGTACCCCAAGCGGGGTGTCTCCGAGCTCGACCGGATGACCCCGGAGGCGGTTGAGCAGCGCTACGGCCTGACCCCTGTCCAGTACCCCGACTACGCAGCGCTACGCGGGGACCCGAGCGACAACCTGCCCGGAATCCCAGGGGTCGGGGAGAAGACGGCAGCCAAGTGGGTGCGCGAGTTCGGCTCCCTCGCCCAGCTGCTCGCCCGGGCCGACGAGGTCAAGGGGAAAGCAGGTGAGGCGCTGCGGGACCACCTCGAACAGGTCCAGCGGAACCGGACGCTCACCCAGCTCGTTGCCGACGTCCCGCTCCCGGTCGACGTCGATGCGCTCGTTCGTCAGTCGTGGGACCGCGACGCGGTGGCCGAGGTGTTCGACGCGTTGCAGTTCCGGGTGCTGCGCGACCGGCTGTACCAGACGCTGGAGACCCCCGAGCCGGAGGCCGAGTCCGGGTTCGACGTCGAGGTGACCCGGCTCGACTCCGCATCCCTGGCTGCGTGGCTGTCCGCCCACGCCGGCGGCTCTCTGCCCACCGGCCTCGCGGTCGCCGGCACCTGGGCGAGGGGCGGTGGGGAGTGCTCCGGGATCGCGTGGGCCGCGGCCGACGGCGCCACCGCGTGGGTCGACCCGCAGGCCCTGGACTCGGTGGCCGAGCCGGTGCTGCAGGAGTGGCTCGCTGCTGCTGACCGCCCCAAGGTCATGCACCATGCCAAGGGCCCGATGCTGGCGCTGCGGGCGCAGGGCTGGCCGCTCAGGGGTGTCCGGTTCGACACCGAGCTGGCTACCTACCTGATCCGCCCCGACCAACGTTCTTACGAGCTGGCCGACCTCGTGCTGCGCAACCTGCACCGCGAGCTGCGCAGTGAGTCGGCCGACAACGGTCAGCTGACCCTCGACGCAGACCCGGAGGAGACGGCGGCCCTGGAACTGGGGCTGCAGGCGCGGGCTGTCCTCGACCTGGCCGATGCGGTCGACCGCGAGCTGGAGCGTGGCGGCGCCGACGCGCTGCTGCGCGACGTCGAGATCCCGCTCGAGTACGTCCTCGTCGACATGGAGGTGGCGGGCATCGGCACGGATGTCGCCTACCTCGACGAGCTGCGCAGCCATTTCGCGGACGAGGTCAAGGCCGCCGCCCAGGCCGCCTACGCCGAGATCGGGCGGGAGGTGAACCTCGGCTCGCCCAAGCAGCTGCAAGTGGTGTTGTTCGAGGAGCTGAACCTTCCGAAGACCAAGCGGATCAAGACGGGTTACACGACCGATGCCGACGCGCTACAGGGTCTGTACGTTCAGACCGAGCATCCGTTCCTGCAGCACCTGTTGCGCCACCGAGACGCGGCCAAGCTGCTCGTGACGGTCGAGGGACTGCAGCGTTGTGTCAACGATGACGAGCGCATCCACACCACCTACAACCAGACCGTGGCAGCGACCGGGCGCTTGTCGTCGGCGGACCCGAACCTGCAGAACATCCCGATCCGTACCGACGAGGGCCGACGCATCCGGCGCGCGTTCGCGGTCGGCGCCGGCTACGAGTCGCTGCTGACCGCGGACTACAGCCAGGTCGAGATGCGGATCATGGCGCACCTCTCCGAGGACGAAGCACTGCGAGACGCCTTCGACTCCGGGGAGGACCTGCACACCACCGTGGCATCGCGCGTCTTCGGGGTACCGCCGGCTGAGGTGACGCCAGCGATGCGGGCCCGCATCAAGGCCATGTCGTACGGCTTGGCGTACGGCCTTTCGGCCTACGGGTTGTCCCAACAGCTCGGGATCGGGCCGGAGGAGGCCAAGGGCCTCATGGACGAGTACTTCGAACGGTTCGGCGGAGTGCGCGACTATCTCAACGACATCGTGGCGCAGGCCAGGACCACCGGTTACACGCAGACCATCATGGGACGGCGTCGGTACCTGCCGGACCTGACCAGCGACAACCGTCAGCGGCGCGAGATGGCTGAACGCATGGCGCTGAACGCACCGATCCAGGGCTCTGCCGCGGACATCATCAAGGTGGCCATGCTCAACGTGGCCCAGGCGATGCACGACCACCGCCTCGAGTCGCGGCTGTTGCTGCAGGTGCACGACGAGCTGGTCTTCGAGGTGGCACCTGGTGAGCGCGACGCCCTCGAGTCGCTTGTGCGCGAGCAGATGGCGGGTGCGTACGCGCTACGTCCGTCGCTTGAGGTGAGCGTGGGCGTCGGACGCACCTGGGACGACGCCGCCCACTGAGCCGCCGGCGGTCGGCTCTGGCGCGCCGGACCCGCTCAGGCGGGCCAGGTCGAGTACCAGCAGCAAGACCGCAGTCAGCGTCGCCACGACCGCAGCTACGACTGCGATGGCGGACACGGTGGGCTGGCGCAGCAGGACCAGCGCCGATGCCTCGACAAACACCCCGACGGCCACGACAGCACCAGTCGCGCTCCGCCCTCGGGCCACGCTGCCCATGAGTAGGTATTGGGTCGCGGCCAGTGCGGTACCGAGCGCGGTGAAGAGTGGTAGCACCGCAGTGACCGGCGCGTACGACGCTCCGACGCTGGTCGCGATCACCACAGTCGGGACGACCGCAGACAAGGCGATGCCGATGGCGCCGAGCACGACGACGACACCGAGGCCGGCCAGCAACGTTGTGCGCCTACTGCGCGGCGCCCGGCGCGAGGAGAGGTCGGCATACGCCGCCACTGCGGCAAACTGAAGCAGCCAGAACACTGCTCGTGCTGCTAGTGACCCGAGGGCGTACCGGTCCGACGCCAAAGGTGGCAGGCGGTGACGGGCCATGAGCAGGTCGACGTTGGCCAGGGCGAGTACCGTCAACAACGCCAGCGCGGTCCGACCGACCTCCAGCCACAGCCGCCGCTCGGGCAACGAAGGATCGGCTGCGGCCGCCGGTGCTGCCACCACCCGCCATGCGAGCAGCGCCGTGGCCAATGCGCCAAGCGCTACGCCGGCCATCGCCACGGTCGTCGTGGGATGGAGGACAAGTCCGGCCGCGACGAACAGCAGCCGCAGCGCGGCGTAGGCGAAGTACAAGCTCGCGAACACCAGCGTCCGACGCTGGCCCTGGACGCAGCCCAGACCTACGCCGACGAGCGGCAGCGGCGCCAGCCCGGCGGCGAGCAGCAGGACCGCCAGGATCGGCACATGCAAGAACGCTGCGATGGCCGGCGCCGCGACCACCGTGACCGCCATGAGTCCGGCGCCGCACCACCAGGCCGGAACCACCAATGCCCGAGCCGAGTGGCGGCGCCCGTCGTCGTCACTCCACGACATGCGGCGCGCTACCACGGCTTGGACCGCGAGGAGCGACACCGAGCCGACGACGGTGCAGGCGAGCAGCGCGCCGAAGCCACCGAACTCGCCGGCCGGCAGGGTCCTGGCCGCCAGCACCTGCAGCACGTACTGAAGCAGCGTCGCCACGGCCATGGACGGCGCGAGCAGCAACGACGCACGCGCGAAGGAGTGACGGCCGGACGCGGTCGAGGTCCGCACGTGCTGTGGGGCATCCTGTCGTCCGTGGCCCACGCTCTCGGACGACATGGCGTCACGGTAACCCGGGGTTGTGCGACTCGTCCGGCGCCTCGGTGACCGGCGCCGTCCCAACCACCCGGTTGGCCCGACGACGGGGGCCGCGGTGGCTGTCCGACGCCGTCGTCGCGGTGACCGTGACCCTGCTCCTGCTCGGTCCTGCCCTCGGCTCGGGTTACGTCCTGAGCTACGACATGGTGTTCGTCCCACGAATGCCGTTCACGGACCGGCTGCTGGGGATCGACGGATCTGTGCCGCGCGCGGTACCCAGCGACGCCGTCGTCGCGGCGTTGTCGCGCGTCGTCCCTGCCATGGTGCTGCAGAAGGGGATCCTGGTCGGCCTGTTGGTCGCGGCCGGGATGGGGGCCGCGTTCATGGTGCGGCGTCATGGGCGTGCAGCCAGCGCGGTCGCTGTCGTGTTCGCGTTGTGGAACCCCTACGTCGCTTCGCGGCTGTGGCTGGGTCAGTGGGCGATCCTCGTCGCGTATTCCGTGCTGCCCTGGCTGGTGCTCTGTGCCGCGCGGCTGCGGCGTGGTGAGCGTCGGCTGGCCGCGGCGACGGTCGTGCTGCTGGCCCTCGCCGCGGTGACTGCGTCAGGTGGCCTCATCGCCACCGCGACCGCCCTCTGCGTCGTCGCCTGCTCGCCAGCCGCGTGGCCGCACCGCTGGCGGGTGCTTGGTCTGGTCACGCTCGCTGGCGTCGTCGTGAACCTCCCCTGGCTGCTGCCGTCCCTGTTGCGCCCTGGCGGGTGGCCGTCGGACGTGCTCGCCCTCGAGACCTTCGCGGCTCGCGCGGACACTGCGATGGGCACGGTGGGCAGCGTCTTGACCCTTGGCGGCACCTGGAACGCGCAGACCATGCCGGCTGGGAGGGATTCGTGGTGGACCGCACCGGCGCTGCTCCTGATGTTCGTCGTCACGGTGCTCGGCGTCGTGGCGCTCCTTCGGGCGCGGCCGCGTCCGGGCTGGGCGCTGGGGGTGGTGGTGGCGGCTGCTGGTTCGACGGTGGTCGCGCTCGCGGCGTCCCTCCCGTTTCTCCGGGAGGGGCTGCGGCACCTTGTCGTCGCGGTCCCTGGTCTGGCCTTGCTGCGCGACGGTACGAGGTACCTCCCGCCGTTGGTGCTGCTCAGTGCGGTCGGGCTGGCCATCGGCGCGCGCTGGGTGGCAGCGCGTGCCCGTCCACCCGAGCTGGCGCCGCTGGTCATGGTCTTCGCGCTGCTGGCGCCGGTGGCAGCTCTCGTCGGCGCCGCCTGGGGTGACTTCGGCGCGCTGGGTGCGGCCACCTACCCCGCTGGCTGGGACGAGGCGCGTGCCGCAATCGGCGCGGACCGGGGCCACGGCGCGGTGGTCTCACTGCCGTGGGACAGCTACCGGCGGTATGGCTGGAACGCCGACCGAACCGTCTACGACCCGGCGAACCGCTGGCTGCCTGCTCCGGTGATCACCGACGACCGCCTCCGGGTGGACGGCGTCGTTCTCACCGGGGAAGATCCGCGGGCGGCTGCCGTGACGGCGCTGCTGCGTCACGCCGCCGACGAGCCGTTGACCGATGCGCTCGCTGCCGAAGGCGTCGGATGGGTGCTCGTGACCTCCGAAACCGGGGTCGAGCCGCCACCTGCGGTCTGGTTCGGGGGGATGACCAAGGTGGTCGACACCGACGACGTCCAGCTGTGGCGGGTTCCTGATCCCGCCTCGGTCGTCACCACCATCCCGGGAGCCACGGCCGTGGTCGTGATCGACGTCGCCGTGTTGTTCCTGGTCGTCGGCTGTTTGCTGGTCGCGTGTCGACCCAATCGCCGTGATCGGGGCACCGGTGCCGTTAACATGACCACGCAACGGCCATCCCGGTCGGCCAAGGAGTCGCCGTCATGAGCGTCATCGTCGGTTGGATCGCTGCGGTGCTCGTCGGGCTGTTCCTGGCCGGCGCAGCCGGTGTCGGCGTCGTGAGCGCAGCCAACCGGAACCCGGCAGTCGGTCCGGTGTTCGACCCGGTCACCTACGGCACCAAGCAGTGACGCCGCGGCGTCCCGCCGCGCACGACAGCCAGGCCACGCTTCGTCGCTCGATCCGCCTGTTCTCCGCCTTCCGCGCGGAGCCCCGCGACCCCGACGACTACTACCGGCTCCTCGCCGCCGACTCCGTCGCCCAGCTGCGGCGCTACACCGGGCTCGACGGTGCGAGCGTGCTGGACGTCGGCGGTGGTCCTGGCTACTTCCGTACCGAGTTCGAGCGCCAGGGCGCAAGCTATCGCTGGGTCGAGCCGGGCCTCGGGGAGTTCTCCGACGTGCGTCGCCCAGGCCCGGGCATGGTCATCGCCAGCGGTGAGGCGTTGCCGTTCCGGAGCGGTTCGATGGATGTCTGCTACTCGTCCAACGTCCTTGAGCACGTGCGCCGGCCGTGGGTCATGGCCGACGAAATGCTGCGCGTGACTCGGCCCGGGGGCATCGCGTTCTGCTCGTTCACGTTGTGGTGGTCGCCCTGGGGCGGGCACGAGACCTCGCCTTGGCATGTGCTCGGCGGCGAGCGCGCTGCACGGCGCTACCAGCGTGCGCACGGGCGGCCGCCGAAGAACCGCTATGGGGACAGCCTGTTCGCCGTCCGCGCTGGCGACGCCGTCCGCTGGGCTGGATCGTCGTCACAGGCCGACCTACTCGACGTTTTCCCCAGGTACCTGCCGTGGTGGGTCCACTGGACCGCACGAGTGCCGGGACTGCGTGAGGTTGCCTGCTGGAACCTGGCCCTGGTGCTGCGCCGCCGGTGACCAGGGCGCCCACCGATGTGGGAACGGGTGCGTCACGATCCGAGCGTCGCGTTCCACGCGAACAGCACAGGCGCTATGTTTCCGGCCAGTAACTAGCCGGGCGACCAACCGGCGCGGTCCTGTCACTCGACGGACGGATGGTGTGATGCGTCGGATCTTCGGCTTCGTCCTGGTGGCAATCGGCGTCTTCGGCATCGCTCTTGCCCCCCTCTTCCACTTCGTGGTGCTGCCGAAGGTGGAGCAGTTCCCGCTCGACGAGAACTTCACCGACTACGCCTCGGGGCAGGGCAGCTATCTCGACTTCACCGACCTGACGATGAAGAACGACGCCTTGATGACCGTGTGCCGTACTGCCCTCGGCGACGTGTCGGCCGGCGAGAAGGCGAACGCGGCGGTGTGGGACGTCGTCACGTACCTGCACACCCCCGGCCAGAAGGAGTGCGGGAGCACCGACGCGGCGTGGAACGTCACCGTCGAGCGCTGGGCGTTCGACCGGCACACGGTCCAGGCCGTCGACGTGAGCGGGAAGCCGGACTTCGGCGACGCCAATGCCTACCTGGTGTTTCCGTTCAACGTGGATAGCGGCACCACGTACAACTACTGGGACGCATCGGCCAAGGGAGCCTTCCCGGCCAAGTACGACGGCACCCAGGTGGCGGACGGTCTGACCGTCGACAAGTTCGTGTCGGTCGTACCGCCGACGCTCGTGCTCGAGGGTCAGCCTCTGGCCTCGGTCTTCGGGAACAAGAACAGCAAGGCGAAGTACGACGTGTACTACTCCAACCCGGAGTCGGTGGCCCTCGTCGACCCGTTGACCGGCATCGTCGTGGGTGGTTCCAGCCACCTGATCCTGACCGCCCGCGAGCAAGGGTCCACCACCGACGCCGGGAACATCCTCGACGTGCAGTTGAACGAGCGCGAGGACTCGGTGAAGGCGCTCACCGACCTGGCCGTCGAGAACGGCAACAAGCTCAACCTGATCGGCACGACCATCCCGATCGTGTCGCTGATCGCGGGCGTGATCTTGTTGGTGCTCGGCATCTGGCTGGTGGTCAGCAGCGAGCGGTCGCGGCGGTCCGGCGGCGGTCCAGACGCGCCGTCGGCAACGACCGTCGCCGCTGCCCCGTGAGCGACTTGCCCGCGGTGCGTCCGCGCGTCGATCTAGAAGTGGTCGTGCCGGCCGCCAACGAAGCCGGCCGGCTCGGTCCGACGCTGCTCCGGCTCACCGAGGCACTCTCCACTTTGCCGATCAGCACCGCGGTCGTGGTGGTGGACAACGCCAGTACCGACGGCACAGCAGAGCTGGCGCGCCGCGTGACCCACGACTCGGTGCCCGTTCACGTGGTCTCGTGCCCGATCCGAGGCAAGGGTTACGCCGTACGCAGCGGGGTGATCTCCGGTCGGTCTCGCTGGGTTGGCTTCATGGATGCCGATCTCGCCACTGACCTGTCTGCGCTGCCGGTCGCCCTGGGCCACCTCGCCGTGGGATGGCCGGTTGTCATCGGTTCCCGAGCGTTGTCGGACTCGGTCGTGACCGCCCGCCACCGAGCAGCGCGACGGCTCGGTGCCTACGCGTTCCGTCGTACGGTGGCGGCGGTCGTGG
Source organism: uncultured Actinomycetota bacterium (assembly GCA_963726575.1). Lineage (GTDB taxonomy): Bacteria > Actinomycetota > Actinomycetes > JAHEKZ01 > JAHEKZ01 > CAVSCR01. The sequence continues at coordinate 245,864 of CAVSCR010000005.1, forward strand.
CAGGCGTCGGCGACACACAGTGCGGGTTCAAGTTCTTCGAAGGCGACCTCGCGCGGCGTGTCTTTGCTGATCTCGTCGATGGCGGCTTCGCCTTCGACGTCGAGGTGCTCGCATCCTGTCAACACCGCGGCGCGACGATTGTCGAGATCCCGGTGCGGTGGGACGACCAACCCGGTTCGACGTTCAGACCTGGCCACGACGGCTGGCGCAGCTTCGTCGAGGTGTGGCGCATCTCGCGCCGGGTTGCCGCCCGCGACTGGTCCACCACCTCGGATCCGATCGTGTTGTCGCAGCGCGGCGAAGCGGAGCTGGCGACCGGGGCGTGAGCGTGCCGTCGACTCGGCGGCCGCACGTGGTCGTTGCGAACTGGCGCGACGCCGGCCATCCCGACGCCGGCGGCGCCGAGGTGTACGCCGAGCAGATGGCCGCCGCCCTGCACCACCGCGGATATCGCGTGACGTTCCTCGCCGCCGCGCACCCAGGCGGCGCGGATTCGACGGCTCCCGACCGCGACGCGGCTGACGTTAGGCGAGTGCGCGCCGGCGGTCGCTGGACGGTGTACCCGCGCGTGGCCTGGTGGTTGGCCCGCCACCGAAGCGACGTCGACGTGGTCATCGACTGCCAGAACGGCATCCCGTTCTTCGCGCCCTTGTGGGTGCGCCGAACGACAGCGGTGGTCTGCGTCGTCCATCACGTGCACACCGACCAGTTCGGCCGACACTTCCCAACCCCGGTGGCGGCGCTCGGACGCTGGCTCGAAGGGCCGGTCGCCAGTCGTGTCTACGGTCGGCGCCCGGCGGTGGCGGTATCGCCGTCAACGGCCCGCGGCCTTCGGCAGCGCCTCGGCTGGCGCGGGTCCATCACGGTGGTGCCGAACGGCGCGCCGCCGGTCGGGCCGGAGCGAGACCACGCCCAGCGCGCTGTCGAGCCAACGGTGGTCAGCGTCGCGCGGCTGGTCGTGCACAAGCGACTCGACCTCTTGATCGAGGCTGCGCGCCGACTCACGGCCCTGGTCCCCGGCGTACAGGTGCGGCTGATCGGCTCCGGACCAGAAGCGGCACATCTGACTGCCCTGATGTCCGGGTTGCGCGGCGTCGTCACGCCGACCGGCTGGCTGGACGACGCCGCGGTGGCGGCGGAGCTGGACCGCGCCTGGATTCACGTCGTCACCACGGCCGGGGAGGGTTGGGGCTTGTCGGTCCTCGAGGCGGCGGCGCGGGGAGTGCCCACGATCGGGTTCGACGTCGAGGGCATCCGCGACTCGGTGCGGCGGGGGCGCACTGGTTGGCTCCTGCCAGACGGTGCGGATCTGGCCGCCGGACTCGCGGCCGCCCTCCGGGAGTTGTCGGTGCCCGATCGCGCCGCGAGCGTGGCGGCCGCCTGCCAGGAGTGGGCGTGTGAGTTCAGCTGGGAGGGCAGTGCCGGGCGGCTCATGGCGGTGCTCGAGACCGAGCTCGAACGGCGACGTGGGGTGGACCAGGAGCGACGTCAAGTGACCGATGATGCATGGGTGGTGGAGTTGCGCGCGCGCCCCGAGGCGTCCGGCGACGTCGCGGCTCGGCTCCGGCGCAGCGACCGCACGGGCGCGTGGCGGGGTCGGCCGTGGTGGTTGCTGCAGCAGTGCGGCAGATCTGGCGTCGAGGTGGTCCTGCGTCGGCTCGGCCGATCCGTCGACGACGTCGTGAGCATGCGGCCGGCCACCGACGAGGACCTGCTGCGCGCTGTGCCGCTACGGACCTGGGTGACTGCCCCGTGAGGCAGTCCCGTGAGACGGGGGCGCCGGCCACCCGGGCGGCACCTGAGCCGGTCAGTGATCCGGTCAACGGACCGCCCGATATCGCTTCAGTGCGCCCGACGGTGCGTCATCGCCTGCGCCTGATGGTGGTGTGCGCAGGCTTGGTGACGCTGGCGTTCTTCCAGGCACCCGGGCTCGTGGTCGCCGACACCAAGCTCGACCTGGTGGTCGCGCCGACGCGGTTCCTCCAATCGGCCCTGCACCTGTGGGACCCGCAGCACGATTTCGGTCGGCTGCAGGACCAGGTGGTCGGCTACCTGTTCCCGATGGGGCCGGTCTTCGCCGCCGGTCATGCGCTGCACGTCCCGGCGTGGGTGATCCAGCGCAGTTGGCTGGCGGCGTTGTTGATCCTGGCGTTCCTCGGCGCGGTGCGGGTGAGCACGCGCCTGGGCGTGCGTGGTTCGTGGCCGGTGATCGTGGCCGGCGCCTTGTATGTGGCTGCTCCGCGGGCGCTCAGCCTGGCCGCGACCAACTCCTCCGAGCTCATTCCGTGGGCGCTGGCGCCTTGGGCGCTGGTCACCTTGCTGCCGAGGACGGGACCGATCACCCGGCGTAACGCGGCGCGGTCCGGTCTCGTCGTCGCTGCGATGGGCGGGATCAACGCCGCGGCGGTCGCCGCGGTGCTCCCGTTGTCCGCGCTGTGGCTGCTCACCCGGCGGTGGTCGTGGCGCCTGGCACGCATCGGCGGCTGGTGGTTGCTCGCGTTGGGGCTGGCCACCGCGTGGTGGCTCGTCCCTCTGCTGCTGCAGGCGCGCTACGGATTCGGCTTCCTGCCCTACACCGAGAGCGCCGTCACCACGACGTCGCACACGTCGCCGGGGGAGTCGTTACGTGGTGTGTCCGACTGGGTCGGATACCTCGGCGTCAGTGGGCAGCCCTGGTTGCGGGCCGGCTGGTGGTTGTCCACCGACGCAGTGGCCGCGGTGTTCACCGCCGTCGCCGCGGCCGGCGGCGCCGCCGGCTTGGCCCTCCCACGAGTCCCGCACCGTCGCTTCTTGGTGTTGACGCTGACCGTGGGGCTGGTGGCGGTGACCCTGGGTCACGTCGGCGAGCTGTCGCCGATGTGGTCCCCGTCTTTCCAGCACCTGCTCGACGGCGCGTTCGCGCCGCTGCGCAACACCCACAAGTTCGACCCGCTGATCCGGCTGCCGCTGGCGGTCGGTCTTGGTCATCTGGTGTCCCGCGCGACTGTGCTGCTGCCCGGACGCCTGGACCTGCCGGCCCGACGCTTCGCGGCGTTCGGTGCCGCTGCGGTGGTCGCGGTCGTTGCGTGGCCGGCGGTCACCGCGGACCTTCCGTCCCGCGGCAGCTTCGCTGGCGTGCCCGCGTATTGGCAGGACGCGGCGGACTGGCTCGACGCCCACGCCGGCCAGACGACCACACTCGCCTTGCCGGCGTCGGGGTTCGGCGAGTACACGTGGGGCCGTCCCCTCGACGAACCGTTGGCCGCGTTGTCCGGGACCGGCAGCGCCTCCCGCACGGTCATCCCGCTCGGCTCGACGGGGGAGATCCGGGTCCTGGACGCGGTCGAACGGGTCGTGGACTCCGGGCAGCCGTCCGCCGGGCTCGCGGCGTTCCTGCGCCGAGCGGGTGTGCAGTACGTACTGGTGCGCAATGACCTCGACCGCGCCGCCAGCGGCGCACCGTGGCCGGTCCTGGTCCACGCCAGTCTGGACCGGTCTCCGGGCCTGGTCCCGGTGGCGCAGTTCGGTCCCACGGTCGGCCAGACCGTCGCGGGTGCGGCGGCGCTGCAGTACAGCGGGGACCTCGGGCTCGATGTGGGCTATCCCGCCCTGGAGATCTACCGGGTCGACGGAGCCGGCCAGCCGGTCAGCGTCTACCCGGCCGCGGGGGCGGTGGCCCTCAGCGGCGGGCCCGAGAGTCTGCTGCAACTGGCGTCGTCCGGGGCGCTCCGCGACCGGGCGACCGTGCTCAGTGCCGACGATCCGAGCGGACTGACGCTGTCCTCGACGGTGGTGACCGACGGCCTACGGCGTCGCGAGGTCAACTTCGGCCTGGTCCGGTACAACAGCTCGGCCACCCTCGCCGCCACCGACCCGTTCCGCATCGGTGCGCCGGCTCACGACTACCTGCCGGTCCCGGGGGTCGAGCACCAGACGGTCGGCGGCATGGCCGACGAGTCGGTGGTGTCGGCGTCCAGCTCCGCCGCCGACGCCTCGGTGATCGGCTTCATCCGCGGACCCCAGTTCAAGGCCGCGAACGCCTTCGACGACGACCCGAGCACCGCCTGGCTGTCGTCCCCCGACCAGTCGGTGGTCGGGCAGTGGGTCCGGCTCGGTCTGCCGACGACGGTGACTCCCACTCAGTTGGCGCTGCGCCTGGTCGACTACCCCACGCAGCCGCACATCGACCGGCTCACGATCTCCACCGACGCGGGCAGCGAGCAGGTGCGCCCGCAGGCCGGGGGTGGTGTCCAGGTCTTCCCCGTGCCGCCGGGCCCGACGCAATCGGTGACGCTGCTCGTCGACTCGGTGCGGGGACCGCACCCGATCGGCACGGTGGTCGGGATCGTGGACGTGTCGATGCCACCCAGTCATCCCGAGTGGACGCTGACCGTGCCGTCCGACTCGCCGGCGCCCGGTCCCACCACCTACGACTTCGCCCTGGCCCCCGGGTCCCGGCGGTCCTGCGTCCCCACGCCGGGGCTGGTGATCTGCCAGCCGCTGCTGAACGTGCCGGGGGAGGAGACCCGCCTGGATCGGACCTTCCAGGTGCCGACCGCGGAGTCGGTCGGCGGGACCGGGTGGGTGCTGCCACAGCCGGGGTCGGCTCTGGACGCGTTGCTGGCCACCGTCAGGAGCACGCCGACGGTGGCTGCGTCGTCGTCCCAGGTTCTCGATCCCGAGGGGAACGCCACCGCCGCCGTCGACGGCGATCCGCGCACCGCGTGGATCGCCGGTGGTGACCCCAACGTCACGTACACGCTCTCGTGGCCGCGGCCACGCACCTTGTCGTCGTTCCAGTTCGTGGATCCGGCCGGTCTGCCCGCGAGCCCTCCGGAGGTGATCGACGTCAGGACGACGCAGGGCGACCAGAGTGCGCTGGTCGACGACCATGGCACCGCGACGCTGTCGCCGGTGCGCACTTCGTTCGTCTCGATCTCCTTCCCGCGAACGTTCCAGCGCTACTCGGCGGCGCTGGGGCAGGCGCCGGTGCCTTTGCCGGTCGGCTTCGCCGAACTGCGGGTGAACGGCGACACCAACGTCTTCACAGACGCAGCGACGCCGGTGCGGCTGCCGTGCGGGCACGGGCCGGCGGTGACGGTCGACGGCACCAGCCACGCCACCGCGGTTCGTGGGTCGCTGGGCGGTCTCGTAGCCGGTGGACTGCTGCGGCTGCGGGTCTGCGGTGACGGGCTGTCGCTGTCGGCCGGGTCACACCGCGTGGTGGCTGCACCCACGCGGTCGTTCGCGGTGTCCAGCCTCACCCTCACACCGGACGACATCGGCACGTCGAGCAGTGCCGGGACGAGCCGTGTCAGCGTCACAGCGACCGACTGGGGGACAGCCGACCGCACGGTCACCGTCACCGGCAACGAGACCGAACCGGTCCTGCTGGACGTCCACGAGAACGACAACGCGGGATGGGTCGCCACCGCGGACGGCAAGACGCTGACCGCGGTCCGGCTCGACGGCTGGCAGCAGGGCTGGCTGGTCCCGGCCGGCGTCGCCACCGTCCATCTCACCTACCGACCGGACTCGCTCTATCGCGCAGGGTTGGTCGGCTCGGCCGTGCTCCTTGTCGTACTGGTGGTCCTTGCGGTCCTTCCGTCCCGGCGTCCGCGGTCGGGCGTCAGGTGGCAGCGAGAGCCGGGACGCCGTCAGCAAGTGGTCGAGGTGGTCGCGATGCTCGCGCTCGGTGTGCTCGCCGGCGGGATCTGGTTCGTGCTGGCCGTGGCCGTGGCCGGCGCCCTGCGCTTGCTGCGCGCCGGCCGCTGGCTGCCGCTCGTGGCCGCGATCGGCGTGCTGGTCACCGCGTGGCCGGCTCTACCCACGGTGACGGCACCAGGTGCGATCGCCGTGGCATGGCCGGCCCGCGCGGCCACTGCCGCTGCCCTGCTGGCATTGTCCGTCATCGTCGTCGCCGCGGTCCCCGCGCGTGACCGGGGCCGTGCCCACCGGAAGGCTGCCGCGTGAAGCGTTCGACGCCGGGGCACTGGGAGCGGTACTGGCGCGACCAGGCGACCGCAGACGGCGCCGGTCTCGAGGCGTATCCGAACCACCAGCGACTTGTCGCCGCCTGCAGTGGGGTCGGTGGGCTGGATGGCGCGCGGGTGCTCGAGGTGGGAGCCGGTTCGGGTCAGGCAGCGGTGGAGCTGTCCCGGGGCGGCGCCGAGGTCACCGTGATCGACTACGTGGAGTCCAGCCTGGCGGTCGTGCGCCATTACGCGGCACGAGCTGGGGTCTCGCTTCAGCTGCTTCGCGGTGACGCCTTCCACCTTCCGTTCGCCGACCGTTCCTTCGACTTCGTCGTGCACCAGGGCCTGTTGGAGCACTTCCGCAATCCGTGCGACCTCCTCGCAGAGAACTACCGCGTATTGCGTCCTGGTGGTCGCGCGGTCGTCGACGTGCCACAGCGCTGGCACCTTTACACACCGGTCAAGCGGACGCTGATCGCCACCGATCGCTGGTTCGCCGGCTGGGAGACGTCGTACACGATCGGTGAGTTGACCGAGCAGCTGCAGCAGGTCGGGTTCGTCGAGGAAGCACGGTTCGGCGACTGGATGGTGCCCAGCTTCGTCTACCGCAGCATCCGCAAGGTGGCCGGCGCTGCGAACATCCGGCTGCCGTCGGAGCCCACACGGATCGCCGCAGCGCAACCGACGCGAGGCGCGCTGCGCGATCTCGTGCGCTCCTCAACCCTCAGCTTCTACACCTACGCCAACATCGGGGTCGTCGGGCGCAAGCCCGGCTGACGCCGGTGCCGCCACCGGCGCCGCCTCTGGGACGTCGCGCTTGATCGCCACGCGGCCCTTCAGGCGGAGCACCGGTTCCTCGACGAAGAAGTAGCTCGCGGTCGCCACGCCAATGGTCGCGAGCAACGTCACCGCGAGGACCTGCAGGGTTCCGCCGTCGAACAGGCGGTGGCCGGTGATCTGGATCACCGGTTTGGTGAGGATGAGGTGCCACAAGAAGATGCCATAGGAGATCAGGCCGAGGTAGGCGAGCACCGGCGCGCCCATGATGCGGACGACTACGCCGTCGTGCTGCGGTCCGAAGACGCCAGGGAACAAGAAGGCCGAGGCGACCAGGCAGTACAGGACGTTGCGGGCCATCGCTTCGAACGGCGTGAGTGACTCCGAGGCGTGCGAACCGGCCACAGGCGTCAGCGTCAGCACGAACAGGACCACGGCGAGTGCCCAGCACAGCGCCCAGCTGCGCCCGACTTCATCGGTCACGTCGCGCAGCCGCCCCGGATTCTGCGTGACCCACGCGTGCACCACCGCCATGGCCATGCCGGCGGCGAACCAGGCCAGGTACGCGATGAACCAGGAACCGGCCAAGGACGGCACCCACGACCAGCCGGACTCGACCAGGCCTTGCGTGGTCACTCCGACCAGGGCCAGCACCACGAGCGTCACCAGCTCGACCTGCAGCTGACGCCGCCGAGTACGTCGTCCCGGGCGCAGCAACAGCAGCGCGGCCACCGGGAGCAGCAGGTAGAAGACGACCTCGGCGGCCAGGCTCCAGGTCTGTTCCAGTCCGGTGGGCAGCGGCTGGCGGTAGACCTCGGTCATGGTCAGCGTGCTGAGCCACAGCGCGCTGCGGTGGCCGCTCAGTGTCGTCAGGAGCGCGACCACGACGAGCACCCAGTACGCCGGCAGGATGCGCAGCGCGCGGTGCCACAGGTAGCCGGCGACGCGTGGGCCACGGTCCAGCGCACGCGGGGCCAGGTGGGCGACGGCCCAGGGCCGGTAGAGCAGGAAGCCGGAGAGCAGGAAGAACAACGCGACCGCGACGTCCAACCGGGAGGCGAGATCGCCGAGCCAGGTGCCCGCGACGTTCTCACCCGTCAGGAACAGCACGTGGAACACGAGGACAGTGACCGCCGCCACGGCGCGATAGCCGTCCAGCGCAGTGAACCGCCTCGTCGAACCCACAACACCTCCGGGGCCTGCCTGTTGCGTCGTCAACTTAGCCTCGGTTGCAGACGAACAGGGCGGTACCGGGGAGCAGCCGCCCGCGAAGTGGCGACCAGCCGCCCCACACCTGATCGAGGTCGTCCGGCCACTCCGGCTCCAGCAGGTCGAGCAGATGCCAACCGCCGTTCGCGAGGGCGCGGATCAGATCGCCGAGCGTGCGGTGCTGCTCGACGTAGGTCGCTCGGCCTGCGTCGTCTTGTTCCACGTAGGCGCGCCGGTCGAAGTAGGAGTGCTCCACCGTCAGGCCGCCCGGCCCCGGGTCGTCGGGGAAGGTCCACCGAACGGGATGGGTCACCGAGAAGGCCCAGCGTCCACCAGGACGCACCACCCGGGCCACCTCGGCCATCAGGGACTCGACATCGGCCACGAACTGCACGGCGCCGTAGGAGGAGAACGCCACGTCGAAGGACTGGTCGGCGAACGGCAGGGCCAGCGCGTCGGCCTGGGCGACGGGGACCCGGCTCCCGGTCTGGTCGTCCAGGCGGCGGGCGTGCTGGAGCTGGCGCCGCGACAGGTCGATCCCGACGGCCTGGGCGCCCCGTGTGGACAGCCACCTGCCGCACTGGGCTGCCCCGCAGCCCACCTCGAGGATGCGGCGACCGGTCAGCGGACCCAACGCGCGGGCTTGCTCCTCGGACAGCCCCTCGGGACCCCACCGGAACTGCGTCGGGCCGAGGAAGTCGCCGTGCTCGGACTGGTAGTCGTCGGCCACGGCGTCCCACCACCGACGCGATGCCCGGCGCGACTCGGCCACGTCGCTGGAGCGGCGAGTCACGGCGTCAACCCCGTCAGCGCCGTCCGACTCGCCTGGGTCGGCCTCAATTGACCCTGTCACGGCGGCCACCGTAGACTTCGGCACGCGCTGTGGGCCTGTGTGCGCCTCACCTGGAGCAGGCTCGCGCTCGTCTGGTCGGTTTCCCGCATCTCGCACAGGTCTCGTCTAGGGGTCGCGCAAGGGGTTTCGGCACGGCAAGGGCCCGCCGCGCATCCGCACGAGCCCCTGTCCGCACCGGAGTCCCCCCACATGACGATCAGTACCGAGGCCAGCCCCGCAACGACCAGCCCGACGCCCGGCGATCCTGCCGCACCGACCGTGAGCCCCACCGTGGCGGTCAACGACGTCGGTTCCGCGGAGGCCTTCATGGCCGCGATCGACGAGACCATCAAGTACTTCAACGACGGCGACATCGTCGAAGGCGTGGTCGTCAAGGTCGACCGGGACGAGGTCCTGCTCGACATCGGGTACAAGACCGAGGGCGTCATCCCTTCCCGTGAGCTGTCCATCAAGCACGACGTCGACCCCGCACAGGTGGTCAGCGTCGGCGACGAGATCGAGGCCCTGGTCCTGCAGAAGGAGGACAAGGAAGGCCGGCTGATCCTGTCCAAGAAGCGCGCCCAGTACGAGCGCGCCTGGGGCACGATCGAGCAGATCAAGGAGGCCGACGGCGTCGTCAAGGGCACCGTCATCGAGGTGGTCAAGGGCGGCCTCATCCTCGACATCGGGCTGCGTGGCTTCCTCCCCGCGTCGCTGGTGGAGATGCGCCGTGTCCGCGACCTCCAGCCGTACGTCGGCAAGGAGATCGAGGCCAAGATCATCGAGCTGGACAAGAACCGCAACAACGTGGTGCTGTCCCGCCGTGCCTGGCTGGAGCAGACCCAGTCCGAGGTGCGTCAGAACTTCCTCACGACGCTGCAGAAGGGCCAGGTCCGCAGCGGTGTCGTCAGCAGCATCGTCAACTTCGGCGCGTTCGTCGACCTCGGCGGCGTCGACGGCCTGGTGCACGTCTCCGAGCTCTCCTGGAAGCACATCGATCACCCCTCGGAGGTGGTCGAGGTCGGGCAAGAGGTCACCGTCGAGGTACTGGACGTCGACATGGACCGCGAGCGCGTCTCGCTGTCGCTGAAGTCCACGCAGGAAGACCCGTGGCAGCAGTTCGCCCGCACCCACGCGATCGGCCAGGTCGTGCCCGGCAAGGTCACCAAGCTGGTCCCGTTCGGTGCGTTCGTGCGGGTCGACGAGGGCATCGAGGGCCTCGTCCACATCTCCGAGCTGGCCGAGCGCCATGTGGAGATCCCCGAGCAGGTCGTCCAGGTGGGCAACGACATCTTCGTCAAGGTGATCGACATCGACCTCGACCGTCGCCGGATCTCGTTGTCGCTGAAGCAGGCCAACGAGGGCGCCACCGAGTCGGTGGAGTTCGACCCCACGCTGTACGGCATGGCCGCCACCTACGACGAGTCGGGCAACTACGTCTACCCCGACGGGTTCGACCCCGAGACCGGGGACTGGCTGCCTGGGTACGAGGAGCAGCAGAAGGAGTGGGAGCGGCAGTACGCCGAGGCCCAGCAGCGCTTCGAAGCCCACAAGGTGCAGGTCGAGGAGGCCCGCAAGGCCGACCAGGCGGCCGCCCTCGAGGCCGGAGACACCCCGTCCACGTACAGCTCGGAGGAGCCGGTCGAGGAGGCCGCAGGCGCCCTGGCCTCGGACGAGGCGCTGGCCGCTCTTCGCGAGAAGCTCACCGGCGCCGGCGAGTAGTCGTCGAGCAGGTCGGCCGGGGATCGGTCGTTCACCCGATCGGACCCCGGCGGGACCGACCGCGCCCCCCGCCGGGCCGGTGTGGGCGAGGATGTGCGGGGGACACCCGCGACCGTGCTGCCATCAGCTGCGCGGTCGCCTGAGCGATGAGGGACCGATTTCGCGTGCAACCAGCAGATGTCACGGGGGCGGCGGTCACGCTCGACCTGAGCCAGACGGCTGACGACCATGCGCTTGCCGCTGCCGTCGCGGACGCGGCCGGGGAGGCGCTGCTGGCCCTGCGCGCCGACTTCGACGGCGATGGCCGTGCCTTGAAAGATGCCGGCGACCGCCTGGGTCACGAGCTGATCGTGGCGACGTTGACGCAGTACCGCCCCGAGGATGCTGTTTTGTCCGAGGAGGGCAAGGACGACCTGCGCCGGCTGAGCGCCGCGCGGGTCTGGATCGTCGACCCGCTGGACGGCACCCGCGAGTTCTCCGAGCCGCCGCGCGACGACTGGGCCATCCATGTGGCGTTGTGGTCCAACGGCGACCTCGTGGCCGGTGCCGTCGCCCTGCCGGCCCGCGGCGTCACCTTGTCGACCGCCCAGCCACCACAGGTGGCCGCTGCTGTGGACGGACCTCCCCGGGTGCTGGTGAGCCGCACCCGACCCCCGCTGGAAGCCCAGCGGGTGGCGGCGGCACTGAACGCTGACCTGGTGCCCATGGGCTCCGCCGGTGCCAAGGCGATGGCGGTGGTGCTCGGCGACGGCGACGTCTATGTGCACTCCGGGGGACAGTACGAGTGGGATTCCGCGGCCCCCGTGGCCGTGGCGCGCGCAGCCGGCCTGCACACGAGCCGGATCGATGGCAGCCCGCTGCGGTACAACCAGGCCGACGTCGCACTGCCCGACCTGATCATCTGTCGGCCAGAGCTGGCCGACGCCGTGCTGGCGGCTGTGGCGCGATGACGAACCCGAACGACGACCGGAAGAGACGACCGTGAGCGCGATCGACTACACCCTGACCCAGCTCGACCAGCTGGAGGCCGAGTCCATCCACATCATGCGCGAGGTCGCAGCCGAGTTCGAGCGTCCCGTGCTGCTGTTCTCCGGCGGCAAGGACTCGATCGTCATGCTCCGGTTGGCCGAGAAGGCCTTCTGGCCGGCCAAGATCCCGTTCCCGCTCATGCACGTGGACACCGGCCACAACTTTGACGAGGTCATCGAGTACCGCGACCGTCGGGTGGCCGAGCTCGGGGCCCGTCTGGTGGTCGCGAGCGTCCAGGACGCGATCGACCGTGGCTTGGTCGTGGACCCCACCGGCCCGCGAGCCTCGCGCAACGCGATCCAGACCATCCCGTTGCTCCAGGCGATCGTCGACCAGAAGTACGACGCCGTGTTCGGCGGCGCGCGACGTGACGAGGAGAAGGCCCGCGCCAAGGAGCGGGTGTTCAGCTTCCGTGACGAGTTCGGGCAGTGGGACCCGAAGAACCAGCGCCCGGAGCTGTGGAGTCTGTACAACGGCCGGCACCGGCAAGGTGAGCACATCCGCGTGTTCCCGCTGTCGAACTGGACCGAGCTCGACATCTGGCAGTACGTCGAGCGCGAGGACCTCGAGCTGCCGTCGATCTACTACGCCCACCGCCGCCAGGTCTTCCTGCGCGACGGGATGCTGATGGCGGTCACCCACGTGACGCCGCCGCAGGAGGGCGAGGAGCCGTTCGAGGCGCTGGTGCGCTACCGCACGGTCGGCGACATGACCTGCACTGCCGCTGTCGAGTCCGATGCCGACACCGTCGAGAAGATCATCGCCGACGTCGCGGCCAGCCGGATCACCGAGCGGGGAGCCACCCGGGCCGACGACCGCGCCTCCGAAGCCGCGATGGAAGACCGCAAGAAGGAAGGCTACTTCTGATGGAGTTGCTGCGACTGGCCACGGCCGGTTCCGTCGACGACGGCAAGAGCACCCTCATCGGGCGGCTGCTGTACGACAGCAAGTCGATCTTCGAGGACCAGATGGATGCCATCGAGCGCACCTCACGCGACTCCGGCGCCGAGTACACCAACCTCGCACTGCTCACCGACGGCCTGCGCGCTGAGCGGGAGCAGGGGATCACGATCGACGTGGCCTACCGCTACTTCGCGACACCCAAGCGCAAGTTCATCATCGCCGACACCCCTGGGCACATCCAGTACACGCGCAACATGGTCACCGGTGCGTCGACGGCCAACCTCGCGCTGATCCTGGTCGACGTGCGCAACGGCGTCGTCGAGCAGAGCCGGCGCCATGCCTTCCTGTCGACGATGCTCCGCGTGCCGCACATCGTGCTGCTGGTCAACAAGATGGACCTCGTCGACTACGACCGCGGTCGGTTCGAGCAGATCGCCGATGACTTCCGCACCTTCGCGGCCAAGCTCGACGTTCCCGACCTGACGGTGATCCCGGTGTCGGCCCTACGTGGCGACAACGTCGTGAACCGCTCTGACAACATGCCGTGGTACGAAGGCGCCTCGTTGCTGCACCACCTCGAGAACGTTCACATCGGGTCGGACCAGAACTTGATCGACGTCCGGTTCCCCGTGCAGTACGTGGTGCGTCCCCAGTCCGACGCATTCCACGACTACCGCGGCTATGCGGGGACGGTGGCCGGTGGCTCGATCAAGGTCGGCGACGAGGTGATGGTGCTGCCGTCCGGGCTGACGTCGCGGGTGGTCGGCATCGACCTGTTCGGCACCGAGTTGCAGGAGGCCTATCCGCCGATGGCGGTCACCCTGCGGCTTGCGGACGACCTCGACATCAGCCGGGGTGACATGATCGCGCGGCCGCACAACCATCCGGAGGTCACCCAGGACCTCGACGCGATGGTCGTCTGGATGCAGCAGGGAACCCGGCTGCAGGCGGGCAACCGTTACGTCATCAAGCACACGACCCGCGCTGCGAAGACGGTGGTGAAGGACCTGCAGTACCGCCTCGACGTGAACGACCTGCACCGCGACGAGAAGGCGACGTCGATCGGACTCAACGAGATCGGGCGGGTCAGCTTCCGGGTGACCCACCCACTGTTCATCGACGAGTACCGGCGCAACCGCACGACCGGTTCGTTCATCCTGATCGACGAGGTGACGGGGGCGACCGCCGCAGCCGGGATGGTCGTGGGGTCGCACAACCAGTAGTCGCTCAGCTCGCGACGTAGCCGAGCTCGTGGAGGCGCCGCAGGACGACGTCGACCGCTTGGTCCACCGACGCATCGGTGGTGTCCACGACCACCTCGGCGTCCGTCGGCTCCTCGTACGGATCGGAGATGCCGGTGAACTCCGGGATCTCGCCGGCACGTGCTTTGGCGTACAGGCCCTTGCGGTCGCGACGCTCGCACTCGGCCAGTGGTGTCGCGACGTGTACCAGAACGAATCCGCCGTGCTGCTCCACCATCGCGCGCACGTCGGCGCGGGTGGCTGAGTACGGTGCTATCGGCGCTGCTACGGCGATGCCTCCAGCCTTGGTGATCTCACTGGCGACGAACCCGATCCGGCGCACGTTGGTGTCACGGTCGTTTCGGCTGAAGCCCAGACCCTTGCTGAGGTGATGGCGCACCACGTCGCCGTCGAGCAGGGTGACCGATCGATCCTCGCTGTCCAGCAACCGACCCACGAGATTGCGGGCGATGGTCGACTTCCCTGAGCCGGACAGGCCGCTCAGCAGCACGGCGAAGCCCTGCTGATGGCGGGGTCGGTGCCAGCGGGCCAGCTCGCGGGCGACGTCGGGTTCGGCGAACCAGGCGGGTAGCGGGGTTCCCGCGTCGAGCAGCTCGTCGAGGTCGCTGTCGATGAGCCCGAGCTGACTCGGGTCGACGTCGAGCACCACGAGCTCCACGCCCACCTGCGCAGAGGCGCGGGCCACCTCCGGTGCTCCCGAGCCGAGCGCGCTCCAGTGGTCGGGTCGGACCGCCAGCAGATCGGCGCCGTATCCGGCCGCCAGACGGGCCTGCACGATGACCTCAGCGGCGCTCGAGCCGACTCCGGGGTCCGGCACCACCACGAGCCGGTCGTCGGTGCGGCGGGTGTCCTGCGCCAACGCCAGCCGCACCCCGCGGTGGCCGACCCGGTCGGTCTCGTGGTCGTCCGGCACGCCGACCATCTGCAGCACGGTGCCGTCGCGGGCGGCTGCCGCCCGGACGGCAGCCGCCCGGACGGCTCGGGACGAGGGTTCCGGCTCCCACAGCGCCAGGACCGGACCCGGTGACGGGTCTGCCCGGACCGCGCTGGGCGGCCGGCGCAGCTCGCGGTGGCTCAGGTGTGAGACGCGCTTCGCGGCCCTCGGCACGCCGGCCACCCAGGCGTCACTCTCGGCGTCTGCCGACCTGACGTCGCGCTTCCCGGTCGCCGTGACCGTCACCGTGGCGATGGTGACGCCCTCGGCGTCGAGCAGCGCGAGACGTCCCTCGGCCTGGGCCGCGGCCGCGACGTGAGCAGGAAGGAACAGCGGCGGAGCGGCCGCGTCGTTTCGTGGCGCTTCGTAGCCGGCCGGATACGCACCGGTGACCATCAGCTCGAGCCAGGCGAGGTCGTTGCCGTGGATCGTGTGCTGGGTGTGCGCTGACTGTCCTGGACGCGACACTCGCGAACTCCTCGCCTCACATCGTTGACCGGATCGGTTCTTGGTACCGCTTCTGTTGGTACCGGTTCGGTTGGTAAGGCTACGGCCGCGCGTGCTGTGCGACGCGAGGTGTCAGGTGTGACAGTCTGTGGTCGATTCATGGCAGCGGGTGTGGAGCAGGCCCCATTGGGTGAAGTAGTTGTCACGAAACCCCCCGAACCGGTGGCGACCGCAGCAGGGCTCGCGTATTCATGGGGAAGCAGTCCTTGGGGGGGCTATGCACGACATGCGTGAGATGCGCGATCCGCGCGAGGCGACGGCGCCCAGCCGTGTTGTTGTGGGGCGCCCGTCGTCGGTGACGGACGGGGTCGAAGCCGAAGGGGAGGTCACTGACGTGGACGTCGCCGGTCTCGACGCCACGACATCAGGCATCACCCAGATCGACCTCACCGGCCCTCGCCCGATCCTCGATCTCACGGTGGCCCCCCCGGACTGCGCAACACCGGACACCCTGAGCGTCTATACCCAGCTGGCACCCGCCGAAGCGCCGGTTCGTGACTATGCGAGGCGCCAGCAGATCCAGCGGGTCGCGCCCTCGTGGCTGCGGCGCTACACGGTCTTCGTCGTGTTGGGCGACCTGCTGGTGGCGACACTCGCGACCATCACGGCCGCCCAGACAGGGCAGCCCATCACCACGTCCATCGCCAACGGTCACTTGGTGCCGGTGCTGTTCCCCATGGTGTGGGTGGTGGCGCTCGCGCTGGGACGAACCTACGAGCACCGGTTCGTAGGCGGAGGCACCGACGAGTACCGCCGCATGTTCACGTCGGCAGTTGTCCTTCTCGCGGCCATCGCCACCGTGAGCTACGCCAAGGACAACGACATCGCTCACGGCACTGTGACCGTCGCGCTGCCGATGGCCCTGCTGCTGTCGCTGCTCGTGCACTTCATCGCCCGCCAGGTTCTGCACCAGCAGCGTCGCGAAGGCGCCTGCCTGCAACGGGTACTCGTCGTCGGTCGCGAACGCTCCGTGGCTGAGCTCATCCGGACCGTCCGCCGCGAGCCGCATGCCGGATTCGCGGTTGTGGCTGCCTGCGTCGACCACGCCAGGGGCGACACCATCGAAGGGGTGCCGGTGCTCGGCGACTCCGAAGCCATCTTGTCGGCGTTGGTCACGACAGGGGCCGACACCATCGCGGTCACTGCGTGGTCGGAGGTCTCGCAAACCGACCTGCGCCGTCTGTCCTGGGACCTCGAGGGCAGCGGCGTGTCCCTGCTCGTCGCACCACGACTGACCGACGTGTCCGGACCGCGCATCCACATCCAGCCGGTGGCGGGCCTTCCCCTGATCAATGTGGAAGAGCCGGAGTTCACCGGCGTCCGTCGGTTCGCCAAGAGCGCGTTCGACCGTCTCGGCGCCTTCCTGGCGCTCGTCCTGCTGTCACCGCTGCTGCTCGGGCTGGCGCTCGCGGTGCGGTTGACGTCCCGCGGACCCATCTTGTTCCGCCAGACCCGCGTCGGTCGGCACGGCGAGACCTTCGTGATGCACAAGTTCCGTTCCATGTACGTCGACGCCGAGGCCCGGCTGACCGAGCTGCGCGAACAGAACGAGTCCGACGGCTTGCTGTTCAAGATGAAGGACGACCCACGCGTCACTCCGGTCGGACGATGGATGCGGCGACTCTCGCTGGACGAGCTGCCTCAGCTGATCGACGTGCTGATCGGCCGCATGTCCCTCGTCGGCCCGCGCCCGCCGCTGCCGAGCGAGGTGGCCCAGTACCCGCTCGACGTGCGACGTCGGCTGATCGTCAAGCCGGGCATCACCGGTCTGTGGCAGGTCAGCGGTCGCTCCGACCTGTCCTGGGACGAGTCGGTACGGTTGGACCTGTACTACGTGGAGAACTGGTCGTTGCCGCTGGACCTGACGATCCTGACGAAGACCGTGCTGGCCGTGGTGCGCGGGTCTGGCGCGTACTAGCGCAACAGTTCAGCTGAGCCAGTCCACGAGCGAGAGCAGTACCACCACGCCGGCGAGCACCACCACCGCCGCGGTGACACCCAACAGCAACGCCTCAATGGCTACGGAATGACGCGGCCGACCATGCTGCGCGCTGCGGGGGCGAGTTGCCAGCTGTCGGGTGACGTGTTCCGGTGTGGCTAGGACGTCCCTAGCCGGCGGCGTCGTGACCTGCTGCGGCGCGAGCAGCGGTACGGCGAGGAAGACGTGGACCCCGGCTTCGAGGACGTCGTCGTAGGACCCCGCGGGCGAGAACTCCCCGCCGCTGGGTGGCGATGTGTCTTCGTCGATCACGTGTCTCCTGCGGGCCGGCACGGGTCACGCTAGTGCGCGCGCGGGGGCTCGTTGCTCTACTGGTCGTGTCAGACTGCGAACCGTGATCACCGTGGGTCTGACCGGCGGCATCGGGTCGGGCAAGTCCACGGTCGCGGCGCGGCTGGCCGAGCTCGGCGCCGTGGTCGTCGATGCCGATGCGGTCGCCCGCGAGGTGCTCGAGCCGGGGACGGTCGGACTCGCTGCGGTGGTGGAGGCCTTCGGCCCCGAGGTGCTGGCCGCCGACGGCAGCCTCGACCGCGCAGCTCTGGCGGCCCGCGTCTTCGCCGTCCCCGCGGAGCTCGACCGGCTCAATGCCGTCGTGCATCCGCTCGTGGCGAACCGCACGCAAGAGCTGCTCCGTCAGGTGCCGGCAGATGCGGTCGTGGTGCACGACATCCCGCTCCTGGTCGAGACCGGTCGCGGGGGCTACGACCTCGTCGTCGTAGTGGACGCTCCGGACACCGTCCGGGAGGCCCGGCTCGCCGAACGGGGGATGGCGGTGGACGACATCCGCCAGCGGATGGCCCGGCAGGCGTCGCGTGAGGAGCGGCTCGCCGCCGCCGACGTGGTGATCGACAACAGCGCCGACCTGACCGAGCTGGGTGAGCAGGTCGACGAGCTCTGGCGCGAGCTGACCGAGCGGCTGCGCTGAGCCGTTCGGCGCTGTCGGTGCTGATCGTGCCGACGGTGTTGTCGGGGCCTACCCGTACCGTGTTCGCATGAGACCGGTGACCGACCTCGTGCGCAAGGTCGCGCCGTTCGAGGTGATCTCGGACTTCACCCCCTCAGGCGACCAGCCGCAGGCGATCCAGGAGCTGGAGGAGCGGATCGCTGCGGGCGAGAAGGACATCGTGCTGCTCGGTGCCACCGGCACCGGCAAGTCCGCCACCACGGCCTGGCTGGTCGAGCGCCTGCAACGTCCGACCCTGGTGATGGCGCCGAACAAGACCTTGGCTGCGCAGCTCGCCAACGAGTTCCGTGAGCTCCTGCCGAACAACGCGGTCGAGTACTTCGTGTCCTACTACGACTACTACCAACCCGAGGCCTACGTCCCGCAGACCGACACCTACATCGAGAAGGACTCCTCGGTCAACGACGAGGTCGAGCGGTTGCGGCACTCGGCCACGAACAGCCTGCTCACGCGGCGCGACGTGATCGTCGTGGCCACCGTCTCGGCGATCTACGGCCTGGGCACGCCGCAGGAGTACGTGAACCGCATGGTGCGGTTGCGTGTCGGCGATGTGATCGAGCGCAACGACCTGCTGCGTCGGTTCGTGGACATCCAGTACACCCGCAACGACCTTGCCTTTACGCGCGGCACGTTCCGGGTTCGCGGCGACACCGTCGAAGTGATCCCGATGTACGAGGAGCTGGCCGTCCGGATCGAGATGTTCGGTGACGAGGTCGAGGCGCTGTCGACCTTGAACCCGGTCACCGGTGAGGTGGTCACCGACGACACCGAGCTCTACGTCTTTCCGGCCAGCCACTACATCGCCGGTCCGGAGCGCCTCGCCAAGGCGGTGCGCGGCATCGAGACCGAGCTGGGTGAGCGACTGGCCGAGCTCGAGCAGCAGGGGAAGCTCCTCGAGGCCCAGCGGCTGCGCATGCGCACCACCTACGACCTGGAGATGTTGCGCCAGGTCGGGTCCTGCTCGGGGATCGAGAACTACTCGCGCTTCATCGACGACCGCGAGGTCGGCTCGGCCCCCAACTGCCTGCTCGACTACTTCCCCGAGGACTTCCTGCTGGTCATCGACGAGAGTCACGTCAGCGTCCCGCAGATCGGTGGCATGTTCGAAGGTGACATGTCGCGCAAGCGCACCCTCGTCGAGCACGGGTTCCGCCTGCCGAGTGCCATGGACAACCGCCCGCTGACCTTCGATGAGTTCCTGCAGCGAGTCGGGCAGACGGTGTACCTTTCGGCGACGCCGGGACCCTACGAGCTCGGGCGGGGCAACGGTGTGGTCGAGCAGATCATCCGTCCCACCGGGTTGATCGACCCCGAAGTCGTGGTGAAGCCGACCAAGGGCCAGATCGACGACCTGATCCACGAGATCCGGCTGCGCACCGAACGTAACGAACGCATCCTGGTCACCACGTTGACCAAGAAGATGTCCGAGGACCTCACCGACTACCTGCTGGAGCTGGGACTACGAGTGCGGTACCTGCACTCCGAGGTCGACACCCTGCGCCGCGTCGAGCTGTTGCGCGAGCTGCGGCTGGGTGAGTACGACGTCCTCATCGGCATCAACTTGTTGCGCGAGGGGCTCGACCTGCCCGAGGTGTCGTTGGTGAGCATCCTCGATGCCGACAAGGAGGGTTTCCTGCGTTCGTCGCGCTCGCTGATCCAGACCATCGGCCGGGCGGCCCGCAACGTGTCAGGTCAGGTGCACATGTACGCCGACAAGATCACCCCTTCGATGGAGCAGGCCATCGACGAGACCAACCGGCGTCGCGCGAAGCAGGTGCAGTACAACCTCGACCACGGCATCGACCCGACGCCGCTGCGCAAGCGGATCAGCGACATCACCGAGATGCTGGCCCGCGAGGACGCCGACACCGAGGCCGTGATCGGGGGCTCGGGTCGCGCTCAGTCCCGGGGCAAGAGCCCGATCCCGGGCCTGCTCACCCGACAAGCCGGGATCGAGGAGTTCACCGCACTGCCGGCGCGCGACCTGGCCGACCTGGTGGGGCAGCTCACCGACCAGATGCACGCGGCAGCGGCCGAGCTGCAGTTCGAGGTGGCCGCCCGCCTGCGCGACGAGATCTCAGAGCTGAAGAAGGAGCTGAGGGGGATGCGCGAGGCCGGCGTCACCTGAGCGGGCTCACCAGCCGCGGGCGCGCCACTGCGGCAGCGAGGGGCGCTCCGCGCCCAGCGTGGTGTCGCTGCCGTGACCCGGGTACACCCAGGTCTCGTCCGGCAGACGGTCGAAGATCCGCGTCTCCAGGTCGGTCATCAAGGAGTCGAAGCGCTCGGGGTCGCCCTCGGTGTTGCCGGGACCTCCCGGGAACAGCGAGTCGCCGGTGAACAGGTGCGGCGCACCCTCGGGGTCGTCGTAGAGCAGCGCGATCGAGCCTGGGGTGTGCCCGCGCAGGGCGGTGACCTTCAGCGTGACGTCGCCGACCGGGAGTAGGTCCCCGTCACCGAGGAACGCGTCGGTGGGCACCGGGATCGCCGAAGCGTCGTCGCGACTGGCGTAGGTCTGCGCCTGGGTGGCCGCGACCACGTGGGCCAGGGCCTGCCAGTGGTCGCCGTGCCGGTGGGTGGTGACCACGGCGGCCAGGCCGTCGGCGCCGACGAGGTCGAGCAGCCGGCCGGGCTCCGCCGCCGCGTCGACGAGCACCTGCGCCCCGGTGCGCCGGCAGCGCAGCAGGTAGGCATTGTTGTTGTACTCGCCCACCGCCAGCTTGCTGACGATCAGGCCACTGAGCTCGTGGACGTCGGCCGGGCCGCCGACCTGGACGTTTCCGCTGTAGGTCATGGCGTCATCTTGGCTGTTGGCCAGGCCGACCCACCAGGCGGGCGGCGGTCGGGAAGAACCTGTCGGACCGGCTGGTTAGGCTCGTGACCCGTACCAGACAGTCCACCGCTTCCGTGACCCGTCTCTGACACCCCGCTGCCCGAAGGACTTCCGTGGCCGACCGTCTCGTCGTGCGAGGTGCTCGCGAGCACAACCTCAAAGACGTGTCGGTCGACCTGCCCCGCGACGCCCTGATCGTCTTCACCGGCCTGTCGGGCTCCGGCAAGTCGTCCCTGGCCTTCGACACGATCTTCGCCGAGGGGCAGCGCCGCTACGTCGAGAGCCTCTCGGCCTACGCAAGGCAGTTCCTGGGGCAGATGGACAAGCCCGACGTCGACTTCATCGAGGGGTTGTCCCCGGCCGTCTCCATCGACCAGAAGTCCACGTCGCGCAACCCGCGCTCCACGGTCGGCACCATCACCGAGGTCTACGACTACCTGCGCCTGCTCTTCGCCAGGATCGGACGGCCGCACTGTCCGATCTGCGGTAAGCCGATCGCCCGGCAGACGCCGCAGCAGATCGTCGACCGCGTCCTGGAGCTGCCGTCGGGTGCCAGGTTCCAGGTGCTGGCACCAGTGGTTCGGGCTCGCAAGGGCGAGTACGCCGACCTCTTCCGACAGCTGCAGGCGCAGGGCTACAGCCGGGCCCGGATCGACGGCACGGTGTACCCGCTCACCGAACCGCCCCGGCTGAAGAAGCAGGAGAAGCACACGGTCGAGGTCGTCGTCGACCGGCTGACGGTCAAGGCGTCGGCGCGGCAACGCCTGACGGACTCGGTCGAGACGTCGTTGGCCCTCTCCGGGGGCCTGGTGACACTCGACTTCGTCGACGCCGCCGATGAGGACCCCGCCCGGGAACGCACCTTCAGCGAGCACCTGGCCTGCCTCGACGACGACGTGTCGTTCGAGGAGCTCGAGCCGCGGTCGTTCTCGTTCAACAGCCCGTTCGGCGCCTGCCCCGACTGTCACGGACTGGGCACCCAGATGGTGGTCGACCCAGAGCTCGTGGTGCCCGACGCAGCGATGAGCCTCGCCGAGGGAGCCGTGTCACCGTGGTCGGGAGCGCACACCTCGGACTACTTCATGCGGTTGCTCGAGGCGTTGGCCGACACGCTGGCGTTCGACATGGACCAACCGTGGAACCGGCTGCCGGCCAAGGCCCGCAAGGCGGTGCTGAACGGTATCGACGACCAGGTGCACGTGCAGTACAAGAACCGTTACGGCCGTCAGCGGTCCTACTACACCTCGTTCGAGGGCGTCATCCCCTACGTCCAGCGGCGTCATGCGGAGGCCGAGACCGACACGAGTCGGGAACGGTTCGAGGGGTACATGCGCGAGGTGGCCTGCTCGGCCTGCGGCGGCGCCCGGCTGAAGCCGGTGTCGCTGGCCGTCACCGTCGGCGGGCACTCGATCGCGCAGGTGGCGGCCTTGCCGATCGGGGACGCCGCGCGCTTCCTCGCCGAGCTGGACCTGACCGCACGCGAGGAGCAGATCGCCGTACGGGTCCTGAAGGAGGTCAACGAGCGGCTGCGCTTCCTGCTCGACGTCGGCCTGGAGTACCTCACCCTCGACCGGGCGGCGGGCACCCTGGCCGGCGGTGAGGCGCAGCGGATCCGGCTGGCCACGCAGATCGGCGCCGGACTGGTCGGCGTGCTCTACGTGCTCGACGAGCCGAGCATCGGGCTGCATCAGCGCGACAACCACCGTCTGATCGAGACGTTGGTGCGGCTGCGCGACATGGGCAACACATTGATCGTCGTCGAGCACGACGAGGACACGATTCGCACGGCCGACTGGGTCGTGGACATCGGTCCTGGAGCCGGTGAGCACGGTGGCCAGGTGGTGGTCTCAGGGACCGTCGACGACCTGTTGAGCTCACCGGACTCGGTCACCGGCGCGTACCTGTCCGGTCGGTTGGCCATCGAGACGCCACAGGAGCGGCGGACGGCGAACCCCAGCCAAGGCATCACCGTGCACGGCGCCCGCGAGCACAACTTGCAGGACGTGACGGTGACCTTCCCGGTGGGTGTGCTCACTGCGGTGACCGGGGTCAGCGGCTCCGGCAAGTCCACGCTGGTCAACGACATCCTCTACAACGCCTTGGCCCGTGAGCTGAACGGCGCCCGCACCGTGCCTGGGCGCCACCTTCGGGTCACCGGCCTGAAGCACGTCGACAAAGTGGTGCACGTCGACCAGAGCCCGATCGGCCGTACGCCGCGCTCCAACCCCGCCACCTACACCGGTGTCTTCGACCACGTGCGCAAGTTGTTCGCCAGCGCACCCGAGGCCAAGGTGCGCGGCTACCAGCAGGGCCGGTTCTCGTTCAACGTCAAGGGTGGTCGCTGCGAGGCCTGCGCGGGCGACGGCACCATCAAGATCGAGATGAACTTCTTGCCAGACGTGTATGTGCCCTGCGAGGTGTGTCACGGAGCGCGTTACAACCGCGAGACCCTCGAGGTGCACTACAAGGGCAAGACCATCGCCGACGTGCTCGACATGAGCATCGAGGAGGCGCTGGAGTTCTTCGAACCCATCCCGCCGATCCGACGGCACCTGGCCACGCTGGTCGACGTGGGCCTCGGCTACGTGAGGCTCGGCCAGCCGGCGCCGACGTTGTCCGGGGGCGAGGCGCAACGCGTCAAGCTCAGCGCAGAGCTGCAGAAGCGCTCCACCGGGCGGACGATCTACGTGCTCGACGAACCGACCACCGGGCTTCACTTCGAGGACATCCGCAAGCTGCTGGGCGTGCTGGGGCGCCTGGTCGACGCTGGGAACACCGTCATCGTGATCGAGCACAACCTCGACGTCATCAAGACGGCCGACTGGGTCATCGACATGGGGCCCGAGGGCGGCTCCGGCGGCGGGCTGGTGGTGGCCGAGGGCACGCCGGAGGGCATCGCAGCGCATGAGACCAGCCACACCGGGCGATTCCTCGCCGGCTTGTTCGGCCAGACGCGCCGCACCCCGGCGGCCCGCCGCTCGCGGCGCAAGGTGAGCGCCTGACGGCGCGGCCGGCCCATGGCTGACCCAGCGTCGTACCGACCCCGGACGGGGACCATCCCGGAGCAGCCGGGCGTCTACCGGTTCCGCGACGAACGCGGCCGGATCGTCTATGTCGGCAAGGCCAAGAGCCTGCGACAACGACTGTCGTCCTACTTCGCCGACCCGGCCGGGATGAACCCCCGGACCCGAGCCATGGTGTGGGCGGCCGCTTCGGTGGAGTGGACCGTGGTGGCCACGGAGGTCGAGGCCCTGCAGCTCGAGTACGCCTGGATCAAGGAGTTCGACCCGCGGTTCAACGTGAAGTACCGAGACGACAAGTCGTACCCGTTCCTCGCGGTGACGGTCGGGGAGGAGTTTCCCCGCGTGCAGGTGATGCGGGGAGCCAAGCGCAAGGGCGTCAAGTACTTCGGGCCCTACGCTCACGCCTGGGCGATTCGCGAGACGTTGGACCAGCTGTTGCGGGTGTTCCCAGTGCGTTCCTGCTCCAACGGCGTGTTCAAGCGCGCGGGGCAGATCGGCCGCCCGTGCTTGCTCGGCTACATCGACAAGTGCTCGGCGCCGTGCGTCGGTCGGGTGACCGCAGACGAGCACCGCGCCTACGTCGACGACCTCGTGACGTTCCTGTCCACCGACCCCGGTCGGTTCATGCGCCGGATCGAGGTACGGATGCGCGATGCCTCGGCGGCGCAGGAGTACGAGCGGGCGGCGACGTTGCGCGACGACCTGCGAGCGCTCGAGCGCGCGTTGGAGCGTTCGGCGATCGTCTTGCCGGACGACACCGACGCGGACGTCGTGGCGATCGTCGACGACGAGCTCGAGGCGGCCGTACAGGTGTTTCACGTCAGAGCGGGGCGGGTTCGTGGTCAGCGCGGCTGGGTGGCCGAGAAGGTGGATGACTCCGACCAGCCCGAGCTCGTAGAACAGTTCCTGGGGCACTTGTACGGCACCGGTCCCGGCGCCGTTGGCGCCGAGGTGCCGCGGGAGGTGCTCGTTCCGTCGCTGCCGACCGACGACACGACCGTGGCCGAGTGGCTGTCCGGGCTGCGGGGGGCGCGGGTCGACCTGCGGGTGCCGCTGCGGGGCGACAAGCACACGCTGATGAGCACCGTGGCCGCCAACGCAACGCACTCGCTGGCGTTGCACAAGATCCGTCGTGCGGGTGACCTGACGACGCGCAGCCAGGCGCTCAGTGAGCTGCAGGAGGCACTGGAGCTGTCGGAGGCGCCGCTGCGCATCGAGTGCTATGACGTGTCGAACCTGCAGGGCACCGAAGTCGTGGCGTCGATGGTGGTGTTCGAGGATGGGCTGCCGCGCAAGTCGGAGTACCGCCGCTTCGCCATCAAGCAGTCGCAGGGACAAGACGACGTCGCCGCCATGTACGAGGTGATCACGCGTCGGTTCCGTCGGTACCTCGAGCAGCCGTCGGGCAGCCCGGACCAGCCGGATCGGCGGCGCTCAGGTTTTGCCTACCCACCGCAGCTGGTCGTGGTCGACGGTGGACCGCCGCAGGTCGCAGCCGCCCAGCGCGCCATGTCCGAGCTCGGCGTGGTCGACATCGCCGTGGTCGGCCTGGCCAAGCGTCTGGAGGAGGTCTGGCTTCCCGATGACGACGCGCCGGTGATCTTGTCGCGTACGTCCGAGGCGTTGTACCTGCTGCAGCGGGTCCGCGACGAGGCGCACCGGTTCGCCATCACGTTCCACCGCAAGCGACGGTCGGCCGCCATGACGTCGTCGGAGCTGGACGCGGTGCCGGGTCTCGGCGACACCCGTCGCAAAGCCTTGCTCGGCCGGTTCGGCTCGTTGCGCAAGCTGCGCGAGGCAAGCGTCGAGGAGATCGCCGAGGTGTCGGGCATCGGGCCGAAGACTGCGGCGTCCATCCACGCAGCGCTGCGTGCTGCACCAGCGCCCGCGCCAGCCGTCAACGTGGCCACCGGCGAGATTCTCGACGTGATCGACCGACAGAATGGGGCCGTGACCCCGGAGCAGCCGTGAGGCCGGTCGACCCGGCCGACGCCGCGCAGGCAGTTCGGCCGGAGATGGTGGTGCTCACGGGTATGTCAGGTGCCGGTCGCTCCACCGCAGCCAATGCACTGGAGGACCAGGGCTGGTTCGTCGTCGACAACCTGCCACCGGCGCTACTGCCGTCCCTCCTGGAGGTGTCCGACCGCGGCAACGGCGGCCCTACGCGCATCGCCGCTGTCGTGGACGCTCGCGGCGGGCAGTTCTTCGCCGACCTCACCGCCGCGCTCGGGCAGCTCGACGCGGCCGGCATCCATCCGCGGGTGCTCTTCCTCGATGCCGACACCGACGAGCTGGTGCGCCGGTTCGAGGGTTCGCGACGCCCTCACCCCCTGCAGGGCTCGGGGCGTGTGGTCGACGGGATCGCTGCCGAGCGGGAGCTGTTGGCCGACCTGCGCGACCGCGCAGACCTTCTGGTCGACACCTCCGACCTCAATGTCCACCAGCTACGAGCCCGGATCGACCAGGCGTTCTCCGGGGAGACTCGCTCCGACCTACGGGTCACGGTCATGTCGTTCGGCTTCAAGTACGGACTGCCACCCGATGCCGATCTGGTCGTGGACTGCCGCTTCCTTCCCAACCCGCACTGGGTGCCCACCCTGCGACCCCGTACCGGGCTGGACGAAGACGTCGCGAAGTACGTGCTCGAGCAGCCGGCCGCCGGACCGTTTCTCGATGCCTACGAGTCGTCGCTGGGCGTCGTGCTCGGCGGGTACGCCGAGGAGGGGAAGCGCTTCGCACTGCTGGCCGTCGGCTGCACAGGCGGCAAGCATCGCAGCGTCGCCATGACCGAGGAGATCGCGCGACGTCTGGCCCGACACGGCGTCGACGTGCGGGTGGAGCACCGCGACCTGGGGCGCGAGTGACCCGCCCCTCGGTCGTGGCACTGGGCGGTGGGCACGGGCTGTCGGCAACTCTGGGTGCGCTGCGTGATGTGGCCGAGCCGCTCACCGCCGTGGTGACCGTGGCCGACGACGGCGGCTCGAGCGGGCGGCTGCGGGCCGAGTTCGGCGGGCTCCCGCCAGGTGACCTTCGGATGGCACTGGCGGCGCTGTGCGGCTCCGACGAGTGGGGCCAGACGTGGAGCGAGGTCGCTCAGCACAGGTTCGGGGGCGACGGGCCCCTGCGCGGTCATGCGGTCGGCAACCTGCTCATCGTCGCGCTGTGGGAACTGTTCCCCGACGACCCGGTGACCGGCCTCGACTGGGTGGCCCGGCTGCTCGGGTGTCGGGGCCGAGTACTGCCCATGGCGACCGCGCCGCTGCAGATCGTCGCCGATGTCACCGGCTTGTCGCAGGCGGACCCCCTGCGTCGGACGCAGGTGCGCGGCCAGCAGTCGGTGGCCGTCACCCGCGGCCGGGTGGAGTCGGTGCGGCTGGAACCGGCCGACCCGCCGGTGCCGCAGGAAGTGTTGAGCGCCGTCGGCGAGGCCGACTGGGTCGTCCTCGGACCGGGCTCCTGGTACACGAGCGTCATCCCGCACTTGCTGGTCGGGCCGCTGGCCAAGGCGATCGTCACGACGGATGCGCGACGTGCGGTGGTACTCAACCTCGAGGCACAAGTGGGCGAGACGTCGGGCTTCACCGCGCGCAGCTACTTGCAGGCGCTGCACCGGCACGCCCCAGGGTTGCGACTGGATGCTGTGATCGTCGACCGCGAATCGGTGACGGACCCCGACGAACTGCGACGCGCGGCCGCGGCGTACGGTGCCGAGGTCGTGGCGGGCGATCTGCGTCGATCGGACGGGAGCCCGCGGCACGATCAGGCCGCGCTCGCGGCCGTGTTCCGAGATACGTTCGGGGCGTCCGTGCGGGAACGAGGAGGAGCCGGCTGATGGCGATGACGGCGGCGGTCAAGGACGAGCTGGCCCGCCTCGAGATCACCAAGCCGTGCTGCCGCAAGTCCGAGACGTCCGCCATGTTGCGGTTCGCCGGCGGACTTCACATCGTGGCCGGCCACATCGTGATCGAGGCCGAGCTGGACACCGGCGCCGCCGCACGCCGACTGCGCAAGGACATCGCTGAGATCTACGGCCACAGCTCGGAGCTGGTGGTGCTGGCACCGAGCGGGCTGCGCAAGGGCAACCGCTTCGTGGTGCGGGTCACGCGCGACGGCGAGGCACTGGCGCGCCAGACCGGCCTGGTCGACGGCCGAGGACGCCCGGTGCGAGGACTACCCCCGCAGGTCGTCAGCGGTGCCACCTGTGACGCCGAGGCCGCGTGGCGGGGCGCGTTCCTCGCCCACGGGTCGCTCACCGAACCGGGTCGCTCGTCGGCACTGGAGGTCACCTGCCCCGGGCCGGAGGCCGCGCTCGCCCTGGCCGGCGCAGCACGACGGCTCGGGATCCCCGCCAAGGCTCGCGAGGTGAGGGGTGTCGACCGCGTCGTGATCCGCGACGGCGACGCGATCGGTGCCCTGTTGACGCGCCTCGGTGCCCACGACTCCGTCCTGGCCTGGGAAGAACGCCGGATGCGGCGCGAGGTGCGGGCCACCGCGAACCGGTTGGCCAACTTCGACGATGCGAACCTGCGGCGCTCGGCGCGCGCGGCGGTGGCCGCCGGGGCCAGGGTCGAGCGGGCGATGGAGATCCTGGGCGACGACGTGCCCGAACATCTCGCGAGTGCCGGGCGGCTGCGGTTGGAGCACAAGCAGGCCAGCCTGGAAGAACTGGGCCAGTTGTCCGACCCCCCGATGACCAAGGACGCGATCGCCGGACGCATCCGCCGACTGTTGGCCATGGCCGACAAGAGGGCCACCGATCTCGGCATCCCGAACACCGAGGCCAACCTCACCCCGGACATGCTGTCGCCCTGACCGTCGCTAGGGTTGAGGGACCGACCAAGTGACGGCGTCCCTGGGGGCAAGCTCGTGACGATTCGCGTGGGCATCAACGGTTTCGGCCGGATCGGCCGCAACTTCACCAGGGCTGTGTTGCAGCAACAGGAACCGGGCGGGAAGCTCGGCGAGCTGGTGCGCTGGGCCCTTGGTGAGGGTCAGCCGATCGAGATCGTCGGCGTCAACGACCTGACCGACGTGGCAACGTCGGCCTACCTCCTGAAGTACGACTCGATCCTGGGACCACTGCGTACCGAGGTCGATGTGGACGGCGACGCGCTGGTCGTCGGCGGTCACCGGATCCCGGTGAGCCGCCAGACCGACCCGGCGCAGTTGACCTGGGGTGCCCTGGGCGCCGACATCGTGCTGGAGTCCACAGGCCACTTCAGCAGCGCCGAAGGTGCGGCCAAGCACCTCGCGGCCGGCGCCCGCAAGGTGGTCATCTCGGCTCCGGCCTCGGGCGACGTCGTCACCGTGGTCATGGGCGTCAACCACGAGACGTACGACCCGGCGAAGGACACGATCATCTCGAACGCGTCGTGCACGACGAACTGCCTGGCGCCCATGGCCAAGGTGCTGCACGAGGAGTTCGGCATCGTCCGTGGCCTCATGACCACGATCCACTCCTACACGAACGACCAGGTGATCCTCGACTTCCCGCACAAGGACCTGCGACGGGCCCGAGCCGCGGCGATCAACATGATCCCGACCTCGACCGGTGCGGCGAAGGCGATCGGCCTGGTTCTGCCCGACCTCAAAGGAAAGCTCGACGGCTACGCGATGCGGGTGCCGACACCGACCGGCTCGGCCACCGACCTCACCGTCAACCTGGCGAAGTCGGCGTCGGTCGCCGACATCAACGGGGCCATGCGGGCAGCCGCCGAGGGCCAGCTCAGCGGAATCCTCAGGTACACCGAGGACCCCATCGTCAGCACCGACATCATCACCGACCCCGCGTCGTGCATCTTCGACTCCGGACTGACCAGCGCGATCGACGACATGGCCAAGGTGGTCGGGTGGTACGACAACGAGTGGGGCTACTCGAACCGGCTGACGGACCTGGTCCGCTATGTCGGCGCCGGGCTCGACGGCTGACCAGCTGATGCGAACGGTCGACGACCTCGAGGTGTCGGGTCGCCGAATCCTGGTGCGGGCCGACCTCAACGTGCCCATGGCCGACGGCCGGATCACCGACGACCGCCGGATCCGCGCCGCCCTGCCCACGATCCAGCTGTTGCGCGACCACGGCGCCCGCGTCGCGGTGGTCTCGCACCTGGGTCGACCCAAGGGTCGGGTGGTCCCCGAGCTCTCGTTGGCCCCGATCGCGGCCCGGCTCGGGGAGCTGTCCGGTCTTGACGTGAAGTTCGCCACCGACGTGGTCGGTGACAGTGCGCACGCGGCGTGCGCCAACGTCGGCCAGGACGAGGTGGCGCTGCTCGAGAACGTGCGGTTCGACGCGCGGGAGACCGAACGCGACGACGCCCAACGCGGCGCCCTCGCCGACGAGCTCGCGAGCCTGGCCGACGGATTCGTCAGTGACGGCTTCGGGGTGCTGCACCGCAAGCAGGCCAGCGTCTACGACCTCGCCCTACGGCTGCCGAGCGCAGCGGGGCTGCTCGTCGCGAGCGAGGTGGCCGTACTGCGTCAGTTGACCCGTGATCCGCGGCGCCCCTTCACGGTGGTGCTCGGCGGGTCGAAGGTGTCCGACAAGCTCGGGGTGATCACCAACCTGATCCCGAGGGTCGACCGGCTCGTGATCGGCGGCGGGATGGCCTTCACGTTCCTGGCCGCCCTCGGGTGCGAGGTGGGGACGTCGCTGCTGGAGGCCGATCGGCTCGACGACGTGCGGGGCTTGCTCGACCAGTCGGCTGCCCGGGGCGTCGAGGTGCTGCTGCCCAGTGACGTGGTCGTGGCCGACACGTTCGCGGCCGACGCCGTGGCGTCCGTGGTGGCAGCCGATGCGATCCCGGCCGACCAGCGGGGTCTGGACATCGGTCCGGTCACCCGCGAACAGTTCGCCACCGCGATCGAGTCGTCGGCCACCGTGTTCTGGAACGGCCCGATGGGCGTCTTCGAGTTCCCGGCCTTCGCGGCGGGCACCCAACGCGTCGCAGAGGCGCTCACCCGGGTCGCCGGACTGACGGTGGTCGGCGGGGGCGACTCGGCCGCGGCCGTTCGTCTGCTGGGCTTCCCCGACGACGCGTTCGGACACATCTCGACCGGGGGCGGCGCGTCCCTGGAGTTCCTTGAGGGCAAACCCCTCCCCGGCCTGGAAGTCCTGGAGGACTGATCGCGTGGTTGCGCAGCGCACGCCGCTGATGGCGGGCAACTGGAAGATGAACCTGAACCACCTGGAGGCGATCCGGCTGGTGCAGGACCTGGCCTTCCGGCTGACCGACGACGACCTGGCCGCGGTCGAGGTCGTGGTACTGCCCCCGTTCACCGACGTCCGGTCGGTGCAGACGTTGGTCGACGCCGACCACCTCGGGCTGCGGTACGGTGCCCAGGACCTGTCGCCGCACGACTCGGGGGCGTTCACCGGAGAGATCTCGGCGCCCATGCTGGCCAAGCTCGGCTGCCGCTACGTGGTCGTCGGTCACTCCGAACGGCGCGAGCACCAGGGCGAGTCCGACGCCTTGGTCAACGCCAAGGCGCGAGCGGCGCTGCGGCACGGGATCACCCCCATCGTCTGCGTGGGCGAGCCGTTGGACGTGCGGCAGGCGGGCGAGCATCTGCACCATGTGCACGCGCAGGTGGCGGGCTCGCTCGCGGACCTGACCGACGAGCAGGTGGCCGGCCTGGTGGTGGCCTACGAGCCGGTCTGGGCCATCGGCACGGGCGAGGTGGCTACCCCCGAAGATGCCCAGGAGGTCTGCGCTGCCATCCGCGCGCAGATCGGCACCACGACCGGCGAGGCATCGGGGGAGCAGGTCCGTATCCTCTACGGCGGCTCGGTGAAGTCCGACACCGCGCCGGGGCTGATGGCACAACCCGACGTCGACGGTGGGCTGGTCGGCGGGGCCAGTCTCCAGGCCGAGCAGTTCGTCCAGATCGTGCGGTATCGCCAGGGCGGCGGCGCCCCGGCGTGAGTTCCCGGTCTATCCTGGCAACGGCTCGGCAGTCCCCATGGTCTGCTGGTCAGGCCGAACCGGACGGTCGAAGGGTCAGTCGTGACCCGTACGAGGAGCGCGTGACGTGGACTGGGTGACGGTGGCGGTCGGCGGGGTGCTGGTGATCACCAGCGTGCTGCTGATCGTGCTCGTGCTCCTGCACAAGGGCAAGGGCGGCGGGCTGTCGGACATGTTCGGCGGCGGATTCAGCAGTTCTTATGGCGGATCCTCGGTCGTCGAGCGCAATCTGGACCGGATCACCGTGGCGATCGGGATCGTGTGGTTCGCGGCCATCGTGGCCGCGGGCCTGTTGATGAAGACCAACTGACCAACTGACCAACGCCCCGACCCCGCGTCGGCGAACAAGGAGACGATGGCTTGTCCAGTGGCAGCGCGATCCGTGGCAGCCGTGTCGGGGCCGGTCCGATGGGAGAGGCGGAGCGCGGTGAGCCAGCGCCCCGGCGTCGGATCGCCTACTTCTGCGCCAACGCGCACGAGAGCCGGCCCAGCTTCGCCGACGACGTAGACCCGCCGATGACGTGGGACTGCCCCCGCTGCGGCCTCCCCGCCGGTCGCGACCGGGAGAACCCTCCGGCCGCACCGAAGAACGAGCCGTACAAGACCCACCTTGCCTACGTGAAGGAACGCCGCTCCGACGCCGATGGCGCGGCCATCTTGGCCGAGGCCCTCGCGAAGCTGCGCGGCGAGGACTGAGATCGGCGGGCGGTAGGGCCGTCCGACCGGTGACCTAGGGGGAGGCGAGCCGGCTGAGCTCCTGCGGCAGCAGGGCAGCAGCTGCTCGGTCCAGCATGAACACGGTGCGCGCGTCGCCCCGCGCCGCCGCAGCCGGTACCTGGACCGCACCGGCGCCCGTGAGGGCCAGATGGACTGCCCGTGCCGGTGCGGAACCGGAGCTGACCAGCCACACCTCGGTCGTGTTGGACAAACTGCCCAACGTCAGCGTGACCCGCACAGTCGGTGGTCGCGGGGCGCCACGGACCGCGCAGACCGGTCGCTCGTCGTAGCCGGCGGGTTGTTCGGGGAAGACGCCGGCCACCGAACCGTCGGCGCCGACGACCAGAATCGTGAGGTCGAAGTGCGGCGTCGGCCCATGGTCGATGACCTCGCGGGCGGCCGCGAGGTCGCGGGCGTACTGCGCCGCCGCCTCGTCCACGTCGAGCCCTGGAGTCGTCGCCGGGATCGGGTGGAGGCGCGCGCCGGATGCCTGCGTGCCTACGTGGCCGAAGAGTGCGTGGACCGCGCGCCGATCTGCGCGCGACGGATCACCCGCGGCGGCCCAGGCGTCGTCGGCCCACCAGACCTCCAACGCCGACCAGTCGACGCCGTCTCGGGCCGGAGAGGCCGCCACGGCTGACAGGACATCGTCGACGAAGCGGTCGCCAGCCAGCAGCAGACGTGCCTGGCCTGCGGCGGCTTGACGCTCCACCAGTGTGGTGACCAGCCGGGCCGCGACGGCCTGCGCCAGGAGTCGTTCGTCCCGGACGACGAACACGCTGGGAGCAGTCATGTCCTCGCGCGCTGCAGAGCCTCGGACACGGCGACCAGGAGCTGCTCCCACGACGCGGTGAACGAGTCGACGCCGGCGGACTCCAGGTCTGCCACGACGTCCGCGTAGTCCACGCCGCAGTCAGCCAGGGCGTCGATCACCTCACGTGCGTCGTCGTAGTTCGGCGTGATCGTGTCCGGTGCGATCTCGGCGTGGTCAGCCACTGCCTGCAGGGTCGCCTCAGGCATGGTGTTGACGCAGCCGCGGGCCACGAGACCCCCGACGTACAACGTGTCGTCGTACGCCGGGTTCTTGGTGCTCGTCGAGGCCCACAGTGGTCGCTGCGGCTGGGCGCCGACGTCGGCCAGCCGCGCCCACCGCGACGAGCCCAAGAGCTCCCGATGATGTTGGTACGCCAGGCGCGCGTTCGCGACGGCCGCGCGACCCTGCAGCGCGAGAGCCTCGGGACTGCCGTCCTTGGCCAGCAGCGGGTCGATCGCGGAGTCGAGGCGACTGACGAAGAAGGAGGCGACACTGGCGAGGCGGGAGATGTCGCGACCGGCCGACCTCGCCTGCTCCAAGCCGGCCAGCCACGCCTGCATCACCTCGGCATAGCGGGCCAAGCCGAAGATCAGCGTGACGTTGACGTTGATCCCCGCTGCCAGCGTCGCGGTGATGGCGGGCAGGCCCTGGACGGTCGCCGGGATCTTCACCATGAGGTTCGGCCGGGCCACCTCGCCCCACAGCTGGGCGGCCTGCGAGATGGTCGCCGCAGTGTCCCGTGCCAGTCGTGGGTCGACCTCCAAGGAGACGAAGCCATCGCGGCCGTTGGTCCGGGTGTGCACCTGCGCGAGCACGTCGCAGGCGTCACGTACGTCTCGGGTCGTCAGCTCTCCGACGGCGAGTTCGGCCGTCGCGCCGGAGGCCGCCAGGACCCGTAGGTCGTCGGCGTAGTCCGCGCCGGCGCCGATGGACTTGTGGAAGATCGACGGGTTGCTCGTGACTCCAGTCACGTCCGACGCCGACACCAGGTCACGCAACGAGCCGCTGGTGAGCCGCTGCCGTCCGAGATCGTCCAGCCACAACGAGACGCCGGCGTTCGCCAGCAGGGTCAAAGGCGAGGTCATCGGGGCTCCCGGACTGCGGCGAGCGACGCCTGTGCTGCGTCCACCACCGCCTCAGTGGTGAGGTGGAACTGCTCGAACAGGGTGGCAGCGTCGGCGGAGGCTCCGAAGTGGTCGATCCCCACGACGCGACCTGCGTCACCGACGATCCGCCACCAACTCATCGGTAATCCCGCTTCGACGGCGACGCGCGCGCGGGTGGTCGTGGGCAGGACGGCCTCGCGATAGGCACTCGACTGGGCGTCGAACCATTCCTGGCACGGCATGGAGACCACTCGGGTGGGGATGCCACCCTCCTCCAACACCGGTGCCGCGGCCATCGCGAGCTGAAGCTCGGAGCCGGTGCCGATCAGGATCGCCTGGGGCGTTCCGCCGCTCGCCTCGCGCAGCACGTACGCACCGCGCGGAACACCGTCGGCGGCGAGGCTGTCGGTGCCGGGCAGCACGGGCATGGCCTGACGGCTCAGCGCCAGCGCCGTCGGTGCGTCGGTCGTGCGCAGGGCCTGGCACCAGGCAGCGGTCGCCTCGTTGGCGTCCCCCGGACGCACGACGTTCAGACGTGGGATCGCGCGCAGTGCTGTGAGGTGCTCGATCGGTTGGTGCGTGGGACCGTCCTCGCCGACGCCGATCGAGTCGTGGGTCCACACGTAGACCACGGGTAGTCCCATGATCGCTGCCATCCGTACCGACCCGCGCATGTAGTCGCTGAAGACGAGGAACGTGGCCACGTAGGGGCGGGTGTGACCCTCCAGGGCGATCCCGTTGGCGATCGAGCCCATGGCGTGCTCGCGCACCCCGAAGTGCAGGTTCCTGCCGTACGGGTCGCCCGGGAAGAGCGCGCTGCCACGGCGGGTCGGCAGCGCCGAGGGGGCGCCCTTGACGATCGTGTCGTTCGATCCGGCCAGGTCGGCCGAGCCGCCCCACAGCTCGGGCAGGTGCGGCGCGAGCGCGTTGATGACCGCCCCGGACGCGGATCGGGTGGCGAGCGAGGTGCCCGTGTCGTACCGAGGCAGGTCCTTGTCCCAGCCCGCGGGGAGATCACGGCGCGCCATGCGGTCGAGCTCCGCAGCCGCCTCGGGGTGGGCCCCGCGCCAGCCGTCGAAGGTCGCGAGCCAAGCGTCGTGCAGAGCGCGGCCGCGTCGGCTCACGTCACGAGCATGGGCCAACGCTGCGTCGTCGACGGCGAACGCGACATCGGGGTCCAGCCCCAGCAACGTCTTGGTCGCGGCGACCTCGGCAGCGCCGAGTGCGTTGCCGTGCGCCTTGAACGTGTTGCGCGCAGTCGGTGCGGGGAACCCGATCTGGCTGTGCAAGGCGATGAACGACGGGCGCGAGATCTCGGCGCGTGCCCGTCGCAATGCGCCGTCGAACGCAGCGACGTCGAGATCGCCATCGGGGCCGAGGCCGATCTCCTGCACCTGCCACCCGTAGGCCGCGAAACGGGCCGCAACGTCCTCGGTGAAGGCGATCGAGGTGTCGTCCTCGATGGAGATGTGGTTGTCGTCCCACACGAGGGTGATCGCGCCGAGCTCCTGGGTGCCGGCCAACGACGCGGCTTCTGCGCTGACGCCTTCTTCCAGGTCCCCGTCGCTGGCGAAGGCATAGATGGAGTAGTCGAACGGCGAGTCTCCTGGCGCGGTCTGCGGGTCGAACAGGCCGCGGATCCGTCGCTGGGCCAGCGCCATGCCGACCGCATTGGCCACGCCCTGGCCCAGCGGCCCCGTGGTCGTCTCGACGCCGGGCGTGTGGCCCCATTCCGGGTGGCCGGGGGTCTGGCTGCCCCACGTGCGCAGGGCTTCGAGGTCGGCCAGCGTCATCGGGTAGCCCGAGGCGTAGAGCTGCAGGTAGAGCGTCAGGCTCGAGTGGCCCATCGAGAGGACGAAACGGTCCCTACCCAGCCAGTGCGGGTCGGACGGGTCGTGACGCAGATGGTGCTGGAACAACCAGTACGCGGCCGGCGCGAGGCTCATGGCGGTGCCGGGATGGCCGTTGCCGACCTTCTGCACCGCGTCCATGGCGAGACCGCGCAGCAGGCGCACCACGAGGCTGTCGGCCGGTGACCAGCTGGCCGGCACCGCGGAGGGACCGAGTGCGCTCGCGGTCGGATCAGGAAGGGGATCGGGATCGGCTGGTGTGAGGGTGGTCATCGTCGGCGAGCCTAGCGGTCGGTCGCGGGGTGCCGGTCGGGCCGATCAGACCTCGGGCACCCAGGTGCTCCCCGGCGCGACGTCGCCGGGGAGCACGGTTCCGGTCGGTGCCGGACCGAACCGGATGACGACGCCGAAACCGCCCTCGGGTGCCTTGACGATGGACAGCGACCCGCCGCTGGCGTCTGCGGTGCGTCGCACGATGTCGAGGCCGAGGCCCGACGACCCGGCGCCCGAGGTCCCGCGGCTGACCACGCCGGCGTGCGGCTGTCCCGCGCCACTGTCCTGCACCACCAGCTGTGCCCCACCGCCGGGGTGCGGCTGCAGACTCACGGTGAACGGTGTACCGGTGGGGGTGTGCTGGAACACGTTGCCCACGACCGCGTCGAGGGCTGTTGCCACGTCTGGGCCGCTGCAGCGGATCAGTACCGGTGTCCCGGCCACGTCCACGTGCATCTCGCGTTGTTGGTCCTGCGCGAGAACGGCCCAGAACCGACATCGGTCACGGACCACGCTCGACGCATCGCAGTAGGCGCCACCGCGCTCGCCCACCGGTCGCCGCGCCTCGCGGATCACCTCATCGACTCCGGCGGATACGGCATCGGCATCGGCGACCAGTCGCGCGCGCTCCTCGGGATCGGTGAGTCCCTCGCTGTCCAGTCGCAGCGCGGTCACCGGGGTCCGCAGCCGGTGGGCGAGGTCAGCCACCACCTCGCGTTCGGCCGCCAGCAGGTCGGCGATCCGTCGGGCCAGCCGGTTGAGCTCCTCGCCCACCGCCTTGACCTCAGGTGGCCCGGCCGGACGGACTCGAGCCGACAGGTCACCGGCGGCCAGGGCGTCGGCCGTGCGCGCGAGGTCGCGCACCGGGCGGACGAACGAGCGCGCTACCAGGGACCCCACGGCCAGGCCGAGCGCCAGCAGCACAGTGCCGAGGCCCAGCAGGATCAGGCGGGCCCGTACGACGCCCTCGTTCAGCTCGTGGCCGGGGACCAGCACCCGGATCACTGCAGTTCCCTTCTGGCCGCCACTGTCCAGACCTTGCACCGGCACCACCAGCTCCAGGCCGGCGTCGGTCAGCACGCTGAACGACCTGAGCTGCTCGGCCGCCAGCTTGACCGACTCGGTCCGTTTGGCAGGTGCCCCGAGGACGGTGCCGTCGGGCATGAACACCGTGACCGGCGGGTTGCCGCCTCCGTTGACGCGCTCGATGGACAGCTTGAGGTCGTTGCGACCGACCGTGCCGACCAGCGGCACCAAGGTCTGGATCTCGAGGGTGGCCGCGCTCTCGGCCCGGTTGGCCGCCACCTCCTTGACGAACACCGACAGCGGCAGCAAGAAGGCGAGCAGCACCAGCGAGATGGCCGCACCGACGGTGAGCAGGATCCGACGACGCACGGCGTCAGTGGACCGGTTGGACGAGCTTGACGCCCACACCCCGGACCGTCACGAGGAAGCGGGGTTCCTGAGCGGTTTCGCCGAGCTTGCGCCGCAGCCACGACAGGTGCACGTCGACGGTCTTCTCCGCGCCGCCGTACGGCTGCTGCCACACCTCGGACAGCAGCTCGCGTTTGCTCACGACCTGGCCCGGCCGTGCGGCGAGGTAGGCCAGCAGGTCGAACTCGCGCGGGCTCAGCTCCAACGCGATGTCGTCGAGGCTGACCTCGCGGGTGCGCGGGTCGATCCGCAGCCCGCCCACGACCAGGCTCGGGTCGACGTCGACTCCCGCGCTGCGCCGCAGCACCGCCCGGATCCGGGCGTCCAGCTGGTCGGCGCTGAACGGTTTGACCAGGTAGTCGTCGGCACCGGCGTTGAGCGCCCGCACCACCATCGCGTCATCGTCGCGGGCCGTGGCGACGATCACGGGCACCTGGCTGACGGCGCGCAGCATGCGCAGCAGGTCGGCTCCGTCCAGGTCCGGAAGCCCGAGGTCGAGCACGACGAGGTCGGGCCGGTCCTCCACCGCATGGCGCAATCCGGACATCCCGTCCCCGGCGGAGGCAACCGCATGGCCGCGGTCGGTGAGCGCCCGGATCACCGCTGAACGGATCCCGGAGTCGTCCTCGACGACCAGCACATGCGCCACCTGCCCACCGTAACCAGGTGTGACCGGCCGCCCGCGCAGGCGATCGGGTGACCGGAGGGTCGAGGCGACGTTTGGGCTGGGGTTAGCCCTCCCTTAAGGCCTTTGGCATGAGGCCGATGCGACAGTTGTGCGAGCAGGGGGGATCTCGTGGGGGAGGAGGTGGACATGAGCCGTCAGTCGCGCACGCCCGGACGGCGGACTGCGCCGGGGACAGCCCGACGAGCTGCGTTGCGCGGTGGGGCCGTGCTCTGGGCCGTGTTCACCCTCGTGGCGGTGATTGCCGGCTTGGCAGCAGCGAGCTCGGTGGGCGGCGCCATCAACGGGGCCGCCTCGCGTCCGCGGACCCAGGCGCAGGTCCACGCCGCGCTGAACTCCCCGGGTAACGGGGCCGCGAGCAACACATCCGCGACACCGACGACGTCGCGGCCACCTCACGGCGCGACCCACCCCGGGCCACCGGCGAAGCCCCACCACGGCGGGCCCGGATCGACCGGCCAGGGTCCCACCGGCGTCGGCGGCACGACCGGTAGCGCGCAGCCCTCTGGTTCACCCAGCAGCCAGCCGAGCGACCAGACGCCGGGCCCCAGCTCGACACCTGGCGGCAACCACAACGGCGGGAACCACCACGGTGGCGGGGGCGGCCAGTCGGGTGCGCAACGTGCCACCTTGTCCTCCACCGGCGGCACAGTGGTGGCGTCATGCCGCAACGACCAGGTGACCCTGCTCACGTGGAGCCCGGCCATCGGCTACCGCGTCGACCAGGTGACGTCCGGGCCGACGAGCCAGGCGTCGATCCAGTTCCAGTCCGACAGCCACCACGACGTCACGATGCTGATCACTTGCGACAGCAACGGCGTACCGCGGGCCAGCGTGCACGGGGACAACCACTCAGACGAGTGACCCTGCGTTCTTCGCGATCGGTTCGCTGGTGCCGAGCAGCACGGCCAACGTCGCCAACCAAGCGAGGCACGCTCCCAGCATGTGCAGGGCGACCAGCCCCCACGGCACCCCGGTGAAGAACTGCAGGTAGCCGAGAGCCGCCTGCCCCACGAGCACGAGCAGCAACCAGGACGCCCGCGTGATCACGTCGCGCGGTGCCGCCGTCAGGCGGGCGCCGAGCCAGAAGGCGACGCTCAGGCCGACGAACAAGATGACGACGTCGGCGTGCAGCCAAGCGATGTAGCGGGGGTCGAACGGCAAGCGGTGCACGGCGTCGGCGTCGCCGGAGTGTGGCCCGCTGCCGGACACCAGGGTCCCCAGGACGATGACGGCGACCGCCAGGCCGGTCAGCACCCAGGCGAGCAGACGCAACTCGGGCCGCACGACCACCCGGCGCGGACCCGAAGGCTCACCGGACAGGTGCCACAAGGCGAAGGCGGCGGCGATGATCCCGACCGACAGCAGCAGGTGAGCCCCGACGACCAACGGGTTGAGGCCGGTCAGCACCGAGAGGCCGCCGAGCGCAGCCTGGCCGAAGATGCCGGCCACGACCAGTGACGCCAGCACCACGAGTCGCCAGCGACGCGGTTCGTTGCGGCGCACCGCGAGCACCGTCGCCACCAGCGCGGCGCCGGCGATGGCGACCAGAGCGAAGGTCAGCGTGCGGTTGCCGAACTCGATGAACTTGTGGAAGCCCTGCGGCTGGTTGCTCAGCGGCACCAGGCTGCCGCGGGTGCACTCCGGCCACTGCGGGCAGCCGAGGCCGGAACCGGTCAGCCGGACGAGTCCACCGCTGACGACGATCACCACCTGGGCCACCAGGTTGGCCAGCAGGATCCGTCGGGTCCACGGTGCCAACGGCGGTGCCCACGCGACGCGCGGGTCGCGTGGTGGGGCCACCGAGCCGTCGTTGGCTGCCCGAACGATCACGGCGCCCAGGGTAGCCACCGATGGGGCGGCGTCACTCCCACCGGAAGGTACGTGCGGTGAGTACCCCCGCGCCCGCCGCCCAGACGGTGAGCACCACGAGCGACAGCACGGGCCAGCCGTGAGCCGGGCCGGTGCCGAGTGCCTGCCGCAGCCCCTCCGCCAGCGCCGCGCTGGGAAGGAAGCGCAGCACGTGCGCCAGCCCATCAGGGAACGCGGTGAGCGGCACCACGATCCCGCCCAGCAGCAGGAGGACGAGGTACACCAGGTTGGCCACGGCCAGCGTCGCCTCGGCCCGCAGCGTTCCGGCCAGAAGGAGTCCGAGAGCGACGAATGCCGCCGTCCCCGCCAGGAGCAGCACGAGGGCGGCACCGGCAGTGGGGGTCGGGCGCCATCCGAGCGCCACGGCGACGGCGGTGATCAGCACGACCTGGACGGCCTCGACCGCCAGCACCGCCAACGTCTTCGCGGCCAGCAGGTCGCCGGCGGTGAGCGGGGTCGAGCCGAGCCGTTTGAGCACGCCGTACCGCCGCTCGAAACCGGTCTGGATCGCCAGGCCCGTGAAGGCGGTGGACATCACCGCGAGCGCCAGGATGCCGGGGGCCACGAAGGCGACGCGCGGGTTGGTGGTGACATGGCCCAACGGCACCCAGGTCAGGAAGAGCAGCAGGCCCACCGGGATCAAGACGGTGAGCAGCAGCTGCTCACCGTTGCGGCTTTGGGTGCGCAGCTCCAGGCCGGCCTGCGCGAGCACGCGACGACGCGCGCCCGCGGCACCGGGACGTGGGGTGAGGTCGAGGGCGCCGCTCATGAGCGCAGGTCCTTGCCGGTCAGTTCCAAGAAGACGTCCTCGAGCGTCCGCGAGGTCAGGCCGAGCCGCTCGGGTCGGATGTCGTGCGTGGCGCACCAGCCCGCGACGGTCGCGAGGACTTGCGGCCCGACCGGGCCGCTCACCTCGTAGTGACCATCAGCCGACCCGGTCGCGACGCATCCCGGCGGCAGCACCCGGCTGAGGTCGTCGAGGTCGAGTCCGGGCTCGGCGTCGAAGCGCAGCGCCTGGGTCGCGGGTCCCGCTCCGGTTCCGGCTCCGGTCAGCTCGCGTGGGCTCCCCGACGCGACGGCCCGGCCGGCGTCGAGGATCACCACGTGGTCGGCCAGCTGTTCGGCCTCCTCGAGGTAGTGGGTGGTCAACACCACCGAACCACCGGCGGCCCGGAGCTCGCGGACCAGATCCCAGGTGGCATGCCGGGATTGAGGATCCAGACCGGCCGTCGGCTCGTCGAGAAAGGCCACCTCTGGTCGACCGACGACGGCGAGTGCGAGCCGCAGTCGCTGCGCCTGTCCGCCGGACAGTCGCTTGACGGTTTGCCGGGCCTGCTCGGTCAGCCCCAGCCGGGCCAGCAGGTCTGCCGGGGACAGCGGGTGGGCGTACAGCGCCGCCGCGGTGCCGAGCACCTCCGCGACCCTCGCCCCCGCATAGGCGCCGCCCTCCTGGAGCATCACGCCGACCCGCTGGCGCAGCTCGGCGCGATCGCGTCGGGGGTGGCGGCCGAGCACGAGCACGGATCCGCTGGTCGGGGTCCGGTAGCCCTCGGCGGTCTCCACGGTGGTGGTCTTGCCGGCCCCGTTGGGCCCGAGCACGGCCGTGATGGCCCCTCGTGGTGCGGTCAACGTCAGACCGTCGACCGCCGCGAACGCGCCGTAGCGGACCACGAGGTCACGGATCGCCACGGCAGCTGGCTCGACCGGCTCGACCGGCTCGGCCGGCTGCGACGGGGTCACGCCGCGCGAGTCTAGGCAGCCCTGCCCGGCAGGGCGCGGGGGGCCAGGGCCTCCGGGCACCCCGGTGGATGACCGGGAGACCGATTTCTGCAACACTGTCGTTGTGGAAATCAGCCCGCCTCGCGTCCCGCCCGTTGGCGGCGCGGTGCTGGCCGCCCCGGAGACGCGGACTCGCGTGGTCCAGGTGCTGGCCGAGCACGGCCAGGCCACGGTGCCTGCCCTGGCGCAGGAGCTGGGCCTGACGCAGGCCGCGGTGCGCCGTCATCTCGACGCGCTGCAGACCGACGGACTGGTCGAGCCGGCGCCTCATCCTCGCCCGTCCCCGCGCGGTCGTGGGCGCCCCGCCAAGGCGTTCCAGCTGACCCAGGACGGGCGCGCGGTGCTCCCCGCTGCCTACGACGAACTGGCCCTGCAGGCCCTGCGGTTCCTCGCCGAGTCCGGTGGGGAAGACGCGGTCGTCGGCTTTGCCAAGGCGCGGGTCGCCGACCTGGCGGTCGCGTACTCCGGACCTGGCCCGGCCAGCTCCGCCTACGGCCGCGCCGTTGCGTTGGCGCAGCTGCTCACCGACGAGGGCTATGTGGCGTCGGCGGAGTCGGCGCCCGGCGGCGCACAGGTGTGTCAGCACCACTGCCCGGTGGCGCACGTCGCCGAGCAGTTCCCCCAGCTGTGTGAGGCCGAGACCGAGGCCTTCGCCCAAGCGCTCGGGACTCATGTCCAACGCCTCGCCACCATCGCCCGCGGTGACGGGGTCTGCACCACGTTCGTCCCGGAACGTCCCCACGAGAGGACCTCGGCATG
Source organism: uncultured Actinomycetota bacterium (assembly GCA_963726575.1). Lineage (GTDB taxonomy): Bacteria > Actinomycetota > Actinomycetes > JAHEKZ01 > JAHEKZ01 > CAVSCR01. The sequence goes on from CAVSCR010000005.1 coordinate 289,059, forward strand.
ACGACCATCGACCGACCAGAGCTCGACGGCATCGGCACCTATGAGTTCGGCTGGCACGACGCGGACACGGCCGGTGAGACCGCCCGCCGCGGACTGTCCGAGGACGTCGTGCGCGACATCTCAGGGCGCAAGAACGAGCCGGCGTGGATGCTCAAGCGTCGCCTCAAGGGTTTGTCGTTGTTCGAGAAGAAGCCGATGCCCACCTGGGGTGCCGACCTGTCGGGCATCCACTTCGACACGATCAAGTACTTCGTGCGCTCGACCGAGCAGCAGGCTCAGTCGTGGGAAGACCTGCCCGAAGACATCAAGAACACCTACGACCGGCTCGGGATCCCCGAGGCCGAGAAGCAGCGGTTGGTGGCCGGTGTCGCAGCGCAGTACGAGTCGGAGGTCGTGTACCACAAGATTCGCGAGGACCTCGAAGAGCTGGGCGTCATCTTCCTCGACACCGACACGGCGCTGCGTGAGCACCCCGAGATGTTCGAGAAGTACTTCGGCACGGTCATCCCGGTAGGCGACAACAAGTTCGCGTCGCTGAACACGGCGGTGTGGTCAGGCGGGTCGTTCATCTACGTCCCGCCTGGTGTCAACGTCGAGATTCCGCTGCAGGCCTACTTCCGGATCAACACCGAGAACATGGGCCAGTTCGAGCGGACCCTGATCATTGTCGACGAGGGTGCGTACGTGCACTACGTCGAGGGTTGCACCGCGCCCATCTACTCCTCGGACTCGCTGCACTCCGCGGTCGTCGAGATCATCGTGAAGAAGGGCGCGCGCTGCCGGTACACGACGATCCAGAACTGGTCGAACAACGTCTACAACCTGGTGACCAAGCGGGCGTTCGCCGAGGCGGGCGCGACCATGGAGTGGATCGACGGCAACATCGGTTCCAAGGTCACCATGAAGTATCCGGGCGTCTGGCTCATGGGTGAAGGTGCGAGGGGCGAGACGCTGTCCATCGCGTTCGCCGGCGAGGGCCAGCACCAAGACGCCGGGTCGAAGATGGTTCACGCGGCGCCCAACACATCTTCGTCGATCGTGTCGAAATCGGTGGCGCGCGGCGGGGGGCGCACCTCGTACCGCGGTCTCGTGCAGATCAACGAGGGGTCGCACGGCTCGCGGTCGACCGTGAAGTGTGACGCACTGCTGGTCGACGACATCAGCCGCTCGGACACCTATCCCTACGTCGACGTGCGCGAGGACGACGTCTCGATGGGGCACGAGGCGACCGTCACCAAGCTGTCGGCCGACCAGCTGTTCTACCTGATGAGCCGCGGGATGACCGAGGACGAAGCCATGGCCATGATCGTGCGCGGCTTCGTCGAGCCGATCGCTCGCGAGCTGCCCATGGAGTACGCGTTGGAGCTGAACCGGCTCATCGAGTTGCAGATGGAAGGGGCCGTGGGCTGAAGTGTCGGCCACGTTGACGGCGCCGTCGGCGCATTCTCACGGCACGCCCGTCGTCGACCGGGGGGAGCGGTTCAGCTCGCTCGACCCGGTGGCGTTCGGGGTGCCCAACGGACGCGAGGAGGACTGGCGGTTCACGCCGCTGACCCGACTCCGCGGCCTGCACGACGGCAGTGCCGTCGCGGGCGATCGACCCAGGAACCGTGCGTCGGTCTCGGTCACCGCGCCACCGACCGTCGAGGTGTCCACGGCAGGTCGCCTCGCCTCTGACCTGGGTCGGTCTATCGCGCCCGCCGACGTGGTCGCTGCCACCGCATGGCAGGAGTTCTCCGACGCCACGATCTTGCGGGTCCCGGATGGTGCACAGGTCGACGAGCCGGTGAAGGTGGTGGTCCGCGGGCTGGACCTCGCCGACGTCTCGTTCGGACACCTGCTGATCGAGGTCGGCCGTCACGCACGTGCGACAGTCGTCGTGGACTACCTGGGAACGGGTGTCTACGCCGACAACCTCGAGGTCCGGCTTGCTGATGGCGCCCAGCTGACCCTCGTGAGCCTGCAGGCCTGGGACGACGACGCGGTGCACGCCTCCGGTCACCACCTGCACGTCGGTCGCGACGCCCAGCTGACCGAGGTGGTCGTCACCTTGGGTGGCGACCTCGTCCGGATCGCCCCCACCGTGACGTTCGACGGTCCCGGTGCGCACGCCAAGCTCTACGGCTTGTTCTTCACCGACCCTGGCCAGCACCACGAGCACCGGCTGTTCGTCGACCACGCACAGCCGCACTGCGTCAGCGACGTGAACTACAAGGGCGCCCTCCAAGGGGCCGGCGCCCACTCGGTCTGGATCGGGGACGTGCTGATCCGGGCCGTGGCCGTGGGCACCCAGACCTACGAGATCAACCGCAACCTGCTGCTCACCGACGGGCCGCGGGCCGACTCCGTCCCGAACCTCGAGATCGAGACCGGGGACGTCGTGAGCGCCGGGCACGCGAGTGCCACCGGACGATTCGATGCCGATCAGCTCTTCTACCTGATGGCCCGTGGCATCCCCGAGATCGAAGCGCGACGTCTCGTGGTGCGCGGCTTTTTCGCCGACCTCGCCTCACGCATCTGCGTGCCCGAGGTCGAAGCACGTATCCACGAGGCACTGGAAGCCGAACTCGAAAGGACCCTCGCATGAGCTTCCACCCTGTTGCGTCCGCAGACGACGTCACCGAGGGCAGTCCACTCGTCGTGGACGTCAACGGTGTTCCCGTCTGCCTGGTGCGCACCGAAGGTGAGATCTTCGCGATCAACGACGTCTGCTCCCACGGGCAGGTCTCGTTGTCCGAGGGCGAGGTGGATGGCTGCACACTCGAGTGCTGGCTCCACGGCTCGCGCTTCGACCTGCGCACCGGCGCACCCGTATCCCTGCCCGCTGTCGACCCGGTTCCCGTGTACGCGGTGAAGATCGACGACGGCAAGATTCTTGTCGAAGTGCCGGAGGCGCAAAGATGACCCAGCTCGATGTGCGTGACCTTCATGTGAGCGTCGAGGCCGAAGGCGGCCCCCGACCGATCCTCCAGGGGGTCGACCTGACGATCCGGGAAGGCGAGATCCACGCTCTCATGGGCCCGAACGGGTCGGGCAAGTCGACGCTGGCGTACGCCATCGCCGGGCACCCGCGTTATGTCGTGACGTCCGGCTCGGTGCAGCTCGACGGTGCGGACGTGCTCGCCATGACGGTCGACGAGCGGGCGCGGGCCGGTCTCTTCCTGGCGATGCAGTACCCGGTCGAGGTTGCTGGCGTGTCCCTGTCCAACTTCCTGCGCACCGCGGCCACGGCCCGACGCGGCGAGGCTCCGAAGCTGCGCACCTGGGTGAAAGAGGTCAAGGACGCCATGTCGTCGCTCGCGATCGACCCGTCCTTCGCCGAGCGCAACCTCAACGAGGGCTTCTCCGGCGGCGAGAAGAAGCGTTCTGAGATCCTGCAGATGGCACTGCTCGAACCGCGCATCGCCGTGCTCGACGAGATCGACTCCGGGCTCGACGTCGACGCGCTGAAGGTGGTCTCAGAGGGGATCAACGCGATCGCAGAGACCGGGCAGACCGGCATCATGCTGATCACGCACTACACGCGGATCCTGCGCTACGTGATGCCGCAGCAGGTGCACGTGTTCATCGACGGCCGCATCGTGGAGGAGGGCGGACCCGAGCTCGCCGACCGGCTCGAGGCCCACGGATACGAGCGCTACCTGCCGGCAGGCGGGCAGCTCGAGAGCGCCGGTGCCTGATGAGTGTCACGACTGCTGAGCTCCTCGACGTCGCAGCGCTGCGGGCCGACTTCCCGCTGCTCTCGCGAACCGTTCGGGACGGCAAGCAGCTGGTGTACCTCGACAGTGGTGCCACGTCGCAGAAGCCGCGCAGCGTGCTCGACGCCGAACGAACGTACTACGACCACAGCAACGCGGCGGTGCACCGAGGCGCCCACCAGCTGGCCGAGGAAGCCACCGACGCGTACGAGTCGGCGCGGGGAGCCGTCGCTGGCTTCGTGGGTGCGGCCTTCGACGAGATCGTCTTCACGAAGAACGCCACCGAGTCCATCAACGTCGTCGCCTACGCCATGGGCAACGCGGCAACCGGCGGCGAGGAGGCGGCCCGTTTCCGGCTCGGCCCGGGGGACCGGATCGTGGTGACCGAGATGGAGCACCACGCGAACCTCATCCCGTGGCAGCAGCTGGCCCTGCGGACCGGCGCTGAGCTGCGGTGGCTGGGCCTGACCGACGACGGCCGGCTGGACCTGTCCCGCCTCAACGAGATCGTGAACGACCAGACCAAGGTGCTCGCGTTCACCCACCAGTCCAACGTGCTGGGCACGGTCAACCCCGTGCTCAAGCTGGTGGACCGGGCCCATGCGGTGGGTGCCCTGACCGTCCTCGACGCGTCGCAGTCGGTGCCACACGCTCCGGTCGACTTCGCCGCGCTCGGCGTCGACTTCGCCGCCTTCACCGGCCACAAGATGCTCGGCCCCACCGGTGTGGGGGTGCTCTGGGGGCGCTCCGACCTGCTGCGTGTGCTGCCGCCGTTCCTCACCGGTGGCTCGATGATCGAGACCGTCACGATGGAGCGCACGACGTTCGCCGCACCACCGCAGCGCTTCGAGGCGGGGACGCCGCCGGTGGCCCAGACCGTAGGTCTGCACGCGGCGATCGGCTATCTGGAGGCGATCGGCATGGCTGCCGTCGCCGGCCACGAACAGGTGCTCACGCGGTACGCGCTTGACCGGCTCGGTGAGATTCCCGGCGTCCAGGTCATCGGGCCGACCGACTCGGTGGACCGGGGCGGAGCAGTGTCGTTCACCGTCGACGGGATCCACCCGCACGATGTGGGGCAGGTACTCGACGACCGGGGCGTCGCCGTCCGCGTGGGGCACCACTGCGCCTGGCCGATCTGCCAGCGCTACGGGATCCCGGCGACCACTCGCGCGTCGTTCCACGTGTACAACGACCTGGCCGACATCGACGCACTCTTCGACGGCGTCGTCGCGGCGCAGCGGTTCTTCGGGGTCATCTGATGCAGCTGGAGCAGATGTATCAGGAGATCATCCTGGACCACTACCGAAAGCCGGTGAACCGCGGTCTGCGGGAGCCGTTCGACGCCCAGGTGCACCACGTCAACCCGACGTGTGGCGACGAGTGCACGCTTCGCGTGCACCTGTCGGGTCACGGTCCTGAAGCGGTGGTGTCCGACGTCTCCTACGAGGCGCTCGGTTGCTCGATCAGCCAGGCATCGGCGTCGGTGATGACCGAGCTCGTGATCGGTCGCACGGTGACCGACGCGTTCGGGGCCGGTGACGCTTTCCTGCACTTGATGCAGGGACGGGGATCGGTCGAGGTCGATGAGGAATTGCTCGGGGACGCGGTCGCGTTCAGTGGAGTGGCGAAGTACCCGGCGCGGGTCAAGTGCGCGCTCTTGGGCTGGATGGCATTCAAGGACGCCGCAGTGCAGGCGGAGGAGACAGTTCGATGACGCAGAACTCAGCAGTGGCCGCACTCGATGACGTCACCGAGGCGATGCGCGACGTGGTCGATCCCGAGCTCGGGATCAACGTCGTCGACCTCGGGCTGGTCTACGGCGTGCATGTCGACGACGGCAACATCGCCGTCATCGACATGACCCTGACGTCCGCCGCCTGTCCTCTCACCGACGTGATCGAGGACCAGACTCGGATCGCCTTGTCCCAGCTCGTCTCCGATGTGCGCATCAACTGGGTCTGGATGCCGCCGTGGGGACCGGACAAGATCACCGACGACGGGCGCGAGCAGCTGCGCGCCCTCGGCTTCAACGTCTGACCCCCACCGACCGCGCGTCCTCTGCAGAAGGTGTCTGGTGATCTCCGCTCACGACATCGAGCTGCGCGCTGGGTCCCGGCTGCTGCTCGAACATGCCACGTTCCGGATCGGCCCGGGTGACCGGGTCGGTCTGGTCGGCCGCAACGGGGCCGGCAAGACCACCCTGACCAGGGTGCTGGCCGGCGAGGCACTGCCCGCGAGCGGGAGCGCGTCGACCACCGGCTCGGTCGGATACCTGCCGCAGGATCCGCGCACCGGCGATCTGGACCAGCTGGCGCGCGATCGCATCCTGGCGGCCCGCGGACTCGACGACGCGGTCGCGCGGCTACGAGCGGCCGAGACCCAGATGGGCAGTGACGACGCGCAGCAACGCGACAAGGCCATGGCGCGCTACAGCCGCGCCGAGACCGAGTTCCTAGCCGGCGGCGGCTACGCCGCAGAGAGCGAAGCGGCCGCCATTGCCGCCAGCCTGGGACTTCCGGACCGCGTGCTCGGCCAGCCGCTGCGGACGCTGTCAGGAGGTCAACGGCGCCGTGTGGAGCTGGCGCGGATCCTCTTCAGCGCGGCGCAGACGTTGTTGTTGGACGAGCCCACGAACCACCTGGACGCCGACTCGATCGTGTGGCTGCGCGAGTTCCTGAGGTCCCACCGAGGTGGCCTCGTCGTCATCAGCCACGACGTCGCCCTGCTGGATGCCACGGTGAACCGGGTGTTCCATCTCGACGCCAACCGGGCCGAGCTCGACCTGTACAACATCGGTTGGCGCGCGTACCTGCAGCAGCGGGAGACCGACGAACGCCGACGCAAGCGGCAACAGGCCAACGCCCAGCGCCAGGCGTCGGCGTTGCAGGCCCAGGCGGAGCGGATGCGCTCCAAAGCCACCAAGGCCAAGGCCGCCCAGTCGATGTTCAAGCGCGCCGAGCGACTGCTGGCCACCACAGCCGACCAGCGCCAGGCGGACCGAGTCGCTCGGCTGCGCTTCCCCGCACCGGCCCCCTGCGGGAAGACCCCGCTCACGGCCACCGGGCTGTCCAAGTCGTACGGGTCGCTGGAGGTGTTCACCGACGTCGACCTGGCGGTCGACCGCGGGTCGCGGGTGGTGATCCTGGGCTTGAACGGAGCCGGGAAGACGACGTTGCTGCGGATCCTGGCCGGTCAGGATCCGCCGGACACGGGGTCGGTGGAGCCAGGACACGGCCTACGGCTCGGCTACTACGCGCAGGAGCACGAGACGCTTGACGCAGATCGGACCGTGCTCGAGAACCTGCGCTCGGCCGCCCCTGACCTCACCGACACGCAGGCGCGCAGTGTGCTCGGCTCGTTCCTGTTCGGCGCCGAATCGATTGACCAACCAGCCGGCACGCTGTCCGGGGGTGAGAAGACCCGGCTGGCTCTGGCCACGCTGGTCTCCTCAAGTGCCAACGTCCTGCTGCTCGACGAGCCGACCAACAACCTCGACCCGGCCAGCCGGCAGGAGATCCTGGGTGCGCTGCGTTCGTATGCGGGTGCTGTGGTTCTCGTGACACACGACGAAGGTGCCGTCGCGGCGTTGGCACCCGAACGTCTGATCCTGCTTCCAGATGGCGTGGAAGACCTGTGGTCCGACGACTACGTCGACCTCGTCGCGCTGGCCTGATCGCCGGGCGTGGGTAGCCGATTCGGCGCTGGTGGACCATGATCAGTACGACGGGGACCGACACGGATCGAGTCGGAGCGCAACATCGGCGCACGACTTGGACAGGGAGGACACCGTGGCTGCACTTCCCAAAGGACGGCGCATCACCGGTGGCGAGCGCGACAAGCTCTCGGCTGACCTGAAGAAGAAGTACGAAGCGGGCGCAAGCATTCGGTCGTTGGCAGACTCCACCGGCCGTTCGTACGGCTTCGTCCATCGCGTGCTGACCGAGTCCGGCGTGAAGCTACGTGGGCGCGGCGGTGCGACGCGGCGCAAGGCGGCCCGCTGACCGTCAACGAACCGGCCGCCCGCTCCTGGGTCCGCCCCGACTGGCGCGATGCCGGACTGCGGGTGGACTCGGTGGGCCCCGTCGTCCGGGTGACGTTGTCGCGACCGGAAGTGCGCAACGCGCAGACGCCTGCGATGTGGCGAGCTCTCACACAGGTAGGTGCCGATCTGCCTCGCGAGACCCGGGTCGTCGTCCTGGCCGCTGACGGACCGTCCTTCTCCGCCGGCCTGGATCGGGCGATGTTCGCGAACGGGATTGCGGGGGAGCCGACGCTGGCGCAGCTCGGGCGGCTCCCCGAGGCGGCTGTCGACGCGCAGATCGCTCAGTACCAGACGGCGTTCACCTGGTGGCGCGAGACGGATGCGGTGACGGTGGCCGCCGTCCAGGGCCACGCAGTCGGTGCCGGGTTCCAGCTCGCCCTGGCCTGTGATCTGCGGGTCGTCTCCGATGACGTCGCGTTCGCGATGCGGGAGACCTCCCTGGGCCTGGTGCCCGACCTGGGCGGCACCGGCCAACTGGTGGCCGCCGTCGGCTATCCGCGTGCCCTCGAGATCTGTGGCACTGGACGATGGGTCCACGCGGCCGAGGCAGTGTCGGCGGGGCTTGCGCAGGCTTGTGTGCCGGCCGAGCAGCTGTCGGCGGCGGTCGACGACCTCGTCGCCGCACTCCTGGCAGCACCCGAGGCGGCCCTTCGGGCCACCAAGCGGCTGCTGTTGCACGCGGTGGACGCGTCGCCCACAGACCAACGTCAGTACGAGCGAGCGGCCCAGTTCGCCCGTTTGCAGGACCTCGGCGGTCCATGAGGCCGCGCTGGCGACGGGAGTCCGCTGTTCGCTGACGGGGGAACCGGGGCGGGGTCGGGAAGCGACCTGCCGCGCAGGATGTTCCCCGTCTGCCGGATCCAGGTGACCATGGGGTCTGGTGACGCGGCAGTTGTCACTGTCCATGGCCCAACCGAGGAGCGAGCCCGCCCATGTCCATGCAGGCCAATTGGATGACCCTGCGGTCGTACACGCGGGACGGGTCGGTCAAGGAGCACAAGCTGGCTCCTGGAACGGTCCGGCGTGTCTTCGACTATGCCCGGCCGTATCGAGGGTCGATCATCGTGTTCCTCACGTTCACCGTGGTCGACGCGCTGCTCGTCGTGACGGTGCCGCTGATCCTGCTGAAGCTGATCGACCAGGGCGTCGGCCAGGGCAACAAGCAGCTCGTCGTGGGTCTCGCGCTGCTGGTGGCGGTGATCGCCGCCGTCGACGCAGCGCTCGGGCTGGCCCTGCGTTGGTACTCCGCGCGGATCGGTGAGGGCCTCATCTACGACATGCGGACCCAGGTCTACGACCACGTGCAGCGGATGCCGGTGGCGTTCTTCACCCGCACCCAGACCGGCGCCCTCATCTCGCGACTCAACTCCGACGTCATGGGCGCCCAGCAGGCGTTCACCAGCACCATGTCCGGTGTCGTCTCGAACCTCATCAGCCTGGTCGTCGTCGTCATCGCGATGCTGGCGCTGTCCTGGCAGATCACCGTCGCCTGTCTGCTGTTGTTGCCGGTGTTCCTGATTCCCGCCCGGTACTTCGGTGGCCGCATTGCCGCCATGACACGGGAGTCCATGAACCTCAATGCGCAGATGAGCTCGACGATGACCGAGCGGTTCAACGTGTCCGGGGCACTTCTCGTCAAGTTGTTCGGACGTCCCGACGAAGAGGCCAAGTCGTTCGCCGGCAAGGCGCGACGCGTGGCCGACATCGGCATCTCGATCGCGATGGCCAACCGGGTCTTCTTCACGGCATTGACGTTGGTTGCGTCGTTGGCGACCGCGCTGGTCTACGGGGTCGGCGGTGTGCTGGCCATCGACAACGTGCTCACCATCGGAACGTTGGTGGCGTTGACCGCCCTGCTCGGTCGCCTGTACGGGCCGCTGACCGCGCTGTCCAACGTGCGGGTGGACGTCATGACGTCGTTGGTCAGCTTCGAGCGGGTCTTCGAGGTCCTCGACCTCCCGCCGATGGTGGCCGACCGCGCGGACGCGCGCACCGTGGTGCGCGGGCCCAAGGCGGTGGAGTTCGACCACGTGGACTTCGCCTACCCGACCGCGGACGAGGTCTCGCTCGCGTCCTTGGAGTCCGTCGCGGTGCTCGACTCGGTGCCGTCGGGTCAGGTGCTGCACGACGTCTCGTTCACCGCTCGGCCCGGCGAGCTGGTCGCGCTCGTCGGCCCGTCAGGGGCCGGTAAGACGACGATCACCAGCCTGGTGTCGCGGCTGTACGACGTGACCGGTGGCGCGATCCGCGTCGGTGGAGAGGACATCCGCGAGGTCACTCAGCAGTCGCTGCACGACAGCGTGGGCGTGGTGACCCAGGACGCCCACATGTTCCACGACACGATCCGGGCGAACTTGCTCTACGCGCGGCCCGACGCCACCGACGCACAGCTGCACGAGGTGATCGACGCAGCCCGCATCGGCGAGCTGGTGGCGGCCCTGCCGGACGGGCTCGACACCGTCGTGGGGGATCGTGGCTACCGACTGTCGGGCGGGGAGAAGCAGCGTCTGGCGATTGCCCGCCTGCTGCTGAAGTCGCCCGATGTCGTCGTGCTCGACGAGGCAACCGCCCACCTGGACTCCGAGTCGGAGCGGGCGGTTCAGCAGGCGCTCGACACGGCGCTGCAGGGCAGGACCTCACTGGTGATCGCCCACCGGCTCTCGACGGTCCGCGAGGCCAACCAGATCCTGGTGGTGGCCAACGGCCGCATCGTCGAGCGGGGCAACCACGAGGGCCTGCTCGGAGACGGTGGCCTGTACGCCGACCTCTACCGCACGCAATTTGCCCCGCAGACCGGAACCGCGGCAGCCTCGGCATCGTGACGCGACGTCGAGGAGCAGCTGCCGGACTCGGCGCCATCCTCGTCGTCGCGTTGCTGATCGGCCTGGCCGTCGTGGGGCAGCAGGAGTACGCCGACCCGGCTCGGGCCATCGCGGGCAACGCCCACGGCTCGTTGTGGATCGCGCCAGGCGGTCACACCGAGGCGCCGGTTGCCGATCCGGCGGGCTACCGACAGCGCGTGGTCGACTTCCTGATCCATGCGCTGGTCGGGCGCGAACTCACAGGGAGCGGGTGAGTCCACCGTCGACGGTGACCATGGTTCCGTTGACGTAGGACGCCGCCGGTGAGAGCAGGAAGGTGGCGACGGTCGCGAACTCGACGGGGTCGCCGTAGCGACGCAGGGGGATCAGTTCCGACTGCCGCTTGCGGACCGTCTCGGCCCTGCCACGGGTGGCATCGAGAGCTCGTACCCGCTCGGTGTCGATCAGCGCGGGCAGGATGCCGTTGACCCGAACGCCGCTGGGCCCGAGCTCGTCGGCCAGCTGCTTGGCCATCATGGCGAGGCCGGGACGCAGTCCGTTCGACGTCGCGAGGTCGCGCAGCGGAGCTCGCACCGAGGTGGACAGAACGAACAGCAGCGAACCGCCGTCATCGCCAAAGATGTTGGCCAGAGCACGTGCGACGCGCAGCGGTCCCAGGAACGCCGTCTCGAACGCGGTTCGCCATTCGTCGTCGCTGGTCTGCAGGGCCGAACCGGTCGGTGGGCCGCCCACACTGAGCAACGCGCCGTCGACCCGCCCGTAGCGGGCGACGGCGGTCGCCACGATCCGCTCGGCGGCACCGGGGTCGGCGAGGTCCGCCGGCAGCGCCGTCACCCGGTCGGGGTCCCGCCCCGCCGCGAAATCGCGCAGCGCGTCGGGTTGGCGGGCGACCACGACGACGCGGCTGCCCTCCGCGAGCAGCACCTCCGCCGTGGCTCGACCGAGCCCGCGACTGCCACCTGTCACCACGAACACCCGGTCGGCCAGTCCGAGATCCATGGGGGCAGCCTGCCATCGAACCGGGATCCCGGCAGCGCACGCCGCTCAACCGGCCGCCACCGGTTCGTCCCGGCTGACCCGCTCGCGTCGCTCCACGATCTCGCGACGGACCAGGACGACGTAGCCGACCAAGGCGATCAGGGCGAAGCAGGTCCACTGGATCGCATAGATCAGGTGGGGGCCGGTGCTCAGGTCCGGGGCGTCGGGCAGCACGGGAGTCGTGCCGAGCGCCGGGTCCTGGCTGACGAGTTCGCCATAGCCCCCGTAGACCGGGTAGTGCAGTCCGGCAGCGATCGCGGGGACGTCGATCGCGTACACCTGACCGGGGGGAAGGCTGTCGGTGCTGCGCGCCGTCTCGGTCTGCCGCATCCGGACCACGACCGACACCTGACCTGACGTCGGTGCCGGCACGAGCGGAGCGCTACCGGCGCCCTGCTCCGACAGCGGGATCCAGCCGCGGTCCACCAGCAGCGCCGGGCCAGCGTCGGTGACGAACGGGGTGAGCACGTCATAGCCGGCCCGACCCAGATGGTTGCGCGCCAGCACCTGATGTCCCGGGTCCCAGGTTCCGGTGGCAGTCACCATCGCGTACTCGTCGTTGGGCTGGAGTGGCGCGTTCACGGCCAACAGCTGCTGCGGCGCAACGGGCGCGGCGTTCAGGTGGGTGGTGACCAAAGCGTTGTGCACCAAGCGGGCTTCGCGGCGGTGCCACTGCCAACGCGCGGCCAGCAGGCACAGGCCGACGATCAGCAGGACGACCAGGGCCAGGCCGATCCAGCGTGGTTGGCGAACGACGGCGAACACGCAATGACGGTAACCCGAGCCGAGCTCGGGCTAGGCGTCGGTGGGCGGCCCGCCGGGCAGCTGGTGCGACACGTCACCGATCAGGTGTGGCTCGTCACGCGTGGGCTCACGCCCACCGTTGGCGAAGACCACGGCGAAGTACGGCACGAACACGGCCACGAGGACCAGCGACCATCTCAACCAGCCGTGGGCGATGACCGCCGAGACGAAGAACACGATGCGCAGACTCATCGAGATCACGTAGCCGCGGACGCGATACGCCTGGTCGTCGGTGATCCCCTTGGGAGCCCCGGTGATCAGGTGAACCGGCGGCTTCGCCGCCCGACCGATCCGCACAACGACCACGGTAGGTCCGGTCACGGGGAACTGCCACCGGGGCGACCGACTAGCGGTCACTGACATGATGCGCTGCATCGGCTCCTCCGACCGGAGCGAGCGCGGCCCTCGCCAGCAGGAGGCTGTCGTGACCAACCGCACCTACCGAGTCACCGAGATCGTCGGCACGTCGCCGACCAGCATCGAGGACGCCGTGCGCAACGGAGTCTCGCGGGCCGGAGAGACACTGCGCCACCTCGACTGGCTCGAAGTGACCGAGATCCGGGGCCAGATCGTCGACGGCTCCGTTCAGCACTGGCAGGTGGGGGTCAAGATCGGGTTCCGGCTCGAGGACAGCTGACCGGATCTGCTCAGCTGGCCTGGCTCACCGTGCTCATGTTGTAGTCGGCGACGCGCAACGCCGGCATCGCGACCCGCGAGAAGTAGTCACTCCACTCCCGCGGAGACGTGATCGCGGTGGCCCCGGCTTCCTCGATCCGCTCGAGCACGCCGACCGGCGACTCGTTGAAGCGGAAGTTGTTGACGGCGCCGACCACTTCACCGCCCTCGATCAGGTAGACCCCGTCGCGAGTGAGTCCGGTGAGCAGCAACGACTGCGGATCGACCTCGCGGATGTACCACAACGTCGTCAGGAGCAGACCGCGATCGGTGCGGGCCACCAGGTCGTTGACGTCGCCGGCTCCGCCTGGCACCTGAAGAACCAGGTTGTCGATGGGTGGCGTGAGTGAGAGCCCAGTGAGCTGCGCGCTGAACCGGTTCTGCAGGAGGTTGGTGAGGACGCCGTTGTCGATCCACGACGTGCGCGACAGTGGCAGCCCGTTGTCGAAGACGCTCGACACCGACGACGAAGCCGTGGCGACCACGTTCTTGGAGCACTCCAACCCCGGGAAAGCCGGGTCGCTGAACAGAGTCGCCCCGCTCGGGCTGAGCTGGTCGCCGACCCGCGTGCCTCCGCCGGGTTTGCTGAACACCGTGCGGCCCTCGAATGCTTCGCGGCCCGACGCGGTCCAGTAGAGGTAGATCATCAGATCCGCGACCGAACCGGGTGACATGACTGTCTCGTACCGTCCCGGCTCCACGTCGATCTGACGTCCCTGCCACTGCAGTCGTTGGCGGATCTCGGTGTCGAAGGCGGCGACGTCGACATCGGCGAAGTCGGGCACGTACTGACCCACCCACGTGGAGCGTGACCGCTGGTGTGACTTGCCCGTGGTCTCGATCCGGCCTCCGGGCTGCACATGACGTAGCCGTAGCCCGGCCGTCGAGCCGACGTACACCGTGGCGATCCCGTGCTCGGCGAACCCGAACAGCTCGATCTCGTCGGCGCGGGCCTGGCCGAGCGAGGACCCCAGGCGCGGCGCGAAGCTGTCGAACACGGCGGCAGACGTCTCGTCCGGCGGCAGATCCCAGTCGACAGCGGCCGCGTCACCGGTGACGAGTGCTGCGGCATCGGGAGCGGCCTGTGCCTGCGCCGCCGCCGCGTCAGCAGCTGCCACAACGGCATCGAGATCATCGGCAGTCGCGACACTGGCCGACACGACGCCGGCAGCCGCACCGTCGGCGCGCTCGGCAATCGAGATGACGGTGACGTCACGGCTGCGCATCACCCCGTTCGTGGTCAAGGTGTTGCCCGCCCAACGGACGTTCACCGAGCTGCTCTCGCTCACCACCGCGATGCAGGACGCGCTGCGGCTGGCGCGCAAGGTCCGCTCGACCATCTCCTGCGGCGTCACCGTCCGCCCTCCTGCACCGTGTTGAGGATGTTGACGTCTCGGAACAGGGCGCTGGGTGCTCCGTGGCTCACCGGGGCCACCTGACCCGGCTGCCCCTTCCCACAGTTGAACGCACCGGCCAGCAGGTACGTCTGCGGACCACCGACCGCGGCCATCGAGCCCCAGAAGTCGGTGGTCGTCGCCTGGTAGGCGACGTCCTTCACCTGGCCGCTGATCTGTCCGTTGCGGATTCGGAAGAAGCGCTGTCCGGTGAACTGGAAGTTGTAGCGCTGCATGTCGATGGACCAGCTCTTGTCGCCGACCACGTAGAGCCCGTTCTCGACGCCGGCGATCATGTCCTGGGTGCTCGGTCCGTCAGCCGCCGGGGCGAGGCAGATGTTGGCCATCCGTTGGATCGGCACGTGTCCGGGCGAGTCGGCGTAGGCGCAGCCGTTGGAGCGCTCGAAGCCGTAGCCGGCCGCGATTCGTCGATCCAGCTGGTAGCCGACCAGTACGCCGTCGCGCACGATGTCGAACGTCTGGGCCGCGACGCCCTCCTGGTCCCAGCCCACCGTGGACAGGCCGTGCTCGACGGTCCGGTCACCGGTGACGTGCATCAGGTCCGAGCCGTACTTCAGCGTGTTCAGCCGGTCGGGAGTGGCGAAGGACATCCCCGCGTAGTTGGCCTCGTACCCGAGGGCACGGTCGAGCTCGGTGGCGTGCCCCACCGACTCGTGGATCGTCAGCCACAAGTTGGTGGGGTCGATCACCAAGTCGTAGCGGCCGGGCTCCACCGACGGGGCGGCGACCCGCTCGCCCAGCCATTCCGGGAGCCGGGCCAGCTCAGCGGTCCAGTCCCAGCCCTCACCGTCGAGGTACTCCCACCCGCGACCGACGGGAGGTGCCGTGGTGCGCATGGTCTCGAAACTTCCTGTGGACTGGTCGACGTTCACGACGGTGAGCTGCGGCTGCAGTCGCACGCGTTGCTGGGTGGTGATCGTGCCGGCGAGGTCTGCGTAGAACGTGTTCTCGCGCACCGTCATGAGCTCGGCGTCGACGTGCGACACCAGATCTGCGGCGAGCAGCTGGTTGCTCCAGTCCTGCAGCCGCGCCACCTTGTCGGCGTCGGGCACGGAAAAGGGGTCGATCCGGTACGACGAGACCCAGGTGACGTCACCGTGCGAAGGTTCTGGCGCGAGGTCCACCGGGTCGGTGTTCAGCGGGCGGCTCACCCGGGCCAGCTCGACGGCGCGCTCCACCGCCGCGACGGCCGCCTCCGGCGTGCGGGTGACGTCGCTCGCGAACCCCCACGTGCCGTCCAGGACCACGCGCACGCAGAAGCCGATGTCCTCGGAGTTGTTGACCCCCTCAACGGCCGCGTCCCGGACCCGAATGGCCTGACCCCGGATCCGCTCCAGACGAAAGGCTGCGTAGCTGGCCCCGAGCTCTTGAGCCCGGGTCAGTGCCGCGTCAGCCAAACGGCGCAGGGGCAACGCGCTGAATTCCGCGTCGATGGCGTGGGTCACCTGAAACCTCCGTGGGGCGAAAGCCCATCGAGGCGTAGAACCTACCTGGCCGGGACGCCGCGCGGCCGAACCCGGTAGCGTGCCGCCGCGCCCCCGATCTTCGGTGGGAGCGGCCGGGAGGGTGTCGTGGGCAAGTCGGTGCTCGTCACCGGTGGCAACCGAGGGATCGGTCTGGCGATCGCCCAACGTCTTCGCGCCGACGGCGACTCGGTGGCCATCACCTATCGCTCGGGGGAGCCCCCGCCGGGGTTCCTGGCGGTCCGCGCCGACGTCACCGACGAGGCAGCGATCGACGCCGCCTTCTCGACGATCGAAGAACAGCAGGGTCCGGTCGAGGTGCTCGTCGCCAACGCCGGCATCACTCGCGACACTTTGCTGCTGCGCATGAGCGAGGACGACTTCACGGCGGTGCTGGACACCAACCTCACGGGTGCGTTTCGGGTCGCCAAACGAGCCTCGCGCGGCATGCTGCGGCTCAAGCGCGGCCGGATCATCCTGATCTCGTCAGTCGTCGGCCTGTCCGGCTCCGCCGGCCAGACGAACTACGCCGCGGCCAAGGCCGGGTTGATCGGCTTCGGTCGGTCGTTGGCGCGTGAGCTCGGTTCGCGCGGCATCACCGTGAACGTGGTGGCACCCGGGTTCGTCGCCACCGACATGACCGCCGCCCTCGACGAGGACCGGCGTGCCGAGATCGTCAGCCAGGTGCCCTTGGGTCGCTACGCAGCCCCGGCCGAGGTGGCCGCAGCCGTGTCGTTCCTCGCCGGCGAGGACGCGGCGTACATCACCGGGGCTGTTCTCCCCATCGACGGCGGACTCGGGATGGGTCACTAGCTCAGAGGAGGGGTCGACGGCATGGCGTTGCTCGAGGGCAAGCACCTGCTGATCACCGGCGTCCTGACCGACGCCTCGATCGCGTTCCATGTGGCGCGGCTAGCTCAGGAAGAGGGCGCGACCGTCACGTTGACGTCGATGGAGCGCACCCGGCGGCTCACCGAACGGATCGCGGGACGGCTGCCGCAACCGGCCACCGTCTACGAGCTGGACGTGACCGACGAGGGTCAGCTCACGACGCTGGCCGATCGGGTGCGAGAGACCATGCCTGTGCTCGACGGCGTCCTGCACTCCATCGGGTACGCACCCGAGACCGCGCTGGGGGGCAACTTCCTCAAGACCGACTGGGACGACGTGGCGGTGGCCCTGCAGGTGTCGGCGTTCTCCCTGAAGTCGTTGACGATGGCCTGCCTGCCGTTGTTCGGTGACCGGGCATCAGTGGTCGGACTCACCTTCGACGCGACAGTGGCGTGGCCGACCTACGACTGGATGGGGGTGGCCAAGGCGGCGCTGGAGTCCACCACGCGCTACCTCGCGCGCGACCTCGGCTCACGCGGCGTTCGGGTGAACCTGGTGGCCGCGGGTCCGATCAAGACGATGGCGGCCCGGAGCATCCCCGGTGCGTTCGACTCCCTGGGAAAGCTGTGGGGTGAGCGGGCTCCGTTGGGGTGGGACAACACCGACCCGGTTCCCACGGCGCAGGCGGCGGTCGCGCTGCTGTCGGACTGGTTCCCCGCCACGACCGGGGAGATCATCCACGTCGACGGCGGCGTGCACGCGGTGGGTGGCTGACCGCCGATGGACGCTGCCGACTCCGCTCGCACGGTGGCGTTGCTGCGGCACGCAAAGTCGGACTGGCCCGAAGGCGTGCCCGATCTGCGGCGGCCCTTGGGGGAGCGGGGACGCCGCGACGCGCCGGTGGCGGGACGTCTGCTGAACGAGCACATGGGCGTACCCGATCTGGTGCTCGTCTCACCCGCGCAGCGGACCCGGGAGACCTGGGAGCTCGCCAAGGCCGGGTTCCCGCATCCACCGCACGTCGAGTTCGCCGAGGACGTCTATGACGCGAGCGTCGAGGACCTGCTGCTGCTGCTGCGCCGCACCAGCGAGCGGGTCGGGTCGGTCGTCGTCGTGGGGCACAACCCCGGTCTGGAGGAGCTGGCCTTCGCGCTCAGCGACGGTGCGGGCGACGCAGACGCGTTGCGCGCCATGGGGACGAAGTTCCCCACGTCGGCGCTCGCCGTGCTGACCACCGCGCAACCGTGGGCGCACCTCGTGGAGGGATCGTGCACGCTGCGCTCCTTCGACGTGGCCCGGGGCTGACCCTCGGCGTCAGCGTCCGTCAGGACGCGGCTCGTCCGCCGCGTCCGCCGCGTCGACCTCCTCGCGCGGGATCCCCAGCAGGAACAAGATCGCGTCCAGGTACGGCACGTTGAGGGAAGCATCGGCGGCCGCGCGCACGAGCGGCTTGGCATTGAACGCGACACCCAGCCCGGCCGCGCCCAGCATGTCGAGGTCGTTCGCACCGTCGCCGATCGCCACCGTCTGCGACAGCGGCACGCCCGCGAGGTGGGCGAAGCGCACCAGCGCGGCGGCCTTCTCCGCCCGGTCGATCACCGGACCCACCACCTGCCCGGTGAGCCGCCCGTCGAGCACCTCCAGCTCGTTGGCCACCGCGAAGTCGAGGCCGAGGTCGACCGCGAGGGCGTCGGTGATGGCGGTGAAGCCGCCGCTGACGATCGCGACGGCATAGCCGAGTCGCTTCAGGGTCCGAACGAGCGTCCGCGCACCCGGAGTCAAGGTGACGGCGGCTCGAACGTCGTCG
Source organism: uncultured Actinomycetota bacterium (assembly GCA_963726575.1). Classification (GTDB taxonomy): domain Bacteria; phylum Actinomycetota; class Actinomycetes; order JAHEKZ01; family JAHEKZ01; genus CAVSCR01. The sequence continues at coordinate 307,657 of CAVSCR010000005.1, forward strand.
AGAGCAGAGGCAGGCAGTCCCTGCAGAAGTGCGACGCGGGTGCGCAAGGACTGCGCGAAGTCGAGGTCCCCGCGCATGGCGGCGTCGGTGATGGCCTGCACCTGCGGCCGGCAGCCGGCTCGCTCGGCCAACATCTCGATCACCTCGCCCTGGATCAGGGTGGAGTCCACGTCCATGACCACCAGTCGTTTGGCGCGGCGGTCCAGGCCGGCCCGCTGCACGGCCACGTCGACCCGTTGGCGCACCGCCTCGGCGGCCAGGGAGGAGCGCAGCTCCTCGGGGTCGGGGCCGGAGACCACGAACTCGACCGCGGTGACCGGATAGTGCGCGATCCGGTCGATCCGGTCGATGTTCCCCTGGTGCTCGGCGATCCGGCCGGCGACGGCCGCGACCGCGGCCGGACGAAGCGGGGCACCGAGCACGGTGACGAGCAGCCGGCGGCCGGTCTCCCGGTCCTGATCGCCCACTCCGCGCGACCACGTGGCCGTCATGCCCAGCCGGCCAGCCACGGCGGCGACCGTGGTCGCCACGTCGGACAGGTCCCCGGCGACCCCGTCGGGGAACCCGACCAGCAGCCCCAGCGTCAGCTGCCCGCGGATGACGACCTGCTCGAGGTCGAGCACCACGACGTCGTGGGCGGACAGCGCCTCGAAGAGCTGTCGGGTGACTCCCGGCCGGTCGGCACCGGAGACGGTGGCCAACAAGGTCTCACCGGACAACGACACCGGGGTCGGCACTCGGGGCCCTGCTGCCGGTGGCGGCTGTGCCGCAGGCACCGCTAGTCCTCGCGGTCGCGTACGGGCTCGGACCCGGCGTTCCAGGCCGCTGCCTCGGCGTGCCGCACGGCGCGGGCGAGCCCGTCGAGGGTCTCCTGGCGGCGCGCCGCCTCGTCGACGGTCATGGCGGCACCGGAGTCGCTCCTGCCCAGGGCGAGCACGGCCGACATCCGCTGGGCGCGCGCCAGCAGGCGCGACCCGCGATCGGGGAAGTCCGGCGGCAGCACTTCCTGGGTGGGACCGTCGAGGTCTTCCCGAAGGGTCGCGACCTCCGGTCGCCACCTCGCTACGTCGAGGTCGGCCAGACGGCGCAGCGCGGCGTTCAACGACTCGGCGAGGGCACGGTCGGCCTCGGACAGGCTGGGCTGACGACCAGGACTCACCGGTCCGTTCGCGAACTGGGCGTGCCAGGTGACGGTGGTGCCGCGGTCGCCCACGGGACCGAACTGGGTGAGGTCGGGAACCAGCGCCGTCGAGAGTGCACCGTCGGCGATCACGCCGGCCCCGGCCGTGAGCACCTGCCGGTTGACGTCGGGTGGACCCGGAAGGCCGGCGAGGTCGCCCGGCACCGGTGTCACCAGCACCAGCGACGTCGCACCTCGTCGGCGGAGCAGCCCGAGCGCGACCGACCAGCCGATCGGGTCCTCGGAAAGGCCGACCACGCGGTGCGGCTCGTCATCGCCGACGATGGCATCGACGGCATCGTCGGGTGCGCAGCGTCCGTGCAGGACGGCGGTACCCCAGGCGGCGAGCCGGCCGGCGCGTCGGACTGCCTCGGACCCCTGGACCGAGGGTGACCAGTCCGCCGCGTCGTTCATCGGTTCAGCCTAGGCAACCGCGTAGGTTCGACACGTGGCGGTGCTGGATCTGCGCGACGTTCGCGTGGTGCGGGACAACGCCACGTTGCTCGATGGCATCACCTGGCGCGTCGATGAGGGGCAGCGTTGGGTCGTGCTCGGCCCCAACGGCGCGGGCAAGACCACGTTGCTGCAGATCGCCGCGGCCCGTGCCCACCCCACGTCGGGCTCGGCGCAGGTGCTGGACGAGACCTTGGGACGGGTCGACGTGTTCGACCTGCGACCCCGCATCGGTCTCACCAGCGCCGCCCTCGCCGACCAGATCCCGCCCAGGGAGCCGGTGCTCGACGTCGTCCTCACTGGTTCCTACGCCGTGGTCGGGCGCTGGCGGGAGACCTACGACACCCTGGATGTGCTGCGGGCAGAGGCGATCCTGACGGCGGTGGGCGCGTTGCCGCTGATGCGCCGCCCGTACGGGACGTTGAGCGAGGGCGAGCGCAAGCGGGTGCAGATCGCCCGGGCCCTGATGGCCGATCCGGAGCTGATGCTGCTGGACGAACCGGCCGCGGGCCTCGACCTGGGCGGCCGGGAGGACCTGGTCGCCCGGCTCGCCCGGATCGCCGTGGACCCGAGCGCCCCGACGATGGTGCTCGTGACGCACCACGTGGAGGAGATCCCACCCGGCTTCACGCACGCCTTGCTGCTGCGGGCCGGACAGGTGGTCGCGGCCGGGCCCCTGCAGCAGGCGCTGACCAGTGACCTGCTCAGCCAGACCTTCGGAATCGCACTGGAGGTCTCGCCGTGGGGCGACCGCTGGTGGGCTCGCGCCGTGCCGCCGGTCAGCCCTTGACGGCGACCGGCGGGGTCTCGTGGAACTTCGCAGCGATCTTGTCCGCGAGGTGCACCACCATCTGCACGTACCAGTCGGCGTGGTTGTAGCGGTAGATGGCGTTGTAGAGCCCCTGCGGCCCATCACCTGCGTGGTTGGCGCACAGGTACGCGGCGGCGGTGTAGATCGAGTCGGCCGGGCTCCAGATGTCGGTGGTGCCGTCCCCGTTTCCGTCCACCGCGTAGCCGGCGAAGGTGGAGGGAAGGAATTGCATCGGCCCCTCGGCGCCCGCCGAGGAGGGGCCGACGCTGCGGCCGTGCCCGGACTCGACCTGACCGATGGCCGCCAGGACGGTCCAGCTCAGGCCGGAGCAGGTCGTCGCTGCGCCCCGGTAGAGGGACAGGTAGTCGGACGGGATGCCCAGCACCGAGGGGCTACTGGCCGCTTGCGCCGCGGCCTGCGCCGCCGCTGCCCGTTCGGCCGCGAGCGCGGACTGTTGTGCGCGGAGCAGCTGCCTGGCCTGGGTGTCGAGGTGGTTGAACAGGTCCTGCTGCTGCTGCAGCAGCGAGGCCAGCCGCTGGTAGCGGTCCTGCACGTCGGCGACGGTGACGATCACGCGCCGGGTGGTCGACTGCGACACCCGAGCCTGGCCGCGCGCGGCGACACTTTGGGCCACGAGCTCCTGGTGCTGCGCCTGGCCCCACCCGACCAGGCTGGCGGTCAGGTCCCACTGGGCCGTGAGATCGGCTGTGGTCTGGGCCGAGAGCATGGCGTTGACGATCGAGAGCTCCCCGCCGTCCATGTAGAGGGCGCGGATCCGGCCGGTCTGGGCCACCTGCGCGGCCTGAGCCGCCTGGGCAGCCGCCTGGGCGGTGCGGTCGTCACTGACGCTGCGGGTGACCGCCTTGGCCAGCCCGCCGAGAGTGGCCTGGTACTGGGCCAGAGCGGCATCCACCTGAGGTTGCAGGGCGGAGACCTTGGCGGCGACGGCGTCGGCCCTGGTCCTGGCTCGCCCGACCGGGTCGGCGGCGGCGGCCCCCGGGAGCAGACCGAGCGCGAGCACGCCGCTGAGCACCACCGCGGCCAGCGCGAACGGCAGCCCGAGCCGGCGGCTGCGCGTCAGGGGGTCGAGCGGGGACACGGCCACACTGGGAGGAATCGGCCGTCCGGCGCCCGCCCTTGACGGCCCCCTAGCATCGAGCCGCCATGAGTCACCTACCCGCGACCCCGTGACACCGGCTCAGGAGCTGGCCGTGGTCGCGGCCGGCGCAGCTGCCGGGGCGATCAATGCCGTGGTCGGCGCGGGGACCCTGATCACGTTCTCGGTGCTCGTGGCGCTCGGCGTCGCGCCGCTGACCGCCAACGTCAGCAATACCGTCGGGCTGGTCTTCGGCTCGATCGCCAGCAGCTGGGGCTACCGCGCAGAGCTGCGCGGCCAGCAGGACCGCGTTCGCTGGCTCGGACCCGCCTCGCTGCTCGGTGCGATCACGGGGGCAGCGCTGCTGCTGACGCTGCCGTCCTCTGCCTTCGATGCCATCGTCCCGGCCCTGGTGCTGCTCGGCGTGGTGCTGGTCGTGCTGCAACCCTGGCTCTCCCGCCGGCTGGCGCAGCCCCACGACGCCGGCGGCGCCCGGCGACCGGTGATCTGGGCCGGCGTCTACGGGGCCGGCGTGTACGGCGGCTACTTCGGAGCCGCGCAGAGCGTGCTGCTCATTGCCTGGCTCGGCTCCCTGCTCGACCCTGACCTGCAGCGGGTGAACGCGCTGAAGAATGTGCTCGCCAGCATCGTCAACGGCGTCGCCGCTGTGATCTTCGTCGCGATCGCGCCGGTCGACTGGCAGATCGCGCTGTTGCTGCTCGTGGGTGCGGTCGTCGGCGGCTGGGCCGGCGGGCGCTGGGGACGGCTGCTGCCCGATGTCTGGCTGCGGGCCGTGATCGTGGTCGTCGGCCTCGTCGCCGTGGGAATCCTGGTGGCGGCATGAGGTGGGGCGCGTGACGGTGGTCGAGGTCGAGGACGCCGACGACCCCCGCGTCGCGGACTACGGCGGCCTCACCGACGTCGCGCTGCGGCAGCGGTTCGAGACCGAGCACGGCCTGTTCCTCGCCGAGAGCGAGAAGGTCATCCGGCGCGCACTCGGGGCGGGGTACCACCCACGCTCCCTGCTCATGAGCCGGCGCTGGTTCGAGGCGATGCGTCCGCTGTTGGAGACGCTCGACGAAGACGTCCCGGTGTACGTGGCCAGCGATCCGGTGATCATCGGTGTCACGGGCTATCACGTGCACCGCGGTGCGCTGGCGTCGATGAACCGCCGGCCCGCCGCGGAGCTCGACCACGTCCTCGCCGGTGCACAACGTGTGCTGGTGCTGGAGGGCACTGTCGACCACACGAACGTGGGCGCGGCCTTCCGCAGTGCGGCAGGACTCGGCTACGACGCGGTGCTGTTGGATCCGCGGGCCGCGGATCCGCTCTATCGCCGTGCCGTGCGCGTGTCGATGGGCGCCGTGTTCGACCTTCCGTGGGCCAGAGTGCCCGGCTGGCCGGGGCAGCTCGACGCCCTCCGCGAACGCGGGTTCGTGGTCGTCGCGCTGACGCCGGATCCGGAGGCGGTCCCACTCGCGACCTTCGCGCACGATCCGCCGCAGCGGTTGGCCCTGCTGGTCGGAACCGAGGGACCCGGGTTGAGTCGGTCGGCGCTCGCGGCGTCCGACGAACGCGTCAAGATCCCGATGCGCGGTCAGGTCGACAGCCTCAACGTCGCGGCGGCGGTGGCCGTGGCGTGCTACGCGCTCGGTCCCCGTGGCGCGCCCCCAGGGGCGTCGACCTGAGGCGGTGGACAATGGGCAGATGAGCGAACCGAGCGTGCGGCTCCTGCCCGACCGGCTCGGCCTGGTGGTGCGGCTGCAGGCCCGCCCAGGTGCCCGTCCGGCCGTGCTGGACGCGCTGCACCGGTACGCCGATGGCCTGGCCGAGGAGCCTCGCACCGAGCTGTTCGTCATCTCCCTCGACCCCGACGAGTCCGACGTCGTGTGGCTGCACGAGTGGTTCGCCGACGGTGAAGCCGGCATGCTGGCCCACCGCAGCTCGCAGGGCTTCGCCGATCTCATGGGGGAGCTGCAGGACGTGCTGGCGATCGATCCGCAGATGATGCGCTTCGACCCGTTGCGGGTGCATCTCGCGACGGCACTGGTCACCGACGACGAGCCGTCCTGACCCAGCTCAGCCGGGGAACGGACGCACCACCCGCGGCTTGCGGATCAGGTCGGGGTGGTTCCAGACGCTGCTGACCCGGATGCGGGGTCGCACTGCCTCGACCATTCGCCCATGCCCGAGGTAGATGGCCACGTGCTCGATCGACCCGGCCGGCGCACCCGGCGTCGACCAGAAGATCAGGTCGCCGCTACGACGTTGCGCAAAGTCGACGCGATGCAGTCCCGCGGAGTGGTACAGGACGGCACCGGAGGGGAAGGCGGAGTGCTGATGATCAGCCGTGGTGATCGCCGGGATCGACAGGCCAGCCGCATGCATCGACTGCAACGCGAGGCCGCTGCAGTCGTAACCGACCGGACCGGCACCGCCCCAGATGTAGCGACGCCCGACCTGAGCTTTCGCGAAGTTCGTCATCGCGCGTCGTCGTGCGGTCGACGTCGCGTCCAGCGCCAGTGAGGGCTGAGCGGTGAAGCGGTCGATGCAGAACCGGCGGCCCGGCCGTAGTGCCTGCCAGGTGGCCCGGTCGACCCGCCCCGTCGCTGGTAGGGCGTGACCCGCCTGGAAGCGTTCGACCGCCGCCTGGGTTGCGGCGTCGTAGCGCTCCCGATGGCCCCGTAGGTGCAGTGCTCGCTGCACGAGGTAGACCTTGACGCCGGCCAGCCAGGGGGCCACGACGAAACAGCCACGGGCCACTGGTACGTGGGTGACGATTTGCGGGGAGCTTGGCGTCGACGTCGTCGCCGCGGGTGCCGCGGGTGCGACGCTGAGCAGGAGCACCCCGGCCGCGACGACGATCACGACCCTCATCGCGGTGATGGGGCTGACCCGCCCGGACCGGTGCATGCGTCAAGCATCGGGCACGAGTCCGCGCGGGTTGACGGCGGACTGCCGGCGCACTTGACAGACTGCGCGCATGTCAGACGTCTCACCCGAGCCAGCTTCCGACCTCGACGCCGACCTCCCGTTGGATCTGGGTCTGGATCTGGACCTCGACCAGGTCGCTGCCGCGTTCGCGACCCATCACGAAGCCGGAGACGTCCCCGGGATCGCCTACGGCGTCGTGCATCGAGGGCGGCTGCTCCACACGGGCGGGTTCGGAACCCTCGACCTGCAGCGCCAGGAGCGGCCACAGCCGGACAGCGTGTTCCGCATCGCGTCGATGACCAAGAGCTTCACTGCGTTGACGGTGCTGGTGCTGCGCGACCGCGGGTTGTTGCGACTCGACGACTCGGTGGCCGAGCACTTGCCGCACCTTGCCCCCGGGCTGGTCGGGCCGACGTCGGACAGCGCCGACCTGACGATCAGGGACCTGCTCACCATGGGGGGTGGCCTGCCGACCGACGACCCGTGGGGGGACCGCCAGCAGGACGCGTCGTTGGAAGACTTCGACGCGCTGCTGCTGCGCGGGCCGACGCGGATCGGACCCCCCGATGGCCGGTTCGAGTACTCGAACCTCGGATTCGCCCTGCTCGGACGGGTCATCACCGCTGTGACAGGACGCTCGTACGACGAGGTCGTGGCGCACACCATCCTCGAGCCGTTGGGCATGGCCGACAGCGGCTTCCATACCGAGGCGGTGCCGCAGCCACGACGCGCCGTTGGGTACGCGCGGGACGACGACACCTTCGCGCCACAGCCGCCTACGGGATGCGGAGCCTTCGCCCCGATGGGCGGACTGCTGAGCTCCGTGCGCGACCTGGCTCGCTGGGTCGGACTCTTCGCCCAGGCCGAGCCGCCGCGGGACGAGACGGATCCCGTGACCGTCGCGCGACGGGCCACGTTGCGAGAGATGCAGCAGCCGCGTCGGCTCATCGAGGGAACCACGAGCGTGTCCCAATGGGGGGCACCTCCCCGGCTCACCGTCGCGTCGTACGGCTACGGGTTGGTGATCGACGACGACGCTGAGCTTGGCCGGTTCGTCAGTCACAGCGGCGGCTACCCCGGTTTCGGATCGCACATGCGATGGCACCACGGGACGGGACTTGGCGTCGTGGCCTTGGCCAACCGCACGTACGCGCCCATGCGCAACGCGTGTGCGACGGCGCTGGAGTCGTTGGTGCGACCGCAACCTCGTCGTCGGACGGTCGCGTGGCCGGTGACCGAGGACGCCGAACGCGTCGTCGAGCTGTTGCTCGCGCAGTGGGATGACGCGTTGGCCGATCGCTGGTTCGCGCACAACATGGACCTGGACCTGTCACGACAGCGACGCCGCGAGGAGTTCGCCCGGCTCAGCGATGCCCACGGTGTCCTGCGACGGGACACCGCCGGTGGAGCCACTCATGACAGCCCGGCCCACACCCAGTGGTGGCTGGTCGGTGATCGTGGGCGGGTGCGGGTCGATCTCTTGCTGTCCCCGGAACCCGAACCGTTGATCCAAGCGATCCAGCTGTTGTCGGTGCCTGAGCCGGCCGTTGTTCTCGCGAGAGGAGCTCGGTCCGACGCCGCGGCGGCCGCGTTACGCGAGGTGTCAGCCAAGTGGGACCGCGCGCTGGAGCTGGACGAGGTCGGCGCCGTGGTGGCCGGTGACGCCAAGCGCCGTGCCGTCTATGCGATGGCCGACGAGCGCCTGACGTTGCAGGTGCGACTGGACGACGACGACACGCTCGACGTGCGCGTAGTTCCGGCGCCACAGCATGCGGACGGCGCATTCTAGGAACACACGAGCGGAAGGCCGATCAGTGACCGACATCTTGAGTCGTGCGTCGGGCTGGCTCGCGCGTGAGGATCTCGACGCGGCACGTTCTCGACTGCCGTTGGTGTACGTCGACGCGGTACCGGTCCGGGTCGACCCGCTGGGACGCATCGAACACATCGGTCTGCTGTTGCGGGTGCGCCCCGACGGCAGCATCAGCCGGGCTGTGGTCTCGGGGCGGGTGCTCTACGGCGAGTTGATCCGCTCGGCGCTGCTTCGGCACCTCGAGAAGGACCTCGGGCCGATGGCGCTGCCCCGCCTGCCGACCAGCCCCGCGCCGTTCACCGTGGCCGAGTACTTCCCCGACCCCACCGTCACGGGGTACCACGACCCGCGCCAGCACGCCGTCAGCCTGGCCTTCGTCGTCCCGTGCGACGGCGACTGCACTCCGTCCCACGACGCGCTCGACCTGATGTGGATGACGCCCGAGGAGGCGGTCAGCGTCGACGTCCAGGCCGAGATGACCGGCGGCCAGGACCGTCTCATCCGGCTGGCGCTGGCGTCAGCCGGGCGGCTCCCGTGACTCTCGAGCTCGGCGCCGTCACCTTCGATGCCCAGGACCCGCACGAGTTGGCGAGCTTCTGGGCCGCACTGCTCGAGACCACCTGGCGGGCGGGGCATGACCTTCCGGAGGTGGCGGTCGTGCCGGGCGCCGGCCCTCGGCCCACGTTCTTCTTCCTGCCGGTGCCCGAGGCCAAGACCGCCAAGAACCGCTGCCACGTCGACCTGCACACAGCCGAGCTGGACGAGCACGTTGGGCGTGCGTGCGCGCTCGGCGCCGTCCGCGTCGCCGAGCACGACCACACGGGCCGCTGGGTGGTTCTCGCCGATCCGGAGGGCAACGAGTTCTGCATCGTGCACGACCCGGCTCTCGCCTGAGTTGACCCGCGCCCGGCCCGTTGGGGAGTGACGTCGACATTCCCTGGACGGACGAGGGGTCCGGGACCTAGCGTCAGGGCGCCCATGCTGGACATTCGCCTGCTGGGAGAACAACGCGTCGTCGTGGACGGAACGACCGTCGCCGCCGCGCAGACGCCGCGCGCCATCGCCTTGTTGGCGCAGCTGCTGCTGCACACCGGCGAGGACGTCGCGCGCGCGACGCTGGCCGGCCTGTTCTGGCCCGACTCGACCGACGAGCAAGCACTGACCAATTTGCGCCGGGAGCTCCACCAGCTCCGCCGAGCTTTGCCGTTCGGGCCGGACTGTCTGGTGTCGGACGCGGGTCATCTGCGCTGGGTCCGCCAGCCCCACTGTCGCAGCGACGTCGAGGACTTCTTGCGCGCCGACGCATTGGCGCGGGCGGCGGACGCCGCGGACGGCGGACTCGCCTTCGCGGCGGCGGCTGAGCAGGCGGTGGGCCACTACTCCGGCGATCTCCTGCCGGCGAACTACGACGACTGGGTGTTGGACGAGCGGGACCGCCTTCGGCGGCGCTGCGTCGAGCTTCTGGACGGGTTGGTCGCCCATCACGAACGTCATGACGCGGTTGGTCACGCTGTCGCCTTCGCCCGACGTCGTACTGAGCTGGAGCCGTTGGAGGAGTCCGGCTACCGCACTCTGATGGACCTACAGGCCCGAGCCGGCGACCGCGCCGCGGCGTTGAACAGCTATCACCGGTGCGCATCCCTGTTGGAGCGCGAGCTCGGCGTGGCTCCTGACCCGTCGACGACTGCCCTGTACGAACGTCTCGTCGGGCGCGCCTCCACCCGGCCAAGGGCGAGCTCGAAGAGCTCCCGTGCTGCGGCCGATGCGCCGCCGCCACTGATCGGTCGCGAGGAGCCGATGTCAGCGCTCGCCCAACGATGGGCCGACGCGGTGGCGGGGCAGCCCGGGCTGCATGTCATCACGGGGGAAGCGGGCGTCGGCAAGAGCCGGCTCATCGACGAGGTCGCGTTGCGCGTGGAGCGCACCGGCGCCAACGTGGCGCGGGCGCGCTGCTTCGCCGGTCGTGCCCGGCTTGCCCTGGCTCCGGTGGCGGAGTGGCTGGGCAGCCGATCACTGGTCGCCCAGCGGGACCAGATCGACCCCCTCTGGGCGACCGAGGTGGATCGGCTCGTACCACCCGCCGCCGGGTCGCCGCGGACGTCACCGCAACCCATGGTCGACGGCTGGCAGCGGCACCGGTTCTTCGAGGGGATGGTCTGGGCGGTCCTCGCCGGAGACCGCCCGACGTTGCTCGTCCTCGACGACGTCCAGTGGTGTGACCCTGACACCCTCACGTGGCTCGACCTGCTGTTCCGGCTCGGACCGCAGTCGCCGGTGCTGGTGCTGGCTGGGGCCCGAGCCGAGGAGATGGCCGACAACTCCGACCTGACCGACGCGATGCGCGCGCTGCGACACGACGGACTGGTGTCCGACACCGATCTGGGTCCACTGGATGCGCAGGCCACCGAGGCCCTGATCCGACACCTCGGTGGTGACGTCATCGATCCGGCGTCGGTCCACGCGGCCACGGGGGGCTACCCCCTGTTCGTCATCGAGTCCTCCCGAGGCGGCGGGCCGGCTCCGACCAGCCCCGACGTGGTCGGTCGGTTGCCCGCGGTCCACGCCGTCTTGTCCGGTCGGCTGGCGCAGCTCGGCCCAGAGGCGTTGGACGTCGCCCACCTCGCCTCCGTCGTCGGACGCGACTTCTCGCTGGACCTGCTCACCGAAGCCAGCGACCTGCCCCAGGACACGGTGGTCAGTGCGGTGGACGAGCTATGGCGCCGGCGGATCGTCGTGCAGCACTCCTCGACGACGTACGACTTCGCTCACGACCTGTTGCGAGACACCGCCTACGACGAGACGAGTCCGCCGCACCGGGCGTTGCTCCACCGACGGATCGCACAGGCGTTGGAGTTGCTCAATCCCGACCAACCCGATGCGGTGGCGGCTGTGGTGGCCGACCAGTACGACCGAGCCGGCCTGTCGTCCCGGGCCGTGCGGGCGCACGTGCGCGCTGCTGAGGCGGCCACCGCCTTGTTCGCCAACGATGACGCGATCCGTCACTACGACCGGGCGCTGAAGCTCTTGGCCGGCCTCCCACCTGGTCCCGACCGCGACCGCGACGAGCTGGCCATCTGTCACGCGATGTCGGCACCCTTGAACGCGCGGTTCGGCTATGCCTCGACCCGGTTGCAGCAGGCGTTGGAACGTGCCGCCGACCTGGCGCAGGGACTGGGCGAACGCCGGTTGCATCTGCTCAGCCTGGCCGGACTGTTCGCGGTGAAGTTCGTGCAGGGTCACACCGAGGAGTCGTACGCCGTGGCCCATCGCGGTCTCGCGCTCAGCGCCGACCACCCCGACGTCGTCGGCCAGGCCCACTTCGCGGTTGCCGGCGGCGCCACGAGTCTGGGCCGGCTGGCCGAAGCCATCCCCCACTTCGAGCTCGCGCAGGAGCTGACCGCCGGGTACCCGCCCTCGCTGGTCGGCACCCGTCCCGAGGTGCACGCCCGGGCCTGGTCGGGCCACGCACTGTGGCTAGCCGGTCGGCGTGACGAGGCGACGCACTGGGCCGACTGGGCCATCGAGCGTGCCCGCAGCGTCGACCATCCCTACAGCCTGGCAGTCGCCCTGGCGTACGCCTCGATCACCGCCCAGCTGGACGAGGACCGGATCGCTGCCGCGGAGTTCGCGCAGCAGACCTACGACCTGTGTCGCCGCTACGGCTTCGCCTACTACCGGGAGTGGGGGGCGATCCTGCTGGGCTGGAGCGGCGGCGGCGCGGCCGGGATCCAGCAGATCCGCGCAGCACTGCACGCCCTGGATGAGCAAGGTGCATTCGCGCGCCGGCCCTACTACCTCTACCTGCTGGCTCGTTGTCTGCTGGACGAGGGGAGGGTCGAGGACGCGGGGGCCGTGCTCGACGCCGCGAGAGCAGGTGCCACCGCCCGCCACGACGTGTGGTGGCTGCCGGAGATCTTGCGGCTGCAGGCGGGGCAGACGCAGGGCGCACCCCGGCGCGCGCTGCTCGAGAAGTCGCTGGCGCTGGCCCAAGAGCACGGCAGCGTCGCCCTGGCGCTGCGCATCGAGGGGGACCTGGCTGCCCCCAAGAAGCGGGGCGGCGTTCGCCAGGAGGCCGTGACCGACAAGCCCGCCGAACGCTGACCGAACGCCGCTGCTCCTAGCGTCACCGTGCTCCCGTCGGGAGCCGACGAATGCCTTCGAGGAGGACACGTGAGTACCACGATGACTTCGGTCGACCCGGGACTCTTCAGCGAGCTCGGCGAGACCCTCCGGGGGAGCCTCATCCGGCCCGGCGACACGGACTACGACTCGGCCCGCGCCGTCTTCAACGCCATGATCGACCGCGAGCCGGCCGCAATCGCCCGCTGCGCCGACGCGGCTGACGTGATCGCCTGCGTCAATTTCGCCCGGGAGCACGGGCTGACCGTGTCCGTACGCGGTGGCGGCCACAACGCCGGCGGCCTCGGCGTCTGGGACGGCGCGTTGGTGATCGACCTGTCGCAGATGCACGGCATCGACGTGGACCCCGCAGCCCGCACGGTGCGTGTGCAGGGCGGGGCGACCTGGCGCGACGTCGACCACGCAACGGGAGCCTTCGGGCTTTCCGTGCCGTGCGGGATCATCTCCACGACCGGTGTCGGAGGTCTGACCCTCGGCGGTGGCATCGGCTACCTCGCCCGCGGTGCGGGACTCACCATCGACAACCTGCTGAGTGCCGACGTCATCCTGGCCAACGGGACGCAGGTCACGGCGAGTGCCGACAGCCACCCCGACCTGTACTGGGCCCTGCGCGGTGGCGGCGGCAACTTCGGCGCCGTGACGTCGTTCACGTTCCGCGCCCACCCGGTGTCAACGGTGCTCGCCGGCCCGGTGCTGTACGACCTCGCCGACACCGCAGCCGTGCTGCGCTGGTACCGCGAAGTGCTCCCCGACCTGCCGCGCGACGTCTCAGGCTGGTTCGGCGTGCTGACGATCCCCGGTGGACCGCCGTTCCCCGAAGAGCTGTGGGGACGCAAGGCCTGCGGCATCATCTGGTGCTGCACGGCGGAGACGGCCAGGGCCGAGGAGGTCATGGCACCGTTGCGGGCCTTCGGCTCACCGTTGCTCGACGGCATGATGGCCATGCCGCTGTCGATGATGAACTCGGCTTTCGACCCGCTGTACACAGCAGGCATGCAGTGGTACTGGCGCGCCGACTTCATCGGCGAGATCAGTGACGAGGCCATCGCCGTGCACGAGAAGTTCGCCGCACAGCTGCCGACGCCGCTGTCGACCATGCACCTCTACCCGATCGACGGCGCCGTGCACGACGTCCGCCAAGGCGACACGGCCTTCGCGTACCGCAATGCCGGGTGGGCCGCTGTCATCGTCGGGGTCGACCCGGATCCGGGAATGGCGACGAAGCTGCGGGACTGGGCCGTCGCCTACCAGGAGGCGTTGCACCCGACCGCGTTGGAGGGCGCCTACATCAACTTCATGATGGAGGACGAAGGCGACGGTCGGGTCCGGGCGTCCTACGGTCCGAACTACGACCGGCTTGCGAGGGTGAAGTCGATCTACGACCCGGACAACTTCTTCCACGTGAACCAGAACATCGTCCCGATCCCGAGCGGCGACGTCGTCGACCTGACGGCAGGCAAGGCGTCCACCACCCGCTGAGGGCTGCTCCGTGGGCGAACTCCCCAGAGGCGATCGACCGTCTCTGGGGAGTTCGTCGAATCACAGTGAATTCACAGGGTGAATCTGGGGGTTCTTCGCCCACGCGCGCGCGAATCCGCTCCTAGCATCGCCGGAGTGATCACCTATCTGCAAGCGATCGTGATCGGCCTGCTGCAGGGCTTCACCGAGCTATTCCCGATCTCGTCGCTGGGTCACTCGGTGCTGTTCCCGGCGTGGCTCGGCGGAAGCTGGGCGCAGATCAGCGCGTCGCAGCACAACGCGGAGTCGCCCTACCTGGCGTTCCTGGTCGGCTTGCACGTGGCGACCGCGTCCGCGCTGATCCTGCTGTTCCGACGCGACTGGGTGGCGATCCTTCGTGGGCTCTGGACCTCGGTGCGCCGGCGCGAGATCCGCGAACCGTCGCAGCGGCTGGCCTGGCTCATCATCATCGCGACCATCCCCGCCGGGCTGATCGGCCTGGCGTTCGAGCACTCCCTGCGCACGCTCTTCGCGCGCCCGTTCCAGGCCGCGGTCTTCCTGACGATCAACGGGTTCATCCTCACCGCCGGTGAGGTGCTGCGACGACGTGCGCCGGCCCACCAACCGGTGTCGGATGAGGACGTGGCACGGGCCCACGTCGCGGACGAGGCGGACCTCGCGATCGCCCAGCAGGTCAACATCCGGGACGCCACGATCATCGGCATCGCGCAGAGCGCCGCCCTGCTGCCGGGGATCAGCCGTTCCGGGATCACCATGGTCGGCGGCCTCCTCCGCGGGATGACGCACGAGGAAGCCGTGCGGTTCTCCTTCTTGCTCGCCACGCCGATCATTCTCGCGGCCGGCGTCTACAAGATCCCGGACCTCATCGGTCCGCTCGGCAACGGGATCCGGGGACAGGTTCTGGCGGGGAGCGTCGCCGCCTTCATCGGCGCATGGATCGCCGCCAAGTTCCTTCAGCGGTGGTTCACGACTCGCACATTGTGGCCGTTCGCCATCTACTGCTTCGTCGTCGGCGGCGTCTCGATGGTCCGGTTCGGCTAGGAGGCGGCGCCGCGAACGACGAGGTGGTCCAGCAGCCGTTCCGTAGCGGTGGCGACATCGTCGACCGCGGCCTGGAAGGCCTCGGCGTTGTGCGCGGCCGGAGCCCGGAACCCGGAGATCTTGCGCACGTACTGCAAGGCAGCCGCGCGCACGTCGTCCTGGGTGACGTCGTCGGTGAACGGGGGGCGCAACGTCTTGATGCTTCGGCACATGGAGCCGACGTTACGCCCCTACGCCGCTACGCCGGTGTGGAGTGAGGACTGCCACGCGGGCAGCATCAGCAGCGCACCGACGAGGAAGCACACAGCGCCGATCAACGTGCCGGCGTCGGCGAGCCCGGGGTTGGCCATCTGTGTGGTTCCGGCGACGAGGCGCGCGGCCACGGCCGAGACCATGAAGGCGACCGATCCCAACAAGTTGACCCCGGCGATCCACCAACCCCACGTCCGCAGCCGGTGCGGCATGTGGTCACGGCGCACCGCCACCATCGCGATCGCACTCGACACGAGGAACAGCACCGAGCCGAGGAAATCGGGTCGCCACACGTGCGCCTGTGCTTGGTGTGGCGTCAAGGCGTCCGCCGTGGCGACCAACGTGGTGACGTTGAAGAAGAGAGTCCCGGGAAACTGGACCGCTGCGGCCCACCAGAACAGGTTGTCCGATCGGGAAGCGAACCACGAGAGCCGGATCGGGATGTGCTGCGTCGCGACGTCGACGTCGGTGGCACCGGGCGTCTGCGCCTGCACGAGCTGGGCACCAGATGCGGTGGTGAAGAACAGCGACCCGATGAAGTAGGTGATGGCATCGGCCGATGGGCCGACCGCGTCCGCGTAGGCGGACACCGACCCGAGCACGAAGCAGGCGGAGCCCACGGCGAACAGGCCGGCGATCGCCTGGTTGAGCCCGCGGGGGGTGAGCTGCATGGGGGCAGCCTCATGGAAGGGCTGGTCCGTTGCCAGCCGCCGCGCCCCTGGTCCTAGGATCCGCCCATGCCGACGATCACCGACCTCACCAGCACCCCGACGTACCTCACGGTCACGTGGGACGACGGTCAGACCAGCGACTACCCCTGGATCTGGTTGCGGGACCACTCCCACGACGAGCAGACACTCCACCCGGTGACCCAGCAGCGCAACCTGCACACTGCGTCGGTCGACCCGAGCCTGAACGCCACCGGGACCAAGCTGAACGGTGATGAGCTCCTGGTGGAGTGGGCCGGCGACCCGCAGCCTTCCAGCCTTCCGGTGGAGTTCCTCGCGAAGTACCGCAGTCCCACCGCCGCCACCGCACGAGTAGCCGTCGAGCCGGTGCTCTGGGACGCGCAGACGATCCTGCCAACGCCGTCGACCCCCTACGACGACATCATGGGCAGTGACGCTGGCCTGCGTGACTGGCTGGAGAAGGTGGCCCGCTTCGGCTTCGCCTTGGCCACGGGGACGCCCGCCACCGCCGAGGCCACCGAGGGGCTGGCACGTCGGGTTGCCTACGTCCGCGAGTCCATCTTCGGCGGCTTCTGGGAGTTCACCGCCGACCTCAGCAAGGCGGACACCGCCTACACCAACATCGAGCTGCTCGCCCACAGCGACGGCACGTACTCACACGACGCACCCGGCCTGCAGATGCTGCACTGCCTGTACTTCGACGGCACCGGTGGTGACTCGACCATGGCCGACGGCTTCCGGGTCGCGCAGGAGCTCAAGGAGACCACGCCCGAGCACTACGACACATTGGCGCGGGTCGCCGTGCCGGGGCAGTACATCGGTGACGGCTCGCACCTGATGGCCGCGCGTCCGATCTTGCGGCACGACCACACCGGACGGCTCGTGCAGGTGTCGTTCAACAACGGAGACCGGGCGCCGTTCCTGCTGCCGCCCGACGAGATGGTGGCGTTCTACGACGCCATCCGGGCCTTCGACCACCTGGCCAACGATCGCCAGCTGCAGTGGCGTCACGTTCTGGCGCCCGGTGAGTCCATGCTGTTCGACAACTGGCGGGCGATGCACGGCCGCGCGGCCTACACGGGCAAGCGGACCATGTGCGGCGCGTACCTCAACCATGAGGACTTCGAGAGCAAGTTGCGGATGCTCGGTGCCGGCTGACCCGCGGATCGGATCTGCTCATGTCTGAGTATCAGGTGACCTCCTGGCGGGAGCTGCCGTCGTTGGTCACCGCCCGAAACGGTGACGACGTCGCCAAGGTGCCGATGGCACCGCGTTTCCAGGAGGCGATCGACGAAGCGGCCATGCGGCTCGGCGACACCTCCAGTGACGACTACCTCGCCGGCTGGCAACGCGGCCCCTGGCAGACCGGCGACGGCGGGCCGGCGACGCTGGCGGCACACGTTGCGGCCGAGCTGGACGCGACTTGGACGGCGGAGGCGATTGCGGTCTTCCTGGGGTCGCTGACCGACGACCCGGCTTAGTCCGGGGGCACCTCGACGACCACGCCCGCCTCGACGTGCCAGCGACGCGTCAGGCGGACCGTCTCGAGCATGCGACGGTCGTGCGTGACGAGCAGCAGCGTGCCGTCGTAAGCCTCGAGCGCCTCCTCCAGCTGCTCGATGGCGGGCAGGTCGAGGTGGTTGGTCGGCTCGTCCAGCACCAGCAGGTTGACTCCGCGTGCCTGGAGCAGGGCCAACGCCGCACGTGTGCGCTCACCCGGGGACAGCGAAGACGCATCACGCACTACGTGGTCGGCTCCAAGACCGAACTTCGCCAGCAAGGTCCGCACGTCGGCCGTGGGCCAGGACGGCATCTCGCGGGAGAAGGACTCCAGCAGCGGATCGCCTCCCTCGAACACGGCTCTGGCCTGGTCCACCTCGCCCACCACCACACCGGACCCCAGCGTGACGGTGCCCGACTCGGGCTCGATCCGCCGCAGGAGCAGCCGGAGCATCGTGGACTTGCCGGCCCCGTTCGGGCCGGTGATGGCCACTCGGTCGCGTCGGCCCAGGGCCAGGTCGATCGGCCCGAGCCGGAAGTCCTCGAAGTGGACGGTCGCTCCGCGCGCCGTGGCGACCCCGGCCCCGGACCGGGGAGCAGAGGCGATGCTGAACTGCAGCTGCCACTCCTTTCGCGGTTCGTCGACCGCGTCCAGTCGCTCGATGAGTCGCTGGGTCTGGCGTGCCTTGGCGGCCTGCTTCTCCGATGCCTCCGAGCGGAACTTGCGCCCGATCTTGTCGTTGTCGCGCGCCTTGCGCCGCGCATTCTTGACGCCCTTCTCCATCCAAGCGCGCTGCCGGCGGGCACGTTGTTCGAGGTCGCCACGCCGTTGGGCGTAGCCCTCGTAGGCCTCGCGGGCTCGTCGCCGCGCCAGCGACCGCTCGTCGAGGTAGGAGTCGTAGCTGCCGCCGTACACCGCGACCCGCTGCAGGGTCTGGTCGATCTCGATCACGCTGGTCACCGTGCGACTCAGGAACTCCCGGTCATGACTGACCACCACGGCTGGCTCGGTGAGCCGGTGGACGAACTCCTCGAGCCGGTCCAGCCCATCAGAGTCCAGGTCGTTGGTCGGCTCGTCGAGCAGATACGCGTCGTAGCGCGACAGCAACAACGCGGCCAGGCGCAGTCGAGCAAGTTGTCCGCCCGACAGCTGCCAGGCCGAGTCGAACAGGTCGGTGAGGTCGAGGTCGCGCGCCACGGCCTCGATCCGGTCGTCCAGGTCCGCGCCACCAAGGGCGAGCCACGCCTCCAGCGCAAGCGCGTAACCGTCGTCCGCGCCGGCTTCGCCGCGAGCCAGCGCGTGTGACGCAGCGTCGAGGCGGGCGTGGGCGTCCGCCACGCCGGTTCGTCGTTCCAGGTAGGCGTGTGGTGTCTCGTTCGGCGTCAGGTCGACCTGCTGGGTGAGGTGGCCGACGGCTGCACTTGCGGGGGAGCGGCTGACCTCACCCGCTGTGGGTCGGGTGACCCCGGCCAGGATCTTCAGCAGGGTCGACTTGCCGGCTCCGTTCGGGCCGACCAGGCCGACCACCTCACCGGGGCCGACCACCAGGTCGAGCCCCGAGAAGAGCTCGCGATCGCCGAAGCCCGCCGCCACTCCTTTGGTCTGCAGCGTCGCGCCCACGCGCTCATCTTGCCGGTCGACCTCGTGTCGGTTCCCGCGCGCGGGTATCTGCGAGGGCAGGATGTCGACGTGTCCGACGACGCAACGCTTGCCGACCCGCCACCCAAGCCGGGTGCGCCGCGCAGCGCAGCCGATGCCGCCGAGCTCAGCCGGCACGACAAGCGGATGGAGCTGCCGCTCATCCTCTCGGCGGTCCTTCCTTTGCTCTTGGTGCCCCAAAACGGTCACCCAGTCTCGATCGTCATCGGGATTGGGTCGTGGGCGGTCTTTCTCTACGACTTCGTCGTGCATCGGCGCCGCACGGTGCACTACGTCAAGACGCGTTACGGCCGGTTCGACCTGGCGATCGTCATCCTGACTGCCCCGTGGTTCCTGCTTCCTGGGGCGCAGTCGGGTGGCATCGTCGTGGTTCTGCGGTTGGCGCGGTTGGTGCGTCTGGTGGCGGCCAGCAAAGGCGCAAAGCAGCTCTTCAACCGGCTCGGTCGGGTGGGGCTGGTCGCACTTGGCGTCGTCTTCGTCGGAGCGGTCGTGGCGTACTACGCCGAGCACCCGACGAACCCGGAGTTCGCCAACTTCGCTGACGCGCTCTGGTGGGGGGTCGTGACGCTGACCACGGTCGGGTACGGCGACATCGTGCCGATCACGTCAACGGGCCGCTGGGCCGGCGTCTTCATCATGTTCACCGGCGTCGGAGTGCTGGGACTGCTTGCCGGTTCGCTGGCTAGCTTCTTCCGCGTCCAACCCTCCAACGGCGCCACCCCGACCTCCGGGTCGGGCGCAGGGGACCAGAACAGTGCGCCCGCGAGTCTCGACACCGTGATGAGCGAGCTGACGCAGTTGCGGGCGCAGCTGGCCACGCTGACCGCCCGACTCGGTTCGCAGAGCGATCCGAGAGATCCGCCGACGCCCGGTTAGCCCGCCGCGGCGAAGGCCAGGAGAGCGCCGAGGTCCTCGCAGGCCAAGAGCGCGGTCTGATCCGGCGCGCCGACGACGGACACGTCGGCGGCCACCTTCTTCCAGCCCATGCCGCCCGCGATGCTGTGGATCGCGCGCAGCGCTCCGGTGGTGTCGTCGTTGCCGTGGACGTAGACCCCGTACGGGAGTCCCGTGGTGACCTCGAGGCACGGGTAGTACACCTGGTCGAGGAAGTGCTTCATGGCCCCGGACATGTAACCGATGTTGGCCGGGGTCCCGAGCAGCACGGCGTCGGCCTCGAGCACATCTGCCGCACCGGCCGACAACGCCGCCTTCACGACGACCTCCACCGGCCCAACCTCAGGGTTGCGGGTGCCTCGTAGCAGTGCCTCCAGCATCGACTGGACCGCGGGAGAGGGGGTGTGCTGAACCACCAGCAACAAGGGCATGCCGCTCATCCTGCCGTGGCGCTTACCCTGAGGACGACGGATGCTCCGACGACCTCCCCGAGCCAGCCCACCGGAAGGAAGTGCGATGCCGCGGTTCACGCCCGCCGGGGCGCGGCTGCGTCGGTTTCGCTCGGCTCGGCTGGCAGCGCTCGATTCCGGACGTCTGGTCGACGAGGTCGACGACGAACGTGAAGACGCCCACCAGCGCTGGCGAACCCAGTCGGTGGAGGAGTCGATCGGGCGTCAGCGCGATGTCGGTGCGAGCGTAGGACTGGCTCGCCGAGACCTCCTTCGGCTCGGCGCCGTCGGCGCGATCGGCGCGGCAGCGGCCGCCATCGGCCGACCGGCTGCAGCAACCCAACGCTCGTCCGCGCCGCGTGTGGTGGTCGTCGGCGCCGGGCTGGCTGGTCTCACCGCGGCCTACGAGATCCACCGGCGGTCGCACTGGCCGGTTCACCTGTATGAGGCCTCGCAGCGCGTTGGTGGGCGCGTGTGGACCTTGCGCGGAACCGCCGGGGGGCAGTTCGTGGAGCGCGGTGGCGGAGGCGTCAACACCCGCGACGTCAACCTGATCCGGCTGGCGCGACATCTCGGGCTCACCCCGCTCGTCGACACCTGGCTGCACTACCCGACGTCCACCGCGCTGTTCTCGTTCAGCGGCCGCACCTACACGTGGCCTCAGTTGCGAACCGGGGTGCGGGCGATCGAGGAAGCTGCCGGACAGATCTGGCGTGAGATCGGGTACGTGCCCTCGCATGCGCACCACAACCGCGTCGCGTGGAGGTGGGACCACCGGTCGGTCGCCGACCTGATCGACGCGACGGCTCATCCGCGCACCACTGCGGCCGGAAGCTATGTGGCGCACTGGTTCAGCGGCGAGTACGGCACGGCCGCTGAACACGCGAGCGCACTTCACTACGTGATGGACTCCGGGGGTGCCTACCGCGGAGGTGGGTACGACGAGCGCTACTGCATCCCGGGCGGCAACGACGTGCTGCCCACGACTCTGGCCGCCCGGCTCCCAGCCGGCACCGTTCACCTCGACCGACGCCTCACCGCCGTCGTGCGGCGCGCGGACCGCACCTATGCACTCACGTTCCGATCACCGGGCGGACCGGCCCACACCGTTGTGGCCGACCGCGTGATCCTCACCCTGCCGCCCACGATGCTGCGCGAGGTCGATCTGTCCCGAGCCGGCATCTCAGCCCGTCACCTGCAGCAGATCCAGCGACAGCCGCTGGGCACCGCGGCCAAGCTGAACCTGCAGTTCCACGGACGTCCCTGGCGCGACGCCGGGCACACCGGCGACACGTCGTCGGACACCACGATCCAGATGGCCTGGAGCTCCCAGTTCCAGTCGACCGACCCCGCCACCCTGGTCGTACTCGACAACCATCCGGGCAACTACGACGGCTCGACACCGGCGCACGGCGTCGCCCCCGGGTCAGTGCTGCGGCGGGCCCTGCGCCATCTCGACCACTGGTATCCCACGTCGAGTGCGTCAGCGATCGCGGGCGAGACGCACCTGGACTACTGGCCGAACGACCCGCACGTCAAAGGCACGTGGTCGTGCTACGACATCGGCGGGTTCACCGCCTACGGCGGCGTCGAGCCGAGGCGCGAGGGCGACCTTCACTTCGCGGGCGAGACCACTGCTCCCTTCGTGGAGCACAGCACTATGTGCGGGGCCGTGACGTCGGGGATGCGAGCCGCCCGCGAGGTCACCTCGTACTGATCGGCCGCACAAGCGTCCACAAGGGTGCGATCGCTCCTCGTGACACCCACCGGGCGGTCGCCAGGACGACCGATTTGCGCAAGGCTGCCAGGATCCTCGCCGCCGACTCGCGGGAGACGTTCCAGCAGCGGCACAGCGAGAGGAGCCGCACGTGCGTCCACGTCGAGTCATCGTCACGAGCCTCGCAGCAGGGCTGCTGTGCGTGGCGCCCAGCGCGATCGCGGCAGCCCCGAGTCCCGTCCCGTCAGAACCTGCCCCCCTCGCCGCAGGCGTCCCGTTGACCCCGATCGAGGGCCAGTCCGCGTTGACGCACCGCCTGGCCACCAGTGCAGCCCTGCCCACCACCACGGTGCAGAAGTGGCGCCACACCGTCTCCGACGGGGGCGCGAGCTACCAGTACGCCATGGTCGGGCGTAACCCCACGGTCAGCCAGACCACCCAGGCCGTCTCGGTGGCGACTCAGGTCGTGCCGATCATCATCAAGTTCAGCAACGGTCACACGTGGAACCCGACGACAGGGGATACGTGCGACACCACGAACGCCGTCACGCGAACGCTGGCCTCCCCCATCTTCGTCAACCACTCCTACAGCTTCGGCGGCACGTCAGTGGGCAGCACGCAGTACGTCGACGCGTTCCAACGAGCGAACTACTACAAGTACACGAATCCTGCCGGCATCAACCCCGGCTACCACGTCACCCTCACTCCCACGACCCTCCCCGCGGTGACCATCTCGGTGCCACTTGCTGATGCGGCCGAAGGCACCACGTCTTGCGGCAACAGGATCCTCGGGGCAGTGGGCATCAACTGGCTCGACAACTACTTGCAGACCAAGGTGCTGCCGTCGCTGTCATCCCAAGGGGTGTCAGTGAAGACATTCCCGCTGTTCCTGCTCGGCAACGTGGTGGAGTACGACAGCACGCCCAGCAACTGCTGCATCCTCGGATTCCACAACGCCTACCAGACAGCCAGCGGGATCCAGACCTACGCGGTCGCGATGTACGACAACACCGGCGCGTTCACCGGGTCCAAGGACGTCTCGGTCCTCTCGCACGAGGTAGGGGAGTGGCTGGCCGACCCTCTGACGAGCAACCCCACCCGGCCGTGGGGACACGTCGGCCAGGTCAGTGGTTGCCAGAACACCCTCGAAGTGGGCGACCCGCTGTCCGGCAAGCTCGTGGCGGTCACCACCTCGAGCCACGCGTTCCACGTTCAGGAGCTCGCGTTCACCTCGTGGTTCTACCACCAGGCCACCAGCACCGGGATCAACGGTTGGTACTCCAACTACGGCACCTTCCGCGCCCCAGCGGCCAGTTGCACCTGACCGGCGAGATCGAGCTGGCCGGGGGACCGTGCGATTCCGGCTGCCGCTGTTTGGTTGTCGAACCGACTACCCTCGGCCGGTGACCGACCCCACGATCGAGGTGCGCGCCGGGACCAACGCCGACGACGACGCCCTGCTCGCCGTCGAACGCGCGTCCTTCTCGGCATCTGCGGGCTTCCCCTCGCAGCTGGAACGCAGGCGATCAACGTTCTTCGCCTCGTCCGACGACCCGGCAGACTTCGTTGTCGCGACCGTCAACGGCAGCGTGGTCGGATACGCCAAGACCGGCCCGGCCGTACCGGTGCCGGAGTGCGCTCACGTCCTCGCCATCTTGGGCTTGGAGGTTGACCCATCGGCGCGGCGTCGCGGTGTAGGTACGGCCCTGCTGCAGACGGTGCACGCGCGCGCTAGGGAGGCTGGTTGTCGAAAGGTCGAGCTCCGGGTATTCGCTACGAACGGGCCGGCGCAGGCGTTGTACCGCGACCTCGGCTACGTCGTCGAAGGCAGGCTGCGCGACGAGTTCCGCATCAACGACGAGTTCGTCGATGACGTGTTCATGTCGTTGTTCATCGAATGACTCGGCGCTACGAGTGGCGGGACCTGACTAGCCGCGGTACGGCTCAGCCTCAAGCGTCTTCCTGAAGAAGACGCGGCGGTAACCGTCTTGAACACCGCGAGCCACCTCGAGGTAGCCGCGCCGAGGGTAGAAGGTCAGGTTCTGCGTCATCAGTTCGTTGGTGTAGAGGCGGACCTCGCGAAACCCGAGACGGGAAGCTTGTGCCTCGGCAAGGTTCAGCAGCGCGCTGCCCACTCCGCGACCCTGGGCCGCTGGAGCGACGGCCACGTTCTCGATCAGCAGGTGATCGTCTCGAACCTCGACGACCAGCAGGCCGACCACGGTGTCGCCGTCCTGAGCCACCCAGACCTCAGACTTGGCGACCAGGTCCTGGTAGTCGACCGTCATGGGCGCCGGCGGTCGTCCGATCAGCTCGACGAACGGGGCATATGCATCGGCTGCGATCAAACTGAGGGCCGGCACGTCCGCACTCGTGGCCGGCCGCTGCGTGAGCACGTGGCCAGGCTATGTCGGGCTGGATCGGACGGATGGGACTGGCCGCACCTGCCGCTGGGTAACGTCGATCTCGTGCTTGGTGGTCGGATCGAAGGAGGCTGACCTTATGAGATCGGAACCCGATTCGATGCCGCGACGACTGGTGCAGCACCTCGAGGCCAAGGAGGCGAGCGGTGCCTTCGGTGAACACGACGAGCCGTCGACTCCGCGCGCAGGACTTGCTGCCAGACCGGCCCGACTCGGTCGGCTGAGCCCCTAGTGCACCCGCAGGTGGTGTGCCGTCACCACGAAGCCGTGGCCCGTGTTGAGGTCGTGACAACGCAGGCTCGTGCTCGTCGCCCGACACCAGAACGGGCCACGACGCCACCTGTGGGCGGCCAGCAGCTTGCGTCCTACCGGGTCACCTGTCGCATCGCTGGGCTTGCCCAACCTGCGCGCCTTGCCGCCGGAGATCGTCACCGACACCTGTTGCCCGAGGCTCATGTCGTAGCGGTCGCACCGAAGCACGGCTGCGGGCGTCCCCGGGGACTCGATGCAGTCTTCCCGCCGTCCCGATCCAAGACGCACGTGGAATGACGCCCCATGCGCTGGCGCGGGCCGCGCATGAGTTTGCACGGCGCGATGTCCGACGGGAGTCGCCCCGGCCGTCACGGGTGCACTGAGGACGAGCAAGCCGACGATGCTGAGGAGCAGGGGCGCTAGTCGGCGCTGCATGTGTGCCCTTCAGCGAAGCGGAGAGAGCTAGGCCTGATCACGAGAACCCTACCCAACCGGGCCAAGGATTGGCGGTGCAGTCTTGGTGTCCGAGAACACGGCTGCTCGCCAACACCGCGACCGGCATCTTCGTGGAAGTGAAGGAACGCTCGGGATCCTCGCGAGAAGTAGCCTCGCCTGCGCTCCTTCAATTGGGGGAATTCGCGCAGCTCAACCAGAAGTGCCTCCAGACGATCGAGGTCTTCCTCCGTTGCGTGACGCACGGTCGCCTGCAGAGACTCAGGTTCGAGACGATTGGTAGCCATGGATGCGACCATGGTCGTCCCGGGAGCCTGTGGCGGTGAGTGAAGTGCTGGATGAGGGGCCGTTCTTCCACGGCACGAAGGCCGATCTGCGGGTGGGTGATCTCCTCAGCGCGGGTTTCCGGTCGAACTACCGGCCCGAGGTCGTCATGAATCACATCTACTTCACCGCACTGTCTGACGGTGCTGGGCTCGCCGCGGAGCTGGCGGCTGGCGAAGCTGCTCCGCGCGTCTATGCCGTTGAGCCGACAGGTGCGTTCGAGGACGACCCGAATGTGACCGACAAGAAGTTCCCCGGTAACCCGACCAGGTCCTACCGCAGCAGAGATCCGCTCAGGATCGTCGGCGAGGTGAGCGACTGGACGCGGCTGACCCCCGCTGCGCTACAGGCATGGCACGACCGACTGGCGGCGATTCGCGCCGACGAACGTGGCGAAATCATCAACTGATCGGCTCGGGTTTGCCGCTCGCTGCCTCATTTGTCGGGGGACGGCGTACGACGACGACGGGCTCGTAAGAACCAGATCTTGATGCCGGGCTGCTCGACGCCGAGTACAAGTGCCGCAACGGGTGCGACTACCGGGCCGGGATCGGGGCATCATCGGCACATGGCAGTCGGGATCGTCCGCGCATGGCACGACGCCGAGGGCTGGGGTGTACTGGACTCCGACGAAACGCCCGGAGGCTGCTGGGCGCACATCTCGCACCTAGGTATGGTCCGCTTCCACCGCTTCCACCGCGTCCTGCCGGGGCAACGAGTCACCTTCAGCTTCGAGCCTGGGCCGCAGGACGGGTTCGACTTCCGAGCCGTGGACGTGACGATCGACGGTGTGCCACGGGTCGAGACCGAGGTCCAACCGCCCGGGCCGGGATACCGGAGTCGACTCACGATCGAGTGGGACTAACCGCATGGACGCGCCGATCTCCACATCGATCCCGGAAGGGACGGGACGAAGCTCGACAGGTGGTGACACTCGTCAACGACTGGGTCACCGACGGCGATCAGCTCGGGTGACCCGGCTGACGGTGCGCCCCAAGCGACATGATTGGGCCATGGAGCGGCTGACCCTTCGCAGCAAACTCTTCGTGATCGTCGGGCTGCCGGGCTCTGGCAAGACGACCCGGGCCAAGGAGCTGTCGGCTGAGTTCGCCGCCTTACGGCTCACCCCTGACGACTGGATGATCCCCCTTTTCCATCACAACGACGCGGATGGCAAACGCGACGTTCTGGAGGGGCGGTTCATCTGGCTCGCGATGACGGCACTGGAGCGCGGCATGAACGTCGTGCTGGATTTTGGAGTCTGGGCAAGAGACGAGCGTTCGGCCCTGAAGCACATGGCGTCGACGATCGGCGCTGAGTGCGAGCTCGTCTACTTGCCGATCGATCTCGACGACCAGCTGCGGAGAGTCAATGACCGCTTCGCGACCGATCCTGCCACGACGTTCGTCATGACCGAAGGCGACCTTGCTCAGTGGCGCGATCAGTTCGAGGAGCCTGACCAGCAGGAGTTACTCAGCGCTGAACCAGGACCTCTTCCAGAGGGGTTCACGTCCTGGGAGGCCTGGACGGCCAGCCGTTGGCCAACGTCAGTTGATCAGCTGCGTGGGAGCGCCGGGTAGGGCCGCTTGCTGGCGACGGCGACACGCGCGCACTGCTGGGCACCTGCTCGAGGACTCAGCAGCCCACCGCCGAGCCGATCCGGACACGGACGGTCGCGACTTTGCTCAGCCGCTGTCACTGTCGGTACTGGTCATGAAGTTGGCCACGAGGTCGGCGGTGTGTTCGGGCGCATCGAGTCCGACCATGTGTCCGGCGTCACGGATCACCTCGAGGCGCGCTGTCGGCCCCTGCTCCGCGATGGTGCGGGCGTAGCTGGCGAACAGTGACGTCTCGTGCTCGCCCACCAGGACCAGCGTCGGCGGCTCCACCTCACCCAGCCGGGTCGCAGCGGCCGGCTGGGGCTCTTCCCGCGGATCCTGGTGCAACCAGTGGAACCCCCGGTACTCCTGAGTCAGGAGCGCGAGCCGCTGACGAGCCGCCGCCGTGCGACCAGAGAAGCCGAAGAGCGGATGTGAGAGCCAGGCCTTCCTGGCGGCAGCCACACCTTCGGACCTGGCGGTCTGCTCGAGGAGGTGCCACCACCGACCGAACTCCGCATCCCCGCGGCCGCCGGGCAGATTCGGGCCGACCAAGACCAACCCGCCAACACGGTCGGGATCGCACAAGGCGGCGTCCAGGGCCAGACCACCGCCCATCGACGCCCCGACCAACACTGCTCGCTCGATCCGCAGACTGTCCATCACCTGCCACAGGTCGGTCACATCCGAGTACGGCCCGACCGGGTCGGGCGAAGCGCCGAATCCGCGCTGGTCGTAGCGCACCACGAGGTGATCCAGCTCCAGGCGAGCCGCCAGGTCATCCCACATTGTCACGTCGAACGTGAAGGCGTGCAGCAGAACCACCGGCTGACCGGCACCGGAGGACACCACCGGCAGATCGCCCATGCCATCACCTGCCGCCCTGGTACAGCACCGCTCGGCTGTACACCGCCCCGAGAACCACCCGAAGCAGGTGTCGACGCCGGGGTGCAGCTGTTGGTGTCCGAGGGGGGACTTGAACCCCCACCCCCTATACGGGGACTAGCACCTCAAGCTAGCGCGTCTGCCTATTCCGCCACCCGGACGTGGACCGGCGAACCGGCCCGCCGAGGATACCAACGGGCCAAGACCCCACCAAACGCCCAACGACGTTCCCGATGGCTGGGCGTTCGCCTGGTTGCTGCGGCACCATGGCCTGTGTGACCGACACCGCCGCGCACCCCAGCCGCGCCACCGACGAAGTGGTGCAGATCTGTCGTGACCTGATCCGCATCGACTCCTCCAACTACGGAGACGACGAGCGGTCCCAAGAAAGAGACGTGGCCGAGTACGTCGCCGCACAGCTCAGCGACGTGGGCATCGACGTGGAGCTGATCGAGTCGCGTCCGCGCCGAACGAGTCTGGTCGCACGTATCGAGGGAGTGGACCGATCGAGGCCAGCACTGCTGTTGCACGGCCACCTCGATGTCGTTCCGGCCAACGCCGACGACTGGACGCACCCCCCGTTCGGCGCCGAGATCGTCGAACACGACGGCGAGCCGATGGTGTGGGGCCGTGGTGCCGTCGACATGAAGGACATGGACGCCATGATCCTTGCGGTGGTTCGCGACCGGATCCGCACCGGCCGCAAACCCCCGCGCGACATCGTGCTGACGTTTCTGGCCGACGAAGAAGCGGGCGGCACGCTCGGCTCTCACTGGCTCGCCGACCATCGTCCGGAGCTCTTCGAGGGCGTCGACCACGCGGTCGGCGAAGTGGGTGGTTTCAGCTTCACGGTGCGAGACGACCTACGGCTGTACCTCATCGAGACGGCCGAGAAGGGCATCGCCTGGATGCGTCTGACCGCGCGCGGCCGAGCCGGCCACGGCTCGATGGTCAACGACGAGAACGCGGTGACCCGGCTGAGCGAAGCACTGGCCCGGCTGGGCGCGCACCAGTTCGCCTACACCCCGACCAAGACCGTCACGACCTTTCTCGAAGCCGTCTGCGAGGCGTTCGGGCTCGACCCGGGTACGGACCCCGACGAGGTCGTTGCACATCTCGGCCCGATCGCACCCATGATCGCGGCGTCGCTGCGCAACACCGCCAACCCGACACTGCTCGACGCCGGGTACAAGGCAAACGTCATCCCGGGCGAGGCCAGCGCCGTCGTGGACGGCAGGTTCCTGCCCGGTCACCGCGACGCGTTCCTCGCCGAGGTCGACGAACTGCTGGGGGAGCACATCACGCGGGTGAACGAGGTCGATGACATCGCGCTCGAGACCGGGTTCGACGGACCGCTGGTCGAGGCGATGACCGCCGCGTTACAGGCCGAGGACCCGGCGGCGCGGGTCGTGCCGTACACGCTGTGCGGGGGCACCGACGCGAAAGCGTTCGCCGGGCTCGGGATCGCGGGGTTCGGGTTCTCCCCACTTCGGCTGCCGCCCAGCCTTGCCTTCGCCGACCTGTTCCACGGCGTGGACGAGCGGGTGCCGGTGTCAGCCCTGGAGTTCGGCACCCGGGTGCTCGACCGGTTCCTGGACCAGATCTGAGGAACCGAGCACCCCGGCCAGCAGCGTGGGCAGGATCGTCGTACGTGGGCGGTGCCCCAGTGCCAACGTCGCAGTCATACCGACGCCGGCCGAGACGGCGATGCTCAGATGCCGCTGTGCCGGTGTCAGCGCGCTCACCACCATCGGGCGGTTGAGCAGGCCAGTGGACTGCGCGGGGAACACGGCCACCACGGCCGGCCAGGTCACCGAACCGAGCTCCTGGACCAGGCGAACCTCCGCGTAGCCGGTCAGAGCCCGGCGGAGGGCCGCCACTCCGCACGCCCCGTGCACCAGCGGCACCACGACACCGATCTGGTCGGCCGACAGCGCGAAGACCCGCGGAATGGAATCGGTGACCAGCTGCATCACGCGCTTGGCGAGCGCTTCGTCGTCATCGGCGCGCGTCACGACGACGCTGTGCTGACCGCTGGCCACCTCGGGGAGCTCCCCAGCACGCACCTGACGCAGCGCAGCCCGGACGACGAGGTCCTGCGACGGTTCATCTGCAGCGGCGGTCGTGACGACCCGCGGAGCCCACCGCTGCGCCGCGGTGAGCAGGTCGCGAAGCGGCGCACCCGGTCCGAACGGCCCGAGCCGGTCGGGGTCGCCGAAGAGCAGCACGGGGCCATCGATCCCTGCTTGCTCGAGCCGGTCGGCGAGCTCGGCACTGCCCAGCTCGTGCGCGCGGTCGATCAGCGTGGCATCCGTCGACGCATCGCTGGCCCCGGAAGGACACACGCGGAGCAGATCCCGGTCCATCAGGTCGGCAACGACATCCGCGACACGCTGCTCGGCTAGGACGTGTTCGGTCAGGGCGACAGCACGCGTCTGCCCCAGCAGGACGGCAACCACGTCGCCACTCGCCACGGCCTCTCGGGCGACCGCTTCGGCGTCGAGCCCGGCACCGGACAGCGCCGAGGCCACTGTCGACCACGAGAGGGCGGTGTGGCCGTCCTCGGCAGCCCTGGCGAGCAGGTCACCGAGGCGAGAGGAGCCGTTCGAGTCCGGGCTCAGCGCTGGTTCCAGCCGGTGTCGGGGTACCCCCGCTCCGGGGCCGACACTTCATCGAGCGCCACCCGGATCTCCTCGGGCAGGTCCAACGACTCCACCTGCAGCGACCCGATGAGCTGGGCGGCCGTACGGGCGCCGACGATGGCCGACGTCACCCCTGGTCGGTCCCGCACCCAAGCAAGGGCCACCTCCAACGGCGCGACTCCCAGGCCCTCGGCGGCCGTGGCCACGGCCTCGACGACCCGACGCGACCGCTCTCCCAGGAACGGTGCGACGAACGACGCGAAGTGGTCCGATGCACCACGGGAGTCGGCTGGGGTTCCGGTGCGGTACTTGCCGGTGAGCACACCACGCCCCAACGGCGACCAGGCGAGCAGCCCGACGCCAAGAGCCTGCCCCGCCGGCACCACCTCGCGCTCGACGCCGCGTTGCAGCAGCGAGTACTCCATCTGGGTCGACACGATGGGCGCGCGACCCGGCACGCTGCGCTGCCAGGTGGCGAATTCGGCGGTCTGCCAGCCGGCGAAGTTCGAGATGCCCACGTAACGAACCCGTCCGCTGCGGACCGCGTCGTCCATGGCGCCGAGCGTCTCGTCGATGGCGGTGAGGGGGTCAGGCGCATGTAGCTGCCACAGGTCGACGTAGTCGGTACCCAGACGGCGCAGCGATCCGTCGAGTGCCGCGAGGAGATGGCCTCGCGAGGCGTCGAAGTGCCGCGCCGTGCCGGGCCGGCTGACGGCCTTGGTCGCGACCACGACCTGGTCTCGCGCCACGACGTCACCCAGGAGCGACCCGAGCGTGCGCTCCGCTGCGCCGTCGCCGTACACGTCGGCGGTGTCGACGAGCGTGCCGCCCGCCTCGCTGAACCGGGTGAGTTGGTCGCGCGCCTCGTGCTCGTCGGTGTCTCGTCCCCAGGTCATCGTGCCCAGGGCGAGCCGAGAGACCTGAATGCCTGCGCTGCCCAGGTGACGCTGCTCCATGCCGCGTGAGGTTACCGACGTCGCGGGGCTAGAGTCCGACCCCATGCGTCTGGGGATCAACTTGGGGTACTGGGGAGCCGGCAACGACGCGGCCAACCTGGCACTCGCCCGCGAGGCCGACCGCCTCGGTTACTCCGTGGCCTGGGCGGCCGAGGCCTACGGCTCAGACGCCGCGACCGTGCTCGCGTGGGTGGCCGCCCAGACCGAGCGCATCGACGTGGGATCGGCCGTGTTCCAGATCCCTGGCCGCTCACCCGCGCTCACGGCCATGACGGCGGCGACCCTGGACACGTTGTCCGGCGGACGCTTCCGCCTGGGTCTCGGTGTGTCCGGTCCGCAGGTCTCCGAGGGTTGGCACGGCGTCCGGTTCGCCAAACCGTTGGCGCGCACCCGCGAGTACGTCGACATCGTCCGCCTGGCTCTGGACCGCCAGGTCGTCCGCTACGACGGTGAGCACTTCACCTTGCCGCTGCCCGACGGGCCGGGCAAGGCGTTGCGCCTGACCGTGCACCCGGTGCGGGACCGTCTCCCGATCTACCTGGCGGCGTTGGGTCCGAAGAATCTCGAGCTGGCCGGCGAGATCGCAGACGGCTGGTTGGCGCTCTTCTACAGCGCCGAGCACTCCGGCGACTCCCTGGAGTCGATCCGCGTCGGCAGAGAACGCGCAGGCAAGTCCATGGAAGGGTTCGACGTCGTCCCCACCGTCCCTCTCGTCGTCGGCGACGACCTGCAGGCGTGCGCGGCCCCCGTACGCGCCTACTCCGCGCTGTACATCGGCGGCATGGGGAGTCGGGACCAGAACTTCTACAACGCTCTTGCCGTCCGCATGGGCTTCGGTGAGGCCGCTGGGCAGGTGCAGGAGCTCTACCTCGCCCGCGACTACGAGGCGTCCGCCGCAGCGGTGCCCCTCGAGTTCATCGACCAGACGTCACTGATCGGGCCGATCGAGCGGATCGCGGAGCGCATGACGGCGTTCGCCGCATCAGGTGTCACCACCTTGAACGTGTCGACGTATGCACCGTCGGTCGAGGAGCAGCTCGCCGCCATCCGGACTGCCCGTGAGGCACTGACCCTGGCCGGCCTGGACGAGGAGTCGTGAGCTGGCTCGAAGCGGTCGTTCTCGGCATCATCCAGGGGCTCACGGAGTTCCTGCCCGTGTCGTCCTCCGCTCACCTGGCGATCTACCCACAGCTCTGGGGTGCCGACGATCCTGGGGCATCGTTCACCGCCGTGACCCAGATCGGCACCGAGCTGGCGGTGATCACGTTCTTCTGGCGCGACATCTGGCGGATCTCGTCGGCCTGGGTGCGTTCGTTGTTCCGGCCCCAGCTGCGCGGCACCCTGGATGCCCGCATGGGCTGGTACGTGATCGTCGGGACCATCCCCATCGCGATCGCCGGTATCGCGCTGGAGCACGTGATCCAGACCGCTTTCCGGAACCTGTGGCTGATCGCGATCAACTTGATCGTGTTCGGTCTGATCCTCGGGTGGGCCGACCGCGTCGGGCGCAAAGAGCGCCCCTTGGACCAGCTGAACATGCCCGACGCCATCTACTACGGACTGGCGCAGATGCTCGCGCTGATGCCGGGTGTGTCCCGGTCGGGCAGCACGCTGAGCCTGGGCTTGTTCCGCGGCTACACCCGCGAGGCAGCCACGCGGTACGCCTTCCTGCTCGCGATCCCGGCGGTCGTGGCGTCCGGCCTGTTCCAGATCCCTGACATCTCGGCGGCAGCAGAGCCTGGCATGGCGAAGACACTCGTAGCGGCCGCCGTCGCGTTCGTGGTGGGCTACTTCGTCATCGGCTGGCTGCTGCGCTACATCCGGACCCACAGCTACGCATTCTTCGTCTGGTACCGGGTCGCCGTCGGCAGCTTGGTGCTCGTCCTGCTCGGCACCGGTGTCCTCCACTCGCACGTGACGCTGTAGGGCGGTGCTGGGCGTCCGCTTAGGGTGAGGACGTGACCACGCTGCTGCTCGTCCGCCACGGTCGGACGACGGCCAACACCTCTGGAGTGCTGGCCGGCTGGACCCCGGGCGTGGGACTCGACGACACCGGGCGGGAGCAGGTGGCCGCCCTGGCGGGCCGACTCGCCGACCTTGCGCTGGCGGCCGTGGTCACCAGTCCGTTGCAACGTTGTCAGGAGACTGCCGGTGCTCTGGTGGACGGACGATCCGACCGCCGTCTCGAGGTCGACGACGCGCTGGGGGAGGTGCGCTACGGCGACTGGACCGGACAGAGCCTGAAGACGCTGGCCAAGGATCCGTTGTGGAAGGTGGTCCAGGGGCACCCCAGCGCGGCCGTGTTCCCCGGCGACGCGGGAGAGGGGCTCGCGACCATGCAGGCCCGTGCCGTGGCCGCGATCCGGCGTTGGAACGCCACCCTGGGGGACGACGCGGTGTACGTCGCGGTGTCGCACGGGGACGTGATCAAGGCGATCCTGGCCGACGCCCTCGGGACACATCTGGACCAGTTCCAACGCATCGTCGTGGACCCCGCCTCGGTGTCAGTGGTCACGTACACGCCGAGTCGTCCCTTCGTCGTCCGGGTGAACGACACGGGTGGATCGCTGAGTGCCTTGCGTCCGAAGAAGCGTCGACGTCGATCGCGGAGCAGCGATGACGCCGTCGTAGGCGGTGGAGCGGGGGAGGGACGCTGATGTTCGCGGTGTACGAGTACCGATATCCCGAGCGGTTCGTGGCCGGGACCGTCGGGATGCCCGGCCAGCGCACGTTCTATCTGCAGGCGCGTGACGGCACCCGGGTCACCAGCGTGATGCTGGAGAAGCAACAGGTGGCCGTGCTCGCCGAGCGCCTCGACGACCTGCTCGACACCATCGTGCGTCGATCCGGCGGAACGGCGCCGATCCCCGCCGTGGCACCCACTGACGCCGTCGACATGGACCCACTGGACGTGCCGGTGGACGAACAGTTCCGGGTGGGAACGATGGGACTGGGGTGGGACGACGACTCACAACACGTTGTCATCGAGGCGTACGCAGCCAGTGACGTCGAGGCCGAGGACATCGAGATCGACTCCGAGATCGAGTCCGAGTCTGACGACGATGGCGACGACATCGACGAGCCCGTCGACCCGGTTGCGCTGCTGGTCGAGGTGGTCGCAGAGCTGGCCGACGACGAGGAGCTGGCCGGTGCGCAGCTCGACGACGACATCGACGTCGATGAGTCGGCGGACGTCCTCCGGGTGCTCCTGTCCGGTGCTGCTGCGCGTGCCTTCGCCCGGCGAGCGCAGTCGGTGGTCGCGGCCGGTCGCCCGGCCTGTCCGTTCTGCGCTCTGCCGTTGGACCCCGAGGGCCATGTCTGCCCCCGCCAGAACGGCTACCGGCGCCGCCCATGAGCACCGAGACCGAGTCCCTGCTGCTCGAGGGGGACCTGGTGGTTGAGGGGCGCCTGGTCGACGCCTCGAACGCCACGCTGTTCGCGCGGGTCAGCCGTGGCCAGCGCGAGATGGCGGTGATCTACAAGCCGGTCCGGGGCGAGCGCCCGCTCTGGGACTTTCCCGATGGCACGCTCGCGCAGCGCGAGTACGCGGCGTTCCTCGTGGACCAGGCCATGGGCTGGTACCGCATCCCACCTACTGCGCTGCGCGACGGTCCGTTCGGACCCGGGATGGTGCAGACGTGGGTCGACGTCGACGAGACCGTCGACCCAGTAGCTCTCGTGCACAGCCGCCACCCCGACCTGCAACGCATCGCTGTGCTCGATGCCGTCATCAACAATGCCGACCGCAAGGGTGGACACCTGTTGCCTTTGTCGTCCGGATCGGTGATGGCGATCGACCACGGTGTCACGTTCCACCGCGAGGACAAGCTGCGCACCCTCCTGTGGCAGTGGGAGGGACAACCGCTTCCGCCGGAGAGCCTGCACGCGTTGGAGCTCGTGCATGACGGCTTGGGGCAACGACGCGCGCCGGGACCGTTGGGTGAGTTGCTCGACAGGTTGCTGACGACGGCGGAAGTGCAGGCAACGCGTCGACGGGTGCGTCGCTTGCTCGAGACCGGCGTGCACCCAAGTCCATCACCGGACTGGCCGGCTGTGCCTTGGCCGCCCTTCTGAACACCGCGCGACACGCGGCGCTGGGAACAGTACGCCCAACCATGACGGGATTCGACGGGCCGACCCCCTTGACGGCGGGCCGAGGCGACGCGGGAGGATCGGGTCGCCTCGACAGGGGGCCGTCCGCAGACTCCGAGCGGGCACAAGGAGGCCAAGGCGTGCAATCGATCATCTTGTTGGACCGCGCCCTTGACGACCTCGCCGAAGTGGTGGCGATCGTTCCGCGTGACCAACTCGGTGATCCCACGCCTTGCCAGGGATGGGATGTCGCACATCTTCTGCGCCACCTCGTCGAGCTCAACTGGCGCTACGGCACCCTCGCCGAAGGGGGCGAGTACGACGCCGACGAGATCGACGACATCGACCTGCTCGGCGTCGACCACTTGGCTGCATTCGAGGCGTCACGCAAGACGGCGTTGGCAGGTTGGCACGACCCCGATGCGTTGCGTCGCACCTTTCCGGTGCCAGGCGGCGCGATCGATGGCAGCGCCGCCCTCGACCGGCACGTGTCCGAGGTGGCCATCCACGGCTGGGACCTCGCGCGCGCCATCGGCGCGCACTACGTGATCGACCCCGAGGTCGCCTCGCATGTACTGGCCCGCATCGGTACCGAGCATGTCCTGGACTGCCAGGGGTCGACCCGTCGGATCGACCTCGTCGTCACGACGGACGCCGCAAGCCACCTCCTCGCTTCGTTGGGCCGCGTGGTCTAGTCCCCATCTGAGTCCCCACTAAGGTGGCGGCGTGGACGCCTGGCCCTCGCCGACCGTGCCGGCGCTTCCCGGATCCGGCCTTCCGCTTCGGCTGTTCGACACGGCATCGCGACAGCTGATCACGACGACTCCCGGTCACACGGCACGGATGTACGTCTGTGGGATCACTCCGTACGACGCCACGCACCTGGGACACGCCGCCACCTACGTGGCGTTCGACCTGGTGAACCGCGCCTGGCGCGACGCCGGTCATGACGTGCATTACGTGCAGAACGTCACCGACATCGACGACCCGTTGCTGGAACGCGCCGTCGCGACCGGTCAGGACTGGACCGAGCTGGCGCAGCGGGAGACCGCGTTGTTCCGCGACGACATGACCGCGCTGCGCGTGATC
The DNA here is from genome assembly GCA_963726575.1 of uncultured Actinomycetota bacterium. Lineage (GTDB taxonomy): Bacteria > Actinomycetota > Actinomycetes > JAHEKZ01 > JAHEKZ01 > CAVSCR01. The sequence continues at coordinate 344,479 of CAVSCR010000005.1, forward strand.
GCGCCGGACCACTACATCGGAGCGGTCGAGGCCATCCCGCACGTCGTGGAGCTGATCCACCAGCTGCAGGTGACCGGCGCGGCGTACGACGTGGACGGCGACGTGTACTTCGACGTCACGTCGGACCCGCGGTTCGGCGAGATCGCCCATCTGGGTCGGCAGCAGATGGTGCAGGTGTTCTCCGAGCGTGGCGGCGATCCGGACCGCGCTGGGAAGCGAGACCCGCTTGACTGTCTGCTCTGGCTGCAGCAACGTCCCGACGAGCCGGCGTGGGAGACCATGTTGGGCCATGGCCGCCCGGGATGGCACATCGAGTGCACGGCGATCGCGTTGAAGTACCTGGGCATGACGTTCGACGTCCAAGGCGGCGGCTCGGACCTGGCGTTCCCGCACCACGAGATGGGCGCCAGCCAGGCACAGGTCATCACCGGTGAGTCGCCGTACGCCCGTGCGTTCGTCCATGCCGGCATGGTGGGGCTGGAGGGCGAAAAGATGTCCAAGAGCCGCGGGAACCTGGTCTTCGTGTCGACGCTGCTCCAAGACGGCGTCGACCCCATGGCCATCCGCCTGGCGCTGCTGGGCCACCACTACCGCGACGACTGGGAGTGGTCCGCCGACGACCTCGAGTCCGCGCGACTGCGGCTGGCTGACTGGCGCGCCGCGGTGGGGGCGGCGACCGCCCCTGACGCCACCGGTGTGGTGCGCGCCCTGCGAGAGGCGCTGGCAAACGATCTCGACGCACCGCACGCGCTCCACGCGGTGGACGAGTGGGCGGCGCGGACCGTCACGGGCATCGGCTCGGATGCTGCCGCCCCGGGCGCAGTGGCCACTGCTGTGGATGCGCTGCTCGGTGTCCAACTGACCACCTGACTGCGGGGGACTGCATGAAGGAACCACGTCGTGTGCGCCAGTGTGTCTGCCTGCTGGTCGGCGCGGTCACGGCGGCGGTCCTCACCGGCTGCACCAGCGATGGCGCTGGCGCGACCGAGACGGCAGGCGCCCCATCGCCCGCGACCATGACGCTGAAGGTCATGGAGTTCAACATCGAGTACGGCGGCGACGTCGTCGACTTCGCGGGCGTGCCGGCTGCGATCCAGGCGGCTTCCCCCGACGTGGTGGCCATCGAGGAGGGCTACGGCCACCTGGCCAAGATCGCGGCGGCGCTGGGCTGGCCCTACTACGACCCCCGAACTCAGGTCGTCTCCAAGTACCCGTTGTTGGCGACCACGAGCGACGCGCACTACAACCTCATCGAAGTGGCCCCTGGTCGAGTGGTCGCGTTGGCCAATCTGCATCTTCCCTCGGCTCCCTACGGACCCAACTTCGCCCGCAACGGCGCCTCCGCGCAGCGGCTCGTCGCGCTGGAGCGCAGGGGCCGGCTGCCCGCCGCGCGCGGCTATCTCCGGTCCGTGGCCCCGCTGGTGTCGGCGGGAGTGCCCACGGTGATGGCGGGGGACTTCAACACCCCGTCGTACCGCGACTGGACGCCCGCCACCGTCGGTCTGCGTTCCCAGATCAAGGAACCTGTGCCGTGGCCGGTCGGCAAGGCGGTCGAAGGGGCGGGGTTCGTCGACTCGTATCGAGCGATCCATGCCGACCCCGTCACCGACCCCGGACTCACCTGGCCGGCCAATCGGCCGATCTCGGGCAGCTACAACCCATTCCGCGACGGCGACCCGCGCGACCGGATCGACTTCATCTACGTGTCCGGAGCAACACCGACCGACAGCGTCGTCATCGGTGAAGCCGGAACACCTGGCGTCGACATCACCTCCTCGCCGTGGCCGTCAGACCACCGTGCGGTCATGACGACGATGACCGTCACCCCGGCCACCCCGCCGACCATCGTCTCGGTGGACCACCCGCGGGCCGTCGTGGGCGACCAGGTCGTCGCCCACTTCCACGGGGACGGCTCGCCTGGTTCGCGTCTCGTGGTCGTCCCGCAGGCGGCCGCTGCCGACGCCACGCCGGTTGCGGAGTCACCGGCAGACGGCAGCCTGACGCTCGGCACAGCGGCCTTCGACACCGCAGACTGGGACCCCGGCGCGTATGACGTGGTCCTGGTCGGTGCCGATGGTGCGGAGCAGGCGCGCGCCACCGTCTGGGTGGAGGCCTCGGACAAGACCGTCGTCACCACCGACCGGCGCGTCTACCGGGCGGGACAACCCGTCAAGGTCGCGTGGCACGGAGCGCCCGGGAACCGGTGGGACTGGGTGTCGGTCTACCCGTACCACGCTCGCACCGGCAGTGGTAACTACCGGCAGTGGAGCTACACCGGTTCCACCGTCGATGGGTCGACGACGATCGACGCCACCACACACGGCGGCGTTTGGCCATTGCGGCCCGGCCGCTACACCGTGTACTTCATGGTGGACGACAGCTACCTGAACGTGGCGAGCACGGACATCACGGTGGTGCGCTAGCCCCGGACGAATCTCGCGAGGACGCTCAGCTGCGGCGGCCGGGGCCGTCCTCGCGTCGGCGTAGGTAGCGCTCGAACTCGCGCGCGATGGCATCGCCACTGGCCTCTGGAAGCGCCGCAGTGTCGCGCGCGGTCTCCAGACCACGCACGTACTCGGCCACTTCGTCGTCCTCCTCGGCCATTTCGTCGACGCCGCGCTGCCACGCGAGCGACTCTTCGTCCAGCTCGCCGCGGGGCACCGACCCCTCAAGCACGTCCTCGAGCTCGTGCAACAGCGCCAGCGTCGCCTTGGGGCACGGTGGGTGGGCCACGTAGTGCGGAACCGCGGCCCAGAAGGACACGGTCTCCAGACCGGCCCGGGCGGTCGCGTCGGTCAGCACCCCGACGATGCCCGAGGGTCCTTCGTAGTGCGACGGCTCCAGCGACAGCGTCTGCGCCAGGCTCGGCGTCGACGTCGTGCCGGTGATCGGAACCGCGCGCGTGTGCGGCGTGTCCGCGAGCAAGGCGCCCAGCGTCACCACGGTCTCGACGTCGAGCTCGAAGGCGAGACCGATCAGCTCGCTGACGAACGACCGCCAGCGCATGCTCGGCTCGATCCCGCGAACGAGGACCAGGTCCTGACCACTGGGCGTACGCGCCAGGAAGATCCGGGTCGTCGGCCAGGTGATCGATCGGATCCCGCGATCTCCGACGGACACGGTCGGTCGGTTCACCTGGAAGTCGTAGTAGTCCTCGGGGTCGAACTCGGCGACCGGCCGACCGTCGAAGACGTCGATCAGGTGCGCGACGACCCCGGAGGCCGCATCGGCTGCGTCGTTCCACCCTTCGAAGGCGGCCACCATGACGGCCCGCTCCAGCGGGGGGACGCCCTCGACCTCGATCACCGGGCCAGCCTACGTCGTCGGCACCCATCCCTCCGCGACCATGCGGGGCGAGGCGGAACGCAGCGCTCGGTATCCTGAGCCGACCATGAGCGCCCGACCCGACGCCTTGCGGCGCGCCCTCGCCGAGCGGGTGGTGGTGGCCGACGGAGCCATGGGAACCATGTTGCAGGCGCACCCCCTGTCACTGGACGACTTCGAGGGCCACGAGGGCTGCAACGAGGTGCTGAACGTCACCCGGCCCGACATCGTGAAGGCGATCCACGATGCCTACTTCGCGGTCGGCGTCGACGCCGTGGAGACCAATACCTTCGGCAGCAACCTCGGCAACCTCGGGGAGTACGGGATCGCCGACCGGATCACGGAGCTGTCCCGTTCCGGCGCCCGGCTGGCTCGCGAGGTCGCCGACGACTGGAGCACCGACGGACGACCCCGCTTCGTGCTCGGATCGGTCGGCCCGGGAACCCGGTTGCCCACCCTGGGCCACGTCTCCTTCGCCGAGCTGCGCGACGCCTACCAAGCGCAGACCACGGGGCTCATCGACGGCGGTGCCGACGCGATCCTGGTGGAGACGGTGCAAGACCTGCTGCAGGCGAAGGCTGCCGTCATCGGCGCCCGTCGGGCGCTCGCCGCCAGCGGGGTCAGCCTGCTCGTGATGGTCAATGTCACGGTGGAGACCACGGGGACCATGCTGCTGGGGTCGGAGATCGGGGCCGCGCTGACTGCCCTCGAGCCGTTGGGAATCGACCTCATCGGGCTGAACTGCGCCACCGGACCGACCGAGATGAGCGAGCATCTGCGCACGTTGTCCAAGCAGGCCAGGGTTGGCCTGTCGTGCATGCCGAACGCCGGTCTTCCCGTGCTGACTCCGGACGGGGCGCACTATCCCTTGAGCCCGGCGCAGCTGGCCGATGCCCACGACGCCTTCGTCAGAGACTACGGGTTGGCGCTGGTTGGCGGCTGCTGCGGGACGACACCGGAGCACATGGCCGAGGTGGTGGCGCGGGTCGGCGGGCGGGCGCTCGCACCACGACGGCCGCGGCCCGAGCCTGGTGCTGCCTCCCTGTACCAGAGCGTGTCGTTCCGACAGGACACGTCGTACCTCTCGATCGGCGAGCGCACCAACGCGAACGGCTCCAAGGCGTTCCGGGACGCACTGCTGGAGTCCCGGTGGGACGACTGCATCGAGATTGCGCGCCAGCAGACCCGTGACGGCGCCCACCTGCTGGATGTGTGCATCGACTACGTGGGCCGTGACGGCGTGTCGGACATGGTGGAGATGGCGGGAAGACTCGCGACCGCGTCGACGCTCCCCCTCGTGCTCGACTCCACCGAGCCTTCGGTGATCCAAGCAGGGCTGGAGCTGCTCGGCGGTCGGGCCGTGGTCAACTCGGTCAACTACGAAGACGGTGACGGTCCCGACTCGCGCATGGCCCGACTCATGCCGTTGATCCGGGAGCACGGTGCGGGGGTCATCGCGTTGACCATCGACGAGGACGGCCAGGCGCGGACGGCGCAATGGAAGGTGCAGGTCGCCGAGCGACTGATCACCGACCTGACGACCCGCTGGGGGATGTCGGCCAGCGACATCATCGTCGACACGCTGACCTTCCCGATCGCTACCGGACAGGAGGAGACCCGCCGCGACGCCCTGGAGACGATCGAGGCGATCCGTGAGGTCAAGCGACGCCATCCTGACGTGCAGACGACACTAGGAGTCTCGAACGTCTCGTTCGGTCTGAACCCGGCGGCCCGCATGGTGTTGAACTCCGTCTTCCTCCACGAGGCCGTGCAAGCCGGGCTCGACTCCGCCATCGTGCACGCCTCGAAGATCCTGCCGATGACGCGCATCCCGGACGACCAACGCCAGGTCGCCCTCGACCTGGTCTACGACCGTCGCGCCGAGGCGACCGGCGACCAGCCTGCCTACGACCCGCTGCAGCGTTTCCTGGAGCTGTTCGAGGGCGCCACCGCAGCGGATCTTCGCCAATCCCGCGCCCAGGAGCTGGCTGCCCTTCCACTCGGCGAGCGGCTACGGCGACGGATCATCGACGGCGAACGCGCCGGTCTTGAACCCGATCTGGACCAAGCCCTCCTCACCCGCGACCCGCTCGACGTGATCAACGTCGATCTCCTCGAGGGCATGAAGGTCGTGGGGGACCTGTTCGGCCGAGGTGAGATGCAACTGCCGTTCGTCCTGCAGTCGGCGGAGGTCATGAAGGCAGCCGTGGCCTACCTCGAACCGCACATGGATCACGCCGACACCACCGGCAAGGGGTCGATCGTTCTCGCGACCGTCAAGGGTGACGTGCACGACATCGGCAAGAACCTGGTCGACATCATCTTGACCAACAACGGCTACACCGTGGTCAACCTGGGGATCAAGCAACCGGTATCAGCGATTCTGGATGCCGCACAGGCCCACGGGGTCGACGCCATCGGCATGTCGGGGCTCCTGGTGAAGTCCACGGTCGTCATGCGCGAAAACCTCGAGGAGATCGACAGTCGCGGGCTGTCCCACCGCTGGCCGGTCGTGCTCGGTGGCGCCGCGCTCACCCGCGCGTACGTCGAGCACGATCTGGCCGAGCGCTTCTCCGGTGACGTGCGGTACGCCCGGGATGCCTTCGAAGGGCTGCGTCTGATGGAAGCGATCATGGCGGTCAAGCGGGGCGACGCCGGCGCGGCCATGCCGGAACGAAGACCGCGACGGGTACGCGCCCAGGCGGTGACGGCGCCGGTCGACCACCAGACATCGATCGCGCGGTCGGACGTGGCGACGGACAACCCGGTCCCGACGCCCCCGTTCCGCGGCGATCGCGTCGTCAAGGGGATCGCCCTCGCCGAGTACGCCGAGTACCTCGACGAGCGCGCCACGTTCATGGGCCAGTGGGGCCTGCGCGGCTCTCGCAGCGGCGAGGGCCCCAGCTACGAGGAGCTGGTGGAGACCGAAGGCCGTCCGCGACTTCGCTACTGGCTGGAGCGTCTGCACACCGAGGGTCTGCTGGAAGCGGCGGTCGTCTACGGCTATTTCCCAGCAGTGTCAGAGGGCAACGACCTGATCGTCTTGCACCACGAGAACACCACGAACGGGGCCGGAGGTGCGCCCCGCCTGCGGTTCACGTTCCCGCGACAACGTCGCGACCGACGACTGTGCCTTGCTGACTTCTTCCGGGCCGCCGACTCCGGACAGACCGACGTGGTGGAGTTCCAGGTGGTGACGATGGGCCAGCGCATCAGCGAGGCGGCTGCTGAGCTGTTCGCCAAGGACGCCTATCGCGAGTACCTGGAGCTGCACGGCCTGTCCGTGCAGCTCACCGAAGCCTTGGCCGAGTATTGGCATGCGCGGGTTCGTGACGAGCTCGGCTTCGCCGACCCGCAGGGGACGAGCCTTGACGACGTCCTGAAGCAGGGGTATCGCGGCTCGCGCTACTCCTTCGGGTATCCCGCCTGCCCCGAGCTGGCCGACCAGGTGCAGCTGATGGAGCTGCTGGACCCCGGCCGGATCGGCGTCGAGCTGTCCGAGGAGTTCCAGCTGCATCCGGAGCAGTCGACCTCGGCTCTGGTCGTGCACCACCCCGAGGCGAAGTACTTCAACGCCCGATGACCCGAGACCGGTACGACCACCACCTGGCGGCTGTGCTCTTCGACATGGACGGCCTGCTGGTGGACACCGAGCCGTTGTGGTTCACCGCCGAACGTCGCGTCGTCAGCGAGCTGGGTGGCCACTGGAGCAAGCACGACCAGGAGGAGCTGCTCGGGTCGAACCTGGAGTACGCCGCCGCGTACATGGTGCGGCTCACCGGGTGCCAGCTGTCGCCGGAGCACGTAGCCCAGATGCTCAAGGATGCGATGACCGACGAGCTACGAGGGGGCGAGTTCGTGTTCCGTCCGGGTGCCCTGGAGCTGTTGCAGCAGCTGACCGATTCCGGCGTCAGCACCGCGCTGGTCACGTCGTCCGTACGAGATCACCTGGACCTGGTCGTCGAGGCACTCCCCGGCAACCCGTTCGACGTGGTCGTGACCGGCGACGACGTGGAGCACAAGAAGCCGCACCCCGAGCCTTACGAGTCGGCCCTTCGACAGTTGCACGCTCCGGCGACGCGATGCGTCGTGCTCGAGGACTCACCCGCGGGCGTCGCGTCCGCCGAGGCGGCCGGCTGCGCGGTCATCGCCGTGCCGAGCGTGGTCGCCATTCCCGCGGCCGCGCGCCGCATCGTCGTCGGGAGCCTGCTGGACGTTGACCTCGGCGTCCTGCAGGAAGCCGTCACTCCGTCGTGACGGCACGCAACACGTCGACCCGGCCGGCACGGAACGCCGGCCAGAGCGCCGCCAGCCATCCCACCAGCGCCGCTAGTACCACGAAGAGGAGCAGCTGGGTCCAGGGAATGCTCAGGACGCTGATCCCTTGGTCGGCCAGGATCTTCTGGAACGCCGTGGCGAAGATGACGCCCAAGATGATGCCGAGCACGGCACCGTAGACCGCGATCACCACCGACTCCAGCACGACCATGCGCCGCACTTGCGGTCGAGTGGCCCCGACGGCTCGCAGCATTCCCAACTCACGGGTGCGCTCGAGCACGGTGAGGATGAGCGTGTTCACGATGCCGAGGATGGCGATGAAGATGGCCAGCCCCAGCAGCAGCAGCATGACCGCGAGCAACTGGTTGATGCTGTTGCTGATGTCCTGCTTGAACTGCGACTGGTCCTTGACCACGACGGTGGGGTAGTCGCGCAGTGCCGCCGTGATCGACTTGCCCACAGCTGTCGTGTCTGCGCCCGGGCTCGTCTTGACGTACAGGATCGCGTCGCCGAGAGAGAGACCCGCTTCCCGGAGCGTCTGCGTCGAGATGATCCACCCGTTGAAGAAGCCGACCGCGTCGTACAGCGTGGTGACGGTGTAGTCCTGGGGCGGCCCGCCGAAGCTGACCTTGACGGTGCTGCCGACGTGCAGGCCCTTGTCCTTGGCCGTGCGGGTGTCGAGCCCGATGCTCCTGCCGGTCAGATCCGACGGTGTCGTGCCGCCAGCCATGGTGAGGTTCACGACCTGCGTGACCGTGGCGGGGTCGATCCCCGTGAGCACCACGTCGGAGCCGTCGATCTGGGCAGGTACGTCCTGGGAGGCCGACACGACCTCGACGCCGTCGACCCCCTTGACCTGAGTGGCCACCGTGGTCGGGAAGGGCATCTGCGCGGAGTTGTACACCAGGAAGTCCGCGCCGACCACCTCGTCCAGCACCTTGTTCGTGCTCGCCTTGGTGGACGCCGCGAAGACCGTCAGCATGCTCACCAACGCCAGCCCGATCATCAGCGCCGACGCAGTGGCAGCCGTGCGACGTGGCTGGCGCTGCGCGCTGTCGACGGCCAGCCGGCCTACGGTGCCGAACAGGCGTGGGTAGAAGAAGGCCAGCGCGGCAACGCTGCGTCGGGACATGGCCGGGCTGACGACGATCGCCCCGATCAGCAGTGCCAGGATGCCCAGCCCCGCGAGCCCCGCCGTGGAGCCACCGCTGTTGGCCGCCACGGCCAGCATCAACGAGGCGCCACCGAGGACGATGAGCACCGAGCCGACGATCGCGCGGGTGCGCAGCGACCGGCTCGGGAGGACGGCGTCGTCGCGCATGGCCGCCACGGGCGATACCCGAGACGCCCGCCACGACGGAACGAGTGCGGCGAGCAGGGTGATGATGATGCCGACGAGCAACCCGATGACCACGGTCTGCGGCTTGAGCACCAGGCCGGAGGTCGGGATGTCGGCGCCGATGGCCCTGAACAGCCCCTGCAGCGCGTACGCCACACCCATCCCCGCGAGCACGCCGACGACCGAGCCGACGACACCGACGATGAGCGCCTCGGTGAGCACCGAGCGGGTCACCTGCCCCCTCGTCGCGCCGACGGCGCGCAGCAAGGCCAGCTCCTTGGAGCGCTGGCCGACCAGGATCGCGAATGTGTTCAAGATGATGAACGTGCCGACGAACAAGGCGATGAAGGCGAACACCAGCAGGAAGACGTTGATGAAGCGCAAGGCATGCGTGAGGTCGCTGGCCTGCTGGTCGGCCGCCTCCTTGCCGGTCTGCACCTTCACGTCGGTGCCGAGCTGGGCGCGGACGGCGTCGGCCGCCTGCTGCTGCGAGACCCCGTCGGAGGCCACTGCGTCGATCTCGGTGAAGCCGCGGGTGCCACTCAGCAATAGGTCCTGGGCGGTGCGCAGGTCGAATGCGGCGATCGTCGCACCGGCGAGGTTGCCGGTGGACCCGTAGCGGAAGATGCCGACGAGGCGATCGGTCTGAGTGCCCTTGGGCGTGATCAGCCGCACCTGGTCACCCACCGACAGGCCGCCCTTGTCGGCGCTCACCGAGTCGATGGCCACCTGGCCGGGACCGGTCGGTCCCTGTCCGGACTGCAGCCGAAACGGCGACAAGTCGGGGTCGACACCCCAGTTCGACCCGAAGTGCGGGGCGCCCTGAACCCCGAGGGGGGAGTCGTCCGCACCCAGGATCGTCACGCCGTCGACAAGGACGGCACCGCCGGCCCGGTCGATCCCCTGGGTCGCGGCCACCGTCGCCAGATCGGACTCGGGCAACGTGGCCACCTGACCGGCCGCGGAGTTGGTGATCGTGCTCTTGGGGGTGACCACCACGTCGGCGGTGGTCTGGGTGAACAGGTCGGTGAACGTCTTGTTGAGCGTGTCGGTGAAGATGAACGTGCCCACGACGAACCCGACGCCGAGCACGATCGCTAGTCCGGACAGCAAGAAGCGCACGAGGTGCGCCCGGACGTTGCGCCAGGCCGCTCGCAGCATCGGCTACGACCTCCGGCCTTTGCCGTCGAAGCTCTTCATCCGCTCCAGCACGCGGTCGGCGGTCGGGTCTGTCATCGAGTCAACGATCTGGCCGTCGGCGAGGAACAGGACGCGGTCGGCATACGACGCCGCTCCCGGGTCGTGCGTCACCATCACGACGGTCTGGCCGAACTCGTCGACGCTGTGGCGCAGGAAGCCGAGCACCTCAGCACCGGCGCGCGAGTCGAGGTTCCCGGTGGGTTCATCGGCGAACACGATGGCCGGCTTGCTGGCCAGCGCGCGGGCCGCTGCGACGCGCTGCTGCTGCCCACCGGACAACTGGCTGGGCCGGCTCTTCAGGCGGTCCCGCAGGCCGACCGTGTCGATCACGGTGTCCAGCCACTGCGCGTCCGGCTTGTGACCGGCGATGTCCAGCGGCAACGTGATGTTCTCCAGCGCCGTCAGGGTCGGTACCAGGTTGTACGACTGGAAGATGAAGCCGACCTGGTCCCGTCGCAGTCGGGTGAGTTGCGCGTCGCTGAGCTGGTCGAGCTGGGTGCCGGCCACATACGCCTGACCGCTGGTGGCGTGGTCGAGGCCGGCGCACAGGTGCATCAGCGTGGACTTGCCCGAGCCGGACGGGCCCATGATGGCGGTGTACTGCCCGCGGGCGAACTCGACGCTCACCGAGTCGAGCGCGACGACCTGGGTGTCACCCTCGCCGTAGACCTTGGTCAGGTCGTGAGCGCTGGCGGCGGGACCCAACGGGGCGTCAGCGGGCGCCGGAGTCGGCGGGGACGTTGACAACGGAACTCCTCCTGCGACGGGGTCGATTCACCCTAGCCAGGACGGTCAGCCCTCGCCGTCGGCCACCACCAACGCGTCGGCCACCGTGACGGCGGGGTCGGCATCGGTGGGCAACGGCGGGGGAGTACCGCCCCATGCTGGGCACAGGGCCTGGTGGTCGCACCAGTCGCACAGCCGCGACGGACTCGGCCGCCAGTCCCCGGTCGCATGCGCCCGTTCGATGGCCGTCCACAGTGCCTCGAGCTTGCGCTCCATCGCCAACAGGTCGGCCTCGTCGGGATCGAGAGTGACCGTCTCACCAGAGCCCAGGTACATCAGTTGGAGTCGACGTGGAATCACGCCGCGCAAGCGCCACAGCGCCAGCGCGTAGAACCGCATCTGGAACATCGCCTTCTGCTCGAAGCCGTCCCGCGGTGCCCGCCCGGTCTTGTAGTCGACCACCCGCAAGGCGCCGTCGGGCGCCTCGTCGAGCCGGTCGACGTACCCGCGCAGGACCAGTCCGGAGGCCAGCGGCACCTCGACGTGCAGCTCTCGTTGCGCCGGCTCCAGGCGGGTGGGGTCCTCCAGGTGGAAGTACGTGGCCAGCAGGTCGTCGGCGCCCCCGATCCAGTCGGCCACGTCCGCGGCGTCGACGGGCCGGCCCGCGGCGTCCGCCTCGGGCTCGAACAGTGCGGCCAGCCCGGGATCGTCGGTCAGCGCCTGCTCCCAGGCCGGGCCGACGAGCGCGGACGCGGCCTCGAGCGTGCGCTGCGGGGCGGGGAGGTCGAACAGCCGCTCCAGCACGGTGTGCACCACGGTCCCTCGCGTCGCGGCCGGGCTGGGGGCCTCTGGCAGCCGGTCCACCACCCGGAACCGGTACAGCAGGGGACAGTTCATGAAGTCGCTGGCCCGCGACGGCGACAACGCGCGGACCCGCTCCTGCTGCTCGACCGACGCGACGTCCAGGACCGGCTCACTCACGTGGGCAGCCTAGAAGTCGGCTCCGACAACCCCGCTCACAGCCCCGCTGACAGCCCCCCTCACAGGTTCGCTGCCTAACATCGGGGCATGAGCGAGCCCTCGAACGCCCGTCGCCCGGTCGAGGGCGTGGCGTTGGGGCGGCCATTCGGCGTCCCGGTCGTGGTCTCCTGGTCGTGGTTCGTCGGCAGCCTGGTGATCGCCGTGTTGATCCTCCCAGCGTTCACCGACCGGTTCCCCGACCTTGCCGGAGGCCTGACGTTCGCGGTGGCGCTGAGCTTCGCGGTGCTGCTGGGACTGTCGGTGCTGGCCCATGAGCTGGCCCACGCGGTCGTCGCGAAGGGGTACGGCTTCCCGGTGCACCGGATCACCTTGCACGTGCTCGGCGGGGTGAGCGAGATCGGCGGTGAGGACCAGCGCCCGGGCAGCGACTTCGTCATCGCCTTCGTGGGGCCCCTCACCTCGATCGTGGTCGGAGCGCTGGCGTGGGTGCTGGGCTGGGCGCTGCCGACCGGCACCATCGTGGAGCTCGTGGTGGTCCAGCTCGCGTGGGCCAACCTGATCGTCGGCGCGTTCAACCTGCTCCCCGGGCTGCCGCTGGACGGCGGACGCATGCTGCGCGACGTGGTGTGGGCCGTCACCCACCACGAGCGCACCGGAACCGTCGTGGCGGCCTGGGTCGGCCGCGGTTTCGCCGTCGCCTTGGCGCTGCTCGGGCTGGTCCCACTGCTGCGCGGACGCAACCTGGTCGTCGGCGGTTACGTCTTCGGCCTGTGGTTCCTGATCCTCGCCGCCTTCATCTGGGCCGGCGCCGGGCGGGCGCTCGCATCGGCCCGCCTGCGCGAACAGCTCCCCACGCTCCAGGTCGGCAACCTGGCCCGTCGCGCGATTCCCGTGACGCCGCAGACGCCGGTGTCGGAGGCGCTGCGCCAGTTGCACGACGACGGAGCGCGCGCTCTGGTCGTGGTGGACCACGACGGTCAGGCCAGGGGGATCGTGGCCGAAGCCGCAGTCTCGGCGCTGCCCGAGCAACGCCGACCGTGGGTGACCGTCGCGTCGGTGGCCCGTCAGGTGGACTCCGACTCGACGCTGCCCATCGACCTCGCCGGCGCCGACCTCTTGCACCGACTCGCGGCATCGAACACCACCGAGTACCTCGTGCTCGACTCTCGTGGCGCGGTGTTCGGCGTGCTGTCGCGAGCCGACGTCGAGGTCGCGCTGGGCAAACTCGGCGTGAGCCCGTGACGCCGACGGGGGCGCATCACCGCAGCGGACCGTTTCGCGCTGGAGACCAGGTGCAGCTGACCGACCCGAAGGGTCGGCACCACACGTTCAGCCTCGTGCCTGGCAAGCAGTTCCACACGCACAAGGGGGCGATCGACCACGACGAGCTGATCGGCGGCCCCGAGGGAGTCGTTCTGACTTCGACGGGTGGCACCGCCTACCTCGCTCTGCGACCACTGCTCAACGACTTCGTGCTGTCCATGCCCCGCGGCGCCACACCCGTGTACCCCAAGGACTCCGCGCAGATCGTCCAGATGGCCGACGTCTTCCCGGGCGCTCACGTCGTGGAGGCCGGCGTCGGTTCCGGTGCCCTCACGTGCTCGCTGCTGCGCGCCGTTGGCGACGAAGGCTGCGTGTCGTCCTACGAGCGCCGCGCCGACTTCGCCGACGTCGCACGCGACAACGTCAAGGCGTTCTTCGGCGAGGACCACCCCGCGTGGCGGCTCACGGTCGGCGACCTGGTCACGGCGGTCGACGACGTCGATGTGGACCGCGTCGTGCTCGACATGCTCGCGCCCTGGGACTGCGTCGCTGCCATGGCCGAGCGCCTCGTTCCCGGTGGCGTGCTGCTCGCCTACGTCGCCACCACCACCCAGCTGTCCCGCACGGTCGAGACGCTGCGCGAGCACGAAGGCTTCACCGAGCCGAGCGCCACCGAGACCCTCCTGCGCGGCTGGCACGTCGAAGGACTGGCGGTGCGACCCGATCACCGCATGGTCGGGCACACGGGATTCCTCGTGACGGCCCGCCGTCTGGCCCCCGGCGTGAAGACCCCGTTGCGGCGGCGGCGACCCGCGAAGGCGGCCCAGTCGGACGGGTCATCCGGCACCCAGGTGCCGTAGTCCGACCAATCCGGTCGGCAACACGCCGCAGCAAATGGTCCAGATAGGTCCACTCGCTGCCGAGGGTAGGGTCAAGAAGGAGCCTTGCTGGGAGGTGACCGGATGACGACGCCCGAAGAACCGCAGGGACTCGACCCTGCCGAGATGTCTCGTGAGCTGGCGGCCAGCCGGGCCCAGAACCAGCGCCTGGCGACGACACTGCGCGAGGCGCGCGACCAGATCGTCGCGCTCAAGGAAGAGATCGACCGGCTCGCCCAACCGCCGTCGGGCTACGGAGTCTTCCTCGAACGCCACGACGACGCGAGCGTCGACGTGTTCACCGGCGGACGCAAGCTCCGCGTGAACGTCAGCCCTGACGTCGACGCCTCCGACCTGGTACGCGGACGCGAGGTCATGCTCAACGAGGCGCTCAACGTGGTACGCGTCATGGGATTCGAGCAGGTCGGCGAGGTGGTCTTGTTCAAGGAGCTGCTCGAGGACGGCGAGCGGGCCCTGGTCATCGGGCACACCGACGACGAGCGGATCGTACGGATCGCCGACACCTTGGCCGACCAGCCCATCCGGGCCGGCGACTCGCTCCTGATGGAACCGAAGTCGGGTTACGTGTACGAGCGGATCCCCAAGGCAGAGGTCGAGGAGCTCGTGCTCGAAGAGGTGCCGGACATCGACTACACGAACATCGGTGGCCTGTCGGGGCAGATCGAGATGATCCGCGACGCCGTCGAGCTCCCTTACCTGCACCAGGACCTGTTCGCCGAGCACAAGCTGCGTCCGCCCAAGGGAATCCTGCTCTACGGGCCTCCCGGCTGCGGCAAGACGCTGATCGCCAAGGCGGTGGCGAACTCGCTGGCGAAGAAGGTCGCCGAGGTGAGCGGGCAGAAGGAAGCCAAGTCCTACTTCTTGAACATCAAGGGCCCGGAGCTGCTCAACAAGTACGTGGGCGAGACCGAGCGCCACATCCGCCTGGTGTTCCAGCGGGCGCGCGAGAAGGCGAGCGAAGGCGTCCCGGTCATCGTGTTCTTCGACGAGATGGACTCGCTGTTCCGCACCCGTGGCTCGGGAGTGAGCTCCGACGTCGAGAACACGATCGTCCCGCAGCTGCTCAGCGAGATCGACGGCGTCGAGGGCCTCGAGAACGTGATCGTGATCGGCGCCTCGAACCGCGAAGACATGATCGACCCGGCGATCCTGCGCCCCGGCCGGCTCGACGTGAAGATCAAGATCGAGCGGCCCGATGCGGAGTCGGCGCGCGACATCTTCAGCAAGTACCTGGTGGCCGACCTGCCGTTGCACCCGGACGACCTTGCCGAGAACAACGACAGCCGTTCTGGGACAGCCGCGGCGATGATCCAGCGGGCCGTGGAGCGCATGTACTCCGAGACCGAGGAGAACCGGTTCCTCGAGGTCACCTACGCCAACGGAGACAAGGAGATCCTGTACTTCAAGGACTTCAACTCCGGCGCCATGATCGAGAACATCGTCGACCGGGCCAAGAAGATGGCCATCAAGGACTTCCTGGAGACCGGCCAGAAGGGCATCCGGGTCCAGCACCTCCTCACTGCCTGCGTCGATGAGTTCAAGGAGAACGAGGACCTGCCCAACACGACCAACCCCGACGACTGGGCGCGCATCTCCGGCAAGAAGGGCGAGCGCATCGTGTTCATCCGCACCCTGGTGCAAGGCAAGCAGGGCACTGAGGCGGGCCGCTCGATCGAGTCGGTGGCGAACACCGGTCAGTACCTCTGACCGCTCGCCGCCGTACATTGCTCAGGTGAGCGTCCGTCGCGTCATGGGGGTCGAGACCGAGTACGGCGTGGCCGTGCCCGGAGATGCCAGTGCCAACCCCATGCTCTTGTCGTCCCAGGTGGTCAACGGCTACGCCGGTGCCGCCGCCACCGGTCAGCGCGCCCGTTGGGACTTCGAGGAGGAGAACCCGCTGCGTGACGCCCGCGGCTTCGAGGTGGCTCGCGACGTGGCGGACCCGACACAGCTGACCGACGAGGAAGTCGGGCTGGCCAACGTCATCTTGACCAACGGCGCCCGGCTCTACGTGGACCACGCGCACCCCGAGTACTCGGCCCCGGAGACCACCAACCCGTTCGATGCGGTGCTGTGGGACAAGGCGGGGGAGCACATCATGGCCGCGGCCGCCCGTCGCGCTGCCACTCTTCCCGGTGGCCGACAGATCAACCTCTACAAGAACAACACCGACAACAAGGGCGCCTCCTACGGGACGCACGAGAACTACTTGATGGCCCGGCAGACGCCGTTCACCTCGATCGTTCGCCATCTGACGCCGTTCTTCGTCAGCCGTCAGATCTTTACTGGGCAAGGGCGCGTCGGGATCGGGCAGCAGGGACAACAGCCGGGATTCCAGATCAGCCAGCGGGCCGACTTCTTCGAGGTCGAGGTGGGGCTGGAGACCACGCTGAAGCGGCCGATCATCAACACCCGCGACGAGCCGCACGCCGATCCGGAGCGGTACCGCAGGCTGCACGTCATCATCGGCGACGCGAACCTCAGTGAGATCGCGACCTTCTTGAAGCTCGGCACGACCTCGCTGGTCCTCGCGATGGTGGAGGCCGAGTTCCTCGACGATCTCGACCTGATGCCGGCGCGACCCGTGACCGAACTCCATTCGGTGTCCCACGACCCGACGCTCAAGCACACCGTCATGCTGCGCGACGGACGACGCCTCACGGCCGTGCAGCTGCAGATGGAGTACCTGGAGCGCTCGCGCAAGTTCGTCGAGGACCGTTACGGCGCTGATGTCGACGACCAAACCGCGGACGTTCTTGCCAGGTGGGAGTCGGTGTTGACGCGTCTCGAGGCTGACCCGAGGTCGTTGACCCGCGAGCTCGACTGGGTCGCCAAGTGGGAGCTGTTGGAGGGGTACCGCCGACGAGACGGGCTGGACTGGTCCGACGCCCGGATGCACCTGGTCGACCTGCAGTACTCCGATGTGCGGCCCGAGCGGGGCCTCTACCACCGGCTGGTCGCTCGCGGCAGCATGGACCGGCTGCTGAGCGACGAGCAGGTAGCCCAGGCGGTCGCGTCACCCCCGGTCGACACCCGCGCGTACTTCCGGGGCGAGTGCCTGCGCCGCTACGGCGACGCGGTGGCCGCCGCGTCCTGGGACTCGGTGATCTTCGACATCGCGGGCCGCGAGTCGCTGCAGCGCGTCCCGACCCTCGACCCGTTGCGTGGGACCCAAGCGCACGTGCAACCGCTGCTGGACCGCTGCCCGACGGCGGCCGACCTCGTCGCGGCCCTGACCTCCGGCTGACCGACCTCACCGTAGGTAGTTGCCCGAGCGCAGCCGGGAGTTGATCACGGCAGGCCATTGACGCCGGTAGCGCGCAGGGTCACGGTGCGATCAGCGTTTCACACAACGACGAGGAGTCGCGATGACGAGACACACAACTGCCTTACGCCGCGCCGCTGCCGGGCTGGGCTTCGTGCTGGCGCTGTTCGTGGTGAGCCCTGGGGTCGCCTCCGCAGGGACGGTCGGCCACGGGAATGTGACGTGTCACGGCGGCTCGATCGCGCCGGGCACCTATCAGTCGCTCCGGATCGCCGGCATCTGTTCCCTGGACTCTGGTGACGTGCGCGTGCGTGGCGACGTCACCGTACTGAGCAAAGGTGGCCTGAACGCAGGTTTCGGCGGCTCGAACATCACCGTCGAACGCGACCTCGTGGTGCAGTGGAAGGGCTTGCTCGTTCTGGGCTGCGAGCCCGAGGCGTTCATCTGTTTCAACGACCCCGACCAGACCACGGGAACGCTCGCCAGCAATGACCGAGTCGAGGGCTCCCTGCTCGCCACCGGCGCGACCCTGCTGGTGGTGCACCACTCCCACATCGGCTCGGTGATCCAGTCGGCCGGCGGGGGCGGGGTCTCCTGCTCGGTCTTCCCCCTGGGTCCGTCAGGTCCCCCGGCGTACACCGACTACGAGGACAACGTCATCAACGGCGACGCCACCGTGGTGGGACTGCACACCTGCTGGTCGGGCTTCATCCGTAACCGGGTGGGTGGCAGCGTCACCTACAGCGGTAACAAGCTCGCCGACCCGGACGCGAACGAGGTGGTCACCAACGTGATCAAGCACAACCTCGTGTGCACGTCCAACTCCCCGAAGGTCCAGATCGGGGACTCCGGCGGCCTTCCCAACAAGGTGGGGGGCAAGGCCCTCGGCCAGTGCGCCGCGCTCGTCTGAGCGTCCGCTGTGGTGCGCCGTCCCGGTAGGGACGGCGCACCATCGTGCGAGCCGGGGGAATCGACGCGCCGGAACCCTCAGGTCGAGCCGTCCCCGACCGATCGAAGTAGGGTCGGACCACGGGAATCAGGAGGCACCGATGGCCACGAGGGAAAGCGGCGGGCAGTCGCACGCGCAGCGTCCGGCCGAGGAGGTCGAGGAGACCGTTGCCGAGCCGGTCGACGCTGCCGACGTCCAGGAGCGCCACGACGCGCTCACCGACGACGTGGACGCCCTGCTGGACGAGATCGACGACGTGCTCGAGGAGAACGCGGAGGACTTCATCAAGGCCTTCGTGCAGAAGGGCGGGCAGTGACCGCTGTGACGGGACCCCTCACCACGGCCGGCCGGCTCCCCGAGGCCTTTCTCACCGCAGGATCGTCGTCGTTCACCGAGTTCCTCGCGGGCTACGCGCCTGACCTCGTCTCGTCCGGGCCCACGGTCACCGGTCCGGTGAATCTCGACGCGCCACACGGCACGACCATCGTCGCGGTCACCTTCCCCGGCGGGGTCGTCGTGGCCGGCGACCGCCGCGCGACCATGGGCAACGTCATCGCTCAGCGCGACATCGAGAAGGTTCACCCGGCCGACGACTTCTCGGTCGTGGGCATCGCGGGGACGGCAGGCTTGGCCCTGGAGCTCGTGCGGCTGTTCCAGGTGGAGCTCGAGCACTACGAGAAGATCGAAGGCGCCGTCTTGTCCATCGAGGGCAAGGCCAACCGGCTGGCCTCGATGATCCGTTCCAACCTCGGGATGGCCATGCAGGGGCTGGCGGTCGTCCCGTTGTTCGCCGGATACGACCCCGAGACCGGTGAGGGAAAGATCTACAGCTACGACGTCACGGGTGGCCGCTACAAGGAGCAGGACTTCCACGCGGTGGGGTCCGGGGGCATGTTTGCCCGTGGCGCCCTGCGCAAGTTCTTCCGGAACGACTTCACCTCGGAGCAGGCCACCACGGCCTGCATCCAGGCGCTGTACGACGCAGCCGACGACGACTCGGCCACCGGCGGCCCGGACCTGATGCGCCGGATCTACCCGCTGGTCGCGATCGTCACGGTGGACGGATACCGCACCCTGGACGACGACGAGATGAACGTGCTCGTGCGCCAGGTGGTCGACGCACGCAACACGCGCCCCGACGGACCGGAGGCACCGCTGCTGTGACGATGCCGTTCTATGTCTCGCCTGAGCAGATCATCAAGGACAAGGCGGACTACGCGCGTAAGGGAATCGCCCGCGGCCGAAGCGTCGTCGTGGTGCAGTTCGTGGACGGCCTGCTGTTCGTGGCCGAGAATCCTTCGCGCGCGCTCCACAAGGTGAGTGAGATCTACGACCGCATCGCCTTCGCGGCAGTGGGCAAGTACAACGAGTTCGAGAACCTGCGGGTCGCGGGCATCCGGCTGGCCGACCTGCGTGGCTACAGCTTCGACCGTCGTGACGTGACCGGCCGCGGCCTGGCGAACGCGTACGCGCAGACGCTCGGCAACATCTTCACCGAGACCACCAAGCCCTACGAGGTCGAGATCGTCGTCGCGGAGGTCGGGGACACCGCCGAGGGCGATCAGATGTACCGGTTGACGTTCGACGGCTCGGTGGGCGACGAACACGGAGCGGTGGTCATGGGCGGGTCGGCCGAGACGATCGGCACGTGGCTCGACGAGCACTACCGCGAGGGCATGCCGCTCGACGACGCGCTGAAGATGGCGGTGGAGGCGCTCGGACGCGACGCGGATCCGGCCAGGGAGATCCCGGCGAACCGCCTCGAGGTCGCCGTCCTTGACCGCAACCGCACGCGTCGGCGCAAGTTCAGCCGGATCAACGGAGCAGCCCTCGAAGCGTTGCTCGGTGGCAGCGCCGCGAGCTCGGCGTAGGACGTCGGATGGACCGCCGGATCTTCGGTATCGAGACCGAGTACGGCGTCACGTGCACCTTCCGGGGGCAACGCCGGCTCTCACCCGACGAGGTGGCTCGCTACCTGTTCCGTCGCGTCGTCTCCTGGGGCCGAAGTTCCAACGTGTTCCTGCGCAACGGTGCCCGGCTCTATCTCGACGTGGGTTCCCACCCTGAGTACGCGACTCCGGAGTGCGACGCCATCCGCGAGCTCGTCGTGCACGACAAGGCGGGGGAGCGGATCCTGGAAGGGCTGCTGGTCGACGCGGAACGGCGGCTGCACGAAGAAGGCATCGCCGGAGACGTGTACCTGTTCAAGAACAACACCGACTCCGCGGGCAACTCCTACGGGTGCCACGAGAACTACCTCGTGGGCCGGCAGGGCGAGTTCAGCCGGATCGCCGACGTCTTGATCCCGTTCCTCGTGTCACGTCAACTGATCGCTGGTGCCGGCAAGGTCCTGCAGACCCCGCGAGGTGCGGTGTTCTGCCTCAGCCAGCGCGCCGAGCACATCTGGGAAGGCGTGTCGTCGGCGACCACGCGGTCGCGCCCGATCATCAACACCCGCGACGAACCGCATGCCGACGCGGAGAGATTCCGGCGGCTGCACGTGATCGTGGGCGACTCCTCGATGGCCGAGCCCACCACGCTGCTCAAGGTGGGGTCCACCGAGCTGATCCTGCGGCTGATCGAGTCCGGCGTGGTGATGCGCGACATGACGCTGGAGAACCCCATCCGGGCGATCCGCGAGATCAGCCACGACGTCACCGGACGTCGCACGGTCCGTCTGGTGAACGGTCGGGACCTGTCAGCGCTGGAGATCCAGACCGAGTACTTCGAGCGGGCCGCCGGGTTCGTGGAGCGTCGAGGGCTCGCGGAGGACCCGATGATCGCGACGGTCATCGACTTGTGGAGCCGCGCGCTGACGGCCGTGCGCACCGGTGACCTCAGCCTGGTCTCGCAGGAGATCGACTGGGTCGCGAAGTACCAGCTGATCGAGCGCTACCGCGCCAAGCACGACTTGGACTGGACGTCGCCACGGGTGGCCCAGATCGACCTCGCCTACCACGACATCCGGCGCGACCGCGGGCTGTACTACCTGCTGGAGCGTCGCGGGTTGATGCGACGGGTGGCTACCGACCTGGAGATCTTCACCGCGAAGTCGGTGCCGCCGCAGACCACCCGCGCGCGTCTGCGCGGGGAGTTCATCCGGCGGGCTCAGGAGCGACGCCGCGACTTCACCGTGGACTGGGTCCACCTCAAGCTCAACGACCAGGCGCAACGAACCGTCTTGTGCAAAGACCCGTTCCGCAGCGTCGACGACCGCGTCGAACGGCTGATCGCGAGCATGTGACCCGGCACCTGGGGCAACGTCTCTTGTGGAAGCAACGAACCGTTGCTTCCACAAGAGTGAAGGAAATGACTCGTTGTCTCCCGGGAATGAAGGTTTGCAGGGGGTCATGGCCCGAGACCGACGCCGACGTCAGGCAGCTGCCGCAAGGTGCGACCCGACTTTCGCAACTGGCCCAGCGCGCTAGCGGGCGTCCACCAGGTCGATCACGAAGATCAGGGTGCGTCCTGACAGGTGGTGGCCGCCGCCGGCGGGGCCGTAGGCCAGGTCAGGTGGGACCACGAGCTGACGCCGCCCTCCGACCCGCATCCCTGGGATGCCGTCCTGCCACCCCTGGATCAGGCCGCGCAGCGGGAACTCGATGGACTCCCCGCGTCCCCACGACGAGTCGAACTCCTCGCCGGTCTCGAAGTCGACCCCGACGTAGTTGACCTCGACGTGACCGCCGGGCAGCGCCTCGGCCCCGTCACCGACGACGACGTCGGTGATCACGAGCTCGGTCGGCGGCTCGCCGCCTGGGAAGTCGATCTCCGGTTGTTCACTCATGACGGCTCCTGCCCTCAGTCCGGCCTCAGCCCTTGGTCGCCGGGTACGCGGCGAGGATGTCGACGGCGAAGACCATGGTGTCGGTCCCCTTGACGCCGGCTTGGGACTGGCCCTGCGGGCCGAACCCCTGTGACGGCGGGATCACCAGGACCACGCGACTGCCGACGGTCTGGCCCACCAGTCCCTGGAAGCCCTTGATGCTCAGCGATCCCAGGTTGAGCGTGATCGGGACGTTGTGGTCCCACGACGCGTCGAACGGCTTGCCCGTGCGCCACAGCGAGGCCACGTACTGCATCACCACGGTGTCGCCGGCCTGCACCTTCGGACCGCTCCCGGTGATGACCGGATAGACGATCAGCTTGTTCGGAGGCGCACCGGGCGGGATCTTGATCGTGGGACGTCCCGGGTTGACCGTGACGCCTGGCACGCCGTCGTCGCCCGGCGGCGTCGCCTTGCCCGAGGCGGATGCCGTCGGGTGATAGGCCCCCAGGATGTCCACCACGAAGGCCAGGGTGTCGGTGCCCTGGATACCGGCCTGCGGCTGGCCCTGCGAGCCGTAGCCGGCGCTCGGGGGCAGGATCAGGGCGACCCGGCTCCCGACGGTCTGGCCGACCAGCCCCTGGTCCCAGCCAGGGACGACCTGGCCGACACCGATCGCGAATCCGACGGGACCGCCATGGTTGAACGAGGCGTCGAACTCCTTGCCCGAGCCCCAGATCTTGCCTACGTAGTTGGCCACGATCAGGTCGCCCTTGGTCACCGTGGGTCCGGTGCCCTTCTGCAGCACCTTGACCTGGAGGTCCGACGGTGGCGCGGTCGAGGGCAACGTCACGGTGAAGGCGGTGTTGAAGTCTCCGGTGACCGTGGGGAAGTCGCCCGACCAGGGCGCCCCGGTGCTGGTGGACGAACCGCTGGACGACCCGGTGGGCGTCGAACCGGTGTTCGACTTGGCACAGGCCGACACGAGCAGCAGCGGCAGACAGGCAGCCGCAAGCAGAAGGACAGGGGGACGGCGCACAAGGCTCCTCAGGAGACGGCCGGACCTCACGGGTCACGGCGACACCCCACAAGGGTAGGCGGCGGCCCAGGGTGATCAGGCCACCGACCCACCGCTGGGCAGCAGCGTCGCCGCATGGCGCCCCGCCACCGCGGCCGACAGGAACGCCGCCTCGTCCTGCTCCAGGCCGCGACCCATCGTCGACAACCGAACCGGTGAGCTGCGCAGGGCTTCACGCAGGCCGGCGCAGTCGACCGCGACGAGCCGGTGGCGACCGGCCAGCTCCTCCACCTGCCGGCGGACCAACGCCCCGATCTCGCCGGGCAGCTCCGGCACGGGGACGTCGGCCGGCACCAGGGCCACCCGGCCGTACGCGGTGAGGGAGTGGTGGGACACCCCCCGGTGACGCGCCCGCTCGTCGGCCTGCGACACCCGAAGGGTGGCCACCGGACGGCCGCCGAGTACCCCGACGGCGTTGACCGCCTCGCCGGCGGCGACCCCGGAGAACCCCCAGCGGGTGCCCGTACCCAGGTTGCCAGGACCCTGCGTCACCACGGCCACGTCGGCTTGCAGCACCCGGGCGGCCGCCAACAAGCCGTTGTGCACCGTCACCGCCTCGAGGTCCCCGCCGAACGCCTGGCCGACCGTCACGGTCCCGGCCAGCCAGTCGGCCTCGCGCAGGCCGGCCACGGTCTGGGAGAAGGCAAGGGGCAGCGCACCGCCGTCGGTGGCCACGTAGACCACCCGGGTGCCCGGTCGGTCGTGCAACAGGCCGGCCAGGACCGCAGGCAGCGACGAGTGCAGGTCGGCCACCACGACCGGCAGGCCGGCGAGCCCGTCGGCGTCGCGCAGGAGCTCGTGGTGCGGGGAGTCCGGCTCGTCCACGCCCAGCACCGTCGCCTGCAGCGGCAGGTATCGCGCCTTGACGAGGTGGCCGGGCTGCTCGACGTCAGCGGGCAGCCGATCGGGCACGGCCACCACCAGGGCATAGCCACCGGTTCCCAGGCCCAGCGCCAGCGCCGAGGTGTTGAGCAGCACCGCGTCGCCTGGCTCCGGTCGACCCACCAGGTCGGGGTAGGCCAGGGCGCGCACCACCGAGCCGGCATCGTCGGGTCCTGGACCGAGCCGGACGTCCATCTCCACAGCCCCCGGCCACGAGCGGCCCAGCGCCGTGACCACCCCTGCCCGCCAGCGCACCACGGCCGCGAGGCTAACCGACCCGCGGCGTCGGTTAGCCTCCCGACATGGCGGCCCGGCGCACCGAACGACTCCTCAACCTCGTCATCTGCTTGCTGGCGACGCGTCGGTTCGTGCCGCGCGAGCAGATCCGAAAGATCGTCCCGGGCTACGCCGGCTGCGAGTCCGACGAAGCGTTCGAGCGGATGTTCGAACGCGACAAGGACGACCTGCGCGACATGGGCATCCCGCTCGAGACCGGCTCCAACAGCGCCTGGTTCGAGGACGAGATCGGTTACCGGATCGACCGGGACCGCTACGCCCTGCCGGCGGTGTCGTTCGAACCGGAGGAGCTGGCGGTACTGGGATTGGCAGCGCGGGTGTGGCAGTCGGCGTCGTTCGCCCAGGCGGCCTCGCAGGCGATCCTGAAGCTCGAGGCGTCCGGCGCGGACATCGACGCCGACGCCCTGGCCCTGGTCGAACCCCGGTTCGCGGCCGCGGAGGCGGCCTTCGGCCGGCTCTACGAAGCCGTGCGCGACGGGCGTCCCGTGACGTTCGGGTACCGAACGCCGGGCGCGCAGCAACCGACGCAGCGCAGCCTGGAGCCCTGGGGCATCGTGTCGTGGCACGGGCACTGGTACGTGGTGGGCCACGACGTCGACCGCGAGGCCACTCGCGTCTTCCGGCTCTCGCGGGTCGATGGCGCGCCGCGGTTCACCGGCCCGGCCGGCACGGTGACGGTGCCCCCTGAGGTCAACGTGCGCGACGAGGTGCAGATGCTCACACCCCGTCCGGCGGACCAGACGGCGACGCTGCGGGCTCGTGAGGGTGCCGCGGTGCCGCTGCGCCGTCGGGCTACGCAGACCACCCCGGGGGAGTCGGGCTGGGACGTGCTGCAGGTCGGGTACGCCGACGAGGAGTCGTTGGCCGAGGAGATCGTCGGGTTCGGTGCTGACGTGGTGGCCGTGGCTCCCGGGGAGCTGCGCGAGTCGGTCGTACGCCGGCTCACCGCGGTGCTGACGGCGGCCGCGGAGGGCGCGGCGTGAGCGCGGGTGGCTCGGTGGCCCAGCTGGGCCGGTTGCTGGCCCTGATCCCGTGGTTGCTGGCCCGGCCCGGGGTCTCGGTGGACGAGGCCGCCGCGGAGTTCGGCGTCACCCCCAAGCAGCTGGAGCGCGACCTGGAGCTGGCCTTCATGTGCGGCCTGCCGGGTCACCTGCCGAACGACCTGATCGAGGTCGACTTCGAGGGCGGTCGGATCCATGTCGGCAACGCCGACACGATCGCCCGGCCCCTGCGGCTGGGCGTCGACGAGGCGGTCGCCTTGCTCGTCGGCCTGCGAGCCCTCACCGACGTGCCCGGCGTGCATGACCGAGCCGCGCTCGAGGCCACCGTCGTCAAGCTCGAGCAGGCGGCTGGAGACGCGGCGCACGCCGGCGACCGGGTCGCTGTGGCGATGGATCCGGCAGCTCCGGTGATCGGTCCGCTCGAGGACGCGCTGGGCCGCGGCCGGCGACTGCGGCTGCGCTACTACGTACCGGCTCGCGACGAGGTGACCACCAGGGACGTCGACCCGATGCGTCTCGTCGTGGTGGCGGGGCGTACCTACCTGGAGGGATGGTGCCGTTCGGCAGAGGACGTCCGGCTGTTCCGGGTGGATCGCATCGAGGCAGCCGACGTGCTCGACGTGGCCGCTGACGTGCCGGCTCGGGCCAACACCCGAGACCTCGACGACGGGATCTTCTCGCCGTCGCCGCAGGACCAGCTCGTGGTCGTCGACCTGGCCGACAGCGCCTCGTGGGTGGCCGAGACCTACCCGACCGAGTCGGTGACGACCACGCCCGACGGTCGGCTACGGGTGGCGCTGCGGGTGGCCGACCCGGCCTGGATCACGCGGGTGCTGATGCGACTGGGCGATGCGGCTCACGTGGTGGAACCGGTGTCGTTGCGCGCCGATCTGGCCGCCCGAGCCGCGGCTGCGCTGGCTGCGTACTGACCCCGGCTGCGCCGTTCGGGTGACTGGGCTTGCGCCGCCGCCGCGACCGGCCTGATCGGGTCGTCAAGAAATCTCTCCCCGGTGCCGAACCCATGGGTGCCGAACCCGTCTGGACGGTTCGGCTCTGACATTCGCCGAAATGCGAACCAAGAGGGGGGAGGGGAGCAATGACGACGATCAAGGCCTCGTGCCCGTGCTGTGGGGACGTCGAGTTGACTCCGGCCCAAATGCGTTTGGTGGTGTGCACGGTGGCGCAGTGGTCCTACTACGCGTTCACCTGCCCCACGTGCAGCGACGAGATCCGCAAGCCTGCGGACGGGGAGATCGTGGCGCTGCTGAAGTCCGGTGGGGTGGCGGCCACGGCCTGGCACATCCCGGCGGAGGCCCTGGAGGCCCATACCGGTGCGGCGATCAGCTACGACGAGCTCCTGGACTTCGCCCTCTGGCTGGACTCCCATGACCTGTCAGCGGCGGATTTCTCCATCTCGACGCACTCCTGACCTGGCCCGGCCGGTCCTCGTGAGGGCCGACATGACCGTCGTGGGACGCCGGCGGGTGCCCGACGGCGTACCATCGGGCCAGGCGAACCGTCCGAGATGAGGTTCTGATGCTCGATGGCATAAAACCAGTTGAGATCCTGATCATCGTCGGGGTGCTGGTCCTGCTGTTCGGCGCGAAGAAGTTGCCGGACACCGCACGGGGCCTTGGTCGCTCACTGCGCATCTTCAAGTCCGAGATCAAGGCATCAGATGACGACGAGGCCGATGCCGCGGCCAAGCAGATCACCGTGACCCGTGAGGATGCGACTCCGCCGCCCGCTGCACAGCCCGCCGCGCAGCCCGCTCCGACCTCCGAGCAGCAGCCCACCGAACACTGAGCACCGGAGCGTCCGGGGCGTTGAGCACGAACGAGGCGGCCGCTGGGGGATCGCGGCGGCGGCGTAAGACGGCGACGAACGACCCCGAGGGTCGAATGCCGATCCTCGACCACTTGCGCGAGTTCCGCGGCCGGCTGATCAAGTCCCTCGCCGCCGTCGGCATCGGGTCGGTCATCGGGTTCGCCTTCTACAACCAGATCGTCGCGTTCGCGCAACGGCCGATGAACCACGTCATCGACACGCTCAAGGCCAACGGCTACGACGTCACGCTCGCCATCTCCGGCGGTGTCACCAACGCCTTCAGCCTGCAGCTGAAGATCTCCTTCATGATCGGCCTGGCGCTGGCCGCACCCGTCTGGATCTACCAGGCCTGGCGATTCGTCACTCCCGGGTTGCACCGGCACGAGAAGAAGTACGCCTTCTGGTTCGTGCTCGCCGCCGTTCCGCTGTTCCTGCTCGGCATGGCGTTCGCCTGGGTCATCCTGCCCAGCGCGCTGCGCCTGCTGCTCGGGTTCACGCCCGACGGAGTCCTCAACCTGCAGGGGTTCGACCAGTACCTCACCTTCATCGTGCAGCTGAGCGTGGTGTTCGGGATCGGCTTCCTCACGCCGGTCTTCATCGTCGCCCTGAACTGGGTGGGCGTCTTGCCGGCGAACGTGATGCTGCGCCACTGGCGCTGGATCGTGCTGGGTTGCCTGTTGTTCGGTGCAGTCGCGACGCCCACGGGCGACCCTCTGACGCTGTCGTACGTGACGATCCCGGTCCTGGTGCTGATGTTCACCGGCGTCGGCATCGCCTGGCTGCACGACCGTCGTAAGCCCAAGGCAGTGGACGACCTCGACTACTCCACGCTGTCCGACGACGAGGCGTCACCGCTCGTCGCACCGCGCCCCGTCGTCGACGACGACGAAGTGACCTGAGCGCTGCCGTAGCCTGGCCAGATGTCCACGTCCCCGACGCCGGCGGACCGGTATGCCGCCGCGCGGGAACGGGCTGCGCTGGCCGCGACTGAGCTCGGCCGCTTCGCCGCGAGCTACGAGTTCGGGCTCGACCCGTTCCAGGTGGAGGCGTGTCAGGCCCTCGAGGCCGGAACTGGCGTGCTGGTCGCCGCGCCCACGGGCTCTGGGAAGACGGTGGTCGGCGAGTTCGCCGTGCATCTCGCGCTGACCCGCGGCCAGAAATGCTTCTACACCACGCCGATCAAAGCTCTTTCGAACCAGAAGTACCACGATCTCGTGGCCCGCCACGGCTCGGACCAGGTCGGACTGCTGACCGGCGACACGTCGGTCAACGGCGAGGCTGCGGTGGTGGTGATGACCACCGAGGTCCTGCGCAACATGCTCTACGCCGGCTCGGGCACGTTGGCCGGCCTCGGCTTCGTCGTGATGGACGAAGTGCACTATCTGGCCGACCGCTCGCGCGGCGCGGTGTGGGAAGAAGTGATCATCCACCTTCCGGAGTCGGTGGCCGTCGCGGCCCTGTCGGCAACGGTGAGCAACGCCGAGGAGTTCGGCGAGTGGCTGGGCGAGGTGCGCGGCGACACCGCGGTCGTGGTCTCGGAGTTCCGCCCGGTGCCGTTGTGGCAGCAGGTGATGGCCGGCAAGACGTTGTACGACCTGTTCGTCGACGACGATCAGCGTCAGGTCAACCCCGAGCTGCAGCGCCTGGCCAGGGACGAGGAACGCACGTTCCGGCTACGCGGGCACCGCACCAAACGCGGTCAGCGCCCGCGCGGCCGTCCGCCTGGCGTCCCGAGCCGGGTCGAGGTGGTGGAGGCGCTCGAGAACCGGGAGCTGCTCCCCGCCATCGTGTTCATCTTCAGCCGGGCCGGCTGCGACGCGGCGGTGCGTCAGCTGCTCACGGGCCACGTCCGGTTGAACGAAGGGCAGCAGCAGGCCGAGGTCCGAGCGGTCGCCGAAGCCGCGACGGCGCACATCAGCGACGAAGATCTTCGGGCGCTGGGCTACGGCGAGTGGCTGCAGGGCCTCGAGTACGGCTACGCCGCACACCACGCGGGGATGCTCCCGGCAATGAAGGAGGTCGTGGAGCAGCTGTTCGTGGCGGGCCTCGTACAGGTGGTGTTCGCGACCGAGACGTTGGCGCTGGGCATCAACATGCCGGCCCGCACTGTCGTCATCGAGAAGCTGACGAAGTGGAACGGCGAGGCCCACGCCGAGGTCACGCCCGCGGAGTACACCCAGCTGACCGGGCGGGCCGGACGCCGCGGGATCGACGTCGAGGGCGACGCTGTGGTCTTGTGGCAGCCCGGCTTCGACCCGCGGGCTGTGGCGGGCCTCGCCAGCACGCGGACCTATCCGCTGCGCTCGTCGTTTCGTCCCACCTACAACATGGCCGTCAACCTCGTGCGCCAGATGGGCCGGGTCTCGGCCCGTGAGGTGCTCGAGTCGTCCTTCGCCCAGTTCCAGGCAGACCGTGCCGTCGTAAGCCTGGCCCACAAGGCACGTACCAACGAAGAGGCGCTGATCGGGTACGTGCAGGCGATGACCTGCCACCTCGGCGACTTCGGCGAGTACGCGGGCATCCGACAGGAGCTGAAGCGACGCGAGACGGACGTGTCGCGAGCGAAGTCCGTCGAACGCCGGACGGCCGCCGCCGCGTCGTTGCGCACACTGCGTCGCGGCGACGTGATCCAGGTGCCCGGGGGCAAGAAGGCAGGGGTCGCGGTCGTCGTCGAGGACGCCGCAGACGACCCACCCCGGGTCGTGGTCATGACCGACCGCGGCCAGGTTCGTCGGCTGTCCGCGACCGAGATCACTCACGAGGTGCCTGCCCTCACCCAGCTGCGGCTCGGCAAGGGGTTCAACGCGCGCAGCGCTCAGTCCCGGCGTGACCTCGTTGGACGCCTGCGCGAGGTCGATCTGCCCGACGAACTGACCGGGAGTCGAGGCACACGTAGCCGGTCGCACGGTGAGAGCAAGGACGACGCGGCGATCACCCAGTTGCGCGCGCAGCTGCGGTCGCACCCCTGTCATGCGTGCGAGGAACGCGAGGACCACGCACGCTGGGCGGAACGACATGCCCGGCTGAGCAAGGACACCCAGGAGCTGCGCGACCGGATGGAGCAGCGCACCAACACGATCGCGCGCACGTTCGACCGCGTGCTGGCCGTGCTCAGCGAGCTGGGCTACGTCGACGGTGATGAGGTGCTGCCCGTCGGCGAGCGGCTGGGGCGCATCTACTGCGAGCTCGACCTGTTGGCGGCGGAGTGCCTGCGCGAAGGTCTGTGGCACGAGCTCGACGCACAGGAGCTGGCGGCGGCCACGTCGGTGCTCGTCTACGAGTCGCGCACGGATGAGCCGAACAGCCCGCGACTGCCGGGCGGGCAGACCCGCGCCGCGATCGAGCGCACCTTCGAGGTGGCAGACGATCTGCGCGCCCTGGAACGCCAGCATCGACTCGACTTCAAGCGGGTGCCCGACGCCGGCTTCGCCTGGGCGGCCTACCGGTGGGCCAGCGGCCACCGGCTGGAGGCGGTGCTGGAGGACTCCGACCTGACCGCGGGCGACTTCGTGCGCTGGACCAAGCAGGTGGTCGATCTGCTCGGCCAGATTGCGGACGCTGCCGCCGCTTCCGGAGAACCCGACCTGCGGGACACCGCTCGCGAAGCGGTCGGTCGGCTACGTCGGGGCGTGGTGGCCCTCGCCCCGCTGGAGGACTGAGCGCGAAAGGGTCCAAGGACCTGCGGCCACGGCAGTCCGGACGTCGATACTGGGCTCATGCAGGAAGTCCGGCTGCCCGCGCGCTCACCGCTGGACCTCGGCCCCGTGCTGGGGCAGGAGCGGGTGGCCCACCTCATCGACGAGGTTGCGCCGGCCCTGCTGTCGATCCTCGGCACCCACAGCATCATCAACGTGAACTCGACGGCCGCCGGCGGCGGCGTCGCCGAGATGCTGCAGGTGCTCCTGCCGCTGTCTCGCGGTGCCGGCGTCGACGCCCGTTGGCTCGTGATCGACGGCGACCCGGCGTTCTTCGCGTTGACCAAGCGGCTGCACAACCGGCTGCATGGAGGTGCCGGCGACGGTGGGCGACTGGAAGGAGCCGAGCACGACCATTACCAGCAGGTGTCACGCGCCAACTTCGACGAGCTCGAGGCGGTGGTGGCCGACGGCGATGTCGTGATCCTGCACGACCCGCAGACTGCCGGACTGGCCGAGGGCATGAAGACCCGTGGTACGCCGGTGGTGTGGCGCTGCCACGTCGGCAGCGACAGGTCGAACGCGCAGACGGAGCAGGCGTGGAACTTCCTGCGTCCGTACCTCGAGGGGTTCGTCGACGCGTACGTGTTCACGCGCGCGGACTACGCCCCGGCCTGGGTGCCACGCGACCGACTGCACGTGTTGCGGCCGAGCATCGACCCGCTGGCGCCGAAGAACCAGGATCTGAGCGAGAAGTACGCGGCCAACGTGCTGGCGCACGTGGGCATCATCAACGGCCAGGCCCGGCGACCGGTGCCGTTCGTGCGCGCCGACGGCTCGCCAGGGCGGGTGGAACGGTTCGCGGACATCATCCGTACCGGCCCACCTCCGGCCGCGGGTGCACCGCTTGTGGTGCAGGTCAGTCGGTGGGACCCGTTGAAGGACATGGCCGGTGTGATGCACGGCTTCGTCGAGCAGGTTCTGGACGGCAGCGACGCCCACCTCGTCCTGGCCGGTCCGGTCGTGACTGCGGTAGCCGACGACCCCGAGGCGGCCGAGGTGCTCGAGGCGACCTGGGAGCAGTGGCGCGCCCTGCGACACCATCAACGCAGCCGCGTGCAATTGGTGTGTCTGCCGATGAGTGATGTCGAGGAGAACGCACTGATCGTCAATGCGCTGCAACGGCATGCGGTGGTCGTGGCGCAGAAGAGCCTGGCCGAGGGCTTCGGACTCACGGTTGCCGAGGCGATGTACAAGGGGACGCCGGTCGTGGCGTCGGCAGTGGGAGGGATCGTCGACCAGGTCATCGACGGCGAGACGGGACTGCTGGTGCGACCGCCCAGCGACCTGGTGCAGTTCGGGGCCGCGGTCAACCGTCTGCTTGCCGATCCGAGCGCGGCCAAGGCGATGGGGGAGGCCGCCCGACAGCGAGTGATCCGAGAGTTCCTTCCCGACACGTCACTCGGGCAGTGGCAGCGGGTTCTGGTGCAGGCGATCAGCGACCGCGCCTAGCGGCGGCAGCGCATCATGGGGCAGAACCAGCTCGGCGGCCCGACACCGGCGAGGTTGGCCGGCGGACGGTGCGTCGACCCGTCGAGCAGCTGGGCGAAGCAACCGACCATGGCGCGGTCGGTGTGGACCGTGGTCGTCTGGGGTGCAACCGCCGAGAACCAGCACCAGCGCCAGACCAGAAGCAAGGGCGCAGTGACAAAGAGACTCGCTCCTCCGCCCGTCGGCCGCACGACCCGAGTGTGACCCGTCCCCGTCGGACGATCTTCAGCACCGGAGGAATTGTCGGAGGCGGCAGCTAACATCGAACACATGTTCGAAGTCGAGGAGGTCCAGGCGGCGCTAGCGCAGGGCGAGGCCTGGCAGCCCCAGGTCCTCGACCTGCTGGCCACCGACGACTTCGGCCGTGCCGACTGGGACACCACGCTGAGCGCCATCCTCGCCACCGGCCCCGGACCCCAGACCGCTGCGGCTCTGCAGATGGTCGACGTCAAGGCCCTCGCGCCGGATCAGAGGATGCTGCTCGTCCAAGCGTGGGAGGCGCAGGTCAGCCACGCCGTCGCCGCGCAGCACGAGGCGCTGGCGGCGCTTGCCGGTCTGGAGAGCACCGAGGACGACCTGCTCACGCAGGTCGACGCCGCCTGTGCACTGAGCGTGGCGGGAGTCACCGCTCAACGACGGATCGACGTGGCTCGCGCTCTGGCGACCCGACTTCCCGTCGCTCGGGAGCGGCTGGCGTCGGGCCGGCTCGGCTATCCGCACGTGTGCGCGATCGTCGACGAGCTCCTGGCCGCCGACGACAACCTGGCTA
Organism: uncultured Actinomycetota bacterium; assembly: GCA_963726575.1. Taxonomy (GTDB): domain Bacteria; phylum Actinomycetota; class Actinomycetes; order JAHEKZ01; family JAHEKZ01; genus CAVSCR01. The sequence goes on from CAVSCR010000005.1 coordinate 377,509, forward strand.
GAGCGGCCGAGGCCCAGCTGTTCGCGAAGCTGCGCGACGACGTCGTGTACACGCCCGGTCAGCTGCGCCGACGGTTGCGACGGATCGTGTTGTCGCTCGACAGCGAGGCTGCGCGAGCTCGGCAGGAAGCGGCCGCGCAGGAGGTGGGCGTCTCGCTGTCGCCTGAGGCGGACGGGATGGCCGTCATCGTCGGTCAGCTCGAGGCGGCGGACGCGATGGTGGTGTGGGAGGGCTTGACGGCTACGGCTCGGAAGTTGCGCGATCCCGGACAGCGTCGATCGTTGGACTACTGGCGGGCACAAGCGCTGATCGGCTGGGCGTCGGCCGCCCTGGCCGATCCTGACCTTCCGGCGACGCAGGGCAAGGCGCGACGCAGCGTGGCCGTGGTGATCGATCTGCCGACCTTGCTGGGCCTGGCCGACCACCCCGCCGAGCTCGCGGGATACGGGCCGATCCCGGCGTCCGTGGCCAGGGCACTCACCACCGACGCGGAGTGGCAGCGCTGGGTCCGCGACCCGGTGTCGGGGCATCTGCTCGATGTCGGGCGCACGAGCTACCGACCCAGCCAGCCGATGCGCGAGTACGTGATCGCCCGCGACGGGCGCTGCACGTTCCCTGGGTGCTCGCTGCCCGCGTGGCGGTGCGACCTCGACCACGAGGTCGGCTGGGCTGACGGTGGTGCCACGGCGAGCGCCAACCTGCAGGCCCTGTGTCGCCGCCACCACAGCGCCAAGACCAGTGGGCGCTGGACCATGAAGCGGGCCGTTGATGGAGTGGCGAACTGGACCCGGGCCGGAGGCCGCCCCTACGCGGTTCCTCGTCCCGAGCTGCCCGGACCACCGTGACCGCGACGTCGAGGTCGGTGGTTAGCGCACAGTTGCCTGGATCGCGGTGAGCAGACGGTCAACACTGCTTGCCAGGCCCCACTGAGTGCTGAGTTCGGTGAGCCGGTGCGCGTGTTTCGGCGTTGCTTGTAGCGCCGCCGAGACGTCGGGCAGTGGGACGTCGGTGCGGACCCGCACAACCGGTCCGGCGGCCACCAGGTAGTCGCGGGCTGCCCGCAAGGCAGGTCCCTTGGGGACGTCGGTGGCCGGGTCGTCGAGCGCGGCGAGGAGCGCATCGGCCGAGCCGAAGCGGGCGAGCAGGCCGGCTGCGGTCTTCTCACCGACGCCGGCAACGCCGGGCAGACCGTCCGACGCGTCGCCGCGTAGGAGAGCGAGGTCGGCGTACTGCTGGGGGGGCACGCCGTGGCGCGCCAGAACGGCTGCCTCGTCCATCACCTCGAGCTTGGCGTAGCCGCGTGCGTTGTAGAGGACGCGCACACCGCGGGCGTCGTCGACCACCTGGAACAGGTCGCGGTCTCCGGTGACGACGTCCACCGGGTGCGGCCACCGCGCGGCCAGGGTGCCGAGCACGTCGTCGGCCTCGAAGCCGGAGACCCCGATCCGGGCGATGCCGATCGCGTCCAACACCTGTTCGATCACGGGGACCTGCGGTGAGAGCAGGTCGGGCACCTCCTCGGTGGCGACACCGGCGACCGCAGCGTCGGCGCCACCCTCGACCCGATGCGCCTTGTACGACGGGATCAGGTCGACGCGCCACTGGGGTCGCCAGTCCGCGTCGAAGGCGGCGATCAACGACGTGGGCGAGAAGTCGGAGATCAGACGGGCGATCGCATCGAGAAAGCCCCGAACCGCGTTGACGGGGGTGCCGTCGGGTGCGGTCACCGAGTCAGGAACTCCGTGGAAGGCGCGGAAGTACATCGACGCCGAGTCCAACGCCATCAGACGGGCAGATTCGGTCACCCGCCTGACGGTACCCGTGATCAAACCGGGCGACCGCGCGTACGGTCGGGCCATGGACACGTACCTCGATGACGCCGAGGCCGTCAGGGCCGCCGTGCAGCGCTATGTCGACGCCTGTCGCGTCGCCGACCCTGAGGCGCTCCGGGCCGCCCTGCACCCAGCCTGGACGATGTACGGCATCGACAGCGACACGGTCGACGTCGCAGCCGCGCCCGAGGAGTTCGTCCAGTGGCTGCAGGACCAGGAGTCACCGCTCGGCTACCGGGCGAGCATCACTGCGATCGACGTGGCCGGACATGCCGCGTGCGCGACGCTGGTGGAGGAGAGCTACTACGGGATCGACTACGTCGTGTTCTTCACGTTGATGCGCTACGACGGCAGGTGGCAGGTGGTCACCAAGACCTACAGCGAGATGCCCCGCGTGCCCGCCTAGAGTGAGCGGGTGACCAGCGCCGTCTCCGCCCACCGTCTGCTGCGCGCTCGCGACGCCGCACAGGAGGCCGGAGTCGACGCCTTGCTGATCTCCCCGGGTCCGGACCTGCGCTACCTCACCGGTTACGAGGCACTACCGCTGGAACGGTTGACCTGCCTGATCGTGCCCGCAACAGGTGACCCGGTGCTCGTGGCTCCTGCACTCGAGGTTCCGGCCGCCATGGCATCGCCGGTCGCCGACCTGGGGATCGACGTCGTGGGCTGGGTCGAGACCGACGACCCCTACGCGCTCGTCGCCTCGTTGCTGCCAGGCACGGTGGCCGACGACGGCACGGTGGCCGTCGACAACACGATGTGGGCGCAGAAGGTGCTGAACCTTCGCGCGGCCATGCCGGGGGCCCGGCAGGTGCTGGCTGGGCCGGTGCTCCGCGAGCTGCGGATGATCAAGGAAGCAGCCGAGGTCGACGCCCTGCGACAGGCGGCATGGGCGATCGACCGGGTGCACGCGCGCGTGCCACAGTTCCTGCGTCCGGGCGTGACCGAGCGCGCGGTCGCCCGCCACATCGCCGAGCTGATCCTGGGGGAGGGGCACGTCAGCGTCGACTTCGTGATCGTCGGATCGGGGCCGAACGGCGCCAGCCCGCATCACGAGGTGTCCGACCGGGAGTTGCAGGCGGGGGACAGCGTTCTGGTCGACATCGGCGGCACCATGCCCAGCGGCTATTGCTCCGACGAGACTCGGATGTACAGCCTGGGTCCGCCGGACGAGGAGTTCCTGAGCTACTACGCCGTCCTGCACGACGCACAGGCCGCGGCTGTCGCGCACGCCCGTCCGGGCGTCAGCGCGGAATCGGTGGACGCCGCCGCACGCGTCCCCATCAGCGACGCGGGATACGGCGAGCACTTCATCCACCGCACGGGGCACGGCATCGGTCTGGAGACGCACGAGGAGCCCTACGTCGTGTCCGGGAACGACGAGCTGCTGCGCCCAGGAATGGCGTTCAGCGTCGAGCCGGGCATCTACCTGCCCGGTCGCCATGGGGCGCGTATCGAGGACATCGTCGTCGTCACCGAGACCGGGGTCGAGTCGTTGACCAGGGCGCCACGCGATCTCGTCGTGGTCGACTGAGCCCGCGGCACGAGGAGGATTCGATGAACGTCGAACGACGCTTCGCGGCCGACGTCGGGCCAGAGCTGCTCGAACTGGTCCGCGACATCGCCAAGACGACCTTGGCGCCTCAGGTCGAGGACTTCGAGGAACGTCACGCATTCCCCGAACCGGTTTACCGCACCCTGGGCCGGGCCGGCCTGCTGAGCCTGCCGTTCCCGGAGAAGTTCGGTGGTGGCGGCCTGCCCTATGCCGACTACCTGCAGATCCTCGAGGAGATCGCCGGCGCTTGGCTGGCCGTCGGGATCGGCGTGAGCGTGCACTCGCTGTCGTGCTTCCCGGTCGCTGCGTTCGGCACGCAGGAGCAGCGCGACCGTTGGCTGCCAGACATGCTCGGGGGTGAGCAGCTCGGCGCGTACTGCTTGTCCGAGCCGCAGTCGGGTTCCGATGCCGCAGCCCTGCAGACCCGGGCCGTCCGCGAAGGCGACGAGTACGTGGTCACGGGGACCAAGGCGTGGATCACACACGGTGGCGTCGCCGACTTCTACGAGTTGATGGTGCGTACATCCGACGACGGTCCGCGCGGCATCTCCTGCCTTCTCGCTGAGGCGAGCACACCCGGTCTGTCCGCCGCCGAGCCGGAGCAGAAGATGGGCGCCTGGTCCTCGCCCACGGCCCAGATCCGGCTGGAGTCCGCCCGCATCGACGCGGATCGCCTGATCGGCGCCGAGGGCGAGGGCTTCACGATCGCGATGGCGGCGTTGGACGCCGGACGTCTGGGAATCGCAGCGTGCGCGGTAGGTCTGGCCCAGGCCGCATTGGACGCAGCGGTGGAGTACGCGGGTCAACGCCACCAGTTCGGTCGCGCGATCGCTGAGTTCCAGGGCCTGCAGTTCCTCCTCGCCGACGCTGCGACCCAGATCGAAGCGGCGCGTGCGCTGTACCTGTCGGCTGCCAGACGACGCGACGCGGGACAACCGTTCACCGCTCAGGCGGCTATGGCCAAGCTGTTCGCCACCGACATGGCGATGAAGGTGACCACCGATGCCGTGCAGGTGTTCGGTGGCTACGGCTACGTGCGCGACTTCCCGGTCGAGCGGTATTTCCGTGAGGCCAAGGTGCTCCAGATCGTCGAGGGCACCAACCAGATCCAGCGCATGGTGATCGGGCGCCACCTCACCCGCGGTCAGCGCGGCGGCTCATGAGCCGTCCGGCCGTCGCGGAGCTCGACGACGTCGACCTCGGGATCCTTCGGGCGCTGGCCGCCGACGGGCGGCTCAGCTACACCGACCTGGCAAAACAGACCGGCCTGAGCACCTCAGCCGCGCACCAGCGGGTACGCCGGCTGGAGGAGCGCGGCGTGATCCGCGGCTACTCGGCGGTGATCGACGCCGAGGCGGTCGGCCTGTCGCTGACGGCGTTCGTCTCCATCACCCCGTTGGACCGCTCCGACCCCGACGACCTGCCCGACCGGCTGGCAGGTATCGCCGCCATCGAGGCCTGCCACAGCGTCGCCGGCGACCAGAACTACCTGCTCAAGGTCCGCGTCGCCACGCCGTTGGCCCTGGAGGCGCTGCTGGCCCAGATCCGTGCGGCCGCCCATGTCGCGACGCGGACCACGGTGGTACTGAGCACCCCTTACGAGAACCGGCCGAGCAGCCTGGCGCCCTGAGCATTGCTCAGGTGGCGGCCAGCTCCGCTGCGGCGGCAGCCCGCGACGACGCGGCGGCGGCCACCACGTCCGGCGTCACGAGGCCTTCGAGGTGCCCGTGCTCACGCCACCAGGCCTGACCCTCGGCCGGCAACGTGTGGATCGGGTCGTAGTACACGTACTTACGGTCTACGGCGTCGGGGTCGTCGCGCTCGACGCTCGTGCGGTAGTTCTTGCCCCAGTACGACATGCCGAGCACGTCGTCGTACTCGTCGACCTGGTGCACCCAGCGCTTTCCGACGAACGGAACGTCGCAGGTGACGCGGGGCGTGGCGAACCCCGGTAGATAGCCCATGAGCCCGTGCTGCAGGCGCTGAGCCTCGCCCAGTGACACCCGCCAATGTTCCGCGAACGGAATCATGTCCATCATGTAGAAGTAGTAGGGCATGATCCCCGCGCCGTCGAGCAGCGCGAAGCACAGGTCCAGCAGCCGGTCGACCGAGTCGTTGACCCCGCCCATCAGCACGCCCTGGTTGCGCACGTCGCGGACGCCCGCGTCGAGCATCGCCCGGGTCGCGTCAGCCACGAGCGGGGTGACCGAGTTGGCGTGGTTGACGTGGGTGTGGATCGCGATCTGCACGCCTCGGATACGGGCCTTCTGCGTGAGCCGGTGGACGCCCTCGACCACCTCGGGCTGCAACCAGTGCTGCGGCAGGCCCATCAGCGCCTTGGTCGCCAACCTGATGTCGCGGATGTTCTCGACGTCGAGTACCCGATCGACGAATCCCTCGACGTTCTTCCACGGCATGTTCGCGACGTCGCCGCCGGAGATGACGACGTCGCGGACCTGCGGGGTCTTCTTCAGGTAGGCGATCATGCCGTCGAGGCGGTCGACCGGCTTCAGGCCGAACTTCATCTTCTCCACGGTGGCGGTTGACGTACCGACCAGGTCCATACGCGTGCAGTGTCCGCAGTACTGCGGACACGTCGAGAGCACCTCGGCCAATACCTTGGTGGGGTAGCGGTGCGTAAGCCCCTCGGCCTGCCACATGTCGTGCTCGTGCAATGAGTCGCGCGTCGCGTAGGGGTGGGATGCCCAGTCAGTGCGCCGGTCGGAGAAGACCGGCAACATGTAGCGGCGAACCGGGTCGGAGTAGAACGCGTCGGTGAGCTGCGACGGCGTCGGCGCCCCGCCGTCGTGGGAGTCCGGGACCATCGTGTTGAGCATCTGCGGCGGCAGCAGCATGGCCATGGTGGCCCGCTGCGCCTGGTCCTGCTCGAGGTCGGCGTAGAAACGCTCCTCGAGCAGGTCGCCCATGACGCCACGCAGCTGCTTGATGTTCTTCACGCAGTGCGCGCGCTGCCACTGGGCGTCTGCCCACTCCTGCGCGGTGACCGCCGCCCAGGCGGGCAGGCGGGTCCAGTCCGGCTCCACCAGGGCCCGGTACCGGTACTCGTAGGGCTGCGGCAACGCGTGGTCGCTCATGGGCGGAGGGTACGAAGAAGTTCCGGTCTGAGCAACGACCGACCGAAGAATCTCCGGCTCACGACCGGGCAACTGGCAAGAAATGACCCCATGTGGGCCAATCCCGGTCCGATCGACCTGAGATGATCGACCGCGTGACCCGCACCACGCCCTCGTCTCCGGTTGGCCTGCACCGGGTGCTGGAGCCGGTGGGGGTCCTGCCGCAGGCAGCCCGGCGGCTGGACGCCGATCCTGACCTCTGGCCCGACGAGATTCTCATCGAGGTGGCGCGGCTCAACCTCGACGCGGCCAGCTTCCGGCAACTCAGCGAGAAGCATCACGGCGACGGTGACGCGGTCCGCGCCGAGGTGCTCGCCATCGTTGCGCAGCGGGGCAAGATGCAGAACCCGGTGACCGGGTCCGGCGGCATGCTGGTCGGTACTGTCGCCGAGGTCGGACCGCAGGCAGGCCTCGACGTCGTCGCCGGAGATCAGATCACCACGCTCGTCTCGTTGAGCCTGACGCCGCTGCGGATCAGCGACGGCCTGCGGAGCTGGGACGGACGCAGCGAGCAGGTGCCGTGCGAGGGGACCGCCGTGCTGTTCGGCCGGACCATCGCGGCCAAGGTGCCGAAAGACCTGCCGGCCGACCTGTCGATGGCCGTCATGGACGTGGCCGGCGCACCAGCCCTGACAGCGCGCGTCGTACGCCGCTACGTGGGGGACGGTCATCCGCCCACCGTCGCCGTGATCGGTGGCGCCGGTAAGAGCGGGTCGCTGTCGCTCGCCGCCGCGTCCGGCGCGGGGGCCACTCGAACGGTCGGTGTCGTGCCGATCGCAGCTGAGGCGGACCTGCTGCGCGACGTCGGCCTGGCCGACGAGGTGGCGATCGCCGACGCGCGCGACCCTGTGGCGCTGTCGCAGGCCGTCACGAGTGCGCTGGGCGCACCGGCTGACATCACGGTGGTCTGTGTCGATGTCCCCGGTTGCGAGCACGGCGCGATCCTCGCGACCAACCCCGACGGCGGCACCGTCATCTTCTTCTCCATGGCCACGTCGTTCACGGCCGCCGCACTCGGTGCCGAGGGTCTCGCCGCCGACGTCACGATGCTGGTGGGCAACGGCTACACCCCCGGGCATGCCGACGTCGCCTTCGACCTGTTGCGCAACGCCAAGGGAGTCCGCGCCCTGTTCGAGCGTCGGCTCGCCCACGAGGGCAAGGCATGACGACGACGCTGTACCTGGGTGGTCGGCTGCACGTACCAGGACAACCGCAGGCGACGTCGTTGGTGGACGACGCGGGGTCGATCAGCTGGATCGGGACCGACGCCGATGCCAGCCGCCACGCGGAGGTGGTCGATCAGGTCGTCGACCTCGAGGGCCACTTCGTGACGCCGGCCTTCGTCGACGCGCACGTGCACACGACCTCCGCCGGCCTTGCCCTGGTCGGGCTGGACCTGAGCCGGGCGACCTCCCTGACGGAGGTGCTCGACCTGGTGGAGCAAGTCGCCCGCGATCGTCGCGGATCCGTGGTGCTGGGACACGGCTGGGACGAGTCGACCTGGCCCGAACGGCGTCCACCGACGCGTTCCGAGCTCGACCGCGCGTCGTACGGCGGGGTCGTGTACCTGTCGCGCATCGACGTCCACTCGTGCGTGGTGTCCTCCGCACTGTTGGCAGCGGTTCCGGAGGCCGCGGCAGCAGCCGGCTACGACCCCGATGGTTGGCTGCGCCAGGAGGCGCACCACCCGGTGCGGGCGGCCGCCTTCGCCTCCGTGACGTCGAGCCAGGCCGCCGCGGCGCGGCGCGCTGCGCGGGAGCACGCGGCGTCGCTGGGGATCGGCTCGTTCCACGAGCTCGGCGGGCCGGACATCAACGGACCCGACGACTTCGCCGCCGTGCTGATGCAGGCCGAGCAGGAACCCGGCCCCAGCGTGATCGGGTACTGGGGCGCGCTCGGTGACGACGGCATCGCTGAGGCGAAGGCGATGGGAGCCCGCGGCGCCGCCGGTGACCTGTTCGTCGACGGTGCGATCGGCTCGCGTACGGCCCACCTGTGCGAGCCGTACGCCGATGCCGACACCTGCGGCACGCAGTACCTCAGCGCCGAGCAGATCCGCGACCATGTGGTCTCCTGCACGCGGGCGGGCCTGCAGGCCGGCTTCCATGTCATCGGCGACGCGGCGACAGAGTCGGTGGTGAAGGGGTTCCGCGACGCAGCCGCGATCGTGGGCGTTGCCGCGATCCGGGAACGCCGCCACCGCGTCGAGCACATCGAGATGCCAGGCGGTGGTATCCAGGTGTTGGCCGACCTGCAGATCCACGCGAGCGTGCAACCACTCTTCGATGCGATGTGGGGCGGGACCTCGGCGATGTACGCCGACCGGCTCGGCGCCGAGCGCGCGGTCGGTCTGAACCCGTTCGGCGTCATGCACCGGGCCGGGGTGCCGCTGGCGCTCGGGTCCGACGCTCCGGTCACGGCCATGGGACCCTGGGCAGCGATCCAGGCCAGCGTGAACCATCACGTCCCCGAGTACCGACTGACCGTGTCCGACGCGTTCGAGGCCCACACCCAAGGGGGGTGGCGCGCGGCAGGCGACGACCGATCGGGGGTCATCGCGCTCGGGACGCCCACGACGTTGGCGATCTGGGGCTGTGACGCCTTTCCCGACACCGGCCCGGCGGCCACACCCCCGACGTGCTTGCGCACGATCGTCGAAGGACAGACGGTGTACTCCACACAGGCGTCGATCCACGAGGACGTGAGCAAGTGAGCCCCAGTTCGTCGGCCCGCCGGACCAAGTTGAACTTGGACCCGGTCACCGTTCGGCATGCCCGCAGCCTGGCCCGCAAGGCCGGACGTCCGATCGTGAAGCTGGCCACCACGCACACCACCGTCTCGGTGGAGCGTGCAGTGCTGCGGCTGGCCGGGATCACCGGCGCCGATCCCGACGGCGAACCGTGGGTCAACCACCTGGTCGACGAGGTGCGCGACCAGGTGGGTCTGGAGTCCGGGGTCGCCCTTTCGGTGTGGGACGCGATGCGGTCGGGGGAGTACGCCGACCTGACCGCCCTCGCCCAGAAGGCCGCGGCCGGGTCGGTCACGTTCCGGCAGCCTGAGGGCCGCTCGGCCACGGCGGCGACGAGCGCCGCACGCAAACAGGTCGCGCGGGGATTCGCCCGGATCGACCGAAACCGCAAGGTCCGCGAACGTCTCATCGCCAAGTACGGCAACCCGCCCAAGCCCTGGGTCTACCTCATCGTGGCCACGGGCGACATCTACGAGGACATGCCGCAGGCACAGGCAGCAGCGCGAGAAGGCGCCGACGTCGTCGCGGTCATCCGGTCCACCGGACAGTCCCTGATCGACTTCGTGCCCGAAGGTGCGACCCGCGAGGGATACGCGGGCACCTATGCGACGCAGGAGAACTTCCGGTTGATGCGCGCGGCGCTGGACGAGGTCTCCGGCGAGCTCGGTCGCTATGTCCGCCTGACCAACTACGCGTCGGGACTGTGCATGCCCGAGATCGCGACGTTGGCAGGACTCGAGCGGCTCGACATGATGCTGAACGACTCGATGTACGGGATCTTGTTCCGCGACATCAACCCGATCCGGACGTTCGTCGACCAGCGGTTCAGTCGTCAGGTGCACGCCCGGGCCGGCATCATCATCAACACCGGCGAGGACAACTACCTGACGACAGCGGACGGCATCGAGGCAGCCCACACCGTGACCGTGAGCCAGCTGCTGAACGAGTTCTTCGGGAAGGAAGCCGGGCTCGCCGACTGGCAGCTCGGGCTCGGCCACGCGTTCGAGATCAACCCAGACGTCCCCGAGTCGTTCCGCCTGGAGCTGGCACACGCTCTGCTGGCGCGCGAGCTGTTCCCGAATGCGCCACTGAAGTGGATGCCTCCGACCAAGCACATGACCGGTGACGTGTTCCGGGGGTTCCTGCTCGACGGGTTCTTCAACTTGATCGGCTCGTTGACCCAGCAGGGCATCCTGCTCGTGGGCATGATGACCGAGGCGGTCCACACCCCGTGGCTGTCCGACCGAGACCTCGCGCTGCAGAACGTGCGCTACGTCTTCAACGCCACCGGCGCGCTTCACGAGGACTTCAACCCCGCACCCGACGGGCTGATCGTCCAACGCGCCCACCAAGTGCTGGCCGAGGCGGTCGAGCTGCTCGACGACATCGTCGACGACGGGCTGCTGAACGCCATCGGCGACGGCACGTTCGGGTTGATGAAGCGGCCCTCCGACGCCGGTCGAGGGCTCGAGGGCGTGGTCAAGCGCGGTCCGGACTACTACAACCCGGCCTCTGAGCTGCTCGACGCAGGGTTCGCAGCAGGAGGCTCCCGATGAGCTCCGAGTTCGCCTCCGCGATGCACCCGGCCCACCACACGGACCTCGAACCGGAGGACCGGCGGATCATCCGGCCGTACGGGGACACCACGGGCGACGGTGCCGTCCAGGTGTCGTTCACGCTGCCGGTCAAGCACGACAAACGCGCCGAGGGGGCTGCCCTGCAGCTCGCTGCGAAGATGGGCCTGGAGCCGGCGATGGTCGTCCACGCCAAGCCGATGGGTCCGCACTTCACGTTCTTCGTCGTGTACGGCAGGGTCAACCACCTGGTCGACCTGGGCAAGGTGACCGTCGTAGAGCGGGAGTTCCCTTCGCTGTCGCCGAAGGAGTGCAACGCCAGGATCAAGGCCGTCCTGCACCGTTCCCTCGTGGTCGTCGGGGCGTGCATCGGAACCGACGCGCACACCGTTGGGATCGACGCGATCCTGAACGTGAAGGGATGGGCGGGCGAGAAGGGTCTGGAGGCCTACGGCGCGTTCGCCGTGATCAACCTGGGCGCCCAGATGGCCGTTCCGGACCTCGTGAACGCGGCCATCGAGCACCATGCCGATGCCGTGCTCGTGTCGCAGGTCGTGACGCAGAAGGACGCCCATATCCACAACGTGACGCAGCTGTCGGCAGCGTTCCGTGAGGCTTACCCCAAGGGCGAGACCCCGCTGTTGATCGTCGGTGGCCCACGCATGGACGAGACCTGGACCAAGAAGCTGGGCGTGGACCGCATCTTCGGCAAGGGGACGACACCCAACGACGTGGCCAGCTACCTGGTTCACGAGCTGGCGGCGCTGCCGAAGGTGGCGTCATGAGCGATCCGCGAGAAGGCCTCACGGTCGTGCACCGGCGCTACGTCCCTTCGTCGCACGCGCACTACGCGGGCAACCTCGTCGACGGTGCGTACTCACTGGGACTGTTCGGGGACGTCGCAACCGAGGCCTGCATCCGTACCGACGGTGACGAGGGTCTGTTCGCCTCCTACGACGATGTCCAGTTCCTTGCGCCCGTGCGGGCCGGAGACGTCCTGGAGATCGAGGCGGTGGTGGAACGGATCGGCACCCGCAGCCGCAAGATGCGCTTCGAGGTTCGCGTCATCTGTCGGGGCCGACCCGACCTGGGGGAGTCCGCTGCGCAGGTCCTGGACCCGCCGATCGTGGCCACGACTGCTTCGGGCACCGTCGTCGTCCCGCCCGCTGGTGGCTGACTCCCGCCCACTCGTGCTGCGTCTGGCGCTGGCCGCGTTGGCCGGGGTGGTGCTCGTAGCCGCGTTCCCGCCGTTCGACTGGTGGCCGCTGGCCGTGCCGTCCGTGGCGGCTCTGGTGCTGTTGTGCCGCGGCCGCAGCGGCCGCGTCGGTGCCCTCGTCGGGCTGGTCTACGGACTGACGTTCTTCCTCGGACTCATGCCGTGGCTGCGGGTGATCGGACTGGACGCCTGGATCCTGCTCTCGCTGGAGTGCGCCGTGTGGCTGAGCCTGCTGGGCCTGATGCTCGCCTACCTCACCCGGCTCCCCGGCTGGCCGGTGTGGACTGCCGCCGCGTGGACGGTGCAGGAGGCCTTGCGCGACCGGGTGCCGTTCGGCGGGTTCCCGTGGGGTCGTCTGGCGTTCGCCAACCCCGACAGCTCCTTCACGGGTCTGGCTGCCATCGGCGGAGCGCCCCTGGTGACGTTCGCCGTCGCGCTCGCCGGCGGCTGCCTCGCGTGGGCCGTGGTCTCGTGGCGGTCGTGGCGCACGCTCATGGCCGCCGGTGCCGGGTTGCTGGCCGTGACGCTGATCGGTTTCGCTGTGCCACGCCCGAGCTCCGGGCCGCCCGTGACCGTCGCCGTGGTCCAGGGGAACGTCCCGACCAGTGGCATGGACGCGTTCGGGAGAGCCAGGGCGGTCTTGGAGAACCATGTGAACGCCACGCTTGCGCTGGCCAACGACGTGTCCCAGGGAAAGGTGGCACAGCCGGACTTCGTGGTCTGGCCGGAGAACTCCTCCGACGTGGATCCGGCCGTGGACCCGCAGGCGAAGGCGGAGATCTCCGCGGCTGCGGCGGCGATCGGCGTCCCGATCCTGGTCGGCATCGTCAGCACCTCGCCGGGCGGTCGCTACCTGATGAACACGGGCGTCGTCTGGGACCCCAAGACCGGTCCTGGTGAGGTGTACGTCAAACGGCATCCGGTGCCGTTCGGGGAGTACGTCCCCTTTCGCAGCCTGCTGTCCCCTTGGATCTCGCGGTTGTCCCGGATCCCCAAGGACTACCTGGCGGGCACGAAGCCTGGCGTGCTCGACATCGCTGGCGCGACCGTCGGGGATGTCATCTGCTTCGAGGTCGCCTACGACAGCGTGGTGCGTGACGTCGTCACTGGTGGCGGCCAGCTGATCACCGTCCAGACCAACAACGCCACCTACGGGCACACCGGTCAGGTCGAGCAGCAGTTCGCCATCAGCCAGCTACGTGCGGTCGAACATGCTCGAGCCGTCGCCGTGGCCGCTACGAGCGGCATCAGCGGTTTCGTCCTCCCCGACGGCACGGTGACCCAGCAGACGCCGGAGTTCGTGCAGCGGACGCTGGTGGAGTCGCTGCCGAGGCGGACGGCCCTGACCCTGGCCGACCGCCTCGGTTCGGTCCCGGAGCTGGCTCTGGTTATGGTCGGAGTGGCCGCGTTCCTCGTGGCACTGATCCGCCGCCGTAAGGACAGAACCGCTGAGTGAGCCACTGAGTGACCTGCCGTCGCGCACGCTCGTCGTGATCCCCACCTACGACGAGCGACTGACGCTGCCCACGACCCTCGCCGCCGTCCGTCGCACCGTCCCTGAGGTCGACGTGCTGATCGTCGACGACAACAGCCCCGACGGCACCGGGCAGCTCGCCGACCAGCTCAGCGCCGAGGACCCACAGACCCACGTGTTGCACCGGCCCCGGAAGCAGGGCCTTGGGGTCGCCTACCTGGCCGGCTTCGACTGGGCCTTGCAGCGCGACTACGACGTGATCGTCGAGATGGACGCGGACGGGTCGCACCGGGCGGAAGACCTGCCGCGGCTGCTGTCAGCCTTGGACCACGCCGACTGCGTCATCGGCTCACGCTGGGTGCCGGGCGGACGAGTGGTCAACTGGCCGCGCAGTCGCGAGGCTCTCTCGCGCGGTGGCAACGCCTACACGAGGACCCTGCTGGGGATCGCGGTCCGCGACGCCACGGCCGGCTTTCGGGCCTACCGCGCTGACGTCTTGCGCGGGGTGGACCTGGCGTCGGTGGACTCCCAGGGCTACTGCTTCCAGGTCGACCTGACCCGCCGCGCGCTCGCCGCGGGGTTTCGGATCGTGGAGGTGCCCATCACGTTCGTCGAACGCGAGCAGGGCGAGAGCAAGATGAGCCGCGCGATCGTCGCCGAGGCGTTGGCGCAGGTGACGCTGTGGGGGATCCGCCAGCGCTTGGGGCGCGGGCTCCCGACCCGCCGGTCCGCGGCTGCGCCGACGCAGCGGCGCCCATGACGAGGCAGCCCATGAGGAGGCAGCCATGAGGTGGGGCGGCTTCCTGACGTTCGTCGTGTGGCCGTGCGTCGAGATCGCGGTGGCGATCGCGCTGGCCCAGAGCTTCGGGTGGGGTCCGGTCATCGCCGCGCAGGTCCTCCTCTCGGTGCTAGGACTCCTCGTGCTGCGAGCGGCCGGCAAGCATTCGGCCCGGGCGCTGTCCCGGCTCAGCGCCGGCGGCGGCCTGCCCACCGCAGGAGAGACCGCTGATACCGGCCTGCACTTCCTGGCCGGTCTGCTGCTGTTCGTCCCGGGCTTCGTGTCCGACGCGGTCGGTCTTCTGCTGACCATCCCGCCGGTCCGCTCCCTCACCTTGGGTCTGGTGGGCGGTGCGGTGGCTCGCCGGGCCGGTCGCTGGGTGGTGATCGGCGAGCGCTTCCCGATGTCCGACGCCGGTCGCGGAGGACCGGTGATCCCCGGGCAGGTGGTGCGCGAGGACCAGCCACGACCGCCGGACAGCCCTCCGCCCCCGGCATTGCCGGGGGCGGAGTAGTCGGCCGAGGTGGGTCGGGCTGAGGTCGTACGGGCGGTCAGGCGCTCTTGCGGGTGTCCGGTGCGCCACCGTTGGCGCGCAGCAGGTCTAGGCGCTCGGCCAGGAGCTCTTCCAGCTCGGGGATCGTGCGGCGCTCCATCAACATGTCCCAGTGGGTGCGGGCCGGCTTGACCGGCTTCTCCTCGGGACGGGCACCGTCGCGCCGCAGCGCCAGCTGGCCACAGGTGCGGCACTCCCAGGTCGCGGGCACGTCCGCCTCTTCGGCGAACGGCATCGTGAAGGAGTGCCCTTCGGGGCAGTCGTAGGTGGTGTCGCGTCGAGCGGCCGGCAGGACGCCCTCATCGGTCTCGTAACTCGTTGCGCCCAGGCGCGTTCCGCGCAGCGCTCGATCGCTCATGGGGGCCTCTCCTCGGCCTCGTGGGCCGGTGCAGGTGGGGGAAGTGGGCTGGGTAGTGGCGAAACGCGCAGGGGAGGAGGTTTCTTCCCCCGCCCGCTCGCGCCGGCGGTCTTGCAGTCGTTTCAACGACTGCCGATTCCGACGTTCCCGAGCCGTTCTAGGTTCCCGAACCCGACCCCCAGAAGCAAACCGCCAGGCCGGTGAACCGGCCCGGTCTCTCTGCGGCAGCGCGGGTCAGGACAGGCCGACGATCTGTCCTGCCTCGTCCAGGTCGATCCGCTCGGCTGCCGGATGACCGGACAAACCGGGCATAGTCCGCACATCGCCACAGATCGCGTAGACGTACCCGGCGCCGGCGGCCAGCCGCACCTCGCGCACCGGCAGGTTGCCCCAGTCGGTCGGGGCCCCCGGCAGCGACGCATCGCTGGTGATCGATAGGTGGGTCTTGGCGATCACCACGGGCAGGCCGCCGTAGCCGAGCTTCTCGTAGCGGGCGATCTGGGTGGCCGCCGTGCCCGAGACGTCGACGCCGTCGGCGCCGTACAGCTCGGTGGCGATCTTCTCGATCTTGGCCACCAGCGGCTGGTCCAGGTCGTAGAGGTAGGTGAAGTCGTGCGACTCCGCCGCCGCCTCCTCGACCGCCCTGGCCAGGTCCATCGCCCCGGCACCCCCGTCAGCGAAGTGGGTGCACACGGCCACCCGGGCGCCGACCGACTCCGCCAGCTTGCGGATCGCGTCGTGCTCGCTGGCGTGGTCGGTGGGGAACGCGTTGATCGCGACCACGGGGGAGACCCCGAACTTGCGCACGTTCTCGAGGTGCTTCATCAGGTTGGCCGCACCCGCGATGACCTCGTCGGGGTTCTCGGCGAGCAGCGCCTCCGGCAACGGCTTGCCCGGACGGATGTCGTGGTTGCCGGAGTGAGCCTTCATCGCGCGCACCGTGGTGACGAGCACTGCGGCATCCGGCTGCAGGCCGCTGACCCGGCACTTGACGTCGAAGAACTTCTCGGCACCGATGTCGGCTCCGAACCCGGCCTCGGTGATCAGGTAGTCGCCCATGCGGATGCCGATCCGGTCGGCGACCACCGAGGAGTTGCCGGTGGCGATGTTGCCGAACGGTCCGGTGTGCACCAGCACCGGCTGCCCCTCGATCGTCTGCAGCAGGTTGGGCTTGAGCGCGTCCTGCAGCAACACCGCCAGCGAGCCAGCCGCGTGCAAGTCTTCAGCGGTGACGGCAGCCCCGTCCTTGTCGTAGCCGACGACGACGCGTCCCAGGCGGGCCCGCATGTCCTGGTCGTCGGTGGCCAACGCCAGCAGCACCATCAGCTCGCTCGCGGCGGTGATGTCGAAGCCGGTCTGTCGGGGGATGCCGTCGACCTTGGCACCCAGACCGATGATGACGTTGCGCAGGGCGCGGTCGTTGACGTCCATGACCCGACGCCACTCGATGCTGGGGATGTCGATGTTGCGGGGGTTGCCCTGGAACAACGAGTTGTCCAGCATCGCCGCGAGCAGGTTGTGGGCCGCGGTGATGGCGTGGAAGTCTCCGGTCAGGTGCAGGTTGAGCCGCTCCATGGGGATGACCTGGCTGTAGCCACCGCCGGCCGCCCCGCCCTTGATCCCGAAGGTCGGTCCCATGGACGGCTGCCGCAGGGCCAGCGTCGCCTTGCGGCCCAGCCGACCCAGCCCCTGGGCCAGCCCCACCGACGTCGTCGTCTTGCCTTCCCCCAGCGGGGTCGGCGTCACCGCTGTCACCAGGATGTACTTGGCCTTCGGGCGGTCGGCCAGCGCGTCGATCGCGGCCAGGTCGATCTTGGCCACGTCGGAGCCGTAGGGGACGAGATACTGCGCCGGCAGGTCGGCAGCGGCTGCGATGTCGGTGATGGGTTGCACCGTCGACGCGCGGGCGATGTCGAGGTCACTGGGGATGCTCAACCTGGGAACCTTGGTCTCCGGAGGCAGGGCGTACGTCAACCGTCGCCCCTGACTTGCCTCCGGTCCTACTCAGGTGCGACGGCGTCCCTGGTGAACCTAGACCTGTTCGGCCGGTCAACTGAGCAGCACCCCGCCGACCTGGCCCAGTTGGCGCAAGGTGCCGGCCCTCAGGATCCAGAAGTGCCGATAATGGACATTATGTCAATCTACGCTTTCCGCAGCGCTCCGACGGAAACCCGCTCCCCATCCCCTGCCCGACCTGGCACCGTGGCCCCGCGCTGGACCGAAGGGACGCCCACGACACGCTGCAACAGGAGGACCGATGGCGCAGGTACCGAATCGCCCGGTGGCGCTGGTCACCGGTGCGAGCCGGCGAGCCGGCATCGGCGCCGCTGTCGCCCAGCGCTTGGCCCTCGCGGGCTGGGACATCGCGCTGACCTACTGGCAGCCCTACGACCAGCGGATGTCGTGGGGCTCGCAGCCGGACGACCTCGTAGCGATCGACGCAGCCCTACGGTCGGTGGGTGCCCGCACGCTGTTGGTCCCCGAGGATCTGGCGGACGTCAACGCACCGGAGCGCATCCTCGCGGCGGCCGCAGGCGGCTTGGGCGCGGTCACTGCGTTGGTGATGTGCCACTGCGAATCGGTCGACTCAGGTCTGGCTGACACGACGGTCGAGAGCTTCGATCGTCACTACGCCGTCAACGCCCGGGCGTCGTGGCTGCTGGTGCGGGAGTTCGCCCGACAGTTCGACGGGACGTCCGGCTCGGGGCGGATCGTGGCGCTGACGAGTGACGCCACCGTCGAGAACCTGCCCTACGGCGCGAGCAAGGCGGCACTCGACCGGATCGTGATCGCGGCGGCGCGCGAGCTCGCGGGTCTCGGGGTCACCTCGAACCTGGTGAACCCCGGTCCGATCGACACTGGCTGGATGTCGCCTGACCTTCGGGAGTCGCTGCTCCGGGAAGGCCCGTTGGGCCGGCTGGCCACGACCGACGATGCGGCTGCGCTCGTGGCGTTCCTCTGCTCCCCCGACGGCGGCTGGATCAACGGTCAGCTGCTCCACAGTGACGGTGGGCTCCACACGTGAGCCACGGCGACGAGGTTGCGCTGCCGGGCGGCAACGTGGGCGGCGCGGTGCGCATCGGCGACACCGTGCGCCGACCTACCGGGCCATGGACACCGGCCGTGCATGCCCTGCTGGCACATGTCGGGGCACGGATGCCGCACGTGCCGCAGGTGCTTGGGTTCGACGAACAGGAACGCGAGGTGCTCACGTACCTACCCGGAGACGTCATCGACATCGAGAAGCAGATGCTGACTGACGCGCAGCTCATTGCGCTGGTCGGCTGGACCCGTGACTTCCACGAGGCCGTCGCGGACTTCGACCACGAAGGACCATGGCGCTTCGTGCCTGGTCCGGAGCCCACGTTGATCGGGCACAACGACATCGCGCCGTACAACGCCTGCTTCTCCGGCGACGCGCTGACGGGGGTCTTCGACTGGGACTTCGCCGGGCCCTCCTCCCCCTTGAACGAGCTCGCCTTCATCGCTTGGAACGGTGTCCCGCTCACCCGCGACCTCGGTACGCACGAGTCGGCCCGCCGACTCGCCTTGATCGCGCAGACGTATGGCGGCGTGAGCCCGCGGGCGGTCGTCGACCAGGTGCCGCCGCGGATCCGACAGATGTTCGACGGCATGGCCCGCGGCGTCGCGGCCGGCGACCCCGGAATGCTCCGGCTCGTGCAGCTGGGCGAGCCGCAGCGGTCCCAACAGACGTTGGCCGAGCTCATGACGCGGATCCCAGCGATCCGTCACGCGATGGCCTAGCGAGGGCCTAGCGGTGGGGACGCAGCGTCCAACGCACGGTCATGGCCGCCGTCGGCTCGCTGGGCTCCTCGACGGCGTCGGAGTGCAGCACCACCTCGACGTCGAACTCAGGGCGGGTACCGGCATCGAGCTCGGCCAACACGGCGGACGGGTCCGCCGCAGTGGTCGCCGTCGCCGTCACCGTCCCCTTCGACAAGGACAGGTAACGGATGGTCGCCTCGACGGCCAGGGGCGTCACTCGCTCCAGCTGCTCGCCGAAATGGCGCAGGACCAATGCGCCCGCGGCCGTCTCCCCCAGCGTGAAGACCGCACCGGCGTGCTGCCCGCCGACGTGGTTGCGCGTGGCCGGGTCGTCGGGCAGCCGTAGTACCGCGGACTCGTCGTCCAGGGACACGAACTCCAGTCCCATCGTGCCCACGAAGGGAACCAGCTGGGGAAGCGTGCCGGCGACGGCGGCCAGGTCGAGCGGCATCTGGGCAGCGTACGGGCTAGCGTGCCCGGCGTGAACGCGCCGGTGGGTCCCACCTTCGTCGTGGTCGATCTCGACGGTGTGCTGGCCGACACCCGGCATCGGCTCCACTGGCTGGACATCCGACCCAAGCAGTGGTCCCGGTTCTTCGCCGCCGCGGTCGACGACCCGGTGCTGCCCGAAGGCCGCGCCGCAGTCGAGCTGGCCGCCCAGGCGCACCAGATCGTGTACCTGACGGGCCGCCCGGCCAACTATCGCGACGAGACCAGCTCCTGGCTGACGCAGCACGCGCTGCCGGCCGGCGAGCTGCTGATGCGGACCGCGCGCGACCACCGCCCGGCACCGCAGATGAAGCTCGATGAGCTGCGCAGGTTGCAACGTCGAGGCGAGATCGTCATGGTCATCGACGACGACGAGGCGGTCGTGCGTGCGATCGAGCAGATCGGGATCCCGGTGACGCTTGCGCAGTGGATGCCGGAACCGAGGCGTCAGGCAAGAGCGCGCACGGCACGGGAGAAGACCCCCGGGACGTGAGCTGCGATCGGCACGACGAGTGGTCGCACCCGCGCAGTCCCGGCCGCCGCGACCATTCCTTCGGTCAACCAGCGCGTGCGCCGGCTGGCCGCGCGCCAACGCGCGGGATAGCGCTCGGGGTGGTGGCGCACCACGCAGTCGATCGCCAACCGGGCACTGGTGAAACCGAGCGCGAGCCCCTCCCCCGTCAGAGCATCGAGGTAGCCGGCGGCGTCGCCGACGAACAGCGTGCGTTCGCAGACCAACGACGTCACGGGTTGCCACAACGGCCCGGCGCCGGCGACGGTCCCGATCTGCTCCGCCGTGCCGAGTCGATCGAGTAGCGCCGGAAACTGATCGAGCCGCTCTCGAAACGATCCGCTTCGGCGCGGACCGAGCAGGGCGACACCTACCAGGTCGTCGGCGACCGGCGTCACATAGGCCTCGGCGGTGTCGCCCCACGTCACCTCGACGTGGTCGCTCCACGGCGAGAGTGCGAAGTGAGCGCGCAGGCCGTACCTCGGACCTCGTCGGGGCCGGGTCGGAGTCAGTCCCAGCCGACGGCGCGCGGGCGAATGGAGCCCGTCGGCAGCCAGCACCCACCGCGGCCGCAGGCAAGCCCCGGATGCCAGCCGTACTTCCGGCTCTGGTCCCGGGACGAGGTCGACGACGCGGTCCCTGCACAGCTCGATCCCCAGCTCGGTGACCCGCGCAGCCAGGGCTCGATGCAGCTCGGTGCGTCTAACCCCGCGTCCGACGACGCCGTCGAAGGTCGCCGTGGCCGTCGTGGTCCCGACGGCGTCGAGGTAGCGGATCCCGACGAAGTCGTGCCCTACTGGGTCGACACCGACGCCGTGCAGCGCGGCGAGTGCCGTCGGCATCACGCCCTCACCGCACGCCTTGTCGATCGGATCGACGCGCGGCTCGACCACGGACACCGTGAAGCCGGCCCGCTTGCCGTACAGCGCTGCCATCAGGCCGACCGGACCACCGCCGACCACCAACACGTCGGGCGAGAGCACCCCAGCCGTCATGGGCCGACGCCGGCGAGCGCGTCGTCCTCCACCGCGATCCGATGCCGCAACAGAACGGTGTCAAGCACCGTGAAGGCAACGGCGGTCACCACGGCGGTGTGCACCAAGGGCAGGGCGAACCCCTCGACCACGACCGCGACGTAGTTGGGGTGGCGCCAGTAGCGGTAGGGACCGGTGTCCACCAGCCCCATGCCTGGTACCACGACGATGCGCGTGTTCCAGCGTGGTCCCAGCGTGCGGATGCACCACCAGCGCAGGGCCTGGCTGCCGATCACCAACGCCAACATGGGCCACCCCAGCCAGGGCAGCCACGGCGGGTCGCTCCACCACACCTCGACCAGGCAGCCCACGAGCAACCCGACGTGCAGCAGCACCATCCAGCCGAAGTGCCCGGCGCCGTACTCGACTCCCCCACGCTCCAGGGACCAGCGCAGGTTGCGGCGCGCCACCACGAGCTCGACGAGCCGCTCCACCGCGACGGCGAGCACCAGGAGCGTGTACCAGCCGACCGACGTCACGGTTCTACCACTGGGCTACCACCGGACTACCACTGTAGGAGCACCAGCTCAGAGCAGAATCCCGGACCCATCGCCAGCAGCAGTGCGGGCGTTCCGTCACCCACCGGGAACCGTTGCATCGTCTGGGCCAGCACCTGCAGCACCGACGCCGACGACAAGTTCCCGACGTCGGCCAATGACTCCCACGTGATCGCGAAGTCGTCGTCGCTGCGTCCGACCGTGCGGGCCAACGCGCTCAGCACCTTGGGTCCACCCGGGTGCGCGATCCAGCGCTCGATGTCATCGATGTCGAGATCGTGCGCCGCGAGGAATCTCTTGACGTCGTCCCCCAGATGCTGTTCGACGATGTCGGCAACGGTGGGAGCGAGGACGACGCGGAACCCCGAGCCGCCGACGTCCCATCCCATGACCCGCTCGGTGTCGGGGTACAGACGCGAGCGCGAGTCGATGACGACAGGTCCAGACGCGCCGAGCTTCGCCGCGCGTCGCGCACCCACCATCACGACGGCAGCTGCTCCGTCGCCGAACAACCCGCTCGCCACGAGATTGGCCGGCGACGGATCGTCGCGCTGCACGGTCAACGAGCAGAGCTCGACGCTGAGCAGCACCCCGACGTCGTCCGGGTGGCCGACCAGGTAGTCCGCGACCCGGGCCACGCCGGCAGCGCCTCCGACACAGCCAAGACCGAAGGCGGGGATCCGTCGAACGTCGTCCCGTAGCCCCGAGCGGGGCGCGAGTCGGGCCTCCAGGCCCGGAGCGGCCACGCCGGTCACCGTCGTCGTCATCACCAGGTCGACGTCCACGGCGGCGAGGCCCGCCTGCCCCAGGGCGTCGTCGAGAGCGGCCTGAGCGAGGTCGAGCCCGACGCGCAGGAACGCGTCGTTGGCCGCGCCGAACCCAGCCAGCTGCGGGTACTCCTCCAGCGACAAAGCCAGGTGCCGCTGCCGCACCCCGGTGGCAGCGTGCAGCCGCTCCAGTCGGGCGCGATCACGGGGATCAGGCGTCACCAGCTCACCGAAGGCCGCCGTGATCTGCGCCTGCGGGTAGGTGTGATCGCCCAGCGTGGTGCCGACCGAGACGATCACCGGAGCGTCGGTGGGCATGACGGCATCGTCGCACGCCCCTTGGAGACGCACCTGCCGGCGGCTCCCCCGGCCGTGCGAACAACGCGTTTCGCCGTCCGGGCTCCGTCGTAACGATTTCGGAACGGCACCCCTGAGAAGATCGCCGGGTGAGACGTGCGGTGACACTGCGGTGGGTCAGTGCCCTGATCGCCACGGTCACCACAGCGTTCCTGATCTTCGCGGCCGCCAGCGACCCTGCGACGAACGGCTGGCTCGTCGCTTGGCTGGGCTACCTCGTCGTGGGAACGCTGCTCATCTGGCGTCGGCCGGACAACCGGATCGGGTGGTGGTTGTTGGCCGTCGGGGTGTCGTTCGTGGCGGGTGGTCTCTATTACGGCGCCGCCTACGTCTTCACGGATTCGACGCCGGCGCTGGTCACGGCTCTGGGGCAGCCGCTGCAGGCTCTGGGGTGGTTGGCGCTGGCCACGTTGGTCACCCTCTTCCCGACCGGACGCGTCACCACCGGCCCGCAGCTTGGCTTGCTTCGCCTGATCGGTGGCGTCGGAGTCGTCGTGTCCATCGCCCTCGTCGTCGACGTTCATGCGGCTCAGCAGGGACGGCACAATCCCCTGGGCGTCCCAGCCCTGAAGCCGTTCACCTCGTTCGTGGTCGACCGCGGATTTGCGATCGTCCCGCTGTTGCTGCTGGCGTCGTTGGTGAGCCTGGCGTTGCGTTGGCGACGCAGCGTGGGTGTCGAGCGGCTGCAGTTTCGCTGGCTGGCGTGGGCGTTGGGAGTGTGTCTGCTGGGGGTCCTGGTCGTGTGGCTGGGCCAGTTCTCCGGCCCATTCCTGCTGGTCGGGCTGGCCGCCTTCAACGCCATCCCGATCGCCGTGGGGGTCGCCGTCACCCGCTACCAGCTCTTCAACATCGACCGCATCATCAGCCGCACTGCCTCCTACGCGATCGTCACCGGCCTGCTGCTGGCCACCTACGCCGCGGTCGCAGCGTCGATCTCGGCCGTCATGGGGAGCGGATCGACGCTGGCGGTTGCGGCCGCGACGTTGACCGCGGCAGCCGTTGCCCGACCCGTCCTACGCCGAGTCCAGGAAGTCGTCGACCGACGATTCAATCGATCGCGCTATGACGCCCTGCGCACCGTCGATGCCTTCGGGACCCGATTGCGCCACCAGGTCGACCCCCACCACGTCACTGACGACCTCGTCACCGTTGTCAGCACCACGCTGCAGCCGCACCACATCGCTGTCTGGGTTCGACAACCGAGCTGAGCTGAGCCCAGCTGGCCCCTGAACACGCTCAGCCCGGAGGGACTTCGAACGCCGACGGATCCGGGCAAGAGCACACCAGGTGGCGGTCGCCGTAGGCGCCGTCGATGCGACGCACTGGGGTCCAGTACTTGTTGCTGCGCAACGACTCCACCGGGTAGACCGCCACCTCACGCGAGTAGGCGTGCGACCACTCATCGGTGACCACCGACTGTGCGGTGTGTGGGGCGTTCACGAGCGGGTTGTCGTCGCGGGGCCACTCCCCGGACACCACGCGGTCGATCTCGCCGCGGATCGCGACCATCGCTGCGACGAACCGGTCGAGCTCGGCCCGGTCCTCGCTCTCGGTCGGCTCGACCATGAGCGTCCCCGCGACCGGGAACGACATCGTGGGTGCGTGGAAGCCGTAGTCGATGAGCCGCTTCGCGATGTCGTCAACGGTGATGCCCGTGTCCCTGGTGATGCCGCGCAGATCCAGGATGCACTCGTGGGCCACCAGCCCATCGGCGCCGGAGTACAGAACCGGGTAGTAGGCATCCAGGGCGTGGGCCACGTAGTTCGCTGCCAGCACGGCCACCTGCGTCGCCTTGGTCAGCCCCTCCGCCCCCATGAGCCGGATGTAGGCCCACGAGATGGGCAGGATGCTCGCCGACCCCCACGGAGCTGCGCTCACCGGTCCCACTCCGGTTGCCGGACCGGCCTCCGGCGTCAGCGGGTGGTTGGGCAGGAACGGCGCGAGGTGCTCGCGCACGGCGACCGGCCCGACTCCTGGCCCGCCCCCGCCATGGGGGATGCAGAACGTCTTGTGCAGGTTCAGGTGCGACACGTCGGCACCGAAGCGTCCCGGCTGGGCCAAGCCGACCAAGGCATTGAGGTTCGCGCCGTCGACGTACACCTGGCCGCCCGCGTCGTGCACCATCGCGCAGATCTTGGCCACCTCGGCCTCGTAGACGCCGTGCGTGGACGGGTAGGTGATCATCAAGGCGGCGAGGTGGTCGGCGTGCTCGGCCAGCTTGGCACCCAGGTCGTCGAGATCCACGTTCCCCAGGTCGTCGCAGGCGACCACCACCACGCGCAGTCCTGCCATGTGCGCGCTCGCCGCGTTCGTTCCGTGCGCGCTCGCCGGAATCAGGCACACGTCGCGGTGCTCGTGGCCCTTCGACGCGTGGTAGGCCGCGATGGCGAGCAGCCCCGCGAACTCGCCCTGGCTCCCGGCGTTCGGCTGCAGGGATACGGCGTCGTACCCCGTGATGGCCAAGAGCCACTGCTCGAGCTGTCGGATGACGGTCAGGTAGCCCTTCGCCTGGTCCAGCGGAACGAGCGGATGGATGGCGGAGTACCCGGGCCACGTGATGGGCGCCATCTGCGTGGTCGCGTTGAGCTTCATGGTGCACGAGCCGAGCGGGATCATCGACCGGTCCAGCGCGACGTCCTTGTCCTGCAGGCTGCGCAGGTAGCGCAGCATCGAGGTCTCGCTGCGGTAGGAGTGGAAGATCGGATGCGTCAGGAACTCGCTGGTCCGCAGCAACGACGCCGGCAACGCGTCGGGCGTCACCGGGTCGAGCACGTCCACGTCAGCGGCAACGCCGAACGCCCGCCACACGGCGGCCACATGCTCGCGCGTCGTGGTCTCGGACGTGGCCACGGCTACCGTGTCAGCGTCCACCCGACGCAGGTTGATCCCCGACGCCGCGGCTGACGCCACGACCTCGTCCGCGGCACCCGGAACCCGCGCCACGACGGTGTCGAAGAAGGCGTGCGACGTGACCTCCACCGCACCCGCGCGCAGCCCCGCAGCAAGCAGGGCCGCGAGGCGGTGGGTCCGCTCGGCCATGCTGCGCAGCCCTTCTGGGCCGTGGTACACCGCGTACATGCTCGCGATGACGGCGAGCAACACCTGAGCGGTGCAGATGTTGCTGGTCGCCTTCTCCCGCCGGATGTGCTGTTCGCGGGTCTGCAGTGCCAGCCGGTATGCGGGTCGGCCGTCGGCATCGACGGACACGCCGACGAGTCGGCCCGGCAGCTGCCGCTCGAGGCCGGCTCTCACGGCGAGGTAACCGGCGTGCGGTCCACCGAACCCCAACGGCACACCGAAGCGTTGGGTCACCCCGACCGCGACGTCGGCACCGAGCTCGCCCGGAGAGGTCAACAAGGTCAGCGCGAGCGGGTCGGCGACCACGACGGCCAGCGCCCCGCGTTCGTGGGCCGCCTCGATCGCGGGACGCAGGTCCCGGATCTCACCGCTGGCTCCGGGGTACGACAAGACCACCGCGAACACCGGTTCGTCGGGCAGCGCGGCGGCGGTCTCGTCGGTCCCGGCGAAGTCGTGGGTGCGCACCTCCAGACCCATCGGGCGGGCGCGCGTCTGCAGCACGGCAACGGTCTGCGGAAGGGTGTCGACGTCGACCAGCACGAGGGAGCTGTCGTTCTTGGACACCCGGTGGGCCAGCGCCACGGCCTCGGCCACGGCCGTTGCCTCGTCCAGCAACGACGCGTTGGCCGTCGGCAGCCCAGTGAGGTCTTCGACCATCGTCTGGTAGTTCAGCAGGGCCTCGAGCCGACCCTGGCTGATCTCTGGCTGGTAGGGCGTGTATGCGGTGTACCAGCCCGGGTTCTCGAGCACGTTGCGGCGGATCACGCCTGGCGTCGTCGTGTCGGCGTACCCGAACCCGATCATCTGGGTCATGACCCGGTTGGCGGCGGCGAAGGCGCGCAGCTCCGCGAGCACTTCTGCCTCACTGGCTGCGGGTGGCAGGTCGAGCGCGCTCAGCGAACGGATCGCTGCCGGCACGGCCGCATCGGTGAGTTCGTCGAGGGTGGCGTAGCCCAGCGCGGCGAGCATCACGGCGATGTCGGCGTCGCGGGGACCGATGTGACGTAGGTCGAAGCGGGTGCTGCGCTCGAGGCTGATGAGAGGCACGGACGAACGGTCGGTCATGGGTGAGGCCCTCTTCCGGTGCGGGTCTGCTCCGCGGGCCTCCCCCTCTGTCATCGGCACCTGAGAGGTTCCCAAGGCGCGACCGGTCGGGTCGCGCCGTTGGTTGCACCGTCGGTGGGGTCGGGTGACCCGCTTTCCAGAGGCGCCTCGCCCGTGCGGTCCTGGGGCCTGAGAGGTTCCGGGGAGGGTTGCTCCTTCGGCGCCCCCGCTGGCGGCGAGGGACTCTCCCGTACGGGTTTGTCGGCGCGGTCAGTCTAGGCGACGCCCAGCGCGAGCGACGCGTCCGAAAGCGTGGTCAGCCGGCGTGGCGAGCGCGACGTCGCGCGGCGAGCTCGTCGCCGGGGTGCGCCTCCTCAGTATCGGACTCGGCCCGCTCCCCCGGCAGCGCGGCCAGGGTGCCCTCGACCTCACGCCAGACCCGTCCGACGGCAATGCCGAACACGCCCTGTCCGCCTTGCACGAGGTCGATGACCTCGTCGGCCGAGGTGCATTCGTAGACCGAGGCGCCGTCGCTCATCAGGGTGATCTGGGCCAGGTCGTCTACGCCGCGTTCGCGCAGGTGCATCACGGCCGTGCGGATCTGCTGCAACGAGACACCGGTGTCGAGCAACCGCTTGACGATCTTCAGCACCAGCACGTCACGGAAGCTGTAGAGGCGCTGCGTGCCGGAACCGGCGGCGGGTCGGATGCCGGGCTCCACCAGCCCGGTGCGGGCCCAGTAGTCCAACTGCCGGTAGGTGATGCCGGCGGCTGCGCACGCGGTCGGCCCGCGGTAGCCGATGTCCTCGGGAAGGCTCACCTGTTCGCCGAACAGCAACCCCTGCTCACCCGCGCGACGGACCGCCTGCGCATGGGCCTGCGGGTCGACGACGAGGCCGTCACCGCCGTGAGGGGTGTCTCCAGTGCTGCTCACGCCGGCCTCCCGCTGCCAAGTCACACCGGTGGAAGTTACCGACGTGTGATGCCGACGGTAAGGCGCCTGACCAGGCCCGTCAACGCACCCGGCCCCGACACGCCGGGCCGACTGTGACCGAGCCTCAACTCACCCTTGAGGGTTGCTGGCCTCAATCATCGGTTGAGGGTTCTGGCGGCGCCGAGCCGGTCTCGAAGTCCTCCGGGGAGATCTGGTCCAGGAACTCCCGGAACCGTTCGACCTCGTCCTCCTGCTCGTCGGGGATGATGATGCCCGCCTCGTCGAGCACCTCGTCCACCCCGAAGATCGCGGTGCCGGTGCGGAGGGCCAGGGCGATCGCGTCGGACGGTCGGGCGCTGACCACGGTGCCGTCGCCGAAGTGGAGCTCGGCGTAGAAGACACCGTCGCGCAGATCGGTCACCCGCACCTGCGTCAGCGGGCGGTCCAGGGCCGTGAGGACGTCGCGCAGCAGGTCATGGGTCAGCGGTCGGGCGGGAACGACGCCCTGCTGGGCAAAGGCGATGGCGCTGGCCTCCGCGGCCCCGATCCAGATCGGCAGGTAGCGCTCCCCCTCGACCTCGCGCAACAGCACGATCGGATTGTTCGAGGGCATCTCGACCCGGACTCCGACGACGTCGAGTTGGCGCATCACGCCACCCTAACTGCGTAGAGCCGAATCAACTGCGCGGAGCCGAATCAACTGCGCAGAGCGGAATCCAGCTGAGCCTTGACCAGCGCGGCATGCAGCCGCACCGATAACGCCGCCAGCTCCCGCACCGTCTCCTGGGCGCGGGCCTGGGCATCGGCACCGCGCTGACGCGCCATGGGGGTCACGACCTGCTCCACCAGGCCGACCTCGCGCTCGGCTGCTGACTTGAAGGCCCGAAGGTGTCGCGGCTCGATCCCGTAGGCGGCCATCTCGGCCGCTGCGCGGGCGATCATGAGCGCCCCGCCGTCGTAGTGCTGACTCCCCGAGCGGCGCTGCACGAGCCCGTAGTCGCACAGCTGGTCGAGCAGGGCGGGGTCGATTCCCGCCGCGGTCACGAGCTCCTCGTGGGACAGCCGGAGCTCGGTGACGTCGTGCGCGAATGACTCTGCGGTGGGCAAGCCGTCGGAGGCCACCACCGACATCGGGACGCGCGGGGCTCCGCCGGGGCTCTCCGGTGGCTCGAGTCCCCGGTCGATGGCCTCGAGGTGGGCCTTGATCACCTTCAGCGGCAGGTACTGGTCACGTTGTGCACCGAGGACGTAGCGCAAGCGCTGCAGGTCGTTGCTGGTGAACTTGCGATAGCCCGACGGCGTGCGCTGCGGCTCGACCAGGCCCTCGGACTCCAGGAACCGGATCTTGGAGATCGTCACGTCGGGGAAGTCCGGCCGCAGCTTGGCCAGCACTTCACCGATGCTCATGTAGGCACGGGCCGGCACTGCACTCACGTTGCCTCCCCCTCCGTGTGGCCCGCCGCGACGAAAACCATGCGGAACTTGCCGATCTGCACCACGTCACCGGTCGTCAGCGGGGCGTCGTCGACGCGAGTGCGATTGAGGTAGGTGCCGTTCAGGCTGCCGACGTCGCACAACGAAAAGGTGTCGCCGTCGCGGCGGAACTCCGCGTGACGACGGGACACGGTGATGTCGTCCAGGAAGATGTCGGAGTCGGCACCGCGTCCGGCGGTCACCCGCGCGGCATCGAGCAGGAACAGCGCACCCGCGGCCGACCCGCCCTGGGCGATCAGCAGGGCCTGCCCCGGCTGCAGGCGGTCCACGACGTCGGCGTCGATCCCCAGCGCCTCCCAACCGACGGCCTCGGCCAAAGCATCGGGTTCGGCCGCCGGCTCCGCGGTCGACGCCCCCGGTTCGGACAGCGAGATCCGGCTGGTCACCTCGATGGCCGACTCCCCGGGCTCGGCGGGCTGGCGCAGCTGGCTGGACATCGGCGCGCCGCACGAGGGGCAGAACCGGGCCGCGGGTTCTGCGGTGTCGAAGCCGCAGCGCGGACAGACGGACATGACGCCGGCCTAACTATGGAGGTGAAGTGGAGGGTGAGGCGACGAACCTACGGCGTCGGCGGCGGCCGGTCAACCGGTTCGCCGATCTCCGAAGTCTAGGAGGCCGCCACGTGCGCCGTATAGGCGGCCGCGTCCAGCAGTCCGTCCAGGACTCCCGCATCGGCGAGCGACACCTCGACCATCCACCCGTCCCCGTACGGGTCGGAGTTGACCAGCTCGGGGTTGGCCTCCAACGCGTCGTTGCGCGCGATGACCGTGCCCGACACGGGCGCGTAGAGGTCGCTCACGCTCTTGCTCGACTCCACCTCGCCACACGTCTGACCCGCCGTGAGGTCGTCCCCCGATCCGGGCAGTGCCACGTAGACGACGTCGCCGAGCGCCTCCTGGGCGTAGTCGGTGATCCCGAACCGCACCGTGCCGTCGTCGGTCACCCGCACCCATTCGTGCTCGGCGGTGTACTTCAGGTCCTCCGGATACACGGGTGGTCCCTTCGGGGGGCTGGTCGCTGCGGGCTGGTGGCTGCGGGCTGCGCTACGGGGTGGCGCCCGGCGAAGCGTACTGAGGCGCCGGGAGCGGCTTCAAGGCGTCCACGGTCACCTGGCTGCGTTGAGCGACCGTGCCGACCGCGTCGACTCGCGCCAGCGACTGCAGCACGCCGCCCGGAATCGACAACGCCGACGCCAAGGTGGCCGGGTCCCCGATCGCCCGCACCTCGTACGGGGGCGACAGCAGCCGACCGTCGCCGCTGACGCCTCCGGCCTCGTCCAGGAAGTACGTGTCCGCCACGACCCGCAGGTCGTTCACCTGGATCGCCTCGGCGCCGGCGTCACGCAGCTCCGTCACGATCTCGATCATCGTGGTTGCATCGACGCCGCCGCGTGGGTCGGCGATCGTCAGGACGACGCCGGGACCCTGGGCCGGGATCGTGCCGGCGAGGATCCCCAAGGTCTGGAGCCGTTCCTTGGCCAGGCTCAGGGCCGCCGCCTGTTGGCCGGCGCCGCCGACCAGCGCAGCCCGTTCGAGCTCGAGGCGTTGAGCCTCGGCGCTGAGCTGGTCCGACCGTTGGCTGAGGCCGTCGAGGATGCCAACCAGGTCGGTGCTGCTCGCTGTGTCGAGCGCCACCGCACCACGGGTGGAGCGCAGCTGCAGCGCAACGGCGAAGCCCAGCGCCACGCACAAGATCCCGACCGTGATCTGGGCCAGCGTGGCGCGCGGCTTGAGCGTGGACCGGACGCGTCGCCACTCGATGCTCGTCTGGCTCGTCTGGCTCGTCTGGCCCGTCACTGGGGACTCAGCCATGGAACAACCGCCGTCGGATCGCGGCCGCGTTGGCGAAGATCCGGATGGACAGCACGACCACGACACCCGTGGACAGCTGCGTACCAACGCCGAGCTGGTCACCCAGGAAGACGATGACGGCTGCCACGCTGACGTTGCCGATGAACGAGATCACGAACACGCGGTCGTCGAACACGCCCTCGATCAACGCCCGGAAGCCACCGAAGATCGCATCCAGCGCGGCAACGATGGCGATCGGCAGGTAGGGCTGCAGCCACAGCGGAACGATGGGGTGGACCACGAGACCGAGCACGATGCCGACGAGCAGGCCGAGGACGGCGATCACGGGCGGGCCTTCGCGGCCCTGGCGTACCGAAGCGTCACGTCGGCACCCGCGGGCACCGTGAGCTGCCCACTACTCGTCACGTCGAACCGGATCCCGTACGTGGCAGCCAGCGCTTTCAGCGACGCGGCATCGGCACCTGCGGCAAACCGTTCCGCCAGCGTCGCGGGGTCGCCGATGGCGGTGATCTGGTACGGCGGCGTCAGCGGCCGGTACCCCACGAGGATCGCGTCACCCGCGGACCGGATCGCGGTGAGGCTGGCGATGCGCTGGCCATTGACCGAGACTGCCTCGGCCCCGGCGGCGAACAACCCGTTCACGGCCTGACGCAGGTCTTGGTCCAGCACGCGCGACAGGTCGACCCCACCTCCGTCGGCCTCGGCCGGTGGCCCGTCGTCGAGGACCACGGACACGCCCGCACCGGTCACGGCCTGCTGACCGACTGCTCGCTGCAGCTGGGTGACCGAGCTGCTCAGACCCGCGCCCTCCAGCGACCGCGCCAAGGCGCGGTCCCGCAGTGCCGAGACCCGAGCTTGTTGGCGGTTCACCGAGCGCAGCATCTGGTCGGTCGCCGTCGTCTGCTGTTTGACCTCGGCGACCAGTCGGGCGCGCGCCGTGACCGCGTCCGGCGTTCGCGCGTTGAACCATCCGGCCGCGAGTGCGGCCGCGAACAGCCCGAGCACGAGTGCCCACACCACCGCGAAGGCGGTGCGGTTGGCGCGGTCAGGACCCTGCCGGTCGCGGTCTCGGCGGGCTGCCGCGTACTCCGGTTCGAGTGCCTCGTCGTAGATCTGACGCAACAACGACATCGAGTCACGGCGCGGTGACGTCGCGACGGCGGTCGGTGTCACGCAGCGACCGCCAGTGCCTGCCGGGCATGCTGGGTGTACAGAACGGCCGACCACCAGTACAGCCCCACGCCCCACAGGGCGAACGCCCAGCCGAACACGGCACACCCTGTGGCAACTGCTCCATCACCGGCGGACAGCAGCAGCAGGGGGAAGCACCACAGCAGCGTGACGGTGGCCGCCTTGCCCACCAGGTTCACCGGGATCGGGTCGTAGTCGGCTCGCCTCAGCCAGGCGATGACCAGGAACATCCAGACATCACGCGCCAGTAGGAGGGCGACGAACCACCAGGGAACGATGTCGCGGATGCCGAGCGCGATGAGGGCCGCCAGGGTGTAGAGCCGATCGACCGCGGGATCGAGCAGCTGCCCCAGCCGACTCACCTGCCCGAGCTGTCGGGCCAGCCGTCCATCGAGCCAGTCGGTGAGGCCGCTCACGACCAGCACCACCACGGCCGCGACGTCGGCCTGCGGCCCCACGATGAGCCAGAAGAAGACCGGTACGAACGCCAACCGGACGAACGACAGCGCGTTCGGCACGGTCCACACGCGGTCGCTGACCGGGTGTGGCTGCGGCATGGTCACGCGCCTGAGCCTACGAGTCGCTGCGAGCCGGGCGGACCGGCTCGCGGTCCGGCGCGGCGGGCAACCTCAGACGGCGCGTACTTCCCCGTCGGTCACCGTCACGTTGATCTTCGTGAGGGGTGCCGGCGCCGGACCCCCGGTGACTTGGCCGGTCGTCGCGGAGTACGTGGCGCCGTGACACGGGCAGGCGAACTGCGTGCCGTCGAACCCGACGGTGCAGCCCGCGTGGGTGCACGTCGCCGTGAACGCCTCGTAGTGACCGGCCGTCGGCTGCACGACGAACAAGGGGACCTGCTGCACGCGGGCGAAGGCGGCTCCCCCCACCGGCACCCGACTGGCCGCCATCAGAGGCACGCCCGGTGCCGATTGGGTCGCTGACGGCTGCGGCGACGCGCCCGGCGACGTGGTCGGCGGGTTGGTCGTGGGAGCCGGCAACCCGCCGGTCGCAGGTGTGTAGTGGCGGCGCGACATGTGCCCGGCCACCGCGCCGAAGAGCAACGTGCTGAAGCCGATCAGCGCAGCGATGCCGCCGGTGCGGACCACCGTCCGGCGCTGGACCTCGCTCGTGGTGCGCTCCGGCTCGACTCGCAGTGCCTCCGGAGCCAGGCCCATCTCGACCCGGACGCGGCGGCGGACCGCGTGCCCGACGCTGAGCACTCCCCCATCGCCGGAGAGCAGCAAGGTGATCCAGGCGAACACGAAGACGATGTCGGAACCGAAGAAGTAGGGGTGGGTGTGAAAGCTGACGGTCAGGTAGAACGAGAACGCCAACATCAGTCCACCGAGGGCGCTCAGCCGGGTCCAGATCCCCAGCAGCGCGCCGAGCCCCGCCGCGATCTCACCCAGGGCGATCAGCAGCCCGAAGAAGACGGCGTGGTGCGAGGTGATCTGGACGAGGAACCCGATCGGACTCGTCTTGGCCTGCAGCGCCATCTGCTGCTGGACCGACTGCGGCGAGTGGGCGTCGAAGTAGGTCGGGTCGATCAGCTTCAGCAGGCCGGCGTAGACGAACGTCACGCCCAGGAAGAGCCGCAGCGGCAGCACCACCAGGCCGGGCTGGCTGAGCCGGGTCCGCCAGGAATCGACGGCCGGCGCCTCGGTCGGCCGGGCCCTCGGCACTGCGCTTCTGGTCACGGTTCACGACCTTCGCATGCCGCCGACCCGATCACGAGCAGGATCGGCTGTGAGTTCGCTGTGACTGCACAGTGCGGGCGTAGCGGTCAGGCGGGCCGCATGGCCAGCGCGACGTCGACCAGCCACGGCATCTCGATCGATTCCTGGACGCTGCGGGCGAACAGCCACAGTCGGGCTCGCTCGCGGTCGACGTCGAGCAGATCGGCCATGCGGTCCACCAGCCACCGGGGCTCGGCGACCAGCCGGTCGCGGCAGTTCAACAGGTGTTGCAACACGTCATACGTGGGGTCGCCGACGTGAGGATTGGGGTCGATCATCAGCCAGGGCTCACGCCCTGCCGCGACGATGTTCTCGGCGTGGCAGTCGGTGCACAGCAGCACCTGGTCGTCGGCATCGCGCGACAACGACCGCATCAGGGCCAGGCCCTCCGCCACGAGGTCGGCGGGGAGCGCCGGCTCCTCCAGCCCTGCGTACGCGGTCTCGTACTCCGTGGCCCAGGCATCGCACATCGTGGCCAAGGAGGGCATCGCCGACGGCGGCGGCGTCTCGCGCAGGCGGCACAGGAGACGCGCGACCACCGCGTCCTGCTCGACCTCCGGCGTCGCGGCCCCGAGCGGGGTGCCGGGGCGGCAGCGCTCGAGCAGCACCGCATCGGAGTTCGCTGGGAGCAGACCATCGTCAGCGGTCACGGAGTCGTACAGGTCGTAAAGCTGCACCGCGCCCCGACCGCTCCACGCGATGAGGGCCGCGGCCTCCCCTGCCGTCTCGGGATGACGCCAGCTGAGCTTCAGCACCACGTCGCGACCCGACCGGTCGGTGGCCGGTGCCACCCACGAGCAGACACCGCCTGGCTGGAACGGAGGGCCCAGCCGCAGACCCCACCGGTCGACGAGCTGCTCCACCATCTCCGGTAGCCGACCGAACCACTCGTAGGCGGCAGCCTCGGGCCGCCCCGCGTTCGCGGCCAGGCGCTTGGGGACAGCCAGTGTCGACACGGACACATCTTGGCCCCGCATCCGCGCGTCAACGTCCGGATGTACTAGACAAGGCGGTCACTGTTGCCGGCCCGTGGCCAAGGGGACCCTCGATGAAGGATCGGTACCGGGTCGTCGTCATCGGCGGCGGGATCGTCGGCTCCAGCGTCCTCTACCACCTGGCGCTGCGCGGCTGGACCGACATCGTCCTGATCGAACGCAGCGAGCTCACGGCGGGGTCGAGCTGGCACGCCGCAGGCGGGTTCCACGCAATCAACGCCGACCCGCACGTCGCGGCCCTGCAGAAGTACACGATCAGCATGTACCCGACGGTCCAGGCCGAAAGTGGTCAGGACGTGGGGCTGCACCTGACGGGCGGCATCGAGCTCGCCGGCACCCCGGAGCGGCTGCAGTGGCTCAAGGCCGAGTGGGCATGGTTGAAGACGCTCGGGACGGACGCCGAGCTGCTGACCCCCGACGAGATCGTGGCCCGGTGCCCGATCGTCGATCCCACGGGCCTCACCGGCGGCCTGTTCGACCCGAACGAGGGAAACCTCGACCCCAACGGGGCAACGCTGGCATACGCCGGAGCCGCTAGAACCCGCGGCGCCGACATCGTGCTGCACAACCGGGTGCTCGATCTGACGCCTCTGCCGGACGGTCACTGGCAGGTGCGGACCGAGCACGGCGACGTCATGGCCGAGCACGTCATCAACGCAGCCGGGCTGTGGGCACGCGAGGTTGGACGTCTCGTCGGCGTCGATCATCCGCTGGTACCGATGATGCACCACTACCTCGTCACCGAGGACGTACCGGAGGTGATGGCGATCGAGGGCGTGATGCCGTCGGTGACGGACCTCGAGGGGTTCACCTATCTGCAGCGAGAGCGCAATGGCGTGCTGCTCGGCGTGTACGAGACCACTCCGGCGCACTGGAACGTCGACGGCGTCCCCTGGGACTACGGCATGGAGTTGATCCCGCCGGACATCGAACGCATCGCGCCAGAGCTGTCGATCGGCTTCGAGCGGTTCCCGGTCCTGAAGAACGTGGGGATCCGTCGATGGGTCAACGGCGCCTTCACGGTGACCCCCGACGGCAACCCCTTGATGGGCCCGGTGCCAGGTGTGCGCAACTACTGGGCCGCCTGCGGCGTCATGGCAGGCTTCTCGCAGTGCGCAGCGATCGGCCTGGCGTTGGCGAACTGGATGGTCGACGGGGATCCCGGCGACGATGTGTTCGGCATGGACGTCGCCAGGTTCGGCGACTATGCCTGCAACGAGCGCTATCTGCTCGACACCACCGCGCAGTTCTACGCACGGCGCTTCCTGATCGCCTACCCGAACGAAGACTTGCCGGCCGGCCGGCCGTTGCGGACGACTCCGGCGTACGACGAGCTCGTCTCCGACGGTGCGCACTTCGACGCAGTGTGGGGCCTGGAAGTGCCGCAGTACTTCGCTCGTGACGAGCCCACGTTCACCGAGCGGCCCAGCTTCGAACGCAACGACGCCGACCGCTTCGTCGCGGCGGAGGTGGACGCCGTTCGCCATGCAGTCGGCGCCTACGAGACCGGGGCGTACGCCAGGTACGAGGTGACCGGAAGACGGGCCGGTGAGTGGCTGGACCGCTTGCTGGCATGCACCCTTCCCGCAGTCGGACGAGTTCGCCTTGCGCCGATGCTGAACCACGCGGGGCGGCTCATGGGCGACCTCACCGTGGCGCGCATCGAGGGTGACCGCTATTGGCTGGTGGGCTCCTACTACCTGCAGGCGTGGCACCAGCGCTGGTTCGCCCAGCAGCTGCCGGACTCCGGCGTCACGGTGCGCAACCTGTCCGACGACTGGCTCGGGTTCGCGATCTCCGGGCCACGGTCCCGGGATCTGTTGGCGTCCCTGACCCGAGCCGACGTCTCACGTGATGCGTTCGAGTTCCTCGCCATGCGCCAGATGGACGTGGGCCGGGCGCGCGCCGTCGTGTCGCGGATGTCGCTGACCGGCGAGGTCGGCTTCGAGATCACCGTGCGCTCGGCTGAACACCGCCAGCTGTGGCGCGACCTGCGCGACGCCGGGAAGGCTCTTGGGTTGCGGCCGATCGGGGATCGGGCCATCGACAGCCTCCGCCTGGAGAAGGGCTACGGCATCTGGTCCCGGGAGTTCTCCCCCGCCTACCTACCGAGCATGTGCGGACTGGACCGCTTCGTCGACTATGAGAAGCCCGAGTTCGTAGGTCGGGAGTCGGCCCTTCGTGATCGCGGGGTCGCGCCGCAGCGGTTGACCCTGTTGCAGGTCGACGCCGACCGCGCAGACGCCTCCGGGTACGAGCCGGTGTGGCACGGGGATCGGCTGGTCGGATTCACCACTTCCGGGGCGTACGGGCATCACGTCCAACGCAGCCTGGCTCTTGGCTATGTCGATGCCGACGTCGTGACTGGCGGGGAACCGCTCAGCGTCCACGTCCTGGGACGGCGCAGAGCGGCGACCGTCCTGACGCAGCCTCCCTACGACGCGTCCGGCCTACGCCTGGAGCGTGGCCGCTGACGGGTCGACCGGCAGCGTGCGCGCCAGGAAGTCGAGGATCTGCCCCAGCTCGGCCACCAACAGGTCGAGGTCGGGCAGAGCGTGACCGGTCGCCATCCGGACGTACTCGACCTCGTGCCCGCGCGAGCGCAGCCGCTCGACGTAGGTGTCGACCTGCCGCACGGGACAGCGCGGGTCGTTCTCTCCCGCAGTGACGAACACGGGCGCGACCACGGCGTCCGCGTAGGTGATGGGCGACGCCGCGCGGTACACCTCGGGGACCTCGTCGATGGTGCCGCCCATGAGGGCCGCGTCGTACGCACGCATGAACGACGGCGCGTCCTCGGCTGAGGTGAACTGGTCGGCGAGCGGCACGAGAGCGGCTCCGGAGCGCCACCGATCCGGCTGAGTGCCCAACGCCATGAGCGTCAGGAACCCACCCCACGAGCCGCCGACGATCGACACCCGGTCGGGGTCGACGACGCCGGTCCCTTCGAGGTGGTCGCGCACCGCGCTGATGTCCTCGAGCTCGATGAACCCCAGACGCACGCGCAAGGCGTCACGCCACGCGGCTCCGTATCCGGTGGAACCGCGGTAGTTCACCCGGACGACCGCGTAACCCGCATCCAGATAGGCGGCGATCATGTTGTTCCACGCATCCAGGTCGAGTCCGGTCGGTCCACCGTGCGGCACGAACACCGTCGGGTGTGGACGCGACCGCCCCGACGGCTCGTAGAACAGCGCGTGGACCGTGCCACCAGGACCCGCCACATGGACGTCAGAGGCCGGCACCGAGGGCGGCGGCGGCGGTTCAGGGAGCTGGACCAAATTCGTCACCGTGGCATCCGCGCTGCGCAGCAACGACACCGGCCGATCCGAGGCCGAGAACAGCGCGTGCACGGAGCCGTCGGGGCGAGTGGAGGCGATCGACACGGTTCCGCGCGGCAGGTTGACACGGGCGCACTCCGCGGTGAGGCGGTCGAAGCGGTAGAGCTGGTGTCGCGCATCGTGCAACACCGACAGCAGCAGCGACTTCCCGTCCGGGTACCAGAGTGCGGTGACGTCGCCGTCGAACGTCGTGACCACGTCATCCTGCCGACCACCGTCGACGTCCCAGACAGCTGAGGTGATGAAGTTGCGCCGCTCATGGGAGAACAGCACCAACGACGCGTCAGCGGGGTGGAAGCCGGAAGGGCTCAGGTTGTGTCCCTCGTCCACCAGCTCAGCCACCACCGCGCCGCCGACCAGGTCGACCACGACCACCTTCAGGCGCAGCGAGTTCCCGTCGGGCGCCACCGCCAGAAGTGCGCGGCGGGCATCGTGGCTGACGTCGGCCAGGAATGCGGGATCCGCACACCGGAACACGACATCGCCTGCGCCGTCCGCGTCGACCACGGCGAGCTCGAAACCGACGCCGTCGGCAAGCGCCGCGTCCATGAGCCGCCCCACGACGACGCGGCCGTCGGTCAGTGCCTCGATGCCTCCCGGGTACGACGGCTCGAGGTGTGGCAGCAGAGGCACGGATGGGACGGGTGCCGACACCGTCTGCGACGCGTCGACGAGGGCGCGCATCCAGCGGCCGACTTCATCACCGGCGTGGTCGTCGAACCAGAACACGTGACGACCGTCGGGCGACACTGCCGCACCCATGGTCCCCTGCGCACGGTCGGTGACCTGGGTCAGTCGCGCAGGCACCTGCGATGCGTCGAACGCGAAGACCTCCGTGCGCCCTGACGGGTTGGCCAGCAGCACGCCCGCGTCAGACACCTCATCGGCCCACGAGACCGGCGACCCCAGCAGGCTGAACGCGACCAACTGCGGTGCGCGCACCCGACGTTCCCAGCGAGGTGATGGCGTCATCGCTCCACCTTGTCAGCGGGCTTGCGCCGCGTCCATCCGCGTGAGCCGATCAGCACCTCCGCCGAGGATCTACGCTGCCCTCATGTCCACCAACTTCGGTCGATCCGGCCGCGTCTGTGTTGCTGTCGCCGGTGCACTGGTCGGCCTCACGATCCTCGTTCCCCCGACCTTCGCGGCCGCCACGCACTCCGCCGCCCACTCCGCCGCCCAGTCAGGCGCGGTCCACCGCGCCGACCAGGTCGTGCGGACTCGGGCGTCGTGGAACCCCCACGTCTCGTGTCGGGCCACGCTCACGTCGGTGGTGCGCGTCCTGGGCAGTCGCATGAACCGCAACGGCGGCGCGACGTATCGCGGCGGTCACTTCAAACCCGGGATTCCGGACCGACAAGCGTTGCACCCACCCTGCCGACGGGCCGGCGTACCGACCTTCGTCCAGCTGAACCGGGTCACCCTCGGCAAGTGCACGAAGATCAACCCCGACGGCGACTGGACGTGCAACCTCACCGACCCGACGGTTCCGCGCGGCCGGACGCCGGACATGTCGCAGATCCACGTGGAGACTGACCACAAGTTCCGCAGCCGCAGTGGTTGGTCGATGCCACCGGGTGGCACGCTGATCAACATCCAGGGCTTCGTGTTCTGGGACCCTGGTCATGTCAGGGCGGCGTGGCATCACTTCTCCGGCTGGGAGATCCACTCGTTGACTGCGTGGCGGCCTTCGGCCAAGCGCCACTAGGTCTGCGGCGCATGGTGCAGCCCCGCACCGTCTCAGCCCGAGGCGGCGGCTCGTCTGCGGTGAAGTGTCACGCCGCGACGTCGCACCGTTCGGTCGGCGTCGAAGACGTCTCGGAGCCGATAGAGGTGAACCGGGCGACCGCGCGCGCCCTGGCCGTCCAGCCGCACCGCGCGCAGCAGCCCGGCCCTGATCCAGGAGTCGATCGTGCTGGCCGAGCGCCCGAGCAACCGGGCAGCATCGCGCCGAGTCACCAGCTCGTCGCGGGGATCTCCCTCCACGGCGGAGGAACGTACACCGTCACCCGCCCCCAAGATCAAGGGGTGGCCGACAGCGCACCAGGGTCCCGGTGCGGGTCAGGCGAGGGTGACGGTGATGTCGGGGAGGTCGATCCCGAGCGCGGTGGTGGTCCAGGTCTCGCCAGGGCTGACGGGCCGAAGCGGGGTCAGCGAACCGGTCGACACGATCTCACCGGCTCGAATGGGGCCGAACTGCGGTTGCGCCGCCACCAGCTCGACGAGGTGGGCGACGGCGAGGGTCGGGCTGTCGAGGACGTTCGCTCCGCCGCCGGTTGTGTGAGCTGCCATACCGGGACCCGTCATCGACACGGTGAACGATCGCAGTTGCCGGGCGACCTGGCCGGGGTCGGACACTGCCACCGGAGTGCCCACGATCAGGCAGCCGTGCAGCGCATAGGCGGCGATCGCATCGGCGGCGCGGAACCGCCAATCCGGGTACGGGCACTGGACGATCTCGTAGCCCAACGTCATCCAGTCGACGCACTCCAAGATCGCGACCTCGTCACGGGTGAGCGGCGGCGGGGTGGCGAAGTGCAACTGGACCTCGGGCTCCAGTCGCGGCTGCAGCAGCTGGCCGATCGCCACGGGCACGGACTGCTGGTACGCCGGGCGAACCGTCGTGCTGTACACGTAGCCCCAGATCGGCGCCCACACGCCGTACTCGGGCCAGATCGTTCGGTTGGTGAAGCCGATCTTGCGACCCACCGGCGTCTCGCCACGGCGAACCCGTCTGCGGTGGACCTCCGCCGCGATCTGGTAGGCACCTTCCTCGCTCAACGAAGGCTCACGATCGGTGAACGGTGGGATCAACCGTCGCCCCGCGAAGGCTGCCATCACCTCATCGGACATGGTCGCCACAACGAGAGGATGCCGCACCTGCGTCGCTCGGTGACACGTTGGCCGGAGTGACCTGGGGCTGGTGCTCGCCACCATCGCCCTGGCCGTGAACGCCTAGCCGTCAGCTCCCGCCACCCGCCGCGGCCAGGCAGGCGGGGCAGCGCAGTTCGCCGTGGTGCAGTCCGTCTGGCCAGGGCCGGTGGGTCGCGCCGACGTTCGGGACGATGCGCTGCTCGCAGG
The DNA here is from genome assembly GCA_963726575.1 of uncultured Actinomycetota bacterium. GTDB lineage: Bacteria > Actinomycetota > Actinomycetes > JAHEKZ01 > JAHEKZ01 > CAVSCR01. The sequence goes on from CAVSCR010000005.1 coordinate 418,878, forward strand.
CGGTCAGGTCCGAACCTGCCGCGTAGGCGTGGGCAGGCCCGTCGGGTTCGCGATCTGGTGGGCCCGGCATCGGCTGTCCGGCTTCCATCTCGTTCTGCGGTCGGTCGCGGGATTGTGTGTATCCGATCAGGTAATCCACGGGTGACCTCCGCAGTTGAGGACTGCACCTGTCGTGGCCGTCCGGTGGTCCGTCTCGCCAGCAACGACGAAGCGCCGCAAGCCTGTGACCTGCAGCGCTTCCGTCGGGACGACAGGATTTGAACCTGCGACCCCTTGACCCCCAGTCAAGTGCGCTACCAAGCTGCGCCACGTCCCGTAACCCGATCTCTCGGGCGCAAACTCTACAGCAGCGATGCATCGTCTCCGGCGCGCCTATGCGCGCCTGCGCTTCTCGCGGACCTTGACGTTGACGTGAAGCGGCGATCCCTCGAAACCGAAGTCCTCCCGAAGGCGCCGCTCGACGTAACGCACGTAGCCGGGATCGAGTCGTCCGCTGGCGAAAAGGACGAACGTCGGCGGTCGGACTCCGGCCTGGGTGGCGAACAGAACACGAGGCTGTTTGCCACCACGCACCGGATGCGGGTGTTCGGCGACCAGGCGGCCCAGAAAGGCATTGAGGCGCGCCGTCGGGATACGCGTGCACCACCCCTCCAGCGACCGCTCCATGGCGGGCACCAACCGCTCGACGTGACGTCCGGTCGTCGCGCTGATGTTGACGCGGGGTGCCCATGGCACGCGGACCAGCTCCCGCTCGATCTCACGTTCGAGGTAGTAGCGACGCTCGTCGTCCATCAGGTCCCACTTGTTGTAGGCGATGACGAGCGCGCGACCGGAGTCCACCACCATTGACACGATGCGGGTGTCCTGCTCGGTCAACGGTTCGCTGGCATCGATCAGGACCAGAGCGACCTCGGCCTTGTCCAAGGCCGACTGCGTCCGCAGCGTTGCGTAGTACTCCGAACCTGACGCTTCCTTGGCCCGACGGCGGATGCCGGCGGTGTCCACGAACCGCCAGGGCTGACCGGCGAGCTCCACCAGCTCGTCCACCGGGTCCACGGTGGTGCCTGCCACCTCGTCGACGACGGCGCGCTCCTCCCCCGCCAGAGCATTGAGCAGGCTGGACTTCCCGACGTTGGGCTTGCCGAGCAACGCGACGCGGTGGGGACCGGCAACCGGGTCGACCTCGTCGGAGACCGTCGGCAAGGCAGCGAGGATCGCGTCCAGCAGGTCACCGGAGCCTCGGCCGTGCAGGGCCGACACCGGATGCGGCTCGCCGAGCCCCAGGGACCACAATGCGGAGGCTTCGACCTCCGACCGGGCGTCGTCGACCTTGTTGGCCACCAGGATCACGGGCTTGCTGGCCCGCCGTAGCACGCGCACCACGGCTTCGTCGGTGTCGGTGGTCCCGACCGTGGCGTCGACGACCAGCAGCACCGCATCCGCCGCCGCCACCGCGACCTCGGCCTGGGCGGCCACCCGGGCGGCCAGACCTTGAGCATCCGGTTCCCAGCCGCCGGTGTCGACGACGGTGAACCGGCGGCCCGACCAGAGGGCGTCGTAGGCGACGCGGTCGCGGGTGACGCCGGGACGATCCTCGACGACCGCCTCGCGCCGACCCAGAATGCGGTTGACCAAAGTCGACTTGCCGACGTTGGGCCGCCCGACCACGGCCAGCACGGGCAGCAGGACGTTGGGCGGCACCGCATCGTCGGAGTCGAGCGCGACTGCGTGCTGCAGGTCGTCGCTCACCGCGGTTCGGCCTCGACCTGACGCTCGTGGTCCGCCACCAGGTCCAGAACGCGCTGGGCCACCTCGTCGACGCTCAGGCCCGTCGAGTCGATCTCGACGGCATCATCGGCCTGGCTGAGCGGGGACTCGACGCGAGAGGAGTCCAGGTGGTCCCGACGGGCCAGATCGGCCTGCGTCGCCGCGATCGCCTCGGCCGAGTGGACCGAGACGCCCGGGAGCTCCGCGGAGCGGCGTGAGGCACGCACGGTGACGTCGGCGGTGAGGAAGACCTTCACAGCGGCGTCGGGGACCACTGTGGTGCCGATGTCGCGACCTTCCAGGACCGCGCCACCGGGGTCGGCGATCTCCCGCTGGATCCGCACCAGCAACGCCCGCACCTCGGCAACGGCGCTGACCGCGCTGACCGCCGCGGTGACGTCGGCATCGCGGATGTGGCTGGTCACGTCCCGACCGTCCACGACCACCCCGGGATGGTCGGGATCGGTGGTCACCACCAGCGACGGGGCCGTCGCAGGGTCACCGACCAGGCCGGCAACTGCGGCGGCGTCGAAGACGTCGACGCCCCGGTCGAGCAGCCAGCGGGTGACCGCGCGATACATGGAGCCAGTGTCGACATATCGGTAGCCGAGCCGGCGGGCCACCTCACGTGCGGTGGTCGACTTGCCCGAGCCGGAAGGGCCGTCGACGGCCACCACCAGAGCCGGGCGGTCAGGGGCCTCGCGCACGCGGTCTCCTGGAGGTTGGCGAGAGCTGTCGCGGCAGGGTACCTGCGATCCGGGCTAGTGGACCCGCCAGCCCGCGCGGTGCAAGGCGTCGGACAGGCGGTCGGCCAGCTCTGGTCGCACCGACAGCTCCACGAGCCCGACCGGCTGGCCGGGCGCATGCTCGATGCCGACGTCCTCGACGTTCACCCCCGCCTCCCCCGCCGCCAGGAACAGCCGCGCCAGGGCGCCCGGCTCGTCGGGGATCACCACCGGGACCACCACGTAGGGAACCGCGACGCTGCCGTGCTTGCCGGGCAGGCGTTGACGCCCCTCGTTCCCCTGCTGCAGCGCGAGGTGCACGACCGAAGCCGCCGATTGAAGGACTTCTTGATTTATCGATGTACCGATAGGCCCGTTTACCTCTTCTTCGATATCTCGAGATGTCGGGGCATCGCTGGATCGAGTCAGCGACTCCAACGCCTCCTGCACCGAAGCAAGCCGATCGATCACCTGGGCCAAGGTGGCCGCTACCGGCCCCGCGTTGGCGGTGAGGATCTCGACCCAAAGATCAGCGTCGGACCCGGCGATGCGGGTCATGTCCCGGATCCCAGGGCCGGACAGGTCGAGCGTCAGCGCGTCGGCGCCGCGCAGCTGGGCCGCCAAGGCCGATGCCACCACTTGCGGCCCGTGGGACACGACGGCGACGGCTCGGTCGTGGGCCGCCGCCGACATCTCCACCGGCTCGGCGCCGACCTCGCGCACCAGCTGCCGGATCCGTTCGAGGTGCTCGACCTGGGTGAACTCCCCGCTCGTCAGCACCCAGGGACGGCCGGCGAACAAGTCGCCCCGAGCCGCCTGAGGACCCGAGCGTTCCCGCCCGGCCATCGGGTGTCCCCCGACGAATCGGTCGCGAGCGTCTACATCTTGCTGTATCTCCACTAGAACTTGAGACTTGACGCTGGCCATATCGCTAATGCTAGCCCTGGGATATAGTCGACTGTAGGTACTTACGACTGATGGGACCGATTTCGGAGGAACAGCGACCATGACGACATCCGGTGAGCCCCGCGGTGGCGTTGCACTCCCGGCCCCCAGGTCCACGGCCAGTCGCAACCGGCGGCTGTCGGGGTCGACGAGGTGCACAGCCGGCTCTCCTGGGAGCGAGCGCAGGGCCAGTCCCAGGGACGTGCCCAGGAGCCCCGCGCCGACGACCACGACCTGCTGCGCAGCCGTCACTGCGCCAAGTCCTTTCGCAGGACTTCGGCTCCGCGCAGGTACACGTGGGCCACACCGCCGCGCGGCAACGACGTGTGCGCCCAGGCCATGATCCGGATGATGCGGTGGGGAGCCCCCACGACGTCGATCTCCTGGGCGCACAGCAAGGGGACGTCCCCGATCCCGACACTGCGCGCAGCGGCGGCCGGGAAGTCCGAGCGGAGGTCGGGGGTGGAGGTGAAGACGATGCTGATCAGGTCGTCGGTGGTCAGGCCGTTGCGACCAAGGACCTCGTCGAGGAGCTCCCCCACCGCTGCTGCCATCTCGTCGGGGTCGTCGGCCTGGAGCTGGGTCGCCCCCCGAAAGGCCCGGACCGCCAAGACGCTTCCTCGCTCTCTCGTCTCACCGCTTCATCGGCTCGTCACCCTAGCGATCTCACGCTACATCGGGAAGCCGACGTGCCGGGAGATCGCTGAATCTCGATACCCGTTCATGAACTTAACGAGTCAACAGTTCAGCGCTATACCGTTTCACCGATATGTCTATGAATCGAGAGCCGCTCGATGCCCGCAAACGACGCGGCCCCGGACCCATCAGCTGTCGACAAGTCGATCGGTACACCGCAGTGACCTGCGGGAATCATTCCGGAATGGGGCCACAGCGGGATGCCGGCCAGTGGCGCCCATGGCGATTTGTCGACTGGCCGCCGTAGACAGGTTGCCTACGACTCATCGGGTTAGCGCTTGAGTAATTTGTCGATCAACCGTTAGGGCTGTCCGGTCACCGCCGCCCACCTCATCGCCCGCCGCCCGCCGCTACAGGTCGACCACGGCGTACAGAGCGGCTACCTCGGCCCGGTTCAAGCTACGTGTGCGGCCGGCTCGAAGGTCCCCCAGGGCGACCGGGCCCTGGCGCAGCCGCACCAACCGCGTCACCGGATGGCCCACCTCGGCCAGCATCCGGCGCACGATGTGGTTGCGGCCTTCATGGATCTCCAGCTCCACCTGGGCTCGGGTTCCCTGCGTCGCCACCACCCGGAACCGGTCGACCTTGGCCGGTCCGTCCTCGAGCTCGACACCCGCCCGAAGCCGGCGTCCGACTCCAGCGGCGACCGGTCCGGGCACCTCGGCCAGGTACCGCTTGGCAACGCCGTAGGAGGGGTGGGCCAGCCGGTGGGCCAGCTCGCCGTCGTTGGTGAGCAGGAGCAGGCCCTCGGTGTCGGCGTCGAGCCGCCCGACGTGAAACAACCGGGGGCCGGCGTCGGCGACCAGATCGCCGACGCACGGTCGTCCTCGCGCGTCCGACATGGCGCTGAGCACCCCTCGCGGCTTGTTCAGCGCCAGATACACCGCACCGGGCCTTACAGCCAGTCGCTGGCCGTCCACGCGCACGACGGCGCTGTCAGGATCGACCCGCCGGCCGAGCCGGGCGACCTCACCGTCGACGCTCACCCGGCCCGCGGCGATCAGTTCCTCGCAGGCACGCCGACTTCCCAGCCCTACCTGGGCCAGAACCTTCTGCAGACGCACGCCTTGTGCACTGTCCTGTGACATAGACTGAACCTCAGAATGAGAGTCAGACGAGATCGGACTCGAGTGCATCGACCTCGGGCAGGAACGGGGCTAGAGCCGGCAGGTCGTCGAGGGACGCCACGCCGAGCCGCTCCAGGAAGTAGTGAGTGGTGCGGTAGAGGTGGGCGCCGGTCTCGGGCTCGGTCCCCACCTCCTCGATGAGTCCCCGCAGCGTCAGGGTGCGGATCACGCCGTCGACGTTGACCCCACGGACGGCGGAGATCCGGGCGCGAGTCACGGGCTGCTGGTAGGCGATCACGGCGAGGGTCTCCAAGGAGGCCTGGGTGAGCCGTGCCTGCTGCCCGTCACGCACGAACCGTTCCACGACTGCCGCACAGTCGGGAGCGCTGTAGAAGCGCCATCCACCGGCCACCTCACGCAGGTCGAACCCGCGTTCTTGCTGCACGTACTCCCCCGCCAGGTCGGTCAGCGCCTGGGCCACCTGGTCGGTGGTGACGTCGAGCGCCTGGGCAAGGGACACGGTCGCGATGGGCTCGTCAACGACCATGAGCACGGCCTCCAGCGCCGCCTTCACCGAGGGGTAGACCGGCCCGGCTGCGGCGTCCTCGTCGGCGTCGCTCGGTGGCGTGCTCGGGGTCTCGCTCACAGCTCGTCTCCTTGGGCCCTGCTCGACTCGTTCGACTCATCGTCTTGGGGGTCGCCGTCGAACTCGTCGTGCACGTCCAACGACCCCTCCTCGGCACCCGTCCAGCGAACCGTGAGCTCGCCCATGGGCTGCATCTGATCGAACGCCACGGCAGCCTCCCGGTACAACTCCAGCAGCGCCAGGAACCGAGCCACGACGACCACAGTGTCCTCGGCGTCGGCCACCAGCACCCGGAAGCTCAGCGTGCGCGCCCGGCGCAGCCGCTCGACCAGGAGGGCTGCCTGATCCCGCACGCTCACGCGGGGCGCGTGGATGTGGGTGATCGACACCACCGGTTCCGGCCGGGGCGCCATTGCCCGAGCCGCGAGTGCGGCAAACGCGTCAGGGCCAAGGCCGATCAGCACCTCGGGCAACAGTTGGGCCAGGGTGGGTTCCAGGTCTGCCACGCGCGGGTACCGACGCCCGGCGTCTGCCATCCGCCGGGCCAGGTCCGCCGACACGTCCTTGTAGGCCCGGTACTGGAGCAACCGGGCGAACAGCAGATCCCTGGCCTCCAAGAGGGCCAGGTCGTCCTCGTCCTCGACGTCGCCGGCCGGAAGCAGCCGGGCTGCCTTGAGGTCGAGCAGGGTGGCCGCCACCACCAGGAAGTGGGTGGCTGCCTCCAGGTCCCAGTCGTCGCCGCGAGCCCGGATGTAGCCGATGAACTCGTCTGTGACCTGCGACAACGCCACTTCGGTCACGTCGAGCTTGTGTTTGGCGATCAGGCCCAGCAGCAGGTCGAACGGGCCCTCGAAGTTGTCCAGGTGGACCGCGAAGCCCTCCGGTGCCGTGGCCAGCTCCAGGGAGTCCGTGGCAGCCGAAACCGCCGGAACGGCTCCGGCCACGGTGGGGGTCACGGCGAAACGGTAGCCCAGGCGGCTACCGCGTCGGAGCAGGCTGCTCCTGGGTCAGGTGTCCAGCAGCCGGCGCACGAGAATGCTGTTGTCGCCCTTGGCATCGAGGTCGGCCAGCACGATCGCCACGGACTCGCGCACGATGCGCCCCCGGTCGACCTTCAGCCCGTTGGCACCGAACAGGTCCATGCGCGCCCGCTCGAGATCCATCAGCTCCTCCGGCGACAGGTAGACCGTGATCTTCTCCTCGTGCAGCTCCCGCCCTGAGGGTCGGCGGTCCGCCGCGCGGCCGCGACGCGGCCGGCGTCCACGGCGAACTCCCGGCGCGGCGGAGGTCTCGTGACCGCTGCTGACGTCGTGATCCTGGGCGGGTTGGGAGGCCGGTGTGGTTGCTGGCACGGCCGCAAGGGCAGGTGCGACCGCAAGGGCAGCGGCCGCCGATGGAGTGGCGGTGGCATCGCCCAGCTCCCCCGAGGTCGTGCGGAACAGCTCATCGGCGCCGGGCAGGGTGGGTCGTCGGCTCATCGGGCCAGAACCTCCTTGGCGAGCTGCCGGTAGGCAGCAGCGCCGCTCGAGCTGGACGCGTAGCTGGTGATGGGCTCGCCAGCGACAGTGGTCTCGGGAAACTTCACGGTGCGGGCGATGACGGTGTGGAAGACCTTGTCGCCGAACGCCTCCACCACTCGGGCCAGGACTTCCCGGCCGTGGATGGTGCGAGCGTCATACATAGTTGCTAGAATCCCCTCAAGTTCCAGTTGAGGGTTAAGCCGTTCTTGCACTTTGTAGATGGTGTCCATGAGCAACGCGACGCCCCTCAGTGCGAAGAACTCGCACTCCAACGGGATGATCACGCCGTGAGCCGCGGTCAGCGCGTTCACGGTCAGCAGCCCCAGCGAGGGCTGACAGTCGATGAGGATGTGGTCGTAGTCCGCCAGGACCGGCGTCAGGGCCCGCCCCAGGGTCTGCTCCCTGGCCACCTCGCCCACCAGCTGTACCTCGGCCGCGGACAGGTCGATGTTGCTCGGCATCAGGTCCAAGCCGGCCACATTGGTCTTGAGCAAGACGTCTTCGGCACCGACGTCGTCGTCCATCAGCAGGTTGTAGACGGTCTTGTCCAGCTCGTGCGGACTCACGCCCAGACCGACCGACAGGGCCCCCTGCGGGTCGAAGTCGACCAGCAGCACCCGGCGCCCCAGCTCGGCGATGGCCGCACCCAAGTTGATGGTGGTGGTGGTCTTGCCGACCCCACCCTTCTGGTTGCACATCGCGATGATGCGGGCCGGTCCGTGGTCCACCAGATCCGGCGGCTCGGGCAGCTTCGGCATCGGACGACCGGTGGGGCCGAGCGCAGGAGCCTCGGCTGATCCGGTGGATGTCGACATATCCACAGATCGTTCTACCTCTCAGGTGACTCCACGACAGGTCGGCATAGCGGCGACCGACGCCGGACTCTAGGCGCTGCTGAGCAGTTCGGCAAGGGCTAGGCCCGTGACCTGCGGTGATGCGACGCTTCCCCCAGTCACCAGCGGTCAGTCGCGGGCGCGCGGGTGGGCGGCTGCGAACACCTCACGCAGCCGGTCCACCGTGACCAACGTGTAGATCTGAGTGGTGGCCACGGAGGCGTGGCCCAGCAGTTCTTGCACCACGCGGACGTCGGCCCCGCCGTCGAGCAGGTGGGTCGCGAAGCTGTGGCGCAGCGTGTGGGGCGAGACGGCTACCGACAGACCGGCGGCCTCGCCTGCGGTGCGCAGCACCGTCCAGGCACTCTGGCGGGAGAGGCGGCCACCGCGTCGGTTGACGAAGACCGCCGCGGTGCCGGTACCGGGAGCCACGAGCCCCGGCCGACCGCGGACCAGGTACCCGTCCAGGGCCGACAGGGCGTACCGGCCCAGCGGCACCACCCGGTCCTTGCCGCCCTTGCCGCGAAGGCGCACCGAGGCCGACACGAGGTCGAGGTCGTCCAGATCGAGCCCGACCGCCTCGGAGATCCGTGCTCCGGTGCCGTAGAGCACCTCGAGCAGCGCTCGGTCGCGCAGGGACTGGGGGGCCTCCCCTGCCCCGGCAGCGGCCAGCAGAGCCTCGACCTGGCCCACCGAGATCGCCTTGGGGAGTCGCTTGGGAGCCGCGGGTGGCTTCACCCGCGCCGAGGGGTCGTCGTCGGTCAGCCCTTCGCGCAGGGCGAAGCGGTGGAAGCCCCGGACGGCGACGACGGCGCGCGCCGCCGAGGTGGCGGACAACGCTGGGTGGTCGGCGGAGCCTTCGCGCAGCCACACGAGGAAGTCGTTGACCAAGCCCTGCGTGACCTGCCCGGGTTGGTCGATCCCGTGGGACGCCGCGAAGTCGAGGTAGCGGCGCAGGTCGCGCCGGTACGACGTCAAGGAGTTCTTGGCCAGCCCCCGTTCCACGGCAAGGTGGTCCAGGTAGCCGCGCACGGCGCGGGCCAGACCGGTGCGCTGGTCCAACGGATCGGCCGGTTGCGCTCCTGCGTCGACCACCTCGGGAGCCTACCGAGGTGATCGGTGGGACTGAGTCAGGCGATGAGCTCGTCGACCGACACCCATGGACGGTCGAACGCCTGGGCGACCGCTTCGTAGGTGATGGCGCCTTCGTGGGTGTTCAGGCCCGGTCGCAGCGCCGCGTTGTTCACCAACGCCTTGCGCCAGCCCTGGTTCGCCAGCTCCACGGCGTACTGCAAGGTGACGTTGGTGAGGGCGTAGGTAGAGGTGTGCGGCACCGCGCCTGGCATGTTCGCCACGCAGTAGAAGACCGTGTCGTGCACCCGGAAGGTCGGGTCGGCGTGAGTCGTGGGGCGGGAACCCTCGAAACAGCCGCCCTGGTCGATGCTGATGTCCACCAGCACCGCACCGGACTTCATCCCCGCGACCATGTCGTTGGTGATCAGCTTGGGCGCCTTCGCGCCAGGTACCAGCACGGCACCGATCACGAGGTCGGCGTCGGCAATCTCCTGCTCGATGGCGTACTGGCTCGACATCAGCGTCTGCAGCCGACCCTGGTAGAGGCGGTCGACCTCGGCGAGGCGCTTGGCGTTGAGGTCGAGGATCGTCACGTTGGCACCCATCCCCACCGCGATCTGCGCGGCGTTCAGACCCGAAACGCCACCGCCCAGCACGACGACCTTGGCAGCCTTCACGCCCGGGACGCCGCCGAGCAGGACGCCGCGGCCACCATTGGCCCGCTGCAACGTGGCCGACCCCACCTGCGGAGCCATCCGACCGGCCACCTCGGACATGGGCGCCAGGAGCGGCAGCGAACGGTCGGGGAGCTCGACGGTCTCGTAGGCGATCGCGGTGGTTCCGGAGTCGAGCAAGGCCTGGGTGCACTCCTTGGACGCCGCCAGGTGCAGGTAGGTGAAGAGCACCTGGTCCTTGCGCATCCGGTGGTACTCCTCGGCGATGGGCTCCTTGACCTTCAGGATGAGGTCGCCCGTGGCCCAGACCTCGTCGGCGATCGGCAGGATCTTGGCGCCGGCTGCGACGTACTCGTCGTTGCCGATCGACGAACCGACCCCGGCGTCGTCCTCGATGTACACCTCGTGGCCGTTGCGGACGAGTTCGTGCACGCCGGCCGGCGTGATGGCGACGCGGTACTCGTGGTTCTTGACCTCACGGGGGATGCCGACCTTCACGGCGATCAACGTCCTTCTGGCGACAGTGGGCGGCACCGGGACGATCCCTGCCGCACCGGGCGCACGACGAGCACGCCAGGCGGGGCCTGAGTGTAACGGCCGTCGCCCGCCGCCACGCGGCGAATGCATTACCGAGGGGTAACCCCGCCGTCAGCTCCGTCGAGGTGGCGCATGTCGAAGTAGCGCAGACTGCGCTGCGGCCAGGGCGCGTCCGCGGGCCGTAGCGTTCGCCACCGCTCGTCGCGGGCCCGAGCCACCGCGAACACCGACGCCACCGCCATAGCGTTGTGGATCCGTCCCTCCGCGGCCGCGGTGACCGCCGCATTCAGCTCGACCCACATCATCGGCATGTCCCGCTCTTCGGCCGTGGGTACATGACGTTGCTCGACCGGCACCACGGTCAGATCGCGTGCGAGGTACACGCGGTACGCCTCGCTGCACATGCCAGGCGACGAGTACACGTCGATCAGCACATCCCAACGGGTCGCGCGCAGATGCGCCTCTTCGAACAGTTCCCGGTGGGCGGCCTGCAGCGCATCCTCACCAGCGACGTCGAGCAGGCCGGCGGGCAGCTCCCAGAGCTCACTGCGGACAGGGTGACGATACTGACGCAACAACAGGACGCGGTCGGCCTCGTCGAGAGCCACAATTCCGACCGCGCCGGGGTGCACGACGACGTCGCGTCGCACGGTGGTGTCGGCGTCCAGCTCGACCGTCTCGGTCACCACGTCCCACTTCATGCCCTGGTATCGGGGGGTGATCTCGGTGACCGGCCGCTGCTCAGGCAGGTCGGACAGCTCAGGGTGGCTCACGGGGTGGGGACGGACTCGGCGTCGACCTCGGGGATCAGCTCCACCTGCTCCGGCTTGCGGGCCAGTGCGGCTGCGACCAGGCCGACGAACAGGGGGTGTGCACGGGTGGGTCGGGAACGAAGCTCCGGATGGGCTTGTGTCGACACGTAGTACGGATGAGCGTCCCTCGACAGCTCTACGAACTCCACGAGCCGGCCGTCCGGAGACGCGCCGGAGACGACCAGTCCGGCGGCCTCGAGCCTTGGCCGGTAGTCGTTGTTGACCTCGAAGCGATGGCGGTGGCGTTCCTCCACGTACGGCTCGCCGTACTGCTCACGTACGACCGATCCCTCCAGCAGCTTCGCCGGATACAGGCCGAGTCGCATCGTTCCGCCCATGTCCCGTTCACCGGCCACCACCTCACGTTGGTCGGCCATGGTGGCGATGACGGGGTGTGGCGTGCTGTCATCGAACTCCGCAGAGTTCGCATCCTCCAGCCCCAGAATGTTGCGCGCGTACTCGATCACCATGCATTGCAGGCCCAGGCAGAGACCGAGCGTCGGGATCCGGTGCTCCCGTGCGTAACGCAACGCACCGAGCTTGCCCTCGATGCCACGAACGCCGAAACCACCGGGAACACAGACCGCGTCCACGTCACCGAGCTGTCGCGCTGCGCCGTCCGGGGTGGCGCACTCATCGGAGGAGACCCACACCACGGTCACGCGAGCGTCGTTGGCGAACCCGCCGGCGCGCAGAGCCTCCGTGACGGACAAGTACGCGTCCGGAAGGTCGATGTACTTACCCACCAAGGCGATTCGCACGTCGTGCGCAGGTCGGTGCACGCGTCGCAACAGCTCGTCCCACTCGGTCCAGTCGACGTCGCGGAAGGGCAGGTCGAGCCGGCGCACGACGTAGGCGTCGAGTCCTTCGGCGTGCAGCACCTTCGGGATGTCGTAGATCGAGGGTGCGTCGACCGCGGCAACGACCGCCTCGTTGTCGACGTCGCACATCAGGCCGATCTTCGACTTGATCGTGGGCGGTACCGGCCGGTCGGCGCGAAGCACCACAGCGTCCGGCTGGATACCGATCGAACGCAGTGCCGCGACGGAGTGCTGCGTCGGCTTCGTCTTGAGCTCACCAGACGGGCCGATGTAGGGAAGCAACGACACGTGGACCACGAAGGTGTTGTCGCGTCCCACCTCATGACGCACCTGGCGTACGGCTTCCAGGAAAGGCAGCGACTCGATGTCACCCACGGTGCCGCCGACCTCGGTGATCACGACGTCGACCTCAGGCGTCGCCATGCGCCGGATCCGCGCCTTGATCTCGTTGGTGATGTGCGGGATCACCTGCACCGTGTCGCCGAGGTACTCACCCCGGCGTTCCTTGGCGATGACCGTGGAGTACACCTGACCGGTGGTGACGTTGGCGGAGCCGGCGAGGTCACGGTCCAGGAAGCGCTCGTAGTGCCCGATGTCCAGGTCGGTCTCGGTGCCGTCGTCGGTGACGAAGACCTCGCCGTGCTGGAACGGGTTCATCGTGCCGGGGTCGACGTTGAGATAGGGGTCGAGCTTCTGCATGGTGACCCGCAGTCCTCGGGCCTTCAGCAGGTTGCCCAGTGACGACGCGGTGAGTCCCTTGCCCAGAGAGGAGGCCACGCCCCCCGTGACGAAGATGTGCTTGGTGGTCTGCGCACCGGCCAAAGCGAACTCCCGTGGTCGTTCCCGAACTGGTCCTTGCGGGTGATCCGACGTCATCGTCATCGATCCACGGGCCACCAGGCTATCAGTCCGGGGTCGGGCCGCCGTCGCCTCGACGCGCCAGCTGACGCAGGTCCGAGTGGTCCAGCCACCAGACCACGGGCAGATAGGCAGCCACCACCACCGCACCGGCCAAGAGCGCCGTCGCCGCCGAGCCCCAGACCCCGAGCCAGGGCGACCAGGTCGCGACGAGTCGGCCGGCGCCCGTGGCCACCGCGAGTGCCACGACCGCAGTGAGGGCCGCACGGCCGAGCCGGTCGAGAGCACCGGATCCGACGACCCGTCCCACCGCGACCACCAACGCGACGCCTGCCACGAGCAGTCCGACGCTCGTGGCGGCCGCCACGCCAGGCACCACCGAGTGAGACGGCAGCGTCCGGCTGGCTGCGACAGCCAGCACCAGGGCGATCGTCCAACCGGCCACCGTGATGCCGGCGGCCAGCTTCCCGCGATGGGCGGCGTAGAGCACCCGCCCCCCGAACCCGACCAGCGCGAAGCCGACAACTCCCAGGGCGAGGGCGGTGATCGACGAGGCGAGCTCCGGTGAGCTGGGCCGCCCCGGCGCGCCCTCCACGAGGAACCTCGCCAGCGGCCCTGCGATCGCGGCCAACCCGGCCGCCCCGAGGCCGGAGAGCAGCACGACCGCGCGCATCGAGACGGCCGTTGTCCCGGCGAACGCGGTGCGCTCCCCCTCGTCGTGCTGGGTCGCCAGGCGGGGAAACACGCTCGTGGCCACCGGAAACACGAGGACGGCCCACGGCAGCAGCAACACGGTCCAGGCGAGGACGAAGACGACAGAGGCCCCTTGCGGGCCGTTGTCGTTCACCAGACGCAGTGACACGGCGTAGGCGATCCACTGCGCGGCGACCGTGACCAGTCCGGCTGCGGCCAACGAACGCGCGCGCGGCCCGACCTCGTCGGGAAAGCCTAGGCGGGGTCGGACGAGCAGACCTCGTCGCCACGACGCAGGCACCTGCGTCAGGAGCAGTACCAGCACGCCCAACGTGGTGCCGGCTCCGAGCAGCCACAGTTGCGAGGTGGTCAGCGTGACCAGCGATCCGGCGTCATTGCCGGCTGACACGGCGTAGGTGAGATACACGACGATGACCACGAGACTGGACAGCAGTGGCGCCAGTGCGGGCGCCGCGAACCGGTGCCCGGCCTGCAACGCGCCCTGGCTGACGACCGTGAGTCCGTAGATCGGGATTTGTAGTGCGAACAGGCCCAACAGCGCGGCCGCCGTGGCGTGCACGTCTGAGGCCGAGCAGCCAACTCCTGCGTCTCCGATCAGCAAGGAGGCGAGCGGGTCCCGCAACACTGCCACGATGACCATGGCGGGAAGCAACAGCGCCAAGACCCATCCGTACATCGCGGCCAGTGTGTGTCGCGTTCTGACGTTGTCGCCGCGTGCCATCGACGCGGCCAGGAGGGGCACGACACTGCCGGCGAGTGCTCCGCCCACGACGATCTCGAACACCAGGTTGGGGATCGCATTCGCGGTGGTGTACGCGGTGCCCAGACAGCTCGTACCGATCGTCTGCGCCATCACCTGCAGCCGTACGAATCCGACCAGCCGAGCGGCGACGGTGACCGCCGCCACCAGCGCGGCCGCACTCACCACCTGGTGGGTGACCCGGCGGGCACCCGGGCTCATCGGGAAGGCCTTCTCCCCCAGGCGTCGACCTCGCGCAGGAGCGGCGTCGACTCGATGAGCGAGGTGAAGCTGACGCGCTCGCTCGCCAAGGTCAGTGCCGTGACCGCGGCGACCGCAGCGACCAGCGTCCAGCGCCGCCGCAGGCTCGCGGCCGCCGCAACTCCGACCAGCGCACCCAGACAGTTGGCGCCCGCATCCCCCAGCATCGTCTGTTCGCCGAGGTCCGCCGGAAGCACGGCAGCCGCGGCGCCGAGCGGTCCGGCGAGGACGTCACCGGCCACACCCCGGCTCAGCAGCGCCGGGGCTGACGTGGCCAACACGACCTTCAGCGCCCGGCCAGGCCGAAGGTCGAACAGGTTCACCAGGTTCGCCGACCCGGCGACGAGAAGGCCGGCGAGCACGCGCGCAGACCCGCCATCGCCACGCGGACGCACCAACGCACCGGCGACGAGGCCGGCCGCGCCGATGCCGAGGAGCTTCGCTCCGCCGGTGGTCACCTGGCCGCGAGCCAGCGCTCCGAGGTGTCCGCGCAGTCCCTTTGCGTCAGCGTCGCCAGCCACGTCGTCGTACCCGCCGAGCACCCCGGCCGTTGTCCCGGCGATCAGTGCGGCCGCGCGCACTGGCCGCGACAACCCCGGCATGATCGCGAGCGCCGCGAGCGAGCCGACGTCGACAGCGATGCCCCCCCACAACGTCACCGGGTGGCCGCGATGGTTCACCCGCGCCCACCGGTCCACACCACCTAGGGGGCGGGTCGCGCCGACGCGGAGGGTCGCGACTGCCACCACGGCGCCGACCTTGAGGGCCACGACGCGCCGTAGCGCCGCGGTCATCGGGTTCCCGTGATCACGGTGTTCTCCAGGTCAGGGCGTCGGGGTGGTGACCGGCGGCACCACGGTGTCCGCGCCCTGGCCCGTGCCGTAGTGACCGGACCCGCCGTTCAGCTGCTCCTGAAGGGCCAGCACCAGGACGACCCGGCCGATCGGCGCCGGGATCATGTCGTCGGTGGACACTTCGGCGGAGAGCGTGGAGTCGCGCACGGCGTTCAGGTAGCCCCCCGGTTGGGCCGAGCTGGTGGGACCGGCCGCGACCACCCCCTGGCTCGACTGGTGCAACGAGTCCGCGAACGGCAGCAGCGTGGCGTCCTGGTCGGCGAGCGCGGTCACGTCGGACCCGGTGTCCACCGGCGGCGCGACGATCACCGCCACGCTGCCCCGCCGGATGTCGCTGGGGTTGTCACCACCCAGCGTGACGAACTTGGCCTCCTGGTACCCAGCGACGATGCCGGCGTCGGTGGGCGACAACCGGTTGGTGCCGTGGTCGACCTTGTCCACCAAGGCGGTCGACAGAACTGTCGCCGCCGCCTCGTAGGGGTCGCTGGGCAGATGCGCCCCGGCCGGCGCCAGGCTGGCGGTCAGCTGGGTGAGCACGTCGCGTTGTGCCGGGTCACTCCACGCGTCGGTGACGGTGATCGTGCCGCCCACGGACGCGCCTGCTTCGACCACGACATCGTTGCTGGCGCGCACGTCGTCAGGTGATGCTCCCGGGAGCACCAGCAGCGTGACCGACTGTCCGGCCAGCAGTCCACCGACGACGGCCGGCTCGATCGCCTTCGTGAAGCTGTCCTGCGACGCCTGCTGGGAGTTCAGCTGCGCGATCGTGTCCTGCAGGGCGCGCTTCTGCGCCACCAGCTGGTTGGTCTGCCCCTGGATGGCGCCGTTGATGCTGGTCTCCAACGGACCTGATCCCAAGACGATGCCAACCGCGAGGGCGAAGAAGATGGCGACGACCGTCACCAGGAAGTACCGGAAGTCGATCACGTCAGAACAGCCCCTGCAGCCAGAAGACGAAGTCGTGCCAACGAGATCCCAGGTACTCCAGGAAGCTGCGTCCGGTCTCGGTCGACGCCAACGCCACGACGAGGGCGAAGACGCCCGCAATGATGAGCAGCGCGACCTGCCACGACGAGATGCGGCTGCGGTAGAGCCGGCTCACTCCTTTGGCGTCGACGAGCTTGCCGCCCACACGCAACCGCGTGAGAAACGTGCTCGCCATACCGGCGCGCCCCTTGTCGAGGAACTCCACGAGAGTCGCGTGGGTGCCGACCGCCACGATCAGCTCCGCACCCATCGCGTCTGCCAGCAGCATGGCGACGTCCTCGCTCGTGCCCGTCGCCGGGAACACCACGGGCACGAGGCCGAGCTGTTCGACCCGGGTCTGGCCGGGCGCCGTACCGTCGCGATAGGCGTGCACCACGATCTCGGCACCGCTGGTCAGCGCCGAGTCCGACACCGAGTCCATGTCGCCCACGATCATGGCCGGCCGGTAGCCGGCCTCGACGAGTGCGTCGGCGCCGCCGTCGACGCCGATCAGCACCGGGCGGAACTCGCGGATGTACGGCTTGAGCATCGCGAGGTCTTCCTTGTAGTGGTAGCCGCGCACCACGATCAGCACCTGACGTCCCTCGATCGGCGTGGTGACCTTGGGGATGCCGACGCCGTCGATCAACAGGTCACGCTCGCGCTTGAGGTACTCCATCGTGTTGCCCGCGAACGCCTCCAGCTGAGTCGACAACCCCGAGCGGGCGTCCTCCATCGCGAGGGTGACCGACTCCTCATCGAGCAGCGTGCCGGTCGCCACCGCGGTGTCGCCGTCGTACAACGTGTCGCCATCCAGGTGCAGGTAGTCGCCCTCGCGGATCGCGGTGAACACATCTGCCCCGGCGTGGTCCAGCAACGGGATCCCGGCGGCCACGAGGATCTCGGGCCCGAGGTTCGGGTACCGACCGCTGATGCTGGCATCGGCGTTGACGACCGCCGACGGAGCGCAGGCCACCAGGGCCTCCGCGCTCACCCGGTCGATGTCCAGATGGTCGATCACGGCAATATCGCCTGGTTTGAGCCGCTTTGTGAGGTTCTTCGTGCGTCGGTCCAGCCGCGCGACGCCCGCGGGACCGGCGAACTCCGGTCGGTGGCGGGAGCGCAGGACTGACAGCTTCATCCGGCTCACGCGGCTCATCCTGCCAGCCGGATCCGGACCGACCGGACAACCACAGTCACGGCTCGCCGCGCTCCGCGGCGGCTCGTTCCAGCAGTTCCACCGCGTGGGCCCGCGCCACGGCCGAATCGGCGTCACCGCCGAGCATGCGGGCCAGCTCGGCGATCCGGTCATCCGCCTCGACCCGGTGCACCCCGCTGCTGGTGACCAGACCGTCGTCCGCCTTACGGACCAGCAGCTGTCGGTCCGCAAACGCCGCGACCTGAGCCAGATGGGTCACCACCAGCACCTGAGCCGTGCGGGCCAGCCGCGCGAGGCGACGGCCCACCTCGATCGCGGCAGCCCCACCGACGCCCGCATCGACCTCGTCGAACACGAACGTGGACGTCGGATCCGCCCCGGCGAACACCACCTCGACCGCCAGCATGACCCGGGAGAGCTCACCGCCGGACGCGGCCTTCGCCAGGGGGCGGGCCGGCGCGCCGGCGTGCGCCGCCATCAGCAGCTCGACGTCATCGATCCCCTCGGGGCCGAAGGCCACCCTTCGACCATCAGGTAGGAGCAAGCCGTCGTCATCGAGACGTTGCTCGACCGCCACCTGCACGACCGCGTTCGGCATCGCGAGGGAGTGCAGCTCGGAGGTGACCGCTTCGGCGAACCGCACTGCACTGTCGTGACGTCCCGCCGAGATCCGCGTCGCACGCGACCCCAGGGCAACGACGAGTTGATCCGCCTGCGCCGCGAGCTCGGCGATCCGGTCGTCAGTCTGGTCGAGCTGCAGCAAGCGAGCGCCGGCCGCGTCGGCCCATTGCAGGACGGCTTCCACCGTGGGTCCGTGCCGCCTGGTCAGGGCCTGCAGCACGGCGCGGCGCTCCTGCACGGCGTTCAACCGCGCGGGATCGATCTCGACAGAGGCCGTGTAGCTCGCCAGGTCGGTCGCGAGGTCGGTGGCGAGCAGTCCCAACTCGGCGAGGCGGTCGTCCAGCTGCGCCAGCTCGACGTCGTTGGCCCGTTCGGTGGCGAGCTGCTTGCGCGCCTGGCCCACCAGGGTCACCACGTCGACGCCGTCGTCGGCCGTCAACGCCGAGTGGGCGAACTCGGCCGCCCCGCGCAGACCCTCCGCGTTCGCCAGTCGCAGCGCCTCGTCGGCTCGCGCGACGTCCTCGCCGGACTCAGGCGCTGCGGCCGCCACCTCCGCGAGGTCCTGGCGCAAGGCCGCCGCCTCTGCGAGCCGAAGCTGAGCTTGGTCGACCAGGTCGTCGTGCTCGGCCACGACCGTGCGCCAGCGGTGGTAGTCGGACCGGTAGTCGGCGAGCACACCCGAGAGGCCGGCGAACTCGTCGAGGGCCTGACGCTGTCGAGCCGGTGCCAGGAGCAGGCGCTGGTCGGCTTGTCCGTGCAGGGCCACGAGCTCCTCGCCGAGCTCGGTGAGCATCGCAACGGGTACCGCGACCCCGCCGACCGATGCCCGCGACCGACCCTGCTCGCTCACCTGCCTGGTGACGATCAACGCGCCGTCGTCATCGAGGACGGCGCCGGCCTCGAGCGCCCGGGACGCAACGGCGGACCGGGGGTCGGTGGCCAGGTGCCAACGGCCCTCCACCACGAGGCGTCCCGCACCGCCGCGGACCCGCCCGGCGTCCGCGCGTCCGCCGCTGAGCAGCGCGATGCCGGTGACAACCATCGTCTTGCCGGCTCCGGTCTCGCCGGTGACGACGGTGAGACCGGGTGCCAGCTCCAGAGTCGCGTCTTCGATCACGCCGAGACCCTGGATCCGCAGCTCGCTCAGCATCTGCATGTCACTGCGGCGGGTCGCCGCGCCAGCCCTGGACGGGCAGCGCGAACTTGGCGACCAGCCGCTCCGAGAACGGCGTCTGATGCAGCCGGGCGAACCTCACGGCCCGCTGGCTGGCGCGCACCTCGACCAGGGCACCGGCCGGCAGCTCGACGGTGCGGCGCCCGTCGGCCCAGAGCACCCCGCGCTGCGTGTGGGGTCGCAACCCCACCGAGATGATGGCGTTCGGCGCCACGACGATCGGGCGCGCGAACAGCGCATGCGCGGACAGCGGCACCACCAGCATCGCTGCCACCTCTGGCCACACGACAGGGCCGCCTGCGGAGAAGGCGTACGCCGTGGAGCCCGTGGGCGTCGCCACGACCACACCGTCGCACGCCCATCGCGACAGTGGCCGGCGATCGACCTCGAGCTCGACCTCGAGCATCCGCTCCCGCGCGCCCTTCTCCACCGAGATCTCGTTCAGTGCCCAGTCGCGGTGCACGACCTCGCCGTCGACGGTGACGACGACGTCGACGGCCAGCCGCTCCTCGACCGTGAAGTCACCGCGGATGATGTGGTCGGCGATGGCGTCGACGTCGGACGGCTCGGCCTCGGCGAGGAAGGCGACCCGACCCAGGTTCACCCCGAGCAGGGGAACACCCGCGTGCCGCGCCAGCTCGGCACCGCGCAGGATCGTCCCGTCGCCTCCGATGACCACGACCAGCGAACAGCCGTCCGCGGCCCGCTCGTCGGCGGGAACCGGAGTCAACCCGGCCACCACCAGGTCGGCTGCCTCGTCGGTCGGCACTCGTACCTCGACGTCGGCTGCGTGCAGTCGGCCGACCAGGTCCGCGGCGACCTTCATGGCCGGCTCGCGGCCGGTGTGGGTGACCAGGAGTACCGCGGTCACTGTGGTCCCTCCTCGATGGCCTGCTCCAGCACGTCCTGGTCCAGCTCCGGAGCCCCCCGTCGCAGCCACAAGAAGTACTCGACGTTGCCGGCTGGTCCCGGCAGCGGACTGGCGGTGACCCCGGCGACGCCCCACTGCAGAGCTGCGGCGGCACCGGCGATCTTACGGACGGCGGCCGACCGCAGCGTAGGGTCACGCACCACCCCTCCGGCGGCGAGTCGCTCTCGGCCCACCTCGAACTGCGGCTTGACCATGACCACGAGGTCACCCTGGTCGACGGTGACGGCAACCAGGGGTGGCAGGACGAGCTCGAGGGAGATGAAGCTGAGGTCGGCCACGACGAGCTCGACTGGCCCGCCGAGATCCTCGACGAGCAGGTTGCGGACGTTGGTGCGGTCCAGGATCCGCACCCGCGGGTCACTGCGCAGCGACCACGCAAGCTGGCCGTAACCGACATCGACGGCCACGACCTCGCGAGCTCCCTCCGCAAGAAGCACCTGCGTGAACCCGCCGGTGGACGCGCCGGCATCAAGACACCGGCGATCGGCGACGACGAGACCCTCGGGGGAAAAGCGGACCAGGGCACCGAGCAGCTTGTGGGCGCCCCGGGACACGTACTCGGGGCCGGGTTGGGGACGGACCGTGATCGCCGCTGCCGCTGCGACCTGGGTGGCTGCCTTGGTCGCAACCTGTCCGCCGACGCTGACCTGACCCGCGGCGATCAGCTCAGCAGCGGCGTCCCGACTCCGGGCCAGACCCCGTCGCACCAGCTCGGCGTCGAGGCGGCGGCGTTGCATACGCAGCGATGCTGCCCGACGCCGACCCGCCTCAGCAACGTCGCTCTCCCACGACGAGGTCGTCGAGTGCGGCCGAGGCAGCCGCCACGTCTCCCGGTGCAGGTGGACGTGGCGCGTAGCTGGCCTGCTCCACCACCTCCAGCGGCCCACGCGCGGCGTCGGGCAGCCGATCCAGCAGCTCCACCGGCGTCTCGTTCGACCGGCGCGGCAAGCCGACGGCCGCCAGTCGGCGTTCCAACCTTGCGAACGCGGCGAACGGTTCGACGATCCGTGCGCCGGACGTGGCCGGCACCTGCTCGGCTGCGCGCCGACGAGGTCGCGCTGCCCACGTCACGAGACCCACGACCAGCATGGCGCCCAGCACGATGAGGAGCGCGAGCGCAAGCCGTTGCGCCGGGTGGGCCAGCACGGCCTGCAACCAACGACCGGCAGCGCCGAACGGGTCCAGCGCCGGGTTGGCCGCGATGGCACCGGCCGTGGGATCCGACGTGGCCCAGCCCACACCGGGGATCCACACCTCGACCCACGCATGTGCCTCGTTGGCCCGGATCAGCTGTCGACCGTCGCCCAGCTGATCGCTCGGCACCCCTCCCGCGGCGAACCCCGTGACCACGCGGGCCGGGATACCGGCGGCCCTCAGCAGCACAGCCTCGGCGGAGGCATAGTGCTCGCAGAACCCCAGGTGGGAGACGAACAGGAAGTAGTCCACTGGGTCCTGCTGGGCCGTGGCGACGGGTGCGTTGAGCTCGTACTGCTCGTGGCTGCGCAGGTAGTCCTCCACCGCGGCGACGGCTGCGGCGCGCGTCGGCGCCGGGTCGACCAGCGCGTGGCCGAGGTCGATCACCCTCTGGGGCAGGTCCCACGGCAGTTGCAGCCACACCTGCGGGTCCGGCTCGCTCCACGCAGCGCCAGCCTTCGGGACTGCCGTCGCCACCTGGGGCTGCACGACCGACGTCACGTCGTAGCTGAACCGGTTGCTGTCGGTCGGCTGCAGAGCCAACCCGCCACCGGACCGACGGATCACGGACTGGTCGGTCCGCACCGACACGACGCGGCCGGGTGCGATGACGGCGGGCGCAGCGAAGTCGGCGACCGCCTGTGGCAGCACGGTGACCTCGTCGGTGCGGGTGGGCCGCGTCGGCGTGCCGACGTCGACCAGTGAACCCGGGACGGCCACCTGGCCCGAGCCGAGCGACGAGCCGTCGCCCTCCGACCAGGCGCCCCAGACGCCGTTGTCGTAGGCGGTGAGCACCGTGCTGCGCCACAGCGTTGGCCCGTCGCTGGGGACCAGGAACAACGCGTCGTCGGGGAGCGACCCTTGGCTGCGCAGGTCCATGGACTGCTGCCCGGAGTAGTCGTCGACCGCGCGGGTGGGCGTCGACGGCTCGCCGCGGTCCGGGGACAGCACGGCCAATCCCTGGGGCCGCGGGACGAGCAGGAACATCACGACCCCGAGCGCCGTGCTCGCGGCCACGACGGCAGCCACCGGTGCGACCCAGGAGGACCAAACACGCGGCTGCGCCGAGGGTGGGCTGGCGGAGGACGACGCCGTGGCGGACGACGCCGCGCCATTCGGGTCGTACGGGTCCGTCTCGGCCGGAAGCAGGTGCGAGGCCGCGAGCGTCGCCGAGATGGCGAGCCAGCACAGCAGAGCGGGCACCATGACCCGCGGGCTCGGTGCGAGTCCGGCCGCCAGCACCGGTGCGAGTCCGGCCAGCAGCAGGGCCACCAGTCGGTCGTGCCGGGTGCGCTGAGCCAACGCCTGACCCACGATCAGGGCACTCAACGCCACCGCCAGGGCAGCGCCGAGATCGCCCAGGCCGTTGGTCGCCAGGCCCTTGGCGAGGGCTCCGGCCAGGACGAGGCCGGCCATGCCGAGACCGGCCAGTCGCAGCGCCTGGGCTTGCGTCGGGGACTGTTCTCGCCCGGAGACCACTCCTGCGCCGATCGCGAGAACCAGCGTCGCCAGCGCCGCCAACGGCGGCAGGAGTCCGGCCGCCACGAGCGTGGTCAGTCCGAAGGCGGTAGCAGTCCAACCACCCCAGCGCAGCCATTGGTCGGGGCGCGTCATGGGGTCCACTCCAGAACCAGTCCGTAACGCCCAGCGGTCGCCGTGGCCGCGTTCCACCACGCCAGCGGGGGTGCGACATCGGTGACCAACCGGACCTGGTGCCCAGTCGGCACACGCCCCGCGACCTGTGTCCAGGTCGCGGGGCTCGGCAGCGTGGGAGCGGCCACCTGGGCGCACCAGTCGAGGACGTCGTCGACGTGTGGGTGATGCAGGGGCGCCAGGCCCGGCTGCTCGGCGAACAGGGACACCGCGCGCCCGGCACGGAGCTCTTCCAGGGCCGCTCCGGCGAGCTGTCCGGCGAGCTCGTCGCTCAACCGCTGCCCCGTCACGGAGGCCACCACGACGCAGCAACGGTCGTCGGCCGGTTCGGCTCTGGCGGTGACCATCACCTGACCTCGACGCGCGGTGCTGCGCCAGTGGACGTGGCGCAGCTGGTCGCCCCCCTGCCACTCGCGGACGGCGAGGACCTCGACTCCGGACCGGTCGGCGCGACGCCCCGACCACTCGCCGAGGCCGACGCTGTGGGTCGACCAGCTGGCGGCCACGATGTGCGGCCGCACATACGCGGGCGTGCCGAGCAACGTCACAGGGCGGCGTCGTTGGCTGAAGCCGAACCAGTCCGTCGTGACGAACTCGACGTCGTGCCGGTCGACCAGACCGCGGCTGTGGGCGGCGCGGCTGACCCGCAGCGTGGCGCGCTCGGCCGGACCCATCGACGCCGTGCTGGTGGTGAGGTCGCTGAGCTGCGCTGTGCTGATCCGGATCACGACGGACGGGAGCCGGTGCCGCGTCAGGTTGTCGACCAGCACAACCGTGTCGACCGGGTCGTGCACGTTCACCCGGACCGGCTGCTGGAGCTGGATCCGCAACGGCGTGCCCCGTCCGGGATCGAGCAGCGCCGCCGCTAGACGCGCGCCCAGCAACAACGAGCCGAGCAGCTGCAACCAGATGCCGTCCTTGAGCAGGCCGAGCACGAGCAGCAGGGCGCCCCCGGCCACGACCGCACGGCCGAGCCGGGTGCTGCGAGGACGTCCGTTGGCGGCCACGGTCGTCAAGGCGCGATGGGGACCGGGAACCGGTTGACCAGATCGAGCACGACTTGTTCGCCGTCCACCGCGAGCGAGGCCGGCCCGACGCGGTGACCCAGAACTGGAACGGCTTGGGACTTGACGTCGGCCGGGGTCACGAACGACCGACCCTGGATGACCGCCCGTGCTTGCGCACAGTGCGCGAGCGCCAGGGCGGCCCGGGAGCTGGCTCCGAACCGCAACCGCGGGTCGTCCCGGGTGGCACGGGCCAGGTTGACCGCGTACTCCAGTACGGCGTCGGCCACATGGACGTCGCGCACGGCCTGTTGCGCTGCGGCCAGACCGGTCACGTCGACCACTGGCACGAGGTCGTCGACGGTGGCTCGGCGCAACTGGTCACGGACCACCTGCACCTCCTCGCGCGCCGGGATCGCACTGAAGCGCACACGCACGATGAACCGATCGAGCTGGCTCTCCGGGAGCGGGTAGGTGCCGTGCTGCTCCGCGGGGTTCTGCGTCGCGATCAGGAAGAACGGGTCGGGAACGCGGTGGCGCAGGCCGTCGACCGTCACGGCCTGCTCCTCCATCACCTCCAGGAACGCAGCCTGGGTGCGCGGTGGCGTGCGGTTGATCTCGTCGACCAGCAGAACGTTGGCGAAGACCGGTCCGGGGACGAAGCGGAACGACGCGCTGGGCTGCTCGAAGACCGACGAGCCGGTGATGTCGGCGGGCAGCAGGTCAGCGGTGCCCTGGATCCGTTGGAAGCTGCCGGCCACGCTGCGGGCCAGCGAACGGGCGAGGGTCGTCTTGCCGGTGCCGGGCAGGTCCTCGATCAGCACGTGGCCACCCGCGAGGAGCGCCACGACGACCTGCTCGACCGCCTGGCCGCGGCCGCGCACCACGGACTCGACCGACGTGATCAGGCGTCGTCCGACCTCACCCACCCACGGCACCGCGACGTCGGCGTCAGCGGCCGGCGGAGCCTGGGTCATCGATACCGTCCCTTCGCGGGCACGGCGCGCTCTGAGACCATGTCGACCGGCGCACGCCGAACCGGATGCCCGGGTCAGGCACCCTCTCGCGAGGACATCGACCTCAATTCGGCCCGACTTGATCGGTCAGGCGTTGGGGTCCAGATCGGCTAGCGACTCCGCCAGCGCCGTGTGGATCCGCTCGAACGTCGCGACGTGCGCGTGGACGGGCTGCTCGCCGAGTTCGTTCAGGTGCGCCAAGGTCGCGTCCACGTCGGAATCGCCCGTGGTCGTCGGCGGCAGCAGTGACTGCTGCCCGAACTCGGCTGCCCGGGCCTCGGCCCGATCGACGTTGTCGAGACTGTCGACGGGCAGCGGACCGGAACGAGGCTCAGCGGGAGCCGGCGAGACGGGTTCGGTCACGGCGTGCTCGACGGCTGCTCACTCGCGGCCTTCGGGGCTGCCGCCTTCTTGGTGGCCGGCTTCCTGGCCGAGCTCTTCGTCGCCGACTTCTTGCTCGCGGGCTTGGTCGCCGGTCGGTGTGCCGCCGTCTTCGTCGACGTGGGCGCGTTGCCGGCCAGGTCGGTCTGCAGGCGCTCCACCTGCCGACGTAGCGCGACGACGTCGTCGCGCGTCGCGAGCCCGAGCGCAGCAACCGCCCGGTCGACCTCGGCGCGGATCACGCTGGTGAGCAGCTCACGGTTGGCCCTGCTCGCAGCCACGATCTCCTCGGCCAGACTCTGGACCTGACCGACGTTCACCTTGTCCGAGACCTTGTCCGAAGCAGAACCGAGCCCACCGTCACCCAGGATCGACTTCGCCGTTGCGGTGGCCTTCTGGCGGGTGACGTCGGTGAGCCCGCTGGCCACTTGCAGGTAACCGATGACGGCGTCTTTCACGGCTGCCTCCCTGGAGGGCACTCGTAGAACTGCCACGCTACCGCGCCGACTGGAGCTGCTCGATGCCGGCAACCAGGCGGGGCTCCGCAATGGGGTGACCGGCGTCGGCGCACCACCAGGCCCCCGCGGCCAGTGCGCGGAGCCCCTCGATCGTTGGTCCGTCTCCCCCGATGGTCAGTGCGTCGTCAGCCACGTGCACCCACCAGCCCGCGACGTCGGCCCGGAGCGACGGACCGGAGGCACGCAGCCGGGCGGGTCGGTAGGGCAGGAGGAGGTCGCCAAGATCGTTCAGCAGATAGTCCGGCCGCTGTGCCGCAGCAGCACTCATCACCGCCAGGGGTGTGGTCACGCCGGTGAGGACCAGTGCAGCCGCCAGGTCGGCGGCCATGGCCGCTGCGATGTCGGTGTCGAGCCGGTCGCCCACCATCACCGGCGAGGCCGGTTGGAGCCCGATCAGCGCACCGGTGAGGAACTGGGGCTGCGGCTTGCCCGACGCCATCGGCGTCCGACCTGTTGCGGTCTGCAGCAGCGCCACGAACGCTCCGTTCCCGGGAGCCTCCCCACGCTCTGTGGGCAGCGTTGCGTCGAGATTGGCCGCTATCCAGAGCGCACCGTCGCCGATGGCGTAGCTGGCTTGCGCCAGCAGTGGCCAGTCCAGGTCGGGGGAGAATCCTTGGAGCAGCGCGATCGGGTGCTCGTCGGCAGACTCGACCGGGGCAAAGCCCGCCCGCGTGAGTGCCTGCCTGATGCCGTCGCCGCCCACGACGAGGACCGGCCGACCCTCGCCGCGCCCGACCTGCTCCACGAGCAACTCGACAGCGGCCTGGGCGGCCGTGTGGATCTGCGCAGGCACGGCCGCGACGCCCAGCCGCCGCAGATGCCCCGCAACTTGATCCGGGGTACGAGACGCGTTGTTGGTGACGAACCGGACCGGCCCCCGGTGGGCGAGCTCGGCGATCGCCGCCGCCGCCCCTGCCACGACCTGGGCACCGCGAAAGACGACGCCGTCCAAGTCGAGCAGGAACGCGTCGTGCTGGTCGGCCGGTACGCACACCTCGTGCTCCACCCGCTCCCGCTCCTGCATCGTCTCACTGTGTCACGCAGCGGGCCGGTCGAGCAGTGCGCCGATCAAGCGGTGGCGCGGGCGAGGCGACGTGCCCGCGTCACCTCCACCTCGTAACGACTCCTGGCTCCGGTCGGTGAGCGCCAGAAGCGTCGCCGCAGCGCGCCTTCGACCTCCACCACGTCATCGGCACGCCAGGAGCGAACACTGCGTGCCGGGCCGGCGACGTACACCGCACAGTCCACGGTGTCGACCGTCGCCCGCCCGACGTCGTCGGGTCGTCGCACGACGATCCGGAACGTCCACATCAGATCGCCGCTGGGCAGTTCCCGCTCGATCGGTTCGGCGGGGAGTCGCCCGGACAGACAGACCTCGTTGTGATCGGACCTGTGATCGACCCTGGAATTGGTCTCCTGATCGGCGCTGCGTCGTGGCATGACGTTCGATCCTTTCTCGCTGACGGACCCCGCCAGGGTTGCCAGGGACTACGACACGAACCCGGGTCGCCGTGCCAGGCTGGGGAGACGACGGTCGGGGAGGTGAGCAGTGGACAACGACGCGACGGGACCCGTCCTGGCCCTCGGGAACGACGTGTTCTCGATCGACACGAACATGTCGGGCTACGACGGGATCACCGCGGCCTATCTCATCCGCTCCTCCGCCCCCTGCCTGGTCGAGACCGGCACCGCGAAGTCGGCTGCCCAGGTGCGGCGCGCGATCACCTCACTCGGCGTCGCGCCCGAGGACCTCGCGACGATCGCGGTCACCCACATCCATCTCGATCACGCCGGTGGGGTCGGCGACCTGGCGAAGGAGTTCCCCCGCGCGCGGATCGTGGTCCACGAGTCGGGGGCACGTCACCTGGTCGACCCCGGACGCCTGCTCTCCAGTGCGCGTCGCGTATTCGGCGACAGCGTCGTCGACGACGTCCTCGGTGTGATGACCCCGGTCTCGAGTCCTCGGATCGACGCGGTTGGGAACAGCGCATCCATCGACCTGGGAGGCGGGCGTCGACTCAGCGCGCTGCACTCACCGGGCCATGCCAGGCACCACCTGGGATTCGTGGACGAGCTGACCGGCGACCTCTATGTCGGCGATGCAGCCGGCCTGTACCTACCGCAGACTCAGGAGCTACGACCCGCTACCCCGCCGCCGGACTTCGACCTGGACCTGGCTCTCGCCTCGCTGGACGCGTTCGCCGCCCGACGTCCCGTACGCCTGCTGTTCAGCCACTTCGGCCCCGTGT
This sequence comes from uncultured Actinomycetota bacterium, assembly GCA_963726575.1. Lineage (GTDB taxonomy): Bacteria > Actinomycetota > Actinomycetes > JAHEKZ01 > JAHEKZ01 > CAVSCR01. The sequence goes on from CAVSCR010000005.1 coordinate 447,227, forward strand.
CAGACGTCGCGTCGACGCTGGCCGGCAGTGCCGACGAACTGCGTCTGTGGGTCGACCTGGCCCGCGAGGCCCGTCGCGACGGGCTCGACCTCGACCATGCCGTCGCGTGGGTGACCGAGCGCACTGCCCAGCGCTACCACCGCTACCTGTCCGACCCCGCCCTGCTGGCCAAGTTCGAGTCCCTGAACTCGACGGCAGCGAACCTGGCCGGGATCAACCTTTGGCTGGACCGGCTCGAGACGGCCTCGGTCGGCCCGGGGGCGGCTAGTCCGGACGGGTGAACCACGCCGAAGGCGCTCGAATCGGGCCAACCACCCTTCCCGACCGGGTATGCTTTCCCGATCTAAGTTGTGGGAAATGCCGGGTCGACTTGCGATCCGAGCCACGCGTCACGGAGGGCACCTGCTGTGAACACATGGGGACTGACCATCGCCGGACTGGTCGTCGGCTTCGTCGTCGGGTTGACCGGTATGGGCGGCGGTGCGCTCATGACGCCGATTCTGATCCTGGTCTTCGGCGTCGACCCGACGAAGGCAGTCTCCAGCGACCTGGTCGTGTCGCTGTTCATGAAGCCCGTAGGGGCGTACAACCACATCCGGCGTGGCACGGTGAACTGGACCTTGGTGAAGTGGCTCGTCACCGGCTCGGTCCCGGGCGCGATCGTCGGCGTCGGCGTCATCAAGGTCATGGGCAACGACGAGCAGACCCAGAACTTCATCAAGGAGGCGCTGGGCATCGCGTTGTTGTTGTCCGTCGCGTTCATGCTCGGCAAGGCGATGGTCAGCCTGCGCCAGTACTACCGGGACAAGGCCGCCGGCGTTGCTACGGAGCACTCCACGGTGTTCGACGTGGTCGCTCGCCCGGCGCCCACCATCCTCGTCGGTTTCCTCGGCGGCGTCGTCGTCGGGATGACGTCGGTCGGGTCCGGCTCCCTGATCATCGTCGGGCTCCTGCTGCTGTATCCCCTGCTGCGCGCCAGCGACCTGGTCGGGACGGACCTGGTTCAGGCCGTACCCCTGGTCGCGACCGCGGCCCTGGGTCACATCCTGATCGGTGACTTCAGCTTCGGTACCACGGTCTGGCTGCTCATCGGTGCGATCCCCGGCGCGTACCTGGGCTCGCGCGTCTCGTCCGGCACGGGGCAGGCCGGAATCGTCCGGCGCGCCCTGGCGCTCGTCCTGCTGGCCAGCGGACTGAAGCTGCTCAACGTGCCACCGAACTGGATCGTCGGACTTCTGCTCGCCTTCGTCGTGCTCGGACCGATCACGTGGGCGCTGGCCCGCAACACCGAGGGCTTCACGCGCAAGGCGCACAAGGTCGAGGGCGTCACGACCATGCAGCTGATCTGGGCGGCACTGACGGGCATCCCACCGAGGTACCAGCGGGCGGTGCGCGAGGCGACCCCCGCGGCTGTGGACGCCGCGCCCGGCACCGTGGCCTGGACCCGCGAGGACTCTGCCTCGGACCCGCTCTAGCCTGCGACCCGCTCTAGCCGGGATCGGGCTCCTGGGCCGACTCGGACAGCTCGACACCGGACAGCTGCAGCAGCCGTTCGTCGGCGTCGGTGAGCCCGTCGGGGTCGGCCTGGACCGCCGCGGTGAACCATTGCGCCGCTTCGTCGAGCCGATCAGCGGCGACGAGCGCGTCGGCGTACGCGTAGCGCACGCGCGCCGCCCACGGCTGCCCGGACGACGATCCCTGGGCGGGACCCTGCAGGGCCACCAGAGCGGCGTCGAGCTGACCGAGGTCACGACGAGCACCGGCCAGCACGAGCAGCAGCTCGGCGCGCGTCGACGGGTCCACCTCCCCCGACACGGGGGTGCTCGCCAGCTCCAGGGCGCGCTCGGGACGGCCCAGCGCGCGCTCGGCGTCGGCCACGAGGTGCAGGTGCTGCGCCGAGCCGGTCATCCGGCGAAAGGCCCGAAGCTCCGCGATGGCCTCGGCCCAACGGCCGCTGCGGTAGGCGGTGACGCCGGCCGCCTCGCGCGCGGCGGCCACCCGGGACGCCAGGCGGCGGGCCGTCAGAGCGTGCTGGTAGGCCGCCTCGGGATCGTCGTCGAGCAGCAGGCCGGCCGCGTGTAGGTGCGAACCCACCGTCTGCGCCAAGCTCTTGGGGAGGCTGCGCAGCTCACCGCGCACATCGGAGTCCAGCGCCAGCCAGTCGACCTCCTCGGGGAGCTCGGGTCGCTCGATGCCGGCCCGGCTCGGGCCGGCTGACCCCTCGCTGGCGGGCTTGCGTCCGCCGCCGCGGGGCGGCTTGCGTCCGCCGTCGCGTCGTTGCGGGGATCGCTGGCCCATCACATTCCCTTCTCACACGTGCCGGTCACGATGCACCATCACGGCTCCAATGCGACGAGGGCCACCCGAAATCGGGTGACCCTCGTCGAAAGAATGTCCGGCGGCGTCCTACTCTCCCACGCAGTCTCCCGCGCAGTACCATCGGCGCTGAAGGGCTTAGCTTCCGGGTTCGGAATGGAGCCGGGCGTTTCCCCTTCGCCATGACCGCCGAAACTCTATGGAGTTACAGGTCGTTCCCGACCGTACCTCGGGAACCGCACAGTGGACGCAAGCAAGTCTTTGAGTGTGAGTCAAGTCCTCGGCCTATTAGTACCGGTCGGCTCCACGTGTTGCCACGCTTCCACCTCCGGCCTATCAACCCAGTGGTCTACTGGGGGCCTTACCAGGTTGACCCTGTGGGAAACCTCATCTTGGAGCGAGCTTCCCGCTTAGATGCTTTCAGCGGTTATCTCTTCCGAACGTGGCTAACCAGCAGTGCTCTTGGCAGAACAACTGGCACACCAGAGGTTCGTCCGTCCCGGTCCTCTCGTACTAGGGACAGCCCTCCTCAAGTTTCCTACGCACGCGGCGGATAGGGACCGAACTGTCTCACGACGTTCTAAACCCAGCTCGCGTACCGCTTTAATGGGCGAACAGCCCAACCCTTGGGACCTACTCCAGCCCCAGGATGCGACGAGCCGACATCGAGGTGCCAAACCATCCCGTCGATATGGACTCTTGGGGAAGATCAGCCTGTTATCCCCGGGGTACCTTTTATCCGTTGAGCGACGGCGCTTCCACATGCCACCGCCGGATCACTAGTTCCGACTTTCGTCCCTGCTCGACATGTCTGTCTCACAGTCAAGCTCCCTTGTGCACTTGCACTCGCCACCTGATTGCCAACCAGGCTGAGGGAACCTTTGAGCGCCTCCGTTACATTTTAGGAGGCAACCGCCCCAGTTAAACTACCCACCAGGCACTGTCCCTGATCCGGATCACGGACCTAGGTTAGATGTTCAGAACGACCAGAGTGGTATTTCAACGTTGACTCCCCCCGAACTGGCGTCCGGGGTTCACAGTCTCCCACCTATGCTACACAAGCCGTACCAAGCACCAATACCAAGCTGTAGTAAAGGTCCCGGGGTCTTTCCGTCCTGCCGCGTGTAACGAGCATCTTCACTCGTAGTGCAATTTCACCGAGTCCGCGGTGGAGACAGCGGAGAAGTCGTTACGCCATTCGTGCAGGTCGGAACTTACCCGACAAGGAATTTCGCTACCTTAGGATGGTTATAGTTACCACCGCCGTTTACTGGCGCTTAAGTTCTGAGCTTCGCCCCGAAAGGCTAACCCGTCCCCTTAACGTTCCAGCACCGGGCAGGCGTCAGTCCGTATACATCGTTTTGCAACTTCGCACGGACCTGTGTTTTTAGTAAACAGTCGCTTCTCCCTGGTCTCTGCGACCGGCTACCGCTTCGGAAGTGACTTCCTACACGGTCTCCGGCCCCCCTTCTCCCGAAGTTACGGGGGTAATTTGCCGAGTTCCTTCACCACGGTTCACTCGATCGCCTTGGTATTCTCTACCTGACCACCTGAGTCGGTTTGGGGTACGGGCCGCTACAGCACTCGCTAGAGGCTTTTCTTGGCAGCATAGGATCACCCACTTCGGCTCAATCGCCTCGGCATCAGATCTCAGGCACGTGAAGCGCGGATTTGCCTACGCTTCGCCCTACATCCTTACCCCGGGACTACCATCGCCCGGGATGGGCTACCTTCCTGCGTCACCCCATTGCTTGCCTACTACCGGTTCGGTTCGCGCGTTCCGCCGGATCCGACCGAAGTCATCACCAGCATCGGGCACTTAGCATCACCGGGCTCGGCATGGGCGCGCTGTTGCGGGTACGGGAATATCAACCCGTTGTCCATCGACTACGCCTGTCGGCCTCGCCTTAGGTCCCGACTTACCCAGGGCAGATTAGCTTGACCCTGGAACCCTTGGTCATTCGGCGGAGGGGTTTCTCGCCCCTCATTCGTTACTCATGCCTGCATTCTCACTCGTGTCGCATCCACAACTGGATCACTCCGCTGCTTCGCTCGCGACACGACGCTCCCCTACCCATCCACGCGCCTGGACCCCGAAAGGGGCCGGGCTGATGCGTGAATGCCACGACTTCGGCGGTATGCTTGAGCCCCGCTACATTGTCGGCGCGGAATCACTTGACCAGTGAGCTATTACGCACTCTTTCAAGGGTGGCTGCTTCTAAGCCAACCTCCTGGTTGTCAGTGCAACTCCACATCCTTTCCCACTTAGCATACGCTTAGGGGCCTTAGTCGGTGGTCTGGGCTGTTTCCCTTTTGACTACGGAGCTTATCCCCCGCAGTCTCACTGCCATGCTCTCACTTACCGGCATTCGGAGTTTGGTTGACTTCAGTAAGCTTGTCGGCCCCCTAGGCCATCCAGTGCTCTACCTCCGGTAAGAAACGCATGACGCTGCACCTAAATGCATTTCGGGGAGAACCAGCTATCACGGAGTTTGATTGGCCTTTCACCCCTATCCACAGGTCATCCCCCAGGTTTTCAACCCTGGTGGGTTCGGTCCTCCACGCGGTCTTACCCGCGCTTCAACCTGCCCATGGATAGATCACTCCGCTTCGGGTCTAGGGCATGCGACTGAATCGCCCTGTTCGGACTCGCTTTCGCTACGGCTACCCCTCACGGGTTAACCTCGCCACACACCACTAACTCGCAGGCTCATTCTTCAAAAGGCACGCGGTCACGGCCAACAGCGAACTGTTGACGACGCTCCCACGGTTTGTAGGCACACGGTTTCAGGTACTCTTTCACTCCCCTCCCGGGGTACTTTTCACCTTTCCCTCACGGTACTGGTCCGCTATCGGTCATCAGGTAGTATTTAGGCTTAGCAGGTGGTCCTGCCAGATTCACACGGGATTTCTCGGGCCCCGTGCTACTTGGGATGCTGCTCGGGAGTCGTCAACATT
>CAVSCR010000005.1:455000-1082806 GCA_963726575.1 uncultured Actinomycetota bacterium
GCTGTTGAGTTCTCAAGGTTCGGGAGCGCACCGAAACAGACCGTTTCCGGTCGTTTTCGGGGCAACCCTGCAACACTAGCAGGCTGGGCAACGCGTCGCAACGCGAGCCCGGCTGGTCGGCCGGCACCCGATGCTGCGGCGCGGAACGTCGGAACCGGCCGCTTGGCGTCCGTTGCTCCCGACGAGATGGCCAACTGTAGGAAGGCCCGGCGGGTGGGTCAAATCCGCCACGACGTGCGCTGCGTCACAGCCGCACGGCGGCTCAGCTGCGCGCGACTCCGGCGATCGAGCGTCGCCCACGGCGCAGCACCAGCCACTGGCCGTGCAGGAAGTCCTGCGGTCCGACCGTTGCGTCGACGTCGTCGACCCGTTGGTTGTTCAGCGAGACGCCACCTTCCTGGATCGCGCGCCGCGCTGCGGACTTGCTCGCGCACAGCGAGGTGGCAACGAGCAGGTCCACCACGGTCGCGCTCGACTCACCGCCGAGCCGCACGTGCGGCGCCTGCGTGAGCGCGGCCTCGAGGGTGTCCACGTCGAGGTCGGACAGCTCACCGCGACCGAACAGGGCCTGGCTCGCGGCCTCGACGCGCCCGGTCTGCTGCGCCCCGTGGACGCGGGTGGTCAGGTCGCGCGCCAGGAACCGTTGACCCTCACGGGCCTGGGGTGACTCGATCACGGCTGCCTCGAGCCGGGCGATCTCCTCGCGCGAGGCGAACGTGAACATGCGCAGCAGACCGGGGACGTCGGCGTCGTCGGCGTTGATCCAGAACTGGTAGAACGCGTAGGGACTGGTGAGCGCTGGGTCGAGCCACAACGTTCCGCTCTCGGTCTTGCCGAACTTGCTCCCGTCCGCCTTCGTGAACAGGGTCGTGGTGAGCGCGTGGACCCGGGACCCGGTGGCGCGGCGGATCAGGTCGACACCCGCGGTGATGTTGCCCCACTGGTCTGACCCGCCGGTCTGCAGGACGCAACCGTGGCGACGGAACAGCTCGAGGTAGTCGTGCGCCTGCAGCAACTGGTAGCTGAACTCCGTGTAGCTGATGCCGGCACCGCTCAAGCGCGCAGCCACGGCCTCACGGTCGAGCATCCGGTTGACGCTGAAGTGCTTGCCGATGTCGCGAAGGAAGTCGATGGCCGACAGGCCAGACGTCCAGTCGAGGTTGTCGACGATGAGCGCACCGGTGACGGCGTCGTCGAAGTCGAGGTAGCGCTCGACCTGACCGCGGATGCGGTCGACCCACCCGGCCACGACGTCGGCGTCGTTCAGCGTGCGCTCCCCCACGAGCCTGGGGTCTCCGATCAGTCCGGTCGCGCCGCCGACCAGGCCGAGCGGACGGTGACCACTGAGCTGGAAGCGTCGCAGGGTGAGGATCTGCGCGAGGTTGCCCAGGTGCAGACTCGGCGCCGTGGGGTCGAAACCGCAGTAGAGCGTCACCGGTCCGGCCGCCAACGCCTCGCGCAACGCATCGGGGTCCGTGGAGTCGGCCACCAGGCCACGCCAGGCGAGGTCGTCGAGTACGTCGGCGGTGGCTGTCGTCGTCACGGCGTCATCCTTGCCTACCTCGACCTCCCGGACGCCAGCGAGACACCGACGGCTCGCCGACCAACCAGAACCGCCATGGCGCCGTTGCCCCCTCGTGCTTCACGCCGACCCGCGGACCCTGCGCGATCTCGGCGGGATCGACCTCACGCACGCCGGACATGACGGTCACGCGGCTCGCCCGACTGCACAGGTCGAGGCCGTCGTCCTCGCCGCCGATCGCCAACGCGGTGGTCAGACGGGCCGGGCCCGAGGCCAGGTCGGCGAACCGACGCGACGTCGGGCGGCGTCGGCGGGCGGCGTCGAGCCCGTCCAGCACCGAGCCGGCTCGCAGGAGCACGGCGCCGGCCTGCCCCGGCGGTCCGGTGACGATGTTCGCGCACCAGTGCATTCCGTAGCTGAAGTAGACGTAGAGCAGTCCGCCCGCCCCGAACATCGGGGCGTTGCGTCTTGTCGGACCGCGATGGGCGTGGGACGCCGGGTCCTCACCGATGCCGGCGTAGGCCTCCACCTCGGTCAGCCGGACGGTGACGGTGCCCTCGTCGGTGGTGTGACTGATCGTGCAACCGAGCAGCGCTGGCGCCACCTCGAGCGGACCCCGGGCGAAGAAGTCGCGCGGCAACCGACGGGTCACCGGAGCGGGTCGGCCCAGGCAGCCGCCGACGCCAACGTGGTCTCGAGCTCGGCGATCTGCTCGCGAACCCGCTCGGGGGCCGTTCCGCCGTACGCGCTGCGGGCTGCGACCGACCCTGCCACGGTCAGCACGTCCTTGACGTCGGGCGTGAGCGCCGGCGAAACCGTAGCGAGCTGGTCGTCGGTCAGGTCGGTCAGCTCGAGGTCCAGGGCCTCACACACGCGCACGCACTCCCCTGCGATCTCGTGAGCCTCGCGGAACGCAACGCCGCGACGCACCAGCCACTCGGCCAGTTCGGTGGCGAGGGCGAAACCGGTCGGCGCCGACGCCTGCATCACGTCGGCGTGGAAACGCAAGGTCGCAACCAGACCCGCCACGGCGGGCAGCAGCAACGACAGCGTGTCGACGGCGTCGAAGGCCGGCTCCTTGTCTTCCTGCAGATCGCGGTTGTAGGCGAACGCCAGACCCTTCAACGTCGTGAGGACCGCGACGAGGTCCCCCACGAGCCGGCCGGCCTTGCCTCGGGCGAGCTCGGCCACGTCCGGGTTCTTCTTCTGCGGCATGATCGAGGAGCCCGTCGCGAACCGGTCGTCCAGCGTGGCCCAACCGAACTCCCGCGACGTCCAGAGCACGATCTCTTCGCCGAGCCGGCTCAGGTGCACACCGACCAGGGCGGTCACGAACAGGAACTCCGCCACGAAGTCCCGGTCGCTCACGGCGTCGATCGAGTTGGCGATGGCCGTGTCGAACCCCAGCTCGGCGGCCGTCGTGACCGGGTCGAGCGGCAACGACGACCCCGCCAGAGCGCCGGCTCCCAGGGGCGAACGGGCGGCCCGGCGGTCCCAGTCGTGCAGCCGTTCGACGTCGCGCGCGAGAGCGTGCACGTGCTTGAGCAGCTCGTGCGCGAACGACACGGGTTGGGCGTGCTGCAGGTGGGTGAACCCAGGCGCATAGCTCGTGACGTGCTCGCGCGCCTGTCCGAGCAGCGCGGCCTGGACACCTGCGATGTCGGAGGCAAGACCGTGCGCAGCGGCGCGCAGGTACAGCCGAAGGTCGGTGGCCACTTGGTCGTTGCGACTGCGACCGGCCCGCAGCTTGCCGCCGAGCGGACCGAGCCGCCCGACCAGGGCCCGCTCCAGCGCGGTGTGCACGTCCTCGTCGTCCGCGTCGGGGACCAATGAGCCGTCGGCGACCGCTGCGCCGATGGCCGCCAACGCCGCCTGCATCTGCGCAGCCTCGTCGTCGCTGAGCAGGCCGGCGCGGTGCAGCACGCGGGCGTGCGCCTGCGACGCCAACACGTCGTACGGAGCCAGGCGCCAGTCGAACTGCACCGATCGGCTCAGAGCAGCCAGCGCAACGTCAGGTCCCTGAGAGAACCGACCACCCCACAACCGCAGCGGGGCCGCCTCGCCGTCGCCGGGATCAGATCCGGGGTCAGACACCGTGGCCCACGCGCTGCTGATCGCGGGTCGCCGCGATCCGGCTCGGCAGACCCCACAGCTGGACGAACCCCTTCGACAGCGTCTGGTCGAACGTGTCACCGGTGTCATAGGTGGCGAGGCTGAAGTCGTAGAGGCTGGCCGGGCTGCGCCGACCCGTGACGACGGCGCGGCCACCGTGCAGGGTGAGGCGCACCTCGCCGGTGACGTGCTCCTGGGACTCGCTGATGAAGGCATCGAGGGCTCGCTTCAGCGGGGAGAACCACAACCCGTCGTAGACCAGCTCGCTCCACCGTTGGCCGACGGTGCGCTTGAACCTGGCCAGGTCGCGTTCGATCGTGACGCTCTCGAGCTCCTGGTGTGCGGCGATCAGCACGCTCGCGCCGGGAGTCTCGTAGATCTCTCGGCTCTTGATCCCGACGAGTCGGTCCTCGACCATGTCGATCCGCCCGATGCCATGCGCGCCGGCGCGCAGGTTGAGCTCCTGGATCGCCTCGAGCATGGTGACGGGTCCCCCGTCGATGGCCACCGGGCGTCCCGACTCGAAGCCGATCACGACCTCGTCGGCCGGCCGCGGCTGCGCCGGATCGGCGCTGTAGCCATAGACGTCCTCGATCGGACCGTTCCAGATGTCCTCCAGGAACCCGGTCTCGCACGAGCGGCCCCACACGTTCTGGTCGATGGAGTACGGCGACTTCTTCGTGACGTCGATGGGCAGCCGATTCGCCTCGGCGAACTCGATCGCCTTGTCACGGGTCATGCCCGAGTCGCGCACCGGTGCCAGGACGCGCAGCTCGGGGTCGAGCGCACCGATCCCTACTTCGAAACGGACCTGGTCGTTCCCCTTGCCGGTACAGCCGTGCGCCACCGCGGAGGCGCCGTACTCGTGCGCGGTCTCCACGAGGTGCTTGGCGATGACGGGTCGCGACAGTGCGGAGACCAACGGATAGCGATCCATGTACAGGGCATTGGCGCGAAGGGCTGGCAGGCAGAAGTCGTCGGCGAACTCGTTCTTGAGGTCCAGCACCACGGCTTCGACAGCGCCGCAGTGCAGTGCGCGTTCCCGGATCACCTCGGTGTCCTCACCGCCCTGCCCGACGTCGGCGGCGACGGCGATGACGTCGGCTCCGGTCTCGTCGGCGATCCAACCGATGGCCACTGAGGTGTCCAGCCCACCGGAGTAGGCCAAGACGATGCGGTCCTTCACGGGGTGTCTCCTTGAGTGGGTTCGTCGCCCGAAGCCGGACGACGGGCCGGATCGGCCAGGTCGAGCAGGAAGTCGACGACGCTCGTGCCGCCGTCGGGTGCCCTGGTCACCAGCAGCACGGTGTCGTCACCGGCGATGGTGCCCAGGACCGTCGGAAGAAGGCTGTGGTCGACCGCCGACGCCAGGAACTGCGCTGCCCCCGGCGGGGTGCGGATCACCACGAGGTTCGCCGACGCCTCAGCGCTGACGAGCAGCTCGAGGCAGCGGCGGGTGAGCCGCTCCAGCCCGGCCTCGTCGGCGGCTGCCCGCGGACGCGGGTCACCGCCCTCAGCGGGCACTGCGTACACGAGCTGGCCGTCGCCGTGGCGCACGCGGACGGCTCCCAGCTCGTCGAGGTCACGCGACAACGTCGCCTGGGTGACCACCACGTCGTCGTCGGCCAGCAGGCGGGCCAGGTCGTTCTGCGAGCGGACTGCGTGCGCGCCGAGCAGGTCGACGATCCGCTGTTGACGAGCGGTCTTGCTTCGGGCGACCGTCACCGCACCTCACCTCCGCCGGCAACCACCTGGGTTCCGACTCCTCCGTCGGTGAACACCTCGAGCAGGAGGGCGTGCGCAACGCGTCCGTCGAGCACGTGCGCCTTCGGGACGCCGGCGTCGACCGCCATCAGGCAGGCCGACATCTTCGGCAACATGCCCGCCTCGAGCTGCGGCAGCAGCGCGCGCAGCTCCGAGGAGGAGATGTCGGTGATGAGTGAGTCCGGCTCGGGCCAGCTGCGTAACAACCCTCTGACGTCGGTCAGCACCACGAGCTTCTCGGCCTGCAGTGCGACCGCCAGCTGTGCGGCCGCCGTGTCGGCATTGACGTTGTAGGTCTGCCCATCCACGCCGCGCGCGATGCTCGAGACGACCGGAATCAGCGCGTCGTCGAGAACCCGTTGCACGAACGACGGTTTGACCTCCACCACCTCGCCCACCTGGCCAAGGTTCACCGGCTGGCCCGTCGCGTCCTTGGCGAGCCGACGCGCGGTGAACAGGTGCGCATCCTCACCCGACATGCCCACAGCCAGCGGGCCGTGTGCGTTGACCAGCCCGACGATGTCGCGCTGCACCTGGCCCACGAGCACCATGCGCACCACGTCCATCGCCTCTGGGGTCGTGACCCGCAGCCCGGAGCGGTACTCGCTGGCAATGTCGAGCCGGGCCAGCATTGCGTCGATCTGCGGGCCTCCACCGTGCACGACGACGACGTTGATCCCGACGCGTCGCAAGAACACCACGTCCTCGGCGAACGCGGACCGCAACGTGGGCTCCGACATGGCGTGACCGCCGTACTTGACCACGACGGTGGCGCCCTGGAAGCGCTCCAACCAGGGCAGCGCCTCGACGAGCACAGCCGCCTTGTCTCCCGCAGTCTGTTGCGTCATGTCGCGTACGCCGAGTTCTCGTGCACGTAGGCCGCCGTCAGGTCGTTGGTCCAGACGGTCACCTCGGCGGCGCCCGCGGCGAGGTCGACGACGAGCCGGACCTGTCGCGACGAGAGGTCGACAAGACTGCGGTCGGCGTGCGGGGCACCATCGCGCACCACCCAGACGTTGTTCATGGCGACGCCGAGCTGATCCACCTCGAACCGCGCGGACGTGGTCCCCACCGCGGCAAGCACCCGACCCCAGTTGGGGTCCTCGCCGTGCAGGGCGCACTTGACCAGGTTGTTGCGCGCAATCGTGCGGGCCACCAACAGCGCATCGGACTCGGTGGCGGCATGCGTCACCGTGATCGAGATCTCCTTGCTGGCACCCTCCGCATCGGCGACGAGCTGGCGGGCGAGGTCGGCCGACACCTGCTCGATCGCGGCGTCCAAGAGGTCCGGAGGAGGCGTGATCCCCGACGCTCCACTCGCGAGCAGCAGCACCGTGTCGTTGGTCGACATGCAGCCATCGGAGTCGACCCGGTCGAAGGTGCGTGCGGTCGCCGCGCGCAGAGCGCGGTCCAGACCCTGCGGCGTCGCCACCGCGTCGGTCGTCAGCACCGCCAGCATGGTGGCCAGTCCGGGAGCCAGCATCCCGGCGCCCTTCGCCATGCCACCGACGGTGAACCCAGCCGAGGTCGTACCGGCCGTCTTCGGCCGCGTGTCGGTGGTCATGATCGCGCAGGCCGCAGCCTCCGCGTCGTCGGCTGAGCGACCGCCGGCACCGACTCGTGCCACTACCTGTGCCACACCGGCCAACAGGTTCGTCATCGCAAGGCGCTCGCCGATGAGACCGGTGGAGGCCACTGCGACTTGCTCCGGTGGTACGCCCAGGCCGTGGCCCACGGCCTGGGCAGTCGCCACCACGTCGGCGTAGCCGCCCGGTCCGGTGCACGCGTTCGCACCACCGGAGTTGAGCACCACCGCGCGCACGACCCCGACGCCGACGACGGCGCGCGTCCACGTGACGGGAGCAGCCTCGACACGGTTCGAGGTGAAGACGCCGGCCGCGGCGTCGAGTGGGCCGTCGTTGACGACGAGCGCGACGTCGAGAGCGCCGGAGGGCTTCAGACCGGCCGCCACTCCCGAGGCCCGGAAGCCCCCGGCCGCCGTCACGCTCACGGTGCAACTCCCAGCGCGGACAGGCCGGCCGTCTCCGGCAGTCCGAGGACCAGGTTGGCGTTCTGGATCGCTTGACCAGCCGCGCCCTTGCCGAGGTTGTCCAGTGCCACGATCACGACAGCCCGCCCCGCGTGCCGGTCGGCACCGACCTGGACGTGCACCCCGTTGCCGCCGAGCACATCCGCGGTCCGCGGCCACCGGCCCTGCGGGAGTACCTGCACGAAGGGCTCGAAGACGTAGGCCTCGTACATGGCCTCCCGCAACACCTCGTCGGTGACGTCGTCGGCCAGGGGCGCTGTGCAGGTGGCCAGGATGCCCCGCGTCATCGGGGCGAGCGTGGGCGTGAACGACAGGGTCGCCGGTTCGCCCGCCACGGCCGTCAGGGTCTGTTCCATCTCCGGGGTGTGCTGATGGGCGCCGGCCACCTTGTAGCCCGACATCGACCCGACGACCTCCGTGGCCGCCAGCGACGGCGCCGCCGACCGACCGGCGCCGGAGGTCCCCGACGCCGCCACGACGACGAGGTCACGCGCGGCCACCAGCCCGGCCGCGAGCAGCGGTGCGAACCCCAGTGCCACCGCCGTTGCGTAGCAGCCGGGGTTGGCGACCCGCTGCGCCGCGGCGATCTGTTCCCGGTGGCCGGGAAGCTCGGGCAGCCCGTAGGGCCAGGTTCCCGCATGCGCACCGGAGTAGTACTGCGTCCAGGCAGTCGCGTCGCGCAGCCGGAAGTCCGCCCCGAGGTCGATCACGGGCAAGGCCGGGTCCAACCGCTCCACCAAGGCGGCCGACTCCCCGTGGGGCAGGGCGAGGAAGACGAGGTCGGCGCGAGCCAGGGTGTCGGCGTCGGTAGCCAGCAGCGTCTGGTCGGCGAGCGCGCTCAGGTGCGGATGTACCGCGCCGAGCGGAGCGCCCGCCTGGCTGCCGGCCGTGAGCACCGCCGGATGGAGGTCGGGATGGCCGAGGAGCAGGCGGATCAGCTCTCCGCCTGCATAGCCAGAGGCACCCGCCACCGCTGCCTGCACCACCATGGGGCGCAATCATACAGGACTTGGAAAGATTATGCAGACTGGCTCAGATCCGCTGAACTGCCCCCGTGGCGCTGGCTGCGGCGCGCACCGCGGCATCCCGGGCGGCGGCGACCTCGTCGTCGGTCAGCGTGCGGTCGGCGGCCCGAAAGCGCAGGGCGAAGGCCAGCGACCGGTGCCCGACTGGGATCTGAGCCCCGGTGTAGACGTCGAACAGGCGCACCGACTCCAGCAAAGCACCAGCGCCTGCGCGCAGTGCGGCCGACACCTCCGCCACGGTGACCGAGTCTGCGACGACCAGCGCCACATCCTCCTTGGCGACGGGGAACGTGGGCACGGCAGGCGCAGGGACGACCTGCGTCCCGTCGTCTTGCGTCAACAGGTCCAGGTCGAGCTCCATGGCGGCACAGCGGTCGGGGAGCCCGAGGGCGCTGACGACGCGCGGATGCAGCTCCCCCGCATGACCGACGACCCGCTCCTCCGTCGCCGACGTCACCACCAGCGCCGCGCAGCGTCCGGGATGCCACGGTGCGTGCTCGTCCTTGACCACGGTGAGCTCGACACCGGACGCGCGAGCGACGACTCTGGCCGACTCGACCGCATCGGCCCAGTGGACCGCGCGTCCCCCGCCCCACCACCCAGACCGATCTCGACGACCGGCCAGTGCAGTTGCCACCCGACGTGGTTGACGAGGCAAGGCCGCGTCGAGTGCAGCGAGCTCGGCGTCGCTGGGCCGGGCCGCGACGCCGGGACGCTCCGCCTTGGTGGCCACGCCGCGTTCGGGCCGGAACACCGCACCGATCTCGAACAGTGCGACGTCGTCGGCACCACGACCGACGTTGCGCCGCAACGTGGCGAGCAGCCCGGGAAGCAGCGAGGTGCGCAGCAACGGCTCCTCGTCGGACAGCGGGTTGGCGAGTCGGAGCGCATGGCGCCGTTGGTCGTCAGGGGCCAGACCGAAGACCTCGAACACCTCCGGGTTGACGAACGGGTACGACACGACCTCGACGTACCCGGCGCCCGACAACGCGATCCCGACTCGGCGGCGGAGGCGCTGCGTGTGGGTCAGTCCGAGTCCCGCAGCAGCCGCCGGCAGGACCGAGGGGATGACGTCGTACCCACGCAGCCTGGCGACCTCCTCGACGAGGTCGACCGGCTGGCTCAGGTCGGGGCGCCACGAGGGCGGTGTCGCCTGGACGACGCCGGAGTCGAATTCAACGGCACAACCGACCGCCGACAGTGCCGCGAGCACGTCGTCCGGCTCGTAGGGATAGCCGATGACCCGTGCCGGAAAGTCCACCGGCATCGACACGCTCGGCCGCGGAACCGCGACGCCGACGATCGTGGCGGTCGGCTCGATTCGTGCCGATCCGAGCTCCGCCAGCAGCCCTACGGCGCGCTGGGCGGCCGCCTCCTGAAGTCGGTTGTCGACGCCGCGCTCGAAGCGACGTGACGCCTCGCTGGGCAGTCGGTGACGACGCGCCGACCTGGCGATCGTCACCGGGTCGAAGTGGGCGGCCTCGATGACGATGTCCTGAGTGGCGGCGCTGATCTCGGTGGTGGAGCCACCCATGACGCCGGCGATGCCGATCGGCCCTGAGTCGTCGGTGATCAGCAGGTCCTCGACCGACAACGTGCGCACCGCGCCGTCCAATGTCGTCACCGTCTCGTCCACGTCGGCTCGCCGGACCAGGATCGGGCCGCGCAGTCGCGCACGGTCGTAGGCGTGCAACGGCTGACCGAGCTCGAGCATCACGTAGTTCGTCACGTCCACCGCGAGCGAGATCGGCCGCACGCCACACAGCTGGACGCGACGCTGCAACCACAACGGCGACCGCGCCGTCTCGTCGAAGCCGGTCACCGATCTCGCGACGAAACGGTCACACCCGCTGCGATCCACCACCTCCACCGGCCAGTCGGGCCCGTCGGCGGCGGCCAGATCGATCTGCGCCGGGTCACGAAACTTGAGGTCGAACCCGGTCGCCACTTCGCGCGCCACGCCGCGCATGGACAGTGCGTAGCCGCGGTCGGGAGTCACAGCGATGTCCAGCACCTCGTCGACCAGCCCGAGCAGTTCGATCGCGTCGTCACCGACTTCGGCTGAGCCGGGCGGCAACACGATGATGCCGGTGTGGTCGTCGCCCAGTGCCAGTTCGCGCGCGCTGCAGATCATGCCGTCGGACACGTGTCCGTAGGTGCGGCGAGCGGAGATGGCGAATCCACCGGGGAGCACAGCTCCGGGGAGACACACGACGACCAGGTCGTCGACCTCGAAGTTGCGCGCGCCGCACACGACGGACCGTCCGGCCGGGAGCGCGTCGGCGGCCGGCTCGTTGTGCGCGTCACCGACATCGACGCGACACCACCGGATCGTCTTGCCGTTGGAGTGCTCCTCCTCGGCGAACTGGACGACGCGGCCGACCAGCAGTGGACCGGAGAGGTCGGCGCCGAGCTGCTCGACGGTCTCGACTTCGAGGCCGGCCTGGACCAGCCGGTCGGCCACGAGACGTCCATTCGTGCCCGCCGGGAGATCCACGTAGTCGCGCAGCCACGACATGGGGACCCGCATCAGACCTCCATGCCGAAGGCCGACGTGAAGCGGACGTCGCCCTCGAACATGTCGCGCATGTCCTCGACACCGTGCCGGAACATCAACGTGCGCTCGATGCCCATGCCGAAGGCGAATCCGGTGTAGCGGTCGGGGTCGATCCCGCAGGCGACGAAGACCCGTGGGTTGACCATTCCGCAGCCGCCCCACTCGATCCAACCTTCCGAACCGCAGGTGCGGCACGGCCGGTCGGGGCGTCCGACGGACTCACCGCGACACACGAAGCACTGCAGGTCGACCTCGGCACTCGGCTCGGTGAACGGGAAGTACGACGGCCGCAGCCGTGTCACGAGGCCCTCGCCGAACATCGACGCCGCGAAGTGGTCCAGCGTCCCCCTGAGGTGGGCCATCGTGATTCCCTCGTCGACCACCAAGCCCTCGACCTGCCCGAACACGGGGCTGTGGGTGGCGTCGAGCTCGTCGGTGCGGTACGTACGCCCGGGCACCACGACGTAGATCGGTGGCTGCTGCGCGAGCATCACACGCGCCTGCACCGGTGAGGTGTGCGTCCGCAGCACGACGCCGGAGTCCGGTGACTCCACGAAGAACGTGTCGGTCATCTCGCGAGCCGGATGATCGGGCGGGATGTTGAGGGCGTCGAAGTTGAACCACTCGGCCTCGACCTCCGGCCCCTCGGCCACCTCGTAGCCCATCGCGACGAAGACATCCGCGATCCGCTCGGCGAGGGTGGTGAGCGGGTGGCGGGCGCCGGTCGGATGCCGGTCCCACGGCAATGTGACGTCGACCGACTCCTCGACCAGCATGCGCTCGTCGCGGACCGCGTCGAGCTCGATCTCCTTGGCCTCCACCGCGCGTCGCACGTCCTGGCGCGCCATCCCGACGCGCTTGCCCGCGTCGGCACGAGCCTGGGGCGGCAGGGCCGCGATCTCGCGGTTGGCGATGGCCAGTGGTGAGCGGTCGCCGGAGTGAGCCAGCCGCACGTCCTTGAGGGCATCCAGATCAGCGGCAGCGGCGATCGCGGCCAGCGCCTCGTCCCGCAGCTTCGCCACGGCGTCCGCGCCCAGCTGGCTCACCTCGACCGGGTCGAAGGGCGAGTTCGGCGCTGACATGGGACTCCAGTCACTAACGGGGATCACCGACCGGGCAGACGTACGACGACGCGCAGTCTAGGAGGCCACCTCGTCGCCGGGCGCTGCAGTCAACGGCAGCACGACGACGAACCGGGCCCCTCCTTCTGGTGGTGGCACGAGCGCCACCCGACCTCCGTGCGCCTCGACGAGTCCCCGAACGACGAACAGGCCAAGGCCCGAGCCGCCGCGTTCCGGGCCCTTCCAGAAGCGGCCGAAGATGCGCGAGGCCTGGTGGGGTGGAACGCCAGGTCCGTGGTCGGACACCGTGAGGACGACGCCGTCGGGGTCGAGACGCAAGGTGACGGTGATCTGGCCGTCGCCGTGGCGTAGTGCGTTCTCGAGCAGGTTGTCGACGATCTGACCGAGCTTGTCGGGGTCGACCCAGAGCTCTGGCACATCGGCTTGCAGCTCCGTCTCGAACCGTTCGCGCGGGATGCCCGTGGCGACCTGGGCGTCGATGCGATGGCGGATGATCGTGGCGACGTCGCTGCGGACGCGACGCAGCTGCAGACGACCGGCATCGATGCGTGCGACGTCGAGCAGCTCTGCGATCAGGCGGGTCAGACGGTCGGCGTCGGCATCGACGGACTCCAGGACCAGGCGCCGCTGCTCGTCGGAGAACCGGTCCCAGCGGCTGAGCAGGGTCGCCGTGAACCCCTTGACACCGGTCAGCGGCGAACGCAGCTCGTGGGCGACTGTGGCGATCAGGTCGGCGTGCTCGCGCTCGACGCGGGTGCGCGCCTCGGTTCCGCGCAGCATCACCACGACCTGATGGACCGAACCGAGACCCTCCTCCCGCACCAGGGCGGCGGTCACGAGGACGGAGCGGCCGTCGGGCAGCGTGAGGGAGCGTTCGACCTGGCGGTGGCGGGTCGCCAGGCCGCCGTAGGGGTTGATCACCAGCCACCAGTCGCGACCAGCCGGGTCGGTGAGCGGCAGGGCTTCCACGAGCGGCCGACCCAGCGCCGACGTCGCGTCGATGCCGGTGATCCGTTCCGCGGCCGGGTTGAAGACGCAGATCGAGCCATGCGCGTCCGCCACGACCACGCCGTCGGGCAGCGTGTCGTACGCCGCAGGGTCGATCACGCCAAGGAGCGTAGCCAGCCGTTCGCTGCGGATCGGTCACGCGTGCGGGTGACCGGCGACCGGCAAGAACAAGAGCGCAGTGACAACAGAGCTGCCGAAGGCGTTGCTCGCGTGCCGTAACGCCGCCGTCGGGGGTCGCCGCATCGGTTCCCAGGACCGCCTTGCAGATCCGCCGCTAGCGCGCGAATTCGGTGCCCACAACCACGCCGTAGCGGTTGACCCGTGGACGCGGGTCGGGTAGAATTCGAACACTTGTTCGACTGGCCGACCGTCGAACAGGAACCGTCGGGAACTACGCCGGCGCGGACCTGACCAGCAGCGTCCGCCAACCAGCGCCCCTGCACCACTCGACGGACCCAGGACCGGCCACCGGATCAGCCGTCGGCAGCGCTCTCCGGTGGTAGCGCAGCGATGCGCCCGATCCTGCGGTGGTGCGTCTTGTTCGTTCCCGCGTCACTCCCCCAGCCGCTCGAGGCTGCCCTCGCGCAGGTCCGCGGCTGGAACGACCTCGACGCCGCGGGCTTGACCGCCACCGAGCGGGCCGAATGGCTGGTGGGCCTGCGTCACCTCATCGATGCCGCCGAGGGCGTCTTCACCGACGTCCTGGCGGCGTTCGACGCTCACGGCGACGGCGACGTCTTGCATGCGGCCCGGTCCACCGCGTCCTGGCTTCAGGGTGCTTTGCACCTCGCCGGGGGCGACGCCTCGCGTCGCGTGCAGGTGGCGCGGTCCAGCGGCGACATCCTGGCGCAGCCGCGGGACATGCTGAGTAAGGGGACGATCACCTTCGACCAGGTCTGCGCGGTGCAGCACGCGATCCGGCCGGTCCCCGTCGGGATGCGCGACGAAGCCGTTGCGCTGCTGAGCGACCTCGCAACCCGGGTCGACGCCGGCCGGCTCCGCGTCGCCGGGCGAGCACTACGGCACACGATCGATCCTGACGGTGCCCTGGGCGAAGCCCACCTCCAGTTCGAGCGGCGCTACCTCGAGCTGTCGCCGCTGTTGGACGGCATGACGGCGGTGGAGGGCCTGCTCGACCCCGAAGCGACCGCGGTCGTGACGCAGGCGCTGGCACCGTTCCTCGTGCCGACCGATCCCGACGACGACCGCACCGCCGCGCAGCGTCGGGCCGATGGCTTGGTGGAGCTCGCGCACACGGCCATGGCCAGCGGTGAGCTGCCGGTCCTGTCGGGCACAACGGCCTGCGTCGACGTCGTGGTCTCGCTGCCCGCCCTGCTGGGCGAACCAGGCGCCGCTCCGGCCCGCGCGTCCGGTTGCCCGGGAGGTGATGCGCTGCTGACGCGCGAGGCCGCACAGCGGATCACCTGCTCAGCGCAGGTGCGGCGCATCCTCGTGGATGCAGCCGGCATGCCGGTCGACGTCGGGCGCAGCCAACGGCTCTTCACGGCCTCGCAACGTCGCGCGCTCGCAGTGCGCGACGACGGGTGCCGGTTCCCCGGTTGCGGGCGGCCGGCGCGCTACACCGATGCGCACCACGTCACGTCGTGGCTCTCCGGCGGCCCGACCGACCTCGCGAACGGGGTGCTCGTGTGTCGACACCACCACCGGGCACTGCACGAGGGCGGTTGGCGCATCGAGCCCCACGATAGTGCAGCAGGTGCGAACGCGGACCTGGTGTTCGCGGGGCCGAACGGCCAGATGCTGCCGAGTCCGGTCCGGGGGCCTTAGCGCGGCACGAGGCGGGACATCGTCACCGCTGTGCGCCTTCGCGTTGGGCGACACCACGCCTCGCACTGGCGTACAAGCACAGCGCGGCCGCGGTCGCCAGGTTCAGGCTTTCGGCGCGCCCGTACATGGGGATGCGGACCACCTTGTCGGCCAGGGCGAGGACGTCATCGGGCAGGCCCCAGGCCTCGTTGCCGAACAGCCATGCGGTGGGGGCGTCGAGCCCCCCGGAGCGTTCGGCCTCGTCCAAGTCGACGTCGCCCGACCCGTCGGCCGCCAGCACCTGAAGCCCGTGGGAGCGGACGGCGTCGAGCGTCGCGCCCAGATCGGCGTTCACCACGACGGGCTGGTGGAACAGACTCCCGACCGAGGCGCGGACCACCTTGCCGTTGTACGGGTCAACCGAGGCGCTGGAGAAGACGACCGCATCGGCGCCGGCGGCATCCGCAACCCGCACGACCGTGCCGGCATTGCCGGGGTCGCGTACGAACGCGAGCACGACGACCAGTCGGGGAGGTGTCTGCAGCGCCTGGGCCAGATCGACGTGGATCTGGCGACACACCGCGACGATGCCTTGCGGCGTGACCGTCTGGCACAGCGCGGCCATCTCGTCCCCCGACACCTGCTGCACCGCGACGCCGGCCGCGCGTGCGGCATCCAGCAGGTCGGCGTGACGTGTTGCCGCGGGTGCGGTGGCGAAGATCTCCAGCACCGTGGGCTCCCCCGACGCACTGGTGTGGGCCAGCGCCTCGCGGACGGCCTGCGGACCCTCCGCGAGGAACCGCTGCTCACGATCCCGGAAGGCGCGCTTGCCGAGCCGCCGGGCGGCCTTGACCCGCGCGACGGACGGCGCGGTCATGGGTGTGGCCCGACCGCTAGGCGGCCGGGGCGTTCCGGTCGGCCGGAAGGGCCGCCTTGGCGACCTCGACCAGCGCGGAGAACGCGGCGGGGTCGTTGACAGCCAGGTCGGAGAGCACGCGCCGGTCCACCGTGACACCGGCGAGCCCGAGCCCCTGGATGAACCGGTTGTACGTCAGACCGTTGGCACGGGCACCGGCGTTGATGCGGGTGATCCACAGCTTGCGGAAGTCGCCCTTGCGCTTGCGACGGTCACGGTAGCTGTAGCCGAGGGAGTGGGTGACCTGCTCCTTCGCCTTTCGGTAGAGCCGGGAACGTTGGCCACGGTAACCGCTGGCGCGTTCCAGAGTGACGCGACGCTTCTTGTGCGCGTTCGCTGCGCGCTTCACGCGTGCCATGGGATGTGTCTCCTCGAAGTGGGGGCGGGGCCGGACGGGTGCGGGGTCAGCGGCCCAGCAGCTTGTTGACCTTGGGCTTGTCGTTCGCGCTCACGGCGACGTCGGCGGCGAGGCGACGGGTACGTCGGCTCGACTTGCTCTCGAACATGTGACGGCGGTTGGCCTGCTCACGCATCAGCTTGCCGCTCCCGGTGACGCGGAAGCGCTTCTTCGCACCGCTGTGCGTCTTCATCTTCGGCATGGCGCCGTGTCCCTCTCTGTTGATCAAACTCGGTATGAGGCGAACCTGTGTTGCGCGAATCCAGGAGCTGGTCAGGCCTCGTCGGCCGGGTCGACGTCAGTGGGCAGGTCGCCGTGACGTTCGTCGCGGCGAGCCTCGCGGTCGGCGCGCTGCTCGGCCATGACGTCGGCCTTCTTGCGGGTCGGTCCGAGCACCATGATCATGTTGCGGCCGTCCTGCTTCGGCGACGACTCCACGAAGCCGAGCTCGGACACGTCCTCGGCCAGCTTCTGGAGCAACCGGAATCCGATCTCGGGCCGAGACTGTTCGCGACCGCGGAACATGATCGTGATCTTGACCTTGTCGCCGGCCTTGAGGAACCGGACGACGTGACCCTTCTTGGTCTCGTAGTCGTGCTGGTCGATCTTGGGCCGAAGCTTCATCTCCTTGATCACCGTGTGCGCCTGGTTCTTGCGCGCCTCACGAGCCTTCAGGGCGGACTCGTACTTGAACTTGCCGAAGTCCATGAGCTTGGCGACCGGTGGACGTGCCGTCGGGGCGACCTCGACCAGGTCGAGATCAGCCTCCTGGGCCAGGCGCAACGCATCCTCGATGCGCACGATGCCGACCTGTTCGCCGTTCGGTCCGACCAGCCGCACCTCGGGGACGCGGATCCGGTCGTTGATGCGGGGTTCGGTGCTGATGGGCGCTCCTTGTTCGGACGGCTGGGACGACGATCGGGTACGGCCTCAGGACGCGGAAAGGGCTCCCGCCTGACGCAGCGGAAGCCCAGAGACGACCCGCGACTCCTGCCGGAGCAGGCGCCGGTGGCCCGCCGACGGCGAGCCACTACGACGTGCCGGAGCACACCGTTCGGACCGAGACCCGACGACCTGGTCGGTCGATGCGGGTGGGAGGTGTGGGCCTCCACTTGTGGGCCGCCCCCGAAGGAACGGCCGGTCGCTCCAGGAGGTTACCAGCGTCGACCGGCCGGACACGAACCCGACGCTGGTCAGGCGGCCTCGGCCACTGCGCGGGTCTTGACCACCCAGGTGTAGATCAGGGCACCGAGGACGCCACCCACGATCGGGGCCAGCCAGAACAGCCACAGCTGGGCCAGCGCCCACCCGTCGCCGGCCAAGGCGAGCGCCAGCGCCGGACCGGTGGACCGAGCCGGGTTCACCGAGGTGTTCGTGACCGGGATGCTGATCAGGTGGATCAGGGTGAGGGTCAGCCCGATGGCCAGTGGCGCGAAACCTCGGGGAGCGTCCTTGTCGGTGACGCCGGCGATGACCAGCAGGAACACTGCGGTCAAGATGACCTCGACGAGCAGGCAGGCCAGCAACGTGTAACGACCCGGTGAGTGGTCGCCGTAGCCGTTGGCAGCAAAGCCGCCAGCGACCAGCGCGTCCTGGGTCATCCCCTTGCGGTTGATCGCGATCAGCCACAGCGTCGCCGACGCGGTGATCGCGGCGACCACCTGGACGACGACGTACGGACCGACGTCCTTCCAGGCGAACTTGTTGGCGGCGGCCATGCCGATCGAGATCGCAGGGTTGAAGTGTCCGCCGGAGATGTGGCCGAGCGCGTAGGCGCCACCGAGCACGGTCAGGCCGAAGGCGAGGGCCACGCCGAGGAACCCGATGCCCAGGCCGGTGGCCTCGGAGGTGACCGGGTCGACGTACTTGGCGGCGAGCACGGCGGCACCGGTGCCGCCGAAGACCAGGACGAAGGTGCCGAGGAACTCCGCACCGAGCCGGGAGCTGAGCTTCATGATGGTCCTCTCGAGCGTGGGTCTGCGCCACCATCCTGGCGGGTTCACCAGCCCTGGGCCAGCACCTGGAGCTCGGGCCCCGTCAGCGCGAACGCCACCGGACCAGCGGTGTCGACCAACAACGTGTCGCAGTTGTCCGCGAGCGCCGCCTGGGCCGCCTGGGCGCCTCGGACCGGCACTGGTCGGGCGTCGGCCCGCCACGCCGCCAGCCCCTGCACCGAGGTGAACGCCAGCAATGCCTTGCGTCCGTCGGGAGCCAGCACGGTGACCGTCGCCATCGAGGAGTCCTTCTCCTGCTGCGGCTCCTCCGCGCTCGCCTGGGTCGACTCCAGCACAGCGACGACGGGCACCAACAAGCGCGCGTTGCGCAGCGCCGCGACCAGGGCGCGACCGTTCTGGGAACCTTTTGCGTACTGCGCCAAGACGTCCGCCAGCGCCGGGTCGGCGCTCCCGTCGTCCCCGGCGAAGGCGGGGTCGGGGATCGTGCGGCTCACAGCCGGCAGGCGTGGATGTCGGTGACGAGGATGCCCCGCGCGCCGAGCTCGTAGAGGTCGTCCATGACCTGGTTGGTGTCCGCCCGGGGGACGAGCGCACGCACCGCCACCCACCCGGGCTCGTGCAGCGGGGACACCGTGGGCGACTCGATGCCCGGCGTCAACTGGCACGCCGGTTCCAGCAGGTCGACGGACACGTCGTAGTCGAAGATCACGTAGCCGCGGGCCACGATGACGCCGGTCAACCGCCGCACCATCTGGTCGACGGCCGGGCTCGGTCCGGTGTGGTCGCCCTGGATGAGTACCGCCTCGCTGCGCAGGATCGGGTCGCCGAACAGCTCCAGCCCCGCGCGACGCAACGTGGTGCCCGTGGACACGACGTCGGCGATCACGTCCGCGACGCCGAGGCGCACCGCGGTCTCCACCGCGCCGTCGAGCCGCACGACCGTGGCCGAGACTCCGGTCTGCCGCAGGTGCGACGCCACCAGACCCGGGTACGACGTCGCCACCCGCAACCCGGCGAGGTCGGATGCGTCAGCAGCGGACCCGGGTCGCGCCGCGAACCGGAACGTCGACTCACCGAACCCCAGCTCGAGGATCTCGGTAGCAGCGGTGCCGCTGTCGAGCAACAGATCGCGGCCGGTGATCCCGACGTCGAGTTGACCCTCGCCGACATACGTCGCGATGTCGCGCGGCCGCAGGAAGAAGAACTCGGTCGCATTGACCGGATCGTGCAGCACGAGCTCGCGGGAGTCACTGCGCTGCTGGTAACCGGCCTCCCGCAGCATCTGGCTCGCCGGCTCGGCCAACGAACCCTTGTTCGGCACTGCCACCTTGAGAGGGGCGTTCATCGGGCAGAGGTGTTCATCGTCGTCAGAGCCGTTCGTACACGTCGTGCAGCGACAAGCCGGTCGCCACCATGAGCACCTGCAGGTGGTACACGAGCTGTGCCACCTCGTCGGCGGTCCGCTGCGCCCCCTCGTGCTCGGCTGCCATCCAGACCTCAGCGGCCTCCTCGACCACCTTCTTGCCGATCGCGTGGACACCGGCGTCGAGCAGTCGCACCGTGCCAGAACCGTCAGGCCGCGATACGGCCCGCGCCTGGACCTCGGTGAACAGCTCGTCGAAGGTCTTCATGGGATCAGGGTACGGAGCGGATCTGCTGCAGCAGCAGTGCGGTGGCGACGGCCGCCTGGGCCGCCTCGGCTCCCTTGTCCTCGTCGGACCCGGGAAGGCCGGCCCGTTGCAGCGCCTGCGTTTCGTCGTCGCAGGTGAGCACCCCGAACCCGATCGGCACGCCGGTGTCGAGACTCACTTGGGACAGTCCCATCGTCGCGGCCTGGCAGACGTACTCGAAGTGCGGCGTCCCGCCACGGATGACGACGCCGAGCGCGACGACCGCGTGGTAGCCCGCCTGTGCCAAGGCCTTGGCCGCGACGGGGAGCTCGAAGGTTCCCGGTACCCGCACCAGTGCCGCCTCGGCGACGCCGATGTCGGCGAGTGCGCGCATGGCGCCGGACAGCAGGCCATCCATCACCAGGGTGTGCCACTGCGCGGCGACGACGGCGACGTGGAGGTCGGCGACCCCAGCGGCGTCGGCGAGGTCGAGATCGGGTGATCCAGCCCCGCTCATGTGCCACTCCCGATGTCCGACGCGGTGGGCGCCGGGCGAGGCGACGTTTCGAGATCCGGCAGGTCATGCCCCATCCGGTCCCGTTTGGTGCGCAGGTACGTCAGGTTGTCGTCGGTGACGTGCGCCGGCAGCGGCTCGCGTCCCACGATGCGCAAGCCGTAGCCCTCGAGGCCCGCGCGCTTGGCGGGGTTGTTCGTCAGCAGGCGCATCGACCGCACACCCAGGTCGGCCAGGATCTGCGCGCCGGTGCCGTAGTCGCGCGCGTCGGCCGGCAGGCCCAGCTCGAGGTTGGCATCCACGGTGTCGTGCCCGTCGTCTTGCAGCTGGTAGGCCTGCAGCTTGTGCAGCAGGCCGATGCCGCGACCCTCGTGGCCGCGCACGTAGAGGACGACCCCGCGGTCCTCCTCGGCGATGCGGGCGAGTGCGGCGCGCAGCTGCGGCCCGCAGTCGCACCTGGTCGAGCCCAGCACGTCACCGGTCAGGCATTCGGAGTGGACCCGCACGAGCAGGTCCTCACCGTCCCCGAGATCGCCACGCACGAGCGCCACGTGCTCGGTCCCGGTGACCGTGTCCCGGTACCCGAACGCCTGGAACTCCCCGTACTCCGTGGGCAACCGGGTGCTGGCCACGCGCTGCACCTGGCTCTCGGTGCGCCGCCGGTGGGCGATCAGGTCGGCGATCGAGACCATGACCAGACCGTGTTCGTCTGCGAACGCGCGCAACGCGGGCGCCCGCATCATCGAACCGTCGTCGTGCACGATCTCGCAGATGGCCGCGGCCGGCGTGAGACCGGCCAGGCGCGCCAGGTCCGGGCCCGCCTCGGTGTGCCCGGGGCGACGCAGGACGCCACCCTCCACCGCCCGGAGCGGGAACACGTGTCCGGGACGCGTGAGCTCGTACGGCTCGGTCGCGGAGTCGACGAGAACCCGGATCGTGCGCGCCCGGTCGGCCGCCGAGATGCCGGTCGTCGTGCCGTCACGCGCGTCGACGCTGACGGCATAGGCCGTGCCCTTGCGATCCTCGTTCACCGCGGTCATCGGCGGCAGCTTGAGCCGGTCAAGATCGGGCCCCTGCATCGCCACGCAGACCACCCCGGAGGTGTGGCGGATCATGAAGCCGGCCAGCTCGGGGGTGGCCTTGCTGGCCGCGAAGATGAGGTCGCCTTCGTTCTCGCGGTCCTCGTCGTCGACCACGACGATCGCCTCACCGGTGCGCAGTCGCTCCAGCGCGGCGTCGATCGAGTCGAGTCGTACCTGTTGTGCGGTCATGAGCCGTCCTCTCCTGCGGAGCCGGACGACTCCAGCAACCGTTCCACGTACTTCGCGACCACATCGACCTCGAGGTTCACCAGGTCACCGGGCTGCTTGTAGCCCAACGTCGTGAGCTCGAGCGTGGTGGGGATGAGACTCACGTCGAAGGTCGCGCCGTCCAACGAAGCAACCGTCAGCGAGACACCGTCGACCGTGACCGAGCCCTTCTGCACGACGTAGCGTGCGAGGGCGGCGGGCAGCTCGATGCGCACCACCTCCCAGTGGTCACCAGGCTCACGCGCGAGGATGCGGGCCACACCGTCGACGTGCCCCTGCACCAGGTGGCCACCCAACCGGTCGGCCAAGGTCACCGGACGCTCGAGGTTCACCCGAGACCCGGGCTGCAGCTCACCCAGGCTCGAGCGACGCAACGTCTCGTGCATCACGTCGGCGGTGAACGTGCTGTCGGTCTGCGTCACGACCGTCAGACACACACCGTTGACGGCTATGGAGGAGCCATGGCGGGCGTCTGAGGTGACGAGTGGTCCGCGAACGGTCAGCCGGGCCGCGTCGGTCAACTCCTCGACGGCCTCCACCGTGCCCAGCTCTTCCACGATTCCGGTGAACATCTCAGACCTCCGTCGATCGGGTGAGCGTGATCCGCGTGTCGTCGCCGACGCGCCGAACATCGGTGGTGGACAGGCGCGCTGCGTCGGCCAGTGTCGTGACGCCGAGATCGCCCACCATGAGCGGTCCGGCACCCAGCAGCAGCGGCGCTACGTACGCGACGACCTCGTCGACGTAGCCGGCCGACCAGAACGACGCGGCCATCGTGGGGCCGCCTTCGAGCAGTACGTGATGGCAGTTGCGCTGCCACAGGGTCTCGAGCAGCACGGCGGGGTCGCGATCCTGGACCACCAGCGTCGGAGCGGAGTCGTCGAGCACGCGCGCGCCAGTGGGAATCGACCGCTGACCGACCACCACCCGCAACGGCTGCCCGGCGATCGGTACGTCGGCGCCGTCGCGCGCCGTCAGCTGCGGGTCGTCGGCCAGCACCGTGCCGATCCCTACGACGACGGCGTCGACCACCGAACGCAGTTCGTGTACCTCCGCGCGCGCGATGGGGCCGGTGATCCAGCGGCTCGTCCCGTCGACCGCCGCTACCCGGCCGTCCAAAGTGGTCGCCACCTTCCAGGTGACGAAGGGACGACCGTGGTCCTGCGCGAACGACCATTCCGGATTGAGCTCGCGGGCGGCCGGCTCGAGGATGCCGCTGAGCACGTCGACCCCGCCGGCGCGCAACCGGTCGCTGCCACCGGCCGCGACCGGGGAATGATCGGACTGAGCGAAGACCACGGCGGCCACACCCGCGTCGAGCAGCGCCTGGCTGCAGGGACCGGTGCGGCCCGTGTGGTTGCAGGGTTCGAGCGTGACGACAGCCGTGCCACCTCGGGCCCGGTCGCCGGCGTCGGCCATCGCAGCGACCTCGGCGTGTGCCGTCCCGGCACCCTGGTGGTAGCCCTGGCCCACGAGGTGGCCGGCAGCGTCGAGGATCACCGCGCCGACGCGGGGGTTAGGCCCGCGCGGCACCCCGGCCGTCGCCGCCAGCTCCAGGGCGCGGCGCATTGCCGACTCGTGGTCAGCAGCGGAGTTCGGGCGGTCCACCGGGCTCTCCTGTCGCTCGTCGTCGAGCGGCCCGGGGATGCGACGTACGACGACGCCGGGGCGCGAAGGCCGCGACGCCGCAGTACGGCGCGCTGCCTCCCATCCGGACTCTCACCGTCGGCCCCGGAGTTCCACCGGGTCAACCGGTCGATGGCTTCGACCGGGTCGCGGGCTGTGACCGCCGGTTCGGAATTTCACCGACCCCGGAGCGCGCACGTGTGCGTCGTTCGTGGCCAAGTGTGACACACCGCACGCGACGGTTCACCGGCCGCTGGGCTGAATCCGGCTCGGGATCGCTGGGTAGGCTCGACGACTACCCCAGCCATTACCCGCGGATGGGTGACCTCAATCGACTCGGACCGAAGGCGCCTGACCTGTCCGTCGCTCCCCCATCGCGCCAGCCGACCTCGCGCGACGACCGGCGATGCCTGACAGTGGCGGCGGCATGAGTCCAGCGGAGGCGGCCCCGGTGCCGCCACGGATCCTGGTGGTGGGTGCGGGTGCCGCCGGCGCGCTGGTTGCGTCCGCGCTGCTGCGCCGGGCGGAGGGCCGGCTGCAGGTCGTCGTCGCCGAACGCGCCGGCGAGATCGGCCGGGGGCTCGCGTACTCCACCGACGACCCGTTGCACCGATTGAACGTGCCCGCCTCCGGGATGAGTGCGCTTTCCGACGACCCCGACCACTTCGTGCGCTGGTCCGGCCTCCCCCCGGCGGCCTTCGCACCTCGGGCTCTGTACGGCCGATACCTGCAGGACGTCTTCGCGCAGGCCCTGGCCGGCGCGAAGCCAGGCGTGACCGTCTCGTTGGAAGCCCATGCCGTGGTGAGCCTGCGGGCCGATCAGACCTCGGGGGTTCGGCGGTATCGGGCTGTGTTGGACGACGGTACGGGCTGGGACGTCGACGCCGTCGTCGTGGCGGTCGGCAATGCGGCGCCCGCTGAGCTGCCGGGGCTCGACGCCGCGCTGGTCGACTCGCCCATCGTCATCGCCGACCCGTGGTTTCCTGAGGCACTTCAAGGAGTGCCCAGCGGCGCTCGGGTACAAGCGATCGGCACCGGTCTGACCTTCGTCGACGTCGCACTGTCGCTCACCGAGCGCGACGACGCCACGTGCGTCGACGGGGTCTCCCGCCACGGTCTGCTACCGCGTGCCCACTCCCTCGACAGCCGACCTCGTCGGGCGCTCATGCCGCCGACGGACCGGCGTCTGTCCACGCTCTGGCGTTGGCTGCACCAGTCCGACGACACGATGCTGGATGCCGTCGACGGGCTACGACCGGTCACCGATCGGATCTGGCGGGATTGGTCGGTTCGGGAGCAGGAAAGCTTCTTGCGGCACGGAGCGCGCCGGTGGGAGGTGCTGCGTCACCGGATGGCCCCGGAGAGCGCCGTTCGGGTCGCCTCGTTGATCCGCGACGGCCGGGTTGCGGTGCTGCCTGGCACCGTTTCCGCGATCGAGCGCAGCGGCGAAGGGGCCCGGGTGCGGCTCACCGACGGCCGGGTCCTGACCGCCGACGTCGTCATCAACTGCACCGGCCCCGCGGTCTCGCCCGCGGCGCACCCGCTGATCCGATCCCTCCTGGCCCAGGGCACCGTCACGGTCGGCCCGCACGGACTCGGCCTCGCCGTGCAGCCGCAGACCGGAGCCGTCCTCGACCGCGATGGCCAGCCGGACCCGCGGTTGGTCGTCGTCGGCGGTCTCCGCAGAGGCGTGCTGTGGGAGACCACCGCCGTTCCCGAGCTGCGCGAGCAGGCTGGGTCCGTGGCCGACCACTTGCTCGAAAGCCTGGCCGGAAACCGCTGGCAGCGTCGACCGATCGCCGGCTGACGAGGACCCCGCCGGTCGGCTCAGTGACCCTTCCACCAGGCGTTGGCCGCGGCCTTGCCAGCCTGCTCCCGCAGCGCGGCCACCACGGCTGCCGGGTCGTCGCCGGAGTACACCGCCGAGCCGGCGACGAACACATCGGCGCCGGCATCGGCGGCCCGCTCGATGGTGTCGGGCCCGATGCCACCGTCGACCTGCAGCCACACCGACGACTGCGCGTCACGCAAGAGCTCACGAGTGCGACGGATCTTGGGAAGCACGACGTCGAGGAAGCGCTGACCGCCGAACCCGGGCTCCACGGTCATGAGCAACACCATGTCGAACTCACTGAGCACGTCGGCGTAGGCGTCGATCGGTGTGGCGGGCTTGAGCCCGAGTCCGGCTCGCGCCCCCTGCGCCCGCAGCTGGCGGGCGAGACGCACGGGTGCGTGTGCGGCCTCGACGTGGAAGGTCACCGAGTCCGCGCCCGCGTCGACGTAGGCGGGGGCCCAACGGTCCGGGTCGTCGATCATCAGGTGGCAATCCATCGGCAGCCGGGTCGCCGCGCGCAGGCTCGCGACCACCGGGACGCCAAGGGTGAGGTTGGGGACGAAGTGGTTGTCCATGACGTCGACGTGCACCCAGTCGGCCGCGTCGCTGATCGCCGCCACCTCATCGCCGAGCCGCGCGAAGTCGACCGACAAGATGCTGGGTGAGATCTGGATGCCCACGGTTCGCGGAGTCTAGGCCCACGGGCGTGCCAGGATGCCGCGCGTGACCGGCGAGCCGCTCAGTGATGGCCCCCTCAGTGATCACCGCCTCAGTGATCACCGCCTCAGTGATCACGGTGTCGCCGTGGTCATCCCCGCCTACAACGAATCAGCCCGGATCGGCGCGACCGTTCGTGCCGCGGCCGACATCGCCGCCGTCGACGTCGTGGTCGTGGTCGACGACGGCAGCCGCGACGACACGGCCGCGACGAGCACAGGAAGCCGGAGCCCACACCGTCTCGTTGACGACGAACCGGGGCAAGGCTGCGGCGCTCGAGCACGGAGCGGCCACGGTGGCCGGTCTGGAGTCGGCGGCCGGTGTCGCCCCCCGCCCGCTGCTCCTGCTCGACGCCGACCTCGGTGAGTCGGCCCAGGCGGCCGCAGTGCTGCTCGCTCCCCTGCACGAGGGCCGGGCCGATGTGACGGTCGCGACCCTGCCCGCCCAGCCAGGAGGTGGGCGCGGCTTCGTCGTTCGGCTGGCCCGCGCCGGCATCGCCGACGCCACCGGCTTCGAGGCTGCCCAACCGCTGTCGGGCCAGCGCGCGTTGACCCGCGACGCGTTCGAGGCCGCCCGTCCACTGGCCGACGGTTGGGGGATCGAGGTCGGCATGACGATCGACCTGTTGCGGGCAGGCTTTCGGCTGGTCGAGGTGCCGGTGGACCTGCGACACCGGGTCACTGGCACGGACTGGCGAGCCCAGCGGCATCGCGCGCGTCAGTTCTGGGGCGTCTGGCGGGCCTTGCGCGCCCGCGGCGCCGGCCCGGTGCTGCCGTTCCCGCCGCGTCACTAGCCCGACTGATCAGGTGCCGCGACGCAGCAACGCCAGGTACATCGCGTCGGTGCCGTGTCGGTGCGGCCAGAGCTGCACGTCTGGTCCGTCCCCGAGCTCGGGCATCGACGGCAGGTAGTCGCGGGCGTCGACCTGGTCGATCGTCTGGTCGAGCGCGAGCAGCGACGCCACCACGTCGCGGGTCTCGGCGAGCACCGGTGAACACGTGACGTAGGCGACGATCCCGCCCGGGCGCGCTGCGCTCACGGCAGCGTGCAGCAGCCGGCGTTGCAGAGCCGCCAGCGTCGCGACGTCCTCGGGCGAGCGACGCCATCGGGCTTCCGGGCGCCGCCGCAGCGCACCGAGCCCG
This sequence comes from uncultured Actinomycetota bacterium, assembly GCA_963726575.1. GTDB lineage: Bacteria > Actinomycetota > Actinomycetes > JAHEKZ01 > JAHEKZ01 > CAVSCR01. Next base: position 481,909 of record CAVSCR010000005.1, read on the forward strand.
CTGCACGGAACATCGGCGACCACCCGGTCGAACGAGCCGTCCCGCCACGCGGCCACCGTGGCGTCGGCCACGACGACCTGCCCGCTCGCGCCGCGCCAGGGCGCGGTTGCCGCCGCCACCAGGCCCGCCCGGTGCGGTTGGCGTTCGACGGCCAGCACGTGTGCATCGCGCTGGGCTGCGAGAGCGGTGAGCAGCGCGGCCTTGCCGCCTGGACCGGCGCACAGGTCGAGCCAACGCCGGTCGGCTCCGACCAGTGGGGTGGTCGCACTGGCCAGCGCCACCAGCTGGGAGCCCTCGTCCTGCACGCCGGCCCTGCCCTCGGCAACAGCCGGCACATCGCCCGGGGCCCCAGCCGGCCAGGTGACGCCGAACGGCGACCACGGTGTCGCCGTCCCACCTGCGGCCACCAGCTCCTCGCGCGTCGATGCCCCGGGGCGGGCCACCAGCGTCACGCGCGGCGGTGCGTTGTCCGCCGCCAGCGCGGCTTGCGTCTGCGCGACGTCACCACCGAGCGACTCCATGAACGCCACGACGATCCAGCGCGGGTGGGCGTGCATCACCGACAGGTGACCGATGAGGTCGACGTCGGCCGCAGGAGCCAGCCGCTCGAGCCAGGAGCCACGGTCGTCTCGCGCCACCCGGCGCAGCACCGCATTCACCAGACCGGAGCGCCGCGCCCCCAACACGTCGTGGGCGAGGTCGACGGTGGCCGACACCGCGGCATGGTCGGGTACCCGCGAGCCGAGCAGCTGGTGAACTCCCAACCGCAAGACGTCGAGCAGGTCGCGGTCGACCGTGTCGAGTGGGCGATCGAGGCACGCCGCCAGCACCAGGTCGTAGGTGCCAAGACCGCGAAGCGTCCCGTAGGTGAGTTCGGTGGCGAACGCCGCGTCGCGCCCCTGGAGGCCGCGACGGCCGATCGCCGCGGGAAGAACCAGGTTGGCGTAGGCGTCGCGTGTGGTGACCGCGTGAATAGCGTCGTACGCGACCGCGCGAGAAGGGTCGCTCGGTCTTGCCGAACGGGTCACGACGATGACCGGTCGGCGCCGAGCTGCTCCTTGAGCGCGAGGCGCGCACCACGAGCCCAGTCGGCGGCGGCGACGGCTCGTCGCCCTGGCGCCTGCACCCAACCCAGGGCCACGGCATGCGAGGCAGTGCCGACGAGCACGGCATCTGGGCTCACCTCGAGCACGCCGGCGTCCAACTGTGCGAAGTCGGGTCGTTGCCGGACCGGCCCGATCTTGAGCCGGTCGCCGCGGAACGAGGTCCATGCACCAGGCGCCGGCGTGCAGGCACGCACGAGTCGGTCGATGCGCACCGCAGGTGTGCTCCAGTCGATCCGGGCGTCGTCGGTCGTGAGCTTCGGCGCGTAGCTCACGCCGTCGTCACGCTGGTGTTGGGCGTGCAGCTCGCCGCTTTGGATGCCGTCGAGCGTCCTGACGAGCAGCCGCGCCCCCGACCCGGCCAGGCGACCGAGCACGTCGCCGCTGGTGTCCTGCTCACCGATCGGTTCGGTGATGACGCCGAACACCGGACCGGTGTCGAGGCCCGCCTCGAGCTGGAACGTGGTGGCTCCAGTGACGTCGTCGCCGGCCATCACCGCGTGCTGCACCGGAGCTGCACCACGCCACGCCGGCAGCAGCGAGAAGTGCAGGTTGACCCAGCCGTGCGGCGGCACCGTGAGCAAGGTCGCCGGGATCAGGCTCCCGTACGCCACGACCGCTACACAGTCCGGGGCAAGGTCGGTCAGCCAGACCTCCAGATCAGGGTCGCTGGCCCGTGTCGGAGTCAGCACGTCCAGCCCGCGCCGCGAGGCGAGGACCGACACCGGTGACGCAGCGGGCCGCCGACCGCGTCCGGACGCGGCGTCGGGACGAGTGATCACCGCCACCACCTCGTGGCTGGACTCCAGCAGTGCCGCGAGGCTGACCGCCGCGACGTCTGGCGTGCCGGCGAAGACCAGCCGCACGCCGCCTACCGCGCCTGGCCGAACGTCGCGTGCGGACTCGTCCTGATCAGTGGCACCGGGTCGCCGGCCCACTCGGCCTCACGGATGGCCTTCATCGCCAGCCGGTGCTGCTCGCGGTCGAGCCGGTCGATGAACAGCACGCCGTCGAGGTGGTCGGTCTCGTGCTGCACGCAGCGCGCCAGCAACTCCGTCCCCTCGATCGTCACCGGGTCGCCGTACATGTTGAAACCCTTGGCCACGACGCCGTAGGCACGCGTGGTGGGGAACGTCAGTCCGGGAAACGACAGGCAACCCTCGTCGTCCTCGACCTGCTCCTCGGTCAAGGTGAGGAGCGGGTTGACCAGGTGCCCGACCACGTCGTCGACGTCGTAGGTGAAGACCCGCAGTGAGACGCCGAGCTGCGGGGCGGCGAGCCCGACGCCGGGGGCGTCGACCATGGTGTCGGTGAGGTCCTTGACCAGGGCGCGCAGCTCCTTGTCGAAGTCGACCACCGGGGCGGCCGGCACGCGCAGCACCGGGTCGCCGAACAGTCGGATCGGCTGGACGGCCACTGACCCCTCCTTCGCGCGGAACCGCCCCCAAGAGCGGCTCGAAGTCCTGCCAAGTGTAGGTGGCGGGGCTCGTCGGGCCAGCGGTTCCATACCCTGGTGCGGTGATCCACTGGGCGCAACAACACGCGAGCCAGTGGGGGGCGTGGTGGTACGCGATCGTCGCCGGTCTCGTCTTCTTCGAGGACGCCTTGTTCGTCGGGTTCGTCCTCCCTGGCGAGACCGCGGCCGTCGTGGGGGGTGCCCTCGCCGCGTTGGGCGTGCTGTCCTACCCGCTGGTCCTCGGCATCGTGATGGTGGCGGCGATCCTGGGCGATCAGGTGGGGTATCGCATCGGCCACCATTTCGGGCCGCGACTGAGGGCGTCACGACCCGGCCGATGGGTCGGGCCAGTCCGGTGGGCCGCGGCCGACAGCTTCTTCGCCACGCGCGGCGGGGTCGCGGTGTTCCTGGGGCGTTGGGTGGCGTTGATGCGCGCGCTGACTCCTGCCACCGCCGGCATGAGCGGGCTGCCGATGCGGGTGTTCCTTCCCTGGAACGTGCTCGGCGGCGTCACGTGGTCGCTGGCATTCGTCACCTTGGGCTTCGTGCTGGGTCACTCGTTGGACCGCCTGGCGCACCTGCTGAAGTACGGCGACCTCGCCCTGATCGCGGTGTTCGTGGTGGGAATCGGCTTCTTGATCTGGCGGCACCGCCGCGAGAGCGCGGCGCTGCGCGCGGAAGCAGACGACCAGCCGTCGCCGCAGTGATCAGCGCTACGAGCTAGGACAGGTCCACCGGGTCGACCCGCACGCTGACGTGCTCAGTGGCCTTGGCGGCCGCGCGCTCGCCCTGGGCGGCGCGCAGGGCGCGCGTCATGGCCAGGGCCTGCCCGCGCGGGGCGCGTACCAACGCCCGAACCTCACCTTGCGATCCATCGTGCGATCCATCGGCCGATCCATCGTGCCGCCCATCGTGCGATCCGACCGGTACCGGACCGAGCACCTGCGCGCCGTCGGGAAGCGCGAGTCGGCGCACGAGGTCGTCGACCGCCGCGGGTGCCCCCACCAGCTCGGCGAGTCGCGCCGCCGGTGGGAAGCCGAGCGCCGAACGTTCTCGCAGCGCCTGGGTCGCCACGCTGTCGGGTGCCCATCGGACCAGCGCCTGGACGCCTCGGATCCGGGAGTCGGCAACGATCACGACCTCACCGCCCTGCTCGGCCGGCCGCACGAGCGCCGCCGCGTTGAGCCAACGCCGAAGCGCCTCCTCCTCCGCGCGCAGCTCGGGGCGGTCCAGCAACGCCCAGGCGTCGAGCAGCATCGCGGCGGCGTACCCGCCCTTGGCCACGGGTTCGGCGCCGGGAGTGGCCACCACGATCTGCGCGTCGTCGGACACGTCGGCCAGTACGGCGTCGGCCCCGGAGGACCGGACGGGGATCGACGGAAAGGCACGCCCCAGCTCCTCGGCGGTGCGACCGGCGCCCACCACCTGGGCGCGGAACCGGTCGGCGCCGCACTCAGGACAACGCCACCCACCCGCCGAGCGACCGCACCACGCGCAGGTGGCGACGGCGTGCCCCGAGGCGAGTCGCAGCGGACCGTGGCAGTCCTCGCAACGCGCCGCGCTGCGGCAGCGGACGCAGGCGAGCCGCGGAAGGTAGCCGCTGCGCGGCACCTGGATCAGGACCGGTCCGCGCTGCAGGGCCGCCTTGGTCCGCTGCCAGACGAACGACGGCAGACGCGCGGCGCGCGCCCGGGGATCGGTGGCGCGCGGCCCGTCGTCCTCGGCGGCCTGCACGCGCGGCGCCCAGGTCCGAACCGCCTCCCGCGTGGGCGTCAGCTCTCGAGCCCATCCGGACTCCACCAGCGACTGCGCCTCGGCAGTCCTGGCGAACCCACCGATCAGCAGGCCCGCGCCGGTTTCGTGAGCCCGAAGGGCCAGCACTTCGCGAACGTGCGGGTAGGGGGCACGCGGCTCGGCGTGCAGGTCGTCACCGTCGTCCCACACGACGAGCAGTCCCAGTCGCTGCACCGGGGCGAACATGGCCGCCCGGGTGCCGATCACCACCCGTACCTGGCCCCGGCGTACCGCCAACCACCGTCGGTAGCGCTCGCGCGGCCCCAACGACGCCGTCAGCACCACGAACTGACCCGCGGGCAGGGCCGCCTCGAGGGCCACCTCCAGACGGGTCAGGTCGCGGGCGTCGGGGACGATCACGACGCTGCCCAGGTCGGCCGCAGCCACCGTCGTGACCGCGGTGGCCAAGGCGACGAACGGGTCGCGTCCGGGCAGCGCGTCCCACACGGCGCGCGGGCCGCGACCTTCGTGGAGCGCGGTGAGCCAAGCCGACCCCCCCACGTAGTCGACCCAGTCGCCGGGCACGGGACGAGTCGGCGCGGCGAGCAGTTCACCTCCCGGCTCCTTCTCGACGCTCGCGTTGCGCGGCGGGATCGCCAGGCGCAGCACGTCGGCCACGGTGCCCGCGTAGCGGTCGGCCACCGACCGGGCGAGCGTCGCGATGGCGGGGTCGAGCACCGGCTCGGCCGACACCACCTTGGCCAGCGGGCTCAAGGCTCGCTCCTGGTCGGACTCCTCGACCCGGTCGAGGACGAAACCGCCGACGAGGCGCCCGGCGAAGCGGACCTTGACCCGGGCACCAGGCACAGCGGCGACGTCAAGAGCCTCGGGGACGCGGTAGTCGAACGGGCGGTCCAGGTGCGGCAACGGCACCTCGACCAGCACCCGTGCCACCGGTCCGAAACCAACCGTCACTGCGTCGTCCGCCGACTGGGTCGTCCTACCAGACCCGGCAGACACCGGCGCGCGGCCGCCCGACCGACGGCCTCCCAGCCAGGTGACGCGTGGCTACCTGACGGTGGCTACTTGACGGTGATGGTCATCGGGTTGGCGTTGGCCTTGCCGACGACCGTCGAGGCGTTCTGGAGCACGACGTAGTGGGGGTTCGCGCTGGTGCCGAGGTTCTCCCACACCCAGATCTTGTAGCTGCCCGCGGTGCTCGGCAGCTTCAGCAGGCAGAGGTAGCCGCCACCCGACCCCGCGAGGCAGGTGCACGACGTGCTCGTCGGCGGTGGGGGCGACGTCTGCGACGCCGGCGCGACGGTCACGCGCACCGTTGCCTTCGAGGCCTTCGGCGTGCCCGGGTAGGTGCCCAGCTTGAAGGTCACCGGGATCGTCGAACCGTGTCCCCACGAGGTCTTGGACGGCGGGAAGCCGAATCCCAGGAACGCGTCGGTCACGGCGTAGGACGTGGTCACCGAGGCCGTGTTGCCGGCGTTGTCGGATGCGGTGCAGGTGACCGACTTCGTTCCGATCGTGGACGTGTCGACCGTGCCGCACGACTGCGATGCCAACCCGGATGTGGCATCGGCAGCACCTGCGGTGACAGCCGGAGCCGGCTGTCCCAGGGCGAACGACGAGCCCGCGCCCAGTGACGGCGCCAGTGTCGGCGGGGTCGCGTCGTATCCGATGGTGACCGTCGCAGGACCGGCCGACCCGCCGTCACTCGTGGCGCTGCACGAGTAGGCGGTCGTGGCCTGGTCGGCGCTGATCGTCTGGTCGACACAGCCGGTCTCGACCACCGAACCCTGGGACTGCGCGTCGGTCACGGTCCACGTCAAGCGAGACCGGAGTCGTTGTACCACCCGCCGTCGCCAGGACTGGACGGCGACAACGTGTAGCTGATGACCGGCGGTGTGGTGTCGAGAGACGAGGGAGCGCACAGTCTGTGTGAGCGACGCTACTACTCGAGCGCAAATGCGTAAGAAGGCGAGCCGCGACGTAGTTCGGCGGTGACCTCGTAGCGCCCCGGCTGGAAGGGCGGTGACTGGAGGTCCAATTGGATCGAGCGCAGTTCGCAGCACAGCTCGAGGTGGCCGGATCGAGGCCAGCGCCAAGGTGACCGGAACCGGACCGAAGCCCCCGTCAGGAGCTCAGGGCCGACGGTGAACGTGACGCCTCCGGTGGTGACCGGCCCGCCGTCGGCTCGCGTCACGTTGGCCGTGAAGCGTGACGCGTCTTGCCCGCACACCGGACGGGTTCAGGCTGGACGTGCAAGGAGGTCGACGTGCAGGCGATCAGCTGTGGTGTTGAAGAAGGCGCTGAGTCGCCGTGGTTGACGATCACGACGTCGTCGCCGACGGGGATGGAGTCGCGTCCGGAGAAGTCGAACGCGAAGTCGGCGGCCGAGGAGAACTCCAAGTAGTCCAGCCGTGCCGGCGGGGTCGGTCGTAGTGGTCGCGCGGGACTCACCGGCAGCACTGGGGACGCCTGGACGGTTTGCGTCGGGGTGGGCGTCGTGCGGTTCTGGAGCAGGAGCCCACCGGAGACGACCTGGGCACCGGCAAAGGTTGCGAAGTCCCCGACGTACGAGATGCACGGTGAACCCGGACGAAAGGGAGGGAGGATTCGACGTGTCGGCGCCATGGGTCGTAACTGGGATCGGGACTCGGGTGTGCTGCACCGGCGAGACCGGTGATCTGGGTACTGCAAACGCCAGTTGCCAAGGGGCGAGTCTGCCACCGTGACGATGTCGACCGCGAGGTCGGTGCGGGCCGTGGCCGTAGGACCACGCGGCCTTCGCCGAGGCCGATGGAGGCCCGACCCACACGACGAACAGGGCGAACATGGCTGCGACGGTGAGCAGAATCTTCGCCCTCATGGCATCCCCTTCGAGGTCGTGACTGCGTGGCGACGCTAACAGCACAATGGACGCGTGGATAGGGAACCGGCGTCGCGCGCACGTTTCCAGCGTTACCTTCCCGACACGGCGCGTGACCTGGCGCTAGCAGCCGACCGACCTGCTGACGCGCGAATCGGTGACGATGTTCGCCGACATCGCCGGATTCACCTCGCTGTCGGAGAACCTCGCCCGGTTCGGAACGGCCGGAACCGAGCAGGTCGGTGGCATCGTGCGACAGGCCATCGGCGGTGCCCTGGACATCGTGGGGAGGCACGGTGGGGACGCGCTCGCGTTCGGCGGTGACGCCATCACCGTCGAGTTCGGCGCCGACACCGGCTGGGACGACGCCGAGCGCGCAGCCGCCGACATCGTCGACCTCTTCCAGACGGTGACCGGGACGCAGACGTTGGCCGGACCGGTCGAGCTGACCGTTCGCATCGGGATCTCGGCTGGCAGAGTCGCGACGCTGCTGTGCCCGGGCGGGCATCGCGACGTGCTCGTGCAACTGGGACCGGGGCTGGATCGAGCGGCCGAGTCGTCGGGGCTCGCTGATCGCAACGCAGTGCACGTCATGCCCGTCGAGTACCGTGCGGCCGCGGCTCCTGCCCTAGGCGCCGCACCTGCGACGCCGACTCCTGGTTCGGCGGTCCCGGTCTGGGCATCCCGGCTGTTCCATCCACTGACCTCCTCTCGCATCGCAGCGGCCGCCGAGCCACCCGACGAACACCGTCGCGTGACGTGCGTCTTCCTTTCGCTGCCCCCGACCGATGATCGCGACCGGCAGTCCCTTCAGACGCTCGCGACGTTGGTGGCGTCCGCGGCGGATGCGATCACCGACTCCGGCGGGGACGTCGTGCAGTGCTCGGGCGGGGACAAGGGCATCGTCTTGTTCGCCGTCTTCGGCGCCCCGGTCGCCCACCCCGACGACCCGCTCAGGGCGGTCCACGCCGTCGACCTGCTGCGTGCCACGACCAGTCAGCCGTTCGCCGCGGGCATCGCCACGGGCCTGGGCTTCACCGCGGTGTTCGGTGGGCAGCATCGAGGCTTCCCCAGCGTCATCGGCGACACCACCAACGTTGCGGCGCGACTGATGGCCGCCGCCGAGCCGGGCACCACGCTGCTCGACAACCAAACCACCGCGGCCGGTGACGGGCGACTCGTCGTCGACGAGCCTCGCGCGCTGAGCGTCAAGAACCGCGCCGAGCCGATCCAGGTGGTGCGCTTCCGTGAGCTGTCCAGGTCGAGCCGCGGGCTCGACGACGAGGACGAGACGCCGTTCGTGGGCCGAGACGCAGAGCTCGCCGCCGGCGAGCGGCTGCTCGACACGGCGGCTCACCATGGATCGGCCCTGCACCTGGTCGGCGGCGCCGGGTCCGGCAAGTCGCGACTCGCCGGCGAGCTCGCGCGGCGTGCCCGCATCAGGGGCCTGGCGGTCCGCACGGGCGGCTTCGAGGCCTTCGGGGTGAGCAGCCCGCTGGGTCCGTTCGCCGACTTCGTCCGTCGACCGGCCCGGCCGGTCGCCGCTGAAGACCCAGCGCGACCTGTTCGCAGCCGTCGCCGAGGTCCGTCCTGGTGATGAGGGCCTCGCGCCACTGCTCGGCCCCCTCATCGGCGTCTCCGTGCCCGAGACCAGCGCAACGATCGGCCTGTCCGACGACCAGCGGGCGGACCTCGGACGTCGGCTCGTCGTCGACCTGCTGTGCGCCGCCCCGACGCCGACCCTGTTCGTGGTCGAGGACGTTCACTGGGCTGACGAGGCCTCCCGCAGCCTGCTCGCCGAGCTCGGACCCCGTCTGCAGGAGCAGCTCGGTGTCGCTGGTGACGACGCGACGCCCCGGGCCGGTGCCGGGGTGCGAGCCTTCGGTCGAGCTCGGCGACCTGCCGCGGGAACGGCTCGCCACGATCGTTCGCGACACGTGGAGCCGGCTCGGCGGCAGCGAGCTGCCCGATGAGTACGTGGCCGTTCTGGTCGAGCGGGCGGCGGGCAGCCCGATGTTCGCCCAGACCGTGACCGAGCTCGTGCGACGCGGCTACCAGCCAGGCGTGCCGCTGCCCGAGGTTCCGTTGCCCGACCAGCTGCTGCCCTTCCTCACCACCCAGATCGACACCCTCGGGGACAGTGCCCAGGTGACGGCCCTGCGCGCGGCCGTGCTCGGACACCCGGTGTCGGCCGACGAGCTGGCTCGGGTCTTCGCGGCCAGTGCGGCGGAGGTTCGCAGCGACGTCGTCCGACTCGCAGCGGCGGGGATCTTGCGTCCGGTCAGCGCGGGCCGACGACCCGGTCGTGGCGCTGCGCCACCCCACCGTCGCCGAGGCCCTGGTGGCGCGCGCGTCGCACGCCGTCCGGGAGCCGATGCACGAGCGCGTCTGCCGGTATCTGGTCGCCACCGAAGCCTCCGCCCGCGAGGTGGCCGGCCACCTGGAGCACTGCCGGCTCTTCGAGCTCGAACAGACGTGGTACCGGTCTGCGCGACAAGAAGCGGCCGCGGCCTGGGCGCTCCACGAAGCGCGCCACTGGGCCGAGCTCACGGTGGCTGCCGCCCCGTCCGACGACGGGGGCGCCGACGCGCTCGCCCTCGCCGAGCTCGAGCAGCAGCTCGGCGAGCTCAGCGACGCGGCCGAGCGGCTCACGGGTCTGGATGGGCCAGCCGCCGAGCAGCTGCGCGGCCGGATCGCGCTGGAGACCGGTCGGCCCGCCGACGCGGTCACCCATCTGCTGAACGCGGAGCAGCTCGGAGCCTCCGGCGCGGGGGTCACCTGGCCGCTGACCATGGCGCTGTGCGAGCTCGCGCGGTTCGCCGAGGCGGCCGACCGCGCGCGACGTCAGCTCGCGGCAGCCGGTGATGACGGGCCGACCCGGCTCGACGCGTTGGCCAACCTCGCGGTGATCGATGCCCGGCAGGGTCAGTTCGCCGAGTCGGCCGCGCGGCTGGAGGAAGCACGAGCTCTGGCGGCGGAGCTGGGGGACGCCATGCGCCTGGCCATCGTCACCGGCGACCTGGCGGGGACGCGGTACGCCATGGACCGCACCCGCGAGGCGGCCGAGCTGCTCGCCGAGGCCGCCGCTATCGCTGAGCGACTCGGGAGCCGTCGGATGGTCGCGATGACCCTCGGGAACGCCGCGGCGATCCGGCTCGAGGCGGCCGACCACGAAGGGGCGCGGCGGGCGGCGGCGGCCAGTGCCGCCGCGTCGCTGCAGATCGGAGACGCCGCCCTCGCGTTGAACGCCCTGCAGGTCCCCGTCCTGGTCGCCGAGATCCAGGGAGCGCTTGCGGAAGCCGCGGCGTGGTGGCGTCGGCACGCGTTGCTCGAGGAGCAGCTCGGCCGTCCGAGCAACGCTGCCGTGTCCTGGTTCCGCCACGCGGCGGCCCTCGCCGGGCTCGGGGAGGTGACGACCGCGCAGAAGGTGGTCGACCGCACCGAGATGTCGGCGGCGCTGCTGGACGACGAGGACGTCCGCTTCGAGCGCGACCGGGCCGGTGCGGCGGTCGACGGTCGCTACACGTCGCCGGTGGACACCGACCAGCTCCCGCTGGATCTCCCGCCGCTGGACGCGAACCTGCCGCAGGTGGCGCCGGCGGATGTGGATGGGCTGTTCGACGAGGTGGAGCGACTGCTCAGCGAGCGCGAACCGTCGTCGGCCTGACCGGTCGGTCAGTCGCCTTCCTGCCACCCGTGGCTCTTCGCCAGCTCCTTCAACCTCCGCAGGTCGATGACGTCGGCGCCGGCCACGGCCAGCCGGACCGGCGTGGTGGCGACCAGCGTCGACGCCCGTCGGCCACCCTCGAGCAGTGCGCGCTCGCCGAGGATGGCGCCTGGCCCCACCTCGGCCACGCGTTCCCCGTCGACCTCGACGCCGAGCACACCGTCGAGCAGCAGGAACAGCTCGTCGCCCGGCTCGCCCTGTCGGGTCAGCACCGCACCTGATGGGAGCCGGCGAATCTCGGTGTTCATCTCCGGGCGCATGAGCTCAGCCGACAGTTGTCGCTCCAGCTCGCTCTCGGCGGCGGCCACCACCACCTCGGAGTCCTGGTCGCCCCAGGGAGTCCGGTCGCCGAAGGAGTGCGCCACCCAGGACTTCTGGTCGGTCAGCCCGCTCTTGAGCGCCAGCCGCCCTTCGGCGTCGTAGACCCAGTGCCGGGGAAAGGCGCTCGCTCCGGCCAGCTCGACGTCGCAGCGTCCATCCACGTGGATCGTCAGACTGACGGTGGTCCACACGATCGGAGCACGCCACTGGACGAACGGTGCGTGCCGAACCGGGCGCGGCAACGGCACACCCGTGCATCCCCCGACGGTCTGCACGAACTGCACGCTCGACTCTCCCAGGATCGGATCCGGCTGCAGCTGCGGGAGGGACAGGGCCCGAAAGGTCGCCCCCGCCTGCGCAACGCGCACCGTTGTCGAGCCCATGACCAGACCAGACTCCTCGGCGCGTCCAACGTCGACGATGCGACCGTCTTCCACGTCGATCCAGGCGGACACCACGTTGGCAAACCGAAAGGCGTCGTCGTCACGCAGGCGGTACACCTCGTCGAGGCCCTCGATGTGATCAGGCGGCGGCGGATCGAAGTGCGCCAACCCCAGGTCGAAGCCGGTCCTCAGGAACCCCTGAACCGACTCCATGGGGATCCACGAGATCGACAGCGCTCTCGACGCGATGCGCACGACAGCTCTCCTGCGCGCTAGATGCGCGCGGCGTCCTTCAGGGCGGTCGCCCGGTCGGTGCGCTCCCAGGTGAACTCCGGCAGCTCGCGGCCGAAGTGACCGTAGGCAGCGGTCTGGGCGTAGATCGGGCGCAGCAGGTCGAGGTCGGCGATGATCGCGGCCGGACGCAGGTCGAACACCTCGAGCACGGCGTCCTGGATCCGGTCGTCGCCCACGACGCCGGTCCCGAAGGTCTCCACGAACAGACCCACCGGGTGAGCCTTGCCGATGGCGTAGGCCACCTGGACCTCGCAGCGCGTGGCCAGTCCGGCCGCCACGACGTTCTTGGCCACCCAGCGCACGGCGTAGGCGGCCGAGCGGTCCACCTTGCTCGGGTCCTTGCCGGAGAAGGCACCGCCACCGTGGCGCGCCATACCGCCGTAGGTGTCGATGATGATCTTGCGGCCGGTCAGCCCGGCGTCGCCCATCGGGCCGCCGACCTCGAACCGGCCGGTCGGGTTGACCAGCACCCGGAAGTGATCGGTGTCGATGTCGATGCTCTCCAGCACCGGACGGATCACGAGCTCCTCGATGTCGGGCTGCAGCAACGTCTCCAGGTTGATGTCCTCGGCGTGCTGCGTCGAGACCACCACGGTGTCGAGCCGCACCGGCTTGTCGCCGTCGTACTCCAAGGTGACCTGGGTCTTGCCGTCCGGACGCAGATAGGCGATCTCTCCCAGCTTGCGCACCTCGGTGAGCCGACGGGCCAGCCGGTGGGCGAGCGTGATCGGCAGCGGCATCAGCTCGGGCGTCTCGTTGGTCGCGTAGCCGAACATCAGTCCCTGGTCGCCGGCACCCTGTCGGTCCAGCGGGTCACCGGAATGGTCGTGGCGCTCCTCGTAGGCGTCGTTGACGCCCTGGGCGATGTCCGGCGACTGCGAGCCGATCGACACCGAGACGCCGCACGAAGCCCCGTCGAACCCCTTCTTGGAGGAGTCGTAGCCGATCCCGAGCACGCACTCGCGGACGATCGCGGGGATGTCGGCGTAGCCCTTGGTGGTGACCTCCCCGGCCACGTGCACCTGTCCGGTGGTGATCAACGTCTCGACGGCGACGCGAGACGTTGGGTCGTCGGTCAGCAGCGCATCGAGGATCGAGTCGCTGATCTGGTCGGCGATCTTGTCCGGGTGTCCTTCGGTGACGGACTCGGAGGTGAACAGACGTCGGGCCACGGATGGTTCCTCGATTCGCGAGCAGCCGGGACGGGCCCGGTCAGCCTACCGGGGCGGATCTGATGGGAGTTGCCGGACCACGGCGTCCCAGAGCTGGTCGGCCAGCGCCGCCTTCGGACCGTAGGGGACGTCGATCGACTCCCCCGACTGGGACAAGATCACTGCGGCGTTGTCGGCCGCCTCGAACCCGAGCCCGTCGCCGACCCGGTTGACCACCAGCAGGTCGCACCCCTTGGCGGCCAGCTTGCGACGTCCGTGCTCCAGCCAGTCGGCGTCCGCGTCGCCGGTCTCCGCGGCGAACCCCACGATCACCTGGTGGGCGCTGCGATGGGCGACCAGTTCGCTGAGCACGTCGACGGTGCGCTGCAGTCGCAGCACCGGCGGATCGCCGGCGTCCTTCTTGAGCTTGGCGTCCGCGACCTCGACCGGTGCGAAGTCGGCCACCGCGGCAGCCATGACCACGACGTCGGCGCGCGCGGCGACGTCGCGCACGGCCGCGTGCAACTGCGCGGCGGTGGTCACCGGGACCACCTTGGCTCCAGCCGGGTCGGGCAGGCTCACGTTGGCGGCCACCACAACGACCTCGGCACCACGCGCCACCGCAGTCACCGCGAGTGCGTAGCCCTGCCGGCCCGATGACCGGTTGCCGATGAAGCGCACCGGGTCGATCGGTTCGCGCGTGCCCCCCGCGGAGATCACGACCGTGCGGCCGGCCAGATCGCCCACGGCCGTGCTCGCCAGGCTGTGGTCGAGCATCTCCTCGACGACGAGGGCAAGCTCGGCGGGCTCGGGCAGCCGTCCAGGTCCGGAGTCGGCGCCGGTGAGCCGTCCCACGGCCGGATCGACGACGACGACGCCGCGCGAGCGCAGCGTCTGGACGTTCGCCTGGGTGGCCGGGTGCTCCCACATCTGTGAGTGCATGGCCGGGGCCATGACGATGGGGCACTGCGCGGTGAGCAGCACGTTGGTCAGCAGGTCGTCGGCCAGACCGTGCGCAACCTTGGCCAGCAGGTCGGCGGTCGCGGGCGCCACCACGACGACATCGGCGTCTTGTCCGATGCGCACGTGCGGCACGGCGTGGACGTCGTGCCAGATGCTGGTGGGAACCGGGAGACCGGACACGGCCGCCCAGGTCGGCTCGCCCACGAACCGCAGGGCGGTCTGGGTTGGGACGACCTGCACGCTGTGGCCGGATTCCCGCAGACGGCGGACCAGCTCGACCACCTTGTAGGCGGCGATCCCGCCACCCACGCCCACCACGACGCGGGACACGGTGCTGCTGCCTGCCACTCCCGCTAGGTCCGCTGCGCTACTCGACGACCTCGACCGGCTCCGCGGTCAGGAGGTTCTCGTTGATCTCGCGCATCGCGATGGACAGCGGCTTCTCCTGGACATGGGTCTCGACGAGCGGACCGACGTACTCCAGGAGGCCCTCGCCGAGCTGGGAGTAGTAGGCATTGATCTGCCGGGCCCGCTTGGCCGCGTAGAGGACCAGTGCGTACTTGGAGTCCGCCTTCTCGAGCAGCTCGTCGATGGGCGGGTTCGTGATGCCCTCGGGGACGCCGTGGACTCCTGACACAGGTACTCCAGCTGTTGGGGAGAAGAAGACCGCGGGCTCAGGCCGACGGATGCAGGAAGTCTAGCAAGGCTCGGCCGACCGCCTCGACGTCGTCGTTGACGATCACCGCGTCGAACTCGGCCGCTGCGTCGAGCTCGACGACCGCGGCCTCGAGTCGGCGCTTGACCGAGTCGGGTGCCTCGGTCCCCCTGCCGGTGAGGCGTTTCTGCAACACGTCCCACGAGGGTGGCGCCAAGAACACGAGCAGAGCGTCCGGGCGGACCTCGCGCACCTGGCGGGCGCCCTGCAGCTCGATCTCCAGAAGCACCGGCCGGCCCGCCGACAGGTGCTTGGCGACCGGGGCGCCCGGCGTCCCGTAGCGGTGGCCGGCGAACTCCGCCCACTCCAGCAACCCGCCGTCGGACACGAGCGTGTCGAACTCGGCGTCGGTCAGGAACCGGTAGTTGACGCCGTCGACCTCCCCGGGTCGCTGCGGGCGGGTGGTCGCCGAGACCGACACCCAGAAGTCCTCGTCCTGCCCGCGCAGCCAGTCGACGACGGTGCTCTTCCCCACTCCGGACGGCCCGGACAAGACGACCAGTCGCGGCGGCGCCGCGTCAGCCGGCCGGGAACTCACGCTCGAGGGCGGCGATCTGGTTGGCGCCGAGCCCTCGGACCCTTCGGCTCGGCGAGATGCCCAGGCGTTCCATCAGCTGTTGGGCGCGCACCTTGCCGACGCCTGGCATCGACTCCAGCAGCGCTGTCACCCGCATCTTGCCCACGATCTTGCCGTCGTCGTTGTCGCTTTGCCCCCGCTCGAGCACCTCCGACAGTGAGGCACCGGAGTGCTTCAGCCGGTTCTTCACCTCAGCGCGGACCCGCCGCGCCTCCGCGGCCTTCTCCAGCGCCTGCTGACGCTGTTCGGGCGTGAGCGACGGCAAGGCCACGACGGACACCTCTTCACTGGCTGACTTCACTGGCTGGTTCGACTGGCTGGTTCCACCGGCCGAGCAGGGAGCGGACTGACGGGGCGAACCTAGCGAGTGGGCTCCGCAGCGGCAACGAGACCCGCCACATGCCGCGCGGCAGATGCCGGATCCTCCGCGCCGGTGATCGGCCGCCCGATCACCAGGAGGTCGGCGCCATCGGCGAGAGCCTGTTCCGGGGTACCGACTCTGGCTTGGTCGGCGACGTCGCTGCCGGCCGGTCGGATCCCGGGCGTGATCAAGGTGATGTCGGGTCCCACCACGGAGCGAACGAGCCCCACCTCCTGGGCCGAGCACACCAGGGCCTGCGCCCCGGCGTCGACGGCCAACAGGGCCAGTCGGCGAACGACGTCGGCCGGCGTCCCCGCCATGCCGATCGATGCCAGGTCGGCGGCGCTCATCGAGGTGAGAACGGTGACGCCCGTGACGCGGGTGGCGGGAAGCTCGGCGACAGCGGCGCGGATCATCGCGGCCCCACCGGCGGCATGCACGGTGAGGAACGCCGGCGCCAGGTCGGCGACCGACCGGGCCGCCCCCGCCACCGTGTTCGGGATGTCGTGCAGCTTCAGGTCGAGGAACACCGGGAGGTCGGCGCTGCCCTGGATGGCGCGCACGCCGTCGTGGCCATCCCGAAGGTACGTCTCCAAGCCGATCTTCAGGGCGCTCACGTAGGGGGCGGTGGCCTTGGCCCAGGCACACGCGGTGGTCAGATCCGGCGCATCCAGCGCGACAACGATGGGCGCGCGCCCCTCGCGGGAGTCGCTCATCCCTCGGCACCCCCGACGCCGGCATCGGCCAGTTCCTCATCCGCGAGCAGATGGGGCGCCGCCGGCGCCAGCTCCTCGTCGACGGGACGGTGAGCGTGTCCGACGGCGTCGGCGAACCGGTCGAACCCTCGGTCGCCGAGGGCGCGCTGCAGCTCGTTCAACACCCGCGTCGGTGCGTGCGGGTCGTTGAAGATCGCGGTGCCGACCTGGATGCCGCTCGCGCCGGCCAGGACCAGCTCCAGCGCGTCGAGCCCGGTACGGACCCCACCCATGCCGATGATCGGTACCTGCGGCATCGCCGCGTACACCTGCCAGATCGCACGCACCGCGATCGGTCGGATCGCGGGTCCGCTCAGTCCTCCGGTCAAGCCACCCAGATGCGGACGCAGGGTGTCGGTGTCGATCACCATGCCCAAGGTGGTGTTGATCATCGAGAGTCCGTCGGCGCCGGCGTCGACGCAGGCCGTGGCGATCGCGACGATGTCGGTGACGTCGGGCGACAGCTTGGCGAACAGCGGAATGCCCGGGCCCAGGTTGCGCCGGACACCGGAGACCACGCGAGCGCTGGAGTCTGCGTCGCAGGCGAACACCAGACCGCGGTTCTCCACGTTCGGACACGAGATGTTGACCTCCAGACCCACCACAGCGGGGGCGTGGCGGAGTCGACCGGCCAACCGCGCGTACTCATCGGCGTCGTTCCCGGCGATCGACACGATGACGCGCGCCCCACGTTCGGCCAGCCAGGGCAGGTCGCGCTCGACGAAGGTGTCGATGCCGGGACCTTGCAGCCCGATCGAGTTGAGCATGCCGCTGGGCGTCTCGGCCATGCGCGGTGTCGGACGCCCTGATCGGGGCTCGGCCATGATCGACTTGGTGACCACCGCCCCGAGCTTGCTGATGTCGAAGAACTGGTCGAGCTCGCGGCCGTAGCCGGCGCACCCCGAGGCGGTCATCAACGGGTTGGGCAGGATCAGCGAGCCCAGGCGGGCCAGCATGTCGACCTCGGGCAACGCCGGTTCGCCTTGCGGCGTGAGCATCACACGGGTCATCCGGGTCATCCGTGCCCCCCGGCGACGGGGGCGCCCCAGGTGCCCACCGGAACGGTCCCGACGTCGGCCCAGCGGACCGCGTCGCCACGGAACACCGGACCGTCGACGCACGAGCGCGCCATCCGGGTGACGCCGTCGTCACCGATCACCGGCAGGACGCAGGTCATGCAGACACCGGTGCCGCAGGCCATCGCTTCCTCGACGGCTGTCTGGCTGTGGGCGCCGTGGTCGCGCGCCATGGCGGCGACGGCGGCGAGCATGCCCATCGGTCCGCAGGCGTAGACCACGTCGGTGCTCGCCCGTCGAAGCACCGACGGCAGCACGTCCGTGACGCGGCCGCGATCACCGAGCGACCCGTCCTCGGTGGTGATCGCGACCGACTGCGCCATGCGCTTGGCCTCGAGCACGCCGAACAGGCGGTCCTCGGCGGCCGCACCGAGCACGAAGTCGACCCGACATCCCCTGGCCCGCAGCTGGTCGGCCAGGCTGAACAGTGGTGCGCTTCCGTAGCCGCCGCCCACCAGCGTGCAGCTGACCGCATCCTTCGGCAGCGCGAACGGCCGACCGAGCGGACCGACGACGTCGATCGGGTCGTGGGTGCGCCGCCTGGCCAGCCAACGGGTGCCACGACCGGACTCGGCGAACACGATCTCGACGGTGCCCCCATACACGCCCCGGTCCTCGGTGCGGTACACCGAGAAGGTTCGCCGCAGCAGCATCGAGGAGTCCTCGCCACCCACCGAGAGCGCGACGAACTGGCCGGCCCGGAACCGCTCGGCGATGCCGGGCGCCACCAGGGTGAGCAGGTGGTAGCCGCCGGCGCGCTTCATGGACAGCACCGACCCGCGAACCTGCACCGGGGCCATCAGCCCTCCCTCCGAGCGGCCTGCAGATCGGCCGCGTGCTCCTGCAACGAGCGGACGCCGATCCGGCCACCGATCAGCGCCTCGATCCCCTGCACCGCCGCCGCCAGGCCCTGCACCGTGGTGATACAGGGAACCCCACGCGTCACGGCCGCGGTGCGGATCTCGTAACCGTCGAGCCGTGCCCCGACACCGTGCGCCCCAACACCGTACGGCGTGTTCACGATGAGGTCGATCTCGCCGTCGAGGATCAGCGCGACGGTGTCCCGTGGGGCATCGGAGCCCTCGGCCGTCTCGAAGTGCTTGCGGACCACCTGGGCCGGTACCCCGTTGCGCCGCAGGATCTCGGCCGTCCCCTCGGTCGCCAAGATGTCGAACCCGAGGTCGTGCAGCCGCTTGACCGGGAAGATCATCGACCGCTTGTCGCGGTTGGCCACCGAGACGAACGCCCGGCCCGAGGTGGGGAGGCCACCGGCGTAGGCGGCGACCTGGGACTTGGCGAAGGCCGTGCCGAAGTCGGCGTCGATCCCCATGACCTCACCGGTCGACTTCATCTCAGGGCCGAGCACCGTGTCGACGCCGTGGAACCGGCCGAACGGGAGCACCGCCTCCTTGACCGAGATGGGAGTGTCGATCGGCAGCGTGCCGCCGTCGCCGGAGGCGGGCAACAGACCCTCGGTCCTCAGCTGCGCGACGGTCGCGCCCATCGCGACGCGGGCTGCCGCCTTGGCCAGTGGGACGTCGGTGGCCTTGCTCACGAACGGCACCGTGCGCGAGGCACGTGGGTTTGCCTCGAGCACGTACAAGATGTCGGAGGCCATCGCGTACTGGACGTTCAGCAGGCCACGGACGCCGATGCCGGCCGCGATCGCCTCGGTCGCCCGGCGCACCCGGTCGAGGTCGGCACGTCCCAGCGTCATCGGCGGCAGGGCGCACGCGGAGTCACCGGAGTGGATCCCCGCCTCTTCGATGTGCTCCATGACTCCGGCGAGGAACAGGTCGGTGCCGTCGAACAGCGCGTCGACGTCGATCTCGACGGCGTCGTCGAGGAACCGGTCGACCAGCACCGGGTGCTCGGGGCTGATCTGGGTAGCCCGGTCGATGTAGCCGCGCAGCAGCTCGTCGTCGTACACGATCTCCATGCCGCGCCCGCCCAGGACGTAGGACGGCCGCACCAGCACGGGGTAGCCGATCGTGTCGGCAATCGCCTTGGCCTGCTCGTAGGAGGTTGCCGTGCCGTGTTTGGGCGCCGGGAGCCCGGCCTCGGCCAACAGGTGGCCGAAGGCGCCGCGTTCCTCCGCCAGGTGGATCGCCTCCGGCGAGGTCCCGACGATGGGCACGCCCGCGTCCTTCAGGGGCTGCGCCAGCCCGAGCGGTGTCTGTCCGCCGAGTTGAACGATCACGCCCGCGACCGGTCCGACCTCCTGCTCGGCGTGCACGATCTCGAGAACGTCCTCCAGGGTGAGTGGCTCGAAGTAGAGGCGGTCGGCGGTGTCGTAGTCGGTGGAGACCGTCTCGGGGTTGCAGTTGACCATCACCGTCTCGTACCCCACCGCGCGCAGGGCCTGCACCGCGTGCACACACGAGTAGTCGAACTCGATCCCCTGCCCGATCCGGTTTGGCCCCGAGCCGAGCACGATCACCGCCGGTCGCTCCCGTGGCTCCACCTCGGTCTCTTCGTCGTAGGAGGAGTAGTGGTAGGGCGTGCGCGCCGCGAACTCACCGGCACAGGTGTCCACGGTCTTGTAGACCGGCCGCACGCCCAGGGCATGGCGCAGCGCCCGCACGACACTCTCGTCGAGGCCCCGGACCTGGGCGATCTGGCGGTCGGAGAACCCGTAACGCTTGGCCCGGCGCAGTGCGTCGGCATCGAGGTCACGCGCCGCGCGTAGTTCCTCGGCCACCTCGTTGAGCAGCTGCACCTGGTCGATGAACCACGGGTCGATCCCGGTGGACTCGAACACCTGCTGATCTGTGGCGCCGGCTCGCAGGGCTCGCTGCACATCGACGATGCGGCCATCGTGAGCTACCGCCGCGTGGTCGAGATGAGCTGCCGCCTCCCCCACCGGCTCGTCCCAGCGGAACGACGCGTCGCTCTGCTCGCTGGATCGCAGTGCCTTCTGCAGGGCCTCGGGGAAGTTGCGTCCCAGCGCCATGGCCTCGCCGACGCTCTTCATGTGAGTGGTCAGCGTGGCATCAGCCGCGGGGAACTTCTCGAACGCGAACCTCGGCACCTTCACCACGACGTAGTCGAGAGTCGGCTCGAACGACGCCGGCGTCTGCGTCGTGATGTCGTTGGGAATCTCGTCGAGGGTGTAGCCGAGTGCCAGACGTGCTGCGATCTTCGCGATCGGGAAGCCGGTCGCCTTGCTGGCGAGTGCGCTCGAGCGCGACACCCGCGGGTTCATCTCGATCACGACCATGCGTCCGTCGGCGGGGTTGATCGCGAACTGGATGTTGCACCCGCCGGTGTCGACGCCGACGGCACGGATCACTGCGATGCCGACGTCGCGCATGTGCTGGTACTCGCGGTCGGTCAGGGTCATCGAGGGAGCCACCGTGATCGAGTCCCCCGTGTGCACCCCCATGGGGTCGAGGTTCTCGATGGAGCAGACGACCACGACGTTGTCATTGCGGTCACGCATCAGCTCCAGCTCGTACTCCTTCCACCCGATGATCGACTCCTCGAGCAGCACCTCGTTGGTCGGACTGGCCTGCAACCCGGCTCCGGCGATCCGCTGCAGGTCCACCTCGTCGTAGGCCATGCCGCTACCTGCACCGCCCATGGTGAAGGAAGGGCGCACCACGACCGGATACCCGAGGTCACCGACCGCACTCAGGCACTCGTCCATGTTGTGACAGATCGACGACTGCGCCACCTCGGCACCGATCTGCTCCACGATCCGCTTGAAGAGCTCGCGGTTCTCCCCGCGTTGGATCGCGTCGAAGTCGGCGCCGATCAGCTCGACGTCGTAGCGCTTCAGCACGCCGGACTCGTGCAACGCGATCGCGGTGTTCAACGCCGTCTGGCCGCCCAGCGTCGGCAGCAGCGCATCGGGGCGTTCCCGCTCGATGATCTGTTCGACCACCTCAGGAGTGATGGGCTCGACGTAGGTCGCATCGGCGTAGCCGGGGTCGGTCATGATCGTTGCGGGGTTGCTGTTGACCAGTACCACGCGCAGCCCCTCGTCGCGCAGGACCCGGCAGGCCTGCGTCCCGGAGTAGTCGAACTCGGCTGCCTGACCGATCACGATCGGACCGGATCCGATGACCAGGACGCTGGAGAGGTCGGTGCGCTTGGGCATCAGCGCGACCCCGCCATCAGCTCGACGAACCGGTCGAACAGGTACGCCGAGTCGTGGGGTCCGGCCGCAGCCTCGGGGTGGTACTGAACGCTGAACGCGGGCGCGTCGAGCAGGCGCAACCCTTCGACGACGTCGTCGTTGAGACACACATGGCTCACCTGAGCGGGCCCGAACGGGGTCGCGAAGGTCCCGGTGAGCGGTGCCTCGACCGCGAATCCGTGGTTGTGGGCGCTGATCTCGACCTTCCCGGTCGCTCGGTCCTGCACGGGCTGGTTGATCCCGCGGTGGCCGTACTTGAGCTTGTAGGTGCTGCGGCCCAGCGCACGCCCGAGGACCTGGTTGCCGAAGCAGATCCCGAAGGTGGGCACGCGCTCCTGCAGTCCCGCCGTGACGAGGCTCACGGCATGGTCAGCCGTCGCCGGGTCCCCCGGGCCGTTGCTGAAGAACAGGCCGTCGGCGCCGATCGCGAGCAGCTGCTCAGGTGTGATCGACGCCGGAACCACGTGCACCTCGACGCCGCGTTGCGCCAGGAGATGCGGAGTCATGGCCTTGATGCCGAGGTCGACGGCGGCGACGGTGAACCTGCGCTCTCCGATCGCCGGAACGACGTAGGCATGGGGTGTGGTGACGTCGGCGGTGAGGTCGGACCCGGCCATCTGCGGGCTGCCGAGCACAGCGTCGAGCAGCTCTTGCGACGAACGTTGTGCCGCTTCGGCGCTGAACACACCGACCCGCATCGCGCCGCGCTCGCGCAGGTGACGGGTCAGCGCGCGTGTGTCGATGCTGCTGATCCCAACGACGTCGGCCGCACGCAGCGCCGACTCCAGGTCACCGGTGGCCCGCCAGCTGGACGACACCCGGGCTGGATCGCGCACGACGTAGCCGTTCACCCAGATTCGGCTCGACTCTGGGTCTTCGTCGTTGACGCCGGTGTTGCCGATGTGCGGGGCTGTCTGCACCACCACCTGGCCGCGATACGACGGGTCGGTCAGCGTCTCCTGGTAGCCGGTCATGGCCGTGCAGAACACGGCCTCGCCGAAGGTCTCCCCCAGGGCGCCGTAGGACTGACCGCGAAACGAGCGACCGTCTTCCAGCACCAGCACCGCCGGCGTCGCCGTCATCGGGTCGACCCGACCAGGGGACGAACCGCCCCCAGGATCGCGGCATGCTCAGCGGGCGCAACCGCACGGAACCCGGTGTCGAGCAGCCGTGGTCCGACCTGCCAGGTGAGCACCAGCACGCCGTCGACCTCATAGACGTTGCCGCCGATGCTGCGGTCCAGGCGGACCTCGCGCAACAGGTCGCGCGGTAGGTACACGTCCGGCTGGGTCTCGCGAGTGATCAGTACACCGTCGGTGCGAACGACCAAGGACGCCGGCGTGGCGGGGCCGAGTCCGTGAGCGGTGACCCGGTCCAGCCACTGCTGCGCCGACGTCGAGGCGAGGTAGCGCCCAGCCACCGGGCCCAACGTCGTCTGACCTGTGGTGGACGGGACCACCGGCGGCTCCGGCACCTCGGGCAAGACACGTTCGCGGCGCCAGACCAGGAGCGAGCGACGGCTCACGAGGCCACCTCACCGTCGCGCGCGGTCAGCCGACCGTGCAGGAACGTGGCCACGGTGGCGGCCGGGAGCTTCAGTCCGGCGAACGGCGTGTTCGTCGAGCGAGAGTGCAGTTGTCGCGGGTCCACGACCACGGCCGCGGCGGGGTCGATGAGCACGAGGTTCGCGGGCTCTCCCACAGCCAGCGGGCGCCCCTGGTCGGCGACCCGGCCGATCCGGGCCGGACGAACCGACATGCGGTCCGCGACGGCGGCCCAGTCCATACGACCGGTCTCGATCATCGCGGCCGCGACGGCGCCCACGGCGGTCTCCAGCCCCACCATGCCGAAGGCGGCGGCCGACCACTCGCAGTCCTTGTCCTCCACCGAGTGCGGCGCGTGGTCGGTTGCGACCGCGTCGATCGTGCCGTCGGCCAGGCCGTCGCGCAGGGCCTCGACGTCGGCGCTGGTCCGAAGCGGCGGGTTCACCTTGTAGACCGGGTCGTAGCTGCGCACGAGCTCGTCGGTGAGCAAGAGGTGGTGCGGCGTGACCTCGGCCGTGACATCGATGCCCTTGCCCTTCGCCCACCTGATCAGCTCCACCGAACCGACCGTGGAGACGTGGCAGACGTGCAGTCGGGAACCGACCTGGCCCGCCAGGAGCACGTCGCGGGCGATGATCGCCTCCTCGGCGACGGCCGGCCAGCCGCGCAGTCCGAGGACTCCGGACACGACGCCCTCGTTCATCTGCGCGTCCTCGGTGAGTCGTGGCTCTTGCGCATGCTGTGCGACGACGCCGTCGAACGCCTTGACGTACTCCAGCGCCCTGCGCATCAAGACCGCATCGCTGACGCAGTGGCCGTCGTCGGAGAACACCCGCACCTGCGCTGCGGACTCCGCCATGGCGCCGAGCTCGGCCAGTTCGCGTCCCGGCCAGACTCACGGTGACGGCTCCGACTGGTCGCACATCGCAGTGACCGGCGCGTCGACCCAGGTGGTACACCTGCTCGACCACGCCGGCCGTGTCCGCCACGGGGTCGGTGTTCGCCATCGCGTGCACGGCGGTGAAGCCACCAACAGCAGCGGCCGCGGTTCCCGTGGCCACCGTCTCGGCGTCCTCACGTCCCGGCTCTCGCAGGTGCGTGTGCAGATCGACGAGCCCGGGCAGCACGACCAGACCATCGGCGTCGATGACGTCGGCCCCGGCGCGCGACAGTCCTGTGCCGACCTCGACGATGTGTCCGTCGGCGACGATCAGGTCGGTCACGTCGCGGCCGAGCAGCCGACCGCCGCGGATCAGGTAGTCGGTCATGCCATGACCCCCTCGGCGTCGAGCGCGATCTCATTGGGCTCGCTGGGTGCAGACCCCAGCGCCGACTCACTCCCGCCGAGCAGCAGGTAGAGCACAGCCATCCGCACGCTGACGCCGTTGGCGACCTGCTCGACGATCACCGAGCGCGTGCTGTCGGCGACCTGTGCAGTGATCTCCAGCCCGCGGTTCATCGGCCCGGGGTGCATCACGATCGTGTGGTCGTCCAGCGTGCCCATGCGTTCGGCGTCGAGCCCGTAGCGGCGGGCGTACTCGCGCGCACTCGGGAAGAACGCCGCGTTCATCCGCTCGCGCTGGACCCGCAGCATCATCACCGCGTCACTGTTGGGCAGCGTGGCGTCGAGGTCGTAGGACACGTCGCACGGCCACGCCTCCACCCCCACCGGCAGCAGCGTCGGCGGAGCCACCAAGGTGACGTGTGCGCCCAGCGTCGACAGCAGCAGAACGTTGGAACGTGCGACGCGGCTGTGGAGCACGTCGCCGACCACGGTGACGCGGCGGCCGTCGAGCTCGCCCAGGTGACGGCGCATCGTGAACGCGTCGAGCAAGGCCTGGGTGGGGTGCTCGTGCGTTCCGTCCCCTGCGTTGACGACGCTGCCCTGGATCCACCCGCTGTGCGCGAGGGTGTGCGGCGCACCACTGGCCGCGTGGCGGATCACGACCGCGTCGGCCCCCATGGCCTCCAGCGTCAGCGCAGTGTCCTTCAGGCTCTCGCCCTTGGAGACGCTGGATCCCTTCGCGCTGAAGTTGATGACGTCGGCCGACAGGCGCTTGGCGGCGGCCTCGAACGAGATGCGGGTGCGGGTGGAGTCCTCGAAGAACAGGTTCACCACCGTGCGTCCGCGCAGGGTCGGAAGCTTCTTCACCGGGCGGTCGGCGAGCTGGGCCAGCTCGTCGGCCGTGTCGAGCACGAGCAGGGCATCGTCGCGGGTCAGGTCGCCCGCTGAGAGCAGGTGTTTCCTCATGTCGGGTCCGCCGTTCCCAGCAGGACGGCGTCGCGGCCGTCACGTTCCTCGACCAGTACGCGGACGTTCTCGCGCAGCGACGTCGGCAGGTTCTTGCCGACGTAGTCGGCGCGGATCGGAAGCTCTCGATGGCCGCGGTCGACCAGCACCGCCAGCTGCACCGCACGCGGGCGGCCCAGATCGCCCAGAGCGTCGAGTGCGGCGCGCACGGTGCGGCCGGAGAAGAGCACGTCGTCGACCAGGACGACGATGCGGTCGTCGATGCCGCCTGCGGGAAGCTCGGTGCGTTCCAGCGCCCGAGCCGGTTTCAGGCGCAGGTCGTCGCGGTACATGGTGATGTCGAGTGACCCCATCGGTACCGGCGCCTCGACCGCGGCGATCCGATCCCCGATCCGTCGGGCGATGTCGACGCCGCGAGTGGGGATGCCGAGCAGCACGACGCCGTCAGCGCCCTTGTTGCGCTCGAGGATCTCGTGGGCCACCCGGGTCAGGGCGCGCTGCACGTCGTCGGAGTCGAGGACCTCGCGCAGCGACGCATCAGAACTGGGATGGGCTGTGGGCTCAGTGGGCCCATGGGACGGCACGGTCGTCACCGGCCACCTCCTTCCCCGCCTCACCGGACGGGCTTAAAGGACGTTGGTCGGGCATCACCTTACCGTCAGCACCGTCACCCCTGTCAGCACCGTCACCCGTCTCCGACGTCACTGGTCTTCCGTTCCCGCAGGTCCGGAGTTACCGTCGGTCACGGACGGCGCGGCCACCACGCAGCCAACGCAACGCCAGCCCTGGTCGGGGGAACCCTGCGTGAGGGAGACCCGGCGTGAGCAACCAGACGTGGTCTGCGGCGAGACGGTGGGCCGTCGCCACCGGCATCGCCATCGGGGTGTGCCTGGCGGTGCTGCTGAGCGGATATGCCGTGGTGGTCGGGCTCCCGTCGATCGCCAAGCCCAACCGGCCACCGGACCCGATGCTGCATCCGCCGGCCGCGTCGTGCTCGTCGCAGGGATGCCGGCCACCCCGGCGCCACCCCGGCGGCCACGCCCACGCCCGTTGGGCTGCCCGGGTGACGCTGAGCCAGTGACCTGGGGGCACTTCTGGCGTTCCGCTTGACGCTACGGTCACGCTCCGTGACGCTACTGAGCGTGATCGACGCGGTGCCCAGGGGGGTCGCCGTGGGGAGCCGGAGGCCACGTGCCCCGGGTGCAGGGAGTGGCTGCGGCCACAGAGGGTGGGGACCATGGGCGACTACGCCAAGGCGCTCGGCGGGCGGTTGCGAGCCATTCGCCAGCAGCAGGGCTTGTCGTTGCACGGAGTCGAGGAGAAGTCCCAGGGCAGGTGGAAGGCCGTCGTGGTCGGTTCGTACGAGCGCGGCGACCGGGCGGTGACCGTTCAGAAGCTCGCCGAGCTGGCGGACTTCTACGGCGTGCCGGTCGGCGAGCTGCTTCCCGACGCCATGCCGGGCGGCGCCGTCGAGCCACCGCCGCGACTGGTGATCGACCTCGAACAGCTGGCAGCCGTGCCCGCCGAGAAGGCTGGACCGCTGGCGCGCTACGCGGCCACCATCCAGAGCCAGCGCGGCGACTACAACGGCCGGATCCTGTCGATCCGCCAAGAGGACTTGCGGACCCTGGCCGTGATCTACGACCAGGCTCCCGGTGCGCTGACCGAGCAGCTGATCAGCTGGGGTGTGCTCAACCCGGAGGCCCGGCGCGCGATCACTGACTGAGCCCTCGCTCAGCGACGGCGTGAGGCGCGAAGAGCCCGACCGCGTCGCCGTCAGGATCGGTTCATGAGCACGCCGACCGTGTTGTTCCACTCGTCTGGGGCAACGAGGTCGATCCGTCCGTCACCGTTCAGGTCGGCCGCCCCGATCCAGGTCGGCCAGCGCCACTTGCGGCTCGGCCAGGCGTCCCGGATCCGCTGAATCGGAGCGAAGCGTCCGTTGCCCTTCCCCGCGCGGATCGCGATCCCCTGATTGGTCGGGATCACATAGCTGGTGCCGAGGCCACTGGATGCCAGATCGACGTGGCCGTCGCCGTTGAGGTCGACGGCCACCGTGTCGTGCGCTGACGGACCCGACCGGACCAACAACCGTCGACCCAACGTCCCGTCCCCGTTGCCGAACAGGACCGTGACATAGCGCGCGGGCCAACCACCCATGGGAGCGATCACGTCCAGATGACCGTCCCCGTTGAGGTCCGCCGTGGTCGGCATCGTCGGCTGGTACCCGAGGTGCCGGTAGACCGCCGGGGGGCCGAACGTGCCGTCCGAGCGTCCCATCAGCACCGAGATGCTGTGGTTGCTCGCTCCGTTGCCCAGTACCGAGTTCGTCGTCACGAGGTCGACATTGCCGTCGCCGTCGAGGTCGGCGGCCGTCAGAGCCGAGCACATCGTGCTCCCCGTGGAGTAGTCGACGGCCCGACCGAGGGTGCCATCCCCGTGGCCGGGCAGCACTGAGACGCCACCGCGCGCGTTCGCCGTGGCGACGTCGGGAATCCGGTCACCGTTGAAGTCCCCGGCAATGACCCATTGGGCACGGTGGCCGCCCGGGAATGTGGAACGCCAGAAGCCGCGAGTGCTCCTCGCGATTAGTACCGCCACTCGGTCGGACCTTCGGCCGTTCACGACCACGAGGTCAGGCAAACCGTCGCCGTTGAGATCGGCAGTTGCCAGCGCGAGGGGTCGGTGGATGCCGGCCGCCAGCGACACGGGTTTGGCAAAACTGCCGTCGCCCGCGCCACGCAGCAGCGAGAGCGTGTTCGCGCCCTGGTTTGCGGTGACCATGTCGATCGTGCCGTTGCTGTCGAAGTCGGCCAGAGCCACCTGCTGCGGATGGGCACCGGTCCGGTAGCTCTTGGTCGGCGCGAACCGGATCGGGACCGGTTGTCGCGACGCCGTCGGTGGGCGAGGGCTATCGACCGAAGGGAACGTGGCGCCCGTGAGACCCCCCGTGACGAGAATGGCGACCACCACGACTCCGAAGGTGCGGGCGACGCCGTGGTGCCGTGGCGCGAAGGCCTGGTTCTGGCTCATCTCGTGCTCCTCCAGGATGGCCGGGTTCGGTGGTGCCGGGAGGAGTCTTGACGGCTCGGCTCACCAACGGCTCACCAACGGCTCACCGGCGCAGTCATCCACCGGGCCGCCGCCCGGGAATCGAGCAGGGTCAGTCGTCGGAGTAGGCCGGCGCGATCCCGCCGACGGCATCGCCCATGCGGTGCACCCGCATGGCGTTGGTCGAGCCAGGGATGCCCGGAGGGCTGCCCGCCACGATGACGATTTCGTCGCCGGCCTCGCACCGACCCATCTGCAACAGCTTTGCGTCGACCTGACGCACCATGTCGTCGGTGTGACGCACTGGCTCCACCAGGAATGTCTCGACTCCCCAGGACAAGCAGAGCTGGTTGCGCACCTCGGGGCTCGGCGTGAACGCGAGCAGCGAGACCGGGGACCGGTAGCGCGCCAGCGCGCGCGGCGAGCGGCCCGTCTCGGTGAATGCCACGAGTGCCACCGGCTGCAGCTGTGCCGCGACAGCGACCGCCGCGCGCGCGATCGCTCCGCCCTTGGTGGTCGGCTGGCCGCCGACCGGAGGGATCCGTTCCAGGGCTTGCGTCTCCGTCGCCTCGATGATGCGCGCCATCGTCTCGACGGTCTCCACCGGATAGTGACCGATGCCCGTCTCACCGGACAGCATCAGCGCGTCGGCGCCGTCGAGAACGGCGTTGGCGACGTCGGAGGCTTCAGCTCGCGTCGGGCGTGACGCACCGATCATCGACTCCAGCATCTGGGTCGCGACGATCACCGGCTTGCCCCTCTCGCGCGCCAGGCTGATCGCCCGCTTCTGCACGATGGGCACGTCCTGCAGCGGAAGCTCGACCCCAAGATCGCCGCGCGCCACCATGATCCCGTCGAAGGTGTTGAGGATGTCGCCGAGATGCTCCACGGCCTGTGGCTTCTCGATCTTTGCGACGACCGGGCGCCAGACGTTGACCTCGGCCATGACGTCGTGAACGGCGTAGATGTCGTCGGCGTCGCGCACGAACGACAGCGCGATCCAGTCCGCGCCGAGCCGCAGGGCGAAACGGAGGTCGTCGACGTCCTTCTCCGACAGCGCCGGTACCGCGACCATCGCCCCCGGGAGATTCATCCCCTTGTTGTCACTGACCGTGCCGCCCTCGACGACGTGGGTCAGCACAGCCGGGCCGTCGACCTCGACCACCGTCAGCGCGACGCGACCGTCGTCGACGAGGATGGCGTCTCCCGGCTTCACATCACCGGGCAAGCCCGCGTAGGTGGTGGATACCGCTGTCACGTCGCCGGGGACGTCCTCGGTGGTGATCGTGAACTCGGCGCCGTTCTTGAGCAGCACGGGACCGTCGGTGAAGCGACCCAGCCGGATCTTTGGCCCTTGCAGGTCGGCAAGCACACCCACCGCGGACCCCGTTGTCTGCGCGGCCTCGCGCACGAGTGCGTAGGCCTGCGAGTGCTGGTCCTGTGTCCCGTGGCTGAGATTCAGCCGGAATACGTTGACGCCGGCGTGCACCATGGCGAGCACGGTTTCGGCCGTGGCCGACGACGGGCCGAGAGTGGCAACGATCTTGACCCGGCGCATGGGCTCACCGTATCGGCCGAGCGCTGCGGTGGATCAGCCGACGCCTGCGCCGACGAGTGCGCCGACGATG
Organism: uncultured Actinomycetota bacterium; assembly: GCA_963726575.1. GTDB lineage: Bacteria > Actinomycetota > Actinomycetes > JAHEKZ01 > JAHEKZ01 > CAVSCR01. The sequence continues at coordinate 512,021 of CAVSCR010000005.1, forward strand.
TAGGTGAGAGCAAAGGCGACGCCGCCCAGCAACACCTGACGAAGTCCGGAGTACCACCACGGCCGGACGGTGATGCGCGACACCAGAGTCCCGACGATCATCAACGCGATCGCGGTGACCACGATCGACGGCCACAACGAGGTGGTACCGAGCAGGTACGGGATCACCGGGAGGATCGCGCCGACACTGAACGCGAGAAACGATGACCCGCCCGCCAGCCAGGGCGACGGGAGGTCGTTCGGGTCGAGCCCGAGCTCCTCGCGCACGTGCATCTCGAGGGTCATCTCCTCGTCGTGCGACATCTGCTCGACGATCTGACGGGCCAGCCCCGGCTCGACGCCGCGTCGCACGAAGACCTGAGCCATCTCGGCCTTCTCGGCGTCTGGCGCTCGCTGCAGCGCGATCCGCTCCCGGTTGATCTCAGCCTGCGCCAGCTCGGTCTGCGACGCGACGGAGACGTACTCCCCCACGGCCATCGAGAACGCTCCCGCCGCGAGACCGGCCAGTCCGGCCAGGATGATCGCGTTGGTGCTGGCGTTGGTTGCCGCGACGCCACCGGCGACGCCGGCGACGAGGGCACCGTTGCTCACCAGGCCGTCACTGGCGCCGAACACGGCAGGCCGCAGCCAGCCACCCGTCACGTCGCGATGGCCGTGCAGCTCACCCGCCGTCATCGTTGATCACCTCAGGCTTCATTCTGCTCCACCGCTTCGTCGGGCTCCTCGCTGACCCGACGGTCGTGGTAGGCGCTCTCCGGGTCGCGGCCGGGGTGGCGACGCAACGAGAGGACGAAGCCGATCGCCGCACCGATGAACACGAGGCCGGCCACCCACACGTTCACCCGCACTCCGAAGATGTGGTTCGCCGGGTCGATCCGCAACAGCTCCAGCGGCAGACGGACGACGCAGTACAACATGACGTAGACGGCGAAGACGCGGCCGTGACCGATCTCGAACCGCCGGCTCAGCCACACGAGCACGCCGGCGACGAGCAGCATCCACAGGCTCTCGTACAGGAACGTCGGGTGGAACGTCGCGTACTGCTCGTAGCCCGGCGGGCGGTGCGCGGGGTCGATCTCCAGGCCCCAGGGCAATGTCGTGGGCTTGCCGAACAGCTCCTGGTTGAACCAGTTGCCCCAGCGTCCAACGGCCTGGGCGAGCGCGATACCCGGCGCGATCGCATCACCGACGGCCGGGAGCGAGACTCCAGCGCGACGGGATCCGATGAACGCTCCCAAGGCACCCAAGCGCGACGGCGCCCCAGATCCCGAGACCGCCCTGCCAGATGAACAAGGCGTGGACCGGCGTTCCACCGGCACCGAAGTACGCCTGCGGCGAGGTGATCACGTGATAGATGCGGCCGCCAACGATCCCGAACGGCACCGCCCACAACGCGATGTCGCCGATCGTCCCCGGCTCGCCACCACGCGCCCGCCAACGCCGTTCGCCGATCCAGATCGCCAGCGCGATGCCGACGATGATGGCCAGCGCGTAGCCGCGGATCGGCAACGGACCCAAGTGCCAGACGCCCTGGCTGGGACTGGGAAGGTAGGTCGGGACGATCACCACGTCGTGACGTGGCCGCTAGCTGCTCGAGGAGCTGGGAGTGGGGCTGCCCGAGCTACCGGCCGCTGCGGCCACCTGCGCCGGCAAGGGCCTTGGGATCGGTCAGCAGGGCCGTGTAGTCGGCGCCCTTGACCTGCTTGCCGTTGATGAAGATGGTCGGCGTCGCCGTGATGGCGTTGGTGGTCCCGGAGGCCTCGACCTGACTGACCCAGCCGGCGTACCTCATGTCGTTCACGCACGTCGACCAGTCGCTGGAGACTGATGCCGTCTTGCTTGCCCCAGGCGATGAGCTGGTCGGCGGTGTAGCCGACTCCCTCCGCGGGTTGGTTGGCGAAGATCGTGTTGTGGTACTTCTGCTCCACGCCGTACGCCGCGGAACAGCCGAACGCGTTGGCGGCCAGACTCGACGCGGTGTTGTGGTTGTTCGCGTCGAGGAATGACAGCGGGTGGTAGACGACCTTGATCTGGCCGGCGTCCGTCATCGTCACGATCTGTGCGCTGTTCGTCTGCTCGAACTGCTTGCACACCGGGCACTGGAAGTCTTCCCAGAGATCGAGGGTGACCGGCGCGGACGGCCTGTCCCACGTTGACCCCACCGCCTTGTTCGGTGACGGTCGCGGGGAGCGTGGCGGTGCTCGGCCCGGAGTTGCGCGACTTCTGGACGATCACGAACAACGCGGTCACGGCGATGACGACCGCGATCGCAATCGCAGATGTTGATGATGCGGGATCGACGCTTGTCGGCCTCGGCCTGTCGACGTCGCTCTTCGGCCAGCTTGTCGCGCGCGCTTCGCCGACTCTCCTTAGTGCTCATGCCCGGGGCTCCTCGGTGGGTTCTGGCCGGTCGGCGGCAGCCAGGTCGTCAGCGTCCTCTTCGAACTCATCATCGTCGAACTCGTCGAACAATCCCTGGTCCCCGGTCCCGGCGCGTCCCGAGCGGTCCAGTGCCAGTCGGCTGTTCGGGAACCGGATCAGCCATACCGCGAGCCCGATGAACACGACGTCGCGCAGGATCTCTGGCAGGTACTTCGTGTGGCCCTTCGGAACGACGCCGCCGCCACCGAAGCAGCCGCAGTCGATGCTCAGGCCCCTGGCCCAGGCCGAGGCGACGCCGAAGATGAACATCACCATGAGTCCGGCGGTGACCCACGCAGCCAACCTGGTGCCGAAGCCCAGCAGGAGTGCCACGGCAAGGAAGAACTCCACCAGGGGGAGTCCGTATCCCACATACTCGGCCACCGAGTGCGGCAGCAGTTGGTAGGCCTGCACCGCCGCCGCGGCTTGGTGGGGGTCGGCGATCTTCAGCAAAGATGCGGCGAGCAGCACCAGACCCAGGAGCACTCGTGCCAGCGTGGACAGCCACTTCTGCAGCTCAGAGCCGCCGAACGGCCCACCTTCGGCAGTCGCTGCGGGCGTGGCGGCGCCGTCCCTGGTCACGTCGTGGCCGGTTCGGCCTGACGGACCCCATCGCTCAGCTCGCGCGCCAAAGCGGCCACGGCGGCGATGCCCGACGCCTCATCAGGGGCGTCGAGCAGACAGCGGACGAAGGCGGATCCCACGATCACTCCATCGGCAAATCTGGCCACTTCGCGAGCCTGGGAACCTGTGGAAACGCCAAGACCGACGCAGACGGGCAGGTCGGTGGCCTGGCGGACCCGGCCCACCAGGCCCTCGGCAGCGGCGCCGACCTGGTCCCGAGTGCCCGTCACACCCATGACCGCGGCCGCGTACAGGAAGCCGCTGCTCTGCTCAGCGGTGTAGGCGATCCGGGTATCGGTGGAAGAGGGGGCGACCAGGAAGACCCGGTCGAGCCCGTGCGCCTGCGTGGCGGTCACCCAGTCCCCCGCTTCGTCCGGAGTGATGTCGGCGGTGATCGCTCCCACCCCGCCGGCCGCGGCCAGGTCGGCCGCGAAGCGTTCGACTCCGTAGCGGGCGATCGGGTTCCAGTAGCTCATGACCAGCGTGGGAGCTCCCGGTGCGACCTCACGCACGGTCCGCAGGACGTCGGGCGTCGTGACCCCCCGGGTCAGCGCGGTGTCGACGGCCGCCTGGATGGTCGGGCCGTCCAGGAGCGGGTCGGAGTACGGAAGGCCCACCTCCACGACGTCGACCCCGGACGCCACCATGGCCTGCAGCGCTGCGATCGCGCCGTCGACGCTGGGATAGCCGGCCGGAAGGTAGCCGATCAGCACGGCGCGGCCTTGGGCGTGGGTCCTGGCGAACAGGTCGGACAGCCGGCTCACGAGGTGGCCCGCTCGCCCAACCCGAACCACGCGGCGGCGGTGTCCACGTCCTTGTCGCCGCGCCCGGACAGGTTGACCACAATCACGGAGTCCGGTCCGAGCTCGCGGCCGACCGTGAGGGCGCCGGCGATCGCATGGGCCGATTCGATCGCGGGGATGATGCCCTCGGTGCGGCACAGCAGCGCGAACGCGGCCATCGCTTCGTCGTCGTTGATCGGTGAGTACGTCGCCCGTCCGGTGTCGTGCAACCAGGCGTGCTCGGGTCCGACACCGGGGTAGTCGAGCCCGGCCGAAATCGAGTGGCTCTCGATCGTCTGGCCCATGTCGTCTTGCAGCAGGTACGACCGCGTCCCGTGCAGGACCCCCGGCGTTCCGCCGCTGATAGTGGCCGCGTGCTTGCCCGATTCGATCCCCGAGCCTCCTGCTTCGAAGCCGTAGAGCCGCACGTCTGCGTCGTCGATGAACGCATGGAAGATGCCGATGGCGTTCGATCCGCCGCCCACGCACGCGCAGACGGCGTCGGGCAGCCGACCGGTCAGGTCGAGGATCTGTTGCCGCGCCTCGGCGCCGATGACCTGATGGAACTCGCGCACCATCACGGGGAACGGGTGAGGGCCGGCGACCGTGCCGAGCAGGTAGTGGGTGTTCTCGACGTGGGTGACCCAGTCGCGCATCGCCTCGTTGATCGCGTCCTTCAAGGTTCGCGACCCGGTAGTGACCGGCACCACCTCTGCGCCGAGCAGCCGCATGCGGGCGACGTTGAGCGCTTGGCGTCTGGTGTCCTCCTCGCCCATGTAGACCACGCATTCCAGGCCGAGCAGGGCGGCTGCGGTCGCGGTGGCCACGCCGTGCTGCCCGGCTCCGGTCTCGGCGATCACCCGGGTCTTGCCCATGCGCTGGGTGAGCAAGGCCTGGCCCAACACGTTGTTGATCTTGTGCGAGCCAGTGTGGTTGAGGTCTTCCCGCTTGAGCAGGACCCGGGCGCCGCCCGCGTGTGCGGACAGTCGGGTGGCGTCGGTCAGCGGGCTGGGGCGTCCGGTGTAGGTGCGCTGCAGCCGGTCGAGCTCGGCATGGAAGTCCGGGTCGCTCCACGCGGTCTGAAAGGCGTCGGTGAGCTGGTCGAGGGCGGCCATCAGGGCCTCGGGAACGAATCGACCCCCGTAGGGGCCGAAGTGTCCGGACGCGTCGGGCAGTGTCGTCACTGCCGTCACACGTCGCCCCGGCTGTGACGCAGCGCGGGGTGGGCACCTGCGGTGACCAGGTCGGCCACGGCCGCGCGCGGGTCCTTGCCGGTGACAAGGCTCTCGCCGACCAGCACGGCGTCGGCTCCCGCGTTGGCGTAGGTGATCAGGTCGTGCGGCCCGCGCACCCCGCTCTCGGCCACCTTCACGATGCCGTCGGGGATCGCCGGGGCCACTCGGCCGAAGGTCGCCAGGTCCACCTCGAGGGTACGCAGATCACGAGCGTTCACCCCGATGATGCGGGCGCCGGCCGCGACGGCACGCGCCACCTCGGCCACGTCGTGGACCTCGACCAGCGGTGTGAGCCCGAGGGTCTGCGCCCGCTCGACCAGCGACACCAGGGCCTCCTGGTCCAGCGCCGCAACGATGAGCAGGACGAGGTCGGCTCCCCAGGCCCTGGCCTCCCAGAGCTGATAGCTCGAGACGACGAAGTCCTTCCGCAGCACCGGGACGTCGACCTGAGCCCGGACCGCGGCGAGGTCGTCGAGACTGCCGCCGAATCGGCGACCTTCGGTGAGCACGCTGATGCAGTGCGCCCCACCACTTTCGTAGTCGGCCGCCAGGCCGGCCGGGTCGGTGATGGGGGCGAGTTCGCCGCGCGAGGGTGACGATCGCTTGACCTCGGCGATCACAGCGACGCCGTCGTTGCGACGTAGGGCCGACACTCCGTCGTGCGCTTCGGGCTGCCGCGCGGCCCGCGCCTTGAGGTCGTCCAGCGAGACCAGGGCCTGTCGATCGGCCACGTCGGCGCGCACGCCGTCGAGGATGTCGTCGAGCACGGTCACGCGGCTCAGGGTATCGGCGCGCGCTGCCGCAACCCCGTCCGGGTCCGGGGCCCGCTGCTAGCCCTGTTGCTCCCGACGATCGCCGTGGGCGTGCGTCGGCTGCACGACACCGACAAGTCCGGCTGGTTCCTTCTGCTCGGCCTGATCCCGTACGTTGGGCCAATCATCTTGATCGTCTTCTTCGTGCTTCCCAGCAACGTCGGACCCAACCGGTTTGGCGTCCCGTCAGGGCCGTGACGGTGGCCATCGTTGTTCAGCGTGACGTGGCGAGGTAGGGGACGCCCGGCACGTTGCGGACCACCCAGAAGACGAGCAAGACCGACAACACGATCACTGCGACGTCGGTACGCCAGGGCAGGCTGCTGTCACCACGTGCGGCGCGACGCCACCAGACAACCCAGAACCAGATGATCAAGGGCAGCGCACCGACGGTGACGACGTTGAAGTCGAGCGCAGTGCCGATATGACCGTGGAGCAACGCGTGGTAGCCGCGCAGCGATCCACAGAAGGGACAGTCCCAGCCGGTCAGCGCATGGAACGGGCAGTACCCGTAGGAGCCGGAGACGTTGGGGTCGCGCAAGTAGAGCAACGCGCATCCGGTCAATGCGGCGGCGGCCGCCAGCAGCGGGCCAGACGTGGGACGTCTGGTGCCTTCGGCGACACGGGCGAGCACCGACTGCTGGGTCGTCACGAGATCAGTATCCGTTCGTCGGCGTGCCCGTGGAACTCACCGCGATCAAGAAGACCACCAGAGCAATGCCCAGGATCGTCAACCCCACGGACACCCACCCCAAGATGATGCCCGCCTTGGCCTGGCCGTCGCCGGCGAGCGCATGAGGCCCGACGTTACGAATGTCGCGGCGAGCCTGATACCCGAACACGAGGGCGAGGATCCCGGCGATCACGCCGAAGCCATAGACGCACAGACCCACCACCCCGACGATGCCGAGCACCATTGCAGCCGTCGCTTTGCCCGAGGTCGGCGGCGGGTAGTAGCCCGGCGGGGCCTGCCCGGGGTGCCAGGCAGAAGGGGCACCGCCCGGCGCTACTGCGGGCGGGTACGGCGGCGCGACCGCGTAACCGGCCGGCGGGGGTGGTGGCGGTGGTGGGGCGGAGCAGGTGGTGGCGGTGGGGGCGGAGCAGGGAGCTGTGCCGGCGGCTCGGGAGCGGACGGCTCGGGTGGGGAGAACGGATCGGTCATCCGTGCTTCCCGTTCAGCTCGAGTTGGTCGAGACCGAGGCGACGAGCACGAGTGCCCCGATCACCAGTCCGATGATCATCAGGCCGATCGCGATCCAGCCCATGACAATGCCCGCGACGGCAAGCCCGCGCCCTTCCAGCTGCCCGCCGGAGGCGTCGATCTCCTGCTTGGCCTGGTTACCGACCACGAGGGCCGCGATCCCCACGAGTGAGCAGACCACCAGGCCGACGATCCCCAGGATGAGCGCGGTGGTCGCCTTGCTGGAGGTCTGCGGGACCACCGCGTAGCCGGGCTGGGCGTAGCCCTGGGCGGGGTAGCCGGCCGGTGCGGGGGGCGGCGGCGGTGCTGCGGGTGGGGGTGGTGCTGCGGGTGGTGGCGTGGTGCCGAAGGCGTCCCGGCCGGTGGCGCGTACGGGTCACTCGAGGGCGCGGGTGGCAGCGGGGCGTTCGACTCACCCGGTGCTTCGCCTGGCGGCGGCAGATCTGAACTCATGAGCGCCCTCTCGCGACCGATCAGGTGGCTGTTGACTCGCTGCGGTGCTCCACGGGCTTGCCGCCCATCCCCATCATCTGCATGACCTTGCCGACGATCAGGCCCACGACCACCAGCGCGGCGCCGATCCAGAACACGGCGACGTTGGACATCAAGACCCCGATACCGCCGACGAGGAACGCCACCATGACGATCGTGACGGCGGTCCAGGCCGCCGGCGTCGAGCCGTGGTTGTCGTGTGCGTCGGACATGCGCGCTCCTTGGGGGTCGCCGGTCATTCTGGCAGGTCTGTAGAAGGCGCGACATCGGGACTCGCGGTGGGGTCCTCGCCGCGGTCCAGCGCATCCCACAACTCATGCGGCGCTGCCTGCGAGTCGGCCGCAGGTCGTGGGGCCGCTCCGGCCTCGTAGCGCCCCGACCAGCCGGGCCAGCGGTGACCGAACGCAACCACAACGAGACCGCCTGCGGCCATCACGACGGCTGCGGCCAGGGCCGTCCACGGCCACGCCGAGCGGGTGGCCACCAGGTGGACGCCGTCCGACGTCGAGCGGGTGACGTCTGCGCGCCAACCGCGCTCGCCCGCACCCACCGAGACCGACCAGATCGCCCCCAGCCCGGCCAGCGCCACAACCGCGCCGACCAGCCGGCGCCACAGCCCGCGGGTCGCGAGCACACCCGCGACCGCGGCGAGCCCCAGCAGTCCCAGGCCGGTCGCCGCCGATGCGGCATGTCGGCCGGTGACGGCGACGGCGGTGGTGGGCGCGCCAGGAGCCGTCACCGTGACCGTCCACCACGTCCGCGACCCAACCATCAGCAACGCGGCCGCGGCGAGCCCGATCAGCAGGAGCGACACCACGAGACCGCGCCGACCGCTCACGTGGAGCGGTCCGGTCGGCGCAGCGACGACGCCGTGGCCACTGCGCGCACCACGGCCATCGCCTTGTTGACCGACTCGTCGAACTCGCTGGTCGCCACCGAGTCGGCCACGATCCCGCCTCCGGCTTGCACGTAGGCGATGCCGTCCCGGATCCAGGCGGTGCGGATCGCGATCGCCATGTCCATGTCTCCGGCGAAGTCGAGGTATCCGACGGTGCCCCCGTACAACCCGCGGCGGGTGGGTTCCAGGTCCTCGATGAGCTGCATCGCGCGCACCTTCGGTGCTCCGGACAGGGTCCCAGCGGGGAAGGTCGCCACCAACACGTCGAAGGCGGTGCGGTCGTCGGCCACGGTGCCGACCACGGTGGAAACGATGTGCATCACGTGCGAGTAGCGCTCCACGTGCATGAAGTCGATCACCTCGACGGAGCCGGGTGCGCAGACGCGGCCGAGGTCGTTGCGCGCCAGGTCGACCAGCATCAGGTGCTCAGCGCGTTCTTTCTCGTCGGCGAGCAGCTCGGCGGCGAGCTCGGCGTCTTCTTCGGGGGTCGCGCCGCGCCAGCGCGTGCCGGCAATCGGATGCGTCATGGCGCGCCCGTCAGCCACTTTCACCAGCGCCTCGGGGCTGGAACCGACGATGTCGAAGCCGTCGAAGCGCAGCAGGTACATGTAGGGGCTGGGGTTTGCCGCCCGCAGCACGCGATACACGTCCAACGCATCGGCGGAGCAGTCCACCTCGAACCGCTGGCTCACCACGATCTGGAAGGTCTCGCCCGCGCGGATCTGCTCCTTGGCGCGTTCGATCGAACGCAGGTAGTCGGCACGCTCGCGGCGGTTGCGAACCTCGGGCACCACGTCGATGTCGATCACGGCCACCGTCGACGCCGCGGGTGCACCAAGCGCGTCGGTCATGGTGTCGAGGCGGCGAACGGCGTCGGACCAGGCGTCGTCGACCCGCTCATCCGTGGCGTCGTAGTTGATCGCGTTGGCCACGAGGAGCACCGAACCGTCGGCGTGGTCGAGCACTGCGAGGTCCGTCGCGAGCATCATCCCGATCTCCGGGCACGTGCAGGTCGTCGGTTGTTTCGTCCGGCAGCCGCTCCCAGCGTCGGACGACGTCGTAGGCGAGGTAACCGACCAGCCCACCGGTCAACGGCGGGAGCCCCGGAAGTGCCGGGGTGTGAAGGGCTGCGAGTGTGTCGCGCAGCGCCACCAGCGGGTCGCCGGACACCGGCACTCCCACCGGTGGCTCACCGCCGGTCCAGATGGCTTGTCCGTCGAGCTCGGTCAGCACGGCGTGCGACGCAGCACCGATGATCGAGTAGCGCGACCAGACGCCGCCGTGCTCGGCGGACTCCAGCAGGAAGGTGCCTGGCCGGCTCTGCGCCAGCTTGCGGTACAGACCGACCGGTGTCTCGCCGTCGGCGATCAGGCGTCGGGTGACCGGGATCACGCGACGGTCGCGGGCCAGCTCACGAAACGTCGTCAGGTCGGGCGTCAGCTCACCGCTGGACACGGATCACTGCTCCCCGTGGACTGGCAGCCGGTCGGCGTCGAAGCAGGTGCGCGATCCGGTGTGGCAGGCAGCACCGGTCTGGTCGACCTTGACGAGCACCGCGTCGCCGTCACAGTCCAACCGCACCTCGACGACTCGCTGCACGTGACCGGTGGTGTCGCCCTTGCGCCAGTAGGACTGTCGGCTGCGGCTGAAGTAGGTGACCCGGCCCGAGTTCAGCGTGCGCCTGAGCGCCTCGTCGTCCATCCAGCCGACCATCAGGACCTCGCCGGTGTCGTACTGCTGGGCGACGGCGGCCACCAGTCCCTGCGCGTCGCGCTTCAGCCGGGCCGCGATCCCCGGGTCGAGCTCGCTGGTGTCGCTGGGCACCGGGCCATTGTGCTGGTCGGGCGACCTCAGTGCGACGAGGGGCGCAGCAGGAGCGACGCCAGCTGGTTCGGCGGCAGCAGGTCGAGCCCGTCGGGATGGTTCAGGTATCCCGGTCCCCGGCCGGCCACGCCGAGGTGGCCGTACTGCCACACGACGCGGTTGGTCCGCGGGTCGACCACGATCACGCGATGGTTCGCGTCGTCGGTCACGAGGATGTCGCCGTTGGGCAGCGGGCGCGCCAAGGACGGTTGCCGCAGCGTCTGTGCGCCCTGCGGTGCATAGCGCCAGAACACGTGGCCGTGGCGACCGAACACGACTACCTGACCTGGCGTGGAGTAGTCGACGGTGACGAAGTGACCGTTCGGCAGCTGGTTGGTGTCCGAGGGGTAGTAGACCCCGGGAACCTTCAGCGACCACAACACCTTGCCGTGCGGTGTCATCTCGTCGACCCAGCCGCCTTGGATCTCGGTCACCAGGAAGTTGCCGTCGCGCAATGGAAAGGCTCCGTTGGGACTGCCGAAATGACTCGGTGGACCGTGGTAGCAGGAACCTGTGGTGCCGTAGATGGCAGCCGGACGGTGCGCGCCTTGTCGGATCCGGAGGATTCGGCAGTTCTTGATGTCCGGGGTGAGGATGTCGTGGTTGGGCAGCAAGAAGGCGTCGTCGGGGTTGTTGAGCTGGTTCGGCCCGGATCCGGGGTGCCCGGGATCGCCGTAGCGGTAGATCAGCTGGTGGCTCGCGACGTCGATGACGCTGACCACGAAGTCGTCTTCCTCCGTGGCGATGATCTGCGTGCCGTCCGGGGAGAAGAACGCATCGTCGGGGATCAGGAAGGTCTCACCGGGCGGAAGATCTCCCTTGCGCGGGAAGCTCCAGCGCACCCGCCCCTGCGGATCGACGATGACCAGGCGGTTGTTGTACTTGTCCGCGATGAGGATCGGCCCCGGAAGCACCGAAGGGTCAGACCCGGGAGCCAGATGACCAGGACCACGCGGCCGTGGCAGCCAAGCAGGTTGTGTGGCGGGAGCCGCCGGGATCCCGTTGTGCGACGGTGACGCGCCGGCGGGCTCGGCCGGCGCGCTGACCAGGTTCAGCCGGATCACCTGCCGGGTCACCGACGGCGTCTCACCGCCCACCAGGTACGCCGCACCGTCGACGACCGCGGCACCGGCGTCGGAAACGCCGTAGGGCAACCGTCCGGCGGGGTGGAAGCCGTGGGTGCTCGGGTCGAACGACCACACCGTCGCCAGGCGACGACCACCAGCGTTCTGTCCACCCGCGAGGTAGATCCGGTCGCCGAGGACGACGGCACTGGCGTGGCTGATCGGTCGTGGAAGATGCCCGACCACTCGCGCAGCGCCGGTGCTGAGATCCACCCGTTGCACCAACGCGACCGGCACGCCGTTGCTCTCTCCGCCGAAGACCCACAGCGTCGATCCGACCGCGGCCACGGCGCCGTAGCGCACTCCCACGGGAAGCGTCGCGATCGTCGAGAAGTGTTGGCCGTCCGTGGTGCTCAGCACACTGCGGTCCGCGACGGTGCCGTCGTAGCCGCCCAGCAGGTACGCGACGCCGTTGACGGTCGTGCTCGAAAGGTCGGCGCGCGGACGCGGCAGGTTCCCGATCGCGTGCCCACGGCCGGACTGCGCCGTCTGCACCGTGGTCAACGGCAACGTCGACCCTCCGCCGAAGACCACTGGGCCTGAGGCGAGCACTGCTCCGGCAGCGTCGTGCACCGCCGTCGACAGGTGGCCGGTCGTGACGACTTTGCCTGACGTCGGGTCGATCGAGGCAACACTGGCCAGCGAGCGGTCTCCCGCCTGCAGGCCCCCGGCGACGACCAGACGGCCGGCATCGGCCAGCACCACCGGACGCGACAGCGCGGCGTCCAGATGCCAAGGGGCAAGTGCGGCTGCGAGCCGCATTCGAGTAGCGGGGGTCGCCGAACTGGACGGCTGTCCGGTGGCCGAGCTCGCACCCGACGTCGAGGGCGACCCGGAGCACGCAGCGGCAACCAGCGCCAGCGCGAGGGCTGGCACGACGAAACGGAACGCGCGCTGCGGGGACCGGAGTCTGCGCTGCAGAGGGGCGGACACGGGCATGCGGATCAGAACGTCACCTTCGATCGGCGCGCTGGACATCCCCGTCCTGGGCCAAGCGTAACCCGCGGTCCTCTCCCCCCAGCCGTGCACCCCGGCGAGTCGTGATGCAAGGTGGACTGGTGACCCCACACGCGCGCAGCCTGGCCCGCAGCGAACGCGCCGAGCTGTGCGACCTTTTCGAACAGGTCGGCCCGGACGCACCCACCCTGTGCGACCCGTGGACGACGCGGGATCTCGCCGCGCACCTCATCATTCGGGAGTCGCGCGCTGATGCCGCACTCGGCATCGCCCTGAGCCCGTTCGCCGGGTGGACCGGCCAGGTGCAGCGCCACACGGCCAAGGACGACTGGGACAGTCTGGTGGGCCGAGTCCGCACGGGTCCGCCCCGGTGGTCACCGGCCAGGCTCGGCGCGGTCGACGACGCGGTGAACACGGTCGAGTTCTTCGTGCACCACGAGGACGTACGCCGCGCCCAGTCCGACTGGCAACCGCGATCGCTTCCTGACTCGGTGCAGCGCCTGCTGTGGGCGCATCTGAAGCAACGGGCCCGCTTCCACGTCCGAAGCTCTCGAGTCGCAGTGACCCTGGAACGACCCGACGGCGGGCAGTTCGCCGTGCCGAAGCGGCCCGGCGCTGCTGTGTCCGGGTCCGTGACGCTGGTCGGCGACGCCGCCGAGCTGACGGTGTACCTGAACGGCCGCACCCGACATGCGCGGGTGCAGGTGCTCGGCGATCCAGAGGCTGTGGCAGCGTTCGACGGCACCGACTTGTCCGTGTGACCGCTAGCGGACCACGCATCCGGCGGCACGCAGCACCCGCTTGACGTCGGCCACCGTGAGGTCGCCGAAGTGAAAGACACTTGCGGCCAGCACCGCGTCGGCACCAGCGGCGACGGCCGTCGGGAAGTCGGCGAGCTGACCGGCCCCTCCGCTGGCGATCAACGGCAACGAGGTCACCCGCCGGGCGGCTCGGATGAGCTCGATGTCGAAGCCCAGCCGGGTCCCGTCGGCGTCGATGGAGTTGAGCAGCACCTCGCCGGCGCCGAGCCGTTCCGCGCGGGCGATCCAGTCCAGTGCGTCGATACCGGTGCCGGTACGGCCACCATGAGTCGTCACCTCGAACCCGCCGCCTGTGATGCTCGTCGATGCACGACGCGCATCGACGCTGACCACCAAGACCTGCGATCCGAACCGCGCCGCGATCTGCTTGATCAGCTCTGGCTGCGCCACCGCCGCCGTGTTGATGCTCACCTTGTCCGCACCGGCGCGCAGCAACCGGTCGACATCGTCGACGCTTCGTACGCCTCCGCCGACCGTCAGCGGAATGAAGACCTCATCGGCAGTCCGACGTACGACGCCGTAGGTGGTGTCCCGGTCTGCCGTCGTCGCCGTGATGTCGAGGAAGGTCAGCTCGTCGGCGCCGGCTGCGTCGTAGCGGCGAGCCAGCTCCACCGGGTCGCCAGCGTCGCGCAGCCCGGCGAAGTTGATGCCCTTCACCACGCGGCCGGCGTCGACGTCGAGACAGGGAATCACCCGCACCGCGACACTCACGGCCGAGAAGCCTCGCCCGTCGGCTCGCGGTAGGCATCGACCTCGACCTCGACCCGCATGGCAGGGTCGATCAGGCCCGCCACCACGACCATGGTGGCAGCCGGGCGGACGTCGCGGAACACCGTCGCATGGGCGCGACCCACTGCGTCGCAGTCGTCGCTGGACACCACGTACATGCGGGTGCGCACGACGTCGGCGATGGCGAAGCCAGCCCGCTCCAAGGCGTCGCGCGCAATGTCGAACGCCACGAGGGTCTGCTCGTAGGCATCCTCTGGGTGGCGGACGGTGCCGTCAACGGTCGACGTGCAACCGGAGACGAACACGAAAGGTCCCGCCTGAACGGCGCGGCTGTACCCCACGACGTCCTCCCAGGGGCCACCGCTGGATATCCTTCGCGTCACGTCGGTGCCGCCGAGGTTCCGGCGACTGCGGCGAGCGCTTCTGGCAACGTGAACGCGCCGGCGTAGAGCGCCTTGCCGACGATGACGCCCTCGACGCCGACGTCGGTGAGCTCGGCGAGCGCCCGAAGGTCGGCCAATGACGACACGCCGCCACTGGCGACCACCGGCTGGTCGGTGTGGGCGCAGACTTCGCGCAACAGGGCGAGGTTCGGACCCTGAAGGGTGCCGTCCTTGGTGACATCCGTCACGACGTACCGCGCGCAGCCGTCGCGCTCGAGCCGCTCCAGGGTGTGCCAGAGGTCACCGCCCTCGCGAGTCCAGCCACGAGCCGCGAGCGTCGTGCCGCGCACATCGAGACCGACGGCAATCCGGTCGCCGAACTCCCGAATCGCCCGCGAGGTCCACTCGGGGTCTTCCAGCGCAGCGGTGCCCAGGTTGACCCGCGTCGCTCCGGTCGCCAGTGCGGCCCGCAACGACGTGTCGTCCCGAATTCCCCCGGACAGCTCCACCTGGATGTCGATGCGGTCGACCAGCTCCGCCATCAGCGCGGCGTTGCTCCCGCGGCCGAACGCGGCGTCGAGATCCACCAGGTGGATCCAGGCGGCGCCATCGGCCTGCCATGCCAGGGCGGCGGTCAGCGGTTCGCCGTAGCTGGTCTCGGTACCGGCCTCTCCTTGGACGAGCCGCACCGCCTTGCCGGCTGCGACGTCGACTGCGGGCAGCAACTCCAACAGTCGCGCAGCGGGCATGTCGGCGACCCTAGAGGTCGCCGAGCTGGCCTCGGCCTTCTGGGTCCCAGAACACCGTGATCAGAACCGGTACAGCCAAGAGCGAGACAGTGAGCATGATCCAGCGGGTGCGCCAGTCGGTCACCATCAGCCAGGTGAGCCCGTTGACGACGACGAGAATGACGGCGATCGCGGTGAGGCGCTTGCGCCAGCGACGGCGCAACATCGACTCAGGCTTCTGCTTGGGTCGCGGAGTCTGCGGCCGTTTGCCCGGGTCGCCCTTGTTCTTTCCCTTGCTCTTGTGCTGGTGCGTCGCCATAAGGCGTCAGGCTAGAGAGTTCGCAGCCAGTTCTCCAGCAGCGTCAGGCCGGCGTCCCCGGACTTCTCCGGATGGAACTGAACCGCGCTGAGCGGCCCGTTCTCGACCGCTGCCACGAAGTCAGCACCGTGCGCGCTCCACGTGACCATCGGCGGGGTCAGACGCTGGTCACCGGTGCGCCATTCCCAGTGGAGCACGGCGTAGGAGTGAACGAAGTAGAAGCGCTCGGACCCGACGCCTTCGAAGAGCACCGAGCCAGCGGCGACGTCCACCGTGTTCCATCCCATGTGCGGCACGACAGGAGCCGGCAGTCGCTCGACGACCCCGGGCCACTGAGCGAACCCCGGCGTCCGGACCCCGTGCTCGTCGCCCGCGTCGAACATGAGCTGCATGCCAACGCACACGCCGAGCACCGGGCGTCCGCCGGCAAGCCGCCGTTCGATCAGCCGATGCCCGTCAACGGCGTCGAGCGCTGCGCGGCAGGCCGCGAACGCACCGACACCGGGGACGAACAGCCCGCGACACTGGCTGGCGAGATCAGGATCGTCGGTCACCACCACTTCAGCACCCGCGCGTTCCAGCGCGCGTTGGGCCGACCGCAGGTTCCCCGAGCCGTAGTCGAGCACCACGACGCTGGGCGAGCTGCTCACAGGTACAGCACCCCGGCGACGACAAACATCACGGCGAGTCCGGCCACGATGGCCACCACCCACCACGGCCGCCTCTGCTGGCGCACCGACCACGCACCTCCGAAGAGGAAACCGCCGACGGCCAGCAGCAGAATCGGCAGCGACGAGCTCATCGACCGAGCGTTCCCTTGGTCGAAGGGATTCCCGGCACGCGGGCGTCGCGGGACGCCGCGTCGCGCAGTGCTCGAGCGACCGCCTTGAACTGGGCCTCTACGACATGATGCGCGTTGCGCCCGGTCTGGACCTCGACATGCAAGGTGATCTTGGCCTCCGCGACGAACGACTCCCAGATGTGGCGCGTCAGAGTGGTGTCGTAGCTGCCGATCAGCTCGACGAGCTCGGGCTCACTGTGCACCAGGTAAGACCGACCGGACAGATCGACTGCCGCCAGCACTCTGGTCTCGTCCAGTGGCACGACGGCATGTCCGTAGCGGCGCAGGCCGGCCTTGTCACCCAGGGCCTCGCGCATGGCCTGCCCGAGCGCCAGCGACGTGTCCTCGACCGTGTGGTGCGCATCGACCTCGACGTCACCACTGGTGCGGATCGTGAGATCGATCCCGCCGTGCTTGCCCAGCTGGGCCAGCATGTGGTCGAAGAACGGGACACCGGTCGAGACGTCGGTGACGCCGGTGCCGTCGACGTCGAGCAGCACCGACACCGACGACTCCTTGGTCGCCCGCTGGACGGTGGCGATCCGTGCGTCACCCATCAATGACCTCCTCGATCGCCGTCAGGAACCGCTCCACCTCGGCGGGCGTCCCTGCGGTCACGCGCAACCAGCCTGGCAGCCCGACGTCGCGCACGAGCACACCGGCGTCGAGCAACGCCCGCCACACCACCGCCTGGTCGGGAAACTCCCCGAACAGGACGAAGTTGGCGTCGCTGTCGCACACCGTCAGGCCGAGGCCGCGCAGGTGCGCCGTGATCCGGTCGCGTTGGTCGATCACGTCACCGCTGGAAGCCAGCAGGACATCGCGGTGGCGCAGTGCAGCGTTGGCCACGGATTGCGTCAAGGCGGACAGATGATAGGGAAGGCGCACAAGGCGCAGCGCCTCGATGACGGCCGGATCTGCTGCCAGGTACCCGACCCGGGCGCCGGCGAGTGCAAACGCCTTGGACAGGGTGCGGGTCACGACGAGACGGGGTCGACCGTCCAGCAGCTCGAGTGCGCTCGGCCGCGATGAGAATTCTTGGTACGCCTCGTCGACGACGACCATGCCAGGCGCCGTGTCGTAGACCGCGGCGATGACGTCGAGCGAGGTCGCGGTGCCAGTCGGGTTGTTGGGCGAGCAGAGGAACACAACGTCCGGGTGAGCCTCCTCCACGGCCTGGCGGGCGCCGAGCGGGTCGAGGGAGAAGTCGCCCGCGCGGGACGCGGCGATCCAGGACGTTCCCGTGCCGATGCTGATCAGCCGGTGCATCGAGTACGACGGCTCGTACCCCATGGCGCACCTCCCCGCGCCACCGAACGCTTGGAGCAACTGCTGCAAGACCTCGTTGGACCCGTTGGCCGCCCAGACCTGGTCGGCGCTCAGCCTGTGGCCGAGGTAGTCCGCGAGGCCAGCCCGCAGGTCGGTGGCCTCGCGATCGGGGTAGCGGTTCAGCACCGACACCGTGGCCGCTACCGCCGACGCGATCTGTTCACCGACGACCGGGTCGATCGGGAACGGGTTCTCGTTGGTGTTGAGCCGGACCGCGACGTCGAGCTGAGGAGCCCCGTAGGCACTCAGCCCGCGCAGCTCCGGTCGCAGCGGCAGGTCTTCAGACGGCATGCCGACCTCGTCAGCTCGAGCCGTCGGCGGCACGTGCGTGCACAGCGGCAACGTGCGCCACCAGGTCCTCGGCGCCGCCAAGGGCGTCGACGAAGACAGCCGACCCGGCGAGTGCGGCCTGGTCGTAGTCGATGACGTGGATTCCGCGCAGGAAGGACTGCACCGACAGACCACCGGTGTGGCGTGCCGTACCACCGGTAGGGAGCACATGGTTGCTCCCGGCCAGGTAGTCACCCAGCGACAC
Source organism: uncultured Actinomycetota bacterium (assembly GCA_963726575.1). Taxonomy (GTDB): domain Bacteria; phylum Actinomycetota; class Actinomycetes; order JAHEKZ01; family JAHEKZ01; genus CAVSCR01. Next base: position 530,114 of record CAVSCR010000005.1, read on the forward strand.
CGGGGAGTAGGCGCCGACGAAGATCGCGCCGGCATTGCGCACCCGGTCCGCGCGCGCCCGAGCGTCTCGCGTGATCACTTCCAGATGCTCCGCCGCCCATTCGTCGACCACCTCCAACCCGTGGTCCAGGTCGTCGACGACGACGTACGCGCTCTGGTTGGCCAGTGCGGTCTGCACCCGGTCCTGGTGCTTCGTCAGCGGAATCCGTCGGTCCAGCTCCAGGTCCACCGCATCGAGCAGGTCGACGTCGTCGGTGACCAACAGGCAGGACGCGAACGCATCGTGCTCGGCCTGGGCGATGAGGTCGGCCGCCACGAAGCCGGGGGGCGCCGAGTCGTCAGCCAGGATCGCGATCTCGGTCGGACCGGCCTCGGAGTCGATCCCCACGACGCCGCGCACGACCCGCTTGGCCGCGGCCACATAGACGTTGCCAGGGCCAGTGACCAGATCGACGCGCTCACACGACTCGGTGCCGAACGCGAACATCGCCACAGCCTGTGCGCCCCCGACGGCGTACACCTCGGTGATGCCGAGCAAGGCACAGGCCGCCAGCACCGACGCGTGCGGTAGGCCACCGTGGGCCGCTTGGGGCGGTGATGCGACGGCGAGCGACTCGACGCCGGCGACGAGCGCCGGGATGACATTCATGACCACGCTGCTCGGGTAGGCCACGAGCCCCCCAGGGACGTAGAGACCGACCCGACGCACCGGCACCCAGCGCTCCGTCACGGTTCCGCCCGGCACCACCACCGTCGTCACCGACGCGCGCCGCTGTGCCTCATGGACGACCCGGGCACGCACTACGGCCTCGGTCAGTGCGTCTCGTACCGCCGCGTCGAGGTGAGCCAGCGCCGCGTCGAGGGCACCCTGCGGCACGCGCAACCTCTCTAGACGCACGCCGTCGAACTGCTCGGTGTAGTCGAGGACGGCCGCGTCGCCGCGTCGACGTACGTCATCACAGACGGGTCGCACCACGGCTTCGGCAGCGCCGACGTCGAACGAGGCGCGGGGAAGGACGTCACGCGGGTCAACCGTGCTCCTGGCGTCTCCGCGCAGGTCGATACGGGTGATCACCTCGCCCAGTCTAGGAATCGACTCCCCGGCTCGGTCCGGCGGGCAATCGTCAGCCGCTCTTGACCGTGAGTCGCAACCGGTACGTGGCGTGGCCGTTGTCGACGTGCACCGTGGCGCCCAGCGACTTGTACGGCGCCACGTCCTGGCCGGACTTGCCCGCCGCCGCACCCGTGACATCGAAGAACGTGGCCAGGTCGACGTACACGATGTCGATGGCGCCCTGTGCATCGGGCACCGCGGACTGGAACGACGGGGTCGAGCCGAGGTTGCCGTTCGCTGCAGCTAGCGTCCTGCCGTACTCCGGCGTGTTCGCCAGCACGATGCCGTCAGAGGTAGAACTGCTGCTCACCGAGACGCCGACCTGGCGCAGCAGCTTGGTCACGGCGGCGACGCCGGGCGCTGCCGCCGCCGGGTCCGTGGCCGCCTGGTATCCCACCAGCGGGTAGCTGGCCAGCCCTTGCGAGTCCACGCTCAGACTCAGCTGGCTACCCAGCAGTGCGATGAGGTCGTCGGGAAGGTTCATGCCGGTCTGGTGCTCCAGTTGGGCCTGCGCATGTCCGGGGGGGCTTCCGGCGATCCCAGACATCTGCTTCATCAGCTGAGCCCACTGTTGCTTCACCGCGTCGCCGTACCCGCTGATCCCCACGGCTGCCACCGTGGTGTCGGGCAGCGTCTGCACCATCGTGCTGGGAGCAGCCGCGTCTTTCGTCGGTGCACCCGCCAGCACCTCCACGGCGTCGGGCTCGAACTTCACGACGCCTGCGAGGACCCCGGTGAGCTCCTGGCTGTTCAAGGGGTTGCTGAAGGCACCTGCCAGGCCGGGAACCGACTGCTGCATCAGCCGGGTCAGCGCCGGCATGTCGACGTAGAACGAGGCGACGCCGTCTCCGTACGGCGCCAATGCGTCGGTGAAGGCGCTGGAATCGCCCAGGTTGCCAACGTGCGCCTGCGCGACGATGCTCGCGGCCGACGTCGGTGCTGACGTGATCACCACGAAGCCGTCGGCCATCGCGAAGTCGGCACCAGCCGGCAACACCTTGGGAAGGTCCTGGCGGGCGGCCGCATCGTTGCTGACCTGCAGCACGGCCTCGACGACGGGCGGGGCGCCTGCCGCGGCGGGGATCACCGCAAGGCCGTAGCGGCGCCCGAGCCAGGGCTCGATGTCGGTCGCATAGTCGACGGAGGAGTTCGTGAACCCCTTGGCCATGAACTGCCGCAGGTCGTCACCCGCCCCCAAAGCCGCATCGGCCGACGGGAAGTGACGGAAGAACCGGACCGCGTTGAGCTTCTGGCTGGCCGAGGGGTCGAGATCGACGTCGACGTACGCCACCGCGTTGGCCGGCACGAGGTCTTCCGGCTGACCCCCGCCCCCGGACAGGCTCAGTCCGACGGCCACACCGGCCGTCGCCACCACGGCGACGGCGACCACGCCGGCCGCGACCGCCAGCAGTCGGCCCCGCTTCGGCGCCGCGTGGCCGGTCACGGGCACCCCGACGGGGAGGACGTCGTAGGCGTGCGCACCGCCCACTGGCAGGTGGGAGTCCAGGATCTCGGGCTGGTCAGCGCTCTCGGGATGCCCGGGACCAGGCTCCATGGCCCGACCGTCGAACTCGCTCACGTGTCCCCCTGCAGGTCAAGCGCCTTCGGTCAGCGGCGCACCTGAGGAGTATCGGCCCCCGGCCCGGACGACTGCAGACCTGAAACGGTGCCGGGTCCGAGTAGTTCCTTCAGGTCGGCGTACAGGGCCGCCGTCGGGGTGACCCGCAGCCGCTCGTCCAGGCGCATGACGGTCGTACGGGCGGCCGACAACAGCTGCAGGTGGACCTCGACGACGCCCGGGTGGGTGGCCAGCACCTCCTTGAGACGGTCGACCACCGGCGGCACACATCGGGCGACCGGCAGCGAGATCACGACCGGGCCGCGTTGCACCTGCCCCGAGAGGTCGGGCATCGAGAGCTCCAACGCGACGAGCTTCGGCACGTCGTCACGTCGGTCCAGACGTCCGCGCACCAGGACGACGGTGTCCTCGGCGAGCTGCGTCGCCACCGCCTGGTAGGTGGCCGGGAAGAACATTGCCTCGACCGCGCCCTCGAGGTCCTCGATCGTGGCGACGGCCCAGCTGTTGCCCTGCCGGGTCACCTTGCGCTGCAGGCCGGTGACGAGGCCACCGATCGTGACGGTCGTGCCGTCCGGACGCGTCTCGTCGGACACGAGCTCGGCCACCGTGCAGTCCACCGACTGCGCCAACACGTGCTCGATGCCGAACAACGGGTGGTCGGAGACGTACAGCCCGAGCATCTCGCGTTCGTGGGCCAGGAGGGTGGCCTTGTCCCACTCGCCCACCGGGATGACCAGCTCGACCCCGAACTCGGCCACCTGCTCATCGTCGGAGGACCCGAACAGGTCGAACTGGCCGATCGCCTCGGCACGCTTCGTCTCCAGGACGGCGTCAACGGCTTCGGCGTGGACCGCGACCAAGCCGCGCCTCGTGTGTCCCAGGGAGTCGAACGCACCTGCCTTGACCAACGACTCGATGACCCGCTTGTTGCACACGGCGGTGTCGACCTTGGCCAGGAAGTCGCGGAAGTCGGCGAAGCGACCCGATCGACTGCGTGCATCCACGATTCCGGCGACGACGTTCTCGCCCACGTTGCGGATGGCTGCGAGCCCGAACCGGATGTCCGATCCCCGCGGGGTGTAGCCCGCGTCGGACTCGTTGACGTCCGGCGGCAGCACCTTGATTCCCATGCGCCGGCATTCGTGCAAGTACAGCGCCGACTTGTCCTTGTCGTCGCGCACACTGGTCAGCAGGGCGGCCATGTACTCCGCTGGGTAGTTGGCCTTCAGGTAGGCGGCCCAATAGGACACCAGGCCATAGCCCGCGGTATGGGACTTGTTGAACGCGTAGTCGGCGAACGGAACGAGAATGTCCCACAGGGTGCGGATCGCGCGGTCGGAGTAGCCGTTGGCCCGCATCCCCTCGGAGAAGGGCACGAACTCCTTGTCCAGGACTTCCTTCTTCTTCTTGCCCATCGCTCGGCGCAGGTTGTCGGCACTGCCCAACGAATACCCAGCCACCTTCTGGGCGATCGCCATGACCTGCTCCTGGTAGACGATCACGCCGTAGGTGGCGTCCAGGATCTCAGCCAGCGGCTCGGCGAGCTCGGGGTGGATCGGGACCACCGGCTTGCGGCCGTTCTTGCGGTCGGCATAGTCGTTGTGTGCGTTGGCGCCCATCGGCCCGGGGCGGTAGAGCGCCAGCACCGCGGAGATGTCCTCGAAGCTGTCTGGCTGCATCGAGCGCAGCAGCGCGCGCATGGGCCCGCCGTCGAGCTGGAAGACGCCGAGCGTGTCCCCCTTGGCCAGCAGCTCGTACGCCGCGCGGTCGTCCAGCCCCAGATCCTCGAGGACGACATCCTCGCTCCGGTTCGCCGCGATGTTGGCCAGGGAGTCGTCGAGGACGGTCAGGTTGCGCAAGCCCAGGAAGTCCATCTTGAGCAGGCCGAGCTTCTCGCACGTGGGGAAGTCGAACTGCGTGATGATCGCGCCGTCCAGCTCGCGACGCATGATCGGGACGTGGTCGACGAGCCGTTCGCTGCTCATGATCACGCCAGCGGCGTGCACGCCCCACTGGCGCTTGAGGTTCTCCAGTCCCCGAGCGGTGTCGACCACCCGTCGGACGTCGCCGTCGGCCTCGTACAGCTGGCGGAACTCCCCCGCCTCCGCGTAACGGCTGCTGGAGGCGTCGAAGATGCCGCCGAGGGAGATGTCCTTGCCCATGACCGAGGGCGGCATGGCCTTGGTGATCCGGTCACCGATCGCATACGGGTACCCCAGCACCCGTGCAGAGTCCTTGACGGCCTGCTTGGCCTTGATCGTGCCGTACGTGACGATCTGGGCTACGCGGTCGTCGCCATATTTCGCCGTGACGTAGCGGATCACGTCGGCTCGGCGCCGCTCGTCGAAGTCGACGTCGATGTCGGGCATCGAGATCCGTTCAGGGTTGGTGAACCGCTCGAACAGCAGGCCGTGCTTCAACGGGTCGAGATCGGTGATCCCCATGGCGTACGCCGCCATGGACCCCGTCGCCGACCCACGCCCCGGCCCGACCCGGATGCCCTGCGCCTTGGCCCAGTTGATGAAGTCGGCGACGACCAGGAAGTACCCCGGGAACCCCATCTGGAGCAGCACGCCGACCTCGTAGTCGGCTCGGGCCCGCACATCGTCGGGCACCGCACCCTTGTACCGGTGCTGCAGACCGGCCTCGACCTGCTTGACGAACCAGGACTCCTCGGTCTCCCCGTCGGGAACCGGGAAGCGCGGCATGAGGTTGGCGTTCTCGGCGAACGCGACGTCACAGCGCTCAGCAATCAGCAGCGTGTTGTCACATGCCTGCGGGAAGTCCCGCCAGAGCTCGCGCATCTGCGCCGCCGACTTCAGGTAGAAGTCCTCGGCATCGAACTTGAAGCGGTTCGGGTCAGCCAGCGTGGACCCCGACTGCACGCACAGAAGCACCGCGTGGGCCTCGCTGTCGCTGGGGCGGGTGTAGTGCAGGTCGTTGGTGGCCACCAACGGCAGGTCGAGCGTCTTGGCCAGCTGCAGCAAGCCGTCGTGAGCACGGCGCTCGATGCCCAGACCGTGGTCCATGAGCTCGCAGAAGAAGTTGTCGGCCCCGAAGATGTCGCGATAGTCGGCGGCGGCGCGGACTGCGTCGTCGAACCGGCCAAGACGGAGCAGCGTCTGGATCTCACCCGATGCGCAGCCGGTGGTGGCGATGACGCCGTCGGCATAGGTCTGCAACACCTCCCGGTCCATGCGTGGCTTGTAGTAGTACCCCTCGAGCGAGGCCAGGCTGGCCATCCGGAAAAGGTTGTGCATGCCAGCCGTGCTCTGCGCGAGCAACGTCATGTGGGTGTACGCGCCGCCGCCCGACACGTCGTCCTCGCCGCCGCTGGCCCACTGCACGCGGCGCTTGTCGTACCTCGAGGTACCGGGGGTCAGGTAGGCCTCGACCCCGATGATCGGTTTGATGCCACGGGCCCGTGCCTGGCTGTAGAAGTCGTAGGCGCCGAAGACGTAGCCGTGGTCGGTGATCGCGATCGCGGGCATCTGCTCGTCGACAGCGGCATCGAGCAGCTCGCCGACCCTGGCTGCACCGTCGAGCATGGAGTACTCGGTGTGCACGTGCAGGTGCACGAACGAGTCAGCCATGCGAGGGGCCTCCGAGGGACGTCGAAGATCAACGGGGACGCCCGCCGGGGGAAGACGGCTGGACGACTTGCAGCCTAATCGGGGCCACGGCCGGTTCCGCGCCCCGACTCACCGCGGCGTCCCCGCCGGCATCCGATCGCGCCGATTGGCGGCTGCCGTGAGTCTGGGGCGGGCTGCCGCCGCGCCAGACTCACGGTGAGGGCCAATCGGCGGTGGTGGGCGACGGTCAGGTCCGGCGGGAGACTCCGGTGCGTTCGGGGTCCGATCCGGTCGGCGTCAGGCCGGACAGCGCCGCCAGGACGTCCTCGGGCAGGTCCAGGGTCGCCGCCGAGACGTTCTCGGCGAGGTGCTCCAGGGACTTGGTGCCCGGGATCGGCAGCATCACCGGCGACCGTTGGACCAGCCACGCCAGCGCCAGCTGGGCGGGACTGTGCCCGGTCTTGGTGGCAAGGCCGTCGAGCACCCCTCCGGGCCGGGCCAGGTCGCCGGTGGCCACAGGGAACCACGGGATGAAGCCAATGCCCTGGGCCACGCACTCCTCGAGCACCGGTTCGGCCTGCCGGTTCGCCAGGTTGTAGAGGTTCTGCACAGTGGTGATCCTGGCGTGCTGCTGAGCCGCGTGGAGCTGGCTGACCGTGACCTCGGACAGGCCGAGGTGGCGGATCTTCCCTTCCCGCTGGAGCTCGACAAGGGCGCCCAGCTGGTCGGCCAGCGGCACCCTGACGTCGATCCGGTGCAGCTGGAACAGGTCGATCGTCTCGACGCGCAGTCGCCGCAACGACATCTCGCACTGCTGCTTGAGGTACTCGGGCAGGCCCACCACGTGCCAACGGCCGGGACCGGTGCGGGTGAAACCGGCCTTCGTCGCGATCACGACGCCGTCGTACGGCCACAGCGCCTGGGCGATCAGCTCCTCCGACACGGCCGGGCCGTACGAGTCCGCGGTGTCGATGAAATCGACGCCCAGGTCGACGGCACGGCGCAGGACCGCGCGCGCGTTGTCCTCGTCCTCCGGCGGACCCCAGATCCCGGGCCCGGTGATCTGCATCGCGCCGTAGCCGAGCCGGTGGACGGTCAGGTCGCCACCGATGGCGAAGGTCCCCGACTGGTGCGCCGGGCGGTCGTCGGTCATGAGCCTCCTGTTCAGTTCTCCGCGCGCAGCACGTCGAGGGCGTGCTGCAGGTCCGTGGGGTAGGTCGAGCTGAACGTCATCGACTGGCCGGTCGCCGGATGGTCGAAACCGAGCTCGCTCCGCGTGCAGCCACTGCCGCTGCAACCCCAGGCGCGCCGCCAGAACGGGGTCAGCGCCATAGGCAAGATCACCGACGCAGGGATGGCGCAGCGCGCTGAGGTGGACCCGGATCTGGTGGGTCCGCCCGGTCTCCAGCCCGATGCTGAGCAAGCTCGCCGCCGGGAACGCCTCGAGCGTCTCGTAGTGCGTGACGCTGGGTTTGCCGTTGGCCATGACCGCGAACCGCCAGTCGTGCGTCGGGTGCCGCGCGATGGGCGCCTCGATCGTGCCCCGTGACGGATCGGGGTGGCCCTGCGCCAGTGCGTGGTAGGTCTTGGTCACCCGGCGCTGCTGGAACGCAGCCTTCAGCGACGAGTACGCCGACTCGGACTTGGCGACGACCATGAGCCCGCTCGTGCCCACGTCGAGCCGGTGCACCACGCCTTGCCGTTCGGCGGCTCCCGACGTGGCGATCCGATAGCCGGCTGCGGCCAGTCCGCCGATGACGGTCGGTCCGATCCAGCCCGGGCTCGGATGGGCGGCGACACCGACTGGCTTGTCCACGACCACCAGGTCGACGTCGTCGTAGACCACCACGAGTCCGGGGACCGGCTCGCCCAACGTCGTGCCGAAGGGCTCGGGGGCTGGCGGCAGCTCCACCTCGAGCCAAGAACCGGCCACGACCCGATCGGACTTGGCCGCCACCTGACCGTCGACGCTGGCGGCACCGTTGGTCACGAGCTCGGCCGCCTTGGTCCGGGACAGACCGAACATGCGCGCCAGTGCGGCGTCCAGACGCTCGCCCTCGAGCCCCTCGGGGACCGGGAGGGATCGGCGCTGGGTCACAGGTGGAGTATGCCGGGGGGCTGAGTCGGGGCGCCGGATGGTGCGAACCGATGCGGTGGCGATCGACCGATCACCACCGCACGCTGAAGGGAGAACCCGTGACCGTGCAGCTCAACCACACGATCGTGTCTGCCACGGACAAGTTGGCGTCCGCGACATTCTTCGCCGAGGTGCTCGGGGTCGCGCCACCGACCCGCTTCGGTTCGTTCTACGTCGTCACCTTGGACAATGACGTCTCTCTTGACTTCCTCGAGGACTACGGACTCGACGCCGAGGGTCGAGTCCATCCCCAGCACTACGCGTTCTTGGTGAGCGAGTCCGAATTCGACGACATCTTCGGTCGGATCACCGCGCGGAATCTTCCTTACTGGGCTGACCCCGGGCAGACCCGCGCCGGCGAGATCAACACCAACGACGGTGGGCGGGGCGCCTACTGGGAGGCCCCGGACGGACACATCCTGGAGATCATCACGCGTCCCTACGGGGGCTGAGGCAGGCGGAGCCCGGCGAGGCCGCCCCCGACGCGTTCGTCGCCGCCGACCAGGCTTCGAATGAACTGTTGATCCCCCTAGGCGGGGCAAATCGTTCACTGGACGAGCCCTGGACCGTCCTCGCCGCATCAGCGCACGGTGGCGAGCCGATGGCCCTCAGGTGGGACGGCTGCCGTCCAGCGCGACTCCCCGCAAGGACAGGACGACCATCAGCACCGCAGAGCAGACGATGGCCGAGTCGGCGAGGTTGAACACCGGGTAGTGCGGCACCTGGATCCAGTCGACCACCGAGCCGCGCAACGGGCCCGGCGCCCGGAACACGCGATCGGTGAGGTTCCCCAGCGCCCCACCGAGCAGGCCGCCCAAGGCGATGGCCCAACCCACCGACGCCAGGCGCGGCGCCGTTCGTACGATGACCACGACCACCGCCACCGCCACGAGCGAGAACAAGATGGTCTGGCCGGTCCCGAGGCTGAACGCAGCACCCGGGTTCCGGGTGTACACGATCTGCAGCCAGGAGCCGAGCACCTGCTTGGGCAGGTGTGCGGCATCTGCGACCACCAGCGACTTCGTGGCCGCGTCGAGCGCCCACACCCCGAACGCGACACAGAACAGCGTGACCAGACTGCGTCGGTGCCAGTTCGGCCAGTTCGCCCGGCTCGACGAGACCACCGGAGGGGGTTGATCCTCGGCGCTCAGCGACGTTCCTCGCGCTGTTTACAGGCCAAACACAAGGTGGCGCGCGGGAACACCTGCAGCCGTGCCTTGCCGATCGGCTGCCCGCAGCTCTCGCACACGCCGTACGTGCCGTCGGCAATGCGTCCGAGCGCCCGCTGCACCTGCAGGATCAGGTCGCGCGTGTTGTTGGCCACCGACATCTCGTGCTCGCGCTCGAACGTCTTGCTGCCCGCGTCGGCCTGGTCGTCGCCCGAGCCGTCGCCGGAGTCGCGCAGCAGCTCGTTGAGCTCCGCCTCGGCGATCTCGATCTCGGCGTTGAGCTGGCGCAGGTGGTCGATCAGGATGCCCTCGACCTCGGCCAGCTCAGCCTTCGTCCACGGTCGTTCGTCAGCGCGGACGGCGAGGGTACGCGCTGCTTTCTTGGCCGGGGCCTTCTTGGCCGGGGCCTTCTTGGCCGGGGCCTTCTTGGCCGGGGCCTTCTTGGCCGGGACCTGCTGGGCCGCGGCCTTCTTTGCCGGAGTCGGCTTCGCCGACGCTGCCTGCTTCGCGGCCGTCTTCTTGACCGGCGCAGTCTTCTTGACCGGCGCTGCCTTCTTCGCGGCCGTCTTCTTGACCGGCGCAGTCTTCTTGACCGGTGCTGCCTTCTTCACGGCCGTCTTCTTGACCGGCGCGTCTTCTTGACCGGCGCTGCCTTCTTCGCGGCAGCCTTCTTGGCCGGTACTTTCGCTGTTGCCGCCGACCGGGTCGTCGTGGTCTTGCGCGCAGCCTTCCCCGCCGCCATGCCGCACCCCTTGCCTCGACGATCTTGCCAATAGGCCACGGCAGGATAGGTCCCCCTCGACGAAGCGGCCAAACAGGCGCGCCGCCGCCGGACGCCCGCAGACCACCTCGCCGTCGACCAAGAATGGACTGGGTCGCGCGGTTCGGCGCGGCTACACTGCCACGACCTGCAACGACGTCGATGGGGCCAGTACCCACAGCAGCGCACCACGAGCGATCCGGGGACGGTGCGAGCCCGGAGGTACGCCTGCGGCGAACATCACCCCGGAGTCGCCGGAAGAACCGGGCCAGCGCCCGTAGTAGACCCGGCCAGGGACCTCGAGTGGGCCGATCAGTTCGATCGGCCAAGGAGGGTGGTACCGCGGGAGGCCGGCGCCAGTCGGCCGTCTCGTCCCTTCGCCGGAACGTTGACGCCGACGGAGGACCGATGTACCGCCCCGTTCCCGCGCAGGTCGACCTGCCCGCCCTCGAGCGGGAGGTCCTCACCTGGTGGCGCGAGCACGACGTGTTCGCCCGCTCGCTGGCGGCCACCGCCGACGGACCCTCGTTCGTCTTCTACGAAGGACCGCCGACCGCCAACGGCACGCCTGGTACCCATCACGTCGAAGCCCGTGTGTTCAAGGACGTCTTCCCGCGGTACCGGACGATGAAGGGGTACCACGTCCCCCGCAAGGCCGGCTGGGACTGCCACGGCCTACCGGTCGAGATCGCAGTCGAGAAGGAACTGGGCTTCACCGGCAAGGGCGACATCGAGGCCTTCGGCGTCGCCGAGTTCAACGCGCGGTGTCGGGAGTCCGTGGAGCGGCACGTCGGCGAGTTCGAGCAGATGACCGAGCGCATGGGCTACTGGGTCGACATGTCGCAGGCCTACCGCACGATGGACCCCGACTACGTCGACAGTGTGTGGTGGGCGTTGCAGCAGATCCACGCCAAGGGCCTCCTGGTCCAAGACCACCGCGTCACGCCGTACTGCCCGCGCTGCGGCACGGGGCTGTCCGACCATGAGCTCGCGCAGGGGTACGAGACCGTCGTCGACCCGTCGGTGTACGTCCGCCTCCCCATCGTCGACGGCCCGTTGGCCGAGCTCGGTGCTGCCTTGCTGGTCTGGACGACGACCCCGTGGACGTTGGTGTCCAACACGGCCGTCGCCATCAACGGCGCCGTCGACTACGTGGTCGCCCGCGTCGGTGACGAGCTGCTCGTGGTCGCGCAGCCGTTGGTCGAAGCCGTTTTCGGCGCCGACGCCACGGTCCAGTCGGTGATCAGTGGCGCCGACCTGGTCGGCACTCACTACGCACCGCCGTTCACTCTGGTCGACGTCACCGCGGCCGCGATCGGCGACGAGGGTGAGGCAAACGTCCACTCGGTCCTGCCGGCCGACTTCGTCACAGTCGACGACGGCACGGGGCTGGTCCACCTTGCGCCCGCATTCGGAGCCGACGACCTTCAGGTGGCGCGGACGTTCGGCCTGCCCGTGGTCAAACCGGTACGGGCCGACGGACATTTCGAGGTCGACGTCCCGCTCGTGGGCGATGCCTTCTTCAAGAAGGCCGATGAGCAGCTCGTCGCCGACCTGAGTGAGCGTGGCCGGTTGTTCCGGCGGAAGCCCTACGAGCACGCATACCCGCACTGCTGGCGGTGTCATACCCCCCTCATGTACTACGCGCAGCCGTCCTGGTACATCCGCACCACCGAGGTCAAGGACGCGCTGTTGCGCGAGAACGAGGCCACCGGCTGGTACCCCGCCACGATCAAGCACGGCAGGTACGGCGACTGGCTGTCCAACAACATCGACTGGGCGCTGTCGCGCAGCCGCTTCTGGGGCACGCCGCTGCCCGTCTGGCGGTGCCCTGAGCGGCACGTCACCGTGGTGGGGTCCAGGACCGAGCTCGGGCAGCTCAGCGGCCGTGACCTGAGCCAGCTCGATCCGCATCGGCCCTTCGTCGACGAGGTCACCTTCCCGTGCCCCACCTGCTCGAGCCCGACGACACGGGTGTCGGAGGTCATCGACGCCTGGTTCGACTCAGGGTCCATGCCCTTCGCCCAGCACGGCTATCCGCTGCACAACCGCGAGGTCTTCGAGCAGCAGTACCCCGCGGACTACATCTGTGAGGCGATCGACCAGACCCGCGGCTGGTTCTACACGTTGATGGCGATCGGCACGATCGTGTTCGACCAGTCGGCCTACCGCGACGTCCTCTGCCTGGGCCACATCCTGGACAAGGACGGCCGCAAGATGAGCAAGCACCTCGGCAACGTGCTCGAACCGATCCCGCTCATGGAGCAGTTCGGCGCCGACGCCGTGCGCTGGTTCATGGTCGCCACCGGGTCGCCGTGGTCGGCGCGTCGGTTGAGCGCCGAGGCGTTCACCGAGGTCGTGCGCAAGGTTCTGCTCACCTACTGGAACACGGTCGCCTTCCAGGCGCTGTACGCCCGGCTCGCGGGCTTCGAGCCGTACCGCACGCCGGTGCCCCCGGTAGACCAGCGGCCGGCGTTGGACCGCTGGGTGCTGTCGGAGGCCCACCGGGTGGCCCAGCAGGTCGACGCCGCCCTGGAGGCGTACGACACCCAGCGCGCCGGCCGCCTTCTGGCCGACCTGATCGACGACGTGTCCAACTGGTACGTCCGACGCTCGCGACGCCGCTTCTGGGACGGTGACGCGGCCGCGCTCGGCACCCTTCACGAGGTGTTGTACGTCATCACGTTGCTCATGGCTCCGATCACGCCTTTCATCACCGAGCGGGTCTGGCAGGACCTGTTCGCGGCGACTTCCGACGCGCTGCCGGATTCCGTCCACCTGGCCAGCTGGCCGCGGGTCGATGGCTCGCTGGTCGACGAGCAGCTGGCGACGCAGACGGCATTGGTGCGCCGTCTGGTGGAGCTCGGGCGGGCGGCGCGTGCCCAGTCCGGGGTGAAGACGCGTCAGCCGTTGGGCCGCGCGCTCGTGGGGGCCGCCGGCTGGGCTGACCTCTCCGAGGATCTGTGCGCCCAGCTGTCCGAGGAGCTGAACGTGCTGCGTGTCGAGACCCTCGGCGACGGTGCCGATGGCGACCTGGTCGATGCCCAGGCGAAGGCCAACTTCCGAACCCTGGGCAAGCGGTTCGGCAAGCAGACCCCCGAGGTGGCCGCAGCCATAGCGGCCGCCGACGCCTCGGCCCTGGCCGCGCAGCTTCGCGCGCAAGGATCCGCGACCGTGCCGTTGGGGGGCCGAGACGTCACGTTGTCCAGTGACGAGATCGTGCTGACCGAGACGCCCCGCCAGGGATGGGTGGTCGCCCACGACGCGGGCGAGAGCCTGGCGCTGGATCTCGAGCTCACCCCCGAGCTGCTCCAGCTCGGGCGCGCGCGGGACGTGGTGCGCCTCGTCCAGGACGCCCGCAAGGGCGCCGGTCTGGAGGTGGCCGACCGGATCTCCTGGTGGTGGCGAAGTGACGACCCCAGAACCCGGCAGGCCCTGACCGCTCAGGGTTCGGCGGTGGCGGCCGAAGTACTGGCAGTGGAGGTGACCGAAGGTGAGGGTCCGTCGACAGCGGCACGCTTCGAGGACTCCGAACTGGGGCTCACCTGCTGGATTCAGGTGGTGTGAGGAGCGGCTGAGGTCGCGAATCACCCAGATGGCGTAACCAGGCAGCGGGGGGTAACGAGCCGATAGAAGAGCATCGGCATCCATTGGCACGGTCGATTCACGACTCCATCGGCACGGCCCATCCCGCCTTCGGAGTCGCACACCCTTCCTGGGAGGTAGCCATGGCGCCGCAACCGCTGCCGGTCGGCACGCGACCCATGCCACAAGTCAAGCTCAAGCCCAACGCCATCGCCGTTCCGGCGCTGGCCAGCAACGTCCGTCCTGCTCTGGTCCTGGCCGAACGCGAGAGCCGTCAGCTCATCGAGGAAGCCAAGCGCCACGACATCAGCAACGGCGGCATCTTCTGCTCCGGACCCACCGGGATCCAGGTCTATGACCACCCGTGGGACGGACCCGACGGTGGCCCCGGGACGGCGATGCATCTGGGTTCGGTCGACTGGACCTACGACACACCCGTCAAGCACTACGTCACGATCTACCGCGCGATGGTCACCGAGTACGGCGTGAGCGCCGGGGAGACCACCTTGTCGGTGCTGACGAAGGTGCTGAGCCTCACCGGGATCCCGGTGGACGGCGCCCGCATCACGATGCCGGCACCACCGCCGCGCGACCCGTTCCGACGCCGGGGCTGACCCGACACGACGCCAGGGGCGACACCTGACACAGGTGCCGCCCCTGTGCCTGTTCACCGCTACCCAGTGACGAGCGTCCTGGCGCGCGGTTCGCCCGGGCGTCACTCCAAGGGGCGAGCAGGCGACCCCCGCAACATGCCGAAACCTCCGAACATGGCTGGGAAGACTCGCCGGGGGCTGGCCCGCGCCTCTGCACCGCTGCTCGTCGGCGCCGTCACCGTGGCACTGCTCGCCGTCCCCTCGACCTCCTCGGTGGCGGTGAGCTGCGCCTCCAAGGTGACCGTGCAGCGGACCAAGCACCAGGTACTGCGCGACAAGGTGGTGATCGACACCTTCCGGGCCACGGTCACCACGAACGGACACAGCCGCAGTGCCACCGTCATTCGCACCACCATGCCGCGCGGGAGCAAGCCTCAGCTGATCCACCAGTCGCTGGGACTGGTCAAGCCGATCAGCCAGCAGGTCAAGGCGCAGGCCCCCAAGGCCCTCGCCGCCATCAACGGCGACTTCTTCGCCTACTACCGCGTCGGTCATGGCAACGTCTTGCTGCCGTGGTCCCCGACGGTCTCGCGCGGCAAGCTGCTGCGTGGGTTCAGCAACCCGCACCCCGTCGTCGGAGTGGACGTCGCCGGACATCCCTACGGCGGATCGCTAAGCGTCACGGGCACGGTCGAGGACGGCTCGGTGTCGTACCCGGTGCGTGGCGTGAACGCCGAGTCGGTGGCCTCCGACGGCGCGACCGTATACACCCGTGCCTGGTACCCCAGCAACTCCACCCCGCGTCCCGCGGGAGCCACCGAGTGGGTGGTGAGCCATCGCAAGATCACCCAGGTGCTGACCGGCCACGGGAACGGATCGCCCGTCCCGGCCGGTTCGAAGGTCGTCGCGTTCGGTAACGGCGTCGCGTCGCAGGCAGCCAACGCGAAGGTGGGCGACCCGGTGACGGTGAAGTACGCACAGGCCACCGCAACCGGGGTCAAGCTGCGCGAGGCCGTGGGGACCCGCCAAGCCATGATCAAGGCCTCGTTCGTGACCCTGGACTGCCGCCGGTTCGACTCCGAGGCTCGCCCCCGCACCTCGGTGGGCTGGACCAGCAAAGGCCGGTGGATGACGCTGCTGGTTCCCGGAACCGGATACGACCCGACCGGTTACCGCATCGGGGGCTTCGACGTTCCCGAAGAAGCGGCGGTCGCCAGCCACCTCGGCTTCGCCGACGCCTACATCCTCGACGGCGGCGGCTCCGTGACCGAGTGGGCCCGCCACGGACCCCGGTGGTCGCGCGTGGACGACCGGAACTCCGCCTGGGAACGCTACGTTCCCAACGGTCTGGCCTTCAACGCGCCGTAGCCGTCCCGACGCCGCTTCGGCGGCTCAGTCGGCTTCCCGCGGGGGGGCGGACGGCGGTGCCGCAGTGGTGGTCGTGCCGGCTGGGGCCGTCCCAGCTGGCGGAGCCATCACGGGCGGCGGGGCCACCGTGGGGGCAGCGACCGGAGCGACCGGAGCAGCACTCGGTACTGGAGCCGGAGCAGCGCTCGGCGGAGCCGGAGCAGCTCGGTACTGGAGCCGGAGCAGCGCTCGGCGCACCGACCGGTGCGGTCGGCGGCGCCGGAGGCCTCGGTGGCACTGGCTGGCTCATCGGCTGGGCCGGCGGGCTCACCGGGGCCGGAGCAGATGCCGGCGGCGACGCGGGGGCAGGTGCCGCGGCGGGCGCCGGCGCTGTCGCGTGGACCGGGCCCGCGGGCGGTGGTGGCGCGGGTGCGGGAGTCGGTGCAGCCGTGGCCTGAGCCGGTGCCCCGGTCGAACCGGCGGGTGGGGTCGGCAGCTCGCGACCGAGGTGCTGCAGGTCGTTCAGCTGGTTCTCCAGGTAGGACTTCAGCCGGGTGCGGTACTCCCGCTCGAAGGCCCGCAACTCGTCGACCTTCTTCTGGGCCGAGGCGCGCTCGGCCTCCAACCCGGCCAGCGTCTGTCGTTGCTTGGCCTGCGCGTCGGCTTCCATCACGGCCGAGCGGTTGCGGGCGTCGGACAACATCGCCTCGGCCTTGGCCCTGGCGTCGGCCACGGTCTCGTCGTGGGTGCGCTGGGCCATCACGAGCAGCGCCGTGGCCTGCTCGCTGGGAACCGGCGCGGGTGGCGGCGGCGCGGGTGCGGCGACCGGCGCCGGCGCCGCGGCTGCCACCTGGGCGCCCTGCCGGGCCACCGCGAGCTGAGCTCGCAGGGCATCGTTGTCCTGGGTCAGCCGGGTGAGCTCGGCCTCGACCCGCTCCAGGAATGCGTCGACCTCGTCGACGTCGTAACCCTTGCTGAACCTTCCGTATCCGAAGGTCTGGGCTCGTACGTCCTCGGGGGTCAGCACCATCACGTCACCTCGCGGTCGCCAAGAACAGGCGGCTCGGCCGAGTCGCCCTGGGTCACCGGCACCCTACTCGTCCCACGCGCCCCACTGAACACGCAGGGGGCGACTCGCCGTCACCAAGCGTTTACCACGGGTGAGCGAGCCACAGCACCGAGGGCCGAGAGAGTCAGGCGGGCCGCACCAGGCTCAGGGCCACGAGCACGAGGAAGAAGACCACCATGAACGCCAGGTCGAGCTGGACCTGGCCCAGGCGCAACGGCGGGATGAAGCGCCGGAAGGCCTTCAGCGGCGGATCCGTCACGCTGTACACCGCCTCGAAGACGATCAGCATCGCACCGTGCGGGCGGTAGTCGCGGGCGAAGAACTGAGTCCAGTCCAGGACCATCCGCGCCACCAGGAAGATCAAGAAGACGGTGAGCGCGATCGTCGCGACCTCGCGGGCCAACTCCATGACGGCGGGGTGGTCTCCTGATCAGCTCTGGTTGAAGAAGCCGCCCTCGGCCAGGCGCTGCTTCTGCTCAGCCGTGACCGTGACGTTGTTCGGCGAGAGCAGGAAAACCTTCTGGGTCACCCGCTCGATGGTGCCGCGCAAGCCGAACACCAAGCCGGCCGAGAAGTCGACGATCCGCTTGGCGTCCACGTCGTCCATCTCGGTCAAGTTCATGATCACCGGGGTGCCTTCCCGGAACGCCTCACCCAGTGCTCGTGCGTCGTTGTAGGTGCGCGGGTGCAACGTGGTGATCCGGTAGTCGACCGACACCGGGGCGCGGGTGGCGGTGGCCGCCACGGCGGCGCCCCCACTGGGTGCGGTGGGTCGGATCTCGTGGCCGCCGTCGCGCACCGGTTGCAGGGTGCGCGTCGCGTCCCGGCCGTCCCCGCGGGAGTCAGGGCGGGTCTCGCTCCGCAGGTCGCGGTCGCTTCTGGGGGCGTACCGGGCGTCGGAGCGGCCGTCAGGAGACTCGGCCTCGTCGTAGTACTCGTCGTACTCGTCGTAGTGCTCGTCATCCTCGACCAGCCCGAGGTAGACCGCCATCTTGCGCATCGCGCCGGCCATCTCGTCACCCTTCGTAGACCCGGAAGGTCCGCAAGCCACCAGGTTGCGGCGAGACGACCGTCCCGCCGTTGTGGCGACGCTACCCGACCGGGGGGCGTCGGCCGAACACCGCAGTACCGACACGCACGTGTGTCGCGCCGGCCGCGATCGCGGCCTCCAGATCGCCGGTCATCCCGGCGGACACCGCGGTGGCCGACGGGTGGTCGGTGCGCAGGGCGGCCACGCACTCTGACAGCCGGGCGAACGCCTCTGCGGGGTCCTCGCCCAAAGGGGCCACCGCCATCAGCCCACCCAGACGAAGATGGTGTGACGCGCTGATCGCGGCAGCAAGTGGGGGGATCTCGCGCGGCAACGCCCCCCCGCGCGCCTTCCCGTCGGCACCGGCCGAGGGGTCGAGGTCCACCTGGATCAAACAGATGAGATGACGGTGCACCGTCTCGGCCGCCCGTTCGAGTGCGCCGACCAGCTTGATCCGGTCCACCGACTCCACGACGTCGGCGTACGTCGCGACCGACCGCGCCTTGTTCGACTGCAGCTGTCCGACGAAGTGCCAGGCGAGAGGAAGGTCGGCGAGCTGCGCCGCTTTCGGTGCCGCCTCCCGGTCGCGGTTCTCCCCGAACGCGGTCACCCCGAGCCGGTGGAGTCGTCGGACGTCGTCGGCCGGCCAGGTCTTGCTGATCGCCACCAGCGTGACCTCGTCGGGAGCTCGGCCCGCGGCCAGGGCGGCGCCGGCGATTCTGGCGCGGACCTCGCTCAGGTTCGCGGCGAGCTCGACGTCACGAACGTCAGCGGCGTCGGTCACGAAGACGACTCTCGCCAGATCACGCCGACGCTGCGGCCGGTCCGATGATCGCGCCGGTAGGAGTAGAGGTCTGGCGCCTCGCGGGTGCAAACGACCACGCGCTGCGCGGTGATGCCGAGGTCGAGCAGCTGTGACATCACGGCCGCCGGCACGTCGATGGCAGGTGTCCCCCACGACGTGGTCGCGGCCGCAGCCGGAATCACCGCGGCGACTTCGTCCCTCAGCTCGGCGGGGACCTCGTAGCACTGCCCGCAGATCGAGGGACCCAGCCGGGCCACGATGCGCTCGGCGTGCGCCCCCAGATCCAGCATGCGGTGCACGGCGGCCGGCGCAACACCCGCGACCGCACCGGCTCGACCCGCGTGGACCGCGGCGATCACACCGGCTCGTGGGTCAGCCAGGAGCAACGGAACGCAGTCCGCCACGCGGATGACCAGTGCCAGGTCTGGGTCTGTCGTCACCAACGCGTCAGCAACCGGGACATCCCCGTGGTCGTGGTCGACGACCGCGACCTCGTTGCCGTGCACCTGCTCGGCAAACACGAGCCGTTCGAGCGGCAGCCCGATCGCTCGCGCCAGTGCGGTGCGGTTGGCGTGCAGGGCGTCCGGCTCCTGACCGTCGGCTGAGCCGAAGTCCAACGAGGAGAACGGGCCCTGGCTCACGCCGTCGTGGCGATCGGTGAAGGCGAAGCGGACCGGGCCGACCGTCACCTGGTCGAGGAACACGACGGATCGACGTCTGTTCGCCGCGCTACTTCAAGAAGTCCGGCACGTCGAGGTCGTCCCCGGTGGCGTCGTCGAAGAGGATCGTGCGCGGTTTGGGAGCCGGCTTCGCTGGTGTCGGTTCGTCCGCGGGTCGTGAAGGCGAGGGGGCCGCAGCGTCGATCGAGTCCGGCTCGACCGCCGGCGCCGTGACCACCGGCCGAGCCGGCTCTCTGGTCACGACCGGCTTCATCGGGCCGGGCTGACCCCCGTCGAAACCGGCCGCGATGACGGTGACCCGCACCTCGTCTCCCAGGGCGTCGTCGATGACCGCACCGAAGATGATGTTGGCCTCGGGGTGTGCGGCCTCGGCGACCAGCCGGGCCGCTTCGTTGATCTCGAACAGACCCAGGTCCGAACCGCCGCTCACCGACAGCAGCACGCCGCGGGCGCCGTCGATGGAAGCCTCGAGAAGTGGGCTGGAGATGGCGATCTCGGCAGCCCCCGTGGCGCGGTCGTCACCGCGCGCGGAACCGATACCCATGAGCGCCGTCCCCGCGCCGGCCATGACCGACTTGACGTCAGCGAAGTCGAGGTTGATCAGGCCCGGCGTCGTGATCAAGTCGGTGATCCCCTGCACGCCCGACATCAACACCTGGTCGGCGCTGCGGAAGGCATCGAGCACGCTCACATTGCGGTCGCTGATCGACAGCAGCCGGTCGTTCGGGATCACGATGAGCGTGTCGACCTCGTCCCGGAGCTCGTCGATGCCGGTCTCTGCCTGTTGGGCGCGACGGCGTCCTTCGAAGCTGAACGGTCGCGTCACCACGCCGATCGTCAGCGCACCGAGTCCCCGCGCGATGCTCGCGACGACGGGGGCACCTCCGGTCCCGGTGCCACCACCCTCACCGGCGGTCACGAAGACCATGTCAGCGCCCTTGAGCACCTCTTCGATCTCTTCGCGATGGTCCTCCGACGCCTTGCGCCCGATCTCCGGGTCGGCGCCCGCACCGAGTCCCCGCGTCAGTTCGCGGCCGATGTCCAGCTTCACGTCGGCGTCGCTCATGAGCAGCGCCTGAGCATCGGTGTTGATGGCGATGAACTCGACGCCCTTGAGGCCGACCTCGATCATCCGGTTGATGGCGTTGACGCCGCCGCCGCCGATGCCGACGACCTTGATGACCGCGAGGTAGTTCTGCGGTGCTGCCACGATCTGCACCCTTCTCATCGTGATTCCCAGCTGGATGTCTCAGCTGTCTGTTGTCGCTACGTGTCTCGGCGACCCTCATGCTCAGGTAGAGGTGAAGAGTTATGTCAACCAACGAGTCGGCGCCCACCGTAGAACGTGTCGCGGTCGGGGTCAAACCTCACGTCGAAGGTCAGGGCAAACCTCTGGTCATATCAGCCGGAACTACGGCGAGGTGGCCGGTGCCTGCGGGGCCGAGACGTCGTAGACGGATGCCGGATGTCGCAGCAGCAGCCGCAGCACGTGCGCCTTCAGCGCGTCGTGTCCGGCGTCTCCCCATCTCACCTGAGCGCCGCTGCGCAGTTGCAGCCGCACGTCTTCTGCGCTGGCCGCCCAGACACTGCTGACCCGAGTCGCCAGCGAGCCCGGAAGCCGTCGCACGACGTCGACCGCGGCAGCCATGACCGGATCGGTCACGGCGATCCCAGGAGCACTCACCGGGGTCGATCCCACGACCTGCGGCAAGCCGGGCGGTGCCAGACCGATCGCTCGGTACACCTCGCCGTGCGTGTCGATCAGACCGAACCCACCACCGTCGAGCGACGTGTACGCGACGGGGTGACGTTCGTCGATCTCGATGCGCACCGTGTCCGGCCAGACGCGGACGACCTTGACCCGCGCAACAGAGGGAAGCGTCGACACCCGCGCGCTGATCGAGTCCACCGCGAGCCGGATCATCGGCGTGTTGGTCGGTACCTCGGCCAGCTGCAAGCACCTGCTCCTCCGACACCTGTCGCTCACCCACGACCTCGCACGTGACGGACCCGGAACACCGGCAACGCCACGAGGGCCACGCCGGCCAACGCCACGACCAACACGATCACCACGCCAGCGCTGACGAACACCCGCGGCCGCGGCAGGCTGAACCGTGGCCACGTCCAGGCACGGTCCGATCTACCACTGCGCGGGTGCCGGAGCCGACCGGTCCAGGACGTCATCGAGTACTCCCCTGGGCCTGGTCGAGAGCGGCCAGCACCTCGGGGCCGACCATCGTGATGTCCCCGGCCCCGAGCGTCAGCACGACGTCACCGGACTGCGCCAGCTGCGCCAGCTCACCGGCCACGGCCGACCACGACGGCTCGAACCGCACCGCAGAAGCCGGCAGCGGCACAGCGCCCGCGACGGCTGCGCCTGAGGCTCCTGGGATCGGGTCCTCCCCGGCGGAGTACACCTCCATGACGATGACGTCGTCGGCCAGACCCAACGCGCGCCCGAGGGCCTCGTGGAAGGCGGCCGTGCGCGTGTAGCGGTGCGGCTGAAATGCCACGACCAGGCGACCCCCTGCGGCCACCTGACGAGCTGCGGCGAGCGTCGCGGCGATCTCGGTGGGGTGGTGGGCGTAGTCGTCGAAGACCCGCACGCCTGCGGACTGTCCCTTGAACTCGAAGCGGCGCCGCGTCCCGGTGAACTGCTCCAAGCCGTCCCGGATGTCGGTCGCCGCCAGACCTACGCCGAAGGCGACCGCGGCGGCGCCTGCTGCGTTGCGCGCGAAATGCGCACCGGGCACCCGCAACGCAACTCGGCCGGCCCGCCGCCCCCGCAGCACCAGGTCGAACGACGCGCCGGTAGCGGCGAGGTCGAGCGCATCGATGCGGACATCGGCATCCGGGTCGGTTCCGTACGTGACGACATTGATCCCGCAGTCGCGGGCGTGTTGGGCGGCGTGGGCCGAACCGACGTCGTCCAGGCAGGCGACCACGAAGCCGTCCGGATCGGTTCGCTCCACGAACGCATCGAAGGCAGCATGAAAGCTGGCCGCGTCCGGGTAGTGATCCATGTGGTCGGGTTCGACGTTCGTGACGACCGCGATGAACGGCTCGAGCATGAGGAAGGAGCCGTCGCTCTCGTCCGCCTCGGCCACGAAGAGGTCGCCGGTGCCCGCGTGTGCGTTGGCGCCGGATTCGTTCAGCTGGCCACCGACATAGAACGACGGGTCGAGACCGCAGTGCTGAAACGTGACGGCCAGCATCGAGGTGGTGGTGGTCTTGCCGTGGGTTCCCGCGACGACGACCCCGCGGTAACCCCGCATGCAGCGGACGAGGGCCTCCGCCCGGTGCAGGACGCGGCGACCCAGCCGATGCGCGGCCACGAGCTCGGGATTGCCTTCGCGAATCGCCGTGGACACGACCACGGTGTCGGCGTCAGCGATCCGCTCCGGCTGGTGACCGATGCTGATGTCCGCGCCCACTGCTCGCAGGGCGGCCAGGGACGTGGAGTCCTTCAGGTCCGAGCCCGAGACGGGGACACCGCGCGCGAGCAGGATGCGCGCAATTCCGGACATGCCCGCCCCCCCGATCCCCACGAGATGCACTCGACCCAGGGCAGCCAGCGGATCGCGGTCGGTGACGCTCACGCGACACCTCCGCCAGAACTCTCGACGCCCGCCGCCTGCTCCACCAGATCGACCAGTCGCTCCCCCGCGTCGCGATGACCCAACGCCGACGCGGCCGCCGATGCCGCGGCCAGCCGCTCGGGGTTGCCCAGCCAGGCGACGACGACGGCAGTGAGCCCTTCTGGCGACAGTCGCGCGTCGTCGATGAGTTCACCGCCCCCGGCGTTCACCACGGGGAGTGCGTTGAGACGTTGTTCTCCGTTGCCGATCGGCAGCGGCACGTAGACCGCTGGAAGTCCGACGGCGGCCAGCTCCGCGCAGGTCATGGCACCTGCGCGACAGACCATCAGGTCGGCCGCCGCGTAGGCGAGGTCCATGCGGTCGATGAAGGGCACCACCACGTAGCGGGGTGTCTGTGAGTCGGTCACGAGCCCGTCGAAGTTGGCCGGCCCCACGACATGCAGGATCTGGAACCCGGCATCGCGCAGCGCCGGGCGCCGCCTGCGCCACCACCTCGTTGAGGTGGCGCGCGCCCTGCGAGCCCCCGGACACCAGAAGGGTCGGCCGGTCGGCCTCGAGCGAGAACGACGTGCGCGCCGCCTCTCGTGCCGCGCCCCGGTCCAGCTCGGCGATCGCCGGACGTAGCGGAAGGCCTCCGGGCCGGGCATGCGTCAAACGCACGCCGGACGCGCTGGTCACCACATAGGGAGTCAGACGGGCGCCGATCCGGTTGGCCAGTCCGGGGCGGGCGTTCGACTCGTGCACGATCATCGGCACGCGTGCCCGCCAGGCCGCCAGGTACGCCGGCAGCGCGACATACCCACCGAAGCCCACCACGACGTCGGCCCGCTTGACCTCGAGCACCCGTCGGGCCTCGGCGACGGCAGCCCGCAGGCGCGACGGCAGCGTCAGCAGTGAACCCGACCATCGACGCGGGAGCGGAGCTGCCGGGATCAGTGAGAGGTCGTACCCGCGGGCCGGGACAAGCGTCGTCTCGAGCCCGCGCTCTGTGCCGAGCGCCGTGATGACGACGCCGGGATGCCGACGCCGCAGGGCGTCAGCCAGGTTCATGGCCGGCTCGATGTGCCCGGCCGTGCCGCCGCCGGCGAGCACCACGCTGCTCAGCTCGCTCACGCCGTGACACGGGCCGCACGAGCCCCGCGCCGCCACCAACGTCGGCGGGCGCGCAGGGCCGACTTCGCTCCGGGCAGGTCGCGGGCGAACGCCAGCAACATGCCGAGCGCGACCAAGGTCGGCACCAGCGCCGAGCCCCCGTAGGACACCAGCGGCAGCGGAACACCGGTGATGGGAAGCAAGCCGACCACGGCTCCGACGTTGACGATGGTCTGCACCGACAGCCAGACCACGATGCCACCAGACGCTAGGCGCACGAACGGATCGCGGGTGAGCGCGGCGATCCGGATGGCGCCGAGGATCAGCGTCGCGAACAGCAACAGCACCGTGATCGAGCCGACGAGTCCCAGCTCCTCCCCGATCACGGCGAGGATGAAGTCGGTGTGAGCCTCGGGGAGCGCTCCGGGCCACTTCTCGCGGCTGGCTCCCAGGCCGACACCCCACCAGCCACCGGAGGCGAGGGCGAACAACCCGTGGGCCGCCTGCCAGCCGCCGCCCTGGTAGTCGTTGAACGGGTGGAGCCAGTCCTGCAGACGCGACAACCGCGCCTGCCGGTCCAAGGTCATGTAGGCGACGATCAGCGCGACCACACCCGCCAGCCCGACGAAGAGCCGGGCCGGGGCTCCGATGAGGAACAGCAGCCCGGCCACGATGGCGATCAGGATCAGCGCAGTGCCGAGGTCGCCACCCAGCAGGACCAAGGCGATGATGAGCCCTGAGACGGGGACGAACGGCACCAGCAGGTGCTTCCACTGGCCCAGCAGCTTCTGCTTGCGGGTGAGCAGGTCGGCACCCCACACGATGAGGACGAGCTTGGCGGCCTCGGAGGGCTGAATCCGAAACGTCGATCCCACCGCGATCCAGTTCTGGTTGCCGTTGACGCTGATGCCGATCCCAGGCACGAGCACCAGCACCAGAAGCACCAGCACCACTGCCAGTGCCGGGAGGGCCAGCACCCGCATGGTGCGGCTCGACATCCGCGACGCCAAGAAGAGCAGCGGCAGGCCGATGACGAGCCACAGTGCCTGCTTCTGCGCGATGGCGAACGACGAGCCGTCCTCGACGTAGGCGATGATGCTCGACGCCGACAGCACCATGACGAGACCCATGACAGTGAGCAGACACGTGGCCCCGAGCACGAGGTAGTAGGGCGTCAGCGGCCGCGCGAACAGGGCACGTAGCGAAGCTCGCGCATCCGCGACCACGCTGCCGGACTGCGCGGCCCCGCTGGCGGCGGTCACTCCGGAAGCCGCAGCACCGCCGCCGCGAAGGCGTCGCCGCGTGCGGCGTAGTCGGCGAACTGGTCCATCGAGGCGCACGCCGGCGCCAGGAGCACGGTGACTCCCTCGTCCGCCACCGCTGCGGCAGCGGACACCGCAGCCGCCATCACGGCCGCGCCCTCGGCGTGCGTCATGCCCTCAGTGTCATCGGCCTCCGGCTCGATGACGGGGACCTCGGGCGCGTGTCGCGCCAGTGCGTCGCGCAGGAGCGCCCGGTCCCGTCCGATCAGGACCACGGTGACCAGGCGGTCCTTGACGTCGCGCACCAGGTCGTCGAAGTCGGCGCCCTTGGCCAACCCGCCGGCGATCCAGACGACATCGTCGAACGTGAGCAATGCCGCGCGGGCCGCATGAGGGTTGGTGGCCTTGGAGTCGTCCACGTACCGGACTCCCCGGACCACCCGCACCTGAGCGATCCGGTGCTCACCGGTGCGGAACACGCGCAAGCCGTCCCGCACCGAGCGTGGCTGCACGCCGTAGGCCCTCGCCAGCGCGGCCGCGGTCAACGCATCGATGATGTTGTGGGGACCCGCGGTCGCGAGGTCACTGACCTCTGCCAGCTCGGCCGCGTGTGTCTGTCGCTCCGGAACGAAGGCGCGATCCACGATCACCCCGTCGACGACACCCAGCATGCCGACATCGGGAATGCCCAACGTCACACCGATCCCGCGACAGCCCTCTTGTACCGGCGCCTCGCGGGCCAACTGCTCGGTGAGCGGGTCCTGCACGGAGTAGACGATGGCGGTGGCTGTGTTGCGGTACACGCGGGACTTCGCCTCGACATAGGCGTCGAATCCGCCGTGCCAGTCCAGGTGGTCGCGGGCGATGTTGACGATCGCCGATGCCAGTGGCGCCACCGAGTCGGTGCGCGCCAGCTGGAAGCTGGACAGCTCGACGGCGAGCACCTCCAGCGCGGAGTCGGCCATCACTGCCTCCACCACCGGCGTCCCGACGTTGCCGACCGCAGCCGACCGGCGACCGTCCGCCGCCAGGATCGCGGCCAGCATCTCCACCGTGGTGGTCTTCCCGTTCGTACCGGTGACGGTGAGCCAGGCGGGCGGAGCCTGGGCCGGCTGGACGCGCCAGGCCAGCTCGACGTCGCTCCACACCGGTACCCCGCGAACGGCAGCCGCCTGCAGCAGCGGGGAGTCGGGCCGCCACCCAGGCGAGGCCACGACCAACGCGACACCGTCGAGCAGGTCGAGGTCGCGGCTGGCCGGACCGAGCGCCACCTGCGCCCCGAGGATCTGCAGGACCTGCGCGTGCTCCCGCTGCAGCTCACCCTCGCGCCTCGTCCACGGCGACGACGCGGGCGCCGAGGGCGGCGAGAGCGTCGGCACACGCGAACCCCGCGCGACGCAGGCCCGCCACCAACACCGTCAGCTGTGACCACGGTGATTCACGTGTGGCCGAGCCCAACCACTCGGGGCTCACAGGACACCGCCACGCAACCAGGCGGCATAGAACACCGCCAGCCCCGTTCCCGTGCAGATCGCACTGATGATCCAGAACCGGACGACGATCGTGATCTCGTGCCATCCGAGCAGCTCGAAGTGATGCTGCAGAGGCGACATCAAGAACACCCGCTTGCCGGTGAGCTTGAACGAGACCACCTGGATGATCACCGAGAGAACGATGATGACGAAGAGCCCGCCGAGGATCAGCAGCAGAAGTTCGGTGCGGCTGAGGACGGCAAGCCCGGCCATCGCACCTCCGATGGCGAGTGAGCCGGTGTCGCCCATGAAGATCCGGGCGGGGGCGGCGTTCCACCACAGGAAGCCCAGACACGAACCGAGCAACGCCGCGGCGATCACGGCCAGGTCCAACGGGTCGCGCACGGTGTAGCAGTTGGCGGCCGGCTCGACCGAACAGTCGTTGGTGTACTGGAACAGGCCGATCGCCGTGTAAGCCATGAAGACCAGGGCCGATGCACCCGTCGCAAGACCATCGAGCCCATCGGTCAGGTTCACTCCGTTCGACGAGGACGCCACCATCAGGTAAACCCACGCGAGGAACAGAGGGAGCACGAGCCAGATCGACGTGTCGCGCACGAACGACAGGTATTGAGACGCGGGTGTGAGCCCGGTCTGCGCGTCCGGGAACTGCAGCGACAACGCGGCGAACGTCAGGGCCACCGCAGCTTGGCCGAACAACTTCGTCTTGGCCCGCATGCCGGTGGCGCGCTGACGGAAGATCTTGATGAAGTCGTCAGCGAAACCGACCAGTCCCAGACCGCCCATGAGAAACAGCGCCAGCATCCCCGACGCGGTCGGCCCCTGCCAGAAGATGATGTGGCTCGTCGCGTAGCCGAGCAGCGCGCCGAAGACGAGCACGAGTCCGCCCATCGACGGCGTGCCGCGCTTTGCGTCGTGGGCGGGGTAGGCGATGGCGTCGGTGGAGTCGCGGATCGCCTGGGCGTAACCGTGACGCGTCAGCCAGCTGATCAGCAGCGGAGTGCCGAAGAGGCCGACCAGCAGTCCAACACCGGACGCGACCAGGACCAACCTCACGGGTGCGCCTCCGCTGTTCCCGGGGATGGCTCGAGCAACGCTTGCGCCACCCGTTCCAGGCCGGCCGCCCGCGCCGCCTTGACCAGGACGACATCACCGGGTCGCAGCTGCGCTGTCACCAACGCGATGGCGGCATCGACGTCGGGCACGAAGACTGACCTCCGGTGCGGGGACTCGTCCGCGGTCGGGTCGATACCTCTGGCCGCCGTACCGACGAGCACGACGCGGTCGATGTCCAACCGGGTGGCGAGCCTACCGACGGCAGCATGCTCGGCCGCTGCTGCCGCGCCGAGCTCGCGCATCTCCCCCAGAACGGCCCAGGTGCGACGCCCGGCTCCGATGACCACCAAGGTCTCCAGTGCCGCGTGCACCGACTCCGGGCTGGCGTTGTAGGAATCGTTGATCACGGTTACACCGTCGGCGCGATCGACGACCTCCATCCGCCACCGGCTGAGCGGGGCGGCCGAAGTGAGCGCCCTCGCAATCTGTGACAGGGACAGACCCACCTCACGACCTACTGCCGCGGCCGCCAGGGCGTTGGTCACCTGGTGCGCACCCGCGAGCTGCAGGTGCACGTGGGCCACACCTGCCGACATTGCCAGGTCGAACGCGGGTCGTCCGCGTTCGTCGACGACGACATTGGTGGCGCGGACGTCAGCATCGTCGGCGCGTCCGAACCAGACGATCCGGGCGTCGGTGCGTTGGGACATCGCCCTCACCGCCGGGTCGTCGGCATTCAGCACGGCAACGCCGTCTGCTGGGAGAGCGGCAACCAGCTCCGACTTCGCGGCCGCGATCGCCTCGCGATCGCCGAACTCGCCGACATGGGCAGTGCCCACCATGAGGACGACGGCGATGTCCGGCGGCGCGATCGTGCACAGGTACGCCACATGCCCGACCGCTCGCGCTCCCATCTCCAGGACGAGGTAGCGCGTGCTGGGGTCCGCGCTGAGCACGGTGAGCGGAAGTCCGAGCTCGTTGTTGTACGAGCCGCGCGGCGCCACGGTGGCGGTGTGCGACGCAAGCACCTGCGCCAGCAGGTCCTTGGTACTGGTCTTTCCGGCCGAACCCGTGATGGCGATGATCTGCAGCCCTGGCAAGGAATCGAGCGCTGACCTCGCCAGACGACCGAGCGCGGCGAGGACGTCGGGGACGACGATGGCCGGCTGCCCGACCCGACGTTCGACCAGGCAGGCCACAGCACCGGCTCGGACGGCGTCGGCGGCGTAGTCGTGACCGTCGGCCCGCTCACCGGCCAATGCGACGAACAAGGCACCCGAGCTCACTTCGCGCGAGTCGGCGACCACTGGTCCGGTCACCACGGTTGACGCCTCGGCTCCGTCGCACAGTTCGCCATCCACAGCTTGTGCCACGTGGGCCAACGTCATCGCAATCACGAACCGACTCCCAGCGAAGCGAGCTCCTCGGCCATGACCACGCGATCGTCGAAGGGGTGCACGACGCCGGCGATCTCCTGGCCGGACTCGTGTCCTTTGCCGACCACGATGACGACGTCGCCGGCGTGCGCCTCACGCACCGCAGCACCGATCGCACCCCGCCGGTCGGCCACCTCGACGACCACTGCTCCGGATTGTTGTGCGGCCGCCGTCGCGCCGGACATCACTGCGGCCCTGATCTCGGCTGCGTCCTCGCTGCGCGGGTTGTCGTCGGTGACCCACACCCGCTCGGCTCCGGAGGCCGCGGCAGCTCCCATCAGGGGTCGCTTGTCGTGGTCGCGGTCCCCGCCGGCTCCCAGCACCACGAGGAGACGACGCGGTGCGCGCGTTCGCAGCGTCGCGAGCACGCTGGCCACCGCCTCCGGGGTGTGTGCGTAGTCCACCAGGGCCAGGAACGGCTGCCCCGCGACCACCGGCTCCAACCGTCCGGGAACCCCCGTACAAGCGCCGATACCGGCAGCCGCCCGAACCGGGTCGAGGCCGGCCGCGGTCAGCACGGCCAGCGCCGTCAGCCCGTTGGAAATGTTGTAGTCCCCCAGCAACGTCACCCTCAGGTCGAGATTGAGGTCGTCCGGGCCGCGGACCGAGACATCCCAGCCACCTCCGGCCGCCGGCCGGACCTGGGTGGGCGCCCAGTCCACGGCCTCGTCGGGGGTCGAGCTGACCCTCAGGTGAGGCACTGGGACCGAAGCCGCCAACCGGCGCCCCCACGCGTCGTCCACCATGATCACCGCGCTCCGGCACCGCGCCGGCGTGAACAGGTCGGCCTTGGCCGCGAAGTAGCGCTCCATGTCGCCATGAAAGTCCAAGTGGTCCTGGCTGAGGTTGGTGAACGCGGCGACGTCGAACCGGATCCCGTCGACGCGGCCCTGCGCCAACGCATGGCTCGACACCTCCATCGCGACGCAGTCCACACCGGACTGCGCCATCGTGGCGAACAACGCATGTAGGTCGGGTGCCTCCGGTGTGGTGCGCTCGGCCGGCAGCGTGAGGTCGCCGATCCGGGTGGCCACGGTGCCGATCAGTCCGGTGGCGCGACCGCAGGCACGTGCGCCGGACTCCAGCAACCAGGTGGTGGTGGTCTTCCCGTTGGTGCCGGTGACCCCCAACATGAGCATGTCGGTGGCGGGCTGCCCATACACCTGCGCCGCCAAGGCCCCGAGGACGTCCCGCGGCGCATCGGCGACCAGCACCGGGACGTTCGCATCGACGGCGCGCGCGGCTCCCCCGCGATCGGTGAGCACCGCGGCGGCGCCCCGCTGCAGCGCCTGCGGCAGATGGTCGACCCCATGGCCCCGCGCACCCGGCAAAGCCGCGAAGAGGTCTCCCGGCTCGACGCGACGGGAGTCCAACGTGACGCCGGTGACCCACGTGTTGGCGGCGGGGGCTGGCAGCCCAACGCTCGACGCCAAGTCGGCGAGCGAGCGAGCCGGGACGGCTGGGCGCCGGAGGTGCTCGGA
Organism: uncultured Actinomycetota bacterium; assembly: GCA_963726575.1. Lineage (GTDB taxonomy): Bacteria > Actinomycetota > Actinomycetes > JAHEKZ01 > JAHEKZ01 > CAVSCR01. The sequence continues at coordinate 560,972 of CAVSCR010000005.1, forward strand.
CACGGTGGTGAGGAGGCTACCCGTCACCAGGTCAGATGAAGGTGCGGCGGCTGCGTACCGGTCGGCGGAATCCCCAAGTGCGCCAAGGCATACGACATGACGCGCTTGAACACCGGGGCCGCGAGCAGACCGCCGAAGTGGCCGTTCACCGGGTTCTGCAGGGTGACCGACACGACCAACGCCGGATGATCAGCAGGTGCGAAGCCGATGAACGAGGCCGTGTAGCCCCGGTAGCACCCACATGACGGGTCCACCCGGTTCGCCGTACCGGTCTTGCCGGCCACCCGGTAGCCGGGAATCTGCGCCGCCGGAGCAGTCCCCTGGTCGGAGACGACACCTTCCATCATGCGGCCGAGTGCCTGTGCCGCTTGCGCACTCACCACGCGGTGCCGTTGCGGTGCCGGTGAACGTACGAAGGTGCCATCTGGTGCGACGACGCCGTCCACCAACGTGGGCTGAACCCGTACGCCATCGTTGGCGATCGTCGCGAACACCGACGTCGCCTGCACCGAGTTCAGCGACAGGCCCTGACCGAACGCGATGGTGGCGAACTCAGTGGGCCCCCAGGTGGAGACGTTCGGCAGAAGGCCGGTGCTCTCGCCGGGGAAGTTCAGACCGGTGGGCTCGGCGATGCCGAAGCCCTTCAGCGCGGTGTAGAGACGTTGCGGACCGAGCCGCTCGCCCACCTCCATCGTGCCGAGGTTGCTCGACAGGGCGAGGATCCCGCTCGGGGTCAGGTGCAACGTGCCGTGCGCGATGTCGTCGTGGAACGTTTGACCCCCGCGGGTCAACGTGCCCGGCACCGTGAAATGCGAGTTGGGAGTGATGACGCCGGCGTCCAACGCGGCCGCCATCGTCATGACCTTGCTGGTGGACCCAGGCTCGTAGATGTCGGAGAGCGCACGGTTTCCGCGGTTCTGCGATGGCGAGTTCCCCGGACGGTTCGGGTTGAAGGTCGGAACGGCCGCCAGGGCCAGGATGTGGCCGGTCGCGGGGTCCATGACGACGACAGTTCCGCTGACGGCGCCCGACGCCGCCACCTCGCGTGCCAACTGTGTCTGCGCCACGTACTGGATGTCGCGGTCGAGAGTGAGGCGCACGGTCGAGCCCGGGATCGGGTCCTGGCCCTGCGTCTGCGCCGTGGGGATCTCGCTCCCGCCGGCGCTCGCCTCATAGGTGCGCTCTCCGTTACGACCCGCGAGCTGGCTCTGGTAGGCGGACTCGATCCCGCCAAGGCCGGAGTCGTCGTAGCCGACGAAGCCCACGACGTCGGCTCCGAGGTCACCTTGCGGATACACCCGCTTGGTCGTGCTCTCGTGGTAGATGCCGGGCAGCCGCAGCTGAAGCACCCGCTGCCATTCGGCCGGAGACACCCCTTGCGCCACGTAGGAGAACCGCAGGGTCCCGGTGAGTCGACCAGCGAGGTCGGTGACCGGGATGTGGACGATCGGAGCCAGCTGCTGAGCCTCAGCCGTCGGGTCGAGCACCTGGGTCTGGTCGGCGGTGACGTTCACCGCCTTGACGGTCGTCGCGAAGGCCGCCCCGTTCACATCGGTGATCTCACCGCGCTCGGCAGTCAGCACCACCGTGCGAAGCCGCTGTTGCGCTGCGGTGTCGGCGTAGGCCTTCGCCTCGATCCCCTGCAGCTGGACCAGCCGTCCGATGAACAACGACAGCACCATGGCCAGCACGAGGCCGACGGTGCGCAACCGTCGGCCCGGATCCGCCAGCGCCACCGTGCGCGGTGCCGAGCGACGCCGCCGTCCGCGTCGGGACGCGGACGGCACCCGCGGCAGCCGCGCGTTCGGATGCGGCACCGCGCGGCTGCGGCTTGGTCGGTGGCCGTGCCCGACAGCTCGGGGCCGGCGGGCAGGTGGCCCGACCCGTCGGGTCATCGGTGAGCCTGCGATGCCGGGGGTGCCACGTCGAGCACCGAGCCGTCCGTCGGTGGGCTGGGCTCGGTGGGTTGGGGAGCGCGCTTCACGTTCGACGAGCCCCCGAGACTCGGCACTCCGACGACGTGTCCATTGGTGCTGCGCAGGAACACCGGGTTCTCACTCACGACCATGCCCAGCGCTCGTGCCTTACTGGCGAGCTCGTTTGGCGCACCCAACCGTTCGACGTTCTGGGCCAGCGCCTCCTGACGGTCTTGCAGCACTGCGACCTGCGCCTGCAACTGCGTCACCTTGAACGCGTCCTGCGCCAGAGCCATGTTCAGCAGGAGCAGAGTGAGCAGCCCTCCGGCCAGCAAGAAGACGATCAAGCCGACGAACGGTGCCCGCTTGGGCCTGACCTTCGTCGGTGCCACGACCTGGACCCGGGCACGTGGCGGCAAGGCGACCTGGCGTCGCGGTGCGCCGGTCGCGCGCCGACTCGGACGGGTCGCCGGACGGTCGCGCACCGGCGCCCGCGCGGTGGTCGTCGACCCGGACGCGGCCAGCCTCGACGCGGCGGAGCTGGCGCTCATGCCGCGCTCCGCAGGCGTTCCACCGCACGCAGGCGCGCGGACGCTGCGCGCGGGTTGGCCGCCACCTCGTCGGCGTCTGCGACCTCACCGCCGCGGGTGAGCAGGGCCAGCGTCGGCGCGAGCTCGTCGGGGATCACCGGCAGCCCCGGCGGCAGGTCCGGCTTGGCCCCCGAGGCGAAGCACCGCTTGACCAGACGATCCTCCAAGGAGTGATACGAGAGCACGGCCAGCCGCCCGTGGACGGCCAGCACCTCGATCGCGGACGGGATGGCCTTGCGCAGCACCGGCAACTCGGTGTTGACCTCGATGCGCAGCGCCTGGAAAGTGCGTTTGGCGGGGTTCCCCCCGGTGCGCCGTGCCGGCGCCGGGATGGTGTCGCGGATGAGCTGGACCAACCGTCCACTGCGGTCGAACGGCTCCCGGGTCCGTTCCCGCACCACAGCGGCGGCGATTCGGCGCGCGAATCGCTCCTCCCCGTACTCCCGAAGGATCCGGGCCAGCTCCTCGGCGGGGTAGGTGTTGAGCACCTCGGCGGCGGTCTCGCCCTGAGCCTGGTCCATGCGCATGTCCAAGGGAGCGTCTTGCGCATAGGAGAAGCCGCGGTCGGCGTCGTCGAGCTGCAGGGAGGAGACCCCGAGGTCGAACAGCACTGCGTCGACGTTCGCCAGGCCAACGTCAGCGACAACGTCGGGCAACTGGTCGTAGACGGCGTGGACCAGTGTGATGCGCTGCGCGTGCGCGGCCAGTCGCTGGCGACTCAGAGCAAGGGCCTGTTGGTCACGGTCCACCCCGACCAGCCGCAGCTGGGGGTAGCGCTCGAGGAACGCCTGGCTGTGGCCGCCCAGCCCGAGCGTTGCGTCGATGAGCACCGAGCCGGGCCGCTCCAACGCCGGCCCCAGCAACGCCACGACGCGCTGCGCCAGCACGGGAACGTGCTGAGCCGGACGCGACGATGTCATCGGGTTCTCGTCAGCCGACTCGGGCGACGATCGTGGAGGTCAGCGCCAGCACGAGCACGGTGGCCGTGAACGCGGCGACGACTGCGCCGGTCAGAGCCAGCCGGCGTCGCAGCGACACGGCGGGGCGAGCACTGATGTGGCGCGGGCCAACGCCGGAGCCAACCGATCCTGGTGACGTCACTGCAGTGACTGCGCTGCTCCCGCCCATCTCGACCCTCTTTCGCGGCTGGTGCACACCTGGTCTTGCAGAGTTGGTGTTGAACAGTGGGTGCTGGACATTTCGTGGAGGGGCCGACGGTTCGTCTCATCAGGTCCCCGCCCGCTCGCGGGGGTTCGCGTGTCTTCTGCCACCGGGGAAGGTGTGTCAGACGACGGTCGAGCGGGGGGAGACCTGAGGCCACGTGCCGGCGGCCGCGTTGCTCACGTCACAAGAAGCCGGGCAGCACCTCCTCGGCGCGCTCGGCGAAGGACTGCTCCTGCGCCGCGAGGTAGGTGGTCCAGGTGATCGCGTCCCAGATCTCCAGCCGCGCTCCGGCGCCGATGACCACGCACTCCTTGCTGAGCCCCGCGTACTCGCGCAGAGGCGGGGGCACGGTCACCCGGCCCTGGCGATCGGGGATCTCATCGGAAGCGCCGGACAGGAACACGCGCAGGTAGTCGCGCACGTCCTTGTTGGCCAGCGGGGCGGACTGCAGCGACGAGGTGAACCGCTGGAACTCCGCGCGAGGGAAGACGTAGAGGCAGCGCTCCTGGCCCTTGGTCATCACCAGGCCGCCGGCGAGCTCGTCGCGGAACTTCGCGGGGAGGAACAGGCGGCCCTTGTCATCCAGGCGGGGCTGGTGGGTACCCAGGAACACCGGCGTCACCTCCCTCGACCACTCCCGACGGCTCCCTGGCGCGCCACCATACCCCACAATTCCCCACCGTCAACGAGGTCGAGCCGGATTCTGGCGACACATTCCGATGACCCTGCAGGTCAGACCGGTGGAGCGCAGTGGAGGGATCTTGGGTGGCACCCGGCTGCACCGGCATCGGGCGCCGCGCGGCGCGGTCGCTGGCCGCCCGCATCGACCCGCGAGCGGCCCAAGCCGCCGCTAGGCCGGCCCCGTGGCCGGCTCTGGTTCGCCCGTGGCGCGCTCGGGTGGGGCGAAGTGGAGGGCCGGTCAGGTCACGGGCGGGCAACGCGGCGTCGACACCAGGCGTCGGCAACTTAGGCTTCCATCATCAAGCCATCGCGGAGGGTGTTGTGACCACCACGCACGAGAGCGACTCAGACGCCGGATCGGGTACCCGGATCGACGTCGCGCAGTCGGCCGGCGCCATCGCCACGGCCATCGAGACCGTGATCGAGGGCAAGCCTGAGGTCGTCCACCTCGCGCTGACCGTGCTGTTGGCCCAGGGGCACCTGCTGATCGAGGACGTGCCGGGCGTAGGCAAGACGCTGCTCGCCAAGTCGTTGGCGCGCAGCCTCGACTGCACTGTGCGGCGGATCCAGTTCACCCCTGACCTGTTGCCCAGCGACATCACCGGCGTGAGCGTCTTCCACCAGGAGACCCGCGACTTCGAGTTCAAGCCCGGGGCGGTTTTCGCGAACATCGTCGTGGGCGACGAGATCAACCGCGCCTCGCCGAAGACGCAGTCGGCGTTGCTGGAGGCCATGGAAGAGCGCCAGGTGACGGTCGACGGAACCACGTACCCGCTCGCGCGTCCATTCCTTGTGGTGGCCACTCAGAACCCGATCGAGATGGAGGGCACCTACCCCCTCCCCGAGGCGCAACGCGACCGCTTCATGGCGCGCGTGTCGATGGGTTACCCCGACAGCGACGCCGAGCTGGCGATGCTGCGCAGTCACGGCGCCGGAGAGCCGCTGAACGACTTGGAACCGGTGACCACTGCGGCGCGCATCAACGACCTGGTCGACGTGGTCCGTGACGTCCACGTGAGCCAGGCGGTCAACCGGTACGCACTCGACCTGGTGACGGCCACCCGAGTTTCGGCTGACCTACGGCTCGGTGCTTCGCCGCGCGCCACGCTGCACCTGGTCCGCGCGGCCAAGGCAACAGCGGCCCTGGCTGACCGCGACTACGTCATCCCCGAGGACGTGCGCAGCCTTGCCGTGCCCGTGTTGGCCCACCGCGTCCTCCCGACTGCCGAGGCCCAGATCTCGCGACGCACCCCCGAGCAGGTCGTCGCCACGATCGTGGCCGCCATGCCGATCCCGCGCACGAGCGACTGACATGACCATTGGGGCGAGGCCGTGGCGCGTGGTGCTGCGCGGCCTGACCCGACGCGGTGAGGGTCTGTTGGCGGCCGGCGTGACCACGCTGGTGCTGTCAATCGTGATCGGGCAGCCGGACCTGTTACGCGTCGGCATCCTGATCTGCGTGCTCCCCCTCCTCGCCGCAGCAGCAGTGCTGCGCTCGCGCTTTCGTCTGGCGTCGTCGCGCCGGCTCCAGCCACGACGCATCGAAGCCGGCCAGGAGGCCCGCGTCCTGCTGCGCCTGGACAACGTCGGGGCCCTGCCGACCGGCTTGATGCTGGTGCAGGACCTCGTGCCGGAGACCCTGGGTGCGAGGCCGCGTTTCGTGTTCGACCATCTGGAGCCCCGCGGGCGCCGCGAGGTCGAGTACACGGTTCAGGCTCCGGCGCGCGGACGGTACATCCTCGGTCCGCTGCAGATCACGGTGACCGACCCGTTCCGGTTGTGTGAGTCACACCGGTCCTTCGCCACGCAGGACATTCTCGTGGTCACCCCCACGATCGAGCCGTTGCCGGCGATGTCGCTCGGCGGCGACTGGTCCGGATCAGGTGAGAGTCGATCGCGATCGGTCGCCGCCGCCGGAGAGGACGACGTCGCCGTGCGCGAGTACCGGCACGGTGACGAGCTGCGCCGCGTCCACTGGCGCGCCACCGCGAAGTTCGGCGACCTGATGGTGCGCCGCGAGGAGCAGCCATGGGAGAGCCGCTGCTCGCTGCTGCTGGACCTGCGTGCGGCGGGCCATCGCGGAACCGGGAGCAGCAGCTCGTTCGAGCGCGGGGTGTCGGCAGCAGCATCGGTGGGGGTTCACCTGGGCCGTCACGGCTACACGGTGAAGCTCATGACGCCGGGCAGCCCCGACATCATCAGTGCTGGACATGAGGCGGCCACGTCGGGCGGAGACAACGAGGGCCTCCTGTTGGACGCGCTCGCCGTGGTGGAGCCGGTGCCCGGTGAACATCTGGAGGCGATGGCCGACGCGCTTCGTCACGCGAGTGGCACGTTGCTCGTGACCGTTCTCGGACACATCACCCCCGATGACGCCGCCCTGTTGGCGCGGGCGCGCAACGCCGATGCCGGAGCAGTAGCCATCGTGCTCGACGTCGCCGACTGGTTGCCCGACGGCAACCACCACAAGACGCAGCTGCAGGCGCAGGCCGACGGCGCCACGACGTTGTTGCGCACGTCTGGCTGGCGCGTGGTCACCTTGGACCGGCGTTCATCACTGTCGTCTCGCTGGCCGGCAGCGGGTAGAAGTGCCCACGCGCTGGCCGCGTCCATGCAGTGGGGTGATCGCTCATGACCGGCCAGATCCGGCTGACGATCGCCGCAGCGATCGCCACGACGTTGGCCAGCTTGTCGCTCACTCCGGTACTCGTGTCCGGCCCTTGGGCGGGACCTGTGTTCGCGGTGATCTTGGTGGTGGCGGTGACCGCCTCAACCATGCGCTACCTGCACGCGCCGCGTTGGTCGGTGGTTGCGGTACCCACTGCATCGTTGGTGCTGTTGTTCACGCTGTTGTTCGCTCACGGCGTCGCCACTCTTGGGATCCTCCCCGGTCCGGCGGTGTGGCGGTCGCTGGAGGCGACGGTCCGGTCCGGCAGCGATGTGTTGTGGGCCCAGGCGCCGCCGGTGACCGCCACACGCGGAGTGACGCTGATCATGGCCAGTGCCGTGGCGGTGGTCGCCGTGGCCGTCGATGCCCTGGGCGTCACGTTCCGCCATGCAGCGTTCGCCGGTCTGCCTCTGCTGTTGCTGTACCTGATTCCGTCTGCGGTGATCCCCGGCGGCGCTCCCTGGCTGCTGTTCGCCCTGACAGCAACCGGCTGGCTCATCTTGCTCGTCGCCGACAGTCGCGACAGCCTGCGTCGATGGGGCCGGACGTTGAGCATGCGCCAGATGGCCAACGGCAGCAGCCCGGTGGACGTGGCGCTCGGGTCGAGCAGCCGACGCATCGGAGCGGTGGCGGTGGTGACGGCGATCCTGGTGCCGCTGGCGGTGCCGTTCCTCAGCGACGGCGTCTTCGGACGTGGCTCCGGGGACGGCCCTCGGGGCACCTCCGGGGGGTCGATCGGCCAGACCGGGGGCCTCGACCCCGTCGCGGCGCTGCGTCGCGACCTCACGCTGCCGGCCGACGGGCCGGTGTTCTCCTACACCACCAACGACGACAGCCCGGCGTACTTCCGGTCGGCGACCTTGACGACGTACGCCGACTCGAAGTGGACCCCCGGCATCGCCAACCCGGTGCTCGTGCCGATCGGACAGACGCAGTTCACGCTGGCCAACAGCGTGGTGCCGAGCCCGGCGAACCTGGGCGCACAGCAGGTGGTCACCAGGATCAAGGTGGAGCCCACCTACAACGACCAGCGCCTGCCGCTGCCGCTGACGGCGACAGCTGTCAGCAACGCCGGTGACAACTGGGAGTACGACGCCGTCACCGACGACGTGGTGGGCGTCGATCCGAGCCGAACCACCGCGGGGCTGAACTACGCCGTCGTCAGCTCCGACCTGGCGCCGACACCGCGGCAGCTGCGCGCGTCGACCTCGCAGGGGTCCTCGACCGGCCACGGCGCTGCGCTGGGCGCCGGCGCCGGGGCGTTGACGGCGGTGCCCGACCAGACCAGGCAAGAGCTGCAGCCCTACCTCGATGCACTGGGCACGCACCCGACGGACTTCGACCAGGCCCTGGCCATCCAGGACTGGCTGAGCACGCGGTTCCGCTACAGCCTGGCACCGGCAGCGAGCCCGACGACCAGCGACGACCTCGTCCAGTTCCTCAACGCCAAGTCCGGCTACTGCCAGCAGTTCGCGGCCGTCATGGCCCTGATGGCACGGATGAGCGGGATCCCCGCGCGCGTCGCAGTGGGCTTCACCCCTGGCACCCCCGTCGGCCACGGGTCGGACAAGAGGTGGCAGGTCACCTGGCATGACGCACATGCGTGGCCGGAGCTGTGGTTCCCGAACATCGGCTGGATGCGGTTCGAGCCGACACCGTCCGGACAGGGGGGCCTCGGAGCCGGTCTGCCGCCCTACGCCGTGCAGAAGATCATCCCAAGTACCGGAGGCGGACACGGCACCAAGCCCACCGTCAAGCCCCCAGGGGCGACCACAGGCGTCGATCGCCGTGTTGACGGAGGTACCCCCGGCGCTAATGTGCCGGCGCCAGCCGAGCCGTTCAACTGGACGCCGTGGGTGCTGCTCACCGTTGGGGTCACTGTCGTGCTGCTGCTGCTGCCCGCGCTCACCCGACGCCGCGTGCGGGCACAGCGTCGCCGCGAGACGGATCCGCGACGCGCAGTCGAGGCGGCCTGGGCCGAGGTGATCGACACGGCCACCGATCTGGATCTGGAGCCGCTGGACGTGGAGTCCCCGCGCGACCTGGCGGCTCGGCTTCGCCGCGAGGGCGGCATCACCTCAGCGGTGGTGCCGCCGATGACGCGGCTGGCCCGCGCGGTGGAGCGCAACCGCTACGCCAAGGACCCCGGGACGATTGACGATCCGTGGGGCGACGCGCGAAGCGTGTGCGACGCGTTGATCAGCTTCGCCGGTCAGCGACGCGCCAGGGTCGCGACGTGGTGGCCCGCGTCGGGGCGGGAGCACTTGAGGCGGCGGTGGCGGGCCGCAACCGACCGGGTGGATCTGGTACAGGACCGAGCAACAGCGCGGACCAGGCGGCGGCCCGGCACGTCACACGCCTGAGGTCGGTCGGCTCACTCGCCTTCGCGGCGACGGTCCCAGCGTTGCTCCAGCCGGTCCATGAAGCCGCCGCGGCTGCTCTTGGGACGACTGGCAGCCGGACGTCCGGGCGCGGCACCTTTGGCGCCGGCCGCAGTGTTCGCGGCAGGTCGGTGGATGGCGTACCACGCGCCGATCAGCATCACCATGAAACCGATGACGCCGAGTCCCCAGAACGGCGTCATCACACCGGCCAGCAGCAGACCGAGGCCGGCCAGGATGCCGAGAATGCCGAGGATCAATCGCCGGCGGTCGGCCGGTCGCAACGAGGAGCCACGCAGCGTCGAGGCCAGCTTCGGGTCCTCGGCATACAGCGCCTTCTCCATCTGCTCGAGCAGGCGCTGCTCATGCTCGGAGAGCGGCACGGCTCCTCCTCGCAGGTCGGCGACCGCGGTTGCGGTCACTCACAGGATAAGCACCGTTGGCGCCCGGCGAAACCCGGACTCCCTGAGCCCATCATCGGCAGTCCCGAGGGCGGGCCTTATGAATCATCCGGTTCTGCCCCCGGGAGGCTCCGGCTCGGGCGGATCTGGGACCAGGGCGGCGGGCCGGACGGCGGCCGCGCCGAACCGCGCCGTGGCCCGGTCGACGGCTTGTTCGGCCTCCCGCCAGCCACGATCCCGCTCGCCCAGACTGAGCTGGCGGGCCACCTCGTCGGCCTCCACGAGACCCTCGACCCGCACCCCGACCAACCGGATCCTGGCCCGGTCGAGGCGCAGGGCCGAGTACAGGCCCAGGGCCGCGGCGTAGACCTCACGGGCCACATCGGTGGGCTGGTGCAGCGTGCGGGCCCGGGTGATGGTGGTGAAGTTGGCGAACCGCACCTTGATGCTCACGGTGCGCCCGGCCACCGCACCGGCGCGCAGCCGCGCAGCCACCCGCTCGGACAGTCGCAGCAGCTCCCGGCGGATCACGTCGGGGTCGTCCACGTCTACGTCGAAGGTCTCTTCGGCACCCATGCTCTTGTCCGGCTCGTGCGGGACGACGCTGCGCTCGTCACGGCCCCACGCCAGGGCGGCCAGGTGTCGACCGACGGCGGGTCCCAGCGCGCGTTCGAGCGTCCCGACCGGGGTATGGGCGAGGTCACCGACCGTACGCAAACCCAACCGCTGCAAGGTGTCCTCGGTCTTGTCACCGACACCCCACAACGCTGCGACCGGCAACGGGTGCAGGAAGCTGATCACCTCATCACTGGGCACGACGAGCAGACCATCGGGTTTGGCGCGCGACGACGCCAGCTTCGCCACGAACTTCGACGGCCCGACTCCCACCGAGCACGTGATGCCCTGCTCGTCGGCGATCCGCGCGCGGATCGCCTCACCGATCGTCGCCGGAGAGCCGAGGCGACGGATCGCGCCGGAGACGTCGAGGAACGCCTCGTCCAACGACAGCGGTTCGTAGCGCGGGGTGATCGAGGCGAACACCGCCATCACACTGTCGGAGATCCGCGCGTAGTCCTGGTGGTGTGGTTCCAGGATCACCGCCTTGGGGCACAACCGGCGCGCCCGCGTCATGGGCATGGCTGCATGGATGCCGTACGTGCGCGCCTCGTAGGTGGCCGACAGGACGACGCCGCGTGGTCCACCGCCGACCACAACGGGATGGCCGACCAGATCCGGACGCCGGAGCAGTTCCACCGACGCGTAGAACGCGTCCATGTCGACGTGCAGGATCGGACACCCGGAGTCGTCGCGCGGACCGGTGCCTGAGCGGGGAGACGCACCGAGCGGTCCGGTGCGGTGCAGCTGCTTACGAGACATCGGGTCTCATTGTGCTGCCCTCATGGGCCAGAACTTCCCGGGCTGGCATGCCACAGCCGGCGCGGCGGCACACCGCGGGAGGTGTCGTCGCCTGCGGGCTTGATATCGGCGTAGGGCGACTGCCGGAACCCGCTGGGATGCACCAGGACCCGACGTCGCCCCATGCCACCGGCACTGCTCGGAGTACGCACCACGACCGGCCTGGTCGAGCGGCTGTCGGCGGCCCCGGCCACAGCGTCGTCGGTCGCCGGTGCTGGGGCCGGGTCGACCGCCCCGACGCCGAAGCCCACGGGTTCAGTGGCGAGCAGGTGGTGGACCGCGGCCAGCCCCTCGGCCTGCCAGATCTGATGGACCTCCGTCAGCTCCCAGCACCCGGTGGCCCGTAACGACAGACCACGCGGTCCGGTGCGCCGGATCTCGCCACGGACCAGCAACAGCCAGGAGTGGAACAACGTGGCGGCGTACGGGCCCTGGGCATCTTCGAAGAACGTGGCGTCGACCGGCCCCGTGGCGTCGTCGAGGGTGAGGAAGACCACCCGCCGCCCGGATCGGATCGGTGGCGTCTGGGTGGCCACCTTGACGCCGGCGACCAGTACCTCGGCCCTGCTGCGCCGGGTCAACAGCTCCTGGGCACGCGTCACCGACAACGCCTCGAGCAAGGGGACGTAGAAGTCCATGACGTGGTGGCTGGCGTCCAGCCCGAGCACCTCGAGCTCGGCGCGCACCTGTTCGGCCTGGGTCATCTCGGGCAGCCCGGACGGTTCGGTGTCGACGGCAACCAGGTCGAGGCTGAGCTGCATCGGAGGCGGGGTCCCCTCCGCGACCCGGACGGCCGGTGCGCGGTGCCAGCGGTCGAGCTCGGCCACCTGCAGCAGCAGGTCGCGTCGGGTCACCCGGTCACGGCGACGTACCGGGACACCCGAACCGATCCCGTACACGGTGTCGAACGCGCCAGCCACGACCAGCCGCTCGACCACGGGACGGGAGGCCGCAGCACGGTGCCAGAAGTCGACCAGTGACCGGTAGGGACGACCGGCGACGATGCGTCGTGTCTCCGCGTCGTTGATCCCCGAGACGTCGGACAACGACAACCGGATGCCGTACCCACGCGCATCGGGAAGTGCGGGATGGTCGGGTACCCCACGTGGTGCGCGCTGTTCGGCGGTGAGGCCGGTGAGCTGGCCGAGGATCCGCGGTGGTGGCTCGTCGTGCGCCACCACGCGTTCGACGCGGTAGGTGAGGTCGCTGGCATTGACGTCCAGCGGGAGTACCGCGATGCCGAACTGACGGGCGTCGTCCAGGATCAAACGCTTGGGGTACATACCCGGGTCGTGGGTGAGCACCCCGGCGAGAAAGGCGGCCGGGTGGTGCGCCTTCAACCAGGCCGACTGGTACGTGGGCAGGGCGAACGCCGCTGCGTGTGCCTTGCAGAAACCGAACGAGGCGAAGGCGCGCAACACCTCCCACACCTTCTCGACGATCGGTAAGGAGTACCCACGTCGTAACGCGCGCGGGTAGAACCACTCCCGAGTCTCCGCCTGGCCATCGGGATCGCCCAGCGCACGGCGTTGCTCGTCGGCTTGCGCGAGTGAGCATCCGGTGAACGTCGTGATGATCTGCAACACCTGCTCGTGGAACACCACTACGCCGTAGGTCTCCCCCAGCACCGGCTCGAGGTCGGGGTGCAGGTACTCCGGGTCCGACCAGCCCTGCCGGGCGCGCAGGAACGGGGTGACCATGTCGGACTTCACCGGTCCGGGACGGAACAACGAGATGTCGACGATGAGGTCGTCGAAGGTCTCCGGCGCGAACTTGCCGACCAGCTCGCGTTGCCCAGGTGACTCGATCTGGAAGCACCCCAACGTGTGGGTGGAACGGATCAGGTCGAACGTGACCGGGTCGTCGAGCGGAATGGCATCGAGGTCGGGTGCGCACACCTCGCCGTCGACTCGGGCGATCTCGGTGACCGCGTAGGCCATGGACGACTGCATCCGGATCCCGAGGACGTCGAGCTTGAGCAACCCCAGGTGTTCCACGTCGTCCTTGTCGAACTGGCTCATCGGAAACCCGAGAGCACTGGCCTCGACGGGGGTGCGGTCGAGCAGCGTGGCATCGGACAGCAACACCCCGCACGGGTGGACCGCGAGGTGGCGCGGCAGCCCATCGAGCCGTTCGACCAGCTCGAACAGCACGTCGATCCGGCTGCCTGGCTCGGCAGCCAACGCAGCGATCCCGCTGGAGCGCAGCTCGGGCAGCTCCCGCAACGCGTTGCGGGCATCACGGGCGCGAATGTGCGGGAACGCCTTGGCCAGGACGTCGATCTCACCAGGTGGCAACGCGAGTGCGGCGCCCACGTCGCGGATCGCATGACGCACCCGGTAGGTGTCGGTCATCGAGACACAGGCGCATCGGTCGGTGCCGAACTTCGCCAGGATGTTCTCGTAGATCTCGGTACGACGTGCGGACTCGACGTCGACGTCGATGTCGGGAAGTGCCTGACGTCGGTCGGACAGGAAACGTTCGAAGACCAGGCCATGACGCAACGGGTCGACCCCGGAGATCCCCAATGCATAGGTGACCAGCGAGCCGGCTCCCGACCCGCGAGCCGCCACGCGGACCCCGAGATCGCGGATCAGGTCACACACGTCGGCGACGGTGAGGAAGTACGTGGGGTAGCGCAGGCGGGCGATGACGCCGAGCTCGGCGTCGAGCCGTTCCCTTACCGACGAGGTGTCCGGCAGACCGCGTCGGGCCAATCCCGCCTCGCAGCGCTGCCGCAGGACCGCGTCGCCGGACCGGCCGGACCGGTCGAGCTGGCCGAGCTCGGGGAAGTGCACCTCACCGATGCCGAGGTCGGTACGCGGGTCGAGGGCACAGGCCTCGGCAAGGCGACGAGTGGCGGCCAACAGCGTCCGCACACCACTGCTCCCCGTGCCGGAGCTCTCACTGGTCCCGGCCGCGGCCACCACGGCCTGCGCCACCTGTGTCATCTGCGGCCCCGATTTCAGGTACCCCTCGCCGGTGCGCCGGTCGACATGGCGCAGGTCCAGCGGCACCAGCCGACGGGTGGCGTCGAGCACGTCGGCCACCGGAGCATCGTCGCGCTGCGCGTAACGCACCGCGTTGGCCAGCACCGGGGCCACCTGTTCCTCGTGGGCCAGTCGCAACAGCCGGGCCGCGAACGACACCGAGTACCCCGTGGGGTCGGCACCGAGATGGCACACCACCACGATCCGTAGTGCATCGGCGGGAAGCCGGGACCGCCAGGCGCGCAGCCGGACCGCGGCATCGGGCATGCGACGAGCCGCCACCGCTTGGCCGACGTCGGAGTCAGGACCGAGCAGCACGACGAGCCCGCCGGACGGCACGGCCGCTGCGGTTGCTGCCGACGTGATCAGGTGCTGACTGCTGACCGGCTGACCACGCTCGCCCGCGGCGTGGGTGGCCGAGATCAACCGGCACAGCGCGGCGTAGCCGACGCGGCCCTGCGCCAGCACCGTGACCCGGGGCAGACGGAGGTCTCGACTGGTGCCACCAGCCGCCGGGGTACGCCGGCCCCGCGCGGCGCTGGCACGTGCGCTGGCACGGTTCGGCGACGGGTCGGGGCCCAGGGCCAGGTCGGTTCCGACGATGGGAGCGATCCCCACCTGTTGGCAGGCCAGCGCGAACTTGACCACCCCCCGCACTCCGTCCCGGTCGGTCAGCGCGAGCAGGTCCATACCGTGCGCGGCGGCGGCGCTGACCAGGGCCTCGGGGTGGGACGCACCGTGTCGTAACGAGTAGCCGGAGGCGACCTGCAGGTGGGCGAAGGAGTCGGTGGGCATCAGCGGTACGGCTCGACGCCGGTCAGCCGACCGTGCGCAACGAGAGGCCCACCTGGTGGTGTCGACCCAGCGTGGTCTCGACCAGCGCGACGAACGTCTCGGCGTCGCGCAACAGGTCGTCGGCGTCACGAGTGGTGACGGTCTCGCGGTTGGCGCCCGCAGCGAAGAAGGCGGCCCACTCACCGAGCTCGGGAGCCACCCGACCCAGCAACATCCAGGCGCTGCGCGGGCCCGCGCCACCGGTGCGCCCGCGCATCGGACGGGTCCGGACCGCGAGGACGGCAGCAGCCGCCCGCAGGGCAGCGACATGGGCACCGACGTAGCGCTGGTCTGGTCGTTGTTCCAACGCCGCCACGAGCAACGCGGCCCGTGCCGCGCCCAGCAGTTCGGCCACTGACCGAGATGTCACGTCAGCCATGCGCTTCCTCCAGCGATCGGTCAGCCAGTTGCGATCAGTACGACCAGTGCGGCCAGTGCGGCCAGTGCGGTCAGTCCAAGACACGGAGCAGGAGCCAATGGGTGGGGTGATGGGTCAGGCTGAGGTCGAACACCCCGCCGCCGGCCTCGACCCGCCAGACCTGACGTTGGCGCTCCTGGACCTGTTCGGTCCGCCACCAGGGCGCCACCTCCAGCCAGTGGCCGAGGACCTCCGCCACCACGTAGCGCCGACCGCGCCAGCGAAAGACCTGGGGTACGTCGTCGGGGCCGGCGAGCACCTGGATCGGATCGGCGAACCGACGCATCCACCGCCCCCTCCCTGGTTCATGACCTTGTTTCCTGGCCCCTTGCCGCTGACCGTGTGCTCACCGCTCCCACCGGCCGCCGGGGAGGCTTCCCCACCTCACCCGTCAGCCAGGGGAACCACCGGATCGGGGCGGGGGTCGAGACCACCCCGAACCGGTGGACCTTCGGTGTTCCTTCGGTGTTTCCTTCGGTGCTCCCTCTGGACCCGGTCCGCGAGTTCCGGGCCAGAGGGGTTCGAACACTTGTTCGAACGAGGTCCACAGTAAAGCCCGCCACCGACCAGACCGTCAAGCCCCGATCCGGGGCGGTTCTGGCAGCGACGTCAAAGGGGCGTCAGTGGGCGTCGGGCGGGCTCACCCGGGCGCGGTCGGTGAAGGTCCACGCCGGCTCACCGGTGGGGTTGGGGCCGTACACGTAGAGCATCCGGGCGTACTCGGGGGCGTAGTAGTAGGCCGGTTCGTGGGCGGGCACACGGACCACGTCGCCGGGTCCAGCCACCACGCGTTCGCCGCCGCAGTCGACCTCGAGCTGGCCCACCAGCACGTACGTCACCTCGTCGTGGGGATGACAGTCGCCGAAGCCCGCAGCGCGCAGCTCCCACTCCCCCATCGCCAGCTGGTCCCAGCCGCCGCGTCGGGGCGCGATGATCACGCGCGTACCGTCGGTCTCACCACGATCCGTCCCCAGGGGTGCGCGCGGGAACAGCTGTGCCGACATGACGAACTCCCGTCGTTGATCTCGCAGAATCGTTGATCTTGGAGAAGATGTCGTCCTTCCACGATCAACTCACACCTGAAGTCCAAGATCAACGAAGATGAGCGCTAGGGTCCGCGACATGGCTGAGCCCGATCCCGACAGCAGCAGTGACGACGCAGCGCTGGACCACCCCACCGTGCGTCGGGTCAGCGAGTGGCTGCAGGCAGCCGGAGTGCGCGGTGAGGTCGTGGCGCTTCCGGAGTCCGCACCCACGGCTGCCGCCGCAGCGGCCCAGCTCGGATGCCCGGTCGGTGCGATCGCCAACAGCCTCGTCTTCGACGCGCGCGGTCAGCCCGTCCTCGTCATGACCAGCGGCGCCCACCGGGTCGACCCGCCGCGCCTGGCGGCGATGCTCGAGGTGTCCCACGTCGACAAGGCCAGCGCAGACTTCGTACGCCACCACACCGGCATGGCGATCGGCGGGGTCGCGCCCGTCGGGCATCCGCATCCGCTGCGCACGCTGGTCGACGTCGACCTCGCGCAGTTCGACGTGGTGTGGGCGGCAGCCGGTCATCCGCACACGGTGTTCCCGACGTCCTACGACGAACTCCTGCGCATCACCGGCGGGGTCTCCGCCGAGGTGAGCTGACCACGTCCGACGGCGTCGCCGTCGCACGCGCGGCCCAGGCGGCTCCGGCGAACCCGAGCCAGAGCAGCAGCAGGTTCAACAACGGGGTCATGGGCAACACCACCAGGGTGTGCGTCAACAGCCGGGTGACTCCTTCGAAGCCGGTCACCGAGAAGCCCAGCACCCCGAGCAGCGCAAGAACCACCGCCACCGCGGCGAGGCCGTTGCGATGACGACGGCGCCGCGCAGACTCGGGGATCTGCCACTCCCGTGGTACCTCGAACCGCCGGAACAGCGCCACGAACCCCGTCAGGATCACCAGCACCAGCGCCAACAACGGCAGCCGCGTCAGCCACCAGGCGACGGTGCCGGGCCAGGGTGTCGCGAGGCCGACGCGCACCACCAACGCATTGGCCATGACGATGGCCGTCAGGTGCCACAGGAACGCCGTCATGATCACGGCGTTTCCCGCGACCACGGCGAGCCAGACTCTCGGTCGCGAGGCAAACCGCGTCCCCGCCCCGCGCAGCACCAGCACCACGCCGATCTGGAAGACGGCCAGCGCGAGCACGGCGAACGACGGCGGGGCGAGGTTCGACACCTTTTCGCCGGGCAGGCTCACCATCGACTTCGGATACGGCGTGAGCGCGACCAGGAGCGTCAACGAGGTCAGCCCGGCAACGACCCAGGCCCACGCCAGACGTACGCCCGGCACGCGGCCGTCGGCATAGAAGAAGCCGATCTGGTGGATCGCCAACCACACCGTGACGAAGTTGAGGTAGCCGACCAGTGGCACGTCGAAGCCCAAACGGGCGACGTCGACGACTGCGACGCTGGCCGCCAGCACGACCACGACCCAGACGCCGAATCGGTCGTGCAGCCGCAGCATCCACGGCGCCAGGCTCATGACGATCAGGTAGATGCCGACGAACCACAGGGGCTGACCGACCAGACGCAACGCATACGTGAGATCCGGCGGGGTCGGTCCTGACCACTCGACCAGGACACCCACGAGCACGCCGACGGTGACGAACGCCAAGGTGGGCTCCAGCAGCCGTTGCGCGCGGATCTGCGCGAAGTCGGCGTACCCACCGCCGCGACGTCGGACCGATCGCCAGGTGCGCGCGTGCGAGAAGCCGCCCACGACGAAGAACACGGGCATCACCTGGAACAACCACGTCAACAGCTGCGCCGCCGGGATCCGCACGAGACTGTTGAAGACCACCAGGGAGTCACCAGGGCCGCGCACCACGCCGGCCATGAGGAAGTGACCCACCATCACCAGGCCGAGAGCGACCACCCGGAGCAGGTCGACGTAGCGGTCACGGCTGGCCGGCGTGGCGGAGGCCAGCTCGGCGATCGACGGGTCACTCACGTCGGGCACCCCGGCGCCTCAGACCACGACCTGCAACGTCTGCAACGTGGGGTCGGCTGCGTAGCGCACCTGGATCCCCGCCGCGTGTGCCGCTTGCAGCCCGGCCACGGCTGCCCGCGTCACCCGCTCACCGGGTGCCAGCACGGGGATCCCTGGCGGATAGGGCGCCACGAGCTCGGCGCACACGCGGCCGACGGCACTGGTCATGGCCAGCGTCTCGTGCGCGGCGAAGAACGCATCGCGCGGCGCCATCACGGTCTCCGGCTCCACCGACCACGACACCGACGGCACCACTGAGCGTGGCGTGCCTCGTCGTCGTTCGATCGCTGCGGCGAGCACGTCGACGAACCGGTCGATCGCCGCGTCGTCGTCGGCGACGGTCACGAGCGGGACGATCGTGTCGCGGTCGGCCATCTCGACGGGGTGCCCCGAGGCGATCAGGTCCTCCTCGACGGCCAACCCGTCCGCGCCGGTTCCCGCCAATGACAGCACCACCTTCGCGGGGTCCACGCGAACACCGGGGGGAAGGCACTGCGCGTCCACGACGACCAGGCCGGGCACTTCGTCACGCAGCCTCGTGCGTGCCCGCTGGGCGACCTCGACCAACCGACCGGTGGCCGCGGCTCCCGCACGAGCCAGGTAGGCGCGCGCCGCGTCAGCACTGGCCGCGATCGTGCCCGACGGGCTGGTGGTGTGCAGCGTGTCGAAGGCACGGTCGAGCCGGTCGGCGTCGAGCCGGTCGGTGCGGGCCAGGACATAGGCGGACTGGGTGTAGGCCGGCAACGTCTTGTGCGCACTCGTCACCAGGGCATCGGCACCCTCGGCGAGCGCGTGGGCGGGCAGGTCGGGATGGAAGCCGAAGTGCGCGCCCCACGCCTGGTCGACCACCAGCGGAACGCCGTGACGATGAGCCAACTCGGCGTGCGCGGCGACGTCGGACATCGTCCCGATATAGCCCGGCTCCACCAGAAACACCGCGACGGCTTCCGGATGCGCCGAAAGCGCTGCGTCGACCTGTTGCGTCGGGATACCGAGCGGCAGCCCGAGGTCCACGTCGATGTCCGGTGTCACCCAGATCGGTTCCAGCCCGGCGAGCACGAGACCGGACAGCAGTGAACGGTGCAGATTCCGGTTGACGATGATCCGGTCGCCGGGCCGGCCCACCGCAAGGCACAACGTCTGGTTGCCGTGCGTCGAGCCGCCCACGGAGATACGAGCCCAGTCCGCGCCCCACAGCTGGGCCAGCTTGACCTCGGCGTCGCGGACCCGGTGGTGATGCGAGCGGACGGTGTCGACGCCGCCGTACAGCGGGAGATCGGACTCCACTACCTCGCCGACCAGGTCGGTCCGCCCCTTGTGCCCCGGCGTCGTCCAGGGCAGACGCTGGCCCTCGCGAAAGCGCAGCCACCCGTCCAGCAGTGGCGCGTCGTCGCGAAGGCCCAACGGATCGCGCGGATCCGTCACTGCACCACCACCTGGAACGTGGCGAGAGTCGGATCGGCGGCGTAGCGCACGAGCGCGCCGTCCGCCTTGACCTCGCGCAGAGCCCGCAATGCTGCGGCGGTGATCCGTTCGCCTGGTGCGAGCACGGGCACGCCCGGCGGGTACGGGGCGACGATCTCGGCGGACACGCGACCGATGGCGTCGTCGGCCGCCACGGTCTCGTGCGCGGCGAAGAAAGCATCGCGGGGACGCAGCACGGTTTCCGGCTGCATCGTCCACGCGACGTGCGGATGAGGATCACGCGGCTCATCCCGGTGTCGCTCGATCGCGGCGATCAACGCGTCGACGAAGCCAGCGATCTCGTCGGCGTCGTCGAAGATCGTGACCGTGGCCACCATGGTGTTGCGGTCGGAGTACTCGACGGGATAGCCGAGATCGGCGAGGTCGTCGTCGAGGGCGAGGCCATCGGCGCCGATGCCTGCCAGCGACAACGTGATCTTCGTGGGGTCGAAACGGACGGCGACGGGAAGGTCCGCGGCTTCGACGACGGTGAGACCCGGCACTTGCCGCAGCCGCTCGCGGGCTGCGTGGGAGATCTGGATCGCCTCGTCGATCAAGTCCTTGCCGTCGCGCTGCAGCAGCGCGCGCGTCGCATCGATGCTGGCGACGATCTGGCCGGCCGGGCTGGTGGTGTGGGTGGCATCGAAGCCGCGCGTCAACCGGTCGGGATCCAGCCGCTCGGTCCGCGCCACCAGCAGCGCCGACTGCGTGTAACCCGTCAAGGCCTTGTGCACGCTCGTCACCAGTGCGTCGGCGCCGAGCTGCAGAGCATGGGGCGGAACGTCCGGGTGGAACCCGAAGTGACCACCCCATGCCTGGTCGACCACGAGTGGAACGCCGTGGTCGTGCGCGACCTGCGCGTGGTCCTCCAGTCGCGCCACGGTGCCGACGTACGAAGGCTCGACCAGGAACACCGCCTTTGCCTCGGGGTGACCGGCGAGCGCGGCGCGCACCTCATCGACGGCTACCCCGATCGGCAGACCGAGCCTGGGGTCGATCACCGGGCCGACCCACACCGGGTGGAGCCCCGCCAGGACCAGTCCCAGCAGCAGCGAGCGGTGCAGCATGCGGCTGACCACCACCGTGTCTCCCGGGCGGGCGACCGCCAGCGCCAGCGCCTGGTTGCAGTGAGTGGAACCCGCAACCGAGAAGCGCGCCCAGTCCCCTCCCCACAACCCAGCTGCCTTGGCCTCGGCGGCCTCGAGCCGACCGTTGCGGCCACGGATCGTGTCGACCCCGCCGTACAGCGTCACGTCGCCCATCAGGACCGCCCCGAGCCGGTCGGTCCTGGTCTTGTGCCCGGGGGTGTGCAGCGGTGTGACGTCGCTCTCCAGGAATCGCAGCAACCCATCGACCAGCGGCGCGTCGTGGCGCAGCGCCAAGGGGTCGTTGGGGTCGGTCGCCACCGCAGCACCCTACGCTGCGGCAGGTGGCACGCGTGGTCGTGGTGGGCGCCGGGGCAGGTGGTTTGACGGCCGCGATCCGGTTGGCTTTCGCCGGTCACGACGTCACCGTCTACGAGGCCGGCCAGGAGGTCGGTGGATCGTTGCGCGGCTACGAACGAGACGGCTACGTCTTCGACACCGAGGCAACCGCACTGCACCTGCCCGCGGTCTATCGAGACCTCTTCCTCACCACCTCGCGGCGCCGAGTCGGTGCCGCGTTGGAGGACGCGGTCGACCTCTCCGCCCTCACTCCAGCACTGCGCTACCAGTGGCCGACCGGCGTCAGCGTCGACATTCCGACCGCGAACCACCGACGCGTTGCCCAAGCCTTCGGCGATGTGTTGGGCGGCACGGCCGCACGCGACTGGACGGCACTGTCCGAGCGTGCCTCGCAGATGTGGTCGTTGGTCCGCCCATCGGTGCTCGACCAGGAGTTCCCCGGTGCTACGGCGCTGTCGCGTCGATGGGGTGCGGCCGGGCTCCGAACGGTTGCGCCGTACTCCTCGCTGCGGCGGCTGGGCACGCGCTATCTCAGCGACCCGCGGCTGCGGTCGGTCCTCGACGTCGTCGCGACCGACCAGGGAAACGACCCACGTCATGCGGCAGCAGCCATGGCGATGCTGAGCTACGCGATCCAGACGTTCGGCACATGGCACGTCGGCGGCGGGATGCGTGAGCTCGCGCGCGCGATGCAGCGACGCGCACAGGACCTCGGCGTTCACGTCGAGCTGGGACGCGAGGTCGTGGCGGTCCGTGCCGACCATGACGGCGTCCGCGGCGTGGAGCTGGCCGATGGAATCTTCGTCGCGGCCGACGTGGTCGTGAGTGACGTCGACGTGTGGCTGCTGCACCACCGTCTGCTCAGCGACCGAAGGACCGAGGCGTACCGCAAGCTGTTGTCCCGTTCGACGCCCAGCGCGGGACGCTTCCAGCTGTTCCTCGCTCTGCGCACTCCGCCGCCGCGTACGGCACCGCTGACCGTCGTCTTCCCGGATCGGATCGATGCCGAGCTCGAGGCCGTGTTCGGCGGCCGCCCCTCCGCCGCCGAGGAACCGACCCTGAGCATCAGCGCACCCAAGGACCGGCGGATGTCGCCCACCGAACCGGGAAGCGCATGGACAGTGAGTGTGCTCGCTCCGTTGCACGACCCCGTCAACGGTTTCGACTGGGACGCTCCTGACGTCGCCAGCCGCTATGCGACCCGCGTCCTGGACCGCCTCGGGGCCACCGGTTTCGACCTGCGGGAGCGACTGCTGTGGCACGAGTACCGCAGTCCGGCCGACACCGAACGTGCGACCCGGGCCCGCGGCGGATCCGTGGGTGGCATCGCGGACTCCGGTCCGCGTTCTCGGCCGATTCAGCGGCGGGCCGCGAACGGCTCGCCGGTGCCAGGGCTGTTCGTCGTGGGACGTGGGGCGCGCCCCGGGCCGTGGCTGCCCGTGGTGGGCATGGGCGCCACCGTGACGGCCGCGGCCGTGCTCGAGCAGTTCCCGGGCGAGTAGGCGCAACGGACCAGCCGCGACGCCGCCCCCTCAGCGGCGCCGGGCCAGGCCGAGGTTGTCGTAGATCTCGCGCGTGGCCGTGGACCGGTTCAGCGTGTAGAAGTGCAGACCCGGAGCGCCGCCGTCGAGCAGCTCGGAGGCCAGCTCGGTGGCGACCTCGACGCCCACGGCGCGCACCGCGACCGGGTCGTCGCGAACCGGGTCGAGACGGTGCAGCACGCGTGGCGGCAACTGCGCCCCCGACAGCTGCGCGAACCGCTCGATCTGGCTCACGTTCGTCACCGGCATCAGGCCAGGCACGATCGGAACCTCGACGCCGTGTCGCTGCGCGCGCTCGACCAGGGCGAAGTAGGCGCCGGCGTCGAAGAAGAACTGGGTGACTGCGAAGTCTGCGCCGGCTGCCACCTTTGCCGCCAGCATGGCCACGTCGAACTCCAGGTCGGGCGACTCCGGGTGCCCCTCTGGGAATGCAGCCACACCCACGCTGAAGTCCCCCAGGCGCTTGACCAGCGCAACCAGCTCGGCAGCATGCGACAACCCATGGGGATGCGGTTGCCAGGGAGCCCTGAGTCCTCCCGTCGGGTCGCCGCGCAGCGCCAGGATCGTCCGCACGCCAGCCGCGGCGTAGGCGCCGATCACATGTCGCAGGTCGGCAACGCCCGCGTCGACACACGTGAGATGTCCGACCGGGGCGAGCGTGGTGTCGTGCGCGATCTCTGCGGTCAGACGGACCGTGCGGTCTCGTGTCGAGCCACCGGCGCCGTAGGTGACCGACACGAACGTCGGCTTGAGCCGCTCCAGCTCGCGAATCGACTGCCACAGCTGCTGTTCACCGTCGTCGCTGCGCGGCGGGAAGAACTCGAACGACCACGAATGCCGACCTGCCGCGAACACATCACGCAAGTCGTCGGCCCTTGGCATCGTCTCAGCCTACGAAGTCGGCTCGCCCTGCACGTTGGCGCACCCGCCACTACGCTCGCCGACGTGCCCTCCGCATCACCGCTGGACGCCGACGACGTTCGGACGCGGGTCCAGAAGAGCCTGGATGAGTTCCTCGCGGCCCAGCAGGTTCGGCTGGCCGCGATGGACGACGATCTCGCGCCCGTCGTCGCGGCAGTCGCCGACCTGCTCGCCGGGGGAAAGCGGCTGCGCCCCGCCTTTGCGTACTGGGGCTGGCGCGCCGCCGGCGGTGCGGACTGCGACGAGATCATTGCGGCCGTGTCGGCGCTGGAGCTGCTTCAGGCATGCGCGTTGATCCACGACGACGTCATGGACAGCTCCGACACCCGCCGCGGACTTCCGTCGGTCCACCGGCGCTTCGCCGGACGTCACGAGCAGAACAGCTGGCTCGGGTCAGCGGCAGCATTCGGCACCGGCGCGGCGATCCTGTTGGGGGACCTGTGCCTGGTGTGGACCGACGAGATGCTCTACACCAGCGGCCTGCCGGCCACCGCTCTGGTCAACGCCAAGCCCGTGCTCGACGACATGCGCACCGAGCTCATGGCTGGTCAGTACCTGGATCTGCTGGAACAGGCCCGTGGCGGCGGGTCAGTGACCCGCTCACTGCAGGTTGCGCGGTACAAGGCAGCCAAGTACACGATCGAACGTCCGTTGCACCTCGGCACACGCCTCGCCGGTGGCGACGCGACGCTACTGGACGCGTTCACTGCCTACGGACTTCCTCTGGGTGAGGCGTTCCAGCTGCGTGACGACGTCCTCGGAGTGTTCGGAGACCCCGACGAGACGGGGAAGCCAGCTGGCGATGACTTGCGCGATGGCAAGCGAACGGTGCTGGTCGCCATGACGATGGAGGCGGCGACGCCGGGACAGGCAGAACTGCTGGAGCGACACCTGGGCGATCCCGATTTGGACGCCTCCGGGATCGCGCAGCTGCGCGACGTGATCGTGGCAACCGGTGCGTTGGACCGGGTCGAGAACCTCATCGGCCAGCTGACCGAGAAGGCCCTGACGGCGTTGTCGGCGCCGTCGCCGGTGCCGTCCCCCGCATCTTCGGTGCTGCGCGACCTGGCGACCGCGGCCACGGCCCGCCGCACCTGATCGGCGACTACCGTGCGCACCGTCCGCGGCGCCACCGACCACGTCGTGGTCGTCGGGGCCGGGCTGGGTGGCCTGTCCGCCGCGATGCGGCTGGCTGCGGCGGGACGCCAGGTGACGCTCCTGGAACGCGGTCCGCAGCCGGGCGGACGCGCCGGCGTACTGGCGGACAGCGGCTACCGGTTCGACACCGGCCCGACCGTGCTCACGATGCCGCACCTGATCGAAGACGCGTTCTCCAGCCTCGGGGAGTCCATGGCGGACTGGCTCACTCTGGCGCCGGTGGAGCCCGCTTACCGGGCGTTCTTCCCTGACGGAACCCGGCTCGACGTCCTCACCGACGTGGACGCCATGGCCGCCGAGGTCGCTCGCGTGATCGGTCCCGGCGAAGCGGCCGGCTACCGAAGGTACGTCGACTTCGTGTCGACGCTCTACCGCCACCAGATGCGGCGCTTCATCGACGCCAACCTCGACTCGCCGTTCGCCTTGCTCAACACCGACCTGGCGCGGCTCGCGGCGATGGGTTCCTTCGGTCGGATGGCCGACAAGGTTGCGAGCTACCTGCACGACCCACGCATGCAACGGGTCATGTCCTTCCAGTCGATGTACGCCGGCCTTTCCCCGTTCGATGCCCTCGCCGTCTACTGCGTGATCTCGTACATGGACTCGGTGGCCGGCGTCTTCGCTCCGGTGGGCGGGATGCACGCCGTCCCCGAGGCGATGGCATCAGCGTGCGTCAAGCACGGGGTGGAGATCCGTTACGAGACGGAGGTCGTACGAGTGATGCGCTCCGGTGACACGGCGCGAGCCGTCGTCACGGCCGAGGGCGAGTGGATCTCCGGCGATGCGTTCGTGCTGAACCCGGATCTGCCCGTCGCGATGCGCGATCTGCTCGGCGTCGAGCCATGGACGATCCGTCGGTTGCGCTATTCACCGTCGTGCTACCTCATGCTGGCCGGGTCGAGCCAGAGCTACCACCAGATCGCACACCACAACATCCACTTCGGACGTGCATGGCGCACCGTGTTCGACGAGCTGATCCACCACGGCACACTGATGAGCGACCCGTCGTTCCTGGTCAGCAATCCCACGCGCACCGACCCGAGCCTGGCCCCTGAGGGCCGGGAGGCGTACTACGTGCTCTTCCCGACGCCGAACATGGACGCCGGCATCGACTGGACGACCACGGGCCGGCGCTACCGCGACGTCGTGCTGACCACACTGGAGGCGCGGGGCTATCGCGGCTTCGCCGACGCCGTGGAGGTGAGCCACGAGCGGACGCCGTTGGACTGGGCCAGATCCGGCCTGGAGCGCGGGACACCCTTCGCTGCGTCGCACACGTTCGGGCAGAGCGGACCGTTCCGGCCGCGCAACATCTGGGGACGCAATGTCGTCTTCGCCGGTTCGGGCACCACGCCGGGCGTGGGGGTCCCCATGGTGCTGATCTCAGGTCGACTCGCGGCCGAGCGGATCACCGGCGCTGGTTCCTAGCCAGGGCGTCAGACCCGTGACAGGTCGGTCTCCGGACCATCGCCGACCAGGAACACTGCGCCGTCGAACTCGTCATCGCGCCACGCCACGGTGGCGTCCTGGAACACCTCGATGGCGACTTCGAAGGAGTCGGGGTCGGCTTCGGCGAACTCCCCCCACGCGTGCCACAGCACGAGCAGTCCGTCAGGGTCGTCGAGGTCGAGCACCCGGAGGTGGCCATCGAGCGCCTCCCAGGTCTGCGCGAACGACTCGGGCAGCCCGAACGCGTCGGCCGCCACGGCCATGAAGCCCTTCTTGTCAGTCACGTCGCTGGTGTCGAGCACCACCACGTGCCAGCCCGAGTCCAGGGCAGCGTCCTGGGTGTGATCGACATCATCGTCAAGATGGAACACGCCAGTCGCGGCGCCGGACAGTACCTCGCGCACACTCACGACCGGTCACCTCCCCACTGCCCCGCCGGTCACGGGACCGCCACTTCTCCGACTTGCCTGCATCGTGCCATGCGGCACGATGGGGTGGTGAGTCAGCGCGAGCTCGACGCGGCCGGAATCCGCGAGCCGCGGCTCCGGGCGTCCTATGAGCGGTGCCGTCAGCTCAACGCCGAGCACGGCCGCACCTACTACCTGGCGGCCCGGCTCCTGCCCCCGGGCAAGCGCCCCTATGTGCACGCGCTGTACGGCTTTGCGAGGTACGCCGACGAGCTCGTGGACGATCTTGGGAGCGATCTGACCCCCGGGCAGAAGGCAGCTGCATTGCGTTCATGGGGCGATGACTTCCTGGCCGCGCTGGAACGCGGCGTCAGCGACGACCCGGTCGCAGCTGCAGTCGTCGACACGGTGCACCGGTGGTCGATCCCGACGGCGCATTTCGAGGCGTTCCTGCACTCGATGACGATGGACTTGACGATCCAGGAGTACGCGACCTACGAGGACCTCTACGCCTACGTCTACGGGTCGGCCGCCGTGATCGGATTGCAGATGGTGCCGATCCTCGAACCACGTGACAGCCACGTGGCAGCCGCCTACCGCAGCGCGATCGACCTGGGAGTCGCGTTCCAGCTGGCCAACTTCACCCGGGACGTTGGCGAGG
This sequence comes from uncultured Actinomycetota bacterium, assembly GCA_963726575.1. Taxonomy (GTDB): domain Bacteria; phylum Actinomycetota; class Actinomycetes; order JAHEKZ01; family JAHEKZ01; genus CAVSCR01. Next base: position 588,502 of record CAVSCR010000005.1, read on the forward strand.
ACCTCGACCGTGGGCGGGTGTACCTGCCCCTGGCCGAGCTCGAGGCGTTCGACCTCACGAGGGCGGACCTGCGGCAGCGGGTCGTCGACGAGCGGGTCAAGGCGCTGCTGCGGTTCCAGATCGCGCGGGTCCGACGGCTGGAGCAGGCGGCCCGACCCGGGATCGCCCTGTTGCACCCCACCAGCCAACCGTGCATCCAGGCCGCCAGGACCCTCTACTGCGGCATCGTCGACCGGATCGAGCAGATGGACTACGCCGTGTTCCGGAGGCGGGCCACCGTCTCCCGGTCACGTCGGGTCGCGGTGGCCCTTCCGGCCTGGGGCAGAGCCCTGCGGGCCCGGACGGCGTAGTCCGGCGAAGACTCCACGTGGCGGGCCCGCCAACGGTGTCGCCTGGATGCCGCGTCGTCCCCACCACACCCACAGCACCATCGACGTCACCACGAGCGCGAATCCGAACATCAGGTCCTCGACCGGCGCCCACACGACCCGCCCGTGTCCGAGGAAGTGCCCGGTGTCCGAGCCGATGATGGCGGCGCCGTCGTAGCGAACGATCCGGAACCCGGTCAACAGACCGTTGGTGACCAGCTGGAAGAACACCACGATCGCGTAGGCCACCCAGAAGGCACGACGGGTCAACAGTCGGGTGCGCAGCACCACGACATCGAGCAGCACGGTGGCAATGACGGCGACGACGCCCAGCTGTGTGTACGTCATCGCCAGCCGTCCATCGACCCACGTTCTGCAGGCTCATCGCCCAGGCGCCATCCGGTGACCGAGCGCACACCTTCCAAGGTGAGGATCGAGGCGAACGGCACGACGACGAAGAACAGCAGCTCCTCGACCGGGACGCGCCACGGCAGCAGCCAGCCCAATGTCTGCGTCGGACTGAACGACCAGTGTCCGTGCGCGATCGCGTAGCCATCCCACGCGAACATCACGACGACCACCGGGATCACCGTCAGCAGGAACCGTCGCCAACGGACGAGCACGCGGGTACGCAACGCGAGCTCGAGCCAGGCTGATCCGCCGACGATCAGCAGGAGCACGCCGCAGTAGCTCAGCCGAGCCACGTCAGAAGCCCGAGGCCTGCGCTCGCCGCTTGACCTCGGTGCCGCGGTTCGCCGCCAACGCCGCTATCGGGGTCCCCGGCAGCGAGTCGTCGAGCGTGTAAAGCCAGCGGATCGCCTCGTTGGAGTCGAACCCGCCGTCGGCGAGCACCGTCAAGGTGCCGGAGAGGCCCTTGAGGAGCGCGCCGTCGTGGACGAAGTCGCTGGGCACGCTCAGGACGTTCTTCTCACCGCGACGCACCGCGACCACGACCTGGTCGCGGACCAGCTGTCGGGCCCGTACGGCGTCGAGACCGAGCAGGTCGCCCAGGTCGGGCAACGTCAGCCAGTCGGGCACCAGCTGATCGACGTCATCGGTGATCTGGGTGTCCAACGGCGATCCGGTCACCCGCCCAGCCTGCCACGACGCCTGCGACGCGCGCCGGTGACGATGGTTACCCGGGTCTGCCCGCTGCGCTCCGTAGACTCGAATGTCGTGAGCGCGACAGTGACCGACCCTCTGGTCGGTCGGAAGCTGGACGGTCGCTATCTCGTGCAGGCGCGGATCGCGCGGGGCGGGATGGCCACCGTCTATGTCGCGTTGGACACCCGGCTGGAACGCGTCGTCGCCATGAAGGTGATGAACGCAGGTTTCGCCGCCGACCCCGACTTCGTTGCGCGGTTCACGCGGGAGGCTCGCTCGGCGGCCCGGCTGAGCCACCCCAACGTCGTGGCCGTCTTCGACCAAGGGTCGGACCCCGACACAGGTGCTGTGTTCCTGGCCATGGAGTACGTCGCGGGCCGGACCCTGCGCGAGGTGCTGCGCGAACGTGGACGGCTGCCGGCCGGCGAAGCCCTCGACGTGATGCGCCAGATCCTGGCGGGCCTGGCCGCGGCTGAACAGGCCGGCCTGGTACACCGTGACGTCAAGCCCGAGAACGTGCTCGTAGCCGACGACGGCCAGGTGAAGGTCGTCGACTTCGGGCTGGTGCGCGCCGCCGAGCCGGAGGCCGGTAGCGGCCAGACGACGCAGGGCGTCCTGATGGGGACTGCCGCTTATCTCGCGCCGGAACAGGTGGAGCACGGCACGGCCGACTCACGCACCGACGTGTACTCCTCCGGCATCGTGTTGTACGAGATGCTCACCGGCGCAGCACCGTTCACCGGCGACACTCCCCTGTCTGTGGCGTTCCAACACGTGCACGCCGACGTGCCACCGCCGTCGGCCGTCGTGCCCGACCTCCCGGCCGGCCTGGACGCACTGGTCCGCTCGGCCACGCAGCGCAACCGCGAGGACCGTCCGGCCAGCGCGGGCGTCCTGCTGAGCGCGGTAGTGGCAACCCGGGCCACCTTGCCTGCTGCCTCACGGGTGAGTCCGCTCGCCGACACACACCCCACCGTCATCGTGTCCCGCGACGCGATGGCAGTCGGCGCGGCCGCAGCCGGCGCTGGCGGCGAGGCGGGCGGCGAACTACGTCGACGCAGTCGCTGGCGAGGCTGGGTGGGCGCGCTCATCGTGGTCGCACTGGCGCTGGCCGCTGCCGGGCTGGCCTACTGGCTCGCGGTCGGCCGCTACACCTCCGTACCGGGCGTGGTGGGCCTGAAGTCGCAAGCCGCGATCAGCCGGCTGGAGTCGCAAGGGCTGCACGGTGTCGTGGGGAGCAGCGCCTTCAGCGAGACGATCCCCAAGGACGAGGTGGTCAGCAGCGACCCCTCGCCCGGCTCCCGGATCCGCCAGGGCGGCACGGTGACGCTGACGCTCAGCAAGGGGCCGGAGAAGATCGCAGTGCCATCGGTGGTCGGCGACCCGCTGGACCAGGCGACGAAGGCGATCAAGGACGCGGGCCTGGCGGTGGGGCCGGTGCGGAAGGCCTACTCGCAGACCGTGGCGAAGGGTTCGGTGATCAGCGCCGATCCGCAACCCGGCACCCAGCTTCGCCCGAACTCGCCGGTGACCTTGACGGTGAGCAAGGGGCCGGCCCCGATCCCGGTGCCGTCGGTGGTGGGCAAGAGCGAGGCGGACGCACGCTCGATCCTGCAGTCGGCCGGCTTCAAGGTGTCGACGTCGCAGGACTACTCCGACTCTGTGCCGGCCGGGTCGGTGATCAGTCAGAACCCGAGCTCGGGGAACGCCGCGATCCACTCCACTGTGGCGCTGGTGATCTCCAAGGGGCCGAAGCTCTACGCGGTCCCGAACGTCGTCGGCATGAACCTCACCCAGGCCACGAAGACGCTGGAGAACGCCGGGTTCAAGGTCGATCCCCAGAATCTGCCCGGCGGACCGAACACGGTGCTCGCGCAGTCTCCGTCGGCGGCCTCGATGCAACCTCACGGAGCGACGATCACGCTCTCGGTCTTCTGACCCCGCCACACCCTTCACCCTCACGCCCACCCCCACCCGCACCCGCCTACCCCTTGTTGATCTTGGACATGATGTGTGAGTTGATCATGGAAGGTCGACATCTACTCCTTGATCAACAACCCCGGACCGCCGCGCCGCGCTGGACCGTCTAGGCTGCCCCCGTGCCGCACGCGATGGTCTATGAGTTTCCCGGCCGGGGTCACCGGTCGGGTGGCTCGGCGTCGCGTTAGTCGCCAGCACTCGTCCTTGGCCCCGGTGAAAGCCGGGGCCTTTCTCATGTCCAGCCACCTGGAGCACCGCATGGTCGTCGTCATGGCACCTGATGCCACCCCCGAGCAGGTCGACGCCGTCGTCACCCGCGTCGAAGGCGCCGGTGGCGAGGCGTTCGTCAGCCGGGGCGTCAACACGACCATCATCGGGCTGATCGGCGACGTCGAGCAGTTCGCGAACCTCAACCTGCGTCGCCTGCCCGGCGTCAGGGACGTCAAGCGGATCTCGGCGCCGTACAAATTGGTCAGTCGCGAGCACCATCCGCAGATGACCACGGTGTACGTCGGTGAGCCGAGAGTGCCGATCGGACCCGACACGTTCACGTTGATCGCCGGCCCCTGCGCCGTCGAGAACCCGCAACAGACGCTGGAGGCGGCTCAGATGGCAGCGGCCGCCGGCGCGACCCTGCTGCGCGGCGGAGCGTTCAAGCCACGCACCTCGCCGTACGCCTTCCAAGGACTGGGTGAAGAAGGACTACGGATTCTGTCCGACGTACGCGAGGAGACGGGGTTGCCGATCGTCACCGAAGTCGTGGACGCCCAGAACGTCGACCTCGTGGCGTCGTACGCCGACATGCTTCAGGTCGGCACCCGCAACATGCAGAACTTCGCACTGCTCCAAGCCGTCGGGGCGTGCGGCAAACCGGTGATGCTCAAGCGCGGGATGACGGCCACCATCGAGGAATGGCTGATGGCCGCTGAGTACGTGGCCCAACGCGGGAATCTCGACATCGTGCTGTGCGAACGCGGCATCCGCACGTTCGAGACGGCCACCCGCAACACCCTCGACGTGAGCGCCGTGCCCGTGGCTCACGACTTGTCGCACCTGCCTGTGGTCGTCGACCCCTCGCACAGTGGAGGGCGGCGCGACCTCGTGGTGCCCCTGTCGCGCGCAGCCATTGCCGTGGGAGCCGACGGGATCATCGTCGACGTCCACCCCGACCCCGCGGCAGCCCTCGTGGACGGCGCGCAGGCGTTGGTCAACGGTGACCTTCGGGCGCTGGCCCAAGCGGTCCGTCAGCTTCCGCCGCTGCTGGGACGTCGACCCGCTACGACGCCCTGACGTCAGGCAGCCATGTTCACGAACCGGACCCTGACGTAGCTCGGCACCCAGCCGTACGTGCAGGGCGCGAGATACGGGCAGGAGCTGAACTCCACCTTGCCCACGCCGTCGCAGGGCACTCGGACCGACGTCGGGATCGGCTGCGGCGATCCGTAGGTCGCGAAGGCGACCTGCACCGGGGTGGCCTGGGTCGCCCGAGGGACGAACCAGGCGTAGATCTGGCTGAACGGGCCGGTGTAACCGCGGCCGGTGGAGCGTTTCGTGACCGACAGCGTTTGCCCCGCGGCGATCGGGCCGGTGCGACCGCTGCCGGCCGGTCCCGGGCACACGGTGTAGACGACCGGGTCGTGCCGGCTTGCGTTCACAAGGCCGACGAAGTGTTGGCCGGCTCCCATGGACTGGGTGGACGCGAACGCGCTCCCGGGAACAACGAGCACAAGCGCCGACAGTGCGCAGGCGCCCAGGAGACGTGCGATACGTGCGGTCATTCGGTCGGACACGGCTTCCTGAACCGACGGCTGGCCATGGAGTCGATTGTGTCACTGAGTGAGCCGCCCCGATCAACCGGCGTCGAACACCAGCTGATCGTCGGCCCGGCCTTCGTGGGCCAGCAACCATTCCTTCACCGACAACCCGTAGTAGTACCCACCGAGGCTCCCATCGGAACGCACCACGCGGTGGCACGGCACGAACGGGGCCACCAGGTTCCGCGCACAAGCCGAGCCCGCCGCCCGCGACGCGTCGGGGTGACCGACCTTCGTGGCCAGCTCGGTGTAGCTCCAGGTCTGCCCCGGTGGGATCTGCCGCATCGCCAGCCAGGCTCCCTGCTGGAAGGCGCCGCCCGGCTGTCGCACCGGAACCCGGTCGAGTGCGCCCACGTCGCCGGCGAGGTAGTCGGCAACCGCCGTGGCGGCTGCGCTCCGGTCTGCGTCGGCAACGACGCCGTCGCGACGCACTGAGTCCGGCAGCCGCGACAGCTGGTCGTCGACGGAGGTGAACCCCGACGCCACGACAACACCATCGCCGTCCAGCACGAGCGCGAGTGGGCCAGGTGGGGTCGAGATGACGGTGGTGTGCAACATCAGCGTGCCTCCTCGGCGGTCATGCTCCACAGGTGGACCGCGGCGTAGGACCGCCACGGTCGCCATCGTTCGGGGTCAGCGCGGTGCGACTCGACCACGCGGCGCAGGACGAGGTCGGTGCCGGGCCAGGCATCGGGGTCGGCCAGCGCCCGCATGGCGATGTAGTCAGCTGTCCACGGGCCGACGCCTGGAAGCGCCAACAACGCAGCCCGCGTGGCGTCCCGCGGGGCGCCTGGGTCGAGCAGGATGTGACCGGACGCCACGTCGTTCGCCAGCCGGTGCACAGTGACCGCACGCGCACCGGTCAGGCCGATCTCGATGCCCGCCTGCGGGCCGGCGTCCGCCACCTGCTCGGCGGTCGGGAACACCTTCGCGACGCCCACGGCTTCGGTCGCCGGCGCGGGAGCCGGAGCGCCCAGCGAATCGGTGAGCCGCGACAGGAACGTGGTCGCCGCCGCCACCGACACCTGCTGTCCGATGACGGCGCGCACGGCGAGCTCGAAGCCATCGACCGTGCCAGGGACACGCAGCCCCGGGCGGGCAGCCACCAGCGGGCCGAGCAGCCGGTCGTCGGTCAGGGCGTCGTCGACGGCGGCCGGGTCGGCGTCGAGATCGAGCCAACGACGCAGTGTGCTGACCACACCCATGAGGACCGCGAGGTCGGGCAGCTGCAGATGGGCGGTGACGGCGCCCAGGCGTCCCGAGCCCGGCGCGACGGTGACCAGCGCGGGACCTCGAGGCGTGGGGATGCTGCGGCTCAGCGTGTCGCCGTCCACCGACTCCACGCCCGTGATGGCGCGCGCAGCCAGGAAGCCGAACAACGGTTGCCACGCGAACGGCTCCCTCGTCGCCAGCCGCAACGTGAGCAGCCCTGGCCGGGCCGGACGGTCCGGTTGCGACGCGTTGCGCCGCAGGTCGCGGGGGGTCGTGGCGAACTGCTCGCGGATCACGTCGTTGAACTGCCGGATACTGGCGAAGCCAGCGGCGTAGGCGACCTGGGTGACGGGCAGCTGCGTCTGCTCGAGCAACAACCGCGCAACCTGCGCGCGGCGGGTCAGCGCGAGCCGCTGCGGGGCCACCCCGACCTCGCTGATCAACGTGCGGTGCAGATGGCGTTCGCTGACGTTCAGCTGCGCCGCAACACCTGCGACGCCAGCCTCGTCGACCGCGCCGTCGGCGATCAGGCGCAGTGCGCGGGCGGCAAGGTCGCCGCGGTGATCCCACTCGCGCGACCCAGGCACCGCATCCGGACGACATCGCTTGCACGGGCGGAACCCGCCGGCGACGGCGGCGGCGGGCACCGTGAAGTACACGCAGTTCTCCGCCCGTGGCGTTCGGGCCGGACACGAGGGCCGGCAGTAGATGCCGGTGCTCGTGACGCCGAACACGAACCGTCCGTCGAAACGTCGGTCGCGTCCGCTCACGGCGCGGTACAGGGTTGTCGGGTCATCCAGCACGGGTCCATCAAAGCCGAGCCCACCGACAACTTCTAGCGGGAATCGGACCAGCTGGCCGGAGGCGTCAGCGCGCCTGGTCGACCCGGGTCGACAGCATCTGGGCGACCATGAACGCCAGCTCCAGGCTCTGCTGGCGGTTCAACCGCGGGTCGCAAGCCGTCTCGTACCGGGATCCCAGGTGCTGCTCCTCGATGCCCTCGGCACCCCCTACGCACTCCGTGACGTCCTCACCGGTGAGCTCGATGTGGATCCCACCGGGGTGGGTGCCCAGCGCCTCGTGGACGGCGAAGAAGCCGGTGACCTCTTCCACCACGTCCTCGAACCGCCTGGTCTTGTGACCGGTCTCGGCCTCGAACGTGTTGCCGTGCATCGGGTCGCAGACCCACAGCACCGGGTGTCCGCTGGCTGTCACCTTCTCGATCAACGGCGGCAGGACGTCACGGACCCGCTGCGCGCCCATGCGCGTGATCAACGTGAGGCGACCTGCATCGGCGTCGGGGTCTAGGCGTTCGACGAGCGCCACGACGTCCTCGGGGCTGCTCGAGGGTCCGACCTTCACCCCGACGGGGTTGCGGATCCGACTGGCGAAGTCGACGTGGGCACCGTCGAGCTGACGCGTGCGCTCCCCCACCCAGACGAAGTGACCCGATACGTCGTAGGGGTCGTTCGTCCGCGAGTCGATGCGCGTCAGGGCGCGTTCGTAGTCGAGCACCAACGCCTCGTGACCGGCGTAGAACTCCACGCGGTGCAGCTCCTCCGGGTCAGCGCCGATCGCACGCATGAACGCCAACGCGCGGTCGATCTGCGTGGCCATCCGTTCGTAGCGTTCGCCGGCGGAGCTGTCGCGCACGAAGTCGGTGTTCCAGGCGTGAACCTGGCGCAGGTCGGCGTAGCCACCTTGGGTGAACGCACGAACCAGGTTCAGCGTGGCGGCCGACCGGTGGTACGCCTCGACCATGCGCCAGGGATCGGGCGTGCGTGCGACGGCGTCGAACGGCAGGTCGTTGACCATGTCGCCGCGGTAGGCGGGCAGCTCGACGCCATCGACCACTTCCGCCGAGCTGGACCGGGGCTTCGCGTACTGGCCGGCAATCCGGCCCACCTTGACCACCGGCAGGCTCGCGCCGTACGTGAGCACCACGGCCATCTGCAGAACCGTCTTCAGCTTCGCCTTGATCTCATCCGCGGTGGCGCCGGCAAAGCGCTCGGCGCAGTCGCCGCCCATCAGGACGAACGCCTCACCACGTGCTGCGGCTGCCAGCCGCGCCCGCAGGTCGTCGCACTCGCCCGCGAAGACCAGGGGCGGAAGTGACCGAAGCTGGTCGACGGCCGCGTCGCGCACCGCGGGGTCGGGCCAGGCCGGCTGCTGCGCGGCCGGTCGGTCGTCCCAGGTGATCACGTCGGGCATGGAACGAGGGTAACCAGCCGGATCAGCCGAAGAACGTCTTGGCCTCGGCGTAACGCTGCGGTGGGACGGTCTTCAGCGCCGCCACCGCGTCGCGCAGCGGCACCTGGACCATGTCCGTGCCCTGCAACGCCACCATCGTGCCGAACTGCTCCTCGGCGACCGCCTGGATCGCGTGCGAGCCGAACCGTGTGGCGAGCACCCGGTCGCGCGCGGTGGGGGTGCCGCCGCGCTGCACGTAACCGAGGACCGTGGTCCTGGCCTCATGCCCAGTGCGCTCCTCCAGCTCCCGCGCCAACCACTCGCCGATGCCCGACAGGCGCACATGCCCGAACGCATCGGTGCGCGAGTCGCTGGTGACGACGTCGCCACCGGCCGGGAGCGCGCCCTCGGCCACCACGATGATGGGTGCGTATCGACGACGTAGTCGGGCCTCGGCCCACTTCGTCACCTGGGGCAGGTCGAACGGCTCCTCGGGGATCAAGATCGCAGTCGCCCCGCCTGCCATGCCGCTGTACAGGGCGATCCAGCCGGCGTGCCGCCCCATCACCTCCACCACCAGGATCCGGTGATGCGACTCCGCGGTGGTGTGCAGCCGGTCGATCGCATCGGTGGCGATCTGCACGGCGGTGTCGAAGCCGAACGTGTAGTCGGTGGCAGCCAGGTCGTTGTCGATCGTCTTCGGCACGCCGACCACGCGCACGCCAGACGCGTGCAGCGTGGCGGCGACCCCCAACGTGTCCTCGCCACCTATCGCGACGATGGCGTCGATGCCGAGCTCGGCAAGGTTCGCAATGATCCGGTCGAACCCGCCGTCGACGTTGCGCGGGTTGGTGCGCGAAGAGCCGAGAATCGTTCCGCCCTTCGGGAGCAGGCCACGTGTGGCGGCCAGGTCGAGCCGTTGCGTCTTCTTCTCCAACGGACCTAGCCAACCGTCGCGAAAACCGACGAACTCGAAGCCGTACTCGGTGACACCACGACGCACCGCCGAGCGGATCACTGCGTTCAGACCTGGCGCGTCGCCACCACCGGTGAGCATGCCGACCCTCACGCGTGTCTCCTGTCCTCGTCGGCCCCGGCGGCCTCGTCGACACCATCCTGCCCGCTCTCCGTGGTGCGCGCATTAGCCTCCCAGGCATGTCAGTGCTCGCGATCGACGCCGGGACGACTGGCGTCACCGCCTTGCTCGTGGCTCATGACGGCAGCGTCGTGGCCAGGGGTTACCAGGAGTTCGCCCAGCATTTCCCCGGCGACGGCTGGGTGGAGCACGAACCCGAGCAGATCTGGCAGGCCACGCTGGCCGCGACCACCGCCGCACTCGCCGGGACGGACGACCCGCCAGTTGCGCTCGGGATCACGAACCAGCGTGAGACCGTCGTGTTCTGGGACCGGGAGACCCTTGGGGCGCCACGACGGGCGATCGTCTGGCAGGACCGCCGCACGGCAGGAATCTGCGAGCAGCTGCGCGCCAACGGCGTCGAACCGCTGGTGCAACAGACCACGGGACTGCGCCTCGACCCGTACTTCTCCGCGTCGAAGATCGCCTGGGTCAAGCGACACGACGCCACCACGTGGTCCGGGGTGGAGGCCGGACGCGTCGCGATCGGCACGGTGGACTCGTACCTGGTGGCCCGACTGACGCGCGGACTGCGCCACGTGACCGACGCGTCGAACGCGTCGCGCACGTTGCTGCTCGATCTGCACACGGGTGCCTGGAGCGAGGAGATGTGCGCCCTGTTCGAAGTGCCACGCTCGGCGCTGCCCGAGGTCGTCGCGTCGTGGGGTGTGGTGGGACGCACTGATGCAGCGTCGTTCCTCGGGCTGGACGTCCCGATCGCCGGCATCGCCGGAGACCAGCAGGCCGCGTTGTTCGGTCAGACGTGCTATCAGCCGGGTGACACCAAATGCACCTACGGCACGGGATCCTTCGTCCTCACCAACACCGGCGACACCGTGGTGACCTCGACGTCGGGACTGCTCAGCACAGTGGCGTGGCAGGCGCCAGGGGGCGCGCTCACGTATGCCCTCGAGGGTGCAGTCTTCGTCACTGGCGCTGCCGTGCAGTGGCTCCGCGACGGTCTGGGGATCCTCGATGACGCCGCCGACTCCGAGGCGATCGCCTCGTCGGTGCCCGACACGGGTGGTGTCGTCTTCGTTCCGGCACTGACCGGTCTGGGGGCCCCGGACTGGGACCCGTATGCCCGAGGCACCATTCTCGGGATCACCCGAGCAACGACCCGGGCCCATCTCGTCCGCGCAACACTCGAGGCGATCGCCTACGAGGTGCGCGACGTGACGTCGCTGATCGTCCGCGACGCCGACCTTGCGCTGACGACGCTACGGGTCGACGGCGGCGCGAGTGCCAACAACCTGCTGTGTCAGCTGCAGGCTGACCAGCTGCAGCTGGACGTGCTGCGGCCGCGGGTGGTGGAGACGACCGCGCTCGGTGCCGCCTTCCTCGCCGGCCTCGGCGCCGGGGTGTGGGCAGACACCGACGAGCTGCGCCACACCTGGCAGCTCGACACGTCGTTCACGGCGGCGCCAGCCGATCAGGCCGGCTACCAGCGATGGCGCCGTGGCGTCGAGCGGAGCAAGGCGTGGGCGGACTCGTGACGGTTACGCTGCCCTCATGACGCCGCAGGAGCTCAGCAACCTGGCCCACCTGCGTCGCGCCCGCGACCTGATCGATCGTGAGTACGCGCAACCGTTGGACGTTCCCGCGTTGGCGCGAGCCGCGTTGATGTCACCGGCACACTTCTCGCGGCAGTTCCGCGCTGCCTACGGCGAGTCGCCCTACAACTACCTCATGACCCGCCGCATCGAACGCGCCAAGGCGCTGCTGCGTCGCGGCGACATGTCGGTGACCCAGGTCTGCATGGAGGTCGGCTGTACGTCCCTCGGGTCGTTCAGCTCCCGGTTCACCGAGCTCGTGGGCGAGACACCGACTGCCTACCGTGCGCGCGACCATCGGGCCAGCGCCGCTGTGCCGGCCTGCGTGGCGAAGGTGCGCTCCCGACCGAGGCGCACCAAGGAGACGACCGGGGCAACATGACCGTCGCTCTCCTCCAGGGGTGGTCGCAATGCGGCATTGCTTCTGCAAGAACAGGAGCAATGCGGCGTTGCTCCTGTTCTTGCAGAACACTTTCGGGGTTCATGAGTCGGATCCGAAGGTCGGCTCAGGCGAAACCACCTCCCGACGCGGCCTCGCGCGTCGCTGCCACCCGTCACCGAGCGTGTTCGGCGGCGGCTGGGCGGCACGGCCCGCCTCGCCGAGGCGGCGGATGACCCCCTCGAAACCTCCACTCAGCGACGACAACGAGTCAGAACCTCCACTCTTTCGGGGGAGGTGACGCTGCGTCAGGGAAGTCTGGCGGTGAAATCCTTGGCCAGCCGCTTCGGGGCACGCGTCAGCCAGGCCTCGACCAGCGCCTCCTCGAGCACGTCGAGCGGCACCAGGTCGAGCTGCACCAGGACGGCCGGGTAATGGTCGAAGTGTGGCGTGGTGAGGAAGAACTCCGGCTCGGAGCGAACGAGGGCGTCCTTGGCTCCCAGGTCAGGCACGCGCGTACACAGGATGGGACCCTGCGGCGCGGCCTCGCCGAGCGCCTCGAGATCGCCCCGCCGCAGGGGGCGCTCCCACGCGAACGTCTTGCCCCTCACGGCCCAGGCCTGCTTGTCCTCCTCTGGCCCGTTCTGCGTCACCTCGGGCAGAGCCGACGCCAGCCGCGACACGTCCTTCCACGTCGCCATCGCGCGACTACGGCGCCAGCAGGAATCGCGTGACGAGACCATCCTCGCTGCGCTGGTGCTGGATACCGCCGACGGCGATCAGAGTCGAACCATCGAGGGCGGCCCCGCCCACGAACTCGTATCCGGTCGGGGCGGCCGAGACAGTCCACTGCCCGGACACACCGAAGGCCGGATCGAGCGCAGATCCGTCGGGAAGCACCCGCGCCAGGTAGAGCCGACGTGGCGTGCCGTTCCTGTACACCGCCCCCACGAAGACGAGCCCGTCAGGAGTCATCTGGGACTCCACCCCACACGGCTTGTTGCAGGTCGTCGCAAAGCGACCGGTCCCGCTGCCGAAGGTCGGGTCGAGCGACCCGTTCGGGCTGAAGCGCTCCGCACCGATGACCGAAGTGGTGTACCCGGTGAACCCGGCAGTGATCAGCCCCAACGGATCCACGCTCACGCCCGTGAGCGCGGTACCGCCGCGCCCTCCCGCTTTGACCAAGACGTATCCGGTGCCCCCGAACGACGTCATGCGCGTGCCATTGCTTCGTAGCCGGAACAACAGCCCCGATGCATTGGGCGTCCGCGGCGAGTAGCGCGCGACCTCGAGCAGGGGCCTGTCGGAGGCATCCAGGGCAAGACCCGCCACCACGTTGGCATACCCGTTGCTGAAATGACGCAACCCGAAGTGACGATCGATCCGACCGCCCGAAGTCAGCCTGGTCAGGTACGCCTGGCTGTTCCAGTCCGACTTGCCCTTGTAGCGCGTGAAGGCCACGACGACGCGCCCCGTGCTGTCGATCGCCAGCTTCACCGAGTAGCCCGGCGCATACCCTGGCCCAACCTTGAGCCGCTCCCAACCTCGGACGCCGAACGTGCGATCGAGCGCACCGTTCGCCCGCAGGCGCACAACGGCGAGTTCCGTGCCTATCGTCCCGGCGACGACGACGCGACCGTCCGACTGCACCGCCACCGCCGTGAGACGGATCCACGCCTTGCCCAGTGTCACCGACCCGCCCGACCCGAAGGACGGGACAACGTGACCGGTGGAATCCAGTGCGGTGACAGTCCCCCACGAATACCGCTTGCCGTTGCTGCTGCTCCCGACCACGTAGGTGCGCTTTCCCGACACCGCAACGTCGGAAGCCCAGTTCGGACCAGGCAGCCGCACGTGCGTGAACCCATGGCTCCCGAACGTCGTGTCGACGGCGGGGTACGGGTTGACCGCGGCAGCCGAGACCAGCGTGGCGGGCACCAACGTCGCGCCCGCCAGCGCGACGAGCACGGCGGTGAACCTGCGTGGCATCAACATGGCGACCTCCCCCGGCAAGGCGACGCAGCCTCGACCGAGCGCTCACCCTGATCGTCTGGCCGGTGTTCGTCAAGGCCGTCGAGCGAACGAGGTCGCCCACGCCCTGGTCACGCGTGCAGGTCGGTCGGCCGAGGCCAGACCGGCGTCAGACCTGGGTGAGCAGGTTCTGGTCGCTGGGGGCCAGCGGCGGCGTATCGGCCCCGGACCGGGCCAGCGCCTTCGCACGCGTGGCGTAGACGTCCACGTACTCCTGACCCGACAGCTCCATGAGTTCGTACATGATCTCGTCGGTGATCGACCGGAGCACGAAACGATCGCCCTCGAGCCCCTCGTAGCGGGAGAAGTCCAGCGGCTCACCGAAGCGGATGCCGACACGTCCAATGCGCGGGATCAACTTGCCGGGAGGTTGCACCTTCTCGGTGTCGATCATCGCGACCGGGATCACCACGGCGTTTGCTTCCAGCGCCATGCGCGCGACGCCGGTCTTGCCCCGGTACAGCCGGCCGTCGTGAGAACGCGTGCCCTCCGGGTAGATGCCGAGCAGCTTGTCCTGCGCGAGGATCCGCACGCCGGTGCCGATGGCGGCTTCGCTGGCGCGGCCGCCCGAGCGGTCCACCGGCACCTGACCGACAGCTCGGAACCACCAGGCGATGAGCCGCCCCTTGAAGCCGCTGCCGGTGAAGTAGTCGTCCTTCGCCAGGAACGTGATTCGGCGCGGGACCATGAGCGGCAAGAAGATCGAGTCGGAGAACGACAGGTGGTTGCTGGCCAGGATGGCCGGGCCCACGTCGGGCACATGCTCCATCCCTTCGACCCAGGGGCGGTACAGCAGGCGCACGAACGGACCGACGAGCACGTACTTCATCAGCCAGTAGAGCACCTGCACACCTCCTCACCTCGGCGGCTCCGACCCTACGGACGAAAGGGGGTGGCGGCAATGAGCAGCCCCGTGGCGTACACCGTTGGTCGCCTCCAAGCGGGTGACGTGCGACGATGCGAGCATGCCCGTACGCCCAGGAGCCGAGCCGTTTGCCGCCGACCGCGGCGACGTCGGGATCACGTTCGTCCACGGCTTCACCGGGTCACCGGCCTCGCTACGGCCCTGGGCCGAACAGGTGGCCGACGCCGGCTACAGCGTTCGGTTGCCGCGACTGCCCGGCCATGGCACGACCTGGCAGGACATGCAGCTGACGAGGTGGCCGGACTGGTACGCCGAGGCGGAACGTGCGTACCTCGACCTGCAGGCCCGCTGTTCGCAGGTGTACGTGTTCGGCCTCTCGATGGGCGGCACGCTCAGCCTGCGGCTGGCTGAGGAACACCCCGAGGTCGCAGGTCTCGTACTGGTGAACCCCTCACTGCACAGCGAGAACAAGATGTTGGCGGCGCTGCCGCTGATGCAACGCTTCCTGCCGTCGTTCCCAGGAGTCAGCAACGACATCAAGAAGCCAGGACAGGACGAAGTGGCCTACGACCGCGTGCCGTTGAAGGCGCTGCACTCACTGACCGAACTCTGGAACGTGACGCGCGGCGACCTGTCATCAGTCTCCGCCCCGTTGCTGTTGTTCCGTTCCGCCGTCGACCATGTGGTCGAACCGTCGAATGCCACGTACTTGCTGAGCCACATCGGCTCGACCGACCAGGCCGAGGTCATCCTGCCCGACAGCTATCACGTGGCTACGCTCGACAACGACGCGCAGACCATCGTGTCCGGCTCGCTGGACTTCGTCGCCCGACTGGCGCACGCCCAGCCCTGACGCCATGGCCAACGACCCCGACGACGTCGACGCCCGGTTCGCCGAGCTGGTCGCGCAGTTCGACGATCCCGACGATGTCGCGCCGGCGGGCGCGCAGGCCGACGATGAGGAGCAGGAGTGGCCCAGGGCCGACCTCATCGACGGCGACGACGACCCCACGGCGGGCCAGTACGTCAGCGGGTACCGCGACCCGCTCAGCGACGACGACGAACCGTTCGTCCCGCCGGCGGCGCCGCCGTTCCCACGGGGCACCAAACGCACCCGATGGGGTTGGGCCGGCGCCCTCGGGTGCCCAGTCGGCTACTTCGTCCTGTGGGGCAGTGGCCGCCAACCTGACTCGTTCACGATGTTCCTGCTCGCGGTCGGGTTCGTCGCGGGTGCCGGCGTACTGATCGCGGGCATGCGCACCACTCCGCCGGATGAACAGGACGACGACGGAGCGGTCGTCTAGCGGTACCGACGGATCGGCGTACTGACGGTTGGGTGTGGTGAGGCCTAGACGCCGTTGAGCAACTCCAGAAGTGGCGCATCCGGCTTGGCTCCGACGCCATGAGTCCGCGCGGCGCGAGCCAGCAGCCGGCACTCCTCGACCACCTCTGCGGCGTGCAACAGATCGTCGTCGACCCGGTCCGTCGCGTCGTCACCGGCCAACACCGCCCGGTACGCGTCCATCGTCAGCGCGCGCACCTCGTCGCACCACGCCCGCAACGACGCCGCGGCACTCTCAGCGCTACCGGACCCATCCGGAGCAAGCCGCTGCGCCGCAGTCCGACCGGCCTGCACCAGGGCGCGCAGCACCCGAGCCAGGTCGAACGCGGGCGGGCTGCCCTCGAGCGTGGCCCCTGCCGCCAGGACCTCAGGCGCCAGCCGGATGTGATCGCCGGGCAACAGCACGAAGGCCCCGAGATCGATCCCGCCAGTGGCGACGGTCGCGCGACCAAGGGCCGACTCCAACGGACGCAGCGCGTCGCGGACCTGCGGGCGAAGGTCACGCAGGCGCCGACCCAGCTCGGCGCCCCCGAGCACGGTCGCCGCGGTCAGGTCGTCGGCGGCGTCGCCGCGCCATCGCGCGATGTCCGCCGCGCTGACCTGCCCGCGCGGCATGTCGCCGTAGCCGCCCGGCGTGGCCAGCGCCCGATGCAGTCCGGCCAACGCGACCCCGATGCGAAGCGCGAGATCGCCGGCCGTCGCCGCACCGTCGTGTTCGGCCAAGTCGGCGAAGGCCGCCGTCACCAGGGCCTCCGTTGCCGCTGAGGCGTCGGGCGGGAACGCCGTGGCGGACACCAGCGGGCCGACCCACGACCCGCCGGACCACACGAGGTCGCCCACGTCGTCCAGCAAGGCGTCGTAGCCCACCGCTCGGACGTGCGCGACGAGGTCGGGTCGCGGTCCGGCCAGCCCGTCCGGGGAGAGGTGCCACGTGACGGTGACCCGGCCACCGACCAGGTACACCTCGCGTTCGGCGTCGGTGGACTGCAGCTCCTCCTGCACAGCTCGCTGCGCCACCAGGTGGCGCCGTCCGCCGCGTCGGACGCCGAAGCGCCCGCCGGCCGTGGCCAACGCTCCGGCACCGAGCAGGTCGATGGCAGCCAGCGCGGCGCCGTCGCCGGCGCGCGCCCGACGGACCCTTGCGTCCTCATCGACCAGAGGGACGACGTGGAGCCGCTCATCAGGGTCGATCAGCAGGCCGACAAAACGGCCAGGAGCCCCGGCCGGCAGCGGCAGCAGGTCGACCAGCTCCAACCGGTCCGGTGGCGCCGACTCGTCCAGCATGGCGGTCGGAAGCAGCAGCCGCGGGTCGGTTCGACGCAGTCGATCACCGAGGTCGGACACGCGGCTCCCCTCGTCGGTCATCCTGCGCCACCCATCCTGCCCGCTCTCCCGGCGCATCGGGCACCGCCAGGTCGGCGACCACGGGCAGGTGGTCGCTCCCCTGCGGCAGCAGCGGCAGCAGGGGCACGCCGGCGCGACGCACGCTGATCCGGGGCGTGACCCAGATCTGGTCGATCCGTTGTCGGGGTGACCTGGCTGGGTACGTTGCGGCCGGGCTCGGCGCGTCGACGAGCACCTCACGCAGACCCCAAGCGGCTTCGACGGCGACGCCGACCCCCGCTCCGGGCGCCTCGTTCGTGTCAAGGCCCACGACCCGCGGCACGTCACCAGCCACGTCGTCGAGCAGTTCTGCGATCTCCCCCACATGACGTAACCGCTCCACATGGGACAACCCGAGGTGGGCGCTGCCAGCGACCACCTCGGCGCCGGCCACGTACAGATGGGCCAGCACCACCGCACGACGATGCATCCTGGGTGTCCGCGACAGCGTCGCCACGATCGTTTGGTCCGCCCTCACCCCGACTCCGGCAAGGACGGCCACGCCGTGCCCCTTGGCTCCCCCGGCAACGACCGTCAGCTCGGTCTGGGCCGCCAGCGACGCGAGCCGTCGGTCACCCCACCAGAGCCGCGGTGACTCCTGCAGCAGGACGATCTGCGGCTGGAGTCGCACGAGGCTGCGCGCCACGACCGCGACGTCGTCTCGCAGGGAGCGCACGTTCCAGGTGACCACGCGCACGATCGCCGGCGCAGCCCCGTCGCTGGTCAACCGATGTCGATCCACTCGACGTGGTCGTCGTCGGATCGTTGGCGTTCGTGTGCCACCAGGGCCGCACGGGCCGCCGCGAGCAACGAGTCGGCAGCGGTGCTGAGGTGTTCGACCACTTCCGGGCTCGCCTCGCGGGTCAGCGCGATCAGTTGACACAGGGGGCAGACCCGGCACGACGCAGAGCCGTCGGCCCATGCCGAATGTGCGTTGTCGTCGCCGCTGCCCGTCGTGGAGCCCGGGGACAGCCGTACGCCGTTGCGGCGAGCCCAGTCCTGCAGAGCAGCGAACAGCCGGGTCGCCTCCTCGGCGGCCGAACCCAGCGGCTCCTGGTTCGTGGTCACGTCGTCGCCCCTTCGTCGGTGTCC
Organism: uncultured Actinomycetota bacterium; assembly: GCA_963726575.1. Lineage (GTDB taxonomy): Bacteria > Actinomycetota > Actinomycetes > JAHEKZ01 > JAHEKZ01 > CAVSCR01. Next base: position 606,950 of record CAVSCR010000005.1, read on the forward strand.
GCCGAGGTCGGCCGTGGTCGGGGTGGTACTGGCGTGAACGTGACGGTGAGCCGTCCGTCGCGAAGCACGGCGCCGGTCACCTCACAACGACGCAATGCGCTCGGCAGGGCCAATATCCGACGGTGACCACCGACGGTGAGGAGCAGCTCGTCCCCCTTGCGCGCCAGATCGGTGTGCTCGCGGTCGGCGAACGGCAATCGCAACGACAGATGGAACAACTCGCCGTCGCGCTCGACGCGCAGCACATCGGAGTCCGGCGGTGAGGCGAACGGGTCTGCGTCGCCGTAGCACGACTGCGCGAACGCCAGCAGCGCCGCCGCACCAACGGGTTCCGAGGCCAGGTACGCCGACCGGTACACCGGAAGCGGTGCGAACGACGCCTCGACGTCGGCGAGCAACGGCTGCTGTGCCGCTACCCAGCCCGTGCGCCAGGCATCGGCCGCATCGTCAGGAAACACCCGGTTGGCCACGACACCGTCGACGCGGTAGCCGTACAACGCCAGAGAGGTCAGTGTGCGTCGAGCCTCCGCCAGCACCACCGACTCCGGTGTGAGCACCAGCCGCACCGTGGTGCCCGAGTCGGTGAGCACATCGCGCACCTCGGCGAGCTCGGCGTGGAAGCGTTCGACCGCGTCGAGCACACCTTCCCCGGGCATCGGCACGCCGACGGCGCGGCCGAGAACGGGCCGCAGGGTCCGCAGCACCCGGCGTTCCACCGGGAAGACGCGTTCCATGTACCAGCCCAACGCCTCGGGCAGGGCCAGCAGCCGAAGCGTCTCGGCCGTGGGTGCGCAGTCGACGATGACGACATCCCAGCGACCCGAGCGCACCTGGTCGCGCACTTCCAGCAGCGCGAGCACCTCCTCGGCACCAGGGAGCACGGTCAGCTCCTCGGCCTCGAGCCGGTCGACGCCGGCGGAGTCCAGAACGCTGAGCAGGTACTGCTGGATCTCCCACCACGACAGCTCCAGGCGTCGTTGCGCGTCGACCTGCTGGACGAACAGCCCCGGCCAGCTCTCCTCCGGTTCGTGGCCGGCCGTCACGTCGAGCGCGTCCGCCAGGGAGTGCGCCGGATCGGTGGAGAGGACCAACGTCTTCAGGCCCCGCTGCGCTGCGAGCAGCGCGGTACCCGCGGCGGCCGTGGTCTTGCCAACGCCGCCCTTGCCGGTGAACAGCAGAACCCGCACGCGGTGAGGTTATCGGGACCCAACGATTGGCTTGCGCCACGAAGTCGTCCATGCACTGGCCGAGACGACGAACGGAGCAGTCGGCAGTCGGGTCCGACAGCGCCGTCGCAGCTCCTCCTGCTCTTGGTCGTCGAGCCCCGAGACGAACTCACCGGCGGGTCCCACGCCGAACGTGTACGGTTCCCACCACTCCGCGAAGCTGTTGTGGACCACCTCGACCGTCACCACCGTGGTCTCGGCATCGCCCATCTGCGCTTCGGCGAACAGGCGCGCCAAGTCGCCGGCCGCCACCCCAGGACGATCTGACTCATCCGCGACGTCTGGTCGCCAGTCCCGGACGACGGACCAGAACAACGACAGAGGGCCGGCAGCGCTCTCGTGGTCCCAGACGCTGGCTGCCACGACCCCGCCGGGCCGGGTCACCCGCCTCATCTGCGACAGGCCGCCGACCGGGTCACCCATGAACTGCACCACCAGCTGCGCCAACGCGGCGTCGAAGTGGTCGTCGTCGAAGGGCAGGCATTCAGCACTGGCCCGTTGCACGTGGACCTCGGGGAACTGCTGGCGCATGGCGGTGACGAAGGACTCCGAAGGGTCGATGGCGCTGACGCCGCCAGCGCCGAGCCGCTCGACGAGAACGTCGGTCAGGGCACCCGTCCCGCAGCCCACGTCGAGGGCGCTCGACCCCCTAGCCAGGCCGATCCGGTCGACGAAGGCGATCGCCAGCGGTCGGGCGTAGCGACCCATGAAGCTGCCGTACGCGGCAGCCGAGACCTCGAAGGACATGGCGAGCACCTACGCCTCGACCCGACGCTTGAGCTCCTTCAGGGCCGTGTCCGTGATGACCTTCTCGGCCTTGCGGCGCAACATCCCGATCATCGGGATCTTCACGTCGAGCGTCAGGTGGTAGTCGACCTGGGTGCCCCCCGGACTGGAGGGTGTCAGCCGGTAGATGCCGTCCATGGCGGTCAGGATCTGGGCCTCCACGAGCGACCAGCGAACCTCGTCGTTGCCGTCCCACTCGTACTCGAGCACATAGGTGTCCTTGACTGCGCCGGCGTCGAGCACGAACCGAGCCTGGGCCGGCCGCTCGTCGGCGTCGTCGAAGACGGTCAGGACCTCCACCGACTTCACCGATCCGGTCCACTCGGGGTAGCTCTCCAGGTCGGCGATCACGTCCATGATCGCCTCGGGATCGGCGTCGATGACGATGCTCGACGAGGTCGCTTCGGCCATGACCGGCAGCGTAGCGATCAGCCGACGGGGCTCCTGCCGGGCTCGGTCAGAAGACGCGACCGACCAGTGCCATCAACGCGAAGATGCCGAAGGCGAGCACCATCGAGCCGCCCACCATGATCATGACGCGGGTGGACTTGTCGTCGAAGTAGCGGACCCAGGGGGCAGCCTTGCTGTCCATGTGGTGCTGCTCGGCGGCCAGCATCGCCAGCATCGCATCGACCGACGTCTCGGGATCGACGTTGCCCGCCGGTCGACCCGCAGCCCGCTGCGCAGCCTCGGACTCGGCCACCCACGCCTCGGGGACCGACTCGGCGTCCCAGGTGTGCCCGGTAGGGACAGGTGACACGGGCTGCGGGGTCCAGGCGGCGGCGGCTTCGTCAGCGGCCACCGACGCGGCGTTGGGCTGCTCCTGCGGCTCGGGCTCGGCCAACCACTGCGGCGGCGGCACGACCGCGGCGGCCGCGGGTGGAGCGGCCCGGGGCGCAGCGGCGATGGCGGAGGTGCCGCCCGGGTCGGGAGCTGGGGCTGGGGCCGGGGCTGGAGCTGGGGCTGGGGCTGGGGCTGGCGGCGCGGCGTTCAGGTGGGCCATCTCCGACGGCACGTTGGCGGCCAGCACCTGCGCGAGGGGAGCGGTGAGCGGGTCGACCACCGGCCCCAGTCGCTGTTGGCACAGGGCGCACTGAGCCGCGTCGGCGCGCGCATAGGCGCCGCACCGCGGGCAGGTCTGTCCTCCCACACTCACCCTGGGGTCGTCGGCAGGTAGGCGCGCGCGCTTGACCTTCTGCCCGCTCCCCGGACGGTAGCGTCGCCGCCCAGGAGCAGCCCCGGGAGCAGCCGTGGGGCACGGAGGAGCAGAGGCGCAGTGCCCCACGAGTTCACGAATCCGGCGACCGTCGCCCTGGAGCCCGGCGAGACCCTGGGCGACCTGGTCGGGGCCATCGCCACACGCACCCCCGAACACGTGCTGTTCCGGCGGCGGGTCGCCGACGACTGGACCGATGTCACGGCTGCCGCGTGGCGGGCCGACGTGTTCGATGTCGCCAAGGGGCTGATCGCCTCCGGCATCGCCCCCGGCGACCGGGTCGGCCTCATGTCGCGGACCCGTTACGAGTGGACCGTGGTCGATTTCGCCATCTGGTCGGTCGGTGCGGTGACGGTCCCGATCTACGAGACCTCCTCGGCCGAGCAGGTCGAATGGATCCTGTCCGACTCCGGGGCGGTGGCAGTGGTGGTCGAGACGCCGGCCCATGCCGGGTTGGTCGACCTGGCCCGCGGCTCCACTCCGGACCTGGACCGCACCTGGGTGATCGAGGACGACGACCTCGTCGCCGTCATCCGCAGCGGCGCCCGCGTGGCCGACAGCGAGGTACGGCACCGGTGCTCCGCGGTGACGCCGGACTCGCTCGCCACGCTCATCTACACGTCGGGAACGACGGGACGGCCCAAGGGCGTGGAACTGACCCACCACAACCTGCTGTTCGACGCTCGCGCTGCTGTGGCGTCGCTGGGAGAGCTGTTCTCCGTCAGCGACGGATCGACCCTGCTGTTCCTGCCCTTGGCTCACATCTTCGCCCGTGCCATCCAGGTGGCGTGTGTCGACGCGGGCGTCCAGCTCGGGCACTGCAGCGACGTCGTGGACCTGCCGAACCAGCTGCAGTCGTTCCGTCCGACGTTCGTGCTGTCGGTGCCACGCGTGTTCGAGAAGGTCTACAACGCAGCCCGGCAGAAGGCGATCACCGAGGGCAGGGGACGCGTCTTCGACTCGGCGGCGGGCACGGCCATCTCGTACAGCAAGGCGCGCGCCGAGGGTCGCGTGCCGTTGGCCCTGCGGGCCCGCCATGCGGTGTTCGATCGCCTCGTCTACACCAAGCTGCGGGCAGCACTGGGTGGCCGCGTGAGCTGGGCGGTCTCCGGTGGCGCTGCTCTCGGGACGCGGTTGGGTCACTTCTTCGACGGCGTGGGGATCACGATCCTGGAGGGTTACGGGCTCACCGAGACGTCCGCGGCGGCCACGGTGAACACCCCACATCACCTGCGGATCGGTACGGTCGGACGACCGCTGCCGGGTACCACGATCCGGATCGCCGGCGACGCCGAGGTGTTGGTCCGTGGCCCGCAGGTGATGCGTGGCTACTGGCGCAACCCCGACGCCACCGGCGCTGTGCTCAGTTTCGACGGCTGGTTCGCCACCGGCGATCTCGGTGAGCTGGACGGCGACGGCTACCTGTCGATCACCGGCCGCAAGAAGGAGATCATCGTCACAGCAGGCGGCAAGAACGTGGCGCCCGCGGTCCTCGAAGACCGCCTGCGCAGCCACTGGCTGATCAGCCAGGCCATGGTGGTGGGCGACGGCCGGCCGTACATCGGCGCACTGATCACGCTGGACCCGGATGCGGTGCCGCGCTGGTGTGAGCAGAACGCGCGTGAGGTCACCGTCGCCGCGACGTTGCGGGAAGACCCGCAGCTGCTGGCGCAGATCCAGACGGCCGTCGACGACGCCAACGGGGCCGTCTCCCACGCCGAGGCGATCAAGCGGTTTCGGGTGCTCGCTGTCGACTTCACCGAAGGTGGCCACCTCACGCCGACGATGAAGCTGCGTCGCAACGTGGTGCTCGCCGAGTTCGCCGCCGACATCGAGGCCTTGTACGCCTGAGACGGCGCCGAACCCCGGTTGTGCAAGTTGATCTTGAAAACCCAGCATCTACTCCTAGATCAACAACTGATGGCGGCGGCGGGTCAGCCGGTCGACTCCCCCAGCAGGTCAGCCAGGCGGGTGGCTTGGGACTCCCACTGCCACTCCTCGAGCACCCACTGACGCCCGGCCGCGCCCAGCCGGGCGGCCAGCGGCTCGTCGGTGAGCAGCGCGACCAATCGCTGCGTCAGCAGGTCGCTGTCGCCTCCGGCCACCACATAACCGGTGCGCCCGGCGAGCACCGCATCCGGAGCGCCGCCGGAGTCACCGGCCACCACGGGCAGGCCGCAGGCCGACGCCTCGAGGTAGACGATGCCCAGACCCTCGACGTCGAGCCCGCCGTTGCGGGTCCGGCACGGCATCGCGAAGACGTCACCGGCCGCGAAGTAGGAGGGCAGGTCCGGCGCGGGCACCGACCCGGTCAGCAGGACGTCGCCGGCCAGTCCCAGACGCTCGACCCGAGCCTCGAGCCGGCCGCGGTAAGGGCCGCCGCCGACGAGCAGCAACGCCGCGCCGGGCACTTGCCGGTGCACGCCCGGCCAGGCGTCGATCAAGGTGTCCTGACCCTTGCGGGGCATCAACCGCGAGACGCACACCACCACGGGGCGGCCCACCAGGCCGTGCCGCTCGCGCACCCCCTTGGCGGCCGCCGGCGCCGGGGCGAACAGCTCGGCGTCGACGCCGGGAGTCAACCGCACCATGGCGGCCGCCGCGTCGGCACTCAGCGCAGAGGCGATACGGCGTCGGGTGTAGTCGCCGAGATAGGTCACCGTGTCCACACCGTCGCCGATGCGCCGCAGCACGCTGCGTGCCCCCGGCAGCTGGGCCCAGCCGGCCTCATGCCCATGCGTCAGCGCCACCGTCCGACGAGCTCCACTGGCCCGCAGTGCCGGCGCCAGCAGCCCCAGGGGCGCGGCCGCACCGAACAGCACGGACGTCGCGCCCACTTCGCGGACCAGCTGTTGCGCGCGCCGGCGGACCCGCGGTGTCGGTAGCAACACCGACACCGGGTGCCGCACCACGCGGAAGGGCTGGCGGGCGTCGAATTCCTCGCTGCCGCGCCAGGTCGACGCGAACACCACCACATGTTGGGCCGGCAGGCGGCGGACCAGCTCGTAGACGAAGGTCTGGATACCGCCGGGTCGCGGTGGGAAGTCATTGGTGACGACCAGGACGGTCATCGACGAGCCGTCACAGATGGTCCGCCAGCCAGGTCTGCCACTGCGCCAGTACCGTGCCACGCGGCTCGCCCAGCACGCGTCGCATCGCCCGCGACTCGCGCTGCAGCTCGGTGCCGTGACCGCGGACCACTGCGGCATACAGCCGGGAGACCGCGCCGTTGCCGGCGCGATCGGCGATCGACCGCAACAGCGACCAGCTCTGCTCGTAGGCCTTGGCCAGGTCCGCCGAGGAGCTGTCGAACCGGAACGCGGCGTCGACCGGGGGGCCGCTCGGGCTGCTGGTACCGATCAGGTCCTGCGCCACCACCGCCGGCGAGAGGTCAGTCACCGAGTACCCGACGAAGTCGGCGGAACCCTCGACCAACCACAACGGTGCACCGTCGGGCAGGGCTGCCTGGGCGACGTGGGTCACCTCGTGGGTGATGATGATCTGGTCGGTCACGGGGCCACTCGCCGAGAACGCGGCCGGGTTGAGGTACACCCGCACCACATCGGCGGGAGCCCCCGCATGGGTGCGCAGGGTCGTGGTGAGACCACCGATGTTCCCGGCGCCGGAGTGCACGCCGCCAATCCTGGCGAAGTCGCGCTGGGTGGCCGGCAGGCTGACCACCACCCGATCGTCCCACGGAGGCACCCAGATGTTGTCGACGTCGGTGGCTGCCTGCTGGGTGATCTGCGCCAGGTCGGTCGCGGTCATCCCACGGGTGCTGTCGATCGCGATCACCGAGCCGTCCGTGGCGATCCGCACCGATTCGATGTCCCACAAGTCGGGTCGTGTCGGGCGCCACGCCACCCAGGTCCACGCGCCACGCCAGCGCACGAACTGCGCCGGACCGTGACGGACGACGTCAGCGTCGTCACCTGGCAGCCGGTACCGCTCGGTGACGGTCGCCTGCGCCCGGCCATCGATGCCGGCATGCACCAAGCCGGTCACCGACAAGGCATAGCCCCGCAGGGGGAGACTGGTGAGCACGTCGAACTGGCTCCGTGCGGGTGCGGTCGCCGTCGGGGCCAGCGTGGCGTCGAACGCGGACCGGTCGTGACGGCGGATCGCTTCGGCGCGATGAGTCACCAGGTCGCGCACCGCCTGGCTGATCCCGGTGCTGGCGACGCTGGCCGGTGCAGGTGCGGCGAAGCCGGTCCACGTGTGTTGGCCCATCGCGGCGCAGCCGCTGAGCACTCCCGACAGGGTCACGCCTGCCAACGCGGTGGCGAGCCCAGCAAAGCGGGCCCGGCGTCGACTCGTCCGCCGCGGCCCGGACCAGCTCGTGCTCCCGCGGTCGGTCACCTGCAGATCGTAGGCGTCGCCGTCAGACCCCGCAGGACGGATGGAGCAGGTGGGACGTGAGGTTGACCCGGTTGGGTCAGACGCGCCCGCCGCCCATGTAGACCGACTGCCAGTACGGGTCGTAGAGGTTCTGGACGCGGATCCCCACGCTGGGGTTCTCGGCGTTGACGAAGTTGCCGCCGCCGATGTACATGCCCACGTGGTGGATGTCGCTGTAGAAGAAGACGAGGTCGCCGGGCTGCAGGTCGCTCAGGGCCACCCGCGGTGTCATGGCGTACTGCACGCTGGCCGAGTGCGGGAGCGAGACGCCTGCCTGGGCCCACGCCATCATCGTCAGCCCGGAGCAGTCATAGCCGTACGGCCCGGTGCCGCCGTAGATGTAGGCCTTGCCGACCTGCGCCATGGCATACGCGACAGCGATCGCTCCGCGACCTGATCCAGGCGGTGGTGGCGTGTACGTCGAGCCGCCCGAGGTGTTGCCACCGCGTGAGGACTGTGACGCTGCCGCGCTGCGGGCCGCCTGCTGCGCGGCCAGCCGCCGCTGCTGGGCGGCCGTGAGCTTGCTCAGCAGCGCCTTCGACTCCGCCAGCTTGGCATTGACGACAGCACGGTTGGCGTCGGCGTCCTTCTTCAGGGCCTGCAGCTTGGACAACTGCTGGTCGACCTGCTTTTGGGTCTGGGCCATCGTGAGGGCCGCGGCGCGGGCCTCACGGAACGTCGAGTCCTGGATCCGAGCCACCTGGTCCAGCGATGCGGCTTGCGCCAAGAAGTCCGACGGGTTGTCACTGAGCATCAGCTGCACCGACGGGTCGATGCCACCGTTGGCGTACATGGCCGCCGCGTAGGCCCCCATCTGGGCCGACAGCCGGTCGAGGCGGGCCTTCTCCTGGTTCAGCTGCCGCTCGACCTGGTCGAGGTGACGTTGGGTCTGGGTCACCTTGATGTCGGCGACCTGGGCCTTTTCGTTGGCGATCTCCGCCTCGTTCTGCAGCTGGGCCACCCTGGCCTTGACCTGGTCGAGGGTGAGATTGGGAGCCGCTTGTCCGGCCGTCGCCGGAAGGAGGGTCAGTCCCGCCGCCAGTAGACCGACAGCGGCCAGCCAGCGCGCAGGACGCGCGAAACGGTTCGACGCCACGAAGGCGGTACCCCTTCTCCCAGCCGCCTACCGGGTCAGCTGACGGGCTCGGGTGGGGGAAACACCCTACGGCGGTCGTAGACCCTGGCTCACGCCACAGCCCCAACCACCGATTCGCCCCAGGGACTTGGGTCCCCGGCTCCTGGTCCCCTCACCACTGGCGAGCAGACCGTTGGACTCGGCGGGAGCCTCCGTGGCCGTCCACGTGTACGACCGGAGTCCGAAAGCTCATGGGCACTCTAGTGACCAATTCGTGATGCAATCAAACAGCCCTGCGTCCAGGGGAGGGTGTGTCGTTGGTCACAGGCCTGCTGGCCGGGCGGCTGGCCGGGCTGCTCGCCGGGCTGGCCAGCCGCAAGGGCGGCACCAGGCCCGCCTGCGCCAGAACCCCGAGGGCGCGGCGCTCGTCGGCGCTCCAGGGGGTGGCCCCGCCGATCACGACCGCGGCGTCGACCGCCCCATCGTCGATACCCTCGGCCAGCTCAGCCGGTGGCCCGATGAGCACGGCGACCACGCAGTCGTGGCAGGCCACGCCCCGCACTTCGCACGAGTCGCAGTCGATGATCATCGCCGGCCACCTGCTCTTTCCGGCTCCTCCGGGATGTCCCCGGCCGAGCGGTCGATCGGGCTGTTCTGGTCAACCGTCACGTTAGGCACCCGGTCCGACACTTCGGCCACGGACAACTCCGGTCAGGAGCAACCCAGCTCGGCGTTGGACCCGCCCAGATCCGGGGCCGGCCCGGCTGGGGCGGGACCCGCGTCCACGAGCCGGATGAAGCTGCCTGGCAGCGTCACCGGCGTACTGTCGCGCAGCTGCCCTGGAGTGACCGCCCGGCCGCTCGCCCGCGACCGATGCCCGGCCTGCGCGAGATCGAGGACCGGCGACACTGCGGCATCGACGCTGTCGAACTGCTCGATCCAGGACTCCAGCGGCCGGGTCGCGAAGATCTGCGCCAGCTCGGTCCGCAGCTGCTCCTGTCCCAGCGAGTCGTACTGGGCGGCTACCAGGTCGGGGCGGCCCAGCGTGCGGCACAGCTGGGCGAACAGGCCCGGTTCCAACGCGCCGACGGCGAGCCAGCCCCCGTCGCCGCAGCGGTAGGTGCTGTAGCAGGCCAGACCACCGGCGAGCGGGCCACCAGGTGGTGGCGCGGTCCCTGACACCACGGACTCGCTGGCCGCCAGAACGGCCGTAGCTGCCGCCGCGTCGGACAGGGCCAGGTCGACATGGCGGCCGCGACCGGTCTGTTCGCGCTCGCGCAGCGCCGCCAGGATCCCCGTGGCGGCGAGGGCGCCGGCGAGGACGTCGGCAGGCTGTCCGGCCGGGGGCGACGGCGGCGCGCTCAGGGAAAGGGCGCCGGACACCGCCAGTGCGTTCAGGTCGTGGCCGGAGCGCTGGGCGTCGGGGCCGTCCTGGCCGAACGCGCTCAGCGACGCCAGCACGATCTGCGGGTGGTGCTCGGTCAACCAGCTCCAGCCAAGGCCCAGCCGTTCCAGCGTCCCAGGTCGGAACGACTCCAGGACCACGTCGGCACCGGCCACGAGCTCACGCGCGTTCGCCAGTCCGTGGGGAGTCTTCAAGTCGATCGTCACCGACCGCTTGCCACGGTCGAGGACGAGGTGGGCACCCGACTCCCCGGTGGGCGCAAACGGGGCGACGGCGCGCAGACCGTCCCCGCCCTCCGGGTGCTCGACCTTGACCACGTCAGCGCCGAGGTCGCTCAGCAGCAACGAGCAGAACGCGCCCGGAAGCAGCCGCGAGAAGTCGAGCACCTGGATGCCCGCCAGCGCCGCAACCGGCACCGTCGACGCGTCATGGGTCTGGCTCATGTGCCGCCGCCGGGCGGCGCTGCCTGACCGGTCGGGCGCTCGACGAGCTCGACCGTGTCGATGCCGTTGCACCATCGGCAGCTGATCGACTCGACGCGGTCGTCCAGCACCTCCACCTGCTCCACGACGGGTTCGCCCGCCAGGTCGACGTGCCAGAACTCGCGCTGCCGCGCCGTGTGCACCACGTCGAAGCGGGTGAGGTTGCCGCACTGCGCGCAACGCCAACGCGTCGTGGCTCCGGGCATCTGGACGGGCATGGTCGGAGGCTAGCCGCGGCGCGCATCGGCCAGTCGTTCGGGCGCGTTGATGCCAAGGTGTCAGGCCCCCGCTCTACGGTCGGAGCGTGGCGAGGGGTGAGGCAGCAGCCAAGCAGCAGGTGGGCCGCGCGCCCAGGTTCGACGTGGCCACGTTCGACACGCTCGGTCCGACCTTGGCCGAGCTCACCTTCGTGGTGGTCGACCTCGAGACCTCAGGCGGGTCACCCGACGGTGCTGCGATCACCGAGGTCGCGGCCGTCAAGGTGCGTCACGGCGAGGTGCTCGGCGAGCTCCAGACGCTGGTGAACCCTGGTCATCCGATCGCCGAGTTCGTCAGCGACCTCACCGGGATCAGCGACGCCATGGTGAGTCGGGCGCCGGGGATCAATGAGGTCCTGCCGAGCCTGCTGGAGTTCATGGCCGGTGCAGTTCTCGTGGCGCACAACGCCGGGTTCGACGTGTCCTTCCTGCGTGCGGCGTGCGAACGTCAGGGGTACCCGTGGCCCGACCCGCCGGTGCTCGACACGGTGCAGCTGGCCCGTCGGGTGCTGGCCACCGACGACGACGTCGCGGACTGCCGGCTCGCCACTCTCGCTGAGGTCTTTCACGCACGGGTGACGCCCACGCATCGTGCGCTCGATGACGCGCGCGCCACCGTCGACGTGCTGCACGGACTCTTCGAGCGGGTCGGCTGCGAGGGCGTGACCACCTATGAGGAGCTGCGCAGCTACAGCGCACGGCTGTCGCCGATCCAGCGACGCAAGCGATACCTGGCCGACACGGTGCCGCCGGTCGCCGGCGTCTACGTGCACCTCGACGCACACGACAACGTCGTGCACGTCGGACGCTGCCGCGACGTCCATGCCGAGGTGCGCCGCCTCGTCACGTCTTCCTCGCTCCCTCGACGCCAGCTCGACCTGCTTGCCGTGACCGAGCGGATCGCCGTGGTGAGCGCCGCGACCCCCGTCGAGGAGCAGGTCCGCCAGATCCGGCTGCAGGCCGCCGCCGGGCTCACCCGGACGTCGCGTGGCTTCGGGTCTCTGGTGGACGCTGCTGACCCGGCGCTGCGATCGGACCTGCGCAGTCGTGACGAAGTAGTTGCCCGTCAGCGAGGCGCTCGCGAGATGCCCGAGGGCGACCTGGTCGTGGTGATCCGGCGCGGCCGGCTGCACAACAGCGCCTACGCCGACCCTGACCAGGTGGACGCCGTCGCGAGCTCGTTGATCGCCGGTCCGGCCTTCGACGAGATCACGCGGGTGACCCATGCGGAGACCGACGCACTGGTCGCCTGGTTGCAACGCGACGACGTGATCGGCTGGGCAACCCGGCCCGAGGCGGAGCACTAGAGTCCGGCCATGGTCACCGCGATCGTCTTCTTGAGCTGCGACGTCGACCGCATCCCTGAGGTCGCCGAGGAGCTGGCCGGGCTCGACGGAGTCAGCGAGGTCTACTCCGTCACCGGCGACATCGACCTGGTCGCGCTCGTGCGCGTCGCCGAGCTCGACGACGTGGCATCGGTGGTGGCCGACCGGGTGAACAAGGTCGACGGCGTGACGTCGACACAGACCCACATCGCGTTCCGCACCTACAGCAAGCACGACCTCGAGGCGGCGTTCTCGCTCGGTCTCTGACGCCCCCTGAGTGAAGCAATCCACTCGTTGTCCTCGTCTTGTGAAGGTTCGAGGGGGTCATCAGTCCCCGCGGCTACTCGGCCCTGGCCTGCGTAGCCCGGACCCATCGTTGCAGCACGTCCTCGGCGGCCCCGCTGTCGATCGCCGCACCGGCTTGGCTCATGGCCGCTGACAACGCCTGCGCCAGAGGCTCCTGCGTCGGCCCGGCCGCGTCGGCGAGGCTGACGAGCGCGGCCGCGGCGTTGAGCACCACGGCGTCGCGCACCGGACCGGACTCCCCCGCCAGCACGCTCTCGGCGACCCGGGCGTTGTGCGCCGGCTCCGCACCCCGCAGGTCTTCGACCGACGCCGGCTTGACGCCGAGCTGCCCGGGATCGACCACCTCCCGCCGGACCTCGCCGCCCCTGACCCGCCACACCTGCGACGTCGTGGTGGTGGTCAGCTCGTCCAGACCGTCGTCGCCGCGAAACACGAGGGCGCTGACGCCGCGGTCGGCGAAGACCTGGGCCATCACGCCGGCCATGCGCAGGTCGCCACACCCCACGGCTTGGGCAGCCGGCTGGGCAGGGTTGATCAGGGGGCCGAGGAAGTTGAACGACGTGGGCACGCCGAGCTCGCGGCGAGCCGCGGCCGCGTGCCGCATGGCCGGGTGGAACACGGGCGCGAAGCAGAACGTGATGCCGACCTCGTCGGCCACCTCGGCCACCTGCTCCGGCGTCAGGGTGAGCCGGACCCCGAGCTGCTCGAGCAGGTCAGCCGCCCCGCACGCCGACGACGCCGCCCGGTTGCCGTGCTTGATCACGGTGGCTCCGGTGCCGGCGACCACCAGCGCCGCCATGGTCGACAGGTTCACCGTGTGCGCGCGGTCGCCGCCGGTGCCGACGACGTCGACCGTGGGACCCGACACCTCGAACCGGTGCGCGCGCGCGAGCATGGCCGCCACGAGGCCCGACATCTCCTCCGCGGTCTCGCCCTTGCTCCGCAGAGCCACGGCGAACCCGGCGATCTGAGCCGAAGTGGCGTCGCCGGACATGATCTGGTCCATCGCCCAACGCGCGGAGTCGGCCGACAACGACTCACCGGCCAGCAGCGGGCCGAGCACCACCGGCCAGGTCGACTGGGTCACGACGGCCGAACTAGTGCGTGGCCAGGGCGGAGCCGGCCCCTGAGTCGGTACCGCGGGCGTTTGAGCCGGCACTGTCGACGAGCCGACGGGACCGCAGCAGGCCGGTGGCCACCTCGGTCAGCGCGAAGGGGTCGATGGGGTGGCTGGCGACGCCGTCAGCGCGCGACCAGGCGGCCAGCCAGTCGTCCTGCGGCCGCCCGAGCAGCACCAGCAGGGGCGGCGCGTGGAAGATCTCGTCCTTGACCGAACGGCAGACCCCCAAGCCGCCTGCGGGGGCGGCTTCCCCGTCCAGGATGGCCAGGTCGATTCCCCCCGCGCTGAGGTAGCGGTGAACCGCCCAGGGCGTGGCAGCGTCGACGAACTCCACCTCGGGGAGGTCGACGGCCGGACGGCGGCCCAGGCCCAGGTGCACCTGCTCACGCGTGCGCGAGTTGTCGCTGTAGACCAGGACCTGCAACGGGCGAGACGTTTCGCTGGGCATCAGGCTCCTTGCGGGGCGAGGCGGGCTGTCGCGATGGTACCGGCCCCCGACGATCACTCCCCGAGGTCACGGTCTGGTCACGCCACAAAACCCGGCGCGACCGGCCGGGGGGTCACCGGGCGCGCCTCACCCCGGGATCGGCATAATGCCCGCCGTGGCGACAGCGACGGTGGTGGAGAACACCCACCTCAAGGCTCCCAACCGGCCGAACATGGTCAGCGTCGGCACGATCGTGTGGCTTTCGTCCGAACTGATGTTCTTCGCCGCCCTGTTCGCCATGTACTTCACGGTCCGGCAGGTGACTCTCCCCAATCCTTGGCCGCCCGACGGAGTGCGCCTGAACGTCGTGTTCGCGACGATCAACACCTCGGTGCTGGTGGCCTCGTCGCTGACGATGCAGATCGGCGTCTTCGCCGCCGAGCGCGGCGACGTCAAGACGTTGCGCAAGTGGTTGGTCATCACCTACCTGATGGGCGCGTTCTTCGTGGCCGGCCAGATCTTCGAGTACACCGAGTTGGTATCTGAGGGTCTGCGCCTCAACCAGCCCTACGGATCGGTCTTCTTCCTCACCACCGGCTTCCACGCCATGCACGTCACCGGCGGACTGATCGCGATGCTGTTCGTGCTGGCGACGACGTACGTGTCGCGCCGGTTCGACCACGACCAGGCAACCCGTGCGATCGTCGTGTCGTACTACTGGCACTTCGTCGACGTCGTCTGGATCGCGTTGTTCGCCACGATCTATCTGTTGCAGTAGCCGTGCCGTTCGCAGGTCTGCATTGCCACCGCTTCGACCGACCGGACCCGAGGAACCGACCGTGACCGCTCTGCTGGCCAGGCGCCGCCACCCGATCGCGGCTGCCGCCTTGCTGTTCGTGGCCTTGCTCGTGGTCGGGTTCCTCTACTCGGCGCTGGCGGGCAGTCGGGCGCAGGCGTCACCGCAGACGGCCTCGACCACCCAGATCGACCTTGGTCGTCAGCTGTACTCCGAGGGGTGCTCGTCCTGCCACGGCCTCAATGCCGAAGGCGGTCAGCAACCTGATGGCAGCATCTCCGGACCCTCGCTGATCGGCGTCGGCGCGGCCTCGGTGGACTTCCAGGTCGGCACCGGTCGGATGCCCCTGCAGAGCAACGGTCCACAGGCCATGAGCAACCTGCCGAGCTTCACGCCGGACGAGATCGCCGCCCTCGCGGCCTACATCGGCTCCCTGAGCCCCGGACCGGCGATCCCCGACCCCGCCTTGTACGACCCGAAGGATGCCGACGTCGTGCTCGGTGGCCAGCTGTTCCGCGCGAACTGCGCGGCCTGCCACAACTTCGCCGGCTCCGGCGGCGCACTCACGTTCGGCAAGCGTGCACCAGCGATCGTCAACAGCGAGCCGCGCCACATCTACGAGGCGATGCTCACCGGGCCGAACAACATGCCCGTGTTCCCCGACGGCACCCTGCGTCCGACCGACAAGCAGGCGATCATCGCCTACATCGAGACGCTGCGGAACGCCCCGAACCCCGGCGGTCTCGACCTCGGCCGGGTCGGACCCGTGACCGAGGGTTTGCTCTTCTGGGTGGTCGGGATCGGTGCCCTGGTCGGGGTGGCGATCTGGCTCGGAGCCAGAGCCCGATGACCCGCCCCTCCTGCGAGCCGAAGGACGCCGCCGCATGAGCCACGACGACGACCAAGACTTCAGCGAGCTCCCGCACCACGAGCCGCGGATGTCGGACATCGACCCTCGCGCGGCCAAGCGGGCCGAGCGTCAGGTGGCGTTGCTCTTCCTCGGCGCGATGCTGTGCGGGATCGCTTTCGTCGTCGTGTTCGCCGCGGTGCCGGTCGACCGCCTGATCTGGGTGCCGCTGATCGGCGACACGCAGCTGTCGAACCTCTTGCTCGGCCTGCTGATGGGCCTGTCGTTCTTCCTCGTCGGCGTCGCCGCGATCCACTGGGCCAAGAAGCTCATGCCCGAGCACGAGATCGTGGGCGAACGCCACGGGACCGCGGCGCCGGACGACGCCCGCCAGGAGACGTTTGCGGAGTTCGAACGCGGCTTCAACGAGAGCGGGATCCGCCGCCGGCCCATGATTCTGCTGTCGATGGTCGGCGCACTGGCGACGCTCGGCGCCGCCCCGCTCGTGTTCCTGGCCGACCTGGGACCCAAACCCGGCGTCACGATGCGGCACACGATGTGGCGCAAGGGCATGCGCATCGTCGTGGCCGAGACGGGTCGACCCATCCGGCCAGAGGAGCTGCTCGTCGGCACGCTCGTGAGTGCCGTGCCCGAGGGGATCGACGCCGTCCTCGAGGCCGAAGGGAC
The DNA here is from genome assembly GCA_963726575.1 of uncultured Actinomycetota bacterium. GTDB lineage: Bacteria > Actinomycetota > Actinomycetes > JAHEKZ01 > JAHEKZ01 > CAVSCR01. Next base: position 623,303 of record CAVSCR010000005.1, read on the forward strand.
CCTCAACGAGCTCGCGAAGGCGCCGGTGATCCTGGTGCGCATGGACCCCAGCGACATCAAGGCCGAGCAGGGCGACGGCTGGGACTACCAGGGCATCTTGTGCTACTCCAAGATCTGCACCCACGTGGGCTGCCCCATCAGCTTGTACGAACAACAGACCCACCACCTGCTCTGCCCCTGCCACCAGTCCACGTTCGACCTGGCGGACGCCGGCACCGTGATCTTCGGACCGGCCGCCCGCGAGCTGCCCCAGCTCGCCATCACCATCGACACCGACGGATACCTGGTCGCCCAAGGTGATTTCGCCCAGCCAGTAGGACCGAGCTTCTGGGAGCGCGGATGAGCGAGAACAAGGCTGTCGAGGTCGGCGAGGACCTCTATGGCTGGGTGGATGACCGCGTCCCGGCGTCGAACTTCCTCAAGCGCAACCTGAACAAGGTCTTCCCCGAGCACTGGTCGTTCATGCTCGGCGAGATCGCGCTGTACAGCTTCATCGTGCTGCTGCTCACCGGCACCTTCCTCACCTTGTTCTTCAAGCCGGTGATGACCGAGGTCGTCTACCACGGCTCGTACCTGCCGCTGAACGGCGTGCGCATGTCCGAGGCCTACGCGTCGACCCTCGACATCAGCTTCGATGTCCGCGGTGGCCTGCTGATGCGCCAGATCCACCACTGGGCCGCGCTGTTCTTCGTCGGTGCCATCTCGGTGCACTTGCTGCGGGTGTTCTTCACCGGTGCGTTCCGCAAGCCCCGCGAGATCAACTGGGTGATCGGCGTCGGCCTGCTCACGTTGGCACTGCTCGAAGGCTTCGCCGGCTACTCCCTGCCCGACGACCTGCTCTCCGGCACCGGCCTGCGCATCGCCGACGGCATCATCTTGTCGATCCCCGTCGTCGGCACGTACGTGCAGTTCCTGGTGTTCGGCGGCCAGTTCCCCGGCGACATCTTCATCAGCCGCCTCTACACGGTGCACATCCTGCTCGTGCCGGGCATCATCCTGGCGCTGCTCACAGCCCACCTGATGATGATCTGGTACCAGAAGCACACCCAGTTCCCCGGAGCGGGACGCACCAACGACAACGTCGTGGGCTACCCGCTGTTCCCGGTGTACACGGCCAAGGCTGGAGGCTTCTTCTTCGTGGTGTTCGGCGTCTGCACGCTGCTCAGTGCGCTGGTGCAGATCAACCCGATCTGGATGTACGGGCCGTACGTCCCCGACCAGCTGTCCGCGGGGTCTCAACCAGACTGGTACATCGGCTGGCTAGAAGGCGCATTACGCATGATGCCGAACCTGGAGACGACCTGGCTCGGCCACACGATCTCGTGGAACATCTTCATACCCGCGCTCGTGCTGCCGGGCATCATCTTCACGCTCATGGCGCTGTACCCCTGGATCGAACGCTGGGCGACGCCGGGAGACGACGGACCCCACAACCTGCTCGACCGCCCGCGCAACGCCGCGACCCGCACCGCGATCGGCGCCATGTCCCTCACGTTCTACATCGTGTTGTGGATCGAGGGTGGCAACGACATCATCGCGAGCAAGTTCGATATCAGCGTCAACGCGATGACGTGGACGATGCGCGGTGCCTGCATCATCTTGCCGCCTATCGCCTTCATCGTGACCAAACGCATCTGCTTCGGCCTGCAGCGGCGCGACCGCGACAAGCTGCTCCACGGCTACGAGAGCGGCGTCATCAAGCGCTTGCCCAGTGGCTCGTACTACGAGCAGCACCAACCGGTCTCCTACGAGGAACGGGCGCTGTTGTCGTCGCGGGTCGTCGTCGAGCCGTACGTGGCTCCTGAGGCCAGCGACGCCAACGGTGTTCGGCAGCGGGCTCTTGGCCTCAAGCGGGTGCGCGCCCGGCTTTCGGGCTGGTTCTACTCCGACGCGGTCACCAAGCCGACGCCGCAGGAGCTGGCCGAGTCCGCCCACCACGAGGCGGAGCTCACCGAGCAGCGCCAGAGCGACATCGAGACGACCAGGGCCAAGGTGCTTGCGCCCACGCCCCCCGAGGACAACTAGTCGGGGCACCAGCGCTAGCGGGGGTATTGCGCGTTCATCCCCCTGCAAACAGCATCCGCCGCTACGGAACCCGCCAGCAGCGCGACCACGCGGTACGGCGAGCGCGTGGCCGCCACCTTGATGGTCAGCACCGGATGCCCGTTGGGGAGCCCTCTGAGATCAGCTGGGAGCCGCCCCAGGCGACCACCCAGTGGCCGCGTGGTGGGTGGGTGAAGGGGGCACGCCCGGCAACGAACGCTGGTAGCGGACCTCCGGGGCGCCGACCGCCTCTCGGCAGTGGGCGGTTGCCCCGTCGTGCGTCCAGCCGCGCGACTCGTAGAAGCCTCGGGCGGCCAGGTTCGTCTCGAGCACCCACAACGCGGCCGACGTGAACCCTGCGGTTGCCAAGTGCTCCTGCGCCGCGTCGAGCAACGCCGAGCCGGTACCGGCCCGCCAGGCCACCGGGTCGACGTACAGGGCGTACACCTCGCCGGTGCCCGGCGCAGCCGACGGATGGTCCTCCCGGTAGGGGCCACCGACGAGGTAGCCCGTCATGGTGTCTCCTGCCCCGGTTGCCGCGAGCGCCACGAGCGCGAAGGCGCGAGCGATCGGTGGCTGCGCGAGCCACGAGCGGAAACGCTCGGTCTCGGTCGACGAGGTCCATGTCGTCCAGGACCGCGTCGGGCAGCAGATCACGGTAGGCAGCCCGCCAGGACGAGATCCGGACGTGCGCGAGGGCCTGCGCGTCCGACGGGGCCGCGGCGCGGACGACGACCGGTCGGCTCACTGCCGCTCAGTGCAGGGCGCTGCCGGCGACCCACTGGTCCCAGGGGATGTTCCAGTCGGTGTAGCCGTTCCAGGGTTCCAGCGGCCGGGTGCCGTTGATGTAGACCACCGGGTCACCCACCTTGCTGAAGTTGTACAGCCACAAGGCGTTGTCGGTGCTCATGCCCGTGCACCCGTGGGAGACGTTGGCCACGCCCTGGTCGGCCACCGACCACGGAGCCGCGTGGAGGAACTCCCCCGACCAGGTCAGCCGCATGTCCCACTGGACTCGCAACCGGTAGTAGTCCGGTGAGTTCTTGGGCACATTGAGCGTGGCGGCGTCCATGGTGACCCATGGCTGCTTCGACATGATCACCTTGGTCCCGATCCGGCTGTCCCATCCCGGCTTGCCCGTGGTGACCGGGATGGTCCGCACGACCTTGCCGTTCTGGCGAACGGTGAGCTCGTGAGCGGCGATGTCGACGGTGTCGACGGTGGCAGAGCCGACGGTGAAGGCGACGTGGACGTCGGACCCACCCCAGACGCCGGCCCCGAGGTCCTGGCCGGCCAGTGCTGCATCGAGTGACACCTTGGTGCCGGCAGGCCAGTACACCTTGGGGCGGTAGCGGACCATCTGGTCGTTGACCCAGTACCAGCCGCCGAGGACGTGCGGGGTGCTGGTGACGTGGAGCAGGCGCTCGACCTTCGCGCGATCGGTGACGGGCCGGTCGAAGGTCACGATGATCGGCATGCCGACACCGACCCTCCAGCCGGACAGTGGGGTCACGCTGACGCCGAGCAACGAACGAGGGTGCACGGTGCGGAAGCGGCTGTGCTCCGTCGCCACTCGACCGGTGCCGTCGACGGCTACGGCGGTGACGTGGTAGCGGGTGGCGTACGCCAACTGCTCGTCGGACTGCCAGACGGTGCCACCGCGCAGGAAGTGGCCCGTGACGTGATGCCCGGCACCGCTGACGGCGACATGCTTGAACGTGCCCGCTGCTACGGTCAGCAGGACCGGCTTGCTGGGGTTCCAGTCGTGGCTGCGGTTGGCCGGGCTCACCGCGATCAACGCGGCGGACTGGGCGCTGCCGCTGGTGCCCGGGCCGTTGTCAGCGCGCACCGGGGCACACGCCACCACGAGGGCAGACGCGACGATCCCGGCCAGGGCCAAGGCCCCGACGCGGACCGGACGGGTGAGTTGCCTCACCGTTGCCTCACCCCCAGACGAAGGTTCGCCGGATCACCGGCGGGACGGGTCACCGGTTGCCGGTGCCGGGCCGGCGCTGGTGCTGATGCTGGTGTTCTATGGGGTGAGTTCTCGGCAGGTCGGGCTGGGAGCCTGACCTGCCGTGGTGTTCGGGATCTTCAGGAGCGGACGAACTCACCGCGGTAGTACTCAAAGACCCAGCCCACGGTACCAAGAATGGTCGCGACCACGCCAAGCGCCAGCAGCCACCACACGAAGAAGACCAGGCCGAGGCCGATCGTAGCTGCGCAGGCCCCCACGACCAGCGGCCACCAGCTGTGGGGGCTGAAGAAGCCGTACTCGCCCGCCCCGTCCTCGATGACCCCTTCGTCGTCGTCCTCGGGCAGTGGCTCGACCCGCCGGGCGGTGAACAGGAAGTAGTAGGCCACGAGGAAGGCCAGGCCGGCGGTGAACACCAAGGCGGCCGCACCCGCGGGCTCGTGGGCCAGCACCCAGTAGGCGGCGGCGAGCAGGCCGAAGAACACGGCGAGGATGCCGAAGAGGACGCCAGAGACCCGCATCGGCTCAGCCGTCCGCTTCGGCAGTTGCTGACGACGCCGCTGACGACGGCGCTGCGACCGCGACCGGCGCCCCTCCGGGGGGCAGCTCCGGGTGGTGGTAGTCGAACGCGGGTGACTCGCTCCTGATCCGCGGGATCGAGTCGAAGTTGTGGCGTGGCGGTGGGCACGACGTGGCCCACTCCAGCGAACGGCCCCAACCCCACGGGTCGTCGGTCTCGACCAGCGGCGCGTGGCGGGTCGTGTACCAGACGTTCCACAAGAACGTGAGCGTCGACAACCCGAGGATGGCGGCACCGACGCTGGAGATCTCGTTGTACAGCGTGAACCCGTCGCTGGGCAGGTAGTCGCCGTAGCGACGGGGCATACCCATGACGCCGAGCCAGTGCTGGATCAAGAAGGTGGTCTGGAACCCGATGAACAACGTCCAGAAGTGGATCTGTCCCAGGCGCTCGTCCAGCATCCGACCGGTCCACTTGGGCCACCAGAAGTAGAAGCCGGCGAACATCAAGAAGACGACGGTGCCGAACACGGTGTAGTGGAAGTGCGCCACCACGAAGTACGAGTCCGACACGTGGAAGTCCAACGGCGGCGACGCGAGGATGATGCCGGTGACACCGCCGAACAAGAACGTCACGAGGAATCCCAGGGAGAACAGCATCGGTGTCTCGAACGACACCGATCCACCCCACATCGTGCCGATCCAGTTGAAGAACTTCACGCCGGTTGGCACGGCGATGAGCATCGTCATGAAGGTGAAGAACGGGAGCAGCACGGCACCGGTGACGAACATGTGGTGGGCCCACACCGCGACGGACAGCGCAGCGATCGAGATCGTGGCGTAGATCAGTCCCTTGTAGCCGAAGATCGGCTTACGGCTGAACACCGGCAGGATCTCGCTGATGATGCCGAAGAACGGCAGCGCCAGGATGTACACCTCTGGATGCCCGAAGAACCAGAAGAGGTGCTGCCACAAGATGGCACCGCCAACGTCGGAGCTGAACACCACGGTGCCGAACTGCCGGTCGATCTCGAGCACGATGAGGGCGGCCGCCAGCACCGGGAACGCCATGAGCGCCAGGATGCTCGTGACCATGATGTTCCAGGTGAAGATCGGCATCCGGAACATGGTCATGCCGGGAGCCCGCATGCACACGATCGTCGTGATGAAGTTGACCGAGCCGAGGATCGTGCCCAGACCGCTGAGGGCCAGGCCGATGATCCACATGTCGACGCCGACACCGGGCGAGCGGATCGCGTCGTTCAGCGGGGCGTAGGCGGTCCATCCGAAGGCCGCTGAACCACCGGGCGTCAGCAGGCCGGAACAGACGAGCAGCGCGCCGAACAGGTACAGCCAGTAGGCCAGCATGTTCATGCGCGGGAAGGCGACGTCGGGCGAACCGATCTGCAGCGGCATGATGGCGTTGGCGAACGCGGAGAACAGCGGCGTCGCGAACAGGAACAACATGATCGTCCCGTGCATCGTGAACAGTTGGTTGTACTGCTCAAGGTTCACGAACTGCAGGCCCGGCTCGGCGAGTTCGGCGCGCATGATCAGGGCCATGGTGCCGGCGAACAGGAAGAACACGAACGAAGTGATGAAGTACAGGTAGCCGATCAGCTTGTGGTCGGTCGTGGTGGCCCACTTGACGACGGTCTGCCCGAGGGTGGCCTTGCGGCGCGCCTGCGCCGACTCCGGCGTGGCCGAGGTGACCGGTTCTTCGAGCAGAGTCACGGGGTGCCTCCGTTGGTCACGTAGCCATCCACACTGCCACCGATCTCGGTGCGTCCCTGGTTCTGGGCGTCGTGGTTGGCCCGACCCGTGTCGAGCTGTCCGGTCTGGCCCTTGGCCCGCAGCCCGTCGATGAAAGTCTGGTAGTCGCTGGCGCTGACCACGTCGACGTAGAAGAGCATCTGCGAGTGGTAGGTGCCGCACAGCTCGGCGCAGCGGCCCGCGAAGTGCCCTTCCTTGGTCGGCGTGATCTCGAACTGGTTCACCCGGCCGGGGATCACGTCCATCTTGAACAGGAAGTCGGGGACCCAGAACGAGTGGGCCACGTCGGGCGACGTGAGCTCGAACCGGATCTTCTCGTTGACCGGCAGCACCAGCGTCGGGATCTGCTGCGGCGTGCCCGTGGTGTAGACGTCTTCCTTGACGTAGTTGAAGCCCCAGTTCCACTGGTAGGCGACGACGTTGACGGTGACCGCCTGGTCGTCTTGCAACGCCATGATGTTGGCTTCATCGCGCCAGGTGAAGATGGTGAGGACCCCCACAACGATCAGCGGCGTCACCGTGTACATGACCTCGATGGGGATGTTGTACCGCGTCTGTGCCGGCAGATGGTCGGCGCGCTTGCGGAACCAGATGGCGGTGCCGACGATCAGCACGAAAACGAACCCGAACACGACCCACCCGGCGACCCAGGTGCCCTGCCACAGCGAGTAGGTGATCTCGCCCTGCTTGGTGACCGGTTGCGGCATCTGCAGCTGCGAGGGGAGGTCGGCGACGGAGCATCCGGAGGCGAGCAGCACGACTGCTCCAGCGCCGAGAACCGCCGCAGTGCGACGGACGGCTCTGGATCGGCCGGTGGAGCGGGTGGAGCTCACAAGGCGCCTTCCGAGTACGGACCGCCGCGAAGGCGCGGGGCCGGGGTCCTGAGCAGATTCGGTGGCACATTAGCGCAGGGACCAGCCCCGCGCCGGGAGGGGGAGCGCCCCGATTCCGGCCGTTACCGTGACGTGTCATGACGCCTTCTGAGGTCGTCCTCGACGCCACCGGCTACCGGGTCGGCCGGGTCGACCCGAAGGCGTCCGGCACGAGCAGCGCTGCGTCGAGCTGACGCAGGTAGGCCGGCCGCGGGATCGCCACGACCCCGAGGCTGGCCAGATGGGCCGTGGGCCACTGCACGTCGAGCAGCCGGGTGCCACCCGCGGCGATCAGGTGGTCGACCAGGCCGAGGAGGGCCACCTTGGAGGCGTCCGTGGCCTGGTGGAACATCGACTCACCTGCGAACAAGCCGCCCAGGCTCACGCCGTAGAGACCACCGAGGAGGTGCCCGTCGGCCGACCACGACTCGACGCTGTGGGCCACCCCCAGCGCGTGCAGCCGCCGGTACGCACGCGCCATCTCCTGCGTGATCCAACCGCCGTCACGCGGCGCTGTGCGACACGCGTCCACCACAGCGTCGAACGCGGTGTCGATCCGCACCTCGAAACGGCGCTGCGACCGACGCAGCGAGCGGGAGCGCACGACCGCCTCCAGGGGCAGGACCGCTCGTGGATCGGGACTCCACCACGCGAGACGACGCGCGACCGGCATCGGGAACAGGCCCAGCCGGTAGGCGGAGACCAGCGTGGCCGGCTCGAGGTCGGCCCCGACGCAGACCAACTCCTCGCCGTCGGCATCCGGCCCGAGGTCACGCGGGTCGGGAAGGAGGAAGCGGGACGCCCCGTCCGTGCTCAGCGCAGCTCCGCCACCAGGTGGGCCGCGACCTCCTCGGCCGCCGGGGTGCCGTAGGCGGTCGCGAACCTCGCCACGAAGCCCGCAGGCTCGAAGTCGTACTCCTGCGTCCCCACCGTCTCCACGACGTAGGTGGCTAGCAGACACCCCACCTGCGCGGCGCGCTCGTCGCCTAGGCCCCAGCTGACGCCCGCAAGGTAGCCGGCACGGAACGCGTCGCCGACTCCGGTGGGATCGGCGCGACGCTCCTCTTGCGGCACCGACACCGTCACGGTCGAGCCGTCCGTCCGGTCGACGCGGGCGCCCTTGGCCCCCAACGTCGTGATCCGCACCGCGACCCGGTCGCGGATCTCGGCGTCGGTCCAACCGGTCTTCTGCTCGGTGAGCACCGACTCGTACTCGTTGGTCACCAGGTAAGCCGCCCCGTCGATCAGCCTGCGGATCTGCTCGCCGTCCATGAAGGCCAGCTGCTGGGACGGGTCGGCGACGAACGGGTAGCCGCGTTCCCGGCACTCCTGCGTGTGGCGCAGCATCGCCTCGGGGTCGTTGGGACCCACCACCACGAGATCCAGGCCACCGAGCCGGGCGGCCAGCGGTTCCAGCTCGATCTGGCGGGCCTCGGCCATGGCGCCGGGGTAGAAGGAGGCGATCTGGGCCTGCACCTGGTCGGTCGTGCAGATGAAGCGAGCGGTGTGGTGGTCGTCGGACACGTGGACGCCGGAGGTGTCGACGCCGTGACGTTCCAACCAGCTGCGGTAGTCGGCGAAGTCCGGGCCTACGGCGGCGACGAGCAGAGGTCGCAGACCGAGGTTCGCCAGGCCGAACGCGATGTTCGCCGCGACACCTCCGCGCCGCACCTCCAGGTCGTCGACCAGGAACGAGAGAGACACCTTGTCGAGGTGGTCGGCGACGAGTGAGTCGCTGAACCGACCCGCGAAGTTCATCAGGTGGTCGGTGGCCACCGATCCGGTGACGGCGATGCGTGAGTCGGGCACCCCGTGCACGTTACCCGGTCATGTTGATCTTGCGTGGGGTCAGTTCCGCACGACGAGGACGTCGTCGATGTTGAACGCGACGGTGGACGCCTCACTCGTTCCGATCTGGATCCGGCCGATCGGCGTCGCGCCGGTGTTCGACGTCCACGTGCCGACGACCGCGCCGTCGTACGTGGCCTGCAGCCGACCTGCGGCCCCGGCGACACCGATGCACAGTCCGACCTGGTGCCAGCCGCCGACCGGCAGGGTCGTGCTGGTGTTGTACAGCGTGCCGGTCTGGTCGTTGCGCACCCGCAGCATTCCGGCGGGGGTCATCGTGAGCCGCGCGACGTCGCCACCGGTCGACGTGCGGAACCGGATCGGCGAGAACGCGGTCGACCGGCTCTCGACGCGCAGCTGCGCCGAGTAGCACAGGTTGGTCTCGGTCGAGGGCAGTGCCTGCCAGGCGGCCGCCGACTGCGAGGCGACGGCGCCCCGGATGCTCGGGACGGTCCCGGTGGGTGCGGACCTGGTGGAGTCGCTGCTGAGCCGCGTCACGCCTGACCACCCCACCAGCCCGTTGTCGAACCCGTCACTGACGATCACGCCAGGCGCGGAGGTCGCCACTGTCACCGGGTCGGACAGCGGGCTGGGGTCCCCGGTGTTGACGCCGTCGGAGGCCGTGACGTCGTAGGTGTAGGTGGCCCCGGGGGTGGCACCGGTGTCGGAGAACGACACCGGGTCGACCGCCGTCGAGACGTTGCCGGCCAGCGTCGAGCTGGCGCCCTCGTGTCGCCACACCTGGTAGGTCAGGGTCTTGGCGACGTCGTCGGTGGCCGCGGCGAAGGACAGGTCGACCCGTCCGGCCACCGTGCTGCTGCCGACCGGCTGCCCGGGAGCCGATGGCGCGACGGTGTCCGGCGGTCCGGACTCCAGGACGACGGAGTAGTTCCGTCCTCCCCCTGCGTCGACGGCGTTCGTGACCCCCGGAACCAGGAACGGTGTGAGCCGGTTCGTGGTGGCTCCGTCGCCGACCTGCCCGGAGTCGTCGAAGCCCCATGTCCACAACGACCCGCTCGTCGTGATCACCAGGGAGTGGTCGCGTCCGGCGTCCACCGATGCGGCATTCGTGATGCCCGGAACCAGCTGGGGCGTGACGCGGTCGGTCGTGGTTCCCAGCCCGAGCTGACCGCGTCCACCCTCGCCCCACACCCAGACCGAACCGTGCGAGGTCACCGCCAGCGAATGGTCCGCCCCGGCCGCCAGGTCGACGACGGTGCCAAGACCCGTCACGGCGACCGGCGTGTGGCGCACGGTCTTGCTGCCGTCCCCCAGCTGGCCGGAGACGTTGAGCCCCCACGACCAGACGGTGCCGTCGCTGCGCAGCGCGAGGGCGTGGTTGCGGCCGGCCGCAATCTGGACCACCCCGGTCAGCCCGGTCACGTGAACCGGCGAAAGGCGAGTGGTGGTGGTGCCGTCGCCGCACTCACCGTTGGCGTTGCTGCCCCACGCCCAGACCGTCCCGTCCGCCGCCAGAGCCGCGCTGAAGTCGCGACCTCCCACCACCTGTTGGATCCCCGTCAGCGACCCTACGGCGACCGGACGGTTGCGGTTGGTCTTCGTGCCGTCGCCGAGCTGGCCCAGAGCGTTCCAGCCCCACCCGAAGACGCGACCATCCGAGGTCAGGGCGAAGGAGCTGTAGTGGCCAGACGCGACCGCCACCACGTTGCTCGGAAGGCCGACCACTGACGTGGGGGTGGTGCGGTCGGTGAACGTGCCGTCGCCGAGCTGGCCGTAGACGTTGTCGCCCCACGCCACGACGCGACCGTCGGAGCGCAGCGCCACCACGTGCTCCCGACCGCCGGCCACCTGGACGATGTCGCTGAGGCCGGGCACGGCAGCCGGCGCAGTGTGGGCCACCGTCGTGCCGTCGCCGAGCTGGCCCTGGGGGTTCGCGCCCCACGTCACCGGTGTTCCGGGAGCCGACGCAGCCACAGCAGCGGTCGCCCTGACTGGCCCGGGGAGCCAGCCGCCGAGAACGAGTCCGAGAAGGAGCACTGCGACGGTCACACCAGTCGACCAGCCGAGGGCGCGCGGCGGTTGGGTCTGCACCACGCGCGTTCGCACCCCCATGCCTTGCCTCCCCACAGCGGCGAGTGACCCACCGTCGGTCAGGGGGAATCTACTGCGCTGCCACGCACCACCGCCCCCGATCCGACGAACCGGTCGGAGCGGGGGCGGTTCTGGTCTTTGCCAGGCGGTGGCGTCAGCTGAACGAGTCGCCGCAGGCGCAGGATCCTGTCGCGTTGGGGTTGTCGATCGTGAACCCCTGCTTCTCGATCGTGTCGACGAAGTCGATGCTGGCGCCGCCGAGGTAGGGAACGCTCATGCGGTCGACCACGACGTTGAACCCGTCGTAGGGCTGTACCGCGTCACCGTCGAGCGCCCGGTCGTCGAAGAACAACTGGTAGCGCAGACCCGAGCAGCCGCCCGGCTGGACCGCGATGCGCAGTGCGAGGTCGGTCCGGCCCTCCTGCTCCAGAAGGCCCTTGACCTTGCTGGCGGCGGTGTCGGTGAGGCTCACCCCGGTGACGACGGTCTCGGTGGTGGAGTCCTGGACGCTCATGCGGGGCTCCTGCGTGGTTCGACGGCGATCTGTGGTCTCTGGAGGCAACCGCCGACGGCGGTGGGCCATTCCCATGGTGACACACCCGGCTCCCGGAGCCCGTTTCGATCATGGTTCACCCGCTGGTGGGCAAGTGGTGCGCGATGGCCAGGAGCTGAGGCCCGACCACGCGCATGAACAGCGTCGCGCCGGGGATGTAGTAGTGCACCCCGTCCCAGCGGTAGTTGACGTCATTGGCGATCTGGTCGTTCGTGCAGAAGGCCGCAGGCGGGTGGACGGTGACCACGTGATGGGGGTCCCGTGCCGCGGCGGCCTCGAGCAACGTGTTGACGTGACGGGTTCGCGAGTCGTCTCCCCGCTCGGGCAGAGCCGGCAGCCCGCCGGCGCTGATCGGCCGGTAGCACGGCAGCTCAGCCAGGGCAACCGTCGCCCCCGCACTCTTGACCGCCTTGATCCCCTTGGCGAGCTGCTGCTGGAAGTAGGCGTCCCAGGCCGGGCTCCCGAAGGCCAGCGTCTTGCCGTCGACCTGCACGTCGAAGACGTCCCAGGCGCCGATCATCACCAACCCGATCTGGGCGTGGCTCGCCGCGACGTGGTCGTGCCACTTCTGCGCCCAGCCGGCACATTCGGCACCGAGATCTCGACGCATGCCCTGGGTGCTCGTGATCTTGCCCTCGAGCACCCCGCAGCCCTCCACAGTCCCGTCGGTGAAGCCGAACTGCTGGGTCACGGCGTCGCTGACGTTGAGCAGCAACGTCATGCCCTGCGAGTCGCCGACGACGGTCACCCGAAGCTGGGCCGGCAGCGGGTGAGCAGGCCCGAGCGCCGCAAGTCTCCCGGCATCTCGTCCCGGCTTGGGGTCGGCCACCCGGTGTCCGGGACCCGCGTTCCCACCGAGGGCAACGTTGTCGCCGCGCGGCGCGTTGAGCAGCTGCAGACCGAGCAGGCCCACGACCGCCAGCAGGCTGACGCCCGACACCACACCGACGCCGAGCAGCCGCTTGCGCTCGTCCGCCTCGCTCCCGCGCACGCGCGCGAACCAACGGCTCAGCGCACCACGTCGGATCGGCGTCTCGACGAAGCGGAAGGCCAGGTCGGCCAGCACCAAGGTGATGGCCATGCGCACGACGAACAGCGGCACCCCGGACAGCGGAACGTCCAGATGCGGCCTAGTCAGGACGAACACCGGCCAGTGCCACAGGTAGATGGAGTACGACCGCACCCCTAGCCACAGGATCGGCGACCAGCCGAGCGCGCGACCGACCCTCGAAGCGGGATGCACGGCCACCGCCACCGCGACCGCACCGATCAGCGCCACCACCAAGAAGCCACCCCGGTACATCCAGGTGCTGTTCTGCGTCGCATTGGCCACGAACCACACGAAGGCGGCGAGGGCTGCCGCGCCTGCGACATCGAGCACGGTGACGGCACCCGGCGCGATGATCGGGCGCAACCGAGCGGGGTTCCAGAACAGCGCGAGCAGGGAGCCGACCAGCAACGGTGCCACGTGGGTGAACGTTCCGTAGTACACCCGGGACGGGTCCGCGAACGGGTTGTACAAGGCGGCCATCAGAGCAGTGCTGCCCAGCACCCCGAGTACGAGCCCGATCGCCAGCGGGCGGCGTCGTCGGCGCAGGCGCGGCAGGACCAATGCCAGCACCAGCGCCCACGCGATGTAGTACTGCTCCTCCAACGCCAACGACCACAGGTGCAGCAGCAGCGGCGGACGTCCCAGCGCCTGGAAGTACGACTGGTGCACGACGACGAAGTACCAGTTCGTCACGTAGGCGAGCGCGGAGAGAACCTGACCGCGCAACGACTCGAGCTCGCCCCTGGCGAAGAGCGCGCAGTAGGCCGTCACCGCGATCAACAGCAGGTACACGGCCGGAAGCAGACGTCTGGCCCGACGCACGTAGAAATCGACCAACCCCACCTTGCCGCGACGTTCGAAGTCGACCAGCAGCAGCGACGTGATCAGGAAGCCGCTGATGACGAAGAACAGGTCGACGCCGAGGAAGCCGCCAGGTGTCCCCGGGACGGCCGCGTGGAAGACCAGCACGGCCGTCACTGCGACCGCTCTCAGGCCATCGAGCCCAGCTGCGTACGGCAGACCGCGATGGTGCAGGGCGGCTGCTGTCGCCTCGGATGTGCTGACGCGATGATGTGGGGCGGCCGGCGCGGTCATGACGAGAGGTCCTCGACCTCGTCGCGGTGAGCAATCCGCACCGTGTCCAGGTGCGCGTCGTCCGACGTCAGGCACCGGCCCGTCTCGAGGTCGAACTGCCAGCCGTGCAGTCCGCAGGTGAGGACGCCGTCGGCCACCTCGCCGAAGCGGGCGAGGTCGGCCCCGAGGTGAGGGCAGTGCCGCTGCACGAGATGGTCCCCGAAGCGCCAGCGCTCGTGGCTTTCCCGGTCGCCGGACAGCCACGACTCGATGTACGACGCGTGCTCCGGCGACAACGACTTGAACCACGTGTACACGTGTTCGTTGTACGGACCGCGTCGTGTGGCTTGGAAGCGGCACGACAGGAACAGCTCGTTCACCCAGTCAGCCAGACGTGCATCGACACAGGCACGCACCAGCGTGTCGGCGGCATGGATGCGGTAGCGGTAGTCCTGATCCACGTACGGCTCGACCACCTGGTCGATGAAGTCGACGATCACGGCCTCGTGCTCGGTCTCGAGCAGGATCCGGTCGCCGAGGCGTCCGCACAGCGTCGGCATGGCCGCCAGGAGCGGTTCCCACCACCGCTTCAGCTGCGGCAGCAGCGGGTCGCCGTGGGAGGGCCACTGCGCCTTGCGGGCGTCTCGCTCGGCACGGGTGCGCGCCGCGTACTCCGTCAGGTACGTGCGCTTGTCCTCGAACGGGCGCATCGTCGTCGCCAGGTCTGCCAGGTGCTCCACCGTTGGCTCGGAAGCGTCGCGGTGGACCTCGATGCTGGACCCCGTGGACAGCAGCACCCCGTTCTCGACCCCCATCGAGTGCAGGTAGTCGAGGAACACGAGCTGGTCGGGGAAGACGTTCCCCTTCTGACCGGTGTCGTTGATCTCGAACAGGTCGTCGTCGAGGAATGCTGGAGGTCCTGAGTTCGGGACGACCCAGCGCGCGCCCACCGCCTCTGCGAACCGGCGGGCGCGATCCATGCCGTTGAGCCGCTTGCGCTCACCGAGTGCCACTTTCATCGGCTCGGGCAGGTCGTACACCATCGGGTACCAGATGGCGCCGCTGTACTGGAGGAAGTGCGCGTCGTACGCCCCGAAGCGGACCAGCGGTTCGATGTCGGTGGGACGCCCGTCGTTCTGGTTGAGGATCGCGGCCGTTGCGTCGTCCACCGCGAGGCAGGAGTCGCCGAGCGGACCGTCGTTGGGCGCCGTCATCGACACAATCATCATCGTGAGGCCGTCGTGCTCGAACGGCTCACCGTTGCGGGTGTGCAGGAAGCGGTGGAAACCGAGCCCCGCCAGCGCATCCTTCAGGTCCGGCACCCCGTAGTCGGGGAGCAGGACCACCGCATCCTTGTTCATCCAGCGGGTCAACCACTCCGGGTCGTAGTGGTCGCGGTGCAGGTGGGACACGTACAGGTAGTCGGAGGCGCCGAGCGCCGACATGTCCAGCCCGTCGTTGGCGGGGAACGGGTACCACGAGCAGAAGTACGCCGGGTTGAACCATGGGTCGCAGACGATCGAGCCGTGACCGGTCTGGATGTGCAGCCCGGCGTGCCCGATCGACGTGACGCGCATGCGGCGGTGGAGCCCCCTGAGTCGGGAATGGAGGTGCTGGTGCTGGCTGGCTGGCTCAGCGTACGTGCGCGTCGGGGACGCGGCGTCCCGACACGAGCGACGCCGGTAGCCTGGGCAGGTGCTGTTCCGACGAACCCCGGCTGCCGAGACGGCCGACCCGGCTGCCGACGCTCCCGACCCGGCTGCCGGCAAGGGCCGACCGACGCCCAAGCGCAAAGATGCCCAGGCGCAGCGTCGGGCGGGCGTAGCTGCCCCTCGCGACCGCAAGGAAGCCAGGGCACGCGAACGCGAGGACCGCGCCAAGTCCTATGAGCGGCTCAAAGCCGGGGACGAGAAGTACTTCCCCGCCCGCGATCGCGGACCGGTGCGGTCGTATGCGCGCAACTGGATCGACGGCCGCCGAAATGCCGCGCAGTTCTTCTGGCCAGTCGTGATCGGCGGCTTGGTTCTGCTGGTGATCCCCGGGACGCAGCGCGTGGCCACCTCGTTGCTGCTCGCGTTCTACGTCGTGGTGACGGTGGACACCACGCTGTCGCTGCTGGCACTGCGCAAGCAGCTCGGCCGCCGGTTCCCCGACGCGACCGCCCGTAAGGGCGCGCTCATGTACGCCTTCGGGCGCTCGCTGCAGACGAAGCGTCGCAAGGTGCCGCCGCCGGTGGTGAAGCAGGGGTGGTCCCGCGGTCAGCGCCGCGGCGACAGCTGACCGCTCCCCCTTAGGCTCGGGGCATGGAGTTTCGACACCTCGGGCGCAGCGGTCTGAAGATCAGTGAAGTGGTCTACGGCAACTGGATCACCCACGGCTCACAGATCGACGACGCACAAGCGGTGAGCTGCGTCAACGCGGCGCTCGATCTGGGCGTCACCTCGTTCGACACTGCGGACGCCTATGCGCAGGGGCGGGCCGAGACCGCTCTGGGCAATGCTCTGGCGGGGCAGCCTCGCGACGGTCTCGAGATCTTCTCCAAGGTGTACTGGCCCACCGGCGAAGGCGTGAACGACCGCGGCCTTTCGCGCAAACACATCGTGCGGTCGTGCGAGGCGAGTCTGCGTCGACTGCAGACCGACTACCTCGATCTGTACCAAGCCCATCGGTTCGACTACGAGACCCCCATCGACGAGGTGGTGCGGGCGTTCGACGACCTGATCCGCGCCGGCAAGGTGCTCTACGTGGGCGTCTCCGAATGGAAGGCGTCGCAGATCCGCGAAGCCGTCGAGCTACAACGTGAGCTCGGCTACGACCAGTTCGTGTCGAGCCAGCCGCAGTACTCGATGTTGTGGCGCGTCATCGAGGCTGAAGTGGTGCCGGCGTGCGAAGAGCTCGGCCTGTCGCAGATCGTGTGGTCTCCCCTGGCTCAAGGCATCTTGACCGGCAAGTACCAGCCGGGCCATCAGCCGCCGAAGGGATCCCGCGCCGCCGACAAGGAGTTCGGCCGGTTCATGACCGAGTTCATGACCGACGAGATGCTGCAACGCGTTCAGCAGCTACGGGGGGTCGCCGACGAAGCCGGGCTGACCATGGCTCAGCTGGCGATCGCCTGGGTGCTGGCGAACCCGAACGTCGCCGCCGCGATCGTCGGTGCCACTCGCCCCGAGCAGCTGCACGAGACGGTCGCCGCGGCGGGCGTTCGGCTGGAACCGGCTGCCGTGAAGGCCATCGACGCGATCCTGCGCGACCTGGTCGAGCGCGACCCGTCCGAGACCGAGAGCCCGAACCCACGCGCCTGACCAGGTGTGGACGACGACGGGTGGGATCAGCTGGGTTCGGGTGGGGTGGGCGGATGGAGGCTCATCGGGCCGTAGCTGACCTGGCCGTCCTCGAGCAGCACCACCTGGTCGACGCCGGCGGCCAGGAGGATCGGCCAGTTCTCCCCGATCCAGGTCTCGGCGTCCGCCTGGCTGGACCACTCCGTCTCGTCGAGGTCCGACACGACGACGAGTGAGCCGTCAGACGTCTCCAACCGCCAGGTCCAGGTCATGACCCACCTCCGGGCCGACACGCTAGCGGCCGGCACTTTGACGTCGAGCCCTGACGCGTGGTCGGATCAGCCCACAACTCCACACGTGCTCAGCAGGGGAAGTCCGGTCAAAGTCCGGCGCTGACCCGCAACCGTAGGTCGTCCCGCGCCGCGGGCACGACGAGCCGGGGCACCTGCTTGGGCGCGAGCGGCTCCCTCCGTCGAGGTCTACGGCGCGGAGCCCGGGCACCGAGCCCGAGCCTTGCGCCCCTGACGTCGCGACAGCGACCAGGGGCGTTCCTCGTGAATCGGCGAACGGGCAGCGACGCGGACCGCTCATGCGAAAGGCACTCCTGTGACGCCCCACCCCCGCCGGGTCCGCGCCCTGCTCAGCACCGCCGTCAGTCTCGGGCTGACCGTCACCGTGCTCGCGACAGTCGTCGGCCCTGCCGATGCGGCGCCGCAGCGCAGCACCTCTGATCGGGTTGCGGTCAGCGACCTCGCCCACCGCGGCCTCTACGGCTCGCAAGACCCGACGTACGACGGCGTCTACCGACAGGGGCTCAGCATCCTGGCGCTGCACGCCGCTGGCGCTCCCGTCGATCGATCCGCTGTTCAGTGGTTGCTCCGCCAGCAGTGCGCCAACGGCCGTTGGATGAGCTTTCGCCCCGACCTCACCACCGCGTGCGGAGCCGCCGACAGCAATGCCACAGCGATGGCCGTCATGGCGCTGCACGCGATCCGGCGTCCCGCGCCCGCTCGCGAAGGACTGCGCTGGCTGCGACGTCACCAGTTGGCCGGCGGCGGCTGGGAGTACACCGCCGGCTGGGGGCCTGACAGCAACTCGACCGGCCTGGTGCTCCAGGCGTTCCTGACTCTGCACCGTCGCCCGCTGCACGTGCGCGCCGGTGGCGTGTCCGGCTTCGGCTTCCTCCGCTCGTTGCAGCTGGACTGCACCGCTGTCGCGACCGAACAAGGTGCGCTCGACTACAGCGTCGAGGTGCCCTTGGCGCCCAACGACTTCGCCACTGCTCAAGCGGCTCAGGCCCTTGCCCGCGCCGCGCTACCCGTGGAGCCGGCAACGTCGTGGGTTGCACCCACGGCTCCGGACTGCACCGGCGGCACGCTGGGGGTCTCGGCGTCCGCAGCCGTCTCGAACTACCTGGCCGGCGTCCTGCGCACCAACGCCGGCGCGATCCCCTCGTCGTTCGGCACGGATGACGACCTCGGCGCCACGGCCAACGCGGTGCTCTCACTGGTCGCGGCCGGCACCGCGCGGGCTCAGGTCCGCGCTGCGATGGACGTCCTGCAGAAACAGGCCCGCTCGTTCGTGCTGACCAAGCGCCGGATCCTGCCGGGAGCAGCGGCGCTGATCGTGCTCGCCGAGCACGCCACCGGGGGCGACCCGCACGACGTGGCCGGTCTCGACCTCGTGCAGCGGATCGGTGACTCGATCACGCCATGACCGCTTCTGCTCTCGCCGGCGACCCGTCCGCAGACCACGTCCGTCTGCGGCGGCTGCTGGCCGCGGGGGTGGCGCTGGTGCTCGGAGTAGGCGCCTGGTGGGCGTTGCCCACTACGGCCAACGCCACGTCGTACCGGTACTGGACCTATTGGAACGGCGACTCCGGGACCTGGGCCTTCTCCACCATCGGTGCGGCCCGACGGCCACCCAACGGTGGTGTCGAAGGCTGGCGATTCGAGGTCAGCCCCGCCGCCAGCTCCAGCCAGCCGCCGCGCACCAGTGCCTCGTTCGCCGCGATCTGCGGCAGCGCGCAGCCTGCGGCAGGCATGAAGCGGGTCGCGCTCGTGATCGACTACGGCAGCACGTCGGATGCGCCACCGGTCGAACACCCACCGGCGGGGATCGTCCAGGTCTGCCAGGAGGTTGCTGTCGCCGCCACGGGCTACCAGGTGCTCGGGTCGGTGGCCGCGATCCGGGCTCAGGGCGGCCTGGTCTGCGGGATCGGCGGCTATCCGGCCACCGGCTGCGGCGAACCGGTCGCGGATCCGCGTCCCACGCCGACGCCCACCGCAGTGAGCTCGCACCAGCCTGCGGACGGAACGCCCGGTGGTGGGACCGGAACCTCTTCGGACGGCGCGGCCGCTGGCCCCACGCCGACGGCCCACCTGCACCGACCCCATGCCTCGCGCCCCCATCCCCTGGGACCGTCACCGGGCTCGGCTGACTCCGCTGACGGGGCGGTGCCGACCGTCTCAGCGTCCACGGTCGTTCCCTCTGCAGCAGGTGTTCAGCAGACCGGCGCCGGCGGCGGTGCGGGCCCTGGTCCGGTGGGGGTGCTGGTCGGTGCCGCAGTCGTCGCACTGTTGGGTGCCGGTGCCTGGCTGATAGCACGACGAGGTTCGACGTGACCGGCCGGCGCGCACGTCATCTACACCCCGGCGCGTGGTGGCTGTGGGCGATCGGCTTGGCCAGTGCCGCGTCGCGGACCACCAGCCCGGTGCTCCTCGCGACGATCATCGCCGTGGCCGGGTTCGTCGTCGCAGCCCGCAAGTCGACGGCGCCCTGGTCCATGGCGTACCGAGCGGCGCTGGTCGTGGGTGCCGGCGCGTTCGTGATCCACCTCGGGATCGAGGCTCTGTTCGGACCACCGATTCCCGGAACGGTGCTCGTGACGCTGCCCGAGCTGGACCTGCCGACCGCCTTCGCCGGCGTCCGCGTCGGCGGTGCGGTGACCGCCGAGGCGATGCTGGGTGCTTCGTACCTGGGCCTGCAGTTCGCCGCCATCTTGGCCAGTCTCGGCGCCGCGAACGCTCTGGCCAGCCCCAGCCGGCTGCTGAAGAGCCTGCCGGGCGCGGTGTACGAGCTCGGCGTCGCCGTCGTCGTGGCGCTCACGGTGGTGCCTGACTCTCTCGCGCAGTTGCATGCCGTTCGTCGCGCGCGGCGACTACGGGGACGCGAGGACCGCGGGATCCGTGGAATCGCAGCAAGTGTCGGCCCCGTGCTGCACTCGGCACTCGAACGTTCTCTTGGCCTCGCCGCGGCGATGGACTCCCGCGGCTACGGTCGGCGGTGCGCAGTGAGCCCGTGGCAGCGCCGGGCAACTGCCGCGCTCGTGCTCTCCGGGATGCTCGGCGTGCTGCTCGGCGTGTACGCCCTCTTGGATGCCGCGGCCTCGACGGCCACCGGCTTCGGCATCGTCACGTGCGCCGGCGCACTCGCCGTCGGGGGCTTCACCTGGGCGGGTCGGCAGGTCACCCGCACCGTCTACCGCCCCGACCCATGGCGCCTCCCGGAGTGGCTCGTCGCCGCATCCGGCCTCTTCAGTGCGGTGGCGCTGACCGTCCTCGCTGCCGTCGACCCGACATCGCTGAACCCGACCACGTCACCCCTGACCTGGCCACCGTTGCCGGTGCTCGGCCTGCTGTCCGTGCTGGTCGCGGCGGCCCCGGCCTGGGCGGCTCCCCCGCCACCGGCCTTCGACGACGGCGTCACCCGACCCCGCGGCGACGAGTTGGGCGAAGCCCGATCCACGGCGTCGAGCGCGAGCGTGCCCGCCGACCGTTCGGAGGTGGCCGCATGATCCGCTTCGACCAGGTCACCATCACCTATCCGCACGCCTCAGCGCCGGCCCTGCGCGATGTCAGCCTTCACATTCCAGAAGCCGAGCTGTGTCTGGTGGTCGGTCGCACCGGCGCCGGCAAGTCGACGCTGCTACGCGCCATGAACGGACTCGTGCCGCACTTCACCGGTGGTCACGTCGCCGGTCGCATCACGGTGGCCGGGCGGGACACCAGCACGCATCCACCGCGCGACCTGGCCGACGTCGTGGGCATCGTGTTGCAGGACCCGCGACAGGGGTTCGTCACCGACACCGTCGAGGACGAGCTGGCGTTCGGCATGGAGTCGCTCGGTCTGCCGCCGGACACCATGCGGCGCCGGGTCGAGGAGACCCTCGACCTGTTGGGTCTGGCCGAGCTGCGTCATCGCCCGCTGCGCACCCTTTCCGGCGGCCAGCGCCAGCGCGTGGCGATCGGATCGGTGCTGGCCACCCATCCTCAGGTGCTCGTGCTCGACGAGCCGACGTCGGCGCTCGACCCCGGTGCGGCCGAGGACGTGCTCGCCGCGCTGCACCGGCTGGTGCACGACCTCGGCCTCACCGTCGTGGTCGCCGAGCACCGGCTCGAGCGCGTCGTCCACCTCGCCGACCGGGTCGTGCAGGTCAACGTCGACGGGCGCGTGGTCGATGGCGACCCGGCCACGTTGATGCTCACGGCGCCGGTCGCTCCCCCGGTGGTCGAGCTCGGGCGGTTCGCCGGCTGGGCGCCGCTGCCCCTGTCCGTGCGCCAGGCCAGGCGTGCAGCGGGTCCCTTGCGAGAACGGCTGGCCGCCCACCACCCGAAGGCACACGTGCCTTCGCCGGCCCCCGACGCCTTGGTCGCGGCGACGTGCCCTGTGGCCGTGACCGGCCTGAACGCGGGGTACGGGCAACGCCCGGTGCTGTCCGAGCTCGACCTACTCGTGTCCTGCGGCGAGGTCGTGGCGTTGATGGGGCGCAACGGCTCGGGCAAGACGACACTGCTGCACGCGCTGGTGGGCGTCGTGCCGGTCAGTGCTGGGCGCGTGCGGGTGCACGCGGTCGACCCCGCGACGACCGGCGCGCGTGACCTGCCGCGACATGTCGGCCTGGTCCCGCAGGACGCCGACGACCTGCTGTGGGCCGAGTCGGTGCTCGAGGAGTGCACGACAGCCGACCGCGATGCCGACGCGGCGCCGGGCACGACGATCGCGCAGTTCGACCTGCTCGCCCCTGGGGTGGACCCGCACCAACATCCGCACGACCTCTCCCAGGGCCAGCGGCTGGCGCTCGCGTTGGCCGTGATCCTCGCCGCCGATCCACCCGTGGTGCTGCTCGACGAGCCGACCCGTGGGCTGGACTACCCGGCCAAGCGCCGGTTGGTCGACGTGTTGCGTCGGCGTGCGGCAGACGGGGTCGCGGTCGTCGTCGCCACCCACGACGTGGAGCTGGTGGCCGAGCTCGCCAGCCGCACGGTGGTACTCGCCGACGGCGACGTGGTCGCCGACGGCCCCACGGCCTCGGTGATCGCGTCTTCGCCGCAGTACGCGCCGCAGATCGCGAAGGTGCTGGCTCCGCAGGCGTGGCTGACCGTCGACGACGTCACGGGCGCGTTGCAAGGAGCCGCGTCGTGACCACGCTGCGCGGCAACGCGCGTGCCCTTCCGTTGCGCTCGCGAAGCGCCGCGGCCCTCGTCATCACGTCGGCGATCGGCGTGCTCGCCTTCGCGTGGCCCTTGTTGGTCGACCCACGTTCGACGTTGGTCAACCGGAGCGAGGGTCCGTGGCTGTTCGCCGTCGTCCTGGGCCTGCTGGTCGTGGTGCTGCTCGCAGAGATCGCCGAAGGCGGCATGGACGCCAAGGCGGTGGCCCTACTCGGCGTGCTGACCGCCGTAGCGACGGCACTACGCCCGCTGTCGGGAGGAGTGACTGGCTTCCAACCGCTGTTCGTGGTCCTCGTGCTCGCCGGGCGGGTGTTCGGTCCGGGATTCGGGTTCGTTCTCGGCGGCACGTCGCTGTTCGCCTCTGCCATGCTCACCGGCGGCGTCGGCCCCTGGCTGCCGTTCCAGATGCTGGCGGCGGCCTGGGTCGGGCTGCTCGCTGGGCTGTTGCCACCGGCCCGCGGCTGGCCCGAGGTGGCACTGCTGTCGGGCTACGGCGCCATGGCGGGTCTGGCCTACGGGTTCGTCATGAACTTGTGGTTCTGGCCGACGCTGGCAGCCACTGGTACGTCGATCAGCTACATCGCCGGTGCGCCGATGCTGACCAACGTGCACCACCTGCTGGCGTTCACCGTGGCGACATCGTTGGGGTTCGACGTGCCGCGCGCCATCGGCACGGCCGTCATCATCGCGATCATCGGGCGTCCGGCACTCGCGGCGCTGCGGCGCACGGCTCTGCGGGCGCAGTTCACGCCGAGCATCGCGTGGACGCCGCCGACCTGATGCACGTCATCCTGCTCGGGACCGGTTCGGCCGACGGTTGGCCGAACCCGTTCTGCACGTGTGCCAGTTGCGCCGATGCGCGCGACCGCGGCGTCATCCGGGGACAGACCGCGGCCCTGGTCGATCGTCGGCTGTTGCTCGATTGCGGCCCGGAGGTTCCCCGAGCCGCTGCGCGTCTGGGCATCTCGCTCGACCTGGTGCGCGTGCTGGTCCTCACCCATACGCATCCGGACCACCTCGGACCGGCCGCGCTGCTCTACCGCCGCTGGGCCGGGCGCCCCGAGGCGCTGACGGTGGTCGGGCCGCAGGCCGTCATCGACACCTGTCGCGAGTGGGTCGGTCCGGAGGACCCGGTGCACTGGCAGGTGGTGTCACCAGGCGCTGTCGTGGAGGTCGAGGACTACCGCATCCGCGCGCTCGCCGCGCGACATGAGGGCCCAGACGTCGGACCATCCCTGGTCTACGAGGTCACCGACACAGCGGGCGTTCGCCTGCTGTACCTGACCGACAGCGGACCGCTGCCCGCGTCGACCCTTGACCGTCTGCGCGGCGCGAACGCGCACCTGGCCCTGATCGAGGAGACGTTCGGCCTGATCGACGACCACGGCACCGACCATCTCGACCTCGGAACCTTTGCGGCAACCGTCGACGCTTTGCGGGCGCGTGGTGCTCTCAGCAACGGTGCCCGCGTCGTAGCCGTGCACCTGTCGCATGACAACCCGCCGCTGCCCGAACTGCGACGGCACCTGGCCCGCAGCGCAGCGGAGGTGTACGACGACGGCACGGAGCTCGTCGTCACCACGCAGGGCCATCAGGCCGCGTCCGTCTCACGCCACACTCTGGTGCTCGGTGGCGCGCGATCGGGCAAGTCGACCTACGCCGAACGCCTGGCAGGAACCGACCTGCCAGTGCGGTACGTGGCAACCATGTCAACGCATGGCGACGACGGCGAGCTCGCTTCTCGGATCGCCGAACACCAACGTCGGCGCCCGTTGCACTGGACGACGATCGAGACCGACGACGTCACCGCAATCCTTCGCGACGCTGCGCCCGACGATGTCCTGCTCATCGACTGCTTCACACTGTGGCTCACTGCCCGACTCGATGAAGCCGGCTGGAGCAGCGCCGGCGACTGGCTCGGCACCACCGACGTCCTCACCAAGCAGGTCGACGAGCTCGTCAACGCCTGGTCCACCTGCCCGGCCCGCGTGATCGGGGTCAGCAACGAAGTGGGCTGCGGCGTCGTACCGGCGACACGGTCGGGACGGTTGTTCCGCGACTGGCAGGGACGCCTCAACGCCGCACTCGCAGACCGGTGCGACGACGTGGTACTGCTCGTAGCCGGCCGTCCGATGCACGTAGTCGCGCCCACCTCACACCAGGGAGCGGAATGACTCTCGACCTCACGGCCGTGCGCGACAGCATCGACCGACCCGACGAGGAGACCCACGCAGCCGCGTTGGAACGCCTCGACTCCCTGGTCAAGCCGCTGGGGGCCTTGGGCCGTCTCGAAGAGCTCGCCGCGTGGCTGTCGGCAGTCCAGGGAACGTGTCCGCCGACGCCACTGTCCGACGCTCGCGTGGTGATCTTTGCCGGCGACCACGGAGTTGCCAGGGCCGGCGTCTCGGCGTACCCGCCGGAAGTCACGGCCGCCATGGTGCGCACCTTCGTCGACGGTTCGGCTGCAGTGAACGCGTTGGCCCGAACGGTCGACGCCGCCGTCCGGGTCGTCGACATGGGTGTCGCCGTCGACCTGGAGGACGTGCCCGCCGACGTCGTGCGCCACAAGATCCGGCGTGGGTCGGGTGACATCAGTGTCGAGGATGCACTCACCCAGGAGGAATGCGAGGCCGCGTTCAGCGCGGGTATGACGATCGCCGACGACGCCGTTGATGCCGGCGCCGATGTTCTGCTCATCGGTGACATGGGGATCGGCAACACCACGGTCGCGGCAGCGCTGATCGGGTTGCTCACCGGATCTGACGCGGCGACCGTCACCGGGCGCGGCACGGGCGTCGACGACATCACCTGGATGCACAAGTGCGCGGCCGTGCGCGACGCGATGCGTCGGGGTCGTCCCGTCATGGGGGACCAGCTGCAGCTGCTGGCCACGATCGGCAGCGCCGACCTTGCTGCCGCCAGCGGCTTCCTCGTGCAGGCGGCGCGCCGACGCACCCCGGTGATCCTCGACGGCGTCGTCACCGGTGCCGCTGCGCTCGTGGCTCACCGGATCGCGTTCCGCGCGGCCTTGTGGTGGATCGCGGGACACCGGTCGGTCGAGCCCGCGCACAGCCTCGCGTTGGACCGGTTGGGCCTGGAGCCGGTGGTCGATCTGAAACTGCGGCTCGGAGAGGGAACCGGGGCGCTGCTGGCCCTGCCGATCCTGCGGAGCGCACAGGCCGCTCTGGCCGACATGGCCACGTTGGCCGACCTCGGCTTCACCGAGCCCCGGCGCTCCGAGGACTCCGCGGACATCGGGGACACCGAAGCGGAGAGCGGGACCCCGCAATGACACGATCGCGTCCATGACCGCTGCACCGGATCGCTTCGACGGCTTCCCGGTCGAGGCCTTCGACTTCTACGAGACCCTGGCGGCCCACAACACCCGCGCCTGGTGGCAGTCCCACAAGGACGACTACCAGCGCCTCGTGCGCGAGCCGATGACGCGCCTGCTCGCCGAGCTGTCCGACGAGTTCGGCGATGCCCACCTGTTCCGGCCGCACCGCGACACCCGCTTCAGCAAGGACAAGACGCCGATGAAGGACCACCAGGGCGGCTACGTCGCGATCGAGGACGCCGTGGGCTACTACGTGCAGATCTCCGCGTCGGGACTCATGGTCGCCGGCGGCTGGTACTCACCCCAGGGGGCGCAGGTCGTCTGCTACCGCGAGGCGATCGAGTCCGGTCACGCTGCGCTGGTGCGCAAGCTCATGGCCACAGCACAGCGGCAGGGCTGGGAGATCGACGGTCAACCGCTGAAGACCCGCCCCCGGGGCGTCGACCCGGACCACCCCGATCTCGACCTGCTGCGCTTCAAGGCACTCACTGCGTCGCGCCAGTACGGCGTCGAACCCTGGATGGGCACCCGCAGGGCCCTGACCGTCGTGCGCAACGGGTGGCGGCAGATCGCGCCGCTGACCGAGTGGCTGGGCGACCACGTCGGACCGGCGCAGGACCCGTCGCTCGCCGCCGACTGACCTGACCCGGCCACGCGACCGACCCGACCGACCCGACCGATCGACCGAGGGGGCCACGCTGTCCAGGACCTGGGACGGGCTGCGCCTTGCGGTGGGCACGTTCACGATCATCCCGACCCCGCCGCCGCGCGTCGTCGACCGCCAGACCGGACGGGCCGCGATGGTCTGGGCCCCGATGGTCGGCCTAGGCCTCGGGCTCGTGGCCGCGTCCGTGGTGGCGCTGGTGCGCTTCGCCAGCCAGGGTCACTCCGACCACCTGCTGGCCGCTGTCGTGGGCGTCGCGACGT
The DNA here is from genome assembly GCA_963726575.1 of uncultured Actinomycetota bacterium. GTDB lineage: Bacteria > Actinomycetota > Actinomycetes > JAHEKZ01 > JAHEKZ01 > CAVSCR01. Next base: position 650,061 of record CAVSCR010000005.1, read on the forward strand.
TGGCCTGGTTGTCGCGCGGACTGCACCTCGACGGGCTGGTCGACACGGCCGACGGGTTGGCCAGCGGCCGACGCGGCCATGAGGCGATGTCGCTGATGTCACAGCCCGAGGTCGGCGCCCTCGGCGTCGCGACACTGGTGCTGGTCGTCGCCTTGCAGGTGGCCGGCCTCTACTCCGCATTGATGCTGGGACACGGAACACTTGCGCTGATCGGCGGAGCCACGGTCGCCCGGCTGGCGGCCAGCTGGAGTGCTCGCACCTCCTTGCCACCGGCGCGCGAGGACGGGCTCGGCGCAGCCGTCGCCGGAACCCTCCCTGTGTGGATCCTGCTGGTCATGACGTTGGTGACCGGTGCACTGCTCGCCGGCGCAGCACACCTCGACGACGACTACGCCCACGGATTGTCCTACGTACTCGTCGTGGCGACGCTCCTGGCGTTGCTGGTCGCGGCGGGTTGGTTCGCCCGACTGGCGGTGGCGCGCTTCGGCGGCATGACCGGTGACGTCTTCGGGGCGGTGATCGAGGTGGCCTTCACCGCGTTCGTGATCTGCTCGACGCTGCAGCCGCACTGGTTCCACCATCTTCCGGGCAGCTGACCACTACTTCACGTGCGAGGGGACGAAGGGGGGTCGCACCACCTCCATGACGCTGACCCGACCACGCACGTCGACGTCGACCAGGTCACCCTCGCCGACCGTTCGGTCGAGCAGGGCCAGCCCGACACCTTGCCGCAACGTGGGCGAGAACGTGCCACTGGTGAGCTCACCGACGTGCCTCCCGTCAGTGGTGCTCACCCGCATGTGGGGACGCGGGATGCCGCGCTCGGTGGCCCGTAGCCCACGCAGCAACCGGGCGGCGCCGGCGCTGCGTTCCGCGAGGAGCGCGTCGCGGCCCTCGAACCGTGGCTTGTCCCAGCCGACCGCCCACCCGCTGCGCGCCTGGAGCGGCGTGATGGTCGGCGAGAGGTCCTGGCCGTGCAGCGGGTATCCCATCTCGGTCCGCAACGTGTCGCGCGCGGCGAGTCCGACGGGTCGACCTCGGAACGGTTCGATCGCGTCCAGCAAGGCGTCCCAGAGCGCGCCGGTCACGTCCCAGGGCACCAGCACCTCGTAACCGTGCTCGCCGGTGTAACCGCTGCGGCAGACGACCACGGACGCGGCGTTCCACGTCGTGTCGACGAAGGACATGTAGTCGAGGTCGGGTCGGTCGACGACGCTGGGAAGGCCCAACCGGGAGATCACCGTTGCCGACTCGGGGCCTTGCACGGCCACGACACCGAGCTCGAGGTGACGGTTGCGCACCTCCACACCGGAGGGTGTGTGCTTGCTCAGCCGATCTTGCAGCACCGCGAACACTGCTGCCGCGTTGGCGGCGTTCGGCACGAGCAGCACGTCGTCGTCGCCGCGCAGGTAGACGACGAGGTCGTCGATCACCCCGCCTTCGGCGTTGCAGAGCATCGAGTACTGCGCTTGACCCGGCTCGATACGGGCGAGGTCGTTCGTCAGCACCGAGTTGACGAACGCCGCGGCGCCGTTGCCGGCCACACTCAGCTTGCCGAGGTGCGAGACGTCGAAGACACCGACGACCTCTCGTACCGCAGCGTGTTCCTTGAGGACCCCGCCACCGGCGTACTCGATCGGCATCTCCCAGCCGCCGAAGTCGGCCATCTTGGCGCCGAGGGCGACGTGGCGGGCCTGCAGCGGCGAATGCCGCAGGCCGGCGGACTCAGACGTCATGATCGGACCCTATTGTCCGAGCGCCCCGTCCCCACCACCCAAGTAGCATCACGCCGACGCCCCGACCCAGCTGAGGAACTTCGTGACCACCATCGCCTTGAGCACGTCCAACCCCGCCCGCACCAAGGCCGACGCCGTCGTCGTCGGCGTGACCACCGTCACGCGTCGCACCCAAAGTGGTGCCCGTCGTGGGATCCGGCTCGCCGATGGGGCGGCACCCGTGGCCGAGGCCTTCGACGGCGACCTCCGCAAGGCGCTGCTCAGTCTTGGCGCCACCGGCAAGGCCGGCGAGGTCCACAAGTTCCCCGGCTCGGGCCGGATCGCCGCGCCCGTCGTGATCGCGGTCGGGATCGGACCCGACGCCAGTGATGCCGAGGCGCTGCGGCGCTCGGCCGGAGTCGCCTCCCGCGCTGCTGCCGGGCTCGGCTCGATCGTGCTGGCCATGCCGTCCGGCGACGCCGCGCAGATCGACCACGTCGCCAGCGGCGCCCTGCTCGGCGCCTACGCGTTCCTCGACTACCGCAAGACCAGCGCGCCTGACCACCCCAGGCCGGTGCGCGCGATCACCGTGGCCGGTCCGGCGGCTCGCACGCGGGCCGCGCAGGCGAGCCTGACGCGGTTGAAGCACGTCGCACGTGGTGTCTTCCTGGCCCGCGACCTGGTGAACACGCCGTCGCGTGACCTGACCCCGGCAGACCTCGCGGCGGTGGCCGTGCGCGAAGGCGCCCGCGTGAGCATCGACGTCGACGTGCTCGACGAACGAGCCCTGAAGCGCGGCGGTTTCGGCGGCCTGATCGGAGTCGGCCAGGGATCCAGCCACCCGCCGCGGCTGGTGCGGCTGGCCTACCGCAGCCCGAAGGCCACCCGTCACATCGCGCTGGTCGGAAAGGGCATCACGTTCGACTCCGGCGGACTGTCGCTCAAGCCGCCAGCGGGCATGGAGTGGATGAAGGCCGACATGGGGGGCGCCGCCGCCGTGCTCGCCGCGGTGACCGCGATCGCCCGCCTGAAGCTGCCCGTGAACGTCACCGGATGGCTGGCGTTGGCCGAGAACATGCCCTCAGGAACCGCGCAGCGACCCAGCGACGTCATCACCATCAGAGGCGGCAAGACCGTCGAGGTCATCAACACCGACGCCGAGGGAAGGCTCGTGCTGGCCGACGCGATCGTGCGGGCCGGGGAGGAGCACCCCGACGTCATCATCGACGCCGCAACGCTGACCGGGGCGCAGATGGTGGCGCTGGGGTCTCGCACCGGCGGGATCATGGCCAACAACGACGTCGTGCGCGCCTCGGTGGCGCAGGCGGCGCAGGAGGCCGGCGACGCGATGTGGCCGATGCCCCTGCCCGAGGACCTCAAGAGCGCGCTGGAGTCGCCGATCGCCGACCTGGCCAACCTCGCCATCGCGGGCGACCGGTACGGCGGCATGCTGGCCGCCGGGCTGTTCCTCGCCGAGTTCGTGCCCGAGGCAACGCCCTGGGTCCACCTCGACATCGCCGGCCCCGCCTTCAACGAGGGGGCCCCGTACGGCTACACCCCGCGTGGGGGCACCGGGGCGGCGGTCCGGACGTTCGTCGCGGTGGCCGACCGGCTCGGGCGGGGTTCGCTCCCCATCTCGGCGTCGTGAACTAGCCCGTTCAGCGCAATTTCGGCCCGATTGTCTAGTCCGCTCGGGTGATAACCCAACACGCAGCGTGGTCACATGCTTACTCTCGCAGTGTGTCGGTGGGGTGACCACCAAGGGGAGGACCGATGCAGGGACGTCTGAGCGAGGACCGGCGTACGCCGGTTCCTGCTGTCGTCCGCGCCTCGGGGCTCGCTGCGCGACGTCACCCTCCGACCATGACCCCTCGATCGCACCGGACCGAGCCAGCCGCCGCTTTGGGTTCCCCCAGCCCCCCAGGCGTGCCAGCCGGACAACCGGGCGCCCGACCGGGCCCGCCCTGGGCCTGGCGAGGGTCACCAACGGTGAGATAGCTCCCCCAGCTACTCACCGGGGCACAGGCCCACCGGTTTGCCGGCACCCGATCCCACCTCCCGGCTCTCCGGATCCGACACCGCTCCCCCACCGGTGCGGAGACGGGACCAGCGCCCAGACCCTGACGACGGGGCCGCGTTCCCCCCACGCGGCCCCGTCGTCGTCTCTCCTGCAGTCCGGGCATCGACCCGCTTCGTGCCGTGTTGTGTTCAGTGGAAGGATGACCGGCAGCGATCATCTGCGGATCAACGGCGCGAAGGAGAACCCGTGACGCAACCCGCCGAGCCCGCCAGCTTCGACATCGTGGTCCTCGGCGGTGGAAGTGGTGGCTACGCGACGGCTCTGCGGGGCGCGCAGCTGGGACTGAGCGTCGCCCTGATCGAGCGCGACAAGCTCGGGGGGACCTGCCTGCACCGCGGTTGCATCCCCACCAAGGCACTGCTGCACTCCGCCGAGGTCGCCGACTCCGCCACGGAGAGCGCCCAGTTCGGCGTCAAGGCCACCTTCGACGGCATCGACATGGCTGCGGTCAACGCCTACAAGAACGGGGTCGTCACGCGGCTCTACAAGGGCCTGACTGGCCTGCTCAACACCAGAGGCATCACGTTCGTGGCGGGCGAGGGTCGACTCGCCGGACCCGACCGGATCCAGGTGGGTGACCAGGTTTACGTAGGACGCAACGTCGTGCTCGCCAGCGGTTCGATGCCCAAGTCACTGCCGGGCATCGAGATCGACGGCGCGCGTGTCATCACCAGCGACCACGCCCTGGAGATGGACTACGTCCCCCGCTCGGTGATCATCCTGGGCGGCGGCGTGATCGGCGTGGAGTTCGCGTCGGTGTGGCGTTCCTTCGGGGCCGACGTGACGATCGTCGAGGCGCTCCCCCACCTGCTGCCCAACGAGGACGTGGACCTGTCCAAGGGGCTCGAGCGCGCGTTCCGCAAGCGCAAGATCGCCTTCGAGGTGGGCGCCAAGGTGGAGAAGGTGGAGGCCACCGCCACGGGAGTGCAGGTGGCGCTCGAGACGGGCAAGACCCTCGAGGCCGACGTACTGCTCGTCGCGGTCGGTCGGGCCCCCGTCTCCGACGGGCTCGGGTACCCCGAGGGAGGCGTCGACATGGACCGTGGCTTCGTGCTGGTCGATGAGTACATGCGCACCAACGTGCGCAACGTGTACGCGGTCGGCGACCTCGTGCCCACCCTGCAGCTGGCCCACGTGGGCTTCGGTGAGGGGATCCTCGTTGCCGAGCAGATCGCGGGCTTGTCGCCGCGCCCGATCGACTACGCCGGCGTCCCGCGCGTCACCTACTCCGAACCAGAGGTGGCGTCGGTCGGACTGACGCAGGAACAAGCTGTTGAGCGCTACGGCGTCGACGCAGTGACCACCGTCACCTACGACCTGGCCGGCAACGGCAAGAGCCAGATCCTGAAGACCTCCGGGTTCGTCAAGCTGGTCGCGGTCAAGCAGCCCGGCGAGGCGGCCGTCGGACCAGTGGTGGGGGTCCACATGATCGGCAGCCGGGTCGGTGAGCTGCTGGCCGAGGGGCAGCTCATCTACAACTGGGAGGCCTACGCCGACGACGTCGCCGCCTTGATCCACCCCCACCCAACGCAGGCCGAGGCCATGGGCGAAGCCCACCTGGCCCTGGCCGGCAAGCCCCTGCACGCCCACGCCTGACCTGCGCCGCAGCCGAAGGAGTCGGATCCGCACATGTCGGTCTCCGTGACGATGCCCCAGCTGGGCGAGAGCGTGTCCGAAGGCACGGTCACCCGGTGGCTGAAGAAGGAAGGCGACGAGGTCAACGTCGACGAGCCGCTGCTCGAGGTGTCCACCGACAAGGTCGACACCGAGATTCCCGCGCCGGCCTCCGGCGTCCTGCTGCGCATCCTGGCGCAGGAGGACGACGTCGTGGCGGTGGGCGCTGAGCTGGCCGTGATCGGTGCCGGCGGTGAGGCGCCGCTGCGCCCGAGCGCGACCTCCGACCCCGAACCGGTGGCCGAGTCGAGCGTCGAACCGACAGCTGAGCCGTCAGCTGACTCACCGGTCGAGCCGGAACCGGCGCCGGAACCGGTCGTGTCGGTCACCGCAGCCGCCGCGTCGCCGGCCGACGACGGCTCGGCCGCACCAGCCGTGGGCACCAACGTCGTCTTGCCAGCGCTCGGCGAGAGCGTGACCGAGGGCACCGTGACCCGCTGGTTGAAGCAGGTCGGAGACGCTGTGGCGCTCGACGAGCCACTGCTCGAGGTGTCCACCGACAAGGTCGACACCGAGATCCCGGCACCTGTCGCGGGAGTACTCGCATCGATCGAGGTGGCCGAGGACGGTGTGGTGGAGGTCGGCGGCACCCTCGGCGTCATCGCACCCACGGGTGCGGCCCTGGCAGCCGCACCGACACCTGCGCCCGAGGCTGCGGCAGCTGCCCCCACCCCAGCCGCCACTCCAGCCGCTACTCCGGCCGCCACCTCGGCTGCTCCGACGCAGGCAGCACCGCCCGCACCACCGGTCCCCGCGGTCGTCGAGACCGGCTACGTCACCCCGCTGGTCCGCAAGCTGGCCGCCGAGTACTCCGTCGATCTCGCCACCGTCAAGGGCAGCGGCGTCGGTGGCCGGATCCGCAAGCAGGACGTGCTGGACGCGGCAAAGGCGGTGGCCCAAGCGGTGGCCCAGGCAGCGGCGCAGGTAACGGCCGCCAGCGCGCCGTCGCCGGCGGTGACGTCAGCACCGTCAGCACCGTCAGCACCGGCGCGTTCGGCGCCGGCTGGCGCAACAACGCCGCTGACCGGACGCACCGAGAAGATGTCGCGGCTGCGCAAGGTGATCGCCGAGCGGATGCTCGACTCGCTGCAGACGTCGGCACAGCTGACCACGGTGGCCGAGGTCGACGTCTCCCGGATCGCGGCGTTGCGCAACCGGACCAAGGCCGACTTCGAAGCCCGCGAAGGCGTGAAGCTCTCCTTCCTGCCGTTCTTCGCCAAGGCCACGGTGGAGGCGCTGAAGACCTTCCCGATGGTCAACGCCAGCATCGACACCGACGCCGGCACCGTGACGTACCACGACGTCGAGAACCTCGGCGTAGCGGTCGACACCGAACGCGGCCTGCTGGTACCGGTGGTGCACGGAGCCGGCGACTTGTCCGTCGCCGGACTGGCCCGACGGATCGCCGACCTGGCCGAACGCACCCGCAGCAGTCGGATCACGCCCGACGAGCTGACTGGCGGCACGTTCACGTTGACCAACACGGGCAGTCGCGGGGCGCTGTTCGACACCCCGATCATCAACCAGCCGCAGGTGGGCATCCTCGGCACCGGGGCCGTCGTCAAGCGCGCCGTGGTGGTGACCGACGAGAACGGCGCGGACAGCATCGCCATCCGCTCGATGGTCTACCTCGCCCTGACCTACGACCACCGATTGGTCGACGGAGCCGACGCCGCGCGGTTCCTGGGCGCGCTGAAGGCGCGACTCGAAGAGGCGGCGTTCGAGTCCGAACTGGGCCTGTGATGTTGACGCCCGAGTGGCAGTGGCGCCGACTTGGGCCGAGCATGGAGGCATGAAGGTTGCGCTGACGGGCGCCTCGGGGCTCATCGGCTCCGCGGTGACCGTGTCCTTGCTCGCCGACGGGCACGAGACCCGGACGCTGGTACGCCGGCCCGTCAGAGGCCCGCACGAGATCCGTTGGGACCCCACGTCGGGCCGCGCCGATCCGCGGGTGGTGGCCGCGTTGAAGGGCGTGGACGCGATCGTCCACCTCGCCGGCGCCGGAATCGGTGATCACCGCTGGACCGCCGCCTACAAGGAGGAGATCCGCCAGAGCCGGGTCCGCGGGACGGCCACGATCGCCTCGATCGCGAGCGCGCTCGACCCGACGCCTGCGTGTCTGGTGAGCGCCTCGGCCATCGGCTACTACGGCGACACCGGGGATCGAATCGTCGACGAAGCATCACCGGGTGGCGCCGGTTTCCTCGCCGAGGTCGTGCAGGCGTGGGAAGACGCCGCGACACCCGCTACTGCCGCGGGAGTGCGCGTCGTCCACCCCCGCAGCGGGCTCGTCGTCGCCGGCAAGGGGGGCGCGTGGGGACGTCTGCTCCCGCTGTTCCGGACCGGCCTGGGCGGGCGGCTCGGCTCAGGCGACCAGTACTGGTCGTTCGTCTCGCTGCGCGACGAGGTGGCCGTGATCCGCAAGATGATCGACGACGCGTCGATGTCGGGCGCCTACGACCTGACCGCACCGAACCCTGCGACCAACCGCGAGATCACGCGCGTCATGGGCGAGGTGCTGGGCCGTCCGACGTTCGCCCACGTGCCGGAGTTCGTGCTGCGGGCGGCGCTCGGGGAGATGTCGCAGGAGGTGCTGGGCAGCGGCCGCGTGATGCCGACGCGACTCACGGCGGCCGGCTACGAGTTCGCCGACCCCACGTTCGAGGCGGCGTTCCGGTGGGCGGTGCAGCGCCCCTCTAGAGTCGCCTGACATGACCACCAAGCGCCGCATCCTCGCCACGAGCGGGGGGTTCTTGCGCACCGATCGGTGGAGCGTCCTGCAACCGGGCGGGCTGTTGCTGGAAGCGCTGCGGCTCACGGGCAAGGAGCGACCGCGGCTGACGTTGCTCATGACCGCCAGCGGTGACAACCGCGACTACCTGCTCAGCAGCTACGCGGCCCTGGCCGGCACGTCGGTGGACGTCCGGCATCTGGAGCTGTTCTCCCAGCCGAACGTGGATCCGCGCGACGCCGTCCTCGGCAGTGATGTGGTCTGGGTCGGCGGAGGCTCGGTCGCCAACCTGCTCGCCGTCTGGCGTACACACGGTCTCGACGACGTGTTCGGGCAGGCCTGGGACGCAGGCGTCGTCCTGGCCGGCGTCAGCGCCGGATCGATCTGCTGGCACGTCGGCGGCCCGACCGACTCGTTCGGTCCCACGCTCCAGCCCGTGACGAACGGGCTCGGGTTGCTTCCGTACGGCAACGGCGTCCACTACGACGTCGAGTCGCAGCGCCGGCCCCTCCTCCATTCCCTTGTCGCCGACAAGACGCTGCCGCTGTCGTACGCCACCGAGGATGGCGTCGGCGTCCTGTACGAAGACACCGAGCCGGTCGCGGTATTGGCCGACGAACCCGACGAAGGACCTGAGGCACCGGCGGCCTACCGCGTCGAGCTCGTCGCCGGCAAGGTCGTCGAGACCCGGCTGCCGGTCGGCCGGATGTGACCCGCGCGATGCGGCGGCGCTGACTCAGGCCACGGGGCTACTTCGACAGGTCCGCAACCCGGGCGCGCCAGTAGTTCATCGGTGGCACGAACTGCTTGCGCTCCCACAACGTGAACGCCTGGCGGGCCGCGGCCAGAGCACCCTCGACGTCGCCGCGCACCTCACGGGCCACCGACCAGCCGCCGCAGAGGTCCGCCGTCGCAGCAACGAACTCGGTCCGCGTCGCTTCGGCCACCGTCTGCTCGAACCAGGTCTCGGACGCAACCCCGTCGCGCTCGCGTGCCGCAAGCAACCCCTCGGCGACCCCCCAGAGGATCTCGTTGACCGGGTCCAGCTCCTGACTGAGCGCTCGGCTCGATTCGAGCGCGTCTCTTGCCTCGTCGACGCGGCCGGCGATGCCCAGCAGCCGGGCGAGATCGGCCAGCATCGTCGACCGGCTCGCGGTGTCGCCTCCGGCCTCCTTCAGGTCGATGGCGCGCCGCAGGGTTGTCTCCGCCGCATCGAAATCGCCCCGCCACTCCTGGAACATCCCGACGCCATACCAGAGCCAGCTCGCCGCCCACAGCACGGACCCTTGCTCGATCAGCAGGTCGCAGCGCCTCTGGAGCTCCGCCTGCGCGCCGTCGAGGTCACCTCGGAAGGCCACCACCCAGAGGCGCTCAGTTTCGATGTCGGCGCGCATGGCCTGGTCGTCGCCGTACTCGCGTTCGAGAAAGTCCAGCAGCTCGACGCCGTCGTCGAGGCTGCCACCTCCCAGCTCCATCGGACCGACGACGAGGTTCATGAGGTCGCTGTACCTGCGCGCCGTTCGTGGTGAGCGCCGAGCGTGTTCCAGTGCCGCGAGCGCGTCCCGACTGGCCGCGTCGACCTGTCCCAGCCAGCTCGATGCTGACGCGCGCAGCCGATACGCGTCGGCGAGAGCGGTGTCGTCACCCGTCTTCGACAACGCCTCCAGGCACTCCTGTGCGATGCGCATCGACGTCACCGCCGAATTCGTCGGGTCGAGGAAGTCGTCGACGAGCGTGCGCTGGATCGTCGCGCGGATCCGCAGCGCCGAGTTGTCCAGCAGCGCGGCCTGCTCCTCAGCTCGCGCCGCCCACACCGATGCATCGGTCAGGCTGCCGGCGACTCGCGCGGCCCGTGAACTGGCGAGCTGCGCCAGAGCCCCCAGCTCAGACGGATACGCCGTCAACCTCACCGCGCGATCGGCGTAGGCGGCCGCCGCGGCACCGTCGCCGATGGCTGTGCTCTCGTCCACGAGCTGCAGCAGCACCTGTGCGGTCTGCTGCGCCAGATCCGGATCCGGTTCGCCGAGCTCATCTCGGTAACCGACCACCTGCTCCAGGTGGAACGCCACCACCGCCCTGGTCGTCGAGTCCGCGCTGTGCGCGTGAAGCCAGGTCGCCGTCTGCTCGTGCAGCTGCGCGCGACGTCGCTTGGGAAGGGCGAGGTACGCAGTCTCGGCGGTGAGCAGGTGCGTGAAGCCGAACGCTTCGTGACCCGCGAAGTCGCTGCGGGCCGGCGCGATGAGATCGGAGCGCACGAGCTCGTCGATGCGGGCGGACACGTCGACGTCCGAACCCAGGAAGTTCTGGAGCGCCTCGGGGTAGAACGTCTTGCCCACCACGCACGCGGCGTCCACCACCTCGCGCTGGTCACCGGGAAGCTGGTCGAGCCGCGCAGCCAGAATCGCGCGAACCGTTGCGGGTACCGTCACTGCGTCGAGTCCGGTGCTGGCCTGGTAGCCACCGGAGCCGTCGGCGACCAGACGGCCGTCGTCGACGAGCATGGCCACCGTCTCTTCGACGAACAGCGGGATGCCGCCGGCCGCATGCGTGATGCGGTCGACGAGGTCCGGATCGGCCTGGGCTCCTAGCAGCTCCGTCGTCAGCCGTTGACTGTCCGAGGCAGACAGCGACGGCAGCGTGATCGTGGTCGAGCTCAGCCGCCCCGAACCCCACGTCGGCTGACGGGCCAAGAGCTCGGGGCGGGCCATCGCGACGACCAGGATCGCCGCGCCGCGCGCCAGCTCGACGAGGTGGGCCAGCAGCTCCAGCAGGCCGGGCTGCCCCCACTGCAAGTCGTCGACGACCAGTACGAGCGGCCGGTCCCCTCCCAACGACTCGGCAAGCCTGCGGAATGCCCAGGCCATCTCGGCCGCGGTTGCCGTCTGCGCACGGCCCGCGAGTGTCTCCAGGCCGGCGACGACGGCTTGCGGATGCTCGATGCGCGATGCCAGGTCAGAGGTCGAGCCACCCACCTGGTCGGCGAGCATGAGCAGCATCTCGGTCAAGGGGGCGTAGGTGATGCCGTCGCCATAGGGCAGGCAGCGTCCGATCAGGACCATCGCCTCCTCGCCAATCCTCGCGAGCAGCTCGTCGACCAGGCGTGACTTCCCGACGCCGGGCTCCCCCAGCACGGTGAGCAGGACGCAGGCCTGCTCCTCGGCCGCCGTCGCGTACATCGCCTCGGCGAGGGACAGTTGGCGACCACGCCCGATCAATCGCGTGGAGAACCGGCGACGCCTGACCTGACCGGCCGAGGCTGGACGAACGCCGAGCAGCGAGAAAGCAGGCACGGGCTCGCCCTTGCCCTTCAGCTGAAGTGGCCCGACGTCGGTGACGGCGACCGCGTCCCGCACCAGCTGAAGGGTCGGAGCACTCAGGAGCACCTGCCCAGGTGCGGCAGCCGCCTGCAGCCGTGCCGCGACGTTGGCGGTGTCGCCGGAGATCAGCGTCTCGCTGCGTGCGTCAGCGAGTACCTCGCCGGTGTTCACCCCGATCCGCACCGCCAGCTCGACGTCGAACCTGGCCACCGATGCCTTGTTGAGCTCGCGGACGGCCACCAGCAGGTCGGCGGCGGCTCGGACCGCACGAAGCGCGTCGTCCTCGTGCAGCACCGGAAGCCCGAAAGCACCGACGACTGCGTCGCCGATGAACTTCTCGACGGTGCCCCCGTGGGACTCGACCACTGCCCGCGCTCGCGACCAGTAGTCAACCAACAACCCTCGCAGCACCTCGGGATCGACCCGCGAGCCGAGCACCGTCGAGTCCACGAGGTCGCAGAACAAAACGGTCACCGTCTTGCGCTGGCCTGAGCTCGGCTCCGCCAGTGGGGCAGCGCACCAGGGGCAGAACGGGAAGTCCCCGGAGGGAAGGTCCTTGCCGCACGCTGGACAGCCAGGCATGCGCAAACCTTAGGGCTCTCAGCGCGACGGCCCCGCGCCCAGCACGTACCCTCGAAGAGTGCCTGAGGTCATAGAGGTCGGCTTCACCCCTGACGTCGTCCCCTATCTCGACGCCTGGGAGCTGCAGCGCCGGATCCATGCCGACGTCGTGGCCGGCGTTCGGCCCGACACCGTGCTGTTGCTGGAGCACGAGCCCGTGTACACCGCCGGCAGGCGGACCGGCTCCTGGGACCGGCCACAGCCCGGCGTCACCAGCACGCCCGTGATCGATGTGGACCGCGGCGGCAAGATCACCTGGCACGGCCCCGGCCAGCTCGTCGGCTACCCGATCGGGCACCTCACCGACCCGGTCGACGTCGTCGCCTACGTGCGACGCCTGGAGGGCCTGCTGATCGACATCTGCGCAGCCTTGGGCGTCGCGACCATCCGCGTCGAGGGCCGCAGCGGTGTCTGGGTGCCCGCCGACGTGCGCGGCCCCGAGCGCAAGGTCGCAGCGATCGGCGTGCGGGTGGCGCGAGGCGTGACCATGCACGGGTTCGCGTTGAACTGCGACAACAGCCTCGAGCCGTTCCACCGCATCGTCCCCTGCGGCATCGACGACGCGGGAGTCACCACCCTCAGCGCCGAGCTGGGACGTGACGTGACCGTGGCCGAGGTGCTCCCACTCGTGACCCGCCGGTTCCATGACCCCCTCGAAACCTCCATTCCGGTAGGGACAACGAGTCATTTCCTCCACTCTTACGGAAGCGTCGACTCGTTGCTTCCACACCAGTGAAGACGTGCCTGGTTAGGCTGGTCGACGTGACGGTGGCCCCCGAGGGACGCAGGCTGCTGCGCCTGGAGGTCCGCAACGCCCAGACGCCGATCGAACACAAGCCCGCGTGGATCAAGACCAGGCTTCGCACCGGCCCCGAGTACACGCAGATCCGCGAGCTCGTGCGACGCGAAGGTCTGCACACGGTTTGCGAAGAGGCCGGCTGTCCCAACATCTATGAGTGCTGGGAAGACCGCGAGGCCACGTTCCTGATCGGCGGCGACCAGTGCACCAGGCGCTGCGACTTCTGCCAGATCGACACCGGCCGACCCGCGCCACTGGACGTCGACGAGCCGCGGCGCGTGGCGCACAGCGTGCAGACCATGGGCCTGCGCTACGCCACGGTCACCGGCGTAGCGCGCGATGACCTCCTGGACGAGGGCTCGTGGCTGTATGCCGAGACAGTGCGCCAGATCCATGCGCACAACCCCGGCGTGGGCGTCGAGCTGCTGGCCCCCGACTTCTCCGGAGACCCTGCGCTGCTCGAGCCGGTGTTCGCGTCGGCCCCCGAGGTGTTCGCGCACAACGTCGAGACGGTGCCCCGGATCTTCCGGCGGATCCGGCCGGCGTTCGACTACCAGCGCTCGCTGCACGTGATCCGCGACGCTCGGGCCGCCGACCTGGTGACGAAGTCGAACCTGATCCTCGGGCTGGGCGAGACCGATGACGAGGTGCGCGAGACGCTGAGCGACCTGGTCGGCGCCGGCTGTGAGCTGATCACGATCACGCAGTACCTTCGCCCCTCGCCGCGCCATCACCCAGTGGACCGTTGGGTCATGCCGGAGGAGTTCGACGCGTGGCGCGACGTCGCGATCGACCTGGGGTTCGTTGCCGTCATGAGTGGGCCGCTCGTGCGTTCGTCGTACCGCGCCGGACGGCTGTACCGCGAGGCGCTCACGGCGCGGGCCGCGTCCTAGCCGGCGCTTCGTGGGCTACGACCTGACGCGCGACCGCGCGCTCGCTGCGTTCTACGGCCTGACCATCGGTGACGCGCTCGGGATGCCGACCCAGGAACTCCCTCGTTCCCGGGCGGCCGCTCTGGTCGACGTCGAGGGCGACGGCTTCGTCGATGCTCCCCACGACAACCCGATCAGTGCAGGCATGCCCGCGGGTTCGGTGACCGACGACACCGAGCAAGCCCTGGTGATCGCCGAGCTGCTCATCGAGGGCAACGGCCGGGTCGACCCGCGTCGGCAGGCCGAGCTGATGCTGGCATGGGAGAAGTCCATGGCCGCCCGCGGTTCGCAGGACCTGCTGGGCCCTTCGACGAAGCGAGCGCTGGAGGCGGTAGCCCGAGGTGACGACCCCACGACCACCGGCTCGTCGGGCACCACCAACGGGGCGGCCATGCGGGTGACCCCGGTCGGGATCGCGGTCCCACCGGAACCACTCGAGCGGCTGGTCGACGCGGTGGTGTCGGTCGACCTCGTCACCCATGACACAGGCATTGCGCATGCCGGCGCGGTCGCCGTCGCGGCGGTGGTGTCGGCCGGGATCGCCGGCGAGGACTTCGTCGGCGCACTGCCGGCCGCCATGGCAGCCGCTCGGTTGGGCGCGCGGCGTGGCCACTGGAGCGCAGGGCCCGACGTGGCTCGTCGCATCGTGTGGGCGGTCGACCTAGCTCGCACGACCCGCGGCGCACGCGGCGAGAGCGCCGCACTCGACGTCATCGACCAGCTGGTCGGTACGAGCCTGATCACTCAGGAGTCCGTGCCGGCCGCGTTCGCCGTCGCGTCGTTGTGTCCCGACCGGCCCTGGCACGCGGTGCGGCTCGCGGCGGCCGTCGGCGGCGACGCCGACACGATCGCCGCGATCGTGGGAGCCATGCTCGGTGCAACGCACGGGATGGACGCCTTCCCGGGGTCAGCGCGCGAGACCGTCCGCACGGTCAACGACCTCGACCTGGAGCCGCTCGTCGACGGGCTGCTGCGGCTGCGGTCGGCCGCGCCGGCCTCGGGCTCATGAGCGCACCCCGCCCGACCCGGCTGGTGGTGCTGGGCAGCATCCTCATCGACCTGGTCCTCGACATCCCCGCCCTCCCCGAGCGCGGCGGCGACGTGCTCGCCCAGGAGGTGGGCTACCGCCCCGGCGGCGGCTTCAACATCGCCTCCGCGGCGTCACGGCTCGGGCTGCCCACGGTGTATGCGGGTCCGTACGGCACGGGGCCGATGGGCGATCGGGTGACCCAGGCTCTTGCCGAGGACGGGATCGACGCCGTACTCGCGCCGCACCCCGACCAGGACACGGGTTACTGCATCACGCTGGTCGACCGGGACGGCGAACGCACGTTCGTCACCGTCACGGGTGCTGACGGCGTCATGGACGGGGCTGCGCTGGCCTCGTTGGTCTACCGTCGCGACGACGCGGTGTACGTGAGCGGATACGACCTGGCCTACGTGGCGAGCGGACCGGTGCTCGCCCACCACGTCGGCACCTTGCCGCAACAGACCGACGGCGGGCCAATCGTCGTGGTCGACCCGAGTCCCCTGGTCAGCCAGACCCGCAACGACGTCTGGGCGTCCGTGCTCCCGCGCGCCGACGTCATCACGTGCAACGCCCATGAGTTCACCGTGATCGCGCCGCTTCTGACCCGGCACAGCTCAGGCGCCGTCGTCGTCCACCGCGACGGCGCGGCGGGCGCCACCGTCCTGCTGCCGGACCAGCCACCGATCGTCGTGGCCGGCTACCCGGTCGAGCCGGTGGACAGCAACGGCGCAGGCGACGTGCACGTGGGCGCGATGCTGGCCGGCCTGGCCAATGGCCTCGACTGGCCGACTGCGGTCGACCTTGCGAACCGGGCAGCCGCGTTCTCGGTGACCCGCCGCGGCGGTGCCAACGGCCCGACGCCCGACGAACTGGCTGCCTTCGGCGCGGCCCTCGGTGACGTTGGCCCCTAATCGCGCCGCTGTGCACGGGGCGAGCCTGGGAGCGTGCCCCGCGACGTTGACCCTCCGCCGATTGGCGATCCGGGTCCCGCGACCGAGCTCGACGTCACCGAGCCGCTTCGCCTGCTGTTTCGCGACCTGCGCAGCAGCCCCAAGGGACTGAGCCACCGCGAGGCGCAGCGGCGCCTCGCCGTGACCGGACCCAACGAACTGCGACGCACCGCGCAGCGACACCCGTACCGCGAGCTGGTGGACCAACTTGTGCACCCGCTCGCGCTGCTGCTCTGGGTTGCAGCTGCGCTGGCGCTGGTGGCCCAGGCACCCGTGCTCACGGTGGCCATCATTCTCGTGATCTGGCTCAACGCTGTGTTCGCCTTCGTGCAGGAGCGGCAGGGCGAACAGGCCGTGGAGGCGTTGGGCAGGTACCTGCCGCAGCACGCGACCGTGGTCCGCGACGGGCAGCTACAGGTGGTCGACGCCACCGATCTCGTGCCCGGCGACGTCATCCGCATCGTCGAGGGCGACCGCGTCTGCGCCGATGCGCGACTCGTCGACGGCGCTGTGGAGCTCGACACGTCGACGCTCACCGGAGAGGCGTTGCCCGTGTTTCGCTCGGCCCAGAGCAGTGACACGAGCGCGTCCTACCTGAACTCCCCGAACGCCGTGTTCAGCGGAACCGCTTGCACCGGCGGCGAGGCGACAGCCCTGGTGGTGCGCACCGGCATGGCCAGTGAGCTCGGACGAATTGCCGCTTTGAGCCAACGGGTGTTACGCGAACCGAGTCCGCTGGAACTGCAGGTGCGTCGCGTCGCATGGCTGATCGCGGTAGCCGCAGTGGTGGTCGGCCTCGCCTTCATTCCCCTCGGGGCACTCGTCGCCGGCCTCTCCTTGAGCGACTCGGTCACCTTCGCCATCGGACTGATAGTGGCCAACGTGCCCGAAGGTCTGTTGCCCACCATCACCCTCGCGTTGGCCGTCGCGGTGCGGGAGCTGGCGCGAAACGGTGCGCTCGTCAAACGGCTCAGCGCCGTCGAGACGCTCGGGTCCACCAGCGTCATCTGCACCGACAAGACGGGAACGTTGACCGAGAACCGGATGCACGCCGTGCTCGCCTGGACCTCCTCCGGCGAGCTCGACCTGACGTCGGGCGACGCGCCCCGTCGCGATGCCGTCGACTCGCGGCTCGCCGACGCCTTGGCCCGTTGCAACAGCGCCGACCTGACACCGGCTGGCGGTGGCCCGCCCATGGGCGACCCGACCGACATCGCGTTGCTGGACGCGGCGCGTCAGCTCGGCGCCGATGTCGACGTGCCCGGCCGCACCGCGCACCGGCGCACGATGTTCCACTTCGACCCCCAGCTCCGGCTGATGTCGACGGTCGATGCCATGAGTGAGGGACTGGTCGTCCACACCAAGGGAGCACCGGAGGAGGTGCTCGCCCGCAGCACCAGTCTGCTCGACGTCGACGGCCGTCATGTGATCGATGGGTCGACGCGCGACGCGTTGGCGTCGATGGTGACCGGCTACGCCGAGCGGGGACTTCGGCTGCTGGCCGTGGCCGACCGTGACCTCGGCGAGGGGTCGCCGACCGATCGTGCCGACGCCGAGGCCGATCTGACCTTGCTCGGCGTCGTGGCCCTGCTCGACCCGGCCCGGCCCGAGGTGGCCGCCGCGGTGGCCGCCTGCCACAGCGCCGGCGTGCGCATCCTCGTCCTCACCGGCGACCACCGGCTGACGGCCGGTGAGATCGCCCGGCAGGTCGGCATCGGGGGCGATTCGCCGCTGACGGTCAACGCATCCGACCTCGACCACCTGACCGAGGCCGAGTTCGACCAGTTCCTGGCCGGTGATGAGGAGATCGTGCTCGCCCGCAGCTCCCCTGAGATGAAGATGCGGGTGACCGACGCCCTGCAGGACTCCGGTCAGATAGTCGCGATGACCGGCGACGGCGTGAACGACGCACCGGCACTGCGACGCGCCGACATCGGCGTGGCCATGGGCGAGAACGGCACTGACGTCGCCCGCGAGGCAGCCACGATGGTGCTCACCGACGACAACTTCGGGACCATCGTCACGGCGGTGAGCGCGGGACGTCGCGTCTACGACAACGTCCGCAAGTTCATCCTGTACATCTTCGCCCACGCCACTCCCGAGGTGATTCCGTTCCTCGTCTTCGCACTGTCCGGCGGCCGGGTCCCGCTGCCGATCACGGTGCTGCAGATCCTCGCCATCGACTTGTTCACCGAGACGCTGCCGGCACTCGCCCTCGGACGAGAGCCCGCGGAGCCAGGTCTGATGTCGCGACCGCCACGGCCGAGCAGTGAAAGGCTGATCCGGGGGTCGTTGCTGTGGCGCGCCTGGGCCCTGCTCGGCGGGGTTTCGGCGGTGCTGGTTCTCGCTGGGTACTTCTGGGTGTTGCTGGCGGGTGGCTGGCGGCTGGGCGCCGACGTGAGCGCCGGCAGCCCGCTGCACGACACGTACCTGCAGGCCACCACCATGACGTTCCTCGGGATCGTCGCCTGTCAGGTGGGCACCGCCTTCGCAGCCCGCACCGAACACGCGTCCTTGCGCACGATCGGGGTGTTCACCAACCGACTCCTGCTCTGGGGCATCGCGTTCGAGCTCGTGTTCGCGGCTGCCATCGTGATGCTGCCCGGGGTCTCGGGGGCGCTCGGTATGGCCATGCCGCCCGCGCAGCAACTCGCGGTGCTGCCGGCGTTCGCCGTCATCGTCTGGGGAGTCGACGAGTTCGTACGAGCCCTCCGCCGAGCGGCCGGCCGCCGTTAGAGTCTGCCCATGTGCTGTCTCGTGGTCGTCCTGGCCATCTTCGGTCCACGTCTGGCGTTCATCCTCACCTGGCTGTTCACCAACCGCGTCGCCGTCGCGTTCCACCACGGCATCCTGGTTCCGCTGCTCGGCCTGATCTTCTTGCCGTGGACCGCGCTCATGTACGTGTTCGCCTACGCACCGGTCGGCGGCGTCAGCGGCATCGGTTGGGTGTTCGTCGCGCTGGGTCTGGCCGCTGACATCGGCGCCTACACGTCGGGGGCGTACCGACGCGGGCAACGCTCGGCCACCTGACATGTCAGCGTCCGCGTCGGCGCGCAGCGACTACCCGCAAGCGGTCCGCGCCGCCGAGGAGCTGGCCCGGCGCACCGGCGTGCCACACCACGACGTGGTGGTCGTGCTCGGGTCGGGCTGGGCGGGCGCCGCCGATGCCCTCGGCGCGGTCGTAGCTGAGTTGCCCGTGACCGATCTGCCGGACTTCCGGCCACCGGTCGCCGACGGCCACCTCGGCCTGGTCCGCTCCGCGGACTGCGACGGCACGGCCGTGCTGGTGTTCCTGGGCCGGACGCACCTCTACGAGGGCCACGGTCCGGGGCCGGTAGCCCTCGCCGTCCGGACGGCGGCCGCCGCCGGCGCGCGACTCGGCGTGCTCACCAACGCCAACGGCTCGCTACACCCGGAGTGGGGCACCGGCACCGGCGTGCTGGTCAGCGACCACCTGAACCTGTCCCACCAGACACCGTTGTCCGGCGCGCGCTTCGTGGACCAGTCCGGTGCGTGGTCCCCGCGGCTGCGTGCCTGGGCCAGGGAAGCGGACCCGGCGCTCGTCGAGGGCACCTACGCGATGCTGCCCGGCCCGGAGTACCAGACCCTCGCCGAGACCCAGATGTTGCGCACTCTTGGTGCCGACGTCGTCGGCATGTCCACTGTCCTCGAGGCCATTGCCGCGCAAGAGTTGGACCTGGAGTTGCTCGGCCTCTCGGTGGTCACCACGAGGGAGGGCACCGGTGAGGTGATCGACCCGCAGGAAGTGGTCGCTGTCGCATCCGCGGCGGCCGCCAGTCTCGGCGCCACGATCGCCGAGGTCATCAGGAGGTGGGCGAAGCATGGCCAGTGATGTTGAGTCCGTCGAAACCCGGCTCGGCGTCGAGGAGAACGGGATCAATGTCATCCCGGAGTCGGAGCGCAAGGGCGAACCACGCGACTTGTTCTGGCCGTGGTTCGCCTCGAACGTGTCGGTGCTCGGCCTTTCCTACGCGTCGTTCCTTCTGTTCTTCGGGATCGGTTTCTGGCAGGCCCTCGTCGCGGGAGTCGTCGGAATCGTCTTCTCGTTCCTGCTCACGGGCTTCGTCTCGCTCGCCGGCAAGCGAGGCTCCGCTCCCACCATGATCTTGTCGCGGGCGCCGTTCGGCGTGCACGGCAACGCACTGCCGACCGTGGTGTCGTACCTGCTCCTGGTGGGCTGGGAGATCGTGCTGGTGTCGTTGGCCACACTCGCGACGGCCACGGTGTTTGGCCGGCTCGGCTGGTCCAGCGGAGACGCCACCAAGGTGATCGCCTTCGTCGTCGTCGCCGGCCTGGTCGTGGCGGCTGGGATGATCGGGTTCGACCTGATCATGCGACTGATGAAGTGGATCACGCTGCTCACGATCGTGCTGACGATCGGGTACATCCTCCTGACGCTGAGCCACATCCACTGGTCGTCGGTCAGCGCCGTTCCCGGCGGCACGCTGGCGGCATTCGTGGGTGCCACCATCTTTGCGATGACCGGCTTCGGCCTCGGCTGGGTCAACTGCGGCGCCGACTACTCCCGCTACCTGCCCCGTAGTTCCTCGGGGGCCGGGATCGTCGGGTGGACCACGATCGGTGCCAGCCTCGCGCCGCTGTTCCTGATCGGGTATGGACTACTGCTCGCGGGCAGCGACCCGGACCTGCTGAACGCGGTCGCCGCTGACCCGATCGGCGCGCTCACGACGATCCTCCCCACCTGGTATCTCGTGCCGTTCATGCTCGTCGTTCTGCTCGGTCTGGTCGGCGGCGCGGTGCTCGACATCTACTCGTCGGGCCTCAACCTGCTGACCCTCGGACTGCGCATCCCGCGCTGGAGCGCGGCCGGCATCGACGGTGTGTTGATGATTCTGGGCACGATCTACTTCGTCTGGATCGCCGACAACTTCTTCTTCCCGTTCCAAGGCTTCCTCTACACCCTGGGCGTGCCGATCGCTGCGTGGGTCGGGATCTTCCTCGGTGACATGTGGCACCGCAAGCGCGACTACGCCGACGCCGACCTGTACGACGCGAAGGGGCGCTACGGGTCGTTCGGGTGGCTGGCGGTCGGCCTGCTGCTGTTCGGCACGTTCGTCGGCTGGGGTCTGGTCGACAATTCCTTCGCTGCCGCCAGCTTGAGCTTCAACCCGTTCAACTGGCAGGGATACCTGTTCAACGCCGTCAACATCTCGGACACCTCGCCCTGGCACGGCAGCAACATCGGGATCTTCCTGGCCATCGTGATCGGCTTCCTCGGCCAGTGGATCTTCGGCGGTGGTCGCGTGCGGCGTCAGGAGGAGATGGCGAGCACCGCGGCCTAGGGCAATTTCTCCTGCCGTCTCGTGCCATGGTCGGCGCCTCGTAGACTCGCCGACCATGGCACGCAAGGACGGCAAGCCCGGACGCCTGGCGCAGCTCGCGCTGGCGTACTCGACCACCCGCAAGACCGATCGCCGCCTGCCCTGGGTGCTGCTCGCGGTGTGGGCCATTCCCTTCGTGATCTGCTTGGGCCTGGGCCTCACCGTCGGGCCGCCGGTGATCTGGATCCTGCTCGGCATCACCTCCGGCGTGCTCGTCGCCATGATCGTCTTCGGCCGACGCGCCGAGCGGGCGGCGTTCGCCCAGATCGAGGGACAGCCCGGCGCCGCCGCAGCGTCGCTGAACATGTTGCGGCGCGGCTGGACCGTCACCCCGGCCGTGGCAGTCACGCGGAACCAGGACGTGATCCATCGCGCGGTGGGCCGCCCGGGAGTCGTGCTGGTGGCCGAGGGCTCCCCCACCCGGGTCGGCAACCTGCTGGGCCAGGAGAAGAAGAAGGTCAACCGGGTGGCGCCCGACACCCCGGTGCACGAGATCACCGTGGGCAACGAACCGGGCCAGGTTTCGCTGCGCAAGCTCCAGCGCAAGGTGGCGCGGCTGCCGAACCAGCTGACTACGTCGCAGGTGAGTCAGCTCAACCAGCGGCTCAAGGCACTGCAGAACGCCCAGGGGTCGTTGCCGATCCCCAAGGGACCGCTGCCCAAGAACGTCAAGCTGCCGAAGGTGCCGAAGGAGTAGGTCGGGCAGGTCCGCGCACCAGCACCGTTCGGGCGGCCAGGTCTTGCAGCCCACGCCGGTCGCGGTTGTACACCAGCGCCGGGATGAGCAGCCCCACCAGCACCTGCCGCAACGCTGCGCGCAGCAACCCCGTTCGCTCGGTCAGCCCCTGCGGCGTCACGCTGACCACCCGCAGTGCCAGCAGTCGCTGACCGAAGCTGGCCTGGATGGTCCAGATGAACAGCGTCGACTCGAGTACGAACACCAGCAGCACCACCCAGCCGTAACCGCCCTGGCCGAGCGCGTCGCCCGGGTAGATCAGCCGCGCTACGAGCATGCTGGCCACCCAGTCGACGAACAGAGCCACGAGGCGTCGCCCCCAGCCGGTGACCGATCCCGGGCCTTGTCCGGGCAGGCCCAGCCGTTCGCCGGGATAGCCGACCTCGGTACCTGCCGCGGACGCCGCCGCCCGGGGTCCGGACAGCCACGAGCCGAGGTCACCGCGATCCACGCCCTGAGGCTAATCGTGAGATCGCGGGCGGACGTAACACGGGTGAAACACTCGAGACACCGACGGGAAATGCCCACTTCCTAGGGTCGCCACATCGCCGGACCGTTCCCCCGGGCGGCGGTCCCCTCGGTCCGACCACTGTCAGGAGCAAGGATGTTCTCCAGCGCCGACGACGTCCTGTCGTTCATCCGCAACGAAGACGTCACGTTCGTCGATGTCCGCTTCAGCGACCTGCCCGGCGTGATGCAGCACTTCAACGTCCCGGCCGCCGCGTTCGGGCGTGAGGCCTTCGAAGAGGGTCTGATGTTCGACGGCTCGTCGATCCGCGGCTTCCAGGCGATCCACGAGTCGGACATGAAGCTGATCCCCGACCCCAAGACGGCGTTCGTCGACCCGTTCCGCATCGAGAAGACGCTGGTCATGAACTTCTCGATCCGCGACCCCTTCACCGACGAGCCGTACAGCCGCGACCCGCGCAACATCGCGGCCAAGGCCGAGGCGTACCTGAAGAGCACCGGCATCGCCGACACCGCCTACTTCGGACCCGAGGCCGAGTTCTACGTCTTCGACGACGTGCGGTTCGAGACCAAGTCGAACACCGCGAGCTACTCGGTCGACTCGATCGAGGCTGCTTGGAACAGCGCCCGCACCGAGGAGGGCGGAAACCTCGGCTACAAGACCCGCTACAAGGGTGGCTACTTCCCGGTTCCCCCGGTTGACCATTTCGCCGACCTGCGCGACGCCATGGTGCTGGCGCTCGGCCAGGTGGGGATCGACGTCGAGCGTGCCCACCACGAGGTCGGCACCGCCGGACAGGCCGAGATCAACTACCGGTTCTCGACGCTGCTGCACTCCGGCGACCAGCTGATGCTGTTCAAGTACGTCATCAAGAACGTCGCCTGGCAGCACGGTCACACCGCCACCTTCATGCCCAAGCCGATCTTCGGTGACAACGGCTCGGGCATGCACGTGCACCAGAGCCTCTGGAAGGACGGCGTTCCGCTGTTCTACGACGAGCTGGGCTACGGCGGCCTCTCCGACATGGCCCGCTGGTACATCGGTGGCCTGCTCTCGCACGCGCCGTCGCTGCTCGCGTGGACCAACCCGACGGTGAACTCCTACCGCCGCCTGGTGCCCGGCTTCGAAGCGCCGGTGAACCTCGTGTACTCGCAGCGCAACCGCTCGGCGTGCATCCGCATCCCGATCACGGGGTCGAACGCCAAGGCCAAGCGCATCGAGTTCCGCGTGCCAGACCCGTCGGCCAACCCGTACCTCGCCTACTCGGCAATGCTCATGGCCGGCCTCGACGGGATCAAGAACAAGATCGAGCCCCCGGAGCCCGTCGACAAGGACCTGTACGAGCTGCCGCCCGAGGAGCGTCACGACATCGCGCAGGTACCGGGCTCGCTTCCCGAGGTGCTCACCGCCCTCGAAGCCGACCACGACTACCTGACCGAGGGTGGCGTCTTCACCGACGACCTCATCGAGACCTGGATCGACTGGAAGCGCACGAACGAGGTGGCACCGGTGCAGCTGCGCCCGACGCCACACGAGTTCGAGCTCTACTACGACATCTGAGTTCTCTAGGGCTCTGACCTGCGCTTTGCCTCGGCGTGTCCGTCTCAGTCCGCAGCGAGTCCGCAAGACGTGCGGCGAAGACCGCGCCGATGGCTGCGCCGGATGTGCCGTCGCGGTCCGGCCAGGGGTGGGCGGATGTGTCCAGCGTCGTCTTCGCACTGGCATGTCGAAGCCGCGCCTGGACAACCTTCACATCTAGTCCCGAGGCGATCAGCAGGCTCGCGAGATGGCGCCGGAGGTCGTGCATTCGATAGTCGGAAGGCAATCCACTGACCTTGGTGCGAGCGGCTCGTACCGCACGCTCGAGCGTGCGCGGGTGCAGCTGGTCGCGCCACTCGTTGACGAGCAGCCAGTTGGTCAAGCGGTGGCGGGCAACGTGAGCCGAGAGCTCGAGTGAGAGCTCGGCTGGGATCGGGATCGCCGTGCGTGACGTCTCCGCCTTGAGGGGTCTGGCCGGATACTGCAGAGGTGGGTGCAGGAGGCCGCGCATGAAGTCGACGTCGCAAACTCGTAGCCCGCAGGACTCCCCCACCACTGAGGCCGGCGATCGCAGCCCAGCTGAACGTCGAGGTCCCCCCCGACGGGCGGGTCCTGGGCCATGGTGTTCCAGACGAGCTGCCGGCCGAGGTCGGTTAGCAGGTCGCCCAGATCGCCGCCCAAGCTGCGACTCTTCGGCTGGAGCGGATCCTGCTGCAGCGAAGGCCCTGAACCGGGATGACCGACGGCTGTTGACCAGGGTCGCCAGGCAGGCCGTCCGGTCTCAGCAGGCGTTCCTGTTGGCCGTCTGACGGGCTCGTAGGTGGGGTCGACCGCGAGGGCGGCCCCACCCAAACCGACAGTCAGATGGTTGAAACGCGGAGCACTGTAACCGGCATTCTGTGCGATCCATTCTGTGCGATCCGGTGGGCTTGGAGGGCCTTGGTGGGATTCGATGGAACCTTTCTGCCTTGTCGCGGTTCATCTGTGTGAGCCGTGGAGGTGACGCCGGTGTCCGACGCCGAGTCGTTCGACGCCTTCTACGCGGCCAACCGGCAGGGGATGTTGCGTTACGCGTACGTGCTAACCGGGGATCGGGTCGAGGCTCAAGACGCCGTCCAGGAAGCGTTTGCCCGGGCTTGGCAGCATTGGAGCAGCGTCCGGGCGGGTCCGGACCCGCAGGCTTGGGTACGCACGGTGACCTGGCGGATCGCGGCGAACCGGTGGCGACACTTGGCGGCTGGGGCCCGAGCGATGGCTCGGCTTGGGCCGTCACTTCCGGTGTCGGACACCTCTGCCGATGCGGTTTCCCTGATGGCAGCGCTGCGCCGGATTCCCGACGCGCAACGGCGGGCACTGGTCTTGCACTATCTGCTGGGGCTGTCGATTGATGAGGTGGCGTTTGAAACGGATACCCCGTCCGGCACCGTGAAGACCAGGCTGGCCCGCGGTCGGGCCAGGCTTGCCGGGTTGCTTTCCGATGAGCCCGACTCAGCTGCTGACCGTGTTGTGAACGCTACTGGCCTATCAGCAGCAGATCCCGGACCCCAGTCGGGACCTGAGCTAGGGGGTCAGAGTGCCTGACACCTGGACCGAACTAGCCGACACGGTGGACCGCGACCTGTCCACCGTTGAGTGGGCAGACCCGGCCAACATTCGAGCTCGTGGCGTGGCTCGTCGCCGACACGGCCACGTCGTCGCGGCCGCTGCCGCCGTCGCCGCGGTCTTGCTCGTTGCCGTACTAGCGGCCCTGCGCTTGGTTGACACCACGACGCCGCCGCCACAGCCGATCACCACCGCGACACCAACGTCGACGCCGACCGCGCCGGCCCACTCCGCCGCGATCATCGTGCAGTGTGGGCTGGGGCTGTGCGCCGTTAACCCCCGCGCCGGAGCGAGTCGGCAACTGCCGTCCTGGGCGGGGTTCGTCAGCGGCGGCGACATCATCGCCACCTCCCCTGACGGCACCCACGTCGCGTACGACGGTGCTCAAGGATCGGTACAGATCTCGGACCTGTCCAGCAAGCAGACGCAGACGCTGCCGACCGGATCGGGGTGGCAGATGGCGATCCACTGGACGCCCGACGGCGTCACATTCGGCAGGTTTGCCGTTCAAGCGAATCCAGACTTCCTCGTCACTCACACGCGCAACAGCCAGATCGTCAGCCAGCAGACCTACCGGCTAGCACCCTCTACTGCCACTGCCCGGGCCAACGTGCTCCCGAGCTGGAGCCCGGACGGGAACCGGGTGGCCTTCAGCGCCATGGGTCGGGACAACATCCGCCATCTCTACGTGATGTCTGCCGACGGCACCAACGTGCTGGAGCTCAACTCGGGCACCAGCCGCGGAGGGGTTGTCCAGCCTGCCTGGTCCCCCGACGGAACCCGGATCGCCTACGTCGACTGGAACGGAACTGCCGGGAGTCAGGTGCATCTGTTCTTGATCGACCCCGACGGGTCGAACCGCACCGACCTCGGGAGCATCGGTAACGGCGTCGAGGACAAGACCGTGGGGGCCGGGATCGCCTGGTCACCCGACGGCAAGTCGATCGCGTTTTTGGGCAAGAACCTCACGACCCCGGGGTGGGCGCTCTACGTCAAGGATCTCGGCGGCGCCACACGCCGGCTGCCCATCACGGGCGTCTCCGGGTTCACCATCGCCTGGGCCGCAGGATCATGAACAGGGTTCGGCGGTCCGATATCGGATCATCCAGGACGCTCCCCAGCATGGCACAGGGTCCTAGCTCGACGAGGACCGTCGGCACAGACACCTCTCGTTGATCGGAGGCACACGGTGGGCGTGCGGCGGAGGTTGGTTCTGGGTCAGATGATGAACGTTCGACGTCTGCTGGCGCTAGCGGTCGCGTCGGTGGTCTTGGTGGGGCTGGCGCCATCGTGGGGCGCGGCCAGCCAGCTGGCTGCCTCCCCGGGGATCGTCTGGGGCCGTTGTTCCGATCCGTTTCTGCGGGCCGCTCATGCCTCTTGCGGCTTTCTTTCGGTGCCGTTGGACTACGCCGACCCAACCGGCGCGACAATCAAGCTCACCGTGTCTCGGGTGTTGCACACCAGTTCTCCGGCGCACTACCAAGGGGTGATGGTGGTGAACCCGGGTGGCCCCGGCTCGTCGGGGCTGAGTCAGTCAACGATGGGCACCCAGATCCCGCGCGGGGTCGGCGGGGACTACGACTGGGTCGGATATGACCCACGAGGCATCGGTTCGAGCATCCCGGCGTTGTCGTGCAAGCCGAACTACTTCCACGCCCGACGACCGGCCTACACGCCGACCTCATCGGCCGACGTGACGGCGTGGCGGGCTCGCACCCGCTCCTACGCCCGCGCCTGCGAGGCAAAGAACCCCACCCTGTTGCCCTTCATGACCACGGCCGACTCGGCACGCGACCTGGACTCGATCCGTCAAGCACTCGGGGTGTCTCAGATCAGCTTCTGGGGATCGGGCTACGGAACCTACCTCGGCCAGGTGTATGCCACGTTGTTCCCGAACCATGTCGATCGGATGGTCCTGGACAGCAACGTCGACCCCCGCACCCCCTGGTATGCGACCACTCTGAGCATCGACCAACCGATGCAGCGCACCTTGGGGATCTGGTTCGGTTGGATCGCCCGTCACCAGAAGCACTATCACCTAGGCCGAACCCGCCGGGCCGTGCGCCACCTGTTCGAGAAGACCGAAGCGGCCCTGGCCCACCACCCCGCGGGCGGTGTCGTCGGCCCCGCCGAATGGGTCGATGTCTTCTTCATCGTGCCGATTTACCGGCAATACGAATGGCCGGGCGCCGCCGACATCTTCGCCGCCTGGGTGCACCAACACGCGGCGGGACAGCTGATCACCTGGTACCAGGAGCTGGACGCGCCTGGGAACGACAACTACACCGCAGCCAACCTGGCGACCCGCTGCACCGACGCCCCGTGGCCCAAGTCGTGGGACCGTTGGTTCACCCACGCCTGGACCAACAACGCCACAGCGCCGTTCGGCACCTGGGCCAACACCTGGTACGACGCCCCGTGTCTTGACTGGGCAGTGCCGCCCTCGACACCGGTCCACATTTCCGGCGGGTCGATCCCGGCCCTGCTCATCGACGAGACCCTCGACGCAGCCACCCCGTTCCACGGCGACCTTGCGGTCCGGGCCCGGTTCCCCGACGCTCGGCTGATCGCCGTCCGAGGCGGCACCTCCTACGCCAACACACTGTCCGGAAACCACTGCGTCGACCAACCGATCACCAGATTCCTGGCCACCGGAAACCTGCCACCGCGACTGCCAGGACGACACGCCGACGTCAACTGCCGGCACCTACCACTACCCACACCCTGACCCACCCCGCCGCACCAGACCCCAGCGGATTCGGATCACATAAGCAGGTGTGGCCAACCGCCAATCCGGCGACAGCGCGGGTGCACGCGAAGTGCCGATATCGGGCTCATCGGATCGGCATTGCAGGGATGTTGGTCGGACGGTTCGGTGGGTGAGGCAGGGGCCACCGGGGTTGAGGCTCTTCGGTCTGGTGAATGCCTGGCTGGTCATCGGTCGGTGGTCGGGCGGTGCAGGCTGACGCGGCTGCGAACTCGTGTGTTGGGGATTGTCGGTGTCGGTGGTGGGTGCGACGCTTCTGCCTTCGGCAGTGCGAGGGGGTGCTGGGTGGGTGCGTCGACGGGCCGGCGCAGCGTGTCGTGGGGCGAGGTTTCGGCGCGCCGGCTGGGACGGCAGGGTCTGCTGGTCCCGTTCTCGCAGGCGGCTCCGGAGGACGTGGTTGCCGCGATGTGCGGGGCGCACGCGCAGGTGTTCTCGGCTGCCGAGCTCTCGGTCGGCCTTCGGCTGGCCGGCGCGACACGGGCTGACGTCCGTGCCTGCCTGTGGCCCGAGCACAGTTTGGTGAAGACCTTCGGCCCGCGCGGTACGGTCCACCTCCTGCCGGCGCGCGATCTGTCCATGTGGACCGGCGCCCTCGCCGCGATCCCGCGGCCACAATCAGCGTCCCCCGGGGACTTCCGGCTGACACCAGAGCAGACCGAGGAGGTAATCGCAGCGATCTCGGGCGCGTTGATGGATGCCGAGCTGTCCATCGATGAACTGACCGCTGCCGTCGTGGAGCGAACCGGCCCTTGGGCTGGTGACCTTGTGGTGCCGGCCTTCCAAGGAATGTGGCCGAGGTGGCGTCAGGTGCAGTCGCTGGCCGCTCACCGGGGCGCTTTGTGCTTCGGGGAGAATCGTGGGCGCCTGGTCACCTACACCGCGCCGCGCCGCTGGATACCGGACTTCGAGCCGGCCGAGGGGAGTGCCGCGCTGCAGGATCTGCTGCGGCGCTACCTGTGGGCCTATGGACCGGCCACCTCAGCACAGTTCGCTCGGTGGCTTGGCGCGACACCCTCGTGGGCGGCGTGGCTGTTCACCTCCCTGGGTGAGGGGATCGAACCGGTCGAGCTGGCGGGCATCGATGCGTGGCAGCTGTCCGGCGAGGAGGTCCCAGCCGTGGCGGCCCAAGGCGTTCGGCTGCTTCCCTACTTCGATGCCTACGGCATTGCTGGTCAGCCGCGGGAGTTGCTCTTCCCCGGGCGCGCCGGGGAACGCGCTCTGGCCCGCGGCCAGGCCGGCAACTTCCCGGTCCTGCTGGTCGACGGCACGGTCGCCGGGGTCTGGCAGCTCAAACGCGCCGGCAAGAAGGTCGCGGTAACAGTAGAGCCGCTCGTCGTTCTGACCAAGGGACAACAACGTGAACTCGACGTTCAGGTTGCCCGCGTCGGGGACATCCTCGAAGCAACCGCAGAACTCACCATCGGACCTATCGTCATCGGCCCGCACGCGTAAAGGCACCTGTTGAGTCCAACCACGCCCAGAGGTGCCGTTACCGGGCTGCGCCGACCCGAGCGGTCGGGCCTATGCGTGTGCGATCGCGTCGAGGTCTCGCAGGGCGAATCGCAGGTGTTCCCAGCTCTCTTCGAGGATCACGTGCAGGCACTGGCGCACTGTCTCGGCGTCCGCGGGGTTGTGCGGGTTGCGGCGCTCCTCGTCGAGCACGTCGCCGGTGACGGTGGCCACGAAGTCGCCCACCATCGCGGCCCGGTCCGCGCGGGCGGCCAGGACGTCGTCATAAGGCCGGGGCTCTGAGACAGTGCTGCCGTGCCCGAGACCGAGGGGATGGAAGTCAGCCTCCTCAAGCCCCAGCACGCCTTTGCCCAGCCAGACGTCGATGGCGTGCACCAGGTGACGCAGTGTCTCCGCGAACGACCACTCATCATCGATCCTGACGTCGACGGACCCGGCGGGCAGCGCCGCCGCCCGCTCGATCGCCGCGTCCCACGCCTGGTCCACGGTGGTCCATGCCTCCCGCAGACCGGCCGGGCTGTTCGCTCGTCGCTCGCTGCGGCCAGGAAAGCGGCGATCCAGCTCCTGCTCGACCAATGCCGTCACGTCGACCCCGTTCACCCGCAATCCCGAGCCCTCGCTCAACCAAGGGGCATCGATGTCCATGCCAGCAATCTCGACACCTCGCATCACCACGTCCGACAAGTCGCACTCGACGAACCGCGCGCCACGCAAGTCCAGCTCGACAAACTGCTCGCGCTCAGCCATGCACGCAGCATACGGAGCCCCACCGACGTCAGAGCGGGTCCAGAAGGTCTCAAGGTGCTCCGCGTTGAGAGCATCTGAAACGCCCTCTCATCCCCCGATGCAGGCGCACCGAAGTGCCGTTCCAGGGCTGCTCGGATCCAGCCGAATGTGCGGGTGCCGGCTCCCGAGGAAGATGGGCAATCGGGTCAGTAGAAGTGGGCCGTCAAATCAGTCACCACTCCGATGAGGACGGGAGGCCATCCATGAACGAGCAGAGCGTTAGCGCGACCAGGACCATCCGGGCTCCGGCGGAGCTCTTGTTCGACCTTCTCGCCGACCCAGCCACGCACGCCGCGATCGATGGCACTGGTTGGGTACGTGGCTCACCCGACCAGGAGCAACTGACCACCGTGGGACAGATCTTCCGGATGGGCATGTTCCACCCCAACCACCCCGACGAGAACTACGAGATGAACAACCTGGTCGAGGTGTTCGACCGGCCCAGAGCCATCGCATGGAAGCCCGGCTACATCGACGACGACGGCACACTCGCCTTCGGCGGCTGGCTTTGGCGCTACGACCTCGCCGCGACCAGCGTCGGCACCACCGAGGTCACTCTGACCTACGACTGGTCGGGTGCCACGGAGTCAGCGCACGAGGTCCTCACGTTCCCGCCGTTCCCACCCGACCACCTGACTAACTCCCTCGCCCACCTCAACGAGGTCGCGGCCGATCGGCCCACGCCTGCCAGGCAGCGCACCGACGTGCCGATCCGTGCGCCAAAGCGCTGGTCTTGACCCGGTTCTCGGATCATGATCAGTGCGTGACATCGACGTTGGTCTCCACGGCCGAGGCTGAGGGGTCTGCGGCGGCCCCTCGAAGGCTGCCGGTCATGGTCGTTCCCGTTGTCGCGCTGTTGCTGGTGTTGGTGCTGGCCGCGGTGGCGGCCACGGCCCATGTCGCAGCTGGCCGAACAACCGCCGAGGCACGCATCCAGCATCATCGGGGGCTGGCCCTCGCCGCTATGCCGCAACTTGACCACGCTTTGAAGCGAGCGCTGCGGATGCCGCTCGCGGAGCGCCTAGCGTCGCCGCTTCCGTGGCTGGCCGGACCTCAGCTTGGTCCGGGGCAGCCCGATGTCGACGCGCAAGGCTCCCCGACGATCAGGACCTGGCTGCTCCGCTCAGTGCCCGACGCGGTCGTCGCCAAGATGGTCATCCGCTCAGACGGCTACCAGACCACCTTCATCGACGAGTGGTCCGGCGGCGGTAACTCCAACGACGTCTGCGGCTACAACGACGTGCCCAGTCCGGGGCTTGGAGACAGCACTGCGGCCACCTGCCAGGCCGTCATCGACAGCGTCCCCGCCACCAAGAGCTGACACCGGTCAGCCGGACCATCGTGGCCAACCCGCCGTCCTTGCAGCGCCCGTACGTGCCGTTCCTGGGCTGGTCGGGTGGGGCGTAGAACCCGGTGGATGAGGCACGATCAACACGGTCAGGCTGATCGTCGAGAACAGGGCGAGATGGAACGAGCACATCGGCCGGTTCGTCGCACCCAGGTGATGCTTCGCGCTGGGCTGGCCGCTGTGGGGGCTGCCTTGGTGACAGCGGCTTGCACCTCGACCTCTCCTACGTCCGCGCCGTCAACCGCTCCCGCTGTGGTGTCACCGACAACGGCTAGCGCGGCCGGGATGCGCGGCGTTCGGATCACGCAGCTGCCGTGTCCGTGGCACCCAGCCGCCACTTCTTCCCCGCTAGACAATCCGAGCGTTCGGCCGGGCTACGAGGTGATGCCGTGGCAGCTAGGTCCAACGCGACCGGTCACCGGCGACGTGACGTCGTTTTGGATCTGCCGGTGGGACACCCATCCGATAGGACTGAGCGAACCGGTGATCGTCACCGCCGCGACCCCAGCGACGTTCACCGCCCTCGACCAGGCCCTGCGGATGCCGAACCGACCGGCCGTGAAGTACTGCACCTTGCAAGGTGTCATCCGGCCCGTGGTCATCGCCCGCACCAGTGACGGGGACTGGGTCGTGCAACAGCCCTACGACTCCTGCGGACGCCCCCGACCAGCCGTCAGTCAAGCCCTCGCCCAGGCCTTGCACTGACTCCGTCGTTCCCCGCGCACGTACGTGCCGATCTGCGCGGCTTGTTCCGGTTCGCCTCGACTCTTACTGATCGCGCTGCCACTGTGTTCGCGTGACCGAACTTCCGACCGGGCGACCAGCGGACATGCCTGACATCCGGTTCGCCAAGAGCGGTGACGTGCACGTCGCCTACCAGGTTCTAGGCGATGGTCCGGTCGACATCGTCTGGATCTACGACTGGGTGTCGAACCTTGAGATTCAGTGGGAGTTGCCTGAGTACGCCCGGTTTCTTCGCCGACTTGCTTCATTCTCCCGTCTGTTGATGTTCGACAAGCGTGGCTGCGGTCTTTCCGACCGCACCGTCGACCCTGATCTGTTCACGCTTGATGTGCGCCTCGATGATGTCCGTGCCGTCATGGACGCGGCCGGTTCCCGGCAGGCGTTCATCTTCGGACATGGCGACGACGGAGCCAGCCTGGCTGCAGTGTTCGCTGCGACGCATCCCGAGCAGTCCACCGGCTTGATCCTCTATGGCGCACGAGCACGAGATGTGTCGACCGACGACTACACCATGGGCTACCAACAAACGGATCCAACTGTGTGGAACAGCGAGGCAGAGAACTTCTGGGCCACAGACGCCTACGCACGTCGTTGGCTCGCCGCTTTGGCACCTTCGGTCGCACACGACGACCGGGTGCTGGCCTGGTACTCACGACTGCTGCGTCAAAGCGCCAGCCCGGGCTCGGAGATCGCCTTCGAATCGGCCGTGAACGACATCCGAGGTGCCCTGCCGGCGATCCACGTTCCGACCCTGGTGCTGCACCGCACCGGGGACACCGACGTTCCGATCGAGGCCGGCCGCGACCTCGCCGAGCGGATACCCGGATCGCGACTCATCGAGCTGCCAGGGATCGACTCCTACCCGTGGGCTGGTGACCAGGACGCAATCCTGGACCAGGTCGAGACGTTCGTGCACGGATCCCGAGCCAGCACTGGCGTGGACCGGATGCTCGCCACGATCTTGTTCACCGACATCGTCGCCTCCACCGAGACGGCAGCTCGCCTGGGTGATCACTCCTGGAAGACGCTGTTGGCCCAACACGACGACTTGACCAAGCAACTGATCCAACGGTTCCGTGGCCGCTATGTCCACACCACCGGCGACGGCCTGCTCGCCACCTTCGATGGCCCAGCCCGAGCTGTCCGGTGCGCACAGGCAATCGGTGATTCCCTGGCCCCCCTGGGCCTGCAAGTCCGATCCGGTTGTCACACCGGCGAGATCGAGCTGGTCGGGGACGACGTCCAAGGCATCGCCGTGCACATCGCAGCACGAGTGACCGCCATGGCGGGACCGTCCGAGATCCTGGTCTCCTCAACCGTCAAGGACCTCGTGGCCGGCTCAGGACTTGCATTCGACGACGCCGGGGGGCATGAGTTGAAGGGCGTCCCGGACCGGTGGCACCTCTACCGGGTCGCGACGTAGATGTCTGGCTACACCGCCCAGACGTGCCGTTCTGTTCGCCTGGCGGGAGCCCTCGATCCGGCAGTATGCGCGGGTAGCGCCCACCTCGACCTAGAGGCTGAAGGGGTGTGGCGATGGCGTAAGTCGGGTTGATCATCGGGGGGCTGGTATCGAATTGGACTTGTAGCGAAGTGGCGTCGGCGGCAGATCGGCGCTTTGCGCAGGGCGGGGATGGTGCTCTCTAGCGGCAGACGGCATCGAGAAACGCCCTCGCCTCCCGCCGCGAACGGAGTACGTGCACCGTCGTGTGAGACCCGTGCCGCAAGATCTCGGAGCGTGCGTACTCAGGTTCTGAACGGCGGTTGCGCCAAATCCTCCCAACGCCGCCCCATTCGTCGCGCAAGCGTCGGTTGACAGAGTCCTCGCAGCCCCGGGGCATCTCGCCAACGGGCTTGCGAAGCCCCCGCACAAACGCGCGACTCGCGCACAACCACCAAGGACTATCGAGAAAGACGACGGTTTCCGCGCGTTCGAGCCGGAGGCCAAGCGTCTCGTTGTAGTTGCCGTCGATGATCCAAGCCTTGCCAGCGAGCAGCGCGCGTTGCCGTTCTCGCCACTCGTCGTCCGACGGTCGCCCCCAGCCCGGCTTCCAGTAGTGGACGTCGAGGTGAATCACCGGCAAACCAGTCCTTGCCGCGAGCGCACGTGCGAACGTGCTCTTCCCGGACCCCATCATCCCGTCGACGAGGATGCGGTGGCCGATCATCCGAGACGCACCGCTCATGGCGCAGAGTATTCCAAGGGCGCCGAGCAGATTGCCCGCTCGGCGCCCTTATCGCCAATGACGAGCCAGCGGACGTAGCCTCCGCGCCTCACAGCCCCGCGCCGAAGTGCCGTTCCAGGGCGGGTAGGCGTCGACCTAGCCGCGAGTGCCGTAGGTGAACCCGAACCAGGTGCGGTTGCCACTCTGCTCGTGCTTGACCTCGATACCGGACGGCACCCGCTCCAACAACGCGTTGCAACCCCAGGGTCGGACCAGCATCGCGCCGTGCCCAGACCCGAGGACCACCGCGAAGGCCGTGGGCGACACTCGGACGTGCTCCACCTCTGACCAGGACGCGGCCCACAGCGCCCGACCGCTCGTCGGCGTTCGTCGGATCGCGCCACCGCCCGCACCTAGTGCCAAGAAGTAGCGCAGCAGGTGCGGTCGAACGTCTGCCACGACACCGGCATCGTCAACGCGAAGCCGACCGCATGGCCACGAGACGCTGGAGGCCGAGAAGCTCGGTCGCGTCACGTAGAGCGAGCCGCTCAGCTCGCAGGACGCGTTCATGAGCAGTTCCCACCTCGTCGTGCGGCTCGCCGCTGAGGAAGACAGCGGTCGAGGTCCTCCTCCTCGCATCGACGTCCGCGGGGGTGCACTTGATCACCAGCGGACCGCCCGTACGTGCCGATCCAGGGCTGTTTCGGTCGGGCAGTATGTGCGGATGAACGTTACGAAGCAGCATGTCTCCTTGCGCGACGTCACGGACGGGAATCGGGCTGAGGTCGAGGGGCTGCGCGTCACTGACACTCAGCGGAACTATGTCGCCTCGGTGTCACAGTCCTTTGTGGACGCGGCCGAGAACCCCGACGCTCACCCCTGGTACCGGGCGGTGTACTCGGGACCGACGCCGGTCGGTTTCGTCATGATCGCCGATGGAGTTTCCGAGGAGCACCCAGATTTCGCGGGGCCGTACTACCTGTGGCGTCTGCTGATCGACCAGGAATGGCAAGGGCAAGGCATCGGCCGAGCGGCACTCGACCTCGTGGTCGACTACGTGCGGACCCGGCCAGGTGCGCAGGCTCTGCGCACCTCTGTAGCACCGGGGTCCGAGGAAAGCCCAATGGGCTTCTACGTCAACTACGGGTTCACGCCAACTGGCGAGGTGCTTGACGGGGAAGAGCTGCTTGTTCTCCCGCTGACTGTCTGAGACGCCGCAACGACGCGAGCTCAAGCCCTTCCCAGCACGATGGTCATGCCGCGCAGATGTGCCGTTACTGGGCTTGCAGCCGGCCGCGTGGTGTTCTGGCACGATGCGGCAATGAGTTGGGTGGCAAACATGCTGTTGTCCGTCTCGATTCGCGAGGGTGACCAGGTCAACGAGCTCAACCGGTGGCTGCAGTTCGAGGCGCCGCGGCAGGAGGAGCGGCTCCAACGCGAGCTTGGCGCCTCTCAGTTGGTCGCCCGGGAGCTGTCCGTCGGTGTGACGTGGGTCGGGGCGGACCCTGCTGCGCCTGGCGGCGTTGGCGCCCTCAAGGAGCTCTCTGCCCTGCCGTTCGGAACCTGGGGCGGATCGAAGAACCCGGAGTGCACCCTGTGGGGCGGCGCTCTCAACTACGCGATCCCGGAGACCGTGGTGGCCAAGGTCGCTGAGATCGGGTGGCGTACCCCGGCCGCGGTCCAACTCCTGCTGATGGACCAGGAAGAGAACTACTTCCGGTTGTGGATGTTCCGCAACGGCACCCTGACCCAGTACGCCCCCGCACCGCCCGACGACGACACTGCCTGGTAGCAAACAGCACCGCACGGAGGTGCCGATCCGTGCGCAAGGGCGTGACGCTGACGGGTGTGGTTCTGGCACGATCCCACAATGAAGGACGAGGGTTGGAGCGGGTTCTGGGCCGAGGCTCAGGCCGTGGACTGGGCGGACTACCCGGTCCCTGCGGATCCAATCAATGGCCCGTACAACACGGTCGAGGAAGCACTCGTGCGCCTGCTCGCAGCCGAGGACCGCGAACAAGCGCGAAGCGCGTCCTACGTCATGCTGGATGCCGTCGGTCACAACCACTCGGGAAGCTTGTTCGCCGTCGTGGTGCCCGCCGTTCCGTTCCTCATCCGAATCGCAGTCGATGGTCCGTCATGGGCTCGGTTCGCGGCCTTGGAAGTGATGCTCGACGTGGTCTCATGGTTGAACTGGACGGGTGATCGTCGCCGGTCGAGCCCGACCCCGTTGCCGTCCGCGACTGCTTTGACGGGTGCCGGGCTGACATCCAGTCCATGAGCACCGACCTCGGCTTGCCCGAGGAAGTCCGCGGCTCTTCGGTGAGCCTTCTGGAAGCACTCCGCTGGGCAGACGAGGAACTTGGCTGAGGGCATTCGCGCCGGAAGTGCAGACGCACGCCGTACGCCCAGAGGTGCCGTTCCAGGGCTGATCGGATCCGGCAGTGGGCGCGGTTGATCTGCGGCTCGACCGGGGCGATCCTGGTCATTCATGCACTGGGTGGGGAGGCCGCTTGAGCCGCGCCGATCGAACCCTGCTGGCCGCCGTGGCATTGATCGCGCTGGCCGGCTGCGCATCAATTGAGGTGACAACTGAGATGGCGGGGCTGCGCGGGTTTCCCGCGGACACTCACAAGTGCCACCCCGGACTCGACAGCTTCACGAAAGCTGTTGTCCCCCGACCGGACAAGATCGTGATCTGCGGGGTGAAGAACAACCACGAAGTCCCCGTGAAGACCGTGACCCCCAGTGACGGTGCGGCATTCGAGCAGC
The DNA here is from genome assembly GCA_963726575.1 of uncultured Actinomycetota bacterium. Taxonomy (GTDB): domain Bacteria; phylum Actinomycetota; class Actinomycetes; order JAHEKZ01; family JAHEKZ01; genus CAVSCR01. The sequence continues at coordinate 687,671 of CAVSCR010000005.1, forward strand.
TCGTTGCTGCTCTGTCGCTGCCAGACATTCCGACGACGGCCCAGTGCTACGACGTCGCTGGACCGGACCGGATCCTGGCCATCACGCCGAAAGGAACCTGGTCACTCTCGGTACCGGCAAACGGATGCGACCCGGTGCGCCAGGAAGTCAAGGACGCTCTCGCCTTGGCAGCGGAACAGCCGACGCCCAGCAACACCTAGGCGCCGATAGGTGCCGATCTAGGGCGCTTCTTGCTCGCAGCGGCATGGTCGTCTCAACTCATGTGCTGGCTGTCCCGATCAGATCTAGTGACGGGCGTGCAACTACTGGTTCGGCCCACGCGGGGGTGACATGCAGCAGCCCGAACATCGAGTGTGGACCCCTGTGGCTCTGACTATTGCTGCGGTCTGGAGTCTTACCGCGTTGGTCAAAGGGAACTACGTCATCGCTGCCTTCGTCGCAGTGGTCTCCGCGGTCGGCTTCTGGGCCTCCTACATCGCCTCACCGGGCAAGGTTCATGGAACCCAGGGACCCCTGTGGCGCGGCCTCTACACCATGTTCATCGCTGGTGGCTGCTTCATCCTTGGGGCGCTGCTCGCGATGGGCAATGTCCGAAGCGGCTACCCACTTGCTCTGGGGAGGGTCCTCGGGGTCCTCATCCTGGTCATCAGCCTTGGGGCTCTCATTGTCGCGGCCTTCTGGTTCCGACAGGCCTGGCACCAGTCCCGTATGGACAGCGGTAGCACCGGCAGCGATCCGCAGCCGTAAGACCTACCAGGTGAACAGCAAGAGGGGTGGACCAGTTCACCCGGAAGTGCCGTTTCAGGGCTGGTCGATCAGTTCGCTGCGATTCCGAATGGTGTTGTATCAGGCCGACGCGAAGCTGCCGGCTGGCGCGTGTGCGACGACGTACAGCACAGTGACCACTCCCGCGATCACCAATGCGACCGTGGCGACGGCCAACCCGACGTACGCCCAACGAGGGATGACGTGGCCCCTGGTGCCCAACCACCCCACGGCAGTGACCGCGAGCGCCAGCGGGACGTTCCACCCGGCCACGATCGGCGCAGCGCCAGCCACGTACAGAAGCAGGGAGCCGACCAACGCTGCAACTCCGACCCACAACAGGATTCGGTCTCGCCGCCTGGCACGCGTCGTCACCGTCGCCATACCGCAATGATGCTCCCTCACGGAGGCTGACCATTGCCGGCCTCGCCCGAGTGGGTCTCCGACGCCGCCCCGATGTACCGATCTGCGCGGTCGATCCGGTCTCAAAGCGTGACGCCATGTGTCAGGGTGGTCCGGTGTCGAGAACGGTCGATCGCCTCATGGAGCTGCCCGTTAGGGCAAGGTCACTAAGTCACTTTGGTCGCGCCGGCAATCCAGGGTGCGGCCAACACGGGCCCAGAAGATCCCGTGTCGAGGCCCGCCTTTGACGGACCACCGATAGCGCCCGTGTCGCAGTGATGAAACGGCGGTGGCGATGACGTGGTTCCCGAGTTTGGGCACCCCCGAGTAGAGGCGAACCGTTCGGTGGTTGGCACACCTCTTGGGCCGCGGGCTGGTCAGGTAACCCCAAAAGTTGCCGTTGTTGGCGTGGATCGTGATCGTCGTCACAGCGCGTGCGCCAGTCGCCGTGGTAGTCGCGGCGGCCGCGCCGGGTAGCAGAACGCCCGTGACGAGCACCGCTGCGGCCAGCAGGGACAGCACCCTTCGGGTCATCGTGCCTCCCGTCCTACGAAGGCGGCGACCTGCCGACTGAGGTTCCTCCGCCCCACGGCCGGACAGCCCAACCGGATCCGCCTCGACAGCGGGAATCGGTTGAGAATCCCCGCCAAGAACGAGGGTCATGCTTCGGCCGGTTCGGTGCATCGGATCCTCCACGCGGTTGAGGTGGGCTCTGCTTGCCTCGCGCCAAGGGAAGCCCACGCCCCTCACCAACTCCTCACCAAGGCAGGTAGGGCGACGGGGTCCAGATCCGATCTACTCCGCTCCGGTACCACCGACGATCTCGGGCTCGCGCTCCTCACTGGCTAGAGGGTTCGTGGCGCTGTTCGAGAACGTCGCGAGCGTCGGGCGGAGCCACGCCACCATCAGAAGTAGCCAACCCGAATAGCGCCCGGACGTGCCGATAGCGTGCGCTGAGCAGGGAGGGATTCGGCGAGCGAGGGCTTGCCCGAGCGTTCTGCCCGACCTGCAGAGTGATCAAGCCCGCTCGGTGGTCAGCCCGGTGGGATGAGACCGCGAAGGCAGAGGCTCGCGTGGCCGCTCGACGACCTCAACGCTCGCTCGGGACAGCAACTCGTAGACGGCCGCAGTGTGGCCTGGTGCGCGCCAGTCGAACAACGCCTGCTCGATCGGGGTCCACCCGATCGTCCACGCTGCGATCACGGCGACAAAGGCGACGGCGTAGAGGAGAACCATGAGCAGTGTGCTGTCGGTGCCCTGCGCCAGGTAGCCGGTGATGACACCCAGGGCCGCCGCGCAGACGCGCGAGCAGGAGCGCCCGCGGCAGTTCGCGGATTCCGCCTTGGCGAAGGATCATCGCCTCACGCCAGGCATTGTCCGCTTCGACCTCGACAGTAGTCTCGGAAAGCGCCAACGTCCGGTTCGTCGACGACACCGCCCCTCGGCGTCGCGATGCGGACGACGAGCGCGGCAGGCAGCCGCACTGCTGACTCCAGAATTCCCACGAGGGTGTCGATGCCCGATCCACTGCCGCCGTCTCCGTCTAACAACTGAGCAGGCGAACTGAGCTCGAGGTCAATCGAGCGGTCACCGCGCAACTGTTGATGCGCGGCCTTCAAGACGTGGGCGATCGGTGGCCGCGTCATAGCGGCCCACGGCAGACGACGTCAACTCCGGCCGGCGTTCCCATTCCACACCTCCATGACTAGGCGGTATCACCGTTCCAGGCGTATCGCACCTCAGCACGCCCCGGACCAGACTCTGGCTCGATCAGGACGCCGGGGAAAGGGGCCAAGGACCCGTCACTACCGGGCGCACGTACGTGCCGTTCTCGGGCTGATCATGGGGCAGGATTCGACACATGAGCGACCCACTGAGCATCGAGAACCAGGTCGTAGACGAAGCCGGCTGTATCGAGGTGATCGCAGCCCTTGCTCGGCATTACGACAACAGCAGGGCCGAGTGGCAGAACCAAACCATCCCGGCATACCTCGATGGCATGGCGGCCTGGATCCGAGACGCTGACCTCGGCCGTGTCGAGAGTTCCGCGTGGGGTTTCCTGGCTGACGCACTGCGGGCGGCTCGGGTCTACGAGTAACGCAGCAGGTGCCGCTGCCCGGCTGTTCGTGCGTGGGGCCCTTCGTCCTGTCTTTGATCGCAATCCGCATCCCGAACGGATCTTCGTTGGGGTATTCGGTGTTCTCGGGTCCTTCCTGCTGGGCTTGGCGGCAGCGTGCTGAGTCGGTGGGTCCGCTTCGCGACTGATGTCGTGCTCTGACCCGCCGCCGGTCAGTCGGTCGGGAACGGGTCGTACCGTGTGGCACATGGCCGCCCGGGCTCGACCTCAACGGGAACTCGACGTGGTGGTCTTCGGAGCCACCGGTTTCGTCGGCCGTCTGGTCGCGGGCTATCTCGCGGACCATGCCCCGCACGAGTCGCGGATCGGGCTGGCTGGACGATCGGCAGAACGTCTTGATGCGGTCCGTGATGGGCTCGGCGTTCGGGCCGCGTCGTGGCCGCTGGTCGTCGCCGACGCCGGCGACCCCGTGTCGTTGGAAGCACTGGCCTCGCGGACGCGCGTGGTGGCCACGACCGTCGGCCCATACGCGAGGTATGGCCTACCACTCGTGGCGGCCTGCGCAGATGCCGGCACCCACTACGCCGACCTGACCGGTGAGGTCCTGTTCGTCCGGGACTCGCTGAGCCGCTACGACCAGCCGGCGAAGGTGAGCGGTGCCCGGATCGTCCACTCCTGCGGCTTCGACTCGATCCCGTCCGACCTTGGCGTGCTGCTGCTCTTCGAGCAGGCTGTCGCCGACGGCGCCGGCGAGCTCGACGACGTGAGACTCGTCGTCGTGTCGATGAGGGGCGGCGTGAGTGGGGGGACGATCGACTCGATGCGGGTGAGCGCACAGGCCGTCGCGGCCGACCGTGGGTTGCTCCGGGTGCTCGGCGACCCCTATGCGCTCAGCCCCGACCGTTCGGCCGAACCCGATCTCGGGAGGCAGTCCGACGTCGAAGGCGTCCACCGCGACCCTGACCTGGGAGTGTGGGTCGGTTCGTTCGTCATGGCCTCCTACAACACTCGTGTCGTGCGGATGAGCAACACATTGCAGGGATGGGCGTACGGTCGCGGGATGCGCTACCGCGAGGCGATGTCGTACGGGTCTGGCATCACGGCCCCGGTGGTCGCGACGACGGTGCCGGCCGTGTTGCGCGCGGCTGTCGCGGGGATGTCGTTTCGGCCCACGCGGGCGCTGCTGGACCGAATCCTGCCGAAGCCGGGCCAAGGGCCCGATGAGCGCACCCGCACGACGGGACGCTTCCGCATGGAACTGCGCGCCGTCACGTCCTCGGGGGCCAGCTACGGCTGCATCGTTGCCGCACAGGGTGACCCAGGCTACGCGGCCACCTCGGTCATGCTCGGTGAGAGCGCACTGTGCCTGGCCCTCGACGGAGACCAGTTGCCGGACCGCCGAGGAGTGCTGACCCCGGCCACGGCAATGGGAGACGCGCTGGTCGACCGGCTGCGCGCCGCCGGCTTCACGCTGTCCGCCGGCAGGCTCTGAGAGACGTCGCAGTTTGTGGAAGAGCGGCTCGCACCGGGGCGAGCTTCCCGCCGCGGTGCATCGAGCAATCGGATCCGTTTGTGAGGATCCGACAAGCCACGTCAGGTCAGGTCAGGTCGGATCGGCGACACCTGCAGCAGTCATCTGCGCCGGGGCATCGTCCGGCATCTCCAGCCGGTACCCGAACTGGTCAGCTCGAGCTCGGGCCTCGGCCAACGATCGCACCCTCGCGCTCATCACGGACCTGCCGTCCGGGGTGTACAGCGACGTCCCCCATGCGGCCCCCTGGCACTGGTTCGGCCAGATCGTCAGGACCACTGTCGCTTCGTCCATGTCGGGACGCTTGTTGCCTCGAGATGCTCCAGGCAGTTGTTCCTCATCACCGGTGTCGAGCGCCCGGTGCTGCTGCCGGGTGGGCTGGCGGAGCACAGCAGCCGCTTCACCAGGGCGAACCCGTTGAACAGGGGGAACGGCTGTCTGCCTTGTGCTCTCGCTGCGGCCATGGAGTTGAGCAGATCACTGGCGGAGTTTGGCTGTCCACGACCCCTGGCGTGAGCCTGCGGAACAACACTGCTGCTCGTTCTGTGCTCTACGACATCCACTCACTGTCGCCCTGACTGTTCGTGCCAAGTTCTCGACGAGCCCTCGTCAGCTGTCACAACCCCGGGGCGGCACTCGTCCAGGTCGAGTCCGCCCATCGCTGAACCTGATCGAGCAGCTTGGTCAGCTGCATGTGTGCCAGCCGCTGCCGGACGAGACGAATGTCGGATCGGCAGCCCGGACACTTCCTGGCCAACCGGCGTGTCGAGCCAGTGACGCAGCGCGGCGCGGCGAAGTGCTCGTTCGTGCATTCCGCCATCGGCCCGGAGACCGGTGACGCCGCGCCGCGCCACCAGCGTCGAGAGCAGCGGCGCCAACTGGCCGCCGTAGTGGCGCATGCACTCCTCCGGCCTGATCCCGGGCCACGCACGGCAGGATACGACCGTCCGCCGGTGCTCCGACGGCACGTCCGGCGGCACAGTCTCGTCCCAGCGCGGGTCGTCGGGCTGGAACACCCACTGGTCGAGGTCACCGAGCGGGATTCCCTCGATCGACCGCACAGTCGGTGGGTGCCCCTCCGGAAGGTAGGGGTCGACGACGAGGTCGCAGATGACCGCGTGGTGCGGCAGGTACGCCAGCCACGAGTTCGGTACGACGGGCCGCCGGGTGTCCGACCGCTGCGTCGCGTCGACGAGGATGTCCGTCCGCCGCAGCAACCTGCACATCGACTGGGCGTGGCCGGTCGCATTGCGCCCGACAACAGTCACCTCGACGCCCGGCAGCCCCATGTCGGTCAGAGTCGCGTCGCGCTCGAGTGACCCGTACTTCGTTGCGGCCTCGACGGCATGCTTGCCCACCATCCCGGCGCCGAGCACCGTAACCCGCAGGGGCTCGCGTGCGGGGTCGGTGAGCCCGAGACAGGTGCGCGACAGTGCCTCGAACGCCGCGTCGAGCCCGTTCCAGCCAACCGCACGCATGTTCTCGACTAGCCGCTGCCCATGGTCGTCGGCGATCGAGTCGAGGCTGATCGCGTCGATCCCGAGCTCGAGTAGCCGGCGTACCCGCGCTGGCCGGGTTGGATAGTGCAGCATCGCGATCAGCAACGCGCCCGGCCGCATCGAGTTCAGCCGGTCGTCGGGTGCCTGCAACACCATGACGACGTCCTGCGCCATCGCCTGCGCGGCGTCGCCGACCCGAACCGAGGCTGACGCGGCGAGGTAGTCGTCGTCAGTGACGCCGACGGCGCAGCCGAGCCCGCTCTCGATCACCGTCGGACACCCGAGGTCGGCGACGCGCCGGACGAGGTCCGGGAGGAAGTCGCGGCGCTCGCCCCGCTCCTGGTGCATGGACGGGAAGCCGAACGACAGTTGCCGGTTCATCGCCCGTGCTCCTGTCGCCAGCGCCCGAGCTCGGCCCGGGCGACGGCCCGTTCGACGAAGTGTCCGCTCGTCACGTCCCAGTCCTCGACCGGCCGGAGCAGCAACATCTCGAGCACCGGCCCCAGCTGCCGGCTGTAGACCTCCATGCAGTCCCGCGGCTGGACGCCGGGCCAGGAGTAGCAGGACAGCGACGTTCGTCGTCGCCGAGTATCGATCCGCGAGTCCATCAGGTCGTACGCCGGGTCGTCGACTCCGAACACGTACTGGTCGAGGGTTCCCTGCGGCACTCCCTCGATTCCTTTCAGATGCGGGGGCGCCAGAGAGAAGTCATACGGGTCCGCGGCCAGGTCGAGGATCACGGCGTGTTGCGGCAACGCCTCCACCCACTTGTTCGGAATCACCGGCTGGGTCTGATCGTGGCGGGCCGTCGCATCGATCAGCAGGTCGGTCTGCTCCAGCCGCGCGAGCATCGTGTTCTCGTGCCAGGTCGTGTCATAGTCGACGACTGTCACCTCGAACCCCAGCACCCGGCGAGCGGCCAGACGCCGGTGCAACTCGGGATCACCGAACTCCGTGCACGCGCGGATCGCGTGCCCGGCGACCGCGCCCGCCCCGAGGATGGTCGCCCGCAGCGGTCCTCGGCCCGGTGACTCGAACCGCCGGTGCGTACGCGCGAGCTCCCGCACTGCGGCGCGGACCCCATACCAGCCGACCCCGCGCATGTTCTCCACCATCCGGTGGCCCATGTCGTCGACGATTGAGTCGAGCGAGATGCATCGGACGGCGAGCGCCGAGAGCGTCGCGACGCGTCCCGGCCGGGTTGGGAAGTGCAGCATCGCCACCAGCAGCGCGTCCGGTCGGATGGTGCGCAGTGCCTCGTCGGGCGGGCAGCGGACCTGGACGACAACGTCCTGGGCGAAGCAATCTTCGTACGTGCCCGTCTTCACTACCGGTGACGCGTCGACGTACGCCTGTGTCGGCACGCCCATCGGCTCGCCATACCCCTCCTCGACCACGATTTGGGTGGCGCCGGCAGCGGCGAGTGTCGTGACAAGGCAGGGTAGGAAGCAGCGCCGCTCCGCAGGCTCCAGGTGCATCAGCGGAAACCCGAACGTCGTGGGCACATCGGCCATGACCGCCTCCCTGAACGCGAGTCTGGTCGCACCCGGCGCCACGTCCATAGAGGCGTTGGACCCGGTCCGGCACCGGCGCTCTTCGATCAATCGGCCGAAGTTTCGTGGCGGAGGTCTTGGTCTGGGCTGAGGCGAACGTCGGCCAGGACCGGCCCGCCGGAGCCACAGATCCCAACTCGGACGACAACCAAGCGCCAGGCGTCATCTCAGTCGACGATGCCGTAGATCCATAGCCCTGAAGCGCACGGAGGTGCCAATCCAGCGCGAGTTGCTGGGCTGGAAGAGCGGGATTCGGGAACCTGTCGGCCAGTGGCGGGGTCCTATCGTTGGTCCCGTGAACGGGGTGGAGCCATGTTCGGTCGTACCGCTTTGCGGATGTGGCCAGCCGTAGTCCTCGGCGTGGGCCTGTTGGTCGGCGGCTGCACGAGCCCGGAGGGTGACCGAACGACCCCAGCTGCTAGTGGCCCCACCGCGACGTTGTTGACCATCGATCGCGGTGCGATTTCCTGTGACAGTCAGGTCGACGGGACCGACGACTACGTCCCCAATGCGCACGGCTACCCGAATGCACAGGTCGCCGCTGACGCGGGGCTGAGGGCTGGCGAGTCGGCGGTGGTCAGAGTCTTCCGCGACGGCGGAACTGCGGCATTGGTGTAGAACGCCAAAGGTCGACCCACCGCCGTTGTCACCCTGCGGCAGACCCCGAATGGCTGGCTGATCGACAGCACTGTTCGCTGCTCGACTTGAATGCGAGTACGTGCCGATCTCGGGCGGTCGCTTGCCTTCGCAGACAGCCCGTGCCGGGCATCATGGTCGGATCCAAGGTGGGAGAGGAGGCATCGATGACCAGACGGCTTGGTGGTCGGCGATCGTCCTCGGTTGGGTCGTCATCACCCTGGCCGCCTTCGTCTTGGGAGCTGTCGGGACACACTTGGTGGGCCGCTAGGTCCCGCTCTCGCGGCAGTCGGGGTCCTTCCGATCGCCGTCACGTTCATCCGCTGGTGCAAGCGCCACGAACCTCACACGACGGGGATCTGAATCCGCCCGGACGTGCCATTCCCGGGCTGATCCGATCCGGCAATCTGTGCGCTTGCCTTGGGTCTCCCCGCGCTGGCGCCTGGTGGCTGGTTCTGATGGGTGATTGCTGCACCAACCAGTAGATGGTTGACCGGGTTCGCACTTGTGCACGCCACCGACATGAGAGACGACCTGAAGACCGGCTCGCCCGGCCCCGGGCTGCTCGCGGTCGGCGTCGGCCGTCTTGACGCCGAAGCCGACGACCACCGGCCACTCGATCGGGGCAGCTTCGTCTATGACGTCTTGTACGCTTGGTCGCGACGCCACGACACCAGCCATTAAGCGCGACTGCCCACCAATTTCGCACCGGCCTCGATGTACCGACGTTCCGCGTGACGCATGATGGCTGCTACCAATCCCGGTCGGCGTCGTGCTGGCGCGATGCGCGGCGAGATGGGTGAGAGCGTGTTGTACGGCGCAGACTCGATGACGTCGGCTGCCTTTGAGCTGGTGCTGTCGCTACAAGGCCAAGGTTGATTGTGCAACGCCGCAAGCAGCTGTTTCTTGCTGGCGGGCGACACCGGGGAGATGCGCCCGGGCCGACCCAGTCCGATCTCCTGGGCGGGTACGGCAGTTCCGACCCGGTGCGACGGTCGGCAGTGTGGTCGTTGCGCCACCAGCGGTCCTGCCGCCGGTTGGCCGTCGGCACTGTGTTGCTGTATGCCCTGGCGGTGCTGGTCACTGGGACGTCGCTGCATTCCGCGGTGGCCGCGAGCCTGGCTTTGGGCATCCCGGTGCCCGTTCCACAGGGCGCCTTCCTGCTGTCTGCCGCCATGGCACTGCTCGTGGCTGGTGCTTCGCGGGGGCTGCTTCGTGGCCAACGTCCGGCGCATCTGGTCGTGGTCACGGCCATGACGCTGTCCGCAGGAGCCCACCTGATCAGAGGCGTCGACTCGACAGCAGCCGTGTTGTCGCTTGTCGTGGTCGGGTTCTTGCTGGTCGAACGCGACTGCTTCCAGGCCCGGGTCGGGGTTAGGCCCGCGGTCCTTCGGTTGCTGGTGCTCGCCTCGGTCGTCGTGGGGTTGATCACGACCACGTTGTTCATTTCGTTCGTGTCACTAAGGGCGAGCCTGGACGGGCAGCCCTTCGGTGCCGACGCGATCATCGACGGGGACGCGCTGCCCGCGCCGATCAAGGTCGTAACGAGCGTGGTGCTGCTGGTATTGGCAACAGCGGCGGGCTGGGCGCTCACGGCCCCTGACGAGTCGGTGCCGACAGTCACGGGTGACAACCTGGCAGCCGCGCGAGAGGCAGTTCGGCGATTCGGTGCAGACTCATTGTCGTACTTCTCATTGCGAGACGACAAGACGCACCTAGTCGTCACCCGGGGCCTTGTCTCCTATTCGGTCGTTGACGGCTACTGCCTCGTCGCTCCCGACCCCATCGGGCCGGGTGGCCCGCTTGCTTGGGAGATGTTGCGGGCGTTCACGGCGCGTCAGGGTTGGCCGGTTGCCGTCGCCGCCGTCTCCCCGGCAAGCGCGGCTCAGCTTCGAGAGCAGGGCATGACCGTGGTCTACACCGGCGACGAAGCGGTCGTCGACGTCCGTGGCTTCGAACTCGGTGGGCAGCGCCGCAAGTCGTTGCGGCAGGCGGTAAATCGGATGCGCCGAAACGGCTACTCGACGATGGTGTGCACGGCGAACGACCTATCGGACACGATACGCGCCGAGGTGCAGGCAATCGCGGCTGCGACGCGTCGCGGATCATCGGAGCGGGGGTTCTCGATGTCGCTGGGGCGGATCGCGGATTCGCGTGACGATGTTGTCTTAGTCGTTGTGGGCACTCCGGACGGGCGCGTGTGTGCGTTCTGCCAGTTCGTCCCGAGCCCGGCGCTAAACGGTTGGTCGTTAGACGTGATGCGTCGCGACGGCTTCGCCCACCCCAACGGGCTCATGGAACTCGCCCTGATCGACTTCTTCAGTTGGGTCGAGAAATCCGGTGGAGCCAAGGTGTCACTCAACTTCGCACCCTTCAGGTCCGTACTCGATGGCAGCGTTCGTGTCCGCCCCATGCTTGGGCTCGATCGCTGGTTGCTTGGTCGGATCGGTGCCTCGACCCAGATGGCGTCGCTCTACACGTTCAACGCCAAGTTTGACCCCGAATGGTTTCCCAGGTACGTCGCGGTGGACGGCCCGGAGCACCTGCTCCCTGCTGCGATCGCCTGGCTTCGCGCCGAGGGGATCTCGGAGCTCTCGCCACTCAACCGCTTGGCGGTCTGGCTGCGCGCATGACCTGGCATCCGCGCAGCCGCTCCTTGTCGGGATCGGCCACTGGCAGTCGCGAGCTCGGCGGGCCCTGCGAAGATCGGAACACTCTGAATCCGCAGGCTCGAGCAATGGACAGCCGGACCACCCGGGACGCCTAGTCGACTGTTGGAGGGGCCATGCTGAGTGACGACGAGATCACCCTGCTGACGCCGACGGAGCGTGCCGAAATGATTCGTCGCTTAGTCGTCGCCGACCGAGTAGGGCTTGCGTCGGCGGCGCAGCATCCGCGCAAGGCGTTCTTGAGTTTGCTCGCGGTCGCAGCCGTCGTGCTGGCCGGATGGTTGATCTTGCTTGCAGCGACGCTGCCGAGGACGTATGTGGTTGACCGCTGGGACAGCGTTTGGACCGGGTTCGATGCGGCCTTGCTAGCAGCGATCGTTGCAACCACCTGGGCTGCGTGGCAACGTCGCCAATTTTTGCTGATCGCATTCGCGATCATCTGCGCCACACTGGTGGTCTGCGACGCCTGGTTCGACGTCATGACAGCCGCCCCTGGTCGAGACCAGGCGCTAAGCATCGCCTCGGCACTGCTCGTCGAGTTGCCGTTCGCCGCCGTACTGATCTACGTGGCGCGGAGCCTGCTCCGCCTCATCAACCACCGCATGCGCTACCTAGCCGGCGCCTCCGGGCCAGATCCGCGACTCTACGAAGTCCGCTTCTTCGGACTTGACCCTTAGCCACTGCGCCAGCACGACGCGCAACGAAGTCACGGCACCCCCTACGCGGTCGGCGGTCTGGTCCGTCTCGTGCTTGTCGCCAAGGGCATCATCGGGCCGACTGGCTGACTCGCGGCCGTGAACGTCGAGTTGCGGAGACGAGCGGCAGGCCAAGATGACCTGTGAGTTCCACCAGTGCCGATCACCGCCCGCGGTGCGCACGGGCCGACATAGGGTGCGACGCTTCGGGCCAGATGCTGGAGCCAGCTGCGAGCCCGCTGGTGGTCTTCCCTCAGGCGTCGAGGAAGAACAACGCCCTGGTGTCGGTGATCTCCGCGCAGAGCCGACGTCCTTGCGTGCGCCGCGCAGCTGGCAGGGAAAGGAACAGCCGCGCTCCAGCCCGGGCGATGACGGCGTCGGAGGTGTCAGGAGCGGCAGCCATGCCCATCGACAGGCTGTCTGTGTCGGGATTCAGGACGAGGCGTAGGCCGCCGCCTTCCGGAACTGACCCGCGATCCGCAAGGGCGCGCACCAGGGACGCAGCTTCTTCAGTGAACTCCAGCATGCTGACCCTTCCGATCGGGCCGCCCACGTGCTTCGGGCGGGCTTCCAGGCTGGCCAACCTCGCACTGATCGCTGTGACAACTGCGGGGGACGCCTGTGACGGTGCTGTGATTGGGGCGGGCAACTGCCATCTTCGACGGTGCTGACTAGCCCCGCCTTCGACAACGCTGTCGAATTGGGCCGAACCGTGTCCCCCACCTCTGGCACCCCCACCGGGTCGGTCCCTAACGACTCGACCGACCGCACCGACGTGTCGATCTGTGCCCCAGATCGGCGTCGCGCGCGGATTGTGTCTCGGCGCCTTGCGGCAGTGCGGGACGGCTTCGGACTGGTTCGGGTGTTGCGATCGCTGTCGTGGAGGACACTGCGGCTGGGGGCGTCAGCGGTGATTGAGCGTTCTGATCCTGCCGGTGGCTAAACCTTGTGACTGGGGTTGTGCGTGTTATCGACATGGCGGGTCGTCTTCACTCCGATACTGCTCAGCGGCAGGAGGGTTCGGTGGGCGATAGATCTGCTGATCCGCCGCCGATTGTGTTGCGGGGCGAGACATTCGACGCCTTCTACCGGCACAATTTTCGAAGTCTAGTCGCGCTGGTCTTGGTCCTCTCCGGCAGCCGGGCGGCGGCTGAAGATATCGCCCAGGACGCGCTGCTGACGGTCCTGCGGGATTGGGATCGGGTCTCTGCGTTGGAGGATCCGGCAGCGTGGGTGCGTCGGGTCACGTTGAATCGGGCTTGTTCGGTGTCGCGTCGGCGGATGGCTGAGCTTCGGGCGTTGGCCCGGTTGGGGGGTCGGCGTGAGCCACTGGCGGCGATGCCGGAAGTTGACGAGCAGGTGTGGGCGGAGGTCCGGCGGTTGCCGCGGCGGCAGGGGCAGTGTGTGGCGCTGCACTATCTCCTGGATTGCTCGGTCGCGGAAACGGCCCGAACGCTGGGCTGTGCGGAGGGCACCGTCAAGGCGCATCTGCATCAGGCGCGGATCAGTCTGGCGAACCGGCTCGGCACTGACGGTGGTCGGTCATGAGTGTTGACGATCGTCTTGGCAGCGCGGTATCCGCAGCGCACACCGTGGTGGCTGACCTCCCCAGCGAGTCCCCGGGCAACAGTGTCATCGACCTCCACAGCGGCGGACGGCCAGGGTGGTCCGCGCGCTACGCGACGCTGGTAGCGGTGGCTGCGGTCGTCTTGCTGGTCGTCACGGCGCTTCTGCTTCCCGGATGGCTGTCCCGCTCCAGCAACCGTCCGCGGCCAGCGACGAGTCCGAGCAGCACTGCCTATGTCGGCCACCTGAACAGCTACCGCGGCGCCTATGCCGTGACGGCGGAGTTGCCGGCCGGCTGGGGAGCGGCCACCGACCCCGGCTACGGGTTCGACGTGCGCAGCAGCGACAACAGTCGCGGGGTGGTGATCCTCGCCTTTCCGACAGCGACCGCCCAGTTGTTGCAGGTCGCGACCGTACCGTTGAACAACCCCACGGATTATCGGATGGCGAGGTTGATCGCCAAGGCCGGTGGCCAGGCAGCGGTGGTCACCGCCACGACGCTGAACGCCCAGCCGGCCTGGCAGGTCGATGCTGAGGTGTCGTCCAACATTGGGCCCACTCGCAGCTGTGCCGTGCCGGTTTCGTGCGTGCCGTTGCTCCGCTCGGAATACGCCGCCACCCACGTAATCGGACTGCTGCCCGGGCGGATCTCGTGCATGATCTTCGGCTCAGTCGGCGTCAAGGCCGTGGTCTGGATCTGGGACAGCCACGAAGGTCGGCTTCGGCAAACCCTCACCGAGGTTCAACCAATCCTGGCGACCCTACACGTGGGCCGCTACCACGTACACCCGGCCAGTTAACCCCAGCAAGACGACAACGGTCCCCGCACCCCGGAGGCTTACCACGATGAACTGGCCGACCCACCAACCGCGGACATGTCACAACCAACACATTGGCCCACAGGAACCCTTGGAGCCTTCATGCGCCGTCCTCTAGTCCTCCTAGCAACACTCCTTGTCCTGATGCTCACCGAGCCGGCGATTGCCTCCACTCCGAAGCCTGGCAACGACGTTGGGGCCGAAAAGTCCGCCGCAGACTCCGGCAATGACCGCGCCCAGGGTCAGATCGTGTTCTCCAACGACCCGCTCAACGCCGACCCCAAGCAGCTCTACATCCAGCAGGCCGACGGCACCGACCGTCATCTGCTGATCCGCTCCAACGCCGACGACGTCCAACCCACGATCTCCCCAGACGGCACAAACGTCGTGTTCACCAGGCAGCGCATCACAAAAGCCGGCGTCCACGAATCGCTCCCCGACCAGATCTTCATGGTCGACATCAACGGCACTGGCTTGCACCGAGTCACCCCCGGCGGCTGCCCAAGAAACGTGACATGCGGCGATGCCGTGGAGGGGCACGCCTTCTCACCCGACGGCAAGCGCCTGGTCTTCACCCGAGCGATCTTCCGCAACGGCATCGACCAGCCCCCCTACGTCGAACTGTGGACATCCAACCTCGACGGCTCACACGCAACCCGGCTCACCCATGAGTCCGGAACCGCCCAAGACGACGACGCGTCTTGGTCCCCGGATGGCCACAAGATCGTGTTCCTGCACTGGATCTACGGCACCCCCGACCAATTTCGGATTGCCACCATCAACACCGACGGCACCGACCAGCGTCTGATCACCCCCGCCGGACTCGACTCTGCCGACCCCAGCTACTCACCGCGTGGCAACAAGATCCTGTTCCAGTCCCCGCCGGACCCACAAGGCGGCGTCAACCAAGTCCTCTACACCGTCCGACCAGACGGAGGAGACCTCGAGCTGTTGTCCGACACCCTGACCGGCGTCGCATCGAACCACCCATCCTGGTCACCAAACGGCCACCAGATCCTCTTCTGCCACATCCCACCAGGCGCCAAACACGGGGCCGACCTCTACCTGATCAACAGCAACGGCACCGACCTACACCCCCTCGCCAGAACACCGCTGATCACCGAATTCGACGCCTATTGGGGCAACAACCCACCGGCCCGATGACCGCCTCGCGGGGAGGGGGGAGGTTCGCCTCGCCGATCGCCGATGACCACATTGTGGACCGGTGGAACACCGCACTTGTGGCGTGCTTTGGCGCGGCCTCGGGCTAGCGCTCGTCCTCGTTCGGGTAATCCTTGCTGCGGAACGCAAGCCAATCGCTGGCTTGCTCCCCGTTGTTGGACTCATCTTGCTTCGGCGACTGTCCACGCGACCCGATGCCTACCTGCTCGTGTCTGGGGCCGCGGTCGTGGCGCTCCTAGCCGGCTTGGGTCGTGGATATTTGATCCGTCGGCCCGGCCTGGTCGCTCACCCGTTGCTGTCTTGTCCGCCGTCCCGGCCGGCGCGGTACTGCATCGCGGATCATCTCCATTGGTTGGGTGGTGTCGTCCCGTTCCGGGCCGGGGACGCAGGCGGTCATGCCCCGGGCCGCCAACTACGGCCAGCACACCTCAGATAGGTGGCAGACCGGCCGTCGACGCGGAGTCGGTCAGATCACGGCTTCGGCATGACGCCGGTGATCCGTGTGCTCCAGTTGGCGTAGAACGAACGGGTGAAGCCGCACGTCGGGTCAGCGTTGAAGGTGGCGTTGCTGCACCGCTGCGCGATGTACTCGCTGGCCAACCAGATCGACCCGTCGGGCGCGACCGCGGCCTGGCCGTAGTCACCCCAGCGCGGCCGGTAGCCGCCCACCGCGGTCATCGTGAACCCGTCGTTGGGTCCGACACCGGCCCCGGTCACCTGAACCCGGGCCGGGCCACGGGTCCCGGCGAACCGGGCGACCGCCGCGCTCGGGAACCAGTTGGGCCCGACCAGCGTGGCGCCGATCGCACCCGAGCCGTTGGACGACACCGCGATCGTCGGGAAGGTGAGATTGTCGCCCTTCACCGCTACGTAGCCGTTGTTCATCAGCGACGCGCCCGCCGAGCTCGGCTTGACGATGAACCAGGCCACGCCGGTGTGCTGCTGCAGCGACGCCCACGACCCGTTGCTGTCGTCGTAGGTGGCTGCACCGGTGCCCTTCAGCGGGGTTCCTGCGACTAGGTAGACGTTGCCGTTGTGCAACCAGGCACCGGTCACCTTGCCGGCGTTACCGGCGTCGAGCACGCCGGGCGCTCGGATCTTCGGCAGCTTGGCACCGATGCAGGACGGGTTGTTGATGCACGCCAACAACGGCATCGGGCCGTCCTTCTGCTTGGCGTACCCCGGCACCGCGTACGGCTCCGTGGTCACCGCGGATTCAGCCAACTGCAGATTCGGGTGACCGGAGTTCAGCGAGGCGCTGTTGGACAGGGAGAACAGAACGATGGACGTCGCGAGGCCGTCGGTGTAGCCCGATCCGGACATTCCGAAGTACATCGTCCCGTGGTTCTCGGTCGACCAATCGGCCGGCAACGCGTTCACCGGCTGCATGCTGTAAGTGAGGTCGTTGTACGTGCTCGTCGGCACGTTCTCGAACATCTGCATCGTCGGTGACGTGGCGCCGGAAACCAGGTCGGCCTTCGACAAGGCGTACACCTGTGCACCGTCGTAGGCGTCACCGAACAACGAGAACTCGTTGGTCGTCAGGTAGAAGCCGTTACCGTCCAGCCCGATCTGCGGGTAGTCACCAAAGCAGTAGCCGCCGTCGCACTGGTGGTCAGGCGTGCCGTTCTGCCCGTTGTTGGCGGTGTCGATCGTCCAGATGTTCCAGGAGCCGAGCGGGTTCGACGTCTGGCTGACGGCTACGAAGACGCCCCCGTCGCCGGTGTAGTCACCGGTCGAGGGGTCCTGATCGAGCGCGGCCGACGTGACGAACCAGCGGTTGGTCGACGCGTCGTAGAGGCAGGACGTGTCGAACATGAACGGGCCGTAGACGCCGTTCGTGCGGTCGATCGACGGCGCCTGGCCGAAGAAGTCGTTGAGTGTGAGGCCGACCGACGGACCGCTGGGGAACGCCTTGTCGCCGGCAACCAGCGGGGTGCCGGACCGGTCGTAGACTTGCACCACCGAGTTGACGATCTCGAAGACATTCGTGTTGTTGACGCACATGCCCTGGTCCGGCGGCTCACCGGAGAACTGGTTGCCGAAGCCGGAGTAGCGACTGTCGAAGTGGTTGGAGCCTTGGAAGGAGGCGATCACGCCTTCCTGGCTGCGCACTGCGTCGATGTTCTTCGCGGTCGGCGGGGCGACGGTGCCGCTGTTGACCGCGGCGCCGCCTTGGGGGCCGGCCTCATCATTGCCGGCCTCGCCCTTGATCTCAGTCCCGGGCGAGGGGACGTTCGTCGAGGCACGAACGGCGCTGCGCGACCGCGTACCAGCAGCGGCAGCGGCAGTGGCAGTCAGCGGTCCACGGTGACCGACGAACTGCAGGGGGGATCGGGCTGCGGCAGTGTGATGGCGCGGGCTGGCCGCAGTGGCCGGGACAGCGGTGGCGGCGAAGCCGACGGTGGCGGCGGCGGCGATAGTCGCCACCAGGAGGCGATTTCGACGCATGACATGACTCCCTCGCGTGGACACAGCAGCAGACCCTATGACGACGACCGGTGACTGAACAGCCCCGGTTTCGCGAATGGTGGCTCACGCTGTGTGACTGGATTGGGCCATCCGCGGGACGACAGCCGTCACAGTGGACCCGATGAGTCGACGAACCGCGGCACACGCTGAGCTCTACAGCGGCAGCTAGATCAATCTGAAGCGACCGGCCGCCATCCAGGGGAGCGAGTGGGGCTCCATTTCATCCCAGAGTGTGACGATCAGTTGACATGACCGGCACGAGTCAGGGAGTTCCGGACCAGCCGACCGGTGGACCGCCACCGCAGTCGTCCGGGCGTTACGGTCCGCGCCCGGTTGTGCTGCTTCGGGCAGCGGCCACGGCGGCGGCAATCGGTCCGGCGCTATACCTCGCGTCCCGAGTAGTGGCGGTGTCACGGTATGACGATCCACGGGCGGCGGCGCTGGCCTTCTTGATGTGCGGCCCGGCAGTGCTTCTCGCGGTTCTTGTCGCCCGGATCGCCTGGCGACCGACAAGCGCCTGGCGACGACAAGATGACTCCTCGTTTCGGGTGCAGCTGCGGCTTCAGGACAGCCTGCGGCGGGACGAGCAGATCCGGGCTGTTCAAGACCAGAGCCCAGACACCCCTTCGCCGTCACCGCATCCCGGTCAGTAGCGCAGTGGGTCTACGTGCGAAACTGACACACCGTCTCCCCAACCTGCCTACACGCCTTCGGCGAGCTGGCGTGCGTACTCGTCTGCGTCGTAGCTCCCGATCGATGCCGCGATCAGACCGTCCGAGCCGATGGTCCAGGACTCGAAGCCGTCGACGCGCACTGCGTTGCCGGTGCCACCTGGGCCGGTGTTCGTACCAGTGAACGTCCAGTGGTACTCGATCCGATCGCCGTCGACCACAAGGTCTCGGAAGTAGACCTGCATGTCGGGAAGGCCCTCGTAGAAGCTCGCAGCAACCGCCGTCAGGGCATCGCGACCCACTGCTGGCGTCCCACCGTTGATGGCGAGTGAGCCGTCGGACGCATAGTGCGCGGCCACGGCAGCCGGATCCATGCTGCACCAAGCCGCCGTGTAGTCCCGTGCGAACCTGCGAAGCTGATCCATGTCTGGTGTCATGCGCACATGCTGTCAGTCCCACTCGATCGTGCGGTGACTCTGACAGCCGGACTAGGCGGTTGGTCTCTTCGTCTACCAGGGCGACTCCGTCGATGGTGGAGCGCGCTCATCGGCGACGAACATGCGACGACCCACCGTCATCCAGACCGATGCTCGGTCAGCCAGCGAGCGAGTACCAAAGCTGACTGGTGGCAGACTCCGATCCGTGGGCGAGATCAGGGTCACGCGAGTGGACTTTGGCTACTTCGTGCGGCCGGCCGAGGAGACGGATTCCGGCTCTCCCCGGGTGGAGCCATGTCTGGGCTACCTGATCGAGCACCCCGATGGGGTACTGCTCTTCGACACCGGGATGGGGAGTCATCCTGACGTCGACGCGCACTACCGACCGCGTCGTCGTTCGCTCCCCGTAGCCATGACCGACGCTGGCCACCGCCTCGACGAAGTCACCCACGTCGCGAACTGCCATCTGCACTTCGACCACTGTGGCGGGAACCCGCTGCTCGCCGGGCTGCCCTTCTTCACCCAGGCCATCGAGCTCGCCACAGCCCGGAGCACCGACGACTACACGCTGCCGGAGCTCCTGGACCCACCAGGTACCCACTGGGAGGAGCTGGACGGCGAGACGCAGATCTTTCCGGGCGTCACCCTCATCCCGACGCCGGGTCATACCGATGGCCACCAGTCACTGATCGTCCGACGCAGCAATGGTGTCGTCATCGTCGCCGGACAGAGCCATGACACGGCGACGCAGTACAGCGCAGACGCTCTAGCCGTCCAGGCGCATCACGACGCGCACGGCGCGCCTCTGCCCATTGCGCCGGCGTGGATGGACCGGCTCCAACAGTTGGACCCCGTCCGTGTGGTCTTCGCCCACGACCACGCCGTGTGGGAACCCTGAACCCGTCTGTGATGGGCCGCTGGATCGTGCACCCGCTCGGTACGGTGGCCCGGTGGCGGTGAGTCGACGGGGGTTGATGCTGGGCGCGGGGGCGGCGGGAATGTTGGCCGTCGGGGGCGTGTATGAGCTGGTGGAGCACAGCGTCCTGCCGGGTCGGATTCGACTCAACGCGTTTCTCGGCCGAGACAAGTCGCCACCAGCGGTACCAGCGGTCAAGCCCGGTCCACTGGTGAGTGGCTCGTTTCGTTCCAAGGCACGATTGGACACTTCCGTCGGCTGGACCGTGGCCTATCCGCCGGGGTACGACCTTCACGCCGACCTTCCGGTCTGCGTCGCCCTTCACGGTCGCGACGGCACTCATTCCTGGATGTTCGACACGTTGTCGCTCCAGTACTACCTCGCCGCTGCCGTGCAGAACCAAGGTGTGCCGCCGTTCGCCATCGCATCGGTTGACGGAGGGGCCGCCACCAACTGGCACCCGCGCGCCAACGGTGACGACCCGCGGGCGATGGTCATCAAGGAGTTCCTCCCGCTGCTCACCGGCCGTGGCCTGGTGACTGATCGGATCGGCTTATGGGGATGGTCGCTGGGTGGGTACGGCGCTTTGCTGCTGGCATCGGTGATGGGCCCGGCCGGCGTCGCGGCCGTCGTTGCTGCCAGCCCGGCACTGTGGCCCAGCTTCGCCGCCACGGAACCGGACGTGTTCGACGACGCAGCGGACTACGACCGCAACAACATCTTCACGCGGGTAACCCAGTTAGCCGGGATCCCGCTGCGCGTCGACATCGGGGACAACGACCCGTTCGATGCAGCCGTCGAGCAATTCCGGGCACAACTGACGCCGACCCCGGAAGGCGGCGTCAGTCCTGGCTTCCACGACGCCGCGTTCTGGATGCGGGTCGCGCCGGACGAGATCGCGTTCCTCGGCTCTCATCTTGCTTGACGGCCGCCGTCGGAGCCATCCGCCAGAGCTCGTAGGTAGGCGTCGGTCGTGCGGGACTGGACGCGACGAGCGACCGGTCCCCCGAGGCGGGCCAGCCACGTGGCTGGCGCAGAGAACGCCGTGATGTGGGCCGTGACGGACCCATCGTCGGCGAGTTCGACGACGAATAACTCCTCACCACTTTCCGGGTGCCCGGGCAAGGTTCCGTAGGCGAAACCCTGACGGTGGGGCTCGTCGACCACGTAGACGACCCGGCATGGAGCGGTGATGGCGAACGGCCCCTTGCGGATCCGGAGCAGCACAACCGCATCTGGTGTCGCCTCCATCGACGAAGCCGTCACTTCCAAGCCGGCGAGTTCGTGCATGCGCCAGGTCGTGAGCTCCGTCGCTTGCAGGAACACCGGGCGACCGGTGCCCAGGAGTCGGCGCGCCTCGGCAACGTGATAGCGAGGCGGCGCAACCCCTGCTGTCTGCCCGACCGCTGGGTAGGTCAGGTGCATCCGCTCCAGGCGTCGAACCGTCGTTCCCTCCATGTGCAGACGCGTCACGCGCCCAGTCTGCTCGAGCGTCGGCGGCGAGAGCTCTGGGGTGTCGCTGGGGTCCGCCCCTGATGCCGGAGGTGACGGTTCCGGGCGACCGTGAGCTCTGAGAGTTCCGGAAGGAGGTGGCCTCGTGAACCCGATGCTCCTGATGGTGATCGGCCTCGCGATGACGGTGGGCACCGCGGCGTTGGAGCGCCGAGCACGACATGGTGGGGACGCGCCCGCTGACGCCGATGCCAGCCGACACGTGCCCGAGCAGGTCAACGACGTGGAGCCGTTCGTCCTTCGAGGCCGACTCCTGGCCGCCCACCGCACCGCAACGATTGTCAACGGGCTCCTCGGACTGACGATGGTGACCACCGCCGTCGCCTGGTTCATGGACGGCGGCGAGGTCGTGGCGTTCGTCGTCCTGATGATCGGTGGCTGGTTGGGCCTGGACGCGATCGGCCGGGTCTGGGCTTTGAACGGCATCCAGATGAAGGCGTGGCGATCCGCACCGGCAACCATCTGGACTGCGACCGTGGACGACGACGACGAGGACTACGAAGGATTCATCGGCAGCTTGCAACTCACGTTGACCCGAGACGGGGACGGGGCCACAGCTGGCGATGGGGCCCGCGAACGTGAGCTCCGTGGTTGCTTGGTTCGCTTCTTCCCACGGACCGCGCAGAGCGCATCCGCGTGGAATGGCCGCACGGTGATCCTGCTCGAGTCGGCCCACGGCCAGGTCATCGGCAGCGTCCCCGGACGTCGGCTCTACCACGCCTCTTCGTTTGGCGGTTGGCCACGCTCGCGGATCTGGGATCCCGATGCTCGCGCGAACGGGACAGCGCCCGTCGTGGATCGCAAGGAGGAGGGCTGGTGACGGCGCCCCTGGGCGGCTGTCGACGGTCCGATTTGGGTCTAGTCTCCGGCTCGAGTCCAGCCGGATTGTGTGATCACCGTTGTCAGGTGGGAGGCCTGGTATGAGTACGACCCTTCGGCGCAGCCTGTTGGTTGCAGTCACCTGTGTCGCTGCCGCGTTCGGCGCGTCGGGCGCTGCTTCGGGCGCCGCATCGGCTGCCACTGACTCGACGCTTCCGGTCTGGACCAAGCTCCCGACGACGACGGTCCAGATCGGGGCCGAGCTGAATACCTACGTCGACCCTGACTGCGGCAACTCATGGCTGCCAGTAACCGCGTCGTGGCAAGCCGTTGATCGCGAGTCCGGGATTCGCAACTACGTGCAGCAAGAACCCTGGGTTGACCCGAAGAACATCGGCAAGACCACCAGCATGCCGTTGATCGTCTACGACGACAGCGCGCCGTGTGGTGGCGGTAGTTCAGAGTCGTGGTTCTGGGCGGTCAATGGCGCCGGCTTGGCCGGCCCGATGGCGTACTGGAACGAGAACCGGCTCAGTGTGATGGAGGACAACTCCGGCCGGTTGACGTTTCGAGGACCCTGGTCGCAGTCGAACTGCACCTGCTGGTCTGGGGGCACCAGCGAGAAGACAACAGCTGGCGGAGCTTCGGTTCTGTACCGGTTCTCCGATTCGGGCAACTACTACACGGTCGCACTCGTCATGGCAAAGGGGCCGGACCGCGGACAGGCAACGATCTATGTGGACGGAGTCAGCCAGGGACGTGTTGACACGTATAGCGAGACCCGAATCAACCGAACTGTCGTGTGGCGACAGGTGGTCACGCCGGGTACCCACCACGTCCGGGTGGTGAACCTCGCAACGCCTGGGCACGCCCGCATCGACATTGACGCATTCCTCGAGGTCCGCCGAGACTCGGTCCTCCAATCGCCTCCGACCTAGACAGAGCCATCCGCCGCCGTCGCTTCGGGCGGCGGTTGGAGGATCTTGGCGACGATCTCAACCAAGTTCCCGTGCGGGTCGCTCAACAGTGCGTTGCGGTTGTTGTTCCCCGTGTCGTGGGGCGTCTGAACAACGAAGACCCCCGCGGTCTCGAGGTCCGCGAAGGCCACATCGAGGTCGTCAGTCCACACGACGAGGACCATGGCCCGACTCGCTGGTGTCGCGTCGACCCCGTGGACGACTTTGGCTGCCTGCACCGATCCGAGGCCGAGGGTGACGCCGTTCAGCTGAAGCTCGACATGATCCGGCGTCCCCGCGCGAGGTGTCCGGAACGTCTCCTCGAATCCAAGGAGGTTGCGTAGAACCGTAGGGACGCCTCGATGTCGCGCGTGTAGAGGTTGACCATGAGGGACTGGAACACGACTAATTGGGCTACTCCGAGTACGTCGGTCGCCTGGTTGCAGTCCCAACAGGTGTCTGGGGACGTACCGTGAGGCGTTCCAAGGCGGCATCACACCTCGCCGAGGATTCGCGCTCGCTCCCTCGCGTGCTCCTCGTCCGTGATGGTTCCATCCGCGAGCAGCCGGTCGATCTCGCCCAACCGTCCCTTCGGGTCAGCCGGAGCCAGGAGCTGGGAGTTGCGCGCAGCCGCCATGAGCTGGATGTCCCCCGCCATCGGGTCCAGGCCAGAGCGTTTGGCGACCCTCCAGCGGTGCACCAGGGCCACGAACGTGAAGATGAAGAAGGCTGCCATCAACACGACGACGACCGCGAAAAAGAACACGAACCCCGTCGGTATCCCGCTGTCCGTGAACATAGCTCCCCCCTCGGCCCCACTTGCGCTGCCGGGCTCACCCTAGAGCCCCGACCGGGTCCCGAAGGCCTCTTCACCTGCGCATCGCGGGCACTTAGTCTGCCCAGATGACCGACACGAACCGTCACCCCATCCGGCGCGCTGCCGGCTTCAGCCTCTTTCTCCTTGCGATCCCGATTGCGACGTTCGCCGCGAGTCGGATAGTGAAGCGTCGCCTCGAGTCCGGAGACGCCGAGTCCGACGACATGCGCCGCGTCGCCCTCATGGGGGGTGTCGACATGGAAGTGACGTCGAGGGCTCTGCGCCACGCGAGGTTCGATGTGGCCATGGGCGGCGTCGCAGTCGACCTGACGCGCGCCGAGCTGGCTCGCGACGGGGCCACGATCGAGGTCTTCGGCGCCATGGGTGGCATCGATGTCAAGGTCCCGGCGACCTGGTTCGTGACGGCGGAGTCGGACGGCCGCAGTACCGCGCTCAACGTCGACGTCACTCCCGAGGACGAACTCGCCGACGACGCGCCGCGGCTGCGGGTGATCTCGCACGCGCGCATGAGCGGGGTCAACGTCGAAGCTGTGTGATCGACATGGACGCAAAGCAGAAGCCACTGCGGGTCTCGGGTCATCCGTTCCAACGCGGTGCCCTCATGGGCGAAGCGTTCGCTGAGGCCGTTGGGCACTCGGTGGCGTTCAACCGCCGATATCTCGCTTCGCACGGGGTGAGCCCCGGTGCGCTCGATCAGCTTCTGGCTCCGTATCTCGACGCGTCGATCCGGAGGATGCCTCACCTCGTCGACCAGATCCGCGGCATGGCTGACGGCGCCGGTCAGCCGTTCACGGATCTCTTCTTCGCGAATGCCTTCGAGGAGGTGTACGGCGTCGTCGAACTGGCGACCCCGTCCCCCGTACCGTTGGAGCGCTGCACCGACGTCGTCCTCCGCAGTTCCGAGGGAACACTGCTGGGTCACAACGAGCAGTGGTACGCCGGCGACGACGGAGCGGTCGGCCTGGTCCTGGACGTCTCGGACGACGGTCCGGCGGTGTTGGCTCCCGTCGTTGCGGGGACCCTGCCGTTGGTCGGGATGAACGAGCACGGGGCCGCGTTCGGGACTATGTCGTTATCTGCTACCGATGAGAGAGCGGGGATTCCGCGCGCATTGGTGGCACGGGGACTGCTCGAGGCGGCGGACCGAGACGATGCCCTCCGGCTCGCCGCACCGGACGGTCGGGCAGGGGGCTACTCCTACCTATGCGTCTTCCCGGGCGGAGACGTCTGCGTGATCGAGACGACGGCCACCACGGCAGCTCTCCTCGATATCGCCGTTCACACGAACCACGCGCTCGATCCGGCGGTGGCGGTGGCGACCTGCGAGCCCTCGTCGGGCAGCCGTTCCCGACTGTCGCGCGCCCAAGAGTTGGCGCCGCAGACCGACGCCACCGTCGAGGGGCTGACCGCCTTGCTCGCCGATCACGGCGCGGGTGACACTGACGGTCAGGACATCTGCGTCCACCCGGACCCCGCACTGGCCGACGAAGGTTCGACCATCCTGTTCTCGATGATCTGTGCGCCCGAGACGCGCTCGATGTGGCTAGCCTCCGGTCAGCCGTGTACTGCAACCTTCGAGCCCGTCGAGTCGTTCGACGTCACAGCTGACCGTAAGCGCCCGTGACCTGCAGCGTCGCGATCAGGCGCTGCTCCGCGACCATGGCCCGCCGATAGTCGTCCCAGTCAGGGTGCTCGCCGTTGGCAGCGCGGTAGTACGCCACGAGTGCATCGGCGGTCGCGTCGTTCGGCTCGGCGGTCACGGGGCTCAGGGAGACCGTGCCGTCGAGGACGGCGTAGCGCCAGAAGGACGAGTCGGTGACGTGGATGCACACGCGAGAATCGCGCGCCATGTTGCGGGTCTTCGCCCGGTCCGCCGTGGTGGACACGATCAGCGTCGGGCCGTCCACCACGTAGAGGACGTTGGACACCTGGGGTCGGCCATCTGCCCGGATCGTGACCAGCGTCCCCTTGTGGCCCTGGGCAGCGAACTCGAGCGCTTCGGCAATCTCCACGGCACCTCCTGCACCGGATTCGGGCGGATGACCCCCTCGAAACCTCCACAAAACAAGGACAACGAGTGAATTCCTCCACTCTTATGGAAGCGTCGACTCGTTGCTTCCAATGGAGGAACGCCAGCGGCTAGTAGCTCTGCTCCTCGACCACCTCGAAGATGCGGGAGGTCGGTGACACGATGACGCCGCTCGGGACGCTCTGCCACACCTTGCCCATCGCGTCGAGCAGGACCTGAGCTTGCTCCTGGGTGTCGAAGGCCAGCTCGATGCAGATGAGCTTGGGGTCATCGGTGGCCCGCGAGACGTAGTGACGTCGAACGCCTTTGCCCGTTCGATCCACGGGGTCGCTGTCGAACATCTGCTTCCAGCGATCGAAATCGTCCGATGAATGCTCAATACGTAGGACGAACATGCACACCTCCGGGTCGGGGTGACAGCGTGCGCAGACCCACGCCACCGGCGTCAAGGGGCGCGGGTCGCCGTTCATGACCCCCGGAACGGTTCTGTAAGAGCAGGAGCAACGCTTCATTGCTCCTGCTCTTACAGAAGCAACGCCGCAGTGCTCCCACTCGGGGCGAGGGGGTGGTGAGGCGCGGAGCGTCGGTGGGGTCGGGTGTACTGGAGGGGTGGCGGCTCGGAGAGGTCCGGTGAGGCAGCACCGCCGGCCATGGCACACGCTTCTCGCGGCAGGCGCGGGAGTGCTCCTCGGACTCACCGCGTGTTCCGCCAGCCCGGCCGGCTCAGTTGCGCATTCCCGCTCGACCCCCCCAGCCGACGTCCACCACACCCGACACCCTCAGCCTCACCCCACTCATCGCCCGCACCACGGGCATCGCCCAGCGAAGAACCCGAACGCCGGCCAACGTCTCCGCCACCCGCGAGGCGCGACCTCGCGCGGCTGGCTGGTGTACGACGTCGTCGACGGGGACACCGTCAAGGTGGCCAAGGGACACCGCACCCTGACGCTTCGTCTGATCGGCATCGACACTCCGGAGGTCGTGGACCCGTTCCAGCCGGTCCAGTGCTACGGACCCGCGGCCAGCGCCAACGCCCACCGCAGGCTCGAAAGCCGTCGCGTCGTGCTCGAGTTCGACCGATCGCAAGGACGCCTCGACAAGTACGGGCGCACGCTTGCCTACCTGTGGGTCGTCCGGAACGGCCGGCTGTGGTCGTACGACCACGCTGCGATCGCGCAGGGGTTCGCCAAGGAGTACACCTACGACCTTCCCTACACCTGGCGGTCGTGGTTCCTGCGCGCGCAGCGCCGCGCGCAGCACCATCACGCGGGGCTGTGGTCTCCGCACACCTGCAACGGCGACACTACGCAGCCCGCGGTCGCCACGTCGGGTAGCTCCGGATCCGGCGGCCGGCACTGCGCAGCGGGCTATTCACCGTGCCTTCCGGTGGTGGCCGACCTCGACTGCTCCGACATCGGGCACCCGGTGAGGGTGACCGGTGCCGACCAGTACGGGTTGGACGCCGACCACAACGGGATCGGCTGCGAGTGAGGGTGCGAGTAGCGTCGTCCCATGGCTGTGACCGTGAGCAACCTGTGCCTGGATGCCGTCGACACCGAGCTGCTCGCCGCGTTCTGGACGGCGGCGCTGGGTTGGCAACGGGTCGGAGACGACGACCCCGATGACGATGGCTCCGAGATCTGGCTGGAGCCCCCCGCGGACTCCCCCGAGGCGCGACGCGTCACGCCGCTGCTGTTGCTACGGGTGCCCGAGGACCATCGGGGCAAGAACCGACTGCACCTCGACCTGCGCCCCGACGACCAGGCCGCCGAAGTCGCCCGCCTGGAACGGCTCGGAGCCCGCCAGATCGACGTCGGCCAGGGACCCGACGTCACCTGGGTCGTGCTCGCCGACCCCGAGGGCAACGAGTTCTGCGTGCTGCGGTCGCTCAGGGCTGACGAAGGCGGCTGACCGGCGTCAACCGGCGTCCGACCCGTGTGCCGCCCGCATCGCCTGACTCACGGCCCGCGCCGGCCAGAGCAGGTACACGCACACCAGGGAGAACACGCCGAGCGCACCGGCCGCCGCGATGGCCGTGCCCGGCGTCACCAGCTCGGCCAGCGCTCCGAGTCCCACGATCGTGAGCATGGCCACGGCGTTGAAGCCTGCGCTCGCCACGCCGACCACCCGGCCACGGCGATCCGGCGACGTCAGGTTCACCACCTCCGCCATCGCGGTGACGATGTAGCCCTGCAGCAGGCCCGCGACGAACCACAGCACCATGGCTGCGACGAGTCCGGGCTCGAACAGCGTCAGCATGAGCGGCACCGTCGAAGCGAACGCCATGGGGAACATCACGATGAGCTGCCTCGGGATCGCGAGCTGGGAGACGTACAGCGCCGACAGCGCTGCCCCGGCCGGCGTAGCCGCCAGCATGAGACCCGACACCAGGTCGCCGCCGCCCAACGCGCTCGCGTACGGCAACGCGACGGCGTCTGTGGCCACTAGCAACCCGGCGGCACACCAGGAGAGCAACACGAACGCACCCACCGCGGGCGAGCGGAGCAGCGACCGCCCCGCGTCGACCATGTCGCTCCAGATGCGACGCGCGCTCGTCCCCGGTTCGGCCGCCGCCGGTCGTGGTTGCACGACCGCCGCGATGATCACGAAGGAAGCGACGAAGGTTCCGGCGTCGAACAACAACGCCCACGTGGCCGTCAGCAGTCCGATGGCAATCGCGCCGAGGATGAACCCGACCACCTGCACGAATTGGTCGAGCGAGCTGGCCAGCCCGTTCGCCGTGACGAACTCCTGCGGCCCGTGCGACACGTCGGCCAGCAGCGCGCGACGTGCGGACAGGGCCGGCGGACCGAGCAGCTCGACCAGCAGCAGCAGGGTGAGCAACACCCACAGCGCACTGTCGAACGAGACGGCGAGCGCGAGGGACCCCACGAGGACCGCGCGGATCAGGTCCGCGGTCAAGATGACGGCACGACGCGGGAAGCGGTCAGCCAGAGATCCGAGAACCGCGTTGCCGAGCGTTCCCGGGATGTAGGCCACCGCCAGCACCAACGCCGACGTCAGCGGGCCCCCGTCGGTGCCGTTCAACACGTACAGCGCGAGGACGAGGCGGGCCACCTGGTCGCCGAGGCCGCTCAGGGTGCGCGCCGAGATGATCGCAACGACCTCGTGGTTTCCCAGCAGGCGGCGGTAGCGTCCCTGCTCCTTCGGGCCGTTGTCGGCCAGGAGGTCGGCGTCCCCCGACGTCATCCGTAGAACACCCTCTCGACGACGCTGCGGGCCCGGCGCGTCACCCGTCGGTAGTCCTCGAGCAACGCGCCGGAATCGCCCGGAGCGTAACCGACCACCGCGGCCACGCCGGCCACCTCGCGGCCGCTTCGGGGCAGCGAGTCGTCTGGCTTCCCCCTCACGAGCACCACCGCATTCCGGACCCGCGTGGCGAGGCGCCACGCCTGCGCCAGCGTCGCGGCATCGGCGGCGTCGAGGAGGCCGGCGCCGCGCGCCGCGTCGAGCGCAGCCAGCGTCCCGGTCGTGCGCAGGGTCGGCTCGTGCCGGGCGTGCCGCAGCTGCAGCAGCTGCACGGTCCACTCGACGTCGGCCAGTCCGCCGCGTCCCAGCTTGGTGTGCGTGGCCGGGTCGGCGCCGCGGGGCAGCCGCTCGGCCTCGACGCGCGCCTTGATCCGCCGGATCTCGCGGACGTCGGCATCGTCGAGCGCGGTCGGCCATCTCATCGGGTCGATCAGCTCGAGGAACGACGCTGCCAGCGCTGCGTCGCCGGCAACCGGGCGCGCGCGCAACAGGGCCTGGCTCTCCCAGATCAGCGACCACCGTTCGTAGTACGCCGCGTACGACGCGAGCGTGCGCACCAACGGCCCGTTGCGGCCTTCCGGGCGCAGGTCGGCGTCCACGACCAGCGGCGGATCCGGCGCGGGCAGGGACAGCAGCCTCCTCAGCTCGTTCGCCACTGCACTGGCGACGTCGGTGGCCTCGCGTTCGTCGACGCCGGGTAGCGGGTCGTGCACGAACAGCACGTCCACGTCACTGCCGTACCCGAGCTCAGCTCCCCCGAACCGGCCCATCCCGATCACGGCCAGCCGGGTGACCGCAACATCGCGTTCGCGGGCCACCGAGGCAGTGGCGGCGCTCAGTCCCGCCTCGACGGCGGCATCCGCCACGACGGTCAGCGCGACGCCGGTCTGCTCCACGTCGAGCATCCCGAGCAGGTCGGCCACGGCGATGCGGAACAGCTCCCGACGCCGGATCCCCCGCACGACGACGGCCGCGTCCTCGGCCGACTCCGCGCGCCCGACCGCTGACAGCATCTCGGCGACCAGCTCGGCCGGTGGACGCGGCGCAATGTCGTCCGTGCTCGCCAGCATCGACACGCACTCGGGTGCGCGCAGCAGCAGGTCGGTGGCAAATCGGCTCGAGGCCAGGACGTGGGCCAGCCGCTCCGCCGCCGCGCCGGCATCGCGCAACAAGGCGAGGTACCAGTGCGTCGTTCCCAGCGCGTCGCTCACCTGGCGGAACCCGAGCAACCCACCGTCGGGGTCGGCGCCGTCGGCGAACCAGCCGAGCATCACCGGAAGCAGCGTCCGCTGGATCGCAGCGCGGCGGCTGACCCCCGACGTCAACGCCTCCAGGTGACGCAACGCCCCGACCGGGTCGCGGTAGCCGAGCGCCTCGAGCCGGGCGCGCGCCGCGTCGGCGGTGAGCCGGGTGTCGCCGGCGTCGAGCCGCGCCACCGCGTGGAGCAACGGGCGGTAGAAGAGCTTCTCGTGCAGACGCCGCACCTCCAGCGCGTGGCGTCGCCACTGCTGGGTGAGCTCGACCACGGGGTCCACACGCAGACCCACCGACCGCCCCAGCCGGCGCAGCTCGGCGTCGTCCTCCGGCATCACGTGCGTTCGCCGGAGCCGGTACAGCTGCAGCCGATGCTCGAGCGTGCGCAGGAACCGGTACGCCTCGTCGAGCGCGGCCGCGTCGTCGCGTCCGACGTAGCCGCCGGCCGACAGCGCCGCCAACGCGTCGAGAGTCGCACGTTCGCGCAACGTCTCGTCCGTTCGTCCGTGCACCAGCTGGAGCAGCTGCACCGCGAACTCGACGTCGCGCAGGCCCCCCGGCCCGAGCTTCAGCTGGCGGTCGACGTCCTTGGGTGCCAGCTGTTGCTCGACCCGGCGCCGCATGGCCTGCACCTCGTCGACGAACCCTTCGCGCGCCGACGCCTCCCAGACCAGCGGCCCCACCGCAGCCAGGTACTCCTCACCCAGCTCGCGGTCGCCCGCCACCGGACGCGCCTTGAGAAGGGCCTGGAACTCCCAGGTCTTCGCCCACCTCTTGTAGTAGGAGACGTGACTGGCCAAGGACCGCGTCAAAGGACCGGCCTTGCCCTCGGGCCGCAGCGCGGCGTCGACCTCCCACAGCGCACCTTCGGCAGTGCGGGTCGAGCACGCGCGAGTGAGTCCCGCCGCCAGACGTGCGCCGACGCGCTGGGCCGCGTCCTCAGACCCCCCGGCCGCCGGTTCGGCCACGTACACGACGTCGACGTCGCTGACGTAGTTGAGCTCGCGCCCGCCGGCCTTGCCCATGGCGATCACTGCGAGCCGCACCGGCTCGGTGTCGTCGGGCAGCTCGGCACGGGCGATGGCCAGGCCGGCCTCCAGCGCTCCCGCAGCAAGGTCGGCGAGCTCCGCGGCGACTTCGTCCACGGGCGCCTGCTCGGCCAGGTCGCGGGCTGCGATCAACAACAGCTCGCGTCGGTACGCCACGCGCAATGCGTCCAACACCGACTCGTCGGAACCACGCGCCCGGTAACCCTGCGACGTCGCTTCCGCGCCGACCGCGCTGAGCAGTCGCTGTTCCACCTGCTGCGCCGAGCGTTGCGGGATAGGATCCTCCTGCGCCAGCAGGTGCCACTGGTCGGGTTGACGCACGAGGTGGTCGGCCAACGCCACGCTCGCCCCGAGCACGGCCACCAGCCGGGCCGTCACGGCAGCGCCCGGCCGCAATGCGGCGTGCAGGTCGTGCGCGTCAGTGGCGGCATCGAGCAACCGGACCAGCCCTCGCAGGGCAAGATCGGGATCGGCCCCGCTCGCCACGGCTTCCAGCAGGTCATCGGGCAGTGAGCGAGCCTGCGCCGCCGACCCGGACGGGTCGGCGAAGCCCAGTCGAGCCAACCGGCCAGCCTCGGTGGCTGCGCGCCCGTCCGTCACGCCCACACCGTACTGAGCAGCGATACTCAGGCAGTGCAGCGTGGACTCGAGCGACGGGCCTTCTTGGTGGGAGGCGCGGCTGTCGTGCTGTCGGCTTGCTCCGTGAGCAAGAGGGGCGCCACCACCTCGGCCGAGCCGACGACGACACCGCACGCCACGACTGCAGAACCGACCCCGCCAGCGAGGACCGCACTTCCGACCGTGAAACGGTGGCGACCCAACAGCGGCGACGTCGAGCCGGGCGTCAAGCGGGTCGCGGTCGCGCACATCGAGGACCGGGGGAACCAGCCGGGTCGAGCGTTGCAGGTCATCGATGCGCAGTACGGCGGGCTACTTGCCGACTCGGCGAGCGTTCTCGTGGTGTGCCGGCAGTGGTGGCGGCCGGCCGGAGGCACCGTCAGAACCGGTGGATCGACGTTCGACGTACGTCTCGTCCGGCGCGGATCCCACTGGCGGGTCACCGCCGTTCACCCCTCCCACCCCGGGCCACAGACAGCGACGATGACCCCGCGCGCTCGCGCGGTCCTGGCCAGCAACCGGATTGGCCTGCCTCCGGCGTCCGAGGCCGACGTGGGATCCGGGCGGGTGCACGACAGCGTCCTCGCCGCGATGCTGACGCTTTCGCACACGTACCGGATCGGGGTGAGCGTGGTGAGGTCCGGGCACCCGCTGTACGTGTTCGGAACGGATCGGCTCAGCGATCACCCGCCAGGGCGGGCGTTCGACACCTGGGAGATCGACGGGCGGCTGGTGGTCGACCCGGCGACGTCGCGCACCTTGGTCACAGGCTATATGCAGGCCGCGGCCGCGGCCGGCTCGTACAACGTCGGTGGCCCCTACCTGCTCGGCGCCGCACCCCAGTACTTCAGCGACGCGACCCATCACGACCACGTGCACGCGGGCTTCACCACGTGATCGGCGTCGCGATCGTCGCTCCCGACGCCGAACAACGTCGAGCCTGTGCTCGCCTTCAGGTGACACCCCCGCAGCAGGCGTTCGTCGCGCCAGTCGACTACTACCTCGAGCTGTGCGACGACCCTGGCTCGCCTTGGGAGGCACGGGCCGTCGTGGCGGACGACGAAGTCGTCGGGTTCGTCATGCGCGCGATCGACGCGACCGACGACAGCTACTGGATCGGTGGCGTGATCATCGACGCAGCACACCAGGGCCGCGGCGTCGGCTCGGCCGCGATCTCCGCGATGATCAGCGAGGCGACAGCAGACGGACACTGCGCCGTCGGGCTGACCATCCACCCCGACAACCTCCGGGCCAAGGGTCTGTACGCACGGTTGGGCTTCGTCGAGACCGACGAGCGGGACGACGACGAGGTCGTGGCCCGACTCCCACTGCGGTTGCACGACGACGAGCTGTCGATCGACCTGGCACTGGTGCGCTCGCTGGTCGACGGCACGCTGCCTGACCACAGCTCGCTGCCCCTGAGCCGGTTGCATTCGTCGGGGTCCAGCAACGCGTTGTTCCGGCTCGGCAGCGACTTGCTGGTGCGACTCCCCCGCCAGCCCGGAGGATCAGCGACCATCAAGAAGGAAGCGCGATGGCTGCCACACGTCGCGTCACACCTGCCGACCTCGGTTCCCGAGGTGGTCGTGATCGGCGATCCCGCCTTCGGCTATCCCGAGCATTGGTCCGTGGTCCGATGGCTCGACGGACAGATCCCCTCCGTCGCCGACCCGGACTCACCGGACGACCCGAGCCGGATCGGGCTAGCCGTGGAGCTCGCAGCAGTCGTCACCGCGCTGGCCAGAGCCGAGGTGCCGTCGACAGCCGTGAACGACCCGGAGCTTCGCTGGTACCGCGGCGAACCGCTGTCGGCGTTCGACGCGACCCTGCGTCAGGGCATCGAGGCCTGTCGCGCGATCCGTGACCTCGACCTCGACCTGGATGCCTGCCTGGCTGTGTGGGACCACGCCATGAGGCTGCCCGACGTCAGCGAAGCGGCCGCCCCGCGGTGGTACCACGGCGATCTGCTCGCCGAGAACCTCCTGGTGCGCGACGGTCGACTGTCGGCCGTGCTCGACTTCGGAGGGCTAGCCGTGGGCGATCCCACCGTCGACCTGGTCGTGGCCTGGGAAGTGCTCGACGCGACGTCGCGGAAGGTGTTCAGACAAGCCGTGGGAGTCGACGACCTCGCCTGGCAGCGCGGACGCGCCTGGGCCTTGGGGTTGTCGATCCTGACGTTTCCGTACTACTGGCGCACGATGCCGCAACGGTGTGCCATCCGCCGCTCCATGGCCCGTTCGGTCCTCGCCGACGCCAGGCTCGCCTAGCGGCGATCAGGGCCGCTCCTGAAGAATGCCGTCATGTCCTTCACCGTTCAGCTCGCCATCGACTGCACCAACCCCCACGACCTGGCCGACTGGTGGGCCGAGACACTCGGTTGGACCGTCGAGGCACAGGATGAGTCGTTCATCCGACGCATGATCGCCGAGGGACTCGCGACCGACGCGGACACCACGACTCACCGCGGAGCACTGGTCTGGGCCGAGGCGGCCGCGATCTCGGCGCCCGAAGACCACCCGCAGCAGCTGCGCATGCTGTTCCAGCAGGTGCCCGAGTCCAAGGCCGTGAAGAACCGACTGCATCTCGACATCCGGATCGGCACCGAAGACGCGGATACGGCGCGCGCGCGGCTGGTCGAACGCGGTGCCGTGCGGCTGCACGAGGGCCATCAGGGTCCGCACACGTGGGTGACCTTCGCCGACCCGGAGGGCAACGAGTTCTGCCTGTAGCGGCCGCGGAACGGCCTACAGCACCGGCAGGTACCGGTTCAGCTCGAACGGGGTCACCTGCTGGCGGTACTCCTCCCACTCCGCGCGCTTGTTCCGCAAGAAGAACTCGAACACCTGCTCCCCCAGCGTCTCGGCCACGAGCTCGCTGCGTTCCATCACTGCGATGGCCTCGGCCAGGCTCTGTGGGAGCGGTTCGATCCCCAAGGCGCGACGCTCCGCCTCGGTGAGGTTCCACACGTCGTCCTCGGCCCCCACCGGCAGCTCATACCCGTCCTCGACGCCCTCGAGCCCGGCGGCCAGCAGCACCGCGAAGGCCAGGTAGGGGTTGGTCGCGGAGTCGAGCGTGCGCACCTCGATGCGGGTCGACTGTCCCTTCTGCGGCTTGTACATCGGCACCCGGACCATGGCCGAGCGGTTGTTGTGCCCCCAGCACACGTAGGCGGGGGCCTCGCCGCCGCCGTAGAGCCGCTTGTAGGAGTTGACCCACTGGTTGGTGATCGCGGTGATCTCCGGCGCCCTGCGCAGGAGCCCGGCGATGAACGAGCGGCCGACCTTGCTCAGCTGGTACTCCGCGCCGGCCTCGAAGAAGGCATTCCGGTCGCCTTCGAACAACGACAGGTGGGTGTGCATCCCTGAGCCGGGGTACTCGGCGAACGGCTTGGGCATGAAGGACGCCGAGATCTCGTGCTCGAGTGCAACCTCCTTCATCACCAGTCGGAACGTCATGATGTTGTCGGCGGTGCTCAGCGCGTCGGCGTAGCGCAGGTCGATCTCCTGCTGGCCAGGAGCCCCCTCGTGGTGGGAGAACTCCACCGAGATGCCCATGCTCTCCAGCATCGTGATCGCGTCGCGACGGAAGTCGCGCCCGACCGCGGTCGGTGTGTGGTCGAAGTAGCCGCCCCGATCCACCGGGATCGGACGGCCGTTGGCGTCCGGATGATCGGTGAACAAGAAGAACTCGATCTCGGGGTGCGTGTAGAACGTGAAACCCATGTCGGCCGCCCGCCCGAGCGCGCGCTTGAGCACGAAACGGGGATCCACGTACGAGGGCGATCCGTCGGGCATCAAGATGTCAGAGAACATCCGCGCGACTCCAGGGCCTTCGGAGCGCCACGGGAGGATGGAGAACGTGGTCGGATCCGGCCGCACCAGCATGTCGCTCTCATAGACGCGGGCGAAGCCCTCGATCGCGGACCCGTCGAAGCCGATGCCTTCGGCGAAGGCACCCTCGAGCTCGGCCGGTGCGACCGCAACGGACTTGAGGAAGCCGAGCACGTCGGTGAACCACAGGCGGATGAACCGGATGTCGCGCTCCTCGATCGTGCGCAGCACGAACTCCTGTTGCTTGTCCATGACGGCATGCTGGCCGCCCCGTGTTTCGGGCGCGTTACGGACCACGCCGTAGGCTCGACCGGTGACGCTGCGACTGGCCCTCGCGCAGGTGAATCCCACCGTGGGTGACCTGACGGGCAACGCCGACCTCGTGGTCGAGACGGCCCGCGAGGCGGTCGCCCAGGGTGCTCAACTCGTGGCCTTCCCCGAGATGGTGCTGACCGGCTACCCGGTGGAGGACCTGGCGTTGCGCCAGTCGTTCATCAACGCCTCGCAGCAGGCTCTGGCCGGTTTGCCGCAGCGCCTGTCGGCCGTCGGCGCCGGTGAGGCGTACGTCGTCGTCGGGTACCTGGACCAGTCCCCGGACCAGGTCGAGCAGGTCGGTCGGCCCCGGCACTCCCCCGTCAACGCGGCCGCGGTGATCCATCGCGGCGCGGTGATCCACACCTATGCCAAGCACCACCTGCCCAACTACGGCGTCTTCGACGAGTTCCGCTACTTCGTGCCAGGGCAGACCCCGGTCGCCTTCGACGTGGACGGCGTGACGGTGTCGCTGGCGATCTGTGAGGACCTCTGGCAGCCGGGGGGCCCGATTACCTGGGCCCGCGATGCAGCCGCCGACCTGCTGGTGGTCATCAACGGCTCGCCCTACGAACGCAACAAGGACGATGCTCGGCTCGAGCTGTGTCGCCGCGGTGCCGCCGACGCTGGCTGCACGCTGGCCTATGTGAACCTCACCGGCGGTCAGGACGAACTCGTCTTCGACGGTGATTCGCTCGTGGTCGACGTAGACGGCCGCGTCGTTGCCCGTGCCGGTCAGTTCGACGACGAGGTGCTCTTCGTCGACCTCGAGCCCGGCCCAGGCTCGACGGGGATGGTCGCCGAACGCCTCGACGACCACGCCGAGATCTACGAGGCCCTCGTGGTGGGCTTGCGCGACTACGTGCGCAAGAACGGCTTCTCCGACGCGCTCATCGCCTTGTCCGGCGGCATCGACTCGGCCCTCGTCGCCGCGATCGCCGTGGACGCGCTGGGGGCCTCACACGTGCACGGCGTGGCCCTGCCCAGTGGCTACTCGTCGCAGCACTCCCTCGACGACGCACGCGAGCTGGCTGACCGCACCGGACTCGCGCTTCGCACCATCGAGATCGAGCCGGTGGTCGACGCCTTCCGCGCGCGTCTGCAGCTCGGCGGACTGGCCGACGAGAACCTGCAGGCCCGGGTGCGTGGCACGACGCTCATGGCGATCTCGAACGAGGAGGGGCAGCTGGTTCTGGCCACCGGCAACAAGAGCGAGCTCTCGGTCGGCTACAGCACGCTGTACGGCGACGCCGTCGGCGCCTATGCACCGCTGAAGGACGTGCCAAAGACCCTGGTGTGGTCGCTCGCCCGCTGGCGCAATGACGTGGCGCAGCGATCCGGCGGCGTGGCGCCGATCCCGGCCAACAGCGTCGAGAAGCCACCGTCAGCGGAGCTGTCGCCGGGCCAGCTCGACACCGACTCGTTGCCGGACTACCACCTGCTCGACGACGTGCTCGACGACTACGTGGAGCTCGACGCCAGCGCCGCCGAGCTCGCCGCGGTCGGGTTCGATGCAAGCCTCGTCGAACGCGTGCTGCGGATGACCGACCTGGCCGAGTACAAGCGCCGTCAGTACCCGCCCGGCCCCAAGATCTCGCTGCGCGCCTTCGGCCGCGACCGGCGGCTGCCGATCACGAACCGCTGGCGGGAGCGGATCCCCGACCCGGACCACCGTTAGGGCCACAATCGCCAGCGTGCCCCTCGCCCCGCCGCCGCCGTGGGTGGTCCTCGACCGCCTGCCGCCTGCGCTGTTCCTGGACGTGGACGGGACCTTGCTGGAGTTCGAGGCGCATCCGGACGACGTGCGCGCCACCGCAGCGCTGATCAGCCTGCTGCGGGCTGTCGACGACTGCCTGGGTGGGGCGCTGGCGATCATCTCGGGTCGGTCGGTGGCCGACCTCGACCGGGTGTTCGACCCGTGGCGACCGTGGGCGGCCGGCGTGCACGGAGTCGAGGTGCGCGGGCCGCAGGGACTGCGGCGGCACGTGCCCGATCCCGCTGCCGTGGCGCTGCTGCGTTCCCGCGCCGGTGAGCTGGCGGCGCAGACGCCCGGCGTCTGGGTGGAGGACAAGGGCGTCGGAGTGACGCTGCACCACCGCGCCGCCCCCGAGGCCGACGCCGCCGTGCGCGCGATGGCGGCCGAGCTGGCCGCCGAGCTGGACGGTGCCTACGAGATCCAGCCCGGCGTGTTCACCCAGGAGCTGCGGCCGGCCGGCTGGGACAAGGGGCGGGCGGTGGCCGAGCTGCTGGCGATGGCCCCGTTCACCGGACGCGTGCCGGTGGTCATGGGTGACGACCGCACCGACGAGGACGCCTTCGCGGTGGCCAATAGGCTCGGGGGGACCGCCGTCATCGTCGGTGATCGCTCGGACACCGTGGCCACCCATCGGCTGGCCGACCCGGCGGCGGTCCGTGCCTGGCTGGCGGAGCTGGTGGAGGGAGCCGGACGTTGACACCGCAGACGTCGCTGGAGCTCGGTGTCATCGGCAACGGCACTGCCTCGGCGCTGATCGACTCCTCGGGTCGCTACGTGTGGGCGTGCGTCCCGCACTTCGCCGGCGATCCGGTGTTCTGCTCGCTGCTCGAACCGAACCTGGACGACCAGGGCTACTTCGACGTCGTCCTCGAGAACACGGTGGCCACCCGCCAGCGCTACGTGCGCAACACCGCAGTCCTGGTCACCGAGCTCGAGGACGCGGCTGGCAACGTCGTGGAGATCACCGATTTCTGCCCCCGGTTCCGCAAGTTCGAGCGGCTCTACCACCCGGTCATGTTCGTACGGCAGATCCGCCCACTGTCGGGGTCGCCGCAGATCCGGGTGCGGCTGCGCCCGCTGCGCGACTGGGGATCGTCGGTGCCGGAGCGCACCAGCGGCAGCAACCACGTGCGCTGGCTGGTCGACGGCACGACGTTGCGTCTGACGTCCGACATCGCCGTGCCGTTCATCGAGCACGAGCTGCCGTTGACACTCGACCGCACCTACACGATCGTCCTCGGACCCGACGAGACGCTGACGGCAGCGGTCGACACCTTCGCCAACGACTGCCTCGAAGAGACGCGGGTGCACTGGTTCCGGTGGACTCGCTCGTTGTCGATCCCGTTCGAGTGGCAGGACGCGGTGATTAGGGCCGCCATCACGCTGAAGCTGTGCCAGTACGAGGGCACCGGCGCGATCGTGGCGGCCATGACGACGTCGCTGCCGGAGTCGGCGGACAGTGGGCGCACCTGGGACTACCGCTACTGCTGGCTGCGAGACGCCGCGTTCGTGATCCGCGCGCTCAACCGGCTCGGCGCCACCACGAGCATGGAGGATTACCTCCGCTACATCTACACGATCGCGGCCGCCAGCGGTGAGCTGCAGCCGGTGTACGGCATCCACTTCGAGGCAGGCCTCGACGAGACCGAGGTCACCGACCTGCGTGGCTACCGCGGCATGGGTCCGGTGCGTCGCGGCAACGCCGCCTACGAACAGAAGCAGCACGACGTGTACGGCAGCGTCGTCCTCGGCTCGACGCACTTGTTCTACGACCAACGACT
The DNA here is from genome assembly GCA_963726575.1 of uncultured Actinomycetota bacterium. Lineage (GTDB taxonomy): Bacteria > Actinomycetota > Actinomycetes > JAHEKZ01 > JAHEKZ01 > CAVSCR01. Next base: position 727,584 of record CAVSCR010000005.1, read on the forward strand.
GGTGACCCCGGGAGACGAGGCAGCGTTCGAGCAGCTGGAGTCCGCCGGGGAACAGGCGTACCGCCTGTACGACCAGCCGGACGCCGGGATCTGGGAGTTCCGGGGCCGGATGGGGATCCACACCTATAGCAGCGTCATGTCCTGGGTGGCCTGCGACCGGTTGGCCCGCATCGCCCGACGGCTCGGCCGGGACGACCGAGCCCCGCTGTGGCGGGCCAGGGCCGACGAGATGCGCGAGCGGATCATGGCTAACGCCTATGACGCGGAGCGCGGTGCCTTCACCGAGACGTGGGGTGGCAGCCGTCTCGATGCGTCGTTGCTGATGCTGGTGGACCTCGGATTCGTGTCCCCGACCGACTCTCGGTTCCTGGGCACGTTGGATGCCGTCGAGAAGAACCTCAAACGCGGCGACTACGTGTTCCGCTACGTCGACGCCGACGACTTCGGCGAGCCAGACACCGCGTTCCTGCTCTGCACCTTCTGGTACATCAACGCCTTGGCGGCTGTCGGACGGGCCGGGGAGGCCCGCGAGCTGTTCGACCGCCTTCTGGCGCGACGCAACCCCCTGGGGCTGCTGTCCGAGGACATCCACCCCGCAGACGGTCAGTTGTGGGGCAACTTCCCGCAGACCTACTCGATGGTCGGCATCATCGAGGCCGCGATGCGTCTGTCGAGGGCCTGGGACTCAGAGTTGTGAGCCGCCTGGTGGTCGTCTCCAACCGGGTCGCCCTGCCACGTGAGGTCCGGGCCGGGGGCCTGGCCGTGGCCATGGACGCGGCACTGCGAGAGACCGGCGGCCTGTGGTTCGGCTGGAGCGGGCGGGCGGTGGACGGCGAGCCAGGGCCGGTGCAGATCCAGACCGACGGCCCGGTGACGTACGCCACCGTCGATCTGGCCAAGGCCGACTACGACGCGTACTACAACGGGTTCGCCAACCGAACCCTGTGGCCGCTGCTGCACTACCGACCCGACCTCGTCGACTACCGGCGCGACACCTACCGCGCCTACCAGCGCGTCAACCGGTGGTTCGCCAGAAGCCTGGCTCCCCTGATCAAGGACGACGACCTGGTCTGGGTACACGACTACCACCTGATCCCGTTGGCCGCGGTACTGCGCGAAGAGGGCGTGACGGCTCGGCTCGGCTTCTTCCTGCACACCCCGCTGCCCACTCCGGACCTCGTCTCGGTGCTCCCGGGGCACCGCGCCCTCATGGACGCGCTGACCGAGTACGACCTGGTGGGGTTCCACACCGCGAGCTACCGACAGGCGTTCACCGACTACCTGCGTGACTTCGCCGACGCCCAGCTCCTCGACGAGGGCGTTGCGGTCACGTCGTCGGGCCACGGCGTGAAGACCACCGTGCTTCCCATCGGCATCGACACCGACGGCATTGCATCACTCGCCGCCCGTGCGTCGAGCCAGCCGTCGGTGCGTCGGCTGGCCGAGAGCCTCCAGGGTCGTTGGCTCGTCGTCGGTGTCGACCGGCTCGACTACTCCAAGGGCCTGGCCGAGCGATTCCGAGCGTTCGGTCGGCTGCTGGAGCGCTACCCAGAGCACCGGCGCGATGTGTCGATGTTGCAGGTGGCCACGGCGACCCGTGGCGAGGTCCCCGAATACCGCGCGATCCGCGCCGAGCTCGAGCGCTACTCCGGCGCGGTCAACGGACGGTTCGCGGAGGCCGACTGGGTGCCGCTGCGCTACGTGAATCGCACGTACCCGCACACCACGCTGACCGGTTTCTACCGGATCGCACAGATCGGGCTCGTGACGCCGCTGCGCGATGGCATGAACCTCGTGGCCAAGGAGTACGTCGCGGCGCAGGACCCCGAGGGGCCCGGCGTGCTGATCCTGTCGACCTTCGCCGGAGCAGCACGCGAGCTGGGTTCCGCGCTCATCGTCAACCCCTACGACGTCGAAGGAGTCGCTGACGCACTGCACCGAGCGGTGACCATGCCGCTGAAGGAGCGCAAGCGCCGGTGGTCAGAGATGATGCAGGTGCTGCACGACTGGACCATCGACGACTGGCGCACCACGTTCGTCGAGACCCTGGCCGCCACGCGTCGGCAGACCCGACGCAAGTCATCGCGGAGCCAGGCCGTCTAACGCCAGGTCGACGATCGAGGCGGCGAGGTCGTCCGGAGGCGGTCCGGCGCTCGGCATCACCAGCACGCGGTAGATGAACGGCGCCACCAGCGCGTTGACCAAGGCGTCGATCTCCAAGTCGTCCCGGATGTCTCCGCGCGCCATTCCCAGCCGCAGCTCGGTGCGGAACTGCTCACGTCGCGGCTCGATGACCCGGTTGAAGAAGTCGGCGTAGAGCTCTGGCTGGGCCATCTTGTGGCTCATGATCCGCGGCAGCAGACGCAGCGTCTGCGAGGCGGGCGTGTGCGGTGACCCGAACAACGAGATCAGACGCTCGCGTGTCCGTTCTCCCACCGCTTCGGGGAACGCCTCGCTCAGGTGGGTGAAGGCGGCATCGAGCAGGTCCGCCTTGCACGCCCAGCGCCGATAGATCGTCGCCTTGCCGACGCCTGCGCGCGCCGCCACCGCCTCGACGCTCAAGGCGCCGATGCCCGCATCGGCCACGAGCTCAAGCGCGGAGCGCAGGATCGCCTCGTCCGCCTCCGCACTGCGCGGCCGGCCCCGCTGAACCTGCCTCACGCCTGGGCCGGACCGGCCTCGAGTCCGGTCTGTGCCTCGAATGCCTGCTGACGACCGTGGGCGATCGCCACCGCCTTGGCCTTGTCCGGCAGCCCCACGTAGGCGGCGATCGACCCGGCCAGGGCGGCGCGCCCCGGTGAGCAGGCACGTGACATGCATGGCACTCATGAACGCGTCGTTGGCCACCGACAGCGCGTGGGCCGCTGCCACCGGCGTCAAGGCACCGGTGCTCAACAGGTGCGCCACGACCTCGTAGGTCTGGCCGAGCGACCCGCTGGCCAACGCGTTCGTGGCCGCCGGGAGACCCGCGCTCACCGCATCGAACTGTCCTGCGTAGACCGTGGCCAGCACGGTGCCGAGAATGGCGACGCCGAGCGCGCCACCGACCTGCCGGACGGTGTTCTGCACCGCCGAGCCGGCCCCGGCCCGCGAGAGTGGCAAGGTCGACATCATGACCGTCGTTGCGGGCGCAATGGCGTTACCCATACCCGCACCGATGAAGAAGAACAGCACGCAGAGGACCCACAGCGGGGTGTCCGCCTGCACGAACAGGAGCAGCGAGAACACGATCGACACCACCAGGAGTCCGCTGCCGATCACCAGCTTGGGACCGAAGCGGGCCACCGTCTTGGCGCTGCGCGGTGCCGCGATCACCTGCCCCAAGGCCAACGGCAAGAAGATCAGGCCGGCTTGCAAAGGCGAGTAGCCGCGCACGAGCTGGAGGTAGAAGACCAGGAAGAACGTGGCCCCCATCAGACCGAAGAACGCCATGGTGACGGCCGCGATCGACACCGAGAACTCGCGATTGCGGAACAGGTGGACATCCAGCGACGGGTGGTCGGAGCGCATCTCCAGCCAGATGAACAGGGCCAGCAGCGCCACTCCCAGCAGGATCCAGCCCCAGACGCTCGGACTGCTCCACTGGCGGGTGTCGCCGCCGTGGACGATGCCGTAGACCAGCGAGAGCAGGCCGGCGATCGACAGCAGGACACCGATCGGGTCCAGGCGTTGGGTGTGCTGACCGGTCGACTCCGGGACGATCAGCGCGATGCCGACCAGGCCGATCAGGACGATCGGAACGTTGATCAGGAAGACCGAACCCCACCAGAAGTGCTCCAGCAGGAACCCGCCGGTGATCGGCCCGATCGCGACGGCCACGCCCACGGCACCGGCCCAGACGCCGATCGCGCGGCCCCGCTCGTTGGGCGGGAAGACGTTGGTGATGATGGCCAGCGTCACGGGCAGCACTGCTGCGCCGCCGATCCCCATCAAGGCCCGGAAGAAGATCAGCTGGTCAGGGGTGGAGGAAAACGCACACATCGCGCTCGCGATGCCGAACAGCGTCATACCGGTCATCAAGATCTTGCGACGTCCGTACCGGTCACCGAGGACACCCCAGGTGAACAGCAGGGCAGCGAACACCAGGACGTAGGAGTTGACGGCCCAGATGAGCTGGCTCTGCGTCGACCGCAGGTCGAGCTGGATCGTCTTCAGGGCGACGTTGAGGATCGTGTTGTCGAGCACGACGATCAGCAGCGACACCACGAGGACGGCGAGGATCGACCAGCGGCGCTGGAAGGCCTTGTCGTCCGCCGGGGCAGCCATGGTCTGGGGAGCGTGGTCACGGTCGGTCATGCGCCCGACGTTAGCCTGGCCTAATTCGAAACGCAACCGTTCCGTATCGGAATGGTGGACGGGAAGCCGACGCCCGCGCCGCCTTGGTCGCGCCGCCCGAAGGTGCGACCATGGGTGCACCACCAACCGCCCGACGCCGGGCGATGTCCGGGGACCCCGTGAGGGGCCTCGAGGCCAGGAGGAACTCGATGGACCACAGCCCGCAGCCGCTCTACGGCGGCTCCTCGTCGCGGCGGCTCACCGTGCGCGACCTGCAACAGGCCAAGGAACGCGCCGAGCGTTGGCCGATGCTCACCTGCTACGACGCCATGACCGCCGAGGTGTTCGACGCCGCGGGGATCCCGGTGCTCCTGGTCGGTGACTCCGCGGCGAACGTCGTCTACGGCTACGACACGACGATCCCGGTGACCATGGACGAACTCGTCCCCCTGGTGGCGGCGGTCACCCGAGGCACGAGCCGGGCTCTCGTGGTGGCCGACCTGCCGTTCGGCTCCTACCAGTCCAGTGCGGAGCAGGCGCTGGCCAGCTCGGCCCGGTTCCTGAAGGAGGGCGGCGCCCACGCGGTCAAGCTCGAAGGTGGCCAACGGGTCCTCCCGCAGGTGGAGGCGCTGGTGGGTGCCGGCATCCCCGTGATGGGCCACCTGGGACTGACCCCGCAGAGTGTCAACGCCCTAGGGGGCTACCGGGTGCAAGGACGCGGCGGCTCCGGCGAGGCGCTGATCCGTGACGCCAAGGCGCTGGAGTCCGCCGGGGCCTTCGCGGTGGTCCTCGAGGTGGTTCCGGCCGACCTCGCCGAGCGCGTCACGTCCACGTTGTCCATCCCGACGATCGGTATCGGGGCGGGAGCCGGCTGCGACGCCCAGGTGATGGTCTGGCAGGACCTCGTGGGTCTGTCGGGTGGCCAGCCGCCGAAGTTCGTGCGCCGCTATGCCGACGTCCGCGGCGTCATCGCGCAGGCCGTGCAGGCCTGGGCGGGCGACGTCGTGTCGGGTGAGTACCCGGGACCGGAGTACGCCTACCAGTAGGACGGGCCGTTCCTGCGGTCAGACGTCGGTGACGCGTAGCCCTGCGTGCGCCTTGTAGCGGCGGTTCACCGAGATGAGGTTCGCCGTCAACGCCTCGACCTGCCGAGCGTTGCGCAGCCGACCTGCATAGATGCCGCGCATCCCGGGGATGGTCTGCGCCAGCCGCTGGACGAGGTCGGTGGCCGCACGATCGTCGCCGACCACCATCACGTCGGTGTCGACCGACGTGACGTCGTCATCCAGCAGGCGAACGGCCGACAGGTGGTGGAAAGCGCCGACCACGATGCTGTCAGGCAGCAGGACCTGCGCCTGTTGTGCCGCACTCCCCTCCGCCACGTCCAGCGCGAAGGCGCCCTGGGCGTCGAAGCCCAGCGGGTTCACGACATCGACGACCACGCGCCCCCGCAACTCCTTGCCGAGCGTCGCGAGCAACCTCGCATGACCCTCGTAAGGGACGGCCACGACGAGGACGTCGCTGCCGGCGGCGACGGAGGCGTTGTCGTCGCCGGTCACGTCGGGCTGATCGAGGCCGGCGGCGACGTCGCGGGCGATCCCGCGGGCCCGCTCGGCGTCGCGTGAACCCAGACGCACCTTCAGACCGGCGCGCGCCCACCGCCGAGCCAGACCTCGGCCCTGCTCGCCCGTGCCCCCCAGTACCCCGATCGTCAGACCAGTCAGGTCGGGTCCCGCCACGTCGACACGCGTGCTCATGTCGGAATCCTCGCAGCCGTCGACCGCAGGGCACGATGGGGTCGTGGACGCTTCCCGCGCAGTGCTCCTGCGCGACTTGCTGGCGTCATCACCGCTGATCGAGCGCACCCGGGGCTTCGGCCGCCTGCTCACCACCTCGACCCGTGACCCGGGCGGGTTGCTGCTGGTCGGTACGCCCAGGCAGGAGCCGTGGCACCTCGCGGCTCACCTCGACGACGAGTCGCAGTACGCCGGCCTCGCCGTCCTGCGTCCCACCTTGGTCCGTTACGAGGTGCCGGCCGGCGCACCGGCGCACCTGAGCGTGACGCTGGCCCGGCTGGAGCAGGCCAGGCGAGGGGAGACGGTCTTCGTGGTTGCGCCGGACGAACCGCCTGAGGGCCTGCTGCAGCGGGCCTGGGATGCGCGTCGCAGCGGCGCCACGGTGCTGTCGCTGGACGAAGGCTCGAGTGAGATGGAGCAGGTGGCTCACGAGTCCCTCACCGTAGGCAGCCGGGAACTCCTGCCCGACTCCTCGCTGCGCTCCGACCAGGTCGGCGCGAATGCCGACGCGTATGAACTGACGGAGTCCGGCCTGTTGATCCCGTCCTTCGACACGGTGCAGCACCTGGTGAGCGTCGCCGCGGGCGAGGCGGCCGCCACACCAGGCCGACGCGGCCTGCGCGACCGGTTGGCCCGCATGCTCGACGCCATCAGCGGACCCGCGAACCCGCAACCGTGACGCAAGGGTCCCACGAACCGAAGGCGCCGCAGATGCGCCGGCTGGTGCGCCGGATGCGTCTGGACACCACTGCGCTGCGCAGCTCGCGCGATTTCCGGCTGCTCTGGTTCGGCGGGTCGGTTTCGTTCATCGGCTCGATGGTCACGTACGTGGCGTTGCCCTACCAGGTGGCCACGATGACTGGCTCGTATGTGGCCGTCGGTGCCCTCGGGATCGTCGAACTGGGTCCGCTCATCGTGTTCGGCCTGTACGGCGGCGCTCTCGCCGACGCAGTGGACCGGCGCCGCCTGGTCCTCATCACCGAGGCGTGCTTCACCGTGGTCTCGGCGTTGCTGACAGTGAACGCCCTCCTCCCGCAGCCGCAGCTGTGGCTGCTGTACGTCGCGTCGTTCGGCTACGCGGTGCTCGACGGACTGCAGCGGCCGTCGCTGGACGCCTTGATCCCGCGCATCGTGCCGCCCGACCAGCTGGCCGGGGCCGGCGCCATGAACTCGCTGCGCATGAACATCGGGACCATCGCCGGCCCTGCCATCGGTGGCGTCGTCATCGCCATCGCCGGGGTCGGGGCTGCCTACGCCCTCGACGTGGTGAGCTACTCGGCCTCCCTGGTCGCCCTGGCGTTGATGCGCGCCGTCCCCCCCACCGTCGGCGGGACCAAGGCCAGCCTGCGTGGCATCAAGGAAGGCCTGGCCTACGCCTGGGGCCGCAAGGACCTGCTCGGGACGTATGCGGTGGATCTGGTGGCCATGACGTTCGCATTCCCGTTTGCGCTGTTCCCGTTCGTGGCCCAGCAGTTCCATGCACCCTGGTCGCTCGGCCTGCTGTACGCAGCCCCCTACGTGGGATCGCTGGTGGCCACGCTGACCTCTGGCTGGAGCAGTCGCGTCCACCACCACGGTCGCTTCATCGCCGTCGCGGCGGCGGCGTGGGGACTGGCGATCGCATTGTTCGGACTGTCCCCGACGCTGCCGCTCGCACTGTTCTTTCTCGTGCTGGCCGGCGCCGCAGACATGATCAGCGGGCTCTTCCGCGGCCTGATGTGGAACCTGACGATTCCGGACGAACTGCGCGGCCGCATGGCGGGGATCGAACTGTTGTCGTACTCCATCGGTCCAACGCTCGGACAGGTGCGCGCGAGCTTCGGCGCACAGTTGACGAGCCTTCGTACGTCACTTGCTACTGGCGGGTTCGTCACTGTGATCGCGGTCGCCACAGTGGCTGCGTTCTTGCCCGGCTTGTGGGGTTTCGACGATCGCACTGACGAAAATGCACTTCGACAACGACAACTTCGCGAGCAATCCTGAATCGTCGTTCGTGACACGCCCAACTCGCAAATGCGTCGCTTCACTCGCTTCTGCACCGTGATGTGGTCACAATGTGTACGTAGAGCGACGGACGACACGCCGTTTGTCGAATGCGCGTGATGCTGGTGCCACGTGTTCGGTAGTGGGATCGTGCGCAACAAGGTAGCTCGACGAAGGGGTCGAGCAACAATTCGTCAGGAGGCACAGGTGGCGGCTAGAACCACCGCGGCCAAGAAGGCACCCGCCAAGCGGGCTGCCAAACGGACCACTGCAAAGCGGACCGCCGCGAAGCGCACGGCACGTAAGACAACCGCGCGCAAGACAACCGCTCGTAAGACGACAGCACGTAAGACGACCGCCCGTAAGACCACGGCACGCAAGACGGCCAAGCGGGCACCGGCCAAGCGCACGGCGAAGAAGACCACCGCGCGCAAGACCACCGCCCGTAAGACCACAGCACGCAAGACGGCCAAGCGGGCACCGGCCAAGCGCACGGCGAAGAAGACCACCGCGCGCAAGACCACCGCCCGTAAGACCACAGCACGCAAGACGGCCAAGCGGGCACCGGCCAAGCGCACGGCGAAGAAGACCACAGCACGCAAGACGGCCAAGCGGGCTCCAGCCAAGCGCACGGCACGTAAGACGACCGCCCGCAAGACCACCGCCCGTAAGACCACAGCACGCAAGACGGCCAAGCGGGCACCGGCCAAGCGCACGGCACGTCGCGCGCGTTAGGTCAGTTCTCGTAGGTCAGCACCAGATCGTTGAGGGCGGCACCCACCCGGGTGCCGCCCTCAACGTGTCGGACCAGTGGCGGATCTGCTCAGCCGTCGTCCTCGTCCCAGGCCCGGTTGCGCTCATGGGCGTGCTCGATGGCCCGGCTCGCCTCCTGGTAGGTGGCGTATGGCCCCATCCGCACCGTGTTGGGACAGCCTTCGGTCGGCTCGACCTGCTCGTGCTTCAGGCACCACCACCACGGACCACCGGGGTCGACGACCGCGGCAGATGAGTCAGTGGTGGACATGAGCGCCTCCGTCGCGACACCTACACTTGGGGTCATCATGCCCCTTGTCACAGCCGGTGAGTTGTCGCCTCCTCGCGTCGTGCCGCCCGGTATCCCGGTGCCTGAGTACGTGGGCCGCCCGGGCCCGACCCGTCACCCGCGTTCCGACGTCCAGGACGCCGCCACCATCGAGGCGATGCGGGTGGCCGGCAAGCTGGCGGCGCAGGCACTGGTCGCCGTCTCGGAGCACATCGCCCCAGGGGTGACCACCGATGAGCTGGACCGGGTCGGTCACGAGTTCCTGTGCGACCACGGGGCGTATCCGTCCACGCTCGGTTACCGCGGGTTCCCGAAGTCGTTGTGCACCTCGGTCAACGAGGTGATCTGTCACGGGATCCCCGACAGCACCGAACTGCGCGACGGCGACATCGTCAATGTCGACATCACCGCCTACCTCGGGGGTGTCCACGGCGACACTGACGCCACGTACCTGGTAGGTGACGTCGACGAGGAGTCCCGCCTGCTCGTGGAACGCACCCACGAGGCGATGATGCGCGGCATCAAGGCCGTGGCTCCCGGGCGACCGTTGAATGTCGTGGGTCGGGTGATCGAGGCCTATGCGAAGCGATTCGGCTACGGCGTGGTCCGCGACTTCACGGGGCACGGCATCAACACGACCTTCCACTCCGGCCTCGTGGTGCCGCACTTCGACGTCCCCGAGCTCGACCTGATGCTGGAACCGGGGATGACGTTCACCATCGAGCCCATGCTCACGCTCGGGACGATCGACTACGAGATCTGGGACGACGGGTGGACGGTGGTCACCGCAGATCGCCGGCGGACCGCGCAGTTCGAGCACACCCTCGTGGTCACCGACGCCGGCGCCGAGATCCTCACCCTCCCGTAGAAGGACCCTGTTGATCTTGGACTTCATGTGCATGTTGATCATGAAAATCCGACATCTTCTCCTTGATCAACAACTAAGGGGGCGACGGGTGGGCGCGGCCGGGTTCGGTACGAGCCCTAGCATTCCGGCGTGACCGACGTCCGCTGGCTGTCCGCCGACGAGCAGCAGTCATGGCGCGCCTATCTGTCCTCCGGCCTCCTCCTGGGCGAGCGGTTGAACCGCGAGCTGCAAGAGGCACATGGTTTGACGATGGCCGACTACGAGATCCTCGTGCGGCTGTCCGAGGCGCAAGACCGCCGCCTGCGGATGACCGAACTGGCGCAGGTCACCTTGTCCAGCAAGAGCCGGCTGTCGCACCAGATCACGCGCATGGAGAACGCCGGGCTGGTTCGACGCCAGGAGTGCGAGCGCGACCGCCGGGGCTACTTCGCCGTCCTGACCGACGACGGTTGGGACCGGCTCGTCGCGGCCGCCCCCACTCACGTCCAGGGCGTGCGCTCCCACCTGATGGACCAGATGTCAGGCGCTCAGTTCCACGAGCTCGGGCGGGCGTGCGCCCAGGTGACGGAGCATCTGCAGTCGACGTAGCGCTGCCGCGGTCAGGCGTCCGGCTCTGGGTAGTCGTCCCGCTCCTGCACCAGCCGTCGCGCCTCAGCGCGCGCAACGTCGGAGCCGGTGACCGCCGAGAGGAACTGGTCACGTTCGATCATGAGCAGGCGCGTGGGCTGCGCCGCCACGACCGTCGCATTCCGGGGTGCGTCTCGTAGCAGCGCCACCTCGCCGAAGTGCCCGCCGGCTCCGAGCTGCCGCATCTCGACGCCGTCTCGCTGAACCACGACGAGGCCGGACGACACCACGTAGAAGACGTCTCCCACCTCCCCCTGTCGGACGACCACCTCACCGGCGGCGACGTCACGCGGTACCGCCTCACGAGCGAGAAGCTCCAGTCTGGCCTGGGGTAGCGGGCTGAACAGGCCGATGCTGCGCAGGAGCACGGCCTCCGGCCCCGGCAGCGCCGCTGCGGCGTCGAGACGCCGCAGTGAGGTCCACGCGACGCCGGCAACCACCAGAGGAATCAGTCCGGCCACGATGAACGACCCACGGGCGCCCACGAGGGCAACGGCCAGGGGTGCGATGACGGCCCCCACCGCCATTCCCCCCATCACGATCGATTCCTGCAGGCCGAAGACCCGCGCCAAGACCTCTTCGCGGACCGTGCGTTGGAGCAGGGTGCGTGACGCGACGTCGACAAAGGCGCCGGCGGCGCTGGACAGGCCTAACAGGATCGCGACCTCGGCGAGGTACTGCGAGCCGGCCACGAGCGCGATGAAGAGGGCCGAGATGACGAAGCCCCAGAAGATCGGCGGGCTCAGTCGACTCCGTCCGACCAAGGTGATCGTCGCGGCGCCGCCGACCAGACCGCCGATACCGGCGACGGCCAGGACGATGCTGGGCCCCGACGGTCCCGTGCCGAGGACCTGCTGGGGGAAGACGACGCTGAGCACGTCGAGGATCCCCACGATCACGAACTGGACACCGATCAACAACAGCAGGGCCGCCGCTCCCGGCGTGCGCCGAACCTCCCGGAAGCCGGCCGCCGCCTCGATGAAGAAGCTCTGCGGCTCCTCTATCGTCTCCAGCGTCAACGCTGCCGTTGTCGGCGCCTCCGGATGGATGGTGGAAACCGCCGCCACGGCCGCGAGCTCCACGGCAGCCAAGATGACGAACACCGCGGACAAGCCGAGCCAGGGGGTCACGACTGTGATCAGGCTTGCCCCGAGAAACCCGCCGAGATGTTCCAACGTCGAGCTCGCGGAGTTCGCGGCCACCAGGCCGCCGGCCGAGTCGGCGAACCGAGGGATCGCGGCGAAGTGCGCCGGACGGCACAAGGTGACGGCGCAGTTGGAGATGACGGCGGCCACGAAGAACAACCACGTCTGCAGGTGCAACACCACGCTCAGCCAAAGCCCGACCATGCTGGCGGCCAGCACCGCGTAGGCCACGACGAGTGCGGTCTGACGTTGCAGACGCTCACACAGTGCCGAACCAAGCGGTGCGGTGAAGATCGCCGGCACCAGTTGGATGACCGCGACGAACCCCACCTCTGGCGACCCGCCTTGCTGGTAGGCGAAGACGAGGATCGCGACCCAGGCTCCCCACTCGGTGGCGGCAAAGGTCAGGTACGCGAACAGGATGCGACGCATCGCCGGGGACGCCACGGCTGCCCCAAGCGCGGAGCCGGACCAGCGACGCGCCGTCATGAGCGCGTCACCACTCCACGAGCTTCCACACCTCGGGCCGACGTACCTCGTCGCGGTCCACGTCGGCGAACAACACCGCCGAATCTCGTAGGTGGACACGTGCTTCCTCATCGCGACCAGCTCGGTGAAGGAGATCCGCAAGGTTGGCGTGCAGAGCCGCCATCCGGTGCCGGTCTCCGTGGCGGGTCCCCAGCTCCAGCGCCCGGTCCGCTGCGTCGAGTGCGGCGTCGAGCTCGCCGGCATCCGCCTCCAACCGGGCGGTGTTGTTGAGAGCGGCCACGGCCGGAGCAGGGTCGATGAGCACCTGCGCGTGTTCGAGGCTGGCCGCGAGGTGTCGACGAGCCGCAGCGACGTCGCCGTGTCGGGCATCTAGCACACCGAGCACGTTGTAGGCCTGCGCCAGCGCGCTCGGCTCCCCAACGGTGGCGGCCAGCTCAGCAGCGGCGGCCGCGCGCCCCCGCGCCACGGTGACGTCCCCGCGGTGCATCGCCACCAGCGCGAGGTCGGCCAGCACCTGCGACCGCCTCGGGCTGGCGATCCCGAGATCGGGCACCAGAACGAGGGCGCTCTCCAGGTGAGTCTGGGTGACGTCCCAGTCCCCCAGGCGGTGGTGCACCTCGGCGAGCTTGTGCTCGACCTCCGCGGCCTGCTCGTCGGAGTCGACCAACGCGGCGGCCTGCTCGTAGCAGTCGATCGCGGCTCGGTACTCACCCAGACGCAGTCGGACGTCGCCGAGGGCGACGTGGGTGACCACCGCGTCGTAGCCGAGGGCAAGAGCCACCTCGAGGTGCTCTGCCGCCGTAGCGTGCGCGTAGAGCGCGCGGGCCTCTTCGGCTGCCGCCCAGTGCCACGATGCGGCCTCCTCGCTCCGGCCGGCCAGGTCGAGCTGGCGGGCCACCGTCGCCGCCGTCGCGACGCCGGCACCGACCGATGATCCGCGCGGCGGCAATCGCTGCATCAAGACGTCGGCTGTGCGCGAGTGCAGCAACCGACGCCGAGCCAGGCTCGTCCGCTCGGTGACGACGTGACGCAACGTGTCGTGAGGAAAGTCGTAGGCCGCGCGCTCGGGTGCCTCGACGAGCAGGCCGCGCGCCACGGCGTCCTCCAGAGCGCCCACCACCTCGGAGTCGGTGCGACCGCTGACCGAGCGCAACAGATCCGGATCCACCGGCGCCGCGACTGCCGCTACGGCCGCCAGGATCTGCCCGGTCATCTCGGGCGCGGCATCGATCCTCGCCCGGACCAACCCCTCCACCCGCGGCCGCGTGATCACACCCGGATCTGCGGCAAGTCCGGCCAGCGCATGTTCGGCGACGAGCATCGGCAGTCCGCCAGTGCGCAGCAGGACGTCGTCGGCGACTGCCTCTGGCGACGCGACCGCGAAGCCCGCCAGCAGGTCTACGACCTCCTCGCGGCTCAGCCCCGACAGCCAGGTCATGTCGCCGGTGCCCTCGCGCATCGCATCGGCGACTGCGGCCGCAACTGTCGTCGGGCTCGTCGAGCCGCGCCAGGTGGGCACGAGCAACACGTGGTCCGGCGGTCTGCGGACCAAGAAGGCAACGAGGTCGCGGGACTCCTCGTCGAACCAGTGCACGTCGTCGACGACCACCAGGGCGGGGGCCGCAGATCCGCGTGCCAACGCGGCCAGCGCGTTTCGGACAGCGTCGAAGAGGCGGGTTCGCGCGCCAGGGGTGTCCAGGGGCAGGCTCTCGTGGACGTCTGCGTCCTCGCGAGCCGGAAGCAGCCGTGCCAACGCGCCTCGGTCCGCCTCTGCCAAAGACGGCCCACCTGTCGGGTCGCTGGGCATTGCTGCCCGGATCAGGTCGGTGGCCGCGGCGAATGCCAGCGCTTGCTCGCCTTCGTGACCACGGATCGTCACGACCGCGACGTGCTCGCCGCGCAGCTGTTTCGCAAAGGCGTCGAGCAACGTGGACTTGCCACTGCCCACCTCGCCGACGACGGCCAAGGATCGCCCGGCGGTACGCGCGGCAGTCCACGCGTTGTTCAGGCGCGCCAACTCAGCCGTGCGCCCGACGAACACCCGATCCGGCGAGACCGCTGCGGTGGGCGCGGACGGTGGGGTGGGCTGCGAGGTCACGTCCGCAACGGCAGGTTCCGGTCGGCGTGCCGGCGGTGCCGCCAGCCGATGTCCTCGCACCGCGTCATACAGCGCTGTCGTCTCCGGCAGCGGCGCAACTCCGAGCTCCGCCTCCAGAGTGCGGACGCACGTGCGGTACTGCCGCAGCGCGAAGGTGCGCTGACCCGTCCAGTCGTAGAGCTGGATCAACGCCTGGTGGGCGGGCTCGTGCAAGGGATCGAGCGCCAGTCGACGCTGCGCGAACTCGATCGCGTCGTCGAACTCGTGGCGATCGGTGTGGTGGGCCACGAGCACCCCGAGCAATCGGTCCAGTTCGCGACGCAGGCGGTCGCTGGTGGCATCGCGCCAGTCCTCCCACTCCGGACTGTCGCGCAGCGTGAAGCCGGACAGGAAGTCGCCGCGGTACAAGGCTATGGCCTCACGCGCTGCCCCCGCGTCGCCCCGCTCGGCGCACGCCAGGAAGGCGACGACGTCGCAGTCGACCGCAGCAGGGTCCAGGGCCACCCCGGACCGATCCGCGAGCAACGCCGGCCCCACGCCCGCCGCCGTGAACAGCGTCCGCCGCAGGGCCGCGCGTGCCCGGGCATTGTCGGACTCCGGCCAGAGCAGGCTGGCCAGCTCCTCCCGGCTGTGGCGACGGCCGCTGACCGCCAGCACCGCGACCAGTGCGACCGCCTTGCGGGTGTCGAACCTCAGCAGATCGCCGTCCAGCCGCAGCGCTGGCGCACCGAGCAATGCGACCTGGAGCTGGGTCACCAAGGGTCCTCTCGATCTTCGAATTCGCCCGACCGTAACGCTGCGAGCGTGAATAGTGTCCGAATCCGCCTCAGAACGGCCACGCCGTAACGGTTCCGGAACGGAGACTCCGACATGATCGACCCGAACGAACCGGAGCGGACGCCCGCTTCGAGCCGATCATCCAGAGGGGCGGGAGGGGCCATGGCCAACCCGGTCGAGGTCGATCACGGCACCACGACGAGCCAGAGCGAGTCCGACGACGCGCTCCCGGTTGCCGACCCGGTCACCGACCCGCCGCGCGAGGACGCGTCGACCAACGGGCGCCGGGGAATCACCGGACGCTTGCGGCGCAAGCCGGCATCGGCCGCCCCTGAGCCATCACCGGAGATCGTCACCGGTCCGGAGCTCGACATCGCGCCGAACGACCCGATCCTGGCGTACTTCCACGAGACGCCCGGGGTGGTCGACATCCGCACCCTCACCTTGGCCTCGCCGGCGCTGGAGCAGATGCGCGAGGCGGGCGTGGTCCTCGTGGTCCCGCTCGTGACCTCCGGTGAGCTGGTCGGCCTGCTGCAGCTGGGCCCCCGCCTGTCCGAGCGCGACTACTCCAAGGACGACCGCCAGTTGCTGGAGTCGCTGGCCCGGTATGCCGCGCCCGCCCTGCGCTTGGGGCAGATGGTCCGCCAGCAGGAGGTGGAGGCGCGATCTCGCGAGCGCTACGAGCAGGAGCTCAAGGTCGCCCAGCTGATCCAGCAGCAGTTCCTGCCGAAGAGCCTGCCCGACCTGCCCACTTGGCACATCTCGGCGTTCTACCGGCCGGCGAGGACCGTGGGTGGGGACTTCTACGACTTCATCAACCTCGCGGACGGCCGCGTGATGGTGGTCACCGGCGACGTCACCGACAAGGGCGTGCCGGCAGCGCTGGTGATGTCCAGCACCCATGCACTGTTGCGAGAGACTGGCCCACGACTGAAGTCACCCAGTGCCGTGCTGGCTCGCGTCAACGACCTGCTCTGTGCCGACATCCCGGCGCACATGTTCGTCACGTGCCTGGCCATGGTGCTCGATCCCCCCACCGGGCGTATCGATTTCGCCAACGCCGGCCACAACCTGCCCTACGTGCGCGGCGTCGACGGTGTGGTGCGAGAGCTGCGCGCCACCGGGATGCCATTGGGTTTGATGGCCGGGATGACCTACGACGAGAGCAGCGCCGTCATCGCCCCGGGCGAACAGCTGCTGCTCTACAGCGACGGCATCACCGAACAGCACAACGCCAGTGGCGAGATGTTCGGCTTCGGACGAACTTCTGAGGTCGTCGCGAGGGCTCGCACAGGGGACGAGCTCACCGACTTCTGCGTGTCCGAGCTGGCCGCCTTCACCGGGCCGGACGTGGAGCAGGAGGACGACATCACGCTGGTGGCACTGCAGCGCACGCAGGGAGCCGCGCACGGCGTCAACGCACCAGGAGTGATCACGGCGTTCAGCCTGCCCAGCGAACCAGGCAACGAGCGCGAGGCACTGGCCCGAGTCGCCGCATCGCTGACCGACGAGCGGCTGACCCCCGACCAGCTGGAACGGCTCAAGACCGCAGTTGCCGAGGCGACCATGAATGCCATCGAGCACGGCAACCACAACCAGTACGACCTGCCCGTGGACATCGCGGTGATCGACGAGGGGACGCAGATTGCGGTGACAGTCACCGACCGCGGCGGCTCGGCCACCGAGGTCGGGTCGACACACCCAGACCTGGAGCTCAAGCTGGCCGGTCTGCAGACACCACGGGGGTGGGGGTTGTTCCTGATCAAGAACATGGTCGACGAGGTGGATCAGACCATCGACGCCGATCGACACACATTGCGACTGGTGATGCGCCTGAGTCCCGACGCCACCACCCAGGAGGAGGGCTCTGATGTCGACGTATGAGGTTGACGTGCGTGGCGAGCCGCCCGTGGCCGTCATGACGCTGCATGGCCGGATCGACCACGAGGCGATGAACTCGCTCACGAACGCGTACGAATCCGCCGTCGTCGCCGACCCGATGGTGATTCTGCTCGACTTCACCGGTGTCGAGTACATCAACTCCACCGGCATCGCCCTGATCGTGGGCCTGCTGGGGAGGGCACGGGCCGAGGGACGTCGGATGTTCGCCTCTGGCCTCACCGAGCACTACGAGCACATCTTCGCGATCACCCGGCTGTCCGACTTCATCCAGATCTACTCCGACGTCGACGCTGCCGTCGACGGCGCCGCGACTCACTGAAGGTACGAGGGAGAGTCTCATGAGTGACCCAGTCCTCAGCATGGACGTCAGGCACCCCAGCGACGGCGTGGCCATCATCGACATCGAAGGCGAGGTGACGGCCGCCTGCGAGCCGACGCTGATGAAGGCCTACGAAGAGGCCAGCGCACCGAACACCAAGCTCTTGGTGCTCAACTTCGACGGCCTCGACTACATGAACAGTGGCGGCATCGGGATGCTCGTGACGCTGCTCGTCCGCGCGAACCGGCAGCACCAGAAGCTGGCGGCGTACGGCCTGACCGACCACTACCGACAGATCTTCGAGCTCACCCGGCTCGACGAAGCGATCTCCATCCACGCCGACGAGGCCAGCGCGCTAGCGCCGGCCTGAGACGAGACGGCTATGACCAAGCAACCAGACGAGACCCCACGCAACGCACAGGCCTGGGCGGCCAAGGTCGACCGCCTCGAGGTGCAACCAGATCAAGCAGAAGCCGGCTACAACATCCAGGGACGTCGGATCACGGGTCCGCAGCAGGGCTTCGGCAAGCTCTGGCAGCGCACGTACACCACCAACCTCGGCGACCTCGTCGAGCCGCGTGCCGTCGTGGCCGACTGGAAGCTGAACTTCGGCAGCTACTGGCCAGACGGCGCCACGTTCCACAGCTCCATCACGGGCGTGACCCCCGGCGACGTGTCCCCCATCGGCATCTCGACGGGGCCAGGCATGAAGCTGTCCACCGGCATCCTGGTGCTGTACGCAGACGACGACGAGTTCACCTTCATGACGCCCGAGGGCCACATGTTCGCCGGGATGATCACGTTCGGAGCCGAGGACGTCGCCGGCACCACCGAGGTGGGGATCAAGATCCTGATCCGCACCAACGACCCGTTGTACGAGCTGGGGTGGCCGGTGATGCGCCGCAAGGAGGACCAGTTCTGGATGGCCACCTTGAGCAACCTGGCTGCTCACCACGGCGTGCCTGATGCGAAGGTGACGGAGTCGACGGTCTGCGTTGACCGGAAGCGGCTGTGGTCGAACTGGCGCAATGTGCGCCACAACGCCGGGATCCGTTCTGGGGTCCACACCGCGACCACACCGTTCCGGGCCATGCGTCGATCGTCGCGCGGCTGACGCAGCACACATGAACCGACCGGACACGACCCGGGCCTGGCCCTGGGTCGTGTTCGGTTGCGTGCTGCTCGGACTGCTGGTCGCGGATGCCGTGACGGCGTGGCAGAACGCAGAGCATCTCACCTACACGTACGGGTACTGGATCGAAACGACCGTCAGCATCCCGCTGTTCGGGGCTGTCGGTGCGGTCATCTGCACCCGAGTGCCAGGCAACGCGGTCGGTCCGGTCATGCTCGCCATGGCCTGCACCAGCGTGGTGCAGGACTTGGCAGGGGCCTTGGCGTTGACGGGAGTTCACAGCGGCTGGCCGAACATCGTGGTAGGGACAATGGGCGGACTCTTCGCGGCAGCCCAGTTGGCCACGGTCTGCGGTGACGCAGTGCTGCTGTTCCTGGCACCGACTGGTCGGCCCTTGACGCGACGCTGGGCCAGGGTCCTGCAAGGGTTCATCGTCGTCGCTGGGGTCGGCGTGGCTGCCTCGCTGTTCGCCGGACCGAACCCGGACTCACTGAAGGGTTATCCCTGCTCGCCGCCGATCGACCCGGGCCATTGCCACTGGAGCGGCGCGGGGCTGTCGCTGCCGCATCCATTCGCACTGGCGAACGGGCTCGCCCTGATCGGCAACATGGCGTTCGTCGTCGGACTGCTTCTCGGCTGCGTGACGATCGCTTTGCGATGGATGCGGACTCGTGGTCTTGACCGGCAGCGGGTCACCTGGGTCGTCCTCGGGGGCCTTGCCGGTCCCGTGATCGTGCTCACCGACCTCGCCGTGTCGCCGCTTCTGTCGGCGTCGGCAGAGTCGTCACAGTTGCACGGTTCGCTCGTGTGGGGTGCCGCGGGGGCGGCCTTCCCCTTGGGCATCGCCGTGGCCGTGCTCAGACACGGGCTCTACGACCTGGACCGGGTCGTCAGCCGTACGGTCTCGTACGTGATCGTCACGGGTGCCGTTCTGACGGTCTATGTCACCACGGTCGGCCTGTTGTCCTGGATCGTGCCTGGCCGGTCCTCACTCGCCGTCGCGGCAGCCACGCTGGCAGCGGCGGCGGCGTTCCAGCCGGTGCTCCGGCGCGTTCGAGGGTCCGTGGACCGGCGGTTCAACCGCGAGCACTACGACGGACTCCGCACCGTTGACAAGTTCGGCCGCGACTTGCGCCATGTCATCCACCCTGAGGACGTCTCGGGCAACTTGCTGGAAGCGGTGAACAGCACCCTCGAGCCGGAATCGACCGGGCTGTGGCTCAGGAGCACCTCGTGACCAGGCGAATCGGCTTGCTCGTCGTCCTCGCAGTCGGGGCCGTGATCGCGGGTTCACAGGTGGTCGCCGCCGTGTCGTACTCGGGCGGTTCCGACACGGTCAGTCTGGTCAGGGCGGCGGCGACCTGGTCTGTTCTGAACGTCGTGGTCGGACTGATCCTCGTCTGGAAACGACCGGCTCTCCGGTTCCCGTGGTTGATGTTCTCGTCGGGGCTGGTCATGGCGCTCATGGTGATGAGCTCACTGCGTCCCGGTGGCGACCCCAACGGTCTCTACTTCTTCGTGGCCGCCTTGCCCGCACTCCTTGCCCAGTTGTTTCCCACCGGTAGACCGATCAGTGGGCCGCTGGGCTGGGCGACATACGCAGGCGTAGCCAACATCGTGGCGATGGCGATCAAGTCGAGCCCAGTCATGCAGTACCTATGGCTCGGATCCTTGTTGGCCACGGTCCCGGTCGTCGCGGTTCGGTTCCACCGCTCATCTGGCGTCGAGCGGGCACAGCTCAAGTGGTTCTTCTACTCGGTCGCTGGTGCCGTCGCCGGCTGGCTGGCCTCAGCGCCGGTCCGTCACGTCTTCGGTGGCGAGTGGGCAGTGTCGGTCGCCCTGGCACTCCCGACCCTCGGGATCGTGGTCTCGCTTCTTCGCTACCACTTGTACGACATCGACCGCGTCATCAGTCGCACCGCGTCCTACGTGTGGTGACCGGCCTCGTCCTCGGTACGTACGGGGCAGTCGTCGGCGTCGTCCTCCACGTGCTGCCGGATTCATCGAACGTTGCGGTGGCCGCTGCCACCCTGAGGGCAGCAGCGATTGCCCGGCCCGCGGTGACGCGAGTTCGGTCGGTGGTGGATCGCCGTTTCGACCGCGCCCGATACGACCAAGTCCGTACTGTCGGAAGATTCGGCAATGAGTTGTCCACGTTGGTGCGTCCCAACGATGTGACCGTTCGCCTGTTGGGCACGGTCGAGGCCAGCCTGCAGCCCACCTCCTGCACCCTGTGGCTCCAGGGGCCGGCATGACTCCACAGCGGGCTAGAATGGTCAGCAGCGGCCTGCTTGTCGCTACCGTGGCCGGTCTCACGACGTGCACGCTCGTCGCCCGCCACTACGGTGACGCGGCCGGAATCCTTCCCTTCCTTCCGACCATGGTCACCTTCGCCGTCGTCGGCGCCCTGATCAGTGCACGCAGATCGACGAACTCCATCGGATGGCTCTTTCTCGGATTCGCCCTCATGGGAGCCGTCGGCCTGACGGCTCAGGCGGTGGCTGCTTCCGTGGGAGACGCCACCGTGGCCTCGACCACCGTGGCCTGGGCCGCGTGGGTGAGCGTGGTCTACATCGAGATTGCCGTGACACCGATGCTGCTGGCGATCTTGCTATTCCCCACGGGCAACCCGACCTCGCCGCGCTGGAACTGGACGATCTGGTTCGTCGTGACTGTGGGCCTCGTGGGTGCGAGTGCGACGGCACTGTCCGATGCAAACTTCAACACGGGCGCGGGATTCCACTTCCGGGATCCCCTGACGCCCCTCCCAGTCGCTGTCGTCCGGCCGATCTACGGTGGCTACCAGTTTCTGGAGCTGACCTCGATGCTCCTTGTCGCCGCGAGTCTCGCGGTGCGTTACCGGCGAGCCGACAGCCTGGAGCGACAGCAGATCAAGTGGGTCCTGCTGGCGGTCGGTGTGATGGTCGCCGGATTTGTCGTCTTCGCAGCCACCAACATCGTCGGCGGCAATGTGGTTCTCGCGTTCATCTTGTTCGCACCCTTGATCCCCATTTCCGTCGCCATCGCGATCTTCCGCTACCGCCTTTACGACATTGATCGGATCATCAGCCGGACCACGTCGTACATCGTCGTCAGCGCCGTCGTGCTCGCGACGTATGGCGTCGTTGTCTCGATCGTGCTGCGTGTACTTCCGGACTCGTCCAATCTGGCTGTCGCCACCGCCACCCTCGCCGCTGCCGCCGTTGCCCGACCGGCGGTGCGTCGGGTCCAATCCACAGTCGACCGACGGTTCGACCGGACGAGGTACGACGGGCAGGTCGCTGTGCATGCCTTCGGTGCCCGGCTGGCGACCGAGGTCGCCGGTGAAGCCGTCATCAACGACCTGCGCCACGTCCTCGCCACGACGGTTCAGCCGGCGTCCGTGCAGGTCTGGGTCAGTGATGCGACATGACTCTGACCATCGAGAAGACCAACGGTGGCCGGGACCGCAGCGGGCGACGGGTTCCCCTTCTTCTGGCCGTCTTGGCGGTGGTCTCGCTCCTCGTCGACTGTGCGTTCATCCGGTCGGTGGGCGACGCCTCGACCCTGCTGGTGCCGATCAGCTTTCTGGCCGTGGGCGCGCTGATCGCCCGGCGGGACCCGAGCCACGTCGAGGGACGGCTGATGCTCGCCACCGCCCTCGCCTGGGGCGTCGCACTCGCCACTCCGTTCGATGGCGGGTGGGTCGTACCCGTGGGTCTGATGGGCACCCACCTGGTGCTGCGCTTCCCCAATGGCCGCCTCCCGTCAGTTCGGTGGCGGTGGTTCTCGCACTGGTGCACCTTCATGATCATCGTGCTCACGGTCGTGGTGACGACAGCATCGAAGATCACTTCGCAGGGTGTGGTGAACCCGTACTACGTGCGCCAGACCCAGGTCTTCTCGTTCTTCCTCATCGCGTTTCCTTTGAGTCTGTTGGTCAGCGCCGCCTCGGTGTACATCAGGTTCCGGCGCTCGTCAGCCTTGGAGCGGACTCAAATCCGTTGGCTGGCGGCTGCCGCCGCCGCAATCGTCACGATCTACACGACGACGCTGATCGTGTCGCTCGGCTACGACGCGACCCATCACATCGACAGCACCAACTCCAACTGGTTCGCGCCCAAATACCCAGCGTGGCTTCTCGGACTTCAGCTCCTGGCACTCATGTCCTTCCTGCTCATTCCAACGGCGTTCGGCGTCGCGATCCTGCGGTACCACCTGTACGACATCGACCGGATCATCTCCCGTACGACGTCGTACGCAATCGTCACGGGGCTGCTGCTCGGAACGTACGCGGTGGTCGTCACGGTCGTCCTTCACGCGCTACCGGACTCGTCAAACCTCGCGGTCGCCGCCGCCACGCTCACCGCGGCAGCTGTGGCCCGCCCGGCCATACGGCGCGTGCAGTCGACGGTGGATCGCCGGTTCGACCGAGCCCGCTACGACCAGCTCCGGACCGTGGACTTGTTCGGGAAGGAACTGCGCCAGCTGGCTCGTCCCGACGACGTCAGCCGTCGACTTCTGGTCACCGTGCAGGCGGCGCTCCAGCCCACGACGGCCACCTTGTGGTTGGGGCGCACAACGTGACCCGCCGTCTGCTCACCTACAGCGCGCTCGGCGCCGCCGGTGCGATCACCTTCGCCTCACTCGTCAACGCAGCACTCCAACCGAGCCGGATGGCGAAGGCCGATCAGCCGATGGCCGGTGCGCTGGCCGTCTGGTCACTCTCGTACTTCCTGCTGGGTGCGCTCCTCGTGCTCCGCCGGCCGAAGTTGCTGATCCCGTGGCTCCTCGTGGCAATCGGCGTCTGCAACGCGTTCACGGAGAACTTCGTGAGCGTCGACAGCAACAGTCCCGTGTTCGCGCAACGGGCGGATGTGGTGCTCTTCGTCGTGTTCGCGGCGACCTTCGCACTGCTGGTGCAGCTGTTCCCCACGGGACGCCCGCTGCCCGGATTCTGGCGCTGGATCACAGCAGCACTCGTGTCGAGTACGGCAGTGATCGCCGTAGGGCAGGCATTCGGCGTGAAGGCCCCCAGCAGTCCGGGCGTCATCTCGGTTGCCGTCTTCGTCGTCGCCGTGACCTACGGGGTGGGGATGCTCGGGTCCGTCCCGATGCTGGCCTGGCGATTCCACCGTTCTCGAGGGGCCGAGCGAGCTCAGCTGAAGTGGTTCCTGTTCAGCGTCGTCATCGCTCTGGTCGCCTGGTTCCAGGCCAGCTCTCAGCTTCCACTGCCCACGGTCCGACACTTGATGTTCGCGGTGGCACCCGTGCTGCCAGCCGTGGCGATCGCGATCGCACTCATGCGCTACCGCTTGTACGACATCGACAGGGTGATCTCCCGAACCACCTCGTACGCGGTGGTCACCGCCGTCGTCCTGATCGTGTACTTCGCCGTCGTGACGACCGCGAGCCGCATCTTCAACCACTCCGACGCTGTCGTCGTTGCCGCAGCGACCCTGCTGGCAGCTGCAGTCTTCCAACCCATCTTGCGACGCGT
This sequence comes from uncultured Actinomycetota bacterium, assembly GCA_963726575.1. Lineage (GTDB taxonomy): Bacteria > Actinomycetota > Actinomycetes > JAHEKZ01 > JAHEKZ01 > CAVSCR01. Next base: position 751,516 of record CAVSCR010000005.1, read on the forward strand.
GCAGCGTGCCGTCGACCATCGCTTCAACCGGTCTCGCTACGACGCTTCGCGGATCGTCGACGACTTCGGCCGCCAGCTGCGACATGACGTCGACACCGTCTCGATCGAGTCGGGCCTGATCCTGGCGATCGAAGAGACTCTGCAGCCGGCTCAGGCGTCCCTGTGGGTCCGGGGGCAGGCATGACAGAGCGGCGCAGGCGTCAATTGGCCCAGGTGATTTGGTTTCTCGGCCTGATGCTCACCCTCGCCGGCTTGGTCTTCGCACGCATTGGTACGTTCGGCACCGATCACATGACGATCTTGATCGGCCTGTCACAGGGGACCGCACTGGTCGCGGTCGGAGTAGTCGGACTGGTCGTGGCTCTGAAGCAGCCGAGGAACGCGATCGGCTGGATCTACCTCGCCTTCTGGGTGGCGACCGGCGTCATGAGCCTGTCCACCGGCTATGGCCACTGGGCGACCAGTCGTCCACGCCGGCGCGTTCGGCGGCGAGTTCGCCGTCTGGTTGCACAACTGGGCCTGGGTACCGGCTGCTGTGCCTGCTGTTGTCGTTCCCGTTCCTGTTGTTCCCCGACGGGCACCTGCCATCGCCTCGGTGGCGTTACGTGGCCTGGTGGGTCGTCATCACCGCCTCCTCTGGAGCATCGCCTTCGCCTTCGAGGGACACGACTTCGCCGACGCACGAGGCCTGCACGAGGCGAACCCGTTCACGCCGACTTCGCTGGTCTCGTTCTTCGACCTCATGCGCAATGTCGGTGCGGGCCTGTTCTTCTCGGCCATGATTCTGTGCCTGGTCTCTCTGTACGTCAGATTCCGTCGGGCTGAGGACATGGAGCGAGCCCAGATCAAGTGGCTGTTCTTCTCCGGTGCCGTCACTTTCGGCTTTCTGCTGCTGCCCGCTGATCACGGGAATGGTGGGTGGGTCGACGTTCTCATGGGATTCGTGCTGGTCTTGATCCCGATCTCGGTGTGTGTGGCGATCCTTCGCTACCGGCTCTGCGACATCGACCGGATCATCAGCCGCACCACGTCCTACGCCATCGTCACCGGACTGCTCATCGCCACGTTCGTCGCGATCGTCGCCCTCGCCTCATCGGTGCTCGGCCCGAAGAACCAGCTCGGCGTCGCCATCGCCACCCTGGTCGCCGCAGCCCTCGCCCGACCGGTCCTGGCCCGAGTCCAGCGCGTCGTCGACCGCCGCTTCGACCGCGCCCGCTACGACGCTCAACACACCATCGACGCGTTCGGCGGACGGCTACGCAACGAGGTCGACGTCTCGTCAGTCTCCCTCGACCTGGTCGACACGGTGTCGGACGTCCTCTCCCCCAACCAGCTCAGCCTCTGGCTGCGGGAGGGAACATGACCTCGCCGCGCGCTTTGGTCACCGCGACTCGATGGGCCCTTCTCACCTGGTTCGTCGGGGGGATCGCCATCGGCTTCGCCGCGGGCTCCACGCCCGGGAGCGCTCAGTTCATCCTCGTCCCGTTCGCCGTATATGCCGCCGTCGGCATGCTCGTGACGGGTCGGCAGCCGCAGACCCCAATCGGCTGGCTGTTCTTGCTGGTCGGGGCGTTGACGGGGCTGACCGCGATGGCCGGCGGCGGTATGACTCGTGCCATCGCGCAGAACGATCCGAACGCCTGGTACGGCGTCGCAGGTGCATGGATCAACGGCTGGTTCTGGTTCCCGCTGTTGACCTCGGCCACCCTGTTCACCGTCCTGCTCTATCCCAGCGGCTTGCTCGGGCGCCGCTGGCGTCCAGTCCTGTGGACGTCTCTGGCTGCGACCACGTTGGTGACCGTCGGCTTGGCCCTCCAGCCCACGCTGATCGTCGGCGACACCGTGCATCCTCCCTGCACGGGCCTGTACACCTACGTAGTCGCCAGCCAGGACTGCCAGATCCAGGTTGCCAACCCGATCAGCCCCCAGTCCGTCCAACTCCCCGATGCCACAGGAGCTGCCGTTGCCGCTGCCCTGGTAGTCGTTCTCGCCGTTTGTCTGGTCCTCGCCGTGATCTCCGCGATCCTTCGCAGCCGAAGGGCCGAGGGCATCGAACGCGAGCAGATGCGCTGGTTCGCGTTCTCCGCGGCGGTCTTCGTCAGCTGGACGCTGGTCGACAACTCCTTGATCCACACGCCGAGTCCGTGGAGCGATGCGATCTTCGCGGCGCTGATCGGACTCATCCCCTTGTCGTGTGGACTGGCGATTCTGCGCTACCGGCTCTACGACATCGACCGAATCATCAGCCGCACCACGTCCTACGCCATCGTCACCGGACTTCTCATCGCCACCTTCGCCGCGATCGTCGCCCTCGCCTCATCGGTGCTCGGCCCGAAGAACCAACTCGGCATCGCCATCGCCACCCTGGTCGCAGCCGCCCTTGCCCGACCAGTCCTGGCCCGGGTCCAGCGGATCGTCGACCGCCGCTTCGACCGCGCCCGCTACGACGCCCAACACACGATCGACGCGTTCGGCGGACGGCTGCGTGAGGCCGTAGACCCCGATGCCGTTGTCGATGACCTGCTCGACGTGGTCCGCCGATCGCTACAACCGGAGCACACCGGCGTGACGATCGTGGTCTCGTCATGAATGCGCGAGTGTGGGTGCGGGCGGGTCAATCGGTTCTGGTCCTGGTGTTCGCCGTGGGCATGGTCGTCGGCTCCCTCGCCGACTGGCGCAGCAGTCTCACACTGCTGTTCTCAGTCGCTTACGCCGCCATCGGCTTGTTACTCACCACCCGACAACCGACCAACCCCATCGGTTGGCTCTTCCTGGCCGTGGGGGCCACGTCCGGCCTGATCGCCGGAACCGGCGCGGCGATGCTGTTCGCCGTGAACTCCGGTCAGCCAGATGCTGGCTATGCCATGGCATCGGCCTGGGCGGCCAACTTTCTGTGGGTCGACGACCTGACGATGGCCCTGATCCTGACGCTCCTTCTATTCCCGCATGGCTTGCTCAGCCGGCGGTGGCGTCCGGTCCTGTGGCTGACGATCGGGACTGCCACCGCTCTCACGGTCTTGGCCGCGTTCACCCCGACACTCACCGTGGGCGGAAACAAGGTGGATGTCCCCGAGCACCACTACCCGAACCCGCTGCACCGCGGGGCATGGGGATTCGTGGCAAATGACACATGGGTGGCGCTGCTGACAGTCTTCGCTCTTTGCGGCGTCCTCGCCCTGATCTCGACCGTGTTGCGGTTCCGGCGAACCTCAGGCGTCGAACGACTCCAGATGCGGTGGTTCACCTTCTCGGGGGTCATCCTGATCGTCAGCTCCTTCAGCAACAACGACTACGTCTTCGCCGTCGCCGCCTCCCTCGTTCCGGTCTCCTGTGGAGTCGCAATCCTCAGGTACCACCTCTACGACATCGACCGGATCATCAGCCGAACCACGTCCTACGCGATCGTCACCGCCCTGTTGTTGGCCACCTACGGCGTCGTCGTCTCGGTCGTACTGCACGTGCTGCCCGACTCCTCGAACCTCGCGGTCGCAACCGCCACACTCACGGCCGCGGCGTTGGCTCGCCCGGTCCTGAGACGTGTGCAGAGCGCGGTCGACCGGCGCTTCAACCGGGCTCGGTTCGACGCCCTCGCCACCGTCGACCAGTTCGGCGCCCGGCTGCGTCACGAGGTAGACCCCGAGCTGGTCGCCTCCGACCTGGTCTCCGTAGTGCGCGGCACTCTGGCTCCGGCGCATACGCGGATCACGTTGGTGGTCAAACCATGACCCGCACGCTCGCGGTGCGCACCGGCATCGTCGTCGTTGGTGTCGCCGCCGCGGCCACCATGATCGGCCTGACCCTCATGGATTCGCAGAGCTACGGCTGGGGCGTCGTGTTCGTCGCCTACGCCGTGATGGGCTCCCTGGTGCTCTGGCGTCAGCAAGACAACCGCATCGGCTGGCTCCTGCTCGGCATCGGAGTCGCCTTCGCGACCATCATGGGGCTGACCTGGATCACCGACAGTCGTTGGGGGCCTGGACCCGCGCTGATCGAGATGACCGTCGCCCTGCTCAGCGGCGTGGCCTGGATCACGTTCCTCATGATGGTCGCTCTGTTCCCCGAGGGGTATTCGACCACGCTTCACCAACGCTGGCTGGTCAGAATCGGACTGCTCCTTCTCGTCGCTACCAGCGTCGTCACGCTGACCAGCCGAGCTCCGATGCCACTGACCCAGCGGACGAGCCCCTTCGCAGTCGACCGGCTTGCCCGTGTCGATCAGGTTCTCGAAGGTCCCGGCCAGGCCGCCATCGCCTTGTTGTCGTTGTGCGTGCTCATCAGTCTGTTCGTGCGCTGGCGACGCAGCGTGGGCACGCTACGACAACAGTTCAAGTGGTTCCTGTTCGGAGCGGCAGTCACGATCGTCACGTTCACGATCGGTTCGACCACATCGGCTGGCCCGTCGATCGTCGGCTACGCCCTCTGGACGATCGGCGGCAGCGCGCTCCCCATCGCGATCGGGGTCGCCGTTTCGCGGTACCGCCTGTACGACATCGACCGCGTCATCTCTCGGACGACGTCCTACGCCATCGTGACCGGGTTGCTCGTGGCCACCTTCGCCGTCATCGTGGCAGTGTCGTCGTCCGTGCTCGGGCCCAAGAACCAGCTCGGCGTGGCGGTCGCCACACTCGTCGCGGCAGCACTGGCCCGACCAGTGCTGCGGCGGGTGCAAGGCGTCGTGGACCAACGCTTCGATCGCGCCCGCTACGACGGACAGCGCACCGTGGACGAGTTCGGCAACCAGCTAAGCCAGGAAGTGGACGTCGCCACCGTCAGAGGGACGTTGCTACACACCGTTCACGCCAGCCTGGCGCCGAACCAGCTCAGCCTCTGGATACGTGAGCCGGCATGAATCCGGAAGCTCGGCGCAACCGACTCGCGCGGTGGGTCCTGGTCACGGTCTTCGTGTCCGGCGTCGTCCTGGGGGCCACGATCGGCGGCTCTCTCGACCGCTCCGCCTTCATCCTGATCCCGCTCGCCGTCTACGTCTGCGTCGGGAACGTCATCGCGGCGCGACAGCCGAGCAATCCGATCGGCTGGTTGTTCCTCATGGTGGGCGGGCTCACCGGCTTGTCGGGGTATGCGGACGCTGGCATGACGCCGGCGCTGGCTCACGGCACACCGGACGTCTGGTACGGCGTCGCGGGCGCATGGATCTACTCGTGGTTCTGGTATCCGCTGATCACGATCGCGACGATCTTCACGGTCCTGCTCTTCCCCGACGGTCTGCCCTCACCACGATGGCGCCCACTCCTGTGGGTCTCGATCGGCTCAACCGCGGTCGTCACCGTCGTCGCGGCCCTGAACCCTCACCTGGACATGGGCAATCAGTCAGCAGTGAAGGTGGACAACCCGCTGAACCCTGGGCTCGGTGAGGCACCAGGACTCATCGTGCTGACCGTGGCCGGATTCACCCTGCTCGCCTGCGGCATCGCCGCGGTGTTGTCGGCGGTCGTACGCACCCGCAACGCACATGGCGTCGAGCGCGCCCAGATGCGGTGGCTCGCCTTCTCAGCCGTGGTCTTCCTCGCCTGGGTATTCCTGTCGGCCCTCTTCCTCTCGGGTGACCCGGTGTGGAGCGAGGTCGTGCTCGCCGTCGCCCTCGGTCTCATCCCGTTCTCGTGTGGTCTGGCGATCCTTCGCTATCACCTCTACGACATCGATCGCATCATCTCGCGCACCACCTCATATGCGCTCGTCACCGGGCTGCTGGTCGGTATCTTCGCCGCGATCGTTGCCCTCGGCTCATCCGTCCTGGGGCCGAGCAACCAGCTGGGCGTCGCCGTCGCGACGTTGGCAGCAGCGGCACTGGCTCGACCCGCACTGCGCCGGGTTCGGCGGATTGTGGACCGCCGCTTCGACCGTGCACGTTACGACGGACAGCAGACCGTCGACGACTTTGGTGCCCGCCTGCGACACGAGGTCGACACCGAGACGGTGAGCGAGGATCTCCTCGGTGTCGTCGGCTCGACGCTGCAGCCCGATCAGGTCAGCCTCTGGGTCCAGAGGTCGACATGATCACGAACCAGCACCGAGGTTTCTGGTGGTTCCTCCTCGTCACCGGGGTCGCCGGCATCGCCGCGGTCTTTGGGCTCGCCGTCTGGACCAGCTATTCGCTCCCAGCCGGATGGCAGTGGGTGATGCTGCCCACGGTGACCGCTGGCGTAGTGGGTGCGGTGGTCGCCGACCGCCGTCCGCAGGCTCCGATCGGCTGGATCTTCCTGACCGTGATGTGGCTGACCGGCATAGGGGCGTTGACCGCCGCGGTGGCTGAGCTTGCCGCGGGCTCGGGGGACAGCTCGACGTTCGTCCTGCTGTGCGCCGCCTTCGCCGCGTTGTACTGGCCGGTGCAGCTGCTCCTCGCGACCACCTTCACGGTGCTGCTCTTCCCCGACGGCGTCACCTCGCCGCGCTGGCGTCCGGTGCTGTGGATCGCCATCGCCGCGACCGTCGCACTGACGGTTGCCGAGTTGTTTGCCCCCTCGTTCCCGCTCGCCGATGGCGCCGATGCCCCCACCATCGCCAATCCACTCGCCGCTGCGATCGGTGGAGGCAGCCAGAGCGCCTCCGATGCCATCCTCGCGATTGGCGGAGTGATCGGTCTGACCTGCGGAATCGTCGGACTGGTCGGGATCCTGATCCGGACGTGGCGCTCCACCGGAGTCCTTCGCCTTCAACTGCGCTGGTTCACCGCCGCCATGGTCGTGGCCGTGCTTTCCGGCTTCATCCCCTGGAACTCGTCCCAGGGCGGCAACCCCTTCCTGAGCGTCGGCATGACCCTGATCCCGATCTCGTGCGGTTTCGCCATCACGAGGTACCACCTGTACGACATCGACCGGATCATCTCGCGCACCACGTCGTACGCCATCGTCACCGGCTGTGTGATCGCCACGTACGCGGCGATCGTCGCCGTCGCGAGCAGGTTGTTTCACACCAACTCCCCCGTCGTGGTCGCCGCCGCCACACTCTGTGCGGCGGCGATCGCACGCCCGGCGCTGCGACGGGTGCAGGACGCGGTGGATCGTCGGTTCAACCGTGAGCGGTACGACGCCGTCCACACCGTCGACGCGTTCGGCGCGCGCCTCGCTCACGCAATGGATCCACTTAGGGTCTCAACCGACCTGATCGACGTGGTCACCACCACGTTGGAACCCAAGGACCTGTCCCTGTGGCTCAAGGAGACGACGTGAGCTCCGCACATCGTCGCGCGCTGACCGGCGCGCGATGGGGTCTGCTTGTGCTCGGGCTGCTGGCCGTGCCCTCCACGTTGTTGCGACCGCTGTCCTGGGAGATGGCGTACCTGCTCCCGTTCGCCACCTTCATCGCGGTCGGCTGGCTGTTGACGACGCGGCGTCCTGACAACGCCGAGGGCTGGGTATTCCTGAGCGCAGCCGCCATCGGCGGGGTGTTCGACCTGGCCGGGTACGCGCTCCACCAAGCGATCCTGACCGACCAGCTCGACACCTGGTGGGCATGGCTCGGCGCCTGGCTGCAGATGTGGCTCTGGCCGGCTCTGTTCGTCCTGATGACCACGTTCCCGCTGCTGCTGTTCCCCTCCGGCTTCCTGTCGCGCGCGTGGCGTGGGGTGGGCTACCTGACCGGTGCCGTGACCGCATGGACGTGCCTGCTCGGGATGATCTCTCCCCGACTTGGGACCTCGGAGTCCGACCAGGTGATGCTGCACAACCCGCTCTCCCCGTCGTTCCTGTCAGGGGCCGACCCCATCTCCGACAACTGGCCCGCGAGGAACTTTGGGATCCTTGCGCTCGGACTGTCGGTCGTGCTCGCTGCCGTCTCGCTCATCATCCGCGCCAGGCGGGCCGAGGGGGTGGAACGCCTGCAGATCCGCTGGGTGGCGTTCACGGCCGCGGTCATGGGCCTACTCGTCGTGCCAGCGCTCATGGCGTCGAACGCCACGGCCGCAGCCAACGTCCTCTGGGCCATTCTCCTGTCCCTGCTGCCGGCCGCCATGGGCTTGGCGATCCTTCGGTACCGGCTCTACGACATCGATCGGATCATCTCGCGCACCACGTCGTACGCCATCGTGACCGGGCTTCTGCTCCTGACCTACGCCGGCATCGTCACGCTGGCGAGCCGGGTTCTTCACACCGACTCACCGTTGGTCGTGGCCGTCGCCACGCTTACGGCGGCCGGACTGGCCCGCCCGATCCTGCGACGTGTTCAAGGGAGGGTGGATCGCAGATTCAACCGGTCACGCTATGACGCGCAGCACATTGTGGACGCGTTCGGCGCGCGCCTTCGTCACGTCCGCCAACCGGAATTGGTCCAGACCGACCTGGTGGTGGCCGTCGAGCAGACAATCCAGCCGACTAGCGTGACGTTGTGGGTACGTACATGACCGATGTCGACGCCGTCGTCGTCGGCTCCGGTCCCAACGGGCTGGTCGGGGCCGTACGGCTGGCTCAGGCAGGACTGCGCGTAGTGGTGTTCGAAGCCGCCGAGCAGATCGGCGGAGGCCTGCGCACCGAGGAACTCACGCTGCCCGGCTTTCGTCACGACGTGTGCTCCACCGTCCACGCCCTCGCGCAGGCGGCTCCCGCCTTCCGGGCGCTCGGGCTCGAACGAGAAGGACTGCAGTACGCACACCCACCGGTTCCGCTGGGTCACCCCCTCGACGACCTCGACGCCGCCATCCTCGACCGCAGCGTCGACGTCACCGCGCGCGGGCTGGGCCGTGACGGTGCCGCCTGGAAGCGGCTCGTCGGGTCGATCGCCGCGCGCGGACCCACTGTGGTCGACAGCCTCCTGTCGCCGTTCGACATCCCACCTGCGCACCCGGTCGGACTGACCGCCTTCGGTGCCCGTGGCGTATGGCCCGCGACGTTGGTGAACTCCGTGATGTTCCGTGAACCGCGGGCGCGTGCGTTGTTCGCCGGCGTTGCGGCGCACGCCGTACTCCCGCTCACAGACCCGGCAACGGCTGGTTACGGGCTCATGCTCGCTTCGCTCGCCCACTCGGTCGGCTGGCCGGTCGCCGTGGGCGGTTCACAGTCCATCGCTGACGCACTGGCGCAGCGGCTACGGTCGCTCGGTGGCGAGATCGTCACCGGCACGCCAGTGAAGTCGCTGGACGACCTGCCGAGCAACCGCGCCGTCCTGCTGGACGTGACACCTCGCCAGCTGTTGCGGATGGCCGACACAAAGATCCCCGACCGGTACCGGAAGAGCCTGACCCGCTATCGCTACGGTCCCGGCGTGTTCAAGGTCGACTGGGCACTCGACGGCCCCGTGCCGTGGCGCGATCCACACCTGGCCGAAGCCGGCACGGTGCACGTGGCCGGACGCGCCGAGGACGTCGCCGCCAGCGAACGGACCGTGGCGCGCGGAGGCCACCCCGATCGCCCCTATGTGTTGTTCGTGCAGGCCACGGTGGCCGACCCCAGCCGCGCGCCGGCGGGCAAGCACACCGGCTGGGCGTACTGCCACGTGCCCAACGGCTCCACGGTGGACATGTCTGACGCGATCGAGACGCAGATGGAGCGGTTCGCTCCCGGCTTCCGCGACCGGGTCTTGGCCCGGCACGTCATGGACACCGCAGCGCTGGAAGCCCACAACCCGAACGAGGTGGGCGGCGACATCGGCGGAGGTGCCGCCGACCTGCGCCAGTTCGTCGCGCGGCCGGTCCTGAGCCGCAATCCCTGGGCCACCCCGATACCGGGGGTGTACCTGTGTTCGTCGTCCACGCCGCCCGGCGGTGGGGTCCACGGTATGGGCGGCTGGCACGCCGCCAACTCCGCACTTCGGTCGACGTTCTAGCTCGAAGCGGCGGGGATCGGACCGAGCCGGACCTGAGGCTGGTGCAGCAGTCGCTTGGCCTCCCGGATACCGCTGGTCAGAGCGCCGTCGGCATACGACATGCGCGCAGAGTTGGTGTGCTCTCCGGCGAAGAGGAGGCGGCCGTTGATGGGCTCGCCCAACAGATCCACGTCGGCTGGTGTTGCCCCCGGCAGGAAGTGGGTGTACGCACCACCGGCGTACGGATCGCTCCCCCAACTCGTCACCGCTACTGCTGTGGGCTCTGGACACGAGCCGCCGAGCGCGTCGGCGAGCATGCTGACCAACCACTGAACGGCCTCGCCTTCGGTGGCCTCCAGCACGTGGTGGGCTGCGCTGTGGAAGACAAGCGCGACCAGGGCGGGACCCGCACCGAACGCGTCCTGATCGAACACCCACACCGTTGGCTCGTCGGGGTCGCGCGGAAACAACATGGTGTGGGACAAGCCCGCATCGCGCCAGAACGGTCGATCGAATCGCAATGCGATCTTCTCCAGATGACCGAACCCGAGCCGTTGCAGCGCTGCCAGCCGGTCAGGCGGTAGCGAAGGTGAGAACTGCAGGACGCCGCGCTGCAGAACGCCCAACGGCATCGCCACCACGGCGTGCGAGCCCTCCTCGATTCTGTCGTCGGCGGCGCGCACCCGTACCACCTCGTCGGCAACGACGACCTCGGCCACCTCGTAGCCCAGACGCACGTTCACCCCGGTCGCCATGGCCGCTACCAAGCCGCGGTATCCGCCGACCGGCACATCGCCGAAGTACTCACCGCCGTACTCGATCTCGTTCCACATCCACTGCAGCGACGTACGTTCGGCAAGGTCCGCGGCCTCGGCCTCGACGAATGCCCGCAGCCCCTGTCGAGCTCGCCTGGCCTCCCCCGGCGCGAAACCAGACCGGTCCACGAACCTGTCGATCGCCTCCGCAGCCGACGCAAGCGGCCCCAGCTCTATGCCTAGTTGCTCCACCGCCGTCTGGAAGTCCTCGAAGGACATGTCGAGGCTGGCCCGGACTTCAGCAGCGGACAGCCACCGACCTTCGGCGCAGTCGAAGCCACCGAGCTGCGGCAGCGGATCTCCGCCGGAGCAAGCGACGCCGACATGCTCGGCAAAGACCCGCATCGGATTTCCCACCGGGTGATGGATCCACGACCCACCGAGGTCGATCGCGCAGCCAGCCAGGTCGACGGTATGCAGTCGGCCGCCGATCCGCGTCCGAGCCTCGACGACGACGCACTCAACTCCGGCCTGCGTGAGCCCGTTCGCCACGGTCAGGCCGGCGATCCCGGCCCCGATCACCACCACGCGTTCCACTGGCCCGACAACGCCGCCAGGGACGTCGCTGCTTCCGTCGTCGTAGAACCCGACCACCATCCGGGGCCACCTCGATCGCTCGGAAGTTCGAGCCAACAGGCAGAACGGTGCCAGTCCCAGAGACCGGATGTCGAGCCTTAGTGACCTGTCTCAGCAAGGCAGTCGCTGCGGGGATGAGGTGACCATCAAGAGCCGGTGCCGCGACTAGCATCCCAGCCATGGCCTATGAGGAAACGCTCGCTGCTCGGATGCGCGAACTTCTTGAAGGCGAAGCCGAGGTGACCGAGAAGAAGATGTTCGGTGGGCTCGCCTTCCTCGTCAACGGCAACATGGCGATCGCGGCGAGCGGCCAGGGCGGTGCCCTGGTGCGGGTGGATCCGGCCGAGTCGGACCGGCTCGTCGACACCAGCAACGCCGAGGTGGCGGTGATGCAGGGGCGACCGATGTCCGGATGGCTGCGGGTCGCGACTGCTGACCTGCGCACCAAGCGCCAGCTGACCAAGTGGGTCGGTCTCGGCGCGGGGTACGCGCGCTCACTTCCGCCAAGGTGACCGCGCCGTTCTATGGAGCGCGGTCGAGCAGCACGTCGAGGTCGACGAACTCCGGCGGGCCCTCGAAGAGCTCGGCCATGCTTGCTTGAACGGCCTTCAGGCCCTCGGCACGTCGGGGATCCTGCTCGCGAGCGCGAGCGTGGGCTTCGCTCTCGAAGACGACCAGTGTGTAGACCGCCAGCGGATCCTTCTGGTCCCGCATCGTGGTCGTCCGCAACAACCCGGTGCCAGGCTGCTCGAGAGCCTGCAACTGCTCGAACACGCTGGAGAGGTCTCCCTCGGCATCCGGTCGCAAGCGCATCTTGATGAGCTGTGCCCACATGAAAAATGCCTCCGCCTTCTGATGACTGGCCCGTTGTCCCGCCAGCATCGCAGTCGGCCGCCGATCAGGCGAGCGGCACCGCCTAGTCAGGTGCGCTGCGACTGAACCAAGCGGCCAGCGGGCCGGCGCTCAGACCGTGGAGGACGACCGAGAAGGCGACCGTGACGGTGACGACTTGGGCGACCAACCCCGCCCCCTCGGCCGCGGTGAGCTCATCGACCGCGATGAGCGCGAAGACGATCGAGGCCAGCCCGCGGGGCCCCAACCAACCGATGAGCAGTACCTCATTGCGCGTGAGCCTGCTCCGAATCAATGACAGCGCCACCGGGACCATGCGCACGACAGTCAGGCTCAACAGCGCATACACGATCACCTGCCACGTCAGCCCGTCGAACGCCGGCCGAAGAAAGGCGGCCCCGAAGACGAACCAGACGAAGAACGACAACAAGGAACCACACCGTTCGGTGAAGCTGATGACGTGGCCGGTCGCCAGCCCAGCCGAGGCCGTTCCGTAGGCGACGCCTGCGGCGAATGCGGAAACGAACCCGTTTCCACCGGCCGCGACGGCCCCAAAGTAGGCGATCAGCGCCAGTGCCAGGGGCACGACCGGCTCCTGGGACGCCAGTGACCAGCCGCGCCGGTCGGCTACCACGAGTAGACGGCCAACGAGCCAACCAAGTGCGGCGCCGAATCCAACGGCGATCAGAAGATCGACGATCGCCTGCTCCCCCGCCCGAAGAACCGAGTTATGCGCGCCGTCCGCCGAGGCGACCGCGAGGAAGAAGAGCACGAACGGCGTCGCGAGCCCGTCGTTGAGCCCGCTCTCGACGTTGATGACATCGCGCAGCCGACGGGGAATCCGCTCGTCGTCCATGACGCTCGCGCCCAGGGCTGCGTCGGTCGGCGCGAGGGCCGCAGCCACCACTGCCAGCACCGCCCATTCAGTGCCTGGGAACAGTGGCACGGCGGCCAACCACCCGGCGAGGATCGCCAGCGGCAGTCCGATCCCGAGGAGTCGAGCCGCGATCCGCGACGGTGGTTGCTCGAACCAGCGGGCGCTGATTTTGGACGCGTCGGTGAAGAGGATCAGCGCCAGCGCTATCTCGACGACGGTTCTGATCTGGCTCGTGCCGAGACTGATGTGCACCGGTGAACCGGGCGTCGACCCGAGGGCGAACCCAGCGATAGCGAGGATCAGCGGTGCCGTGACGCTCCACCGGGCAAGCCGCGCCGAGACCAGGACCCAACCCACGATGCACGCCAGAACAACCGAGATCCCAGCGTCCACTCGCCCTCCCAGGACGACACGATCGGCTGAGTCAGCCTAGACGCGCGGGCCTTGCTACTAGCCGTCGGCGGTCAGGAACGCGGAACATTTCCCGTGGGACGGAACACGACCCCGACACACGGCGAGGTCTCCGCCCCGGCCGGCATCGATGCGTAGATCGGCGTGACCTCCACGATGCGGACCACGTCGTCGGAATCGCAACGACTCAGGTACTCCCCGAAGCCGGATTCCCAGACCGTGAGCTTGACGGTGAGCACGATCAACCCGTCAGGTCGAACCACCCGGAACAGTTCCGGGAGCCCTTCGATGCCGACATGACCAGCGGTGAAGACGCCGGTGCTGACGGCCGCCGCATACCGACCGTCCGCGAACGGCAGCGGCTCACCCAGGAACGCGTGGTGCAACTCGCGATAGGCGTTCTTGCCTCGGGCGATCTCGAGCATGCCCGGTGAAGCGTCCAGTGCGTCGACCTCCGGGTACCCCAGGGTGCCGAGCAGCTCGCCGATCAACCCAGTGCCAGCGCCCGCGTCGAGGATCGGTGCCGAGCCAGCGGGTAGGTGCCGAGTCAACAGCGCCAACGACACGGCTGGGTGTCGGTACCCCACCTCTGCCATGTCCGAGTCGTACGAGTCGGCCCATTCGTCGTAGGCCGCGGACAACTCGGCGGGGCTCTCAGCGTTGTAGACGGTATCCAGTCGAGAGTCAGCCACTCCGCCTCCGGGGCAAATTATGCGTCACCCTCTCGCAAGGGCAACGCTTCAGGAACCTGTCCGCGCTTCCACCGCAACTCTTGAACTAACGCCGTTGGCGGCTACTGCGCTTCGTACTTGAACGAGAGCTGGATCTTCGTCCGGTAGACCAAGTCTCCGGTGTCGCCAACGACGACGTCCTGTCTGGTCACCTCGGCGACGCGAAGATCACGTAGAGATCCCGCTGCCGTCTTGATGGCCTCGGCCGCCGCCGCCTCCCAAGACGTGGTACTCGTCCCAATCACATCAACTACCCGATAGACGCTCATAGTGACCTCTCATAACCCCTCGCTGATGTGGCCATCATGGCCTGTCCGACAGCGCGCAGCATCGGCACCTCCGTGCCGGCGGGCTGGGCACGTTCCGAGGACTGCGGCTGCAGACCATAGGTGGGGTCGGCCGTGAGGTCGGCCCCACCTCCACTGAGTCCAGGTGGTTGAAAACGCGAGCACTGTAACCGGCATTCGGTGCGTTGCGGCGGGCTGGGCGGGCGGTCGGCGAAGGCGGACGCCGCAGAGATGTCACCGGTGGGGTGTGCCAGGCGTCTATGGGCTGAGACCGTCTAGAGGGGCGGTTGTCGGCGGGAGGTCGGCGGTGACGCGCAAACGCGGAGACGACGCGGCAGCTGAGTTCGACCTGTTCTGTGCGACGGCTGGGCCGAGGATCCAGCGGCAGCTGGTGATGTTGACCGGTGACTGGGCCGAGGCTGAGGACGTGACGCAAGAGGCGTTCGAGCGTGCTTGGTTGCACTGGTCGGCGGTGCGTGGTTGCGGCTCACCGGAGGCTTGGGTGCGTACGGTCGCCCGCCGTTTGGCGGTGAGCCGTTGGCGTCGGGTGCGCAACGCGTCGGCGGCCTGGCAGCGCCACGGGCCACCGCCTGATCTGCCTGAACTCGACCCACAGCACGTTGCACTCCTGTCGGCGTTGCGGCAGCTCCCGTACAAGCAGCGGGTCGCGATCGTGTTGCACCACCTAGTCGACCTGTCGGTGGATGAGGTCGCTGAGGAGACGGATGCGAGTGCATCGGCTGTGAAGAAGCAGCTGACTCGTGGGCGGGCCGCTTTGGCCCAACTGTTGGGCGACGACCAACCAACCACCACCAATGGTGCCCCGTCAGGAGTCGGCACCGGCCGTGGCCTGACTGCCCGAGAGGGGGAGCTGTGACCGATCAACTGACCCAGCGGCTTCATGCGGTGGCCGAGCGGCTGCCCCAGTCAGGGCTTCTCCCGGCTGAGGTACGTCAGCGCGCCGAACACCGACGTCGGATCCAACGCAGCGTCGCCCTGGCCGCGGCGGCTGGCATCGCGATCGCAGTGCTGGCGGGCGCCACCATCGGGAACCCGTTCGATCAGGCATCGCCTCCGGTGATCACGCCACCGCACCCCGCGCCGTCCGTCGCGGTCAGGCCATGTCAGGCGTCGCCGCCGCTGGTCACCTGCGTGGACGCGACCCGTTTCCGGGTGGCCCTGCCGGTGCCGTTCACTGTGGAACTACCCGAAACGTTCGCCAACCGGATCTCGGGCGGGGACGATCGCGGCTTCATCACCGCAGTCCTCTCCCGACCGGGCCGGTCGACTCAGCAGCCGACGATCGGTCAAGATGGAGTTAACGGCGCGTTGGCGGCCACCGTGTCACACTCCGGCGAGGTTCAGGTGCTCGAGCGGGTGGTAGTCGTTCGAGTGGACCGCCATCGGACTCCTGGCGGTCTTCCCCTGTTGTCGCCGGACCCGACGGTCTCCGACACGCCGGCGGCGGTGTTCCAGTGGTTGACGTCGCGTCCCTACCTGACTGTCTACGACTCGGCGGTCACCACCGTCGCCGGGTACCCGGCGTATGAGATCGAGTTCGGCGCAAGTGGCGATGTGCCAGCTGGCGTGCGCTTGGTCGGCACCAGCATCCCGATCTTCGGCGTTGCGCGACCGCACGTTCCGTTCTACGACACACCAAGGGCCGTCAGCATCGACAACAGCAGGGTGGTCCACTGCTGGCTGATCTCGGTACCAGGTGGTGGTCTGACGGTCATCTGGTCGGCGGTCGATAATGGAATACCCCCGGATCTGGCTAAGAACCAGCAGCTCGTCGACAGTCTGCGCTTCGAGCCCTGATGGTCGCGACCTTCTCAGCGGCGCTGAGCGGACCAGAGGACACGATCCGGGGACATCGTCGTCGGACAGGCCGAAAGGGGTCAGCCGACTCCAGACACATCCGGCCAGCGTCTCGACGCAGAAGCCGATGAAGCACCCAGAAGCGCCGATACAGGTCTGTTCCGACTGGAGTTCGACTAAGGAGGATGTCAGGTGACACGCGACGGCTTCCACCGCACTTCGCACGGACGGCGTGCGGTGATATCTCTGGTCGCTGTCGTCGGGATGTTGACCGGTGCCTGCGCCTCTTCGACACCGGATAAGCCCAGCTCTGCCCCTCCGTCGTCGCCGGTCCACGCGACAACGGTCGGGCGGGTGCACTTCGCCGGGTTCCCTCCGGTGGGAGCCCAGATGAGCCTGCCGGCCAGCGGCAGAATCCTCCTCAACATCAGTCCGGTGTCGTCCAGGGCAAGCTGGAACGTCTACGCCGACGGGCGCATCATCTGGCAGAGATGGACCCGCTCCGGCGACCCACTGGTGATCCCCAACGGTGCCGACCTGTTCCACACCGCGTATATCCAGCAGCGGCTGACGCCGCAGGGAGCGCAGCTGCTGTTGTCGAGGGTCCTGGCAACCGGCCAAGCGGCCGGTCTTTTCCGCCACAATCTGCGGCTCGCCAATAAGGCATTCGAACAGAACCAGGATTGGGCCTGGTACCAGGTTCGCAACAACGGTCACCTGATCGATACCTCGGTGTCACCCCCCTCGGATTGGAACGGACAACCCCACAGGAACGTGACGCCCGCCCAGATCCGCGCTCTCGCCCAGATCAACAAGCTCCTCGCCAACTCGACGGGCCGGCTGCCGGCCAGCGCCTGGGCAGACCGCACAATCCGCCACTACGTCCCATCCCACTATCAGCTCGTGTTCGATCGATACTCCCCCGACCCATCCAAGTTGCCGTCCCCGGCGAAGGAGGCGCTGGCCCGGTACCAGCGGTTGCTCCACCACGCCTGTCAAGTCATCACCACCGACCAGGCACGAGCCCTGATCAAGGCATTCGTCGAGGCCGGCGTCAAGCTCGAGGACAACCACGGAGGGACGCTGGAGTTTTACGTCCCCGCCGTGGGCCACGACCACCACACCTATCTCGACTTCCGCCCATATCTCCCAGCCCTAAACAGCTGCTGAGGACGCTCGATCGTGGAACCTTCCCGACCTCATTCGCCTCCGTAGATCTGCAGGCGACCGTTCGCAGGTGGATGAATTCACTCCCAGAACTGAGGTCAAGACGGTGGTTCACCCGGACCGCGGCGTGGTGCGGCGATCGGCGCTCGCGACGTCCACTGACAATCCTGAGAGTCCTCAGTTGACGCTCGTCGGCGAGGTCAAGACCGAGATGAACCCTGGAGCCTCGACCGCGGTCAGTGTTTCTCCCGGCATCTCGACCTACTACGCAGGAAGGACCGCCGATGGATCGACCTTCTGCTTCGCTGCCTCGAGTGGCCCCTCCGCGACGGCAAGGTCAAGCCTGAATCTGTCGACGGGCACGCCGTGTCCCATCCCCGACAACTGGTAGTTCTGGACAATCAACGGCCGCACGGAGGTGCCGTTCTCGGGCTGATCGGATCCGGCTTTCGCGGGCGCATTGTTCGTGCGTGCTCGGGTTGGGACACTTGGTCGGCCGCCGGGGAACACCGGCCCGGAGCGGATTGAAGCTGCGGGTCCGGCTCACCGAGGTTGACCCCAGTCGCCAGGCCGATGGGCCGACCGGCTCACTCGCGCCCACGGCCTGTCCAATCGCCCGAACGGCGTGTAACGGGGGGCCGTACGTGGTTGCCCTGTGCCGTTGCCCGGCAACTTCGCCCGTCCGGCGGTGCCGTCAGCGGCCGCCTCGGATTACAACGGCCAGACCCAGCCCCCTTGGAGACCACCATGCGAAAGACCATCACCACCGTGCTCTTCGCCGGCGCACTCATCCTCCCCACCGTCGCAGCCTCTGCCGCCTTCGCCGATCCGACCAACCGCCCCGGCGGAGCGATCACGACCCCGGAAGCACCTACACCGGGTAACGGCGGCGACCAAGGGTGGGGCAACTGCGGACACAACTCCAGCGACGGGAACGCCCACACCGGCGACAACGGCAACGGCGGCGGCGGCGGCAACGGAGGCGACTCCAAAGCCAACTGCCCCACCACTCCCGACGACACCAGCGGTGGGCCCGTCTAACGTCCCTGGCGCAGTCGCCCAGAGGTGCCGTTCTGCGCTGCATCGTCCACTGCGAAGACGATGGTGCGAACTATGCCGGCAGCCGAGCCTTGCCCGCCTGATGGCGGATGGTCTCCAGGCGGGTGCGTGTGGTGGCCGTCAGTGAACTGTCGGTGGTTGAGCGCCAATCCTGGGCCTCCCCTGCGGATTGGTCAGCGAACTCGATGAGGACCTCTAGCAGCCTGGTGGTGATCTCGAGAGTTAGTGCGACGACGTGCAGGCGTTCGGGGTACATGGGACGGCCCCGGTGTTCCAACCGCGCCGCGGGAGGTACGCCGACTCCGCGTTCGAGCATGTCGAGCGGACCGCCGTCGGCCAGGTAGTCCTCGACGAAGCCGCACAGGTCGCTGAGCATTGCGCGGGCGTTGTCGCCGGTGGCTCGCAGCGCGGCGACCAGATCCTCCGGCGACCCTTGGTCGGCGAGGAAGGTGCGCAGCACTCCTTCGATCTGCACGTGCGGTTCTTCCGGGGTGGTGCCCAGCCATTCCTTGAGTGCCTGGCGGCCAGCGTCGGTGATGGCGTAACGCTTGCGGGTGCGCTGCCCGGCTGGCTCGTCGGAGACCGTGGCCCAGCCCAAGGCGACCAGGTGCCGCTGTTCTCGGTAGAGGTGACCCTCCGAGGTGGCCCAGACAAAGCGCAGGCTGCGGCGCACCTGCTGAGTCAGTTCGTAACCGGTCCAGGAACGCACCGCCAGCAGGCCGAGGAGGCCGTAGGTGGCCGGGGAGGTCGTGGGCACCCTTGCAGGCTACTCGCATCGAGAGTAGTTTTCGTCCAGCGACAAGGAGGACGGCGATGGCCATCGGGCAGTTGCGCTGCCACGTGATGGACGTGGACGACCTTGAGGTGGCTGAGACGTTCTGGTCGCAGTTGACCGGAATCCCGGTGATCTCTACGGACTGGCCCGGCCGGTACTCCTACCTTGGCTACGAGGACGACACCACCTGGAAACACGTCCTGATCCTGCACCGGGTCCGAACTCCCAAAGGCGTCGAGACCAACCGGTCACACGTCGACATCACCGTTGAACAGCTCGACGAGGCCATCGCGCAGATCGAAGCCATCGGCGGGTCGCTGAAGCGGGCTCCGAGCATCTACCCCAGACCACACGCCTACCCCGGCCAACCGCCGGTCATCGACTGGGCAGTGATGCAGGACCCGTTCGGCAACGAGTTCTGCCTGGTCCGAGAACTGACCTCAGCCGAGGCCGAGGCCGTCACGCTCGCCGGCCAAGCCGGCACCGGTGACGACGATCACTGGCGCGACGTCGCACGGCGAGCCCGCGGGCTGACCGGACCGACCATCACCTACCCACCCCGCTTGCGAGGAGCCCCCCATGGCCACCCCCATCTCTGAGATGCCCGTCGAACTGTCCGCCGGAGAACTCGAAACCCGCTACCTGGAATACGGCGACATGGCGATCCGCCACGCCCGCGTTCCGGCCGGCACCGACATGACCCCCGTCCTGCAAGGACTGCCCGATGACCGGTGCCCTAGCCCCCACTGGGGGATCGTGCTCGACGGTTCGATCCGCATGACCCACTCCGACGGCAGCGAAGAGACAGTCAGCGCCGGTGAGGTCTACCACTGGCCCGAAGGCCACACCGGATTCACCGAGTCCGGCGTCACCTTCCTCGAGGTGGGTCCGGTTAAACCGATGCGCGAGTTCGCCGCCAATGCTCGACGCGTCCTGGGCCTCTGACCCGGAAGACAGCGGCCACCCCGACTGTCGCACCAGACCGCAGTCAGTACGCCTGGACGGCCAGCTGGTAGCCGCCCAGACGTGCCGATCTCGCGCGGGTGACCTTGAGTCGAGTCGGTGTGAGACCGAGGTTCTTAGGTCGAAGGGTGGGCTACTGCTACGGGCACGCGTTGAGTCAGGGTGGTTCCGTCGCCAAGTTGTCCGCGTCGGTTGACGCCCCAGCAGTAGGCACGTCCGTTCTGGCTCAGTGCACAGGTGTGTCGGTGGCCGGTGGTGATCTGGGTCAGGCCGACGTGGGCGAGCAACCCGGACCGGTTCATGGCCACGGGGCGCAGCCGTCGGCGGTGGTCCGCGGAGCCGATCCCGAGTTGGCCTTGCCGGTCGCTGCCCCAGCAGTAGGCCCTCCCGGCGGTGTCCACGGCGCAGGTGTGGGTGCCGCCGGCGCTGATCCGGGTCAGTCGTTTCCCGGCCAGGGCAATGGTTCGGTTGACGGCGGTGGGCAGTCGACGGTTCACGGTGTCCCCGGTGCCGAGCTTGCCGCGGCGGTTCGAGCCCCAGCAGTAGGCGCGGCCTGAGTTGTCCAGGGCACAGGTGTAGCCGTCGCCGGCGGTGATCTGGGTCAGTCGCTTCCCGGCCAGCGCCCGGGTCTGGTCCACCGCGACCGGCTGGTTTGTGGTGTTGCCCTCCCCGGTGCTCACGACCGCGAGCGTGCCCAGCTGCCCATCCCAGTAGGCACCCCAGCAGTAGGCCTGCCCCGAGCTGTCCAGAGCACACGTGTGGTAGTCGCCGAGCGTGATCTGCTTCAGGGTCACCCCGGCCAGGACGCCAGAGGTGTCCACCGGGTACGGCCGGTACACGTCGCCGTAGCCTCCGGTCCCCAGTTGTCCGAACTCGCCAAAACCCCAGCAGTAGGCCTTCCCGGAACGGCTCAACGCGCAGACGTCGAGGTACCCGACGCTGATCGTGGCGACCACCACACGCGGCGCAGTTCCGGAGAAGTCCACCGGCATCGGCTGGTCGTTGAACAGGATGCCTGTGTCGCCGATCCCCAGCTGTCCTTGCCTGGCCAACCCCCAGCAGTAGACCTTCCCGGCAGTGTCCAACGCGCAGGAGTTCGCGGGGCCGACACTGATCTGCTTCACCGTCTTGCCGCCCAGCCCCCAGGAGAACCGAACCACAGCCGTCGGCACCAACCGGTCGATCTGGTCTCCCACCCCCAGCTGGCCGAACGTGTTGTCGCCCCAGCAGTAGACCCGACCGGTGGTGTCCAACCCGCACGTGTGGCCGCCGCTGGCTGAGATCTGAACCCACTGCCTCCCTGGCGAGGTCGAACTCAACGGCGACGAAGCAGACGCCGGCACCACCATCACCGCCACCAGGACCGGCCAACACACCAAGCCGGCGGCAACCGCCCACCCAGACCTACGCATGACAAGACACCGCAGCCCTTCCACCGCAAACCTAGGCAACTCCCCGGACCCGACCAGGGCCAAACGACCCCCACCCGCACCAACGCGACCCGCCGCTGGGACGACGACACCCCGAAGGAACCCCAGTCATCATCCGAAGCGCCCATACGTGCCGACCCCGAGCGGTTACGCACCTTCCTCAGTCGGCGGCAGAGGCGCGGCCTCGCTATCGCTGCTCGGGGCAGGAGACGGGCGACGAGGTTCCCTGACCCCGGCTGGATCGCCGTCATCGGGACCTGCGAACACCGGGCGAGTTCCCCGCTTCACGACCAAGACGCGGTCCACCCGCGGCTGACGCAACCCGCGCTCGGCGGCGAACCGGTCGAAGGCGGCTCGGGCGAGCTGCTCGGCCTCGTTGTTCGACTCGGCTCGGGTCGTGGTCTGGAAGTCCATCTGGAACTGCTCAGGGAACCCGAACTCGGCGTCCATGGGCAGACCAAGGCTTCTCGCCTCGTCACGGTCGACGTCCGGGAGCGAGTAGTAGACCCACACATCCCACTTTGGGCGCACCACGCCAAGATCTCACCCGGCACGGTTGTATGTCCCGGTTCTCAGGTAGCACGGACGTGCCGATCTGCGTGGGTCTTCCCGACATCGCGAAAGCTTCGTGGGGTGGCCACTTGTCAGACCTTCGGTCCTCGACTAGCCGACTGCGGAATGTTCTTGGGGCAATTGACTGTGCAGGGACCCGGCGAGACGCGGCTCCCCGTCGGGGTGTATTCGGGGCTCACAGTTTGTGCTGTCCTCCAGACGGGTCGCGTCTGGCTGGGGAAAGATCGCGGCATGAAGACTGAGCGCACACCGTTCCTCGCAATGGGAGCGGTCATGTTCTTGATCAGTTTCGGCGTGGCGGTGATGGCCAACACTGGACCCTCCGTGCTTCTGACTTGGCTAACCTTCGCCTTCCTCGGTCTGGGTACGGCACTCGTTTCCGCAGGGCTCGTGCGCGCTGTCCTCAACGAGAGATCGAGCGATGTTCCCTAGACCGCACCGACGTGATGCGATCACGGAGCGGGGCGGGCCTCCCGCTCGGTGGGTGATCCGAGGATTCTCGGATTGTCAGAAAGAGCCCGTCCTGGTCGAGGACCAGGCAAGGGCGAACCCGGGAGGGCAGATGGGGGCGACTCTCACAGCCAGCGCGGTTGACCAGATCCCCAAAGCCAACACTTCGGACAAGCCACAACCCGGGTTCACTGCCGAGGCTACGCCGACACGACGTCCCGCGAAAGCCGCTTCTTGACACAGAGGGGAACCGATCTCGGGCTGATCGGATGCGGCTGTCTGTGCGCAGGTCGCTGCAGGCGGCTGCTTCCCCAAGCGAGGGGACCGGCCAGCGCCGGTGAACCGTCGATCGGCAGCGGGGTCAGCCGCCGCCGGCTGAGGCTGGCACTCGGGTGCGGCTAGCACTGTGACGCTGAAGGGCAGCTCCAGGGGTGCGGTGCGGTGCCGTGCTGCTGCTCGTCCTGCCAGGCAACTGTGAAGCCGCTTACTGCGACGTCGGCGCTGGCGTCTGACACCTGCTGACAGGGCTGGCCCCACCAGGTCAGGATCATCCGAGTGTCGTCGGCGGGCTTGAGGTACGTCGACGTGGTGTGGCTGGCCGGGTGATTGGTTACCACGATCGGGCTCGAGTACCGGGCTTGGATGCTCGCAATGGCGGCTTGGTCTGCTGCTGGGGCGGCCGTGGTCAAGGTGACCGCGGCTCATCGACAACGTCTAGCCCGACCGCACCCCTTCGCTTCCGTCGGAGAGTTGGGACGTTGTGGCGGGTCTTCAGCCAAGACCCAGACCTCGGCCTCCGACGCTCACAGTTGCTGCTTGTGTTAGCCAACGATCGCGCCTACGTGCCGTTCCGGTCCTGGAAGAGCCTGCCGTGGGCATGGTCCAGCGGCTCGGCGATAGACGCTCCTGAGGGTGCCCGCGAAGTGCCGTTCGTTCTCGGGCTGATTGGATCCGGCATTCGCGGACGCTTCGCCCCGGGGCCGATGGCTAGGATCCACGAGATGCCTGGCGAACAAGGTCCCACGGGATATCGAGCCCGTGCGGCGATTGCTGTGGACTTGGACGCGATCGTGCGCCTGACGTGGGCGGTTGACGCGTCGCTTGGTTTGTCGCCCAGCCCGACCCGTGAACACTTGCAGTCGATCTGGCGTCTCTCGGCTACCGAACTCGCCCGCGACACGCGGATCATTGAGAGGGACCAGGTCGTCGCGGGGTTCGCTCAAGCTATCTGGCAGAAGGAGCAGGGCGGCCCACTCGACCTGCTGGTCTTCGTCCACCCTGACCAACAGGGAAATGGGATCGCGACGTCCTTGCTGTCCTGGGGCGAGACCCTGGCGCGACAGCGCGGTTCCGAGGGGGTCCGGGCGGAGGTACCCGAGACCGACCTCGCCGGACACGTTCTTCTTCGCTCGCGCGGGTACCTTCAGGTGCGCTCAGCGTTCACGATGGCGAAGCCGCTGGGCGATGACGAGATCACTTGGCAGGAACTCGATGGCGTGACGATCCGGCGATACGCCGAGGGCGACGATCACGCACTGTTCCAGGTGCATGAAGCTTCCTTTGCCGATCATTGGGGCTTCCGTCCCTCGACGTTCGAAGCCTTCAGTGAAGAACTCCGCGCATTTGGTTTGGACCCCTCGCTGGTGTTCCTGGCCGAGGCGAAGGTTGGCGTCGTCGGCCATGTCGTGTCGTTCCTGGACGAGAACGAAGGGTTCGTCGGCATGCTCGGAGTGATCAAGAGCTGGCGTGGTCGTGGCATCGCCAAGGCGTTGTTGCACCGGTCGTTCGTGGAGATCTCGACCCGAGACCGCACCCAGGTGAAGCTTGGGGTCGATGCCCAGAATCCTCACGGTGCGGTCGCCTTGTACGAGAGCGTGGGCATGACCGTCGAGCGCCAACTCGACATCTTCGAACTCGGGATCTCGGAGTCGACCGCCCCGCACGACGAATAGAACAAGGTCCCCAGAAGGCGTCACGCGCCACCATTCCGCCACGCGGCACGGACGTGCCGGTCGGTGCGCCGATCGGGTGTCGGGCGCCGGCGGGGAGTCGTGGTTGCGGGTCGACCGACTGTGGCCTTGCTGAGAACCGCAGTCGGTCGACCCAGCGATCGTTGGTCGGCGCCCCGGATGGTGCGGGCCGGTCAGTGGAGCAGGTTGAGGGTGTTCGTGGCGTCGTCTACGAAGTACAACTGGTGCCCACTCGGTGTGAGGGCCAGCCCGAACAGCGCCCCGGCGCCGGCAGGCGTCCCCGAGCTGTCAAGGGTTCGAGTTGCCACGAGTCGCCCATCGGGGCTCACCTCGACGGTTCGGCCGTCACCGGAGTTGACCGACAGCAGGTCTCCACCAGGAACGACGATGAGTCCCAACGGACCGTTGAGGGGGCCTCCACTACGGACGGTGGCTCCGCGCCCGGCGGAGGTCACGCGGGTCAGAGCCCGTGGGATCGCCGCCAGTCGCGACCGCAGCGTGTCAGCGACGTAGAGCGTCCCGTCGGTACCGAGGGCGACTCCAGTCGGCCCGATCACCAGGGCAGCGGGGTCGGTCCGTTCGGGAAAGCCCGAACCGATGGTTGTGGTGGCCGTCAGCTTGGGTGATTGCCCGGTCAGACTGATCTGCAGACGTAGTACCGTCCCGGCATTGACAGTGGCGGGGGACTTGGCGACGGTGCGGTTGAGCACATTGGTCACGAACAGCACCGCGTGGTTGCCGAAGTCGGCCGCGGTCGCGTCCCAAGGGCCATTGATCCCGTGGCCCTTCCAGACCTCACGCAGGTGCCCGGCGGAGTCGATGACCAAGAGCGACCCAGCCGTGGCGGTGGCCGAGGTGCCATCGGATGTCGGCAGGTTGCCGACAATGACCCACCCCGACCGCAAGACCACAAGTGCAGTGGTCAATCCGACCCCGCCCGGCACCTGGGACCCATGGACCGTCGCGAACGGGATCCGGTGTCCCGTGGGGCTGACTTCCTCGATGGTGGTGCCAGTGCCCTGGGCGTTGGTCGAATTGTTGAAGTTGCTCACCAAGACGTCGCCCTTGCGCAGCCGGTCGTGAGTAGTCGGTACGACGGCCACGCCGTACGGGTTGACGTCCCCGTTGGTCGGGACCGTGCTGGCGATGGTCTTGATCTTGGTGAGTGGACCGAGGAATGTTCCCGCGGTCATGGACGCTTGGGCCGGCACTAGCGCCAAGATCATCGCAACGGACGCGGCCCCCAAGGCGCCGGCCAGCGCCACCGCGGGATGGCGCGGACGAAATGTCACAGACATGGCTCTCCCAAGGAGTAGACGGGGACGGACACTCATGAAACGCCTACGCCCCGACGACGGTTCAACCCCGAGACTGTCGGCTCAGTGGCTCCACGAATCCGCTCCGAGGTGCCTGATGGAGGGTTCTGGCGGGTCTTCTCTTGAAGTGCCTGCCGCCGCCGATCCCTACTGGTTCCGAGGAGGAACCCACGGTGTTGATCGGATTGACCCGCATGACGCGTCCCACGTCGCGGTGGTGATCGATGACTGCGAGCGTGAGCTGGCTCGGGTGAATATCGCCGCGGACAAGTGTCGGACTGCGCGGCGCTGTGACTCAGGCGAGGTGGCGGTGTCGTCGGACCAGCGAAGGACCGGGCCGAGGTCTGAACTACGCTTCCGCAGGTCAGCGCGGGTGGGGCGGACGAGTCGGCCTGTAAGCCGGGTTCTGTCTTCGCGTCACGGTGCCTTGCGGCAGTGACGCGAAGGGCGACCATCCATCTAGGGCTGCCGTTGCCGACAACCTCGTGCGGTCTACCCGTGGACTCAGACGGGCCGTCCTCGAACATCCACGCGGACGCCGACGAAGTCGACGCCCTTCTTGACCTTGCTCCAGGCGGGGTTTACCGAGCCGTCGCAGTCGCCTGCGGCGCTGGTGGTCTCTTACACCACCGTTTCACCCTTACCGACCGGCCAAGGCCAGTCGGCGGTCTGCTTTCTGTGGCACTGTCCCGCGGGTCACCCCGGGTGGGTGTTGCCCACCGCCTTGCCCTGTGGAGCCCGGACTTTCCTCGACGTCGTCTCCGAAGAGACAACGCCGCGGCCGCCCGGCCGGCTCGTCCGCCGTGCGTCTAGGGTACGCGCTCGTGCTCATCTTGTTGCCGCCGTCGGAGGGAAAGGCGACGCCGCCCGCCACGCCCGGCGATCAGATGACCCCGCTCGACCTGGAGTCGCTGTCCTTCCCTGACCTGCTGAAGACGCGCCGACGAGTGCTCGACACGTTGATCCGGGTGAGCAGCGGTCAGCCGGGCCGGGCTCGCAAAGCCCTGGGCCTGAGCAAGGGCCAAGACTCCGAACTGGTCCGCAATCAAGGTCTACGCGACGCACCGACGCATCCGGCCGGTGACGTCTATGCGGGAGTGCTCTACGAGGCGCTCGCCCGCCACAACCTTTCGGCGGCTGCGCGACAGCGGCTCGACGATTCGGTAGTCGTGATGTCCGCGCTCTTCGGGGCGCTCCGGCTGACCGACCAGATCCCGGCGTATCGGCTCTCCGGCGACGCAGCACTCCCCCGCCTAGGTCGGCTGAACGCGGCGTGGCGACGTCCCTTGGCGAGCGTGCTGCCTCCCGCAGCTACCGACGTCGTGTTCGACCTTCGCTCGAGCACCTACGCGAGCATGTGGCAGCCGCACGACGAGCTGGCCGATCGCACCGCCGTCGGACGCGTGCTGCATCGACGCCCCGACGGATCGACGCAGGTGGTCAGCCACTTCAACAAGGCAACGAAGGGGCGGATGGTGGCCGCACTCGTCCGGCGGCGGGGCATGCCGCGTTCGTTGGACGAACTGGTGACCACCCTGTCCGCGCTCGGGTATGAGGCGACCCTGCAGGAGACGGAAGCGGGTCAGCCGCGACGACTCGACATCGTGGTCGACGAGCTCTGAAGCGTCAGCGCTCGGGCAAGTAACTGACGTCGTTGAACCCGAGCAGCGACGCGGCGCCGTCCTCGTACCAGCGGATCGTGGTCAACGACGCCGGCGAAAGCTCCATGCGGAAGAGCACGCCAGTGCCGACGCCGAGCGCCGCGCGCACGAGACACTTGATCGGCGTCACGTGCGACACCACGAGCACCGTCTGACCTTCAAACGTGGTGCGGATGCGCTGGGCCGCCGCATCGACGCGGGTGGCGACCTCGTCAAACGCCTCGCCACCTGGCGCTGCCATAGCAGTTGAGGCCAACCACGCGGCGAGATCCTCGGGCCACCGCCGCTTCACCTGCCCGAAGGTGAACCCCTCCCAGTCGCCGAAATCGCACTCCCGCAGGTCGTCGTCGACCGTGACCGGGCACTGCAGTCGTTCGGCCACGGCATCGGCAGTCTGACGGGCACGGCGTAGCGGCGAGGTGACGATCTGCGTGACGTCTGTCCGAGCCCAGAGCGCCTCCGCAGCAGCTCGCGCCTCGGCCAGTCCCAAGGCGTTCAGCTCGGGGTCGTCCCCTCCGGCGCCGCTGAAGCGCTTCGCAACACTGTGAGCGGTGTGTCCGTGACGCAGCAGCAGCGTCGTCGTCGTCACCCCAACCTGGGGCGACCAGCCCGGAAGAGTCCCAGGAAGAGCCCCGGGCAACGGTCCGACCGGGCTGGGTTCGAGTTCGACAGTGCCCGGATCGTCGGTCGCCAGCGCGCTCCCCGGGTCCCACGAGCCGTCGAGCGCCGCATTCACCAGTCGATCCGCAGCCTTGTTCTTCTCCCGCGGCACCCACGTGTACGAGACCAGATCCGGTGGGTGTGCCGAGCGGGCGCGGACGGCGAGGCCGCGCAGGTTCTCGTGCTTGATCTTCCAGCGACCGCTCATCTGCTCGACCACGAGCTTGGAGTCCAGCCTTGCCTCTACCGACGCCCGCGGATCCAGCTGGTGCACCGCCTCGAGGCCGGCGATCAGGCCGCGGTACTCCGCGACGTTGTTGGTGGTGTGTCCCAGGGTCTCGGCCATCTCGAGCACCACGCCGCCCGTCGTGGCGTCACGCACCACGGTGCCGAACGCAGCCGGGCCGGGGTTGCCCCGCGATCCACCATCGGCTTCCACGACGAAGCGGTTCGCCACGACTACAGGCCTGATTCCTCGGTGCGCACCAGGATGCGTCGACACTCCTCGCAACGCAGCACGTCGTCGTCGGCCGCCTCCCGGATGCGGCCGAGGTCAGTCGTGTTGAGCTCCAACCGGCATCCCTCGCACCGATGCTGGCGCAACGCGGCTGCGCCCACTCCGCCGTGCTGCTCGCGCAGCTTGTCGTACAGCGTCAAGAGGTCGGCCGGAAGGTCGCCCGCCACTGACGCTCGTTGCTGACCCAGGAACTCCAGGTCGCGCGCGATATCGCTGAAGGCGGCGTCGCGCCGCGCCACAGCATCGGCGGTGCGTTGCTCGAGGCTCGTCTGCTCTATCCGCAGAGCGGTCAGCGACCGGTCGAACTCTTCAGCCTGCTCCATGACCTCGAGCTCGGCCTCTTCGAGCTCGTTCTGCCGCCGCTGCAGCGAGCCGATCTCGTGCTGCAGACTCTCCAGCTCCTTGGCCGACCCCACCGCGCCGGTGTCGAGCCGTTGCTGGTCGCGGTCGGCGCGAGCCCGGACCTGCTCGATGTCGGACTCGAACTTCGAGAGCTCGCGGCCCACGTCGGTCCGCTGCGTCTCGACCACGACGATCCGCGTGACGACGGCTGCGGACTCCTGCGCCAGGGTCTCGATCTGCGCCAGCTCGGGCAGGGTGCGGCGTCGATGCTCCAGCTGTGCCGCCTTGGCGTCGAGACCCTGGACGTCGAGCAGTCGCAACTGGTCGGCAGGTGAGGCTTTCAGCACAGCTCCTTCGGGTCCATCGCGTCGAGACCAGAGCCTAACCGGCTCAACCCTGCACCAGACCCGACCACGGGTCGGTGACCAGGGTGGAGACGCGCGCCTCGACGTCCCAGCCGTGCCCCGCCATGGCCGAGACGAGGTGTTGTGCGGCGACCGGGAGCCAGGGCCACTCGCTGGCGAAGTGACCGGGGTCGACCACCGCCAGCGCCGCCCGGCCCCGCAGCTCGCTGACTGGGTGGTGGCGCAGATCGGCGGTCACCAGCACGTCGGCACCCGACGTGAGCGCTGCGTCGAACATCGAGTCGCCGGCGCCGCCGATCACAGCGACCCGGCTCACCGACTGCTCAGCCCCTCCCGCCCACCGCACGCCAGCGGGTGTGGTGGGCAGGGATTGCGCGACGTGGGCGGCGAACGAGGCGAGGGACATGGGCTCCTCGAGCTGCCCGACGCGTCCGTGACCCTGGCTGCCGGGTTGGCCGACCAATTCGTAGACGTCGTAGGCCACCTCTTCATACGGATGCGCGGCGACGAGCGCGGTGACCACGTCGGCGCGCAGACTGCGGGGCGTCAGGATCTCCAGGCGCGCCTCAACCGTGCGTTCTACGCGCCCCACCTCGCCCACTACCGGGGTAGCACCTGGTCCCGGCAGGAACGAACCGTCACCCACCACGCTCCAGCTGCACCGCGTGTAGTTACCGATCGTGCCCGCGCCGACGTCGGCCATCGCAGCGGCCACGCGCTCGACCGCATCGACGGGAACAAACGTGACCACCTTGTCCTGCGCCACCGGCTTGGCGATCAACGGCTGGAGATCCGACAGCCCGAGCGCGTCAGCAAGCGCGTCGTTGACGCCGTGCTCGGCCACATCGGCGTTGGTGTGCGCGGTGAACAGCGCCACGCCGGCTCGCACCAGGTCGGTCGCCAGCCGACCCTTGGCGGTGCTCTGCGCGAAACCGTGGACCGGCCGAAGGAACAACGGATGGTGGGTGACGAGCAGGTCTGACCGCGAACTGATCGCCTCGGCGGCCACCTCGGCGGTGGGGTCCACCGCGAACAGCACGCGCTGCACGCTCTGGTCTGGGTCGCCGAGCGTCAGGCCGACCGCGTCCCACGAGTCCGCTGCGTCCGGTGGGTACTGCTGCTCCAGAGCAGCCACGACGGCAGCCAGCCGGGGAACGGTCACCGTGGCACCCTAGCCACGTCCGAGACCCCCCTGTTTGGAAGCAACGAGTCGACGCTTCCGTAAGAGTGGAGGAAATCACTCGTTGTCCCTCGGGAGTGGAGGTTTAGAGGGGGTCATCACGGCCGGCTCGCTGACTCGCGGCCGCCACCACGCCGCGATCACCGGTGGCACGTAGCGCAGTACCGTCTGCACCAGGTCACCGGCCAGCGGCAGCACCACCACCATGCTCGCGGTGGCGACGACGACAGCTCGACGAATCGGCGGATGCGCCAGCGGCAGCACCAGGGTCAGCAGCCCCAGCAGGTACCAGGGCAGGAACCACGGACTCACGACGAAGAACGCCCCCAGCAGCACCGAGGCCGCCCACCACGGCTGACGTCGGGCAGGTGCACGCACCAGCACCCAGAACGCCAGCACCACGAGACCGACGAGGCTCACGAGGCGCACCGAGGCGTCGGCAACCGCCGACGCACTGTCGACACCCAACCGAGTGAGCAGCCAGGCATCGGCCTCCTGCACGAACCCGGCGAGACTGGCCGACGCGTGGTCACCGGTGGACAGCAGCGGCCTGATGGTGGCCAGGCCCTGCCAATACGGCCACGACGTGACCACTGCAAGGACGGCCACGACACCGAGCCCAGCGCCGAGTCGGCGCCGCTCGCCGCGCCGCCACAGCACGACCACGTACGCGACCAGCGCAACCACGGCGTACGCCTTCACCAGGCAGGCAACACCGAGCAGGACCAGCGCCACCACCGGACGACGTCGTTGGTCGTAGACCATGGTCCAGGCGAAGCAGGCCGCGAGGGCGACATCGGCGTGCGCGCCGAGAACGCCGGCGGTGAGGACCAACGGGTTCAGGACGAAGCCGGCCAAGTGACCGACCGGGTCACCCACGAGGCCGTCGCGACGCCCCGACCGCAAGCGCGTCAGGCCCAGTCCGGCGAGGACGACGCAGGCCAACGTCACGACCTTGACCAGCAGCAGTGACCCCACCGGATGCGGACCGGCCAACGCCACCAGACCGGCCACGAGCAACGTCCAACCCGGTCCGTAGACCGACGGCGCGTGCTGCCACGACGCCCAGGCCACCCACGGATCGCCGGGCAGCGCGTCGGGCGCGACTACGTAGGGGTTCAGGCCGTGCGACACCTGCATGTGTCCGTACACGAGGTACTGGAAGACGTCGTGGGACTGGATCGGCGACGCAAGCACCAACGGAGCGGCGACAACGGCGAATACCCACCAGACCGTGCGCCTGCGGTAGCCGGCGCCATGATGATGCGCCCACAACACCCAGGCATACGGCACGAACAGCACCAACAACCAGATGGCGTCGCGGTAGGGCTGGCTGGAGCTCTCCGGCGAGAACAAGCCGTCTTCCTGGGTGAACCCCTGCCACCACACAAGGGCATCGAACGCCAGGCCGGCCGCCACGAACACGGGAAGCGCGGCTCGCACGCGGGCGGGCGCACCTCCTCGCACCACCGGCACGTCGGAGGTCCTTGCCGCGCCGATCACGCCTCCAGTGTGCGCTCCGGCCCTCGACACCCTCCTCGCCACCCGGCGGATCGTCGGCGACGATGGTCCGGTGACCGACGCCCAGGAGACCCGCGCCCGAACCCGTGCCATGTTCGACGCGTTGGCGAAGGACTACGACCAGAGCGGAGTCGCCTACTTCGGCCAGTTCGGCGCCGAGCTGGTCCGACGTGCGCAGATCCGTCCCGGCGACCGGGTCCTCGACCTGGGGGCCGGCCGCGGCGCCGCGTTCTTCCCCGCCGTCGACGAGGTGGGGCCGACCGGACACGTCACGGCGATCGACCTGTCCGAGCAGATGGTCGCGGCACTGCGGCGCGACGCTGCCGCCCAAAGTCTGCACAACGTCACCGTGGCGGTGGGTGACGCCGAACACCCCGATGTCGAGCCCGCCTCGATCGACGTCGTGCTCGCCGCGCTGGTGCTCTTCTTCGTTCCGGATCCGACGCAGGCAGTTTCAGCGGCCCACGCAGCGCTGAAGGCGGGGGGCCGCCTGGCGTTCACCACCTTCGGCCCACTCACCGCGCAGTGGGCGGCGTTGTACGACGCAGTCGGTCCGCTGGCACCCGACGCGGGCCAGCCGCGACCGGGCCACGGTTCGCCGCTGTGGGACGCCCCCGACGCCATCACGACGTGGTTGAGCGATGCAGGCTTCGTCGACATCTCGGTCGCCGACGAGGCGTACGACATCGGCTTCGACTCCCCCGAGCACTGGTACGACTGGACCTGGACCGTCGGCGTGCGAGCCCTCTGGTTGTCCATGGACGAGACAACCCGCGAACGGGCACGCCTGACGGCACTGGATGTGGTTGGCTCGTTCGCGCGTGATGACGGCAGCGTGATCATGCCCGAGCGGCTCCGGTTCACGATCGCTCGTCGCGGCTGAGCGGCGAGCCAGAAGGGAATCTGCGCCAGTGGCGTCCTCCGACACCCCCCTCCTGCAGTTGAAGGACGTGCACGTCACGTACCGATCCGACGCGGGACCGATTCCGGCAGTCCGTGGGGTCGACCTCCAGCTCGACGCTTCCCAGTCGCTCGGCATCGCCGGTGAGTCCGGCTGTGGCAAGTCGACGCTCGCCTCCACGGTCCTGCGCCTGTTCCCCTCCGATGCCACCGTCACCGGCGAAGTGCTCGTGGAGGGCAAAGACGTACTCAGCATGAACCCCGGCCAGGTGCGCGCGGTGCGGTGGGGAAAGGCATCGGTCGTCTTCCAGGGAGCCCTGCACTCGCTCAACCCGATCCAACGGATCAGCAAGCAGCTCGTCGAACCCATCCTGCTGCACGACAAGGCCGCCACGGAGCGCTCGGCCAAGCAGCGGATCGATGAGCTGCTGGAGCAAGTAGGCCTGCCGGGACGCGTGGCCAGCGGCTACCCGCATCAACTCTCCGGCGGGCAGAAGCAGCGCGTGATGATCGCGCTCGCACTCGCCTGCCGACCGCAGATCCTGGTGGCCGACGAACCGACGACGGCGCTGGACGTCATGGTGCAGGCGCAGGTGCTCGGGCTGCTCAAGTCCATCGCAGCGGCCGACGGACTGGCCCTGATGATCATCAGCCACGACTTGTCGGTGCTGGCCGCCACCTGCGACCAGATGATGGTGATGTACGCGGGTCGGGTGGTCGAGCGGGGACCCGCGGCCGAGGTGTTCGCGCAGCCGCGGCACCCTTACTCGCGGGCGTTGTCCCACGCGTTTCCCACGATCGGCGACCCTGCGTCCCGGTTCGCCCCCGAGGGGCTGCCCGGCGACCCACCATCGCCGGAGGCCTTGCCCACCGGATGTCCCTTCCACCCTCGCTGCATCGAAGCCGAGGATCGCTGTGCTCAGGCCGAACCCGACCTGCAGGGCACCGCGGCCGACCATCTGGCGGCCTGCATCCACTCCGGAGCTAGCGAGCCGACCACCCTTCGATCAGCAGGATGAGGCCGATCGCGGTGATCACCACCGCCATCACCGCGGCGTTGTGGCGCTCCAACCAGTCGCGTACCCGCCCCAACGGCGCGAGCACCGACTGCCCTGCAATGGCGTAGCCGGCCAAGGGCAACAGCACCGTTGCGGACGCGAGCACCGTGAAGAACGCGACGGATGCCGCGGCGGCGCCCGCAGCGAGCTCTGCGGCGCCGATCGTCAAGCCGGCGCCGGCCGTGAGCAGCAGCACCTTCGGGTTCGCCGCCGACAACAGCAGACCGAGACGCGCGGCCGCCGGCGGCGACAACGAGTCGATCGAGCTCATCCACTTGGGCGTCACATCCGTGGGCTCGCGTCGCACCCACTGCCACACGCCGACCCCCACGAGGGCGGCACCGAGTGCCACCTTGGTCCAGGCCACCCAGCTGGCTGGTTCGTCCCGCCCTTCCAAGGCGCTGGCCACCAGCACGAAGACGGCCGTGGACGCGAGAACTCCACCGGCCCAGCCCGTCAGGAATCCACCCGCCACCGCTTTCGGACGCTCGGTGAACAGCACCAGGATCGCGGGGATGATCGCGAACGGTGACGCGGCGATGGCCAGGCCGAGGGGCAGCAGCTCCGCCCAGGTCTGCCACACCCCAGCGCTCGGGCTAACCGGCCGTGCGTTCGAAGCGCACGTGGGCCACCGCGTCCGACGCGACGAACTCGACTGCTTGGTAACCGTCGAGATCGCCCAGTTCTGCTTCGAACAGCCGCTCCCCACTTCCCAGCAGGATCGGCGCGATCGCGATGTCGAGCTCGTCGATCAGTCCTGCCTTCAGGTACTGCTGCACCGTCGCCGCCCCGCCCCCGACCCTGATGTCAGCCCCGGCCGCAGCCTGCGTGGCGCGTTCGAGGGCGGCCTCGATCCCATCGGTGACGAACGTGAACGTGGTGCCGCCCTGGAGGGTCAGCGGTGGTCGCGGGTGGTGGGTCAGGACGAAGACCGGGTGGTGATAAGGCGGGTCGTCGCCCCACCAGCCCGACCACGCCGTGTCCCGCCACGGGCCGCGAACCGGGCCGAACATGTTGCGTCCCATGATCGTGGCGCCGATCCCCTGGTCGCCCCGGGCGATGAAGTCGTCGTCGATGCCTTCGTCGCCACCGCTCTCGCCGAACATCCTGCGGCCGCTGCGCGTGAGGAACACCCATTCATGAAGGCGTGGCCCACCGACACCGAGCGGATGATCGAGACTCTGGTCGGGACCCGCGACGTAGCCGTCCACCGACATCGCCAAGTTACGCACGCACAGCTTCGACACAGTCGCCATCCTCTCGCGTGCCGTCCGTTCAGAGCGGGTTGCTCCACGCCTTCATGCCGAACTGGTCGATGACGGTGATCCTGCGGTAGAGCGGGGTGGTCCAGGTCGACTCCAAGCGAACCCGCGTGATCAGTCCCGACCCGTCCGTCGCCAGGATCTGACCCATCCGGCGTCCGTTTGCACCCACGGTGACACTCACACCCTGCTCCTCCTCCATGTGCAAGATCACGGAGCGGACCGGGGAGCAGGCGACCTCGACCGCATCGCCGTCGATTGCGATCTCGTGGATGCTCGGCCCCGACGACATGTACGACCAACCGTTGCGCAGCGCCTCGAGCACCGCCTCTTGGCTGCGCTCTCTCGCACGAACCATCGTCCAGGCGCCGCCGAGCTCGAACAGCGGGTAGTGCTGGTCGTCGGTGGCCACGCCGTAGACCCGACGCCCTTGTCGCAGCAGGGTGTCCCACCACGTCGAGGAGTCACCGCGTCCGGTCTCCACCTCGGCGGAGGCATTGAACACCTCGAGGCCGGCGAATCCTTGCGCCTCGAGCAGGTCATCGACCGACAAGCCGTTCCAGTACGGGTGCGCCGCGTACACCACCGCGCCCTGGGAACTGGCCCACGCGACCCCAGCCGTGAGATCGGCGAACGTGCGTACCTCCCAGTTCTCGTCCTCGTTGAACATCCAGTTGTCGCGGTTGCCGCCGGGGTCGTCGGGTATGTCGTCGATGCCGTACACGAGGAACTCCGCCGTCTGTCCGGGGTAGTTGGGGTACTTCAGATCGAACCCCAGCTCGGCTGACGGGATGGTCAGCAGACGCTGCGTCGACGGCACGACCGTGCGCCGCCAGTGATCGGTGATGGCGAGGACGTCGAAGCCCGCCTCCAGGTAGCTCTGCGCGAGGTAGCGCGGCGACAACGTGCCGTCGCTGACGGTGGAGTGGGTGTGAAGGGCGCAGCGCAGCCACTCCCCTTCCACCTCGAAGGGACTGGGTGGCGGTGCGGCTGGGACTGGCGACGACATTGCTGCTCCGCTCATCGTGATCGCAGTTTCGGGTTCAGGATCTCGTCGAGTGCGTACCCGCACATCGTGAACGCCAGGGTCACCGACACGACGGCGAGCCCGGGCGGGATCATCCACCACCAGTACCCGTTGGCCATGGCGCCAGCGGTGAATGCTTCCTCGATGATCCGGCCCCACGAGATCGTCGTGGCGTCACCGAGCCCCAGGATCGACAGCGTCGTCTCCGACAAGATCGCCACCGCCACCGTGAGGACCGCGTTCGCGAAGATCACCGGGAAGACGTTGGGCAGGATGTGGCGCGTCATGATCGCTCGGTCGCTGGCACCCAGCGCCCGAGCGCGTTCGATGAACGGCAGCTCTCGCACGCTCAGCGTCTGCGCCCGTACCAGCCGAGCGGTCATGGCCCACGACGTGATCGCGATCACGAAGATCACGTTCCACAGCGTCGGACCGAGGATGGCGGCCAGCACGATCGCCAGCACGAGCCACGGGATCACGAGGAACCAGTCGGTGATGGCGTTGAGAACCGTGTCGATCCGGGTCCCGCCGTAGTAGCCGCTCACCAGACCCATCGAGGCTCCGATGACGACCGCTCCGACCGTGGCCGTCAGGCCGACCAGCAAGCGAGACGCGCGACCCCACGATGAGCAGGCTCAGGACCGAACGGCCGAAGCCGTCGGTGCCCAGCGGGTATCCGGCCGAGGGTGGGCTGTTCGGGACGCCCGGCGCTGTCGCGGGGTCGATCGCGGCAGGACTCACGACGAAGGGTGCGATGAGCGCCAGGAACACGAAGAACAGCAGGATCGACAGCCCGATGACTGCTTGCTTGTTCCTGCGGAACAGCTGCCAGTTGCGCGCTGCCGCGCGGCTGCGCCGCTGCCAGGCGAGGTGGCGTCTCGACGAGACAGGCCCCGCGTCAGCTGTGTCAGCCGGGTCAGCGGTGCTCACGTCAGACGCCCTCGATCCGGGGGTCGAGGTAGCCGTAGGTGATGTCGATCAGCAGGTTCGCCACGATCACCGCGGCACTGGACAGCAGGAAGACCGCCTCGAGCACGGGGTAGTCCTCGCTGTGAATCGCCTCGTAGGTCATGAGGCCGAGGCCGGGCCACGAGAAGACCGTCTCGACGACGATCGCTCCGCCGAGAACGAAGCCGAAGCTCAAGGCGATCAGGGTGACGCTCGGCAGGATCGCGTTGGGCACTGCATGGCGGCGCCGCACGAGGGGATCGATCAGCCCTTTGGCCCGCGCGGTCTTGATGTAGTCCTCCTCCTTGACGTCGAGCAACGACGACCGCATCACGATCATGAACTGTCCGATGTAACCCAGCGTCAGCGTCATCACGGGTAGGAACAGGTGGTTGGCGACGTCGGTGACGTGCGCGATCCCGGTGCTCGATCCGCTGGAGTACCCGGCCGCCGGGAACCAGCCCAGGGTTCCGGCGAACATGATGAGGAGCATCATCCCGAGCCAGCCCTCGGGGGTGGCGTACAACAACATCGACCCGTACAGACTGCTGCGGTCGAATCCGCTGCCCCGCTTCCAGCCGCCCTTGATGCCGGCAAGCACTCCCAGTGCGGCGGCCAGCAATGTCCCGAGCCCTACGAGCAGTACCGTCGGCCAGAAGGCGCGCGCGACCATCGACGTCACGGTCTCGCCGGAGATGATCGAGACCCCGAAGTTGCCGTGCAGCGTCTCGCGCAGGTAGGTCAGGTACTGCTGGGGCAGCGGCTGGTCGAGTCCGAACAGACGTCGCTGCTGCTCCGTGGCGGCCGGTGTGAGCCGTTGACTGCGCGCCAGCAGGGCAACCGGGTCGCCGGGCATCACGCGGAACAGGAAGAAGTTGAACGTCAGCACGAACCACAACGTCAGAAGCGCCCACCCAATCTTGCGCCCGATGTACGCCAGTCGCATCGTCGGCCGAACCTCCGGTCAGTCCTGCTCGTCCGTGCTTCGGCCGCTACGTCGGAACAGCACGACGGAGAGCACCGCAATAGCCGCGATCACCAACAGCCAGACCCATGAGGGCAACCCCGCAGTCGCGGCCGCACCAGTGCTCCCAACCGCGGGTCGCGCGGTGAGGAAGCTGGTGTAGGAGTAGGACGGCGTGAGGTAGCCGTTCTTCCCGGGTACCGGCGTCAGGTTGGTGACTCGATCCGTCCGGTAGGCCTCGAGGGCGTTCGGATAAGCGAGCACGATGGCCGGGATCTGGTCGTACACGTACTTCTGCATCCGGTCGACGATCACCTTGCGCTTCGCCGCGTCGAGGGTGTCGTGCTGTTGCTGGTACATCGCGTCGAACTTGGGGTCGCGCCAGCAGCCATCGCTGAGGTCGCCGCACATGCTGCTGGTGAACACCGAGAGCTGGTAGTCAGGGTCAGGGTTGCCGCTCCAGTACCAGATGTAGGCATCGAAGTCGCCGGACTGCTGGATGTCGTACATCTTGCCCGCCGTCACCGGTTGGACGACGACGGTGATGCCGATGTCCTTCAGGAACCCAGCGATGAGCTGACCAGCCTGTTGACTTCCGGCGGTGTCGTCGGACACGGGCAGGCGGATCTTCAGTGGTTGCCCGTTCGATGGGTCGACGCGGACGCCGTTGGATCCGCGCGTGTACCCGGCGTCGTCGAGGATCGTGTTGGCACCGGCCGGGTCGAACGGGATGAGCTGGTCAGCCGGTATGTCCAAGTGCCAGTACGCCGACAACGGCCGGATGATCGTCTGACCGGGTTCCGCGGCTCCCGGGTACACCTTGTCGACGATCGCCTGCTTGTCGATCGCCATCGCGATCGCCAGACGCACCCGGTGGTCCTGCAGCGCCGGCAACGGGTGCGAGTTGGGATCTTGCCCGCCGAAGTTGAAGGCCAGGTTGGCCCACCAGTCCGACGTCACCTTCTGCACCGCGACGTTGTCCAGCTTCTCCACGGCTGGCAGGAGCGGAGCGTCGAGCCCGTCGGCGATGTCGATCTGGCCGTTCTTCAGGGCCTGCTCCATCGCTCCTTGATCGGTGTACAGCTGGAACTGGATCGTGTCGTAGGCCGGCTTCGGACCCCAGAAGTAGGGGTTCCTCGTGAACGTCCAGTTCTGGCCGGCGGTGGCCTTCGACATGTAGTACGGACCGGAGGTGACGTTGGGCAATGTGTCGATCGTCTTGATCTGCTTGGCGTCGTCGTTCTCGTACTGCTTCCAGACGTGCTCCGGGACGATGTAGATCCACGGCGGAAGCTGCGGGCCGCGCGTCGGTTGCTTCGTCCGCCAGATCAGCGTCTGATCGTCCGGGGTCTGGAACGTGGGGTTGCCGGGCAGGTCACCGCGGAAGTAAGGGAAGCCCTTCTTCAGGATGAACTCGTAGGTGAACGCGATGTCCTTCGACGTCAGCGGCTGGCCGTCGCTCCATTTCACCCCAGGACGGATGTGGCAGGTCCACACCCGGTAGCCGTTGCTGAAGTCGCACGACGTGGCCAGGGAAGGGGCCGCAGTCAGGTCCGCATCGCTGAACTTCATCATCATGTCGTACTGCAGCGTGACCGCTTCCCACTCGGCCGCGCTGTTGACGGCCCAGATGTTGGGGTTGTTGATCCCACTGGTCATCCCGACACGCAGCACCGTGGGTGCCGGTGACTCGGCGGACGAGGCGGAGGTCTCCTCGAGCGCCGCAAGCCCCAGAGCCACGAGCGACAGGCCGACGGCCGCTGCCAGCCCGCGGGTCGCGGTACGACGCATCGATCGACTCCCTGGTCCCGTCATTGGTTTGGTGGCGCGGAGCCTAACTGCGGCCCGAAGACTCCCCAGACGATAGTTGCCGCACCGCCCACTTCGGGCCACGTTCGCCCGACGACGTCAGCTCGACCCAGCAGCCAGCTCGGCACGAACGGCGTCCGCGACCAGGCCGTTGGCCACCAACAACCGGCATCCGTCCGTGGGCGGTCCGCCCTCCAGGCTGCTCATGGAACCGCCGGCCTCCTGCACGATCACGCTGGTTGCCGCCCAGTCCCACTCGAAGCACGGGGCGGCCTCGACGACGGCCTCGGCAGCACCACGGGCCACGAGCAGGTGCCCCCAGGCGTCGCCCATCCCCCGGCTGCCCCGCGCCGCACGGACGAGTCGCAGCAAACCGTGCACCTCGTCACTGGCGACGAACTCCTCCAACGCCGCGTGCAGCACGAACGACTCGGACAGATCGCCGATCTGGGACACCTGCAGCCGCCGACCGTTGGTCCACGCACCCTCGCCGCGCGCGGCGCTCGTACGTTCCCGCAGGGCCGGAGCGTCGGCGACACCGACCGTGACGCCAGTCGACTCGCGCAGCCCGATCAGGGTGGTCCACATCGGGATGCCTTCGGCGAACATCCGCGTTCCGTCGATCGGGTCCACGACCCAGACCCGCCCACTCGTGCCGGCATCCAGGCCCTGCTCCTCGCCGAGGACACCGTCGTCGGGGAACGCCTCACGCACAGCTGCGCGGATCACGAGCTCGGCCGCACGGTCGAGCTCAGTCACCGGGGTGTCATCCGCCTTGCGGGCGACGGCTTGGCGTGGCCCGAAGGCAGGCAGCGTCACCGCGGCCGCGAGATCGGCGAGGTGCAGGGCGAACGCGAGGTCGGCGGATCGGGTCATTGGGCGGGACCCTACTGCTGGCGCGGTGACCGCTCTACGTCAGTAGCCAGGCCGACCCAGCAGGTGCGCAACGGTCAGCGGATCGGTGACGACGAAGCTGGGCGGGATCGCCCTGACGATTTGCTGGAAGTCCGACCAGCAGTAGCGCTCGTTGTCATTCGTCCAATGCTGCTTGGGGTTGCTGCTGGTGCAGTCCCAGGCCGTCTTGTTCGTGCTGTAGGTCGGACTCGTTCCGGTGACCAGCAGATAGAACTGGATCGTGTACCAATCCCCGGGCTTGAGCGAGCGCATCCGCGCGATGATCGCCGAAGGAAGGTTGTAGTGTCCGGCATTCCCCTGGGCCTTCAGCGTGTAGCAGGCCAAGGTCGGGTCGTTGCACGCGCCGCCGTTCATGCCTTTGGTGTGCTGGTAGTAGGGCGGCGTCAAAGCCAGCGCGGCCGTCGTCGGGATCCAGGAGTACTGCCGCCCGAATGCGAAGCAGCGGCTGACGTAGCTGGTCTGGATCGCGTCGACAAAGGAGTTGCTGGGCCAGGCGAACAACCCGTGCGCCCCCGGGAGCTGGTGGGCGTCCAGCGTCGCCGCCGAGCCGCAGGTCTCGGCTTGGATCCGCGCCGGACTGAGTTTGGCCCAGTTGGTCGGGTAGGTCGCGCTGTGGGAGACGAAGTGCCATGCGTACTGACGTGCCAGTCGACTCGCGCCGTCCCACGAGATGGCCGAGGTCTCGCCGTAGTGAGTGCAGTACCCGGTGGACTGCCGCGTCGTGCCGGTCTGGATGGTTCCCGTGCCGGCGTAGCCGAGCGATGAGAGGTAGGGAGCAACGACGCCCTCGAGCGTCGCGACGTTGCGTTCATCGGGGACGCAGGGCACCTGGTCGGCGGCGGCCACCTCGGAGCGGCTGAAGAGCAACGTGACGAAGGACGTGGTGAGCGGCGCCGTCATCGCGACATCGTCGCCTGGCGGCAGCGGCGCGGCGCCCGCTCCGGGTGCGGCGGCGAACGACGCGCCCCAAGCCAGACCTGCCAGCAACGCGACGGCCACGACCCCCGACGATCGACGTGTGGCCAATGGGTTCGCCTCCCGCCTACCCGCCCCTGCGGTCCTCAGCCTGGTCGGTTGGACCTCCCCTGGGATGGGCCAAAGGGCACCCGTTCCGCGATTCCGTACGGTGTGCTCGTGACCGACGCGCCCGAGCACTTCCTCGCCGAACTGGCCTGGCTCGGCGGCGACGACGTTGCTGCCGACGTGCTCATCGAGGTCGCCGGTGGCCGGATCCGGTCCCTGGGCACCACCGACGACCCGCCGGTATCGGCAAGGCGACTCCCCGGGTTCACCGTTCCGGGGCTGGCCAACGCGCACTCCCATGCCTTCCACCGGGCGATCCGGGGACGCACCGAGTCGGGGCCCGCGGACTTCTGGCAGTGGCGCGAGGTCATGTACCGAGCGGCCGAGCGCCTCGACCCCGACCGCTACTTCGAGCTGGCGCGCGCCGTGTATGCCGAGATGGCATTGTCCGGCATCACGATGGTGGGCGAGTTCCACTACGTGCACCATGATCCTGACGGCCGGCCGTACGAGGACCCCAATGCCATGGCGGCCGCGCTCGTGGCCGGCGCGCGCGACGCGGGTCTGCGGATCACGTTGCTGGACACCTGCTACCTCACGGCGGACGTCGCGGGTCGGCCGCTGCGGGGCGTGCAACGCCGTTTCGACGACGGCTCGGCCAGCCGCTGGCGGGAGCGCGTCGAACAGCTCACCGATGCTGACGACGTCCGCATCGGCGCGGCCATCCACTCGGTGCGCGCGGTACCAGCCGACGCCATTGGCGCCGTCGCCGAGTACGCACGTGACCGAGGCCTGCCCCTGCACTTCCACCTGTCCGAACAGCCGGCCGAGAACGACGCGTGCCTGGCAGCCACTGGCCTCAC
The DNA here is from genome assembly GCA_963726575.1 of uncultured Actinomycetota bacterium. Taxonomy (GTDB): domain Bacteria; phylum Actinomycetota; class Actinomycetes; order JAHEKZ01; family JAHEKZ01; genus CAVSCR01. The sequence continues at coordinate 794,354 of CAVSCR010000005.1, forward strand.
CCCCACCGCCCTCCTGCGGCAGGCCGAAGCGCTGGGGCCCAGCAGTACGGCCGTGCATGCCACCCACCTGACCGATGCCGACATCGGCGCGCTTGGTGCGTCGAGCACGTCGGTGTGCATGTGCCCCACCACCGAACGCTTCCTCGCTGACGGCATCGGACCGGCTGGACAACTGGTTCGTGCTGGCTCCCCGTTGTGCCTAGGTACTGACGGCCACATGATGATCGACCTCTGGGAGGAGATGCGCGGCGTGGAGCTGGACGAGCGACTCGCGACCCTGGAGCGCGGAACTCATAGCGCGATCGCACTGCTCACGGCGGCTACGTCGGGCGGCCGCCGCTCCTTGGGCTGGGATGGCGGCACCATCACCGTCGGCGCACCGGCCGACTTCGTGTCGGTGCGTCTCGACTCACCTAGGACGGCGGGCGCCACGAGCTCGAACACCATCGCCCACGTCGTCTTCGCTGCTACCAACGCCGACGTCACACACGTCGTGGTCGCCGGACGTCCCGTCGTCGAAGCCGGTGAGCACCTCGTCGTGGGTGACGTGGGCGCCGCGTTGTCTGCCGCCATCGGTCCGTTGGTCGATGACTAGCGGCGACAGCTTCCCCGCCCTCTGGTCTGAGCTGTCACGGATCGGACGCGACCGCGCCACCGGCAGCTACCACCGCTTCGCGTGGACGACGGTCGACCTCGAACTTCGGTCCTGGTTCGCCGACCAGGCGCGCCAGCGTGACCTGCGCGTGGAGACCGATCGCAACGGGAACCTCTGGGCCTGGTGGGGAACTCCGGCCCCCGGCGCGGTGGTGACCGGCAGCCACCTCGACTCGGTGCCGGGAGGGGGCGCGTTTGACGGACCGCTCGGAGTGGCGTCCGCCTTCTGCGCCGTCGACACGTTGCGGGCCAGCGGCTTCACACCCACGCGGCCCATCGCGATCGTGGACTTCGCCGACGAGGAAGGCGCCCGGTTCGGGGTCGCCTGCGTCGGCAGCCGCTTGATGACCGGCGTGCTGGCGCCCGACGCAGCCCGTGACCTGCGCGACTCCGACGGCGTCCGGCTCGCCGACGCAATGGCGGGCGCCGGCGTGGATCCCCTGCGGCTGGGACGCGACGAGCTCGCCCTGCGCCGGATCGGGTGTTTCGTCGAGCTGCACGTCGAGCAAGGGCGTGCCCTGGCGGATCTGGACGCCCCGATCGGAGTGGCCTCGGCGATCTGGCCCCACGGTCGGTGGCGGCTGCGCTTCACCGGCGAGCCCAACCACGCCGGCACGACCCGCTTGGTCGACCGCCGTGACCCCATGCTGCCGCTGGTGGTTGCCGTTCAGGAGGCTCGCGTGGCCGCGGAACACCACCGTGCCGTGGCCACGGTCGGGAAGGTGTCGGTGGACCCGGGTGCCGTCAACGGCATCGCCGCTCAGGTCGACGCGTGGCTCGACGCACGCGCTGCGGACGAAGCGACGCTGTTCGCGCTGGTCGAGCGCGTCACCCGCGCGGCGGAATCCGCCGCGCACCAACACGGCGTCACCCTCGCCGTGACCCGCGAGTCGGTGACGCCTGTCGTCGACTTCGACCCGACGCTACGTCAGCGTCTGTGTCGCCTTCTCGGCGACGCCCCACAACTGCCGACGGCTGCCGGACACGACGCCGGCATCCTCTCCGCGGCGGTCCCGAGCGCCATGCTGTTCGTGCGCAACCCGACTGGCGCGTCTCACTCCCCTGCCGAAGACGCCGACCAGGCGGACTGCCTGGTCGGCGTCTCGGCCCTGGCCAGCGTGCTGGCAGACCTGAGCGCGCGGGACTGATCGCTCACGCGGCGACGCCAGCCCGCGGCGAACGCCGCACGTCGACGATCCGCATCACGGCGTAGACCGCGAAGCCGGCCAGGATCATCAGGAACGCCCAGTAGGTCGCTGCGGCACCAGATCCGTACACGAACCACAAGGAGAACAGTCCGGCGAGCACCGCCACGAACGCATCGATCGCCAGCCGCGCGGGGTGGACCCTCACCGGGTCGGTGAACAGCCAGTAGACCTGTGCCAGCGCGGAGAAGAAGTACGGCACGGCTGCTGTCACGCCGGTCAGATACACCAGGGTGAGGAACGCGTTGAGCCCGCCCGCGCCCTGGTAGCTGATCCAGGTGAAGATCGACGCGAGCACCGCAGCGATCACGATGCCGAACCAGGGGGCGCCGCGACGGTTGAGCCAGGTGAACGCGTTCGGGAACAAGCCGTCCTTGGCGGCCGCCCTGGGCATCTCGGCGCAGATCATGGTCCAGCCGTTCAGGCAGCCGATGCCAGAGATCACGGCCACGAGGGCGACCAGCCAGCCATAGCTCGTCGTGCCCATGATCTGGGCGAAGGTGTCAACGAACGGGGCGCCGACCGCTGTGCTCTGCTGAAGTGCCGCCGGCCCGACCACTCCAAAGATGGCAACAGTGCACAGCACGTACACCACAGCGCTCGCGATCGTGCCGATGATCGTCGCGCGCGGGACGTTGCGCGTGGGGTCCTTCACCTTGCCCGCCGCGACCGACGCTGCCTCCACCCCGAGGAAGCTGAACAGGACGACCACTCCGGCCGAGCTCAGGGCACTGAACCATCCGGTCCCGCTGACGTTGAACGGACCGAAATTGTCCGCCTTGATGAAGAACAGCCCCACCGTCGCGATGAAGGCCAACGGCAGGAACTTGGCCACGGTCGTCACCACCTGGAACCAGCCCATCTCACGCAGGCCGAACAGGTTGATCATGGCCGGAACCCAGAGGCCGATCATGGCGAAGAAGAGCAACCAGCTGACGCTGGACAGGTGCCATCCGAACGCCCCTTCGAAGAAGACGACGACGTAGAGGACCCACCCGGTCACGATGGCGGCGTTGCCCGCCCACGAGGTGATCCAGTACGACCACGCGTTGGTGAAACCGGCGAACTCACCGAAGGCCGCCCGCGCGTACGCGTAGGGTCCACCGGCTGCAGGGAGTCGCCTGGCCAGTGATCCGTACATGATCGCCAGCGCAACGGCGCCGATGCTCACGACGACGAACGCAAGAACGCCGACCATGCCGAAGCCGGCCAGCGCGGCAGGCACCGTGAAGATCCCGGTGCCGATGATGGAGCCGACCACCAGGGCCGTGGCGGCCGTCAGCCCGAGCGCCGGAGCCGCGGCTGCGTCGTCGGGAGTCGGCATCTGTGCGGGGCCCCGGGCAGCGTGGGCAGCACGCGAATGCGGTTGGACACCGGGACCGACCGACGACGGGGGAATCAGGAGGCTGGTCATGGTGGTGACCTCCCACCAGTCCGTGCGGGGACGGGCAGCCCCCGACCTGACCTCAGCGTCCAACCGGGTCCTAGGCCGCGCCAGAGTCCAACGGCCCGGCAACGGCACGCTCGATGCGCCGGTCGGGCACCAGCCACATCGCGGCGACGCAGACGTAGAGCAGGTACGCCAGACCGGCCTCCAGGTAGGCAGCAGGGAGTGCCACGGCGTACACGACCATCGAGATGATGCCCTTCTTGTCGCGGCCGACCGCTGACCCCAGCAAAGAACCTGTTCCCTGACTACGGATGATCGTGCGGGACAGGATGTAGTAGGCCGTTCCGGCGCACAGCAGAACGACGCCGTAGAGAGCCGCTGGTGCGGAGTCGAACGGGTTCTGCCCCATCCAGTTCGTCACGAAGGGGATGAGGGACAGCCAGAACAGCAGGTGCATGTTCGCCCACAACACGCCGCCGGTGACGTTGCTCGTGGCGTACATCAGATGGTGGTGGTTGTTCCAGTAGATGGCGATGTAGATGAAGCTGAGCACGTAGCTCAAGAAGACTGGCAGCAAGTGGGCTGCTCGGAGCTCGCCGAACGTGGCCACCCCTGTGGCCTCGGATGCCGGAACCCGCAGTTCCAGCACCATGATGGTGATGATGATGGCGAGGACCCCGTCACTGAACGCCTCGAGCCGACTGGTACCCATCCATCTCCCCGCATCATCGCAACGGCGTCAGGCTCGGCCTATGAAACCATGGACATCACCCCTGCCCCGGAGGTCGCTGATGGACACGACCAAGCCGAATCGGGCGATCGCCGTCCTCGGTCGGCCCAGATGCGTGGTCGCCGGGTTGCTCTGCCTTGTCCTGGCCGGCGCGGCAGCCACCCCCACCGCGTCCGCCGCGCCGCTGCACCCGCGAGCCGCGACCACCCGGGTGGTCTCGGGCTGGATCCCCTACTGGCAGCTCACCGATGGGGTCGCGACCGCGGTCGCCCACCGCGGTCTGATGCGCGACGTCGCGCTGTTCTGGTACACGGCGACCCCGACCGGCCGGGTCAGCGAACAGGTTCCTGGCGGACAACCCAATCTCGCGAGTTTGGACGCCGCGATCGCCCAACTCCACGCCGCCTCGATCCGCACGTTCATCACCGTCAACGACCAAGGCTTCGACGCCGCCTCCATGGCGCGGCTGCTGCGCCACCAGGCGAGAGCCGACCGGTTGGCGAGCAATCTGGTCAACGTCGCGAGTCGTTCTGGCGCCAACGGCATCGACATCGACTTCGAGAACATGAACTTCGGCGGCAACCGGCAGGCACGGCGGATCGTCAAGACACGCTTTCCGACGTTCCTCGGGAATCTGCGGGCGTCGCTCCACGCGAGCCACCTGAGGTTGTCGATCGCCCTGCCGGCCAGGACCGGTCCGCGCGACTCTTCGTGGGGCGTCATCGACTACCCCGCGATCGCCACGAACGTCGACCGGGTGCGCGTCATGACCTACGACGTGCACACGCGCTCCACGGGACCAGGGCCGATCGCCCCCCGTCCGTGGGTCGCTGACGTCGGCCCCTACGCCGCATCGCAGTTCGGGCGCCGGCTCTCCCTCGGCCTGCCCTCCTATGGCTACACGTGGTACCTGCGGACGCTGTCGGGCACCTGTCCCGCGGGCGTGCGAGCAGCCACCGTGGGCTCGACCCAGGACATGCGCGATATCGCAGCGCGGGAGCACAAGGTGCCGACCTACGTGAAGGCCGACGCGGAGTTCACCTTCGGCTATGTCAAGCGCTACACCGACGGCACGAACACGTGCCGAGTCCGACGGGTGGTGTGGTTCGAAGATGCCCGGTCGGTGAACGCCAAGTTGCGCTTCATGCGCAACGCCCACATCGGCTCGGTCGCCATGTGGACGCTCACCGACGTGAGCAGGGCGTCGTGGCACGCCCTGCGCGCCTACGCCACCGGATGACCCCATTTGGTCGCTATCCCGCGTCCCTGAGGTCGGTACCATCGCCGGCGATGGCGGATGCCGGGCCGCCGTGGTGCGCCCGGGCTCACGGGACGGGGGATCGTGGACAGGTGTCCACCACTGCGAGAAGCCCTCGACGAAGCGGTTCACTCACGTCACTGAGGCACACCTCAGAGCTGACCGGGAAAGAAGCCGAACCGGGCGAGCGGCTCGACGAGCTGCTGCTCCTCGTAGGCGAGGTGGGACAACAGTGTGTCGGTGAGTAGGCCCAGGGCGTCCCGGAGACGATCGAAGTCGCTCGGGTCGTGGAGGTGCGCGACCAGCGCACGGTCTAGCCGCAGCACGACGTCGTGAATGACAAGGTGCTCTTGCTCGAGCCGGTCGACGACGGGCGTCAGCGCGGCATCGGAGTTGCGAAGGTGCGGGAAGACGGCTTGATCCTCGAGGCTGTGGTGCTGCGTCAGCAGGCTGCAGTACTGCGCGCAGTACGCGCCGAGCGCCCAGTTGTTCTGGCGCATGGTCATCTCGTTCAGGGCACCTCTCGCGTCGGACGCCGAGATCGCCCCCGCCTTGACCTGGTCGAGCAGGTCGTGCAGCCGATCCAGCTCTGCCCGCAAGTGGTCGTGGACGTCGACCAGATGTTGGCCCACGGCGAAGGCGTCCGGGGCGTAGGCATGGCCCGATGGCGCAGGAGGGGCCAGTGGGCGCGTCGACTCGTCGAGGCTCGGCGCCTCTTCACCTGCCTGACCTGCGGTGACCACGTGGGCGCAGCAGGGATCGAACCTGCGACCGCTGGTTTGTAAGACCAGTGCTCTACCGCTGAGCTATACGCCCCGACTTCGGCGGAAGGGTACGCCACTCGATCGGGGCCGGGTCATCACAAGGTGGCGAGCACAGCCTCGTACGCGTCGGGGTCGCGGGCGTCGGGAATCGCGTTGACCACCGTGTACCGGATGATTCCGGCCTTGTCGATGATGAAGGTGCCTCGAATCGCTGCGCCCGCTCTCTCGTCGAAGACGCCGTAGCGCTGCGCCACCTCGCCATGGGGCCAGAAGTCCGAGAGCAGGGGGAAGGTGTAGCCCTGTTGCTCGGCGAAGACCCGCAGGCTGAATCGGGGGTCGCACGACACCGCGAGGGTGACCACGTCGTCCGAGGCGAACGTGGCGATCCGGTCCCGGATCTCGCACAGCTCGCCAGTGCAGGTGCCCGTGAACGCCCACGGGTAGAACACGAGTACGACGTTCTTGACCCCCCGGAACGAGGACAGCGTCACCTTCTCGTTGTCCGCGCTGCGCAATGTGAAGTCCGGCGCTTCCTGCCCCACCTCGACATTCATGCCACTCCTCTCGGGTCGACGGGACCAAAGTCCTACCAGGTGGGGTAACTCGCCCGATGCCGAACAACTTCCCGTTCCGTTGACTGTCCTCAGGTGCACATTCCCGCACCGGCCGCCTGAGGCCACAAGCCGACCGCGACCACGCTCAACCTCGCGAGGTGAGTCATGACCACGCAGATCGAGCGGACGGACACCCTTACCGTCTCTTCCGGAACCGTCTCTCCCGGAACCGTCCCGTCCGACGTCCCCGTCAAGGAAACCTGGTACCACGACTTCGTCGCTTCACCGGTGGCCGGCTATTTCGCCGGCATCACGCGCATCCTGCTCGGCTTCACGTTCCTGTGGGCCTTCCTGGACAAGACGTTCGGCCTGGGATACGCCACTGAGTCGACCGCCAAGTGGCTGTTCGGCACGGGCGACGGCAGCCCGACGTTCGGGTTCCTGGCGTTCGGGACGAACCCCAACGGTCCGTTCGCGAGCTTCTACCACTCCCTGGGCGACCAGGCTGGTGTGATGGGTGCGCAGGGACCGACGCTGTACCCCAACTCGTGGGTGAACTGGCTGTTCATGCTGGGCCTGCTCGGCATCGGCCTCAGCCTGATCCTCGGTGTCTTCACCCGGATCGCGACCGTGTCCGGTGTCGCCATGCTGGCGATGATGTACCTGGCCGAGGCTCCGTGGGCCACCTACACCGACGCAACCGGCGCGACCGTTGCGGCCAACAACCCGGTGGCCGACGACCACGTCATCTTCAGCGTCGTCCTGATCCTGCTCATGCTGCTGCAAGCCGGACGCTTCATCGGCTTCGGTAAGTGGTGGCAGTCCCTGGGCTTCGTCAAGCACTTCCCCTGGCTCGCCTGACGCAGCACAGAACTCGACATCGACTCTCGACATCGGCCGCCGGCAGGTCCGGCGGCCGACGCTTTGCTCGCTACGCTGAACCGGTGTCTGACGGCCGCTGGACCGCGCGCCTGCGGGTCCACCGGGTGGCCGCGGTTCTCCTCGGGGTGAGCGTCTTCTCCCTCGCCGTGTCCTCGGCGTCAGCCTCGCCCGCCAGTAGCGGCCCCACGACGGATCCGGTCAGCGGTCACCACGTCGTGGTCCTCGGCATCGCCGGCCTCACCTGGAACGACATCACCGCGGAGACGACCCCCCACCTGTACGCGATGGCCGGTTCGGCTGCCGACGGCGCGCTGCTCGTTCGAGGGGTCAGGCAGCGCACGTGCGCGGCCGACGGCTGGCTGACGTTGGGCGCCGGGGTCCGGACGTTGGCGCCCCGCCCGATGGACCCGCGGGGTGTCGAGGTGTGCACGGGTCTGACCGAGCCCCGTCGGTCCGGGACGGCTTCCAGCGGCAACTGGAGCGTCGACCTCGACCTCGGGACGGTGGCTCAGCAGAACACCGCCTTCTACTCCCCTCCGCTGGGCAACGTCGGCGACTCGCTGGCGGCGGCCGGTCAGTGTTCGACGGCGGTCGGGCGCGGCGCAGCGCTCATGCTCATGACGAGCAAGGGCGATGTCAGCAACTACGTCCCTACGGTCAGCGCCGTCGACGCCTCACTGCTGAGCCAGTGCGACGTCACCGCCATCGACCTGGGTCAGCTGCCCCCCGGCCAGCAGCCCTCCGGACAGGCGCAGTTGACGCCGGCCGACGAGTCCGGTGCACCACGGCTCGGCAGCGATCACACCGATGGCCTCGCCCTGCTCGATGCCGAGGTCGGGCGGATCCAGACGGAGCTGGCCCCCGGCTCCACGCTGCTGCTGGTGTCGACGGCGGACGACACCTGGGAGCCCCGGATCCGCGTGCTCATGGTCGCGGGACCCGGCCCGGACGGCACGACGTACCACCACGGGGTGCTGTGGTCGCCGAGCACGCGGCAACCGGGGCTGATCCAGCTGACCGATGTCACGGCCCTGATCCTGGCTACGGTGAACGTGACGCCGGTGCACCCGGTCGTCGGGTCGGTGCCGGTCGTCCACACGACCGATCGCGACGTCGCCGGCATCATCGCCGACCTCTCGCAGCAAGATCTGCGCGCCCAGGCGATCCGGATCACCTCGTACAAGGTGACGCAGGGGTTGGCCTATGGGCTGGTGCTGCTCATCGTCTTGGCTGTCGTGCAGTGGATCTGGGTCCGTCGCAGACCCCAATCCGCCGCGCGCCTGGCCCACCTGGATCGGCTGTGGCGGATCGCCTTCGTCTACGTCGCTTCGCTGCCCGCGGCCACCTTCGCGGCCAACGCGCTGCCGTGGGACCGTACCGACTCCGCCGCGCGCGCCGCCGGCACGGTCATCGCGCTCAGCTTCGCGGTGGGTGCGGTGCTCTCGTTCGTCGCGTTGATCGGACCGTGGCGACGCTGGTCGTACGGCCCGGTGATGGTGGTGGCGGTGGTCACGTTGGCGATCCTCGTCGCCGATGTCACCACAGGCTCGAGGCTGCAGCTCGACGCCCTGTTCGGTCTCGCGCCACTTGTCGGCGGACGGTTCTACGGGTTCGGCAACGTCGCCTTCTCGTTGTTCGGGGTCGCTGCCCTGTTCACCACGATCGGCGTGGTGCAGCCGTACCTCGCGGCGCAGCGACGTCGCGCTGCGGGCGTCATCGTCGCCGGCATCGGGTTGACGTGCGCGCTGATCGACGGGTGGCCACGCTTCGGCGCCGACTTCGGGGGCATGGTGGCGCTCGTCGCCGCGTTCGCGACGATGGCGACGCTCGTGCTCGGTGCCCGGATGTCGTGGCGACGCATCCTCGGCATCGCCGTCGCCGCGGTGGTCGTGCCGGTGGTCGTCGCCTTCCTCGACTGGCTGCGGCCGACGGCATCACGCACGCATCTGGGCCAGTTCGTGCAGTCGGTCTTCGACGGCACGGCAGGCGACACGATCGTGCGCAAGGCCACCGCGAGCGTGGCGTCGTTCGGCGACTTCCTGCTCGCCCCACTCGTTCCGGTGATCGTGGTCGGTCTGGCGGTGGTGATCCTGGCGCCGTTGCGCGTGGGCGCCAGACGGGTCCCTGCCGCCTACGGCGAGGTGCTGGCCCTGCGGGCAGGGTTGATCGGGTGTCTGGTGCTCAGCGTCGTGGGCTGGCTGGTCAACGACAGCGGCCTCATCGTGACCGAGGTCGTCATGGTGCTGGCGATCCCGCTGGGAGTGGCAGCCGTAGTCGGGGTCCGGCCACCAGCACCACCGCCACCAGAAGCAACGACACCACCGGAGCCACGACACCATGCAGCGTCGCCGTGACCGTGCCGGTGACGCCGGTGGCCACCACGATGCCGGGAAGATACGAGACGCTCGCCGTCGCCAGTCCGATCAGCAGGATCAGGTCGAGGCCCGACGCGCCCACCAGGAGCAACGGCGCCCACCCGATCGGGCAGTACCACGGCAGGGCATAAGGGGCGGTCAGGAGCCAGGCGAACGACAACAGCGCCGCACCGCGGATCGCCTTGCCCCCGTCGTCGGCAACCCCGGCAGACGGCAGCGCACGTTGGGCTCGCCAGGCCACGAGCACGAACAGGAGCGACGATCCGGTCGTGATGACCCACCGCTGGGCCCCGATCGCAATGCGACCGTCCATCCACACGTCGAGGGGATGCCACGGTGACACGCTCGCCACGTACGACGAAGCGGTGCGCAGCGGGTCCAGCACCTCTGGCCACACCGACGCGAACACCAGCAGCCCGGTGACCGCACCGGCCAACAGGTAGCGCACGAGGCGGGAACCCTCGCGCTTCAGCGCCCAGGCGATCGCCACGACGTACAGCCCATAGGCGACCTTGACCCCCACGGCGAGCGCAACGAGTGCTCCGGCGGCGACCGGGCTCTTGCGCAGCACCAGCAGTGCGGCTACCCCGAGGAGCACCGCAAGGACGTCCACGTGGGCCGCATTCACGAGTTCGTAGACCAGAAGCGGGTTCAACGTCCAGAGCAGCGCCACCCGCAGCCGGGCCGCGGGGTCCCCCATTGCCCGCGCCTCCCGGTCCAGCAGCCAGGCGACGCCGAGGAAGGCGGCCCCGGCCATGATCTGCAGCAGCCACAAGGTGAGCCGCGCAGAGTCGCTCCCCAGCCACGCGGCAACGGCCTGCGCTCCCAACGCCACCGGTCCGTAGACCGACGGCACCCCGGCCCACGCACCGGAGTACGCGACGCCGATGGGGTCTCCCCGCAGAACGAGGTCGTGCACGGTGTGCAGGTAGGGGTTCAGCCCCACCACGACCATGCGTCCGTAGGCCGCGTAGATCGCGATATCGGTGCTGCCCATGGGCGGCACGGCCGCCAAGGCGATCACCGAACCGACACCCAGGACGACGACGCGGGCCAACGAGGGCCGCCAACCTCGACGCAGCGCGAGCCAGCTCAGTCCGACCCCGAGTGCGGCGATCAGCAGGGCCAGCGCCACCAACGCCGTCACGACCGGCGGTGCGGCCGTGACCCCGAAGGAGCGAGCCGGCCCCGGCGGCGGCGCGTCGAGGACCACAGCGGAGGGCCCGAGAACGGCCACGACGACCAGGATCGCGACACTCAGCACACTGGCGCTGACCCCGGCTCGCCCGAGCGTCCGCGGGGTCGCCACAGCGGTCAGCGACGGTGCACGCGCGGGGCAACCAGGCGAGTGCCGGACCAGTGTGGGGCAGCGGCGGTGCTCTTGGTGGCGGACAGGCCGGCCGTTGGCGCCGCCTCGGCGATGTCACTGGGCTCGACGTGACCGTCGCGCCCGGCCTTCGGCGTCAGCAGCCAGATGATGCCGCCGTCGTCGATGACCGCCAACGCATCGACCAACGCATCCGCCAGGTCGCCGTCGTCCTCTCGCCACCACAGGAGCACCACGTCGGCCACGTCGTCGTAGTCCTCGTCGACGATCGCCGAACCGGTGACCGACTCGATGGCCGACCGCAGGTCTTGGTCGGTGTCGTCGTCGTAGCCGAGCTCCAAGACGACGTGGTCGCGCTGGAAGCCCAGCCGCTCGGCGTGTCCGCGCAGGTCCTCCGCTCCGGCGGCGGTCGCGCCCACGGGTCAGTCCCCTCCCTGGTCGAGTCCGGACCGGCGATAGGCCCGCAGGGCGTAGTCCACTAAAGAGGGGTCACCCGCGCAAGTAGGTAGGGCCGATTGCTTGACCTGATCCTCGCCCAACTGGGCCGACGAGAGGCCAGACCGGCCCGGCGTAGGGTTGGTGAGTTCCTGTGTGGGAAGCACGGGCACCAACTCGAGGAGACGATCGCGTTGGCCACCGGACGTGACCGCGAGCCGCTCATCAGCAGCGGTCTGCCGACCCAACTGGTCGACGTCGACCCCGAGGAGACGCAGGAGTGGCGGGAGTCCCTGGACTCCGTCATCGACGAGCAGGGCGCCTACCGGGCTCGGTTCCTGATGCTGAGCCTCTTGCAGCGGGCCCGCGAACGCAACGTCGGCGTCCCTTCGCTGACCACCACCGACTACATCAACACGATCACACCGGAACAGGAGCCGTGGTTCCCCGGCGACGAATGGGTCGAGCGACGGATCCGCAGCTACTGCCGCTGGAATGCCGCCATCATGGTCCACCGCGCCCAACGAGACGGCGTGGGCGTCGGCGGACACATCTCGACGTACGCCTCGAGTGCGTCGTTGTACGAGGTGGGCTTCAACCACTTCTTCCGCGGCCCCGACCACCCCGGCGGTGGCGACCAGATCTACTTCCAGGGCCATGCCTCCCCCGGCATCTACGCCCGCGCCTACCTCGAGGGTCGCTTGAGCACCGACCAGCTCGACGGCTTCCGTCAGGAGCTGTCCCACCCCGGCGGTGGGCTCCCCAGCTATCCGCACCCGCGCCTGATGCCGGACTTCTGGCAGTTCCCCACGGTCTCCATGGGGCTGGGGCCGCTCGACGCGATCTACCAGGCGCAGTTCAACCGCTACCTGCAGGATCGTGGGATCAAGGACACCTCCGATCAACGCGTGTGGGCGTTCCTGGGTGACGGCGAGATGGACGAGGTGGAGTCACTGGGCGCGATCGGCCTGGCCGCCCGCGAGGAGCTCGACAACCTCACCTTCGTCATCAACTGCAACCTGCAACGACTCGACGGTCCGGTGCGGGGCAACGGCAAGATCATCCAGGAGCTCGAGGCGTACTTCCGGGGGGCCGGCTGGAATGTCATCAAGGTGATCTGGGGCCGGAACTGGGACCCGTTGCTGGCGCAGGACTCCGACGGTGCGCTCGTCAACCTGATGAACACCACACCCGATGGGGACTTCCAGACGTACAAGGCAGAGAACGGCGGGTTCATCCGCGAGAACTTCTTCGGCCGCGACCCGCGTACCCGAAAGCTCGTCGAAGGCCTGACCGACGACGAGATCTGGGGATTGCAGCGCGGTGGACACGACTACCGCAAGCTGTACGCCGCCTACCGTGCCGCAGTTGAGCACCGCGGGCAGCCCACCGTCATCTTGGCCAAGACCATCAAGGGGTGGACGCTCGGTTCGCACTTCGAAGGGCGCAACTCCACGCACCAGATGAAGAAGCTCACGCTGGAAGACCTGCTCGGCTTCCGCGACCGCCTTCGGATTCCGATCGAGGACGCCCAGATCGACGCCAAGCTGCCCCCGTACTACCACCCTGGCGACGACAGCGACGTCATCCGCTATCTGCACGAGCGCCGCACCGCACTCGGTGGACTGATGCCGCGGCGACGTCAGCACACGAGGGCGCTGCGCCAGCCACCGGCCGAGGTGTACGACGTGGTGCGACGCGGGTCGGGCAAGCAACAGGTGGCGACCACGATGGCGTTCGTGCGCCTACTCAAGGATCTGTTGAAGGACACCGAGATCGGACCGCGTTTGGTGCCGATCGTCCCGGACGAGGCGCGCACCTTCGGCATGGACGCCATGTTCCACACCCAGAAGATCTACAACCCGCACGGCCAGACCTACCTCTCGGTCGACCGGGATCTGATGCTGTCGTACAAGGAGGCCAAGAACGGCCAACTGCTGCACGAGGGCATCAACGAGGCGGGTTCAGCGGCCGCCTTCATGGCGGCCGGCACGTCGTACTCCACCCACGACGAACCCATGATCCCGATCTACATCTTCTACTCCATGTTCGGGTTCCAGCGGACCGCCGATGAGTTCTGGGCCGCCTCCGACCAGATGACGCGTGGCTTCCTGATCGGAGCAACGGCCGGACGCACGACGTTGAACGGCGAGGGCCTGCAGCACGAGGACGGGCAGTCCCACCTGTTCGCGCTCACCAATCCAGCGGTGATGGCCTACGACCCGGCGTTCGCCTACGAGATCGGACACATCGTCCGCGACGGCCTGGACCGCATGTACGGCGAGCGCGACGAGAACGTCTACTACTACCTCACCGCCTACAACGAGCCGATCCTGCAACCCGCCGAGCCAGTGGACGTCGACGTCGACGCGCTCATCAAGGGTTTGTACCGCTACTCGGAAGCACCGAGCGGGAGCGGACCGACCGCCCAGCTGCTCGCCAGCGGGTCGTCGTTGCCGTGGGCGATCCGGGCGCAGGCGTTGCTGGCCGACGCCTGGGGCGTGCGCGCCGAGGTCTGGTCGGTCACGTCGTGGGTCGAGCTGCACCGCGACGGACTGCGCTGCGACGAGCACAACCTCATGCACCCCAGCGATCCTGGCCAGATCGCCTTCGTGACCCGGCAGCTGGGAGACCGAAGCGGCCCCACGATCGCAGTCTCGGACTACCAGCGCGCTGTGCAGGAGCTGATCCGGCCCTGGGTTCCCACCGACTACGCCACGCTGGGCACCGACGGGTTCGGACTCTCCGACACCCGCGGTGCGCTCCGGCGACACTTCCGGGTGGACGCCGAGTCCATCGCGGTGCGCACCCTGCAGGAGCTCGAGCGGCGCGGCGACATCAAACCGGGGACGACGCAACGCGGGTTCGACGCCTACCGGTTGGATGATGTGTCCGCGGCGGATCCGGGAGCCGGCATGGGCGACGCCTGAGGGGGACTCGTTGGCGAAGGAGAAGCACCGGTCCGAGCCCGCGCCGAGTGCCCGAGATGGTGGCCCAGGCCTCGGCAACGGCCTCGACCCCGACGTCGAGGAGCGTCCTTCTCGGTTGCCCAAGAAGGTGTACGAGCAGGAGCTGTTCCGGCTGCAGTCCGAGCTCGTCTCGATGCAGGAGTGGGTGCGCACGACCGGCAACCGCGTCGTCGTGGTCTTCGAAGGACGCGACGCAGCCGGCAAGGGCGGCGCTATCAAGCGGATCGCTCAGTACTTGAACCCACGCATCGCCCGCATCGTGGCCCTGCCCGCGCCGACCGAGCGCGAACGGACGCAGTGGTACTTCGAGCGCTACCTGGCTCACCTGCCCAGCTGGCGGTGAGCTCGTGCTCTTCGACCGCAGCTGGTACAACCGCGCCGGCGTCGAACGCGTCATGGGGTTCTGTTCCGACGCGGAGTACCGCCGATTCCTGCACCAAGCACCGATCCTCGAGCGGCTGCTGGTGGAGGACGGGATCCTGTTGCGCAAGTACTGGTTCTCGGTCAGCGACGCAGAACAGGAGCGACGCTTCGCGTCGCGGTTGAACGACCCAATGCGTCGCTGGAAACTGTCACCGATGGATCTGGAGTCGATCAGCCGCTGGGAGGACTACTCCAGGGCCAAGGACGAGATGTTCATCCACACCGACATCGCCGAGGCCCCTTGGTACGTGGTGGAGGGCGACGACAAGCGTCGAGCCCGCGTCAACATGATCGCCCACCTGCTGACGACGGTCCCCTACCTCGAGGTGGAGCGGCCGAAGCTGCACCTACCGCCGCGCCCGACGTCGTACACGTACGAGCGTCCCTCCCGCGACCTGTTCACCTACGTGCCCGACCATGCCGCCGCCCTGCGATGACACCGACTCTCCGGGGCCCTCTATACGGAAGCAACGAGTCGACGCTTCCATAAGAGTGGAGGTTCTGACTCGTTGTCGCCTCGGAAGGGAGGTTTGGAGGGGGTCATCCCCCCGGGTGCCCGGTCCGCTCAGCCTGCGCCTGCAGGCCGAGCGCGGCGAATCCGTCCTTGGCCCGCTCCAACATCGAAGGATCCTCGCGGGCGAGCCCCAACGCGCGAAGGGCGAACGGCTCGAGGTAGGTGCCAGTTGTGGCCCATCCAGGCGCCTCTGCCTCGATACGGTCCCAACGACTCAATGCCGACAGTGCATCGAGTCGGGCCGCCGCCGTTGTCAGCGCCCACCAGTTCTTTGCCGGTGGAGGCGCCACCGCCAGATCGACCCATCGGCTGACCGATTCCAGATCACCGCGCTGCATCGCCAGCCGCAGATACAGCGGGGCATACGTTCCGGCAGCCCCGCGCATCGCCATGGACTCCGCGAGCGCCTCGAGCCGGCGCGACTCGGAGTCGTCGCCGAGTGACGACTCGGCCAACGCACACACGAGCAGCGACCGGGCATTGCGCACGCAGGGGGTGTCGAGATTCGCCCGGGCCGTCTCCTCGGCACGCCAGCGCAAGCCCCGGATCGTGTCCCAACTCTCGGCGAGCTCCTCCAGCTCCAGGAGGTAAGCCACCGCGTGGACCTGATGATGCGTGGACAGCTGCGAGGCGACGTCATCGTGCATCTTGGCGAAACCTCGTGCGTCGTCGAACTGTCCGCGGCCCAGACATCCCGGGATGACGCCGCCGTAGGTGTCGGCAAGGAGGTCCGGGTCACTCACCTGGTCGGCAAAGGAGAGGCGGTGCTCCGCCCACGCTCTTGACCCACCGAAGTCGGCGTCCGCGAAGGCCGCGAAGGCGCAGGCATTCGCGGCATGCGACCGCAGCTCGACGTCGGGTAGCTGCCCGGCGATGGCCCAGGCTTCATCGGCTTGTGGCCGTGAGCCCAAGGGGTGCCAGTAGCAATGGGCGACGAGCGCCCGGGCGCGGGCGCGCGACCCGGGCGCAGCCAGCTCCAGCGCCTGGGCTGTCCAGCCGTCGACGAGATCCGGCGTCGGCATCGTCGTGAACATCCCCCACCGAGCCGACACCTCGAAGGCCATCTCCGCGAAGAGTTCGGCGCGGATGTCCGCATCGCCGGTGAGATCTGCCGCCTGGATCATGGCGGTCCAGAACTTCTCACCGTCGTATTTCAAGGCGTAGACCCGGCCCAACTCGCTCAGGACGCTTACCTTCACCTCGACTGGCGGCTCCAAGTCGAGCGCTCGGTCGAGGAGCGAAATCGCGTCGTTCAGCGAGTACTGCGCGGCAGCCCGTCCGGCCGCCCGAAGCAACCAGTGGACGGCCTTGTCCGTCAGGTGTTCATAGCGTTGATCGTCGCCACTCCAGGCAAGGTCGACATCGGCAGGGGCGACAGCCTCTGCGTAGTGGTAGGCGACTAGGGGTACCTGCTCGTCCCTGCCGGCCTCGTTCCGCTCCATCCATTCGGCCACCGCAGCATGCAAGTGAGCGCGCCTGGCCTTCGAGATCGACTCGTACGCAACCTGCCGGGAGAGCGCGTGTTTGAACGAGTACTCCCGCTCACCGCCCAGAGCTGAGCTGCCGTGGCTCTGAATGAACTCCCGCTCCTCCAGGACGCGCAACTCCGGGTGCCCTTCGCCGAGCAGCTCAGCGACCAGCCCACCCCAGAAGACGCGGCCGACCACGGCCGCGACCTGCAACGTGGACTTGGCGGTGTCGGGCAAAGCGTCGATACGGGCGGCCAACAGCGCCTGGACCGAGTCCGGGATCGTCGCAGTCCCATCACGCGGTTCGACCAGCGCTTGCACGATCTCCTCCAGGAAGAACGGGTTCCCTTCAGCGCGCTCGAGCACGTGGCGTCGCAGAGCCTCCGGGAGGTCACTGCCGCCAAGCCGTTGGAGAAGCACCTCGGCCTCGCCGTCAGCCAACGCTTCGAGCCACATCAGTCGGCGGTCGCTGCGCCCGTATCCCGTCACCCACGAGGGATGACATTCGGCAAGCTCGGGCCGAGCCGTCGTCACCACGAGCAGGGGGCCAGCGACGTCGGACACGAGCCGATCGACCAGTTCGAACAGGAGGTCCTCGGCCCAGTGGACGTCCTCGATCCAAAGGACAACGGGGCCCGTCGCCGTCATCTCCTGCACGAGGGCCACCCACGCCTGGTGCAGACGCTCCTTGGCTGCGAATGGATGCAGGTCCTCACCAATGGCGAAACCCACGGTCAGGCCCAGCGTCGTTCGCTCCCCGAGACGTTCCCTGACGAGCTCGGGTGGATCGTCCTCGACCAGATCGAACTGCTGCCGCAGGACCTCACCGAACGGCCAGTAGGTGATACCGCGGCCGTACGCGAGGCACCGACCGGTTCTCAGCACCGGCGCCGTGAGCGACACGGGGAGCTCCGACAGCCCGGCGAACAGTGCCTGGACGAGCGTGGTCTTGCCGACACCCGGCTCACCGATCACCACGACGTGACTGGGTCGACCGGCCCTAGAGGTGTCCTGGTAGGCGGCGTTCAACGCCTCGATCTCGCTCCGACGTCCTACCGGCTCGACGTCGCGCGGCAGGCGAGAGGGTGCGCGGTTGACACTGGCGGCTGCTCGGACCAAACGTCTGGCCGGCACTCCGTCCGGCTTGCCCTTGGCGGCGACGATCTCGGGGTGCGTGAAACGGAACTCCTGGCCAGCCGTGGCAACAGTCCGCTCGCCGACGAGGATCTCTCCGGAGCTGGCCGCTTGTTCCAATCGGGCAGCCACGTTCACAGGGTCGCCGGTCACGAACGAGCTGCCCTCGCGTGGCTGCCCGACGACGAGCTCCCCCGAGTTGACCCCCACCCGTAGACCCAACCGACCGTCGAACAGGTGCGTCATCCGCTCCTGCATCGCCAGCGCCGCCCGCAGCGCCCGCGTCGGATGATCCTCCAACGCGGACGGAGCCCCGAAGACCGCCATGACGGCGTCACCGATGAACTTCTCGACCGTGCCCCCGTGAGCTTCGATCTCCTCGCGCATGGCGTCGTAGAACGACGCCAGCTGCAGGCGTGCCCGCTCCGGATCCTGGTCGCCCCACTGGGTGGACCCGACCAGGTCCGCGAACACGACCGTGGCGATCTTGCGCTCATCGGAGCGCGCGACGACGGCCACCGCCGCCGAGCAGTTCGGGCAGAACCGTGCCCCAACCGGCAACGGCGCGCCGCAACTGCCGCAGTTCAGCACGCCGAGCATTGTGACTCAGCTCCGACGGTGCGCGGAACTCCTTTCCGCCAGCTCCTCCACTCTTATGGAAGCAACGAGTCGTTGCTTCCATAAGAGTGGAGGAAATCACTCGTTGTCGCCCCGGAATGGAGGTTTGGCGGGGGTCATCCCGACCGCGCCTGCGTCCACTCCAGGAGACGTTCCAACGGCCAGGTGTTCACGACCCGATCGGCCGGCACCTCGCACTCGGCGGCCCTGTGGCAGCCGTACGGCTGCCACTCCAGCTGACCCGGCGCGTGCGCGTCGGTGTCGATGGAGAAGCGGCAACCGGTCTGGACGGCAAGGCGCAGCAGATCGCGCGGGGGGTCCAGACGTTCGGGTCGACTGTTGATCTCGACCGCCACGTCGAACTGACGGCAGGCCTCGAACACCAGGTCGGCGTCGAAGTCCGACGGCGGCCGCCCGCGGCCGGTGACCAGGCGTCCCGTGCAATGGCCCAAGACGTCCATCTGCCCACCGGCGATGGCCGTCACCATCCGTCGGGTCATCTCCGGACCCGGCATCCGCAGTTTGGAGTGGACAGAGGCGACCACGACGTCGAGTCGACCCAACAGCTCTGGTTCCTGGTCGAGCGCTCCGTCGAGCAGGATGTCGACCTCGATCCCGGTGAGGATCCGAAACGGCGCGAGCTCGGCGTTGAGCTGCTCGACCACCTCGAGCTGCTCGCGCAGGCGTTCCGGAGACAGGCCGCGCGCCACCGTCAAGCGTGGGGAATGGTCGGTCAACGCGATGTAGTCGTGCCCGAGCTCGACCGCCGCCTGCGCCATCTCAGCGATCGGACTGCCACCGTCGCTCCAGTCCGAGTGGGTGTGAAGGTCACCCCGCAGTTGCGAACGAAGCGTGCTGCCGGCTCCGCCGTCCGGGGCGGGGAGCACCAGGAGCTCGGCGAGGTAGTCCGCGGTCTCGCCCCGTGCAGCGGCTGTGGCCACGGTGGCGGTCGAGGCTCCGATGCCAGGCAGCTCGGTCAGCGTGCCGGCGGCCACGCGGCTCGCGAACTCCGCGGGCGACAGATCCTCCAGCGCAGCCGCGGCCTTGCGGAACGCCTGGACCCGGTGACTCGACGCGTTCTGGCGTTCCAGGAGGTACGCGGTCTGCCGCAGGGCCGCCACAGCGGCCGCGCTGGCCAACGGCGGGTCCAGCGGTGGAGGCACCCCGTCAGGGTGCCAGAGACGCGGGTCGGCAGGCGATCCAGCAACGAGCGATTGTGCGAGTCCCACAACGGGAGGCAGTTCGCAGACCCTCGCCGCGGTTACAGTTCAGCTGTGCCCAGACCACCGTCGACGGTGCGCCGGCTCGAAGCAGCCACCAGCTCGCTCGCCTCAGCCGCGGTGACCCGCATGGCCGACACCTTGCCCTGGTTCACGGCGCTGCCGCCGCAGGAACGCTCGTGGATCGGACTGGTCGCCAGGGCGGGCATCGATGCCTTCGTCGAGTGGTACCGCCACCCCGACTCCGGACACCGCGTCAGCGCCGACGTCTTCGGCCCCGCCCCACGCGCCCTGACCCGTGCAGTCACCTTGCAGCAGACGGTCGAGATGGTGCGCGTCACCATCGACGTGGTCGAGGAGTACGCCGACCAGCTCGCAGCCCCGGGGCACGTGGATGAGTTGCGCGAGGCCGTGCTGCACTATGCGCGCGAGGTCGCCTTCGCCACCGCGCAGGTGTACGCCGAGGCTGCCGAGACGCGCGGAGCGTGGGACGCGCGGCTCGAGGCGCTGGTCGTCGAGTCGCTGCTGCGCGGCGACGCCGGCGACGACGTGCTCGCCCGGGCCGCCGCTCTCGGCTGGGGAGCGCCGTCGCTGGTGTGGGCGGTGGCCGGGCACGTGACCGGTGAGGATCCGCAAGGTGCCGTCAACGACCTGCGTCGCGCTGCCCATCACGCGGGCTTGGTGGTGATGACCGGCAACCGAGGCGAGGAGCTGGTCGCTTTGCTGGGCGGCGACGGCGATCCGATGCAGACCACCCATCAGCTCGCCGGTCGCTTCGGACCGGGACCACTGGTCGTCGGTCCTGGTGTCGACGGGCTGGCCCACGCGTCGTTCTCCCTTGGCCCGGCACTGGCCGGCCTGCAGGCGGTGAGCGCGTGGCCGCAGGCACCGAGGCCGGTGGCGGCCGACGACCTGCTTCCGGAGCGTGCCCTGGCCGGTGACGCGTCGGCGCGCGAGCAACTCGTAGCCCAGGTCTTCACGCCACTGGCGGCGGCCGGCGGCGGTCTCCTCGAGACCGCGGCGACGCTGCTGGAGCGCTCGGGTTCGCTGGAAGGCGCCGCTCGGGCGCTGTTCGTGCACGCGAACACGGTGCGCTACCGGATCCGGCGGATCGCCGAGGTCAGTGGGCAGCCGATCACGGAGCCTCGCGGGGCCTTCACGGTGCACCTCGCCCTGGGATATGGGCGATTGGCCCAAGCGGCACCGCCCTTGTAGGATTCCTACAACGTCTGTTACGGATCCTCGTGCCAGCCGATACGTCCCCACCCGCCACCCGCACGACAGAGTGGAGCCCGTGCTCGTCATCGTCGCGCCCGGACAGGGCGCCCAGACCCCCGGCTTCCTCACCCCGTGGCTGGAGGTCCCCGGCTTCGAAGACCGGATGAACTGGCTGTCGATCTGCACCGACCTCGACCTCGTGGAGTACGGCACCAAAGCCGACGCCGAGACGATCCGCGACACGGCGATCGCGCAACCGCTGCTCGTCGCTGCGGGTCTGGTGCCGCTGTTGTCGCTGTTCCCACACCCCTCCGACGCCTTCCACCGCGTGGGCGCCGGTGCCGGACACTCGGTCGGCGAGATCACGGCCGCCGCGGCCACCGGTGTGATGAGCGCGGAGCAGGCTTTGGTGTTCGTGCGCGAGCGCGGGCGAGCCATGGCACGCGCGGCCGCCGCCGTTCCCTCCGGCATGACCGCCGTGCTCGGCGGAGAACCGGACGAGGTGCTGGCGAAGATCGCCGAACACGGCCTCTACCCGGCGAACAACAACGGCACCGGCCAGATCATCGCCGGTGGATCGATGGACGACCTCGCCCGATTCGCCGAAGACGCCCCGAACGGCGCGCGGCTGCGTCCGCTCAGCGTGGCCGGGGCGTTCCACACGCCCTTCATGGCACCGGCGGTCGAGACGCTGCGCGGACTCGCACGGGCGATCTCGACCCACGACGCACGCACGCGTCTGCTGTCCAACGTCGACGGCGAGGTGGTCCACAGCGGCCGCGACTTCCTGCGTCGGATCGTGACGCAGGTGAGCAACCCCGTGCGCTGGGACCTGTGCATGAAGGCGATGGGCGACCTCGGCGTCACCGGAGTGATCGAGGTCCCGCCGGCCGGAACACTGTCCGGGCTGATCAAGCGCAACCTGCCGGGCGTCGACGTGGTGGCCCTGAAGACGCCCGACGACATCCCCGCTGCCCTGGAGATGGTCGAGAAGCATGGCTCCCTGAGCCCCATGGACACCTCGCCCTCGTGGCGGATGCTGGTGGCACCGGCCAAGGGCACCTTCCGGCGGGGCTCGGTGGCGCAGGGCCACGACCTCGACCCCGGCGCCGAGATCGGCACCCTGGTGACGTTGCGCGACGAACAGCCCGTGTCTGCGCCGCATGGCGGCACGGTCATCGAGTGGCTCGTCGAAGACGGCGATCCGGTGGCGCCAGGACAACCGTTGGTCCGCCTCTACCCACGTGAGGGGACGTCATGAAGGTCCTCACCGACATCACCGGTGCACAGCACACGCGTCTGCTCGGAGTCGGTGGTTACCGGCCCGCCCGGGTCGTGACGAACGACGAGATCTGCGAGTACATCGACTCCTCCGACGAGTGGATCCGCGAACGCTCCGGCATCCGCACCCGGCACTTCGCCGCAGCTGACGAGTCGGTCGTGGACATGTCGGTGGCAGCGGCCGAGAAGGCGCTCGCGACATCAGGCATCCGGCCCGACCAGCTGTCGGCAGTGATCATCGCCACCGTCACGCACCTGAGCCAGACGCCGGCCGCCTCGGCTCTGGTGGCCGAGCGCCTCGGGGCGGTCAACCCGGCCGCGTTCGACATCTCGGCGGCGTGCGCCGGCTTCAGCTACGGCGTGGCATTGGCCAACGACATGATCCGCGGCGGCAGCGCGCAGTACATCCTGATCGTCGGCGTCGAGAAGCTGTCCGACATGGTGCGACGAGACGACCGCGGCACGGCGTTCATCTTCGGGGACGGCGCCGGCGCAGCAGTCGTGGGCCCCTCCGACGACGTCGGCATCGGTCCGGTCGTCTGGGGATCCGACGGGTCACAGGCCGACGCCATCGAGCAGGACGTGTTCTGGACTGCGTTGCGGGACGACCCGTCGCACGCGTTCCCGGCCCTGAAGATGTCGGGTCAGCAGGTGTTTCGCTGGGCGGTGTTCGAGATGGCCAAAGTCGCCGAACAGGCGCTGGCAGCCGCGGGAATCACCGCAGACGATCTGGATGTGTTCATCCCGCACCAGGCCAACATGCGGATCACCGACGCGATGATCAAGAAGCTGAACCTCCCCGAGCACGTGGTCGTCGCCCGCGACATCGAGGAGACCGGCAACACGTCAGCGGCGTCGATCCCGTTGGCGATGTCGCGCATGCTCGAGACCGGCGACGCCAAGAGCGGAGACACCGCACTGCTCATTGGCTTCGGCGCCGGCCTCGTCTACTCCGCTCAGGTCGTCAGGTTGCCCTGAGCCCCATATCTCCCCGCACCAGGCGGGGTTGCAGCACCGAACCATCCCGCACCAACAAGGAGAACTCATGGCGGACCAGCAGGAGATCCTCGGCGGCCTCGCCGAGATCATCAACGACATCGCGGGCGTGCCCGTCGAAAACGTGCAGCTCGACAAGTCGTTCACCGACGACCTGGACATCGACTCGCTGTCCATGGTCGAGGTCGTGGTGGCCGCAGAAGAGAAGTTCGGCGTGAAGATCCCCGACGACGACGTGAAGAACCTGCGTACCGTCGGTGACGCGGTGAGCTACATCGAGCAGGCGGGTGCCTGAGCGATGAGCAACTCCCCCAGGTCGAACCCCCGCGTCGTCGTCACCGGTCTCGGCGCGACCACGCCGCTGGGCGGCGACGTCGCATCGACCTGGGACGGCTTGCTCGCGGGAAGGTCCGGCGTCCGCACCCTCACGCAGGGCTGGGCGGCGGACCTTCCCGTGCACTTCGCGGCGTCAGCGGCGGTCGACCCGAGTGAAGTCATGGACCGGGTCGAGGCGCGCAAACTCGACCGCACACAACAGTTCGCTCTGATCGCGGCGCGAGAAGCCTGGGCCGACGCCGGCGAACCGGCCGTGGATTCCACTCGCCTCGCGGTGTCTTTCGCCACCGGAATCGGTGGCGCGGTCACCCTGATCGAGTCGTGGGACACGTTGCGCGAGAAGGGCCCGCGCCGAGTGAGCCCGCACACAATCCCGATGATCATGCCGAACGGACCGGCCGCCGTGGTTGGCATCGAGCTCGGCGCACGCGCCGGCGTGCACACCCCGGTGTCGGCGTGCGCCTCGGGTGCCGAAGCCGTGGCCCAAGGCCTGGAGATGATTCGCTCCGGTGCGGCCGACGTGGTGATGGTGGGCGGCACCGAGGCCTGTATCCACCCGCTGCCGCTGGCGGCGTTCGCGGCGATGATGGCGCTCAGCAAGCGCAACGACGAGCCCCAGCGGGCCTCTCGTCCCTGGGACAAGGGACGGGATGGCTTCGTGTTCGGCGAAGGCGCCGCCGCCATGATCTTGGAGTCCGAGGAGCACGCCCGCGCTCGTGGCGCGAAGATCTATGCCGAGGTCGCCGGAGCCGGCGTGACGTCGGACGCGCACCACATCGCGCAACCGGACCCCACGGGCATGGGCGCCACCCGCGCCATGACGGCCGCACTCGACGATGCCGGCGTCGAACCGCATCAGATCGTTCATGTCAACGCCCACGGCACCAGCACGCCACAAGGCGACGTCGCGGAGATCAAGGCGATCCGCGCGGCGCTCGGCGACGCAGCCGACGCCACCGCCGTGACGTCGACCAAGTCGATGACCGGACACCTTCTTGGTGCGGCTGGTGCCGTCGAGTCGATGGCGGTCATCTTGGCGCTGTACAACCGCCTTGCACCGCCGACGATCAACCTCGAGGACAAGGACGACGAGGTCGACCTCGACATCATCACGGGCGAGCCGCGTCGACTGCCCAGCGGCGACATCGCCGCCCTGAACAACTCCTTCGGGTTCGGCGGCCACAACGTCGCCCTCGTCTTTCGGAGCATCGAATGACCGTGACGAACGGCAAGCCCGCGATCGCGCAGGACAACCCACCCGCGGTCAAGAAGGAGAAGCTGCCGCGGGACCAAGACCCGCGTAACCCCCGCCTGCGCCTGGCAAGCCTGTTCGACAACGGCACGTTCGTCGCGCTGACGGCCGACGGAGACTCCGGCATGCTCGCCGCGACCGGACTGATCCTGGGGGCACCCTGCGTGGCCTTCGCCTCCGACCCCACCATCATGGGCGGGGCGATGGGCCAGGAGGGCTGCAAGGTGATCCTGGCGGCGTATGCACGCGCGCTGGCCGACCAGGTTCCGGTCATCGGACTGTGGCACAGCGGCGGCGCCCGACTTGCCGAGGGCGTCGTGTCCTTGCACGCCGTGGGCGAGGTCTTCAACATCATGACCCGCGCGTCGGGCAAGATCCCGCAGATCTCGGTGGTGCTCGGCGCCGCGGCAGGTGGCGCCGCATACGGACCGGCGCTGACCGACATCGTGATCCTCGGTCCGCAGGGCCGGGTCTTCGTCACCGGCCCAGACGTCGTGCGCTCGGTGACCGGCGAGGACGTCGACATGGAACGCCTCGGCGGACCCGAACCGCATGGCCGACGCAGTGGCGTCGTGCACATCACCACCGACTCCGAGACCGAGGCCCTCGACAAGGCGCGCCGGTTGACCAACCTGCTCGGCAGCCAGGGCGAGCTGGAGTCCGTCGCGGCCGTGAGCGACGTGAATCTGGGCGAGTTCCTGCCCGAGTCGGCCAAGCGCGCCTACGACGTGCACCCGCTCGTCGACCATCTGTTCGACGACGACACCCAGGTGGAGCTGCACGAGCGTTGGGCACCGAACATCGTCACCGCACTCGGACGGCTCGGCGGCCGCACCGTCGGCGTCATCGCCAACAACCCCTTGCGTCTGGGGGGATGCCTGGACTCACCTTCGGCGGAGAAGGCGTCGCGCTTCGTGCGTATGTGCGACGCGTTCGGTGTTCCGCTGATCGTCGTGGTCGACGTCCCCGGATACCTGCCTGGCGTCGGGCAGGAGTGGGAGGGCGTCGTCCGTCGCGGTGCGAAGCTTCTGCACGCGTTCGCCGAAGCCGTCGTGCCACGCGTGACCGTGGTGACCCGCAAGGCGTACGGCGGCGCATACATCGCGATGAACAGCCGCGCTCTCGGCGCGACGAAGGTGTACGCGTGGCCGGAGGCCACCGTGGCCGTCATGGGGTCGGTGGCCGCAGTGCGCATCCTGCACCGGCGCCGTATCGCCGAGGTTCCCGAGGACATGCGCGCCCAGATCGAGCAGGAACTGGCGGAGGAGCACGAGCTCATCGCCGGCGGGCTGGACAAGGCGATGACCCTCGGCGTCGTCGACCAGGTGATCGAGCCGTCGGCCACCCGCAGCGCACTGGCGCAGGCGATCGTCGAAGCCGCTCCCCTGCGCGGCCGCCACGGCAACATCCCCCTCTAGTACCTGCACCCTCACCTCACGCAAGCAACGCGGCGTTGCTCCTGAACTTGTAGAAGCAATGAAGCATTGCTTCCATAAGAACAGGACTCTTCCGGGGTTCATCAAGGCAGCAGCCCATCGCGGCCGCAGTGCATCAAGCCGCGGCTCGTCAAGGAGGTCACGTGCCCACGGTCACGCCGTTCCTATGGTTCGACGGCCGAGTCGGCGAGGCCGCCGACTTCTACACCTCGGTCTTCGACGACTCAGTCCTCGTGGACTCCAGCCCCGGACCCGACGGCGAGCTGTTCCTGGCCACGCTGCGGATCTACGGCCAGGAGTTCATGATCCTCAACGGCGGCCCCCACTACGCGCTCAACCCGGCGTTCTCGATGTTCCTGTCGGTCGACTCTCAGGACGAAGTGGACCACTACTGGGACGCCTTGTGCGACGGCGGTGAGCCTGGGCAGTGCGGCTGGCTGGTCGACCGCTTCGGTCTGTCGTGGCAGGTGATCCCCACGGCGCTGATGCAGCTGATGGGCGATCCCGACCCCGAGAAGGCTGGACGTGTACGCCACGCGATGCTGGCCATGGGCAAGATCGACATCGCCGGGCTGCAGGGCGCCTACGACGGCTGATACCCCACAACTCCGCGCCGAAGCGCCGTCACGCCACCGGCCCCGACTGCGTTGAAGGGGGTGTGATGGGACCGAAGCAGTCGCTCTCGAGCGACGAAGGGTTCGCACAGTTCGCGACGGGCTGCCACCGATCCCTGTTCGCGCTGGCACTATCGCTCACCGGCGACCGTGGCGCGGCTGAAGACCTCGTGCAAACCGCCCTGGCCCGCACGTACCAGCACTGGTCGCGCTTGTCCCGTCCTGAGCAAAACCCCCTTGCCTACGCCCGGCGGATCGTCGTGAATGCCAACACCGACCGCTGGCGCCGCCACCGCGGCCGGGAGCACCTGACCGACGTGGTCCCTGAGCCGACGTTCCCCGATGCCAGTGAGCAGGTTGCCGAGCGGGCGTGGCTGCTGCAGGCGCTGCAGCAGCTCACCGTCAAGGAACGTCGCGTCATCGCGCTCCGCTTCCTGCTCGACCTCTCCGAGCAGCAGGTGGCCGACGAGCTCGACATGAACCCAGCTGCAGTGCGCAGCGCCACCTATCGCGCCGTCCAGAAGCTGCGCGCCCAGCGTGTCCCGAGCCAGCAGGAGCAGTCATGATCGACGAAATCGACGCCCCCGACGTGCACCTGTGGCTGAACCAAGTTCTGACCGAGTCCACGCCCGAGCTCGACCTTGCTGCCGTCACGCGCGACGGGCGTCAGCGTCGGCGCCGAGCACGGCTGAGCATCGTCGCGGTGGCAGCCGCAGCCGTCGTCGGCGTCGGCATCCTGACCCCGACACTGCTGTCCGCCTTCGGCGAGCAAACCGGCGCGCTGCCGGTAGGCAGCTCCTCCGCCACCCCGACGTGCCGCCCGTACGACTTCACCGTCTCGCTCGGCCGCACCGAGGGTACGGCAGGCACGTTCTTCCACACGCTGCGGCTGACCAGCCGGCGGGACTGGACCTGCGCCGTGGACACGTCCGTCACGCTGCACTGGGGTGGTGGCGATGTCGGGCCGAGTCCGATCGGATCGGCTTCCTCCTTCGACGGGCCGGCGATCTATCTCGACAAGGACCGACCCGTGTCCGTGGTGATCGCCGCCCCCGACCCGGCCAACTTCGGGAGCGGGTGTCGCACGGTGCACCCCACGACCTTGACGGTGGCGATCCCGGCACGGGCGTCACGCACCACGGAGCTCGCCTGGGACAGCCCCATCTGCCTCAAGGGCGACGGCGCGCCCAGCGTGCAAGGATTCCAGCAGGGCTGAGTTGCGCATCACAACGCTGCGAGAGGTGGCCGGGCGGGCGCGAGCTGAAGGGGTGGCCCGCGCCCGCCCGGCAGGCGTGGCGGCTAGACCACGTGATGGAGCCAGCGCACGGGCGCACCGTCGCCTGCGTACCGGAACGGCTCGAGCTCGTCGTCCCACTGCTTGCCGAGGAGCTGGTCCACGGCGTCCTCGAGCGGGACGCCGCCACGTCGTGCGGCCTGCACGGCCGCGCGCAGGCGGTCCTCGGGGATCATCACGTCACCGTGCATGCCGGTCACCGCGTGGAACAGCCCCAGGGCCGGCGTAGCGCTGTAGCGGGCACCCTCACCAATGCTCGAGGGTTCCTCGGTGACCTCGAAGCGCAGGTGCGCCCAGCCCCGTAACGCCGAGGCCAAGGTCGCGGCCGTGCCGGGCTCGGCCGACCAGGACAGCTCCGAGCGATAGGTGCCCGACTGCGCGGGCTGCGGGGTCCAGGCGAACGGAGCTGGCTGTCCGAGGACGCCGGCGACCGCCCACTCGACGTGGGGGCACAACGCGGCGGGTGCGCAATGCACGAAAACCACCCCGCGCGTGCTCGGACGCGGAGCGGCGTGCGTCGTCGTTCGGGTCATGGCCTTGGCCCTCCAGGACGGTGGTGCGGGTTTCGCCTTCCCCTGCGTCCCGCGCACGTGTCCTGGATCCGAAACGACTCGACCATTGTGCCCCAGGCGCCCCACCCGCACCAGCACCACCAGGTCTCACCACGCCGTCGACCTGCCCAGCGCGCTAGGAGACCAAGACGCCGGCACCCCAGATGGCGATCATGGTGAGCCCGGCCAGGAAGCTGATCGCGGTACTGAGGCCGAACCCCTTGACCACCGCCCAGGTCGAGCGCCAGGCCACCTGGGGGTCACGGGTCCGCACCAGCTCGACGACGCCGATCCCGACCAGCCCACCGATGATCGCCCCGACCACGGGGACCAGGAAGAACCCCACCACCATGCCCAGCAGGCCGAGCGCCACGACCCAGTCCGGGGCTCCGGCGTTCTTGGTGGCCCGTCCGGGGACGACCCACGCGGCGGCGTAGCCGACCGCGGCGACCAGGAGCATCGCCAGCACGGTCAGCCAACGGATCCAGCCCCCGCCGTCGAGGACCACCCAGGCCAGCCCGGCGCCCAGGATCAGCACCAATCCCGGCAGGACCGGGATCACCACCCCGACGAGGCCCACGAGCATCACCAGCAGGCACACGATCTCCAGCCAGGAGCTCACCCGCGGATCGTGGCAGATCCGACGCCCCGGCCGGCGTCCTCACCGGACATGGGTCGGCCCCGTCCGCAGGGACGGGGCCGACGGCGAACCGACGAGTTCAGGCGTCGGTGTCGCCAAGATCGCTGGTCGGGGGAGCCTCGGACGGCTCATCGACCTCCAGGCTGTGCATCACCAGGGAGTCAGCCGGGCGGAGTACCCGCGCCAGCGCATCGGTCACAGTCATGGCGTCACCGTCCTTTCGTTTCGCGGGCCGCTTCTCGGCCCTGCCTCCGGATCAGGCCCTCAGATCGTCGGACGACCCGAAGGTGAACATAAGGTTACCAAAAGGTGAACACTCGTTCGGCCCAGCCCATTCCCGCGTGTCCCCCCGCCACGAGAGGTCGCCTCACGGTCACGCCGGCGCCGCGATCTCAGCCGTTGTTCACCCCACGTTCATCTGGCCTTGGGCTGCTGGTCAGCCAGATCTCATTACATGGCCGCCGACCGTTCATCCGACGATCGCGCCGGACTGTGCTGCGCACCTGGGGAACCCGTGGACCTGCTGCTGATCTCCGTCATCGCGCTGGTCGCGCTGGCGTTCCTCTTCGACTTCACCAACGGCTTCCACGACGCCGCCAACTCGGTGGCCACCGTCGTGGCCACCCGCGCCATGCCCGCCAAGTGGGCGCCCCCCTTCAGCGCCTTCTTCAACTTCATCGCGCTCGTCGTGGTGGGGACCGGGGTGGCCAACACCGTGGCCAAGACCGTGAATCCCGGGTACGAGTCCATCGCGATCGTGTTCAGCGCGCTCATCGCAGCGATCGCCTGGAACTACATCACGTGGTGGGCCGGCATGCCCTCGTCGTCGTCGCACGCGATCATCGGCGGATTGGTCGGCGCCGGCCTGTCAGCCGGCGGCACCGATGCGATCGGCTGGGCCAGCGTGCAGAAGGTGGCGATCTGGATCATCGCCAGCCCCTTCATCGCCTTCGCCATCTCTTTCTTGGTCATGTACGTCGTCGCAGGGGTCCAACGCCTGACCCGCGCCCACGACGACGCCAAGCCGTTCAAGGTCCTGCAGGTGATCACGGCCGCCGGCGTCTCGTTCGCACACGGCGCCAACGACGCGCAGAAGACGATGGGCGTCATCGCGGCGCTGCTGGTGTCGGCCGGTTACCTCGAGGCGAACCCCACCGACGGCAGCATTCACCCGCCGTCCTGGGTCGAGATCGGCGCGTACGGCGCGATCGCCCTGGGCACCATGTGGGGCGGTTGGAAGATCATCGAGACCATGGGCCTGAAGCTCACCCGGCTCAATGCCAACTCCGGCCTGGCGGCCAACATTGGCACCATGACCGCGGTGCTGGCCGGCACGTTCCTGAAGGCGCCGCTGTCGACGACGCAGGCTGCCGCGTCGTCGGTGGTCGGCTCGGGGGTGGCGTCGGGCCGCGGCGCGAACTGGAAGATCGTCAGCGAGATGGTGCTCGCCTGGGTGGTCACCATTCCCTCGGCCATGATCTTGTCGTGGTCGCTGTACAAGCTCACCCAGCTGCCCACGGCAGCTGCGTGGCTGTGCGTCGGCGTCGTGCTGGTCGGCTTCTTCTTGTGGGTGGCCTACGCGATGACGCACACCATCCACGCCAAGGATGTCGAGGCCGAGCTCTTGCCCCAGGTCGAGCTCGACGAAGACCTGCCGATCCACCCCCACCTCGAGGGACACGGCCCGGTCGCCTGACCGGCGCCTCAGTCGGCGCTGTCCGGTCGCGCCTGCTCGGCCAGGAACTGCTCCACCTGCGCAGCCAGGTCGTCAGCGCTCGGAAGTTCCGCGACATCGATGGGGTCGTCGCCGTCAGCGGCTCGGCTGCGCACGGCCAGGGCCTCGTCGTGCTGGGCCTCCAGCGCCGCTACCAGCGCCTGGAGCTCCGCCGATGCGGCGACCTGTGCGACGACGTCGGCGTCCACCGAGGCGGCTTCGCGCGCGAGGTCGTCGGTGGGCAGCGTGAGTCCGGTGGCCCGCTGCACGGCGTCGAGCAGCTGCAGCGCGGCGCGCGGATAGCGGATCTGGGCCAGGTAGTGCGGCACGTGCACCGCGTAGCCCAGTGCGGAGTGGTCCCGCTGTCCGAGTTCGTACTCGAGCAGGCCGGACACGTGCGCCGGCACGCGCAGGGCACCCACCCACGGCTGGTATCCCGGGATCAGTGACGAGTCCGTGGCATGCGCCGACATCTCCAGCGGTCGGGTGTGCGGTGCCGGCCACGGGATCGCACCGACTCCGACGGCGAGGCGCACGTCCCACTGCTCCATCAGGCCGATCACCGAGCCCACGAACCGCTGCCACTGCAGGTCGGGCTCCGGACCCGTCAGGACGAGGAACGGCTGCCCCGCAGCGTCCACCACCTCGTGGATCTCGATGCGCGGCAGATCCACCGACGCGTAGTGGTCACGGACGAACGTCATGGCCGGCCGCTGCCCTCGGTAGTCGATCAGGGAGTCCGTGTCGAACTCGGCGATCAGCCGACGGGGCCGGGTCAGCAGGTAGTCGGCCACCGAGGTGACGGCCGAGCCGGCCTCGAGCACGCCCTGCAGCGCGTGCACCAGGACGGGAGCGGGCGTCGTCACGGAGTCGTGATGGGTCACCAGCGCCGGTGAGGGAACGGCCGGGCGCCGATCGGGGACATCTGACACGTCCGGGGAACGCACCTGGCGGCCGGGAGATTCCGCTGCGCTTAGCCTGGTCCCGTGTTCAACCGATCTTCTGGCATGACCCGAGTCAGGCGACGCCGGTCTCCAGCACTGCGCTGGGCTGCCGCCGGGGCCGCGGCGGCGGCCGCCGTCACGCTGGTGATCGTGGGTCCGGCCGGCCCGGCTCAGGCGTCCGCGGCCATCGTGGTGTCCAACGTGACGACGTCGCCGGGCACCACGTTCACCCTGAGCCGGTCGCAGACCGCGCTGGTCACGCTGACCTTCACGATCCATTCACCCGACGGCCAACGCCGCTCGTTCACCCATGGTGGCCTGACCCGCGACCTGCCCGCGGTCGTCGAGCCCGGGGGCGGTGGCTCGACGGTCCCGCGTACGGTTGCGACGCTGCTGAGCGGCACTCGCAAGAACGGCGTATGGGAGGCGATCGTTCCGCTGGCGGCGGCCTTGGACGGGACCCACGACCTGGCCGTGCAGACCTGTGTCGAGCAGGTGCACTGCAACCGCTTCGGCCCCCAGGCCATTGCGCTCGGCGTCACTGTGACCGTCCATGGCTCGCAATGGCCCGTGATCTCCCAGGTCGCGCAGAGTCCGGCACGGCTTCCCGCAGGCGCGACCCGCGGCGCCCAGGCCGTGGGGCAGGTGGTGTACGCAGGCACGTCGACCCCGGCCGCCGGAGTCGACATCACCCTCGCCCGCAAGGGTCGCCTCCCCCACGTCGTGGGACACACCGACAGCCAGGGGCAGTTCATCTCGCCGTGGCCGTGGAGCGATCGACGCTCCGGGGTGGCGGGAACGCTGTCCGCGCAACTGCCCACGTCGAGTGGCCCCGTGGTCACCGACACGACCACGCTCGACATGCCTTATGGGCGGTTCGCTATCCACCTGCGCCACCCGCAGTACGCCAGCGCCGGTGGCCGCTACGTCCTCACCGGATGGGTGAGCCCCGGCTTCCCCGCGCCCCGACTGGGCCGGGTGGCGCTGCAACGGCTGGTCAACGGTCACTGGCGCACGGTCGACACCTCACCGGTGCGGGCCATGCGCCACAACGGCCATCCCGTGTCGAGGGGACAGTTCCGGCTGTCCACCACGTTCTCGGCGCTGGGCCAGGCGACGCTTCGGGTGACCAAGTCCGATGCCTTGTGCCACAACGGGCACTGCCGCGTCGTCGGAGGTCACGGGAGCAAGTTCGACGTGATCACAGGCTCGCGCAACGAGCTCGTCGAACACCAGCTGGCCCACTTCGGCTTCCCGGTCGGCGCCGTCGACGGGGTGATCGACGCCAGGGCGCAGCAAGCCCTGTGCGCCTGGCGCGACGCCACCGGCGCCCGCCCCTCGCGAGCCGGGGTGACCACAGCCGTTGCCCGCTCGGTGCTCAACGCCACCCACAAGCCCAAGGCCCATCGCAGCGACGGCCTGTACGTGGACAAGACCTGTCAGGTGCTGTTCCAGGTGGTGGGTGGCAAGTTCAAGCGGATCGTCTGGGCCTCCACCGGCATGCCAGGCCTGGACACCCCGAACGTGAACGGCGCGATCTTCCGCAAGATCGACGGCGTCGTCGAGAGCACCCTGTACCCGGGCGCGTTCATGTACTGGCCCATGTTCTTCAACCCCGCGCGGCCGGCCATCGCGCTGCACGGATCGGTGAGCAACGACCTCGTGCTGCCGTATCCGGCGAGCCACGGCTGCATCCGCGTCTGGCGCCCTGAGATCAAACGCATCTTCGACGACTCACCCATCGGCACGAAGGTCGTGGTGTACGGCAAGTACTGACGTCGATAGCGTCGCCGCATGACGCCTCCGCAACCACCTCAGGTACCGCCCCTGCCCGAAGACTGGTCACGCGCCTTGTGCGTGGTCGCCCATCCTGACGACCTCGAGTACGGGGTGGCCTCGGCCATCGCCAAGTGGGTGGCGCAGGGCAAGACCATCACCTACCTGCTCGCGACCCGCGGCGAGGCCGGGATCAACGACCTGCGCCCGGAGGACGCGGCCCCGCTACGGGAGGCCGAGGAGATCGCCGGTGCGCAGGAGGTGGGCGTGGACGTCGTGGAGTTCCTGGACTACCGCGACGGGATCGTCGAGTACGGCCTGCCCCTGCGTCGGGATCTCTCACGCGCCATCCGCCGCCACCGTCCCGAGGTTCTGGTGGGGATCAACCACAAGGAGCGGTTCGGCGGCGGCTTCACGAACCAGGCCGACCACCGCGCCGTCGGGCTGGCGACGATCGACGCCGGCAAGGACGCCGGCAACCGCTGGATCTTCCCCGAGCTCATCGACGAGGGCTTCGAACCCTGGGGTGGCACGAGATTCGTCGCAGTGGCCGGCTCACCGAACCCGACGCACGGGACCGACGTGACCGGCCACCTCGAGGCAGGCGTGCGCTCCCTCAGGGCACACGCCGCCTACCTCGCCGGCCTCGGCGACGCGGCGCCGGAACCCGAGGAGTTCCTCGGCATGATCGCCGCCGGCGCGGGACTGGCGATGGACGTCGACTACGCGGTGCTGTTCGAGGTGTTCGACCTCTAGTCGCTGCAGCCGACTGCGTCAGCGGCTGTAGGCCGGGCTGCTCGCGCTGGCGATGAGCACCGAGACCAGGATGCCGACCGGAAGCGTTCCCCAGTACGACACGTTCACGCCCACGTTGCCAAGGAACAGCATCAGCAGCCACGTGGCGGGGAACGTGGCGATCAGGAACATGACGATGGCACCGATCAGCGCCTTGAACATGGTGGTCCCTCCTCTGCGGCCGCCGACTGCGGCAGGCTTTCTCCAGCCTGCCCCTGACCGGCAACGATGCCGGGCAGGCGCGCCAGGGCTCGGGGAGGACGTCGAGGCGGGTGAGCCGCCATGATGGCCCTTGGAGGTGCCATGGACGTCGAGGACTCGGGCCCGGAATCGGGACCGGACGCGGCCGAGGCGGTGCTGATGACGCGCCCGCTGCCCGCGGCTCCGAGCGTGCCCGACCTGGTCGCCCAGACGGTGCAGGTGGGGTTCGGCGTCAGCGCCCTGGTGGTCGAGATCCTCCTGCGCTCCCTCGGCTGGGCGGCCGCGCCGGCCGCCACCTCGGGGCAACGCGTCAGCCCGGCGATGCCCGGGCAGGTCACCGACGTCGCCTTCGGTGTCGCCTGGACGGCTGTGGGTTGGGCCGGTCAGGCTGCCGGTGCCGTGATCGCGGTAGGACGACCGGTGGCCGGCGCACTGGCCGACCCGCCCCTGGTGCCGCAGCGACTGCGGCCGACCGCGTTCGCCACCGGCCTGGCCCACACCTGGCAACGAGAGCGTCCCCAGGCGGGCGTCGCGCTCGACAACGCCATGGCGGCGGCCGTGCCGCTGAGCACCTCGGCGCTCCTCGACCGGGTCGACGTCGACCGGTTGGTGCGGACTGTGCTGGACCGGCTCGACCTGCAGGCGCTGGTCACCGCAGCCCT
The DNA here is from genome assembly GCA_963726575.1 of uncultured Actinomycetota bacterium. GTDB lineage: Bacteria > Actinomycetota > Actinomycetes > JAHEKZ01 > JAHEKZ01 > CAVSCR01. Next base: position 829,985 of record CAVSCR010000005.1, read on the forward strand.
GGCCGACCTGGACCTCGACGCCGTGGTGTCCGAGGCACTCGCGGAGGTCGACGTCGCGGCGGTCGTGGAGTCGGCGGTGCAGCGGATCGACCTGACCCAGCTCGTGATCGACCACGTCGACCTCGGTCCGGTGGTGACGGCGGCCCTGGATCAGATCGACCTCGACGAGATCGTGATGCAACGCGTCGACGTGCTGGGGCTGGCCGACTACGTCGTGCAGGGCATCGACCTGCCCGAGATCATCCGGATGTCCACCGGCTCGGTGGCGTCAGAGGCGGTGCGCTCGGTCCGGATGCAGGGCGTTGACGCCGACCGCGCCGTAGCCGGGATCGTCGACCGGATCATCTTGCGGCGCCGGGGACGCGCCACCGATGCGCCAGGAGAACCCGAGTCGTTGGCCCCGCCGGGCCACGAAGGGGGTGACAGGTGACCGCCCCAGACGGCTCGACCTCCCCTTGGCGGGCCAGCCGAACGCCGGCCGCGTCAGTCAACGCGGTGCCCGTGGAGGCCCGCGCGTTTCAGGGCCACCGGGCCGGCATCGTCACCAAGGTCGTGGCCAACTCCATCGACCTCGGCCTGACGATCTTGTCGGTCGTGGCCCTCTACGTCGGGTACGCGGCACTGCTGTTCCTGATCAACCCACGCGCCTTCAGCTTTCCCAGCCCCAACTTCGGCCTGCTGCTGCTCGTGGGCGGCGCGATCATGACGGTGTACTTCTGGATCTCCTGGGCGACCGTTGGCCGCACCTACGGCGACCACGTGCTGGGCCTTCGGGTGGTCGGCTGGCGGGGCGAGCGGATGCGCTGGATCCCGGCGCTGCTGCGGGCGATGTTCTGCGTCGTGTTCATGCTCGGCCTGTTCTGGACCGTGATCAGTCGGCAGAACCGGTCGGTGCAAGACGTGGTGCTGCGCACCTCGGTGATCTACGACTGGGAGGTCCGCACCGGAGGGCCGCGCTATTCCGAGGTTCCCAACGAATTCGGCGAATCGCTGGCAGATCCCGGCGCCGAAGGGCAGGCTGACCCCCGCTCGTCCTGAATCGTTTCGGCGTGGCGGATTTCACACTCGGGCACCCCAGGTGTAAGGCTTCCCCGACCCCCGCCCGGCCCCCCCGCCGAATCGATTTGTCCGGGTGGGCACCTGCTGACCTGGAGAGGACCCCCGCATGCCGCAGTCGCCGCGCGGAACCGACGTGACCCGTCGGACCCGCTCGTCGCGACGGTGGGCCCTGGGAACCATGGGCTCGCTGCTCGCCGCCACCGTCTCGTTCGGCACTCTGGCCGCCACTGCCGGCCCAGCCGCCGCCTCCGCCCAGCCCCCGCAAGCGACCCACCGGGCCTCGCAGCGCACCGTGACGCTGATCACCGGTGACCGCGTCCTCGTCGTCACCGACACCGCTGGGCACACCACGTACGCACTCGAGCCCAGCCCCGACGGCTCACTCCCCCGTGGCTTCATTCAGCAGCATGACGGCGACACCTACGTCATCCCGCAGATGGCGCTCCCTCTCCTCGACTCGCACAGGCTCGACCGCTCGCTGTTCGACGTGACTGGCCTCGTCCGCCAGCACTACGACGACACCCGTCGTTCCACCCTCCCGGTCATCATCGACTACGGCCAGGGGAAGGTCGCTGCAGCGCAAGCGCGCACGGCCACCCCGACGGCGGCACGACGTACCGTCACCGTTGCGTCGCTGGGGATCGCAGCGTTCGCCGCGCAGAAGCAGGACGCGAGTGCGTTCTGGGACAGCCTGACCGCAGCCCCTAACTCCAGTGGGGCGCCGACGCGGTTGACCGACGGCGCCAACGTCGTCTCGCTCGACGGCGTGGTGCACGCCACCCTCGCCGACTCCGTCGCCCAGATCCACGCTCCGCAGGCGTGGGCAGCGGGCTACGACGGGGCCGGCGCCAAGGTCGCTGTGCTCGACACCGGTTACGACCCGACCCACCCCGACCTCGCCGGACAGGTCGCCGACTCGGCGAACTTCACGAACGACCCGAGCGTCGTCGACGGCAACGGGCACGGAACGCACGTCGCGTCGACCATCGCGGGTACGGGCGCGGCGTCCGGGGGCGTCGAGAAGGGCGTGGCACCCGGTGCATCTCTGCTGATCGGCAAGGTGCTCGACAACAACGGCACCGGTGAGGACTCCATGGTCCTTGCCGGCATGCAGTGGGCCGTGGCACAAGGCGCCGACGTCGTGAGCATGAGCCTCGCTGGTGACAGCAGCGACGGCACCGACGTGCTCAGCGCCGCTGTCGACCAGCTGTCAGCGTCGTCGCCGACGCTCTTCGTGATCGCCGCAGGTAACAACGGCAATGGGCCGGAGACGGTCACCGCCCCTGGCAGCGCGGACGCCGCGCTGACCGTCGGTGCCGTCGACAGCACCGACACCATGGCGCCGTTCTCCGGCCGCGGGCCGCGTCCTGGTGACGGTGCGGTCAAGCCCGAGGTCGTCGCTCCCGGCGTCGACATCACGGCTGCGCGAGCCGCAGGCACCAGCGAAGGCACTCCGGTCGACCAGTACTACACGACGATGAGCGGCACCTCTATGGCGACGCCGCACGTGGCTGGTGTCGCAGCGATCGTTCACGAGGAACACCCCACCTGGGACGGCAACCAGATCAAGGACGCCATCGTCGGGAGCACGGTGCCGGTTCTGACTCCCTCGGGGTACGACCCCGTGACGGCATACGACGCCGGCACCGGTCGCGTCGACGCCTTGCGCGCGACCCAGACCGAGATCACGGCCGACCCGACGGTGAACCTCGGGTTCTTCAAATGGCCGCAGGCGGCGCTTCCCAGCACGAGCACTCCGCTCACCTACTACAACGACGCGGCGGCTCCGGTGACGTTGACGCTGTCGATGGTCAACGAGGACGGCACGGCGCTCAACGCCCCTGGGGTCACGCTATCTGCGCCTCAGGTGACGGTTCCTGCGCACGGGCAGGCGTCGGTGAACGTCAACCTCGACCCAACCGTCGCGTCCCCCGCGAGCTACAGCGGCGTCGTCGTCGCGACGCCGGACAACGGCGCCAACGACGTTCGTACGGCGTTTGGGTACACCATCGAGAGCGAGCACTACGACCTCACGGTGAACCTTGCTCCTCGATCGGATGCCGTCGAGACGGCCCACTACGTGCAGCTCGCCGGTCACGACGTCAACGGGAACAACCCCTGGGTGAATCGCTCGATCGATTCCTCCGCCGGGCCGAAGACCATCACGTTCCGCGTCGCGCCTGGAGAGTACGCCTTGGGCGACGCCATGACCGGCGTCCAGCCGGACGGGTCTTCGAGCATGTCGCTCGCCTGGTCACCAGTTGTCAATGTCACGGCCGACACGTCGGTGACATTGGATGCAGCCGATGCCCAAGAGGTGACGTACAAGACCGATCGCCCCGTGATCGACAATGGAGTGCTTGTCAACATCAGTCGGGGCAATCCCGACGTCGATCCCAGCCTGATCGCATTTGGCGTCTATGACCATGTCTACGTGCCCCCAGCGACAGCGGGTCCCGGCGAGCTGATGTCGTCCTTCATCAAGTGGGACCTGGCTCAGCCCACTGCGGTGCTCTCGGACGGCAGCGGGGACTCGACGGCCCTACGCGGAGTCCCGGTCAACGGGACTGCCCTTCGCGATGCTGCGGTGCCCTCGTTGCCGGGGGACTACCCGGTCGTGGACGCCGGCTCGGTGGGGGCGCTCGACACCACGTCGGTGAGCGGCGCCATCGCGACGGTTGCGGGCGACTGCTCCGACCTCGGTGCCACCGCCACCACTTTGGCGGCTGCCGGTGCCGTGGCCATGGCCGTCTACCCCGGCGACGCTGCACGATGCGCTGGCACCCTGGCGAGCCCGCAGCCGCTCCCCGCGTTCTCGGTGAGCGCGCCTCAACGGCCGCAACTGGCCGCGATCGCCGGGATCGGCAGTGGACACCTGGTGTCGCGCGATGGGTCGCACTACATCTACGACCTGCAGGGGGTCGTGGGACGGCTCCGTACCGGCGGCTCCTGTTCTGGACGGCACCGCCGGACACATCGCTACGTACGTGGAGCACGTGAACACGCCGGGGCCACTCGCACCAGACGTTGCGATGTACGAGTTGGCCGTCGGCTACACCGACGGTGCCACCTACTTCGGCGCCGTGACGCCGATCCCGGCCCCACTGACGCTGCGGCACTACGTCAGCACCGGCTTTGACTGGGAACGCGAGGTCCTGGCAACGGTCAAGGACAACGGCGCCACGCTGGCGACAGTGTCCGCGCCGACGGCGACCCCCCAGGCCGGTGACGTCATCCACGACCGATGGTTCGGCGGGCCGCTCACGAGTCGTAGCTCTCCCATACCCGGGCCGAATGGCTGGCGAGACGTCCCGAGCCGCTACCGGGACAAGTGGTCCCCGAGCGGCGAGTCGGTCAACCTCAATGTTCCAGCGTTCAGCGACGCGGCCGGACACGGTCCCGGCGGTGAGGAGAATTGGTTCTACGGCGAGTTCCACGGCAAGGTCTTCCGCGACGGCAAACTGCTTCCGTACCCGTACGGGAAGTCGGACTCCCCCGGATGGTACGGCGAGATCCCGATCGGCAAGCGCGCTCACCACTTCCGCGTGTGGACCCGACTGCACCACGAGAACATGTTCTGGAAGCGCTCGACCGATGTGACGACTTCGTGGGGATTCGACAGCGCTCCACTGGGCACCGCCAAGCACAGCCTGCTCCCGATGATGAGCGTCGACTACCGGATGCCGATGTCGCCGACGCAGACAGCACCGGCCGGCAAGTATCGGTTCTCGGTCTCGTATCGCCTGCCTTACATGAACTGGTCACCGCTGGCGCACCAGCGGATCTGGGTCTCGTGGAACGGCGGAACGCTGTGGTCCAAGGCGAACGTCGTGCGTTGCTGGAACAACGAGCCGGGAAGCGACACCACGCTCGGCGGCTGCAGCGTCCAGGTACGCAACCACGCGCACGGCAGCCTGTCGGTGCGCGTCAAGGGAGTCGACACCGCCGGCAACTGGACGACGCAGACGGTGATCGACGCCTACCGCGTGAACTGACCGTTCTGTTCGGGCTCCCGGCCCGTCGTCGAGGCTGAACTCGGCGGCGGGCCGGGCTTCATTCACAGCTGAAACGTCTGCGTGTGGCCGTCCACCGCGATCGCCTGCCCCGAGATCATGGCCGCGGCCGGCGAGGCCAGGAACCGGCACAGGTCGGCGATCTCCGACGGCTGCACGAACCGGTGGATCGACTGCCCACCGGTGTACTGCCGCTCGACCTCCTCGAAGGACAGGCCACGAGCGGTCGCTTCGGCATCGATCACACCACGCATGCGGGGGCCATCGACCGAGCCGGGGCAGATCGCGTTGACCCGCACGCCGTGCGGGCCGAGCTCGATCGCCAGCGACTTGGTCAGGCCGATCACGGCCCACTTGGCTGCCGCGTACGGCGTGCGCAGGCCGTAGCCGAAGAGGCCGGCGGTCGAGGAGATGTTGATGATCGATCCGGCGCCTTGTGCCTTCATCACCGAGGCGGCCCGGCGGCTGGTCAGGAAGTGGCTGTCGAGGCCTACGGCCAGACATCGCCGCCAGTCGTCCAGGCTCACGTCCTCGACGGCTGCGGTGGGGCCGGCGATGCCCGCGTTGTTGACCAGGACGTCGAGCCCGTCCCACTGCGCCAGCGTGTCGTCGAACCAATCGTCGAGCGCTGCGGCGTCGGTGACGTCGAGCGCACGGCCCGCGAGCCGGTCATCTGCCGCCAGTGCCAGACCCAGTGCCTGCTCGTCCACATCCGCAATGGACACCACCGCTCCGTCGTCGGCAAATCCGGCAGCGATGGCGGCCCCGATCCCGGCGCCGGCTCCGGTGATCATCACGCGTAGTCGATCGGACACCCCCGCATCCTGTCGGATCGTCGGTCAGATGCTCGCGCCGGCCATCGGTTTCGGGCCGGGACGCAGTCCGGCCGACAGCGGCTCCACATACCGGCGGATCGCCAAGGCCGCTGCCGCGCCCTCGCCGGCTGCGCTGGCTGCCTGCTTGGTCGATCCGCTACGTACGTCGCCGGCGACGAAGACGCCCGGCAGGCTGGTCATCATGCCCACGTCGCCGCAGACGAAGCCGGCTTCGTCGAGTTCCACCTCGTCGGCCACGAGCGCGTTGTTCGGCGTCAGACCGATGAAGACGAACGCACCAGACGCCGCAATCTCCTCGCGCCGGCCATCACGCTCGACCACCAGAGCCCGCAGCCGCCCGTCCGCCTGCTCGAACGACACTGGAGTGGCACCCGTGACGATCTGGATCTTCGGGTTCTCCTCCATCTTGGCCACGACCACTGCACTCGCGCTGAGCGTGTCGTCACGGCTGACGACCGTCACGCGCTCGGCGAACTTCGTCAAGAAGATGCTCTCCTCACCGGCGCTGTTGCCACCGCCGATGACAACGACGTCCTGGCCGCGGTAGAACGGTCCGTCGCAGGTGGCGCAGAAGTGCACGCCGGCGCCGATCAGGTCGGCCTCGCCGTCGATGTCGAGGCGCCGGTACGTGGAACCGCTCGCCAACAGCACGGCGAAGGCCGAGTAGGTGGCGCCGTCGGCCGTCATCACGTCGCGGTAGGCACCCTCGGAACGGATCGCGCTCACGTCCTGAGCCGACAGGATCTCGACGCCGAACCGCTCGGCCTGGGCACGCAGCCGGCGGGCGAAGTCGTCGCCCGTCACGCCTTCGGGGAAGCCAGGGAAGTTGTCGAGGCGTTCGGTGACTCCGGCCTGGCCGCCGACCCCAGCACGTTCGACGACCAGCACCGACAACCCTTCCCGCGCTGCATACAACGCGGCGGTCAGGCCGGCCGGTCCCGACCCGATCACGATCAAGTCGTAGAACTCGTTCTTGGCCATCGTCTGCAGACCCAGCTTCGCGGCGAGCTCGGCGTTGCTGGGCTCCACGAGGACGCTGCCGTCCTCGAACAGGATGGTCGGGATGACGTCTTTGCCCTCGTTGTGCGACTGCACGACCGCTCGCCCCTGCGGGTTGGCGTCGACGTCGACGAACTCGTAGTGCACCCGCTGCTCCCCGAAGAACTGCTTGGCGCGCTTGCAGTCGGCACACCAGCCGGTGCCGTACATCGTGATGGGCATCGGGGTCCTCAGGCGGCGTAGTCGGGTGCGATCCGCTCCACGAGGCGCAGCAGCGCGGCCCAGGCCAACGCATTGCCCTCGGGGTCGGTGTAGTCGCCGGTGACCGTTCCCGCGAACTGCCCGGCCGTGTGTTCACACACCTCGGGTGAGGGCAGGCGCAGCGGGCCAGCAGCCGCAGCGGCCAGCTGGATCTCGCATGCCTTGTCCAGGTAGAACATCCGCAAGAAGGCCTGACTCGCCGACTCGCCCACCGTCAACAGGCCGTGGTTGCGCAAGATGAGCACCGGGCGATCCCCGAGGTCGGAGACCAGCCGCTCCTGCTCGTCCAGGTCGAGGGCGATGCCCTCGTAGTCGTGGTAGGCCACCTGCCGGTAGAACTCCATCGACATCTGGTTGACGGGGAGCAGACCTTCGTCCAACGCCGCCACGGCACACCCCGCCTTCGAGTGGGTGTGCAGCACGCACTGGGCATCGTCGCGCGCCCGATGGATCGCGGAGTGGATGACGAACCCAGCCGGGTTGACGCTGTACTCACTGGCACCCACAGGGTTGCCGTCCAGATCGATCTTGACCAGGTTCGACGCGGTGATCTCCTCGAACAGCAGCCCGTAGGGGTTGATCAGGAAGTGGTGGTCAGGGCCGGGCAGCCGCAGTGAGATGTGGGTGAAGATCAAATCGGTCATCCGGAAGTGCGCGATCAGCCGGTACGTGGCGGCCAACTCACGACGCAGCTGCCACTCGGTGTCACGGTCGTCCGGCTTGGCGCTGACGGGCTCCGCCGCGCGCCCGAGGGTGGTGGTCACCCGCCGAGCCTGTTCGACGGGGCGAGGCTGGTCAACCCCGGCCGGGTTACCGGCTGCTGACGGCTCCGGACTGAAGTTTCGGATCGATTCGGCCGAGATTCTGCCCCGAAGGCCAACCAGGGCGAGGGCTGATGACGTTCGAGTACCGCATCCTTGCGATGTCCACGTGGCTGGCCACGGCATTGGCCGTGGCCGGTCCAGTGGTGCTGTGGGTGGCCGTCGCCAGTGGTGGCACGACGGTCGACGCCGGCACGCTCGTCGCGACCTTGGGCGGTGTCGTCTTGATGCCGGCCTGGTTGCTGCTGCGGCTGCACCTGGACCCCAAAGGCGGTTGGGTGCACCGGCACTCGCTGCTCCTCAACGTTGCACAACTCTGCGTGTTCTTCGCCGTCGCCACCTATGACTCCAAGATGTTCGGCGGCTACCTGAGCGCAGTCTGGGCGTACTTCTTCCCGCTGATCATGCTCGCGGCGGTGCAGCTACCGGCCGTGCTAGCAGGTGCCTACGGGGTGCTGTGCACTGCGTCGTACCTCGTCACGACCATCGAGGCCGGCAACATGAAGGTGACCGACACCGGCACCGTGCTCAACGCAGCGGCCGCCCTGCTCATCACCGCCGGGTTCTCCGTGGCGCTCACCAAGGTGCTGTGGCACCTCCACGACGACGCGGAGGCTCGCCGTCGTGCGTTGCAGGACGAAGTGACCGAGCTGTCCACCGTGCTGGCATCGGTGGCTGGCGGCGATCTGCAGCCGTCAGGGCTGGACGCCGAGCACCGCACGGCCGCGGATGCAGCTGTCGGTCAGGTGTGGGACTCCCTCGACGACACCTTGGCCTCGCTGCGTCGCGTCGTCGAGCGGGTACAACTCGCCGGTCAGAGCCTCAACGGCAGCACCTCGGCCCTCAACGCCGCCGCGACGCAGGCGGCGTCGAGCCACGCCCAGCAGTCGGCCGCGATCGCCCAGACCACGTCGAGCATGCAAGAGCTCGCCGCCACCGCGTCGCAGATCTCCGAGATCGCCGAGGCTGTCACCGAGGCTGCCAACGACGTGACCGCAGCCGCCCAGGAGGCTCGCCAGATCGTCGACAGCTCCGGGGGCCAGATGAACGTCATCGTCGACCGGGTCGAGTCCATCGCCAGCGAGGCGCTGGAGCTGGACGTGTCGGGTGCCGAGATCGACCGGATCCTTCGGGTGATCGACGAGCTCGCCGACCAGACGAACCTGCTCGCCCTGAACGCCGCGATCGAGGCAGCTCGGGCGGGCGAGCACGGTCGCGGTTTCGCGGTGGTCGCTGCGGAGGTGCGCAAGCTCGCCGAACGGGCTCAGGAGAGCACGGGACAGATCCAGGGCATCGTCACCCGCATTCGCACCGGTACGCGGGCGACCGTGATGGCCACCGAGCAGGGAGCGCAAGCCGCGCGCGAAGGCTCGGCCATGGCCGAGTCGGTGCGGGTGACGCTGGACCAGATCGTGTCGGTGGCCGGGCGCGCGGTGACGTCGGCGTCGCAGATCGGCATGGCCACCCGGCAGCAGACCTCCGCCTCCCAGCAGGTGGTGGCGGCGATGACCGAGGTGGCGCTCGTCGCCGAGAGCCAGGCGAAGGGCCAGCTCGACCGCGCCCGCGAGGTCGAGGCGATCGATGGCATGGCGGAGGACCTACGCGCCTCCATCGAGGTCTTCCACACCGCCTGACAGACCCCCCGACGCCGATTGGCCGGTTTCGTGAGTCCTGACGGCCCTTCGTCGGGTTCAGACTCACGGCCACAGCCAATCGGCGCAGGAGGGGTCAGTTGATTGGCCGTCGATCCCTACGATTCGGGGTATGGCCAATCTGCCCCAGGGGACCGTGACGTTCGCGTTCACCGACATCGAGGGCTCGACCGCGCTGCTCAAGGAGTTGGGCGACGACTACGCATCGGTGTTGGCCGCCCACAGGCAGTTGATGCGCGCGTCCTTCACCGCCCACGACGGCGTGGAGATCGACACCCAAGGAGACGCGTTCTTCTTCGTGTTCGTCCGTGCCCGCGACGCCGTGGCCGCAGCAGCAGACGCACAGCGAGCCCACGCTCGACAGGCGTGGCCCAACGGCGTCACCGTGCGAGTGCGGATCGGTCTGCACACCGGAGAGCCGACCCTGGCAGCCGATGGCTACGTGGGCCTCGACGTCGTACGTGCCGCGCGGCTGTGCGGCCAATGTCGCGGTGGGCAGGTGCTGCTTTCGCAAGTGACCAAGGCGTTGGCGGGGCCGCAGATGCCCGACGGCGTGGACGTGTTCGCGCTCGGTGAGCGTCGGTTGAAGGACTTCGACGAGCCGGAGACCGTGTTCGAGCTCGAGATCACCGGAGTCGACGTGACGCCTGCGGAACCCGGGGCGTCGACGGCGCAGGCGCCGTCAGCCACCCAGTCCTCGGCTGCCTCGTTCGACGACCGGGTCGAGGAGTGGGCCGCCAAGACCGAGCAGGACATCCTCGACAAGGTGCTGGCGTCGTTGACGAAGCAGGTGCCCCCCGACGCCGATTGGCCCGTTTCGTGAGTCCTGACGGCCCTTCGTCGGGTCAAGACTCACGGCCAGAGCCAATCGGCGCAGACACGGACAGTCGTTGTCGGTGCACGGCACGGGCAGAGAGTCGCACGCTTGCCCAGCCCAGCCCCGCTGTCGCAACGGCCAGCATCGCGTCACCGACCGGAAGGGCAACCGTCGACAGCAGGTCCTGAAGGGTCGGCAGGTACACCCCTGCCAGCGCCAGCCCCAGCGAACCGGCGATGGTCACCGGAAGCAGCAGGTTGGCGGTCGTGAACGTCCGGGGGCGCAGGCCGACGGCGACGCCGAGCTGAAGGCTGGTGAGCGCCAGGAAGACCATGGTCTGCCAGGCTCGACCGGTGTCGGCCGCCCACAGCCCGACGCCGATCGTGACGGCGGCCAGAACGGCACCGACGATCACGACCCGCTGCCACAGCCCTTCGCCGAGCACCGTCTGGTCCGGCTGTCGGGGCGGACGTTGCATCGCGCCGCGGCTGGCCGGCTCGGCCCCCAGTGCCACCCCCGTGAGGCCGTGCGTCAGCAGGTTGATCCACAAGATCTGGGCGGCCACGAGCGGGACGAGCAGCCCGACGAGTGGGCCGAGCAGCATCAACGCGATCTCGGCCGCCCCTCCGGAGAGTCCGAAGACCAGGAAGAGGCGGATGTTGGCGTAGACCCGACGTCCCTCCTCCACGGCTGTCACCACCGTCGCGAGATCGTCGTCGGCGAGGATCAGGTCTGCCGCCTGGCGGGCCACCTCGGTCCCGCGGTGACCCATGGCCACGCCGATGTCGGCCCTCCGCAGGGCTGGACCGTCGTTCACGCCGTCGCCGGTCATGGCCACGATCGCGCCGCGGTCCTTCCACGCCTGGATCACCTCCAGCTTCTGCGCGGGGCTCGTTCGAGCGAAGACCCGAGGCGTCGTCAGGTCGGTGACCGCCCCCGACGTCAGGTCCGACCCCGTCACCACGCTGTCCGGCTGCGCTGCCTCCACATCGGTCAGCACGCCGACGCGCCGCGCGACTGCCGCCGCCGTGGCTGGATGGTCGCCGGTGATGAGGATCGGTCGCATCCCGGCCGCGCGGCAGGCAGCCAGGGTCGAGGCGGCGGCCGGTGTAGCGGGGTCGTTCATCGCCACGAGGCCCAGCAGGTGCTGGTCCACCGATCGCCAGGCCTGGCCAGGCCTGACGTCGGCCGCGGTCACTGCGAGAACGCGAAACCCCTCCCGGGCGAGCTTCGCCGCCTCCTCCATGGCCCGGCCCCACACCAGGACCTGCTGGCCGGCGCCGTGCCGAGTGTTCAGGGCCTCCACCGACCCCTTGCTGATCACCAGGTGATGACCACATTCGACGCCGCTGCCGTCGTAAACCGTCGTCATGCACTGGCTCTCGCTGTCGAACGGAATCTCGTCCGTCCGCTGGTAGCGGCGCTCCAGGAGGTCTCGGGTGATCCCCGCCTTGCCCCCAACAGTCAGCAGCGCGATCTCGGTCGGGTCACCGAGCCCCGACCACGGCATGCCCTGGGCAGCCGGTACGAGCAGCGTCGCATCGTTGCAGAGGACGACCGCGTCCAAGAGCTCGATCACGTCCGGCGCACCCGCGAGGTCGAGGGTTCGGCTCTGCGACACGAAGGAGCCCACCGGGTCATAGCCCACACCCGAGACCGCGACCTGGCGGCGAGGTGTCCAGAGCTGCTCTACCACCATGCGCGCCTGTGTCAGCGTTCCGGTCTTATCTGTGGCAAGGACGCTGACGCAGCCGAGCGTCTCGACGGCCGCGAGCCGACGGATGATCGCGTTGCGGGCGGTCATTCTCCTAGCCCCGAGAGCCAGCCCGAACGTGACGACCGCCGGAAGCGACTCCGGCACAGCGGCCACCGCGAGGCTGACAGCCGTCACGAGCATGAGCTCGGTCGGCTCACCGCGCGCCAGTCCGGCGACCAGGACCACGCCCGACAAGGTGACGACGACGACCGCCAACGTCCGGCCGAGCTCGGCGAGTCGTACCTGCAGGGGGGTTGGCCCTGCGCGGGTGTCCATCAGGGAGGCGATCTCGCCGAGAGCGCTGGTCGCACCCGTCCTGGTCACCTCGGCGGTTGCGCGGCCCTTGACCACGACGGTCCCCGAGGAGATCTCCTCCCCCGCCACCTCCCCGTGGCGGGCGCGCTTGCCGACGGCGACGGACTCACCGGTGAGCGCGGACTCGTCCACCAACAGCGACGACGCCTCGAGCAGGAAACCATCGGCTGGCACCACGTCGCCTTCGGCCAGTTCGACGACATCGCCGGGCACCAGCTCCGCGGCCGGGATCGGCGTCAGCCTGCCGTCGCGATAGACCCGAACGGACGGGCTCGTCAGCTGCACCAGTGCCGTCACCGCCCGGTCGGCTCGGATCTCCTGGACGACTCCGACGGTGGTGTTCACCGCGATGACCAGTGCGATGACCGCAGCGTCGGCCAGATCACCAGTGGCAACAGTCAGGATGCTGGCGATGAGCAGGACGATGATCAACGGGTCGCGCAACTGCCCGCCGATGCTGGCCCACACCGACGTGCGGCCGCGCTGCCGGACCTCGTTCGGTCCGACCACCGCCAACCGGCGACCGGCCTCTGCCGTGGACAGACCTCGAGCCGTCACACGTTCCACGATGACGGCCTGGCGTGGCCCTGGTCAGAGCCCAAGGTCCTCGGTCAGGTGCCGGCCGCCGCCACGATCGCGGCGACGTCGAACACGGTTGCCGTCTCCCGCTCCGACAACTCCCACAGCGACCGCATGGTGCTGAGGTTTCGGGTGCGTGAGGTGATCGGGCGTCGCACGGGTGGTCCGCTGTTCACCCACCGCGGCGTGTACAGCTCCCCACCGTCGGCGTGTGGATCGGTTGCCGCGCGCAACAACGGCAGCGCGCCACCGGCGGGCGACATGCCGAACTGCTGCGCGGCCGCGTGGAAGAACCGCTGACTGGAGCCACCTGTCTCACGCACGCTGTTCGCCTGCAGGTCAGTGTTGACGAAGCCGGGATGCGCGACGAGGCTTCGCGCCCGCGAGCCGGCCGCACGCAGTCGTCGGTCGAGCTCGAGGCCGAAGTGCAGGTTCGCCAGCTTCGACTGACCGTAGGCGCGCCACGGGTTGTAGTGCCCATGCAGATGTGGGTTCGCCGGGTCGACAGTGCGTCCGTAGTGACGTCCCGTGCTGGTCACCGACACCACCCGGCCAGCCGGTGCTCTCACGAGCGCGGGGCACAGCCCAGCGGTGAGAACGAAGTGCCCGAGGTGGTTGGTCGCCAGCTGCAGCTCGAAGCCATCTGCCGTCGTCTGCTCCGGCACAGCCATCACGCCGGCGTTGTTGACCAACAGGTCGATGCGCGGGTGTCCATTGAGGATCTGACGGCTCGCGTCACGTACCGACGCCAAGACGGAGAGGTCGAGCGCCACGACCTCGAGCGAGGCGTCGGGTTGTGCCGCGATCAGGTCCTCGCGGGCGCGTTCGGCCTTGGCCAAGTTCCGAGCGGCCAGCACCACGTGCACACCATGGGCCGCCAGAGCCTGCGTCACGGCCAGCCCCAGCCCGGCGTTGGCGCCGGTCACCACCGCGACCCGACCCGACAGTGCGGGGATGTCGTCGACTCCCCAGCTCATGAGCCCACTCCCTTCACGAGGCCACCTGGTTCACGATGGTCGACCAGAGCCCGAACAGCATCAGTGCCGACGACGCGATGGCCAGGACCGCCGCTCCAGCTACCCGGCTCCCCCGTCGTTCCATCGCACGCTGTGAGCGCCGGGCGATGAAGAACGGGTAGCTGACGAACACCAGGAGCTGTGCCAGCCACAAGGCGATCAGTGATGGCTTGAGCAGGTCGTTGTACACCCGTTCGGGATTCACCAGCGCCACCACGCTGCCCGCCACCAGGACCACAGCCAGAACTCGCGACCACCGGGGCACCGGTGCCGCGGTCAATGCGTGCAACAGCCTCGACAGCGCGAGGAACTCCGCCACCATCACCCCGACCACGGACGCCACGACCCCGATGCCGATCGCGTCCGCGAGGAGTCGCATCCGGGCTGCGTCGGCCACGGCCAGCCCAGGTAGCCCACCGGACAACAGCCCAGGCGCCAGCCGTGCCATCGGTAGGGCGACCACCAGCACGGCCATTGCGACGATGGCCCAGCCCACGGGGAGCTCCCGGCGGATCGACACCGACCCGCCGACCACCTCACCGCCGACGAACAGCGCCAAGCTCGAGCAGATGAACAGGATCGAGAGATTGCCACCGGCCAGCAGCAGGTCGTGCGGCGACGCAGTGGCGAGCGTCGATGCCACGTCGCTCGTCGTCGGCGCCCGCCAGGCAGCCACGGCCAATCCTGCGACGAGCACGAGCTGGGTGATCGCGAGCACCGCTACGGCCGTCAACGCATGCCGCAGCGGCAGCAGCGCCACCGCTGCCACGACGACGGCGACCAACACCTGGGCGACGGGCCGACTCGACGGGCCCCAGCCGAAGGCCGCCGGCATCACGTCGTAGGCCAGATAGGTCGCCGTGTAGACGAGGTAGAGCAGGTAGCTGACCACCCACAACGCCGCCTGCAGCCAGGCGACGTACTTCCCTGCCCCTGCGCGGACGAAGGCATACAGTCCGCCCGGCCCGACGACGTCTGCGGAGTAGCTGCGCCAGACCACGATGACCGGGACGAACATCGCGATCCCCAGTAGTGCGACGCGACCCGCCGAGCCACGCGCATCGCCGAGCACTCCTGGCAGGTACACCGCCACGAGCACCAACGGGCCTCCGGTGGCTGCGACCGTCAGCCACCGGAAGCGCGCCGCGGAGATCAGCCCCAACCACCACCGCTTGACGTCGTGGCGGACGACGACGGACTCGGTGTCGAACTACCGCTTCCGCCACTCGTCGTGGTGATCTGTGCGCCTGACGGTGACACGACCCACCACACTCCTCCGGAGAGGTTCGTGCCCTGCCCCGTGATGGCGCCAGGCGTGGAATCGCCCACATACGTGTACACCGGCCACCCGTTCACGGTGAGCTGCTTGGTTCCGTCACTGCGCTTGAGCACGCCCAGCTTGGCGGACACGCCAGCCCCTGCTGTGGCCATCGACGCTGGCGCCGGGACGGGCGGCCAGTACGTCAGACAGCTGCCGGTGCAGTTGGAGTGCCCCTGCGAATCGGCTCCGAAGACGTACAGAGCCATGCCTTGGCCGTTCACGAGAATCGTGCCGACCGGGGTCGAGGCGGTGCCGACCACCCCGCCCGACGCAGTGGACGCCGGTGGCGTCGTGCCTGCGGCCCCGGGGCTGCTCCCCCCGCCGCTGGAGCTGCCGCATGCAGCCAGCAGAAATCCTGCCGCGATCGCGCCGACCGCCGTGAACCAGTACCGATCGCGAGAAACTCGCCTCACTGCCATCGCCGCCTTCCGAACGACTTGACCCCGTGTCAGTGGAAACGCGCCAGGCGCCGGTTCGGTTCAGTACCCGATGGGGCGATGGGTGAAGTACCACAGCGCCGACGTCAGCCAGAGAAGCATGAGCACGGTGAAGAGGGTGCCGCCCAGCACCGGGACGAGCCAGCCCGGCAGCCGGTGCGACTTCAGCGCCAGCATCTTGCTCACGAACACGCCGTAGAACGCGCAGCCCATGACCGAGTGGATCAACACCCGTTGGCTGTACGACTCGAAGCCCAGCGACCACAGGCAGTGGTAGGCCACCGGCACCGTCAGCAGCACCGCGATGACGCCGGACGTGCGGTGGGTGATGGTGACCCAACTCGGACTCGGGCCGGTGCCGAAACGCTGGTAGATCCGAAGCGCGGTCACCACCTGGACAACTCCGAAGCACACCGCCGCGGTGGCCAGCCACGACTTCATGTCCAGCATCGTGGGGAACCCGAAGAGCGCGATCGGGCGACCGGTCGGCTGGTGGTGGCGACCGTACGCACCGAGCGCGACGGCGACCGCCCCACCCGCCACGAGAATCGCCACCAGGGCGGCCGTGCTCCTGGGCGTCCCCTGCGGTGACGGGGAGACCTGGTCGGGGACGGAATCAGCGCTCATGGGACCACCTCGAGACTGATGCTCCCGCGCGACGGCCTTCGTCGCACGCAGGCCAGCCGAGCGCGGCGACAGGTTCGGTCGGAACCTGGTGGCGTGCCGCACTGGGCCAGAATCGGTTCGGCACCGAGGCAAATATGACAGTTCTCTGGGCGCACTGTCATTTTGCCCGAGACCGACTTAGCGTGGGCCTGGACACCCCGTTCGTGCCTCCCCCGTCGCGAGCGGGGTGCCGCCACGTCCGGGGCCGGTCGGTCGCTTGACCGCCCCCCGCCGGGCCTCCACCCTGAGCAGATGGACCGGGTCAGCCCACTGCCGTCCAACGGCGGCGTGTTCTTCGATCCGCGCGACGAAGCGCGCTCCCTACGCGTGTCCTACCACGCCGATCTCGACGTGTTCGTCCTCAGTCTTTGGCGCGACGCGGAGTGCCTGGGCAGTTTCCAGCTTCCGGCTCAGGACAGTCCGCGGTTCGTGCACACGTTGATGACATCTCTGATCGCGACGTCCCTGCCGGACAGCCTGCGTCCACCCGCGTCTGCCTGACCAGCGAGGAAATAACCAGTCGTCGCACCGGTCCCCCGCGTGCTTGACTCCGAGGACGCGGCGTCCACCTGCTCGCGTCCACTGACACCCAGGAGCCCCGATGCGAGCAGCGCTCATCTCCAATGCACCCGAGTTGTCCATCGAGTCGAGGAGTATGACGCTTGGTCGCACGAACGCTCAATCTCGGGATCCTGGCGCATGTCGACGCCGGTAAGACCACACTGACCGAACGGCTGCTCTTCGCGGCCGGGGTCATCGACAGCGTCGGAAGCGTCGACGCCGGCACAACGCAGACCGACTCCTTGGAGTTGGAGCGACAGCGGGGCATCACCATCCGCTCCGCCGTTGCCTCGATGCGGGTAGATGGCACCACCGTCAATCTGATCGACACGCCCGGACACCCGGACTTCATCGCCGAGGTGGAGCGGGTGCTGGGGGTGCTCGACGGCGTCGTCCTGGTGATCTCGGCGGTCGAGGGCGTCCAGCCGCAGACGCGTGTCTTGATGCGGGCGCTGAAGCGACTCGAGGTGCCGACGCTCGTGTTCGTCAACAAGATCGACCGCGTCGGTGCGCGTGATGAGGAGACGCTCGAGCAGATCCGCGGGCGCCTCACCCCCGATGTGATCTCCATGGGGCGGGTCACCAGCCTGGGAACTCCAGCCGCGCAGTTCACGGCGGGCTCACCGAACGACGACGGGTTCCTGGAGTCAGCCGTGGAACTGCTGGCCCCTCGTTGCCCGTCACTGCTGGACGACTACGTGGAGCACGACACATGGCTTGATCCCGATCGGCTCGATCAGGAGCTTCGGGCGCAGGTCAAGGCGGCGGCGATCCATCCCCTGTACTTCGGTTCCGCGATCACCGGCGCCGGCACGGCAGATCTGCTCGCCGCACTCTCGTTGCTCCTGCCAGAGACCCCGAGCGGCACCGACGGTCCCGGCTCCGGAGTGGTGTTCAAGATCGAGCGAGGCGCCGCCACAGCGAAGGTGGTCTACGTCCGCATGTTCGCCGGCACCACACGCAACCGCGATCGGCTCGAGCTGAACGGTCAGGTGAGCGAGACGGTGAAGGGGATCAGCGTCATCTCCGGCGGTCGCTGGATGCCGTGCCCGCAGGCCAAAGCGGGCGATGTTGCGCGGCTGGCCGGTCTGACCTCCGCCCGGGTGGGGGACGCCTTCGGCGACGTTCCGGCCCAGCACTGGCGACACCACTTCGCGGCACCGACGCTCCAGGCAGTCGTGGAACCGCAGGATCCTGGTGACGCCGCGGCGCTGCACGTCGCGCTCTCCCGACTCGCCGAAGAGGACCCGCTGATCGACGTCCAACAAGACGATCGACGTCACGAACTCTCGGTGTCGCTGTACGGCGAGGTGCAGAAGGAGGTGCTGCAAGCAACGTTGGCGCGCGAGTTCGGCGTCGTGGTGAGGTTCCGGCCGACCACCACCATCTGCATCGAACGGCCCCTCGGTTCCGGGGCGTCCCTGCAGGTGTTACACACCGAGTCCAACCCGTTCCTGGCGACGATCGGACTGCGGATCGACCCGGCGGCGGCAGGGTCCGGGGTCACCGTGGCCCTCGACGTCGAGGCGCGAACCGTGCCGCTCTACGCCTACCGGAACCTGACGAGCTTTGCGGTGGCAATGGATGAGTACGTACGCGAGGCCTTGCGCGAGGGGCTGTACGGCTGGCAGGTGACCGATTGCGCGGTGACGATGACCCGGTGCGGGTACAGCTCCCCCGACGGGCCGCCGAGCACCCGTGATCGGCTGAGCACGCCCGCCGACTTTCGGCGACTCACCCCCATGGTGGTGATGCAGGCACTGCGCCACGTCGGGACCGCGGTGTGCGAACCGGTCCTGCACATGACGCTGGAGGTCCCCGTAGCGAGCAGCGGCGCGATGCAAGCGGCCCTGCGTCGAGAGGGGGCGGTGGTGCAGAACCAGACGACGCGCGCTGATCTCGTCACCATCGAGGCTCGGCTTCCGGTGTCCGCCGCGCAGGTCGTGCAGCGCCAGCTGCCGGCCGTGACCAGCGGCGAAGGCGTGGCGGAATCCCGACTCGTGGGTCATCAAGCCGTACGGGGGACGCCGCCCACTCGGCGCAGGCTCAGCGTCAACCCCCTGAACCGGGTGGAGTACGTCAGGTCGGTGAACCGGCCCGCCCAGCGCTAGTCGGGCAGCTCCTCGGTGCCGGAGAGGACCAGGTCGGCCGCCTCCACCGGACGCTCCCGCTGGACGTAGCGGTCCTCTGCCGACATCCAGTCGCGCCAGAGCTCCGCGGCCGCCTCCCCGTCGCGCGCCAGACCGCGTCGCAACCGCTCGTCCTCGGGTGTCTCCACCCAGATCCGAAAGCACAGGTAGGGGCGAAATGCGACGCGTGACGCCGACACACCCTCGAGGACCACGAAGCCGCCGGGTACAACGTCGTGCCACTCCGCCAACCGCCGTCGATCCCAGTCATAACGCTGGTAGCGCGCCGGACGGTTGACCGACAACGGGTCGAGGACCTGCTCGAGCAACCTCGGCCACCACTGGATGGGATTGTCCCAGCTGGCGAAGTCGTCGGTCTTCACGATCGGCGCATCCCCGAGCGCTCGAGCCAGTCGTCTGCTCAGCGTCGTCTTGCCGGCACCGCCGAGGCCGTCGATCGCCACCACACGCGTGGTCATGTCCGCCGGTGCGGCTGTTGCCGACACCAGGGCTGCGATCTGGGAGACCGAAAGGGCCACGTCCGTGAGCCTGGCAGACCAGTTCGTTCATCGGCCGCGGTTGCCCTGCGCCCTCATCTGCGGCACAAGGAGTACTTGATACGGCCGAGCGGGTGAATCTGGCGCCGCGAGTCTGGCGTTCCTCCGGTACCGCGCCCACGATGCGTGACGGATGCATCACGTACTGCATCCGTGGGGTGAGGGAACGGGCCGCGCTCGCGGCCATGGACAGGGGGGCCTGTCGTGGAAGAGCTCAACACCGCTGTGCCGGGGGTCGGCTGGATCCGACGACGCGCGTCCTTGCTGGTCGTCGCCACCGCCGTCGTGCTCGGTATGGCGGCGCCCGCGTCGGCGGCCTATGCCATGCCGGCGCCCGGATCCTCTGGTGCTAGTGCGCGCTACGTCGTGCGCGCCGACGCAGGTCGGCTGCCACACGTCCTTCGCGAGCTGAAGTCGCGCGGCGTCACGGTCGAGCAGACCTTCTCGGCGTTGGACGAGGCGGTCGTGCGGGCTCCCGCATCGGCGGTCACCGGGGTGGCCCAGCTGCGCGGCGTTGCCGCCGTGAGCCCGGACGTGACGTTGGCGGCGAGCTCGGTGTCGTACGACCCGATGTCCGACGTCGGGTCGGCCTACAACACCGCCGACCTCATGGACGCACCCGATGCCTGGGCCTCCGGAGCCACCGGCCAGGGCATCGACGTCGCGCTGATCGACACGGGCGTGACGCCGGTCGGTCCGCTCGCTGATCCCACGACGGTGGTCAACGGTCCTGACCTCTCCTTCGACAGCCAGTCGGACTCCACCCGCTACCTCGACCTGAACGGCCACGGGACGTTCATGGCCGGGCTGATCGCGGGACGCGCCACCTCGTCGGACCCCGGTGCGTACCAGGGCATCGCGCCCGACGCGCGCATCGTCAACGTCAAGGTCGGCGACGCCATCGGACGGGCCGACGTCTCCCAGGTGATCGCCGGCATCGACTGGGTCGTCCAGCACGCACACGACAACGGCATGAACATCCGCGTCATCAACTTGTCGTTCGGCACCGACTCGACACAGTCCTACACGCTGGACCCGCTCGCTCACGCAGCAGAGGTGGCGTGGCGCTCGGGGATCGTCGTGGTGGCGTCGGCCGGCAACCGCGGCGGGGCTCCGATCGACATGCCGGCAGCCGACCCCTACGTGATCGCCGTGGGCGCTCTCGACACCAAGGGAACCCTCGACCCCAGCGACGACCGCTTGGCCAACTTCAGCGCCAAGGGCACGACCGCACGCCGGCTCGACATGGTGGCACCAGGCGCGCGGATCCAGGGGCTTCGCGTTCCCGGTTCCTTCGTCGACCAACAGCTCGGGGCGTCGGGTGGCATCGACTCCAACTACCTGCGAGGCAGCGGCACCTCAGAAGCCGCGGCCCTCACCTCCGGAGCAGCCGCCGACCTGCTGAGCGTTCGGCCCGGCCTGAAGCCGGACCAGGTCAAGAAGCTGCTCGCCAAGGGCAGCTACCAGTTCGGCGTGGTGGGCACACCGCGCGCCGTCGACGTCAACCGAGCAGTCGATGGCATGACGACCACCATGCGACAGACGTTCACCCGAAGCACCGGCACCGGATCGCTGGAGCTGTCGCGTGGCGGTAGCCACGTCACCGACGGTACGAACCAGCTGAGCGGGGAGCAGGACATCTTCGGGAACCCCTACGACAGCGCCGCCATGGCCGCCCAGCGCGAGAACGGTGGGACCTGGAACGGTGGGGACTGGAACGGGGCCTCCTGGGCCGGCGCCTCGTGGAGCGGGGTGTCGTGGGCCGGGGCTTCCTGGGCCGGAGCGTCGTGGGCCGGGGCCTCCTGGGCCGGAGCGTCGTGGGCCGGGGCCTCCTGGAGCGGAGCGTCGTGGGCCGGGGCTTCCTGGAGCGGAGCCTCCTGGTCCGGGGCTTCCTGGAGCGGGGCCTCCTGGTCCGGAGCGTCCTGGTCTGGCGTCAGCTGGGCCAGCACGGACTTCCAATGACCGGCACCCACGTCCCCGGCGAGTCGTGGATCTGACCTGCGCCGACCCGCTATCGCCTAAGGCCGGTGAGCCAGCGCGTCGATATCCCTCGGGATGAGCGCCATCAGCGGGTCGGGTGGGGCGGCGCCTCGCGGGGTGGTCCGTCCTACTCGGCGTGTCCTGGGACTGACGGTCCTGCTGGTCCTGGTCGGCAGCGGCCTGTTCCTCGCATCCGTCCGGCTGGCCGGACCGCCGCCGCTGCACCAGATCCCCTGGTGGATCCTCGCGGCTGCCTTCGCGGCCACCGAGATGTGGGTGGTCCACATCCAGTTCGGCCGCGAGGCCAAGAGCATCTCGATCAGCGAGATCCCCCTGGTGATGGCGCTGTTCTGCGCCACTCCGAGCGAGCTCATGCTGGCGAAGGTGCTGGGGCCGGCGGTCGTGGTGCTGCTGTACCGGCGGCAGACCGCGGTCAAGTCCGCGCTGAACCTGGCGCTCTTCTACGCCAACGGCGCGGTCGCACTGTTCACCTTCACCGTCTTGTCCGGGGGAAGTACCCACGACGGACTCCGTGAATGGGTGGCCGCCGTTGCCGCCTCGACGTTGGCGATCGTGGTCGACCTCCTCGTGCTGACGATGATCCTGAGCTGGTACACCGAGGCCGACGTGCGTGATGGCCTGCTCGGTTCATGGCCGGCAGTCGTCATGGCCGCGGCCAGCTCCACGATCGGCATCGTGGCAGTGCTCACGTTGCGCCTTGGTCCCTTGGCCGCGATTCCGCTGCTGGCATCGGGCGTCGCGTTGATGCTGTCCTACCGCGCGTACTCCCGGCTGTCCGACCGGCACACCAGCCTCGAGCGGTTGTTCAGCTTCAGCCGCGAGCTCAACGCGGCCCCCGCGACCACGAACGTGCTCCCAGCGGTGCTCGGTCAGGCCCGCCAGCTGCTGCGCGCCGAGGTCGTCGAGGTGTTCACGTTCGCCGGGCAGAGCGGGAGCGGCAGCCTGTGGCGCTACGACGGGGAACGCGTCGAACCTGAAGGGGGCGACCGCGTCAGCGAAGCCCTCGACGTGGTGGAAGGTCTCATCTGTAGCAAAGAGGCACGTCTGCTCAACGCGGCCCACCCCGAGACGGCCAGGTTCCTGGCGCTGCGCGGCGCACGCGAGGCCGTCCTTGCACCGTTGGTCGTCGAGGGCGAGACCGTAGGTGCGATTGCGGTGTACGACCGACTCGGTGAGGTCCGGGGGTTCGCCGAGACCGATGTGACGCTGTTGAAGACGGTGGCCAACCACGCCTCCATGGCACTGCACAACGAGTCGCTCATCGGGCGGCTTCGGCACGAGGCCATGCACGACACGTTGACCGGTCTGCCCAACCGCGCCCAGCTCATGACCCTCACCACGGCGGCCGTCGCACGGGCCGCGTCGGGCCAGAGCCGAGTGGCGATGTTGATCATCGACCTGAACGGGTTCAAGGCCGTCAACGACACTCTTGGCCACCACGTCGGCGACATCCTCATCACCGAGGTCGCCCGCCGGCTCAGCGGCGCCGCCGGGCCAGGCGTCACGGTCGCCCGACTGGGGGGCGATGAGTTCGCGGTCCTCGTGGAGCCGGTCGAGGGCGATGGCCTCCAGGTCGCCAACAAGTTGTGCGAGGCGCTGCTCGAGCCGATGGTCGTGGAGGAGGAGCGGCTCCACCTGGCGGGCTCCATGGGCGTTGCGCTCGCGCCCGATCACGCGACGACCGTGTCCGACCTGCTGCGCAGGGCCGACATCGCGATGTACGCGGCGAAGAACGGTCCGGACAGCGTGGTCGTCTACCGTCCCGACATCGACCTGAACGACCCTTCACTGCTCTCGCTCACAGCCGAGCTGCGCTCCGCGATCGCCGAAGGTCAGGTGGCGATCGAGGTGGAGCCGGTGATCGACCTGCTCACCGGTGGAGTGGTCGCCGCGGAGGCGTTGGTGCGTTGGCACCACCCCGCCCGAGGCACCTTGGCACCCGGCGTGTTCCTTCCGCTGGCCGAACGAAACGGCTTGATCGCGGCGCTCACCGAGCGGGTGCTCGACCAGGCCGTCGCGGCGTGTGCTGCGTGGCAGACACAGGGCCTGCCCGTCGGCATCTCGGTCAACCTCTCCACCCGCTCACTGCTCGATCAGACCCTGCCGTTGACCGTGTCCGACGTGCTCGCCCGGCATGCGCTTCCGGCGCACCTGCTGACGTTGGAGATCACCGAGAGCATCGTCATCAGCGACGAGGCGCGCGCGCTGGCACTGCTCGGCGAGCTCAGGGCGTTGGGTGTCCGACTCGCGTTGGACGACTTCGGCACGGGCTACTCCTCACTGACCTACCTCAGCGCATTGCCGATCCAGCAGCTGAAGATCGACCGGTCGTTCGTCGCGCGGATCATCGACTCCTCACGCGACGCCGCCATCGTCACCTCGCTGATCGACCTGGCCCACCACCTCGGCCTGCAGGTGATCGCCGAGGGGATCGAGGAATCCATCGTCATGGACCGGCTGCGCAGGCTGGGCTGCGAGTACGGGCAGGGGTACCTGTTCTCGAAGTCGATGGACCCGTGCCGGCTGCCCACCTGGGCCAACGAACCCACGAGCTCCGCGCGCACCCTGCGCGGAACCGTCGATGCTTTGATCCGCTAACGCCTAGGACGAGCCCGACGCAGTCGGCACGTGGATGAGCTTGCGGTTCACGAACTCATCGATCCCCATGGGTCCGAGCTCGCGCCCGACGCCCGAGCGCTTGGTACCGCCGAACGGAAGCTCGGCTCCGCCGCCTTCGGGCTCGTTGATGAACACCATGCCCGTGTCGAGCCGATCGGCGATCGCCAGCGCCAGTTCTTCGTCGGCGGTGTAGACGGCGCTACCCAGGCCATAGGGAGTGTCGTTGGCCAGCTGCACGGCCTCGTCGGCGTCGCGGACGCGGTAGACCACGGCCACTGGGCCGAACAGCTCCTCGCGGAAGGCGCGCATGTGTGGCGTCACGTCGGTCAGCACCGTCGCCTCGACGAACGAACCCGCGCGGTCGACCCGCTTGCCGCCCGTGCGGACGGTGGCGCCCTTGGACACCGCATCCTCGATCTGGTCGATCAGCCCCTGCGCCGCCTGCTCGGAGACCAGCGGGCCGTAGGTGGTCTGCGGGTCGGTCGGGTCGCCGGTGCGCTGTTGGCTCATCTGGGCGCTGAGCTGCTCCACGAAGTCGTCGTACAGCGGCTCAGCGACGATGAAGCGCTTGGCCGCGTTGCACGCCTGCCCCGCGTTCTCCATCCGGGCCGCGACCGCGTCGCTCACCACCTGGGGAAGGTCGGGTGTGTCGAGCACGATGAAGGGGTCCGACCCGCCCAATTCGAGCACGACCTTCTTCAGGTGTTGACCCGCGAGCGCTGCCACCGCGGTCCCGGCTCGCTCGCTGCCGGTGACCGAGACGCCGCGAATCCGGCTGTCGGCAATCATGTCGGCCACCTGCTCGTTCGTTGCAAACACGTTCAGGTAGGCGTCGGGAACGATCCCCGCCTCCGCGAAGATCTGCTCCATCGCCAGGGCCGACTCGGGGCACTGCGGTGCGTGCTTGAGCACGATCGTGTTGCCCACCATCAGGTTCGGGCCGGCGAACCGGGCGACCTGGTAGTACGGGTAGTTCCACGGCATGATCCCGAGGAGCGGTCCCATCGGCGCCTTGCGCACCCACGCCGTGCCACCGGAACTCGAGTCCAGCTTCTGGTCCGCGAGCAGTGCCTCGGCGTTGTCCGCGTAGTACCGGTAGATGTCCACGACGTACTCGACCTCGTCGATGGCGTCCTTGGTGGTCTTGCCCATCTCACGGGTGATCAGCGCGGCGAGCTCGTCGGTGCGCTTCGCGTACAGATCGGCGACGCGATGCAGCATCGCCGTGCGCTCCGCCAGCGGCACCCGGCTCCACGTCGAGAAGGCCGCGTCGCTGCGGCGCAACACCTCAGAGATCTCGGCGTCCGTCGCCGCCGGGTACTCGCGCTCCACGACACCGGTTGCGGGGTTGACGACTCGGTACAGGCTCACCGTTACTCCTCGGGGTCGTGCAGGCCATCGCGGCTCGGCTGACCGACACGGTACCGCTGGCGGTATCGCCGCACTCAACCCCCGGCGGATCAACGACCTGGCGCGGGTCGACGATCCGAGCACCGACGTGCACCATGGGAGGAAGCCGTCCCGCTCGAAAGGACTGGGCGATGCCATTGTCGATCCGACCACTCGACGCCTCTACCTGGGATGCCTTTGCGGAGCTCGTCGAGCGCAACAACGGCATCTTCGGAGGGTGCTGGTGTATCGCGTACCACCCCGAATGTGGCCAGAAGGGGATCAGCTACCGCTTGGTCAAGGAGGAGCGGGTCCGGACGGACCGCGCTCATGCGGCGCTGGTCCTGGACGACGACGGGATCGCGCAGGGGTGGTGTCAGTACGGAGGCCCTGAGGAGCTCTCGAACATCAAGCACAGGCGCGAGTACGACAAGGATGCGCCGCCGCGTCCCGACTGGCGCATCACGTGCTTCTACGTGGACAAGAAGCATCGCGGCCAAGGGATCGCACGGACGGCGCTTGAGGGTGCGCTGGACCAGATCGCCCGCGCCGGTGGCGGCCTCGTCGAGGCCATCCCGGAGGTGACAGTCGGCCGGGAGGCACCAGGCCGATTCCTGTTCAGCACCACCGTCGAGCTGTTCGAGCAGTACGGGTTCACCCGTGGCCGGCAGGTCGGCAAGCACGCGTGGATCGTGAGCAAGGTGGTCGATCCGACCTGAGGTGAACCCGGGTCCCGTGGCGCCCGTTCCTGTCCCGTACGCAGTCCCGCCACGGACCAAGGAACGCCCATGAAGCGTGTGCTCGCCGTGTCCGCCCTCGCCCTGCTGTTGGCGCTGACGTTCGCCGGAACCTCCTCGGCGGCGCGAAGTCCCGCAGCAACCCGTCAACCCTTAGCCAGGACCTTCCACCTTCCGCGCATCGTCGGAGTGGTGGGTGGCTTCATGAGCTTCTCGGTGTCCCCCAGGTCGGTACCGACCGGCCGGTACCGGATCGTGGTTCATGACAGCACGCCAGGGCACAGCTGGCACATCACGGGTCCGAGCATCGACCGGGCCACGTCCATCTCGGGGACCGGTACATCGACATGGTTCAAGAGACTGACGCCAGGGACGTACCACATCTTCTGCGACGTTCACCCCAAGATGATGCACACCACCTTGAAGGTCACCCCACGGTAGGGCGGATCAGGAAGCGAGCGCCTTGGCCTTGATCTGGTCGAACTCGGCCTGGGTGATCGCCCCGCTGTCCAGCAACCCCTTCGCGGACGCGATCTGGTCGGCGGCATTACCCGACGTCGCAGCGACCGACT
Organism: uncultured Actinomycetota bacterium; assembly: GCA_963726575.1. Lineage (GTDB taxonomy): Bacteria > Actinomycetota > Actinomycetes > JAHEKZ01 > JAHEKZ01 > CAVSCR01. The sequence goes on from CAVSCR010000005.1 coordinate 857,098, forward strand.
GGATGTAGGCGGCTTGAGCCTGATGCATGTCCTTCATCTGCTCGAGCTGACGCTCGTGCATGCCGTGCCCACGAGCGATGAGGTAGACCAGGATGCCCAGCCACGGAACCAGGATGACGAACAACACCCAGAACGTCTTCGCTCCGCCACCCAGATCCTTGCTGCGGAAGATGTCACCGAAGATCCAGAACAGACACATGAACCAGGCGAAGAACAAGAAGAGCTCGAACAGGGCGAGAAGGAACGAGCCGTTGTCGTTGAACATCAAGCAACCCTTCGACGAGGCCGATGCGGCACTACCTTGCAAGATATGGGTCCAGCTGACAACAACGTAGCGTGAGAGGGGCCACCAGTCCCTCAGGCGACACGCGATCCAATTGCGTCACCCCTGGCGACATATCGCTGGCTTGCTGGCCGTTGCATCGGCAGACTTCTGGGCTTGTGGCGACTTTGGACGACGAGCACTTCCTCCACCCGCTGGCGTACCTGATCGGCATTGAGGGCATAGCCCTACTTCGTGGCTTCGCCGGCGAGTTCGACCGGGCCTTCACGATGGAACGATTGGCAGAAGTCCGGCGGCTGCTGGACCTGGTCGACCTGGGCGATGGCTGGACGGTTCAGCCGACCACGACCCGACAGGGATACCGCGACTGGGCAGCGTTCTACGACTCGCCGGGCAACAAGATGATCGAGATCGAGCAGCCCGTCGTCCAGGGCATTCTCGACAGCCTGCCGGTTGGCACTGCACTTGACGCGGCGTGCGGGACCGGTCGGCACACCCAGCACCTCGTGGCCGCGGGTCACCTGGTGACGGGTGTGGACAGTTCTCCAGAGATGTTGCGGGTGGCCCGAATGAAGCTCCCGGGAGTGGACTTCATGCACGGCGAACTCGATGCGCTCCCGGTCCCGGATGCCACCTTCGATGTTGTGGTCTGCGCGCTGGCCCTCACTCACGTCGCAGACCTGGAACCGGTGTTCTCCGAGTTCGCGCGGGTACTCAAGCCCGGTGGCCACCTCGTGATCTCAGATGCCAAGGGCTTGGTTGAGAACATCGAGTACCCGATGCTCACCAACACGGACGGGCTCTGGGGATACCTACCGGTCTACACCAGGTCGGCCAGCGAGTACGTCCGGGCCGCCTACCGGCGTGACTTTCAGCTCATTCATCTAGAAGAGCCGAGGCGACCGATCCCATTGGTGCGACCCGACGGTGGATCGCCGGACGACACCGAGCCCCCGCCGAGCCATGACCCGGCCGAGCCACCGAGCATCTGGGCGCTCTACCCGTTCATCCCGGAGGCGACCAACGCCGCGTTCCGCGGCACCGCGACGATCTACGTGTGGCACTTCCAGCTCGCGAGCACGGGTCGGCGTACCGATCTGGTGGGACAAACCGGTGACTCGGTGGCGCGAGCGTTGCTTGCCGGAGAAGCCTCGCCCGCACCTCCCTCGTCGCATCCGGGCCCTCCGTTCCGGGCCACCGACCTGTAGGGCTCTTTAGGGGCTCCATTCGGGGTAAGTCCAGCCCTGTGATTCGACGTGTGCGCCGGTCGGGTAGTGGGGGGTGGGCGGGACTCGACCCGATCGCTGCCCGAGCTCATTCCTCGAAGCGTCGTTGCATCTCGGAGTAGGCCAGAGAACCATCGAGGAAGCCCAGGGTGCCGGTCGCGACGAGCTCCTCCCCCGCGCGCGCAAGCAGGCTGAACGCAGCGCGTGCCAGACTGCCGCCCAGGCTGACCCGCCGCACCCCAAGCGAGAACAGCGTGGGCGCATCGAGGGTGTTGGCCAGCCCAGCAACAACATTGAGCGGCGCCGGAATCGCCTCCGCAAGCCGGCGGATGGTCCCCCCGTCGACGACGCCGGGCACGAACACACAGTCGGCACCCGCGTCGAGGTAGCGAAGCGCGCGCTCGACCGTCTCTTCGAACGGGTCGCGGCTTCCGCCTACGAAGTAGGTGTCGGTGCGCGCGTTCAGCACGAAAGTCCCGCGGGGGGCTGCGGCGCGAGCAGCTGCAACTCGCTCGACGGCATGATCGAGGTCGAACAGCCCGTGCGGCCCCGCGTCCTCGAGATTCCCGCCGACAACGCCGAGCGCGAGCGCGGAAGCCACGGTGCTGGCGACGTCCTCCGGGTCGTCGCCGTACCCGGCTTCGAGGTCCGCGCTCACGGGCGTGCTGACTGCGGCCACGATGCGATCGACTTGCTCAAGCATCGTGTCTCGGTCCAGACCTCCTCCGTCCGGATGGCCGTGCGACCACGCGATCCCGGCGCTGGTGGTGGCGATCGCCGGGAAGCCCACCTGCTCGAGGATCTTGGCTGACCCGGCGTCCCAGGCGTTGGGCAGAACGAAACCAGGACCGGCATGGAGAGCCAGCAATGCGAGGGCCTTGTCGTGACCCGTTCCTGTCGTCATTGGCACATTGTGAGCGATAACGCGCAGAAGTTCGGGCAGAGGGCTCGGACTCCCCGTGACCTCCCTCGCGTCCGGGGCCTCTGCATGCAGCCACCGACCTGTAGGGCTCTTTGGTGGCTCTTTCGTGGTCGATCCAGTGCTGCAATTCGACGCTTCCGCAGGTCTAGTGGTGGGGCGGGTGGGACTCGAACCCACGACCTGACGGATTATGAGTCCGCTGCTCTGACCAGCTGAGCTACCGCCCCGTGCAGAGCATAGGAGCGGCACCGACGACACCGCAGTTCTCCGCCGCCCATTGGCTCGCAACGTGAGTCTTGCGTCACCGGGGCGCCGTGCAGACTCACGGAACCGACCAATCGGCGTCGGGGTTCGGCATGATCGGGGCCATGCGGTTGACCCCCAGTGAACGCGACCGGCTCCTGATCTTCCAGGCCGCCGAGCTCGCCCGTCGACGTCGAACACGCGGCGTCCTGCTCAACGTCCCCGAGGCGACGGCCCTGATCGCCGATGCCGTCATCGAGGCCGCCAGGGACGGTGCGCGGCTGGCCGACGCACTGCGAGCCGGGGCGGCAGCCGTGGCAGCCGACGAGGTGCTCCCAGGGGTGAGCGACGTCGTCACGCAGGTGTGGGTGGAGGCGGTGTTCGACGACGGCACCCGGCTGGTGGTGGTGCGCGACCCACTGCTACACGACCCTTCCCGACCTCCCGTCTCTGCAGGCGTGGGCGAGGTTCTGGTCAACCCCGAGGTCGTCGAGGAGGAGGTCGACGTCGTGACCATCTCGGTGACCAACACCGGCGAGGTCCCGATCAGCGTCACGAGCCACTACCACTTCTTCGAAGCCAACCCCCGGCTGAGCTTCGACCGGGCGGCCAGCTACGGCAGGCACCTCGCCATCGCCGCCGGCGCCAACGTGCGGTTCGACCCCGGTGTCGCGATCGGCGTCGATCTGGCGCCGTACCGCGGGCAGCGCATCGTGGTGGGATTCGCCGGACTCGTCGACGGGCCGCTCGACGAACCCGGCGCACTCGAGGCGGCGCTGGGCCGCGCGCGGGATCGCGGCTACCTGGACACGAGGAGTGAGGCGTGAGCGCGCAGGAGGAGTACGCCGCCGCTCACGGGGCGACCGTCGGCGACCGGATCCGGCTTGCCGACACCGGGTTGGTCATCGAGGTGGAGCACGACGCGCAACGACGCGGCGATGAGCTGCTCGTCGGGTTCGGCAAGACCGGACGCGACGGCATCGGCATGAAGGCCATGAGCGTGCGTGAGTCGTGCGATGTCGTCATCACCAATGTCGTGCTGCTCGATGCGACCCGCCGCGTCGAGAAGGTCTCGATCGGGGTACGCCAGGGGCGCATCTGGGCGATCGGGCGAGCCGGTAACCCCGACCTGGTCGACAACGTCGACGTCGTCGTCGGCACGGGGACGAGCGTGATCAGCGGGGAGGGGCTCATTGCCACGGCCGGGGCGATCGACACCCACGTCCACCTGATGTCGCCGCGGATCATGGAGGCCGCCCTGGCGTCTGGCGTCACGACGATCATCGGCCAGGAGTTCGGCCCGGTGTGGGGCGTCGGCGTCAACTCGCCGTGGGCGCTGCGCACGGCGTTCGACGCGTTCGACGCCTGGCCGGTGAACATCGGCTTCCTCGGACGCGGGTCGTCGTCGCGGCCGGCTCCGTTGATCGAGGCGCTCGCCGAAGGCGGCGCCTGCGGCTTCAAGGTGCACGAGGACACCGGCGCCACGGGAACCGCGCTCGACACGGCGCTGCAAGTGGCCGACGACTTCGACGTACAGGTGGCGCTGCACACCGATGGGCTCAACGAGAGCCTGTCGGTCACGGACACGCTTGCCATTGCGGCGGGACGCACGTTCCACGCCTTCCACGTCGAGGGCTGTGGCGGAGGCCACGTCCCCGACGTGCTTCGTCTGGCCGGAGTGCCGAACGTGATCGGCTCGTCGACCAACCCGACCCTTCCCTATGGCCGGGACGCCGTGGCCGAGCACCTCGACATGATCGTCGCCAGCCACGGCCTGAGTCACGACGTGCCAGGCGACCTGCACCTCGCGCACGACCGCATCCGCGCCTCGACCATGGCCGCCGAAGACGTGCTGCACGACCTCGGTGTCATCGCGCTGACGTCATCGGATGCGCAGGGTATGGGGCGGGCCGGCGAGACGGTTCGCCGCACGTTCGCGATGGCCGCCAAGAACCGGATCGACCGAGGACCAGACCCGGACGAGTCGTCACCTGACCGCAACGACAACGCGCGCGTGCTGCGCTACCTCGCCAAGCTCACGATCAACCCGGCGATCACGCACGGGCTGTCGCACGAGATCGGCTCGGTCCAGGTCGGCAAGGTGGCCGACCTCGTGCTGTGGGAACCGCAGTGGTTCGCCGCAAAGCCGACCATGGTGATCAAGTCAGGGTTCCCCGCCTGGGGCGTGGTCGGCGACCCCAACGCATCGGTCGACCGAGCTGAGCCGCTCGTGATGGGACCGCTGTTCGGCGGTCATGGCGCCGCGTCGGCCGACCTGGGCATCGCGTTCGTCAGCCAGGCGTCGCTGCAGCAGGACAGCGACACGATCCCGGGCGGACGACGCCGGGTCGGGGTCCTGGACTGCCGCGAGATCGGGCTGGCTGACCTGGTGCGTCACGGCCGGATCGGCACCACCGAGGTCGACCCGCGCAACGCCACGGTGACGTTCGACGGCGAGGTGCTGCTGGCGCCAGCGGCGGACGTGGTGAGTCTGAACCGCCTGTACTTCCTGTAGCCCTCAGTTCGGTAACCCTTGGCGGTGCTCAGCCACCGGCCACGGTCGTGGCGATGGCCGTCGACGACTCGCCGCTGCGGCGCAGCACCAGTGCGGTGACGACCAGCGCGAAGAGCGTCAGCACCATCATCAGCGTGGACATGGCCGCGATCTCGGGACGCATGACCTGGCGGATGCTGCCCCACACGTACACCGGCCACGGACTCACTCCGGGCTTGGACACGAACTGGGCGATGATCGTGTTGTCCAGGCTGAGGCTGAAGGACAGCAGCAGGCCCGAGACAACGGCCGGCATCACCAGCGGAAGCGTGATCTGCCGGAACCGGTTCCACGGCGTGGCATACAGGTCCGCCGCAGCTTCCTCCAGCGACTCGTCGAGACCCGACATTCGGGCTCGGACGATCAAGGTGACAACGGCCACTGCGAACAGCGACGTGCCGATCCACAGCCGGCCGAGCCCGTAGGAGGTGGCGCTGCCGAGCTTGCTGAACCAGAGCAGGAGCGAGATGCCGTCGACGATCTCCGGCGTCACCAGGACGAGCGCGATCAGGGCCAGGAAGCCGAGCGTCCACTTGCCAGGGCGCCGCGCGAGGGCGATCCCTGCCATCGTGCCCAACAAGGTGGCGAGAAGAGCCGCACCAAGGGCGGTCTTGATCGAGACGATGACCGGTCCGGTGATCTCGGTCGCGGTGAGCGCGTTCGAGAACGAGGTGAACCCGAACGAGGTAAATGCCAGCAGCGCGCGACCGGTGTTGAACGAGTATGCGACGATGATCAGGATCGGCAGGAACAAGAAGACGTAGACGCCGATCCCCCACACGAGGAACCCGAGGTTGACCCAGTCGCGCTTGGGCTTGTGCTGCTTGACGGTTTCGGCGCGGGTCGCGGTGGTGGCGACCGGGACGGCGATGGCTTCGCTGGTCATGCGGTGGCTCCGATCGGCGCCAGGACCACCTTGCGGCGTTGCCGCAGGACCCGGCTGATGACGAAGAAGATCAACCCGAACAGGACGACGACGGCCAGAATCATGCCCATCAAGATCATGGCCATGGCCGAGCCGACCGCCCAGTTCTGGGCGTTCAGGAACTCGTCGTACACCAGCTGCCCGACCATCGTGCCCTTGGCCCCGCCCAGCACCGACGCAGTGATGTAGTCGCCCGTGAGCGGGATGAAGACGAGAAGCATGCCGGAGATGATCCCCGGCGTCGACAGTGGCAGCGTCACCTGGAGGAAGGTCTTGATCCGGTTCGCCCCGAGGTCTTTGCTGGCCTCCCGCATGGCCGGGTCGAGCCGGTCCAGGGCCACGAAGAGAGGCAGGATCATCAGGACGAGGTAGTTGTAGACCACCCCCAGCTGGACGGCCGCGCGCGTGTCGAGGATCGACAGCGGAGCGCTGCGCAGGTGGATGGCTTGAAGCCCGTTCGAGAGCCAGCCGTCCGGTGTCAGCAGGATCTGCCAGCCGATGGTGCGCACCAGGAAGTTGGTCCAGAACGGCACCAGGATCAGGCCGAGCAGCACACCCCGCCACTTCTGCGGGACCTTGACGGCCAGCCAGTAGGCGAACGGGAAGCCGACGATGAGGCACAGCAACGTGCCGAGGATCGAGATCCGCAGAGTGTTCTTGAACGTCTCCAGGACCGCACCGTTGCTCATGGTCCAGGCCTCGTGGTAGGAGCTGAAGCCCAGCTTGTCCGTGGCGATGGTGTTCAGCTGTCCAGGACGCAGTGTCAACAGCCCAGGCTTGTAGCCGAAGCTGTAGTAGACGATGAAGGCGACCGGAATGACGAAGAAGAACAGCAGCCACGCCCAGGCCGGCAACGCCAACGCGAAGCCGGGAGCCCGAATCCTCCGCTGCTTGCCCGTGGTGGTTTCGACTGCCATTGAGTGCTCTCCCGCTCAGCCGATCATGCCCCGGCCGAGATCGCCTTTGCGCTCTGGTAGATCGCATTCATCTGATCGATGTTGTCGATGGAGCCGGCCTGCCAGGTGGCGATCTGTTCCGGCGTGAAGAAGATCATGTCGAGGTAAGGGACCTTGTCCTTCTCGGCCAGTGTCTTCACGGCGTCGATGCCGGTGTTGTACCCGTGGTACTGCAGGTCGGTGTAGGAGTTCGCCGGGTCCAGGATGAAGTTGATCCAGGCGTAGGCAGCGTTGATGTTCTTGGAGCCGTTGACGATGGTCCAGTTGTCCATCCACAGCTCGGTCGCCGGTGCACCCATGACCCACTGGTACCGGGACGGGTCCTTCGCGGAGACGAGGCCCTGACGGGCGTCGCCGTTCCACACCTGCGACAAGGCGTACTTGCCCTGGGTCAGGTTGATGCCGGGATAGGAGTCGTAGGCCTTGACGTAGGGCGCCACCTCCTTGTTGATCCAGTCACCACAAGCCTGGAGCTCCGCCTCGTCGGTGGTCGTCCAGTCGCCGATCGGGTTCTGCGACCAGAAGTAGATGCCGGCGAGGTCGACAGCCGCGGCAAGCACCGACGTGTTGCCCTTGGCCTCGTTCTGCATCGCGTCCACGAAGTCGGCCCAGGTCTTCAGGTCCCGCTGAATCACGGTCTTGTCGTAGATGAAGCCCGTGGTGCCCCAGTCCTTGCAGACCGAATAGTCGTTGTTGGGGTCCCATGACTGAGCGGTGTAAGCCTTGTCGATGTTCTTGAAGTTCGGGATCCGCGACAGGTCCAGCTTCTGCAGCAGTTCCTGGGTCGCCATCAGCGGGACGTAGACACCGGTCGGGCACATGATGTCGTAGCCGCTCTGGCCGACGCCGGCCGCGTTCAGCTTCGCAATCGCCTGCTCGTTGGAGTCGTAGAGGTCGATCGTGATCTTCGGCCCCATGTCGGTCGTGAACTTCTTCCAGAGCTTGGGATCGTCGTAGGCCGCCCAGTTGTAGACGAGAAGCTGGTCCTCGATCGGCCCGCTCGCAGCCGCCGATCCGGTCGCCGAGGGCGAGCCGCCGCTGCTGTTGCCGCAGCCGGCCAGCACGATGCTGCCGCCGACCGCAGTGACGCTCATGCCGGCCATGAAGGCCCGACGGCTCATGCGGCTGGCCGTAGCTTCCGAGGCCAGGATCCTGACCGAGTCGTTGTCGCTCATCGGTGACTGCTTCCTTCCGGTGCTTCCCATTGAGGTACCTGGCAGATCGCTGGTGGTGTCAACTAGTCGCCGTGCCCGGTGGAGACCGGCTCGGCCGGGTCGGCCAAGACGATGTCGGCCTGCTCAGCGCTGAAGAACAGACTGTGTTGGTCGTCCCAGTAGCAGTACACGGAGGCGCCGGGCAGGATGCGGGGCGCCTGCGTGCGGGGCAACCGGGCGAGGAGCTCCTTGCCGCCGGACGGCCGTGACCACGAACTGGATGACGTCGCCGAGGTGGGAGACGCCGGCCAGCTTGCCGGCAACGACGTTCGCGCCCTGGTCCGGTGGCGTGTCGCTGACCATCACCGCCTCTGGTCGAACTGCCGCGAGCGCCTGCTGGCCGCTGACGACGTTGCGCAGGTCGCGACTGGTCTTGAACACCCAGTCGCCGGACCGCACGATCCGCCCGTCCTCGGCGGCCTCTCCCTTGAAGAAGTTCTGCTGCCCGATGAAGCCGGCGACGAACGCGGACGTGGGGTGCTCATAGATCGTGAAGGGGTCGGCGAGCTGCTCCACCCTGCCGTCGAGCATGACCGCGATGCGGTCGCTCATCGACAGGGCCTCTTCCTGGTCGTGGGTGACGAAGATGAAGGTGATGCCGAGTTCTGACTGCAGGAGCTTGAGCTCGATCTGCATCTCTTCCCGCAGCTTGCGGTCGAGGGCGCCCAGGGGCTCGTCGAGCAGCAGCACGCTGGGCCGGTTCACCAGCGCGCGAGCCACGGCGACGCGCTGCTGCTGGCCGCCCGACATCTGGCGTGGCTTCCGGTTCGCCAGCGGCGTCATCTTCACCATCGCGAGCGCTTCGCTGACCCGCTTGTTGATCTCCGAGCGGGGCACCCGCTTCTGACGCAGTCCGTACGCCACGTTCTCCGAGACCGTCATGTGCGGGAACAGCGCGTAGGCCTGGAACACGGTGTTGACGTCGCGCTTGTGCGGCGGAACCCCCTGAACCTGGCGACCGGAGATGATGATGTCGCCCTCGCTGGGCTCCTCGAATCCCGCGAGCATGCGCAGCGTCGTGGTCTTGCCGCAGCCGCTTGGCCCCAGCAGCGAGAGGAACTCACCGGGCTGCACCGTGAGGGTCAGGTCGTCGACGGCGACGAAGTCGCCGAACCGCTTGACGACGTTGATCAACTGGACCGACCCCTGGACCCCCGCAGCAGGGGCGGTGGAGGCGATCGGCGCGGCCGTCTCCGATGTCACCTGTCCGTTTCCCCTTTCGACCCGCTTGGTTGCCAGGACGTCGCCACCGTAGGCCGCGACGCCTCCGAACGCAGTTAATCAGGCAATCGCAGTTAACCAGGCACATCAGAGGGTCGTCGGGGTGCGCGACCAAGTCGTGACCTCACCAGCAGTGGGTGGCCCGCCGGCGAGTGGCCGTGGGCGGGGTGACCACCGGGCGACCAACTTCGGCCGAACCCTACACGCCGAACGGGCTACCTCCGTACGCTCCCGGACGGGCCACGGAGACGCCGACGGCCGCGACCCTGCGGGGTCACGAGGGGAGCAGCGATGCGTCGACGTACCTGGCTCGTGTTGGCAGCGGTAGCGCTCATCGTCGTGGCGGTGGGCGCGTGGGGGCTGGGGTCACGAGGCAGCACCCCCGGTGAGCACGACCAGGCAAGCGCGGGCGAAGTCGACGGCGACTCAGGCCAGTCCGGCGATCCGGACGCGGGGCCTGCGCTGGCCAAGGCCCGCGTCGCTGCGGCGCTCCGGGCTCCCCTGCGGGCTGCGGCAGTGCAGGCTGCACCGGCGGCCGGCTGGGCAGGCGAGTCGCAGTTCAGCGCGACCGGCAACGACTGGGAGCCCGCCGTCGCGGCTGCTCCGAACTCCGGATATGTCTACCTGCTGACGACCCGCTACGGCGGAACACCCGCGTGCAAGAACGCGTGCCCGAATCCGGCGTTGATCCTGAAGGTGAGCTCCGACTACGGGAAGACGTGGGGCGCCGAGTCGTACCTGTGCGCCTGCAAGAACGTGAAGGCACAGAACGACCCCGAAATGGTGGTGCTGTCCAACGGCACGGTCTACGCAGCCTGGATGAACGATTGGCGGATCGTCTTCTCCAAATCGACCGACCATGGCAAGACGTGGTCCGCCCCTATCACGGTCATCGGCAACCTGTCCTGGTCGGACAAGCCGATCATCGTCGCCTCGCCGACGGGCAACGACGTCTTCGTCGCCTTCAACAAGAGCGACGCCTACGTGGCCGTGTCGCACAATGCGGGAACCACCTGGACCCAGGTCGTGAGCCAGGCGAACGGTAGGTACCACTTCGCCAACAGCGGTGCCTTCTTGCCGAACGGGACGATTGTCTTCGGCGAGGTGTCGTACGCCCAGGACTCGACCGGGCCAGACGTGATCCAGGTCCACCGCTCGACGAACAACGGTACGACGTGGTCGGTCGTCGACGTCGACACCGTGCAGGAGATGTCGCACTGCGTGTCGGGCGGCTGCAGCATCGACTACTGGGGACCGAACGCGGCGCTGGCCGCTGACGCGAGTGGCCAGCTCGTCCTCGGCTACAACGGCAACACGACTGCGCTCGCACCACAGCGCATGTGGACCCGCGAGTCCACCGACGGCGGGGCCACCTGGAACCCTCGTGTCGACGTCACCGGACTGACCGGGTCCGGCTCTGGCACGGCCGGGGCAGCCTTTCCGGCGGCGGCCGCGGCCGCGGCCGGCGACTTCCGGTTGTTCTTCATGGACGATCGCTCCGGTCCGGCCGCTTGGAACGTCTGGTTCATCCAGTCGACCAACGGGGGCAGCACCTGGTCGGCACCGGTCAAGCTCAGCGACGCGACAAGCGGCCCGAGCTACGTGACCGCGTCAGGTTTTGCCCAGCCCTACGGCGACTACGGCCAGATCACGGTTCGCGCCGACGGTGGCACGATCGCGAGCTGGGGCGAAGGGGTGTCGTACACCGGTCCAGGCAACACCTGGCTGAACCGCACCACGCCGTGACGGTCGGAGTAGCCAGCTAGCGCGGCGCGTGGACGGGGCGCCCGGACACGAAGGTCCACTCCACCGTTGCGTCGCCGATCGGCCCAGTCCCCTGCGCGAACAGGTTCTGGTCGATCACGGCCAGGTCGGCCCGCTTGCCGACCTCAACCGTGCCCGCCTCGGCCTCGTCGAAGTTGACGTAGGCCGATCCGGCGGTGAACGCGTCGATCGCCTCGGTCAGCGAAAGGCGCTGCTCGGGAAGGAACGGCGCCGCCTCTCGCAGGCCGGGATCGACCCGGTTGACCGCCACCTCGAGCTCCTCCAGCGGGTTCGGCGTGGTCACCGACCAGTCACTCCCGAACGCCATCCGGGCCCCGGAGCGCAGCAGGTCGCCGAAGACGTACTGGTACTGGGCGCGTCCCTCGCCGAGCACCGGGATGATCAGCTCCTCCATCGACGCCTCGGTCTGAGCCCAGTAGGGCTGACAGTTCGCCACAGCCCCCAGTTCGGCGAATCGTGCGACATCGGCCGGGTCGACGAGCTGCAGGTGCGCGAGGTGGTGCCGGGCGTCGCGCCGACCGTTCGTGGCGATCGCCGCCTCGACGGCGTCGAGGGCGTTGCGAACGGCTCGGTCACCCAAGGCGTGCATGTGCACCTGGAACCCCACCGCGTCCAGCGCAGTGACGGCAGCTGCCAGCTCGTCGTGATCGAGGTAGCTGTATCCGACGTTGTCGCTGTCGTGCCCGTGGGCGTCGCAGTAGGGCTTGATCAGCGCCGCCGTGTAGTTCTCGATGATCCCGTCGGTCATGATCTTGACCGACGTTGGATGGAACGTCCCGACGCTGCCGCGTTCCCTGCGCGCCTGGAGGTCAGCCACCTGGTCAACGCCGCGGCTGCGCTCCCACCACAACGCGCCGACGACCCGAGCCGTGAGCCGTCCGTCGGCCGCCAGCGAGCGGTACGCGTCCTCGGTGAACGGGGTGACCCAGGCGTCCTGCCAGCCGGTGATCCCCAGTGAGTGCAGGTACTGCTGGGCGTTGAGGATCGCGCGTTCCCACTGCTCCCGATCCGGTTCGGGGATGTGGTCGTTGGCGAAGGTGTACGCAGCTCCCTCGTGCAGGGTGCCCATGGGCTCGCCGGTGGCCGGGTCGCGTTCGATCCGGCCGTCCCAGGGATCCGCCGTCTCCCGCGTGATGTGTCCACGAGCCAACGCCGCCGAGTTGACCCAGGCCGAGTGGACGTCGCGGTTGAACAAGAACACCGGGCGGTCCGGCACGATCTCGTCGAGGAGTTCCTTGGGCGGGTTGCCCCCCGGGAACAACGGGATGGTCCAGCCGGATCCGTAGATCCACTCCTTGTCCGGGTTCGCCTTGGCGTACGCAGCGATCCGGTCGAGGTACGCCGGCACCGTGTCGAGGTCGTGCAGGCTGACGTTGATGCGGAACCGCCCGGCGAACGGGGCATGGATGTGGGAGTCCTGGAACCCCGCCACCACGAGACGACCGGGGAGGGACAGCACCTCTGTGGTGCGACCGACGTGCTCGCGCAGGTCGGCCGGGTCGTCCGCCACGGCGCGTGATCCGGCCGGCGCTGACGGCGACGGCACGAGCCCAGGGGCGGTGGGGATCGCCGGTGTAGACATCGGCGTCGGTGAGCACGAGATCGGCCGGTGCGGGATCGGCCAACACGGGATCGGCAGGTGACATGGGCGGCATGGTAGGACTACGCCGACGCTGACCGGCGGATCAGGACAGGAGCGGCGTGGACCCCAGGCACGCGATCTTGTTCGAGCCGGTGACGATCGGCCCCAAGACGCTGCCCAACCGCTTCTACCAGGTCCCCCACGCCTCGGGCTTCGGCACGCAGAAGCCGCGGACGCAGGCGGCGTTCCGCGCCGTGAAAGCCGCCGGCGGCTGGGGCGGGGTCTGCGTGGAGTACGCACCGGTGTCGCGGGACTCCGATGAGATCCCCGAGGTCGGCGCCTCGATCTGGGACGACGACGATGCTCGCGCCCTGTCGCTGACGGTGTCCGCGATCCACGCTCACGGCTCGCTGGCCGGCCTGGAGCTCTTCCACGGCGGTGGCGCGAGCGTCAATGGCGAGTCGCGCGCAGTCCGCGTGGCCCCGAGCCAGATCGCCTCGGAGGTGCAGTACGGGGGGCTGGCCAAGGAGATGAACCTGGACGACATCGCGCGGGTGAAGCGCGACTGGGCCGACGCCGCTCGACGGGCGCGCGACGTCGGGTTCGACATCGTCTATGTCTACGGCGCCCACGGCTACCTGATGACCCAGTTCCTGTCGCCCCACACGAACCGCCGCAGTGACGGCTACGGCGGCACCCTGGCCAACCGGGCGAGGTTCTGGCTCGAGACGCTCGAGGCCGTGCGCACCGCCGTGGGCGACGATTGCGCGATTGCCACTCGCATCGGGATCCACGGCCGCGACGGGCTGCCGGGCCTGCAGATCGGCGAGATGCTCGAGGCGCTCGCCCTGGCCGACCCGCTGGTCGATCTCTTCGACGTCAACGTGGGGAGCTGGCCCGAGGACTCCGGCACCTCGCGCTACTACCCCGAAGGTCACGAACGAGAGTGGACCGACCAGGTGCGCAGCGCTACGGCCAAGCCGATCGTGGGTGTGGGCCGGTACACCAACCCGGACCTGATGGCCGAGCTGGTCCGGTCCGGATCCCTGGATCTGATCGGTGCGGCCCGACCGGCGATCGCCGACCCCTACCTGCCCCGCAAGATCGCCGAGGGGCGGCTCGACGAGGTGCGCGAGTGCACGGGCTCCAACGTCTGCATCCTGCGCGAGGAGTCGTTCGACCACGTCGGATGCATCCAGAACGCGACGGCCGGTGAGGAGTACCGGCGCGGCTGGGACCCCGAGACGTTCCCACGCGCGGCCAACGCCGAGTCGTCGGTCCTGGTGGTCGGGGCCGGGCCGGCGGGCATGGAGTGTGCGCTGGTGCTGGGCAAGCGCGGGTTCGCGGCTGTCCACCTGGTCGACGACCAGCCATCGGTCGGCGGCCGGCTGCGGTGGACCCGACAGCTGCCGACCCTGGGTGACTGGGGGCGGATCACCGACTGGCGGGTGCTCCAACTGGCGAAGCTCGCCAACGTGGAGGTGATCACCGGCCGCCATCTGGAGGTGGCGGACGCACTCGAGTACGGCGCCGACCTGATCGTCGTCGCCACCGGGTCGCGGTGGCGCGGTGACGGAGTACAACCCGACCAGACGCAACCGATCGATGGAGCGCACGACGAGCTGAGCCACGTGATGACACCAGAGCAGGTGGTGGCCGGCAAGCGTCCGCCCGGACAGCGCGTCGTGGTGTACGACACCGACGGGTACTACGTCGGTCCCGGGATCGCCGAGCTTCTCGCCCGGGAGGGCTACGACGTGTCCCTGGTCACGACCTACCCGGTGGTGTCACCGGTCTCGGACGCGACGCTCGAGGGCGACCTGCTGCGCCAGCACCTCCACGCGGCAGGAGTGAGCGTGCACCGGGGTGTCACCATCACCGCCGCCGAGGAGCACGTCGTGCTCGGGGTCGACGAGTTCGGGGATCCGTGGTCGCTGGGAGCCGATGGCCTGGTGCTCGTGACGCAGCAGCAGTCCCAAGACGATCTCTATCGCGGGTTGGTCGCAGATCCCGACGCGTTGAGCGCGGCCGGCATCCGGGCCGTCTACCGGATCGGGGATGCCGTGGCACCGCGCATGATCAGCGAGTCGGTGTTCGACGGTCACCGGCTGGCGCGCGAGATCGACTCGACCGACCCGTCGTTGCCGTTGCCGTTCCTGCGCGAGCGCCCAACCCCGCCGTAGCCGCACCTGGTGAACTTCGGTCCTACCGCCCATGGACCTCTGGCCCTGCCGGTCGCGGCGTCGCCGGTGCACGCTCAATTCATGACCATGACCCGAGCATCGTCCGCCAGCGGCACGGTGGTGCGGTCGCGTAGCCGGGGGCTCTCGTGGACCGTGGTGGCCATCGAGATGGTGGTGGCGGTGAATGCGATCTGGGCCGGGATCACCATGCTGGCGAACCCGCTGACACCGCTCGGTGTCACCCCTGACCTGATCGCAGGAAGCCCTTTCGACACCTACACCTGGCCGGGCGTCCTGCTACTGGTGCTGAACGGACTGGTCCCCGCCACCTTGGCGATCTTGGTCATCGCCCGGATCCGCGGAGCACTCCTCCTGTCCGCGGCGTGGGGCCTCGGGCTGATGGCGTGGATCGTGACCCAGTGGCTGCTTCTCTCCGACGTCTTGTGGCTGCAGTACGCCCTGTTCCTGGCTGGCGGCGTGGTGGCTACCTGCGCCGTTGTCGCGGTCCGGGCCCGGCCGGTCACGGACGCATTGAACCCTTGACGCCTCCCGTGCGTTGCCAGGAAAGAGGTCCTGGCCATCACGGAGGTACGCGATGCGACTGTCCGCGCTGATTCGACGTCACAGCCGGCCCGCGGTGGGCGTCGCGGCCGGCGTGGCGGCCGCCGGTGTCCTGCTGTCGACCGATGTGCACCTCGAGCTGTGGTTCCAGGGGTTCCGGCGCGACCCCACGTTCGGTCCCCTGTTCATGGCAACGGCAATCGCCGGCCTGCTGATCGGTGTCGCGTGCGTCGCCTGGCCGTCGGCAGCGACCCTGCTGGCCGCGCTGGGATTCGGCGTCATGACGTTCGGGGCACTGATCATGTCGGCCACGGTCGGACTGTTCGGCCTTCACGAGACCCTGAGCCTGCTGCCGCAACAGCTGTCGCTGATCAGTGAGGCAGTGGCCGCGGTGGCTGCGGCCGCAGGACTGCTGCTCGTCGTCCGCGACGCCAGGCGCGCGCCGCGCCCCGACCAGCTGCGCGTCCGGTCCGCTGCCGGGCGAGCGCACACCGGAAGTCGGTCCGCTTGACGGACAATGCCTAGGTGAGCCGTCGTGCGTGGTTCGGTCCGGCACCCTGCCCTGGCAGCCCTGGCTGCTGTGCTGCTCAGCGGCTGCTCCGGCCCGGCGACCGGGTCCGGGTTGGGCCCACCATCGAACACCGGGCCGACGTCGCCGGCGACGTCTCCCTCGTCGAGCCCCTCATCCACGCTGCCCTGCACGCAGTCCAGCGCCATCGACGCCTGGCCGCTGAAACGCCTGGCCGCTCAGGTGCTGGTGGCTCCTGCCCAACTCGACAACGTCGAGGCGTCGGCTCCTCAGGTCGCAGACGGCATCGGAGGTCTGATCCTGTTCGGTTCAACCGTTGCACCCGACCTCAGCACCTCGCTGGACCGGCTCACCTCATCAGCACCCAACGGTGTGCCGCCGCTGGTGATGACCGACGAGGAGGGCGGGGCCGTGCAACGCGTACTCGGTCTCGTAGGCCCCGTGCCATCGGCGCGACGGATGGCTCGCACGATGACGCCGACGCAGATCTCCGCACTTGCCTACGCCGTCGGGAAGAAGATGGCGGACGCCGGCATCACGATGGACCTGGCCCCCGTCCTCGACCTCGACAACCGACCTGGACCGAGCAGGAGGGACCCTGATGGCACCCGGTCCTTCGGCATGAACGTGCAACGCACCTCGGCCGACGGCCTCGCGTTCGCCAGAGGCTTGGAGCGAGCCGGCGTCATCCCGGTCGTCAAACACTTCCCGGGGCTGGGCTCGGCCACTGGCAACACCGACAGCGGACCGGCCAGCACACTGCCGTGGGAAACGCTGAGCCAGGCCGGCCTCGTCCCCTTCCGGAATGCTGTCAAGGCCGGAATCCCTGCCGTCATGGTGGCCAACGCCAGCGTGCCCGGCCTCACCGACCAGCCGGCCAGTGTGTCGCCCGTCGCCATCACGAACGTTCTGCGCGACAGCCTGGCCTTCAATGGCCTCGTCATGACCGACTCGGTGTCAGCCGGCGCGCTGCGCGACATCGGTGATGACGTCCCGCAGGCCGCAGTAGCCGCGCTGAACGCCGGCGCTGACATGGTCTTGTTCGGGACCGGCACCAACGACGACCCACGACTGACGATGCAGACCGTGCGTGCCATCGTTGCGGCGGTGCGGACGGGGAGCCTGTCGCGAGCACGGCTCGAGCAGGCGGTCGCGCACGTCCTGACCGTCAAGCAGGTCCGTCTCTGTGCTCAATCGTGAGCTGCACCGGCATGAGTGCGCCGTCGGGACTCAGGCCGGCCGACGGAACTCGATCCGACGGCAACTGGTGCACACGAGCATCTCCAAGGGCAACATGTCCTCGCCGAGCTCAGCCCACTCTCCGAACATGAGCTTCCAACCGCCACTCGTACCACCCACTCGGATGTGCTCGACGCCAGCCGAGGTCATGGCGCTGCCGCACCGAAGGCACGCGTCCGGACCTGTCTCCGACATCCCGACTCCCTCCGTCAGACGCCTGTCTCGACCGGGATCTTCCCGTCAGTGATCGCCTGCTGCAGCCGGCCGTAGTCCTGCTCTGCCTGGTCGGCATACACCTGGGCGAACTCACTCATCGCCTCGACGAACGAGTCGTCGGTTCCCAGATACGAGTCGATCGCCACGACGTCACCGCCGCGGGCGTGAGCCCGCGCCAGCGTCGTTCCGCACAGCTGGGCGTAGGCCACCAGACCGAGGGGAACGATAGTGGTGACGTCGACGCTGCCCTTCATGTCGTGCAGCTGGCGAACGTAGAAGTCGCGACCCCGGGGACCGCGGACCCAACCGAGGAAGATGTCGCTGGCGGCTTGCATGTAGCGCTGACCGTCGACGACGCGCTCGCCGTGCTGACCCGACCGACTGGCACCGACGTACGGCTCGAGCACCGAGGTCGTGGCCTCCTTGAACTGGAGCACCAACGGGTCGTCGATGTCGCGCCCTTCGAACAGCAGAACTCCCGCCCGAGTTCCGACACTCCCGACGCCCACCACCTTCTGGGCCACGTCGACCAGGTGGAAGCGCTCGATCAGCCGACGTCGATCCGACTGCAGGGTCGCCTTGTAGTCGCCGAACACTCCCTCGATGTTCCCGCGATACATCTCGGTGGCTGCTGCGCGGGACAGGAGAGGCGGTTGCTCCCTGAACTGGGGACGGCCGTCGACAGTCTCGGTGAGCCGCTCCGCCGCACGCAGCGACGTCTTACGCCGAGCCTTGTCGAAGTTCGCTTCGATCCGCTTGGTCGCTGCCTTGTGAACCTTCTTGTCGACCGCCATCGACTGCACCGCCTGCATGAGCGCCGGTTCGTCGATGCGGGTGTACCAGACGTCCAGAGTTCCGATCTGAGCGAGCTCAGCGATCGCTGTCCGGTAGCTCGTGAGCGCCTCGCGGACGGCCGTGCGCGCCTCCTTGCGTTTGAAACCGCGATCCCGGGCCGCGAGGACGAAGGAGACCACCAACCGTTTGACGTCCCACTCGAAGGGCCCGGGAAGGGTTTCGTCGAAGTCGTTGAGGTCGAAGACCATGTCACGTTCCGGAGATGCGAAGACACCGAAGTTCGACAAGTGAGCATCGCCACAGATCTGGGTCTTGCCCGGAGTCCACGCCTGACTTGCGAGGTCGTAAGCCATGATCGCAGCCGAGCCGCGATAGAACGCGAAGGCGGAGGCGCTCATGCGGCCGTAGCGAATCGGCACCAGGTCGGTGACGCGAGTGCCGTCCTGAGCCCGAAGGATCCCCACCGGATCCTTGCGACGACGGGTGATCGCGTAGCTCGCGTGGCCCTCCATCGGCGCTGCCTCGGCCCACGCGTTGCCGCGCGCAACCCGCTCCGCGAGGGTGCGATACGGGTGCTCGCGCTGCGGTGCAGCACGACGCGACGAACTCGGTGCCCGTCGACGGGTTGCTCGCTTGCTGGTTCGCCTCGAGGTCGGTTCAGTCATCCCAGTCTCCGCCTTCATCGCAGGGGCCGGGATCAGTGCAGGTCGACCCAGGCGTGTCACCTCAGGTATACCCGAGACGCCTTGGTGCGAGACACGCCCCGGCCCGGTCACTCTGGTGATTGTGATGGCCGTCATCCGCCGTCACACTCTGTGACGCGAGCAGGTGCACCACCGGACCGCCAGGTCTGGGTGCGACGAAGTGGGGCGGCGTGACGGATCTCGAGGCGCAGGAACCGGTCGACGACCCGGACCGCGACGTCATCCGACCTGATGAAACGGTGACCATCGACGAGCGTCGCCACGTCCGGTTCATTCCCGCTCGGATCTTCTCGTCGGCCGCCGATGCACCTCGCGCGCGACGCCCCACCGACTGGATCCTGCTGTTCCTGTCGATCGTCGGCCTGGCGCTCATCACCATTCCGGCGCCCGGGCCGACGCTGATCGACACGACCGCCGAGGAGTTCGTCCAGAGCCTTCCCGGACTGATCGGCTGGTTCTGGGAGATCTGCTACTCCCTCTTGGTCCTCTGGGGCCTGTTCATCCTGCTGCTCCCCTTGTTCCGACCGGGGCGCCGGCGACTGTTCCTGGACCTTCTGCTCGCGGCGTTGCTGTCGACTGGCTTGGCCTTGCTCGCGGGGGCGTGGGGCGGGACCGACTGGGTGTCGGGACTGGAGTCGATGTCGCACACCTCCTCACCGGCGGTGTACCTCGGCGGGCGCATCGCGATCGTCACCGCAGTGCTGGTGACCGGATCACCGCACTTGGCGCGCCCGCTGCGCTTTATCGGCCGAGCCGTCATGACCTTGGGCGTCGTCGCCGCCGTGGCGTTGGGGGCTGAGTGGCCGAACGGGGTCATCGCCGGCTTCTTGGTCGGATTCTTGGTGGCGGCGTTCGTCCACGTACTGGTGGGTTCCCCAGGCGGTCGCATGACACCGCCGCAGGTGGCGCTCGCCCTGTCCGACCTCGACAACGATGTCACGGACCTGCAGAACACGAAGGTGCAACCCACCGGGGTCGCGCTGATGACAGGGAACCGCGCTGACGGATCTCGAGTGTTGGTGAAGATCTACGGACGCGATGCGTGGGACGGCCAGTTCCTCACGAGCACGTGGACTGCGCTGTGGACCAAGGGCGAGACACCGCAGTTGGGCATGGGGCGACTGCAGCAGGTGGAGCACGAAGCCTTCGTGACGCTGTTCGCACAAAGGGGTGGAGTCGCGGTGATGCCGATCGTCACCGCGGGAACCGCGACCGAGGGCGACGCATTGCTGGTGAGCGATGCGACTGCGCAGCCCCTGGGCCAGGTCGATCCCAGCACCATCGATGACGATTTGCTGGGCGCGACTTGGCGCAACGTGGCCGCGCTGCACGATCTCGGTGTGGCCCACGGGAAGATCGACGGGTACCGCCTCGTCGTCCGGCCCGATGGCAGCCCAGCGCTCGCCGACTTCGCAGACGCGAAGATTGCGGCCAGCCACGACTCCTTGATGCGCGATCGGGCGCAACTGATGGTGACCATGGCCCTGATCGTCGGCCGCGATCGAGCCGTCGCAGCGACGAAGACGGCCATCGGTAGCGACGGACTCGTCGAGATCCTTCCGTATCTGCAGCCTGCAGTGCTGGACCGGCAGACCCGCCGGCTTGTCAAGGAACAGGACTGGGACGTCAAGGCACTTCGCCAATCCGCGGCTGAGGTCGCCGACGTCGAGCCGCCCGAGCTCGCCCGGGTCCAACGAGTCACCTGGGGCTCGGCAATCAAGATCCTGCTGATCGGGATCTTCGCCTACGTCATCATCGCCACCCTCGCCGGCGTCGACTTCCAGCAGCTGGTGAACGAACTCAAGGGCGCCGACTGGGCCTATGTCGCCCTGGCGCTCGTATTCTCACCGGTCGTCCAGTTCTGCCTGACGTTCTCGACGATCGGCGCCAGCATCCGAGCGGTCCGCTTCGCTGCCGTGCTCATGCTCGAGTACGCCATCCAGTTCATCGGTCTGGTCATCCCCTCGTCCGCAGCGCGCATCGCCCTCGAGATCAGGTTCTTCCAGAGTTTCGGGATCAACGCCGGTGGCGCCATGTCGATCTCGATGATCGACAGCTTCAGCGGCTTCCTCATCCAGATCGTGCTGATCCTCATCATCACCTTGAGCGGGCTGGCCGACCTCAACCTGTTCGGCTCGAACTCCAGCTCGAGTTCGAGCAGTTCTTCGAGCAGCTCCAGCGGTGAGCACCACATCCTGCTACTGCTTCTGGCGCTGGTCGTCATCGGTTTGCTGATCTCGTGGTTCGTCCCCAAGTACCGCAACATGATCAAGTCCGCCATCCCGAGGTGGCGCGAACAGTTGCGCGACCAGCGATCTGCGGCGTCCGGCGCGCTCGGCGTCCTGCGGCGCCCCACGAAGCTCGGGCTGATGTTCGGCGGCAACCTGGCCGGCCAGCTCGTGCAGGCCATCATCCTGGGGATCTGCCTCAAGGCGTTCGGGTACAGCGCCACCCTGGCCGAGCTCATCCTGATCAACACCGGCGTCAGCCTGTTCGCCGGCTTCATGCCGGTGCCCGGTGGCATGGGGGTCGCCGAGGCGGGTTACACAGCCGGGCTGGAGGCCATCGGCATTCCCAGCGCCGCGGCGATGTCCACCGCGATCTGCTTTCGCATGGTGACGTTCTACCTGCCGCCGTTGTGGGGCGGGCCGGCGATGCACTGGCTGCGCAAGCGCTCCTACGTCTGACCGCGCCACTGCGCGCCGGTAGCCGTCTGGTATGCCTCGACCGCCGTCTGAATCGTGGGGAAGAAGCGATCGTCGGTCAGCGCATCGGCGTCACCGTACTGGGCGATCTTCGCCCGCACTGGGTCCTTCAGCTCGGCCATCACGAGGTGCACGTCGATCGCATCCAAGGCGCGCACCAGGTCGTCCACGACATCGCAGGCTGTGGTGTCGATGTCGGTGATCGGCTCTGCGGCGACGATGACCCACCGGGGCCGTGGCTCGGCCCTGGCCAGCCGTTTGACCTCGTCGCTGAACGTGTGGGCGTTCGCGAAGAACAACGGCGCGTCGAACCGATAGATCGTGCAGCCCTCCAGGCGGTCGGCATCTGGATAGCGCGTGAGGTCGTGGAACCCGGCAAGGTCGTTCACTCGACCCAGCGTGGTCTGGTAGGGCCACCAAGCCCGCCGGAAGATGTTCGCGACCGAGATCAGGATCGCGATGGCGATGCCGGGCAGGACCCCGAAGAACGCAACCCCAGCGAAAGCGACGATCGAGATCGTGAAGTCGGTGCGACGTTGACGCCACAGGCGCACCGTGGCGGGCACATCGGCGAGCGTGACGGACGCAGCGATGACCACGGCGGCCAACGTCGGCTGCGGCAGGTTCTGCAGCAGCCAGGGAACGAACAGCAGCATCACCGTGATCAGGACTGCGCCCACCAGGCCGGTGACCTGCGTCTTGGCCCCTGATTGCTCGGCCACCGCGGTGCGCGAGCCGCTGGTGCTGACCGGGAACCCCTGGAAGAGGCCGGCCGCGAGGTTGGCCGCTCCCAAGCCCACCATCTCGCGGCTGCCATCGACCTCGGTCCCCTGCCGTTCGGCAAACGATGAGGCCGTCGAGATCGTGTCGGTCAGCGCGACCAGCGCGATACCGAAGGCTCCGGCGATGAGCAGCGCGACGTCATTGAGGCTGACATCGGGAATCGTGAACGGGGGAAGCCCTTGCGGCATGGCGCCGACGAGCTGAACGCCGTTCTCAGCCAGGTCGAAGACCGAGGCTGTAAGGATCGCGAGCACGACCACGATGAGAACGCTGGGAAGCTTCGGCAGGTACCGCTGCAGCAGCAGGATCGCCATGAGCGAAGCGCATCCGGTGACCGCTGCGGCGACGATGACCTCGCCGTTGGCAACGCCTTCGACAAATCCCTTGACGTCGCCGATGAAGTCGTCGGAGTCCACCGAGAAGCCGAAGAGCTTGGGCAGCTGACCCACGACGATGGTCAGGGCCAAGCCGTTCATGTAGCCCAGGATCGTCGGCTTGGACAGCAGATCTGCGATGAAGCCGAGCTTGGCGACACCCGCCACCACCATGATCAGCCCGGTCATCAGCGCCAGCATGGAGGCGAGAGCCACCGCGCGCGCCGGGCTACCGTTGGCGCCCAGCAACGGCAGGATCGTGGCCGCGATCAGAGGACCAAGCGATGAGTCCGGGCCAAGTACCAGGATCTTCGAGGGGCCGAACAGCGCGTACCCGATCAGGCACAGCACCGAGGTGTACAGCCCGGTCACCGCCGGAAGGCCGGCCAGCTCGGCGTATGCCATGCCCTGGGGCACCAGCAACGCGGTGAGGACGAGGCCGGCCACGACGTCTTTGGCCAGCCAGCTGCGCCGGTAGGTACGGACCATCCTCCATCCGGCTACCTGATCGAGCACGACAGCACCCCGCTACAGCAGGTTGATGGCTCGGGCAACGACGAGAGCAGCGAGGACCAACGAGATCCCGGACTCCGTCATCATCAGCAGCTTCGCCCATCGTTTGATCGCTGCGACGTCGGTGACGCTGAACGACGTCGCGGTGTTGAACGACAGCGAGAGGTAGTCGACGAACTGCGGGTACCAACCCGCCGGTACGTGTTCGGTGTAGGACATCTCCGGAAAGACGAACGCGGGTAACACACGGGCGGACCCGGCTGCGCGGTCGGCTGCTCCACCGGCATCCAGGTCCCAGAACCAGAGCGCGAAGGCCACGACGTTGGTGACCCAGATGATCGCGCCGATCGTGAGCAAAGCCCCTGGGGAGTCGAACGGCGCCTTCGTCAGGATGCCCTTGACGAGCCGGATCGCGGAGACGGCGTTGACCAAGGTGATGAAGCCGATCATCAACTGCGTCGTCACACGTAACCATGGCCGCTGCCGGTCGATCCGGCCCGGGTCGCCGACGATCAGCACACCCAGGAACACCAGAAGGAACGCTGGGTACACCCAGTCCGGAACCACTAGGAATGATTCCGGCAGCAACGCGTGCAGCCCCCCGGTGGCCAGCACCGCGGCGGCCATGGGCCAGCGCCGCTCGCCACGCCGCTTGTCCTTGCTCCCGCTCACCGGGTCCGGGCTGCGTGCGGTCACGCGCCATTGTGGCCCGTCAGCCCCTCCGAGCGGGGCGGATTGCCGGCGCGGGACCTCGCGGCTAGCTGCTGAGGTGACTCGCGCTCACTGCGGCGGTGTGCTCCAGCAGGAGGTCGGCAAAGCGGTCCGGGTCGAACCGGTGCGGCTCGTGACCGGCGCCCGGGAACACCACGAGGCGACCCGAGGGAAGCAGCTCGACGGTCTGGCGACCGTGATCGCACGGGATGATGGGGTCGGCGTCGCCCCAGATGAGCAGCGTGGGCAGATGCGACGCCGCCTGGAGTTTGCCTACTGCCGACACCCGCTGGCCCGTGACGTCCACGACACTGCGAAGCGTCGCGAGGAAGGCGGTGCGCGTGCCCTCGTTGCCCAGGTCCCGCAGCGTGGTCAAGCCGTCCTCGGACGGCAGTACCCGCTCGCGTCCGCGAACCCATCCCGCCACGTCGCGATACGTCGCGATCGCGGACATGCTGCGCGGATGCGACAACGCACGAATCACGAACTCGGCACCGGGGAGCGATGCGGCGCGCAGGTACGCCGACGCCTCGCGACCGAGGCCGCCGCTGGCGACCAGCACCAAGCCTTCGACCCGTTCGGGGAACTGGTAGGTGAACTGCATCGCAATGCCACCACCCAGTGAGTGCCCGACGAGAACAGCCCGGTCGAGGTCGAGGTGGTCCATGAGGTCGCGCACGGTGCAGGCCAACGACCCGAGGCTGTAGTCGCCATGACTGCGCCCCGACCCACCGTGCCCGGGCAGGTCGAGCGCGATGACGTGCGCGCCGGCCCGCGCCAGTTGCGGTAACACCTGGTCCCACGCGGCGAGACTTCCGCCGATCCCGTGCAGCAGCACCAGCGCTGGGCCAGAACCCGCGATCTCGAGATAGGCGACTTCCTGGTCGTTGAGCACCGCCTGCTGGACGGCCGGCTGGTCGGTCACGGGCCCTCCTGGGCACTACTCGCGAGTAACCTACGACATCGTAGGTTACTCGACCGTAGGTTACTCGACCTCGGAAGTCCAGCCAGCGCGCTGGTGGCGCCACCGCCCCGCGACCATCGTCGCGTGAACCGTGAGGTCCCGGATGCGGGCGGCCGGAACCCCGCGCGGGTCGTCGATGACCACGAGGTCCGCGGCGGCCCCCGGTCGCAGCCGACCGAGGAGTTCCTCGCGGCCGATTGCGTAGGCGGCGTCTGCCGTATGGGCCATCAGCGCCTCCTCGAGCGTGAGCTCCTGCCCGGAGCCGAGGAGGTCGCCGCCGCGCGTCGTGCGATCGATCGCAGCCGCCACGGTGTCCAGCGGCCGGTACGACGCGACGTCGGAGTCGCTGCTGATGACGACGCGAACGCCGGCGCGTAGCTCGTCGCGCAACGGCTGAAGGCGATCAGCCGTGTCCCCCATCCGGGTTCGCAACGTGTCGCCGAACTCGAACAAGTACCCCGGTTGATTCACCGTGACCACCCCGAGCGCGGCCATGCGTTCCAGAGCGGCCATTGTCGGCAGCCCGGCGTGTTCGATGCGCGGACGCGCATCGTCCATCGGATGCTGCCGCTGCGCTGCCTCGAGGCCATCCAGAACCAGATCGATCGCGAGGTCGCCTTGCGCGTGCACACCGACGCGCCATCCGGCCGCCTGGACCCGCGCCAGGTCGGCCTGCAAGACCTTCGCGTCCCGGAACAGGTAGCCGCTGGTCGAACCCGTATCCGTGGAGCAGTAGTGAGTGCCGGCCGTGATGCTCCCGTCGGCGTAGAACTTCATCGGTCCGAGCGACAGCACGTCGTCGCCGAAGGGCGGCCGCAGTCCGACGTCGAGCAACGATTCGAGCTGGTGCGACAAGGGCATGCAGACCGTGCGGATCACGAGCTCATCGCGGTCGTGCACGAGCTGGTAGCCGCGCATCTCCCGGGCAGTGACCTGAGCGTCGCAGACCGTCGTGAGTCCACTCGCCAGGAATGCGGTCTGTGCCCTCAGCACCGCGGCGGCGAGGTCGTCGTCCGACGCCGTCGTGTGGAAGTTCGGACCATGGTCACCGATGTCGACGGCCATCGAGACGACCTGCTGCAGAGCCGTGTCGAAGCACAGGCCGGTGAGCCGTCCCGCGGCATCGCGAACGAAGCGTCCTCCCGGCGGATCCGCGACGTCGTCGCTGACGCCCGCCCGACGCAGCCCCTCGGAGTTGACCAGCGCCCCGTGCCCCGACACGTGGTAGATCACCACCGGTTGGTTTGCGGACACCGCATCAAGATCGAAGCGGGTCGGTTGCGCCCCGTCGAACGCGTCGGGGTCGAATCCGCTGCCGGTCACGGTCTGATCGATGGCCACGGTTGCCGTCCGCGCCGCGATCGCGGCGACCAGAGCGTCGGTGGTGTCGATGCCTGCGGCGCGCAGGTCGATCGACGCGAGTGCCTCACCCGTGGCGAGGAAGTGGTTGTGAGCATCGATGAACCCCGGCAGAACGACCCGGCCGGCGAGGTCGATGTCTACAGCGTCCGGTAGGGCGACCGCGGTTTCGTCGGCTGTGCCGACCGCCACGACCCGGTCCCGCTCGACCGCGACGGACTCGGCCCACAGGTGGTCGCGGTCACCTGTGAAGACGGCGCCGCCGGAGAACCTCACGCGCGCCACGGGGCCACGCAGGGTCAGGCCTGGGACTGCGATGAGCTTGGTCTGCGCGTCTGCGATGGCGTCCTTGAGGGCCTTCGTGTGGTGGCCTTCTGCCTCGCCGACGGCGCGGGTGACGGCTCTGGTCACTGCAGGCTCGACCAATTCGGCCGCGGAGTGGGGATAGGCCACGATCAGTCCGGCGCCGCCGATCGGGATCGTCGCCCCCGCTTGTTCTTCCAGCTTCGCGGCGGCCTTGTGGTGGGCGAGCTTGCCCGCGCCGGCACCGATGACGGCGCCGACCGCCGTGGCGGCCAGCAGCGGCGGGGCGAAGAGTCCGACTACGAAACCGACGGCGCCGAGCCCAGCCGCACCCTCGCGTACCAGGTGGTCGGTCTGTTGGACTTCGAGCTCGCCCTCGAGATCCTTGGTGACCACCACCGCTCCGTGCAGGTAGCCGCCGCAGGCAAGGACGGACTCGTAGTCCTCCGTCGCAGCGTCCTTGGACAGGTAACCGCCGATGAGCACGTCGATGGTCTCGTCGTCGAACACCATGTTGTCGGACCTCCTCCGGTGGTGCAGCGACTCAGCTGGACAGTGCGTGAACTGCTTGACCGTGGTGCCCGGCTACGTGCACAGAGTGCTCGTCGTCTTGGGCGAGGTGGGGCTTCACGTCGAAGACGACCTTCTTGATCGTGCCGGTGAAGGGGAACGGCTTGCGGTCGGCGTAGCTCAGGTCGACGACGCCGCCGTTGTCACGCCCGATGTCCATGCCGGCGTAGCCGGAGAACCGGATGGGGACGGTGTGGTCCATGCGTCCGGTTCCCACGGGCTTGTCGTTGACGAACAACGTCACCTCGCCACCGGTGGCCGGTTTCGCCGCATCGGCGGCGAACTCCATCCGAACAGTCACCTCACCGGTGGGCATCGACTCTTCTGCCTGCTGGCGGAAGACGAACACGCCCATCATGGAGTACGTGTGGGTGAGCCGTCCGCCGTCGACGAACAGCGAGAACCCGCCCAGATGATCGGCCTCAGCCACGATCACGCCTTCCGCACCGCCCTCGGGGATCACCAGGTCGGCGCTGATCGAGTACGAGTGGTTGTAGATCCGCGGGACCATCCCCGACAGGACGTTCTCGACGTCACCACGGAACTCGAACGTCGAGATCGCTGGTAGCGGTGGAGCGATCCCGAAGAAGACGCCGAGCGTGGCCAGCAGCGGTAGCACCTTGTACTTCTCCGCCTCCGACCAGAACAGCGCCCGCAGCTCCTCGACCTTCTCCGGATGTTGGTCGGCCAGGTCGTGCGCCTGGCTGAAGTCGTCGGGTAGGTAGTACAGCTCGGTCGGGTCGTCGTCGGGGTTCCACACCCCAGGCGCATAGGGCTGCAGTGCGGCCGGGGTGAGCACCCACGGGATCCGCTCGGTGCGCATCGCCAGCCACCAGCCGTCCTTGTACATGGCCCGGTTGCCGACGCTCTCGAAGTACTGCTGGGTGTGCCGTTCCGGCGCGGCCGCATCGGTGAAGGAGTCCGCGAACGTCACACCGTGCAACGGCTCCTGCGCGATGCCGTCGACCTCGTCCGGCGCCGGGATTCCGCAGACGTCGAGGATGGTCGGGGCGAGATCGGTGACGTGGGTGAACTGCGACCGCAGCCCCCCGACATCGGTGATCCGATCCGGCCAATGGACGACCATCGGGTTCCGCGTCCCGCCCAGGTGGGAACCGACCTGCTTGCCCCACTGGAACGGCGTGTTTCCGGCCCACGCCCACGCCGCGGAGTAGTGCGGGTCCATCATGGCCCCGCCCCAGGCGTCCATCCCGCCGTACCGCTCGGCCAGCTGCAGCTGCATCTCGTCGGTCAGCGGGATCCCGTTCTGCATCGTCAGCTCGTTGAACGAACCCGTGAGTGAGCCCTCCATGCTGGCGCCGTTGTCGCCCCAGATCCAGATCACGAGGGTGTTGTCGAGCTCGCCGAGCTCCTCGATCGCCTCGATCACCCGCCCGACGTTGTGGTCGGCGTTCTCCGAGAAGCCGGCGTACACCTCCATCTGACGGGCGTAGTACGCCTTGAGCCGGTCCGGGACGTCGTCCCATGCTGGGAAGGCATCGTTGCGCACGGTGAGCGCAGCGTCGGCCGGAACGACACCGAGCTGCTTCTGGCGGGCGAAGACCTCCTCGCGCATCCGGTCCCAGCCCTGGTCGAACCGGCCCTTGTACTTCTGCGCCCAACTGTCCGCGACGTGGTGCGGCGCGTGACTGCAGCCGGTGGAGAAGTAGACGAAGAACGGCTTGGACGCATCCTGCGCCCGCACGCCGTGCAGCCACTGGATCGTCTTGTCGGCCATCGCGTCGGGCAGGTAGTAAGGGTTCTCCTCGTCGTAGAACTCCGGCGGCGTCCCGATGATCTTCTGGTTCTCGGCCAGACACGGATCCCACTGGCTCGCCCCACCACCGAGGAACCCGTAGAAGTAGTCGAACCCCCAGCCGTTGGGCCACCGGTCCAACGGACCAGCCGGCCCCTGCTGGCCATCTGGGGTGAGGTGCCACTTGCCGAATGCTGCAGTGCTGTAACCGTTCTCGCGCAAGATCCGCGGCAAGGGGGAGCAGTCTCGCGGGAGCACCGCCGTATATCCGGGGAAGCCGTTCGAGAACTCGCCGACCGAACCGAAGCCGACCGTGTGACTGTTCCGGCCCGTCAGCAGCGCCGCCCTGGTCGGTGAGCACAGTGCCGTCACGTGGAAGCGGTTGTACCGCAGCCCACCCTCAGCGATCCGGGTGAAGTTGGGGGTATCGATCGGGCCGCCGAAAGTACTGGGGTTGCCGAACCCGGCATCGTCGATCAGGACCACGAGCACATTGGGCGCGCCCGAGGCGGATGCGGATGGTCGATCTGGGCCCAGTCCGGCTCCACGCCCTGAAGCGTCCTGGCCAAAGTGCCGGAGAACGCAGGACGACGAATCGGAAGTTTGCTGCGGTCAGGCCCAGTCATCGTCTACGTCCTTCGGTACGGATCCGGTAAATGGCACACGAGGTCACCATTTCGGGCCTTCTGCGGTCACGTCAACCGGTGGTGCGGTAAACATCAGACCGGCGGGGTGACGAAGAGGAGTCCTCACATGAGTCCAATCGGTGACGGCAAGGTCGCCCACAAGACCAGGGCCGAACGAGTTGCTGCAGGGAAGGCTGCGCGCCAGCAAGTTCCGCTGACCGGCCATGCCGGGTTCGATCCTGGTGCGGCGCGCGATCCGGTCGGGCACTTGCTCTCGCAAGCCGAGTCGCGCGTCCCCGAGCTGGTGCCGGTGCGGCACGGTCGGATGCTGGTCTCGCCGTTCACGTTCTACCGGGGCGCTGCCCTGCCCATGGCGGCCGATCTCGCGACGACGGCGTCGTCGGGCTTGCGCGTGCAGCTGTGCGGAGACGCGCACCTGGCCAACTTCGGAGCCTTTGCCTCACCTGAGCGACGGCTGATCTTCGACGTCAACGACTTCGACGAGACGCTGCCAGGACCCTTCGAGTGGGACGTGAAGCGATTGGTGGCCAGCCTCGCGGTCGCCGGCCGCGACAACGGATTCACGAAGAAGGACCGGCGCAAGGTCGAACTGGCAGGTGCCGCGGCCTACCGCAATGCGATGCGCGACTTCGCCGACCAGTCGGTGATGTCGGTGTGGTACGCCCACCTCAACGTCGAGGAAGCGATGGCATCGGTTCAGGCCAAGATCCCCGCAAAGCGGTACAAGGCCGCCCAGAAGATGGTCGCCAAGGCGCACACCCGCGACAGCATGCAGGCCTCGGGCAAGCTGACGGAGGTAGTGGACGGGGAGCGCCGCTTCATCGCCGACCCACCCCTGATCGTCCCGATCGAGGACGTCTTCGCCGATGTGGCGGTGGAAGCGCTGTACCGACAGCTACACCAGGTGGTGCGTGGCTACCGGCGCACCCTGCAGTCCGACCGCCGGCACCTGCTGGAGCAGTTCGAGATGAAGCGGGTGGCCCGCAAGGTGGTCGGGGTCGGGCAGCGTCGGCACCCGCGCATGGGTGCTGCTCATGGAGGCCGGGGACGGGATCGAACCACTGTTCCTACAGGGCAAGGAGGCCCAAGCCTCGGTGCTCGCGGAGTACTGCGGGCACAGCAAGTACGCCAACCAGGGCGAGCGAGTGGTGGCCGGCCAGCACTTGATGCAGGCCGCGAGCGACATCTTCCTGGGCTGGGAGAAGGTCGCCGGGAGTGACGGTGTCAACCGGGACTTTTACGTCCGCCAGCTACGGGACTGGAAGTTCTCGTTCCCGATCGAGGCGATGCTCCCGTCCGGAATGGCCTTGTACGCCGGACTCTGCGGCTGGACCCTGGCCCGGGCTCACGCCAGGTCCGGTGACCGAGTGGCGATCGCGTCGTACCTGGGCGGCTCCGAC
Organism: uncultured Actinomycetota bacterium; assembly: GCA_963726575.1. Classification (GTDB taxonomy): domain Bacteria; phylum Actinomycetota; class Actinomycetes; order JAHEKZ01; family JAHEKZ01; genus CAVSCR01. The sequence continues at coordinate 888,321 of CAVSCR010000005.1, forward strand.
ACTTTCGACAACGCGATGGCCGACTTCGCCGAGCTGTACGCCGACCAGAACGAGCTGGACTACGCCGCCCTGAAAGAGGCCGTCGCCACCGGGCGGGCCGAGGCGGTCTCCGGACTGTGAGCGCGTTCGTGCGGTTGACGTAAAGGGTCGACTTCCGTGACCGCCGACCCCGCCGAGCCGACGAACGCCGCGTCCACGAGCGAACGCTCGCGTGCCGCGAGGATCTTGTTCAACAAGCGGGTGGTCAAGGCTGTCGGGATCCTGATCGTGATCGGCCTGCTGTACTACGCGTTCTTCGTCGTGCTGCCCAGCGAGGTCGACTGGTCCACGGTCTGGGCGGATCTTCAGGCGCTGAGCCTGGCCCAGATCATCGGCCTGATCGTGTCTGGCCTACTGGCGATGCTGGCGCTGGGTTGGGCGTCCAAGGCGTCGCTGCCGACCTTGACGTTGTTCCAGGGGTTCGAGTCCTCAGCCACCAGCCAGCTCAGTGCGTTCGCGTTCCCACCACCAGCCGACATGGCGATCCGGTTCGCCATGTACCGCACCTACGGCTTCACCGACGAGCAGTCCGCCGTGGCGGTCCTGATCGCCATGGTGGCCCGCTACGCCATGGTCGTGCTGATGCCGCTGCTCGGCCTGGCCGCGGTGCTGGTGACCGGGCAAGGGACCTGGACCGGGTTCTGGTGGTTCCTCGGCCTGGGGATCGCATTCGTGGTCGTGATGTGGCTGATCATCCGGGTGGCCCGCAGCGACTCCGCGGCCCACGCCACCGGCCGGATCGTGCAGCGCTGGACGAGCTGGCTGATTCGCAAGTTCCACCGCACTCCACCAGACGACCTCGAGAGCAGCGTGGTGAAGTTCGGTGCCCGCACCCGCGGCACGATCGACACCAACGGACGCTCCCTGTTGTTGTCGAACCTGTCCTGGGGGCTGGCCAACACCTTGATCATGGCCATGGCGATCCGGTTCTCCGGACTCACCCAGAGCTCCCTGTCCAGCGCCGGGGTCCTGCTCGCCACCGGGCTCACCATGGCCATCAACATGCTGCCGATCCCCGGCAAGGACGCGCTCGCCGTGACGTGGCTGGCGGCGATCCTCGGACTGACCACCGGCACGGAATCCTCCGACCTCGGCACCGCACTGCTGCTCTACCGGCTCGTCACCTGGATCCTGCCCATGCCAGTTGGTGGCATCACCTTCTTCACCTGGCGCTACCGGGTACGCCGAGACAAAGTCGCCACGGCGAACGACAGTGAGGTCGGCCCGAGCTCCGAATCGTCCTGACGGGGCAGCGACCGGTCAGTTCAGTCGTCGATCTCTTCCCAGACCGATTGCTCGTCGTGCTCTTCCCAGGGCGCGCCGGGCAGTGCGACGGCCCATCGCGTCCACGTTCCCATCGGGTGCGCGGGGGCGGTCCTAACTCTGGCGTGCACCGCTGTGTCGGGCTCGAGCTCTACTGGGGCCGTCAGGGGCGCCGTGGTCATCCCCCAGTGTGTGGGTGGGTCGCCCGGTCCGATCGAGAGCGAGACGCCGGGTGCGAGGTCGGCGCTGAACCACAGTGCCAGTGCGTTGGCGGTTCCGGAGTCGCGGACCTGCAGCAGGGTCTCCGCCTCCTGGGGTGCCTGACTCTCCTCGAGCGAAATGTGGTCCGCGTCCGTCGTCCAAAGCAGACCCGGATCCGAGCGACGGTCGCCGGACGCCAGGTGACGGAAGGTGCCGGAGTAGGCGATCTCGTTGACGGTTACGTCAGCCAGGACACCGAGGTCGAGACCGTAGGGGTGGTCCCGCAGGAACTCCACAGTGTCCGCGAGATAGCGATCGTGGACCAGTGCGGTCCACGCCGTGACCGATCGAGGGATCATGACCCCGCCCGGTCGCAGCCAGCGGTCACGGGCGGTGATGACCGGAGCCAGCATGCCTTCGTCGATCCCGAACCCACCGAGCCATTCCGAGACGATGACATCGACGGGTTCGGGAAGCTCGACATCCGCGACGTCGCCCTGGATCACCCGCACGATCTCCCCGAACCCGTTGGCGGAGACCAGATCCTGCGCCATGACCGCGACCGTCGTGCGCTCTACGGCATAGACGCGCGCGGCTCCGGCTCGCGCCGCGAACATGCTCAGGATCCCGCTTCCCGCACCGACGTCGAGCACGACGTGACCGGGTCGCACCATCGCGTCGATCGCACGTCGGAAGGCCTCGGTGCGAACCCGGTCGCAGATCATCGTCCGGTGGACCTCGAACTCCGCGTACATCGGGTCGGCAGGGTTCCGTATGGGCGTCCGCACGCGCGTATCGTAGGCTCCGGTTGGTGTCCAACCTCGCGGGTCAGGTAACGAGGTCGCTCCAGTCGACTAATCGAAGGAGTTCTCCATGGGTATGAGGCGACGGACGAGGCGTCGAGCCCTCGTCGCTGGCGCGGCGGTTGCTCACCACAGGACCAAGAAGGAGTACGAGCAGCAGGCTCCGGCCGAGGACTACCAGGAACAGGCGCCGCAGCAGCAGTACGCGCCGCCGCCGCCGGCGGAACCGGCACAGTACGCACCAGCTCCCGCGGACCCGGCTGACGAGATCGAACATCTCGCGCAGCTGCACGCCTCGGGGACGCTGACGGACGACGAGTTTGCCGCGGCCAAAGCGAAGATCCTCGGCACCTGAGCGCGCGCGGGCGTGAGAGAAACCTTGACCAGATCGACAACTGTCATGACAGGCGGCTGAAGTGAGTGAATCGCGCAAAGATGTGTTGATGAAGGCGCTCGAGGCAGAGATCGGGGGGACGGCTGACCTGTCGGCCCTCTTCACCGACGATGTCGTGGGCTGGTCGCCCTACGCCTCCGTGTCGGGGCTGCCAGCCGTCGCTGCGCTCGCCACGCTTCACGACGTGGCGTTCTCCAACGTGGTCCTCATGTTCCGGGGCCTCGACGAAGTCGGCAACCGGGCCTTCGCGGAGTGGGTCGTCGAGGCCGATCACACCGGACCGCTGGTCCTAGACGAGGATGCGGTGCTCGAGGCCACCGGGCGCCATGTCCAGCTGGCCGGCGCCACAGTGGCCGACTTCCGTGGGTCGAAGATCCGGTCGTACCGCACGTATTTCGACGACGTCTCGCTGATCGAGCAGCTCGTCAGTTCCTGAGCTCTCGACCTGGTCACTATGGAGTTCCGCGTCGAGGGCGATCCGGATCCGCGCGACGTCGAATTCCTCGAGACCCAGATCCGGCGTGAGGCGTCCGCGGCGATGGGGCTCGGCGACGAGGTCGAGCTAGCCATCTTCGTACGCGAAGGCGGCGAGATCGTCGCTGGCGTGAGCGGTTGGACCTGGGGCGACTGCTGTGAGCTGCAGAGCCTCTGGGTGGATCCGAACCACCGGGGTCGCTGGCTGGGGCCGCAACTCCTGGCAGCCGCCGAGGCGGAGGCCGCGGCGCGTGGATGCCGCCAGACGGTCCACTTCACCTACGACTTCCAGGCCCGGCAACTCTATGAGCGGGCAGGCTACGAGCTGATCGGTCGCGTCGAGGGCTTCCCCACCGGGACCGACGTCTTGTGGTACCGCAAGTGGTTGAACCAGCCCTCAGATCCGGCGGCGACCCCGCCCAGGCGTGACGGCGGCCGCGACGACGGCGGTCTTGGCGACCGGTGAAGGTCCTGGGGTGACGGCCTTCGCCACGACGGCGGTCTTGGCGACGGGCGCACCGATCACCCCGCGCCGGGCGGCACGAGCGGGACGTAGCGGCATGTCAGGCTCCTTCGGTCGCGTCGGCCTGGATCGAGGCGATGATCGCCTGGATGGGGATCCGGCCGTTGGCAATGAGCTGACCCCCGGAACGACGTGCTGCGGCTGCGAAAGGGCCGGCCCACACGTTCTCCCAGATGAGCACTCCAGCAGTGCTGCCCGGTTCCATGGCGGCGGCGAGGTGTTCGACGTCTTCCTCGGCCAGGAGCTCTGCCAGCTCGGTCTCGAGCTGCTGGAGCGGCCCGAGGTCATCGATGTCGGACAGCTCCATCGCATCAACCGAACCGTCGGCATTCTTGGTCAGGATGAGGACGTCGATCACCCGGATGGTGCCGGAGTCGACCAACGCGAGTAACTCTTTGGCCATCTCGCCGGTGAAACTGCTCGCCCCGGCGGGGAACTCCACCACCAGGTAGTCAACCGGGCCGAGCTCGTCCAGTGGCGTGCTTGTCATCGGCGCTCCTTCAACGGTGGCGGGTCGACTGCGACGCTACCGGGCGACCCAGCTGACCCCAGCCCCGGCCCCGGCCCCGGCCGCCAGCAACGTCGGCTGCGACGCTGTGTCGGTGCGGTGTGCCAAGCGGGCCGCCAGGACGACGAGGAGGCCCTATGCCCAGCGGGAACGAGGGGGCGGTCGCCCCGTCCTGGGACGATCCGTTGTCACTGGACACCGAACGAATGCGTCGTAGCGGCTATGCCGCTGTTGACGCGATGCTCGACCTCATCCATCAACCCGACCCCGTGATCCGGCGAGCGTCGCCGTCCTCCATGGAGCAGCTGCTCGCGTCGCCGGCACCGGAGCGGCCACAGCCGGTCGAAGAAGTGCTGTCCCGGGTCGCCGACGACGTGCTGCCCTATGCGAGCAAGGTCGGGCACCCCGGGTACTTCGCCTACATCCCGGGTTCGACGACGTGGCCCGCGGCGTTGGCGACCTTCATGACCTCGGTGGCGAACACCTACTGCGGAACGTGGATGGAGGCGGCCGGCGCCAGCCAGGTCGAGCTGACCGTCCTCGACTGGTTCCGGGAATGGGTGGGCATGCCCGAGGGCACCTCCGGGGTCCTGGTGTCCGGCGGCTCCGCCGCCAACCTGACGGCGTTGGCGGCAGCGCGCGAACTGGGTCTGGGCGCCATGGACGAGCGTGCGACGGTGTACTGCTCGGACCAGGCCCACTCGTCGGTCGGCCGGTCGGCACGTGTGTTGGGCTTTCGCCCCGACCAGCTGCGCGTCATCCCTTCCGATGAGCACTTCCGGCTGCGTACCGATGCGCTCGCCACCGCGATCGACCGCGATCTTGCTTCGGGACGGATTCCGCTGGTGGTGGTCGCTGCTGCCGGGTCGACCAACACCGGTGCGATCGACCCGCTCCACGAGATTGCGGACGTGTGCGGCGAGCGGGGAGTGTGGCTGCACGTCGACGCCGCCTACGGTGGGTTCGGCGTGCTCACGAGCCGGGGCGCCCGGGCGCTGTCCGGCCTGGAACGGGCCGATTCCGTGACGCTGGACCCGCACAAGTGGCTGCAGATGCCCATGGAATGCGGCGCGCTTCTGGTCCGCGAGCCGGGCGCCCTGGAACGCGCCTTCGGGGTGCTCCCTGACTATCTGGTCGACGCCCATGGTCCTGGGCACGAGGTGAACTTCTGTGACCGTGGGCTGCAGCTGAGCCGATCGGCGCGCGGCGTCCCGGTGTGGGCGGCGCTGACGACCTTCGGGCTCGCGGCGTTCCGCGACGTCGTCGACCACACGTTGGACCTCGTGGCCTTGGCGGAGGAGCTGATCGTCGCCGATGCCGACCTGACCCTGATGAACCCGGCCAGCCTCGGAATCGTGTGCTTCCGTCGCGAGATCCCAGGGCTCACCGAAGCACAGCTGGCACAAGTGAATGGGTGGCTAGCCAACAGTCTGGAGGCCACGGGGACGGCGATGGTGTCGACCACCCGCCTGCACGGTCGGTTCGCCGTCCGACTCTGCGTGCTCAACCACTTGTCTGACGAGGCGGACGTACGCCGCGTCCTCACCCACTTTGCGCAGACCCCGGTGCCGGCGGCGGTGACCCAGCCGGTGGGCCCGGTCATTCCGTCCTCGGGCTCGCTGCTGTCGCTCCTGGACTCGGCGGGGTTGACGCTGCTCGGTGACCACTCCGTGCCGCGCACGTTCTCGGCGGGGGCCGAGGTGCTGTCCAGGTGGAACACGGACCGAGACTTCTATGTAGTCGTCGAGGGCGAGCTGGCCGCCTTCGTCGACGACACCCTCGTCGAGCGGTTCGGCCCTGGAGACTTCTTCGGGGAGATCGCAGCGTCGGATTGGGGCAGCGGCTACGGATATGTGCGCCTGGCCGACGTGCGGGCCCAGTCGCAGTGCGTCGTACTGGTCGTGCCTGCGCCCGGACTGACAGCACTCATGGCGTACTCACCCGCGGTCCGCGAGCGGGTGTTAGCGGCGCGAGCGAAACGGCTCTCGGAGGCCTGAGAGTGTGGATCGCCACACGCGGTTGCCGACGATCTGCGCGTAGGAGCGGTTCTCGAAGATCAACAGAGCAACGTGACCAAGGGGTCCAGACCCGGAGTGGCACGGATGGTGGCCCGAGGCGAGCCGAGGAAGGTGAGAAGGGCGTTCAACCTGCGTCAACAGGAGCTCCCGCGACTGGACTCGAACCAGTAACCTGCCGGTTAACAGCCGGACGCTCTGCCGAATTGAGCTACGCGGGATTGGTGTGGAGCCCGCACAGATTATCGCACCCGGCGATGCGGGACCGGCGAGCCTTCAGATGCCGACGACCTACAAGCCACTGTCGACGCGGACCTGTGCCAGCGCTTCCTCGGCTTCGCGGGCCAGCTCGGTATCGGCGGGATCCAGGCCCTGGTCGTAGGTGATGCCCCAGTGCAGGTCGTCCGAGCCGGGTTGGCGCCGCGCGGCAACCGTGACGCCCAGCTTCCCGCGCAGAGCCACGTGCTGCTGCATGGCGATGCTGGCCATGACCCGGTCGCGCACCACCTGCGGCAGGTCACCTTGATCCAGCAGGGGCACCCGCAGCGACGTCACGGCGTCGCCCTCGTTGACGTTGAGGCGCAGCGTCGTGCTGTCGAAGGACGCCTGGCGGATCGTCGACCACCGCAGTCGCGAGTACGCCGGAGGACGACGTTGCAGGTGGAGGCCTTCGGTGGTGGCGATCACGTAGCGGCCCAGCGGATCGGTGCCGAACGCCAGCACCCGCTCACCCGGGATCAGGTCGAGACTTTGGGTCACGGAGTCCGGCAGCGGTTCGCGCTTGAACAAGCCCACGAGACCAGACTACGAGGTGGGCACCTGCAACCGCACAATCAGTGCTCCGTGGTCGCTGCCGGGCACCGTCTCGACGGCCAGCTGGTCGGCCACCGGACCCCCGCGGGACAAGACGTGGTCGATCGCGATCAGGGGCGGGCCGATCCGGTCGTAGGGCCAGGTCGGCCGCCAGAACACCCCGGCCTGCTCGGCGGCGTCCTGGTACCCGTGGGCCTCGAGCTCGCGCATCGAGGCCTGGTCGAGCGTCGCGTTGAAGTCGCCGGCCGCGACTGCCGGGGCAGGCAAGGAGTCGAGCCAGGCATTGTTGGCGACCTGCTCCCGAGCCCAGCGCGACGTGTCCACCGCGGTGAACGGGTCACCGGGCGACGCCGGGTGGACGGCGGCCACGGTGAGTGGCTCGGCCCCCGGCGGGGTGACGCTCGCCGAGACCTGTCGGAAGATCATCGTCGTCCGGACGGCGCGCGGACTCAGCGGCCATCGTGACCACAGCGCTGTGCCCTGAGCGCCGTCGGCTGCTCGTGCCGCGACGTAGGGCAACTCGTTGTCCAAGCCGGCGGCCATCAGGGCCCGAGCCTCGGACAGGGGGAGTTCCTCCACGGCCAACAGGTCGACGTGGTGGGTGCGCACCAGGTCGACGACACGCTGCGGGTCGGCCTGGCCCACGTGCAGGTTCAGCGTCATGACGACCACGGGTACAGCCGACGCCGGTGTCGCATCCGGCACCATGACGGGCACTTGGTAGGCGACGGAGACCACGGCGACCAGGCAGGGCACCAGCGCCCACCAACGCCAGTGGGCCAGCAGGAGCAGCACTACCCCGCTGACGGCCAGCACGATCCCGTAGGGCACGAACGCGGTCGCGTAGACGAGCAGCCCGGCCGACGTGTCGAAGACGCGCAGGAGCACGGCGATCAGGGCGCCCAGGGTGAACACCGCACCGATGACGCCCAGCAGTGGCCTGGTGCGTCGTGCTGTCGCCTCGGGCTCGCTGGATGGTTCTGGGTCGTCGGACGCCGGCGGCAGCGTCACGTGGCGCCCATGACCTCGTCGAGCAGTCGGCGGCGTTGCTGCTCGAGGTCGATCAGCTCGGCGAAGACGCCGGCGTACTCGTCCTGCTGGCTCGGGTCGATGCGCTGCAGACGCGATCGGATCTCGCCGATCCGGCGCGTGATGCCGCGTTCTCGCACCCGCGCCAGCTGCTCGGCGGCGTAGCGGTCGTCGGCGTCCTGCGCAAAGCGCAACGGCTCCACCGACAGCTCGGTGATCAGCGAACGCACAGCGTCGTCGGGCGCGGCCGCCATGACCGTCCGCGGCCACGTCTCGTCGAGCGCCTCCTGAGCCGTTCCACCCGCGGCAGCGATCGCCAGAGCCACCGCTGCATAAGCGGGGTGCTGCCACACGTCGGGGCCGAGGACGTCGAACTGCGTTCCGACCAGGTCTGGGTGCTGCAACGCGAGCTTGGACAGTTCCCGTTCCACGGCGAGCCCACGATCGTTGGCGGGGGGCCGGGGGATGCTGGCCGGCTGTTCGTGCTGTTCGGGCTGCGCCGCATCGAGGGGACGCCGGGGGCGGGTCGCCGCAGGCGCGGCAGATGCGCGTGCGACGGCGTCGCGCACCGGAGCGACGTCCATGCCGAGCCATCCGGCGAGTGAGCGCACGTACTCAGGTCGCAGCGATACGTCCTTGATGCGGGCGACCAGTGGTGCGGCCTCACGGAGCGCAGCGATCCGACCTTCGGGCCGCTCGAGGTCGTGGCGCGTCAGCACGCTGCGAATGGCGAACTCGAACAGCGGCACCCGCGCGTCCACCAGCGCGCGCACGCCCTCGGGCCCGTACTGCTGACGCAGCTCACACGGATCCAGACCGTGCGACTCGACCGCGACGAACGTCTGCGCCACGAACCGTTGTTCGTCGTCGAACGCTCTCAGTGCGGCCTTCTGTCCCGCGGCATCGCCGTCGAAGGTGAACACGACCTGTCCGCGGAACGTGTCAGCGTCCATGAGCAGGCGTCGCAGCACCTTGACGTGGTCCTCACCGAACGCCGTGCCACACGTGGCCACCGCTGTCTCGACGCCGGACAGATGGCACGCCATGACGTCGGTGTAGCCCTCTACGACCACGGCCTGCCGTTGGTTGGCGATCGACTTCTTGGCCAGGTCGAGGCCGTACAGCACCTGGCTCTTGCGGTAGATGGGCGACTCCGGAGAGTTCAAGTACTTCGGGCCCTGGTCGTCGTCGTACAGCTTGCGGGCACCGAAGCCCACGACGTCGCCGGTGATGTCGCGGATCGGCCAGAGCAGGCGCCCGCGAAACCGGTCGATCAGCCCTCGCTGCCCTTCCTTGGCCACCCCTCCCAGGCTGATCTCGGCGTCAGTGAACCCGTTCTCGCGAAGGTGACGCGTCAACAGGTCCCAGGCCTGCGGCGCATAGCCGACGCCGAAGTGCTTGGCCGCTGCTTCGTCGAAACCGCGCCCGTCGAGGAAGCGGCGCGCGATGACGGCCTCCTCGGTGCCGAGTTGCTCGACGTAGAAGGCCGCGGCCTGACGGTGCAGGTCGATCAACCGGGTTCGCTGTCCCTGCTGTCGCCGTGGGGCCGACCCCGCCTCTTCGTAACGCAGCTCGACGCCGGCTCTGGCGGCCAGCTTCTCGACCGACTCGGCGAAGGTGAGGTGGTCGATCGCCTGCACGAATCCGATGACGTCACCACCGGCCTGGCACGAGAAGCAGTAGTACAGCCCCTTGGCGGGGGTCACGTGGAACGACGGGGTCTTCTCCTCGTGGAAGGGGCACAGGCCCTTCAGGCTGCCGCCCCCGGCGTTGCGCAAGGTGACCACTTCGCCGATGATCTCGGCGATCGGCGAGCGCTCGCGCACGACGACGATGTCGTCAGGATTGATCCGCCCGGCCATGGGCGTGAGTCTAGGTGGGGCGGCCCACGAGTCGGGCCGTGCGTGGAGCCCCCCTCCAGGTCAGAATGAGCGCATGCAGACGGTGAGTGCCAGCGGCCATCCCACGACCCTTGGGCAGGCCCACGGACAACAGGTCGCGTCCCAGATCCAGTCGCTGCTGACCCGCTGGCGCGACCTGGCCGAGGGCCAGGGCACGCGGCTCGACGCCGTGGTCAACACGCTGGCCCACGAGTGCGGATTCCGCGAGACCACCCGCGCCTGGCTGCCCGACCTGGTCGCCGAGGTCGACGCCTTGGCCGCCGGTGCGTCGATCACGGCCGACGAGGCGTTCGCGCTGAACTGCATGGACGAAGCGTGGTGGCTGAGCTCGACGGGTGGCTGCAGCGTGCTGGCCATCACCGACTCGGGTACCGACGCCCCGGACGCGCCGGTGATCGGCCAGAACATGGACCTCGACACCTGGATGGACGGCGCGCAGGTGGCGTTACAGCTGCGACCGGACGCCGCCCCCCGACAGGTCCTCCTCACACGCGCCGGGATGGTCGGGCTGTGCGGCGCCAACGACGCCGGCCTCGCTGTCATGGTGAACACGCTCGACCAGCTGCCCACCGACCGCGACGGTGTACCCGTGGCGTTCGTGGTGCGCGCCCTGCTCGCCCAGACGTCGTTGGACGCCGCGGTCGACCTGTTGTACCGACTCCCGCACGCCAGCGGCCAGGCGTACACGATGGCGTCCCGCGACGGCGTCCGCGGCTTCGAGTGCGGGGCCGGAGTGGTGCAGGAATACCGCAACGACGAAGCGCTGCCTGGCCGACGCTGGCATACCAACCACCCGATCGCCGGCAACGAGTCCGACGTCGACGCAGCTGAGGACGACGCGAGCTGGGCCACCGGGTCGACCGGCCCGCGGATGGCACACCTGGATGCCAAGGCGGGCGCGATCTGCAGCCGGGCCGAGGTGCAGCGTGTGCTCAGCGACTCCACGTCGGGCATCTGCATGTTCCCCGGCCGTTGGCGCGACGACGGGTTCACGTTCGCCTCGATCGTGGTGACGTTGCCGAAGTCGGGTGCCGCGCCGGAAGTACTGATCGCGCCAGGTCCGCCGGATCGCACCGACTACGAAGCAGTGTCGTTCGGCTCGAGCTGATGCTCGCACTCCCCCTGATGCGCGCTCTCCACCTGGAGCACAGCGCGGTAGTGCGGGCCGATACCCGGCACGTCGAATGCCTCGCCCACCGTCACGAAGCCCGCACGCCGGTACAACGACAACGCCGGAGCGCGCGCGTTGCACCACAGGATCCGCCCCTGCTGGCTCGCGACGTGCGCGATCCCCACGCGCAAGACCGCCGTTCCCAGGCCAAGTCCGCGATAGTCCGCGTCGGTGGCCATGCCGCGCAACCGCCAGGCCGGAGCACCGTCGAGCGGCTCGGGGAAGAACGTGCCACAGGACATCACCTGTGCGTCCGCGTCGACTGCAGCGATGTGCACGGTCGCAACGTCGTCGTCCTCCTCGTAGTGAGCTTCGGACTCCGGGCGGCCTACCCGCAGCACCCGGTGGCGCAGGCCGATCACGGCCGACGCCGGCACCGTGGTCAGCCTGAACCGATCCACGCTCACTTGGGCTCGCACAGCCGTCGGTGCCAGGCCCGGGCCGCCGGATCGGTGAGCGAGGCGATCTGGTCGACCACTACCCGTCGCGCGTCCGCGTCGTCGCCTGCGGTGACGAACCAGGTGCGGTAGGGCTCCTCGAGTGCGACCGGAGCGGCGGCCAGCACCGCGGCGGCGAGCTCGCTGACCAGATCACGTTGGCGCGCGTAGTTCTCCGGTGCCCCCTCGCGCTGCATCACGTACCGCGCTGTGATCGCCTTGAGCACAGCGCACTCCAGACGCGCGTCGTCGGGAACCACCAGGTCAGCCTCGTAGCGTGCCAAGGCGCCGTCACCGAACTTCTCCCGCGTTGCGCGCTGAGCGGCTCGGCAGAAGCGACCGATCAGCTCGCTCGTCGAACCCTTCAGCGCGACCTGCGCGCCCCACGACCCATCAAAGCCGCTAGGCCACTGGGGCAGCTGCAACAGCCGGTCCAAGGCCGCCTCGAGCGCCGTGACATCGGTGAGGTGCGGCGTGCCCGCGCCCGGCGCATACACCTGCCTGGTCAGTCCCAGCAGCTCATGACGTTCGTCGGGGCTGCGCAGGGTCGCCGGATCGAGGTGTCCCGCGTGCAGCGCGTCTTCGAAGTCGTGGACGCTGTAGGCCACGTCGTCGGCCCAGTCCATGACCTGTGCCTCGAGGCAGCGACGTTCGTCGGGGGCACCCGCGCGCAGCCACTGGAAGACCGCGGCGTCGTCGGCGTAGACGCCGAACTTCGTGCGCTGTGGCGAGCGCGGCCAGGGGTACTTGGTGGCCGCGTCCAACGTCGCCCGCGTGAGGTTGAGCCCCGCACTCGCACCGTCTGCAGCCAGCACCTTGGCCTCGAGCCGGGTCAGCACGCGAAGGCTCTGGGCATTGCCCTCGAACCCGCCGCATTGCTTCGCGAACGCGTCCAGTGCCTCTTCACCGGTGTGCCCGAACGGCGGATGACCGAGGTCGTGGGCCAAGCCCGCGGTCTCGACGACCTCCGCGTCGCAGCCCAAGGACGCACCGAGTTCACGACCGATCTGGGCGCACTCCAGGGAGTGCGTCAGGCGAGTGCGAGGGAAATCGCTCTCCCAGGGGACGACGACCTGCGTCTTGGCCGCCAGCCGACGCAGCGCGGAACTGTGCAACACCCTGGCCCGGTCGCGTTCGAAGGCCGAACGGCCGGAGTCCTTCGGCGGCTCGGCGACCCATCGTTCCTGAGCGTGAGGGGGGTACCCCGACAGCGGTTCGAGTGGCTCGAGTGGCTCGCGTTGGTCGACCATCAGGTCGACCCTACGGCGTGGGTCTGACGCTCAGTCAGTCACGCAGCGTCAGGACCGCTGAACGGCAGCGGGCGACCACCGGTCAGCCGCCACCAGACGTACGCGGCCGTCTCACGGCCGATGTAGCGCAGCTCCTCGGTGCGCGACTGCACCACCGGACCCGAATGGACCGGCGAGGTGGTGGCGCGCAACCCCAAAGCCTGCGCCATCTGCCGACACCGGAACGCGTGCCACGGGTCGGTGACGATCACGACCGAGTCCCAACCGTGCTGCTTCGCCAGCGCCGCCACGGCCTCCATGCTGTGCCACGTGTCTCGACCGGTGGGAACTGCGATGAGTGACGTGTGCGGCACTCCGTGAGCCTCCAGGTAGCCCTTGCCGGATCCACCCTCGGTGTAGCGGTCGCCGGGCATCTTGCCGCCCACCGTCACCACCACGGGTGCGACTCCGGCCTCGTACAACGTCTTGGCATGGGTCAGTCGCCACGCGAGGACCGGCGACGGTGTGCCGTCGTACTGGCTGGCGCCGAGCACGACGATGGCGTCGACCGGGCTGCGCTGGTCGCTGCGGGCGACCCACCAGACCTGTGCGGCAATCGACCCCACCCAGAGGGCGAAGACCGCGCCGAGCGCCACGCCCACGAGGCCGATTCGACGCGCCCAGCGCCAACGACGCGAGCGTGACGGCGCGACCGCATCGGCGGTCGTCTCGTCACGGGTCAGCACGGTGGACACGGTCACGACCCTACGGGACGTCCAATATGCCCGCAAACACGATCGGGTTGGAGTGGAATGTCACCCTCCGCTGACCGCCAGCTGCGGCTCCCAGCCGAGACGGGCGGTGCCTTGATCGTCCAGCCAACCCTGTGGGACGACCACCCGCTTCGGCGTCCCCTGCCGTCCGCGCGGCGCGCCGAGCTCGGTCAGCGGATACGGCTGGTCGTCATCGAGCTTGGCCAACAGCAGCTCGAGCTCGTCCAGTGAGGACACTCGCCCCAGGGCGCCCCGCAGCTCGCTGCCCACCTGGAAGCCCTTCAGGTACCAGGCCATGTGCTTGCGCATGTCCGTGAGTCCACGGGGCTCCCCCATCAGCTCAGCGAGCAGAGCGGCGTGACGACGCATGACCAGCGACACCTGACCCAGCGACGGCGGCGGCGGCGCCACCGCACCGGTGAAGGCTGCCGCCAGGTCGGCGAACAGCCACGGACGACCCAGGCACCCCCGCCCGATCACCACGCCGTCGACACCGGTCTGCTTCACCAAGTCGAGCGCGTCCCCAGCGCACCAGATGTCCCCATTTCCCAGCACGGGGATCGACACCTCCTGCTTCAGCGCCGAGATCGCGTCCCAGTCGGCAGTGCCGGAGTAGTGCTGCACCGCCGTGCGCCCGTGCAACGCGATGGCAGCACAGCCGCTGTCCTCGGCGATCCGCCCCGAGTCGAGGAAAGTGAGATGCGCCTCGTCGATCCCCTTGCGGGTCTTCATCGTGACGGGAACGCCGAACTCCTCACCCGCCCCGACCGCCGATCTCAAGATCGCCGCGAGCAGACCGCGCTTCCACGGCAGCGCCGCGCCTCCCCCACGCCGGGTGACCTTGGGCACCGGGCATCCGAAGTTCAGGTCGACGTGTGCCACGCCGTGTTCGGCAGCCAGGATGCGCACGGCGTCGCCGACGTGTCCGGGATCGACGCCGTACAGCTGTACCGAACGGATCACCTCGTCCGGATCGAACGCCAGCATCGACAGCGTCTTCGCGTCGCGCTCGACGACGCCGCGGCTGGTGATCATCTCGCAGACGTACAGCCCTGCCCCCTGCTCACGACACAGTCGTCGAAAGGCCGCGTTGGTGATTCCTGCCATCGGGGCGAGCACCACGGGCACCTCGACGGTGAGGTCGCCGAGTCGCAGGGAAGGGATCAGCACGACACCAGTGTCCCGGTGGTCAGGGGCCGCGCACCAGTTGTCCGCGTGGCCCGCCGAACGTGACGTCGCCATTTGCCCCCCGGTCCGGCTGCTCCAGACAGATCGTCCAACCTCCCTCGTGGACGAGGCGGTGGTGGAACCGGCACATGAGAACGGCATTCGCAAGGTCGGTCGGGCCACCTCGTGCCCAGGACACGACGTGGTGAGCGTCGGTGAACGCTGGAACCCGCGAGCAGCCCGGGAACCGGCAGCCGCCGTCGCGAATGGCCAGCGCGCGGCGTTGTTGGGGGGCTGAAGAGCCGCTGGCGCCGCCCGAGATCGAGGACCTCGGAGTCCGGGTCGACGATGACCCGGCCCACCGTGGCGTCGCACCCGATGCGCCGGACGGCCTCGCGGGGCAGCGAAGTGACCGGCTCCAACAAGCCGGAGCTCATCGCCTGCTCCGAGCCCGCCCGACTCAGAACCTCGACCGGCACCACGACCTTCAGATGGGGTCGCTTCCCACCCAGCTCGGGCAGCAGGGAGTGGTCGCACATGCCGCGCGCCAACTCGACCAGCCCATCGGCACGACGCTGCGCGGTCGTCCGCTCGTCGTCCGGTCCGAGCGGAACGAGGAACGGAGCCAAGGCCGTGCTGACGAGCTCGGCCGCCTCGGCGTCGAGCAAACCGTCGACCGCCGTCATGCCGTCCATGAGCGGTGACAGGTGCAAGGAACGTCGCTGAAATTCCTCCTCGGCCATGCCGGCGGCGCCATCGGGATCCACCACCTCGATCAAGCGGCGTCCCGCGACGGCGACCGCTGCAGCGTCCGTGCGCCTCGCCAAGTCGAGCCGGACGCCGACCGCCTCCGGGTGCGTGGAGTCCGGCAAGCGCCGGAGGGCGCGGCTGCCAGCTCGCCGCGACTCTGCCGGGCGATCTGGACGCGCGCGGCGGCCTCACCCGGCGACATGCCACACGCTCCCCGCAACCAGGACGCTGTAGAACGGGCTCCGTGCAACGTCTCGCCGTCGCCGGCAGCGTCGAACCGGCCCAGTGTCTGGGTGAACACGGCGTCGGCGACGGCCATCACCTGTGAGAGTCCGGCGAGCCACCCCGCGCGCTCGTCCGGGGTTGGCAGCGCGGGAGGCTCGGCCGCAACGACACGCAATTGCGCCAGGATGCCCGCCAGGGGTCGGGCATCGCCGTTGGCGAGAACATGCTGGCCTCCTTCGCGCGTCCATGGCCCCATGAGTGGGGACCTTGGCCGCGGCGAAAGGGTGCTGACACCTCGCCGTTGTGGCCTGCACGAATCAGAGAACCAGTCCCTCGCCGACAGTCAGCCGATCGGCAAGTAGCAACAAGCTAGCGCAGCCCTCTGAGAGAACTGGCTGTCCGATCCCGCGGAGTCTGACCGGCGTTGGCATGCTGGGGTGAGACCCCGGCCGAGCAGTGAGCTTCGACACTCACTACGTCGCCGGGGGTCTCACCCCATGTCGAACAGCGTCCGTAGACGGAACTGCTAGCCGATCCGGACCACCTGTCCACCGTTCGGGCACGGACCGAAGCCGCCGGCCGGAGCGATGCTGCAGTTGGACACGTAGATCGATCCGTTGGGGCCGGCCGCGAAGCCGGACGGCCAGAACAACTGCCCCGCACCCAACACGGTCCGCTGGCCATTCGGGGCGATCTTCACGACGTCACCCAGCGGACTCGCCGTCGGGTCGAAGTTGAGACCACCGGTCTGGAACTCCGTGGCGTAGAAGTTGCCCCACTTGTCGAAACCGCAGCCTTGGATCGTGGTCAGTCCAGTGGCCCAGACGGACTTGGTGACGTGCCCGTTGTGCCAGCCGATGCGCCAGACCCTCGCTCCACCCGGGTTGTAGTCGCCGCCGAGCAGCTCACCCACGTACAGCGCATGGTCGGGGCCCTTGGCCACACAGGTCGGAACCGTGTCGGTCACGCTTCCCTTCGGAGCCGGGAAGAACGCGACGACGTGCGACCGCCCACGCCCATCGACTGCGGAGATCGTGTTGGCGCCGGCGTCGGCCACGATCCGCATCCCGTCATGCACCCACAACCCGTTCGGGTTGGAGTCGGGGTACTGATCTGGCACGAGGTACTTGTGCCGGTTGGTCCACCAGTAGTCGGCGTCACCCACCGCCGAGATCGAATGGAACTCACCGCCGGCTGCCATCCCGAAGTGGCCCAGCTGGTGGTGCGCAGCGCGCAGCAACCACTTCGGGAAGCCACCTGGCGGGATGCCGATCGTGTTGCCGCCGATCACGCCGTAGACCCGACCGTCGTCGGCCGACACTGCGGCCGGCCCGGCTGACGCAACGCCGTCAGGACCAGCGACGGAGATGAGCCCCTTGGTCAGATGGGTGACGCCATGTCGGTTGACCCGGTCGATGTAACCGGTGAGCCCGGCACAGGTGGTGCTGCCGGACGGGTCGGTCAAGCAGTGGTGCGCACCACCGCGACCGGACTCGGCCAGGTAGAGCTTTCCGTGGTCCCACGCAAGGCCGCGCGGGTTGTTCAGATGACTTGCCACGACGGTGACGGCAGGGGTCGTCCGTGCGGACGCCTCGGCGGTCACCGCCCCGAGGGCTGGCAGGGTGCCTGCCACGGCCAGGATGAGCGCCGGCACAATCACCGATCGACGCATGAGAAACCTCCGCAAACACAGGCGCGGCGCACCGGTCTTCAGGTTGCCGGCGACGGCCACGGTCTCAAGTTCCCCTGCTTCCTACACCCCCGTGGGCGGCATGACTAGATCAAACTCGCTGTGCGATCACGCGGTGACGCAACGCAATGTCCGGCTCAACAGAACGGGAGTCGCTCCACCAGGTATTGCTCGACCCGGCTCAGCGCGACGCGCTCCTGCGCCATGGTGTCGCGCGCGCGCACGGTCACGGCGTCGTCCTCGAGCGTGTCGAAGTCGACCGTGACGGCGAACGGAGTACCGATCTCGTCCTGCCGCCGGTAGCGACGACCGATCGCGCCGGCGTCGTCGAAGTCGACGTTCCAGCGCTTGCGCAGCGCCGCGGCGAGCCCTCGAGCCTTCGGGGACAGGTCGGCGTTGCGCGACAGCGGAAGAACGGCCACCTTGACCGGTGCCAGCCGCGGGTCCAGGCGCAGCACCGTGCGCTTCTCCATGGCTCCCTTGGCGTTGGGGGCCTCGTCCTCGGCGTACGCGTCCAGCAAGAAGGTGAGCATCGCGCGGTTGACACCGGCAGCGGGCTCGATGACGAACGGCACCCACCGCTCGCCCGATTCCTGGTCGAAGAAGGAGAGATCCTGACCCGAGTGCTTCGCGTGCGTCGTGAGGTCGAAGTCGGTGCGGTTTGCGATTCCCTCGAGCTCGGAGAACTCCTTGCCGCCGAAGTTGAACCGGTACTCGATGTCGACGGTCCGCTTGGCGTAGTGCGACAGCTTCTCCTTGGGGTGCTCGTACAGACGCAGGTTCGCCGGATCGACACCGAGGTCGACATACCACTGCAGACGCGTGTCGATCCAGGTCTGATGCCACTGCTCATCGGTGCCGGGCACAACGAAGAATTCCATCTCCATCTGTTCGAACTCACGCGTGCGGAAGATGAAGTTGCCAGGGGTGATCTCGTTGCGAAACGACTTTCCGATGTTGGCGATCCCGAACGGCGGCTTGCGGCGCGCCACCTGCTGCACCGTGGCGTAGGAGATGAAGATGCCCTGGGCCGTCTCTGGACGAAGGTAGGAATCTTCGGAGTCGTCGGCCACCGGCCCCAGATGGGTCTTGAGCAAGCCGTTGAACATGCGCGGCTCGGTGAACTGACCCTTGTTGCCGCACGCGGGGCAGTTCACCTCGGCCAGCGACACCGGCGCGCGACCGTGCTTGGCCTCGAACGCCTCTTCGAGCTCGTCGGCACGGAATCTCTTGTGACACACGGTGCACTCGGTCAGCGGGTCGGCGAACGCGTCGAGATGTCCTGACGCCGCCCAGACCTGGGGCGCGAGGATCACAGAGGTGTCGACGCCGACCACGTCGTCGCGCTCTCGCACCGTGGACTGCCACCACTGGCGCTTGACGTTCTCCTTCATCTCGACGCCGAGCGGTCCGTAGTCCCACGCCGCCCGCTGGCCGCCGTAGATCTCGCTGGAGGGGTAGACGAAGCCCCTGCGCTTGCAGAGGGAGACGACGGCGTCGATCAGGTCGGCGGCCACGAGAACTGCTCCTCACTCCTCGACCGGATGGGTTCCGGCCGAACTGGTCTGGTCAGGCTATCGGGGCAGATCAACGCGGTTTCGCCTACTGCTCCAGACCGGCTGAGAGGATGCGGTGACCGGATGCGCGGGCCTGGCCACCGGCCCGAACGTCTGAGCAACCGAACTTGTCAGCGAGGAGCGACCAGCCATGAGCCCGACTCGCACGAGCGCTGCAGCATTGTTGTGGCTTCAGGGCGTGCCTCGCTGGATGATCTTCGTGGCCATGATCGCGGTGGCCTGCGGCGCCGCGTTCCTGCCGGGCTGGCCCGGCGAGATCCTGCTCCTGCTGATCATCGGCTTCCTCTCCTGGCTGGCCTTCATGAGCTGGCCGAAGACCGAACCCACCGGGCGGGTGCTGCGCGTGATCGTGATCGGCGTCCTGGTGGCCGTCGCGGTGACCCGCTTCGCCAAGTGAACTTGACAACCGTTTTCATCTAGCCTGAGATGGCAGGGTGCCCTCGTCCCGCCGCCTCCTGCCCCTCGCGGCAGTGCTGGCACCCGTACTGGCACTGGCCCTGGCGGGGTGCTCGACGTCGGGCGGAGGCAATGACGGACGGATCAGCGTGGTCGCCGGCGCCTACCCGTTCGCGTTCGTGGCGCAGCAGGTCGGGGGTGACCAGGTGGACGTGGTGAACCTGACACCCCCGGGTGCCGAGCCGCACGACCTCGAACTCTCCCCCCGCCAGACCGCGCAGGTGGTCGACGCCCAGCTGGTCCTGCTACTGCCGGGCTTCCAGCCGGCCTTCGACGACGCCGTCGCGCAGAACGCCGATCCCCGTCACGTGCTCGACATCGCCACAGTGGTTCCGCTGCAGCCGGTTCCCACCGGCGCGTCCACCGGCGAAGCCGCCACGACTGCGCAAGGAGCCCCGGCGGACCCGCACGTCTGGCTCAACCCGCTCAACCTGGCCCTGCTGGCCCGCGCAGTGGCCGACCGGCTCGCCCTGGTGGACCCGACGCATGCGCAGGAGTACCAGGCCAACGCCGACGTGCTCGTCCACGAGCTACGTCAGCTCGATCACGAGTTCCGAACCCGACTCGCCAACTGCGCCATCACGACGATCATCACCAACCACGCGGCCTTCGGGTACCTGGCGAGCCGCTACGGCCTGACCCAGGTGTCGATCAGCGGCCTCGACCCGGAGATCGAACCCTCACCGGCGCAGCTCGCCGACGTCGTGCAGGCAGCGCGCGCAGCCGGCGTCACCACAGTCTTCGCCGAGACCCTGGTCAACCCGGCCGCCGCGGATGCGCTGGGGCGCGAGCTCGGCGTGACGGTGGAGACGTTGAACCCCGTCGAAGGCATCAGCGACCCGACGACACAGAACTATTTCTCGATCATGCGCGCGAACCTCGACACGTTGGTGACGGCCAACCGGTGCGAGTCCCCCGCGGTCGCAACGGGTACCTCATGAGCGTGGTCGTCAAGGTGAGCGCCCTCTCCAGCGGTTACGGCGCTGATCCGATCCTGCACGGCGTCGACATCGACGTGTCGGCCGGTCAGGTCGTCGCGCTGCTCGGCACGAACGGCTCGGGCAAGTCGACGCTGGTGAAGACGGTCGTCGGTCTCATCCCACTCCGCGCGGGAAGCGTCGGGCTGTTCGGTACACCGCTGAACCAGTTCCGCGACTGGCGACGCCTCGGCTACGTCCCCCAACGCACCACGGCTGCCGCCGGCGTCCCGGCAACCGTGACGGAGATCGTGGCCGCGGGACGCTTGCCCCGGATCCCGTGGTGGCGCCTGACCTCCCGGCGCGACCGCGAGGCGGTGCAGCACGCGATCGACCAGGTCGACCTGTCGGGCCTCGAGCGACACCCGGTGGCCGAGCTCTCCGGCGGGCAGCAGCAGCGGGTGCTGTTCGCTCGGGCGCTGGCGACCGAGCCGGACCTGCTCGTGCTCGACGAGCCCACGGCGGGAGTGGACCTCGTCACGCAGCAGGTGCTGGCCACCAGCCTCGCCGAGCGGGTCCGAGCCGGTGCGGCCGTGCTCCTGGTTGCGCACGAGCTTGGTCCGATGCTGCCGCTGATCGACCGGGCCGTGGTGCTACGAGAGGGCCGAGTCGCTTATGACGGCCCGATCACCACCGACATGGTGGGCACCCTCGAGGCCGACCATGTGCACCCTCACGGCCCTGAGGTGTCACCGGACTCATGGGGGCTGCGATGACGTTCTGGCACTACGCGTTCATGCAACGCGCCCTCATCGCAGCCGTTCTCGTCGGCCTGTCCGCGCCCGCCGTGGGGACGTACCTGGTGCAGCGCCGCCTCTCGCTGGTCGGCGACGGGATCGGTCACATCGCCCTCACCGGCGTCGCGCTCGGCTTCTTGCTCGGCACGGCCCCGGTCCTCACCGCGGTTGTCGTTGCCGTGATCGGCGCGATCCTGGTCGAGGTGGTGATGTCACGGGGCAAGGCAAGCGGCGACGTTGCGCTTGCGCTGCTCTTCTACGGTGGCATCGCGCTGGGCGTCTTGTTGATCAGCTTGTCGCCCGGAGGCAACTCCTCGACGTTGCTCACCTACCTGTTCGGCTCGTTGGTCAGCGTCGGCCCTACTGACGTGTGGGTGATCGCGATGCTCGGCGTCGTCGTCCTGACCCTCGCGTTCGGGCTTCGACGACAGCTGTTCGCCGTGTGCCAGGACGCCGAGTACGCCCGCGTGGCGGGACTTCGCGTCTCGGCGTTGAACATGATGCTGGCGGCACTCACGGCCGTGACCGTCACCTTGTCGATGCGCGTCGTCGGTGTGCTGTTGATCAGTGCCCTGATGGTCGTGCCGGTGGCCACCACTCAACAGGTCGCGCGCAGCTTCCGCGCCACACTGTTCGGCGCCGTCGCTCTCGGCGTGGTTCTGTCCGTGAGCGGCCTGATCGGATCGTTCTACCTCGACACGCCCTCCGGACCGACCGTCGTGGTCTTGGCGGTCGCGGTGTTCATCGTGGTGGCCGGTGGGGTCGGCGCGCGGCAGAGGTGGCGCACCCGACGTCGTCCGAGGCAACCGGTGGAGGTGGCTGCGTGACCGAACCAGGACCCACGCGGCGAGTGACGCGTCAACGCGCCGCCGTCGCAGCCGTGCTAGCCGACCAGGCCGAGTTCCGAAGTGCCCAGGAGCTCCACGAGCAGCTGCGCTCGCGCGGTGAAGCCGTTGGCCTGACGACCGTGTACCGGACCCTGCAGACGCTTGCCGACGAGGGAGCCGTCGACGTGCTGCGCTCCGCCGACGGTGAGTCGGCGTACCGCAGGTGCACGGAGTCCCATCACCATCATCTGGTGTGCCGTGGCTGTGGACTGACGGTCGAGGTCGAGGAGCCGAACGTGGAGCGGTGGGCCGACGAGGTGGCGGGACGCCATCGCTTCACTGCCGTCACTCATACGGTGGAGATCTTCGGTCTGTGTCCGGAGTGTGCGGAGTAGCCGCACCGTAGCGCCGTTCTCGTGCCGCGTACTGCTCGACCGCCTGCCACAGATGACGCCGGTCGACGTCGGGCCACAGGGTCTGGAGGAACACAAGTTCTGCGTACGCCGACTGCCAGAGCAAGAAGTTCGAGATCCGCTGCTCCCCGGACGAACGGACGAAGAGGTCGACGTCGGGCTGATCGGGCTCATCCAGGTACCGGGCGAACGTCTTCTCATCGATCCGATCCGGGTCGATGCGACCCTCGCGCGCCAGTCGGGCGATCGCTGCGGCGGCATCTGCGATCTCGGCGCGCCCCCCGTAGTTGACACACATCGTCAGCGTGAGCCGATCGTTGTTCTTGGTCATCTCCTGGGCGATCTCGAGCTCCTTGATGACACTGCGCCACAGCTTGGGGCGTCGTCCCGCCCACCGTACGCGCACGCCCAGCGCGTGCATCTCGTCGCGCCGGCGCCGGATGACGTCACGGTTGAAACCCATGAGGAAGCGCACCTCGTCAGGTGAACGCTTCCAGTTCTCGGTCGAGAACGCGTAAGCAGACAGGTATCGCACTCCCACCTCGATCGCACCCTCGACGACGTCGAACAGGGCTGCCTCCCCCGCCTCGTGCCCAGCGGTTCGCGGCAAGCCGCGTTGCTTGGCCCAGCGCCCGTTGCCGTCCATCACCAGTGCCACGTGCCTGGGCAGCAGGTCGGCGTCGATCTTCGGCGCTCGTTCGCCGGACGGGTGCGGACTCGGGTCGGCGTAGTCGCGGCGGCTCACGTACGCTCGACCATCGGCCACGAACGCAGTCCGCGTTCCAGGTGCCACTGCAGGTAGGCGGCCACGATCCCGCCGGCCTCGCGTCGGGTGCGAGGCTCGCTGGCGTCGGCCACCGGCCAGTCACCAGTGAGCAAGGCACTGAGCAGCGCCAGCGCCTCGACCGAGGTCGTGACCGCGCCCGGCTGCCGGCAGTCCTGGCACACCGAGCCGCCGGCGGACACGGACAGCCAGCGGTGCGGTCCGGGCGAGCCGCAGCGCACGCACGCGTCGAAGCTCGGTGCATACCCGGACACCGACAGGGCACGAAGGAGGAATGAGTCGAGGACCAGTGACGGCTCATGCCCTCCCGCGGCCAACGCACGCAGGCCGCCGACCAGCAACAGGTACATCTGAACAGCAGGTTCGCGCTCGACGTCGGTCAGCCGCTCAGTCGTCTCGAGCATCGCTGTGCCCGCCGTGTACCGCGCATAGTCGGCCGCGATCGGTGCCCCGAGCGCAGCGAGAGTCTCCACCTGAGTCACGACGTCCAGCGAACGACCGACGTAGCACTGCAGGTCGACGTGGCTGAACGGCTCGAGTCGGGCGCCGAACTTCGACTTGGTGCGACGAACCCCCTTCGCCACCGCCCGCACTCGACCGTGCTCGCGCGTGAGCAACGTGACGATTCGGTCGGCCTCACCCAGCTTCTGGGTGCGCAGCACGACGCCATCGTCTCGGTACACGGTCACTGGGGCATTGTCCCCTGGCCAGCCTCGCGTGGGCGAGGATGGCGACATGACACGCCCCTTGCTCGTCCACGTCGACGCCTATCTCGATGCGGCACCCAGGTCGTCCTGCACCGTGGAGGAGATCGGGCCGTTCAGTCTCTTCGTGGGCACGACCGGTGGATGGCGCTACTACGCACGCCCTCGGCACGGATCAGATGCCTCATCGGTCACCGCCGCGGACATTCGGGCCGTAACCGAACGGCAGCGCGAGCTGGACCAGCCTGAGGCCCTCGAGTGGGTGGAGGAGCTGGCGCCGGAGGTCACGACCGCCTGTCGTGACGCAGGCCTCACAGTGGCGGCACACCCGCTGCTCGTTCATCGCGAGCCGCTGGCGGTTCCAGTGCCGGACGGCATCCGGATCCGCCGGCTGAGCGCCGACGACGCCGCCGTGGCAGGGTCGATGGCCGTAGCACATGTGGCCTTCGCAGCCATGGCGCCCGACGCCACCGGCGGTATTGCCGAGCGCGACGCCGCGATCGACGACGCTCCGACCGAGGCGGTCGACCATGTGCGCAGTCGTATCTTGGCCGGCCGCACCGTGGTCGTCGTGGCCGAGGACGAACGCGGGGTGCTGGCGTCGGGCAGTCACAACCCGGTCGACGACGCGACGGAGATCGTCGGCGTCGCCACCTTGCCCGACGAACGCCGACGCGGTCTGGGGGCCGCAGTCACCGACACTCTTGTCGCGGACGCAGTCCGCCGCGGCGTTCAGCTGATCCTGTTGTCCGCCCAGGACGACGATGTGGCGCGTGTCTACGAGCGGGCTGGATTCGTCCGCGTCGCGACAGCGATGGCCGCGCGACGCCCCTCAGACAGCTCGGGACGCTGACCGGTTCACAGCGCTCACGACGGCCTTCAAGGACGCGGTGACGATGTTCGCGTCGACTCCGACGCCCCAGAAGACCTTCCCCTCGATCGCGCACTCGAGGTAGGCGGCCGCCATGGCGTCGTCACCGGCACTCATGGCGTGCTCGGCGTAGTCGAGCACGCGAACGTCGAAGCCGACCGAGGACAGGGCATCGACGAAGGCCGCGATCGGACCGTTGCCGTACCCGTCGAGCTCCTGTCGCTGCCCGTTGACGTAGAGGCCGACGCGAAGAGCGTCCTTCTCACCGGCCGCCGATGAGGTGTGGACGGCGTTGAGCTGCAACGGATTGGTCGAACCCAAGTACTCCGCCTGGAAGATCTGCCACATCTGCTCCGGAGTGACCTCGCCACCCTCGGTGTCCGTGTGCGCCTGCACCACCTGGCTGAACTCGATCTGGAGCCGACGCGGCAGGTCGAGCTGATGCTCGCTGCGCATGACGTACGCGACGCCGCCCTTGCCCGACTGGCTGTTGACCCGGATCACAGCCTCGTAGCTGCGCCCGACGTCCTTGGGGTCGATCGGCAGATAGGGAACGGCCCACTCGATGTCGTCGACGGTCGTGCCCGCCAGCTCCGCGTCGCGCCCCAACGCCTCGAAGCCCTTCTTGATGGCGTCCTGATGTGAGCCGCTGAACGCGGTGAACACCAGGTCGCCGCCGTAGGGATGGCGCGGGTGAACCGGCAGCTGGTTGGCGTACTCGGTGGTACGGCGGATCTCGTCGATGTCGCTGAAGTCGAGCTCCGGGTCGATCCCCTGGCTGAACAGGTTCATGCCCAGCGTGACGATGCAGACGTTGCCCGTGCGCTCTCCGTTGCCGAACAGCGTGCCTTCGATGCGATCGGCCCCGGCGAGGTAACCCTGCTCGGCCGCCGCCACGGCCGTGCCCCGGTCGTTGTGCGGATGCAGCGACAGCACGATCGAGCTGCGGCGTGACAGGTTTCGGTGCATCCACTCGATCTGGTCGGCGTAGACGTTGGGCGTCGCCATCTCGACCGTGGCCGGCAAGTTGATGATGACCTTGCGATCCGGGGTGGGGTCGAAGACGTCGTTGACCGCGTCGCAGACCTCCGCCGCATAGTCGAGCTCGGTGCCCGTGAAGGACTCCGGTGAGTACTCGTACAGAACCTCGGTGTCGGGCGTCCCCTCGGCGTACTTCAGGCACAACCGCGCGCCCTGGACGGCGATGTCCTTGATGCCATCGCGGTCGAGACCGAACACCACACGCCGTTGCAGCGTCGACGTCGAGTTGTACAGATGCATGATCGCGCGGTCGGCGCCGCGGATGGACTCGAAGCTGCGTTCGATGAGGTGCTCCCGGGCCTGCGTCAGCACCTGGATCGTGACGTCGTCAGGGATCAGGTCACCCTCGATCAGCTCGCGCACGAAGTCGAAGTCGGTCTGGCTCGCCGAGGGAAAGCCGACCTCGATCTCCTTGAACCCCATGCCGACCAGGAGGTCGAACATGGCGCGCTTGCGCTGGGGACTCATGGGGTCGATCAGGGCCTGGTTGCCGTCGCGCAGGTCCACCGAGCACCAGATCGGCGGTCGGGTCATGACGGCGTCGGGCCAGGTGCGGTCGGTCAAGCCGACCGGAGGGAAGGGTCGGTACTTGCCGACCGGCATTCCGCTGGGTTGCTGGGGGTGGGGCATCGGGACTCCTGAGGCTCGCAAGGGCTGGGCTCTGGGTCGACCGGCACCAGCAAGCCCCGCGGCGAGGTTCCGGCCTGTCAGGCCTCGCCGCGGCTGCGAAGGAGCAGACACGCGAAAGACATCGCCGCCACTGTACCCGATCGGGTTCTCCGCGCCGGTTGGGCGCGGCGCCACGGACGCAGCTGGAGCGGCGTCTACCGTCACGATGAAGGTGTCAGGGGACGAGCGAGGGCAGGTCGATGAGCGAGTCCACGGGGGCCGGCAGCCCGGCCACCTCCGCGCCGCCACTGGCGGCGACCGACGAGGTCCTTCCCAGTGGCGGCCCAGCAGCAAACGCGTTGCGCACCATGTGGCGAACCCCGCCGGCTTGGACCCGCGGGTTCTTCCTCGCCGTCATCGGCGTGGCGGTGGTGCTCAGGCTCGGCACCTGGGCGTTCCACCAGCTAGCGACCCTCATCGGCATCTTGTTCTTGGCGTGGATGTTCTCGATCGCGATCGACCCGGCTGTGGTGGCCCTCCACAAGCGCGGTATGCGACGCGGCTTCGCGACCGGCGTGGTCATGCTCGTCATGCTGCTGGCTACGGCCGTCTTCTTCGCGGTGTTCGGCAAGCTGCTCATCGACCAGATGGTGGAACTCTTCAAGGCGCTGCCGGGCGCGGTGGGCTCTACGTTGGAGTGGGTCAACCGGACCTTCAAGACGAACATCGACATCACGGCGATCGAAAGCTCGTTCCAGCTCGACACCAGCAAGTTGGTGAAGATCGCCAGCGAGCTCGGGGTGGGCATCCTCTCCATCGTCACGTCGATCGTGGGGCTCGTCTTCCAAGGCTTCATGCTGCTGCTGTTCGCCTTCTACATGTCGGCGGAGGCGCCGCAGATGCAGGCGCGGATCGCGTCGTGGTTCCCCGAACGTTCGCAACGGGTGGCCTTGAACGTGTGGGAGATCGCCCGGGTCAAGACCGGTGGTTACGTGTTCTCGCGCATGATCCTGGCCATCATCTCGGCCTTCTTCACCAGCGGCTTCCTGCTGGTGATCGGCGTCAACTACTGGCTGCCTCTGGGGATCTGGACCGGCCTGGTGAGCCAGTTCATCCCTACCATCGGCACCTACCTGGGCGGTGCGCTGCCCGTGGTGATCGCACTGACGGAGAGCCCGTTCAAGGCACTTCTCGTCGTCGTGTTCATCCTCGTCTACCAGCAGATCGAGAACTACCTGCTCTCGCCACGCATCACGTCACGCACGGTGGACATTCATCCGGCCATCGCGTTCGGGTCCGTCGTGGCCGGTGGCGCGTTGTTCGGCGCGTGGGGGGCGCTCGTCGCGATCCCGGTGGTGGCGGCCATCGAGGCGGTCATCGAGACGTACGGGCGTCGCTACGAGCTCATTCCGGAGCTGCGTCCGGCGCAACTGGGCGAGGAACCCGAAGTGGCTCTGGAGGGGCCGGCTCCCGCAACGTGACGAACGCGTACGCGGCACTCACCGCCACACCCGCAGCCATCACCAGCAACAGGACGCGATAGGCGACCACGCCGACGAGCACGGCACCGATCGCGATGGACACGGTGTAGGGAATGCTGGTCAGCAGGTCGAATCCGGATGCGGTTCGGCCCTGCAGCTCCGTGGGAGTGCGCCGCTGCAGGGCAGTGTTGATGCCCACCATGATCGGGGGAAGTGCGGCACCGAACACGAACCAGCCGACCACCACGGGAGGCAGCCCGTAGCCAGCGACGAAGAGGAGTCCGACGGCAGCCGTTGCGAGCCCAAGCCACACGATGCGGAGCTCGCCGAGGCGCCGGACCATGACCGTCGTCGTCACGCCGGCCACGACGGCACCAACGCCTTGCACCGTCGACAGCACACCCAGGAACTCCACCGGCCTTCCGAGTCCTTGGACGACGGCAAAGCAGACCGACTCGGCGAAGCCGAAGACCATCAAGCAGATCACCGACGCCACCACGAGATGACGCAGGATCGGCTGGCGCGCGATGTGTCGTAGCCCGGCAGTCGTCTCGGGCCACCAGTGAAGCTCGCTGGGGTGGGGCCGCGGATCGGGTCCGCGCATGGCGAGCAGCGCTGTGGCAGAGATCACGAACGTGACGGCGTCCACCACCGCGACCGCCCCACCGCCGAGAAGTGCGAACAATGCAGCGCCCGTGAGCGGACCCACCAGTCGCATGGCCTCCCGGATCGTCGTCAGCACGCCGTTGGCCTGACCGAGCAGCTCGTCCGGCAGCATTCCCTGGACGAACGCGCTGCGCGCCGACTGGAACAGCAGCAAGGACGCGCCGTAGAGGAAGGCCACGAGGTAGATCTGCCACAGATCCCCGCGCCCGTGGACCGTCAGCAACGACAAGACGACCACCGCGGTCACCAGGTCGGTTGCGATCATCACCTTGCGCCTCGGCAGTCGGTCGACGACCACGCCGGCCAGCGGGGCCAGCAAACCCGGCAATGCCACCGCGAACAGGACGGACCCGGCGATGCCGTTGCTCTGCGTCAACGTCTTGGCCCACATCGCCAGGACCAGCAACATGCACGTGTCGCCGAAGATGGACAGCGTCTGGCCGACGAACAACAGCCGGAAGTCGCGGTAGCGCCACAGGTCACGCATCGCGCGGCACCGGATCGTCGACGACCGGGTGGAAGAACGCCAGCCCGCTGACCAGGCGCGATCCGGGCGGACGCTTCGCCGGGTCCACCCGGTCGACGAACTGCAGCAGGATCTCGTTGATCTGCTGCCCGACCTGCGCCAGCTCGGCGGCGGTGAGGATCGCGCCACCTTGCGTGAGCACGGCGGCGTCCTGCCATTCCTGACTCTCGCGCAGACGGCCCCGGTCCCAGGCCCGTAGCCGGCCCAGCTCCCAGTCGACCATCACCTGGGTGAGGAGCTCACCGGCGGCGCGTTGCGCCGGCGGTACTGCCGTGCCGGTCTCCCAGTTGTGACCGCGCGGGATCACCCGCCACGGCCGGCGCCGACCGGTACCCCTACCCGCCTCCTCGATGAACCCGTGGGACGCGAGTTGGCGCAGATGGAAGGAGCAGTTGGCCGGGGACTGACCGAGCCGCTGCGCACACTCGGTGGCGGTCAGCGGGCCCTCGACCGCGAGCAGCTCCATCAGGTCCAGGCGCACGGGGTGCGCCATGGCCCGCAGGGCTCGGGGGTCGGTGAGGCGGCGGCTCTCCACTGTCGAAACATATGTTTCGAAAGACATGTTGTCAACGACAGGCGAGGACCCGTCCGAGCTGGGTCAGAAGCCGAGGCGCCGCAGCTGCTGCGGGTCGCGCTGCCAGTCCTTGGCGACCTTGACCCGAAGGTCGAGGAACACCGGATAGCCGGTCAGCCGTTCGATCTCGGCGCGAGCCGTGGCCCCCACGTGGCGCAGCCGGGCACCGCCGGTGCCGATCACGATCCCCTTCTGGCTGTCGCGCTCCACGAACAGGTGAGCGGACACGTCGAGCAACGGCCGGTTCTCGGGCCGACCTTCGCGCAACCGCATCTCGTCGACCACCACGGCGATGGAGTGCGGCAACTCGTCGCGCACTCCTTCCAACGCCGCTTCCCGGATGAGCTCGGCGACCATCACCTCGGCAGGCTCATCAGTGAACTCGTCCGTGGCGAAGTACGCCGGCCCCTCCGGGAGCAAGTCGATGAGCAGGTCCGCCAGCAGTTCCACGTTGCTGCCCTCGACCGCCGACACCGGCACCACCTCGGCCCACTCGACGCCGGCTTCGGTGCCCAGGGCACCCGCCGCCGCCAACGCCTCCACCAGCCGGTCACGGTCGACGCGATCGGTCTTGGTGACCAGAACCACCTTGCGAGCCGACGTCACTGCGGCGAGCTCGCCGGCGATGTAACGGTCGCCAGGACCGATCAGCTCGTCGGCCGGCAGTGCCAGCGCGATCACATCGACCTCGGAGAGCATGCCTCGCGCTTCGTCGTTCAACCGCTCGCCGAGCAGCGTCCTCGGACGGTGCAGCCCAGGAGTGTCCACCAGGACGAGCTGCGCATCGTTGCGGTTCACGATGCCGCGCACCGTGTGCCTGGTCGTCTGGGGCTGTCGCGACGTGATGGCGACCTTCTGTCCCACGAGCGCGTTGACGAGTGTCGACTTGCCCGCATTGGGTCGTCCAACGACGCAGACGAACCCCGAACGGAAGGTCATGCCCGGGTCGCAGGTCCGTCGAGACCGGCTACGAGAACCGTGGTGTCCGTCGAGCCGAGCTCGCGAACCGCCGCGACCCCAGGCGCGTCGGCCCCACTCTCGTCAACCGTCACCACCAGCGCGGCCTCCAGGTTCGTTGCACCACTTCCGATGGCGACGGTCACCGCGGCCTGCAGGGCACTCAGCTGCAGGGACGCCAGGTGCACCGGCCCCGACACGTAGGTACGTCCGGTGTCGTCCCTCACGGCGGCGGCGGCATCACCAGCGAGGCGGCGCAGGGTGGCGCGAGCCAAGGTCAGCAGCTTCTCGTCCTCGGGGTCGAGTGCGCTCATGCTCGCATCACTCCCCGACCGGCTGGGCGTCGTCGACCGGCTCGTGGCCGGCCTGGCGCGCCGAGGCCGCAGCCGGCAGCCCGTCGTCGCGACGGACCAGCACAGCACCGATCCGGTTGCGTCGACCCGCCACCGACTCCGCCGTCAACGACGTGTCGTCGATCCGGATCGTCGCGCCGGGGATGGGCACGAGCCCGAGACGCTTGGCGATCAGGCCGCCGACGGTCTCGACGTCGTCGAGGTCGTCGGTGTCGAACTCCACGCCGATGAGCTCACCGAACTCCTCGACGTCCAGACGAGCACTCACCCGCAACGAACCATCCGGAAGTTCTTGCACTGCTGGCTGCTCGTCCACGTCGTACTCGTCGGCGATCTCGCCGACGATCTCCTCCAACACGTCCTCGATCGTGACGATGCCGGCCACGCCGCCGTACTCGTCCACGACGACCGCGATGTGGGTACGGTTCGCCTGCATGTCCTTGAGCAGCTCATCGGCAGCCTTGCTCTCGGGCACGAAGTAGGCCGGTCGCATGACCGACTCCACCTTCTCGGTGCTCTCGCCCTCGCGATGGTCGAAGATCCGGCGGGTGACGTCCTTCAGGTAGAGAACACCGACCACGTCGTCAGCGTTCTCGCCGATCACCGGGATCCGGCTGAACCCACTGCGAAGCCCGAGCGACAGGGCCTGACGCAAGGTCTTGCCGCGTTCGATGAACACCATGTCCGTGCGCGGAACCATCACCTCGCGCGCCAACGTGTCACCCAGCTCGAACACCGAGTGAATCATCTGTCGCTCGTCGTCCTCGATCAACGCACTCTCTTCGGCGAGGTCGACGAGGTCACGCAACTCGGCCTCGGATGTGAACGGACCGTCGCGGAAACCCTTGCCCGGCGTCAGCGCGTTGCCGATCAGGATCAGTAGCTTGGTGAGCGGTCCCAGAATGCGGGCGGCCACCAGCAACGGCCGCGCCGACACGAGTGCCAGTCGGGCCGCGTGCTGACGCCCGAGGGTGCGCGGTGCCACTCCGAGCAGGACGTACGACACCACCAGCATGACGGTGCTGGCGACCAGGACTGCCTTCCACGTGGTGCTGAGCAGCCCCACCATCACGACCGTTACAACTGCAACCGCCGTGGTCTCGCAGAGCACGCGCAAGAACAGGGCCACGTTCAGGTAGCGCGCCGGATCGGCGACGATCTGGCGCAGCGCCTGCGCACCCGGGCGCTTGTCGCGGACTGCCTGGTCGACCGCCAACCGGCTCACGCGCGACAGGGCGGCGTCGGCGCCGGCGAGCGCCCCGGCGAGGCCGATGAGCACAACGGCCAGGAGAAGGAGCCAGATGTCGGACGCGGTCATCGCTGGGAAAGCTCACCCTGCCAGGCAGCAAGCAGGCGGGCCTGCAGGCCGAACATCTCGCGTTCCTCGTCGGGTGTGTGATGGTCGTACCCGAGCAGATGCAGGATCCCGTGCGCACACAGCAGATTGAGCTCGTCGGTCAGACCATGACCCGCACCCTTGGCCTGGTCGGCGGCGATCTGCGGGCACAGCACGACGTCGCCCAAGAGCCCAGGCTCCGGCTCCTCGTCCTCCCGCGACGGCGGCAGCAGCTCGTCCATCGGGAACGCGAGAACGTCGGTGGGTCCGGGTTCGTTCATGAAGTGCTCGTGCAGGGACGTCATCGCAGCCTCGTCGACCAGCTTGACCGACAGCTCGGTCTGCGGGTGCATGCGCATCCGGGCCAGAACGAAGTCGGCGAGGCCGTGCAATGAGGTGAGGTCGACTTCTACGCCGGACTCGTTGTTCAGCTCGACTGTCATCGACGGCCTCGAGGGCGGTTCTCCCGACGCTGGGCGCGGTTGCCGCCCTCCGATGCACGCTCCGCGTCGTAGCGGCCGTAGGCGTCGACGATGTCACTGACGAGTCGGTGACGGACGACGTCGCGCGACGACAGCTGCGTGAAGATCACGTCGTCGACCCCGTCCAGGATGTCCCGCACGATCTTCAGTCCTGATGGGGTTCCCGCCGGAAGGTCGATCTGTGTGATGTCCCCCGTCACGACCATCTTGGAGTTGAACCCGAGTCGGGTCAGGAACATCTTCATCTGTTCCGGAGAGGTGTTCTGTGCCTCGTCCAAGATGATGAAGGCGTCGTTCAGCGTGCGGCCACGCATGTAGGCCAACGGCGCGACCTCGATCGTTCCCTCCGTCATCAGGCGGGGAATCGAGGTCGGCTCCATCATGTCGTGCAGCGCGTCGTACAACGGCCGCAGGTAGGGATCGATCTTCTCCGACAGGGTGCCGGGCAGGAAGCCCAGCCGCTCACCCGCCTCGACTGCAGGGCGGGTCAAGATGATGCGGGTGACCTGCTTGGCTTGCAGCGCCTGAACAGCCTTGGCGACCGCCAGGTACGTCTTGCCCGTGCCGGCCGGCCCGATCGAGAAGACGATCGTGTGGGCGTCGATGGCGTCGACGTAGCGCTTCTGGTTCAGCGTCTTGGCGCGGATCGTCCGGCCCCGACTGCTCAAGATGTTGTGCGTGAGCACTGCGGCCGGAGTCTCAGCCTCGCGGTCGCGCAGCATCGCCGCGGATCGTTCCACGGACTCCGGGCTCAGACCCTGACCGGTACGCAGCACCACCACGAGCTCGTCGATCAGCTGCTCCACCAGGCTCACACTCTCGGCATCGCCGCGCACGGTGATCTCGTTCCCACGCACGTGGATGTCAGTGTCGGGGAACTGGCGCTCGATCGCACGCAACAACTCGTCGCCGGAGCCGAGCAGCGACACCATGGGCAGGCTCGTCGGCACGACGATGCGGTGTTCGGCCGCTGCCGTCTCCGTCATCCCGGCGGCCAGTTCATGGGCCGCCCACCCAGGACATGACCGTGGACGTGGAAGACCGACTGACCAGCCTGGGCCCCGGTGTTGAACACCAGCCGGTACTCGTCGAGGCCGAGCTCAGCAGCGACCTGCGCGGCGTGCGTCGTCAGCGCCTCCAGCAGCCCTGGGTCGGCTGCGGCCAGGCGGCTCAGGTCGGTGTGGTGCTCGCGGGTGATCACCAGCACGTGAGTGGGCGCCTGCGGCTCGATGTCGCGCAGGGCCAGCGTGCGATCCCGTTGCGACACCACGTCGGCCGGGATCTCACCGGCGACGATCCGGCAGAACAGACAGTCCTCGGCCATCACTCCTCCTCGATCGAGCCTACGGGGCCGACGCCCCAGCGTGCGGTCCGACTCAGGATCACTGCGGCCGCTGCCGCCCCGGCGGTCGAGCTACGCAGGACCGTAGGGCCGAGGCGCACGGCGACTGCTCCGGCCGCGATCAACGTCGCGACCTCGTCGTCGGTCAGACCACCTTCTGGACCGACGACCAGCAAGATCTCGCCCGAGCCCGGCAGCGGCACCGCCACGTCAGCCAGCGGGAGTCGGGCCGACTCGTGGAGCACCAGCGCCAGATCGCTCCCAGCGACCCGGCGCGCGACCTCGAGAAGATCGGCGGGAGCCACGACGTCGGGGAAGCGCCAACGCCGCGACTGCTTGCCGGCCTCGCGCGCCGACGCCTGCCAACGCGCCACGCCGCGCTCCGCGCGCTCGGCGTCCCACCGCACCACGCAACGGGCGGCAGCGAACGGGACGACGACGTCGACGCCGACCTCAGTCATGAGCTCCACTGCCAGCTCGGCACGGTCGCCCTTCGGAATTGCCTGGGCCACGGTCAGGCTCGGTGACGGTGCGGGCTGCTCGTGCCGCTGCTCGACCGAGACGACCACCCGTTCCCGCGTCGCTGTCGCAACAACGCCCGTCACGGCGCATCCACGTCCGTCGGTGACCACCACGTGTTCGCCTGGCCGAACGCGACGGACCAGTGCTGAGTGTCGCGCTTCGCCACCTTCGAGCACCACCGAGGATCCAGTGAGCTGGTCGGTCGCAGCGACGAACACGGGCGTACTCACCGGCCCTGGAACGCGTCCTTCAGCCGCGAGAAGAAGCCCTGCTGGCCCGGCGCAAACTGGCCGATGGGCCGCTCCTCTTCGCGTTGCCTGGCCAGCTCTCGCAGCAGATCCTGCTGGGCTTCGTCGAGGTCCGTCGGCGTCTCGACCACGATGTCGACCGACACGTCGCCACGTCCGTTGCCGCGCAGGTGAGGTACACCACGGTCATACAAGAGCACGCTCTGCCCGGACTGGGTGCCAGGTCGGATGTCGACGTCGGCGTCGTCGCCGTCGAGCATCGGCAACGTGATCGTGCTGCCGAGAGCCGCGGCCGTCATCGGGATGCGTACCGTGACGTGGAGGTCGTCCCCGACGCGATGGAAGTCCGGGTGCTCGAGCACCAGGATCTCGAGGTACAGGTCGCCCGGGTCGCCGCCGCCTGGCCCGATCTCTCCTTCACCGGCCAGCTGGATGCGCGTCCCGGTGTCGACGCCGGGCGGGATCCGTACCGTCAGCGTGCGTCGCGAGCGGACTCGACCCTCTCCGGCGCACTCCGGACACGGATGTGGGATGACCGTGCCGTGGCCCCGGCACTGGGGGCAGGGACGGGTGGTCATCACCTGACCCAGGAACGAGCGCTGCACGTGCTTGATGTCACCGCGACCCTGGCACATGTCGCAGGTGATGACGTCGGTGCCTGGCTGGGTACCGGCACCCTGGCAGGTGGCGCACACGATGGCAGTGTCGACCGAGAGCTCGCGAGTGGCGCCGTTGACCACGTCGGCGAGTTCGACGTCGACCTGGATCAGCGCGTCCTGGCCGCGGCGCCGGCGCGGGCGGGGTCCCGACGCAGCCGAACCTCCGAAGAAGGCATCCATGATGTCGCTGAAGCCGAAACCGGTACCGAAGCCGCCGGCCGCCCCGAACGGATCCGCGCCCAGGTCGTAACGGCGCCGCTTGTCCGGGTCGGCCAGCACCTCGTAGGCCCGGGTGATCTCCTTGAACTGTTCCTCGGCCTCAGGGTTGACGTCGGGATGCAGTTCGCGCGCCAGCCGACGGTAGGCGCGCTTGATGTCCTCAGAGCTTGCGTCGCGGGGCACCCCCAACGTCGCGTAGTAATCGCTCACGGACTCTCCTCGAGCACGCGGCTGAGGTAGGCGGCCACGGCCTGGACCGCGACGATCGCGCCTGGGTAGTCCATGCGCGTCGGCCCGAGCACCCCCAGCCGACCGGCGGTCTCGCCGTACGCCGTGCTGACGACCGACGTGCCGGCCAGCCGCTCGAACGGCAGCTCGTGGCCGATCATGACGCTGACCTCGGCCGGCGTGCGCGCCGCCTCGCTGAGCAGCCGCATCAGGACGACCTGCTCCTCCAGCGCCTCCAGGACCGGACGCAACGTCTCTGGATAGTTGGCCGCCAGCGGTGCGAGGTTGGCGGTGCCGGCCAGCAGGACCCGCTGGTCGCGATCGTCCACGAGCGACTGCAGCAACGCCGAGACGACCACTCCGACCGCGCGACGCTCCTGCGGGGGGAACGACGCCATGACGCCCTCGGCGCGGTCGGCGACCTCACCGGGCGGGTGTCCGACGGCCGCCTCGTTGAGCC
This sequence comes from uncultured Actinomycetota bacterium, assembly GCA_963726575.1. Classification (GTDB taxonomy): domain Bacteria; phylum Actinomycetota; class Actinomycetes; order JAHEKZ01; family JAHEKZ01; genus CAVSCR01. Next base: position 924,775 of record CAVSCR010000005.1, read on the forward strand.
GGGCGCGGATCACGGCCAGTTGCTCCTCGTCGACCTCGACCGGCAGCTCGACGAGGTGCTGATGCACCCGTCCGCTGCTGGTGATGACGACCAGCACGACGCGTGCGGCGGCAACCGCGACCACCTCGACGTGCTTGACCTGCGTGCGCGTGAGCGAGGGGTACTGGACCACCGCCACCTGCTGAGTCAGCTGCGCCAGGAGCCGGACGCCGCGAGCAACGACGTCGTCGACGTCGACTGCCCCCTCCAGAAACGCGGAGATCGCGCGCTGCTCCGCGGCCGACAACGGCTTGACCCGAGCGAGGCGGTCGACGAACAGCCGGTATCCGGCGTCTGTGGGAACCCGGCCCGCGCTGGTGTGCGGCTGAGCGATGTAGCCCTCGTCCTCGAGCGCCGCCATGTCGTTGCGCACGGTCGCCGAGGACACCCCCAGGTGGTGCCGCTCGACGAGGGCCTTGGAGCCGACCGGCTCACTGGTCGCCACGTAGTCCTCGACGATCGCCCGCAAGACGGCCAGCTTTCGTTCGTCGAGCACGCCGCCTCCTTGCTGGCCGTGGATCGGTTGGCACTCCTGCTCAGGGAGTGCCAAGTCTAGGCCTCCCTGCGCTCACGGCCACCGCGCTCCATTCGGCATGATCGGTCCATGGCCCCCGACGACCCTGCCGCTCCGCCCCCACCTCCGCCCCCACCCGCGCCCCCACCGCCGCCGCCGGCGATCCCTCCGCTTTCGCCGGCCGGGCCGAGCGGCGACGACCACGTCATCGCTTTGGTCGGCGACCTGTCCATCTTCGTCGTCCCGGTCATCGGGGGGTTGGTCGTCTATCTGATCGCGGGCACCACGAGACCCTGGCTTCGGCAACAGGGCGCCTGGATGCTCAACTTCCAGATCACCTTGTTCATCGCCGCCGTGATCAGCGCGCTGCTGATCTTCGTGCTGATCGGAATCCCGTTGTTCCTGGCCGTGATCGTCATCGGCATCGTGTTCCCGATCATCGCGGCGGTGAACCACGGGCAGCAGCGGTCCTACCGGTATCCGCTCGCGATTCCCTTCGTCTCTGCGTGATCGAGGGGAAGGCTCACTCAGGGAGCAGGTCGCGTACGACCGCGTCAGCCAGCAGCCGACCGCGCCGGGTCAGCACCACCTGGTCGTCCCTGCGCCAGGTCGCGTCGATCAGTCCGTCATCGACGGCCAGGTCGGCCGCCCGCCGCGCAGACTCGACCAGCTGAGCCCCGGGCAGCCCTTCGGCCAGCCGCACCCGAAGAAGTACGTCCTCGACGCGCCGCTGCTCGGCGTCGAGCACCTCTCTCGCCGCACCGGGCGAGACACCCGCCGACAGCTGACGCGCCCACTGGGCCGGATGCTTGACGTTCCACCAACGAACGCCGGCAACGTGACTGTGCGCGCCCGGGCCGATCCCCCACCAGTCGTCGCTTCGCCAGTAGCCCAGGTTGTGCCGACACTGCGACCCGGCGTCGCGTGCCCAGTTCGAAACCTCGTACCAAGCGAACCCGGCCGCACTCAGTTCATCGTCGATCAGTACGTACTTGTCGGCGAGGTCGTCGTCGTCAGGTGCGGCCAACTCGCCACGCTGGACCTTGGCGGCCAGTCGAGTGCCTGGCTCGACGATCAGGGCGTAGGCACTGATGTGGTCCGGCTGCAACGACACCGCAGTCCGCACGGTGTCGGCCCACTCCGCGAGCGTCTCGCCCGGGGTTCCGTAGATCAGGTCGAGGCTGATCTGTTCGAAGCCGGCGTCACGGGCCCAACCGATGGCTTGCGCGACTCGCCCCGGCGTGTGGTGCCGGTCCAGCGTCGAGAGGACGTGCGGCGTTGCGCTCTGCATCCCCATCGAGAGTCGATTGAAGCCCGCATCGCGCAAGGCCGCCAAGGACTCACGGGTCACGGACTCGGGATTCGCCTCCGTGGTCACCTCGACGGCTGAGGTGAGCCCGAACGCCTCGGAGATCGCCTCGAGCACTCGTGCCAGGTCGCGCGGAGCGAGAAGCGTCGGCGTACCACCCCCGAAGAACACCGAGCTCGCGGCAGGCGTCTGTTCGCCGAGCACCTTCCTTGCCAGCGCCACCTCTGCGCACGCAGAGTCGGCCCAACGCTGTGGAGCGCCTTCGGCACTGACCTCCGGATCGACGCCAAGCGCATACGTGTTGAAGTCGCAGTAGCCGCACCGCGTCGCACAGTAGGGAACGTGCACGTACCAGCCGAACGGACGTCGGCCCGGCCGAACGGGCAGCGAACCGTCGGGAGGCATCGGCTCGCCGGCCGGCAGTGCCGACGCAGCCATCAGCGCGGCGTCTGGTCCGATGGGACGAAGGCGGGGCCGTGGCCGGGAACGATACGCACGGGGTCGAGGCCCAGCATGCGTTCGCGCGACGCGCTCAGCTGGGCGCGGTCGGGGGCGAAGGGGTCGTCTGCTGGGCCTTCAGCGGTCCACCACAAATGGGTGAGCACGACCAGGCCGTCGTCGGTCTCCACCACCGTCGAGATGTCCTGCTCGGTATGCCCAGGCGTATAGGCCAACGACGTCGACGGCCCGAGCTGGTAACCCTCGGCTTCCCGGTCCTCCCACACATCTGCCTGGTAGATGGCCATGAAGTCGTGGAACCGCGCCCTCGGGAACAGCGCGGCGTGCAGGGTGTGATCGATGTGGTGGTGGCTGAACACGACATCGGTGACATCGTCCGGCGACACTCCCAACGCCGCCAACGGCGCCAAAATGTCGGCGCGGTCACGCACCATCCCTGGGTCGACGACGATCACGGCAGCCCCGTCACGAATCAGGCTGACGGTTCCCGCGACGCGGTCGTCTGCGTAACCCTCGACGATCACATCGAGCTGTGCGGCCATGTGGGTCTACTCCCTCGAACGTCCGTCGTACATCGAGTCGAGGACGCCTTCGTACTTGGCCTCGACCACCTTGCGCTTCATCTTCAGGCTCGGAGTCAGCTCGCCGGACTCGACGCTGAAGTCGGCGTCGAGGATGCGGAAGTCCTTGATGGTCTCCCAGCGGTTGAGCCGCCCGTTCAGCTGGACGACGCACTCGCCCACGTAGGTGTGGACGGCGGGCGCGACGGTCAACTGTTCGTACGTGCCGGCCAGACCGCGTTCGTTCGCCCATCCCGGCAATGCGTCGGGGTCGAGCGTGATCAACGCTGTCGCATAGTTGCGGCGGTCGGCGTGCACCAGCATCTGACTGGCGATCGGGCAGACCGCCTTGAACTGTGCCTCGATCAGCGACGGCGCGATGTACTTGCCCCCCGACGTCTTGACCAGGTCCTTCTTGCGATCGGTGATCTTCAGTCGCCCACCGTCGTCGATCTCGCCGATGTCTCCCGTGGCGAACCAGCCGTCGGCGCTCAGCACCTCGTCGGTCTGCTGCGGCATGGCGTGGTAGCCGCGCATGACGCCGGGGCCCTTGATGAGGATCTCGCCGTCCTCGGCGATCCGGATCTCACTGCCGCTGAACGGCTCGCCCACGGTGCCGAACCGGAAGCTGTCCGGCCGGTTGAGGCAGGTGCCCGCACTGGTCTCGGTGAGGCCGTAGCCCTCCAGGATCAGCAACCCGGCGGCGGCGAACCACTCGGCCACGTCACGGGAAAGCGCGGCACTGCCCGAGATCATGTAGCGCATGTTGCCGCCGAGTCGGGCCCGGATCTTGCTGAACACCAACCGGTCGGCGATGGCGTGCTGTGCCGACAGCCACGGCGAGGGGCTACGTCCTTGCTGCTGCAGCTTCACGACCTGACGCCCCACGCCGAAGGCCCAGTCGAACACCTTGGCCTTGGGGGCGCCCTCGGAGCGTGCCGTCTGCTCGACACGGGCGTAGACCTTCTCGAAGATCCGCGGGGCGCCTGCCATGAGTGTGGGCCGCACGACGCCAAGGTTGTCGACGATCCGGTCGATCCGGCCGTCGACCGCCGTGGCGAAGCCGATCTGCAGCTGCGCCGCCATCAAGACCTTGCCGAACGAGTGCGAGAGCGGGAGCCAGAGGTAGTGCACGTCGTTCTCGTCGAACACGCCGAGAGCCGCGGCCCCGGCGCCCTCGTAGGTCCAGCACGAGTGCAGCAGCTCCACGCCCTTGGGACGCCCTGTCGTGCCCGACGTGTAGATCAAGGTGGCGAGCTGGTCGGATCGGATAGCTCCTACGCAGCGATCGACCAGCGCCGCGTCCTGCGCGAGCGCCTTCTCGCCGCTGGCCACGAGGTCGTCGAGCGTGATCACCCAGTCTTCGTCGGCGGCGGCGTCGAAGGTGATCACCTTGACCACGTCGGGGAGCTGCGCGCGCTGGTCCCGCAGCTTCGCCAGCTGGTCCGCGTCCTCTGCGAACACGAAGGAGGACCCGGAGTTCGCGAGGATGTAGGCGACGTCGACCGGCTCGGTGCTGGGGTAGACGGTCGTGGTCGCCCCGCCGGCCAGCATCACCGCGAAGTCGGCCAGGATCCACTCCAACCGGGTGTGGCTGATCAGTCCGACCCGCTGCTCGGGCTCCAGCCCGATCGAGAGCAGACCGGCCGCGAGCAACTCGCTTCGCCGCAAGGTCTCGGCCCACGTCATCGACTCCCAGCCGTCACCGACCGGGCGCCGAAATGCTTCGCGGTTGGGGGTCTTGGCCACCCGTTCGTGCAGCATCGTGGCGAAGGACGTGGACGGCGTCGGATATCCGCTGGTGTCGGAGGTCCCAGTACGCGACTTCGCCATGGCTGCTCCACCCCCTGGTTGTGGTTGTCCGCGCAGCCTACGACGCCCGTACCGCGAGCACCTTGCGCAACCGGCGCTCAAGGCTCGGCGCAAGGTCCTCGGTCTCCAGCAGCAGCTGCAACCGGCGCGGGTCGGCCGCGCGCTCGGCGAACACCTCACCGATCGTCACACCGTGCTCGGGTCGGTGGATGACCTCGATGGCTTCGCCGGCCGCCACGGCTCCCGGCCGCCCCACCGCGAGGTATGCGCCAGGCGCGCCGACGTCGGTGAACCGTCTCACCCAGTGGGGCTCGTCCATCCAGTCCTGAAAGGTCCGGCACGGACGGCGTGGACTGCGCACAACGAGCTCGACCTCGCCGATCCGCCAGCGCTCCCCGATCACCGCGCCGGTGACGGCGACGCCCGAGGTGGTGAGGTTCTCACCGAAGCAGCCGGGAGTGAGGTCACGTCCCAGGCGCGTGGCCCAGGCGTCTAGGTCCTCACGCGCATACGCGTACACAGCTTGGTCGAGCCCGCCGTGGTCGCGGCGGTCCATGACCGTGTCCCCCACCGGTCCGAGCGGGTCGAGCCGTACCGCTCCCTCGACCGGACGCTTGTCGATCGCGGTGCGCGATACGGACCCGTGTGGGTCCACGCGCAGCTCGTGAACCACGGACACGGCCACGAGCCGAGCTTCCGCACCCGTCACTTCTTGGCCACCTCGCCGGTCGACAGGGCGGCGATGAAGGCCTCCTGGGGGACCTCGACGCGACCCACCATCTTCATGCGCTTCTTGCCTTCCTTCTGCTTCTCCAGCAGTTTGCGCTTGCGGGTGATGTCACCGCCGTAGCACTTCGCGAGCACGTCCTTGCGCATCGCCCGGATGTTCTCGCGGGCGATGATCCGGCTGCCGATCGCAGCCTGGATCGGAACCTCGAACTGCTGGCGCGGAATGAGCTCCTTGAGCTTCGCCGCCATGGACACCCCGTACGCGTACGCCTTGTCCTTGTGCACGATCGCGCTGAAGGCATCCACCGGCTCACCGTGCAACAAGATGTCGACCTTCACGAGGTCGGCGGTCTGCTCCCCCGACAGCTCATAGTCGAGCGAGGCGAATCCGCGGGTACGCGACTTCAGCTGGTCGAAGAAGTCGAACACGATCTCGGCCATGGGAAGCGTGTAGCGCAGCTCGACGCGGTCTTCCGACAGGTAGTCCATGCCGAGCAGCTGCCCGCGCTTGGCCTGGCACAGCTCCATGATCGTGCCCACGTAGTCGCTGGGCGACAGCACGGTGGCTCGCACGACCGGCTCGTACACCTCATCGATCTTGCCGGTAGGGAACTCGCTGGGGTTGGTGACGACGCGCTCCTGTCCGTCCTCCATCACCACCCGGTACACGACGTTGGGCGCCGTCGAGATGAGCTCGAGGTCGAACTCCCGTTCGAGGCGCTCGCGCACGATCTCGAGGTGCAGCAGGCCGAGGTAGCCGCACCGGAAGCCGAACCCCAGTGCAGTCGACGTCTCCGGCTCATACCCCAGGGCCGCGTCGTTGAGCTGGAGCCGGTCGAGGGCGTCGCGCAGGTCGGGGTAGTCCGAGCCGTCGATCGGGAAGAGACCGGAGAACACCATCGGCTTGGGGTCGCGGAAGCCGGCCAGCGCCACGCCCGCCGGTGACTTGGCGTCGGTGACGGTGTCCCCGACCCGCGACTGCCGGACGTCCTTCACACCGGTGATCAGGTAGCCGACCTCACCGACGCCAAGACCGCGAGAGGACACCGGCTCCGGCGAGATGACCCCTATGTCGAGCAGCTCGTGCATGACGCCGGTGGACATCATGCGGACGCGTTCGCGCGGGGTCAGGTGCCCGTCGATCACTCTTACGTAGGTGACGACCCCTCGGTACGTGTCATAGATGGAGTCGAAGATCATCGCCCTCGCCGGAGCTGCCGCGTCGCCGATCGGCGGTGGCAGATCGGCCACGATCTGGTCGAGCAGGGCCTGCACGCCTTCGCCGGTCTTCCCCGACACGCGAAGGCAGTCGTCGGGCTCGCAGCCGATCAGGTGGGCGAGCTCGGCGGCGTACTTGTCCGGCTGCGCCGCAGACAGGTCGATCTTGTTGAGCACCGGGATGACGGTGAGGTCGTTCTCCATGGCCAGGTAGAGGTTGGCCAGGGTCTGGGCCTCGATCCCCTGTGCCGCGTCCACCAGGAGAACGGCGCCCTCGCAGGCGGCCAGCGAGCGGGAGACCTCGTAGGTGAAGTCCACATGGCCCGGGGTATCGATCATGTTGAGCACGTAGCTGCTGCCGTCCGGTCCGGTCCACGGCATCCGGACCGCCTGGGACTTGATCGTGATGCCGCGCTCGCGCTCGATGTCCATGCGGTCCAGGTACTGAGCCCGCATGAGCCGGGGGTCGACGACACCGGTCAGCTGCAGCATCCGGTCGGCCAGGGTCGACTTGCCGTGGTCGATGTGGGCGATGATGCAGAAGTTGCGGATCTGTGACGGCTCCGTGGCGGCCGGCTTGGGGGCCTGGTCGAGCGGGGTCGCGGGCACGCGGACGGATCCTTTGCGCTGGGGTTCGCCCATGGTCCCACGTTCAGGGCGACCCGCCCGGCCGCGACCCCGTCCGACTCGACACCGCCCGGCTCGTTTGGACGCCCCCGTGCGGCCGCTGATACCCTCGGGCGGTCGCGTGCGGCGCGCCGCGATCCGTTTGACTCGTCCCCTTACCCGGTATCACTAGATCGAGGCTGACCTTTCGTGGCGAACATCAAGTCCCAGATCAAGCGCAACAAGCAGAACGAGGCTGCCCGCCAGCGCAACAAGGCGGTCCGCTCCTCGCTCAAGAGCTCGGTGCGCCGGTTCCGTGAGGCCGTGTCCGCCGGCGACAGCACCGAGGCGGCCAGCCGGTTCAGCGAGGCGTCGCGTGAGCTGGACGTCGCAGCGAGCAAGGGCGTCATCCACAAGAACCAGGCCGCCAAGCGCAAGGCCAAGATGGCCAAGCGGCTCAGCGCCGCCGCCTGAGCCCCAGCTCCGACTCGCCCCTAACGCGGGTGCAGCACCCGCGCCACTCCCACGATCATCTGCTCCAGGGCATGCTCCTGGTCCACCGCCTCCCCCTTGACCGCCACATCGGCGTCGGCCACCAGGCCGATCGCGTTACGCACCTGGTCGGGACTCCACGAGCGCGTCAACGGCTGGTAGAAGTTGCGGATCTTCCAGTCCGGCACCCCGGCCGCCTGGCCCACCGCAGCCGCCGACGCCCCTCGCGGCGCAGCAACCACGTGCGCCAGCGCCCTGAGGTTGCGGGCGACCGCGGCCACCACGATGGGGGCCACCTTGTTCGGCCCCTCGGCCGACAGCAGGAACCGCAGGGACTCCAGCGCGGCCGCGGCCCGGCCCTCCAGGAGTCGATCCGCCACCTCGAATCCGGTGACCTCTGCGCGCCCGGCGTAGTAGCGACGCACCACGTCCTCGTCCACGACGCCCTCGCTGTCACTGGCGAGCTGGTGGGCGGCCGCCGCGAGCTCGCGCAGATCGCCGCCGACCGTCGTCACCAACAGCTCCACCGCCTCGGGCGTCGCCTGACGATGGGTGGCCTTGAACTCGTCACGGACGAACTGACGTCGGAACCGCGCAGCCTCGGCGAACTTGGCCGGTAGCGACGCGTCGACGCTGCTGGCTCCGGACGCCTTGGCTTGGTTGAGCAGGGCACGACCGCTCGACCCTCCGGCGTGCACGAGCACGACGCACGCATCCGGTACGGGATCCTTCAGGTACGCCAGCAGCTCGTCGTGGGCGTTCAGCACCTCTTCGCTCTCGGACTTGGCAGCAAGCTCCTCGACTCCGCGCACCACGACCACGGGCGGGCCGCCGAACAGCGAAGGGGCGGTCAGCTGAGCCAGGTCGCCGCTGCGGATCTCGACGCCGACCAGCTCGGCGACATCCACCTCCGGGTCGAGCGCTCTGGCTGCCTCGACGACGTCGCGGACGGCGCGGTCGACCAGTAGCTCCTCCGCACCGGTGATGACGGTGACGGGCGGGGCAGCGGCGGGCACTGAATCAGTCTGTCACGCAGGTCCGACGCGTCGATCAGGGTGCAGTGGGGGAAAAGTTGTGGTGGTGGTAGCCGTCGGAATCCAGCACCACCGCGGTCGACTCCGGCACCTCCAGGAAAGCTCCGGGGAGGTCGTTGAGCGGTTCGGACACCACGACATGAGCCCGTTCTCCGAACAGCCCGAGCCGCTCGACGTCTGGGTACATGGCGCGCAGCACGTCGATGTCGGCGGAGTGGAACAAGGTGCGCGTCTGTCCCAGCGATGAGTACCGGAACGCCCAGATCTTCGACCCGTTCGAGACGGCGATCGTCCCTTGCATCGGGAAGGGGATGTCCTGCGCGTGACCCACCGACTCCACGAGTCCGATGGCACGACTCATGCCGGCGATCGGGTCGTCTCGGAGCCCATGGGACAGGGCGAGGTGGAACAACACCTCCGAGTCGGTGGTGCCCTTGATCTGCGGGTAGAGGCTCGGGTCGACCGCGAACGTGAGGTCGCGCTTGATGGAGGCGAAGTCGGCGATCACCCCGTTGTGCATGAACAGCCAGGTGTCGTAGCGGAACGGATGGCAGTTCGTCTGTTGGATCGGAGGGCCGGCAGCGGCGCGCACGTGTGAGAAGAACAGCGGCGACGTCACACTCCTGGTGAGGTCGCGAAGGTTCTGGTCGTTCCAGGCCGGCTCTGTGCTTCGGAAGAGCCCGGGGGTCGAGTTGGCCCGGGGATCCTTCGGATACCACCCGAAACCGAATCCGTCACCGTTGACCGTCTCCGCGCCCAATGGCGAGTCCAGCGACTGTGCCACCAAGGAGTGCTTGGGATGCAGTACGAGCTCAGCGGGTTGCAGTGGCTCCCCGTAGTACGCCAACCAGCGACACATGAGGCGCCTCCTTGGTCTAGTCCCGTGCGGTGTCGAGCACGAGTTCGCGATCCAGCCACACCTGGTCTCGCAGCGGGATGCCGTCGATCAAGATGGGTTCCGGGTAGCCGGTGGAAGCGGTGAACGCGTCGCGAACGACGCGTTGCAGACGAAAGCCAGCGCGTTGGTAGAAGCGGAGTACACCGACGTCGGCTGCCGCGGTGGCCACGAGCATGCGCGACAGTCCTTCGTCAGACGATCGTCGGACCGCCTCCGCGATCAGAGTCCGCCCTATGCCCGAGCCCCGGTACTCCGGCAGCACCGCCATGTTCTTGATCTCGATCTCGCCGACGACCGACGTCGGGACGAGCTGCAGGTGACCGACCACCCGGTCATCGGTGTCGTCGGCTCGAGCCACCAGGACCCGACCGAGCTGCAGATAGCCGTCCAGCTGCACCCGGGAGTCCTCGGCCAGCTCGAACGAGGGGCGCAACGGTTGCCGGTCACCCGCGTACCACTCGATGACCGTCATCCCAATCCCTTCTGCGCCGCCGAAGGCCCAGCCGTGAGTCTGCCAGCGAGGCTGACCGGGATAGCGTGATCGGACGGTTGACGTTCTGCGTTGGGGGTTTCTTGCCCGTGAACGAGGGCGGAGGTGGGCCGGGTCTGTCGCGTCGACGATTCCTGGCCACGACCGGGTTCGGTGCCGTGGGGATCGCGGCTGGCCTGGGTGGCTGTTCGACACGGCAATCCGCCCACAGCCCGCCGACCGAAGTGATGTTCCGGGTACCGCCCGACGCTGAACCCCACACCCGCACCTGGATGGCCTGGCCGGACAGCACCGCGATCTGGGGCCGACAGCTGGCCGGCGTGCAAGCCGATATCGCTGGGATCGCCAAGACGATCGCGAGGTACGAGCCGGTTGTCATGTGTGCCAACGCCGTGGCCGTCCACAGCGCTCAGGCAGCGTGCGGGGCGAACGTCACGGTCATCGGCAGCATCCCGGTCGATGACTGTTGGCTGCGTGACAGCGGACCGATCTTTCGTACCAGGAGCAACGGAGATCTGGACGCGGTCGGACTGAACTTCAACGGGTGGGGCGGCAAGCAGGAACACTTCCAGGACGCGCAGGTCGCCAAACGGATCGCCGCGTACGTGGGTGTCCCGTTCACGCCCGCAGGGTTCGTTGGCGAGGGCGGGGCCATCGAGACAGATGGCCGGGCAACGTTGATGGCGACCCGAAGCAGCCTCGTGAACGACAACCGCAACCCCGGACTCGCCACGGCTGACGTCGAGGCGGCCATGTTGGAGGCGTACGGCGCCACCAAGGTCATCTGGTTCGCAGGCATCACTGGCCACGACATCACCGACGACCACGTCGACGCCACGTCGCGATTCACCGGCGGCACCAGCGCAGTTGTGCAGGTTCCACGACCGTCCGACACCGACATCTGGTCCGCCGACGAGCGCCGGCAGTACGCCACCTTGGCCAGCGCCACCGACGCCAGCGGCGATGCTATCGACGTCACTACGCTCCGCGGTCCTGACTTCACCAAGATCCGTAGGTCGGGCGACCCGAACTTCGTCGACTCCTATGCCAACTACTACGTCTGCAACGGGGCAGTGATCTGCGCCCAGTTCGGGGACAGAGCGGCGGACGCGGCGGCCAGGGCGACCTTGCGTGACGTGTTCCCAGGCCGCGTCATCGAGCAGCTCAACATCGACCACCTCGGTGCAGGCGGGGGTGGGATCCACTGCGTCACCCAGCAACAGCCGCAGGGGTTAGCCGCTTCCGGCGGTTAGCGGCTGTACGCCGATCCCGCGGGGGTGCCGGTCCTTGCGGCAGAAGCACCAGCGCTCCGGTCGTGGACCAGGTAGGCCGTGACGAGTGCCGCCGGGAAGAAGACGAGGCTGAACAGGAAGTAGCCGAAGAAGCTGTGGCCCTTACGGCCTGCGACGCGAGCCGGCCAGAACGCCAGTGCGACCCATACGATGATGAACAGTGTCCAGAACACCCAGTTGGTGAACATCCGACACCTCCTTGGTTGCTTCCCTGTCTACGTCCAACCCGGAGCGCCGCGCAGAGGCATAGGTCCCAAATAGCGACCCTTGCCCCGAGAGGGATGTAGATGCAGGCTGGCCACAGCCGGAGCATCGTCCGGCGAAACTCCCGAGAGGACCACTCCATGGAGAAGTTCCTGGCGCTCTACCGCTCGAAGATGACGGCCAGTGAGCAGATGACCGGCTCCAGCCCTGGGGAGCGCGAGGCCGGTATGAACGCCTGGATGGCGTGGGCCGGCAAGGCCGGCGACGCCCTGGTGGACTTCGGATCTCCAACTCAGCCGACCAGCGCTGACGACCCCGGGCCGGCAGGCTGGATCGGCGGGTACTCGATCCTGCAGGCCGAGGACACCGACGCGGTGAACGCCGTTCTAGAAGGGCACCCCCACCACCAGGTAGGGACCATCGAGGTGCTCCAGATCCTGCCGATGCCCGGCTCCTGACTTCACGGTGCCATTGCTTGGTCCTCCGAGGTGCCGCCGGCTCACCCCTGACCCGTGAACTTCACGCTGGCGAGCATCGCGCGAAACATCTTCGACGGGTAGACGTGGTCGTCCACCGTCGCCATCGACGGGTGTGCCGTGAACGTGTAGACCCGATTGCCCACCACCACGATCGCCTCGGTGAAATTGCAGATCGGCAACGCCCCGTGAACCCACCCCGGACGTCCCGCAACGACGATGGGCCGGTAGTCCGACAAGGGCGTGGTGCACCCACCGGGGTCGGCGCCCCCGGGCTGGGGTTTGGCCCAGGCGGCCGCCCACGCCTTGCCCGACATCCCGGACGGCGGCGTGATCGACGTGATGGCCCAGTTGCTGTGGTCCGGGGCGACGAGGAGATCGTCCTGGCGGGCGGTGTCCTCTGGCGGAAAGTGCTCCCATCGACTCACCGCAGGGTGGATCTTCCAGGTCGGGGCGACGGCGATCGAGTAGCCCTGCATTCGTGACCAGTAGCGCTGCGTCAACTCACCGACCGCAGTGGGCTGCTGCGGCGGCGGCGCCGTGGTCACTGGTGTGGTGGGCGTCGCACTCGGGCCAGCCGTAGCCGACGATGTCGAGCAACCGGCGATGAGCAAGGGTATGAGCACAAGTCCGGCGATCGCGGCCAGGATCGGTGCCGTGTTGGGTCGTCCCATGACAACCACCTCCACGACATCACAGTCGTAGGAAGGCGACGACCTTTACTGCGGCAACCGAACGGATTCGAGCATCGCGTGGAACAAGTCCGGGTCGTAGACGTGGTCGTTGATGGTTCTCATCGACGGGTGCGCGGCGAACTGGTAGAAGCGGTGCCCGACGAGCACGTACGCCTCGGTGAAGTTGCAGATCGGGAGCCCGCCATGGATCCAGGCGGGGAACCCATCCACCGTTGTCCTCGGTTCCTTGTTCAGCGGCAGGAAGCAACCTCCAGGCTGGCCCGGAGGTGCCTTGGCGTACCGGCGCAGCCACTGAGCCGGATTCGTCCCGGCCGGGATCTCGAGCGAGGTGACGGACCAACTGGTGCCGTCGGGGGCTGTCAGTTCGTCGTCCTGAGACCGTTCGTCGCTGGGTGGATAGGTCAGCCATACACGCGTCGCCGGAGTGACCTGCCAGTTCGCCGGGTAGGCGATCGAGTAGTGGTACAGCGGAGACGTGAAGCTCTGTGTGAGCTTCGAGTCATCGACGACCGGGTGGTCGCCCAGCCCGAGAATGTGGAGGTTGGCAGTCGTCACGCCCCACGCCACCGCAACCACGGCGGCCGCGAGCACCGCCGCATAGGCCATCCGCCGCCGGCTGCGCCGGATGTGAGCCACGCGTGCGACCACCGTCGGCAGCGCATCCGGCGCAACTGTGGTGGGTGCGCGCAGGGCGGTCTGCTGATAGTGCTGCTGCAACCTAGTGTCGAGTGACATCGGCGCCCACCTCCCCCAAGACCTTCGCGAGGCGTCGTCGGGCTCGGTGCAGGTGCACGAAGCCTGTCGATTCGGACATGCCCAGGTCTGCTGCGATCTCCTTCATCGGCCGGTCCTCGAAGTAGAACAGGACCAGTACCGCCTGCTGCTTGACCGGTAGATCACGGATGGCGGCAACCAGGTCTGGGTCGAGCCCCTGGCTGGGCGACGTCGGTTCCCACTCGGACTCGAGAAGCTGTCGACGTCCCTCACGCTTCATGTGGCGCACCGCCAACCGGATCGCGACGCGGCGTACCCACGCATCGGGCCGCTCGTAGCGGGACACCTTGGACCAGTGGAGGAGGAGCTGGACGAAGGCGTCCTGGGTCACGTCCTCGGCGGTGGCCGCATTGCCTGTCATCACGAAGATCGTTCGGCGGACAAGGGAGTACTCGGCGGCGAACAGCCGCCCGTACGCCTCATCCGTCCGGTCCACCCCTACCCCTCGTCGGCGGCGACCATCTTCTCGCTGGTTCACAGCCCCGGTCGAACGAGAACCTTTACCGGCTGGCGAAGAAACGACGCCCGGGTGCGCGGGGGCTACCGCCCTGAAGCCGTCAGAGCTGCCAAGGTCCGTACCGAATGCCGGAACTCGCTACGACAGGATCCGTCCGAGAATGGCACCTCGCCGCGGTCTCTCGGCGCTGGCCCTCAAGCACGGGCAAGGTCGTAGAAGGTGTTGCCGCCAACCGGCATCGGCCGGAGCCAGGTCACTGCTCGGTAGAGCAGCAGTGCGGTTCCGAGGTCCGCCTCCTGCGACCCGCGCGCAGCCCCTGGCAACGCGGATCCAACGAGAACACCAACGGACTACTGCGCCAGTACTTCCCCAAAGGTGAGTCGATGGCCGGCTACACCCGAGCCGACCTCGACGCCGTCGCCGTCGCCGACCAACTCAACGGACGCCCTCGACAAACCCTCGGCTGGAGGACACCGTCACGAACACTCGAGCAGGCGTTGGGCTGACCAGTTGAGTCCGCCGCACGCCTGTGCGCTGTTGCTACTCCTGGACGTCCCGTCCGGTACGGCCTCGTCCCGTGACAGCGCGCTCACTGCGCCGGCATGGGTCCTGCGCCTGGCCCACGGGGCGGGGGGGGCGCGCCACAGCCCTGAGGCGTCGAGGTGACTCGGGCGGGCAACCCTGCCCGAGTCATATGCATCGCGCAGGTGTGCACCGGTGCCGGCGGCTTGCCGACACGGGTCGCGCGCGTCGATCGCCGTCGGGCTGCCCCACAGCCCCCGGTCGGCCTAGGGTCGCGGCGGATGAACATCGACCACCCGCGTTCTTCGGCGGTGGCACCTGGTGGTGCCGCACCCGAGGCAGTGCGGCGCGGGCCGAGCCCCTCCGGCAGACGCCGGGTCACCGTCGCCGGGCTCACCGGGATCGTCACCGTGGCGGTGCTGCTGCGGCTCCCGCTGCTGCGGGTGCCGCTGGACCCGGACGAGGGGGGCTATGCGTTCATCGCCCGCCGGTGGGCCGAGGGCGGTCGGCTGTACTCCCCCGCGGCCTGGGTCGACCGACCACCTGGCCTGCTCGTGGCGTTCCGGGTCGTCGGGGCCGTCTCCTACAGTCCGCTGGGCCTGCGGGCGGCGGCAGTCGTGGCCGCGGTCTTGGTGGCCCTCGCCAGCGCGTCGGCGGCGTGGGCAGTGGCCGGTCGGCGGGCCGGGATGGTGGCCGGCCTGCTCTCGGCGGTGGTGCTCGCCGGCCCGTTCGTCGAAGGCTTCCAGCTCAACGGTGAGCTGCTGGCGGCCTCGGTCGGGGCCTGGGGCGCGGCGCTGGCCCTGTGGTGGCGGGCCGGCCGGCTGCGGTCGGGCTGGCTGGTCGCGGCCGGGCTGCTGTGCGGCTGCGCACTGTTGGTGAAGCAGTCGGCCCTTGACCCGCTGGTCCTGCTCCTCGCCTGCACGGCAGCCGCCACCACGCGCCGGACAGCCGTGCCGCTGTCCGTGGCGGGAGCCGCCGCACCGGTGGTCGCAGCGGGTGCCTGCGCCGCGGTCACCGACTGGTCCCAGTGGTGGTACGCGATCGTGGAGTTCCAGGCCCAAGTGGCCGCCGCCGTGCCGCTGTGGACGCGGCTGCGCGCAACGACCCTCACCGCACTCGTGGTCGCCCCGGACATGCTCGGGCTCGCCGTCGTCGCCGGGCTCGGGGTGGCCGCCTGCCGACGCCGGGTGAACTTGTGGCCGGTCGTGCTCTGGGCCGCGACGGCGCTCCTGGTCGTGGTTTCCGGACCGTTCGCCCACCGCCACTACTGGGTGCAAGTCATCCCCCCGTTCGCGGTCCTCGCCGGGGTCGCCGCGAGCACGGCGACCCGTCGGGGCGCGGCGACACTCGTCGCAGCCGCCGTGGCCCTCCCGCTGATCGGGCAGGCCGCCGTCGCAGCGTCACCGGCGCTGCGCACGGCGGTGACGAGCACCGGCCACCGCGCCCGCGCCTCCGGGCCGGTCGCCCAGTGGCTGCGCACCCACTCCCGACCTGGCGACGAGGTGTACGCATTCGTCGCGGCCGCCGACCTGTACCTCGAGTCGGACCGCCAGACCAGCTACCCCTACTTGTGGGCCGAGAGCGTGCAGCGGGTCCCGGGCGCGAAGGAGCTGCTGGCTCACTGGCTGGCCTCACCGGCCGGGCCGCGCTATGTGGTCGTCTACGCCCCGCCCGCACAGGTCGACCCCGGCGGCACCCTCGCGCAGGTTCTCGGCACGTACTACGTGCACGCGGCCTCGGTCGCCGGGTACGACATCCTCGTCCGTCGACCGATCCACTAGCGCACGGAAGAGAAGCTACGCACCACGCAGATCCGTTCACTGGTCGGGACCTCGCAGCCCCCCGCCCCGGCGACAGATGAGTCCACCGAGACCATGCGTCGCTCTAGGCAACCTCTGGGGCCGACTGAGGCTGCTCGGCGCGCCTGGCCTGGTACTCATGCCAGGTCAGCCACACCAGGAACAGGTCGAACGCCGTCAAGGCGACCAGTCCCCAGGAGTACTTGACGAGCACGATGACGTAAAGCTGGTAGACGATGAACACGCCGAGCAGACCGATCAGCCACGGGTATGCCCACAGCCTGCCCCGGAAGACGAAGGCCACCAGCACGACCTTGGCAACGCCGTGGCTGAGTAGATAGACCGCCCCGAACAAGGTCGCACCGCTACTTAGGTGGCCGGTGGTGTGCAGGATGTAGTTGGCGATCCGATCGTGCGGGTCCTGGCCCAACTCATGGGCAGTCAGCGTGTGCGCGAGCCGGTCTATCGTGCTCGGGCTCACCAACAGCAAGAACAGCCCGGAGAGGATCTCAAGAACGCCGTCCGCCGCCTTGAGGATCAGCCCGATCTTGAACGTGTTGTCCAACGCGCGCGAGACACCAGGAGGCGGCGACTCATCTACGGACCGGGTCGTCACAACAAGGACACTACGGTCAGCGCCTCCCACCTAGTGCCGGATTCGATCAGCCCGAGAATGGCACGTACGTGCGCTAGTCGATGGAGAGATGAACCTCGCGCTCGACGATGGTGAGCGCACCCCAGCTTCCCGTGAGCAGCCCGGACGTAGCAGTGCTGCTCGCCCTGTCGGGGCAACTCGTAGCCCGGATGCTCAGGCGTCAGGACCAAGTCGAGCCTGAACTCGCAGGCAAGGCCCGGAAGTAGGTCGCGTCGAGGCGGTCAGGCACATGCGCACCTGCCCGAACCGGCCCTCCGAGAGGCGCACTGGAACGGCACGTCTGAGTGGTACTGGTATCGATCGTGGCGTGCCGGTGACGGATGGTGTGGCTACGTTCTAGTGCGTTAGCAGCGACTCTGCATCACGACTGCGATGCGGTCGATCAGCATCCAGGTGCCTGTAGAGGACTCCACAAGGATCACCTGCTGGTCGCCTGAATCCATGCTCGCGGCCGGGCTGCAGGTCGCCAGCGGCCCTCCGCGGTGACCATGGAGCGCCGCGTCGAGGGTTTGGAACGCGTCGCCGCTGTCTCGCGTCACCGATTGTTGGCTGCCCTCGGTCGAGCCGTCCGGCAAGACGACTGGACACTCCAGGTACTGCGAGATGGTTCCGGTGACGGCTTGGAGAGTCCCTGGCGTCGACAGGTCTGACGACATCGGGCACACCGCTGAACTCACCGCGTAGCCGCGCAGCTCATGGGTCGGCTGCCCAGTCGGACTGGCCGAACCGTTACTCGAAGTGGCCGCCGAGGCAGCGCACCCGGATAGCGCAAGCAGCGCCACTCCCAAAACGGCCGGCAGCCTTGCACTCCACATCGGTGCATGCTCTCCGGTTCGATACACCCGCGGAGTCGACGGCGCATCGGTGGCGCTCAGATGGCCTAGCCCCGGGATCGGCACTTCGGCGCGGCTGCTTCAGGCATGTTGCGGAGGTGCTCAGTTGAGCCCGAAGATCGGGTCGTGGGCGATGGAGTTCAGACCACTGTCGGCAGCGTGTCCGAGGAGAGGGCTGACGCCGAGCATCTCCTGCACGCCAGCGAGCGTCGAGTAGTGGTTGTACAGCACATTCGTGACACCCCCCGCCTTGGTGTAGGGGGAAATGACGATGAACGGGATCTGGGAGGAACTCGATGTGCCCTCGTCCCACGTGATGATGATGGCGCTCTTACCGGCGACATACTCGGGAGTGCCCAGCAGCGCCGGGATGAATGAGCTGGCCCACTTGTCCCCGGCCTGGACCCGTTGCGACGACGTGGTCGTGTTCGACGTGCCGTGCATGATGTCCACCCGGTTCGGGATCACCAGGTTGAACTTCGCGCTGAGAGCGTCGTTCGAACCGAGCGGCACCGCGTACTGCGGGCACAGGGTGTTCTGAGTCCTCGTGTAGTACTGGTATGGCGAGTGGCCGACCTCGAAGAGGCCGTCGCTGGACGCGCTCATGAAGCAGTTGCTGGGCATGCTCTCCGCCCACTCGCGCGCGTCGGAGCCCATCGCCTCGAAGATGCTGACGCTGTCCTGTGGCCACACCCTCGGCAGCTTGGTCCCCGTGATGAGAACCTCCTTGCCGCCAGAGTGACCGGTGTACCCGGACGTCAAGGCGATGTAGTTGGTGAGACTCGTGGTCGTCATGTGATGCATGTTGGTGGCATAAGAGCAGGCACGCGCGAGGGAGTTCAGGTACGGCGCGTCCTTTGTGTTTCCGATGATCTTCGACAGGGCCTTGTTCTCAAATACGATCACGGTCACGTGCTCCCACTGACCGTCCGGTGGTTGTGCACCGACCTGCGTGCCGCATTGAGAGTCGCCCGTGGTCGCCGACGAGACAGAACCGAACGCATGCGCGGGTAGCCCCGAGAACCCTGCGAGGGCTGCACCTACAACCGCAACGACCGCCGCGTCCATAAGTCGCCTTCTCATGCCCCGACACTGCCACAAGTCTCCCGTCACCGGATGGCGAGGCCCTCGCCACTGATCGTCCTAGCCGGGCCAGGCGGGGAAGCGTTCGCCTTGACCGGGCGAAGAACGAGACACCGGGACACCACGGAGCCCGTCGCTTCGGCCTCAGTTTGGACTGGGTGTGCCACCCGACGTACAGGCTGCTGCCAAGGCAGCGACGATGAACAGCCCAGCCACAGATGGCACAACAGCACGAACTGCGTCGAGGGTTGACCATGCCATGGCGCACATACTGCCGACTCTCGTGCGCATTGGTCACCTCCACCCGTTCGCCTTGTCCAGGTTCAGAGGCACTCCTGTCCTCGGCCCTTGAGACGCTGAGCCTTGCTGAGGAACCTAGAGAACTCGGGCCGACAACCAAATACGCACCGGTCGAGCTGCGCTGCACTCAATGCGTCCGACCAGACGCGACGGTCTACCGGATCAACGTCGATCGGGTTGCACGAACGTTGTCCCGTCGGGTCATGGCGGTCGTGTCACCACCCGGAGCCCGGACGACGTGGCAACCACGGCCACGTCGCCGTCGAGGTCCGTGCGCCTGATCGCCATGCCGTCGCGGGCGAGGGCCGCGAGGGTGACGTCGGCCGGATGACCATAGGTGTTGTCGATCCCCACGCTGATCACAGCGAGTCCGGCGCCGGTCGCCGCCAGGAACGCCGGGTCCTGTGACGCCGACCCGTGATGCGGAACCTTCAGGACGTCGGCCCTCAGGTCCACGCCGGAGGCGAGGATCGCCGACTGCGCAGCAGGCTCGACATCACCGGTGAGCAGCAGCACGTGACCGTTGCTGGTGACGCGCAGGACCAGGGAGTTGTTGTTCGGATCCGAACCTTCGCCGAGCAGCAGGTGCGTCGGCCACAGCACCTGCCAGGAGACACCGCCCGCATGATCGACCTCGCCCGCGACAGCGGGCCTCAGCGCAACGCCGGCTTGCGCCGCCCAGGCACGCACTCGATCCGCATCTGCGGGCGGGTCGTCCAGCGGACTGGCGAGCACCTCACCGACCAGACGACCGTGCAGCACTCCCGGCAAACCGTCGACGTGATCGGCGTGGAAGTGGGTGAGCAACACGGCTGGGATCCGGGAGACACCGAGGCGGTGAAGGCATAGGTCGACCAGCGTCGGGTCCGGGCCGGCGTCGACGACAACCGCGGTCGCGCGCGCGACAGAGAGGACGAGTGCGTCGCCCTGTCCCACGTCGCAGGCAACGAACAGCCAACCCGGTGGCGGCCAACGGCCCGGTCCGAGCGCCACCAGGGCGGCGGCCAGCGCCACGATCCCCGCCGTGCCGATACGCGCGCCGCGTCCGCGCGGCCGGCGCAGGACGACCGCCGTCCCCACGGCCGCCCCGGCCGCCAGGAGGGTGGACGCGCCACCGAGCCCGTGCGGCCAGCGCAGCGACGCCTCGGGCAGGGAGGCAACGCCGCGGGCCACCCAGGCGATCCACAACACAGGGAGTGCCGCCGCCCACGCCACCACGTGGGCCAATGTCGGCGCCACAACGGCGACCGCTGCCGTCACGACGCCGAGCACGGTCGCCGGACCGACGGCCGGCGCGGCCAACACGTTCGCGACGACGCCGAAGACACTGACGCGGCCCGAGAGCGCGGCCACCAGCGGTGTCGTGGCCAACTGTGCGGCCAGCGCCACTGCCACCGCATCACGCCAGGAGTCCGGCCATGGCGCTGGCAGCCGGCGCCGCAATACCGGGCTGAGCAGGAGCAGCCCACCGGTCGCGGAAACCGAGAGTGCGAAGCTCCAGGTGCGCGCCAGCCACGGATCGATCAGCAGCAGTGCGAGGACGGCGGCCAGGAGCGTCGCCGGGCCAGAACGACGTCCGCTCGCGGTGACAGCAGCGATTCCGACCAGCCCCATCACCGCGGCGCGAAGGACGCTGGGATCGGGCCGGGCCAGCAGGACAAAACCCGCGACGCTTGCTGCGGCCACCGCGTGCAGATGCCAGCCGCGCACGCCGCACCATCGAGCCAGCGCCAGCACGGCTGCCAGGAGCAACACCACGTTCGCACCGGACACGGCGGTGACGTGAGCCAGTCCGCTCACCCGCATCGAGGTGGT
Source organism: uncultured Actinomycetota bacterium (assembly GCA_963726575.1). GTDB lineage: Bacteria > Actinomycetota > Actinomycetes > JAHEKZ01 > JAHEKZ01 > CAVSCR01. The sequence continues at coordinate 945,840 of CAVSCR010000005.1, forward strand.
CAGGTCGTCGGGCACCTCCCGGGTGTCACCGACGACCAGCGCCGGTAGCAGGCCGCGCGCGTCCGCCGGGAGGCCGGACGCCGCCTGCGCGAGCCGGTCGCGCACCACGTTCGTCCACGCCAGGAGCCGGGGTGCTTGCGCGAGCAAGGTGGGAGGGCCCCGTGCGACGACGACCGCCGCATACGGATCGCCGGACCGACGCGGCAACACGCGCCCCGTGAGCGAAACCCGCTCCCCCCATGCCACATCGGCCCACTCAGGGCCGTAACCGATCACGCGTACCGGCACCCGGCTGCGCATCATCGTGGCGTCGACACCGATCTGCTCGACGCGGCACTCGACGCTCGCCTCGACCTGTTGGCTCCCGCCCCAACCGGAAACGAGGCGCACCCGCGGGTCTGAGGTCACCACGCCGACCAGCGACACCGACTGGGTCGGGTCGGCGCCGCGCCAGGGGGCCGATGTCAAGGGCATGACGCGCAGCCCGACTCCGAGCGCGGCGACTCCGGCAACGACGACACAGGTCACGACAACCCGGCGCAGGCGGCGCAGCGATAGCAACGCTGCGACGCAACCGAGGAGGCCCAGCGACACACTGACGCGCCAGGGCGCCAGTGGTGCGAACCACGAGACGATCCACGTGATCGCAGCCGGAAAGAGCAGCCGCAGATCCAGCCCGGGAGGGTGAGGCAACCTCACACGGTCACCAGGGTCGCCAAATCGGCGAAGGTCGCATCGCCGATACCTGACACATCCTTGAGCTGGTCGATCGTGACAAAGCGACCGTGCTGGGTGCGCCAGTCGAGGATCCGCTGAGCCAGCACCGGTCCGATACCCGGCAACGTGTCGAGCTGATCGAGGGTTGCGGTGTTGAGGTTGACGGGCGTTGTCGGCGACCCGGCGTCGGACGACGCTCCCCCGGTTACCGGTGCTGCGCCACCCGCAGGTGTCCCCGGGTGGTGACCGACCCAGAGCTGCTCACCGTCGACCAGGAGCCTGGCCAGGTCGAGGTTGTGCGTCGACGTGCCACGTCGTACGCCACCTGCGGCGTGCAGAGCCTCGAAGACGCGCGAACCGGCCGGCAGTTTGACTACGCCGGGGTGGCGCACCCGCCCTTCGATGTCGACCACGACGAGCGCTGCAGCGACCGGGGACGCCGATCCGGTCGTTGCCGGAGTCGGCATCAGCGCCGGCGGGTTGGGCCGGGGCGGACGCCGATGGTGTCGGGACCTGAGACGTGAGCTCGATCGGTGTGCCGCGCGGTCGCCCGATCAGCCACCACCCCACGGCCAGTAGCACAGCGATACCCACGATGAGGGCCATGCCCCGACCGCTGCCCGTCGGCAACCATCGCGTCGGCTCCGTCTGCGGGGCGCGCGGTGCCAGCGTCGGCAGCGACGGGTCGGGAAGCGGATCGGCGACCCTCGCACTCGGTGGCAGCTCAGGAGCGAGCAGGGTCGCGAGTCGACGGCGGGCGCGCTCGGCTCGGCGACTTCGGTTGCTCGGCACCGCGGCACGTTAGGCGGGCGACGGCGCCTGCCCACTCAGCTTGGCGCGGCATGTTGACGCCCGGTCGACCCGGCGGAAGTGGGGATGACGGTCAGCCGGAACGGGCACGGTAGCGCCGCACGATGTTGGGCACGTGGCGCAGTTCGACGACAACGGCCAGGAACGCGGCCCAGGCCAACTGCCACGCCGACGTGTGGTCGACCAGCGCCACCAGCACGAGCGCCGCGGCTGCGGCCACCGAAGCGCCCGCCACCCACCGCGACGCAGCCAGCACCACGGCGAACACGGCCAGGATGATCAGCGCCCACACCGGCTCGACGGCCAGCACGGCGCCGAACGACGTCGCCACCCCTCGTCCGCCCCGCCCCTTGAGCCAGGGCGACGTCACATGGCCCAGGACGGCGGCCGCGCCGGCGGCCATCGCTGCGTCGAGCGAGATCGGCACGAAGGCGATCGCAGGCAGGAACCCCTTCACGACGTCGAGCAGGCCCACCACGACACCGACGCGTCCACCCATGGCCCGCGCGGCATTGGTGGCGCCAGGGTTCCCAGACCCGACGTCGCGCAGGTCCAGGCCCCGAGCGCGCGCGATCAGCGAAGCGGGCGAGATCGAGCCCACCAGGTAGCCCACCACGAGCGCCAGGGCAACCCAGCCGCCGGTCACCGCAGTCCCTTTGCGCTCACACTGGAGCGACGACGACGGCGAGCATGCCGGGCCCGACGTGCGCACCGACGACGGCGCCGACTTCGCTGACCACCAGTTCGCGCAGGTGCGGAATGCGCGGACGCAAGCGAGCCGCGAGCTCCGCGGCGCGCGTCGGGTTGGCGAGATGGTGCACGGCCACGTCGACCAGTTGATCGGACGCCGCAGCCACCGCGACGTCCTCGAGTCGGGCGAGGGCGCGACTGGTGGTCCGCACCTTCTCCAACGTCTCCACGCGGCCATCCACCACGTGCAGCAACGGCTTGACCGACAAGGCCGACCCCACCAGAGCGGCAGCGGCGCCGATACGTCCGCCCCGTCGTAGGTACTCCAGCGTGTCGACGTAGAAGAACTCGCGGGTGTCGGCTGCGCGTTGGTGTGCCAAACGTGCAACCGTGGCCAGGTCGTCGCCGGCGGCGGCCGCCTCGGCAGCGCTGATCACCGGGAACCCCAGTCCCATGCCCACCGACTGGCTGTCCACGACGTCCACCGGCACCGAACACTCCCGCGCTGCGAGGTGCGCCGATTCCAGGGTGCTGCTCAGCGCGGCGGACAGGTGGACCGAGACGATGCCAGAAGCTCCGGCCGCCGCCAGCTTCTCGTAGGTCTCGTGAAATGCCTGGGGAGACGGACGCGAGGTCGTCACGGGCTTCCAGGCGCGCAGGGCTTCGGCCACATCAGTCGGCGTGATCGCGTCCTCGTCGTGAGCCTCACCACCGATCACGACCTGCACCGGCACCACGGCGATTCCATGCGCCGCTGCCACTCCCGGCGGCAGGTACGCCGTCGAGTCGGTGACTACCGCTACGCGATCGGCCATGGGTTGCCAGACTACTCACCAGCAGTGAGGTCAGCCCGTGACGATGTTGACCAGCTTCGGCGCACGAACGATCACGGTCCGAACCGACTGGCCGTCCAGGGCGCGCTGCACCGCCGGCGCAGCCAGGGCCAGCTCGCGCAGCTCGTCCTCACCGATCGCCGGGTCCACCTCGAGCCGTTCGCGCACCTTGCCCTGGATCTGCACGACGCACGTCACCGACGACTGAACGAGCAGCGCGGGGTCGACCTGCGGCCAACCCGCCACCGCCACGCACGGCTCGTGGCCGAGCCTGGCCCACATGTCCTCGGCCGTGTAGGGCGTGACCAACGACAGCATCACGGCGACGGCTTCGGCAGCTTCACGTACAGCCGGATCCGCCGGGCCGCATCCAGAGTCGATCGCCTTGCGCGTTGCGTTGACCAGCTCCATCACCTTGGCCACGGCAACGTTGAACCGGAAGTCCTCGACTGCCGCAGCCGCGTCAGCAACGCACCGGTGCGTCACACGTCGCAGCTCCACGTCGCCGTCGGCCGGGTCGACGCCAACCGGCGACGTCACGTCGTCCGCGAGCCGCCACGCGCGGGCCAGGAACCTGCGCGAGCCGGCCGGCGACAGGTCGGCCCAGTCGATGTCGTCCTCGGGCGGTCCGGCGAACACCATGGTGAGCCGCACCGCGTCGACTCCGTTGGTGGCCAGCTCGTCGGTCAGCCGCACCAGGTTGCCGCGCGACTTGCTCATCGCTGATCCGTTCATGACCACCATGCCCTGGTTCAGCAGGCGGGCGAACGGCTCCTCGAAGTCGAGCATGCCCAGATCGGACAGCACCATCGTGAAGAACCGCGCATAGAGCAGGTGAAGGATCGCGTGCGTCACGCCTCCGATGTACTGCCACACCGGAGCCCACTCGCGCACCTGCTCGGCATCGAAAGGTGCCGAATCCAGATGTGGGTCCAGGAAGCGCAGGAAGTACCACGACGAGTCGACGAACGTGTCCATCGTGTCGCTGTCGCGCTTGGCCGGGCCGCTGCAGCGCGGGCACGGCACGTTCACCCAGTCAGAAGCAGCGGCCAGCGGTGACTGACCTTTGGGAGCCAGGTCGAGCCCCTCGGTCGACGGCAGCAGAATCGGCAGCTGCTCGTCGGGCACCGGAACCTCGCCGCATGACGGGCAGTGGATGATCGGGATGGGCGTGCCCCAGAAGCGCTGACGCGAGATCAGCCAGTCACGCAGCCGGTAGTTCACCGCAGTCCGGCCGGTTCCCTGGGCCGCCAGGTGCGCGATCATCGCCTCGATCGCCTCGGCCTTGCCCAGCCCGTCGAGGGGGCCGGAGTTGACCAGCTGGCCATCGCCGTTGGTGGCGACTCCGGTGACGGCCGGGTCGTCGTCGCCGGTGTCCACGACGATCCGCACCGGCAGGTCAAAGGCGCGGGCAAAGTCCAGGTCGCGCTGGTCGTGGGCTGGGACAGCCATGATGGCGCCGTGCCCGTAGTCGGCCAGCACGTAGTCGGAGGCGTAGATCGGCAACCGTTCGCCGTTGGCGGGGTTGACGGCGTACCGCTCCAGGAAGACTCCGGTCTTGGGTCGGTCGCTGGACAGTCGATCGATCTCCGACGTGCGCAGTACCTCGTCGACGTAGGCGGCGAACTGCTCCTGCACCTGCGGCGACGCCATCCCGGCCAGCTCGGCCGCCAGGTCCGAGTCGGCTGCGACGACGAAGAAGGTGGCGCCATACAGGGTGTCGGGTCGCGTGGTGTAGACGGTGACCGGCTCGTCGCGCCCCTCGATCACGAAGGTCAGGTCCGCGCCGGTGCTGCGCCCGATCCAGTTGCGCTGCATCGTCAGCACCTTGTCCGGCCAGTGCCCGGACAGCTCGTCCATGCCGGCCAGCAAGCGGTCGGCGTACTCGGTGATCCGGAAGTACCACTGCGTCAGCTTCTTCTTGGTGACCGGTGTGTCGCACCGTTCGCACAGCCCGTTGACCACCTGTTCGTTGGCCAGCACCGTCTGGTCTTTGGGGCACCAGTTGACCTGCGACGGCTTGCGGTAGGCGAGCCCGCGCTCGTAGAAGCGCAAGAAGAACCACTGGTTCCAGCGGTAGAACTCCGGGTCACACGTATTGAGGACGCGGTCCCAGTCGAAGCTGCAGGCGTAACGCCGCATCGACGCGCGCTGCTGGGCGATGTTGTCGTAGGTCCACTCGCGCGGGTCGGCGCCCCGCTGAATGGCCGCGTTCTCGGCGTTGAGGCCGAATGCGTCCCAGCCGATCGGGTGCAGCACGTTGAAGCCTCGTTGCGCCCAGTAGCGAGCGACGACGTCTCCGAGGGCGTACGCCTCGGCATGGCCCATGTGGAGGTCGCCGGAGGGGTACGGGAACATGTCGAGGATGTACTTCTTAGGACGAGGGTCGTCGAGACGTCCGGAGCGGAACGGCGCGAGCTCGTCCCACACCGGCAGCCATCGCTCCTGGATGGCCGCGAAGTCGTAGGACTCACGCTCGTCGGAGTCCTCGGTGCTGGCCGTGGTCTGCGTCATGGTCTTCCTCGCTGGTGGGTCCGGACATGGAAAAGCCCCTCACGCAAGGAGGGGCGGCCGCGTCGCAAGAGGCTCAGATCGACGCGGCCCTGGTAAGGAGCAGCCGGACTCGCATGGCGCAAGGGTAGCGCATTGCCGCCCGCCGGCGGCTCACGCGACGCTGACCGCGCTCCTGCGGTATCACGTGCACGAACGGACCAGCGGGCATCGTCGGCCTCAACGGCATCGGCGCCACGACGGGTGCTGCCATATGCCGTGCCGCCGGAGCCGGTCAGCGCGTGACGGTCAGCTGCGCATCCATCGTGAGGTCGCCGGCTGCTCCGCTGGCCTTCTGGTGGACCTCGATCGCCACGATGTTGCTCCCGACGTTCAACGCGCCCGGCGGCAGGGAGACCGAGACCGGCGTGGTCTCTGCGGCGCCGTCAACCGAGGCGCTCGCCTTCTTGGTGAAGGTGACGGTCCCGGTCGGCATGTTCGATCGGGCCACCTCGACCCCGTTGATGTAGATCACTGCGCCGTCGTCCCGCAGCAGCGAGAGGTCCAGCGCCAGGACGGGGTTGCCCGCCGTGAGGTTCACGGTGGTCCGGAAGTAGTACGTCACCCGGTTCGTCGTGCTCGGGATCGTGGTGTGGTTTCCATTCTTGAATCCCAGGTCACCGGTCCCACTGGGCCACGTGCTGTCGTTGAATCCGCTGGCCTGCCACGCCGTGCCCTGGTCCGGACCGGTCGCGAGGTACTTCCAGCTGGCACCGAACGGCAGGACCACCGTCTCGGTGGGACCGCCACCGCCACCGGTGTTGAGCCCGTCCGGGGTGCCGGCGTTGGCGCTGGCGTGCCAGTTCTGCGCCAAGGAGTTGTCCAACGACGGACTGTTGAGCTCCAGCGACGGGCCGGTGCCCGCGGCCTCGACCGGCCACGGATCGGTGGGCAGGTAGCTCACCGCGTCGACGGTCCGGGTGCCATCCATCAGCGCCAGGTCGTCGCCGGAGTTGTCCAGCTTGCCACCGTACTGACCGATCACGTAGAGACCCGAGCCGTACGCCGCGCGGAAGGCCACGTCGTCCCTGACCACCACGCCGTAGGCGCTGGGGAAGGAGGACCGTACCCGGCGGGATCACGTAGTCGCCCAGCCCGGTGAACAGCCAGTTCGACAGGTCCACGGACTCGGTCGACGACGGGTTGTACAGCTCGACGTACTCGGCATCGCTATCGGGAGTCGGGTCGTACTGGATCTCGTTGATGACGATGTCCGGGTTCGGGGACTGAGACGGCGGGATCTCGGACGCACTGGTGTGCGCCGCGATCTGGCTCCGCCGTTCCTGGATGGCGTTGACCAGCTTGGCGCGCGCCGTGGCCAGAGTCGGGCCGCCCCACTTCGCCCTGTCGAGTGCGACATCGCCGCCGCAGCAGGTCGTCCACGCGTCGAACTGGTCGATCAGGCCGTTGCCGGTGAGGAACTCGTCCGCCAGCGTCCGCAGGTGGCGGAAGTGCATCGCCTTGAACGCCGGGATGGCGAACAGCGACTTGTAGAGCTTGTTGAAACCCGTGTCTGGTGTGACGAAGTCACCCTTGGGGTCGGTGGCGTTGTTGAAGATGCCGTCGAGGTCCCAGGACAGGATCTGCCATCGGCCGGACCCGTCGGTGTCCCGCACGAGATAGAAGTTCTTGCCGCCGGAGTCCCAGTGCCGCATGACCACGGTCAGCGCCGTGTAGCTGGCCATCTCGGACAGGTCGAGGTTGTCGTACATCCACCTCGTCTTGGCCGGGGAGTCGGGCGACGACAGCATCTGGGTGAGCTGCCAGATGTCGGTGAAGTCGGTGTCATCGGGGTTCTTCTTCTCGATGTCGCCCGACGCGGCGAGCGCCTCCGGGGTCGAGTAGGTACGAAGCCCGCCGGCCTGCACCTTGTACATGGCCCAGTCGCTGTAGCCATGGTGGTTGCGCCACTGGTTGTCGAGCTTCTCGACGATCGAGAAGACGCCGTGGAACACGTCGTTCCGGTCGACCCGGACCATCTGGTAGCTCTGGGTCGGGACACCGGAGTCGCCGATGATCTTCCAGCCGAGTCCCGGCACCGGCACGCTGTCGTTGTTCAGCGCGAACTCGTCCACGGGGTAGGCGAATGCCGGGCCCATGTCCATCAGGTGACCACTGGGCAGCTCGACGTCCCACTTGGCCTTCGGGTCGGTGCAGCTGCTCTGGCCCTTGGTCCGGAACGCGGCGTTGTCGATGAACTGCCCGTTGTAGTAGATCGCGGCCGGTGCGGTGACGTCGTCGCAGCGGTGGTTGAGGTTGAGGTTGTTGTAGTCGGCGTCGGTCATGAACCACTGGAACAGCGGGTACTTCGCGGTGTTCGCCGGGTCGTTGACGACCGTGCCGAGGTACGGCGATGAGTCGCCTGTGACCGGCAAATTCGCAGTCTGCGAGCCTTCCGACGCCGCGATCTTGTAGCGCACCATCTGGCCGGCGGGCGCACCCGGCACGGTGGCTGTGAACGTGCCGTCGTTCGCACCGCCGGCGCTGCCTGCGTCGTCGGCCATCGGGATGGTCACGTCGTTGCCGTACTGAATCTTGTAGGTCAGCGTGGCGCTGGCGCCCGGGTCGATGGTGGCGTTGACCGTGAACGGGGTGTTCGGCGCCGGGTTGACCGGCGCGGTGCCCGCGTTCGTGATGGTCATCGGCGGCACGGTCTCCACGCTGTTGACCGCCTTCGGGGTGCCGTAGGGCACCGTCGAGGCGGCCCAGTTGGCGGCCACGCTGTTATCCGCAGTGAGGCTGGTGAGCTCCAGCGACGGCCCGGGTGCGATGCCGTCCGGCGTGAGCGGCCACGGCACGGCGTCGTCGTACGTCAGGTCGTCGACCACCGTGGCACTGGCGTTGACCAGAGTGATCTGCTCGCCGCCGTTGGACAGCGCGGTCGGGTTGGTCCCGTTGATTCCGCCGACGCCGTAGGAGAAGTCGGCCGGGAAGCCGTAGTGCGTCTGGAACAACACGGGGTCGCCGGTGCCGACGATGCGGGCGTGGGCCGGGATCACGGTGCCGGACGGGAACTTGCCGTCCACAGTGTTGAGCGTGATGCCGGCGGCGAAGCCCCAACCGGAGATGTCAACGGCTGCGCTGCCACTGTTGGCCAGCTCGATGAACTCCGTGGTGTCCGGGTCCGGAGCGTGATACATGATCTCGGAGATCACGATGTCGGAGTCTGCCGCCTGGGCCGACTGAGGCAAAGCAGTCAGAAACGCGGCTGCGCCCATTGTGAGGGCGGCGACTACTGCAGTCTTCCGGTAGGACCGATTCGTCATGACCAGCCTGCCTCTCAGAGGGTGGCCGTCGCGGCCCATTCTGGACCCGCGGAGCCCCGCGTCGAGGCGTATCCAAACAATTGACAAATGCTGCAGGGAGTAGCCATATCAATGCAGACAGCAATCATTGTTTGAGCCATTAATCTTACCCGGGTGGGACCCCGCGTGTCGGGGGTTCAGCGGATCGTCGGTGGTTTCCCATCGGCTACAGCAGTGACGCATCGGGGACCAGCTGCCCACTCGCGGGAGCCGCACCGTATGGGCCATATGTGATGAACACGTAATTGCGCAGAACGAATTCGCCGGAGACATCGGAATGAGTAATGGAGTCGGAATAGGCATGTGCACTTGTGTTTCCACCAACTGCATCCCCGACCGGTGTGGAGGATGCAGGTGCCCAGCCACGTGATTGGCGTAGGGCACAGTCCAACAGTTCAGCCGACCGAACATGCCTGCGAGCAACCATTCGACGTCGGCGCCCCATTGCCAGACCGATGTCGAATCGTGGGGCTAGATGGCTTCGGTCTCCGTACTCGCGGCGGCCGCTCGTCCGCCGAAGGGAGAGCGACGCGGACCGCCGCGACGAAGTGCGCGACGCAGGTACATCTCCTGGTCGGCCTTGCCGAGCAGCGTGTCGAGGTTGCCGGTGTCCCAGGGCGCGAGCATCGCGCCACCGGCACAGACCTTGGGTGACCACACCAGGTCGTCGACGGGCGGGTTGAGCAGCACCCGCTCGCGGACCCGCCGCTCCAGCTCCATCGGCGCCATTCCGGCGCCTGGGCCCACCACGCAGAACTCGTCGCCGCCCCACCTCGCCACGACGTCAGTAGCGCGGGTGACCGAGCGGAGGGCGTCGGCGACAGCCACGACGACCTCGTCGCCGGCGTCGCGGCCCTCCACCTCGTTGACGTGGCGCAGCTGGTCGATGTCGACGAACACGCAGTGGACGGCGTCACCTTGACGACGCGCGGACTCCACGATCTGACCGCCCATCATCGCCAGGCCACGACGGTTGACCAGACCCGTCAGGGGGTCTCGGACCGACGCCTGGTCGGCGCTGTCCTCGGCCTGCGAGAGCGCGTCGACGGTGCGCCGACGACCGAGCACCGTGGCCACCGCGACACCGGTGACCATCACCATCGCCAGCACCCACGGTCCGCACTGAGCTGCCAGCTGGGCTGCGGCCAACGTCGCCAGCCAGCTGACCCAGATCGTGTAGAGGAGTGCGACCAGCCATCGGGTGGCCAGGACCGTGGTGCCGATCACGCCGACCACCACGACCAGCACCAGTGACGCGGTGATGTCGCGGCTGACGAACAGGGCCACCAGCCCGAACACGGCTTCGAGAAGGAGCGCACCGGCCACCCATGCCTGGGCGTGGGCGATGCTGCGTCGCGACCGCCAGACGATGAGGGTGAGACCGACGAGGACGGCGCACACGACGGCGGCCGACAGCCCGAGCACGACGCTGGCTTCGTCGAACGCCGCGTCGGTGGCCGGTGGGGCTCCGATGCTCGCCCCGAGGACCGGGGCCAGCAGCAGATAGGCGGCGAAGATCGCGCTGAATGCGGCCAGCCCACAGAACGCGGGGACCAAGGTCGCCCGCGCCGCGGAGTCGTAGCGAGCGTCCAGGTCTGCGCTTCGCACGAGGTGGATGTCGTCAGTCATCGAGGTCACCTTGACCGACCGTGTCGGCCGCTGCGGGCGGATCACCAGATCGATGGTCAAATTGCGGCCAAGCGGGTGACCGGAATCCGTGCGTGGACACGCACGGTCACTGACCCGACACGGACGTGTCAAGATCCCCGCATGGTCGGCGATTCAGGGCACCAGGAGCCGGTCCGGCAGCTCGTGGTCGTGCCCGACCCGGACCTCGACGACGAGGTGCGCCACGCCTCTCGGGCCCTGGTGTTCGAGGCATTCGGGGACAGGTTCACGCGCGACGACTGGGACCACGCCGCGGGCGGGTGGCGGGCCGTGCTGCTCGACGGGTCGATGGTCGTGGCCCATGCCGCCGTGGTGCCGCGGCAGCTGACGGTGGGGCGGTCGGTCGTGGCCGCCGGGTACGTCGAAGCGGTGGCCACCCGGCGCGAGCTCCAGGGCACCGGCGCCGGCAGCGCGGTCATGGCGGCGGTGGCGGGCGTGATCGGCTCGGAGTTCGAGATGGGCGCGTTGTCGACGAGCCGCACCTCGTTCTATGCCCGGCTGGGCTGGGAGTCGCTGGCGGGGACCGTCGTACGTGCGCAACGGCAGCGTGGTGCTGCGCACCGCCGGGGAGGACGCGGGGTTGATGGTGCTGCGCTTCGGCGAGCTGCGCGACGTCGACCTCGCGGCGTCGATCACCTGCGACAGCCGAGCCGGTGACGACTGGTGAAGCGCCGAGGTTGATCATCACCATCATGTTGATCAAGGAGAAGATGTTGTCCTGTGGTGATCAACTTGCACATGAAGTCCAAGATCAACGCGTGGGTGTGGGTGGTAGTGCGGGCGTCAACTGTCGAGGACGGCTAGGGCGAGGCCGTAGGCGACGGCGTACCGATGACCCAACACCCCGGCCACCGCGCCCCGACCCACCGAGATGTCCGGGCCAAGAACGTCACTGAGGGTCCGGACCGTCTCGTCGTCACCGGCAGGTCCCCCCACCACCACCAACGCGGACGGTAGCGAAAGGCCGGAGGCCAGCAGCCGGCGAATCCCTCCCCCGAGCACGTCCTGCTTGACGGCGAGACGCAGCGCGCGCCACTCCGACCCGGACAGCTGCTGCGACACCACGAGCCAACCCGCCGGTCCGGCGATCGCCACCGCCCCGAGGGCGCCCCTCGATGGCGTCGGAGATGCGAACGATCGGCTCCCGTCCTCGGCCACGACCACGTGCGGCGAGTCGATCCGTACCGCCGGACCCCGTTTGGCCCACTCGGCGGCACCCCGAGGGATCCCCAGCAGCTCCGCGACGCTGACGGTCAGCAGCTCACCGGCCCCGGCCCCGACGACGCTGTCCGCGCCGACGACGAGGTCGATGGTCCCGCCGCCCAGGTCGAGCACGGCGGCCGTGGGAGGTGCCCCGGGGGTCGTCAGCGCGCCATGGCGCGCAGCAGCGGCCTCCTCGGCCGTCGTGACCACTTCGAGCCCGGTCCGATCGGACAAGGCGCCGGCCGGGTCGTCGACAGCGCTGCTTCGACTGAGCGACGACACAACGAAGGAGTTGTCGGCAACGGTGCCGCGGCGACTCATCGCGGCACTCCCCACGTCCGCCAGTCGAACGGCGACGAGATCCGACACCTCCTCCGCCTCGTGGGTGTCACCCATGCAGTACGAGGCAGCCAGCCCGGGCGGCCCCTGAGCCAGCCTGACTTGCGCCTCGGCGAGGCTGGACCGGCTGCCGTCGTGCCACCCCACCCACGAACCCCGGTCCATGGTCGTCGACGCGCGGCGGTTTGCGACCCGCGCGGTCGCGACTACTCCGCCTCGGGAGTCCACGAGAAGGCCCGCCGCGGACACTGCATCAGACCGTTCCGCATCGGTGAGTCGCAGGGTCGCCACCAGCGCGATCGAGTCGGTGATTCTCGTCAGCGGGTGTCCAGGGCCCGCCACCTCGACCGCGACCGTCTCGACAGTCTCTGGGCCGAGATCGGCCAACGGAACACCATCGATGACCGCGATTGCGGTGGCGAGCCGGTTCGACACGAGCACCGCCTCGTCGTCTGCGCAGACCACCGCGACCACGGCCACGCCGTCGGCCAGCCACTGGTTGACGCCTTGCGCTGCGCCACGAAATCCGAAGCCTGCCGGTACGAGCGCCACCACGTTCGTTCCGCGGGGTGGGACGGTCCCGACTCGGCAAGGGACTCCGACGCCAAAACCAGGGCTGCCGATGGTGTCGGTGCCGGCTGACCAGATCAGCAGGCGTCCGGTCGACACCGGTACGTCTGGGATGGCGACTGCCTCGGTGCGCACCGGTCTCAGTACGGCGACGCCGATGCGTTCGACGTCGTGGCCCGTGCGGTGGAGCAGCCGGTGCAGCACGTGGGCCGCCGCATCCAGCGACGCGTACGACCCCTTCGCCGCACGGGTCGGAGCACGGTCCCAAGCCACCGGTTCTCGGGTATCGGGGTCCACCAGGACGATCTCGGTGGTGGAGTTCCCCACATCGATTCCGGCGACGACCCCGCGGCCGGGCATCCTCAGCGGGTCAGTCCGCGACGCTGGTACACCTGCGAAGCCTCGCGGATCAACGCCGCGTTGCGCACCGCGCCACGTTCGGCCAACGAGGTCGCCAGCACCTCGAGGTCGGCTGCGCTGCTCCGGCCAGGGCGCAGCGCCTCGTAGATGCGCAGCACCTCGGCGTCGTCGAGCCCGGTCAACTCCGCCGCTCGTCGGAAGTTCTGTGCCAGTTGTGGATTGGCGTGTGCCTCCGCCACCTCGGCCTGGTGCTCCAGTGTGTCGGGATGGATCCGTAGATCGGCCACCGTCACTTCGCCGGCCATGACCGCATCGAGCGTCAGCTCGTCAAGGGCTTTGCCAGACCACGCCTTTGCCACACCGTCCGGGTCACTCATCGCGCACCAGCTCTTCCGCGAGGGCTTGCGGATCGCAGTAGTCGCGTTCGATGGCGACGAGTGCAACCACAGTTGTGTGGTAGCGCGCTTCGATCGCCTCGTCCGTGTACGGGTTGCGAGCCGGGACCGGAGTGGCGCCCTTGGCGTGACGGCCGGCGTTCGTCCCGAGTGTGCGGTAGAGCTCAGGGGTGACGATGGGGGCGATCGAGTACAGCTCGAGATTCGCCAGTGGTGGCAGATCGCGTCGATGGATGAGCGCGGTTCCCTTTGCCTGCAGGCCAATCCCGATGCCCGAGCCGGACAACCGTGCGGCGGTCAGGCCGATGAGTCCGAGGTCGACGGTGTTGTTCACCCGTACCAGACGCCCGACGCAGCCCTCCTCCTCGAGGCCGGCGAGCAGCTCGTCGAGCACTTCGTGAACCGTCGCTCCCGACATCGTGCGCCATAGGTCTCGGCCGGTCGCCGGAGACAGTCCGATGACCACGTCGCGGGGATCGGTGTCCGGCTGGGCCGGACCCACGACCCGGAAGGGTGCACCCGCGGCGGCGCGCTGCTCGCGGCGCAGGTCGTCGACGGTGCGCTCCTGACGGATGGCATCGATCTCCACCTGGCGCTGAGGCGAGGGTTCATAACCGGTGCCAGGACCCGCGTAGTCGTTGGGGTCGGTCACCAGCGAGAGGACGTTCATCTGTTCATCGAAGATCGCGGCAGTCTGCAGGTGGTCTCCCCGAACTCGCTCCCTGGCCATCGCCAGAGTGCGTTCAGCCTCTACGTCGAACCCGGTTTCGTAGAGGGCCTGAACGACGTCCACCACTGTGAACCCCGACTCCATGATCGTGCGGGCAGCGGTCAGCGTCGTGAAGGTGTCCGTCTCGCCGAGATCCTTCGACCCGGCCGCGTCCACGACCCGTTCCAGGTGCGCGTCGTCGTAGTCCGCCAGACCCGTGTAGTGATACACCGCACGGACCGCCTCGGCGGCTCGCCTGCGTAGCGCCGCAACATCGTCGGCGGTCGCGGTGCGCATGCCGCCGTCCACGCCCCAGTCCCGCTGCATGACGAGGTAGTCGTCGAAGTCCTCCGCGTTCCACTGACTCGGGCCGAACATGTTGTCGTAGCGCTGGATCGAACCGAAGCCGCTGCAGACGTAGTCCGAACCGGCCAGGAAGATCGGGAGCGTGCGGGAAGTCCGACGCACGTCGGACTCGGACATGAGGGCGTCGTTGCCGGTGCATGCCTCGAGGTTGCGCATCATCACCATGACGTTCTCGGCCATCAGACTGCGCACGCCCCGCGGCACCGCACCGGCCACCGATGCGGCGTCGATCCCTCCGTTCTGGACCCCTTCGGCGCCCATGGCGCGAGCCAGCGCGACACATCTGGCTTCGAGGTAGAGCATCGACGCTCCCTCGGCGCCACCCATGAGCGCTTCCGACCCGCCCCCGGACGACACCCGCATCTTGATGCCGCGCGAAGCGTAGGCACTCGTGAGGAACGCCTTCGACCACGGGGTGTCGTCGCCATCGGTGAACACCTGCTCGGTGCCGTACAACGACACGGTCTCGGCGTACGAGACCAGACCGCGCATTCCCAGCTCGAGCTCGGCCGCCTCTTCGACGGAGCACTGCACGAGAACTCCTGGTGAACCGACCGCCGCCCCGATCGTCACGGCAACGGCGTTCGAGGGTGCATCGGCCAGCACGGGGACGGTCGTCTCCAGCTCGCGGAACCCGAACGCAGCGGCCGTGGCGGCATCGGCGGCCAGCAGCATCGGGTCGTCGAGCCGGTTGGTCACATGCGCTTGGTTGCTCGGCGTCCGCCGGGAACGCAGCTTCGTCATGGCCATGGTGAGCTCAGCCGGTCTGAGCATGGCCAGGATCCGCGTCAGCTTGGCGGGCGTGAGGCCGGCGCACAGCCGGACCACCTCGCTTCTGGGCACGTTCGGATCCACTGCCATCCGGGCCAGCTCCACGTCGGTCATGGCCATGGCCGCCGGCGCCACCTCGACATCGATGCCGTGCGCGGCGATGAAGGCATCGATGGAGTCGAACTGTTCGGCCGACTTGCCGTCGAGCTCCACGACGACTCCGCCCTCCACGCGAATCGACGGCGCGGGGTCGCCGGGCGAGGACAAGGCGGTCAGCCCGAGCTCGGGGTTGGCCACGGCAAAGCCGTCGAGATTCACGGCTTGCGCATCCATGAATCGGATCCGGCCGACCGGACGGGCCGGCGTCATGACGGCAACGGATCGTTGACGGCTCGCCAAGCGGCGGCGGCCCCGCGAAGTCGAGCGTGCGTCCCCTGCATCGGGTCGGCGCCCGGCAGGTGTTCCTTGGCCACCTTGCAGACCATCGTGTAGACGGTGTCACACACGTTGGCGACCGGCGTCAGTGCCGCCTGCGCGACGAGCTGGTAGGCGTCCATCGTGGACCACCCGAGCAGGTCGCTGACCCAGTGGACCATCTGGGTGTGGCAGATGCGGAACGCGTCCTCCAGCGGCTTGGTCGACCCGGTCGTCATCAGGTAGCGGTCGTTCTCCAGGCGCGGCCAGGGTGTCGTCACGTTCTTGACGAGGTCGACGATCACCACGGTGTCCATGGCGCACTCGACCGCGACGCCGCAGGGCTCGCCTTCTCCCTGACGGGCGTGGCCGTCACCGAAGGAGAGCAGGGCACCTTCGACGTTCACCCCCAGGTAGCAGGTCGTGCCGGTGCGCATCTCCGGGGTGTCCATGTTGCCGCCCCAGTCGCCGGGCGCCAGCGAGGAGCGGACCTCGCCGAGGTTGGGGGCAACGCCCACGGTTCCGTGCATGGGGTCCATGGGAAGGGTGACGCGCATATCGCTGTCACGCGCCTGGAACTGCACGGAGCGGGTCACGGGGTCGAGGTCGTAGATCCAGGTGAGCTCCGGCAGCGCGGGCTGCAGAGTGGCAGTGGTCGGCGTACTGGTCAGCGCCCCGAAGAACGGGACCGTCGTGCTGACCCCCCAGTCGAACCGCGGCTCGATCGACACGAAGTGCACCGCGAGCGTGTCGCCCGGTTGCGCCCCGTCGACGTAGAACGGCCCCGTCTGGGGATTGAGGTAGCGCGGGTCGCACACCTGTGACGACAGGTCGGAGGTCGACCGCACCCGTCCGGCGAAGCAGTCGAGGGTCCACGTCGTCAGCACCGTGCCAGGCCGGATGCTCGCGACGGGAGCCACACCACCGAAGGTGTAGGTCAGTGCGGACGGATCGCCATCAGCGTCGATCTCGTAGACCTGGGTTGCCGGCATCTCGGTCATGACGTCCTCTCACCGGTCGGCCAGATGTCGACGCGCCACAGATGCCGACGGGGTGGGCGGTCGACGACCGCACACCCCGTCGTAGTGCAGGTTGCCGACGCGGTCAGACCCGCTCGTGGGCCTCTTCGAACACGGTCCGGCCGATCGCCTGGTAGACGTCCGGCTTCGACGAGCGGAAGTACAGCGCACCGGCTAGACCGACGAAGAAGGTGGCCACGACGATCCAGGGGATGGCCTTGAAGAACGGCGACACCGACGCCAGACCACCGGCGAAGCTGATGTTGCTGATCAGCAGGTAGCAGACGTACGCCATGCCCATCGCGCCCAGTGCCGGGATGATCCCGGTAGCCCAGATGTTGCCCGGCTTCACCTTCTTCACGTGGAAGTACCAGATCACGGCCACCGAGCAGATCGTCTGCACGATCAGGATCGCGAACGTCCCCAGCAGGGCGAGCAGGCCGTACAGGTAGACGTAGGCACCCTGGTAGGGATCGCTCCCGCCGACGGTCATGAAGTAGAAGGCGAGGGTGAACAGCAAGGTGATGATGCTCTGGACCGCCGAGGCGATGTGTGGTGAGTGGTGCACACCGTGGGTCCTCCCGAGGTTGTTCTTCGTCATCGGTACCTCGCGGCCGATGGCGTACAGGTAGCGGGAGGCGGCGTTGTGGAAGGCAAGGGCGCACGAGAACGAGCCCATGACGATCAGGAACAGGTAGATGTTTGTGACCCAGTGACCGCCGAGGTTCTTCGCGGCGAGGTCGGTGAACATGCCGATCGAGTTGGTCGTGGCGAGGTAGATCGACTGCTTGGCGCCATTGCCGGCGATGACCATCCATGAGACGAACGTGTAGAACAGCCCCAGTCCGATCACGGCGATGAGCGTGGCCCGCGGCACGATCCGCTTGGGATTGCGGGACTCCTCGCCGTAGACCGCCGTGGTCTCGTACCCGACCCACGACCAGAAGGCGAAGAACAGACCGATCGCAGCCGACCCGGCGGCAATCTGCGCGCCGTTCACCTGGATGCCGAAGCCGCCGCCCGTGCCCAGGCTCTTGAAGGCGTTCGCGGGGTTGACCGACGACGTCATCATGCCGTCAGGGCCACCGCCCTTGAACAGCACCGATAGGGCGAGTGCGCTGAGCAGGATCACCTCGCAGATGAGGAAGGTCCCGAGGACCGCAGCTGCGATGTTGATGTCGTAGTAGCCGAAGGCCGCGATCACGACGATCCCGATCAGCGCGATCAGCAGCCAGTTGACGTTCCAGCCGAACCAGGCGTTCAACGAGTAGTTCGCGAAGTAGGCGAAGATGCCGATGAGCGAGCCTTCGAACACCACGTACGCCATGGTCGCCAGGGCACCTGCGGCCATCCCCCACACCTGGCCGAGGCCCTGTGAGATGAAGCCGTAGAAGGCACCGGCGGTGGTGATGTACCTGGCCATCGAGACGAAACCGATGGTGAACAGGGTGAGCACGACCGTGGCCACCAGGAAGCCGGCCGGGGCGCCCAAGCCGTTGCCGTAGGCCACCGCGATGGGCACGTTGCCGGTCATCGCCGTGATCGGCGCGGCGTTGGCCACGGCCATGAACAGCACGCCGAAGATCCCGACGGCTCCGATCTTCAGCTTGTTGATGCTCTCGGCCCGAGGTACGGGTGCGTTGGTGAACTCGTCGCTGGTGAGCGGGGGATTCTCCGGTGCAGACACCTGCCTGGCCCTTCCGACGATGGGACTGCGGGATGGCGCGTGGATCCAGGCCAAATCGACGTGGGGGGCGAACCGATCCGTTCGGATCCGGCCCCTCGCCGGTGTGGTGTGGATCACATGGGGGGGATCGTGGCAGGTCCGGCGACCTGGCGTCCAGCGACTCGGCCGGATTGGCCGGGGCAATGTGCTCAGACCGGAACCAACCGCTTGACCTGATTGGTATGGCTATGGTACTTATTCGGTTCATACCAAACGGTGTTTCGGTATGGAACGACCGAACCGGCCGACTCCAGGAGCGAGCGGGAGCCCCCCATGGACCACCAGGACTGGCTGGGGTTCGATGACAAGGCCGGGGTGCTGGCTGCGGCGAAGGAGTACTGGAACCCCGGCAAGACGCAGTTCTGGATCGACTCCGGGGTCCCGCTGGTGATCGACCAGCGCGACGACTACTTCATCCACGACATGTCCGGCAAACGGCTGATCGACGTGCACCTGAACGGTGGCACGTACAACATCGGCCATCGCAACCCCGAGGTCGTCCAAGCGATCACCTTGGCCATGCAGCACTTCGACATCGGCAACCACCACTTCCCGGCCATCACGCGCTCCGCCTTGGCCGAGGCGCTCGTCGAGACCGCTCCCCCCAACCTCACGAAGGTGGCGTACGGAAGCGGCGGCGGTGAGGCCATCGACATCGCGTTGAAGACGGCGCGCCACGCGACCCAGCGGCGCAAGGTGGTGTCGATCGTCAAGGCGTACCACGGGCACACCGGCCTGGCCGTCGCCACCGGTGACGACCGGTTCTCCAAGCTGTTCCTGTCCGACCGACCCGAGGAGTTCCCGCACGTCCCGTTCAACGACCTCGACGCCATGGACTCGGCCCTACGCGGTCGCGACGTCTCGGCGGTGATCATGGAGACCATTCCGGCCACTTATGGCTTCCCGCTGCCCGATCCTGGCTACCTCGAGGCCGTCAAGGACATGTGCGAGCGCTACGGGACCCTTTACATCGCCGACGAGGTCCAGACCGGGTTGATGCGAACCGGAGAGCTGTGGGCGATCACCAAGCACGGCATCGAGCCGGACCTCCTGGTCACCGGGAAAGGGCTGTCGGGTGGGATGTACCCGATCTCGGCAGTGCTCATGACCGAGTCGGCCGCCGGGTGGCTGACCGAGGACGGCTTCGGGCACATCTCGACGTTCGGCGGAGCAGAACTCGGCTGCATCGCCGCACTGAAGACCCTGGAGATCGTGAACCGCCCCGAGACCCGCTCGATGGTCCACTACATCAGCGACCGCATCGGTCGTGGCTTGCGGGAGATCCAGGCGACCTATCCGGACTGGTTCGTCGGGATCCGGCAGAACGGCGTCGTCATGGGTCTGGAGTTCGACCACCCCGAGGGCGCGAAATACGTCATGCGCCACCTGTACGACACGGGGGTCTGGGCGATCTTCTCCACCCTCGATCCACGGGTGCTCCAGTACAAGCCGGGAATCCTGCTCAAGCCCGACCTGGTCGAGGAGTTGCTGGACCGCACCGAGGTGGCCATCGCGGCTTCCCGTCGCGAGGTACGACGCCTGGCCCGGAAGGCGAGCTGATGACGCAGCTCGCCGAGATCCCCGTGGAGCCGGCCGGCGTGCCGAGAGCTCAGGCCATGCTCGAGCGGGCGACGTGGGCAGCGCGGGCGTTCGCCGGCTACGACAAGGCCACCGTCGATCGGATCGTCGCGGCAGCGGCCGAGGCGGGTGCGGCTCGGGCTGAGGAGTTCGCCCAGCGGGCGGTGGCGGAGACCGGGTACGGCGTCGTGGAGCACAAGGTGCTGAAGAACCTCGCGTGCTCCCGGGGCCTCGTGGAGACCTATCAGGACCACGACTACGTCACCCCGCGGATCGACCATGGCGCACGCATCGTCGAGATTCCGAGGCCGGCCGGTGTGGTGTTCGCTCTCACGCCCAGTACGAACCCAGTGGCCACGGTGTTCTTCAAGACCCTGCTCGCGCTGATGACCCGCAACGCGATCGTGCTGAGCCCGCACCCGTTCGCCAAGGAGGTCTGCGCCGACGCGGCCCGTGCCATGGGGCAGGCCGCTGTCGCGGCTGGGGCGCCCGACGGCGTGATCCAGGTCGTCGACGAACCCTCGGTTCCGCTCATCAACGCGCTCATGACCGACCCGCGCACCGACGTCATCGTGGCCACCGGAGGCACTCCTGTGGTGCGGGCGGCCTACCGGTCGGGCAACCCTTCCCTGGGCGTCGGTCCCGGGAATGTGCCGGTGCTCGTCGACGCCACGGCCGACCTGGCGAAGGCCGCCAAACGGATCATCGACTCCAAGGCGTTCGACCAGTCCATCTTGTGCACCAACGAGAGTGTCCTGATCGTCGAGGACTCCGCCGCCGACCGACTGGTTCGGCACATGGAGCGCAACGGTGCGCACCTGCTGCCGGACGCAGAGCGCGACCGGGTCCGCGACGTGTTGTTCCCCGACGGCCACTTCGACACCCGAATGGTCGGCAAGAGTGCAGCGTGGATCGCGGACCAGGCCGGACTGCGCGTGGGAGCCAACACTCGCGTGCTGCTCGCGCCGTTCGACCTCGTCGTACCCGAAGAGATGCTGGCTCACGAGAAGCTGTGCCCCGTGCTCGGGCTGGTGCGCGTTGCGTCGGCGGCGCGCGGAATCGATGTCGCAAGGGCGGTCCTGAGGATCACGGGGGCAGGGCACTCCGCTGCGATCCACAGCAGTGACGCGGAGACAGTGATGGCCTTCAGCGCCGCGGTCCCGGTGCTTCGGGTAGCGGTCAACGTCGGCAACAGCCTGGGCAGCTCGGGACTCGAGACGAACCTTCCCCCGTCCATGACGATCGGCACCGGGTTCGCCGGCCGGTCGAGTCTGGGCGAGAACTTGCAGCCCAAGCACTTCGTCAACTTCACCCGCGTTGCGTACAACGCGGACGCCGCCGAGCCGTTCGCGGAGTTCGGCGG
Organism: uncultured Actinomycetota bacterium; assembly: GCA_963726575.1. Lineage (GTDB taxonomy): Bacteria > Actinomycetota > Actinomycetes > JAHEKZ01 > JAHEKZ01 > CAVSCR01. The sequence goes on from CAVSCR010000005.1 coordinate 967,226, forward strand.
CCTCACGCCGTGGACCCGTCCGGTCGGCCCGGTGCCCGCCTACCCGGTTGCGTCCAACGCCGCCGAAACGCCGAGCGTCGTCGTCGCGCCCACGGCCCCGGTTCTCGCGGGCCTGGAGCCCAGCGTCGCGGCCAGCGATTCCGCCCTGCGCGAGGAGATCCGGCGCCTGGTCATCGAAGAGCTCCAGCAGATCGTCAGGGGATGAGCGTGGCCGAACTCCGTTCCTTCATCTTCATCGATCGCCTGCAGCCGCAGACGATGAGCTACCTCGGCACCTGGATCCGCGGCAGCCTGCCCCGCCGCGACATGGCTGCGCAGATCATCGAGATCGCCCCGGGTCTGGACATCGAGCCGCTGACCGACGTCGCCCTCAAGCACGCCGAGGTCCAGGCCGGGATCCTCGTCGTGGAGCGACAGTTCGGCTACCTGGAGATCCACGGGTCCACCGCACAGGTGCGGGCCGCTGCGGCGTCCGTCCTGGAACAGCTCGGTGCCGCCGCCACCGACGCCGTGCCACCCCAGGTGCTGGCCTCGGAGATCATCTCGATGCTCGACCCACAGCACGCCTTCCTCATCAACCGCAACAAGATCGGGTCCATGGCCCTGCCCGGTGAATCGCTGTTCGTCATGGAGATGCAACCCGCGTCCTACGCCATCCTGGCCACCAACGAAGCCGAGAAGGCGGCGGCCGTGAAGGTGGTGGACTACCGGATGATCGGTGCCACGGGCCGGGTGTACCTCTCCGGCCCTGAAGCCGACGTTCGGCAGGCGGCGGACGCCGCCGAGGCAGCGTTGCGGAGCCTGCAGTGACCGACTCGACCTTCGGCCCCGACGAGCGTGACGCCCTGCGCGTCCTGGTGCGCCAGGTGCTGCGTGACGCGATTCCCGAAGGCGTCGAGCCGGTCGCGGACCCGCAGCAGCCGGATGCTCCTCGGGCTGACAGTGCTGCCGAGTCGGTCGTGCTGCGTTCCGATGCCGACCTGCAACAGTTCGTCGGCCGGCTGCTCACGCTGTTCGAGAACCCAAAGCGGCGGTCTGACCTGCGGGCCGGCCGCCTGCGGTTCACGCTGGCCACATCGTCGGTGGCGGGTCAGCCGGTGCCGGTTCGCCGGGTCGAAACAGGAGCCGTCACCGAGACGCAGGTGAAGGACGCCGCGCGAGTCGGGGCATCGATCCTGCTCGGTCGGCGCGCGGTCCTGACGCCCTTGGCTCGCGATCGCGCTCGCGCCCTGGGTGTCAACGTCGAGAAGGAGTCCTGATGCTGCGAGCCGTCGTCATCGACAACGTCTGGGCCACGCGGCGGCTGGCCGAGCTGCCCAACGGTGCCTTTCTCGAGGTGCGGGTCGAGGACACCGGCGCCAGATTGGTCGCGTTCGACGTGCTCGGCAGCGGCATCGGCGAACGCGTCCTGGTGGCGCAGGGGTCCGTGGCCGCAGCGTGGTTCCCGGGCAAGCCGCCGCCGCTCGACGCGCTGATCGTGGGTTCCATCGACGAGCCGTCGCGCGTCGCCGAGCAGGGTGCCATCGACGAGTCGGTGCCTGCGCACGCGGCACCGGAGTCACCGGACGAACCCAGGGGCTCCACCGGCACCACGCCGGAGGGAATCTGAGGATCTCGGGCGAAGGACGTCCGAGACCGCGCAAGGAGAGGAAGTCATGGCCAACAACGCGATCGGCTTGATCGAGACCAAGGGCTACGTAGCGGCACTGGCTGCTGCCGACGCCATGGTGAAGGCCGCCAACGTCACCATCGTCGGCCGCGACGAGGTCGGCGACGGACTCGTGGCGGTCACCATCATCGGTGATGTCGGTGCGGTCAAGGCGGCGACCGAGGCCGGCGCCGAGACAGCGGCCGGCGTCGGCGAGCTCGTCTCCGTCCACGTCATCCCGCGCCCGCACGCCGAGCTGTCCCGACACTTCAGCGTCGGCGCCGACCCGGCGTGACCGCGTCGGACGACGCGGCGGGCAGTCCTCCGCCGCGTCCGGAGCTGCGGGTCTACCTCCTGGTCGAGGACCTGCAGCCGCAGTTCGCCGCGTTCCTCGGCACGCCGACGCGGGCTCGCGGCTATCCGCCGTTCGCCGGCGACCACGCACTGATCGTCGAGGTTGCGCCCGGCCTGGCGATCGAGCGGGTGATCGACGTCGCCTTGAAGTCGGTGCCGACGGTCGAACCGGGCATCTTGTTCGTCGAGCGGCAGTTCGGCGTACTCGAGGTCCATGGGAAGAGCCTCGGCGATGTGCAGCAGGCGGGGGCCGCGATCCTCGCCGGCCTCGCCGCCGACGAGTCCGACCAGCTGCGGCCGCGGATCCTGTACTCCGACGTCATCGAGGACATCACCGACCAGCACGCCGTGATCGTGAACCGCAACCGGCAGGCGTCGATGGTGCTGCCCGGCGAGACTTTGCTGGTCCACGAGATGACGCCCGCGCTGTTCGCCGCGGTGGCCGCGAACGAGGCCGAGAAGGCCTCGCCGGAGAACACTCTCGTCGACGTCCAGATGATCGGCGCCGCGGGCCGGGTGTTCATCAGCGGCAAGACCCCCGGTGTGGAGCGTGCCCGGCAGGCGATCGACGCTGTCCTGGCCGCCGTCGAGGGGCGCGCCCACTAGCGCGGTCGGGCCCGCGGGCGGTATCCACGCACCTAAGGTCATGACCGAGGAGGGCGGATGCAGGTCCACGACTTGTCCGGCGGCGCCGAGGTGCTGGCGCGTATGGAGCAGGTGGCACGCGACTCCCTCGCGGCCTACCCGGTTCCCGCGCAGGCCGCTGTCTCGTTGTTGAACGTGTCGGAGAACGCCACCTACCGCGTCGATGCCCCGGACCGTTCCCAGTGTTGGATCCTGCGGGTGCACCGCCTCGGCTACCACAGCCCTGAGGCCATCGCCTCCGAGCTCGCCTGGCTCGACGCCCTTCGGGACGAAGCCGGGATCCGCACGCCGCACGTCATCGCTGCGCGTGACGGGCGACGCGTGGTGACCGTGCCCGACCCCGGTGGCGAGCCTCGCAGCGTGGTCATGTTCGAGTTCCTCCCAGGACACGAGCCGGCGCAGGACAGTCTGGTCGCAGACTTCGAGGGGCTCGGCCGGATCACCGCACGCATGCACGAACACGCCATCGCGTGGCAGCGTCCTCCGGGATTCACTCGCTTCACCTGGGACTACGACGCGGCATTCGGCTCCGAGGCGCGGTGGGGGCGTTGGCAGGACGGCGCCGGCGTCGGCGCGGCCGAGCACGCCGTCTTGTCGCGCTTGGACGGGACCCTGCAGCGACGGTTGACCGCATTCGGTTCGGGAGCCGACCGCTTCGGGCTGATCCACGCCGACACCCGTCTGGCTAACCTGCTCGTCGACGACGGCCCTGACGGCCGCAGTGTCAGCGTCATCGACTTCGACGACAGCGGGTTCAGCTGGTTCCTCTACGACCTCGGCACCGCGGTGAGCTTCATCGAGCACTACCCGCAGGTCCCCGACATGGTCGACTCGTGGGTACGCGGGTACCGGCAGGTCCGCGAGATCCCGGCCGAGGACGAGCGAGAGATCTGGACGTTCATCATGTACCGACGGCTGTTGCTCGTCGCCTGGATCGGCTCGCACAGCGCGGTCGACATCGCGCAGGAGCTCGGCGCGGGCTACACGCAAGGCAGCTGCGAGTTGGCTGAGACGTACCTGACCGAGTTCGGCTGACCCACGTCGGCGCCACCGTTCCCGCCCCACCACACCAGGAGGACCCATGTTCAGCCCGGTCAGCGGTCGCAGTGTCGTCGTCACTGGGGGCACGAAGGGGATCGGCAGAGGTATCGCGGCGGTGTTCGCCGACGCCGGCGCGCGAGTCACGGTCGTCGGACGCGACGCCGCCACCGCAGAGTCGACGGCGATGGCGCTGTCCTCCGATGGCGCCGATGTCGGCTACGTCGTCGCCGATGTGTCACGGCCGCAGGAGTGCGCGCGCATGGCGGCGGAAGTGGTAGCCCGCGCAGGTGGCATCGACGTGTTGTGTGCCAACGCCGGCATCTTCCCGGCGAAGAACCTCGCGGACATGACGGAGGCCGACTTCGACGAAGTGTTCGACACCAACGTCAAGGGGTGCGTCTTCAGCGTTCAGGCCTGCACCGACGCCCTCGCAGCCAGCGGTCACGGCCGGGTCGTCCTGACCTCGTCCATCACCGGTCCGATCACGGGATACCCGGGTTGGTCCCACTACGGCGCGAGCAAGGCGGCGCAGCTGGGCTTCCTGCGCACGGCCGCGATCGAACTCGCCCCACGGCAGATCACGGTGAACGCGGTGCTGCCGGGAAACATCGCGACCGAAGGGCTGGCGGAGCTGGGTGAGGAGTACCTGGCGACGATGGCTGCCTCGATCCCACTGCGGCGGCTCGGCGATCCGCGTGACATCGGCAACGCTGCGCTGTTCCTGGCCACTGACGAGGCCGGCTACATCACCGGTCAGACCATCGTCGTCGACGGCGGTCAGATCCTGCCGGAGTCGCTGGAAGCCACCTACGCCGACACTGAGGACTGAAGCGACGTTGGACGCCCCTGCCGCAGCGTTGGGTCCCGCCGCCGATTCCGTACGACGGGCTCTGCTCGAGCGCATCCGCAGCGGTGAGTTGGTCCCGGGACAACGACTCGGTGCGGAGCGCGACCTGGCCCGACAGCTCGGCGTGAGCCGCTCGACGCTTCGTCAGGCACTCGGTTCCCTCGAGCTGTCGGGCCAGGTGCGCCGGACTCCCGGCCGGGGTGGAGGCACGTTCATCAGTCACGGGAAGATCGAACGCGACCTCTCGCGAGTTGTCGGTCTGCCGGCTCTGCTGCGGGCTCAAGGGATCGTCGCCGGTACCCAAGTCGTGGGGACAGCCACGCTCCCGGCGGACGAGGCGACCCGTGCCGCGTTGTCACTGGACGAGGGCGACTTCGTCTTCGACGTCGTGCGGATCCGACTGGCCGACGGGAGCCCCATCTCGCTGGAGCACGCACGGCTCCCGGCCACACGGTTCCCGGGACTGCTCGAGCATCCACTCGGTGGGTCCTTGTACGAACTGCTGCAGCTCAGTTACGGAGTCGAGCCCGGCGAGGCGGTCGAGCGCATCGAGGTGGCATCGGCGAGTTCGGACGAGGCGCGGATCCTCGGAGTGACCGAAGGGGCACCGTTGCTGTCGATCACCCGCACCACCGTGGACCAGGACGGCGCACCGCTGGAGTACTCCCACGACCTGTTCCGGGGGGACCGCACTCGGATCACGGTGCGGACGCCTCGTCGTGCGGGTACCGCGGGCAGTGCACGATCCCGGGGCAACGTGGTGGAACTGCGCGCGCAGGCCGGGCCCTGAGCCGCCGAGTGCGGGCCTAGCGCGTTGTTGATCTAGGAGTGGATGTCGTCATTTCAAGATCAACTTGGGTTTCGGTGGAGCTAAGGGGACTCGAACCCCTGACCTTCTGCATGCCATGCAGACGCGCTACCAACTGCGCCATAGCCCCGAAACTGCCCTCGATCGGCAACGCAGTGGCACACACCGACGAGGACCGGGTGAGTCTACCGGCTGCTCAGCGGTCGTCGCCGACCACCGGCTGTGGCAGGCTCCCGGCGTTGTGCTCGGTCAGCCGCCACGGGCCGTCGACGGTTCCGGACAGCACCGACCAACAGGCGTTGGCCAGCCCGCCGAGCACCCGCCACTGCTGCGGCTCCAGACCGAGCAGCCGGCCGATGGCCGCCCGGGCGGTCCCGCCGTGCGTCACCGCGACCAGCACGGCGCCGGGCGTGAGGTCGCGCAGCGCGTCGTCGAGAGCCGAGTGGGCGCGGCCCGCCACGTCGCTGCGAGACTCCGCACCGCCGGCCCTGACGTCGGCGCCGCTTCGCCACTGCGCGTAGCGCTCGGCGTCCGCCGCGGCGATCTCGCGACTCGTGCGTCCCTCCCAGGTACCCCCGTCGGTCTCGCGAAGCCGGGGGTCGAGACGCACCGGAAGGTCCACGAGCCTGGCCAGCTGGTCGGCGGTGGCACTGGCGCGTTCCAGGTCGCTGCTGACGATGGCCGACGGCTCGAGCGTGGCGAGCACCAGGGCGGCCGAGGTCGCCTGCGCCACGCCGACGTCGTCGAGGGCGATGTCACTGTGCCCCTGGAACCGGTCCTCGACGTTCCACGGGGTGCGCCCGTGGCGCCAGATCACCAGGGTCCGGCCGCCGCTCAGGACGACTCCTCGACCCGCGCGGGGAGCGCGATCATCGGGCAGTCCTTCCACAGTCGTTCCAGTGCGTAGAACTCGCGTTCCACCTCGTGCTGCACATGGACGATGACGTCGAGGTAGTCCAGGAGCACCCACCGACTCTCGCGGGTTCCCTCCCGGCGCAGCGGCCGGCGGTCGAGCTCCTCGCGCAACGTCTCCTCGACCGCGTCGACGATGGCGTCCACCTGACGCTCGCTGTTGCCCGAGCAGATCAAGAAGACGTCGGCGATCGCCAACTGTTCACTGACGTCGAAGGCCACGACGTCGCGAGCGAGCTTCTCATCGGCCGCGCGAGCTGCGGCAAGGGTGGCGATCAGCGCTTCGGTTGTGGCCGTCACGGGTGGTAGTCCTGGCCCAGGATCACCACGATGTCGGCCACCGTGAGTCCCTGGTCGTTGATCATGACGGCGCTGTTCGGCACCCCCAGCGTCTTGGCGACCTGTTGGCCCTCTTGGATCCAGTGCGAAGAGCCGTCCGGGATCAGCACGACCGTCTTGCGGTAGCCGAAGTGGTTGGCGTTGCCGCCGGGCAGGAACGAGAAACCGGCGCGGTGCAGCTTCTGGTAGGCCGACTCCCCCAGCCCCGGCGTGCCCACCCCGTTCTGCACCAGCACGCGCACCGGCCGCGTCGTGTCCGACGGCTTGGAGTCGGCGAACGACCCGTTGATCATCGCCGCCGCACCCGTGGAGTCGATCAGGTACGCCGGGGTCGGGCCGCCAGTGTCGATGGCGTGGGTCGGCAACGTCTGGCTCAGCGTGTTCTGCGCCTGGGTGGCCGCGGCCAACGACGCGAGGAAGCTGGCCAGACTGGCGTCCGAGACGGTCGCTTGGGAGGTCGCCCCCAGGTGCCCCACCAAGGGGGCGACCTCAGCGGCGGAGGTGGGGAGTCCGGCGAGCATCGCCTCCAACACCTGGTCGAACCTGGCCAGGCGGGCAGCTTCTGGCTCCTTCGGACTGAGGTAGAGGGCGTAGACAGCCGCGGCGGCACCGTTGAGGTGCTGCTGGCCAGGTGACAACAAGATGTCGCGACTGCCGTTGGGCTTGCGCACGATCACATGGGTGTCCACGTCGACGTCGACGCCACCGACGTCGTTGACCAACGACGCCAGACCGCTCGGGGTCAGCGACCACGAGCCGTCGACGGTGATCCCGAGCGAGTTGGTGAGAGACTCGGCGGGAACGTTCTTGCCCAACGTCGGCGTCTCGCCGAAGAACACCGGGCCTGCGCCGGCAGCGTCGAGCAGCCAGCGCGACGGCAACAACAGGATCGCACCGCTGTTGTCACTGGGGTTCGTGCCGAGCAGGGCGGACGCGAGCGACAGCGCGTGCATCGGCCCCACCGTCAGCGCGAGGGTGCGCTGGGAGCGTCCGGGCGAACCGATCGGGGTCTTGCCGCCTCCCCCTCGGGTGATGACGAAGACAGCAGCACCGATCAGCAGGACGACGGCGACGATCACCGCGACCAGCCGTAGGCCGCGTCGCTGCTGGTCCTCCTTGGCCTGCGCCCGACGCTGGGCCCGAGTCGGCGCCAGACCCGGCATGATCGACTCCGCCTGGGGAGCGCCTCCCGGCGGGGGCCGGTCCACTGGTGGGACTGGTAGGGCTGGCGGAGCCGCGGCGACCGGTGGCGTGGTCGGCGTGGTCGGCGCGGCAGGTGCCGCAGCGAACGGGTCCGTGGCGACGCTCGAGCTCACCACGCTGGAGCCCACCTCGCTGGGGCCGAGCGCTCCCGGATCGCCTCCCTTCGACGACCGCGCGCGACGCGGAGTCTTACGGCTCGACGGGCGACCGTGCTGCGGACTCACTTCACTCCTCTGATGGGGGTCACGGTGGCGCTCTCGACCCGGGCATACAGGCCACGTTTGGCGATGTACTGCACCACGCCGTCGGGCACCAGGTACCAGACGGGTTCGCCGGACTGCACCCGACGACGCACCGCCGTCGACGAGATGGCCAGCGCCGGTACCTCGATCAGCGTGACGCGGCCCTCGGGCAGGCCGGGATCGGCCAGCGCATGTCCGGGGCGCGTCACTCCGACGAAGTGCACGCTCGTCAGCAGTTCGTCGACGCCGCGCCAGGTGAAGATCTGCGACAAGGCATCGGCGCCGGTGATGAAGAACATCTCGGCGTCCGAGCCGAACGTGGTGCGCAGGTCGTCCAGGGTGTCGACGGTGTAGGTCGGCCCGGCCCGGTCGACGTCCACCCGGCTCACCGAGAACTGAGGGTTCGACGCGGTGGCGATGACGCTCATGAGGTAGCGATCCTCGGCAGGCGCGACGTGCTCGTGGGACTTCTGCCACGGCCGCCCGGTCGGCACGAACACGACTTCGTCGAGGGTGAACCGTGCAGCCACCTCGCTCGCCGCCACGAGGTGTCCGTGGTGGATGGGGTCGAACGTGCCGCCCATGACACCGATCCGGCGGGGCACAGCGGGACCTGGGAGATCAGCGATCGCGGTTGAGCCGGGTCACGAGGAAGATCATCAGGCAGAAGGCGAGGTAGGCCGAGCCGGCGAGCTTCAGCGCGAGCGGCAGCGCGTGGACCTCTTGGTGGACCGCGACCGGGTCCGAGGTGAGCAGCAGGCTGATCATCGTCAGGGGTCCATCCTTCGTGCGGCGGGCGTCTCCTGAGCCTACCCCGAAGCCTCAGTCACGCAGGTGACCGTGGCCGGTCACCACGTACTTGGTCGTGGTCAGCTCGGCCAGGCCCATGGGGCCGCGGGCGTGCAGCTTCTGGGTCGAGATCCCGATCTCGGCGCCGAAGCCGAACTCGCCGCCGTCGGTGAACCTCGTGGAGGCATTGACCATGACGGCCGCGGCGTCGACCTGCGCCACGAACTGCTCCACCGCGGTGACGCTGTCACTCACGATCGCCTCGGTGTGACCGGTGCTCCAGCGTCGGATGTGAGCGATCGCGTCGTCGATCGACTCCACCACCCCGGCCGCCAGGTCCAGCGAGTAGTACTCGGCCGCCCAGTCCTCGTCGGTGACCGGCGCGAACGACGCAGCGGAGTCGCCAGAGGCGGCGACGAACTTGGCGAAGGCCTCGTCACCGTGAACCGTGACGCCGGCGTCACGCAGCGCCGCCAGAACGCGCGGGACGAACACATCGGCGACGTCGCGGTGGACGAGCAACGTCTCGGCGGCGTTGCAGACACTCACCCGCTGCGCCTTGGAGTTCACGACGACGGCCACCGCCTGCTCGACATCGGCCGAGGCGTCCACGTAGACGTGGCAGTTGCCCACGCCGGTCTCGATCACCGGCACGGTCGAACCGGCCACGACCGACTGGATCAGGCCGGCACCTCCGCGCGGGATCAACACGTCGACCAGACCTCGTGCCGTCATGAGGTGGCTGGCCGACTCGTGAGAGGTCCCTGGCACGAGCTGCACAGCTGCCCGCGGCATGCCATGTTCCGCCAAGGCGTCCTGCATGATCCGGACCAGCTGCTGGTTCGACGACTGAGCCGACGACGACCCGCGCAGCAGCGACGCATTCCCCGACTTCAGGCACAGCCCGGCGGCATCGACGGTGACGTTGGGACGCGCCTCGTAGATGATGCCCACCACACCCATGGGCACCCGCACCTGGCGGATCTGCAGGCCGTTGGGCAGCGTGTAGCCACGCACGACCTCGCCAACGGGGTCCGGCAGATCGGCGACCTCACGCAGCGCTGCCGTGATGTCAGCCAGTCGGCCCCGGGTGAGGGTGAGCCGATCGACCAGGGCGTCGGGGGTGTCGACCGCCCGGGCGCGCGCGACGTCGTCCTCGTTCGCCGAGAGCACCTCATGGGTTCGGGCGTCGAGCGCATCGGCCATCGCGAGGATGGCGGCGTCCTTGGTGGCGCGAGTGGCGGTCGCCAGCGCCGGTGTGACGGCCTTGGCTGCCTGCGCCGTCGCAAGCACCGCGGCGGCATCGCTGTGCGGGTTCGTCATGGCTGCTCCTGTCAGTCCTTGCCTGCTGCAGCCGGCAGCAGCACGAGCGCGTCGCGGTGAACCACCTCGCGCTCGTAGGCGCTGCCGAACTTCCTCGCCAGATCCTTGGTGGACCGCCCGATCAGGTCGGGCAGCTCCTCGGATCCGAAGGCCGTGATGCCCCGGGCCACCAACAAGTCTGCCGGGTCGACCAGATCGACCGGGTCGCCGGCATCGAACTGGCCGGACACGGCGACGATGCCGGCCGGCAGGAGCGAGGCGCGCCGCCCGACCACCGCCGACACCGCACCCGCGTCCAGGACGAGCCGGCCGCGACCGGTCGTGGCATGCGCCAGCCAGAGCAGTCGGGTCGGAATCCGACGACCGGTGACGCTGAAATGGGTGCCGACGGGGGCACCCGCCAGGGCGTCGTGGGCGTGGGCGGCACTGGTGAGCACCACCGGCACCCCGGCACCGGTCGCGATCCGTGCGGCCTCCACCTTCGTCTGCATGCCCCCGGTCCCGACGCCACCCCCACTGGGCCGACCCAGGTGGACGTGCAACAGGTCCGCCTCGCCGCGCACCTCGCGGATCAACGTCGCTCCTGCGCGGCGCGGGTTCCCGTCGTAGAGGCCGTCGACGTCGGACAGCAGCACCAGGAGGTCGGCGTGAATCAGGTGCGCCACCAGGGCGGCGAGCCGGTCGTTGTCGCCGAACCGGATCTCGTCGGTGGCGACGGTGTCGTTCTCGTTCACGACCGGGAAGGCGCCCATCTCGAGCAGCCGGTACAACGTGCGCTGGGCATTGCGGTAGTGACTGCGGCGCACGACGTCGTCAGCGGTCAGCAACACCTGACCGACGACAAGCCCATGGCGGGCGAACGCCTGCGTGTAGTGATGGATCAACGTGCCCTGGCCGACGCTCGCTGCTGCCTGCAAGGTCGCCAGGTCGCGCGGGCGTCCTCGCACTCCCAGAGTCCGCAGGCCGGTCGCGATCGCACCGGAGGAGACCAGGCACAGCTCCACACCCTCCGCCCGACGGGCACTGAGGACGTCGACCAAACCCGAAAGAGCGGCGCCGTCGATCGCTCCCGCGGCGGCCAGCGATGAGGAACCGACCTTGACCACGATGCGTCGGGCGCCGACCACATCCGCGCGACGTCGCACGGTCATGGCGTCTCCGGCGATGGCGGTTCGTCGGAGGACTCCTCCGGATGGCGTCCGCGCACCTCCCACTGGTCGAGGCGAAGGTCGGTTCCGCGCCGACCCATCAGCTGTTCGGCGCCGGCCTCGATCTGTGGCTCGAAGTCGAAGACCACCGCATCGTCGCCACTGCCGATGGCGACCGCGTCACCGCGCTGCGCCCCCAGCGCCATGAGCCGGTCCTCGACGCCGAGCCGGGCCAGTCGATCGGCGAGGAACCCGACGGCTTCGTCGTTGCTGAAGTCGGTCTGGCGAACCCACCGTTGCGGCTTGACGCCCGTCACGCGGTACTCGCCGTCGGATCCGGTGACCTCGAATCCGGCGTCGTCGGCGGCGACCGGACGCAACACGATCCGCTGGGCCTCCGCCGACGGCTGTTCGGCTCGCCAGGTCTGCACGCGCTGTGCCAACGCGAACTCCAGCGCGCGCAACCCCTCGTGGGACACCGCCGACACGCTGAAGACCGGCCAGCCACGAGAAGCCAGGTCGGGGGTGACGAGATCGGCCAGCTCGCGAGCGTCCGGTACGTCGATCTTGTTGAGCACGATCAGACGAGGACGGTCGTCGAGGCCGCCGTACGCCGCCAGCTCAGCCTCGATCACGTCGATGTCCGAGGCCGGGTCTCGGCCGTTCTCCAAGGTCGCGCAGTCGATCACGTGGGCGAGCACGGCGCAGCGTTCGATGTGGCGAAGGAACTCATGCCCCAGACCGCGACCTTCACTCGCCCCCGGGATCAGGCCCGGCACATCGGCGACCGTGAAGCGCACGGCACCTGCCTGCACGACTCCGAGGTTGGGCACCAGCGTGGTGAAGGGGTAGTCGGCGATCTTCGGCCGGGCCGCCGACATGGCGGCCACGAGGCTGGACTTACCGGCACTGGGGTAGCCGATGAGACCGACGTCGGCCACGGTCTTGAGCTCGAGGACGACGTCGCCTTCCTCGCCGGGCTCGCCGAGCAGGGCGAAGCCGGGGGCGCGTCGGCGCGGCGACGCCAAGGCGGCGTTGCCGAGTCCCCCGCGGCCGCCGGCGGCGATGACGTAGCGAGTTCCGGCTCCCAGCAGGTCTGCGATCACGTCGCCCTTCGCCGACTTGACGACGGTGCCGTTGGGCACCGGCAGGAGCAGGTCGGTGCCCTCGGCGCCGTTGCGGTGTCCGCCTTGACCCACCGACCCGCTGCCCGCGCGCCGGTGCGGGGAGTGGTGGTAGTCGAGCAGCGTGGTGACGTCGGGGTCGACCAACAACTCGACCTTGCCGCCACGACCACCGTTGCCGCCATCTGGTCCGCCGAACGGCTTGAACTTCTCGCGGTGGATCGACGCACAGCCGTTGCCGCCGCTTCCGCCCGCCACGTGGAGGACGACCCGATCGACGAACGTCGTCACGACGACCTCCTCAGCTCAAACTCATTGCGGAACGACCGAGAACAAGAGCAAGGGCGGACCGGTCAGACCGGCCCGCCCTCGTCACGACTGCGCTGGGGTGTCGGCGTCACTCCGCCGGGACGACGTTGATGACCCGACGTCCGCGACGCGTACCGAACTCGACGACGCCTGCGGTGAGGGAGAACAAGGTGTCGTCCCCGCCGCGACCGACGTTGTTGCCGGGGTGGAAGTGGGTGCCGCGCTGACGCACGATGATCTCGCCGGCGTTCACCACTTGCCCACCGAACCGCTTGACGCCCAGACGCTGGGAGTTCGAGTCACGACCGTTGCGGGTCGACGAGGCGCCCTTCTTGTGTGCCATGGATCGTTGCGCCTACTTCCCGGTCTCGATGCCGGTCACCAGCACCCGGGTGTACTTCTGACGGTGCCCCTGGCGCTTGCGGTACCCGGTCTTGTTCTTGAACTTCATGATCGTGATCTTGGGGCCTTTCAGCTCACCGACGACCTGCGCGGTCACAGTGACTCCGGCCAGCTTCTGGGGGTCGGACGTGACGGCCTCGCCGTCGACCAGCAGGACGGCCGGCAGGGTCAGGGTGGAGCCGGGAGCGCCGTCGATCTTGTCGATCGCGACGACGTCGCCGACGGCGACCTTCTCCTGGTGGCCGCCCGCACGGACGATCGCGTACACCGCCTGGCTCCTCACACGTTCGATCGATGTCCTCGGCGCGCCGAACGAGGACCAGCCTCAGACGGGCGCGCAGGAGACGATGGGCGCGACTGCGCCGAGGCCCCAGGGTACGGACCGGCTCGGCACACGGTCAAACTGACACGGGTTCCTCGACGGGCAGCTCGGCCGGCTCCTGGCTCGCCTGCGTGACCACGGGCTCGAGGGGTTCGGCTTCGGACCCCTTCTTGGCGCCGGAGCGTCCCTTGGCGGCCGTGCCGGACTTGCTGGAGCCCTTGGTCGAGCCCTTGGGGCTCCGGTCCCCCTTGCCGGAGCGAGGTCGGTCGGCGCCGCCTGCGTCGCGCTGCTCGACCGGCTCAAGATGGACGTGCCGGCCGCGCCCGTTGCACGACTCGCACAGCGTCGAGAACGACTCCAACAGGCCCTGGCCCACCCGCTTGCGCGTCATCTGGACCAGACCGAGTGAGGTCACCTCGGCCACCTGGTGCTTGGTGCGGTCACGACCCAGGCACTCGGTGAGCCGACGGAGCACGAGCTCGCGGTTGCTCTCGAGCACCATGTCGATGAAGTCGATGACGATAATCCCGCCGACGTCCCGCAGTCGCAGCTGACGGACGATCTCCTCGGCGGCCTCGATGTTGTTCTTCGTGACCGTCTCTTCGAGGTTCCCGCCCGACCCGGTGAACTTGCCGGTGTTGACGTCGACCACGGTCATGGCTTCGGTCGGGTCGATCACGAGGTATCCACCCGATGGCAGCCACACCTTGCGATCAAGCGCCTTCATCAGCTGCTCGTCGATGCGCAAGGCACTGAAGACGTCCCGGTCCTCGGTCCAGCGCGAGAGGCGGTCGGCCAGATCCGGCGCGACGTGCCCCACATACGGGTCGAGCATGTCCCACGCATCGTCGCCGCTGACCAACAGCTTGGAGAAGTCCTCGTTGAAGACGTCGCGAACGACGCGGATCGTCAGATCCGGCTCCTCGTACAGCAACGCGGGGGCACTCGCCGACTCGGCCTTCTTGCGGATGTCCTCCCACTGCGCCGCCAAGCGGTTGACGTCGCGTTGGAGCTCTTCCTCGCTGGCGCCTTCCGACGCGGTGCGCACGATGACGCCGGCGTCCTCCGGGACGATGCGCTTGAGGGTGTTCTTGAGCCGGTTGCGCTCGGTATCGGGCAGCTTGCGGCTGATCCCGGTCATCGAACCGTCTGGCACGTAAACGAGGTAGCGGCCCGGCAACGAGACCTGAGACGTCAGACGCGCACCCTTGTGGCCGATCGGGTCCTTGGTGACCTGCACCATCACGGCGTCGCCGGACTTCAGAGCGTGCTCGATGCGTCGGGGCTGCCCGTCGAGCCCAGCTGCGTCCCAGTTGACCTCACCGGCGTACAGCACCGCGTTGCGGCCGCGGCCGATGTCGACGAACGCGGCCTCCATGCTCGGCAGCACGTTCTGCACCTTGCCCAGGTAGACGTTGCCCGCCATACCGGTGCTGGCGGTACGCGCGACGTAGTGCTCGACGAGCACGCCGTCCTCGAGCACGCCGATCTGGGTGCGGTCACCGATCTGGCGGACCACCATCTGACGGTCCACCGATTCCCGGCGCGCGAGAAACTCAGCCTCGGTGAGAACCGGCGGGCGGCGGCGGCCCTGCTCGCGACCCTCGCGGCGTCGCTGGCGCTTGGCCTCGAGCCGGGTCGAGCCCTTGACGCCGGTGATCTCGTCGCGCTTGGCGCGCGGCTCGCGCACGTGGACGACGGTGCGCTCGGGGTCTGCGGCTTCGCCGTCGCCGTCCCCGTCGGACCCGCTGCGCCGGCGGCGGCGCCGACGGCGACGCGTGCCGCCCTCGCCGTCGCTCTCGTCGGATGACTCGGAGTTGGATGACTCGGAGTTGGATGACTCGGAGTCGGATGACTCGGAGTCGGCCGATGGGTCGTTCGACGAGAGCTCCTCGGCGGACGAATCGCCCTCGGTGCCCTGCGTCAGCTCGTCGGTCTCGCCGGCCCGACCGCGACCGCGGCGTCCTCGGCCGCCTCGGCGGCGACGCCGCCGACTGGCCTCGGAGCCGGCATCGGTCCCGTCGTCGTCGCCCGGCCCAGACGCTGAGTCCGAGTCCGAGGCAGAATCTGAATCCGCACCGGCTTCGGTGGGCCTCCCAGAATCGGAGCGGGCAGGTGCCGCCGAGGTGGCCGTGGGCTCCGGAGGCTGGAAGAGCAGTCCGGGAGCGGCCGGCGCCTTGCGACTGCGCGAGCGCTTCGCCGGCTCGGTCGCGGCCTCGGCGCCCGACTCCCCCGCAGCCAGTTCCGTTACCTGCTGGTCCGACGTCGGTTGGTCGGCCTTGGCGGCCGCCTTCTTGGTGGTCTTCTTCGCGGTGGTCTTCTTGACAGTCTTCTTGGCCGTCGCAGCCGGCTGGTCGCCCTCCGGCGCCTTCGGCGGCGAAGCGGTGACGGCGGCAGCCTTGCGGGTGCGTTTGGCCGGTGTCGTCGTGGTCGCGACCTGACCGCCCGGGTTGGCAGGCGTCGGCTCCGGCGGACCAGCCGGGCGGCTGGCGGCGGAGCGGCGGGTGCGGGCCGCGGCGGTCTTCTTCGTCGTGGTTGTGGTGGTCGTGGTGCTGGGGGCGTCTGCGGCGGTGCCGGCCTGGCCCCCGGTTGGCTCGTTGTCGAGCATCCGGGTGTACTCCCTTGTGCCCCGGGCGCCAGCGCGGAGATCTTCCGCGGCGGCAGCGCACAGGGCGAAGTCGTCGTTACCGGCCCGCGGTGCGGACCGAAGCGTGCGGGTGCGGCTGGGCCGTTCGCGCTGGCTTCGGGCTCCGAGGAGCCCGGATGGGGCGCGGCGCGGTCAGTCGCCGACTGGACCGGGGGGCATCCGATCCGCATCGAGCGGGTCGGTCACCGATCCGGTCGTCTCGTCCAGCATCCCCTGTGCCAGTCGGGTCACCATTGGTGGCTCCGGCGGCACCAGGTCAGCAACCTGGCGAAGCGCGGACAAGACGTCGTCGGGTCGAACAGCGGGTGTCTGGTGCCGAACGACCACGTGAAGTATCGCACAGCCCGGATCCGGGGCCGCGGTCGCCGAGCCGGACCCCGCCGAGCCGGATCCCGCGGTGACGGTCAGGGCGAACACGGCAGCGCGGGCGTCGAAGGTCCGGATTCCGGACTTCATTTGCCGCTGGACCTCGACCTGGTCGCGGCGCAGGAACTCCGCCACAGCGAGCTTCGCCTGCGCCGTCGGGACGCCCCGCAGCTCGACCCGCCAGATCGAGCCGGTGAGTCGGTCCGCCAACGACCCGCCGGTAGCCGAGACGACCTCGAGCACGTCCAGTCCCGGGGGCAGCGCCGCGTCGAGCGCCTTGGCCACGGCCGGCGGATCGAGGAACTCCACCACCCCCAGCTCCAGGTACTCGGCCTCACTGGCGGCCCCCGTGGCCGCTGCGCCGGCGTAGGACACCTTGGGATGCGGGCTGAAGCCGGCCGAGTAGGCCATGGGAACGCCGGCCCGGCGCAGCGCCCGTTCGAACGCCCGCTGGAAATCGCGGTGGCTGGCGAACCGCATCCGACCACGCTTGGCGTAGCGCACCCGTAACCGCGCCACCGCGGGGACGAGCTCGCGATCGGGCTGTGCCGACGGCATCAGTCGCTGGGCGCCGACGACGCCAGTGCGGCGGCGCCATCTGTGATCACCGTGACCGGAAGCAGCTGCCGTCCTGTGGGGCCGACCTCTATGTGAGTACCCATCTGCGGGCACACGCCGCAGTCGAAGCAGGGCGTCCAACGGCAGTCGTCGACCTCGACCTGGGCGAGGGCGTCTTGCCAGTCCTCCCACAGCCAGTCCTTGTCGAGCCCGCTGTCGAGGTGGTCCCACGGCAACACCTCGGAGATGTCGCGCTCCCGCGTGGTGTACCAGTCGACGTCGACGGGGTGGTCGGCGAACACCTCCTCCGCTGCGGTCATCCACCGTTCGAAGGAGAAGTGTTCGCTCCAGCCGTCGAACCGCGCCCCTGCGCGCCAGACCTGCTCGATCACGTCGCCAACGCGGCGGTCCCCGCGCGACAACAAGCCCTCGACGATCCCGGGCTTGCCGTCGTGGTAGCGAAACCCGATGGCTTTGCCGTACTCGCGATCGCCGCGGATCTGCGCCCGCAGCAGTGCCAGACGGGCGTCGGTGGCCTCGTGACCGAGCTGGGCGGTCCACTGGAACGGGGTGTGCGGCTTCGGCACGAAGCCACCGATCGACACCGTGCACCGGATGTCGCGCCGACCGGAGACCTCACGCCCGGTCCGGATGACCTCACGCGCCAGGCGCGCGATCTGCACCACGTCGTCGTCGGTCTCGGTGGGCAATCCGCACATGAAGTACAGCTTCACCTGACGCCAACCGCTGCCGTACGCCGTGGCGACGGTACGGATCAGGTCCGCCTCGGTGACCATCTTGTTGATCACTTTGCGGATGCGCTCGCTGCCACCCTCTGGCGCGAACGTGAGCCCGGAACGACGACCGTTGCGGGTCAGCTCGTTGGCCAGGTCGATGTTGAAGGCGTCGACCCGCGTGCTGGGCAGGGACAGTGACGTGTTCGTGCCTTCGTAGCGGTCGGCGAGTCCGTGAGCGAGGTCTTTGATCTCGGAGTGGTCAGCACTCGACAGCGACAGCAGCCCGACCTCTTCGAATCCGGTCGATGCCAACGCCTGCTCGACCATCTCGCCGATGCCGGTGATGCTGCGTTCGCGGACCGGCCGCGTGATCATGCCGGCCTGGCAGAAGCGGCAACCACGCGTGCAGCCGCGGAAGATCTCGACGCTGGCCCGTTCGTGGATGCTCTCGGCCAGCGGCACCACAGGACGACGCGGGTACGGCCACTGGTCGAGGTTGGTCACCGTGTGCTTGGCCACCCGCCATGGCACGCCCGGCTGGTTCGGCGTCACCCGGCGGATCCGGCCGTCGGCCAGATAGTCGACGTCGTAACAGCCCGGGACGTAGACGACTCCCGACCGCGCCAAGCTCAGCAACAGGCCGGCTCGCCCTCCGGTGCGCCCGTCCGCCTTCCACGCGCGCACGAGATCGGTGATCGTCGAGACGGCAGCCTCGCCGTCGCCGAGCACCGCTGCGTCGATGAACGCAGCGATCGGTTCCGGGTTGAACGCCGCATGTCCACCCGCCAGCACGATCGGGTGCGACTCGTCACGCTCGTCGGCGCGCAGCGGGATCCCCGCCAGGTCCAGCGCGGTCAGCAGGTTCGTGTAGCCGAGCTCGGTGGCGAAGCTGACGCCCAGCAGGTCGAAGGCGCCAACCGGGCGGTGGGACTCCACGGTGAACTGCGGAACGTGGTGCTCACGCATCAGCTGCTCGAGGTCGGGGAACACCGAGTAGGTGCGTTCAGCCAACACGCCGTCGCGCTCGTTGAGCACCTCATAGAGGATCTGGACGCCCTGGTTGGGGACGCCCACCTCGTACGCGTCGGGGTACATCAACGCCCAGCGGACGTCGCAGGAGCTCCAGTCCTTGACCACGGCGTTCAGCTCGCCACCGACGTACTGGATCGGCTTGGTGACGCGTGGCAGCAACGGCTCGAGGTCGGTGAAGACCGACCGCGGCTCGCTGGCGACGTCGAGCGTCATGAAGGGGACCTCCGGGGGGTCAAGACGTCCCCCAGGGTAACGCTCAGTTCAACGAGCGCCTCAGATGAACGTTCTCGAGCAGGCCGATGGCCATGAGGTTGGCGAACATGCTGGACCCGCCATAGGAGATCAGGGGGAGCGGGACGCCGGTCACGGGCATGATGCCGAGCGTCATACCGATGTTCTCGAACGCCTGGAACGTGAACCAGCACACGATGCCGACGGCGACCAACCGCCCGAACATGTCGTCAGCGCGCGCGGCGATGCGAAGTCCGCGCCACAGCACCAGGCCCACGAGCACCACGAGCAGCGCCGAACCCACGAAACCGAGCTCCTCGCCCGCGACGGTGAAGACGAAGTCGGTCTGCTGCTCGGGCACGAACAACCCGTTCGTCTGGGAACCGTGGAACAGACCTTGGCCGGTGAGCCCACCCGAACCCACAGTGATCAGCGACTGGTTCACGTTGTAGCCGAACCCCTGCGGGTCCAGCTGCGGGTTGGCGAAGGCGGCCAGCCGGTCGACCTGATAGGTGCTGAGGAACCCCGAGAGCACAGCCGCCGTAGTGACCGCGATGCCAGCCGCGATGAGCCCGACCATCCACCGGGTCGAGACACCCGCTACTGCCAGCACGCCCAAAACGATCGCGGCCATCACGGCTGTCGTTCCCAGGTCGGGCTGCAACATGATCAGCGCCATCGGGATCGCCGCCACCACGAGGGCGAGCACGATGTCGACGTTGCCGGGCTCTCGTTCGGCGTCCTTGCGTTCGGCCAGCAGCATCGCCAATGACACGACGAGCGCGACCTTCGCCAGCTCCGACGGCTGGATCGAGAAGCCGGCCGGCAGGTGGATCCACGCTTGAGCTCCGTTGACGCTGCTCCCGAGAGGAGACAGGACGAAGACCAGCCCGAGCAGCGATCCCACGTAGACGATCGGGGCATAGGCGCGCAGCGCGCGGTAGTCGAACAACGACGTCATGATGCCGAGCGCGACGCCGATCGCGATGTTGAGCAGGTGCTTCTTCAGGTACGACTGCGGGTCGACGCCCGCATCGATCATCTTCTGGCGGGTGGCGGAGTACACGAGCAACGTGCCCAGCACGATCAGCGCAGCCGTGGCTGCCAGCAGCACCCAGTCGATCCGGCGCAGCCAGGAGTCACGGCCGTGGATGAACGCGGTGGAACGACGACGAGTGCCGACCGACACGGGGTAGCCGGCGGTCATGTCGCACCACCGCGACGAGGCGCCGCGCCGCGCCGGCCACGGGACAACTGGCTGGGCACGCGCTGCTCAGGGCCGAGCGCCCCCGGCGTCGACGTACCGCTCGGAGTGGGCTGGTTGGACCCGGGACTGGGCGAGACCACGATCGTGCCGTCGCGCTTGATGTGCGGCAGGGTCGTCGGTGGGCCGTTGGGGTAGATCGCGGTCTTGGGGTCGACCGTGCTGCCGTGGACGCCGAACAGCGCCTCGTAGATGGCGCGGACCGAGGCGCCGGACGTCAGCGAGCCGGTCCCTCCCTGCGGAACCATCATCAGCACGACGTACTTCGGGTCGTTGGCCGGGGCGAACGAGACGAACCAGGAGGTCGTCTGCTGCCCATACACCTCGCCGGTTCCCGTCTTGGCCGCGATCGGGATCTTGTTCAGCGGGAACCCCAGGAACGGGTACACGGCCGTTCCGGAGACCGGCACCTGCTCCAGGGCACTACGCAGATACGCCAGCACGTCGCTGGGCACCGGGAGCTTCCCGTCCGACTTCGGCTGGAACTGCTTCACGACGGTGCCGTCCGGTGCAACGACCGCTTCGGCCAGCTGCGGCTTCCACAGCGTCCCACCGTTCGCGACGGCCATGTAGGCCTCCGCCAGCTGCAACGGGGTCACGGTCGTGTCGCCCTGGCCGATCGCGAAGTTGACGGCATCGCCGGCGCGGTAGATCCAGCCATCGGTGCAGTTCTCGGCCGCCAACGCCAACAGATAGGGAGTCTGCTGGCTCGGTGGCGCCTTCTCCTTGTAGTGGCAGTTGTAGTCCTTGGTCTGCTCCCAGTACCACTTCTTGTACGCCCGGTCGGCGATCCGGCCGGACGCCTCGCCAGGCAGGTCGATGCCGGTCGGGGACCCAAAGCCGAACGACTTGGCCATCGAGGTCATGGGGTCGGGGGCATTCGTCGGCGCCGAGAGCCCACCCTCCTTGACCCAGAGGTCGTAGGCGATCTTGTAGTAGACGGTGTCGCACGAGATGCCCAGCGCCTTGGCGAACGAGATCGGCCCGGTCGCGTACTCACTCTCGAAGTTCGTCCACGTCTGGGTGCCGACGGTGAACGACGGGGGACACGGGTAGTAGCCATACAGCGAATAGCCGGCCTGGACTGCTGCGGACGTCGACACGATCTTGAACGTGGAGGCGGGCGCGAACTGGCCGGCGATCGCGCGGTTGATCAGGGGGGTGCCGGCCGACGGGTTGGTCAGGCCCTTGTACTGCTTCTGCGTGATCCCGTTGACCCAGATGCTGGGGTTGTAGTCCGGCGCACTCGCCATCGCCAACACATGGCCGTTCGTCGCGTCGAGAACGACGGCTGCCCCGCTGTTCGCCCGATAGGGAACGCCGTTCGGGTCGGTCTGTGACCGCGCCCGCGCGATGGCCGCCTGGAGCTGTTGCTCGACCACCGCCTGCAGCTTGGCGTTGATCGAGGTGACGAGGTAGTCGCCTGGCACCGGGTTGGTCTGCGACGCCGTGCCGACAACCGCGCCGGTGTGGTCGACACTGAGCTTCGTGATGCCGGGTACGCCGCGCAACCACTGGTCGTACTGCGCCTCGAGGCCGTCGCGGCCCACGAGGTCGGTGCGTTGCAGCTGCACCTCACCGCGCTTCAGACCGTCCTTCTGCTGAGCCTGCAGCTCCGCGTCGGTGACCGGGCCGAGGTAGCCGAGGATGTGCGTCGCCCTGGCACCGAACGGCTCCGGGTACTGACGCAGGGCTTGCAGGTCCGCGCTGACGCCAGGAAAGGCCTCGCGCCGCTCCATGATCTGCAGCGCAACGCGCGGCGAGGTGTTGTCGGCAACCGGGATGGGTTGGTAGGGCGAGCCGTTCCAGCACACCGGGGCCGCCGGAGCCCCGGGAGTGCCACACGGCTTCAACCGCTGGACGATCTGGTGGTACGGCTTGCCGAGGACCGTCGAGAGCCGGTGGAGCACGCGGGCACCGCCGTCGGGCTGCTGGCTCAGGGTGCTCGTGTCGACCGACACCACCATCGTGGTGCGGTTCTTCACCAGCGGTCGCCCGGTGGCGTCGAGGATCTCACCCCGAACCGCCGGAGTGACCACTTCGCGGACCCGGTTGTCGGCCGCGGCCTGGGTGTACTGGTCGCTGGCCATCACCTGCAGGTACCAGAGGCGACCGAGAAGAGTGGCGAGAAGGGACAGGACCAGCACCTGGATCACGAACAGCCGCAGGCGGGACCGGTCGCTCACGCGGTGCTCCAGATTCTGGGTTCGGCGGGGTTCCCGCTCGGGCGGTCGGTGCGAACTACGGACCTTGAGGTCCGACGCCACGGTGGACGCCGCGGTTCCCCCGAATGTGTGACCCGATCCGAGTCAGCGAAGTGATGGAGCAGGATCGGCGCGCCGTGCCAGCGCAGCGACACCCGGAACGACGAAGGGGGTCAGGAGGAGATCGTACAGAACCGTTCCGATGATCAATCCCAGCACGCCGGCACTGGCGACCCGCGGGTCGCCCACCAGTGCGCTGACGCC
Organism: uncultured Actinomycetota bacterium; assembly: GCA_963726575.1. GTDB lineage: Bacteria > Actinomycetota > Actinomycetes > JAHEKZ01 > JAHEKZ01 > CAVSCR01. The sequence goes on from CAVSCR010000005.1 coordinate 989,985, forward strand.
CGCGTACACCAGGACCACGGCCGCGCTGGTCACCGCGACGAGGACCAGCCAGAGCCAGACCGGCCGACGGCGGTCCAACCACACCAAGCCGGCGCAATAGCCAGTGAGGCACATCACAGCAGCCCACAGGCCTATCGGCCCGTCTGCCGGTGGGGCGATGTCCAGCATGACCCCGGCGGCGAAGCCCACCAGGAGGCCCGGCATCGGACCCCAGATCGCGGCCAGACCCACGACCACGAGCAGCATGAGGAAGGGACCGCCGCCGGGGAGGTGCCAGCGGTTGACCACGACCACTTGGAGCACGAGCGCGCCCACCAAGAGGGCCCCGGCGAGAGCGACTCGGCGCAGGGTCACGGCGAGGCCGACGTGGTGGGCGTCGCGCCGGGGCTGAGCGTCGCGCCGGGGCTGAGCGTCGAACCCGGGGACGCCGTCGAACCCGGGGACGCCGTCGAACCCGGAGACAGCGTCGACGAGGGCGACGGAACCGGCGGCAGCACCGAGTCGCGCGGGTTCGTGCGCGGTGGCTGCACCACGATGCCGACCAGGTCGAGTGAGGTGAAGTTCACGTACGGCTCCAGGTAGGCGGTGCGGCTGAGCGCACCAGGGGTCGGCTTGACCTGCGTCACCACCCCGATCGGCACGCCGGGCACGAAGGGCCGGCCGCCGTTGATGCCGAGTGTCACCACCTGGTCACCGGCCACCAGCTGCGCCTGCTGGTTGAAGACCTCGAGCTCGACAGGCGCACGCCCGTGACCCTGGACGTTGCCGATCTCCCCGCTCCCGGCCATGCGAGCTCCGGCGTCGAACTGCGGGTCGATCATCAACAAGACGGTGCACGTCGCCGGGCCAACACTGATCACGCGTCCGACGAGACCGTCGCCGTTGAGCACCGTCATGTCCGCGCGGATCCCGTCCCGCGTACCGGCATCGACCGTCGCCGTCCAGGCGAACCCCTGCGCGCTGCTGAGTGCGACGACCTGCGCCGGCACGATGCGGTACTGACCGAGTCCGGCGAGGTGGAGCAGCTGATCGAGCTCCTGCGCCCGGCGGCGGTCTATGTCGGTGCTGTCGACGAGCTGGCGCAAGCGCTGGTTGTCGGCCTCGAGGGCGGCGATCTTGTCGGCGTTGCTGGAGATGTTGGTCAGTCCGTCGATGAAGTCGGTGATCGGCCGCACCACCGCCGCAGCAGCCCGCTCCACCGGCCCGAACACCCGTTGCCCGAACCCGCGAAGGCCAGAACCCGATCCGCCGCGAATGTCCAGCGTGATCAAGGTGAAGGCCGTGAGCAACAACAAGGCGAGGACCACGCGCGTGCGGCGGTTGTCCCTCATGTGGTCACCATGCGTGTGCCGAGACGGGTGGGACGAGCGACCGGGTGGCCCGACGCTCGCAGCCCCGACGCGTCAGTGGCGGGGCTCGGAGTACAGGACCTGCTGCAGTGCCTCGAACTCCTCGACACACTTGCCCGAGCCCATCGCCACGGAGTCCAAGGGCGAGTCGGCGATCAGGATGGGCATGCCCGTCTCGTGCTTCAGCCGCTCGTCGAGACCCTTCAGCAGCGCACCACCACCGGTGAGAACGATGCCGCGGTCCATGATGTCGCCGGACAGCTCAGGCGGGCACTTGTCCAGGGTGGTCTTCACGGCGTCGACGATCTGGTTGACCGGCTCTTCGAGCGCCTTGCGGATCTCCTCGGCACTGACCACGATCGTCTTGGGGAGTCCGGACACGAGGTCGCGTCCACGGATCTCGGCGTGCGGCTCGTCAGGCGCGGGGAAGGCCGAGCCGATCGCGCACTTGATCTCTTCTGCCGTGCGCTCGCCCAACATGAGCGAGTACTCCTTCTTCACGTACTGGATGATCGCGTTGTCGAGTTCGTCACCGCCGACTCGGATGCTCTGCGCCGTGACGATGCCGCCGAGGGAGATCACCGCCACCTCGGTGGTGCCGCCACCGATGTCGACGACCATGTTGCCGGTCGGCTCGTGCACCGGAAGCCCCGCGCCGATGGCGGCCGCCATGGGCTCCTCGATGATGTAGACCTTGCGCGCTCCCGCGGCGTAGCCGGCGTCCTTGACGGCGCGCTGTTCCACACCGGTGATGCCGCTGGGCACGCACACGACGATGCGCGGCTTCGCCAGGTGGCGGCGCTTGTGCACCTTCTGGATGAAGTAGCGCAGCATCCGCTCGGTGGTGTCGAAGTCCGCGATGACCCCGTCCTTGAGCGGCCGGATCGCGACGATGTTGCCGGGCGTACGGCCGATCATCTTCTTTGCCTCGACGCCCACCGCCAGAATGCCGCCGGTGTTCTGGTTGATCGCCACCACCGAGGGCTCGTTCAGGACGATCCCGCGACCGCGCACATAGACCAAGGTGTTGGCGGTGCCCAGGTCGACGGCCATGTCACGGCCGATGAACGACATGTTGCTCATGAGGGGAGACGGCCTTCCGGACGACAGGGGAAGTCGGAACCCGGCGATTGTAGCGGGGGCCGACGCCCGGCCGATAAGTCATGATCGAACTCGTCGAGGCATCGACGGTGCCGGTCGCCCCCGGTCGAGGTCAGTTCAGAGCGGGGAAGAACAGCGCGATCTCGCGGACTGCGGAGGCCGGTGAGTCCGAGCCGTGAACGACGTTCTCCCCCATCTCCGTGGCGAGATCGCCACGGATGGTGCCGGGAAGGGCCTTGACCGGATCAGTGGCTCCCATCATCGTGCGCCAGGCCTCGATCACACCCGGTCCTTCGGCCACGGCCGCGACCAGCGGTGCGGACGTGATGAAGGTCACCAGCCCCTCGAAGAACGGTTTGCCCTCGTGCTCGGCGTAGTGCGCCCGCGCGACCTCGACGCTGAGCTGCTGCAGCTCGACCGCGACGAGCCGGTAGCCCTTGCGCTCCAGGCGACCCAGGGACTCCCCCACCAGGCCTCGGGCGACGCCGTCGGGCTTGACCAGCACCAAAGTGCGCTCGCTCACGTGACTCGCCTCTCTCATCCCGCCGATCGGCACCTGCCGGCATTGCCGGCGAAGCCTAGTGCGGACTCTCCGAGGACTCTGACCAACCTGCCCGCACCACTTCGGCACGACGGCCGAAGTAGAGGGCCGCGGCCCACAACAACGCGAAGACGCCGCCGATGAAGAACATCGAAGGGACCACGAGGCCACTCCCCACCACGAGCACCTGGTCGCACCAACCCAGCACGTAGCCGAACGGGCGGCGCAACAGTCCCGCCGTGACCAGCAGGGCCAACATCAGCGCAAGCCCAACCGGAACAGCCACGTTCGCGTCGACGTCAGACACCGTCACGGCCACCGGGATCGCCAGCATGACGACAATCGCCTCGAACAGCAGAACCGCGGCTGCGATCCCTCTCACGATCGGCCGAACAGGCGGGTGGCGTCGCCGGCGAGGGTGACCGAACCGGTGATGAGGACACCGGTTCCCGACAATCCGTACGCCTCCGCAACCGCAACCGCTTCGTCGATGGCGGTGGCCAGATCCGGCGCCACCGTCACTCGATCGAGCCCGAATACGTCGACCGCCACCCGCGCGAGGCGGTCGGGGTCCACCGCGCGCGGCGACGACGACCTCGTGACGACCACCTCGGCGAGAACGGGCTCGAGGGCAGCGAGGATCCCGGCAACATCCTTGTCCGCGAGAACACCCACGACCCCGACCAGCCGCTCGAAGTCGAACGAGTCGGCCACCGCATCAGCCAGGCTCTGAGCTCCGGCCACGTTGTGGGCCGCATCGACCAGCACAGTCGGCGAGCGGCGGAGCACCTCCAGCCGGCCCGGCGACGACGCACGGCCGAACGCCGTGCGGACAACGTCCACGTCGAGCCGCTCACGACCACCACCGAGGAACGCCTCCACTGCCGCCAGGGCAACTGAGGCGTTGTGCGCCTGGTGTTCCCCATGCAGGGGAAGGAAGATGTCGTCGTAGTCGCCGGCCATTCCCCGCAGCGTGAGCAGCTGCCCGCCGACTGCGACCCGTCGATCCAGGACTCCGAACTCCAGCCCCTCGCGAGCCACCGTCGCGCCGACCTCGGCTGCCTGACGCAGAACCACCTCGGCCGCCGCGATGTCTTGCTGTGCCATGACCACCAGCTGATCGGCGACGATGACTCCCGCTTTCTCGGCGGCGATCAGCTCGATCGTGTCACCCAGCCAGTCCTGATGGTCCAAGCCGATGGGCAAGATGGCCGACACGGGTGCGGACACGATGTTGGTGGCATCCCACCGCCCTCCCAAGCCAACCTCGACCACCGCCGCTGCAACGGGGGCGTCGGCGAACGCGTCGAACGCCATCGCCGTCAACACCTCGAAGAACGTCAGCTGGCGACCGATGGCGTCATCCACCAGTCCGAGGTAGGGAGCGACGTCCGCGTAGGTCTGCACGAAGACCTCGTCCGACACCGGCTGCCCGTCGATGACGATGCGCTCGGTGACCGACTGGAGGTGGGGGCTCGTGTAGCGACCGGTGCGCAGCTCGAACGCCGTCAGGATCGAGTCGATCATGCGGGCAGTCGACGTCTTGCCGTTCGTTCCGGCAACGTGCACCGACGGATAGCTGGTCTGCGGGTCGCCTAGCAGCGCCATCAGCGCGCTGATGCCCTGGAGCCCGGGCTCGAGGTCGGACTCCGGAGCCCTGGCGAGGAGCTCGGCCTCGACGTCGGCCAGGCCGGGCACCTCGTCGCCTGGAAAGGATCCGGCAGAGAACACGGTGGGAGTCTAGGTCGGCTGCTCTCTACGATGGCGGGCCATGAGCCCCTCGCAGCCGGACGCGCCGACCATCGGCGCTCCAGACAAGCCCAGTCTCGACGGCCTCGAGGCGAAGTGGTCTGCGGTATGGCACGAGCAGGGCACCTACGACTTCGACCGGGCCAGCACACGCGCTGATGTCTACTCGATCGACACCCCGCCCCCGACCGTCAGCGGTGCGCTGCACGTAGGCCATGTCTTCTCCTACACGCACACCGACACCATCGCCCGCTACCAGCGAATGCGTGGCAAGGCTGTCTTCTACCCGATCGGGTGGGACGACAACGGGTTGCCTACAGAGCGGCGGGTGCAGAACTTCTACGGCGTCCGGTGCGACCCGTCGCTCCCCTTCGACCCGGAGTTCCAGCCGCCGGCTGAGCCTGGCAAGCAGCAGATCCCGATCGCGCGCGGCAACTTCGTGGCCCTGTGCGGGACCTTGACCGACGAGGACGAGAAGGCGTTCGAGGACCTGTTCCGGCGTCTGGGTCTGTCGATCGTGTGGAACACCAAGTACCAGACAATCGACGAGTCGGCGCGCACCGCTTCGCAACGGATGTTCCTGCGCAACCTGGCGCGCGGTGAGGCCTACCAGGCCGAGGCGCCGACCTTGTGGGACGTCACATTCCGCACGGCCGTGGCGCAGGCCGAGCTCGAGGACCGCGAACGCGAGGGTGCGTACCACAGCGTCACGTTCCATCGGCCGGGCGACTCGACGGTGACGATCGACACCACGCGTCCCGAGCTCATCGCAGCCTGTGTAGCCCTCGTGGCCCATCCCGACGACTTGCGTTACCAGCCGATCTTCGGCACCACGGTGCGCACCCCGATCTTCGGGGTCGAGGTGCCGGTGGTTGCACACCCGTTGGCCGATCCTGAGAAGGGCACAGGGATCGCCATGATCTGCACTTTCGGTGACCTCACCGACGTGACGTGGTGGCGTGAGCTCCAGCTCCCGACGCGACCCATCATGGGGTGGGACGGGCGCATCAAGTCCGACGCACCCGCTGGCGTCGACTCCGACGAAGCCCGGGCCGCGTACGCGCGGTTGGCCGGTTCGACGTCGTTCACGGCCAGGCAGACGATGGTCGAGATGCTGCGGGCGTCCGGCGACCTGATCGGCGACCCCAAACCGATCACGCACCCGGTGAAGTTCTACGAGAACGGTGACCGGCCGCTCGAGATCGTCACGACCCGCCAGTGGTACATCCGCAACGGCGGCCGCGACGAGCTCCTGCGCGAACGGCTCCTGGCCCGCGGCCGCGAGCTGCACTGGCATCCGTCGCACATGCGGGTGCGCTACGACAACTGGGTCGAAGGGCTGAACGGGGACTGGCTCATCAGTCGTCAGCGCTTCTTCGGCGTCCCGTTCCCGCTCTGGTACCCCCTGGATGCCAACGGCGAGGCGATGTTCGACACCCCGATCCTCGCCGACGAGGCGGACCTGCCCATCGATCCGCAAGAGGCGGCCCCGCCCGGGTTCTCGCCTGATCAGCGCGGCGTCGCCGGCGGGTTCATCGGAGACCCCGATGTGATGGACACCTGGGCGACGTCGTCGCTCTCGCCGCTGATCGCCGGCGGCTGGGAACGCGATCCTGACCTGTTCGCCCGGGTGTTTCCCATGGACCTGCGTCCCCAGGCGCACGAGATCATCCGGACCTGGCTGTTCAGCACCATCGTGCGGTCCGACTCCGAGTTCGACTCACTGCCCTGGACCCATGCGGCGATCTCGGGCTGGATCCTCGACCCCGACCGCAAGAAGATGGCGAAGGGCAAGGGCAACGCGGTCACACCGATCGACCTGCTGGAAGAACACGGCTCCGACGCGTTGCGCTACTGGGCCGCATGCGGACGGCCGGGCACCGACACCGCGTTCGACGTCGGCCAGATGAAGATCGGTCGACGACTGGCGATCAAGCTGCTGAACGCCAGCAAGTTCGTGCTCGGCGTCGGCGTCCAACCGGAGCAGGCATTCGACGCAGCTGCAGTGACCGACGCGTTCGACCGGGCCTGGCTCGCGCGGCTCGACGAGGTCGTCTCCGGCGCCACACGAGCTTTGGACGACTACAACTACGCGCGTGCCCTGGAAGTGACCGAGACCTTCTTCTGGTCGTTCACCGACGACTACGTCGAGCTGGTCAAGGACCGCGCCTACGGGGGCCGCGGCGTGCCGGGAGCCCGCTCCGCGCAGACGACGCTGGCCACGATCTTGTCCACACTGCATCGACTGTTCGCCCCGTTCCTGCCGTTCGTCACCGAAGAGGTGTGGTCGTGGTGGCAAACGGGATCGGTTCACCTTTCCCCATGGCCCGATCCCGCTGAGCTCTCAGAGCTTGCCGGCAACGCAGAGTCTGCAGTTGTCGATGCGGTCGGCATTGCCCTGACGGGCATCCGCAAGGCAAAGTCCGAGGCGAAGACGTCGATGCGTACTGAGGTGGCCAGTGCGGTGGTCCACGGATCGGCAGCCGACCTCGCCCGCGTGCGCATCGGCGGTGACGACCTTCGTGCAGCAGGACGCGTCGCCGAACTCTCGTTGGTGAGTGGCGACGATGACCCCAACACGCCGACGCCGCTCACCGTGGCAGTGACGCTCTAGCACCACCTGCCGTGGCAGCCTGCTGGGATCGACATTGCCACTGGACGGGGTGAGGCATGGCTACCGACCTGTTGCTGCTGACGGCTTACTCGACGGGTTACGAAGTCGGCCGACTCGGGGCAGGCCTGCTCGGCATCGTTCTGGGGGTCGCCGCGCTGGTGTTCGGGATCAGGATGTGGCGGCGCCGTTCTGCGACGCCACCACCGACGACCGGCTGGCCCGAAGCCACCTCACGCCAAGAAGTCACAGCGGCGCAGATCCCAGGCGATGCCAACCCCTTCGGCAGTGCGCCAACGCAAGAGTCCTCGACCACCGCGTCTTCGGCGCCTCCGCGGGGACGTGCCTGGCCGATCGTGCTCATCGTCGTCGGCGGCTTGTTGACCGTCGGCGGTCTGGCTCGAACCGTCCCGACTCTCGCGGACGACTTGAACCATCAGACCGTGAGCATTCCCCAGACCGCCGGTGAGTATCAGCTCATGCCACAGACGTCGACCATCCAGACGTTGCTCGACACCTTGAAGCAGCAGGTGCCCGCCAACTCTGGGTTGTCCAACATCCAGGCCGGGGTCTACAGCAGCGCCAGCGACCCGCAATCCCAGGCCTTCCTTGTCGTCGGAGACGTGGCGGGCAACCCGACGTCGAGTGACTTCTGGGGTGCCTTCCAGCAAGGGGCACAGTCGCAGGGAGCTCAGTCGAGCCTGACGCCGGCCGACACCGCGGGAATGCCGGGCGAGATGCGTTGCGGCGGCATGGCAGTGACCCAGGGTTCGGTCAGCATGTGTGTGTGGCTGGACAGCGACACGTTCGGCATCGTGGTCATCCCGTCACCAACCGGGTCCCCGGCGACAGGTGCCAACACGCTGCGGGCCGCCGCGGAGAGCTGAACCCGAAGCTCAGCCAGTCACATCATGAGCAGCATCGGCGTGCTGCGCCTCCGTGAAGACCTCTCTGCCGCCTCTGAAGATGCCGTGAATGTGGTCGGCCAGTTCACACGTTCGGCTCAAGGGGTTGCTCCAGCCCGCCGATGTCAGGAGGCGGCAGGCGCCCGCCGCCCGGTGGGCGATCCTCGAGGTGACGGGGCGTCATGGACCAGCTGCTCGGCTCGCTGCTCATCGGCAGGCACTACACCCCGATGGCCATCGACCTCATCATCTTGATGGTGGGAGTCGCGCTGCTCGTCAGCGCCGTCGCGCGACTGCTCAGCCGGCCCCGCTCCGCGAGCGGGATCCCGATCGGCCCGGTCGCCCCACAGGCCGTCGGCGGACCGTCGCTACCGGTCCAGCCAGGTCAGCCGGTCGCGTCTGCCTCGTCCGGAAGTGCTCCGGATTGGCCGAACGCGGACGAGAACTTCTTCGGGTCGACCACGGTCTTGCCTTCGACGAGCGTTGCACCACCCCTTGGACCACCCGCGGCCAACCCTGGCAGCTTCACCCGCTGGACTCCGCCCTCCGAGCCCGCGCGTCGAGCAGCGCCAGCGTCGCCGAACGGTCGTGGCGTCGTCGGGTCGGTGGCCCTGATCGTCGTCGGCACGCTGATCACGTTCGTCGGGCTGGTGGCCTTCGTTCCCGACGCAGCGGACGCCATGTCCTCCCACACCGTCTCGTTGCCGAGCCAGACCGCGCATCTCGTCCAGATCCCCCTACCCGCCGCGGCTCAGCAAGCCGCGGAGCAGATCAAGGCCGAGCTCCCCGCGATGCAGGTGAGCAACGTGCAGTTCGGCTTGTACGCCAAGCCCGGGACCCAGACGCCGGAAGCAGTCGCCGTCGTCGCACAAGTGGCCGGAACTCCCAACATCGGGGCGGAGTTCGACGACGCCACCAACGGCTTGCCAGCGAGCATGGTGAAGGTCAGCGACGCGGGGATGCCGGGCCAGATGCGCTGCGGCACGCTCCCCGCGGGGACCCGGGCCGTGAACTCCTGCGTGTGGCTGGACGATGACACGGTCGGGATCCTGGTTGTGATGGACACGGGTCTGACCACTGAAACCATGACCGAACTCGGTGTTGAGTTCCGGGCCGCCACGGAGCACTGACCGCAGCGGAGGTAGCTGCGACTCAGGCAGACTTCTCGCGGCGCTCGCGCTTGGGAGTCTCCTTCTCACGCGGAACCAGCGTCGGGTTCACGTGCTCCAGGACGACATCGCGTGTGACGACGACGCGAGCGACGTCCTTGCGGCTCGGCACCTCGTACATCACCGACAGCAAGACCTCTTCCATGATGGCGCGAAGGCCACGCGCGCCGGTACCGCGCAGGATCGCCTGCTCGGCGATGGCCTCCAGAGCGTCCTCGGTGAACTCCAGGTCTACGCCGTCCATCTCGAAGAGTCGCTTGTACTGGCGGACCAGCGCGTTCTTCGGCTCGGTGAGGATCTCCACGAGCGCCTGGCGGTCCAAGTTGTGCACGCTGGTGATGACCGGAAGTCTCCCGATGAACTCCGGAATCATGCCGAACTTGAGCAGGTCTTCGGGCATCACGTCGGCGAACACGTCGGTGGTGTCGACGTCAGAAGCACTGCGCAGCTGCGCTCCGAAACCCATGCCCTTGGCGCCGCGGCGGGCGTCGATCAACTTGTCGAGTCCGGCAAACGCACCACCACAGATGAACAGCACGTTGGTGGTGTCGATCTGGATGAACTCCTGGTGCGGGTGCTTGCGGCCGCCCTGCGGCGGGACTGACGCGCTGGTGCCTTCGAGGATCTTCAGCAGCGCCTGTTGCACGCCCTCGCCGGAGACGTCGCGCGTGATCGACGGGTTCTCGCTCTTGCGGGCCACCTTGTCGATCTCGTCGATGTAGATGATCCCGGTCTCGGCCTTCTTCACGTCGTAGTCGGCGGCTTGGATCAGCTTGAGCAAGATGTTCTCGACGTCTTCTCCGACGTAGCCGGCCTCGGTCAGTGCCGTGGCGTCGGCGATCGCAAACGGCACGTTGAGCATCTTCGCCAGAGTCTGTGCCAGGAGAGTCTTGCCGCAACCGGTGGGACCAAGAAGCAGGATGTTCGACTTGGCCAGCTCGACGGCTTCGTCCTTGCCGCGTTGTTCGGTACCGGCTTGGACCCGCTTGTAGTGGTTGTAGACAGCGACCGCGAGCGACCTCTTGGCGGTGTCCTGCCCGATCACGTACTGGTCGAGGAAGCCGTAGATCTCGCGTGGCTTGGGAAGGTCTTCCCATTCGAGGTCAGCGGACTCGCTGAGCTCCTCCTCGATGATCTCGTTGCACAGGTCGATGCATTCGTCGCAGATGTAGACCCCAGGGCCGGCGATGAGCTTCTTGACCTGCTTCTGGCTCTTTCCGCAGAACGAGCACTTGAGCAGATCGCCCCCGTCGCCGATGCGTGCCACTGGACTCCTCCGTTCGGCCCCTCGGTCACCGAGCGGGCGTGTGTCCGACGACGGTACCCCGAACCGGCCGTCCCGAGGTGCCCAATCGTCGGGCGTGGCGCGCCGCCACCCGAACGGCGGGTAGCAAAGATGCCCTGGTCAGACGGCGTTCCGGGTGGTGATGACCTTGTCGACCAAGCCGTACTCGACCGCCTCGGCCGCGGTCAGGATCTTGTCGCGTTCGATGTCCTTGGTGACCTGCTCCGCGGAACGTCCGGTGTGGGTGACCAGCATCTGCTCCAGCAGCGCCCGCATCCGCAGGATCTCGCGGGCCTGGATCTCGATGTCGGAGCCCTGTCCACCACCGCCCTCGCTGGACGGCTGGTGGATCAGGATCCGTGAGTTGGCCAGCGCGAACCGCTTGCCCGGAGTGCCCGACGCCAGCAGGACGGCCGCCGCCGATGCCGCCTGACCCATGCAGATGGTCTGAATGTCGGGCTTGACGAACTGCATCGTGTCGTAGATCGCCGTCATGGCGCTGAACGACCCACCTGGGCTGTTGATGTACAGCGAGATGTCGCGGTCTGGATCCAGCGACTCCAGTGTCAGCAACTCGGCCATGACGTCGTTGGCGACCTCGTCGTAGATGGGGATGCCCAAGAAGATGATGCGTTCGTCGAACAGCTTGGTGTAGGGGTCCCACTGCCGTTCACCTTGTGGCGTCCGCTCGATGAACTTGGGGACGATCCGGCTCTGCGGGTTGGGCAGGTGCTGGAACGAGTTCGGGTTGCTCACGGTGTCTCCTTCGGTCGGGGGAACGTAGGTCGGCACCGGCTCAGCCGGTGCCACCCCCGCCCGATACCTGTCGGGCTGCGGCGACGACCTCGTCGACGAACCCGTAGTCCTTGGCCTCATCGGCAGTGAACCAGCGATCGCGGTCGGAGTCGGCCTCGATCTGGTCGACGTTCTGACCGGTGTGCGCCGCGATCAGCTCGGCCAGCTTCTTCTTGGTGTACAGCATCTGCTCGGCCTGGATCTTGATGTCCGACGCGGTACCGCCGAGACCGCCGGACGGCTGGTGCATCATGATCCGCGCATTGGGCAGCGCATACCGCTTGCCGGGGGCGCCCGCACTCAACAGGAACTGCCCCATGCTGGCCGCCAGACCCAGTGCCACCGTCGACACGTCGCAAGCGACGAACTGCATGGTGTCGTAGATCGCCATGCCCGCCATCACCGAGCCACCCGGAGAGTTGATGTAGAGGTAGATGTCCTTGTCGGGGTCCTCGGCGGCGAGCAGGAGCATCTGTGCGACCAACGCATTGGCGATGCTGTCTTCGACGACGGAGCCGAGGAACACGATGCGTTCGCGCAGCAACCGCTGGTACACGGAGTCGTCGAACCCGGTCAGACTCGGCTGCGGGCTGCGCGCCGACGGCGTGATGAGGCCGGGTACCTCGAGGCGGTCGGTGCTCACGGGCGCTGTCACCTGTCCTTCGCTGGCCCATGTCGGGCGACTACTGATGCCCGTCGGCACGGGCCTATGGGGACCTTAACGCCGAGGACCCTGCGGGCCATCCAGGACGAGGGGGGTGTTCGCTCAAGGGTGAACGGGACGCGATCAGACGGGTGCGTCCTCGATCGGTGGTGGAGTCGGGATCGGCCGCGTCGTCGGCGGCAGCGTCCTCAGCCGCCGTCTCGTCAGCGATCGGCTCCGGGCTCATGTCGACCGGGTTGCCGTCGGTGTCCTCGACGTGGGCGTGCTCCACTGCGTGCGCCAACGCCTTCACGCGCAACACCTCTCCGTACAGCATTCCCACCTGGCCCGCGTTCGCCACCGCCTGCGCGAACTGGTCAGGAGACATGCCGTACTGCGGCGCCTGCCGTACGAGGTACTCACTGAGCTCCGCCTGCGACACGGTCAGGTTCTCGGCGTCGGCGATCGCGTCGAGGATCAAGTCGCGCTTGAGCGTCTCGCGTACCTGCGTCACGAACTCGTCGCGGTGTGCATCGTCGCCGTGTCCGTCGGAGAAGTGCTCCTCCAACTGCTCGTCGACCACGCTGTCCGGCAGCGGTACGTCCACGGTTTGTGTCAGCGCTGCAAGGACGGCATCGCGCGCCGCGATGAGCTGTTCGACCTGCTTGCGCGGCAACAGCTCTGACCGCAGTGCGTCACGCAGTTCGTCGAGCGTGTCGAACTCGCTCACGGTCTGCGCGAAGTCGTCGTCGAGAGCGGGAAGCTCACGTTCCCGCACGGCCGTGACCGTTGCGGTGACGTCCACCACGTCAGCATCGAGCGTCTCCGAGCGAGGCATGGTGCTGAACGTGCCGCTCTCGTCAGCCGACTTGCCGACGATCACCTCGTCCAGGCCTTCGAGCAGGTTCCCTGTGCCCACCTCGTAGCTCAGTCCGGTCGCCGACATCTCGTCGACCGGATCGCCGTCGTGCGTCGTGATCAGGTCGAGCGTGACGAAGTCACCCTCCTGCGCGGCCCGCTCCACCGGTTTCAGCGAGGCGAACCGCGCCTGCAGCCCTTCGACCTGCTCCTGCACGTCCTCGTCGGTCACCTCGGACCGCATCCACCGTCACACTGATCTCGTCGAGTGGCGGCAGGGCGATCTCCGGGCGCACATCGACCTCGGCGGTGAACTTCAGCTCAGCGCCGTCGGCGAAGTCGGTGACCTCGACCTCCGGCCGGCCGAGCACACGGATCTTGTTCTCCTCGACCGCCGCGCCGTAGGCCTGCGGCAGCGCCTCGTTGACGGCCTCCTCGAGCACCGCGCCACGCCCCACCCGCTGGTCGATCACGCGCGCCGGCACCTTGCCCTTGCGGAAGCCGGGGATGGACACCTGTTGGGCGATCTTGCGGTAGGCGGCATCGACTTGCGGAGTGAGCTCCTCGAAGGGGACCTCGATGCTCAGCCGGACCCGGGTCGGGCTCAGGGTCTCGACGGCACTCTTCACGACGGCAGGTCTCCTCGTTGGCTGGCGGTTGGCTGTCACATGGTCGACACTGTTGGTCGGGGCGGGGAGACTCGAACTCCCGATCTCCTGCTCCCAAAGCAGGCGCGCTAGCCACTACGCCACGCCCCGCGCGGGTCGCCGTCGAGTGTAGGGGACGTCGAGCCGTGCCTCTCCCGTCGCCGGTAGGCTCAGTTCAGGTCCTCGCCACCGGCGGCGACTCTGCGGGTGTAGCTCAATGGCAGAGCCCCAGCCTTCCAAGCTGGCCATGCCGGTTCGATCCCGGTCACCCGCTCCACCGTGTGGTGACCCCTGCCGAGCAGGAGTCATCCTCTGCCCGCACCAGCAGGGTGACCCAGGCTCTCTGACCCGCCAGGGTCAAGGGTCGTCCTTGATCGCAGCAGGTGTCGGGAAGACCCAATCGCTAGGGGGCCGCCTCGCTCAGGGCGTTGGTCAGGAGAGTCACCAGCGCTTCGAGCTGAATGTCGACCGCCTCGGCATCCTCGTCTCCGGCCCCGTCGAGGGCACGCGCTGCCAGTCCGGCCTTCGCGTCGATGAGCTCGGCGACCCTGGTGTCGACCGTCTGCGCGGCGACGATGCGCCAGGCGGTCACCGGCTGGTCCTGGCCGATCCGGTGGACACGGTCGATCGCCTGGGTCTGTTCGGCCGCGGTCCAGGACAGCTCGGCGAGGACGACGTTGGACGAGACCTGCAGGTTGATCCCGACTCCCGCCGCGGTCAGCGAGCAGACGATGACGTGCACGTCCTCGTCGTTGACGAACGCGTCGATGTTGCGCTGTCGTACGCGGGAGGTCTGGTCCCCGCGGATGGAGGTGTACTTGATGCCGCGGCGCTCCAGAGCCGCCTCGGCGGTGTCCATGACGTCGATGTGCTTGGCGAAGAACACGACCTTGCCCGCGTTGCGGCACAGCTGGGCGGTGAAGTCGGCGGCGAGCTCGGCCTTGGCCGTACCGATGCGCCGCATCATGGCGAACACGTTCTCGCCGCTGCCCTCCTCGCCCGCCTCACGCAGCTCGCGGGACGCGACCCGCCGGACCAGCGCGTGGTCGATGCCGTCGCTCTCGTCCTTGGCGCGACGCGCGGCGAGCGCGCTCTCGTACCGCTTCACCAGGCGCTTGACGAGCCGGCGCTCGGCGTCACGGATCGACTTCGCCTGCGCGCCGGCGAGCTCCACCGGTACGTCCGCGATGCGCCGGGCGGGGATGTCCTTGGCCACTTCCTCCTTGCGCCGTCGGACGATCCCCTGCTCGATGACGCTCTGCCGAGCGGCCGGGTAGAAGCCGGACTCGATCGGCGTCCAGCCGTTGCCCTCGAGGGCCCGCAGGAGGTCCGGCGCCACCCGGTCGTTCTCGATCCAGCCGAGGAACTCCCAGATGGCGAGGAAGTCCTCGACGTCGTTGATCAGCGGCGTGCCGGTCAGCGCCATGAGCAGCGGCCGCGACGGTGCGCTGCCGGACCTTTCGCGACAGGTCGAGGACGTTGCGGGAGCGCAGCGAGGTCTTGTTCTTGATGAAGTGCGCCTCGTCGATGACCATCCCGCGGAAGCCGAACGTGCCGAGCCAGCCGACGTGCCGGTTGAGGATGTCGTAGTTGACGATGACGATGTCGGAGAAGGCGTCGACGGTCTCGCCGTCGCTGTGGATGACGGTCGCCGGATGGTCCGGCGTCCACATCGCCGCCTCGCGCGCCCAGCTCGTCTTGACGACGTTCGGCACGACGACGAGCAGCGGGAACGCCTTCGCGGAGCGTGCCGCCAGCAGCGCCTGCGCGGTCTTGCCCAGGCCGGGCTCGTCCGCGAGCAGGAACGTACGGTGGCCAGCTCGTCGCTGCCGCCACCACCTGCGCCTGGTGAGGCATCAGGTCCAGGCCCGGCGCGATGTGCGCACCGGACGGCTCAGGCAGCTCCATGCAGGACGTCGCACCTGGGGTGGCGGTCTCGAAGGAGCGCAGGAGCGGGCCGATCAGCTCCCAGTCGGCGAGCAGGCGAACCGGTGGGGCGGCGGCCGCCGGCGCGGCGGAGTAGTCCGGCGCGAGGAACGGGTTGGCGAGCTGCCGGGCCTTGACGGACTGCGGCACGACCTGCCGCTCCTGCCGGACGGGCTCCGCGACGGGCTCCGCGACGGGCGCGGGCGGCGCCTCCGGCGCGGCCATGCCCGCCTTCTGGCGCAGCTCGCGCGATCGCGTCCTTGGTGCCCGGCAGGAGGGCCGGCGTCGTCGGTGAGCAGCCTCAGCAGCGAGGCGTTGCGTGCCGCCGTACGTGCCAGGGCCTCGGCCACGCCCTCGATTCGCCGGAGCTGGGCGTTCCGGGTGCGCTCGGAGGGGATCTCCTTCGCCTCGACACGCAGCTCCCGGACCAGCAGCGCGACAGCCTGAAACGTCGCCAGGGTGGTCGCCGTGACTTGGCCCCGCTGGACGCTCTTGAAGACCCTCCGCACGGCGTCGGCCAGCACCTCGACCGGCTCCTGGTCCTGACGTCGCTGCGGCGCGCGGGTTCGCTTGGACGCGCTGGATCTCTGCGGCGGCGGAAGACCGCGCGGCCCGAGCCGCGACGGCGTGTTCTCGGTGGCACTCCCACTCCCATGGGTCGACCGGATTGCCGTGACCTCACCGGGCTGTTCGCATCTCGTCCCACCGTGCCGCAGAACCTGCCTTCGGGCAGCCGACAACGTGGGAGGAGGCGAACACCTGGTTCACGTCAGTGTACGGCCGAGCGGGGCCCGCTGGTCAGACCGGTCGCCGAACCCTCAAAGCGTCCTGCCCACGTCCCACTTCAGCGCAGGCCTCACCGTCATCGCGTCTCGTCGCCTCGGCCGCGTACCGACGGGCTACTTTCGTGGCATGGCAGGTCTCCGCTTTGGTATTGACATCGCCCAGCAACGCATGGAGTGGGACGACCTCCTCGGTCGGGTCCGCCGGAGTGAGGACCTCGGCTTCGACGGCGTGTGGGGGTTCGACCACTTCGTGCCCATGTACGGCGAGGGTCCCGGCAACTGCTTCGAGGGGATGACGACGCTGGCGGCGCTGGCGTCGGCCACCTCGCGGATCCGGCTCGGTCTGCTGGTCACCGGGGTCACGTACCGGCACCCGTCGGTGCTGGCCGCGCAGGCGGTGACCGTGGACCACGCCAGCCACGGCCGGCTCGAGCTGGCCATGGGTGCTGCGTGGTACGAGGCCGAGCACCGGCAGCTGGGCATCGACTTCCCTGCGCTGGCGCAGCGGTTCGACCGGCTCGAGGACTGCTTGGAGATCATGACCCGGCTGTTCACCGGCGAGGTCGTCGACTACCAGGGCCACGTCCACAGCCTGGCCGGCGCGCAGCTGCGACCGACGCCGGTCCAGCAGCCGCACCCGCCGTTGTGGATCGGCGGGTCCGGGCGCAAGCGCACCCTCCCGCTGGTGGCCAGGTTCGCGGACGCCTGGCACTGCTACGAGTCGCCGAAGAACTTCCGCGAGCTGTCCTCGATGGTGGACGAGCTGGCCAGCGCCGCCGGCCGGGATCCGGCCTCGATCGTCCGGGCGTCCTCGCTGTCCCTGTCCGAGCCCTGGGGCGAGGTCCGCGCGAACGCCGAGGCGATGGTGGCGGCGGGGGTCGGGTACTTCGTCTGCGGGTGGCCCGAGGAAGGCGCGGGGAGGGTCGAAGAGTTCGTCACCCAGGTCCTGCCCGACCTCGCCGGCTGACCCGCGGCGGGCCAGGCTGCAACCGCGTCCCACGTCAGCGACGCTGATCGCCGACACGTTGGGATCGGGCAGAGCCTGCCTGATCATGCGGCGCACGCCGTACCGCTCGACGGTTCGAGGGTCCGCTTTCGGCGGCGGCGGCAATGTTTCGGATCATGGAGCCGAAGACGATTCCGTGGAATGGTGCGATGCCCTGCCAGTACGCATGTCCGGCTAGACCCCGCGGGTGGAACAGCGCCCGTTGCCGCAGGAGGGTCGAGCTGCCGGCGGCTTGGACGCTGAACTCCAGCCAGGCCAGCCCGGGCAGGCGCATCTCGGCGCGAAGCCGAAGGAGCTGGTCCGGGATGCGTTCCTCGACGCGCCAGAAGTCCACGACGTCGCCGACCGCGAGTCGGTCGGGGTTGCGGCGCCCACGCCGCAGCCCGACTCCTCCGACGGCGCGGTCCATGGCTCCCCGGGCCCACCAGGCCAGCGGGAAGGAGTACCAGCCGTGCTCGCCCCCGATCGCGTCGAGCACGGTCCACAGCTGATGCGGCGTCGCGCGGACGAGCTGTTCGCGGACGTCGCGGTACAGAGTGCCGCCGGTCCAGTCGGGGTCCCCGGGCCAGGGTTGGGCTGAGGTCCCGGGATAGGACGCCTCGCTCCACCGGGTGTCGACAGTGGCCTCCCGTACGTGGGTCAGCGCCCTCCGTACCGCCTGGTCGAAACCGGTCCGACCACCGGGCGGGTCAGCGATGTAGGTGGCGATGTCGTGTTCGTGGCAGACCACCTCGTGTCGCAGCGACTCCACCAGCGGCCGGGCGATCGACGCGGGCACGGGGGTGATCAAGCCCACCCAGTGCGAGGACAGCCCCGGCGTCAGCACCGGCACGGGGACGATGAGCCGTGGCCGCAGCCCCGCAACGGTGGCATAGCGGCGCATCATGTCGGCGTAGGTGAGCACGTCGGGACCGCCGACGTCGAACGTCCGGTTCACCTCCGGGGGCAGGTCGGCCGCGGCGACGAGGTAGCGCAGCACGTCGCGCACGGCGATGGGCTGGATCCGGGTGCTGACCCACCTCGGCGTGGTCATCGCCGGGAGTCGTTCGGTGAGGTAGCGCAGCATCTCGAACGACGCCGATCCCGATCCGATGATCACCGCCGCGCGCAACTCAGCTGTCGGGACGCCGGATCCGCGCAAGATCTCTCCGACCTCCTGGCGAGACCGCAAGTGCTCCGAGAGCCGGTCGCCCGGCACCTCGGGCGGCACCAGCCCCCCCAGGTAGACGATCCGACGTACCCCGGCGGCGTTCGCGGCGGCCGCGAAGATCCGCGCCATCGCCGCGTCCTCCACGGCGAACGACGGTCCTCCGGTCAGGCCGTGCAGGAGGTAGTACGCCACATCGACGCCGTGCAACGCCTCGGCGACGTCCATCGGGTCGGACGCGTCACCGGGGACCACCTCCACGTGCGGCAACCACGGTCGGTCCCGGAGCTTGTCCGGTTGACGCGCGAGCACCCGCACGGTGAATCCTGCGTCGAGCAGGGCCGGGACGAGCCGCCCACCGATGTATCCGGTCGCCCCCGTCACCAGGACCCGGCCGGTCGGAGTTCGTGTCACGGTCTGCGCGAACCTGGCGCCGCGATGGCGGGTGCCGCGCCGTCGCGGCGCTGCAGCCGCAGCAGGCTGACATCGATATACCCGGTGCGGAACCCCGCCTCGCAGTAGGCGAAGTAGTACTCCCAGGTGCGCCGGAAGGTGTCATCGAAGCCCATGGTGGCCACGGTCTCCCATTGGGCGAGGAAACGCTGGCGCCAGCAGTGCAGCGTGCGGGCGTAGTCGGTTCCGTGATCGTCGCGCTGCGTGATACGCAGGCCGGTGTGCTGGGCGAGGGTCGTCTCGATCGCGTCGATCGAGGGGATCAGGCCGCCGGGGAAGATGTGCTTGTTGATCCAGGTGTACGTGCGGCGGCTGATCCTCATCCGCTCGTGCGGCATGGTGATGGCCTGCAGAGCCACCAGCCCGCCTGGCTTGAGCAGGGCGTCCAGGGCCGCGAAGTAGGTGGGCCAGTAGTCCGCTCCGACCGCCTCGATCATCTCCACGCTCACCACTGCGTCGTACTGCCCGACCGCGTCGCGGTAGTCCTTCAGCTGGATCGTGACCTGGTCGTCGACGCCGGCCTCGTGGACCCGCGCTTGGGCCAGCCACTGCTGCTCGACGGACAGGGTCAGGGAGGTCACGGTGGCGCCGCGCTGGGCAGCGCGGATGCTGAGGGCGCCCCAGCCGGTACCGATCTCCAACACCTGGCTGCCTGACCGCACACCGGCGGCGTCGAGCACGCCGTCGATCTTGCGCAGCTGGGCTCGGGTGAGCCCGTCGCTGTCGCTGTCGTTGACGAAGCTGTCGTGGGGGTCGAACCAGGCGCATGAGTACGTCATGGTCTCGTCGAGGAAGGTCGCGAACATCTCGTTCGACAGGTCGTAGTGGGCCTCGACATTTCGCCGGGCCACCGCCGCGTTGTTCGACTCCCGGTGTCCGCGCACTTGCTGCGCCCAGACCCGAAGCCCCTGCAGGCCCGGTGGGACGACGGTGGTGAGCTGGGTGGCCATCGCCGTCAGCAGGTCGGCCAGTTGCGGGGAGCTCCAGTCCCCGGCTTGATATGCCTCGCCGAAGCCGATGTTCGCGTCCTGGCCCAACCGTCGGAACAACTGCGCCGGGCGGGCGATGTGCATGACCGGATCGTCCGGCCCGCCCGCTCCCCAGCGCTGTCCGTCGGGCAACTCGACCCGGATCGGTATGCGCCGGACGGCGTTCCGGAAGATGAGCTCGGCCACACTGGCGCGAACCGACGGCCTGGGGATGTCGACCGGGACCGGACGGGCGCGCCTCGCGGACCCCGAGGTGCCTTCCAGATGCGACGGCATGGGCCACGGGCTGATGGCGGACGAACTCACTGGACTCCCTCCTGAGGGACGTGCGGTGTGCGGGGCAGCACGGGGATGCGGCGTAGCCACAGTCGGATCCCGTGGAACCTGATCAATGCGGAGACGCGGTGGGTGCCGAAGGGGTGGCGTAGCAGGGTCCGGACCAGCCGGCGCCGGGTGGCCGGCTGACGGGTGCCGCGCAGTTGGACCAGGAAGACGGTCTGGTCGTCCTGCTGCAGCGACAGCGCAACCGACAGGTCGTCGCCCGGCCGGCTGACCCGCATCTGGTAGGCGCCGCCCATCGCGAGGAACGGGGAGACGTAGAAGGCCTTGGCGGTCTCGGCCCAGCCGTGCTCGTCGGGCCGCAGCAGGTAGCAGTGGCGCTCGCCGTAGGTGTTGTGCACTTCCGCCACGACGCATTCCGCGCGGCCGTCGGGCCGGGAGCACCAGTACAGCGTGATCGGGTTGAACACGTGGCCGAGCGCGCGGGCATTGGCCAGCATCACCACCTCTCCGCCCTCGAGGTCGACGCCCTGGGTAGCCAGCCAGGTGTCGAGGTTCTCCCGGATCGAGCCTCCTGACGCGCCGAGATGGTCGGCTGCCTCGAACCGGCCGAACGGACGCAGCCACCAGGGCAGGGCCGGAAGTGCGTCGAGGTCGACCAGCCACAGCGAGATCCGGTGCGTGAACGTCCGGTTGACCTTCTGCCGCCGGGTGTGGACCACTTCGGCGTCATAGAGGGCCGGCAGTACCGCGAAGTCGGACATCACGGCGACCACGGCACACCCAGCGATGCGGCGGCCCGGACCCCTGCGGCGCAGCCGTCCTCATGGAAACCCCAGCCGTGGTAGGCCCCGGCGAAGGCCAGCGTCTCGTCGTTGATCTCCGGCAGCCGGCGCTGCGCTTCGACCGATTCCGAAGTGAAGACTGGATGCTCGTACGACATCTTCGCGATCACGCTCGACTCGGTCACCCGACCGGTCCCGTTGAGGGTCACGACGTAGTCCAGTGGCTCGCCCAGCCTCATCAAACGGTTCAGGTCGTAGCTCATCAGCGGCTTGGCCTCCTGCCCGGAGCAGCTCGACTTGAGGTAGTTCCAAGACGCGCGGGCACCGCGCCGCCGGGGCAGGACCGAGCCGTCGGTGTGCAGCCAGGCCTCATTGCGTGAGTACGTGAAGGAGCCGAGGATCTCTTTCTGCTCCACGCTGGGGTTGGCCAGGATGCCGAGTGCGGTGTCTGGATGGGTGGCGATCACGACGCGGTCGAACAGGTACCGGGAGTCGGCGTGGTCGCGGATCTCGACCACGTCGAGGCCTCGGGAGATCGTGCGCACCGGGGTGGCGACCCGGACCGAGGACAGCCGCTGCGCCACCTTGTCGACGTAGCTGTGCGAACCGCCCACCACAGTTCGCCAAGGCGGTGAACCACCGACCGAGAGCATCCCGTGGTGGTCGAAGAACCGGAACAGGTTCCGAGCCGGCTGCTGTGCGCTGACCTGTGGGCCGGTGGACCACACCGCGGACACCAACGGGATCATGAAGTGGTCGACGAAGTACTGGGAGTAGCCGCCGTCGGCGAGGAATCGTCCCAAGGTCAGGTCGTCTGGCTGCTCGTGGTCGGCCGCGAGGACCTGCTGGGCCTGACGGTGGAATCGGGTGACCTCCCCGAGCATGCGCAGGTAGCTGGGCCGGGTCAGGCTGCGAGGGTCGGCGAACAGGCCACGAAGCTGGCGAGCACCCGCGTACTCCAGGCCGCAGCCCTCGCACCGCACGCTCATGGACATCTCGGACTCCTGAGTGCGCACGTCCAGCTCGCCTGAACAGCCGCAACAGGCTGGGGTAGGTGCGTTCGTTGTGCACGATGAAGCCGGTGTCGACCCGGACCGTGCCGCCGGCCGACTCGATCGACCTCATGAGTGTGTGCGTGCCCGCCGAGCCGATCGTCGGCCTCGAAGAGGGTCACGTCGTAACGCCGCTGCAGCAGGTAGGCAGCGGTCAGGCCGGCGACCCCACTGCCCACCACGGCGGCCCTGGGCCGGGTCACGACGCGGCCCAGTGCCGGGCGAGAGAGCCAGTGTTCTCGCTGGTCCACTCCCACAGCCGGTCAGCCTCACCCGCAGGCGTGACCGTCCACGGCAGCCGGACGGTGGACCTCCGACGGCGGTCGTGCCAGAACTCACCGCTGCGGTTGGCCACGGCAGCCGAGCTGGCCAACCAGGCGATGGTGTCGGCGCCCTCCTGCGGGGAGCGCAGCACCGGCCCCATCAGCCGAGCGAACCGGGGCAAAGAGGCGCGGAGGCCCGGCGTGTCCACCCACCCGGGGTGGGTGACGTGGAAAGAGACGCCGCTGCCGCGAGTGCGCCTGGCCCACTCCTGGGTGAGGACGACCTGGGCGCGCTTGGCGCTGGCGTAGGCAGCGACGCCATTGAACGAGCCCGGGTCCGGTGTCAGCGCGTCGACATCAAGCCGTCGCGTGTACATCCCTCCGGAGGAGACCGTGATCACTCGCGCACCCGCCGTCGTGCACAGCAAGGGAAGAAGGAGCGACGTGAGCAGGAACGGAGCGACCACCTGCACCTGTGCCGTGGTCTCCAACCCGTCGACGGTCAGCACGTGACGGTTCATCAGGGCGCCGGCGTTGTGAACCAGGACGTCCAAGCGTTCGGTCCCAGCGAGCAGCGTGTCTGCGACGGCGTGCACGTCAGACAGCCGAGTCAGGTCGGCGACGGCAACCCTCAGATCTGTGCCTGGCAGGTCGGCGCGGATCTTGTCGGCCAGCCATTCGGTGCGGTCCCGGTCCCGGCCGAGCAGCCACACCGTGGCGCCCACCTGAGCCAGCTGAGCCGCGACCGCTCCTCCGAGGCCGCCGGTCGATCCGGTGACCACAACGACCCGACCGGCCATCGAATCGGCCGCTGGCTGCTGCCAGTCGTAGAGCCGGTGACGGGCCAGGTACCCGACCCGGCTGAAGCTCGGCACCACGGTCGCCTCCAGCAGCGGGTCCACCACCGCGGCTATCGACCGCGGGATTGCCCCGGTCACCACCGGCGGCCAAGTGGCCCGGAGGCCGGGGCGGTCAAGGTGGCGAGCAGCCCATCGGAGGCTCGGTCTCCGACTCGACGCATGGCCAAGGCGAAGATCGGCGTGGCCAGCCGCGCCAGACCCTTGAGGGTCAGGTCGGCGTTGTACTGAACCGCTGTCCCACCGCTGGAGTCCTGGCTGAAGTCGATCGCGTCGGTCGACCGGACCGACGCGTTCTCCGCGACCAGCACCACGCGGTTCGGCGGATCGAACTCGGTGATCTCGTAGCGAAGCGGCACCGAATTCCCCAGGAAGACTGCGTCCAGCGCGAAGGCCGATCCGAGTCCAACCGGGTCGGGCGTCTCCATGCGGGCCGAGGTGACCCCGGGGTCCCACTCGGCTGCCGAACTGAACCGGCTCAGATACCCGAAGGCCTCGTCCAGGGGCACCGGGACGACGAGTCGGCGGCGGTAGTGGACCACGGTCAGATCCCTTTCCTGCTGCGGCGGGTCGGGCTTGCTTCTTGGACAGACCTTAGACAGACTCTGGACACGACGTCAAATGTGGCATGGGCAGGAAGGGGTGCCGAAGATCAACGAGTCCCAGGACCAGTCGCCGCACGAGCTCGTGCGGATCGGCGACCTGGCGCGGAGTGTGGGCGTGCGGGTCGACACCCTCCGGGCGTGGGAGCGCCGCTACGGGCTGCTCAACCCCGACCGATCAAGCGGGAACTTTCGCCTGTACTCCAGCGACGACGAAGTGATCGTGCGAGCGATGCTCGCCGAGATCCACCGGGGATACCCACCGGCGCAGGCCGCGAAGTTGGCCCTGGCGTGGGCGAAGACCCGTGATGGCGGGGCCGGCCGCCCAGACGATGCCCAGGATCCGTCGAGCGCCACCACAACCCGCGTCGACCGAACCCACCTGGAAGCGATCCGGTCATCGCTTCACCGTGCCCTGGTTGGTTTCGATGGTCGCCGGGCGCACCAGATCATCGACGCGCTCTTTGCCGAGTTCACGCTCAACGCCGCCCTTCGCGACGTACTGCTGCCCTGCCTGAGACAGATCGGCGAGGGCTGGGCCTCCGGAGCAGTCACCATCGCCCAGGAACACTTCGCCAGCCAGCTCATCCGTGAGCGGCTCCTCGGCATGGCCCGGGACTGGGACCAAGGTCGCGGGCCGAGGGCCGTACTCGCCTGCGCGCCAGGCGAGCGTCACGACATCGGCCTCATCTGCTTCGGCCTGGTGCTGTCACGAAACGGCTGGCGCGTCACCTTCCTCGGGCCGGACACCCCACCCACGGCGTTGTCCGAGGCGGCCGAGACACTGTCGCCCGACCTGATCGTCCTCACCGCCACAGTCGAGGAGCGGTTCACCTCGATCGCCGAGGCGCTGCCCGCTCTGGCGGCCGTCACCGCCCTCGTCCTTGCCGGCCCTGGGGCCACCCCGGCCCTCGCCCGCACAACCGGTGCGACCCTCCTCGAGGGTGGGCCAGTGCCTGCCGCTCTGCACATCGCAACCCGCCCGCCGCACAGCACGAACAGTCGTTAGGGAGCAGTCAGCTCGTGCGGATCTGGGACGTGCCCCCGGGCGAGCTGTGCCGGCTCCACCTGTTGGGCGAGCACCGGGAGCTGCACGCGATCTGGACGATCCTGACCGAGGACAAGTTGGGGTATCGGCACCATCCGGAGACCAAACGATGGGAGCGCAAGCTGGCCGCCCTGCATTTCCGGCACGGGCGGCTCGTCGACGAGATGGCGCAGCGGGGATACGCACACCGGTCCAACCTGGATGCCTCACTCGCCGTCGGCATGCCGGTGCAGACCGAGCTCATCGACGCGGTCGAGGTCCAGCGTGCGCTGCTGACGGCAAAACCGTGCGACTGCTACCTGCCGGGTGGCCGTCGCCAGAAGTGACGGGTACCGATTGCGCACAGCCCGGCCCGGCTCCTTGGTCGAATCCCGCACCTGGTCACGCCTGCGCCGGTCCGGCACGATGGCCTGACGGCCGTACGACGCTGGGGCCGTGAACGGAGGACCGTCATGGGCATCGTGTCCCGGGGCTTCTTCGGGCGGCGCGGCCAGGAATCGGCCGACCTCCCGCCGGGCCAGTACCTGACGTACGACTTCCCGGTGCTGTCCGCGGGAGCCACGCCGCACGTGCCCACCGACACCTGGGGCCTACGCGTGACCAGTGAGGACGGACAGCGGCACGACTGGGACTGGGCGACCTTCGCCGCGCTTCCGGCCGAGGACGTCACCGTCGACCTGCACTGCGTGACCAAGTGGTCGAAGCTCGGCACCGGATGGCGGGGAGTGAGCCTCGACACCCTGCTCGCGGACGTCGAGACGTCGGCGGACTACGTCGTGGCATCGTCCTACGGCGGCTACACGACCAACCTCCCGCTCGAGGACCTGGTCGACGGTAGGGCGTGGGTCGCCTACGAGTACGACGGCGAACCGCTCGAGCCCGAGCACGGCGGACCTGCCAGGCTGCTCGTTCCTCACCTCTACCTGTGGAAGTCGGCCAAGTGGCTGAAGGAGATCCGGCTCACCGACCAGGACGAGCCCGGGTTCTGGGAGAGCCTCGGCTATCACAACTACGGAGACCCGTGGCAGGAACAGCGGTACTGGGGCGACTGACCTGGCGGGTGGCGCACCTCGTGAGCACCCGGCAGGAGACCGCGACCGCGCGGACCCTGGTCCTCGACGTGCCCGACTGGCCGGGCCACCGACCGGGGCAGCACGTCGACGTCCGGCTGACCGCTCCAGACGGGTACTCGACGCAACGCAGCTACTCCATCGCGTCCGCGTCTGCCGGGACGACCCTCGAGCTCGGCGTCCAGGTGCTCGACGACGGCGAGGTCTCGCCCTACCTCGGACAGGTCCTCGGCGCTGGTGACCCGCTGGAGCTGCGTGGCCCGATCGGTGGTCACTTCGTGTGGGACCCGGCTGACCCCACGCCCGTCGTGCTCGTCGCCGGAGGGTCCGGCCTGGTCCCTCTGCTCGCAATGGTGCGGACCCGGCAGTTGGCCGCAGTCACCACGCCGATGTCGTTGGTCGTCGTGACGCGGTCGCCCGAGACGCTGATGTACGCCGCTGAGCTCGACGAGCTGTCGCGCGCTAGCGGTGGGCTGTCCGTCGCCGTGCGCTACACCCGCGAGGCGCCATCTGGCCACGGGGCCGACGTCGGTCGGCTCGACACCGCCGTGCTCTCCGGCGTCATCACCCCGGCCGACCAGCAGCCCTCCTGCTTGGTCTGCGGCCCGACGGGCTTCGTCGAGGCCACCATCGAGCTCCTCTTGTCCCTGGGCCACGAGTCCGCACGCATCAAGGCCGAACGTTTCGGAGGCACCTCATGACTGACACCTGGACCGACGGCAACCTGCTGGCCGGCCCCCTCGGGGAGCTGTTCGCCGTCGACGTCACCCGGGCGGTGGGAAAGTGCGACGGCTGCGGCCAGGTGGCGGTGCTCGCCGAGACGCGGGTCTACGCGCAGGCGCCCGGCCTGGTCGCTCGTTGCGCCGGGTGCGACGGCGTTGTCCTGCGGCTGGTGCAGGCCCAGGGACGGTCCTGGCTCGACCTGCGCGGGCTCTCGTATCTGGAGTTCAGCGACTGACCACCGCGGCAGTGATGGCGGCCCCGTATCCCCGTCGCCGAATCAGCGCGACCGAGGAGCGCCTTCGGCGACTCCGTCCGGCTCCTGGTCCTCGGCCGCGACCCGCTCGGCCGAGCGGCCGAGCGAGAAGGTGGCCAGCAGGCCGATCAGTAGGAAGCCAGCGGCGGTCCACGCCGACCACCGGGCCCCCTGTGAGAAGGCCTGCTTGGCGTCCAGCGCCACGGCCGCGGTCGCTGGCGTGTGCTCGAGACCGGCGATGGCGGCCCCAGCCGAATCGCGCACGGCCGACACCACCTGACCGCGCTGGGCCGCCGACAGCTGACCGCTCTGCTCGAGACGGTGGTTGAGGTCGGCCCCCAAACTCGCGAACAACACCGTTCCCAAGACGGCGATCCCGAGCGCCGACCCGATCTGACGGGTCGTGCTCTGCGTGCCGGATCCCTGCCCGCTGCGAGCGACCGGCACGTCGACGAGGACCACACCGGTGAGCTGGGCGGTGGCCAGGCCCACGCCGATGCCATAGACGAACAACAACGTCGAGGTGACGGCCCAGGTGGTGGCCGGGGCCACGACCAGGCCGATCCCCGCCACCCCGACGATCTCCAGCGCGATCCCTACACGCACGACGAATGCCGGACCCCGCCGCTGGGCGAGCTGGCCGCCGAAACCGCTTGACGCGAAGCTGCCTACCGCCAGCGGCAGGAGTGCCAGGCCGGTCTCGAACGCTGAGTAGCCGCGCACGTTCTGGAACCACAGGGGTAGCGAGAAGAGCAGGCCGAACTCACCAAGACTGACGATCCCTGCTGCGATGTTGCCGTTGCGGAACGAGGTGATCCGGAAGAGCGACAGGTCCAGCAGGACGACCTTGCCAGCCCGGTTGCGGGCCCGCTCGAGCAGCGCGAAGCCCAGCAGGGCGAGCAGCCCGAGTGTGAACGCGACGGGGATCACGGACAGGCCCCACGTCCAATCGACCCCGAGCAGGTTGAACCGGCGCTGCGACTGCCACCACCCATAGGTTCGGCCCTCGATGAGACCGAACACCAGCAACCCGAAGCCCAGCGCCGACAGCAGGGCACCAAGAACGTCCGTGCCCCGAGCGCTGTCTTCGTCTCGGGACTCGTCGACGAACACCAAGCAGCCGACGAACACCGCCAGGCCGAGCGGGACGTTGATACCAAACGCCCACCGCCACGAGAACGAGGTCGTGAGCCACCCGCCCAGCAACGGACCCAGGGCAGCCGTGCCGCCGATGACTGAGCCCCAGACCGCGAACGCGATCCCGCGCTCGCGCCCGCGGAACCCTGCGTTGATGATCGACAGCGATGTCGGGAGCATCATCGCGCCGCCGACCCCCTGCAGAACGCGGCTCAAGATCAGCTCGATCCCGGTCCCGCTGCGGGCGGCCAGCACGCTCGCGACCATGAAGACCACGACGCCGACCATGAACAACAGTCGGCGCCCCCACCGGTCTGCCAGCCGTCCTGCCGTCAGCAACAGCGCAGCGAAGACCAGGGTGTAGGCCTCCTGGACCCACTGCGCCCCGGTGGAAGTGACGCCCAGGTCGCGGATGATCGAGGGGACCGCAACGTTGACGATCGTCGCGTCCACGATGATCATCGCGACGCCCAGCGCCAAGAAGAACAGAGCGAACCACCGCCGGCGGCCCACGCGCGAGGTCGCGCTAGCCGCGGCCGACTGAGCTGAAGACAACGTCGAACGCCCCCTCCGCGCGCGGGTGCACGCCTACGACCCCGATGATCACCCCGGAGTCCCCCGCCCGCATCCCGAGACGAACGGCCCAAGAGGTACCCGTGGGTGTCGTTGCGTCAGCCCTTGATCGAGCCTTCCTGGCCCTGCCAGAAGTCGGCGCGCAGCTTGAACTTCTGCAGCTTGCCGGTTGCGGTGCGTGGCAGGACTTCGCGGAACTCGATGCGCTTGGGGCACTTGTAGCCGGCGAGGCTCGCGCGGCAGTGGGCGATGACGTCTTCGGCGGAGAGCGGCGAGCCGTCGGTGACGACGAGGGCCGTCACCGCCTCACCCCACTTCTCGTCCGGCGTACCGACGACGGCGACCTCGCGGATGTGCGGGTGGCTGGCCAGGACGTCTTCGACCTCGATCGAGGACACGTTCTCGCCCCCGCTGATGATCACGTCCTTCTTCCGGTCGCTGATCGTCAGATACCCCTCGTCGATGTGCCCGCCGTCACCGGTATGGAACCAGCCATCAACGAGCGCCTTGGCCGACTCGGCCGGTTCATCCCAGTAGGACTCGAGCACCACGTTGCTGCGCGCGAGGACTTCGCCCGACTCGTCGGTGCGCAGCCGCGCACCGAGAGCGGGGGCGCCAGCCCGCCCGAGCTTGCGCGCGCGCGCCGCCGGGTCGAGCTCGTCCCACTCCCCGCGGCGACGGTTGATGGTGAGCAGCGGTGCGGTCTCGGTCAGGCCGTAGATCTGGATGAACTCCCAGCCCAGCTCGGTCTCGATCCGCTCGATCGTGCGGGTCGGGGGCGGCGCACCAGCCACGACCACCCGCACGCGGCCCCGACCGGGGATCGGGCCGTCCCAGGCGGCCGCCGCGTCGAGGACCATCGCGAGCACCGCCGGCGCCCCGCACAAGAGGGTGACGCCATGCTGGTCGATACGGTGCAGAACCTCGGCGCCGTCGACCTTGCGCAGCACGATGTGTCGACCGCCCAGCCCGGTCACGGCGTACGGCATGCCCCAGCCATTGCAGTGGAACATCGGCAGCGTGTGCAGCAGGACGTCGCGGTCGGACAGCGTCGTGTGCAGCGCGAACGTCACGGCGTTGATCCAGAGGTTGCGATGGGTGAGCTGCACCCCCTTTGGGCGGGCCGTCGTGCCCGAGGTGTAGTTGATCGTCGCGGTGGCGCCCTCCTCGCCACCCCACGGTCGCCCCGAATCGCGACCGGAGAAGAACTCGTCGTCGCACTCGCCGAGGACGAAGTTGTGGGTCACCTTCACCGTGTCGAACAAGCTCGCAAGTTCGGGGTCGACGAGCAGCACCTCGGCACCGCTGTGCCCCACGATGTACTCCACCTCGGCCGGCGCGAGCCGGAAGTTCACCGGCACGAGTACCCGGCCCGAGCCTGAGACACCGAAGAAGCTGGTGAGCAGCCGAGCGCTGTTGTGCGACACGATCGCGACCCGACCACCGACCGGGATGCCGAGCCGATCCAGAGCCGCCGACTGGGACGCCGCAGCGGCGGCCATCTCGGCGTACGTCCACGGCCCGAGCGCCGGCGCGGGCTGGTCGGGCTCGTCGACGAACGCCACGCGCTCGGGGTAGACGAGCGCTGCCCTTTCGAGGAAGTCGGTGACGGTCAGCGGGACGAACATGCGACCTCCTCGTTCGTCAATCTGGGGCGTTCGCAGTCAGGCGAGATCGAATCGGTCGAGATTCATGACCTTGTCCCATGCCGACACGAAGTCGTCCACGAACTTCTGCTTCGCGTCGTCGCTGGCGTAGACCTCCGAGAGCGCGCGCAGCTGGGAGTTCGAGCCGAAGACCAGGTCGACGCGACTCGCCGTCCACCTCGACGCACCGGTCCGCACGTCGCGACCCTCGAACGTCTCCTCGGCGTCGGACGTGGCGGCCCACGTCGTGTCCAGGTCGAGCAAGTTCACGAAGAAGTCGTTGGTGAGAGCCTCGGTCCGCGTCGTGAAGTTGCCTACGTCGGACTGATCGAAGTTGGCGTTGAGCACCCGCAACCCCGCGATGAGCACCGTCGTCTCCGGCGCGGTCAAGGTCAGCAGCTGTGCCCTGTCCACCAGCAGCTGCTCCGCCGAGCGGTGGTGGCCCTTCCCGAGGTAGTTGCGGAACCCGTCGGCAGTGGGCTCGAGCACCGCGAACGACTCCACGTCGGTCTGCTCTTGCGATGCGTCGGTGCGCCCGGGCGTGAAGGGAACCGAGATGTCGAACCCGGCATTCATCGCCGCCTGCTCCACCGCTGCGCACCCGCCCAGAACGATCAGGTCGGCAAGCGAGACCTGCACCCCCTCGGACTGCGCGTCGTTGAACGCCTGTTGGATCTCCTCCAGCTTGCGCAGCACCCTGGCCAGCTGGGTCGGGTTGTTGACCTCCCACGCGCTCTGGGGCGCGAGGCGGATGCGGGCGCCGTTGGCCCCACCGCGCTTGTCGGTGCCACGGAACGTCGACGCCGAGGCCCAAGCAGTCGCCACCAGCTCAGCAACCGACAGACCAGAGGCGACGATGGTGGCCTTGAGGCTCGCGACCTCAGCCGCGCCGACGAGCTGGTGCGACACCGGCGGGACGGGGTCCTGCCACAACTGCGGCTGCGCCGGTACGAGGGCACCGAGGTAGCGCGTGATCGGACCCATGTCGCGATGTGTCAGCTTGAACCACGCCTTGGCGAAGGCGTCGGCGAGCTGCTGCGGGTTCTCGTAGAACCGGCGTGAGATGGGCTCGTAGATCGGGTCCATACGCAGGGCGAGGTCGGTCGTCAGCATGACCGGGGCGTGCCGGGTCGTCGCGTCATGCGGATCGGGGACCGTGCCGGTCGCGGCCGGGTCGGTCGGGACCCACTGCTTCGCACCCGCCGGACTCGCGGACAGCTCCCACTCGTACCCGAACAGCGTCTCGAAGAAGCTGTTGTCCCAGGTGACAGGTGTGGGGGTCCAGGCGCCCTCCAGCCCACTGGTGATGGTGTCGTCGCCGTTGCCACTGCCGAAGCTGTTGCGCCAGCCCAACCCCATCTCCTCCAGCGGCGCAGCCTCGGGCTCCGGACCGACGTGCCCGTCGGGAACCGCGGCACCGTGGGTCTTGCCGAACGTGTGGCCGCCGGCGATGAGCGCAACCGTCTCCTCGTCGTTCATAGCCATCCGACGGAACGTCTCTCGGATGTCCCTGGCTGCCGCCAGCGGGTCCGGGATGCCGTTCGGCCCCTCCGGGTTCACGTAGATGAGCCCCATCTGGACGGCGCCGAGCGGATTGGCCAGCTCACGGTCACCGCTGTAACGCTGGTCCCCGAGCCACGAGTCCTCCATGCCCCAGTCGGTCTCCTCCGGCTCCCAGACGTCCTCGCGCCCACCGGCGAAGCCGAACGTGGTGAAGCCCATCGACTCCAGCGCGCAGTTGCCGGCAAGAACCATCAGGTCGGCCCAGGAGATCCTCTGCCCGTACTTCTTCTTGACCGGCCAGAGAAGACGACGTGCCTTGTCGAGGTTCGCGTTGTCCGGCCAGCTGTTCAGTGGCGCGAACCGCTGTTCGCCCGACCCTGCACCGCCTCGGCCGTCGCTGATGCGGTACGTGCCCGCACTGTGCCAGGCCATCCGGATGAACAGCGGTCCGTAGTGCCCGTAGTCGGCGGGCCACCAGTCCTGCGACGTCACCATGACCGACTCGATGTCCTTCTTGAGGGCATCGAGGTCGAGTGCCTTGAACGCTTCGGCGTAGTCGAACTCCGCGCCCAGCGGATCGGCCTGGGGTGGATTCGGGTGGAGGACTGTCAGGTCCAGCTGATTCGGCCACCAGTCGCGATTCGACGTTGCTCGGTGCCGTTGGGTGCCTTCGCTGTCCATGTCGTTCTCTCCTGTGGTCGCGTTGCTGGTGTCAGGCAAGAAGATCTCGTTCAGTTGCGATGGGACGTCTGGCAGTTCGGGCAGAGTCCCCAGTGGGTGACCTCTGACTCGTCGATCACGAATCCGCCGGCGTTGCTCGGATCCAAGCACGGTGCGGAGCCGACTGCGCAGTCGACGTCCGCGGTGGCGCCGCACACCCGGCAGACGACGTGGTGGTGGTTGTCCCCCACGCGCGTCTCGAAGCGGGCCGGACTTCCCGCAGGCTCGATACGTCGAACCAGTCCGGCCTTGGTGAACGCACGCAGCACGTCGTAGACGGCCTGCGTCGACACATCGGTCGTCGCCCGCACCGTAGTAAGAACGGCGTCGACGTCTGCGTGGGGGACGTCGTAGAGGGCTTCGAGGACCGCAACTCGCGGAGCCGTGACCCGCAAGCCGGCGGCGCGAATGCGTTCGGCCGTGGAGGCGGCGGAGACGGTCTGGCTCACACCGGCGACCCTAGTCCTGTTCTGGAATGAGCCAAGACAACGGGTCAAACCTCTGTCGTGCGGCGGCCGAACCATCGCTCGACCAAGGACGGAGCTGGTGGACACTCGCAACGTCGCGACCTCGGCACTGCGGCCATGACCTGATCGACGTGCCGGCCACAGCCGGCCCAGGTCGGCTTGCCGCACCTACGGCAGGTCGTCTGTCGACACATCACGCGCTCCTCAACTGTGGGCCTGCACCGGCGTCACGCAAGAGACAGGAACAACTTCTCGAGTGCCGCAAGGTCAGGAGTCCCCTTAGTGCCCGACTGCGTGACGCACTGGCGCAGACCGCTGGCCACGATCGCGAAGCCCGCCTTGTCGAGCGCCTTCGAGACCGCCGCAAGCAACGTGACCACGTCTTGGCAGTCGCGACCGTCCTCGAGCATGCGGATGACTCCGCCCAGCTGCCCCTCAGCCCGTCGCAACCGGTTCAGGATCGGCGTCATCTCGCCGGTATCGAGTTCCATGGGATCCCCTCAGGACGGCGCGGTCGGGCTGGGGGAAATACCCCATGGGGTATAGTACCTCACAGAAGTCCAGGCGGCGCGTAGCAACGAGAGGACTGAGCGCGATGACGTACGGCAAGGTGGTCCAAGATGAGCTCCGGCCGCACGCACGGGCTCTGCGTCGGCAGATCCCAGAGGTCTACAAGGGGTTCGGAGCGCTGCACGATGCGGCTCTGGCCGCCGGCGCGTTGGACACCAAGACCAAGGAGCTCATCGCCCTGGCGATCGCGGTGAGCACCGAGTGCGACGGTTGCATCGCAGCGCACGCCCACGCCGCGGTGCGCCACGGAGCGTCGCTGGAGGAGGCTGCGGAGACCATCGGGGTCACGTTCCTGATGAACGGTGGACCCGCGACGATCTACGGCCCCCGCGCCTACGCCGCGTTCGCGGAGTTCCACGCCGACCAACAGCAGCCCGCGAGCGCCTGACAGCCGTCGACCGCCTACAGTCTGCGCATGACCCAGATGAGCATGAACAAGGTCATTCATGGGGCCTTCCGACGCGACCTTGGCCGGTTCATCTCCGCGCTCGAGAAGTTCCCGGTCGGCAGCCACACTCGGGCCAGGGAACTGGCCACCGCCTGGGCCAACTTCGACGACCAGCTCACTTACCACCACGAAGGTGAGCACAAGATCGCCTGGCCCGCGTTGGAGTCGGTCGGCGTCAGCAAAGACCTCCTGGCCACGATGGACGCCGAGCACGACGTCATGGCCAAGGCGCTGGCCGCGGCAAGGTCCGCGATGACCGAGTTGGACGAGACGGCGACGGCCGACGCAGCCGTGTCGGCGCTGTCGGCGATGCAGGAACTTCAGCGCGTGGCGGTAGCCCACCTCGACCACGAGGAGACCGAGCTGGAGCCGGTTTACCTCAGCAAGCGCGACACCCCGGAGATCCAGGCGATGGGAAAGGCCTTCGCGAAGGTGAGCCCGACGCGCGGCGGCCGATTCTTCGCCTGGGTGATGGACGGCGCGACGCCGGACGAGCGGGCCACGATCACCAACCAGATGCCGGGGCCGGTGCTCGCTGTGATCGACGGGGTGTTCGGTCGCAGCTACCGCAAGAACGTCGCGACGGTCTGGCAGTAGCCAGCACACCGATTCCGTCAGCAGATCCGGGGCAGCTGTTCGGCCAGCGGCAGGTCGACCACTCGCGTGCCGCCGATTCCGGTGTGCGCGACCACGACGCCGGGGTGGTCGGCCACGACCTCGCCGATCACCTGTGCACCGGCCGCCACTGCGTGCGTCCGCATCACGTCGATCGCCTTGCCGACGTCGGCCGGTCCGACGAAGGCGACGAGCAGCCCTTCGTTGGCGACATAGAGCGGATCCAGACCAAGCAGGCTGCAGGCCGCCCGGACGTCGTCGGCGACCGGCACATCTGCGTCGACGATGGCCACCCCCACACCGGCAGCCACCGCGATCTCGTTGAGCGTGGCGGCCACTCCGCCGCGTGTGGGGTCGCGCAGCATGTGCACGTCGACGCCGGCGGCCAGCAGGGCACCCACCAGAGCGTTCAGTGGCGCGGTGTCACTGCGAATGTCCGAGCCGAACGCCAGTCCCTGACGCACCGACATGACGGCGATGCCATGCCGCGCGATCGGGCCGGACACGATGACGGCATCCCCCGGTTGGACCCGCTGGGGTCCGAGCTCGACCCGGTCCGGCACGAGGCCGATGCCGGCCGTGCTGATGTAGGCACCGTCGCCGTGACCCCGATCGACGACCTTTGTGTCACCAGCAACGACCTCGACGCCGGCGGCTCGGGCGGCTTGGCCGAGGGCGTTGGCGATGGCGGCCAACTCGTCGAGGGGCAGCCCTTCCTCGAGGATCACCGCCACGGAAAGGAACAAGGGCGTCGCCCCGACCATGGACAGGTCGTTCACGGTGCCGTTGACGGCAAGGTCGCCGATGTTGCCGCCCGGGAAGAATCGCGGTCGCACGACGTAGGAGTCGGTCGAGAACGCCAGCCGGGCTGACCCGGCCATCACCACAGCGGCGTCGGCCAACCGGGCCAAGGCTCCTTGAGTCCCGAAGGCGGGCAGGAACAAGTGCTCGACCAGCTCCGCGGACAAGCGACCGCCGCCGCCGTGACCCATGACGATCGTGTCGTGGTCGCGCAACGGCACCGGACACGTCCACGACTCGACGTCGGGGTGGCCCTCCTGAGCCGCCCGCTCGCTGTTCATGCCGTCGCCGGCGACACGTCGATCCGTCGGAACTGGTAGTACGCCGCACACGCACCCTCGCTGGAGACCATGGGGGCGCCGAGCGGACGACGAGGCGTGCAGGCCGTGCCGAACGCCGAGCACTCGTTGGGTTTGAGCAGCCCCTGCAGGACTTCGCCAGATCGGCACAGTGGCGACTCCGCCGTCGTGATCGTGCCGACGTCGAAGCGGCGCTCGGCGTCGAAGTCGGCGTAGGCATCGGTGAGCCGCCAGCCCGATGCTGGAATCACCCCGATGCCCCGCCACGCGCGATCGCACACCTCGAACACCTCACCCACCACCTGCTGCGCCGTCTGGTTGCCGGCTGCCGAGACCGCGCGCGGATAGGCGTTGTCCAGGCTCACCTGGCTGCTCTCCAGCTGTCGGACGATGCGACGAATTCCTTCGAGCACGTCGAGCGGCTCGAATCCGGTGACCACGATGGGCACCCCGTACTGCTCGACCAGCGGGCCGTACTGACCCGTTCCCATGACGGTGCACACATGGCCGGCCGCGAGAAATCCCTGCACCCGTGAGGTCGGCGACTCCATGATGGCCCTGACCGCAGGGGGCACCAGAACATGTGACACGAGCATCGAGAAGTTGCGGAGGCCACGTTGCTTCGCCAGGCGCACGGTCATGGCGTTGGCCGGCGCGGTGGTCTCGAACCCGATGCCGAAGAACACCACCTGCCGGTCTGGGTTCTCCTCGGCGATCCGCACGGCATCCAACGGTGAGTAGACCACCCGGATGTCGGCGCCGCGACTCTTGACCGTGAACAGGTCATGTTCGGAGCCGGGCACACGCAGCATGTCGCCGAAGGAGCAGAAGATCACGCCAGGTTGAGCCGCGATGGCGAGGGCACGGTCGACCGTCGCCAGCGGAGTGACGCACACGGGACACCCTGGGCCATGGATGAGCTCGACCGCGTCGGGCAACAACTGGTCGATACCGTTGCGAATGATCGTGTGGGTCTGCCCCCCGCACACCTCCATGATCGCCCAGGGCCTGGTTGCAGTGCGTCGGATCTCATCGAGCAGCCCCTGGGCAAGGGCTGGGTCCCCGAACTCATCGAGGTACTTCACGCGAGCCCCTCACGGTTGAACTCCTGCTCGAGCAAGCCGATGCTCTCGAACAGTGCCAATGTCTCGCGCGCCGACGCTTCGTCGAGCTTCGTGAGGGCGAACCCGACGTGGACGATCGTGTAGTCGCCGATCGCGACCTCGGGCACATACGCCAGGCAGACCTCTTTGCGCACGCCGCCGAAGTCGACGGTCGCCATGCGGGTGCCGTCGACGTCCCAGGTCTGCTCGACCCGCCCTGGTACTCCCAGACACATGCGATCACTCTCCTCCGCCGCACGACACCACGGCCACCTGGCCAAGCGCGAGTCCGCCGTCGTTCGGGGGGACCCGATGGTGGGTCAGCACGGTGAACCCCGCGCTGCGCAGGCGTTGAGCGCAACCCACCGCGAGCAGCGCGTTCTGGAACACGCCGCCGGAGAGCCCCACGATGTTGACGCTCTGGGCGTCCCGGATACGTATCGCCGCGTTGACCACAGCGTCGGCGGCTGCTTGATGGAACGCCCAGGCGGAGGTCGCCACTGCCGCACCGGCCCTCATGGCAGCCACGGCGGCGACCAACGACGCGGTGGGGTCGAGCACCAATGGGCCTGCGGCGTCGCCATCGCCTTCGAGTGACCAACGCCACGCCCGCTCGTCGTCGGGTGGGCTCGTCGATGCTGTGGCGAGAGCCTCGAGCTCCATGGCTGCCTGACCTTCGTAGTCGATGTCGTGGCGGACGTCGAGCAAGCTCGCCACAGCATCGAACAGCCGGCCCATGCTGGTCGTCGGGGTACAGCCGACCCTCGAAGTCAGCAGCGTGGCGAGCACCCGTCGCTCGGTCTCGTCAGCATCCCTGACCGGCGGCAGGTCGGCGTCCCACTCGATACCGGCCGCCTGCAGGTGCGCCAATGCCGCCCGCGCCGGACGCCGCGTCGCGGCATCACCTCCGGGTAGCTGGACGGGCCGCAGGTGACCGACTCTGGCGACCTTGGCGTAGCTTCCCAGCAGTAGCTCGCCGCCCCAGATGGTGGCGTCGGTGCCGTACCCGGTGCCGTCGAACACCACGCCGAGGACCGGTTCGTCAGGCGCGACTTGGTGTTCTGCGAGCAGCGATGCCAGATGCGCGTGATGGTGCTGCACCGTCACGAACTCGGCGCCGGATCGGGACGCGAATTCCTGGGCCCATCCCCGCGACAGGTATCCAGGATGCGCGTCCGCGATCACACTGCTCGGTTCGACCCGCGTCAGCGCGCTGAGCGCACGTGCGATGTGGTCGAGGTGTTGCAACGTCGACAGGTTCTCGGTGTCACCGACATGCTGGCTGAGCCAGGCATTGGTGCCGGCAGCTACGCACAAGGTCGCCTTGACCTCGCCCCCAACCGCGAGTACCGGAGGCGTAGCCATGGGCAGCTGAAGGGGGAGAGGGGCGAAACCACGGGAACGGCGAATGGGGATGGTGCTGCTGCCGGCACACCGCACGACGGAGTCGTCGCAGCTGGAGTGGATGCGCCGGTCGTGGTGGAGGAAGGCGTCAGCCACGACGGCCAGCCGGGCGTCCGCTTCAGTCGAGTCGATGCACAGCGGTTCGTCAGCGAGGTTCCCGGACGTCATGACCAACGCCTCGAGGCGAAGTCCAGGAAGCTGCGGATGCCTCTGGAAGAGCAGGTGGTGCAACGGCGAGCTGGGGAGCATGACCCCGAGCTGGCGCAGGCCTGGGGCGGCGGCTCGAGCGACGGCGGCAGCCTGCGGCTCGTGGCGAACGTCGGCCAGCAGGATCGGCGCCTGCGGTGACTCGAGGAGGGCGATCTGCTGGTCGGTCAGGACCACGAGTCGTCGCGCCTCGGCGGCGTCGCGGACCATCACGGCGAACGGCTTGTCCCCGCGCTGCTTGCGTCCCCTGAGTCGCGCGACCACGTCTGGCCAAGTGGCATCGCACGCGAGGTGGTAGCCACCGACTCCCTTGACGGCGACGATGGCTCCGTTGGCGAGGTGGCGCATGGCCTCTGCCAGCGCGTCGTCCCCCGTGCAGCGGCTCGTCTGGGAGGCGGGGAGGGGTTCGCCGACCTGCCTGAACCGCAGCCGCGGACCGCAGGCCGGGCAGGCCGTGGGCTGGGCGTGGAACCGTCGATCAGCCGGGTCGGCGTACTCCCGTGCGCAGGCGTCGCACAGCGGGAAGTCCGACATGGTCGTGAACGGGCGGTCGTAGGGAAGTCCGCTGACGATCGTGTAGCGCGGCCCGCATCGCGTGCAGGCGATGAACGGATAGCGGTAGCGCCGATCGCGCGGGTCCCGCATCTCGGCGAGACACGCAGGGCACGGCGCGACGTCGGGTGGGATCGCGGTGACTCCACCCGCAGAGGTACCGCGACTCTCCACGATCGCAAACCCGGCGTCGTGTCGCAGCGGCAAGACCGCCGTGACGAGAGCATCGATCTGCGCAAGTGGCGGCGCCTCGTCCGCCACCCGCTGGACGAACTCCCCGACGAGGTCGGTGGGACCCTCGACCTCGACGAACACCCCGCCGTCGTCGTTGCCCACGAGCCCGCTGAGCCGCAATGAGGAGGCCAGCTGGTGGACATGGGGCCGAAAACCGACTCCCTGCACCACTCCGGTGAGGCGCAGGGATCGACGAACGCGGGGCGGATACGGTGCCATGGCCAGCCCAGCATCCCCGACCCAGGGCGAGTCGACGAGGGTCGGACGGCCCTCGCGCAACCGGCCCGTTCCCCGTGCAACCGTGTTGATCAAGGAGTAGATGTGGTCTTCTCAAGATCAACAGACACATCACGTCCAAGATCGACTTGTTGGTGCGGGCGGGAGGTCACGGGGGTGGGGAGCACGAGGCGGGCCACGGCGAAGACCACGGCGGCGATGACGAGGCCCACCACGCCGTCGAGCCACCAGTGGTTCGCAGTCGCCACGACCACGACGAAGGTCATGGCGAAGTGCAGCACCAGCAGCCAACGCCATCGGCTCCGGCTGACGACCACGGCGAAGGCGGCGATGATCCCCGCCCACGCCACATGGATCGACGGCATCGCGGCCAATTGGTCGGCGATGCCCGTGCCGTTCGGCCCGTAGACCGACTGCCCGTAGACCAAGGCCGTGTCGACGAACCCGAGCCCCGGCATCAGGCGGGGCGGGGCGACGGGGATGTGCTGCAGGGAGACACAGATCAACGTCGTCCCCGCGACGGTGACGCAGGCGAGCAGGTAGTAGGCGCGGTGCCGCCACCACATCCAGACCAGGAACGCGGTCATCCCGGTCAAGTGCAGCCCCGCGTAGTAG
The DNA here is from genome assembly GCA_963726575.1 of uncultured Actinomycetota bacterium. GTDB lineage: Bacteria > Actinomycetota > Actinomycetes > JAHEKZ01 > JAHEKZ01 > CAVSCR01. The sequence continues at coordinate 1,030,007 of CAVSCR010000005.1, forward strand.
AGGTTCAGGCCGCGGACAAGGAAGGGGTGCGGCAGCACCCAGTGCTGGATCGTCAGCTCACTCGGCAGGTGCCAGGCTCGCTCGACATCCCAGATCTGCCGCGCCCGCTGGTCCGCGCCCTCGACGTGGCTGTAGGCGTAGTGCGCGGTGTGCTGGTACACCGCGAACACCGCCACGACGACACCGAACTGGAGGCAGAAGTTGCGCAGCAGCGACAGCCTGGGAAGGTCGACCAGGCTCAAGATCCCGTAGCCGACGAACAGCACGACGGCAATCGAGGCCGACAGCTGCCAGCTCGCCTGCACCATCGGCACGTGGATCTCCTGCTGGGCTCCGAGACGTCGCGGTTCGCTCCCGGCAAGGTACGCCAGCCGAACCCACGTCGGCGCGCCCACGTGACGTAACGTGTCCACCGGCCGCCCCACGGCGGCCCCGGCCTACGGGCCACCACGATCACGACCACCCGTACACCGAGGACGCGAGGAGCCGGCGTGCCTGGCCAGAACCTGACGCGAGACGAAGCCCGTGAGCGAGCCGAGTCGTTGTCCGTCGAGTCGTACGCCGTCGAGCTGGACCTGACCCAGGGGGCCCAGCGGTTCGGCTCCACGACGTCGATCCGGTTCAGCGCCACCGGACCCGAGACGTTCGTCGACCTGGTCGGCGCGGAAGTCCGGGCTGTGCGCCTGAACGGCACCGACCTCGACCCGACCGCCGTCTACGACGGCCAGGCTCGGATCCACCTCAGCAACCTGCAGCCGGACAACGAAGTCACGGTGGTGGCCGACTGCTCCTACATGAACACCGGCGAGGGCCTGCACCGCTTCGTGGACCCGGTCGACGATGCCGTCTACCTGTACACCCAGTTCGAGGTCAACGACGCGCGACGCATGTTCGCCTGCTTCGACCAACCCGACCTCAAGGGCCGATTCACATTCACCGTGACGGCACCCCTGGACTGGCAGGTGGTCTCGAACAGTCCCACGCCCGAGCCCGAGCCGCTCGGTGGCGATCGTGGCATCTGGCGGTTCTCCACGACACCAGTCCTGCCCACCTATGTGACGGCGCTGTGCGCAGGGCCCTACCACGTGGCCCGCGGCGACCGATCCGGCATGCCCATGGCGGTTTTCTGCCGTGCCTCACTTGCCGAGCACCTCGACGCCGAAGCGATCCTCGACGTCACCAAGCGCGGGTTCGACCACTTCGAGGCCCAGTTCGGGCTGCCCTACCCGTTCGAGAAGTACGACCAGCTGTTCGTACCGGAGTTCAACGCCGGCGCGATGGAGAACGCCGGCGCGGTGACCTTCCTCGAGGACTACGTGTTCCGCTCGAAGGTCACCGACGCCGCCTACGAACGACGCGCGGAGACGATCCTGCACGAATTGGCGCACATGTGGTTCGGCGACCTCGTCACCATGCGCTGGTGGGACGACCTCTGGCTGAACGAGTCCTTCGCCACCTACGCCTCGGTCGAGTGCCAATCGTCGGCAACGCGATGGACCGACGCGTGGACAACGTTCGCCAACCTCGAGAAGACCTGGGCGTACCGGCAGGACCAGATGCCGTCGACCCACCCCATCGCCTCCGACATCCGCGACATCGAAGACGTCGAGGTGAACTTCGACGGCATCACTTACGCCAAGGGTGCGTCGGTGCTCAAGCAGCTCGTTGCCTGGGTGGGGAAGGACGAGTTCTTCGAGGGCATGCGTCGTTACTTCGAACGGCACGCCTGGGGCAACACCAGTCTGAGCGACCTCCTGGCGGTGCTGGAGGAGGTCTCGGGCCGAGACCTGTCGGGTTGGGCCAAGGAGTGGCTCGAGACGGCAGGCGTCAACACGCTTCGAGCGGAGTACACCCTCGATGCGGACGGTCGCTACTCCTCCTTCGCCGTGACCCAGCAGGCACCCGCATCGCATCCGATGCTGCGTTCACACCGCTTGGCAGTCGGGCAGTACGAGCGCACCGAGGGTGGCCTGATCCGAACCGGTCGCATCGAGCTCGACGTCAGTGGCGAGCGCACCGAGATCGCGCAGCTGGTGGGCCAGCCGCAACCCGACCTTCTGATGCTCAACGACGACGACCTCACGTACGCGAAGATTCGCTTGGACCCGCGCAGCCTTCGTACGGTGGTCGTGGGGATCGGTGAGTTCGCGGACTCGCTCCCCCGCGCGCTTGCTTGGGCTGCTGCCTGGGACATGACGCGGGACGCCGAGATGACCGCACGCGACTTCGCCCAGCTGATGCTGCACGGGGTGAACGCCGAGACCGACCTCAGCGTCGTCCAGACCGTGATGCGCCAGGCCGCCTCGGCGCTGTACTTGTACGCGCACGAGGACGAGCGCGAGACCGAGCTCGTCGCGCTCGCCGGAGGTCTTCAGTCGCTGTTGCGCGGCGCCGCCCCGGGGAGCGACCATCAGCTCGCGTACATGCGCGCGTTCGCGACGGTCGCCCGGACCGACTCTCAGCTCGACCTCGTCGACAGGATTCTCTCCGGCACCGAGGAGCTTCCCGGCCTGGCCGTGGACACCGATCTGCGCTGGAGCCTGCTCCAACGACTCGTGACGACGGGCCGCGTGGACGAGTCGGCGGTCGACGCCGAGCTGGCGCGCGACGCGACTGCGGCCGGACAGCGTCAGGCAGCGACGACGCGAGCGCTGGTTCCCAGCCGCGAGGCAAAGCAGCGGGCTTGGGACGCGATCCTGTCCGGACAGCTCCCCAACGCGCTGTTGTCGGCGACCGTCGGCGGCTTCGCGCATCCTGACCAGCTGGAGCTGCTCGAACCCTTCATCGCCCCCTACTTCGAGATCATCGACGCGGTGTGGGCCAAGGACACGAACGAGACGGCGCAGACGATCGTCGTCGGGCTGTTTCCCGCGCTCGTGGTCGATTCCGCGACGGTCGACGCCACCACCGCGTACCTCACGTCGCATGAGCCGGTGCCTGCCTTGCGTCGGCTGGTCGTCGAGGGGCGCGACGGAGTGGAGCGGGCGCTTCGATGCCGGCAGTACGCGGCCGACGTCGAGGGCTGACTTAGTCAGCCCGCCCCGCGCGGTCGACACCCGTCGCGCTCGAACAGCCAGGACACCGGCGGTCAGGGTCGACGGCAGACCAATCGGGTGCTTCCGGCACGGGCGTCAGGACCTGCCACGGAACGCCACACAGCGCGATCCGGTCCGCGGCCTCCTGCAAGTGGCAGATCGCCGTTGCGTCATCGCCCGGCGCCAGCCGCTCCCGCCACGCCCGCCAGCCCTCCGCCTCGATGGCCACGACGTGGTTGCGGTGATCGGTCACGTCGCAAGGCTCAGGGCTGGTCGGCGTGCAGGGTGCGCGGCTGATGAGCATGTTCGGCCATCGTTCGCAGGCCGTCGACGATCCCGCCAGCGAGGTCGCCGCTCAAGAACGACGTCGTCATCGCCAGGGCTCCCAGCGACGCGCCGTGGTCACTCAGTTGGCGCGCGGCGCCGGAACCGGAAACCACTTCGAGGCGTCGTGCCGCCGGGTCGATGGCGATGAGCACGGTGGTCGTCTGCTCGTCACCAGTGGCGGCCAACATGGCACGCGCCCGCTCGCGGACGTCACCTGAGATGGCGCCGACAAACACCGAGAAGTGCAGTCCGCTGACCTGCTGGGCGGCGATGATGGCCCGGTCGATGCGCTCGCGCTGACCGTCGGAGAACGCCTCACCAGCGGGCACTGGTACCCCCCGCGTCAGGGGCCGGAGTGGCCTGAGCCAGCGCCTGTGCCGCTTGCGGCGGCGGGTTGAACCAGACGGGTTCGGCGAACCACGTGAGCCCTGGGCGGTACTTGGGGCTCCGCACCCACGTCGGCGCGTAGACGAGCAGTGCGATCACTGCGTAGACCGCCAGTGGAATGCCCAAGAAGATGAGCAGTGACTGCATCGGCGACATGGCGGACACGGTAACCGAGATGGAGCCGTCGACCGATGACGGGGCGGCTCCCCCGGAGGGTCAGGCCGGCTGCGCCCGGGCGATCCGGGCTTCGCCGCCGAACGCGGCGAGGTAGGGCGCCCAGCGCGGGTCGCTGCGGCCGGTTCCCAGGATCCGCCAGGCCGCCCCTTGGGGTCGGAAGGGCGCGGAGCGCATCCGCCAGCCGAGGTCGTGGACGCTTCGATCGGCCTTGACGTGGTTGCACCGACGGCACGACGCCACGACGTTCTCCCAGACGTGGTCGCCGCCTCGACTGCGCGGGACGACATGGTCGAGGCTGGTGGCCGGAGCCCCGCAGTAGACGCAGTGCCCGCCGTCACGGGCGAAGACGGCGCGGCGGGTCAACGGCACATGGGTGCGGTAGGGCACCCGCACGAAGCGGACGAGCCGCACCACCGACGGCAGGTCGAGCGTCAGCGACGCACTGTGGATCTGGCCGCCCCCGGACTCGACGGCCAGGGCCTTGTGGGCCAGGACCATGACCAAGGCGCGGCGGTCGGCCACCACGCAGAGTGGCTCGAACGTCGCGTTCAAGACCAGAGCTTGACCCATGACCACACCAGTGTCCCCGGGAACCGGCGACGAGGCCAGCACTATTGGCCCTCTGGGAGTCCGTGGCCCAGGCACGGGTGCAGGGAACCCTTCATTAGGGTCTTCGGACATGAGCCGCCCCCAGTACCCCGAGGCCGAACGGTTGGACCTGGTCGAGCAGTTGCACGGTCGCGACGTGGCCGACCCTTATCGCTGGCTCGAGGACGCCGACGACCCGCGCACCCACGCCTGGTCGGCAGCCCAGGACGAGCTGTTCACCGCCGAGCGTGACACCTGGTCGTCGCGCAAGGCGATCCAGGACCGGGTGGTGGAACTGCTCGCGACCGGCCTGGTCACCGTGCCGGTCTGGCGCGGCGAGCGACAGTTCCTGATGCGGCGAACGGCCGACGACGAACATGCCCGACTGATCACGATCGCGCCGGACGGTTCCGAGCACGTCTTGCTCGACCCGATGGCCCTGGACCCCAGCGGCACCACCACGTTGGACTCCTGGAACCCGAGCAAGGAAGGTCACCTGCTGGCCTACCAGCTGTCCGAGGGTGGCACCGAGGAGTCCGTGCTCCGTGTGATCGACGTCGTCAGCGGCGAGCTCGTCGACGGTCCGATCGACCGGATGCGCTACTCCCCCGTCGCGTGGGTTCCCGGGGCCGAGGGCTTCTACTACTCGCGTCGGCTGGCGCCCGAGCTCGTGCCCGAGGGCGAGGAGCAGTTCCACCGTCGCGTGTTGTGGCACGTCCTCGGGAGCGACCCGGACGACGACGTCGAGATCTTCGGCGACGGCGAGGACCCGATGAACTACTACGGCGTGACGGTCAGCATGGACGGCCGTTGGTTGAGCGTCTCGGCGGCCTCCGGTACAGCCCCGCGCAACGACCTGTGGGTGGCCGACGTCTCACAGACCGGACCGGCCCGCCCGGAGCTGGTGCCGGTGCAGCGCAACGTGGACGCGCTGACGTCCTTCTATGCGGGACGCGACGGGCGGATCTATCTCAGCACCGATCGCGACGCGCCGCGCAGCCGTCTCATGGTCACCGTTCCCGGAGAGTGGGAGTACGAGCGGTGGCAGGACCTTCTCGGCGAACGGCCCGATGCGGTTCTCGAAGGCTGGGCCATCCTTGACGGCACTGAGCTCCAGACGCCGGTGCTGTTGGCGGCATGGACCACGCATGCCGTCGGGGAGATCACTGTTCACTCCGTCGCAAGCGGCGAGCGACTCGACGACGTGCCGCTGCCCGGCTTGGGGACGGTGAGCGGGTTGAGTGAGCGTCCCGAGGGCGGTCACGAGGCATGGTTCTCCTACACCGACCACACCCATCCCAACGCCGTGTTCCGCTTCGACGCCACCGACCGCACCACCTCGACGTGGGCCACCCCGCCCGGCACGGTCGACCTGCCGACCATCAGCGCCCAGCAGGTGGCGTACCCCTCAGCCGACGGCACCATCGTGCGCATGTTCGTGTTGTCGAGTCAGGCGACTCCGGACCGCCCCGGCCCGACCATCCTGTCCGGCTACGGCGGCTTCGGCGTACCCGTCAACCCTGCTTTCTCCGCCACCGTCCTGGCATGGGTCGAGGCAGGTGGCATCTATGCGATCGCCAACCTGCGCGGCGGCTCGGAGGAAGGTGAGGAGTGGCACCGCGCGGGGATGCGCGACGTCAAGCAGAACGTGTTCGACGACTTCATCGCCGCCGGTGAGTGGCTGGTGGCCAACGGGTGGACCACCTCGCGCCAACTGGTGATCTCAGGCGGGTCCAACGGAGGGCTGCTCGTCGGTGCGTCGCTGACGCAACGACCCGACCTGTACGCCGGAGTGATCTGCTCGGCGCCTCTGCTCGACATGGTGCGCTATGAGAACTTCGGGTTGGGTGCCACCTGGAATGACGAGTACGGCACCGCCGCTGACGCCGAGGAGCTCGGCTGGTTGCTCTCCTACTCGCCGTACCACCACGTGACCGAAGGGACGCCCTACCCGGCCGTGCTGTTCACGGTCTTCGACGGCGACACGCGGGTGGACCCGTTGCACGCCCGGAAGATGGCCGCATCGTTGCAGCATGCGACGTCATCCGACGCACCGATCCTGATCCGGCGAGAGGCGAAGGTCGGACACTCCAACCGCTCGATCAGCCGTGCGGTGAACCTGTCGGCGGACACCCTGGGGTTCGCCGCCGAGGTCGCGGGTCTGGCCGCCGCGCCATGACCTTCAGCACCCTGACGACCAGCACCACGACGATCAGCACCACGAACTGGACCGACGCCTGGTACACCAAGCTCGCCGCAACGGTGGGCATCCTGGTTGTGGCGTTTCTCGTGCGCTGGATCTCGTTCAAGATCCTCGACCACCTGATCAAACCGGTCGCCAAGGTGACGGTCGGATCTCCTGGCGCGTCGAGGATCGTCAGCGCGGGCGCATCCCACCCGGAGCGAGCCGTCCAACGAGCCGCTCAACGCACGCAGACGCTGCTGTCCGTGGGGCACAGCGTGGTCACGATCGTCGTCTTCTCGGTCGCCGTCGCCACCATGTTGGGGGTGTACGGCGTCAGCCTCACCGCGATCATCGCCAGCGCCGGCATCATCAGCGTCGCCCTGGGCTTCGGCGCCCAGAGTCTGGTGCGCGACTACCTGTCCGGACTCGCGATCATCTTGGAGGACCAGTACGGGGTCGGCGACCTCGTCGACACCGGCGAGGCGGTCGGCGTCGTCGAGCAGGTCTCCCTGCGCGTGACCAGGCTGCGCGACGCCAGCGGGGTGATCTGGTACGTGCCCAACGGTCAGATCCTGCGCCTGGCCAACCGAAGCAGAGGCTCCGCGTTGGTGACCGTCGACCTGCCGATCGCCGCCGGTCAGGACGCGAACCATGCCCTGCAGGTCATGGGCGAGGCGCTCGCGGGCATGACCGAGGATCCGCAGTTCGCCGACGACGTGCTCGACCCGCCCGAGGTGGTGGGCGTCGAGTCGGTCAGCGCCGCGGGGGTGATCTTGCGCGCCGTGACCAGGACCCGCCCCGACGCTCGCATGTCGGTGGCCCGCGAGATGCGCGGCCGGATCCTCGCCGCGTTCGAGGCGGAGGGAATCACGCTTCCCGTGGCACCACCTGGCGCGGGTGGCGCCCGGCCGTGACCGACGACACCGACGCTGCGGTCGGCCCGACCCCCTACGCGGTCATGGGTGGCCACGCCACGTTCGCCCGCCTGGTGGAGCTGTTCTACGCCGGCGTCGCCGACGACCCGGTGCTACGGCCGATGTATCCCGACACCGATCTCGGACCGGCGCAGGAGCGGCTGCGGATGTTCCTCGAGCAGTACTGGGGAGGCCCCCGCACGTACTCCGACCAGCGCGGCCACCCGCGGCTGCGGATGCGGCACGCGCCGTTCGCCGTGACCCCGCGCGCCCGCGATCGGTGGCTTTCCCACATGCGCACCGCCGTTGACCAGGTCGGGTTGTCCGACGCGGCCCGCGCGGAGCTGTGGGGCTACCTCGAGATGGCCGCGTTCTCGATGGTCAACTCGGCCGATGACGAGCCGATGGGGTCCCAGGGCGACCGGGATGATCACGCTGGGTGATTACCCAGTACGATTTCTGTGAACCCGCTGTCATGTGGGGTAATTCGGACTCACCATGCCCCCAAGGCCGGGTTTCGGAGAGGGCCGGGCTCCAGCACGGGAGCCCGGGGCCCGGCGAGGGGGCAACCATGGCTCGGATCCTCGTGATCGACGATGAGCCGGAGATTCTTCGATTCGTGCGGCGCGCCCTCGAGGCCGAGGGCCACGACGTCGAAGCCACCACCGATGGCGCCGACGGGCTGAAACGTGCCCTGGAGATCCCCCCGGATCTGCTCGTCCTCGACCTGCTGATGCCGGGCATCGACGGCACCACTGTGCTGTGCGCGCTGGTGGCCCAGCGCCCCGACGTCCGGATCGTGGTGCTCTCCGCCGCGGCGGACACCGGTCGACGGGTCGACTGCCTGGAGCTCGGCGCGGTCGACGTGCTCGCCAAACCGTTCGCCGTGCGTGAGCTGGTTGCCCGCGTCGGCGCCAGGCTGCGAGAGCACCCGCAGGGCACTGAGCCAGGAACTGTCCGCAGTGGCGACCTGGTTCTCGACCTGCGGCGGCGCTGCTTGTCGATCGACGGTCGATCGGTCGCCTTGTCCCAGCGTGAGTTCCTTCTCATGGCGCACCTGATGCGCAAGGCTGGCGCCGTGTGCTCGCGAGAGGAACTGCTGAACGAGGTGTGGGGGTACGCCTTCGACCCCGGTTCGAACGTCGTCGATGTCTACGTCCGACGACTGCGCAACAAGCTGCAGAACGACCAGATCCGGACGGTCCGTAATGTCGGCTACGAGCTCCAGACCGGCTAGCCTCTCGCCGCGCACCCGGCTCGGTATCGAGCTCGGGCTGGCGGTGTTCGGCGCGACCATGCTGGTGATGATGATCGCTCGGCCGGGCGACGAGACCATTCCCTACCACTTGCTCTATTTCACCTTCGCAATCGTCGTTGGATTCCGCTTCTGGCCACTGACGTTGTCCATCGCGATCCTTCTCGGACTGACGGCCTTTTCGACCGTGGTGTTCGTGCATTCATGGCGCAACGGCTACATCGGCCAGGCAGAGCTGGTGGAGTTGCCCCTGATGACCATGCTGGTCCTTGCTGGCGTCACGCACGCATGGCGACGAGACCGCGCCGCGCTCCAGCTGGAACGCATGTGGCACGACAAGGAGCGCAACCTCGAACATCAGCGTGAGTTCCTTCGCGACGTGGCACACGCGATCCGCACCCCAGTGACGATCGCGATGGGCCACTTGGACCTGCTCGAGCCCGACCTCAGCAACGAGGTGGCGCGGGGGGATCACGCCGTCGTCGTGCGCCAGCTCGAGCGGATGTCTGCGCTGTCGTCTCGCCTGCTGGCCCTGGCGCGGCTGGAGACCGGAGGAGCGGTCAGTCGAGTCGATGTGCCCGCGTCGGAGTTCGTGGTCGACCTCGCCCGCAACTGGGCCACCAGCAGCGACCGCAACTGGATCACCGACGTCAGCTACCAGGGACTCGTGAGTGCCGACCCCAGCTGGCTCGAACTGGCCCTCGACGCGCTGGTCGAGAACGCCTTGAAGTTCACCGCGGACGGCGACACCATCCGGCTGTCCTGCCGGGCTTCGCATCAAGGGGTCCGCTTCGAGGTGGCCGACTCCGGTCCCGGGAATCCCGGACGCCGTGGGCGACGCGGTGTTCGAGCGCTTCTGGCATCGACCGCCCAGCGATGGTCGACCAGGAACCGGTTTGGGCCTGTCGCTGGTCCGCGCCATCGCCGAAGCGCATGACGGAACGGTGACCGTCTCGCGAGCGCCCGAGGGTGGCGCGTTGTTCTGTCTGGCGCTGCCGCCGTCACCCACTCCTGAGCTCTCGTCGCCGGTGCGGCAGGTGGCTACGTCGTGACGTGGCGCTTCGGCGCCGCCTCTCGCCGCACTGTCGCGGCACTCGCCTTGGCCGTGATCGCGGTCCTGCTCAGCGCGACGCCGGCAGTTGCACACGCGGGGCTGATCGGCTCAGACCCAGCCGACGGAGTGGTGCTCGACAGTCCACCGACCACCATGACCCTGCGCTTCGACGAGGCCGTCGTGGTGGACCAGACCTCGATCACGCTCGCCGAGGTCGGTGGTTCGGAAACCGCCACCCGTAAGGCGCAGCCAGTGGGTGCCGACGAAGCGAGCACGGTCACGTTCTCGCTGCCCGTCCTGACCAAGGGGGCGTACGAGGTCACCTGGAAGGCCGTCTCCGGCAGTGACCGGCACACGAGCACCGGTGTCGTCGTCTTCGGAGTCGGTACACCGCCTCCGGTGGTCGCGGCGGCCGACCCGTGGCCGCCGCTGGGCGATGCCGTATTCCGCACTCTCGCGCTGATCGGTCTCACGGTGGCCCTCGGGGCCGTTGCCGTGTTGCTGCTCATCACGTTCCGGCTCCCCAGCGCGGCGACGGGCGAGTCGGCATCACCGCTGTCGCGCCTCGCCGCAACAACCGGAGCGGCGCTTGCCGGCGTCGCGCTGGTCGCCGACCTTGGCCTGCTGTTTCGCGCCGCCACGGGGTCGTCGTTGGCCAACGTGTTGACCCAGTCGACGTACGGCCAGCGATGGTTGGCCGGCTTCGTCAGCATCGCCATGTTGCTCGTGCTGCTCTTCGCAGCGATCCGCCTACCGACGCGTGTCGTCTGCTGGCTGGCTGCGGCCGTCGGCCTGGTAGCGGTGGCACTCCAACCGCTCGACTCGCATCTCGCCGCCGGGACATCGTCATGGCTCGGCAGTGTCGCGGCTGCGGCTCATCTCGCGGCGGCCGGAGCTTGGGCGGGCGGGTTGGTGGTGCTCGTGGTGCTCGCGCTTCATGCGTGGCTACGTCCGGCTGGTGCGTCCGAACCCGAGGATGTCCGCCGTCTGTTCGTGGGTTTCGCCTGGCTGGCCCTGCCCGCTGCGGCCGTGCTGGTGCTCAGCGGGCTGTTGCTGACCGGGCGACAGGTGGCGACGCCGGACGCGCTGCTGTTCACCCACTACGGGCGGGTGCTGCTGGCCAAGGTGGCGCTGGTGGTGGTGATCGGCTGCTTCGGCCTCTGGCACGCCCGCCAGCTGCACCCGCGGCCGGAGTCCGCAGCAGGTGTCGCGACGCCCCGCCGCGTCCCCAGGACGGTGATCATCGAAGCGGCCGTCTTCCTTCTCGTGCTGGTGGCTGCCGGAGTGCTCGGCGGGTCGTCACCGCCCAAAGGCATTCCCTGGCTCGTCCCTCCCCCGGCCCGCCCGGCCCTGCCCGTGACAACGCAGGTGTTCGACCTGACGCTGACGGTCTCGATCACCCCCGGTGTCACCGGCCCCAACGTCCTGGCGGTGCAAGCCCTGGAGACCCGCGAGCCGTCTCCGGGACCCGTTCTTCTCGTCAGCGCCAAGGTGACCGATCCGTCAGGCGCGACGTCGACGGTTCCACTGACGCCTGGCGAGACCGAGAACCGATGGCGGGCAGCACTCGACCTACCGTCGCCTGGGACGTACTCCGTGACCGTCACCTTGGCCCGCAGCGGGCTGCCCGACACCAGCACGACGACTCGTTGGCCGATCGCCGCGGCTCCTGTCGCGGCTCGACCGGTCGATGTGTCGAACGTCTCGATCGCACCGATCACGCGCTGGCTTGCCTTCGCGCTGCTCGTCGGGCTCGCCGTAGCCGCGGCGATCGCACTCGCCGTGCGTGATAGCGCACCGGGGGACGACACGACGCACGGCGAATCGACCAAGGAAGCCGTGACGAAGAGGTGACAGAGATGTCAGGGGAGACCAAAGCACCTTGACTCACGGTTGTGTGACCCCATCCACCAGACAGGTGAGGGGGTCTGACCATGTCGGATCGGTCGCAACCGGTTCCAGCGACCCGACGGGGTCGGCGCAGCGTGTGGGCGCTCGGCACCGTCGGAGTCCTGTGTGCCGCGCTCGCCGTCGCTGCACCGGGCGTCCAAGCCTCCACAGGGCTGTTCGGCACAACGCACCCGGCGGCCCGAGTAGTCGCACCGGCGAGCCTGCAGACCGCCACGACCCCGCCGACGAACGCTGTCCGGTTGAAGGTGATCAGCGCTCGGGACAGCCTCCTGCGCCGCAACCCGGGATGCACGCCGACGTCCACCGACACGACCCACTGTGGACCAGCGGCCGGCGACACCGTGACCCACTTCAAGTGGCTGCTGCAGGCCGACAACACCGGCGACCCGAGCCAGGCCCCGACGCTCTGCCACCCTGACACGAACCCCAACTTCCCCACCGGCTGCAACTGGCCCTCGATCCACTCTCAAGATGCGGCTCCGGTCATCTCCTCCGGGACGGACGCGGACTGGAGCTCCCTGAGGTCCCTGCCGGTGTACAACGCGACGACCGGACGCGGCCTGAAGCCCGGCAAGTACCTCGTCTCGGTGGAGGCGAACGGGTACCAGCTGGGAGGCATCCACTTCAGCGTGCCGCTGCCATCCGACCCCGGCCAGACGTTCGGCACCATCACTGCCGCCTTGAACCCGTACCCGATCCCCCTGGCGACCATGCGCCTTGAGGTCTTCGGTGACATGCACTCAGCCGACGGCGTCTGGGAGCAGGGTTCAGAGCCGGGGCTCAGCGGGTTCGAAGCGAAACTCGCCGACTACCTCGGTCAGGACGCCACGGACCACTTCGGCAACCCCATCTGCACGCAGTACCGGATGGACGCGAATGGGTTCATCCAGCTCAACCCTGACGGCACGCCGGTCGCCGTCACGAAGATGGGCGGCCACTGCGTCAGCAACGATCAGGGCGAGATCATCATCCCGAACCTCGACCCCAACCGTTACGGCGTCAACGTGGTTCCGCCGACGTCCGGCCCGAACTCAGGACCCAACGACCGATGGATTCAGACGACCACGCTCGAAGGCAACCACGACTGGGACGTCTGGTTGATGCAGAACGACACCGGCAACGACACCGAGATGGTGGTAGGTGGCGAGCCAGTGCCGTGGGTCACGTTCGGCTTCGTCGAGAACACCCCGGCCTCCACAGACGTCAATGGCTGTGGCACGCCCCCCTGCTCGGTGCTCAACGGCAACGGCACGATCACGGGGCGAATCCTGGGCGCCGGCGCCTACATCGCCGGTACCGGTGGACTTCCTGGCATCGGCGGAGCCAACGGTTCCAGCGGGGTGCGCATCGACCAGCCCATGCGTCGCCCTTGGGTCGCCCTGACCGACTTGAACAACAACGACACGACCTTCTTCTCGGCGCCGGCGCAGGACATCAGCGCGACGCCGACCGGCTGCGCCTGCAAGAACGCCGACGCGCCAGGCAACTTCACCATCCCGAACGTCCCGGACGGCGACTACATGATCACCGTCTGGGATCAGCCGCAGGAATATGCCGTCGACTCCTTCAACGTCACGGTTCGCCACGGTGAGACCGTCGACCTCGGCAACGTGCCCGTTGCTTGGTTGGTTCACCCGGATCGAGGGACACGTCTTCGTCGACAAGAACGGCAACGGTCGAATGGACGTCGGTGAGGTCGGGGTGCCCGACTTCGTCCTGCAGAACCTGGACCGCACGAACAACTTGTACGAGCAGGGCCAGAACACGGCGACCACCAACGACGAGGGCTACTACGACTTCGCCGAGGCCTATCCCCTCGGACAGTTCAACGTCGAGCAGGCGTTCAACACGCGGTACAAGACCACGGGCATCACCTACCAAGCCTGCAACGAGAAGACCGAGCACACGCTGGTGACTGGTGTCGTCGACTTGGCCTACAACCCGATCATCTCCCAGTGCGGGCGCGTCGACTGGGGCGTGCAGCCCTACGACGCCTCGGCCGGGGAGCAAGGCGGGATCGTCGCGACGGTGTCCTACGACACCGAGCGAGCGGCCTACAACGCCCGGCAGGCGGCGACCGAGCCGTACGAGCCGGGCATCCCCAACGTGCCGGTTCAGCTGTTCCACCCGGTGATCAACCCGAACGGGACGTTCGCGCGCAACCGTGACGGATCGATCCAGACCGTCGAGGGAACGCACAACTCCGCCACCGCAGCCCCATCGCAGACCTACGTGTCGGAGAAGTTCGCCCGACCAAAGGGCTGCATCCCGATGGACTCCAACGGCAACACGATCACCGACCAGAATGCTGTGCCGGCAAACGGCAAGACGCAGACCGGGCAACCCTCGGAGTGCGTCGAGGCGCCCTTCATCAGCACCCAGTTCGGACTCGGTGCCGACGCAGCTTCGCTACGACCCGAGCCTCGGGCCGAACCAGGGCCAGACGGTGGATGGGAACTACGGCTTCGTCGTCGACAAGCCCGGCTACTACCTCGTGCGGGTCAAGATCCCCGGCGACACCGTCCTTCCGAAGGTCGACGGCCAGAACCGACCCCTGTTCAAGATCAGCGACGGAGGGTGACCTGAACTTCGCCACCGGTGCCCAAGAGGTTCCGCAGGGCGCCGACATCAGCACCGTCACCTGGCCACCGGTGTTCGACAACAACCAGCAGGGCACGGCTCCGCCGGACTACCTGCAGAACCCCGGAACCGCCGCCCCGGTTGCCGACGCGCAGTGCGCCGGGCCGTTGACTACGGTCAACGTCACCCCTGCGTCGAACCCCGGCTTCCTCGACGCGGCGGGCAGTCCTTTCCAGGGAACCCGCCGGCCGTCGTGTGACGTCCGCGTCGTCCACGTCGCGGCCGGCCAGTCGGTGGCACCGAACCTGAAGCTGTTCACCGACGTACCGCTGGCGACCAAGTTCTCCGGCTACATCGTCGACGACGTGAGCGTGTCGACCGACAAGCGGAGCACGATGCTTGGCGAGGTCGCGGGCATCCCCAACGTGCCGATCGGCGTGTACGACTGGACCGGCCACATGGTCGACGAGGTCGACTCCGACCCCAACGGGCTCTGGGAGGCGTTGGAGCCTTCGACGGACATCACCAACTGCCCCACCCCGGCCGGCGTCTGCCCCTTGGTCTACCGGTTCGTCGGCAACGACCCGGGGCAGCCGTACGCCCCGAACACGAACTACAACGCGTCGTACCGGACGATCTCGGCGAACTTCCAGGCGTGGCCAGGATTGTTCACGCCGGCTGACGTCGCGCCGACCAAGTCGGTGGTGAGCCTCGAAGCGCCGGCGGCGCAGTTCCAGATCCCCGCGCTGTGCAAGATCAAGAACGGCCCGGAGTTCTTCGCGATCGACAAGCCCTACACGACGGGGACGACTGCGTCGATCGACCTGCAGGGCCAGTACTTCGGCTCGAGCATGGGCAAGGTCGAGCTGCTTCACCTCGACGCCGGCAACTCCGACACCGTCGCCAACACGCTCACCGTCCCGACGGGCGGCTGGACAGATGGCGACATCAAGGCCAACGCCACCGGTCTGTCGCCGGGTGAGTACCGCATCCGGATCACCCGGGCCGATGGCAAGTCGACGCTGAACACGACCGACTTCCACGTGCTCGGCAACGGGTACAACCCGACCGTGATCGAGGTGGGTCCCGGCAAGGAGTTCGACCCGAACTTCATCTACGACGGTGCACGTGACACGGCGGCGACCTGCTCGCCGGTCACCGCGACCCGTACGGCACCGTGGGCAACGACCCGCACACCGGCCGGGCCTACGGGCTCGGAGCGATCCAGCAGGCGCTGGAGAAGGCGGCTGACGTCACGGGCACTGGCGGGAACAAGCGGCGCTAGCTCGAACGGTGACCACGCTGCGCTGATCGTGGTGTACCCGGCACCCCTGGCGTCTTCAGCCCGTTGGGCGCGTACTTCGAGAACCTGCTGATCCACTCACCGGCGAAGATCCAAGGCGTCGGCCCCGGTGGCATCCGCGACGACAAGACCGTGGTCCAGGGCACCATCGACGACGGCTCCTACTTCTGGACGACGACCACGGCGATCGAGTCGACCGCTGCTGTGGACGGCATCGAGACCGCACCGGACACCGGTCCTGAGTCGACGTTGTACGAGCCGTACTCGGCGGCCTTCATCGGACTGCAGGACTGGATCGCCAACGGACAGGCGGCAGACGGCACGGTCTTCCCAGACGACCAGGTCGGCTGGGACGGGACGGTTGCCTACACCGAGGGTGCTGTGGCGACGGTCGTCGCGCCGGACGGGTACAAGCCACTGTCGATCGCGTACCCCTGGACCGACGCGTATCACGGCGGGATCAACGGGTTCACGCTGCAAGGCGGTGACCAACGTGACTTCCCGGGCAACATCAGCGAGGTCGGCGGCGCCAAGAACGCGCCGGCGACCGAGTTCGGGAACACCGACGAGGTTCCCGGCACCATCCTGACCCAGGGCGGCGCGCTGTTCCTCAACGCGTACGCCAACCACTTCCAGCTCAGCGACAACGTCATCAAGGCCAACAGCGGCGCGTACGGTGCGATCCGGTTGGGTACGCCGTACGTGAACAACGGCGCCGAGACGGACGACGGCATCGGCCAGAAGAACACCGACGTCCGGATGAGCTTCAACCGCTTCCTGACCAACGGTGGGACCAACCTCGCGGGCGCCGTCGGACTGTTCTCCGGCAGCGACCGGGCTCGGATCGACCACAACGACTTCTGTGGGAACTCCTCCACGGAGTACGGCGGCGCGATCAGCCAGTACGGACTCAGCAACGACCCGGGCACCCCACTGATCCCACCGGTCACCCCGGAGGACGTCGTCGGTGCTGGGGACCACAACCGGATCGACCACAACAAGATCTACCTGAACGGGTCGATCGACGAGGGCGGCGCCATCTTCCTGGGCGGCGAGATCACCTTGCCGGCACCAGTGGGCAGGTACGACTACTCACCAGGGACCGGCCCGATCAACGTCGACCACAACTACATCGCAGCCAACTTCGGCAACGACGACGGCGGCGGGATCCGGCTCCTCATGACGAACCGGTACCACATCGACATCAATGACAACATGATCACCGACAACGTCTCGACGCACGAGGGTGGCGGTATCGCTCTCGACGATGCGCCGGATGTCGCGTTCTACAACAACACGGTGGCGAAGAACGTCACCACGGCGACAGCGGTCACCAGCGACGGCTCGCCGGCTCCGGCCGGCCTGTCGACCACCGCGAACAGCGTCGCAGCTCACGGCACTCATGCCAGCCGGCAACCGGTCGAAGAACTTCTCCAACCCGGTGATGTACAACAACATCTTCTTCGACAACCGGGCCGGCAGCTGGTCGTCGATGGGCGTTCGCGGGATCGGCGGCGAGCTGGTCGGCGGCGCTCCGGACACGACGCCGATCAACTACTGGGACTTGGGCGCCGCCGGTGGCGGATACCTGTTGGCTCCGACGAACTCGCTGCTCAACACGTCGTCGAGCAACCCACTCGGTGGCTATGTCGCCTCGCCGACGAACATCGTGGACACCAGCGACCAACGCGGACGCCGGATTCGGGTTCACACCGGCGAACGTGTTCGACATGAAGATCCAGACGTTCCCGTGGCGTACCTACTTCCGGTTCCGTCCGGCTGCGATCCTGTCGGTCTTCCTCCCGGACAACCCGCTGGGTGACTACCACATCACGGGTGGCCCGGCAGTGAACGGCGGCACCTCGCTCAACGCGCCTAGCACTGACATCGACGACGGAAGCCGGCCGGTGGGCGCCGGGTTCGATATCGGCGCCGACGAATTGGGAGCGCCGTGATGAGCGGCCAGGACCGGCAGGCGGCCAAGACGCCGACCGGAGGGGAGCTGGACGTGAGTGCCAACAGCACACAGACCGGCGGAGAACGCTCAGGTGGAGGCCGGCTGCACCTCAGCCGTCGCGCCTTCATCGGGGCGGCCGGGGCGATGGCCGCGGCGGGAGCACTCACTGTCCGCGGCCTCGCCGCCCCCGGCGAGCGCCCGCCGCAGCCGGCGCCGGAATCAAGCGGTACGTCCTGGCGGCCACGGACGGTTGGATCGCGATGCCCACCCAGGCGGCCCCGGTACCGCCCTTCTACCCGGATCCGTACGCACCCAGCTCCCCGGCGGACCGGGGTGTGTACGTGTTCGGCTTCCGCGACATCACCGGGGACGAAGCCAACGCCAGGACTATCTCAACCAGGCACAGAACAGTGCGCCGATCCTGTTCTTCGACGTGGGTGACGACGCGTACATCACGTTGTACAACCTGGGACTGCTCAACCGGCCCGACCTCTCCGACAGCCACACCGTCCACTGGCACGGCTTCCCGAACCAGATCCCGTACTTCGACGGCGTGCCGCGACAGCTCGTTGTCGGTGCCAGAGGGCAGCTCACCTCGACTACCGGTTCATCCCCGACCTGCCCGGCACGTACATGTACCACTGCCACTTCGAGGACGTGGAACACGTCCAGATGGGCATGCAGGGCCAGATCTTCGTGCGGCCGGCGGGGCACCCCAAGTGGGCGTACAACGACGCCTCGACCGCAGTTCGACCGACAGTTCTGCCTGCACCTCAACGAGGTCTTCCTGCGTGGCCACTACGGCGACGCTCACCTGCAAGACACTGACTGGACTGAGTTCCAGGCCAACTTCTACCTGATGAATGGCCGCTCGTACCCTGACACGATCGCGCCCGGAACGGCGACCCGCTCACCGAACGCGACTGGCCCGCTGCAGTTCCAGCCGATCTCCGCGTTGGTCGAGGCAACTCCGGCGAGCGCATCCTGCTGCGCGTGTCGAACCTCGGGCTACCAGGAGCACGCGTTCGAGCTGCCCGGGAGTCGAGCTGCTCACGGTCGGCGCCGACTCCAAGTTCCTCGGCGACGGTCGTCCGGACTACTACGGGAACGCGGACGCGAGGCGACATCGAGACGCGCGGCTACGAGATCGTGCTTGGCCCCGGCGAGAGCCGCGACGTGATCTTCACCGCTCCGACCGTCACTGCGAAGACCGTGTTCCCGCTCTTCGACCGAGCGTACGGATTCGTGCGAGGAAGACGACCGGCACGACGTACGGCGGGATGCGAACCGAGGTCCACGTGTATCCGCCCAGCGCCAATCTGCCGGCTCAGGGCATCGACAATCCGAACCAGGTCTTCTCGCTGTGAGGGGGGTGAGCCAGATGACGACCAAGTCGCTCCGGACCGCCGGCGTCGGCGGCGGTTCCTTCCGCACGCCGGGATCCTGGCCGCAGCGGTGGCGGCTGCAGTGCTGCTGCCGGTTTCCAACAGTGATGCCGCCCCACCGCCACGCGACGGCATCGTCTGCACTCAAGGCACTGGTGCAAACGGCCATCCCGGTTTCGTGCTGACGGCCAAGGACGGCTACATCTCCACGCCTGACGGCAACTCGATCTACATGTGGTCCTACACCTCCGGAAGCAACGGCTTCCAGTACCCGGGGCCGATGTTGTGCGTGCATGAGGGCGACCGCGTGACCGTCACCCTCCGGAACAACCTTCGCGTGGCATCCTCGATCGTCTTCCCCGGCATCGACAGTGTCGAGGCCGACGGCGACCCGTCCCAGCCCGACCCCGCCAACAACACACTCACCAAGGCGGCACCGACCGGCGGCTCTGTGACGTACTCGTTCACGGCGTCCCGCGCTGGGACGTTCCTGTACGAAAGCGGCACCAACCCCGAGATCCAGGACCTGATGGGCATGGTCGGGGCACTCGTGGTCCGGCCGGCCGACGGTGACAACCACGCGTACGACGAAGCACGCCTGCCGGACAACACGGTCGACCCATCGGTGCCCCTGACCAGGTTCAACCCCGGGACGGAGTTCCTTCACCTGCTGAGCGAGATCGACCCTGACATGCACCAGGCGCTCGAGGCCGGTGCGAACTCCTACGACATGACCAAGTACAAGGCGCGGTACTTCATGATCAACGGGCGCAGCTTCCCCGACACGATCGCGCCGAACGGCTCCGAGCACCTGCCGACCCAGCCGTACGGAGCACTCGTTCACGTGATCCCCAGATCGGCGGCCAGCCCGGACCCGGCGCTGATCCGGTACGTGAACGCCGGTCCGGTCTCCTACCCATTCCACCCTCACAGCAACCATGAGCGGATCCTCGGCCGTGACGCGCAGCGATTCATCGACCCCAATGGCAGCCCCACGGGCACGGCGGTCGACCAATCACAAGACGCGTTCGCCATCGTGATGCCTCCTGGGAGCACTGCAGACGCCCTGTTCACCTGGGTCGACGGTCAGGGCTTCAACGCCAACGGCTACTCCGGGGACTCCGGCAAGATGAGCGTGCCGATCCCCTTCGACCTGAACCGCACGGATGGCGAGTACTGGAGCGGTTCGCCGTTCCTGGGGTCCAAGGGCGCCCTCGTCAATGGGATCACCGAGTACAACGAGTGTGGCGAGTACTACCACGTCGCGCACTCGCACGCGTTGTTCGAGGCCACCAACTACGGCGCCTCGATGGGCGGCATGCTCACCATGGTGCGGGTCGATCCGCCCAACGCGGCGGGCGACGGGCCGAGAGCCTCTTGCCTGAAGGCGGGGAACTGACATGAACGCGCTCACCATCTCGGGCCGACGCATCCTCGCCGTCGGCGCCTTGGCGGCTACCGTCGTCGCGTTCGGTCCGACAGCTCAGGCGGTCAGCGGGCGCCCCGGCACGGCCGTGCCCGCAGTCAGGGACTCGGTCCATACCCCCTCGGCCAACCAGTCGGTCCGAACCCTGGCCGGCGGCGGGCTCGCGGCGGCAACCATCGGCAACGCGCCCAACTGCGTGCTGTCGGGCACCACCCGCACCTGCAGTGTGTACGGCAAGACAGGAAGCTGGACCGCGGGCGGAGTGACGTTCCCCGTCTGGGGCTTCTCACCGTCCTCCGCCGCAGCGGCGACCATCCCCGGCCCGACGTTGACGGCCACCGTGGGTGAGAACCTCGTGATGCGCCTGTACAACCGACTGCCCGGTGCGGTCGGCCCCCTGGGCCTGGAGGTTCCGGGTTTGACGGGGTTCCAGTCGGACGTGACCGGGATCGCGGCCTCCACCACGCCGAAGAACTACCAGGCCGTCACGTTGACCA
Organism: uncultured Actinomycetota bacterium; assembly: GCA_963726575.1. Lineage (GTDB taxonomy): Bacteria > Actinomycetota > Actinomycetes > JAHEKZ01 > JAHEKZ01 > CAVSCR01. Next base: position 1,050,988 of record CAVSCR010000005.1, read on the forward strand.
CGCCCGGGACGTACGTGTACCAGGCGTCACCGACGAGCAATGGCGCCCGCGAGGTGGCGATGGGTATGTCCGGCGTGCTGATCGTGCGTCCGGCCGGCTACGACGCGAACGACCCGACCAAGCGGACCGCATACGGGAACCCGACGGGCGTCCCCACGGCTCCGGATGCATTCGACAGTGAGTCGCTGGTGGTACTCAACGAGTTCGACCTGTCGTTCAGTGCGGGGTCGGTCTCGGCGGTCAACAACCGAGACCTCACCAACTACACACCGAAGGTGTTTCTGATCAACGGAAAGGCCTTCAACCCGGCCCTTCCTGCAGCCAACCAGATCCCGGTGGCAGCCGGGGACAAGCTCTTACTGCGCTACGCCGACCTTGGCCTGCGGGAACGGTCCGTGGGGATCCTCGGGTTGCGGCAGAACGTGGCGGCCAGCCAGTCGCGCTCGCTGCTGTACGCGCCCAACCCGAGCGGTGTCCCGACCGACCCGCCGGTTGTGGTCCCGATGCACAACACCCAGAACCTGTACCTGAATCCGGGAGAGACCACGGACACGTTGTCTCTGGTCGACCCGGCGGCCACGGTGGGGCAGTCGTACCCGCTCATGGACGCCGGCCTGCACCTGAACAACAGCGGTGCAGCGGGGCTCGGCGGCATGTTGTCCATGATCACCGTCACGACCGGCCCAGCCGGCTCGCCGAACGGGCCGTCGGTCGAGGTGCATGTGGCACCGCAGGACTACGACGGCAACGCGATCGCGGGCACTGGCGGCGTCGGCCTGCAGATCCGCGGACGGGCAACGGCCAAAGCTGGTCATACGCTCGGGGCGAGCAACGATGCCGAGTGGTTCCTCGACCAGATCGGCGACCCTGGCACGGGCTTCGCATTCACCTACGGCTCCACCGGGTACCTCAACCCAGACGTGATGGCCGGCGACCTGAACGCAGCACTGGCGCTGACCGGCGCCCAGAACGGTGACCACGTGATCTGGGTCAGGGCCAAGGACGCCAATGGCACGTGGGGACTTCCCAGCGGTGACTCCGTCACGGTCAACCTGGACGGCCCACTCGCCTCAGCGATCGCGATGGACCCCAACCCGACCAACGGCACCAACCGGGCGACCAAGGTCAACCTGGATCCGAGCTGGGGGTTGACCCCCGGCCCAGGTGATGTGGTGCTCACCGGCACCGGCATGGCATCGCTCCCGGGCTGGGCCGTTCTTGAAGCGCAGTGGTGTCGAGCCGCAGACGTGGTCGCGGTGGACAACGCCAACCCGGAGGGGTGCACCAACGTGCACACCATCCCCCTCCACCCGGACCCAGCCACCGACGGCGCAGCGGCGATCGTCGCGCTCGCGACCGTGATCGACAAGACGACTGTGGCCTCGTTCGGCGAGGGTGCCACGACGATCCGGGTGCGCCTGCACGAGGCCCGACCGGACGTGTCGGCGCCTTCCGGCTTCGAACCGGGTCGCTGGTCGGCCTGGAACGTGCCAGGAGCTTCCGAACAGCTGACCGTCGACACTGCCGGGCCAGCGACCACCGGCGTGGCGGTGCACCCAGCGCCGAACAACGGCTTCCAGGGCGACTCGGGCAATCTCGGGTTCCTGGACTCGTTGAAGGTGACGGCGAACGTCAGCGACGCCACCAACGGCGGATCGAACATCGTCGACGCGGAGGCGTTCATCACCGGAACCAAGCACGGCGTGGCCGATGCCACGCCGCTCACTGACCCCGGTTCCCCCGACTTCACCGAGGGCACCGGCGCGCAGATGATGGCCGTCGGCGGCCTGATGGGGAAGACCAGCAACCAGGACATCGTCGGGTTCTTGCCGTTGGCCGAGATCCGTGCCTACGACGAAGGAGATGTGACGATCTGGGTGCGCGGCAAGGACGACGCCGGACAGTGGGGACCGTTCGCCTCGGCGACCTTCACCCTGGACAAGACAGCGCCGATCATTTCGACGGCGACGTTGACGCCGAACGGTGGCGGCTACGACCTGACGTTCACCGCGAACGACCCAGGCACGGTCAACACCAACGTCACAGCGGCTGAGTGGTTCGTCGCGCCGTGTGTGCCAGCCGACCCGGAGATCAGCTGCTTCAACGACCCAGGGAACGGCAACGCCAACCCGATCGCGCCGTTCGCAGCCGGCAGCCCGGTGACCGAAACCGACCAGATCACGGTTCCCGCCGATCCGGGCGGGAACCCGCAAGCGCTCTGGGTGCGAGTGCGTGACGCCGCTGGCAACTGGAGTGATCCGTTCAAGATCGGACCACCACTCCAGTGACCGGGCGATACTGATGAGCATCGACACGAGGGAACGCCGGGCGTCGGGCGAGCAGGACGCTGCCGCCCGGTCCCCGCGGGACCTCATCATCACGGTGCTGGTGGCAGTCGTTCTGGTCGTGGGTGTCCTCTTGTGGCGGGCAGCGACGAATGCCCCGGCCACGACCGCTCCTGAGCCGACGTTGGGTGTCTCGGTTTCGCAAGCGGACATCGCGCCCGCCAGTCCCGAGGTCGAGCAGGCGTGGGGCATCCGGTTGACCGGCATCTACCTGCTCGCGGACGGGGGGCTCGTGGGATTGCGCTACGAGGTGATCAACGAAGAGACCGCTCACCGACTCCACGCGAACGGCGGAAAGGAGCTGCCCACCCTGACCGTCGAGGACAAGTCCGGTGAGATCTCGTCGAACTCGGTGATCATGCACGCGCACTATGGCGACGGCCAGGTCAACGGCAAGACCTTCACGATCCTGTACGGCAACGCGAACGGGCTGATCCACACCGGCGATCGAGTCACCGTGACCATGACGGACGGGCTGCAGATCCAGCACGTGCTCGTACAGGACTGACCAACCGAGGGCGATCAGCGCGGCTTGACGATCCCGATCCGGTGGCGACCGCGTCCGGCAGGCGATACGTGACAGCTGGAGCCAGTTTCCCGTGCCGACTCGCTTGATCGCCGCGACCGCTTCTGGGGTCGGACCGTACGTCGCGCGACGCAGCAGTGGTCGACACCGCCGCTACGGGCGTGGCGCGACTACGCCCACGCGTGTGCTGGGCACGCCGGGAAACACCTGGTCCATCGCCGTGGCACCGCAACGCTTCTCGAGAATCTCCGCCAGCAACGTCCGGTAATCGGTAGTACCCGCAAGGTCACCATCCACCAGATCAGCATCAGCGAGGCCTGGCCACGACCCGTGGACCTGACCGCCGTTCACCCCGCCGCCGAGCAGCAGCACTGCCTGTCCGTGTCCATGGTCCGCACCCGAACCGTTCTCCTCGACACGACGTCCGAACTCGGTCAGCGTGATCAGGGTCACGTTGGCGAACTGTGCGCCAAGGTCAGTGGCGAAGGCGGCAAGCGCGCCGGACAACTCGGTGAGATGGTCGTGCAGCCAACCGGTGTCCACGGTGCCCATGTCGGAGTGCATGTCCCAGTCGCCGTAGTCGACGGCGGCGACCTGCAGGCCAACGTCGGCCTTGATGAGGCGGGCGACGTCGGTGAGCGCATGTCCGAGGTCGGTGTCCGGGTAGGTCGCGGACGGGTCTGGCGTGTAGCCCGCCGTCTTCAACGCCGCCGTCGTGTTCAGCGCGCTCATCGTCGTGGTGACCGGTGCCACCAGGTCCTTGGGGCCGCCGTGATGCAGCGACGTGAGCGCAGTCGACCACCGGTCACGTTCCGTTGCGTCGTAGGCGGCGCTCAGCTGGAAGTCGTCCACCGACCACATCGCGAGTTCTGGGCTCGGACCGGTGAACATGTCCGCTGCCATTCCGCTGCCGACCTGACAGCCCTGGAACGCGGTGCCCAGGTCGCGCAGTCCCAGCGTGCGGTCCAGCCAACCGGTGCGCAATCCGCTGCCCGGCGCGGCACGCTCCATCTCAGCCATCGCGTCGAAGTGCGAACGGGTCGGTGAGTCCTGGCCGACCGCATGCACGAAGCCGAGCGACCCGCTGTTCCAGAACGGCATGAGCGAGCCCATGGCGGGGTGCAGTCCGAACATCGAGTCGAGCTGCAGCAGCGCCCCTTGCGGGATGCCGATGCTGGGGCGCCACTTGCTGTAGTACAGCGGCTCCCCGCTCGGTACCACCACGTTCAGACCGTCCATGCCTCCCCGCAGTGACAGCACCACGAGGACGTCGCCGGCGTAGGGCGTCGCGGCGAACGCCATGCGGGTCGACAGGCCCACGTTGGCGAGTCCGGCCAGGGCGCCCGTGGCAGCCGCGCTGGCCAGGAAGGCACGACGCGACATGCCGGAGTACTCCGGGCACCCGCACTCCTTGGTTCCCGAACGTCGCGTCGTCGTCGTCATCGGATCACCGCAGTGAGTGGTAGGGAGTGTCGAGGATGAGCGCCACCACGTAGGCGAACCGCCAGTTGACCGCCTCGCTGCTGCTGGTCAGCGGGTCGCTCGCCTGGTGACCGAGGAAGGTGAGGACCGCCTTGCGGTGTGCCGGCGTGAGCTTGCGGAACACCAGACGCTTCGCGAGGTCGTCGACGTACGCGCCGTAGGTCCCAGGAAGCTTCTTCGGCAGCAACGTGCGCAGGTCGGGTTGCCGCAGGGAGGACGGCCACCAGTGCGCGGCCAGTGACATGTGCGAGTTCCATCGGGCCAGCACACCGCCAGCCGACTGCCACGACAGCGCCTCGTCGGGATAGCCGTTCGGCTGTGGCCAGGACATCGGCGCCTGCCCGAGGTCCTGCGACATCCAGTACAGACCCTGGATGCCCGCGGTGCCGTGCCTGTCGGGGTGGTAGTCGAGCACGCGCAATGTGGCGACCAGATCCTCTAACGGACGTCGCACCTTCTTGCCGGTGGCGTGGTGGAAGGCTGCAGAAGCGAACAATGCGTGCAGGACAGGGACGATCGCGGTCTTGTTCTGGAGATACACCGTCGCGAGGTGGCTCACGAGCGACGCGGGCGGTGCGTCGCTGATGAAGCGCAGGCACAGTTTCGTGGCGATCCGCTGGGCCGTCGAGTGGTGATGAGCGAGGTACTTCAGATACGCCAGCCCGACGTCATGGCCGCCCTTGCCGGTCGGGTTCGCGTTGTGGAATCCCATCACGCTGACCCGGCCGGTGTAATGGTCGGACGCGGTGTACCGGTAGAGCCCGGTGTCGTAGTCGACGCCGAACCCCGTCATGATCTGGGCGGAGTTGAGCATATCGGTCTCGTCGTAGCCGCCGTCGACGCCGACAGTGTGCAGCTCTAGGAGCTCGCGCCCGTAGTTCTCGTTCAAGGCGTACTTCGTGGACTCGTTGTTGTTCAGGTAGGACAGCATCGAAGGGTGCTGTGCGCTGGCCAGCAACATGTCGTCGAACCGACCAAGGGCGTGCTTTCGAATCACCATGCGGTCGTAGTGATGCCGGCTGTCCCACACGCTGTCGCTGGGGTTGGTCACGTTCAGGTGGTTCGACCAGAAGTCGACCATGACCTCGAGCAGCTGCCGCTTGCTCCACGTGGCCCGGGCGATCGTTGCCTGCCCGAGCTCGAACATGAGGTCCCAGCTGAACGCGTCCAGGCCCTTGCGGGCCCGCGGGATGGTCCACAGGGTCTGCGGGTACCGCGTCGAGATCAAGTGCGCGCAGGCCGAGTCGTCGATACTGCTGGGGTTGAGCTGACGGTGCAGCCAGGTGCGTTGTCCCAGCCGCTTCAGCTCGGCCACCGAGTCGGGGGTGGGACCGAACGTGAGTCGACGCAGCAGATGCAGGTCGGGGTCGGTGGCCACCAAGGGCCCCGCCGGCGTGACGGCTGCCGCGGCCGTACCAGCGCGCGCCACCTGCGGGCGATCGGTCCCCGTCTTCACGACGCCGACCGTCCCCGCAGTCCGGACCAGATGTCGCCGCGACCGAACCGCCATGGGGTGGCTTCGACCATCCGGATGGGCCATCTTGAGTAGTCATTCCGGATTCACCCGACTGGCCCAATCGGGTGGGTTCGCCTCCGCAGAGACGCTCGGGGCAACCGGAACGGTGGCCCAGGGCGTATGAGCAGTGTGAGCAGCGCTTCGGCTTCGGAACGGGTGCGTCGGTGGTAGCCGACCGCCCGGGCTTCGAGGAGTTCGTGGCCAACCGGTCCGGACGCCTGCACGCCACCGCTTACCTGCTCACCCGTGATCGGCATCTGGCCGAGGACCTCGTGCAGACGTCGTTGACCAAAGCGTGGTTCGCCTGGGGCCGGATCCACGGCGACCCCGAGGCGTACGTGCACGAGATCGTCTTCCACACCTACTTGTCGTGGTGGCGGCGCAAGTGGCGCCACGAGGCGCCGACCGACGAGCTGCCCGAGCCGGGGCCATCGGCACCACCGCGCTCGACCTCCGACGACGTTGCCGGCCGGTTCGACCTGTGGCGAGCCCTCGGCCATCTCCCGCCTCGGCAGCGTGCCGTCGTAGTGCTCCGCTACTACGAGGACCTCAGCGAGGCCGAGACGGCTCGGGTACTTGGATGCACGGTCGGCACGGTCAAGAGCCAGGCCAGCAAGGCGCTCCAGAAGCTACGGATCGATCCCGCACTCAGCCCCGCTGCAACGGTCGAAGGAGGCAGGTCATGACTCCCGACCTGGACGAACTGCGCGACGTCATGCGCGAGCAGGTGCGTTCGCTGCCGGACAACGTCGACCGGGAACACCAGGTGCACGCCCGAGTCGAGCGCCGCCGTCGTCGCCGAGCCGTTGGGGGCGCCGTTGGTGCAGCCGCCATGGCCGCCATCGTTGCTGTCGGCGCGTTCGCCCTGCTGCCGACCACGCGTGACGGCTCCACGCCGCACCCGACGCCGGCCGTGAGCGGGACCGCGACCCCGGGTGCACTTCCGGAGTACCTGCGCGGAGGCAGGCTGATCGCGTCCCAGGAGGGCACCGACCCGCGCGGGATCACGCTGACGTTCACTCCAACGACACTCGACTTCGGCTTCGTGATGTCGTGTCGCAACGCGAAGCTGGCGATGGAGCGCCAGCCACGAGGTGCCAACTTAGCGACGTCGACCGTCAACGGTCGGGGTGGGATCGGCACCGGTTGCGGGACCACGCTCGGCCTCAGCGGTGACGCGAACTTCGGTCGCGACAGTGTCGATGCGGGCCAACGGTATGGTGTCGTCGTTGGTCGACCGGTCGTCGTCCACCTGGCGTTTGACCACGGTGCTTCGCACCCAGGCACGCATTGGCGGATCGGCGTCTATCAAGCGGTCCCGTTGGCTGACTATCCCTTCCCACCGCACCCAGCCCAACTCCTGCCGCTCACCGGCGAACTTCAGTACCCCCGTCTGGCGCACCTGAAGCTCTACTCGACACCCACCTCAGGACTCGGCAGCGGAGGGGCGGACTTCCCCGTCCACCACGGACTCACCCTCCGGTCCGAGACAGTCGTCCCCGGGGCCTTGCGGCTGTACGTAGACGGCCGCCTCCTCTCAACGTCCTACTCATGGACCTACGACAACGAGCAGTCCGAGGCTTCGTTCACCTTGGCGGAGTTGGGCGTCCAGAGCGGCCAATGGGTGAAGGTCCGGCTCACCTGGCAGCCGTTCACGACGACGAGCGAGATTCCCAGGAGCGGCCTCTACCGGGTCTACGACAATCCCGGACTTGGGTGAGCCACTACGCGAAGACCAGACCCAGGCCTGGGAGAATCTCGCGGCGCGTCGCGACCGAGCCGCCAGGTGTTCGCAGCCGTAGCCACCCGGCCGACTCGTACGCGACGACCTCCTCGCTGTCGGGTCCGAGCAGCCGCAGCGACTCGGCGGCGTGAGCCGCCCGCACCGGGACTTCGGCCAGGCACGCCCGCTGCCACACGTCGGCCGCGATCGCGTCCAGCCGCGCGCGATCGGTGACGCCCTCGGCCCGCTCGCGGAAGAAGTGCTTGGCCTGCGCGACGGCGGCCCGCACCTGCGCCACGTCCGACCTGCCCCGCTCCTCCCAACCGGCCCGGGGCGGCAGGAGACCAACCCAGCTGGGGCCCGAGACCACGGGAGGCAGAGCGACGATCTCCCCGTCGGGAGCAAGCGTGTCGAGCAGTCGTTGGGCGGAAACCGTGACGTCTAACTCCTCGCCACCCGCCAGCGCGACCGGCCGCAGCGCCACGACCTGGAACGGTGGGCCGCTCCACACGCCGAGCACCTGGCGAGACGCCTGAAGGCGCACGACAGCTCGGTTGTCCAAGGCGATGACCTGCTCGAGGTAGACCCGCAAGCCAGCGGACTCGACGGCATCGCGCAGCAACAGGTTGGTCATGCCCCGGCGGCGAGGAACGGCTCCAGCGCCAGCCGCTCGTCCTCGGTGACCCGCCGGGGACGTCCCGCGGCGATGTCGAACGGAACCATCACCGTTGATGCCTTCGCGTAGACGCTCGCGGATTCGGCGTCGTCCTTGATCTCGTAGGACAGCGTGAAGGAGGCGTGTCCGAGCTTGGTCACCCACGTCTGGATCAAGACCGGCTCCGGCCGGAAGACCAGCGGCAGCTTGTAGTCGATCTCGTGGCGCGCCACGACGACGCCCGATGCCAGCTTCTCGGTGGCCTCGCGGGCGGCGTGCACGAACAACATGTCGACGCGCGCCTCCTCGAGGTAGGTGAGGAAGGCGACGTTGTTGACGTGGCCGTAGGCGTCCATGTCCGACCACCGGATCGAGCACCAGTACGGGTGTCGCCGCGGCGCTGCGTCGAGGGGCGCGACCTCGGACGGCCTCATGTCAGCCGCGGGTGAGCTTGCGGTAGGTCGCCCGGTGCGGTCGCGCAGCGTCGACTCCGAGTCGTTCGACCTTGTTCGCCTCGTAGCTCTCGAAGTTGCCCTCGAACCAGAACCACTGCGAGTCGCCCTCGTAGGCGAGGATGTGCGTGGCGACCTTGTCCAGGAAGTAACGGTCGTGGCTGGTGATCACGGCGCAGCCGGGAAACTCCAGCAGCGCGTTCTCCAGACTGGACAACGTCTCGACGTCGAGGTCGTTCGTGGGCTCGTCGAGCAGCAGCACATTGCCGCCGATCTTCAGCGTCTGCGCCAGGTTGAGCCGGTTCCGCTCTCCGCCGGAGAGCACCCCGGCCGGCTTCTGCTGGTCGGGTCCCTTGAACCCGAAGGCCGCGACGTACGCCCGGGACGGCACCTCGACGTTGCCGACCTTGATGTAGTCCAGACCGTCGGACACGACCTCCCACACGTTCTTCTTGCCGTCGATGCCGGAACGCTCCTGGTCGACATACGCGATCTTGACCGTCTCGCCCACACTGATCTTGCCACCGTCGGGTGACTCGTCACCGACGATCATCTTGAACAGGGTCGTCTTGCCGACGCCGTTGGGTCCGATGATTCCGACGATGCCGTTGCGCGGGAGCGAGAACGACAGGTCGTCGATCAGCAACCGGTCGCCGAAGCCCTTCTCCAGATGGACCGCCTCGATCACGGTGCCGCCCAGGCGTGGGCCCGGCGGAATCTGGATCTCCTCGAAGTCGAGCTTGCGAAACTTGTCCGCCTCAGCCGCCATCTCCTCGTAGCGCTGCAACCGGGCCCGGCTCTTGGTCTGGCGCGCCTTGGCGTTCGAGCGCACCCACTCCAGCTCTTCCTCGAGGCGGCGCTTGCGCTTGGCGTCGCGCTGGCCCTCGACCTTCAGGCGGGACGCCTTGGTCTCCAGGTAGGTGGAGTAGTTGCCCTCGTACGGATAGGCGCGGCCACGGTCGAGCTCGAGGATCCACTGCGCCACATGGTCGAGGAAGTACCGGTCGTGGGTGACCGCGACGATCGTGCCGGGGTACTTCTCGAGGTGCTGCTCCAGCCACTGCACGCTCTCGGCGTCGAGGTGGTTGGTCGGCTCGTCCAGGAGCAGCAGGTCGGGCTGTTGCAGGAGCAAACGGCACAGCGCCACGCGTCGACGCTCACCGCCGGACAACGTGGTGACGTCGGCGTCGGGCGGTGGACAGCGAAGGGCGTCCATGGCCTGCTCGAGCTGGGAGTCGAGGTCCCACGCGTTGCGGTGGTCGAGCTGTTCCTGCAGGTTGCCCATCTCGGCCAGCAGCGCGTCGTAGTCGGCCTCGGGGTCGGCCAGCAGCGCCGACACCTCGTTGAACCGGTCCACCATCGCCAAGGTGTCGGCGACGCCATCCTGCACGTTCTCGAGGACGTTCTTGGTCTCGTCGAGCTCGGGTTCCTGCAGGAGGATTCCGACGGTGTATCCGGGGGTGAGCTGTGCGTCGCCGTTGGAGGGGTGGTCGAGTCCGGCCATGATCCGCAGGACGCTGGACTTGCCCGCCCCGTTGGGACCGACGACGCCGATCTTGGCGCCCGGGTAGAACGAGAGCGTGACGTTGTCGAGGATCAGCTTGTCGCCGTGAGCTTTGCGCGCCTTGTACATGGAATAGATGAACTCGGCCATGCGCGAGAGCCTAACGACGCGGCGCAGGCTGCCCTAACCGGCGTCTGCGAGATCGGGCTGGTCGGACGGGAGCGACTCGGGGCTGACGACCTCGCCCGGCTCTTCGCGGCGCCGCCGCCGAAACGTGGTGGTGCCCCTGGCGATGTCGTGTCCCAACGAGGTGGCCTCGATCTCGTAGACCGTCTCGGCGTGTCCGTCCCGGTCGAGACTCCGGGAACGGAGTCGTCCCGTGACCACGACGGGGTCGCCCTTGGTGAGCGAGCGCAAGGCGTTGTCGGCCAGGGTTCGCCAGCAGACGACGGTGATGAACGTGGCGGGCAGGTCGATCCACTCCCCTCGCGCCCTGTCGAAGCGTCGACCCGATGAGGCGATGCGGAACTTCGCCATCGGAAGTCCCCCGGTGGTGACGAGGCGTCGGACGTCGCTGGCGACGTTCCCGATGGCGGTGACCATGATGTCGTTCACGGCAAGACCTCCAGGGTTCGATGAGCGAACCCTGCGTTCCCCCAGAGCGCCGCGGCCATACAGGGGCCAGCGCCTGGGGATCGCGATGCCGATGCGTGGGCCTGGGGACGGCATGATGTCGGGCGTGTTCGACGTGGCAGATGATCCGCGGATCGCAGTGAGGCGTCCCGTGGAGCTCGCGACCGACATCGTCTTGACCGTCCCCCTCGACGCGCTCGAGACCGATCCCTACCCGACCTATGAGTGGATGAGGCGGGCCTGCCCCATCGCCTACTCACCCGAGGTGGGGCGCGTCCTGGTGACCACGTGGGACCTGTGCAACGAGGCCGGCACCAACGACGCGGTGTTCGGCCCGACGCACGTGGTGCACGACACCGTCTACGGCGACCCGAACGTCATGAGCATGTCGGGCGACGCGCATCGAGATCTGCGCAATGCTGCGAATGCGCCGTTTCGACCGCGGGCCGTGCAGGTGTATCGCGACAGTCGGCTACGGGCCACGGCAGCTCGCTACATCGAGGCCGTCCGCGAACGCGGACATGCAGAGGCGACCGGAGAGCTCCTGGAGCCGATCAGCCAGCGAGCCGTCGGCGACATCCTGGGCTTCACCGACGTCGACGACCACACCCTCGCTCGCTGGTTCCACACCTACGCCGACTACCTCGTCGACGCTGGTCGCAACCCGGTGACCCGCGAGCGCGTTCGTGACGTCAAGGCCGAGGTGATCGAGTACCTCCAGCGACGCCTTCCTGCGCTTGCCGAGCAACCGGACGGCAGCGCGTTGGCTCACCTGGTCACCGGTGGCTTGGTGCAGGGCCGGACGCGGTCGGTCGACGACCTGATCGGCACCGTGGGTGTCCTGATCGTCGGCGGGTTCCAGGAACCCGCGCATGCCGTGGCGAACACGCTCCTGGGGCTGCTCGGACGGCCCGAACAAGCCGCACGGGTCGCCGAAGACCCCGCCAGGTGGTCTCGACCCGCTCTGGAGGAGGGCTTCCGCTGGATCGCGCCGTTCGGAATGACCGAGAAGCTCACGACCGCCGACGTCAGCCTCGGCGGGTTGCTGTTCCCGGCCGGCACCGAGGTGGCCCTGGTCCTCGGCTCGGCAAACCGGGACCCTGCGCGGTTCGACCGTCCCGAGGTGTACGAGCTGGACCGCGCCACCCAGGCGAACCAGTCGTTCGGCTACGGCATGCACTTCTGCATCGGCCACGCCGTCGCGCGAAGTCTGGGGCAAGTGGTCCTGGAGGAGATGTTCACCCGCCTCCCCCATCTGCGTTTCGACCCGGACGAGGAGCCATTCGTGCACGGGTGGCAGGTGCGCGCCGCCAAGCGCCTTCCACTGGTCTGGGACGCGTGACCACCCCCGACGACCACCTCGTCGACGTCGACACCGGCTCACCGGTGGGCACCGTCGTCCAGGTGACCAGGGGCGACACCGCGCGCGTGGCGATCCGACATGCAACCGGCTGGGTCGAGATCGACGACCGCTGCCCGCATGCGGGTTGTCCGTTCAGCCACAGTGGGGAGGTGGTGGACGAGACCGTGCTCGTCTGCAACTGCCACGGCAGTGAGTTCGACCTGGTCACCGGCGCGCTGCTGGCCGGACCGGCCACCGAGGGCATCGAGCCACTGCCGCTCGTCGTCCGCGACGGGCGCCTCTGCGTCACCGACGAATGACGCTGCTGGCCTCGGCAACCCGATCGAGCCACTCCCCGACCAGCGCGGTGAACAGATCCGGCTGCTCGATCTGCAGGTTGTGCCCCGCCCGGTCTGCGACCACGACGGTCGCCCGGGGCAGCTGGCTCAGCAGCGCCCATTGGTCACGAAAGCCCACGATGTTGTCCTGCCGGCCGAGCAGCACGAGCGACGGGCCGTCGTAGGAGCCGCTGCTCGGCAAGAGCGGGAACGTACCTGCGTAGGACGACCAGATCCGCTCGATCGCGGCTTCGTCGCCGAGGGGCAGCGCAACAACGACCTCGTCAACAGTCCGTCGAAGCGTCTCGGGAGTGACCACGACGGCCATGTCCACCAGGTCGGGATCCATGCCTTGCATGTCGGCCTGCATCACGAGCACCTGGCGCGGGGGGACGTCGCGCTGGTCGTGGGACGGGACCACCATCGGGACGTAGAGCCCCAGACCCCGGACCCGCTGCGGATCCGCCGCCGCCAGGCCGAGGCTGACGTAGCCGCCGAACGACCCGCCGGCGACCGCGTAGGGGCCCGGGACGAGCGCCGACACGGCCGCCTGCGTGATGCGGAAGACGTCGTCGGTTGACGTGACCCACTCCGGCGCCTGCGTCTGTCCCATTCCGGGGAAGTCGAAGTAGATCCGACGCCAGGACGGACGATTCGCGAACGCCGGTTCGAAAGCCGCGAGATTGGATCGGTGGTCGATGGTGAAGCCGTGCAGCAGCACGAGCGTGTGCTCGGCGTCCTGCGCCGAGGGCCCGCGCTCGACGTAGTGGACGTTGACTCCCAGAGCATCCACGAATGACATCCGGCGAAACTACGCCCTACACTGGCGCGGCGCATCGACGTAGCCTCCCACCAACCGCTGAAGGCAGCAATGCGGCCAGCCACGAAACATCCAGTGCGGGTCATCGCCGCCCTGACTGCTGGGGTCTTGCTGCCGCTGAGTCTGGGGGGCGTCGCGGGAGCAGCGAAGGCCACGACTGCACTACGGGCTCCTGCCAGTCGGACCTACGTCGTCAACAGCAAAGCGGACACGGTGGACGCTGACGTAGGAACGGCCGCGTGTGCCGACGGACACGGGAAGTGCACCCTGCGTGCGGCGATCATGCAGGCGAACTTCCACCCGGGCGCCGACGTCATCAGAATCCCCGCGGGCACGTTCACCCTGACCCGCGAGGGCGACGACGACCAGGACGTGCTCGGCGACCTCGACATCACCGACTCGCTCACCCTTCGCGGTGCCGGCGCGACCAAGACGATCATCGACGGCAACGGACGGGTCACACAGGACCGCGTGCTGCAGGTCTTCGCCACGGCAGCGGACACGTCGATCAGCGGGCTGACGGTCCGGGGCGGCCGACGGTCGGCCACCTTCGACCAGGGCGGCGGCCTGCTGTGGATCGGCAGCGGCAGCGGCCGCCTCGACCTCGAGCATGTCGTCATCACCCGAAACCGATCGTACGACGACGGGGGCCTGGCGCTCTCCTACGGCGGCGCCGACTCGGTCGTTCTGGATCACATCGTCGTCGATGACAATCGCGGCTCGTCGGCTGTCGGCGGGCTGGGCGTGAGCCTCGGGACGTTCGGGTCGTTCCTCCTCCGTAACAGCAGGATCGTCGCCAACAACGCCTATGAAGGTGGCGGGCTGTACTTCGATGGGCCGACCGGCCCCACCGACTTCACGTCGGCTCGCGTTCAGAACACCGTGATCGCCATGAACCACGCCAGCCTGTCTGCCGGTCTGGAGAACCACTCCGGCACGGTTGCCAAGCCTGTCGTCATCGTGAACAGCTACCTCCACGCCAACACGGCAAGCGCCTACGGCGGGGCCATAGGCAACTACGGCGACCTCGACCTGAGCCGTTCGACCATCGAAGGCAACACTGCCCTGCGCGGCGGCGCTCTCTACGACTACGAGGGTGGACTCGCCACCTTGACCAACGACACGCTCAGCGCCAACTCAGCGACGGACCGAGGTGGCGCTGTCTACGTCGAGTTCTTCATCCACGGCTTGGCCGACGTCGCACTGAGCAACACAACGTTCAATCACAACGCTGCTGCCCTGGGCGGTGGCATCTTCGTCGACCCTGGCGCGCAGGCGTCAGCGGCGAACACGATCTTCGCCAAGGGGCAGACCGGCGCCAACTGCAGCGCGGCTATCGGCGGCACGACGAACCTCTCCGACGACTCCTCATGCGGCTTTGGCGTGGGCGATGGGGTCGCAGACCTGAAGCTGGGACCGATCGGTCGGCACGGCGGCACCACCAAGACGCTCGTCCCCAGGCGAGGCAGCCCCGCGGTGAACGCCGGTACAGCCGGAGGCAGTCCTGCCACCGACCAGCGAGGCGTTTCGCGTCCGATGGGCGTCGGCGTGGACGTCGGGGCGGTCGAGGTCTGTCCGCTGAAGCCGACCAGGCCGAGGTTGCTCAAGCCGTCGACGACGGCGAAGGGGCCACGCCTCACGCTGGACTGGAACGACGTTCGCTGCACTCAGACGTACACCGTGGTGCTGCGGACCGGGTCGCCCCGCGGCAAGGTCGCGCAGATGTCGAGTGGTCTCCTCGGATCGAGGCTGCGGACGACGCGCCTGGCTGTCGGCCGCACCTACTACTGGCGTGTCACGGCGATCGCAGACCGCGGCAGGGCGACCTCGCGATGGCACCGCGTCTCAGTGACGTGATGCCCGCAGGCTCTCTTACACTGATGCCGCAGCATCAGCCGTCGCTACCATCAAGCGCCCGGCGCCCGTAGCTCAGCGGATAGAGCAGCTGCCTTCTAAGCAGTTGGTCGATGGTTCGATTCCATCCGGGCGCGCTTCCCTCACTCGGGCAGCACGTCCAGACCGAGGACCGTCACCAGCTGGACGGCCTGCTGCCATCCGATCTGAGCCCCTCGCAGCTCGACGTTGCCCGGATCCAGGCTCGACAGGTCACTGCCGCGCAGGTCGCACCGCGTCAGGTTGGCCCGGTGCCAGGTGGCGCCGGACAGGTCACAACCCCGCATGGTCGCACCCTCTGCGTTGATGCCGGCGAGGTCGGCCTCCCGCATGCGGGCGTCGATGATCGACGCGCTGGTCAGGTCGGCGCCAGCCAGGCTCACGAACGACCAGTCACCGCCGACCACCTTCAGCAGCGGGAACGTACATCGTTCGAACGTGCTGCCGACGAGCTTGCACGCGGTGAACGTTGCGTCGAAGAACGAGCTGCGGGTGAACGTACAGTTGAGGAACGCCGCATTGGTGTGTGTGGAGACGTTGAACTGAACGTTGCTGAAGCGGCACTCCCCGAACGTGGAACCCTCGTTGGTCACCTCGGTCATGTCGAGGTCAGAGAAGGTGACGCCCACGTAGCTCTCGCCAGAGACGACGCGTCCGTCCCAGTCCTCGTCGTGCACCTGTTGCGGATCGGTCATGCTCACGACACTCCAGGCGCGAGCATGCCGGCGTGGGCAGCCACGATTCGCCACCTGCCGTCGCCCCGCACCCAGGCGCGGGTGTAGCGCATGCGGGAGTCGAAGGTCTGGCCCTGGTAGGAGCCCGCCAAGCGCGCCGTGAGCACGGTGATTCCGACGCCGTCCACCACCTGGGCGAACACGTCGTCCGGCTGGAGCGCGTGCAGCTGGATCACGCCGTTGCGATGTCCCTCCAGGTCTGCGGCCTTGTCGCTGCGCGAGCCGTCGGGACCGACGAATGTGAGGGCGGGGTGGAGCAACTCATCAAGAGCATCGACGTCAGAGGCGAGCTGGGCCTGCTGCAGCCGAGATTCCGCAGCGAGCAGGCCGTCGACGTCGTGGTCAGTAACCATTCCGACAGCATGGCCCATGTCGCGGCGGCCGGGCGGACGGCAGACTCGCCAGCGTGATCGATCGGGTGAGCGCCAACGACCTCATGGAACTGGCCACGGACGTCGGCCCGGTTCCGACCCAGATCGCCGGCGTGCTGGTGCTCCGCCCAGGACCGGACTTCGACGTCGAGGCGGCAGCGGATCGGGTTGCCGCCCGCCTTGCCGGGGTCCCTCGGCTGCGCCAGCGGCTCCGACGCGCACCGCTGGGGTGCGGGCGGCCGTACTGGCTCGACGACCCGCGCTTCGAGGCTCGGCGCCATGTCCGAGTGGTCGACTGCGGGCCTCCAGGCGACGAGACCGCGCTGCTGCAGGTGGCACTGCGGGCCGTCATGCAACGGCTCCCGCCGTCGCGCCCGCTGTGGGCGGCCACGTTGGTGTCCGGGCTGGCCCACGGTCGGGTGGCTCTCGTGGTGGTGCTGCACCACGTGGTAGCCGACGGCATCGGCGGGCTCGCCGTCCTCGAGCAGCTGGTCGACTCCGGGGACGGAGCCGGCGCCGATTCTGCATCCGCGTCCAGGGGCAGCCGACCACCGACGTCTGGAGAGCTCGCGGCCGATGCCTGGTCGCAGCGGTGGCACATGCTGGCATCAAGCCGAGACAGTCTGGGGCGTCTGCGTTCGGGCGTCTCACAGGTAAGACGGACACCGCCGCCGAGCGCCCCGCGAACGTCGCTGAACCAACCCACGGGTCGACGCCGGGAGGCGACGGTTTGTCGCGTCGACCTCGCCACCGTGATCGTCACGGCCCATGCCTGCGATGCCACTGTGAACGACGTGGTGCTGGCGGCCACGACCACAGCGCTCAGCCAGGTGCTGGCTGCCCGAGGCGAACGACCGACCCAGCTCGCGGTGTCGGTGCCGGTCTCCGAACGTGCCGACAACGCGCGCCGGCTCGGCAACCGGATCGGCGTTCTACCGATGTCGCTCCCGACCTCGCGCGCGGGCGCGGACCCGCTGGCGCACTTGCAGGCAGTCGCCGGCGTCACGCGGGCCCGCAAGGCGGAATCGGTCGGCTCCCCTTCCGCGGTGCTGGTCGAGCCGGCCTTCCGCGGACTGGCAGCACTCGGTCTGCTCGGTTGGCTGATGGACCACCAGCACATGATCAACACGGTCGTGAGCAACGTCCCTGGGCCGGCGCAACCACTCTCGTTGGCGGGCGCACCGATCGAACAGGTGATCCCGATCAGCGGGGTCTACGGGAACGTTGGCGTCGGCTTCACGGCGCTGTCGTACTCCGGCGTGCTCACCATCACGGTGATGGCCGACCCCGACGTGGTACCCGATCTGGACGTGCTCACCTCGTTGCTGCAGCAACAACTGGACGGCTTCGCGACCGCAATGAAGTGATCCAGGAGCGTCGCTCAGTCGTGGTTGTTGCCGCCCCACGAGCCGCCGGAGCCGCCGGAGCCGCCCCAGGATCCGTCGTGGTCGCCCTGGTCGTTGCCCCAGCCGTTGCCCGGGCCGTCGCTGTGGTTGCCCTGGTGGTCACAGTTCTTGCCCTGGTCGTCATCGCCGGGCTGGGACGGATCACTCGAGACGTCGTCTGCGTCGTTGTCGGACTGCGACGGGTCGACGGTGGGAACCGGGTCGGGATTGGACGCCTTCGGGTGCTGCTTGTGCGTCACCTTGGCCGCGGCCTTGTGGTGGTGCACGGCCGCTGGATGCGCGAGCGCCTTGGCGTGCTGCACCGCCAGCGCAGGCTTGACCAACGAGGTCGGCTGGTGCCCGGGGCTCGCCGCCACTGCACTCGCGGTGCCCAAGGTGACGCCAGCGATCACGGCCATCCCCATGACGACCTTGGTACCGACAGTGCCGCCGCTCAAGGCGTCGCGAAGTCTGGAGATCATGGCGTGGGGTCTCGCTTTCGTCTCGCGTCTCGACGCGCCGCAGTGGCGACCGGTCCCCCGCAGCATCGGCCAGTGCGTCCTAACACGCGCCCCGCCCTGGGCTAAGAGGGCCCTAACAAATGCGGATACGACGCATCCGGTTGGGCCGTACGGGTGAACGAGGCGTCTCCTAGGCTCACGGCATGTGCACCGTGCTGGTCGCCTGGCACTGGCGAGCTGACGTGCCCTGGTTGCTCGCCGCGAACCGCGACGAGTTGCGCGCACGTCCGAGCGACCCGCCCGACCTGCTCGTCTCCGAGCCGCCGTTGTGGGGCGGGCGCGATCGCTTGGCAGGTGGCACCTGGCTCGCGGTGGACGCAGCCGGTGGCCGCGTGTGTGCCGTGACGAACCGACATCCGGGCGGGCGGCTGCCGGAGCGGGACGACACCCGGCGCACCCGGGGTGTGTTGCCCACCGAGGTTCTCCTCGGAGGCAGTGACGCAGCGGCCGCCGACGTCCTCGACCAGTTGCGGGCGGCTGCCTACAACCCCGTGAACGTGATGTACCTGTCCCGCGACGTGGCCACCTGGGTCGGTCTCGACGACGAGACGGGACGCCGGTCAGCCCACCTGGAGCCAGGTGTCCACGTGCTCACCGAGCAGGACCCCGACGATGCGGCGAGTGAGAAGACCCGTCGGCTGCTGGAACTCGCCCAGGCTGCGGCCGCTCAGGCGAAGGACGCCGACGACCTGCTCGCCCGGTTCGCCGCGATCCTGCGCTCCCACGACCGCGGACCCACCGGGCTCCCCCAGGGCGCGGCCTGCATCCACGAGACCGTGTTCGGCACCGTCTCCAGTGCCTTGATCAACGCCAGTGTCGGCGAGGTCTCCTACGCCCACGCCGAGGGGCAGCCGTGCGTCACCCCCTACCTGCCGGTTCTCGACCACCGTCGCTGATCGAGGGACCAACGGCCCTCGCGCGGCAGCCCCCGGGGCCGCACGGTGGACACACCGCACGCGACCGCGGCGCCACGCGGCGAAGGAAGGAACGAGACCCGATGGCCAACAATGCTCCGATCGTCGTCGGCCTGGACGGGTCCGACGCCGCGTTCGCCGCGCTCGAGTACGGCCTGGTCGAAGGTGGCAACCGCCACGTGCCGGTTCACCTGCTCCACGCGTGGTCGATCCCCGTGCCTCCGGTTCCGTTGGGCGGACCCAGTGCTGGAGGGCCATCAGACGACATCCTTCGTGAGTCGGCCCAGATCGTGCTGACCGAGGCGCTGGCCCATGCCGAGAAGTTCGCGCCCAGTGTCGAGGTCACCACTGAGCTGCGCAGCTCGGCGCCAGCTACTGCGCTGATGACCGCCGCGCACGACGCGCTCATGGTGGTGGTCGGCTCTGGTCGGCGCAGCACCGTCAGCGAGCTGCTGCTCGGTTCGGTGAGCCTTCAGCTCGCCACCCACGCTCCGTGCCCCGTCGTCGTCGTGCATGTGACGCAGACCGGACTCGCGTCGGGGCCGGACGCGGGGCGCATCGTCGTCGGCGTCGACGGGTCGACGGCGTCGAGCGCAGCGCTCGTCGAAGCGTTCCGAGAGGCTTCGCTGCAGCGGATCGGGCTCACCGTGATGCACGCATGGACCGGTCCGGGCGGCTTCGACGTGCCCGGCAGCGAGCTCCACTGGGAGCACCTCGCCCGCGACACCGAGGACGAGGAGCTGCGGATGATGGCCGAGCAGCTCGCCGGCCTGCGCGAGGAGTTCCCCGACGTCGACGTGGCGCAGCGCCTGACCGAAGGTGGCGCGGTGCACGCCCTTGCCGATGCCTCGCGCGGAGCCACGTTGGTGGTCGTCGGGTCACGAGGGCGCGGCGGCTTCGCCAGCCTGCTGCTCGGTTCGGTCAGCCATGGCGTTCTCCACCGTGCGCACTGCCCGGTGATGGTGGTGAGGGAGCCGCTGCCGTGACCGGTGGCTCGCTCTCTGACGGCGAACGCGCCAGCCTGCTGGCGGCCGCGATCGCCGCACCGAGCATCCACAACACCCAACCCTGGTTGTTCCGCGTGGGCGACGACTCCGTCGACGTGTACGCCGACGAGTCACGTCAACTGTTGGCACAGGACGCCGACGGTCGGGCGATGGTGATCAGCTGCGGCACAGCCGTGTTGAACCTGCGGGTAGCCGCTGAGCACCTCGGCCACGCAGCGAAGGTCGTGGTGCTACCGGATGCCACCCAGCCGAATCTGTTGGCCCGTGTGTTCCTCGGCGGGGTGCACCCGCGGGCCGGAATGACCGGTGAGCTCTACGCCGCGATCGGTGCGCGACGCACCAACCGCGGCCCCTATGAGGACCGCCCGATCCCAAGCCCCATGCTGCAAGCCCTGGTCGAGGCTGCTCGATCCGAAGGAGCCGAGCTGCACCTCGTGCACGACGCGGCCGAGCGCGAACGGCTGGTCAAGCTGATGCACACCGCGGACTCACAGACCTATGACGACCCTGGAATCAACGAAGAGGCGCAGCGCTGGATCGGAGTCGACGACGGGCGGACGGACGGGATCCCGACGAGCGCGCTGGGGCCGTTGCCCGACGACCCGCACACGCCGTATCGCGACCTGGAGCACGGGAAGCCGCACAGCGGACGCTCGGTCACCCGCTTCGAGGAAGCGCCCACACTTGCCGTCCTGACCACGCCCCGTGACTCCCGCGCCGACTGGGTCGTGGCCGGCCAGGCACTCGAGCGGGTGCTGCTGGTGGCCACGATCGAAGGGCTGAGCGCGACGTTCGCCAACCAGCCACTGGAGCAGCCGTCCCTGCGCTGGCTCGTACGCGATCCCGACGAGCCGATCGGCTTCCCGCAGATGATCATGCGGCTCGGCTACGGACAGCCGGTACCTCCGACGCCGCGGCGTGACGTCTCCGAGGTGGTGTTGAAGCGGCACGGATGACGCCGGCCCGCCGGTCGGGTTGCCATAGTTCAGTCATGTCCCCAGCCGGCTCGCTGCCCGAGGTCACCGTCAGAAGGGCGACCGAGGCCGACGCACTGGCCGTGGCCCAGGTGCTGATCGAGTCCCGCGCCGCCTCGGCCGGCGCGATTCCCCCGAGCGTCCACGACGACGAGGACGTGCGCGCCTGGGTCGCTGAGGTGGTGCTGCCGAGCCACGAGGTGTGGGTGGCCGTCGCCCCCATCGGGGTGATAGCGGCCCTGGTGCTGCAAGACGACTGGCTCGAGCAGCTCTATGTAGCGCCGGCTTGGTGGGGTCGGGGCGTGGGCAGCGTGCTGGTGGCCCTGGCGAAGCAGCAACGGCCCGACGGCTTGCAGCTGTGGACCTTCGCGTCGAACCGGGGTGCCCAGCGCTTCTACGAGCGTCACGGCTTCGCCGCCGTGGAGCACACCGACGGCGCCGGTAACGAGGAGGGCGCGCCGGACATCCGGTACGTCTGGCCAAGCCCCGACGGCCAATAGGCTGAGGCCCCATGAGCAGCGGGTTCATCGTCTGGGTCGACTGCGAGATGACCGGTCTCGACCTGGAACGCGACGCCCTCGTGGAGATCGCCTGTCTCGTGACCGATGACGACCTGACGGTGGTCGGAGAGGGCGTCGACGTGGTGATCCGTCCGCCCGACGACTCCCTGGCCCAGATGAACGACTTCGTCACCCAGATGCACACCACGTCGGGCCTGATCGAGGAGCTCGCCAGCGGCATCACGCTGGCCGACGCCGAGGCTCAGGTGCTCGAGTACATCCAGTCGGTGGTCCCCGACGGTCGCCGGGTGCCGATGGCGGGCAACTCGATCGCCACCGACCGCGGCTTCATCGCCCGCGACATGCCCGCTCTCGACACCCACCTGCACTACCGGATGATCGACGTGTCCTCGATCAAGGAGCTGTCCCGGCGCTGGTACCCGCGGGCGTACTTCGCGGCACCGGAGAAGCAGGGGGGCCACCGCGCGCTGGCCGACATCCGTGAGTCGATCGATGAGCTGCGCTACTACCGCGCGGCCGTTTTCGTCCCGGCCCCGGGTCCGGACTCCGACACGGCCAAGGCGTTGGCCGAGCAGATCCGCGGCGACGGCGCCGGTGAACCGGTGCCCTCAAGTGATTCGGCCGACCCGGTGACCGACCGCTAGACTTCGCTGGCCGTTCAGCGGCCATGGTGGGCGTAGCTCAGCTGGTAGAGCACCGGGTTGTGGTCCCGGATGTCGCGGGTTCGAGCCCCGTCGCTCACCCCACGTCGGAGGTCTCCTCTGCCTCGCGCGCCCAGTCCGGGTGCTCGCGACGGGCCCAGTTCCGGCTCACCGATCCGGTGCGCATCCCGCGACGCGCCTCGGCGTCGCGCAACGCGAACCAGAGATGCCCCAGGAACATGACGACGATGGCGAACGCGAGCCAGTCGTGCACGAGAGTGGCACCCACCCGCCAACCCAGTGGCCACCAGTTCGGGTATTTCATGATCAGCCCGGTGCCGAGCATCACCAGGATCGCGCCCACCGTGAAGGCCGCGTTCAGCTTCTGACCTGCGTTGAACTTGCCGATGTCGATCAGCCCACTGCGGCGCTCGGGGTCGCGCAGCCACAGCCAGTCCTCAGGGACGAAGCGCTCCAGCCGTCGCACGTCGGAGCGGAACGACGGCGAGAAGAACCACCCCGCGAGCAGCGGGCCGAGCAGGCCGATGCCGCAGATCACGTGGACGTGCGCCACGACGATGCGATGACCCACCAACTGGCTCACCGAGGGCACGTACAACGCAGACGCCGTGAGCAGGCACACGCCCATCAACGCCGCGAGTGTGCGGTGCACCCACCGCTGCGCCGTACTGAACCGGACGAGCTGGTCGGGATCAGGTCGGCGCATCGCTGCGTCCGTTCGACGTTCCCACCCACGCGTCCGCGTCGTAGCCGCGTAGCTCCCAGTAGCCCGGTGCGATGTGGCTCGTCACCTCGATGCCGCCGAGCCACTTCAGTGACTTGTAGCCGTACATCGGTGCCACGTACAAGCGCACCGGGCCGCCGTGCGCACGCGTCACCGGCGCGCCGAGCATGCGCGTGGCGACCAGCACGTCAGACCGACGCGCTTCGTCGAGGGTGAGCGACTCGGTATAGACGCCGTCGAAGGAGGTGAAGTTCACGGCGGTGGCGTCGGAGGTGACGCCCACGTGGTCGAGCAGGTCGGCGAGCTTGACGCCGCTCCACGGCACGTCAGGCACCCGCCACCCGGTGACGCACTGGAAGTCACGCACCAGGTGGGTCTGCGGCAAGGCCTCGAGCGCGGTCAGATCGAAGACCCCGGGGCGGTCCACGAGACCGGTCACCTGCAGTCGGTAGTCCGCCGGCGCTACCTGCGGCTCGTCGGTGACGGTGTAGAACCGGAAGCCGCCCCCGGGGACGACCGCGGCGACCCCGCTGGGCACGTGGCGGGCCAGGGCCGCGATCGCGTTGGCCAACGGACGGCCGGCGACGACCCCGAGGGCTCCGAGGCCGACCATCGCCAGCACCAGGCGGCGACCCACCGGCGTGCCGTTGACGTCCATGGATCCAGGGCACCACGACAGCACCGATTGTGCTAGCGGCGGCGCCCGCTGCGCCGGTTACGAACGCCTTACGCCGCTCAGATCGCGTCGAAGATGCGGTCGAGCACGCGAACCCCGAACTGCAGGGCGGCGACCGGCACGCGCTCGTCGATGCCGTGGAAGAGGTCGGGGTAGCGCAGGTCGGCGGGCAGCATGAGAGGTGTGAAGCCGTAGGAGTCGATCCCCAACGGCAAGAACGCCTTGGCATCGGTTCCGCCGACGTCGAGATAGGGGACGCAGCGACCGTCGGGGTCCTCGGCCACCACGGCAGCGGCGATGGCGTCCGGGATCATCCCGTCGAATGGTCCCTCGAACGGCGCGTCGTGCCAGATCGGCTCGCGCTTGACGTGTTCGCCCAGCAGCTCGTCGAACACGGCGAGGAACTCGGCCTCCCCTCCGGGGAGCGTTCGGGCGTCGATGACCCCTTCGGCGCTTCCCGGGATCACGTTCGCCTTGTACCCCGCCGACAGCATCGTCGGAGTCGCGATGTGACGCAGTATCGCGCGCAGCTCGTCGGCCATGGGCTCGATGCGCGTGACGACTGCCTCTGGGTCGGCCAGCGCAACCTCACGCGGGATGTCGAGCTCTTCCGCGAGCACCTCGAGCATGCGCTGCGACGTCGGCGTCAGCGTGATCGGGAAGTGGTGGGCGGCCACTCGGGCCATCGCCTGGGCGAGTCGGGTGACCGGGTTCTCGTCGTTGACCATCGAACCGTGACCGGCCCGTCCGGTGGCCGTCACCTTGGCCCACAACATGCCCTTCTCGCCGGTGCCGAGCGTGTACAGCCGGCGGCCAGATGGCAGCGGGAGGCTGAAGCCGCCGCCCTCGCCGATGGCCTGCGTGATGCCCTCGAAGATCTCCGGGTGCTGCTGCGCCAGCCAGAACGCCCCGCGCTCGCCTGTGTGCTCCTCATCGGCGGTGAACACGAGCAACACATCTCGAGCCGGTGGCCGTCCTTGGCGCTGTCGACGCTCGACCAGCGCAACCATCTGGGCGATGAAGTGCTTCATGTCGACGGCCCCGCGGCCCCAGACCACGTCGTCCACGACCTCACCGCACAGCGGCGGCATCGACCAGTCGTCCGCGTTCGCAGGCACCACGTCGAGGTGACCGTGCACCAGCAGTGGCGGTCGAGTGCGGTCGGCGCCGGCCCAGCGGGTGATGACGTTGGCCCGCCGCGGCGCCGACTCCAAGATCTCCGGCTGCAACCCGGCGTCGGTCAGCCGGGCCGCCGCGTACTCGGCCGCTGTTCGCTCGCCCGGACCGTCGTCGTTGGCGTAGTTGGTGGTGTCCAGACGGATCAGGTCGACCAGCGCCTGGACGACGTCGTTCTCGTCGGTCGAGTAGCCCGAGGTGAGCGTGGTGGTCATGGGAGCAGCCTTCCGTATCCGCCGTTCGAGGGGTCCCCGACACCCTGCTACCCGAACGGATGAGCAAGCCGGGCGGTCAAGATCCGACCCTGTGATGGAAGAGCAATCAAGGGGGAACGATGCC
Source organism: uncultured Actinomycetota bacterium (assembly GCA_963726575.1). Taxonomy (GTDB): domain Bacteria; phylum Actinomycetota; class Actinomycetes; order JAHEKZ01; family JAHEKZ01; genus CAVSCR01. The sequence goes on from CAVSCR010000005.1 coordinate 1,076,221, forward strand.
AACCGCGAGGGCGATGAGCCTGCTGGCACACCACGTGCCGCTGTCGCTGCTCCTCGACCTGGCCGCACCAGACGGACCGGGATCGGCGGAGATCTTCCGTCGCGAACCTCCCGCCAGCGTCACCCATTCGGCCTAGTCAGAACGGGCCAAATGGGCCGAATGACACCAGTGTGATTCCCCCTCGCGAGGGCCCGCCGTCGCTGGCGTGGCTACTGCTGCGTGCCCATATCCCGATCAGCCTGCTCTGCGACCTGGCAGAGCCCGACGGTCCGGACTCCCGACAGATCCTGGCGGCCGAGGCCGTCGCCGACGACATCGCGCGCGAACTCGCTGCCGAGCACGAACTGCTGCGCGGACGCGGCTGGGGTGAGCAGCTCAATGATTTTCGAGCCGCGCGGGACGCCTGCTAGCCTTTCGCCGCTCGCGCCGCTAGCTCAACTGGCAGAGCAGCGGACTCTTAATCCGCGGGTTCGGGGTTCGAGTCCCTGGCGGCGCACCCCCTCTGACCAGCGCTTTCACCGGTTTCGGTGAGAGCGCTGAGTCGTCTCCGGAGACCATTTGATAACCGATTGGTAACCGAAAGAAGTCCTTCATATTCACTGCCGGCTCGCGACCGTCATAACTGGTGTACCGGGTACTGTTCGCAACCCTCGGAAACCGTTCGCGACACTTCGGATGGCCTTATCCCCTATACCCCGAATCGCATCATGGGATAGGAGATAGAGGGTCCGAAGTGTCGTTTGATCTTGAACCCGTACGCACAAGGACCTGCTAGTCCGGGTTACCCGGGGCAGAGGAGCGTGCTGTTGGCGTCGAAGGCAGAGCCCCGTCCTGACTCAGCGGTCGGGATTCGTCGCTGCTCTACTTCTGGTCGGCAACGTAGTCATCGATGTCGTTCACGAAGAGACCGAGCGAGTCTCCCTTAGCGAGCCCCTTGTTGTTGTGGCCGAAGTCTCGACGGATGGCTAGGAGCAGCCGCTCAGGCTCGAACAGCGACTGCGCACCTTCCAGATCGGCAGCTCGTCTGCGGTAGCGCGACCAAGTAGCAAGTACTTCGTCGGAAGCCCAGGTGATCAACAACGGCGTGATCTTGACCATGAAATCGCCAAGGCGCTGCGAGTCTTCCGCAGTCGGCTCCTCGTCCGTGCCGAGCTTGAAGATGGCGAAGAGCTCCTCAACAAGCTCCGAGTACATCGGGATCTTCTTCTCGCGGATCTCCCGATCCAGCGCGTCACGCCGCTCTCGGTAGCGCCCATAGACAACCGTCGCGACAGAAACAAGCGTCGTCGCGACTGCGGCAACCAGTGCGGCCGCCACCGTCGGGTCCACCTCTGTCAGCAGGTTCTGGAACAGCCACTTGAGGACGAACCCGATGGCACGCCACGGGCAACCCATGCACACCGAACACTCGCGGTGCGCTCAAGCGGCAACACGTCACCGATGCCAGCCGCCACTACATCGGCAAGGAAGCCGACCGCATCGAGGACGTAGATGCTGGACTCGTGGGCAACCCCGACGACGTCCAAACCACATACACCCGGACCATCGACGCCAGAGCGCAGCTGCACGCGCGCCTGCAACGACACTCCACCCAAGACATCGTGCGCGCAGCCATGCGGGTAGAGCAGCCGATACAGCACTCGGAACAGGCACTCCTGCGAACAGTCCAGCGCATTAGGCAAGGCACACGCCCACGAGCAGCCACCCTGCAACTGCTGCTGGCGGCACTCGACGCCCTCGAACAGCCCGGGACCCCAGCGAGCCCACGCAGGCAGCCTGACTAACTGGTGTACCGGGCGCACCGAGCCTCAGGCCCGGAACAGGTCAATGCCGCACCACTTCCTGCCGATGACGAGGGGGACCGGGCGGTTCCTGCGCGAGGCGGTGCCGCCTGGTTCAGGTGGTGGGGTGTAGGTGGTCATGGTTGTGGTCTCCTTTCCCGTCGCCGGGCGACGTCATGGCCGGGGCGCTGAGCCGATCCACCACGAAACGGCGGTATCCGGAACGCGCATATGGGTCCCGGATAGCGCCGCCCGTGTGTGTGGCTACTTGACCTCTGAGCGGCGCAGGGAGAGCAGCCCGACGACGAGGGGAATGACGATCCAGATCATCGTGGTCGAGCCGAGCATCGCCCACTCCTTGACAGTGTTCGTGGCGCCATTGAGGAGCGACACCTGCGTGTAGTGCCAGTCGATCCACGGCTGCAGGTCCTCGAACCACGAGCGCACCTGGGCCAGGAGCGCGAGGATGCCCGGCATGACCAGTGAAGCCACGAAGTAGCCCACGATCGCGGCCGCGGAGTTGCGCAGCACGACACCGAGGGCGAAGCCGAAGGCCATGCCAACCAGGTTGTAGAGCACCATCTGGAGTGCCATGGACAACGAAATGTCCCACGCGGTGTCGAGGCCTGCGAGTGCGGCACCGGCCACGTTGCCGAGGGCGCCAACCGCAAAGGCGACGGAGACGGCGCCGACGCCCACCAGGAGGGTCGCTATCGCCTTGGCGCCGATCACGCGGCCGCGGCTCGGCACCAGCGTGAACGTCGTGAGCCCACTTCGCTGGTTCCACTCACCCGTGACGGCCAGGATCGCGATCATCGGCAAGATCACCGACATCGGGAACCCGCTCGCCCTCACGAAGTTCTGGTAGGTGACGTCGCTGTTGAGGCCGAAGACGAGAAGCGACCCGGCCGAGATGGGCGACAGGACGCCGATGCAGACCAGCATCCAGAATCCCGAGCGGGTGTTGAACATCTTGCGCAGCTCGACCTTGGCGAGGCGGCTGGTCGGGATGGGCTGGGCGGTCCGTCGGGCCGGCTCGGCCTCGATGGTGTCGGGAGGGACGATCGTGGAGGTCATGCCGCAACTCCTTCGCGTTGGGTGTCGGCAGTGAGCGACAGGAACATGTCTTCGAGCCCGGTGCCTTCGGCGGACCGGAGCTCGGTGAGGGCGATGCCAGCTGTCAGGGCCACGGCCCCCACCCGAGCAGGGTCGGCGTCCGTGCGTACCGAGCCGTCCCCTGCGAGCGTGCTGGGGATCCCGGCCTGCTCGAGGGCGTGTGCGAGGTCGCGCGGTGACGTCGACCTGACGAGCGTCCCCGCTGCGGCGAGAAGCTCTTCCTTGGTGCCGGCCGCGACGATCTTGCCGTTGCCGATCACGACCAGATCGTCGGCGATGACCTCGATCTCGTGGAGCAGGTGCGAGGACAACAGGACGGTGCCGCCCTGGCTGGCGAAGCCCGTCAGCAGGTCGCGCATCCACCTGATCCCGGCAGGGTCGAGCCCGTTGGCCGGTTCGTCGAGGATCAGCACCTGGGGGTCCCCGAGCAGTGCGGTGCCGATGCCGAGGCGTTGACGCATGCCGAGGGAGTAGTTGCGCACCCGGCGCTTGGCCTCCGATGATGTCAGGCTGACGAGCTCGAGCATCTCGTCGACGCGGCGGCGGGGCAGACCCATGGTGTCGGCGGCGATCGTGAGGATTTCGCGTCCGGTGCGACCGGCGTGCTGGGCGGAGGCGTCCAGGAGGACGCCCACCTCGAGGCCGGGGTTGGGGAGGTCGGCGAACCGTTCTCCGTTGATGGTCGCGGTGCCGGACGTCGGGACGGTCAGGCCGACCATGACGCGCATCGTGGTGGACTTGCCGGCGCCGTTCGGGCCGAGGAAGCCGGTCACGCGCCCCGGCCGGGCAGTGAAGGAGACGTTGTCGACGGCGGTGAAGCCGGCGTACCTCCGTGTCAGTGACTCAACAGTGATCATGTGACAACCCTCGCCGCGTCGCGGCCGTGCGCGCATCGGCGTCGAGGCCGGACCCTCCTCCGCCGTTGTAAGGAGCGGTGTCTCGTTCTTTCGGTCGGTCCGGGACGCCTGGGCGTTCCCTAGGCTGGGTGTGTGAGCACCAACGCCCTGAGCTCGCTGTGGGCCGAGCCTCGCGCCGCCGACGCCCCCGCACGCGGGTGGCGCGATTGGGTGCTGGTCGGGGTGTTGATGGTGACGGCGCTGCTCGAGGGAGTCCTCCGGGACGACGTGGCCTGGCGTCCGTTCGCGACGATCCTGGCGGTCGGACTCGCGTCGGTGCTGCTGTGGCGGCGTACCCGGCCGTTGGCGTGTGTCGTGGTGGGCTTCGGCACCGCGATGATGTTGGGGTTGGCGACCCTGGCGGGCGGGGCCCCCAATGTCGGCCTCGACACGATGGTCTACGTCGACCTGGTGCTCGTCTACGCGCTGGTCCGCTGGGGCTCAGGACGCGAGATCGTGATCGGGCTGGCGGTGGTGCTCGTCGCTGCGGTAATCGGTACGGTCGCCGACTACACCGGCCCGTCCGACGTCATTGGTGGGTTCGGCATTCTGGTGGCCACTGCCGCGGGCGGAGCGGCGTTCCGCTACCGGGCCGAGAGCTGGCGCCGGGCGTTGGACCAGGTCCGCAGCCAGGAGCGGGTCGGCCTCGCGCGCGAGCTGCACGACATGGTCGCCCACCACGTCTCGGCCATCGCTGTGCAGGCGCAGGCGGGCCGGGCGGTGGCCGGGCAGCGACCTGAGGCGGCACTCGAGGCGCTGGCGGTCATCGAAGGGGAGGCGTCGCGGACGCTCGCGGAGATGCGGGCGATGGTCCGGGTGCTGCGCGACGGAGCGCCGGCGGAGTACGCCCCTCAGCCCGGTGTCGCCGACCTGGTGTCCCTCGCCCGCCGCGAACCGGTGCCGGTCGTCGACGTGGAGGTGCCAGATGACCTGGACGAACTTCCGCTCCAGGTCGACGCCGCGGTCTACCGGCTGGCGCAAGAAGCGCTGACCAACGCCCTGCGGCACGCCCGCAAACCATCGCGTGTGGAGATCCGGGTCGTCCAGGGTGGAGGAAGGCTACGGCTGCGCGTGACCGACGACGGACAGATCGACCTGGCGCGGCCGGCGAGCCACGGCTTCGGGCTGCTGGGGATGACCGAGCGCGTGCAGCTGCTCGGCGGCACGCTACGTGCCGGACCGGCGCCCGAGGGCGGGTGGACGGTCGACGCCGAGCTGCCGACTGAGGTAGCCCGATGACGGTGCGCGTGCTGGTGGCCGACGACCAGGACCTGGTGCGTACCGGCCTGTCCATGATCCTTGACGCGCAGTCTGGCATCGAGGTCGTCGGCCAGGCCGCCGATGGCCACGCCGCGGTCGAGCTGGCTCGTCGGCTTCGCCCCGACGTGTGCCTGGTCGACATGCGGATGCCCGGGCTCGACGGGATCGAGGTGACCGAGCTCCTCGCAGGGCGGGGCGTGCAGGACCCGATCGCGGTGGTGGTGATCACGACCTTCGACCTCGACGAGTACGTTCACGGCGCGCTCCGGGCAGGGGCCCGAGGCTTCCTGCTCAAGGACGCCGGGCCGGAGCTGCTCGTCCAGGCCGTGCACGCCGCGGCCGTCGGCGATGCCCTGATCGCGCCGAACATCACCCGGCGACTCCTGTCCACCTTGGCTGCCAGGGAACCGTCGAGCCGACGTACTCAACCGATCCAGCCCCTCACCGCCCGCGAGGAGGAGGTGCTGGCGCTGGTCGCCCTTGGCCGCACAAACGCCGAGATCGCCGCCGACCTCTTCATCGGCCTGACGACCGCCAAGACCCACGTCGCGAGCCTGCTGGCCAAGATCGGCGCCCGCAACAGGGTCGAGATCGCGATGTGGGCCTACGACACCGGCCGGGTCCGGGAGTAGGGGCCGGCCAGCTCCGCCGGCAGGAAGGCCGGCAGCGGCGAACCCTCCCGCCGAGTTCTGCGGGAGCACCCTCACAGGTCGGGACCTGCGGTTGTGGGCAGGCGCGGGGGTCCAACCGCGCCGGACTTCCACTTGTCCGGTGTACGGCAGGGGCCATCACTCGATTCTGAGTGCGTCACAGTGGGCGGAATGACGCGGCTCAATCGCCCACGGCGACGACCTAAGGCGGGTTCCTTGTCGACCATGAGCGCACGAACAGAACCACTATGCACCGGTCCGCCACATCCCGGACATGCCGCGAGCGGGCACGCGAGGCGCCGCCCATCGCATGCCGATCTCCGCGACCATTCTTGCTCGTCGATTCAGACCTCCTCGACGTCGGGGTCGTCGAGGTAGCGCTGCAGCGGCCCGAACCCGGCGACGACGTCGTGGACGCGTTGCGCCACAGCGTTTGGGTCGGTAAGTGGTGGGAGGGTTCCGGCGAGACTGCGCTCGTCGTAGTCGGCGAGCACCTCGGCGACCAGCGCGCGGACCGCGTCGGCGTCCACGAGTGGGTCGAGACCACGGCGGCGCACCAGCTCGCGGACCTCGGCCTCGACGACGTCTCCGAGGAGGCGATCTCGTGCAGAGTGTTCCGAGCCCGGGCAAGACGCCCGGCAGGCCACCAGGTGCCTTCTGATTGATCCGTAGCGCCTGGCCGGGTCCCGGCACCGGTCGGAGGGACGAAGTAGGCCCCTCCCCAATCCTCAATCGTTGTCACGAGCACATTGTGGGACATCAAGGCTGCAGTTGACCGCCGCGCACACTTCGAAGTGAGCCACGGCCAAGTGACTCCAAGTCGGGGCAGATCGGTAGCAGCGTTCAAGATCAAACGACACTTCAGGCCCTCTATCTCCTATCC
>CAVSCR010000006.1:0-336630 GCA_963726575.1 uncultured Actinomycetota bacterium
TGGCAGCGCTGGTTCGAGCCGCCGCCGTTGCCGAACGCGGGGTCGACCCCCCACACCGGTGACTTCACCGACGGCTACGGGAACAAGATGCGCGTTGTCGCCAGCATCAATCCCAAGATCACCCAGAAGCAGTACGTGGCCGCGTATGGATCGAACACCCACAACTTCGGCGACCGACACCTGAAGAACGAGGGCTACGGGCTGGTCCGCATCGACCGAGTGAGGGGCCGGTTCGTCCTGGAGTGCTGGCGCTGGGACACCGACCCCAGGCACGCCGGAGCCTCCCAGTTCCCCGGGTGGCCCAGAGTCGTCCCATTCGCCCGGGGCGTAGCCCTTGCCCAACCGAAGGAGGCAGTGGTGAGCAGCCGCGTGGCACTCCTGGCAGCCGCGGGCCTAGCGGCCGCGGCCACACTCCCGGCGACGACGGCGCGTGCGTCCTCGCCACCTTCCCTTGCCATCTTGGCGTCCTACCAGATGAGCGAGACGCCTGGCTCCACGGTGCTGCAGGACAGCAGCGGCAACGGTATCGATGGCGTGATCGGCGCGCACGTGGTCGGCAACGGCGCGACACACTACTTCGCGTACCTCAAGCCGAACACGCCACCAGCAGATCCGGAGCACATCGACCAGGTGGCCAGCAACCGCCTCAACCCGGGCGTGGCGGACTACTCGATCACGTTCACCGCGAGGTGGACTGCGCCATTCGGCAACATCATGCAGAAGGGTCAGGCAAACGTCGCGGGCGGACGGTGGAAGCTGCAGGTTCCGAAGGGGATCGTGCAATGCCTGTTCCAGGGATCAGCCGGACAAGTCGGCGTGGGCAGCGGCCGGCCGCTTAACGACGGTGCCTGGCACACCGTTACCTGTGCGCGGAGTTCAGCCGGCGTGACGATGTGGGTGGACGGTGTGCAGGTCGCGCACAAGAACGGTCCCACCGGCAACATCGCCAACAAGACCCCGATGACCATGGGGGGGAAGCCGGACTGTGACCAGGTCACAGTGACTTGCGACTACTTCAATGGTGAGATCGACTCCGTGGTCATCGCCACTGGTTCGTCGATGACGGTCCCGGGCCCACCGACCTCGGTGAGCGCGACTGCCGGGGTGAAATCGGCATCGGTGACCTGGGCGGCTCCGTCGAGCACTGGTGGAGCGCCGATCACGGGCTACACCGCCACGAGCGCACCGGGTGGTCGAACCTGCAGCACGTCGGGTGATCTGGGTTGCATCGTGACCGGTCTGGTGGACGGAACGCCTTACACGTTCACGGTCCGGGCGTCGAACCAGGTCGGGGAGAGCCAGCCCTCACAGCCGTCCGCTGCGGTCGTTCCGTTCTCACCAGATGTGACCCCTCCCTCGGTGACGATGAACCGCCCGCTGATCTCTGTCACGCTCGGGAGGACGATGCTTGCGCGATGGCAGGGCCATGACGCGGTCAGTGGCGTCAAGAACTTCGACGCGAGGTACCGAGTGGCGACCTCGCGACACAAGTTCTCCACGTACCGGCGGCCGTCCTCCTGGCAGGCGACCACGGCGCGATCAGTGGCCCTGAGCAGCCTGCGTGCCGGATCCACCTACTGCGTCTCGGCGAGATCCCGAGATGAGGCCGGCAACGTCTCCGCCTGGTCCGAAGAACGTTGCGTTGCGCGCGCTCTCGACGATCGCGCAATGTCAGCTTCTCCTGCCTGGCGGGCTCGGAGCCGGGGCGGCTACTACCAACGGACCATCGAATCGACCCGCCACATGGGCGCCAGGCTCACTGTGTCCCATGCCGAGCCGAGCGAGTCGCTCTCGTGGCGACGACCTGTCGAGGCTGCGGGACCGTGGAGGTGCGACAGGACGGCGTACTGCTGAAGCGGATCGACCTGCGGACGGCAAGGACCGTGGATCGGGCAGTCTTCACGGGTCGCACCGGGATGTTGCGGGCGGGATCGATCTCCGTGCTGGTGACGAGTGTCGGCATGCCGGTCAAGATCGACGGGATCGCCACCGTTCGCGGGTAGGCCACATGATCTTGCTTTCCGCCACCCAGCGAGGGCTCCACCGTCCCGACCCGCCACATGGGCGACGGACGGCCGTTCCCGACGCAATTTCGCGCGGTACCGCCCACGGCCGACCACTGCGCCGGGGTAACCTCCGGACGGGTCGACACGTGCAGTCAGCAGGCGTCGAGACCGGGGCGCACACGAAGGGGGCATCGTGCGGAAGACTGCGATCGTTTCGATCATCGTCCTCGCGACGGGAGTCTTGGCCTGGGTTGCGCCCGCTGGGGCAGCGACCCCCCAGACGGTCGCGTTGTGGAACATGGATGAACTGCCCGGCTCAACCGTTCTCGTCGACTCCGGGCCGAACCACTTGAACGGAACGATCGGCACGAGCATCTCGCTCAATGGCAGTGACCACACCTTCCCGCACATCACCAGGGGCACCGGGGGAACCGTCGACCCGGAGCATCTGGACACGATCTACTCCGACCTGCTCAACCCGGTGACGTCCGACTTCGTCGTCACGGTCCGGCTGCTCATCCCCAGCCTGCAGGCGTCGTTCGGAAACGTGATGCAAAAAGGACAGACCGGAACGCCTGGAGGGTTCTGGAAGATCCAGCTCGACGGTGGTAACGGTCGTGTCTTGTGCTCTTTCGTCAGCCCGACCGGTTCCGGCAGCATCCGTAGCGCGCAGATCATCGCCGACAACCAATGGCACACGGTCACCTGCGAGCGCAGCGCCACGCAGGTGAGCACCACCGTCGACGGAGTCACCAGGAGCATCACGAAGACGGTGGGCAGCATCGCCAACAACCAGCCGTTGAGCATCGGCGGAAAGCACCTGTGCTCGGCCACCCCGCACCACGACTGCGACTACTTCATCGGGTCCATCGACTACGTCGAGGTCCAGCAGCCGACGGTGGCGACCCACATCACGCTCACCGCGCAGTCCCGGCTGGCCCGGACGTACGGTGACCAGTTCGTCATCGGGGGGCAGCTCATGTACTCCGGCCCGAATGGCGACCAGCCCGTCCCGACTGGTTCGACGATCACGCTGGACGGGCGTGCCGCGGGGTCGGGCTCGGGGGCCGGGAGGGCACGACACTGACCACAGGCGTCGTACCGGCGTTCGAGTTCACCCAGCCGGCTCTGCGTAACACGGACTATCGCGTGACCTTCCCCGGCGACGCCAACTTCGGTCCGTCGCACGTCAGGTTCACCGTGGGCGTCCACCGGAGGGTGCGAGCCCATCCCGGGCAGATCCACCTGGCTCGCGCCGCGGGACCTGGTACCTGGCCGGTCGAGTCGTGCCTGGGTACGCCGCCAGCCCAGTGTACCTAATGCGGAAGAAGCTGGGACGCACTTGTGGTGGGCACAGGTGCGGGTGGCGGACGATTGAGACGCCCGTGCAGACTTCGCCGCTGGGCACCTACCGGTTGACCCGGCTCGTCCCGCCCAGGTCAGCCGCTCGCTACTGCCTGGTGGTGCGGGTTCCGGGCGACGTCTCGTACCTGACGAGCTACTCGTCACGTTGGCTTGACATTTCCGTCCCACACAGGGGACGCAAACTTGTGGCGGCGAACCGGAGGTGCAGGGCCTTCTGAGCTCGAGCGCGGAGTCGTCATGCGTCAGGACAGTCCGCGGTTGATGAAGGCGCGCATGGTCCGAGCCATCTGCGCGTAGCTGCTGTCGATGGGCTCTTGCACGTCGGTGCACGACCACGCGGGGAACGATGTCGGTGTAGTTCCAAGCCCTGTGCCGAGACAGTTGGCCGCCTGACCGCGGTCACCTCACGCCGCTGAGCTCGTCCTCGAACATGCTCCGGAAGTCGGCCGCAGTCGCGGCCCGTGGGTTCGAGGCGGTCGACGTGTTGGCTTCGGCCTTCGCGGCCAACACGTCCAGGTCGTCAGATCGCACCAACTGGGTCAACGGCGGAATCGCCAGGCTGTCGTTCAGCTCACGAACGAAGTCGACGGCCGCTTGGGCGGCGCGCTCCGGGTGGTCGGCGGAGACCGGAAGACCGAAGGCGTGCGCGAGGCGTGCGTACTTCGCCTGACGTCGCCATGTTGTACCGCATGATCATGGGCAGCCCGACCGCGCAGGTGACGCCGTGCGGGTGGTGATAGGTGGCACCGATCGCCTCGGCGATGGAGCGGCAACCCGCGACGTCGGTGATCCCGACCGCCAACCCAGCCACGAGGCTCGCCTGCGCCATGCCGCACCTGGCCTCGACGTCGGATCCGTCTGCGAACGCTCGACGCAGATAGAGAGCCACGAGCCGGGCGCCCTCCAAAGCCATGCCGTCCGACGCCGGCGTGTCCAATCGACAGTGCAGTGCGTCGATGGCGTGGCTGAGCGCATCCAACCCGGTCGCCGCCGTGGTTGACGCCGGCATGGAGAACGTCAGATCGGGATCCACCAACGCGAGGGTCGGGCAGATGCGCGGGTCGAACAGGTTCATCTTCTTGTGACGCTCGGTGTCGGTGATGATGGCCGACGGCGAGACCTCGCTGCCGGTTCCTGCCGTCGTCGGAACGGCCACGGTCGGCACAGGCCGGTGACGTAGTGCGCCGAAGTCCTCCCAGTCGCGTGGGTGTCCCCCGTTGCTCAGCAGGACCCCGATGCACTTGGCCGTGTCGATCGGCGAACCACCGCCGAACCCGACGAGGAGATCGATGTCGGCCGACCGGGCGAGCTCAGCCCCCTCGAGACAGTGCACGTCACGGGGGTTCCCCTGCACCTTGTCGAACACGAGGGTCTCGACGCCGCCGTCCTGAAGCGATGCGAGCCCGCCGTCGAGCAGGCCGGCCGCCACGACCCCAGGGTCGGTGACCACCATGACGCGGCGGGCACCCAACGCATTCACTTCGTGGGCAAGGGTGCCGACAACGCCTCTGCCGAACTGGACTCGAGTGGGCATGTCGAAAGTGCCGTCGGCGGCGACGCCGACCCCTTGTCTGACAGTCGCCGGGTGCATCGGGTGGTCCAACGTCGACTCCGTCCTGTGAACAGTTGCCTCTCGGCTAGGGCGCCACAGCGCGTCGCGCCATCAGCGTGATCAGGTCGAATCCGACCGTGGCGGCGGCAACCGTCGTGATCTCGGCATGGTCGTAGGCAGGCGCCACCTCCACCACGTCGGCCCCGACGATGGCCAAGTCCGTCAGACCCCGCAGCACGCGCAGCAGTTCCCGACTTGTCAGCCCACCGGCCTCCGGAGTGCCCGTTCCTGGCGCGAAGGCCGGATCCAGCACGTCGATGTCGACGGACACGTACACCGGGAGGTCGCTGGTCCGCTCGGCGATCGCCCCGATGACGCTGGGGATTCCCATGGCATCGACGTCGCTGGTCCGGATGGTGCGGAAGCCGAACCTGCGGTCGTCGTCCAGATCGGTGGCGGAGTAGATCGGACCGCGAATCCCGACGTGGATGGAGTGGTCCTCGACCAGCAATCCCTCTTCGAAGGCGCGACGAAACACCGTGCCATGAGTGACGGGTGCATCGAAGTAGGTGTCCCAGGTGTCCAGGTGGGCATCGAAGTGCACCAGCGCCACTGGACCGTGCCTTCGTGCCACCGCTCGCAGCATGGGCAACGCGATCGTGTGGTCCCCGCCGATCGCCACGACCAAGCGGTCGCCAACGATCAGTTCCGAGGCGTGCCCATCGATGGCAGTGATGGCGTCGTCGATGTTGAAGGGCGTGACGGCGACGTCACCGGCGTCGACCACCTGCACTGTTTCGAACGGCGCAATGTCGAGGTCGACGTGGTGCGCCGGTCGAAGGTGTCGGGAGGCCTGGCGAACTCCCATCGGGCCGAACCGGGCTCCTGGACGGAAGGACGTCCCGTTGTCGAAGGGAACGCCCAGGATCGCGATGTCGTAGTCGCTCACCCGGTCGATCTCGGGCAGCCGGGCGAACGTGGACGCGCCGGCAAAGCGCGGAACCTTGCGGCCATCGACGGGCCGCACGACCTCACGTGGCGACATAGCTCTCCCATCCCCGACGGGTCAGGCGCGTGTGCGGGTGACTCCCCCGTTTGGCTGCAGGATCTGGCCGATCACCCCAGAGGACAGTGGGCCGGCCAGGAAGGAGACGACGCCGGCGATCTCGCTCGTCTGGGCCAGACGTCCGATCGGGATCTGGTCGGCGTAGACCTGGCGGATCTCGTCGAGCGAGACCCCTGCATCGTCGGCATCCACCTGCAGCTGTTCGGTGTCGATGTAAGCGGGGGCGATGGCATTGGTCAGGATGCCTTGCGGGCCGAGTTCGCGTCCCAGCCCCTTGGTGAGGGCGATCAGTCCTGCCTTGGACGCGGCGTACCCGGTCGCATTCGCCTGGCCGATGACTCCCCAGCCGGACGAGATGATGACGATCCGGCCGTGCCCGAGCTCGCGCATCCCCGGTACGACTGCCTGGATCAGGCGGAAGTGACCCGAGAGGTTGACGTCGATGTGGCGCCACCAGGTGGCGGGATCGGAGTCGACGAACGGGCTCATGGCCATGAACGCGGCGTTGGCGACGAGCACCTCGACGGGGCCCCATGCGGTCGCGACCCGCTCCACCACCTCCGAGGTGGCATCGGGATCACTGATGTCGCCGGGCACCGCCAGTCCGTCGAGCTCTCGGGCCAGTTCGCTCAACCGGCCGTCGTCAACACGGTCGTTGAGCGCGACCCGGAACCCGTCGCGAGCCAGGCGCCGCGCCGTTTCGAGCCCGAGCCCCTGCGCAGCTCCGGTGACCAACGCGGTTCCAGGTGGCGTCATCAGATCACCGCACCAGCATTCGGGCTGAGGACCTCGCCGCAGTACTGCTGACCCTCGGTCGCCAGGTAGTACACAGCTCCGGCGATCTCCCCAGGTGTCACGAGCCGACCCAGGGGCAAGGTCGACAGGTACTCGGGCCTTCGCCAGAGGGAGTCCGGCCCCAGGAGCGGGGTGTCGGTAGGACCAGGGGCGACTGCGTTGACCCGAATGCCGGTGCGCGCCAACTCCACCGCGAGGGACTTCACGAATCCCAAGACCGCACCTTTTGCGGCCACGTAGTGCAGGTCAGTGGCACTTCCGGCCAGCGCCAGCTCCGAGGAGATCGCGATGATGGTGCCGGTGTCCCGTTCGAGCATGCCGGGCAACACGGCGCGGACGGTGTTCAAGGTTCCGCCCACGATCACCTGCATCATCCGGTCCCAGCGTGCCTGCGAGATCTCGACGACGTCGATCCCCTCTTCGTAGTAGCCGGCGGCAGTCACCACCAGGTCGATGTCGCCGAGCTCCTGCCGTACCGAGTCGACCGCTGAGGCGACTGCGGACTCGTCGGACACGTCGGCCTGGACGGCAACGGTGGTATCTGCCGGGCGCAGATCGATACCGCCGATCCGCCAACCGCGTTCTGCCAGCAGGGCGGAACACGCCGCACCGATGCCGCTGGCCGCCCCGGTGATCAGCGCCACCGGGGTCTCGGGTCCTCCGACCACGGCTACTCCGTCTCCGGCACTTGCGGTTCCTCGAAGTGCGCCAGGACGGCGTCGCTGTTGCGTCGGAAGACGTAGGCAGAGACGGCCCAACCGAGCAGTCCCAGAACGATGGCGGCCAGAATGACGCCCCAGTTCAGGTACCAGACTCCGTACACGTCGCGCGGCCACGCGATGTTGATCGTCTCTGCCGTGATCCAGATGGCCGCGGTGTACGTGATGAACGCACCGAATCGACCCATCGAGACCGGACCGGGACTCCACCGTCCCTTGGCGCGGTTGAAGGCCGCCCCGACCACCGGTACGAGGTAGGAGATGAAGAAGCCGGCCGTCGATGCGCTGAGCAACAACGTGTACGCCTTCGGGTTGTGGATGAACAGGATCACGACGGCGACGAGGGCGGTCAGTCCGATCGTGTACCGCGGGAGTCGTTCCGATCCCGACAGCTGGCCCAAGATGTTCGACATCGGCAGTTCGCGCGCCCTCGCGCTCGCCCAGATCGCACGCGACACGGCCGCCTGGACGGCGATCATGCTGGCCGTGAACCCGATGGCCAGGGCGACCAGCAACGTACGGCCGGTGAAGGACCCGAGATGCGTCTCCAACGTGGTGGCGATCGGATTCGTGTCGGTGCCGGAGATGACGGCCCCGAGGTCGGGGATCGACAGCACGAGCCCGAGCGAGGCAAACATCACGAGCGCGCCGGCGGCGGCGAGCGACAACACGATGGCCTTGGGCAGCACGTGACGAGACTCCTTGACCTCCTCAGCGATCGACCCTGCGGATTCGAATCCCACGAACGAGAAGCCGGTGTAGGCGATGACCGCCAAGAAGGGCGTCACCAACCAACCCGCCCCGTGAGCGGTGCCGGCTCCGCTGAAGAGGATCGAGAAGGAGTGCTCCCGGTTGAAGAACAGCATGGTGATGCCGATGCCCAGGGAGGCGACCAGCTCGCAGACCACGGAGATGTAGAGCAGGGTCTTGATGAGGCTCCCTGCGATCATGTTGACGAACGTTCCGAAGGCCAGAACCGCGACCGCCAGCAGACTCGTCTGCGTCTCGTTCAGGTTGTCCAGGCCGAGGGCGGGGGCCAGGAAGCCGGCTGCTGCAAGCGCGACGACGGCGAGCGTGATGGTCAGGCCCCAGCTGTAGGCCCAGTTGTTGAACCACCCCACCCGCACGCCGAGCAGCTCTCGCGCCCAGGCATAGACGCTGCCCTGGAACGGCCACTTCGAGACGAGGTCGCCGAAGACTCCCGCCACCATGAGCTGTCCGATGAGCACGATCGGGAACGCCCACCAGAAGGCCGGCCCGGCCACCGCCAGACCGAGGGCGAACACCGAGTAGATGCCGACGATCGGTGAGATGTCGGAGAACGACAACGCGAACGCCGACCGTAGGTTGAACTCCCGAACCGGAGTCTGCTCGGTGTCGGTCATCGAAGGCGGGGACGTGGACGGGTCGGTCATGTCGGTCTCGCTCTCTGCAGGTTAGGGAGTGGGACGGTCGATCCAGTGCGCTGCCTCTGGGAGCACCGGCGAAACGACGCTCCGTGCACCAAGCGGGAGGCTGGCCGTGTGACGTGCCACCTCGCCGGTGGTCGTGATCCACAGTCCTGGGAGTGCCTTCATCCGCTCGATGAGACGGTCGAGGGCTTCGGCTCGGGCCGGCCGTCCGGACAGGAACGGGTGGCAGCACAAGTTGAAGGCCGCGCCGAGCCGATGCATCGCCTCCAGCTCCAGGGTCCACATCTCCAGGACCTTCGCGGGGCTCTCGATGACACCGGAGCCCATGAGGTCGGGGAGAAAGGCGTACTGCTCCCAGTCGTCCAGCCCCCACCAGACGGGGATCTCCACGAGCGACTCCCGTTCCTTCGCACCGGCCACAGCGAGGACGTAGGGGTAGTCGGAGTCCATCAGGCTGGAGTCGTAGGTGAAGCCCCGGTCGGCGAGCAGCTTCGGGGTGTGGAAGTTCATCTCCCACATCGGCGCCCGGTAGCCGAGCGGCCGGACGCCGGCGACGTCCCAGAGAGCCTGTAGGCCGAGGTCGATCATCGCGGCTTCGGTGGCTTCGCTCATGCCCACCGTGTTCTCGTGGAAGTAGCTGTGGTGGCCGATCTCATGGCCCGACTCGACGATCTGGCGGACCACGTCGGGGTAACGGTGTGCCGAGTACCCGGGCACGAAGAACGTGGCTCGCACCCCGTGGCGGTCCAGGAGGTCCAAGATCCGAGGCACCCCGACGAGCGGGCCGTACGACTGGTGGCTCATCGGTGACATGCGGTGCTTCGATGCGATGTTCGTCGTCAGCACCGGAGCCTCGGCATCGAGGTCGAACGTGAGGCAGGCGGCGGCCTGGACTCCCTGCGGCCACGAGATGGGGATGGGCGGCGCCGCCGGACTGCGCAGTTGATCGGGCTGCTGTGCCAACGGGATCCCCTCCGGATGACTACCGCAGAGGATCCTGAGCGGGGCCGGATAGCACCATCCGACTGCGGCGCAAACATTCCCCGACTCCTCATACCGTGATATGAAGCGGCCTGTCGTGTGAGACAGCGATCGCCCGGGAGGCACCGTGGCCATTTCGGTTCGCGAACTGGTCCAACTCCCGCATCTGCAGATGAGCCTGCTCAGCCGGGAGGCCGGTCCGGACCGCACCGTCACCTGGGTGCACACCTCGGACCTCCCGAATGCCTGGGAGTGGCACGGCTCCGGAGAACTGCTGTTGACCAACGGGACGGGCCTGCCGGCCGAACCGGCCGACCAGGTCGGGTTCGTCTCACGTCTGGCAGCCACCGGTGCCAGCGGACTCGCCTTGGGACTGGGCATGTCGGGTCCGCCGCTGTCCGACGCCCTCGTCGAGCGGTGCGACGAGCTCGGGCTACCGCTGCTGAGCGTCCCGTTCAGCGTCCCCTTCACCGCGGTCGTTCGCGCGGTGGCCGACGCGAACGATCGGGAAGAGGCACGCGAGCTGCTGAAGGTGGCCCGCCTGTACGAGCTCCTTCGCCAGAGCATCCCTGCGGGCCGCTCGGGTTCTGGGCTGCTGGAGCGGCTCGGCGCCGAGCTCGGGGTGCGCCTGTGTCTCGTCGACCCAGCGACCGGCCGCTCGTTGTTCGAGGACGACGAGACTCAGTACGCCGCAGCCGTGGCGGCCGGTTATGCCGAGCACGGCAGTGCGCTGCCCGGGATGCTCCGCCTACGACTGCCCGGGGAGTCTGACGCGGCCCCGGGCGCGGTCGCGGTTGCCGTACCCGCGCCGCGCCCCACTGCGCTCGTCGTCGAGCCGCTGCACGACGAACTGCCCAGCACGATCCTGCTGCAGCACGCGGCAGCTGCTGGCGCGCTCGCGTTGGCGCAGCTCACGTCACAGCAAGAGGCGCGACGTCGAGCCGCCGCTGACCTGTTCGCGCGACTGATGGAACGCCGACTGCCCGAGGTTGCCGCGTCGAGCGCGCTGTCGGAGTTCGGTCTGGCGCTCGATGCGTTGGTGGTGGCCGCCGTCCGACCAGACGTGACGGAGTTCCGGCCGGACAGCGCACCTGATCTGGACCGCCTGCAGGTGCCACAGATCGCCCTTTGGCGCCCGCCGCACCTTCTTCTGCTCGTGCCGAACAGTGCAGTGCCCGACGTACGCGAAGGACCCCTGCTCGAGCGCTTCAGCGCGGTTGGACTCAGCGGGCCACTCGTCGCGGCCGGACGTGTGCCCGAGGCGGTGGCCGAAGCCGTGTGGGCGTTGGCGGCCGCCGAGACCGACGCGCTCCCCGGCGTTCGGTTCGGCAACGCCTCGGTGCTCGTGCCGCGTACTCCCGGGGAGGCGCGGGTCATCGTCGGACGCGTTCTGGGACCACTCCTCGCCAACGACACCGACCACCACACCGACTACCTCGCAACGGTCCGCTGCTTCTTGGCGAAAGACCGTTCCTGGCAGGCCACGGCAGCCGAGCTGCACATCCACAAGCAGACGCTCGGCTACCGCATCCGAAGGATCGAGAGCCTGACTGGGCGAGGCTTCGGGCGCACCGAACACCTGGCTGAGTGGTGGATCGCGCTGCGAGCCCACGAGATGTTGCTGCTGGACGTCGGGTTCGGTGGTCCGCAGAGTGACCTCTAGTCGGGTGTCGACGCCAGGAGCAGCAGGTGAGGGCCAAGTCCGAGCAGTGCTGGCTCCTGCTGCACGACTCGGGAGCACCACAGGATGACCTCACGGTCATCCGCGTCGTCCCAACGGGCCTCAAGGTCCGGCAGGTACGCGGCCAGGCCCTCCACGTCGACGACGTCGATCACCGCAAGGCCCGCCTCGACGGCCTCGTCGCGCAGATCCTGCGGCCGGTGGAAGTAGGCAGTCGTCCACCACTGGGGGTGGTTCGTCGGGTTGCGGTGTTGGCCTGACTCGAGGTCTGCGGTCACCACCTCTCGGAACTGCGGATCGAACACGAACCCTCGAGCCATTCCGTCGAGGAGGGATGCGAACCGACTCACGGCCGCCACCGCCACCAGACCACCCGGACGGACAACCCGGACCGCCTCGCGCAGCGCCTGTAGTCGCTGCTCGCGTTGCGTCAAGTGGTACAGCGGTCCGAACAGCAAGGCAACGTCGTAGCTGTCGTCGTTGTAGCGGAGGTTCCGGGCGTCGCCGACCTCGGCCGTGACCCCAACACCGGCCAACGTCCTGGCCGCCTGGTCGACATGCCCAGGCGTTGCGTCCACCAGGTGCACGCGGTACCCATCCCTGGCCAGCCACTCGGCGTGAATACCGGTGCCTCCCCCGACGTCCACGACGTCTGCCGGCGGTGCCGGCAGGTACTGGCGCAGGACCTCCTGCACGCGCACGAACTCCAGCTGATTGATACCCCCGCGCAGTCGAGCATCTTCGTCGACACCCTCGTAGTGCTCGAGGATCTCGTGCGGCAACGGGTCCATGCCCCCTCCTCTCAACCGGTCCGCCCAGACGGACGGCTCGATGCCGCCGGTCAGATCAGTCTTCGGTCACGGCCGCGAAATCACGCTTCGTCTTGCGGTACCACCCCATTCCGGAGATCGGGTTCTTCCACCTTCCCTTCATCTCCTTCAAGGCAGCTGCGTGCGTCTCGTCACCACCGGCGACCGTGTCCTTCAGATGACTGTCTTGGGCCTTGATGACTTCATCAGCAGTGTTGCCGTGAAGCGCGAAGTCGCAAGGCCCCCCCAACTGCTTGCATGTCATGGTCTTCATGAGTCTGCATCCATTCGGTAGTGGGCGGCGGCACTCCGAAGGTCGCGGCATGCGCGTCCGGCTCCCATGATTCGACCCTAGGTGACGCCGACGGCTTACCCACTTCTCAGTCCTGCTCGGTACCCGGCGCAGGCCGGCCACGTCGGTAGCCTGCGTCAGATGGACCTGAAGTTCGTGCTCCGCGGGATCGAGGGGCACGTGTCGGTCACGTACTCGCGGAACGACCGGCCCGAGCTGGTCGGCAGCGGGGCGGAGTCGTTGGGCTTCCCGATGTGCGACGCGGCGGTCGAGTACCCGGCCCTTGGCTACGACGCAGTGTTGGGCTGGGTCCAACTGGTCCGGTCCGACGACAACGTCAGTCACGGTGCCGAGTTCGAGATCGACCCGTTGGCGTTCCTCGGTGACGTGCCGCACCCGTTCTGCTGGATCGGCCTGGGTCCCCGCCTGTTCGACGCCCCTTCGCGTTCCGCGAAACAGGATCTCGACTGGACCGCCCACAGCTTCCTCTGCGTTCCCGACGGAGGCGCTGACACGGGGATGGTGGTCCAGGCCCTGCTCGGCTTCGCCTGGGGATTCAGCATCCGAAACGAGAAGATCCTCCTGACTTCGCCAACGCCGCTGAGCCCGACTGACTGGAATGCACACCGGGAGCATCTGGCGGCTCGATATCCGTCGTGGGACTTCATCACGGGGTTCCACGAAGGCTGAACGCGAGGGCTGGTCGTTCCGGCGCACTCAGGCCCACGGTTGGGCTGCGCTGGTCAACGCAAGTCGCTTGTTGCCGTCCACCAGACCGTGGTTGCGCGCCAATGAGTGCAGAAGGGCAGCTGCCTTTGCGTCGATAGCTGGATACCTGCAAGAAGTGGACTGCCGCGCCGCTTGACGGATGTCAGTTATGACGTCATAGTGACGTCATACAGACGGCAGAACGACAGCAAGCCGGCGTCACACCTGGAGGCAGCCATGGACCCGCGCATCAACGCCGAGATCAGCGCCCTACGTCGGGCGGAGCTCGCCGCTGCTAGGCGTCCAGGCACGGCCCGCCGGGCGCACCACCTCCCCAGATTCGCGACGATCTTCCGCAGCGGCACACGGCGTCGGGCCGAGGACCTCTGACATGGAGATGACAGCGCACGTCGAGGCGATCCGTTCGGCCCTGGAGGCGGTCGGGGGGGACGACGCCACAACGGCTGCGGTTGCGGAGCGGCTCGCCGAGGCCGTCGCGCCGGCCGTCCACCTCCAGCTGTTCGACCTGCTCGGTGAAGTGGCCGCCGAGGTCACCCCACAGCTGCCCGCGGGACGTCTCGACGTGCAGCTGTCCGGCCGCGACGCGGTGCTCGTGTACCACGACGACCCGGAAGCCGGAAGCAGCCGTGCGCCTGCCTTCGAGGACGACCAGGGCACGGCACGCATCACCTTGCGCATGGCCGACGCCTTGAAGAACGCGGTGGAGCGGGCCGCCGCGCAAGAGGGGCAGTCGACCAATGCCTGGCTCGTGGCCGCTGCGAAGCGCGCGCTGGACCCAGGCGGTCCTCGTCGCCGCTCCGGACGCGGGAACCGACTCACCGGTTACACCCAAGGCTGATGACCCAGTGCTGAGCAAGGACGCGAGGAGCTGACATGGAACCCATGACCTATGACACGCCGGGCGAGCTCGAGCTGGAGCTGCGGGTCCCGTCGGGCGAGCTCGTCGTCCGGACATCGAGCACAGACCGCACCACGCTGCACATCACCGGCGAGCGCGACGTGAACGACATCTCGGTCCGGTTCGAGCCGGCTGCGTCCGGACCGGCGCGACTCGTCGTGGCCCAACGCGGCGAGGGACGCGGCTGGCGCAAGTTCCGGAACCTGACGGTCGAGATCGCGGCGCCCGAGACCACTCGGTTGCACGTGGAGGGCAGCTCCGCCGACCTGCGAGCCGAGGGGACGCTGACCTCGCTGGTCTTCCGGACCGCCTCCGGTGACGCGTGCGTGGACGACGTGCGACACGCCCTCGACCTCAAGACTGCAAGCGGCGACCTACGCGCGAGATCGATCGGCGGCCCAGTGGTCGTCTCGACCGCCTCGGGCGACGTCTGGGTCGATACGGTCCAGGGCGACCTCGATGCGCGCACGGCTTCCGGTGACGTGAGCCTGGGCGGCACAGTGGGCGACGTCCGCATCACCACCGTCTCCGGAGACGTGGTCCTGTCCAACGCCGGCCCAGGGGTCACCGAGGTGCGTACTGTCTCGGGCGACGTCCAGGTCGGTGTGGCACCCCAGACGCGCGCCCACCTCGACGTGTCATCCCTGTCCGGAGACACGAGCTCGGAGCTGCCGGTGTCCGACGCACCCGTGGGAGACGACGGTCAGGAGCTCGAGCTGCGGGTCACCAGCACCAGCGGTGACGTTCGCATTCGTCGCGGGGACGGCCCTCCCCCGTCTCGCTGACCAACCATCCGCTCGGATCAGCGGCCAAGGGCTAGACGGGCGCGGACGAGGCGTCGAATGGCGCTCGCCGGCAGAGGCTCGCCGACCGGGACGTGCAGGGCACTCTTGGTGCCGCCGTACTTCTCGACCAGGTCCGGGAACTGCCCGAGGATCGATCCGCTGTAGGGGTAGTAGCCGACGTGGTGGGTGTGCGCCATGAGTCCGCACACGTCGGTGCCGTCGAGCACGAACGTGGGCATCCGGTACTTGATGACCTCGTCGGCTCCTGGCACCACCGCCAGGATGCGCTCGCGCATCACGATCATCGTCTCCCGCTGCGCAGACGGCGCGGCGTCGTAGGCCGCGGCCACTTCTGCCGGGGGTGAGGGCGCAGTCACCCGACGATGGAACCACCTGGGAGCCCCCGGCACCATCGAAAGTCGCAACCGTTGGTGACCGAAACGCCACGGTGCGGAGTCGCCATGACCTTCCTTGCCTACCTGCAGCGCGCTGATTACCGAAATCGGCATGTGGTGAGGCAGAGTTGCGTTCGGCCCGTTCGGGTTGGGGTGTGAGGGGAGAACTCGCGTGAGCCGTAGGTCCATGATCATCGCCGCATGTGCCGTGGGCCTGGCAGCCCTGAGCATCCCGGCGGTCGCGCTTGCCGCCACGCCGGCCCAGGTCGTCAGCGCCAACCCCATCGACTCCACCCCGCACGTTCTCGACGGGCACGTCAGTGCGGTCGCGCGGGTGGGACACATCGTCGTGCTCGGCGGCACGTTCACGCAGGTGCAGAATCAGGGCCAGACCGCGATCCTCACCCGAAACGCGTTGCTCGCCTACGACGAGACCACCGGCAAGGTCAGCACGACGTTCATCCCGGTGGTGGGTCCGGCCGGCAACGTCGTCAACTCGATCGTCCCCAGTGGTGACGGCAGCTCCGTCTACGTCGGCGGCACGTTCACGAGCATCAACGGCACGACGACGGGGCGGATCGCACGTCTCAACGTCAACACCGGGCAGGTGGTCGCCGGGTTCAACGCCGCGCGCCCCAACGCCGCGGTCAACGACATGGAGCTGTCGAACGGCCGACTGATCGTGGCCGGTGACTTCTCCAAGATGACCCCACCGGCCAAAGCGTCGCAGCCCCGGGGCTCGATCGCGAGCATCGATCCGACCACGGGAGCTCTCACCACCGCGGTGACCGACACGTTCAGCGGAATCGGGACCAAGGGCACCACGAGTGTCAGCGGGATCGACGTGACCCCGGCCGGCGACCGGCTGGTGGCCATCGGCAACTTCAGCACCGTCGACGGCCAGCCGCGATCGCTGATCGCCGAGCTGAATATCAGCGGCACCTCGTCGTCCCTGGCCTCGTGGGACACCGCGCAGTACCCGGCCTTCGACTCCGGCGGTGTCACGTGGTGCTCGAAGGCCTTCCCCAGCTACATGCGCGACGTCACCTACACCGCCGATGGGAACTCCTTCATCGTGGTGACGACAGGTGCGTTCCACTCCGGCCGACTGTGCGACTCGCAGGCGCGCTGGGAGACCTACGGCGGGACCGGCCAGTCCCCCACCTGGGTCGACTGGACCGGCGGTGACACCACCACTGCGGTCCAGACGTCCGCGGACGGGCGCATCGTCTACGTGGGCGGACACTTCCGCTGGCTGAACAACCCGTTCACCGGCGACCACTCCGGCGCCGGGGCCGTGCCTCGTGTCGGGCTGGCCGCGATCGATCCACGCAACGGACTTCCGTACACCTGGAACCCGACGCGGGACCGCGGGTACGGCGTGTACGACTTCCTGTCGGTGCCCGACGGCCTCTTCGTGGGCTCCGACACCGACCACATCGGCAACGAGTTCCACCCGCGGATCGGCTTCTTCCCGCTCACCGGCGGTGTGGTGCTGCCCCCGGAGCACGTCGCGGCACTGCCTGCCGACGTCTACCTGCTGGGCCGCACCAGCGGCAGCGTCGACGACCTGCGTCATCTGAGCTTCGACGGTTCGACCGCCGGCGCGTTGAGCACCTCGGCAGGAACCGAAAGCTGGGGATCGGTGCGCGGGGCGTTCGCGGTAGACAACCAGATCTACACGGGCTGGTCCGACGGCTCCTTGCGGGTGCGGACCTTCAACGGCTCGACGTTCGGCGCGTCCAGCACCGTCCCGCTGTCGTACCCGGACAGCAACAGCACTGGAGGGTTCACCCCCACCAACAACTTCGCCAGCGACCTGGCGACCATCACCGGCATGTTCTACGACCCGGCACTGGCCCGGCTGTACTACACGCAGACCAACTCAACCAGCTTGTTCTACCGGTACTTCGAGCCGCAGAGTCAGGTGGTGGGAGCGCAGAAGTTCACCGCCGGCGGGAACGTGTCGGCCATGACGCCGAAGAACGTCAACGGCATGTTCCTGGCCAACGGCTTGGTCTACTTCTCCGACGCGTCGGGCACTCTGAAGTCGATCGCCTACGCCAACGGCCAGATCACGGGCTCCAGCGCGGTCACGGCTAACTCGAGCACCGACTGGCGGGCGCGCGGGACGTTCGCCTGGGACGGCGGCTGAGCTCGACGTCACAGACGCCGATTGGCTCTGCCCGTGAGTCTTGCGGTTCCGTGGCGGGGGTAAGACTCACGGCACGGGCCAATCGGGACTACGTGCTAGGTGTCGAAGGTGCGCGAGTAGCGACAACCGTCGCGGTCGACCCAGATCACGTGGCTGTCGACGACCGGGCCGAGTCGAAGCCGCTCCGGCAGTCGCACGTCGGCACCCACCCGGAACTCGCCGCGGCCCAGGGGCACGAGCTCGGGCTGGTCCTTGTTCGCCTCCACGCCGTTGTCCGCGATGAGGTGTAGCCGCTCGCCACGCGCGACGATGCGCAAGTGGGTCCACCACGGCGAGTACGAGCGGTAGTGACCCACCGCTGACGCCAGGCCGGGGTCGACGTCGGCGTCGCCGACCGGGGTGATCCCGTCGCGGCTCAGCACGCGCCCGCCGTAGATCCACTTGCCAGCTGCCTGGTCGACCACGTGTGAGAACGTCCGCCAACCCGGGTGGGTGCAACCCCAGCGTTGCTCCGACAGCCGAACGAGCCGCCCCGTGCCTTCGCCGTCCGACAGCGACGGCCCGGCGTCATCGATTGCGACCACGAAGGAGCCGTGCGCATCCGACCATCGCCTCGACGTGCCCACCGGCTCCAGCGTCGCCGGCGGATCGTGATCCGCGAACCCCTCGGCGCCGGCTGCCCGTTGGACCGCCACGAATACGTGACGCGCAACGACTTCGGCGGCCGGCGAGTCGCCCGGCGCGTTGGTCATGACTGCGACACCGACCCGTCGGTCGAGATCACCGAGCAGGAAGGACGCGTAACCCACCATGCCACCGCCGTGCGAGAGGCACGTCGATCCATTGATCTGCTCGACGTTGAGGCCCAGGCCGTATCGGCTCGGGTACTGCGACGGCTCACCGTCGGGGGCGAGCGATCCGATCATCTGCGCGAACGACTCCTCCGACACGACCGCGCCACCGCTCAGGCGACCTCGGGCCAGCAACATCGAGAGGTAGCGCCCGAGGTCAGCGCCGGTGGCGGCGACATTCCCGTCGGCGGCCTCGACTCCGAACCAGGTGGCCGGTTCGAGCGGGTCCCCCGGCAGGAACGGTCGATCCTCGAAGCGCGGTTGGTAGCCGGTGGCCAACGTCGGTCGGTCGACATCACCGATCCGAGCCAGGCTGGCGTCCATCCCGACCGGTCCCAGCACGCACTCCCCGACCAGGTCGGCGCAGGAGCGGCCGGTGACCGCTCGCACGATCTGACCCAGGACGACGTACCCCAGGTTGGAGTAGTGGAAGAACGATCCGGGCGCCGATCCCGTCTGCGTCTCGCGCAGCGACCACACCTGGGCCAGCTCGTCGGGATTCGCATCGGAGCCCATGACGAGTCCGGCCGTGTGCTGCAGCAGGTGACGGATCGTGAACGGCTCGTATGCGCTCGACACCTGGAGCCAGGGCAGGTGGCCCAGCGCAGGGTCGTCCAGGGCCAGCAGCCCTTGGTCGACCAACCGCAGGACCACCAACGAGGTGAACGACTTGCTGATCGATCCGATCTCGAAGCGGGTGCGCTGGTCCACCGCGAGCTGCGTCGCCAGGTCGACCACACCGAACGGCACGACCGCAAGCGAACCGTCTGACCCGACGACGCTGACGACGCCTCCCGGCGCCCCACCGGCTGACAGCAGGTCCGCCGTGGCGCGCGCGATCGCGTCGTGCACCATGGTGTCGAGGGCCATATCAGTCATGGTCGCCGGTCCCCCGCGTGACGACCGAAGCAGCCTGCAGCAGCAGGCAGGCCGCCCGGTGGTCGTTCGCACCGACCGGTTGCAGCATCGGGTCGCTGCTGTCGCAACCTGTGGTGACCACGGGACAACGCGGGTGGAAGCGGCAACCAGACGGCACGTCAGCGGGGTTGGGTGCTTCCCCCTGCAGGATCTGTCCCCACGCCTGCTCGCGTGGGTCCGGTCGCGGCACGATGGACAACAGGGCCTTGGTGTAGGGGTGCTGCGGGTGGTGGATGACCTCGTGCGCAGGTCCTTCCTCGACGATCCGACCGAGGTACATCACGGCGATCCGGTCGGCGAAGTGGGCCGCTGTCGACAGGTCGTGGGTGATCATCACGATGCCCATGCGCCCGTCCTTGCGCAATGCGTCGAGCAACGACAGCACGCCAGCGCGCACCGACACGTCGAGCATGGACACCGGCTCGTCGGCCAGCAGTAGATCGGGCTGCAGCACCAGACTCGCCGCGATGGCCACCCGCTGTCGCTGCCCTCCGGACAGCTCGTGCGGGTAGCGGTCGGTGTAGGCCTCGGCGGGGGTCAGCTCCGCCCGCTCGAGACTGGCTCTGATCAGATCGGACCGTTCCGCGCGGCTGCGGCCGATGCCGTGGACGAGCAGGGGCTCCTCAACCGTCTGCCACACTCGGAACCTCATGTCGAGCGCCTCGTACGGATCCTGATAGATCATCTGCGCGTGACGGCGCAGCGGCCGCATCTGCTTCGCCGAACGGCCGATCACCTCGGTCCCGCTGAGCCGCACGCTGCCCGTGGCTGACGGTGCCATCCCCAGAATGCTCTGCAACGTCGTCGTCTTTCCGCAGCCGGACTCGCCCACGATCGCGAGCATCTCGCCGCGACCGACGCGAAAGCTCACTCCATCGACGGCACAGACGTCCGGGGTCACCTGGCGGGCCAACAAGTTGCGGCGACCGGGATACACGACGCGAAGGTCGTCGACCTGTAGCAGCGGGGCGTCGGGATCAGTCACGGGGTCCCCCGGCTCGGTGGCAGGCGGCGAGGTGGTCTTGGCTCATCACCTGGGCGACGGGCCGCTGGCTGGCACAGATCTCGATGGCCTGCGGACACCGGTCGCGGAAAGCACACCCGTGGATCGGATGGTCCAGGTGCGGCGGCGACCCGGGAATGGATGTGACGGCGCGCTCTGCGTACAGATCTGGAGTCGCGGCGAACAACGCGCGTGTGTACGGGTGGTCCGGCTCGTGATAGAGCGTCTCCATCGGACCGATCTCGACGATCTGCCCTGCGTACATGACCGCCGCCGTGTCACACGCCTGCGCCACCACCGCGAGGTCGTGCGTGACGAGGATCAAGGACAGGCTCAGGTCGGCGGTCAACCGGGTCAGCAGCTGCAGGATCTGGGCCTGCACCATGACATCGAGCGCCGTGGTCGGCTCGTCAGCGATCAACACCTTGGGGTTGCACGAGAGCGCCATTGCGATGGCGGCGCGTTGTCGCATGCCGCCCGACATCTCATGTGGGTACTTGTCCGCCGCACTCGCCGGCATCCCCACCACACCCAGCAGCTCCTGGACGCGCTGGGCCGCGGCCTTGCCGGAAGCCACGTCGTGGAACTCCATGGGTTCCGCGATCTGGCTGCCTACCTTCTTCACGGGGTCGAACGCGTTCATCGCACCCTGGAACACCATGGCGATGTCGCGCCAGCGGTAGGCGTTGAACCCCTTCTCCCCCAGGGGGAGGAGGTCCGTGCCGTCCAACCTGACCTCTCCGGCAACGCTGGCCGACGACGGAAGCAGCCCGATCGTGGCCAGCCCGGTGGTGGTCTTCCCGGATCCGGACTCGCCGACCAGACCGAGCCGTTGCCCCGGCGCGAGGCTCAGGTTGACGCCCTGCACCGCGTGCAGCTCGCCGCCGTCGGGCAGGTCGAACCAGACGTGTAGGTCAAGGATCTCGAGCAGGCTCACACCGCGTCCGATCCACGGCCGACCAAAGGACGCAGGCGCCATGACTTCGGCGACAGGTAGGCCACCTTCAGGCGAGGATTCAGGGCGTCTTCGATCGCCTGACCGACCAGATAGCAGCCGACGATGACCAGGGCGACCGCCAGACCGGGCGGCACGATCGCCCACCAGGCCCCGGCGCTGATGGCCGTGCGGTCGAAGGCGTGCTCCATGATCGTTCCCCAGGTGACCGCCGTCGGGTCGGACAGGCCGAGGAAGGCGAGCGCGGTCTCGTCGAAGATGGCGACGGCGACCGTGAGAACCGTGCTGGCGATCAGCAGCGGGCCCACCTGCGGCAGGACGTGCCGGAAGATGATGCGGGTGTTGCTGGCACCGACGGTCTGCGCGCGCTTGACGTACGTGCGCTCCCGGATGCTCTTGACCTGGGCGCGCACCACCCTGGCCGTGCCGGTCCACAAGAGGATGCCGATGACGATGATCACGTGGGACAGGCTCGGTCCCCAGACGGCCGCGATCACGATCATCAGGACCAGGTCGGGGATCACCAAGAAGTAGTCGGTGATGCGCATGAGCACCACGTCGGTGGTGCCGCCGAAGTAGCCGGAGACCAAACCGATGGTCCCACCGAGGGTCATGGCCACCAGGGTCGCCGTGAAGCCCACGATCATCGACACCCGGCTCCCCACGAGCACGAGGCTCGTCATGTCGATCCCGCCGTCGTCGCAGCCGAGCCAGTGGTGCGCGGACGGTCGCTCGAAGACCCCGCACGTGGCCGTGTGCACGCCCTTGGTCGCCAGCAGCGGCGCGAAGATCGCGATCAGGACGAAGAAGATCAGGATCCCCAGGCCGATCCGTGCCGAACGCCCCTTCAGCATGCTTCGCACCGCACGCAGCGCACCGGTCTGCACGTCGGAGCGCGGCGCGTCGGTGGTGTTGATGACGGTGCTCATGATGGGCTCATGATGGGCTCATGATGGGCTCATGATGGGGCTCATGACGTGATCCTCGGGTCCAGCCTGAAGTAGAGCAGGTCGGCGAAGAAGTTGATCGTGATCACGGTAACCGTGATCACGAGGAACCCTCCTTGGAGCATCGGGTAGTCACGCTGCAACACCGCCTGGTACAGCGCTGACCCGATGCCGGGCCACGAGAAGATGACCTCCACCAAGATGACGCCGGTGACCACGGCGCTCAGGGACAACGCGATCATCGTCAGCGTCGGCAGCATCGCGTTGCGTAGCGCATGGCGTCGGATGATCGTGCGTTTGGGCAGCCCCTTCGCCCGGGCTGTGAGGATCTGATCGTCGCCCAACGTCTCCAGCATCGCCGAACGCACGATCAACGTGTTCTCGCCGTACAGAGTCAAGACCAGGGTCAGCACCGGAAGGAACATGTGCGAGCTCAGGTCGCGGATGTGCGCCGTAGTCGAGAGGTCGGTCGCGAACGGGTCGCTCATTCCCGCGGCCGGAAAGACGCCGGCGAACAGGATCAGCAACATCGCCCCGATGAACTGGGTCGGGAACGCGTAGAACGTGATCGCCAGGTTGGTGCTGAGCGAGTCGGTCGCGGTTCCTCGGCGCACAGCCGAGAGCACGCCCGTGGCGATCCCCAGCGCGATCGCGATGACCGTTCCCGTGAGCACCATCGGGATCGTGTTCGCCATCGCCCGCGCCAGGTTCGACGACACCGGCTGCTGGTTGGCGAAGGAGATCCCGAGGTTTCCGTGCAGCAACTGCTTGAGGTAGAGCAGGTACTGCTGCCACATGGGCTTGTCCAGCCCGAACTGGGCCTGCAACGCCTCCCGCAGCTGGGGTCCGGCTCCGGGGACATGAGAGATGTTGGACGCCGCGTTTCCGGGCAGGATCCGGAAGAGGACGAAGTTGATGGTCAAAGCGACGAAGATCGTGGCCACGGCGAAAGCGGCGCGCTTCACCACGTAATCGCCGCTGCGCATTTGTCACCTCCGCCACGTCGGTTTGAGGCGCAGTAAACATACACAGTCGCCTCACCATGCTCTACGGTTCGTGATGCGTCCCGCGAGTCCCGGGACGGCGGGGGTGCTGAGAGGTGGGCCGGGTGGCGCTGTCGTTGCGAGGTGACGTCACACCACGGCTGCGGTACGAGCAGGTCATCGACCTGATCGAGCACTTGATCACCGACCAGGGCCTGCAGCCTGGCGACGTGCTCCCGACGAACAAGGAGCTCGCGCAGGACGCCGGCGTCAGCCTCATCTCGGTGCGTCGAGCCCTCGACGAGCTCGAACGGGCCGGACGGGTGCGTCGTCACCAAGGCGTCGGCACGTTCGTCGCAGCGGAGCGGATCCTGGCCCACCCCTCCTTGGCCGGCGGCCTGCTCGCGACGCTGACGGAAGGCGTGGCGAGCCCCCGGGTCGACACCCGCCTGCTCGGCGTTCGACGTCGAGGAGCCGGTGTCGATGCTGCGCGGGCGCTCGCGATCACCGTGGACGACCCCGTGTGGGAGATCAGCCGGCTCCGGGTGATCGGCGCCCGGGCGATGATCAGCGAGACGTCGGTGATCCCCCTCGCCGTGGCGCCCGACATCGACACCAGCGCACTGCGGGGTGGACACCCGCTGTACGCGTGGCTCGCCGACCACCACGGGTTGGTGGACGTCTATGAGGAGCAGTACCTGGACGTCACCCTCCCCGGCGCCACGGATCGCAAGCTCCTCGGGCTGTCCACACGGGACCGGGTCGTACGGATCCGAGGCGTCAGCTACAGCAATGACGGCCAGCCGTTCGACCGCTTCCAGCAGGTGTACCCGACCGATGGCTTCGCCTTCTACCTGTCCGGACAGACCGATCGGCAGGTGCTGCCCGTCGCGACGCGGGCGAGGCCGTCCCGGTCGACCCGAGCCCGCGCGTAACCCGACGAACGGAGTCATGATGCGCACACCCGGCCTGATTCGAACCGCGGCGTTGGTCGCGGTCGCTGGACTGGTGCTGGCGGGGTGCTCGTCGGGCAGCGGGAGTGGTCAGGCCAACGGCGAGAGCGGTCTGCTCAAGATCGGGTCGACGGTGCCCATCGACTCCCTGAACCCCTTCGTGGCCCAGTCGGACTACTCAGCAGTCGTGTTCCAGTACGTCTACCCCCACCTGGTGCAGTACGACGCCAAGCTCGACCTGGTCGCCGACTACGCCTCGAAGTGGACGACATCCAAGGACGGTCGCACCTGGACGTTCACGACCGCGCCGAACGCCACGTGGTCGGACGGGAAGCCGCTCACCGCGGAGGACGCCGCCTGGACCATCAACACGATCCTGAAGTACCAGAACGGGGCGACTGCCAACATGGCCGGGTTCGTCGCTCACCTCGACAAGGCGGCGGCCCCCACTGCAACGAAGCTGGTTCTCACCTACCAGCGCCCTGTTGCCAATGTGCTCGCCCAGCTGCAGAACGTCGACATCTTGCCCGAACACCTCTGGAGCCGGTACGCGACCGGCGACGGCCTCGAGCTCAAGCGCTTCCAGAACGGCGCACCGATGGTGTCCGGTGGCCCGTTCATGCTCACCAAGTACGAGAAGAACCAGTACGCGGTGTTGAACACCAACCCGACCTGGTGGGGGACCAAGCCGCACATCTCCGGCTTCGGGCTGCAGTTCTTCTCCAACGAAGACGCCATGATCACCGCGATCAAGACGCATGCGATCGACATGGTCGGCGAAGGGACGCCACCGACCGCAGTCGATGCCCTCAAGGCCGGTGGTCTGGTCGTGTCGACCGCGCCCAGCCTGTCGATGAAGACGCTGATCATCAACACGAACCCCGCGAAGACGCAGCATCGGGAGTTGCTGGACCCACGGGTGCGCGAAGCGCTCGAGTACGCCACCGACCGGACGAGCATCATCAACACGGCGTGGCTCGGGCAGGCCACGCCCGGCACGACGATCATCGCGGCGGCCAGCGGCATCTGGCACAACGACTCGATCCCGGGTCTGCCGTACGACCTCGCCAAGGCGAATGCACTGCTCGACCAGGCGGGGTTCACGCGCGGGTCCGACGGCATCCGCGTGGCCGACGGCCACCCGATGAACTACGACGTGATCTTCGCGACCGACGAGAAGGGCACCGGCGACCGCACCTTCCAGATCCTGCAGACCGACTTCCACAAGATCGGGATCCAGATCAACCAGCGCACGATGGACGCCGACGCGTCGTTCAACGCCATCACCGCGCCGGACGGCAAGTACCAGAGCTACGACCTTGCGATGTGGGACTGGGTGCCGCCCGTCGACCCTGACTTCATGCTCTCGGTCATGACCTGCGCCTCCTGGGGCAACAACAGTGACAGCGGCTACTGCAACCCTGCCTACGACGCGCTGTACTCCCAGCAGTCGACCTTGTTGGACCCGCAGGCGCGCAAGAAGGTGGTGGACAAGATGCAGCAGATCGTCTACGACGACCGGCCCTACATCATCTTGAACTACCCGAACATCATCGAGGCCCACAGCACGTCCTGGACGGGGTTCGTCATGTCGCCGGAGGTCGGCTCGGTCACCAACTTGTCGATGCAGACGCTGCTCAACGTTCACCGGGTGAACTGACCATGCGCTCTGCAACGAAGCCGGTCGATGTCCGGACCGTCGGATCGATCCCCCGATCGGTCGATGTCGTGGTGGTGGGCTGGTACTCCGACCAGCCAGGCGGCCCCGGCGTCGACGAAGTCCGCGGCCTCGGCATCGACATCGGCTTGGCGGTCGCTGCCCTGCCGGCGTTCCGAGGAGCCCTCGACGACGCGCCGGTCGTCCGGCCGCCGTCGACCGTCGGGCAACCGACGTGCGTCGTCGTCGGACTCGGACGAAGCAGCTCGCTTGATCCGGCAAGGGTGCGCGACGCCGCGCAGCGAGCCGCCACGGCCTGCCGCGGACGCGCCCGGGTGTGCCTCGCCCTCGCTCTCGGGGTCGCTGCACCGACCCTCTGCGCAGCGGCCGCCGCTGAGGGCTTCCTCCTCGGGTGCTACGCAGCCCCACGGCGCAGCAGCCGACCCGACACCATCGGCCCGTGGCCGAGCGCGGTGACCGTGCTCGTGCCCCCGTCGGATGCACGCCGAACGGCCCTCACGCGGGAGGTGGCCTACGCCACCGTGGCGGCCGAGCAGGCGAACTGGGTGCGTGCCTTGGTCGACACTCCCGCCGGCGACCTGTCTCCCGCGCGCCTGGCAGACGAGATCACGACAGCGGCCGCGGGGTCCGGGGCACGGTGCCGCGTCTGGTCGGCGGCCACGATCCGTCAGCGCGGGTTCGGCGCCCTGTTGGCGGTCGGCCAGGCCAGCCGGCGGCCGCCACAGGTGGTCGAGCTCTCCCTGGGGCCGACGACGCGTTGGGCACTCGGGCTGGTCGGCAAGGGGGTGACGTTCGACTCCGGCGGTCTGAATCTCAAGCGCGATCCCGACGAGATCGTGTGGATGAAGTCGGACATGGCGGGGGCGGCGGCGTGCGCCGGTGCCGTGATCGGCGCGGCCCGCCTGGGGTTGGCGACGCCGGTGCGGGCTGTCCTGCCCTTGGTGGAGAACCTGCCAGGGGGTGACGCCGTACGTCCGGGCGACGTGGTCACTCACCCCGACGGGGCCACGACCGAGATCACCGACACCGACTCCGAAGGACGATTGATCCTGGCTGACGCGTTGTCCTACCTCGCGTCCAAGGACGTGTCAGGAATCGTCGACGTCGCCACGCTCACCGACGCCGCCGGGTTCGGACCTGCTCTGTGGGCTGCCGCGTCGTCCGACGACGACCTGTGTGCCGAAGTGCTCACCGCCGGCGAGCGGGCCGGCGAGCCAGGATGGCGGATCCCGCTGGTCGCCGAGTACGCGCAACTGCTGCAGTCGCCCGTGGCCGATTCCGTCAACGCCGCCGCTGGCACCCCCGACACGACGGTTCTGGCTGCCACGTACCTGCGGCAGTTCGTCGCCGACGTCCCGTGGGTCCACATCGACAACGGGTCGACCGCCTACCTGGAACGGCCGTGGTCGGCCTGGCCCGGGGGTGCCACGGGCTCCCCCGTGCGCACCCTGCTGCAACTGCTGCGCCATCGCGCTGGCCAGGCGGACGCTCCCCGCTAGTCTGTATACACAGTATGTAAAGAGGACACACCCTCTTGCTCGCCCCGGAGGACGCGATGGACTTCGCCGATCGGTACGCCCGACGATCGCCGACCTCGGCTCAACTGTTCCAGCGCGCCAGCCGCACGATCCCGGCGGGCGCCGGCAGCAGCGCGCGCACCGTCGGGTTCGGCTGGTCCCCCTACCCGCCATTCATGCGGCAAGGCACCGGCTCTCGGCTGACCGACGTGGACGGGAACGAGTACGTCGACTACCTGCTCGGTCTGGGACCGATGATCCTCGGCCACCGGCATCCGGTCGTGACGAAGGCGGTGGCCGACGCGATCACCGACCTGGGTACCTGCTTCGGCACTCCCTACGAGCTCGAGGTGGAGGCGGCGGAGAAGGTCGTGGCGGCGGTCCCCGGGATCGAGCAGGTCAGGTTCACGAACTCCGGCAGCGAGGCCGTCGGCTCGGCCGTGCGCCTGGCCCGCGCCCACACCGGCCGGCGGCTGCTGGTGCGCTTCGAAGGGCACTACCACGGCTGGCAGGACACCGTGTACTGGAGCAACCACGTGGACCCAGCCCTCGCCGGGCCGGCGCGTCATCCACGACCGGTCGCCGCAGGGCCAGGGGTGCCGGCCGAGCTGGCGGATACCCTCGTCGTGCTCACCTGGAACGACCCCGACAGCTTCGTGGAGCTGATGGAACAGCGGGGAGACGAGGTGGCCGCGGTCATCACCGAGGCGGCGGTCTTCAACACCGGCTGCATCCTGCCCGAGCCCGGCTATCTCGATCTGTTGCGCAGCGAGACCCGCAAGCACGGCGCGCTGCTCATCTTCGACGAGGTGATCACCGGATTTCGCTTCTGCCGTGGTGGGGCGCAGGAGTGGTTCGGCGTGACCCCCGACCTGACGACGCTCGCCAAGGGTCTTGGCGGCGGCTTCCCGGTCGCTGCGATCGGAGGCTCGTTGGAGGCGATGAGCCTGATCGCCGAAGGTCGCTACTCACACTCGGGCACCTACAACGCCAACGTCGTGCAGTGCGCAGCCGTCAGCGCCACGATGGACGTGCTGGCCGAGCCTGGGCTGTACGAACGGCAACGGGACATCGGTCACCGCCTCGCCGACGGCTTGCGGACGTTGGCGATCGACCACGACATCCCAGCCGCGGTCGAGGGACTCGGAACGGTGTTCCAGCTGTGGTTCTCGGACGCGCCGATCCGGAACTGGCGGGATGCGCAGGCTCACGCCGACGAGGCACGCTTCACGCGGTGGTGGCAGGAGATGTTGTTGCGTGGCGTGCTCTTCCACCCCCTCCAGTTCGAGAACCTGTTCGTGTCGTTGGTCCACACCGACAACGACGTGGACCTGACCCTGGCCGCAGCCGCCGAGGCGTTCGACGTGCTCGCCCGTGAACGCGTCGCGAGCTGAGTCGCAGCCCATGACGCCCGACGTCAACCCACCTGAAGTCCACGTCGGGCTGGACCTCGGGACGTCCGGGCTCAAGGGGGTGGCGATCGATGCGGCCGGGCGCATCGTCGCGCGCGCCAGATCCGAGTACCCCACGAGCCGGCCCGAGCCCGGGGCCGCAGAGCAGGATCCGGCGGACTGGCAGCGAGCTCTCCAGCAGGTGGTTCACGACCTGCTGCACCACGTGCCGGCATCGCGCTGGGCCGCGGTCGGGCTGAGCGGGATGATCCCAACGCTTGTGACCGCCGACGCCGACGGTGCAGCGACCGGTCCTGCCATCACGTGGGAGGACGCCCGAGCCGAAGCGGAGGCCGCTGCGCTGCGGGTGGCTTTCGGTGCCGACGACCTGTACCGGACTACTGGGCAGTGGCTCGACGGTCGGTACCTCCTGCCCATGGCGATTCGATTGCGGCGGATCGGCGAGCTGCCACGAACCGCCACCTGGCTGTTCGGCGCCAAGGACTTCGTCTTCACGTGGCTGACCGGTGCCTTCCGCACCGACCCGAGCACCGCCACCGGCTTCGGCGCTTACGACGTGCACCAGGGAGGTTGGCGCGACGACGTGGTGAGCCAGGCCGCCGCGCTCGCCGGTGGCGACCTCCCCCGCCTTCCGGAGGTCGTCGCGACGACGACGCCGAGACCGATCCGACCCGACCTCGCGGAGGATCTCGGGCTGCGCCGCGGACTGCCGGTGACGATCGGTGCGGCGGACTCGGTATGCGGCGCACTCGGGCTGGGACTGCGCGATGCCGGCGACGTCGCCTACCTGGCCGGCAGCAGCTCGATCATCCTCGGGATCAGCGCAGAAGTTGCGCTCGACCCACGGCACCGTTTCCTGGTGACCCCACTGGCTACGCCCGGGTTCGGACTAGAGATGGACTTGTTGGCCACGGGCTCGGCGTTCGCCTGGTGCCGCGACGTCCTGGGCCTGAGCGACATCGCGCAGGTGTCGGCCCTGCTGCAGTCGTCCGATGCCGGCACGCCAGGGTTACCGACGTTCGCCCCCTACCTCGCCCCTGGGGAGCAAGGGGCTCTGTGGGACCCCACAGTGACGGGTTCGCTCCGTGGGCTGTCACTGGCCCACGGCCCTGCCGACATCGTCAGAGCCCTGGCCTCCGGCATCGTCGTCGAGAGCGCTCGCTGCCTCGACGTGCTGGCCCAGACCCTGCCGCTGCGGCAGATCCACCTCAGCGGCAACTCCGCACCCGATCCGTTCCCACAGGACCTTGCCGACGCCACCGGGCACGAGGTGGTGGTGCACTCCGGTGCCGGTTGGCACTCCGCCGTTGGCGCCGCGCTCGCCTCGCGGGAAGGCGAGGCGGCCGGGCCGGATCCAGGGGACCTCATCGTGCGCACCCCCGACCCCGCACGCGACCTCGTGTGGCGACGCCTGCGTCGAGAACAGGACCGACTGCCGGACGTGTCGGCTCACGGACTGCTGGGTTAGTCTCGCGCAGAGGTCACTTGCCGGCGTCTCGGCATCGAATCGAGGTTCCCGTGGCAGCACCGTCTCCCCCCACCGAAGCCGAGCTGGTCGAGCTCGAAGCCCGACGGGCGCAGTTGCGCGACAAGTACCTTCACCCGCCGCAGGACCGGCCGAGCACCCCAGGACGAGGGATCCATCACGCGGCGCTCATCTGCTCCGACGTGGAGGCGACCATCGCGTTCTACCAGGATCTGCTGGGCTTCCCCCTGGTAGAGCTGGTCGAGAACCGCGACTACGCGGGGTCTTCGCACTTCTTCTTCGACCTCGGCAACCAGACGCTCCTGGGCTTCTTCGACTTCCCTGGGCTCGGGCTCGACCCGGGGGTGGAGTCGATCGGGAGCGTGCAGCACATCGCGATCTCGGCGCCGCGCGACCGCTGGGAGGAGGTGCAGCGACGCCTCGACGCCGCTGGCGTCGAGTACGCGGGGCCGAATCTCGGCATCCCGGAGTCGATGTACTTCAAGGACCCCGACGGCATCCAGATCGAGCTGCTCAGCGATCCGTTGATGTACTTCGCCGGACGTCAGTTGGACGAGTGAGTCACAGGTGATGCTCGGAGTCGGTCTCCCGGTCTCGGGAGCCTGGGCGACGCCGGACAACCTCGCCGAGATCGCGCAGCACGCCGAGCGCCTCGGCTACTCCTCCGCCTGGGCATTCCAACGCCTGCTGCACCCGGTGGAGGAGGAGTGGGGCCAGGCCTACCACGCCGTCCTCGACCCGATCACCGCTCTGGCGTTCGTCGCCGGTCGCACGTCGCAGATCCGGCTCGGCCTGGCCGTGGTGAATCTGCCGTTCTACTCACCGATCGTCTTGTCGAAGGCGCTGACGACGCTCGACATCGTCAGCAAGGGACGGCTCGACGTCGGGCTCGGCCTTGGCTGGTCGGCGGAGGAGTTCGAAGCGACCGGGACGTCGCCGGCTCGCCGCGGTGCGCGCGGCGAGGAGTTCATCGCGTGCCTGAAGACGATCTGGACGCAGCCTGAGGTCGAGTTCAGCGGCGAGTTCTACCGCATCCCGCGCAGCCGGGTGTCGCCCAAGCCGGTGCAGCAGCCTCACCCCCCGCTGCTGATGGGGGGGATGGCCGAGGTCGCGCTGCGCCGCATCGGGCGCATCGCGGACGGGTGGATCAGTAGCAGTCGGGCCGACCTTGCCAACATCAGCGCCTCGATCGAGGTGGTCGAGCTGGCCGCCAAGGAGGCCGGGCGCGATGGCGACCGGCTCCGGTTCATCGTGCGCGGCGCCACGCGGCTCGGCGATGAGATGGATGAGACGCGGGCTCCGCTGCAGGGATCGGCGGATCAGATCCGGGCGGACCTGAAGCGGCTGGCCGACCAAGGAGTCACCGAGACCTTCCTGGACCTGAACTGGGACCCGCAGACCGTGGCTGACGACGTCGACGCAGCCGTGGCCATGAGCAATGCACGTCGAGTTCTCGACGAGTTCGCCCCCCACTGAGTCACCGACCACCGGCCCCGGCTGGGTCGGTCCAGACGAGAGGTGCCTGCCATGAGCGAGTGGAATGCCATGACCTACGAGGGCAAGGACACGATCCTGCGGGTCGTCCGCGACGAGGCCGAGCGCTTCTTCGCCCTGGCCCAGCGTCCGGATCTGTGGGAGGCGCCGACCCCGTGTGATGGCTGGGCCGCGCGCGACCTGGTGGCCCACATCGTCGACACCACCGAGGGCTACTTCAAGGCGTTCGATGCGGCGCGGGGCGAGGGCGAGGTTCCCGAGCCCTGGGGCCTCGCGGTGATGGGCGAGAAGGTCGACGAAGTGACGAGGACGTTCCGCGGGATCCCTCAGGACGAGCTGCTCAAGCGGCTGCGGGACGACTTCGAACGGATGCAGGACATCTTGAAGCCGATCGGTCCGGACGACTGGACCGGCTACATGGTGACCCACCCCTACATGGGGCCGGTGCCGGCGTTCTTCTATGCGGCCGGGCAGCTCATGGACTACGGCGTGCACTCCTGGGACATCCGTCAGGCCACCGGAGACGCCCACGGCCTCTCCGGCGATGCCGCCGACCTGCTCGTCCCGTTCATGTTCGCGATCTGGCAAGGGACGGTCCGCGCCGAGGCTGTGTCCGAGCCGTTCACGATCGGGATCCGCGTCACCGGACGAAACGCTGGCGACTTCCGGGTCACGGTCGGCCCGGACGGACTCACGTACGAGCCGGGCGAGATCGAGAGCCTGCCCGCCTACATCGAGTTCGACGCCGGCAGCCTCGTGCTGACCGCGTTCGGGCGCAGTAACTCCGGAACGGTCAGGGGCGACGCCGAGCTCGCCGAGAAGTACCTGAACCTGTTCTTCCGGATCTAGATTCAACCCAGCCCGCTCATCAGGCAGGTGGCGGCTCATAGTCGGTCGCATGCTCGACGTCCGCGTACAGGTCGAGCCCGATCGGCCGCCGCATCTCCTCAGCCAGATGTCCCAGCAGGCCAGCGGTACGGGCGAGCAGGGCGAACCCCCGCAGGATCTCGGGAGCGAAGCCGAGATCGCACAACGCCGCCCCGCACGCCCCGGCGCCGTTCAACGGCAGCGTGCGCCCCAGCACCTTCGGATGCACCCGGCCGATCGCTGCATAGAGGCGCAGGTGCGATCCGAGCAGGCCCTCCTCGTCTGCCACCTGGAACAACACCGGGGTCCGCGGGTCACCTGACTTGTGCAACGTGTGGCCGAGCCCGGGTACGTAGCGTCCGGTTGCCTGCTGCTCGATGACGGCGTCTCGAGCCAGCGCGTCCCACCCGTCGTCCGTGGTGGGCAGCGGTCCCTGGGCCTGGCCCTGCTCCAGAGCGTGCGCGAGGAATCGACCGGTGTCCTCGGTGACGCCCAGGAAGCGTGAGCCACCGCCGAGCAGCCCGGCAGCAAGAGCGCCCTGCACCGACTCCGGTGCGCCGGTCAAGGTCAGTCGGGCAGCCAGCACCGTCGGGGTCAACCCGTGGTCGGCCAGCGCGACCAGCACCGTCTCGAACAGCCGTCGTTCACCGCGAGTGGGGCGGCGCAGCGCCACCAGCCAGAACGCGAGCTCACCGAAGCCCACCTGGCCCATCAGATCGGTGGCGAGATCGTGCCCGAGCACCTGGATGCTCGACTCGTCGGCGGCGCCGATCGAGGTGGGGTAGCGCGTCATGGTGCGTCCTCCGGCTGGGCGAGTGGTACGGCCTCGGTGTCGTACTCCCCCGGCGGATGTCCGGTGGGCAGCTGATGCTTGGCCACGCGCGCCGTCGGCGTGCGGGGCAGGGCGGCAACAGCCTGCCAGTAGCGAGGCACCTTGAACGACGAGATCTGGGTCGCCGTGAACGCCTGTAGCCGCGCGAAGTCGAGGTGGCGACCGGGTCGGGCCACCACGAACGCCTTGATCTCGTCCTCGGTCAGCTCCGAAGGCACCCCGACGACGGCGACCTCGAGGACGTCTGGGTGTGCGGCGATCGCGTCTTCGACCTCGGCCGGCGACAGGTTCAGGCCACGACGCCGAAGCACCTCCTTCTTACGTGCAACGAACGTGTAGGTGTCGTCGGCGTTCGCGGTGACCAGGTCACCGGTGTGCAGCCAGCCGTCCACGACCGTCGCAGCCGTCGCATCCGGCATCTGCCAGTAGCCCGGCGTCACCGCCGGGTTGCGCAGGAGCAGCTCGCCGGTACCGCCCTTCCCGACGTCGCGTCCCTCGTCGTCGATCACCCGACCCTCGTTCACCTCGCCCAGCGACGGGTGCTGCCGGATGGACCCGAGCGTGGCGAACGGGCGGGTTCCGTGGCGCCAGATCAACCCGTAGGGCGATTCCGAGAGCGCGTACCCGCAGACGATGCGCAGCCCGAAGCGGCGTTCGAAGGCCTCCTGCCACTCGCGCGTGGGCGACGGCCCGGTGTAACACAACCGCAGTGGGTTGTCGGCGTCGTCGGGGCGTTCGGGCTGCCGACTCAAGATCTCGAGCATGGCGCCGATCGCATTGAACTCCGTGGCGCCGTGCCTTCGGGCGGCGTCGAGGAAGCCGCTCGCCGAGAACCGCGGCAGCAGAACGAGCCCGGCACCGCACGCCAGCGAGCCGAGTGCGGAGTAGGCGGGCGCGTTGATGTGGAACAGCGGCAGGGATGTCATGAGGCGGTCGGATTCGCCCAGCTCCATCCAATACGGGAATCCCTCACCGGCCATGGCGTACGCACGCTGCGTCTGCATCACCAGCTTGGAGCGTCCGGTGGTGCCCGAGGTCGGGATCAACACGACCACGTCGTCCGCATCGACGTTGCTCCGGGGGAAGTGTGCGGCCCTGGCCGCGGGTGCTCGCCAGTCGCCCACCAGCGCAGCGACGTCCAGCATGCCGAGCTCGGCCTGCTCGGCAGCTCCGGCTTGTGTGACCAGGTCCGCGGTCTGTTCATCGCAGATCAGCAGGCGCGGCTGCACCTGGCCGACCAGACCGGACAGCTCCGCCGGTTTGGCGGACGGATCGGTCGGCACGCAGATGGCGCCAAGGGCCGCCAGTGCCAGCCAGGAGAACAGGTACGGAGGCGTCGTGCGGGTGGTGACCACCACCAGGTCGCCGCGCCGGACGCCGGCGTCGACGAGCCGTTCGACGACCAGCGTGACATGGCCAGCCGCGTCGCCGAACGTGGCGGCGCCGTCGTCGGTGCGCAACCAGACGCCGCCGGGGCTGCGCTCGGCGGCGTCGAACAGCAAAGCCGGAATCGTGTCTGCCACGTCCACCCTTCCGACGCCCACCGTAGACGCTGTACTAACTTGCGACGTTGTGAGCTCTGAACCTTCGGTTGCTGATATCGCGAGCTTCATCGAACGCCTTCGGGTGAGGCCGGGCCACACAGTGCGTCTGCCCGACGACTTCGACCCCGCGGACAAGGCCGACTTCCTCGACAAGGCCGACGGTGTGGACCTGCTGCAGCGAGGCGTCGCCCTCCTCGCCGACTACCAGGACCGACTGGCGGCCCAGAACGTGCACGGGGTACTGGTGGTGCTGCAAGCCATGGATGCCGCCGGCAAGGACGGAACGATCCGTCACGTCATGAGTGGGGTGAACCCGCAAGGCGTGCAGGTGCACAGCTTCAAGGTCCCCTCGACCGAAGAGCTGGACCACGACTACCTCTGGCGGTACGCCCAGAAGCTTCCCGCACGCGGTGACATCGCCATCTTCAACCGGTCCCACTACGAGGAAGTGCTCGTGGTGCGGGTGCACCCCGAGAACCTGGATCGTCAGAACCTTCCTGACGCCGCTCGCGGCAAGGATGTGTGGCAGCGCCGGTTCCGGGAGATCAACGACTGGGAGCACTACCTGGTCGACAACGGGATCACGGTGGTCAAGCTGTTCCTGAACGTGTCCAAGGAAGAGCAGCGCAAGCGATTCCTCGAGCGGGTGTCACGGCCGGAGAAGAACTGGAAGTTCAACGCCGGTGACGTGCGCGAGCGGGAGCATTGGGACGAGTACCAGCACGCCTATGCGCACATGCTGTCCGCCACGAGCACACCCTGGGCGCCCTGGTTCGTGGTCCCCGCCGACCACAAATGG
Organism: uncultured Actinomycetota bacterium; assembly: GCA_963726575.1. Taxonomy (GTDB): domain Bacteria; phylum Actinomycetota; class Actinomycetes; order JAHEKZ01; family JAHEKZ01; genus CAVSCR01. The sequence goes on from CAVSCR010000006.1 coordinate 35,880, forward strand.
TTCGCCCGCATCTGCGTGTCAGCCGTGCTCGCCGATGCCTTGGTCCGGCTCGACCCGGTCTACCCGACGCTGGACGCGGCCGGGCAGCACGATCTCGAGGCCGCCCGGACCCAGCTGGCCGCCGAAGACTCCTGAGCGCACCACCCGGTCGGCGGTTCGGGTGAGGGTGCAGATCGGCCGACGATTGCCCCATGAGCCCCTTGTCTGCTCGTCCGTTCGTGCTGGCGACGGCCGTCGTCGTGGGCGCCTGCGTCCTGGCCGCACCGGCGTCGGGAGCGATCTCGACCGCAGCCGCCCGCATCAGCCGCCTGCCCGGCACCAAGTGCCACGTCTTCGCCGGCGACAACTACTGGCACGCCGACGTCAGCGCACTTCCGGTCAACCAGCACAGTGCTCAGTGGCTGCGTCACATGTCACCACGTTCCCGGTTGCACCCCGACTTCGGACCCTCGTACGGCGCCCAGCCGGTTCCGTACGGCATCCCCGTGACGATCGTCGATGGTTCGCACGCAAAGGTGTCGGTCCGCTTCACGTATGGCAGCGAGAGCGACCACGTGCGGTACCCACTCGGGAGCGACACCCGCATCGAAGGGGGTAAGAACGCCTCAGGCGACCGCCACGCGGTCATCGTGGACCGCAGCACCTGTCGGCTGTACGAGACGTGGAACACCAGGCAGACGCCACGTGGCTGGCACGCCGGCTCCGGTGCGACGTGGCTGCTGACCTCGAACCGGTTGCGCCGCGACGGCTGGACTTCTGCGGACGCAGCCGGCCTGCCGATCCTGCCCGGCTTGCTGCGCCTGGACGAAGTGCGCAGGGGGTTCGTCGACCACGCGATCCGGTTCACCACCGACATCACCGACCGACGCCACATCTGGCCGGCCCGCCACGACGCGGGCAGCGTCCGCAATCATGCCTACCCGCCGATGGGAGCACGCTTCCGGCTCAAGGCGTCGTTCTCGTTGCGTGGCTTCCGGCCCGACACCAAGGTCGTCCTTCGGGCGATGAAGCAGTACGGGCTCGTGCTGGCCGACAACGGCTCGCCGTGGTACTTCCAGGGCCGGGCCAGTGCGAAGTGGCCGAGCGGTCTGCTCGATGAGCTGAAGACGATTCCGGCGTCGGCCTTCGAGGCCGTCAACACTGCCCCGCTACGCGTGTCTTCCGGATCCATGGCGACCAAGAAGTAGTCCCGACTGCTGCGATTGCCCGTTGGCCCCGGAGTGCTCCCCCGCGGGCCGGGTCAACCAACGCTCGGAGACACCGTCGACGAAGCCGTTGTTCACCGGGCAAGGATGCCCGATCCGTACCGATCGCTCAGGCGGCGAGCGCCAGCACTCGGCGGGACAGTTCCTGCTCGGGCACGCTCATCGACTCGGGGCGGCCGGAAGCCGCAATCGCCCGAACGGCGTCGACCAGCGCCGCGTCGTCGGCCGGCTCAGCGACCACCGGCGCTCTTGACACGTGCCGGTGACCGGTGGGCATCGTCCACACCAGCTCGCCGCGTTCCCCTCGGGTAAGTACCGGATGCGGCGGTTGGGTCCGGCTGAGTGCCAGAGCGCCTTCTGGTTCTCGATCGAGATCTGGTCGGCGGTGCTTCACCCGATGGTGCCGCTGACACTCGGTTGCCAGGTTGCTCGGATCGGTGGGCCCAGCGGGGAAGGGCACCACGTGGTCCAGATGACACCGCTGCGAGTTCGCACCGCAGCCCGGGAAGCGACACAGCTGGTCACGCGCCCTGACGGTGGCCGCGTCGACAGCGCCGGGGCGGTAGACAGTGGGGTCGACGCGGACGACGCGGCCATCGTCGTCGGTGAGAACCCGTTGCCAGGTGGCATCGGCAGCGAGCGCACGGGCCAGGAACGCCGGAATCGGCCCGTGACCCCGCATCTCACCTGGCGCTTCGGACAGACCGAGCAGCACCGAGGCCGGCACGGTGACGTGAATGCGAGCCGCACGGCGTCCACTACGCGGCAATCGGATCAGCGTCTCGGCGTGCAGCACGCCGGTCTGCAAGGCATCGACGAACGGCGCGGCCAACGCCTTGGCCCGCCACCAGTCCAGCGTGTGACGCCCCTGGTCGTCGTCCGCGGCACGCATCCGCCGCGCAGACGCGTCAATCACCGTCTCGATCGCCGCAGCGTCTTCGGCCGGCAGCTGCGCCCAGAGCTGACTGGTCGCGTCTGCGTTCGGCGTGACCACCACCCGAGCCTCATCGCGCTCAGCTTGACAGCGCCGCCTCGCTGCGTCGGGGTCGATCGCCAGTACCGCTCGCTGCAGCATGGGCCGCAGCCGGGGTGCACTTCGGTCTACTGCCAGCGCCAGTGCCTTCGCCTGCATCGCGGGCAGTGCCTCTGCGTCCAGCTGCGAGCATTCCGCGACGATCAGTCGTGCGCGTCCGAGATCTATGCGCCCCGACGCCAGCGCTGCGGCAGTCGGCGCGAAACCATCGGCGAGATGCACAGCGAGGTCGACCTTGATCGACGCCGCCGCCCTCGACACGCGCAGTCGCACCCCGACCTCGTCATCCGGGTGCTCTCGAGCCACCTGCCCAGGCGCCCTGCGCATCGCACGCGCCACTGCCGGATCGGCGCCCAGCACGTCAGGACGGCGGGCGAACTCCGCGACCGCGGCAAGCTGTTGCGCGGCGACCCAGGAACCGAACCGATCCCACGCCGCGACGAGGTCCAACGACTCGTAGTCGGTCTCCAGGTCTTCTGCTCGCAGCGAGATCAGGAACGCGTGCAGCTCGAGCGGTGCCACACAGCCCTCGTTGTCTCGCGGCAGAGCCTCGAGCCCGGGGAGCTGCAGATCGCTCACGTCGACGCCGACCGATCGCACTCCGCACGTCGCGCGCGCGTGACCGCCCGCGGAGGCATCGCGCGTCTCGTGCGGTGTCGATCTCATGCTCCGAACGTACCCCCCACCACCGACAGTTTCCGACGTCGATCAACGGTCGCAGATCAGGCGTCGCCGACGGTGAAGCGGTAACCCAGTCCCGGCTCAGTGTGCAGGTAGCGCGGGTGTGCGGGATCGGGCTCGAGCTTGCGACGTAGTTGCGCGAGATACACGCGCAGGTAGTTCGTCTCGGTGCCGTACGACGGCCCCCATACCTCCTGGAGCAGCTGGCGTTGGCCGACGAGCTTTCCGGTGTTGCGGATGAGCACCTCGAGCAAGTGCCACTCCGTTGGTGTCAACCGCACCTCTGCGCCGTCTCGTACCACCGTCTTCGCCGCCAGGTCGACCGCGAAGTCGGGCGTCTGCACGACCGGTCCGGCATCTGTCGTCGTTGCGCGACGCAGTGCAGCTCGCACCCGCGCGAGCAGCTCATCCATGCCGAAGGGCTTCGTCACGTAGTCATCGGCACCTGCATCCAAGGCCGCCACCTTGTCGCGTTGGGCGTCACGCGCCGACAACACCAGGATCGGCACCGCGGACCACCCGCGGATTCCGCGAACCACCTCGACGCCGTCGAGGTCGGGCAAACCAAGATCGAGCACGACCAGGTCTGGCACGGTCTTCGCCGCCGCTTGGAGGGCGCTATGACCGTCGACGGCTGTCACGACGTCGTACCCACGGGCTCGCAGGTTGATGCCGAGCGCGCGCAGCAGCTGAGGCTCGTCGTCCACGAGGAGCACTCGTGTCATGCCATCACCTGCAAACTGATCCGCATGGTCAGACCACCACCCGGCGTGGTGAGTGGTTCGAGCGTGGCGCCCATGGCGTCGCAGAACCCGCGCGCGATGGCCAGACCGAGGCCAGTGCCGCCCTGACTCGCGTCGTCGAGCCGCTGGAAGGGCTCGAAGATGCGCGTGACGTCGGGCGATGCAAGCCCGGGTCCATGGTCGATCACGTCGAGCTGCACGACGTCGTCGCTCGTGGCGGCGGCGACGACCACCGACGAACCCTCCGGGCTGAAGCGTCGCGCGTTGGAGACCAGGTTGTCGATCACGCGTTCCAGCAACACCGGATCGGCATCGACCGGCGGGAGCGAGACCGGCACGTCGACGCGGACCTGCAACTCGGGAACGTGGACCAACGCGCGCAGGACCACTTCGTCCAGGTTGACCGCCTGTCGATCGACGACCACAGCGCCGGCTTGGATGCGGGTGGCATCGAGCAGATTCGTCACCAGCTCGTCCAACCGGTCGGCCGACTCCTCGACGGTCGCCAGCAGCTCGGCCCGTTCTTGGTCGGTCCATTCCACGTCGGACTGACGCAGGCTGCTCACTCCTGCCTTGACGCCGGCGAGTGGCGTACGCAGATCGTGCCCGACCGCCGCCAGCAGCGCCGCCCTCGTGCGGTCGAGGTCGGCCAGCCGCTGAGCCTGCTGTGCCTGCGCCTTCAGCTGGCGTTCTTCGTAGACCCGTCCGGCCGCCAGCGCAAGGCGGCGCAGCGAACCACGGTCGAGCGCGAACTGCTCGTCGCCGCGGGCGACCACGTGGAGCCCGACACCGGCTGGGACGGTCTGCGCGGCCAGGCCGAGAGCCGACGTCCCCACCGACGCCACAACGGTGCCGGACCCTGATCCGTCGTCGTGCACCAGCTCGACGTACCTCATGGCGAATCCGCGCCGGATCTCGTCGAGCACTGCCTCAGTGGACAGCTCACCGACAGGTGCGTCGCTCAGTCGCGCCAGCAGGTCGGCTTCGGCACGGCTGCGAGCAGCGTCTTCGCGTCGGCGGGAGGCGAGTTCCACCAGCACGCTCACGATCGCAGCCACCACGACGAAGACGACGATTGCCACGAAGTGGTCTCGAGAGGCCACATGCAGACTCTTGTACGGCGGCACGAAGAAGTAGTTGACGAGCAGATCAGCCGCAACCGCGCCGACGAGACCCGGCACCACGCCGCCCAGCAGGGCCACGACCACGACGAACAGCAGGTACAGGAGCAACGCGGTCTCCAACGAGATCGTGTCGCGGGCGGCCAGCAGAACCAGGGTGAGCGCCGGCAGCCCGACCAGGAGGGTGAGCCAGGCGGCAACGGCACGACTGTGACCGCGAACCCCGAGCCTGCTCAGCGGTGTCCCCTGCTGCGCGTCTGCCACGCGTCAATCATCGCAGGGCGTCGACGGGCACCTCTGCCTGCTGGTCGTGTTCGGCTGCGGAGAGCTGCCAGGGCACACTCACCAGCATGACCCGAGCCTGGAACAGCAGCCGGGCCTTCAGACGCAGAGCGCTCTGGTTGTGCAGGAATGCCTCCCACCAGTGGCGCACGACGTACTCGGGGAGGAACACAGCCACGAGCTCGCGGGGGTTGTCCCGGCGTAGCTTGGCGACATACTCCAGCACTGGTCGGGTGATGTCCCGGTACGGGCTGTCCAGGATGGTGAGGGTCACCGGGATCTCCCGGCCGTCCCACTCGGCGATCAACGAGTCGACCGAGCTGCGCGGAGTGCGTACGTGCAACGCCGTCAAGGTGTTGGGGCGGGTCGCCCTGGCGTAGGCGAGAGCCTGCAACGCCGGCTGGTTCAACCGCGAGACCAGAACGACAGCGTGCACACGTGACGGCAGGGTGACACCTTGCATGCTCGGCGTCTGCTCCCGGTCGGTTCGGTCGTAGTGACGGTTGATCGCCTTGGTCACCCCGAAGACCACGGGCATCGCGATGACGACGATCCAGGCACCGTGGGTGAACTTCGTGATGAGCACGATGACCAGCACCAGTGCGGTGGCCGCCGCTCCAGCGAAGTTGATGGCACGTGACACGTGCACCTTGCGACGCCGCTCGCTCGTCATGTCGGCGGCACGCAGGCTGCGCGTCCAGTGACGCACCATTCCCGCTTGGCTCAAGGTGAACGAGACGAAGACCCCGATGATGTACAGCTGGATCAGTCGAGTGGTGTTCGCGTCGAACGCCCAGATCAGCAAGCTGGCCAGGAGAGCCAGCACGATCACCCCGTTGCTGAACACCAGGCGGTCGCCACGACGCGAGAACTGACGGGGCAGGTAGCCGTCACGTCCGAGGATCGAGGCGAGGATCGGGAATCCGTTGAATGCGGTGTTGGCCGCCAGCACCAAGATGCCGACGGTGAAGGCCTGGAAGGCGAAGAACAGCAGTGACCCGTTACCGAAGATCGCCGTCGCCAGTTGGGCCACGACGGTGGGCTGCACGTAGTCGGCCGGCGCTCCGACCAACTGGCTGTTCGACTGCGCCATGTGGACATGCGCCAGCAGGGCCATGGCCGTGATCCCGCTGAACATCACGACGGACAGGGCGCCCATGACCAGCAAGGTTCGTGAGGCGTTGCGGCTCTTCGGCTTGCGGAAGCTCGGCACGCCGTTGCTGACCGCCTCGACGCCGGTCAGCGCGGTACAGCCCGAGGCGAAGGCTCGGAGCAACAGGGCGACGAGGACCAGTCCGGACGTCTTGACCTGAGGCGTGAGTCCGAACGAGGCCGACTCGGCCACGGGCGTGTGTCCGGCCAGCATCTGGACGACTCCGGTACCGATCAGCAGAAGCACCAGTACGCAGAAGCCGTACGTGGGCACGGCGAACGCTCGACCGGACTCCTTCACACCGCGCAGGTTGATCACGGCCAGGACGACCACCACGACGAGTGAGATCTGGACCGCGTGCGGCGCCAGGGACGGGAAGGCAGACGTCAGGTTGGCGATGCCCGCCACGACGGAGACGGCGACCGTCAGCACGTAGTCGACGAGCAGGGCGCTGGCCGCCACGAGGGCGGCGTTCTGTCCGAGGTTGGCCCGGCTGACTGCGTACGCTCCGCCGCCGTTGGGGTAGGCGTAGGTGGTCTGCATGTACGAGGCCACGACGATCACGAGAAGGGCCACCACGGCCGAGGCCACCAACGGACTCAGCGACAGTGCTGCGACGCCGGCGAGCCCCAGGACGAGCAGGATCTCCTCGGTGGCGTAGGCCACGGACGAGATCGGGTCGCTGCAGAAGACCGGAAGCGCCAGCCGCTTCGGCAAGAGGGTCTCGCCGAACTCCTGGTCGGTCATCGGGCGCCCGACGAGCAGGCGCTTGGTGGACACACGTCGATGCATGCCCTGAGTTCATCGCGCGCGCCTGGCGACCGATGCCGGTGCTGACGACCCTCTAGCGGCCCCAAGGTGGATCTTGATGCGTTCTTGACGCCACGCGCCGTGGCCCTCGTCCCCTATCGGCCCCTCCCCCTCACCCAGTTGCCGGGGAGCAATGCGGCGTTGCTCCGCCAAGAACAGGAGCAATGCGGCATTGCTCCTGTTCTTACGGGACGTTTCCGGGGGTCATCCGCCGTCGACGGCGAACGCTCAGACTGGCGGAGGGTGCGCGGCCGGCTCATCTCGTCCTGCGGCAACCTCGTCCTGCGGCAACCTCGTCGTCGCCGGGGTGCGTCAGGGGTCGCTGATCGTGCGTACGCCGAGGACTGCGCCGAAGACGAGCAGGCCGACACCGGAGACGGTGTCGATCGCACCGAGGGCTCGCGGGCCAAGTCGTCGCCCTGCCCGCGAGCAGACCAGCGCGAGCCCGGTGAACCATGCGGCACTACCGATCCCGACCCCGAACAACAACAGCGTGGCGTCCTGCCAGTCCTGCAACAGGCTGGCGGTGGCCGCAGCACCGAAGATGGCCGCCCACGACAAGATCGTGAGCGGGTTCGATGCAGTCGCGATCAAACCTGTTCGCAACGCCCGCGACGGCGCGGCAACCTCGGAAGGGAGCTCGGCGCCGAGCCGGATCCGCGACGCCGCGCGCAGGGTGCGGATGCCCATGACGGTGAGCACCACCGTTCCTGCGATGCCCAGTCCGAGCCGCACCGGTGTCAGACCGATGACGGTCGCCGCGCCGAGGACCCCCAACGTGGCGTACGCGAAGTCGATGACGGCGGCCCCGAACCCGACGGCGGCGCCGGCGAGAAGACCAGAACGGGCCGACGTCCGGATGCACAACAGCGACACCGGCCCGACCTGCGCGGCCACGAAGAGACCGAGTCCCAGTCCGGCGATCCAGGCGCGCAACATGGTGGCTCAGAGATACAGGCCGGCGGCGTCGGGCTCGACCCGCGAGGACGCGACGGCATGGATGTCACGCTCGCGCAGCATCACGTAGGTGTGGCCCCTCACGTCGACCTCGCCGCGGTCCTCCGGCTCGAACAGAACGCGGTCGCCCACCTCGACGGTACGGACGTTGGGGCCCACCGATACGACGGCGGCCCAGACCAGGCGCTTGCCCACCTGCGCGGTGGCCGGGATCAGGATGCCGCCCTGCGAGCGACGCTCACCTTCGGGGCCGTCCTCCTGGACGAGGATCCGGTCGTGCAACAGCTGGATCGGAAGCGGAGCAGCCACGCGTCAGACCCCGTCAGTCGCCGAAGATCTTGCGGAGCACCACCAGGCCGGCCACGGTGCCGGCGATGATCGCGATGGGACGCCCCTTGATGCTTCCGTCGGGTCGGACGAACACGCCCTTGGCCGCATCACCGACCTCGCGCATCACGGACTCCGGACTCAGCCGGTCGTTGAGGTCGTCGACCGTCGCCGCGAGGCGCTCCTGCGTGGCCGAGATGTCGGCCTTGATCTGCTTCGGCGACCGCGGCGGCGCGGCGGCCGGGGAGTTCTGCGTCACGAGCGATCCTCCTTGATTGCCGACGAGATCAAAGCGCCACGGTACCGGCCGGTGCCCAACTCGGGAGGGTCGGGCACGATGGCGGCACCCGTTCGCCGCCCCCGAGGAGCCTGGCCATGTCCGATCCCGCCCGCTTGTCCGTCGGTGACCCGGCACCGGCCTTCACCCTGCCCGACGCCGACGGGGCCGAGGTGAGCCTCAGTGACTTCGCCGGTCAGCACGTGGTCGTGTACTTCTACCCCGCGGCCATGACGCCCGGCTGCACCCAGCAGGCCTGCGACTTCGAGGCCGGCCAGTCGGTGTTCACCAAAGCCGGCTACGCGATCGTCGGGATCTCGCCGGACAAGCCCGAGAAGCTGGCCAGCTTCGCGGACAAGGACGAACTGACGTTCCCCCTGCTGTCCGACGTCGACCGGTCGGTGCTGTCCGCCTATGGCGCCTACGGAGAGAAGACGTTGTACGGCAAGGTCGTGACCGGCGTCATCCGTTCGACGTTCGTGCTCTCGGTCGACGCCAAGGGCCGGGGAACTGTCGAGGTGGCGCAGTACAACGTCAAGGCGACCGGTCACGTCGCCAAGCTCCGGCGCGATCTGGACCTACCGGCGTGAGCAGTCGCGCATGAGCCGTCGACCGGAGTGGCTCACCCGCAACGTCGGCGTCCTCTCGGCGGTCTCCTTGACCCAGGACGCGGCGAGCGAACTGCTCTACCCGCTGCTCCCGATCGTGCTGACGGTGCTGCTGGGCGCGCCGGCCGCCGTGGTGGGCCTGGTCGAGGGCGTGGCCGAGGGCGCGGCCGCGCTGTTCAAGTACCTCTCGGGGCGTTACTCCGACCGGGTCGGGCGCAAGCCCTTGGTCGGCGCCGGATACGGCCTGGCCGCAGTCGGCAAGGTGATCGTTGCGGCCGCGTCGGTATGGCCGGTACTGATGGTGGGTCGCGTGGTCGACCGCATCGGCAAGGGTATCCGCGGCGCCCCGCGCGACGCGTTGCTGGCCGAGCAGGTGGCCACGCCTGATCTCGGCAAGGTGTTCGGCTTCCATCGCGCAGCCGACACCCTCGGCGCCGTCATCGGCCCTCTGGCGGCGCTGGCCATCTTGGCCGCCACCCACGACAACATCGCGCTGGCCTTGTGGATCGCAGTGATCCCGGCGACCCTCAGCGTCGCTCTGGTCGCGTTCACCCGTGACGACGTCTCGGCCGCCGAGGTTCGTCGTGACCCCCAGAAGCAGGCGGCGACCCGAGCTCCGCTCCCCAAGGAGTACATCGAGGTCGTCACGGTGCTGGTCGTGATCGCGCTGGCCAACTTCCCTGACGCACTCGTGCTGCTCCGCGTCTCGGAGATCGGCTTCAGTGCGACCGGTGTGGTTGCCGTGTACGTCGTCTACAACCTCGTGTACGCCCTGGTGTCGTATCCGGCGGGCTCGCTGTCGGACCGCTGGCCCCGCTCCCGGGTGTACGCCGTCGGCTTGGTCTGCTTCGCGATCGGCTACATCGGGCTCGGCGTCGTCGACGGCGGCTGGGTCGTGTTCGTGCTCATGGCCGTTTACGGCGGGTTCAACGGTTTCACCGACGGCGTCGGAAAGGCGTGGATCTCCTCGCTGGTGCCGTCTGGCGTACGCGGACGCGCGCAGGGAGTGTTCCAAGGACTCTCCGGCGGCGCCGTTCTGGTGGCCGGGCTCTGGGCCGGCCTGCTCTGGACGTCAGGCGCCGGCGACGGCGTCGTGCCACTCATCGTTGCCGGCACCATCGCCGGGCTCGCGGCCATCTGGATGCTGACGGTGGGACGTCGGCTGAAGGTGGCGGCGCAGGTCGGGCAAGCCGCCTGAGACATCGCCTACCCTTGGAAGGTCGGCGGGAGTGGCGGAACTGGTAGACGCCCGGGATTTAGGATCCCGTGTCCTCGGACGTGGGGGTTCGAGTCCCCCCTCCCGCACCACCGCGCAACCCGTACGGCGCGATCGACGGCAACCCGACCGCCTTCTCGCTCGCCGCGAACGTCTGGGAGACGAGGTCGGGATGCTGCACTCCGCTCGCTCGGCCGCGTCGGCGTTCGGTCGTAAGGTCGCCATGTGGACCTGGTGCTCCGCGAGACGACGCTCGACGATCTCCCGATCCTGTTCGAGCACCAGCGCGACCCGGTCGCCAACGAGATGGCCGTGTTCTCAGCACGCGAGTGGGACGCCTTTGTGGCGCACGACGCGAAGATCCGGTCCGACCCGACCCTGATCCGTCGCACGGTCGTCGTGGACGACGAGGTCGTCGGCAGCATCGGCTGCTTCGGCGACGCACAACGCGCGGTGGGCTACTGGTACGACCGCGCGGTTTGGGGGAGAGGCATCGCAACCGCGGCGCTTGCCGCCTTCCTAGACGACGTCACCGAGCGGCCCTTGTTCGCCCACGTCGCGGTCACGAACGTCGGGTCGGCGAAGGTGCTGGAGCGATGCGGTTTCGTCGAGGTCGATCGCGAGACGACCGACGTCGAGGAGATCGTCTACCGGCTGGCCTAGCCGCAGGCGCAACCTGGAGTGTCGTTCTGCGCGTGACACGGCTCCCGTGTCCCGTCAACAGTGTCAGCCGACCCGCACTGCCCGGCGCACTGTGATCACCAGCGCCAAAAGAACGCCCAGATGGCCGCGAGGTACACCCCAGGCAGCCACTCCCGAGCGATGCCCGTGTCGTGTCTTTGTGCGGCTCGCAATCAGTGGCGGTTCATCCGCTGAACGGTGCCCGCGACCATCCCGACGAGAGCCCCCATGATTGCGCCAAGGATTGCGGCTGGTATCCCCACCTCAACTACGGCGAACCACGCGGTCGGTGGGTACGCATGCAGACCGAGGATCAGCCCCGTGAAACCACCGAGCAGGAGAGCTGCCAGAGCGCCGACGACCGCGAAGCGCGGGATGACCGGCATGACCGCCATCTGAGACCGCGCCGACATCATGAAGTCAGTATGCGGCGAACGTCGGCGCGACGGCCCATTGGGGACCATCCGGATGCGCGGAAGATCCACCGCGCACCGATGTGCTTGTGACTCGCCTCGCGCCAAAGGTCGTCTAGGACGGGGCGGCGTGGGATCCCGACTCGCTGCCGTGACCTCGACCGACCAGGACACCAGCGCCGCAAGAGGTAGCCACCAACCAAAGCAGCACGACCCAAGGCAGTCGGTCCCAGGCGTCACGTGCAGCTTGCAGACCAGGATTCGGGATCATGTGTATCCCTGGTGCCGCGAATTGAGCCAGTGTCTCCGGATGTGCCGCTTGGTACATGAGGGCAATCTCTTGGGAGCTGAACACGATGGCTGCCAGTGCGAACGCCACTCCAACGGCAGCCAGAACCAGCGTCCAAGATCGCCCCGGCATCCACTTCCCCCTCAGTCGAGTGTCCTGGTGACCATGGCCGACGTTACAACCGAAGCACCACGCCGATGTGCCGGCCTATGCGCGGTGGACGCCACGTGCCGCTTCGCGGTGTCGCCTTGAACATGAGGCCAAGATCTTCTACAGGTTGGGCGGGCGCAAGGGAACCAAGGGCCCCCTGGTGCCGTGCCCGCATCGGTGCAGCGTTCGGCTTGCTGCAGGTAGTTTTGCCCTGTTCAGCAGCGATGAGTCTCGCGACGCTCACCGGTCTGTAAGCAGCAATCCATCGCGGTCCAACCAGGAGACACCTTGAAGCTTCTGCTCACCTCCGGCGGTGTGAAGAACCCGAGCATCTACGACGCTTTGGTCGACCTTCTAGGCAAACCCATCGCCGACTCCAACGCCCTCTGCATCCCCACGGCCGAGTACGGGCACCCCGCGTGCACGCCTGCCTCGGCCTGGCGCTTCATCGCCGGCCAGACCCCGGGACCGATGTGCGACCTGGGCTGGAAGTCGCTGGGCGTCCTGGAGCTCACCGCGCTGCCCAGCATCGGTGAGGAGCGCTGGGGGCCTTGGGTCCGGGAGACCGACGTCCTGCTGGTGGACGGTGGCGATGCGACCTACCTGTGCCACTGGATGCGGCAATCCGGGCTGGCGGACCTCCTGCCGTCCCTGCCCGACACGGTCTGGGTGGGGGTGAGCGCCGGAAGCATGGTGATGACCCCCCGCATCGGGGAGGACTTCGTCAACTGGAAACCGCCAACTGGGGGCGACAGCACCCTCGGAATCGTGGACTTCTCGATCTTCCCGCACCTGGGTCACGAGCTCATGCCGGAGAACACCATCGACGAGGCGCAGAGATGGGCGGCCAGCCTCGGGGGTCCGGCGTACGCCATCGACGACGAGACCGCCATCAAGGTGACCGATGGCACGATCGAGGTCGTCTCTGAGGGGCAATGGAGGCGCTTCCCCTCCTAGCCCGCAGCAGGGCCCACCCAGTGCAGAGCCGACGCGCTGGAACCCTCGAGCATCTCCCGTTCGAAGATCAACTCGTAGTACCTCGCGGCTCCGAACGCGGCGACTCCTGGCGCAAAGATCTGCACCAAGCGCCACCCTTCCCTCGCGTACTCCTGTACGACTTCCTCGTAGGCCTTGCGTGCCTCGTCATGCGGGCCGAACAGCGCCGAGTACCTGTACTCGCCGAGACGAACGAATTTGTACTCGAACGACCGCTGCACCTGGGTTGTCATCGGGCTCACCACCTCGACCGTGCCACACCTCATGTTCTGCGACGGATCAAGCCATCGCCAGAGGCGATTGGCCCTCAGCGGTGGACGTACAGGTATCGGCCCAGTTGCGGCATGGGACCTAGACCGCGCTGTCTCCGAGGCTGGGGCAAGAACCGGTTGATCTCGTGTTTCCGGTGGTCGAGGCGCTCAGCCAGTCGCTTCCGCGCTGAGTGCCGGCCCACCCGAGGCGTCTTTGCTCGGACGCGGGGCGTCGTGCGGCAGGTCGCGCGTGGTGGCCAGCGAGCCCAGAGCGATGAACGCCGCGGCCAGGAGGCCGGCCTTGAGGGCAGCGATCTGCGCCTGCTCGTAGTCGTCGACCAGCGCGGCAGTGGTGGCGGCGTCGAGACCGGCCTGTTCGGCCGCCGACTGGATCTGGTCGCTGGCGACGAAGTCGATCCCGGAGCCGACCGAGACGCTGACCTGCGAGGAGATCTCACTGCCGATCCGCGGGTCGGACTCGATCTTCGACACGAAGACAGCAGTGAGTCCGGCGAGGACGAGGGCTCCGATCAAGGCAACTCCTAGCGAGGAGCCGAGTTGCTGTCCGGTGTACTGAAGCCCGCCGGCTTCGGCGCGTCCGGAAGCGTCGACCGACGACTGCACAACGTTGCCGAGCTGCGACGCGAGCAGCCCCACTCCCACGCCGAGCAGGGCCATGGCGGCCGCGAAGGTGCCCTCGGCGAGGTCTGGCTGGATGGTCGCCAGCAAGACGACGGCGGCCACCGTGGTGATGGTCAACCCGGCGCGGACGATCGTGCGAACCGAGAAGCGGCTCGACAGGCGGGACCCGATCGCTGATGCAAGGAACATCGCAATCGAGACCGGCAACATCTTGATGCCGGTCTGCAACGCGTCCAGCCCCAGAACCAGCTGCAGGTACAGCGGCACGACGAAGAAGATGCCCATGAGGATCAGGTTCTGGGAGAACAGGCCCATCAACCCGGCCCGCACCTTCGGCAGCTTGGCCAGGTCCAGATGCACGAGCGGATCCGCGCCCGACTGCTCGCGGTGCCGCTGCCATCGCACGAAGCCCCACACCAGACCCCCGCCGAGCCCGATGACGAACGGCGTCAGCGAGAGCCCGAACGGCTCGACCGGCGAGTCCTTGGGTTGCACCCATCCCCAGGTGGCGGACTGGAGAACTCCGAGAACGACCAGGCCCAGACCCGACGCCGACAAGAAGGTGCCGACGCCGTCCAGCCGGGGCGTGCGACCCGATCGCAGGGCGTCGGTGATCAGGCGCGTCATGGCGAGGATGAACAAGACGAGTACGACCTCGCCGATGAACACAACGCGCCACGAGAGCTCCGTGGTGGCCCAGCCGCCCAGGATCGGACCGACTGCGATACCGGCGCCGGCGACCCCGCCGATCACGGCATAGGCCACCTTGCGGTCACGGCCCTCGTAGTTCCCCGCGATCAGAGCGGCGAGCGCCGGTAGGACCAATGAGGCTCCGAGGCCCTCCAGGATCGACCAGCCCAAGGTCAGGACCGCAACGGTCGGCGCGAGTGCGGTCATCAGCGAGCCGCAGCCGTAGATCACCAACCCCACGGCGAAGGCGCGCCGGCGGCCAATGATGTCCCCGAGCTTTGCGCCGGTCAGCATGAACATGGCCATGACCAGGCAGTACAAGGTGATGACGCCTTGGATCGTGGTGACCGTCGTGTCGAAGTCGGCCACGAGCGTGCTGATCGACACGTTCATGACCGACTGGTCGAGGACCATCACGAACTGAGCGGTCGCCAACGCCACGAGTGGCCACCACCGCTTCATCGGCGCCCCAACTCCCCGTCTCGCGTCGTTCAGTAGCGTGCACCGTAGCCTTTCTGAGGAGGAGTTCCACCATGTCCAGACGCGTGGCGGCTGCCGTGACCTTGACCCTGCTGGCCGTCGGTTCGGTGCTTCTGGCCTTCTCCGTGATTGCGGAGTTCCCGCAGGGTCCGATTGCGCTGGGTCTGCTGGTGCTTGCGGGAACCTTCGGCTGGCAGGGCGTGATCCGTACTGGCCGATCCCGCCTCGCATGGTGGAGTGGCGGTGCTCTGCTGTTGGTCGGTGCCGTGGCCGTGGTGTTCGTCGACGGGATCCGCCCGAGCGGGTTGGCAGGTCTGATCCTGTGGGTGCTCGCCGCCGGCGTGAGCAAAAGGGCGTTCTCCGTACGGGTGCACTTGCCGAACGCACCCCGCCCCGCGCGTTCAGTCGTCTTCTACAACGTGAAGTCCGGCGGCGGCAAGGCGCTGAGCAGCCATCTCGCCGAGGAAGCGACCAGCAGACGGATCACCCCGCGGGAGTTCCAGCCGGGTGAGGACTGGGAGCAGGTCGTCCGCGACCACGTCGCCAACGGCGCCGACGGGCTGATGGCCGCCGGCGGCGATGGGACCCAGGCTCTGGTGGCGACGATCGCGGCCGAACACGACCTGCCGTTCGCCTGCATCCCGGCCGGCACACGCAACCACTTCGCCCTCGACCTGGGAGTGGACCGCGACGACGTCGTCGGCGCCCTCGACGCCTTCGTCGACGGCGGTGAGAAGCGCGTCGACCTCGGCGTCGTCGCGGGCCGGGTGTTCGTCAACAACGTGTCGTTCGGCCTCTATGCCGAAGCCGTGCAGCAGCCGGGGTATCGGGACGCGAAGGTCAGAACCCTGCTCAACACGGTGCCCGCAGTGATCGGCCAAGGGGACGCCAGCGGCGGACACCAGCTGCGCTGGACCGGCCCCGACGGCTCCCCGCAATCCTCCGCGGCGGTGATCCTGGTGTCCAACAACGTCTACCGGATCGGCAGGGTCATCGGCTCCGGCACGCGCCCGCGCATGGACGCCGGACAGCTGGGGGTAACGGTCATGGGAGCCGCGTCACCGAGCAGTCATCGCCAGCCGTTGCAACAGTGGGCGACGCCGGAGTTCATGATCGAGTCCGATGGCGACATCCCGCTCGGCGTCGACGGGGAGGCGTTGACGATGCCGTCCCCCGTGACCTTGCAGATCCGACCCGGTGCGTTGCGCGTGCGCATTGCGCCCCACCACCCCGGCGCCTCCCCTGCGTATGCGCAGCCGACCGGGTTCCGCGACGCGATTCGTCGACTCATCCGCATCGCCGGCGGCGCCGACCCCGTCATGCTCGGGTAGCTCCGGAGGATGCGATGACCGACCAGCCAGATGGCGTGCTACCAGCCCAAGCGCCTGAGGTACTCCCGCACCAGCGGAACAGTCAGGTCGACGTCATGGAATGCGCCGAAGTGGTCGCGCGTGCCCACCACCTGCAGGGGGACGCCGAACGCCGCCGCCACCGGCTCGCAGTTGTCGGGGTCGTCACCGCCGCCGCAGTAGACCATGGCGGGGGCGGCGCACCGGGCCACGTCGATGCGGTAGTCGCCCTGCCCTCGGCCGAGGATGACCGCTCCCAGGGCACGCGGGTCGTTCAGCTCGGTCTGCTGCCGGTCGTACTCGGAGAGGTCAGAGCCGGCCCACACCCGCGCCCAGTCGGCGTCCAGCATCGCCTGCACCCAGGGCTCGACGGCCGGGTCCGGTGCTTCCAACACGGCGTGTGAGCCGCCCAGCACCATGCCGGCGACCCGCTGCGGGTACTCGGCGGCAGCGACGCCGACCAGCCACGCCCCGCGGGAGTAGCCCCACAGAACTGCTCGGTCGACGCCCGCGACGTCCATGACCGCAATGAGGTCGGCACCAACGTCGGGAGCGCGGTAGCTGCGCCAGTCGTGCGGTGCGGAACTGGCGCCATGGCCCAGCGAGTCGACACTCAGGACCCGGTTGGTGTCGCAGAGGAGGTCGACGCACCCGACGTCTCGCCACTCGGCCGCACTGCCTCCGAAGCCGTTGACCAGCACGATGGTGCTTCCGGCGCCGGCATCCTCGAAGCTGATGTCGAATCCGCGCGACTGCGCCCTGCCTACTTCGAAGCGACCCATGGGCTGCCCGACCTGACGGATCCGACCTACGACCGTTGGTCGTTCTGACCGCACGTCCGCACGAAGGGCAGCACGCGGTCCCAGAATGCCTCGGTGGCCACCGGGTCGTACTCGTCGGGGAGGGTCGGGTCGGTGAACAAGTGCCCCGAACCGGGATAGTCGAAGACTTCTAGGGTGCCTCCGCCTGACTTCACGTCTGCGATCGTCTGCTCGAGCTCATCGGCGTCTCGCCACGGGTCAGTCAGAGTCGAGTGGGTCTGGGCGGGAACCCCGGCCGGCCAGGTGGGGTCGCCGTCGAAGGCCGACACCGGCACCGCCCCCGACGCCATGAGAACGCCCGAGACGCGACGTTGGGTGGCCACGTGCACCGCCATCATGGCCCCGAGCGAGAACCCGGCGACGAAGAAGCCGTCGGGCAGGTCGACGACCGCGTCAACCGCACCCCGCATGAGCGCCCCTGGACCGACCTCCTCCCAGGCGTAGGCCATCGCCGGCGGGTACTCGTCGAAGGTGCGGCCTCCGTACAGGTCGGCCACCAGCACCTCGTGACCGTCCTGCTGCAGCCGCTGTGCCGCGTCGAGAACTCCCTGACGGACACCGAGGACGGAATGGAACAACGCCACGTTGGTCATGGCGCGACCCAACCACAGATCACGTGCCGATGAGAACCCGTTGGATCCTCGGCGTCAGGGCGCGGAACGCTCGCCCGCGGTGGCTGATCGCGTCCTTCTCGACGGCGCTGATCTGGGCGGTGGTAAGCGTTGCACCCAGGGGAACGAAGATCGGGTCGTACCCGAAACCGTTGGTGCCGCGGGGTGCGCGGGTGAGAGTGCCGTCCAGGCGCCCCTCGGCCACCTCAACGGCGCCCGAGGGCAGAGCCAACGCCGCGGCGCAGGCGAAGTGCGCTTGCCTCGCGTCGTCCGGAACGTCGCTGAGCTGCGCCAGAACCAGATCGAGGTTGGCGAGGTCGTCACCGTGATGACCGCACCAGCGAGCGCTGAAGATCCCCGGCATCCCACCGAGCACGTCGATGCACAGACCCGAGTCGTCGGCTACAGACGGCAGACCGGTGGCGATCGCGATCGCCGCTGCCTTGAGCGTCGCGTTCGCAGCGAACGTCAGACCGGTCTCGGCGACGTCGGGAACGTCGGGGAAGGCGTCCACGCCCACCAGGTCGATGTCGACAGCGGCCGCGTCCAGGATCCGCTGAAGCTCCAGCACCTTGTGCGGGTTGCGGGTGGCCAGCACCAGCCGCGTCACGACGCGAGCGCAGCCCGCTGCCGGGCTGCCAGCTCGGCGCATCCATTCACTGCAAGGTCGAGCAGGGCGTCGAGCAGCGGACGATCGAACGGCTCGCCTTCGGCCGTCCCCTGCACCTCGACGAAGCGCCCGTCACCGGTACAGACGACGTTCATGTCGGTCTGCGCGGTGACATCCTCGTCGTAGCACAGGTCCAGCAGGGGCTCGCCCGCGACGACGCCGACCGATACCGCCGCTACCGACCCGGTCAGGGGGGTCGCCTCCTTGGCCAGGTGACCTTCGCGCTGCAACCACGCCACCGCGTCAGCCAAGGCGACGTAGGCACCGGTGATCGCGGCAGTCCGAGTTCCGCCGTCTGCCTGCAGCACGTCGCAGTCGAGCACGATCGTGTTCTCGCCCAGGGCGGAGTAGTCGACTACTGCTCGAAGCGATCGACCGATCAGCCGGGAGATCTCGTGCGTGCGCCCGCCGACCCTGCCCTTGATCGACTCGCGATCGCTGCGCGTATGAGTGGAGCGCGGCAACATTGCGTACTCGGCGGTGACCCAACCGAGGCCACTCCCCCTGCGCCACCGCGGCACACCGTCGGTCGCCGAGGCGGTGCACAGCACGCGCGTGCGACCGAAGCTGACCAGCACCGATCCCTCTGGATGCTCAGACCACCCGCGCTCGACAGTGATCGTCCGCAACTGATCGGCCGCCCGGCCGTCTACTCGTGACATGCGCAGGAGCCTAGGGCTCGCCGCGCGCACCGACCTCAACGACCATGCCGGGCGTTGCCAACGTCACACCGCCGGAAAACACCGCTGCCGCCTCGACGCGTGCCTGGTGCGGGTCGTTCCACGGTGGGATGTGGGTGAGGACGAGGGCCGAGACTCCGGCCGCCTGTGCCGCCTCCCCCGCCTCGCGCCCGCACATGTGCAAGCCGGTGGGCCGATCGGGGAGCTCAGCGTCGGAGGCCTCGGCCAGGAGCACGTCGGCGCCGCGGGCCAGTTCCGCCAGGGCCGCCGTCGGGCCTGTGTCGCCGCTGTAGACCAGCGACGTGCCCGCGACCTCGAGCCGGACTGCGAACGCCGGCACGGGATGGGCCATTCGCGCCACCCGCACCTGGAAGGGGCCCAACTCGTTCAGCGTCGTGATGTCAACGAACGCGAACTCACGGCTGAGGTCGTGGCTGGGGTCCCCGAAGGAGTCATAGGCCGCACCGATCCTGGCCGCCGCGCCATGCGGTCCATAGATCGGGATCCGCGACTCCTTTCGCAGCCCCGCGTAGCGCCGAGCGACGTAGAGCGGACAGACGTCCAGGCAGTGGTCGCCGTGCAAGTGGCTCAACACCACGGCGTCCAACTCGGTCAAGGAGAGATATCGCTGCAACGAGCCGAGCGAGCCACTTCCCAGGTCGAGCACGACGTGGAACCCGTCGTGCTCGACGAGGTAGCACGACGCAGAGCTTTCGGGTCCGGGCAGGCTTCCCGAACACCCGATCACGGTCAGCTTCACGCAAACACTCCCGCGGCCTCTACCCGCCCGACCTCGGGTCCGATGAAGCGGTGAGCCAGGCGGGCGAAGGGCTCGGGGTCGCCCGTGGCCAGGAATGTGTGGGTCGGTTCCGGCAAGTCGTCCCCGCGCAACAGACCTTGCTCAGCCAGCACCCGGTAGACGTCGCGCGCCGTCTCGTCGGCGCTGGAGACCAGCGTGACCTCGTACCCCATGACGTAGGAGATGACGCCGGCCAACAGCGGGTAGTGCGTGCATCCGAGAACGAGGGTGTCGACGCCGGCGTCGCGCACCGGGTCGAGGTAGTCGTGGGCGACCTGCAACAGCTGCGAGCCGCCGGTGACGCCGCGCTCCACGTAGTCGACGAAGACCGGGCACGCGCGCTGCGTCAGAGTCAGCTTCGGTGCGGCCGCGAACGCGTCGGCATACGCCCCGCTCGCCACGGTGGCCTCGGTGCCGATGACGCCCACGTGACCCGACCGTGTGGCGTGGACCGCGCGTCGCACTGCCGGCTGGATCACCTCGACCACCGGGACGCGGTAGCGCTCCCTGGCGTCGCGGAGCACGGCGGCACTCGCGCTGTTGCACGCGATCACGAGCATCTTGACGCCGCGCTCGACCAGATGGTCCATCACGTCGAGGGCAAACGCGCGGACCTCGGCAATCGGCCTGGGGCCGTACGGTCCGCGCGCGGTGTCCCCGACGTAGAGCAGAGGTTCGTTCGGGAGGACGTCGAGCACAGCCCGCGCGACGGTGAGGCCGCCCACCCCACTGTCGAAGATCCCGATCGGCGCGTCCATCGCC
Source organism: uncultured Actinomycetota bacterium (assembly GCA_963726575.1). Classification (GTDB taxonomy): domain Bacteria; phylum Actinomycetota; class Actinomycetes; order JAHEKZ01; family JAHEKZ01; genus CAVSCR01. The sequence goes on from CAVSCR010000006.1 coordinate 56,577, forward strand.
TGGTCAGCCTAGGGGGTGGCTGTTCTTGCCGAACCAACGCCGCATTGCTACGTCGGGAAGGCGGGGACACGGCGGGGTCACGCCCAGAGCTGGCCCTCGAGGCCTTCCTCGGCCTCCTCGGCTGTCGTGGCCGTGTAGACCCCCGTCGAGAGGTACTTCCACCCGCCGTCACAGACGACAAAGGCGATGTCGGCGCGTTCCCCGCTGCGGACAGCCTTGTCGGCCACGCCGAGCGCCGCGTGCAGGATCGCCCCGGTCGAGATCCCGGCGAAGATGCCCTCGAGCTCGAGCAGCTCCCGGGTGCGTCGGATCGCCTCCTGCGGGCCAACCGAGAAGCGCGTGGTCAAGACGGACTCGTCGTACAGCTCGGGCACGAACCCCTCGTCGAGGTTGCGCAAGCCGTAGACCAGCTCCCCGTACCGCGGCTCGGCAGCCACGATCTGGATCCCCGGCACCTTTTCGCGCAGGAAGCGACCGGCCCCCATGAGCGTGCCGGTTGTGCCGAGACCCGCCACGAAGTGAGTGATGGTCGGCAGGTCGGCCAACAGCTCTGGACCGGTGCCTCGGTAGTGCGCCTCCGCGTTCGCTGGGTTCCCGTACTGGTAGAGCATCACCCAGTCCGGATGTTCCTCGGCCATCCGCCTGGCGACGCGCACCGCCTCGTTGGAGCCCCCGGCCGCTGGCGATGACACGATCTCGGCGCCCCACATCTGCAGCAGTTGACGCCGTTCGACGGAGGTGTTCTCCGGCATCACAGCCACCAGGCGGTAGCCCTTCAGCCGGGCTGCCATGGCCAGGGAGATCCCCGTGTTGCCCGACGTCGGTTCCAAGATGGTGCAGCCGGGAGTCAACCGCCCCTGCGCCTCGGCGGCCTCGACCATCGCCAGCGCGGGGCGGTCCTTCACCGAACCGGTCGGGTTGTAGTCCTCGAGCTTGGCCCACAGCCGCACGTCGGCCGAGGGCGACATCGTCGGAAGGCCGACGAGCGGCGTCCCCCCGACCGAGTCCAGCAACGAGTCGAACCGCATAGGTCAGTCCGGTCGCCGGCGCGTCAACGTCATGCCGACGCCCCACCGGCCACCGCAGGCAGGATCGTCACGGAGTCGCCGTCGGCAACACTCGTGTCGAGCCCACCCAGGAACCGGACGTCCTCGTCGTTCAGGTAGACGTTGACGAACCGGCGCAGTCCCTTCTCGTCCACCAGCCGCTCGCGCAGCCCGGGGTAATGGGAGTCCAGGTCCGTGAGGAGGTCGGCCAACGTGGCCCCGGACGCCTCGACGGTCTTCTCGCCGCCGGTGTAGTTGCGCAGGATCGTGGGCACGCGGACCTCGACGGCCATGGCTGTGGGACTCCTCAACGGTTCGACTGGGTGCGTACAGACAGGTCCAACGTCGGAACGACCCGCACTTCTTCCTCCGTCACGACCCCCTCAATGATCCGGAACGAGCGGAACTCCTCGGTCACCGGGTCGGCCGTCGAGACCAGAACGTAATGGGCTCCCGGCTCCGAGGCATACGCAATGTCGGTGCGGGACGGGTACGCCTGCGTGGCCGTGTGCGAGTGGTAGATCACCACAGGCTCCTCGTCACGGGCGTCCAGCTCGCGGTAGAGGCGCAGGAGGTCGGCGGAGTCGAACTCGTAGAACGTGGGCGAGCGCGCGGCGTTGACCATGGGGACGAGCCTGGTCGGTTGGTCGGAGTCGACCCGCCCAGCGACGATGCCGCACGCCTCGTCGGGATGGTCCTCCCGGGCGTGGGCCACGATCGCGTCGTAGGTCGGTCGGTCGATCACCAGCACCCGGACAGGCTACGAGGCGCGGGGCTCCAGGCATTCGACGAGGGTGCCCTGCAGATGGGTGAGCCAGCCGTAGATCTGACCCATCGTGGACTCGGACCGTTCCTCGTCGGGGTCGATCTGTGCGTCGTCGTCGGTGACGCCCAGCGAGGTGCCCAGGGCTAGCCGCTGGTCGTTGAGGGCACGCAGCCACGTCCGCGAACGGTCGGCGTCCAGGCGCACGACTGCCCCGCCCTCTGGCGCTCCCGGGTCCGTACGCGCCAGCACCAGGTCGTCCCGCACCGCGCGTGCGTCGGCCAGCTTCTTCGCACGCAAGTCGGCCTGGGTGAAACGACGAAAGTCGTTGGCCGCTGAGTCGTCGTCGCGGTAACCGTCGGGAAGCAGCCGGGCCAACACCGGGTGGTCCGGACGTTGGGCGGCGTTGTCGATACCGACCATTGCGGCGAGACCGTCGGCCGACATCGGCTCCGCTGTAGACAACGCTGCGGACGCCTTGTCGGCGGGCGCTGCGGCGGATGCAGCTCCGGATTCCGCGGCAGCTCCTGGTTCGTCCAACAGCGCCACCATGACGCGGGTCAGGTCCGTGAGCACCGCCACCTCGGCCGGCTCGAGGAACGCCACCACGCCGTCCTGGTCAGGGAGGAACTCACCCACGTCAGTCGTCCTTGGCCACGGTCGCCCACAGGCCGTACCCGTGCAATGCCGCCACGTCGCGCTCCATCTCTTCGCGGGTCCCGTTCGACACCACCGCCCGGCCGTCATGGTGCACCTTCAGCATCAACTCGGTCGCTCTCTCGAGCGGGTAGCCGAAGTACTCCTGGAAGACGAAGGTGACATAGCTCATCAGGTTCACCGGGTCGTTCCAGACGATGGTGATCCACGGGCGTTCCACGGCGACGATGTCGTCGGTCACCGGCTCGTCGAGCTGTGCAGGCGCCGCGGTCACCGGCTCATGGTGGCACGGACGAGCACCAGATGGACCGCCTAGGCTGCGGCTGTGACGTCCACGGCGAGCCTGACCGACCAATACGAGCTCACCATGCTCGAAGCGTCGCTCGCCGACGGCACATGGAACCGGCGGTGCGTCTTCGAGGTGTTTGGCCGACGCCTGCCCGCGGGACGCCGGTACGGGGTCGTGGCAGGCACGTCGCGGTGGCTCGAGGCGGTGACGCGGTTCCGGTTCGACGAATCGCTGCTCTCCTTCCTGCGCCAGCGCAACGTTGTCGACTCGACGACGCTCGACTGGTTGGCGAACTACCGGTTCTCCGGCGACGCGTGGGGCTACGGCGAAGGCGAGACGTGGTTTCCGGGGTCTCCGCTGCTGGTGATCTCAGCCGGCTTCGCCGAGGCAGTGGTACTGGAGACGATCACACTCTCGATCCTCAACCACGACTGCGCCATCGCCGCCGCGGCGTCGCGCATGCGCAACGCTGCCGGCGCTACGCGACCGCTGATCGAGATGGGGTCGCGACGCACCCACGAGGAAGCCGCCGTCGCCGCAGCTCGGGCGGCGTACCTCGCCGGGTTCGACTCCACCTCGAACCTCGAGGCCGGTCGTCGCTACGACATCCCGACTCGCGGCACCAGCGCGCACGCCTTCACCCTGCTGCACGACACAGAGCGCGACGCTTTCGCGTCCCAGGTGTCCGCTCTCGGCGTCAACACCACGTTGCTCGTGGACACGTTCGACGTGGGCACCGGTGTCGCGACGGCGGTGGAGGTCGCGGGCACGAAGTTGGGCGGAGTGCGTCTCGACTCTGGCGACCTGGCTGAGCAGTGCCGTCGAGTACGTCACCAGCTCGACGAGCTGGGTGCCCACGACACGCGCATCGTCGTCACCGGCGACCTCGACGAACACGCCATTGCGGCGCTGGCGTCCGCGCCCGCCGACGCCTATGGAGTGGGCACAGCGTTGGTCACAGGGTCCGGCTTTCCCACTGCGGGCCTGGTCTTCAAGCTCGTCGCCCGGGCTTCCTCCGACGATCGGGACGCCGAACTCGTCGGGGTGGCGAAGCGTTCTCTCGGCAAGCCGAGCATGGCCGGACGCAAGTGGGCCTTCCGGGTGCGCGGCGATGACAGTCTGGCCCGCGAGGAGCTCATCCGGGTCGGCGGCGACTACGACCAGCCTCGAGAACGGCCGCTCCTCGTTCCTTTGATCGAATCGGGTGAGGTGGTCGGCGCCGAGTCAGTGATAGCGGCGCGGGAGCGCCACTTCGCAGCGTTGGCCGAGCTACCAGAAGAGGGCCGGCGGTTGTCGGCGGGAGATCCGGTGATCGAGACTGTCTTCGAAGCGGAGGCATGATGAGTCGCGCCCTGGTCGTCGTGGATGTGCAGAACGACTTCTGCGAGGGAGGCACGCTCGCCGTCACAGGTGGCGCAGACGTCGCGTCCTCGATCACTGAACTGTTGCGCGGCGGTACTGGCGACTACTCACACGTCGTCGCGACCCGCGACCACCACATGGACCCTGGCACACACTTCTCGACGCATCCGGACTACGTCGACACCTGGCCTGCCCACTGCGTCGCCGGTACGCCGGGTGCTCACCTACACGCGAACCTCGACGTCAACCGGATCGAGACCGTGTTCGACAAGGGTGAGCATGCGGCCGCCTACTCCGGGTTCGAGGGGCACAACGCCGAAGGCGCCGGGCTCGCGCAGTGGCTCCGGGCCCACGATGTCCAGGCGATCGACATCGTCGGCATCGCAACCGACCACTGCGTGCGTGCCACCGCGATCGACGCAGTTGTCACCGGCTTCCGAACGCGCGTCCTGCTGGATCTCACCGCCGGTGTTGCCCGTGCCACGACCGAAGCGGCCTTGTCGGAGCTTGCCACCCGCGGGGTCCAGCTCGTCGGAGCGCCGGTGATCGGCGAACGCTGACGCAGCGCGACTGGTCAGGTGACGCGCACGATGAGCGGTCTACTCGCTCCTCGATCCAAGGCCGCTGCGGGCACCACAAAACGCAACCGGTGCCGGCCGACGTTGGTGAACCGCTTGGCGAAGCCGAAGTTGCCGGATGCGTCGGTGACCACTGCACCTCGCGCCACCCACCGCCGGCCGTTCCACGCCTGCAACCGGACGGTCAGACCCGCCGAACCCGGCTGCACCGTCCCCTGCAGGTGCACCACGGCACCACGTGAGGCCGAGAGCCGTCTCGTCGTCGTCCCGAGTCCTACGGTGTAGTGCACCTGAACCGCGGCGGGGGCCATCGCGGCCGACGTCCTGGCCCAGCCACGGGCGGCCACGAATCGATAGGTCGTCGGACGCAGCGGATGCACCGGCAGCTGCGCCCGACCGTGGGAACCGGTCGTCGCCTTCCCGACCGAACGCCAACCACCTGCGGTGGTCTGACGCTGCAAGGTGACGGTCGCACCGGCCACCGGGGTGCGCCCAGCACGCAGTGTGGCGACGACCACGCCGCGCTGACCGAAGGACAGGGACGGCGTGACCCGCCCGCGCAGGGTTGCCGGGAGCACGGCGGTGCGAGCGCCGAAGCCCGCCAGCGGACGCCAGGTGCCGGGTGACTCGTAGCCAAGAGCCCAGAACGCTACCCCGCGGAGACCGAACTGCCTGACGAGCCCGACCTTGGCCCGCACCGAACCGGCGTCGTCGTACCAGGCCACTCGCCTCACGCGGCACGACCGACTCCCGACCGTGACGCGCTCGACGTAGCTGAAGGTGCGACTCGTGTCCGACGGTGACCACCGCGGAACGATCCCGCGCGCGTGGGCGAACGTCTGCATCTGTGAGGTCGTGCGCGAAACCGAGGCGAAGGCCGCGGCTGGGCAACGACCCGACAGCGTGCGCACGTACCAGTCGCGGCCGTACGAAGGAAGTCCGAAAGAGATCTTGCTGGGGCCCACGCGGGTCACGGCGTACGTCAACACCTGACGCACCCACGACCGCGGTGCGACGGGACCGGGCGCTCCGCCGCCCCAGTGATAGTCGTAGGTCATGATGCGCACCCGGTCCGCCGTCGCACCGAGGCGTCCGTAGTCGTACACAGCCCAGTTGGGATCTGTGTCAGAGGTGCGTGCCGGCAGCGTGATCGACAACAGCCGTCCGTCGGCAGCCAACGCGCCGTGCAGGCCGGCGGTGAGCAGTGGGAACTTCGCCAGAACGGTGGCCCGCGCCTTCGCCGAGCCAGAGTTGATCGACTCGAAGTCGAGGTCGAGCCCGTCGACGGCGTAGTACCGCGCCAGCGCGACCAGGGCCCGCACCTCTGCCCGCCGCTGCGAGCGGGAGTTCAGGAGCCGGGCGAACGCGTTGGCGCTCATCGACGACGTGACGGTGGGGATCACCTGGACCCCGTGCGAGTGCAAGGTGGCCGACATCGTCACGAGCGACGACGCCGAGCCGTTGGTGACGACGACACCGGGCCCGCTGGTGGTGAACCAGAACGGTGACGCGTCGGTGAACAAGTTCGCGTGGGCAGTGACGCTGGCCAGGCCAGCATCGGGAGCCCAGTACGGCACCCACCCCGTGACGAAGCGTCGCGGCGAGGACACCGCCGTCGTTGCCGAGACCGGGGCGCTGGAGACCACTGCGAAGGCAGCGGTACACGCGACGGCGCCAGCGGCAAGGCGGCGCAACAGTCGCATGGGCGGTCCTCTCGGGGTCTGTTCAAGGCGTCGGCGGCGAGGGCGGGTTGCTTGATCCGGCGTTGGGCCATCTGGGGGACGCGACCATGAGGTGCCACGATAGGGACGTGCTCATCCCCGAACGCGACCTGGGGCTGCCCGAGCCGGCGCTGTTGGACCGGATCCGCCGGGCGGTCATCGGCGACGATGTCGTGGCAACTGGCCCCTACGGTCCGCGACGCGTCACCTACGCCGACTACACGGCCAGCGGCCGGGCACTGGAGTTCATCGAGGCGTTCATCCACGACGAGGTGTTGACCCGGTACGCGAACACGCACACCGAGTCGAGCTCGACCGGGCGCCAGACCGGGGTGCTCCGCGAGGATGCTCGCGAGATCATTCGCACCGCGCTCGGCGGTGACGACGACACCTGTGTCATCTTCTGCGGTTCGGGATCGACCGGTGCCATCGACAAGCTGATCGGCGTGCTTGGTCTGCGCCTGCCCTCGGCCATGGACGACCACCACGACTTCTCAGGATCGGTGGCCCCCAACGACCGACCAGTCGTCTTCGTCGGCCCGTTCGAGCATCACAGCAACGAACTGCCCTGGCGGGAGTCAATGGTCGACGTCGTGCGGATCCCCGAGGATGCCGACGGTCATATCGACCAGTCGTATCTGGCCGCACGACTGGACGCCTATGCCGACCGGCCTCTGCGGATCGGCGCGTTCTCGGCCGCTAGCAACGTCACCGGCATCGTCAGCGACACCTTCGGGATCTCGGCGCTGCTGCATCGTCACGACGCGTTGGCGGTGTGGGACTTCGCCGCCGCCGCGCCGTACATCGAGATCCAGATGACTGCGCCTGAGGACGACCCACTCGCGTACAAGGATGCGATCGTGCTCTCGCCCCACAAGTTCGTGGGTGGCCCGGGTACCCCGGGCGTACTGGCCGTGCGCAGGCAACTGCTGACCAACCGGGTCCCGGACGTGGTCGGTGGCGGCACGGTGGCGTACGTCAATCCGGAGGAGCACGTCTACCTGGCCGACGTGGTGGCGCGCGAAGAGGGTGGGACACCGGCGATCGTGGAGTCGATCCGGGCCGGCCTGGTGTTCCAGCTGAAGAATGCCGTGGGCACGAGCACGATCCGGGCGCACGAGCACGACTACCTGCGCCGCGCGATCGCGTCGTGGAAGGGGGTGCCGTCGCTGCAGGTGCTCGGCAACCTCGACGCCGATCGCCTCTCGATCCTGTCCTTCGTCATTCGCCGTCCCGGTGGTCAGTATCTGCACCACAACGCCGTGGTGACCCTGTTGGACGACTTGTTCGGAGTTCAGGCGCGAGGGGGATGCTCGTGCGCCGGGCCGTACGGACATCGACTCCTCGGCATCGACATCGAGCGGTCGCACGAGTACGAACGCGAGATCACGCGCGGCTGCGAAGGGATCAAGCCCGGCTGGGTGAGAGTCAATTTCAACTACTTCATCTCCGAAGCAGTGTTCCAGTACATCGTGAAGGCCGTCGCGTTCGTCGCGGAACATGGCTCCGCATTCCTGCCGGACTACCGCTTCGACGCGCTCACCGGCCTGTGGCAGCACCGCAGTCCGCCGGATGAGTCCGACTTGCTCCGCCTGACCGATGTCGAGTACACCTCGGACGGACTGATGCGCCATCCGCTGCGGAGAAGACGTGCACCGGAGTCCGCGCTGGCCGACTACTTGGCCCAGGCTGAAGCGTTGCTCGCCGAGCGTCGCACCGAGATCCCCAGCGATCCAGCAGGAGGGGAGTCGCTGAGCGCCGAGTTCGAGACACTGCGCTGGTTCGAGCTCCCTGCGGTGTGCCTGAGCTGAGTGGGCGTCAACCGTTGTGACGTTGCGCCCAGGTCCAGGGGTACGCCTCGTCCTCAGTGGCGACCGCCGCCGGCCCCAACGCCAAGGGATGAAACGTGTCGACCATGACGGCGAGCTCCTCGGTTCGAGCTTTGCCGATGCTGGCTTCGACGCTCCCGGGCTGTGGTCCATGGGTGAACCCGCTGGGGTGAAGCGTCAACGATCCCTGCTCGATCCCGGCACCCTTGCGTGACATGAAGTCGCCGCCGACGTAGAAGATCACCTCGTCGGAGTCGACGTTGGCGTGGTTGTACGGCGCGGGAATCGACTCCGGGTGGTAGTCGAACATGCGCGGGACGAACGAGCACACCACAAAGTTGGGTCCGGCAAACGTCTGGTGCACCGGAGGAGGTTGATGCACGCGCCCGGTGATCGGCTCGAAGTCATGGATCGAGAACGTGTAGGGGTACTGACCGCCATCCCAACCCACGACATCGAACGGGTGGTGCGCGTACGTGTACTTGGTCATCCCCTGTCGTTGCCGCACCAACACCTCGACGTCTTCACCCTCGACGAGCAGTGGCTCGTCGGGCCCGCGAAGGTCCCGTTCACAGAAGGGGGAATGTTCCAGGAACTGCCCGCGGTCGGAGAGATAGCGGCGCGGCGGCCCGACATGTCCTGACGCCTCGGTAACGAGCAGTCGCAACGGCTCGCCATCGTCGGGCACGATTCGGTACGTGGTGGACGTCGGGAGCACCAGGTAGTCGCCCACGGTCATCGGCAGTGTGCCGAAGATGGTCTCGGCTCGCGCTGTTCCACTCTCGACGTACAGCAACTCGTCGCCGAAGGCGTTGCGGTACAACGGAGACGGCGAAGTAGCGGCCACGTAGGAGAGCCGAACGTCGGCGTTGGAGAACAGCAGGTGGCGACCGGTCACGGCGTCGGCGTCGACCCCGGTATCGATCTTGTGGGCGCGTACGTGACGTGGCAGCAACGGGTGGTTGGGAACCACGCTGTGTTCTGGCTCCCCCCATGGCGTCGCTGCGACAATCGCGGTGGGAAGGTGGCGGTGGTACAGCAGCGCGGACTCGCTGCTGAATCCCTCCTGCCCCATCAGTTCCTCGGCGTACAGCCCGCCGTCGGGCCGACGGAACTGGGTGTGGCGCTTGTGCGGGACGTCGCCGACCCGGCGGTAGTAGGTCACAGCGATCTCCTCGTGTCCGATTTACGGATTCAGCTGTCCGCTCAGATCTACCATCGGCTAGCGTCGCCTGCGTGTCAACAGGCTGGGCCGGGTCTGCCGGTGCCGCGCTCACCCACGAGCTCATCGACGACGCCGCCCTGTTCCCGCCGGCCCGCACGCCGCTGCCCGAGGCCGTCCGAGCGGTCCGGGAACGCCGTGACACGGCCCGGGCCCGGCTGGTCGGTCCTCTGGTCGTGCGCGCGTCGCAGGTGCCCGAACTGCGTCAGGAGTTCGGCCCGTCGGACTACTTCTGCGTGGCTCTGGTGGCCGACGGCGGGCTCGCCGAGCTCGCCGCGGCCGTCGACGTGCTCGCCGACGACCCATGGGCCGAAGTGGTCCAGGTCGAGATCACCGTGCCCGATGGTTTCGACGTCGCGCAGGCCACCGATGCGCTGCTGAGCGAGCTTCCGTTCACGGTTCCTGCCTATCTCGAGCTGCCCTGGCGGGCGCCGTCGGGTCAGGTGGCCGAGGCGCTGGAGGTGCTGCGTGCTGACGGCGTCGAACGCGCGAAGCTGCGGACCGGAGGGTTGGAGCCGGGGTCGGTGCCCTCGTCGCGCGTGCTGTCGGAGTTCTTGCACACGGCGGCCACCCATGGCGTGCCGTTCAAACTGACGGCGGGACTGCACCACGCGCTGCCGAATGTCGAACGTGCTACCGGCGATCGACAGCACGGCTTCCTCAATGCGTTGAGTGCGACTGCGGCATCGCTGGGCGGCGGAAGCGTCGATGACGCATGCGACCTGTTGGAGGTCACGGACGCCGTGCCGCTGCTGTCCGTTCTGGAGGCGTCGGATCCCATCGCGCTGCGCCAGATCTTCCGCTCGATTGGCTCGTGCAGCGTCGACGAGCCGTTCGACGAACTCGTGTCCCTGCAGTTGTTGGAGGATGGCTGACGTGACGCAGTGTTGGGTCGACGTGCCCGAGGGCTCCCCGTTCCCGATCGCCAACCTGCCGTACGGCGTCATCACCAGCGCCGCGCGGCCAGACCGCACGGCGGTCGTACGAATCGGTGACCAAGCGCTCGACCTGCTCGCCGCTAGCCGTCTGGGGCTCCTCGACGAGGCGATGGCCGACCCCACGTCGATCTTCGGCGAGGGGTCATTGGATCGGTTCCTCGCAGTGGGACCCGATATCTGGGGCGCGCTTCGATCGACGGTGACTCGCCTGCTCACCAGTGCCGACGGCGGCGCGCCGGCGTGGGCGTCGACGGTGGTCGTAGGCCTCGCGGACGCACGGGCGCACCTGCCGTTCACGGTCGCCGACTACGTGGACTTCTACTCATCACAACAGCACGCCCAGAACGTGGGTGCGATCTTTCGACCTGATGCGCCCGCGCTGCCGGAGAACTGGACCTCATTGCCGATCGGGTATCACGGACGTGCCGGAACGCTTGTCGTGTCAGGCACACCGATCGTGCGGCCAAGTGGCCAGCGACGTCCCCGTGGGGAGCAGACGCCGACGTTCGGGCCGTCACAACGTCTCGACATCGAGTGTGAGGTGGCGTTCGTCGTGGGCGTCGGCAGTGAGTTGGGAACAGCGGTTGCGACCACTGGGTTCACCGAACACGTGTTCGGAGTCCTGCTGCTCAACGACTGGTCGGCGCGCGACATCCAGGCGTGGGAGTACCAGCCGTTGGGCCCGTTCCTGGGCAAGTCGTTCGCCACGTCAGTGTCGCCGTGGGTCGTTCCGCTAGCGGCCTTGGCTGCGGCTCGCGTCGCGCCGCCACTGCAGGACCCGCCAGTTCTGGACTACCTCGTGGACCCCGATCCCTGGGCTCTCGACCTGGATCTGCAGGTTCGCCTGAACGGCACGCTCGTCAGCCATCCACCGTTTCGCACGCAGTACTGGACCCCCGGCCAGCAACTGGCCCACCTCACGGTCAACGGCGCGTCCTTGCGCACCGGCGACGTCTACGCGTCGGGCACCGTGACCGGCGCGGCCAAGGCGGAGCGCGGCTCGTTCCTCGAGTTGTCGTGGGGCGGCCAGGAGCCGTTCTCCCTCGACGATGGGTCCACGCGCACGTTCCTTCAGGACGGCGACACCGTCAGCGTCTGCGGCTGGGCCACCGGCACCGACGGTTCGCGGATCGGCTTCGGCGAGGTCACCGGCCAGGTCCTGCCCGCCCGCGCTCCCTGACGTGGCGTCGGGTGGTCAGGGAAGGGTGGGCTAGCCGGAGGTCTGCAACCAACGGTGGAAGAGGCCGTCGAGCTGGCGTCCGGAGACCGATTCGGCGAGCGCCTTGAACTCCGGCGTCGTGCCGTTGCCACCGGCGTGCTGCACCACCCTCTGCCGCATGATCTGGAAGAAGTCGTGGTCGCCCACCGTCAGCCGCAGTGCCTGCAACGTGAGGGCGCCACGGGCGTAGACCGGCCACTCGAACAGGTGGCGACGTCCGGGGTCCCCCATCTTCAGCAGCCAGAACGGGTTGGTGGCTGGAGTCCGGTACTCCTGGTGGACAGTGCGCCGAGGCGGATGCCCATGTGATGGCTCGACCACAGCCCACTCCAGGTACGTGGCGAACCCTTCGTTGAGGCGTACGACAGGTCGAGGTGGTAGCTCGACACCCGGAGCCCATCCCCACGAAGAGTTGATCAAGGAGTAGATGTCGTCCTCACATGATCAACTGACACATGAAGTCCAAGATCAACTCTTGGGTTGGTCAGAGGTTGCCGCGCAGGTCCTGCTCGCGCTCGATCGCCTCGAACAGGGCCTTGAAGTTGCCCTTGCCGAAGCCGAGGGAGCCGTGACGTTCGATCAGCTCGAAGAAGACCGTGGGGCGGTCCTGCACCGGCTTGGTGAAGATCTGCAGCAGGTAGCCGTCCTCGTCCCGGTCCACGAGGATCCGGCGCGCCTTGAGCTCCTCGATCGGCACCCGCACCTCCCCGATCCTGGCCCGAAGCTCGGGGTCGTCGTAATAGGAGTCCGGAGTGGCGAGGAACTGCACCCCTTGGGCTCGCATCGCGTCGACCGTGGCCAGGATGTCGTTGGTGTTGAGCGCAATGTGCTGAACGCCGGCGCCGTCGTAGAACTGCAGGTACTCGTCGATCTGCGAGCGCTTCTTGCTGATCGCCGGCTCGTTGATCGGGAACTTCACCTTGCGGGTGCCGTTGGCGACCACCTTGCTCATGAGCGCGGAGTACTCGGTGGCGATGTCGTCGCCCACGAACTCCTTCATGTTCGTGAACCCCATGACCCGGTGGTAGAACTCCACCCACTTGTCCATGGCTCCGAGCTCGACGTTGCCGACGCAGTGATCGATGGCGCTGAAGTATCGACGCGAGGGCGGCGCGACGATGGGCTCGGCCGCGACGAACCCCGGCAGGAACGCACCGGCGTAGGCGGACGCGTCCACGAGCGTGTGCCGCGTGTCTCCGTAGGTCGCGATCGCCGCCATCACGACCTGGCCGTGCTCGTCCTCCTGGACGTGCGGCTCGAGCAGCCCCTCGGCGCCGTGCTCCACGGCGTAGGCGTATGCCGCGTAGACGTCGGGCACCTCTAGCGCCAGGTCGGTCACGCCGTCCCCGTGACGGGTCACGTGCTCGCCCAATTCGGTCCCGGCGTGCACCGGGGCACCGAACACGAAGCGGGCCGCGCCGGAGGCCAGGACGTACTCGGCCAGGTCGCGGCTACCCGTCTCGGGCCCGCGGTAGGCGATCAAGCGCATGCCGAACGCCGTGGAGTAGTAGTGAGCGGCCTGCTTGGCATTCCCCACGGCGAACCGGACGTGGTGCATCCCGTGCAACGGGAAGACATCGGACGGGGCGTCTGCCGGTGCGTCGTGGCTGGGAGTCGAGCTGGGCGGTCATGGCGTCCCCTCGGCTGCGCGCCCGGGTGGCCCGGACGACGTCGGTCGTTGAGGCGAGGGTGGACATCGTGGGCAGGCTGCGCAAGGGTGACCCAGCGCAGTGGTCAATCTGTACAGCCGTCGGGCGTGCCGACCGGCCCGTTCTCCCACACCTGACCACCGGAGGCCCGATGTCGGCAGTGGACACCCTGGATGCCCGGATCCTCGCCCTCTTCGCAGCCGAACCCCGCATCGGGGTCCTGGAGGCCTCGCGACGACTCAGCGTGGCCCGCGGCACCGTGCAGGCCCGGCTGGACCGGCTCGCCGACCGCCACGTGGTGCGCGGCTGGGGGCCCGACGTCGAGCCGGCGGCCCTCGGCTACCAGGTGACCGGGTTCGTGACGCTGGAGATCCGCCAGGGTGCGCACCGGCGGATCGAGACCCAGCTGGCCAGCATCCCCGAGGTGCTCGAGGCCCACACCATCACCGGTGCCGGAGACATGCTCGTACGGGTGGTGGCCCGCACCAATGCCGACCTGCAGTCGGTGGTCGATGCCGTGCTGTCCATCGATGGCGTCGAACGGTCGAACACCGTCATCGTCTTGGCCACCGTCGTGCCCTACCGTGTGCTGCCGCTGGTCAACGAGGCGGCGGCCAACGGCTGAGCCTCAGCCCAGCGCCGTCAACTCAGCGCCGTCAACTCAGCGCCTCGGCGACGGTGGCGGCAGCACGCGCCACCCGCGCCCCTACCGCCATCACGTCGAGCGGACCCAACGCCACGACGCCGACGCTCGCCTCGAGCCCAGGGACCCCCAGCACCGGCGCAGCGATGCCGTACGCGCCCGGCTGGAGCTCGCCGCTGGACGTGACGATGCCGGGATCGCCGGCACGTCCCCGCAAGATCGCGCGTCCTGCCGCTGCGCGTTCCAGCGGATGTCGCGACCCAGTTCGGTAGGCCACATGGAAGTCGGTCCAGCTCGGCTCCACCACGGCGATGGCGAGTGCCTCGGCGCCGTCGGCCACGGTCAGGTGCGCGGTGGCGCCGACCGCGTCGGCCAGCTCGCGCAACGCCGGCACCGACGCGCTGCGCAGCAACGGCTGCACCGCACGCGCCAGACCCAGCGCGCCGACGCCGAGCCGCGCCCGTCCGTCGTGGTCGCGCCGGACGAGGCGGTGGTCTTCCAACGTTGCGAGCAGTCGGTACACCACGGTCCGACCCACGCTCAGCGACGCTGCCAGCTCGTTGACCGTCATCCCCGTGGGCTGCGCGGCCAGCAGCTCGAGCACCGACAAGCCCCGGTCCAGCGTCTGAGAGGTCTCTCGGGGCACGCCCCCAGGGTCCCAGACAGCTCCACGGCCCGGCGAGGCCGGGTTAGAGCCGTCGCGCCTCGGTGACGCGGCGCAGGAACTGCTGCGTGCGGGGCTCCTGCGGCGCGGAGAAGAGCTCGTCCGGGCTGCCGATCTCGGCGACCACTCCCCCATCGAGGAAGGCGACGCGGGTCGAGATCTCGCGGGCGAACCCCATCTCGTGGGTGGCCATGACCATCGTGAGCCCGGCTTCCTTCAGCTCGCGCACCACGTCGAGCACCTCGCCGACCAGCTCCGGGTCGAGCGCGGAGGTGATCTCGTCGAACAACATGATGTCGGGGTCCATCGCCAACGCGCGCATGATCGCCACGCGCTGCTGCTGACCGCCCGAGAGTCGGTCGGGATAGTCGTCTCCACGATCGCCAAGACCGAAGCGGGTCAGCAGGCGTTCGCCTCATCCGTGGCCTGGGCCTTGCCGTGCTCCGAGCACCTTGCGCGGCGCGAGGGTGATGTTGTCGCGAACCGACATGTGCGGGAAGAGGTTGAACGACTGGAACACGATGCCGACGCGTCGCCGCACCTCGTTGGCGTCGTAACCCGGCCAGGAGACGTCGATGCCGTCGAGGCGGATCGCGCCCGCATCGATGGGCTCGAGCAGGTTGATGCAACGGAGGACCGTTGACTTACCACAACCGCTCGGTCCGATGAGCGTCACGACCTCGTGCTCGTTCACGTCGAGCGAGAGCCCCCGCAGCACGTGGTTGTCGCCGAACGACTTGTGCACCTGGTCGATGCTGCAGCGTCTGAGACGCGGTAGCACTCACAGCCCGCCACCAGCGCCTTGCTGCCGCTGCCGCTGCCGCTCCGACATCCAGTCGGTGAACCGGGCCAGGGGAACCGTCAACAGGATGTAGAACATCGCCGCGATCACCAACGCAGTGAAGTTGAAGGTGTTACCCATGTCGATCTGGGCGGCCAGGAACAAGCTCGATGACGCCGACGAAGGACACCAGCGCGGTGTCCTTCTGCAAGGCGATGAAGTCGTTGAGCAGCGGTGGGATCACCCGACGCACCGCTTGCGGCAGAATCACGTGAGCGCAGGCTCTGCCACTGGCTCAGACCAAGCGAGCGCGCGGCCGCGCGCTGGCTCGGGTGAACCGACTCCAGCCCGGCGCGGATCACCTCGGCGACGTAGGCCGAGTACGAGACGACCAAAGCGACCCAGGCCCAGAACAAGCGCGAGTTGGTGACGCCCTGCAGATGACAGCGCCGGGATGCCGATAGGCGAAGAGCACCACGAGCAGGATCGTCGGGATACCGCGCACGATGTCGGTGTAGGCGATCGCCACGATCCGCAGCGGCGTGAAGATCGGGCGCCCGCAGGCCGCGCAGGATGGCGAGGAGTCCAGCCACGAGAAGAATGACCGGTTCGGCGGTCATGAACAGCCAGATCGTCAGCCGGAATCCGCGCAGTAGCGCTGGCATCACGCGTTGGACGGCTGCGGGATCGAAGAAGGCCTCACGTACGGCCGGCCACCCCGGTGAGGTGACGATGACGGCGATCGCCACCGCGAAGAAGATCGCGGTGCTGACCGCCGAGATGGTCATGTCCCGGCGGCGCCGCCGGCGCGATCGCGGCGGCGCGGGCCGGGTCGAACGGTCCGGCGCCTGTCGTGGTGTCCGAGAGCGACGTCACGATCAACTCAGCTCGACGGCGGTCCTCGCGGAGTCAGCTGAGGACAGGAGCGTTGCTGTAGTCGCTCATCCACTTGGTGGTGATCTGGTCCAGCGTGCCGTCGCTCTTCATCTGCTGGAGAGCCTGGTTGACGCAACGCCACGAGCGGGTTGTTCTTCTGCAGGACCAGACCCCACTCGGAACCCGACCGTCGAGGGTGGGAACTGGCCGACCACGGTGCTGCCGGACACCACCGCGTCACGAAGGTAGATCGTGGTGGGCAGGTCGGTGACGAAGGCGTCGATCTGACCGTTCTTCAGGGCCTGGGTGGCGAGTGTCGTGTTCGGGAACGGGGAGACGGCCTGCGTCGGGTTGATCTGCGTCTCGACGTCTGTCTGCGCCGTCGTGTTGACCTGCACGCCGATCCGGGCGCTCTTGAGGTCGGCCAGGCTCGAGGCGTTCGCATATTGACCGTTCTTCATGCACCAGCACGCCGTTCGGCGCCTCGTAGTACGGGTCACTGAAGGTGGCGGACTTCTCACGAGCGGGCAAGATCGAGATCTGGTTCAGGGCGAAGTCGAAGTTCTTGTTGCCTGGGGCGAAGAGGGCGTTGAAGGGGGCGAAGACCCAGGCCACCTGGTCGGCGGTGAAGCCCATCTGCTTGGCCACCGCATAGGCCGTGGCCGACTCGAAGCCCTTGCCGTTGCTGGGCTTGTTGTCGATGACGTACGGCGGGTAGGCGGGGTTGGAGGTCCCCACCGTCAGCTTGCCGGTCGTCGTGGTCGTGATGTTGTCGCAGGCGTTCCCGCTGGTGTTGGAGGCGCTGGCCGACGGCGAGCTGCTCGGCGCGCACGCGGCAACTGCTACAAGCACGACGGCGGACGAGGCGGCCGCGAAGGCGGCACGAGACGAGGCGGCGCATATGAGGGGATCCTCCGAGCTGAGAACGGAGCGGACCAGAGCCGAATTCGAGTCGCCACGGCGACCAGGCCAGGCAGCCTACCGGCTGCCGCAGGGCGCCGAACTCGGCCGGACTCGGACTAGCGGTACTCGGCCCCGGCTCGAGCCGGGGACGGGCTCGTCGACACCTGGCCGACGCAGCCGCGGGAGCATCGCGGCCGCGAACGCCACGACGACCGACATGGTCAAGAAGATCGTGACGAACGTGCGCCGACGTCGCCCCGCCCGACGTCTGGGCACTGGCGAAGATGGCGCCCGAGATGCCGGTGAACGTGATGACGCCCAGTGAGTCGGCCACCTGGATCGACGCCGAGTTGATCCCCTGCTCGGCGGGCGTGGAGTACTGCAGCAGGAGCACGGCCAACGAACCGAACAAGATGCCCATGCCGAACGCGCCGAACCCCCAGGTCAGCAGCCCGAGCGCAGGCGGCACCGACGGCAGCACGACCAACGAGGTGAGGGCGATCCCGGCGGCCACCAACCAGCCGCCCATCGTCGTCAGCCGGATCCGCGCGATGGTCGACGTCGGCCGGGTCTGCACCCACGACCCGATGAACCACCCCACCGCAGCGCCGGAGATCGTTGCCACCGGCGTGCGACGTGCTCAGGCCCCGCTGGGTCACGAGCATCAGCGGGACGAAGGCCTCGGCGCCGTTGAACGCGCCGGAGAACAGCCCACGCGCCGCGACGACCATGGGAAGACCGCGCGCCAGCCGTACCGTCCCCGCCGGCAGCAGCTTCGGCACGCTGACCGCGAGCAGGGCGATCGCAATCGCGAGCACCGGCAGGCTCCAGCGGTCGTGCTGCTGCCCGGCCAGCTGCAGCAGGCCGGTCCCCAGTGCCGCCAGCAGGGCCAGCCGCTTTCGACCAGGGATCGGAATGTGCGTGGGGTCGCCGGGAAGGTGCAGGCGCAGCAGCCGCGGAACGAGCACGGCACCGATCGGCACCATCAGAAGAAGAACGCCGAGGAAGACCCAGCGCCAGCCGATGTTGTCGGTGATCCAGCCGGCGATCGACCGGCCCGAGAATGCCGGGCACCACCCAGGCGCCCGACAGCGCGGTGAACACCCGCGGCCGGATCTCCTCGGGGTAGCCCTTGCCGATCACGACGTACATCGCGACCAACGTGCCGCCGGAGCCGAGTCCCTGCACCGCGCGACCGAGCAGGAACTGCGGCATCCCTTCGGCCGTGCCGGCGATCAGCAGACCGAGTCCGAACAGGCTGGCGCCGACGATGATCGGACGTACCGGCCCAAACCGGTCGGCCCACTCACCACCGACCACCATCGAGTACAGGCTGGTGACGGAGAACGCGGTGAACGCCCACGCGTACCACTCCAGACCGCCAAGATCACGGGCCGCGATCGGCATGGCGGTCACCACGCCCATGAACTCGAACGCGATGACCGTGATGATCGCGACGACGCCGAAGGTCAGCGTCCGATACTTGCGCCCGAAGATCCGTTCAGGTCGTGCAGGTGCATCCGCCGGCCGGCCTTGGTCAGGGCCGGAGGTCACTCGTCGTTGTTGCCGCCGCCACCGCGAGGCAACGACTCCCAGATCTCCTTGCACTCTGGGCACACCGGGAACTTCTGCGGGTCGCGCGAGGGAGTCCACACCTTGCCGCACAGCGCAATGACCGGGATGACCCGTCACCGCGCTCTCGACGATCTTGTTCTTCTGCACGAAGTGCGAGAAGCGCTCGTGGTCACCTTCATCGGTCGAGACCGGCTGCACGCGCTCCTCGGTGAGGATGTCGGTGCCGCCGGGACGCTCCGCGTCCGGCCAGGGATCTTGGACGTCGCTCATGGACGTCGAGTGTAGGCGCCGTCAGTTCAGTGACGGGTCCTCGGGGAACGTCGCGACCAGGGCCAGCTCGCCGACCTGGCGGCGCAAGACCGTGCGCCACAGCATCTTGGGTTCGTCGCTGAACATGTCGCCGGGCGCCGACTCGACCACGAACCAGGAGCCCTCGGCCACCTCGTCCTCGAGCTGCCCAGGCGACCACCCGGCGTAGCCGGCGAACACGCGCATGGCCGCGAGGTCGGGACTGAGGATCTCCGGCGGCGCGTCGAGGTCCACGAGCCCGAGGGGCCCGAACACCCGACGGAAGCCAACCGGTTCCTCGTCGCCATCGTCTGAGACCTGGGCCAGCTGGGCCAGTGCCAGTGCACTGTCCTGACCGACCGGGCCGCCGCGGAACACGACACCGGGCGACGTCGTTCGGCCCTCCCAGGGAGGCAGGATCGCCCCGACATCCACCGAGGTGGGCCGGTTGAGGACCACGCCCAGCGCGCCGTCCTCGTCGTGGTCGACCAGGAAGATCACCGACCGCTCGAAGTTCGGGTCCGCGAGCGCGGGCGACGCCACGAGCAGCCGTCCGGTCAGCGAGTCGGTCACGGGGCCATGATTGCGCCGACGCGGGAACACCGCACACCTGGGTGCGGTTGTAGGTCGAGATCCTGCGCGGGGCATGGTGCCCCGACGAGCGCAGCCGAGGAGTGGGAGCTCGCATGGCCACCGTCACCTTGACCACCGAGAACTTCGAGGAGGTCATCACCTCGAACGACACGGTCTTCGTGGACTTCTGGGCGGCGTGGTGTGGTCCGTGTCGAGCGTTCGCTCCCGTGTTCGAGGCGGCCTCCGAGGGCAACGCCGACATCGTCTTCGGCAAGGTCGACACCGAGGACCAGCAGGCACTGGCCGCGATGTTCGGTATCACCTCGATCCCGACCCTGGTCGCCTTCCGCGAGAAGGTCCTGGTGTTCGGCGAAGCCGGCGCGCTTCCGGCCCGGGAGTTCGACAAGCTGGTCCAAGCGGTGCGCGACCTCGACATGGCCGAGGTTCACCGCAAGGTGGCCGAGGCAGCGAGCTCGGCCCCGAGCGCCTGATCCAAACGAACCGGCGACCGAACGGCAGGTCTGCCTGACGGGCCACCGATGGTGGGGTAGGACGGGGGCCATGCGCTTCGACGTGGCCTCCGAGGTCGGTCAGCTGCGCCGCGTCATCCTCCATCGCCCCGGCCTGGAGCTGTCGCGGCTGACCCCGTCCAACTGTGAGGCCCTGCTGTTCGACGACGTGCTGTGGGCGTCGCGGGCGCGAGAGGAGCACGACGCCTTCGCCGCCGACCTGCGCAGCCGAGACGTGGAGGTCCTGTACTACGCGCAGCTGCTCGCCGAGGCGCTCGATGATCCTGAGGCGCGCGAGTGGGCCATCGAAAGGCTGCTCAACGAGCGGACCGTCGGGCCTTCACTGGTCGGCCCCTTGCAGCAGCTGAGTCGTGACGTGGACGGAACGACGCTGGCGCGGTACTGGATCGGTGGCGTCGTCCGTGAGGACATCAGCAACCACCCGGGCGGTTTGCTGTGGTCAGTGCTCGGTGACGAGGAGTTCGTGCTGCCGCCGCTGCCCAACACCTTGTTCACCCGCGACAACTCAGCGTGGATGTATGGCGGCGTCACGCTCAACCCCATGTCGAAGTCGGCCCGGCGGCGGGAGACCATCCACACGGCCGTCATCTACCGCTGGCACCCGTTGTTCCGCGACAGCTACGACCGGGAGGACGGCTTCCGCGTGTGGTTGAACGGCATCGACACCACTGCCGGGCCGGCCACGCTCGAGGGCGGTGATGCACTCGTCATCGGGAACCGCACGCTGCTGATCGGCGTCAGCGAGCGCACCAGCCCGCAGGCGGTGGAGATCCTGGCGGTGCGCTTGTTCGACGCCGACCGTGCCGACCGGATCGTCGCCGTCCAGCTCTCGCAGCGGCGGGCGTTCATGCACCTGGACACGGTCATGACGATGGTCGACCGTGACACATTCGTCGCGTATCCCGGACTCGTCGAGTCGGTGCCGTCCTACACGATCACCCGGCCAGCGCCCGGCGCACCGCTACAGGTGCAGCGCAACGAGTCGTTGATCGACGCCCTGACGCGGGCGTTGATGGTGGACCAGGTGCGCGTGTTGTCGGCGAACATGGACGCCCGTGCCGCCGAACGTGAGCAGTGGGACGACGGGAACAACTTCTTGGCGGTGGCACCCGGCGTCATCGTGGGATACGAGCGCAACGAGCGCACCAACGCGATGCTGCGAAACCACGGAATCGACGTCGTCGCCGTCGCGGGCAGCGAGCTGGGACGCGGCCGCGGTGGGCCGCGGTGCATGAGCTGCCCGATCCTGCGCGACCCGCTCTGACGTCGGTGGGAGCGCGTCGCCTCAGGCCGGGTCGGCCTGTGCCTGCTCCAGCCGCGCCCTCAGCGCGTGCAGCTCGTCCCACAACGCGGACGGGACATGGTCGCCGAATCCTTGGTAGTACTGCTCGGTCAGATCGGCCTCGTCGATCCAGTTCTTCGGCTCGACGGCGAACAGCTCGGTCAGCGTCTCGTCGTCCAGCTCGAGGCCGGACAGGTTCAGGTCGGTGGGGTGCGGCAGGTTCCCGATCGGCGTGCTCACCGCGTCGACCGACCCCTCGAGGCGGCGTACGACCCAGTCGAGCACCCGGCTGTTCTCGCCGTAGCCGGGCCACAGGAACGATCCATCGGCGCCCTTGCGGAACCAGTTGACCTGGTAGATGCGCGGCAGCTTGGCCGCGTCGGTCGCCTGACCGACCTTCAGCCAGTGCCCCCAGTAGTCGGCCATGTTGTAGCCGCAGAACGGAAGCATCGCGAATGGGTCCCGTCGCAGCTCGCCCACGGTTCCCTCAGCGGCGGCGGTCTTTTCACTGGAGACCGTCGAACCGACGAAGACGCCGTGTTGCCAGTCGAAGGACTCGTTGACCAGGGGGACGTTGGTGGCGCGGCGCCCCCCGAAGAGGATGGCCGAGATCGGGACCCCGGCGGGGTCCTCCCAGTTGTCCGCGATCGACGGGCACTGACCCGCCGGAGCGGTGAACCGGGCGTTCGGGTGTGCGGCCGGCGACGAGGACGCGGGGGTCCAATCGTTGCCCAGCCAGTCGATCACGTGGGCGGGTGCCTCGTCGGTCATGCCCTCCCACCACACGTCACCGTCGTCGGTGAGCGCCACGTTGGTGTAGATGCAGTTGCCCCACAACGCCTCGATGGCATTCTCGTTGGTCATAGCACCCGTGCCCGGCGCGACGCCGAAGAATCCGGCCTCGGGGTTGATGGCGTGCAGCCGGCCGTCGTCCCCGTAGCGCATCCACGCGATGTCGTCCCCGACGGTCTCCACGTTCCAACCCGGAATCGTGGGCTGCAGCATGGCGAGGTTCGTCTTGCCACACGCCGACGGGAACGCGCCCGTGACGTAGTGGGTCTGGCCGCTCGGGCCGGTCAGCTTCAGGATCAGCATGTGCTCAGCCAGCCAGCCCTCGTCGCGCGCCATCGCCGACGCGATGCGCAACGCAAAACACTTCTTGCCCAGGAGCGCGTTGCCGCCGTAGCCAGAGCCGTACGACCAGATCTCGCGCGTCTCCGGGTAGTGCACGATGTACTTGATCTCGCTGCAGGGCCACGACACGTCGGCCTGGCCCGGTTCCAGCGGCGCACCGACAGTGTGCACTGCGGGGACGAAGTCCCCGTCCGGGCCGATCTCGTCCAACGCAGCCTGGCCCATGCGCGTCATGATGCGCATGTTCACGACCACGTAGGGCGAGTCGCTGATCTCCACGCCCAGTTGCGAGATGGTCGATCCGAGCGGTCCCATCGAGAACGGGATCACGTACATCGTGCGTCCCCGCATGGCACCGTCGAACAACCTGGTCAGCTCAGCCCGCATCTGGGCCGGGGCGCGCCAGTTGTTCGTGGGTCCGGCATCGTCCTCCCGCTCACTGCAGATGAACGTGCGGTCCTCGACGCGAGCGACGTCGCTGGGGTTGGAACGGGCGAGGAAGCTGTTGGGGCGCAGGGTTTCGTCGAGCCGGATGAACGTGCCGGCGTCGACCATCTCGCGGGTGAGCCGGTCCCACTCCTCCTGCGAGCCGTCCGCCCAGACCACTCGCTCCGGCTTGGTCAGCTCGGCAATCTCTGCGACCCACGCGAGCAGCCTCGGGTTCTGCGTCGGGGCGATGTCGAGACCGGTGATGGCCATGTCGTCTACTCCAGCGGACGTCGGGGCGGACCTGTTGGTCAGGGTGCCCTAAAACCTCGCGATGCTCCATGCAAAGGCGACAGATTTCGCCCGGATCACCTGCGATTGTGACCAATCGCACAAGGCACCGCGCCGAATTCGTGACGCAGCCCACAGTGCCGCCTCCAGTGCCGCCTCCAGTGCCGCCTCCAGCGCCGCCCTCATGCGCTGCGCCCGCGGGGTGTGACGTAGCACGGCAGGCCGCCGCGGGGCCGGATCGTGGCCCCCGGCTTGGGCAGCGCAGGAACCACCGGGCGCACGTCGAAGGACGCGAGCACGCGAGCCACCAGGCGGGGTACCTCCACCGCCGCGAGGTCACGTCCGATGCACAGCCGCGGCCCGGCTCCGAACGGCAGGTAGGCGTCGCGCGGGATGGTCGACCGCTGCGGCTCCAGGAACCGCTGGGGCCGGAATTGCCGGGGGTCGGTGAAGCTCGCGGGATCCCGGTGCAGCAGGGGCAGGGCGACGATCACCATCGTGCCCGCCGGGATCCGGTACCCGCACAGGACGTCGTCGGTGAGCGCCCGCCGCGTCATCAGCCACACCGGTGGCCACAGACGCATGGCCTCCTCGACCGCGGCGCTCGTGTAGACCAGGGAGTCGTTGGGCGGGTCCGGCGACTCCGCCGTCCATGAGCGAAGCGCCCGCCCCTCCGACACGACCTGCTCCTGGATCTGCGGTGTCCCGGCCAGCAGCGCCACCGTCCAGGTCGCAGCGGCGGCCACGGTCTCGTGGCCCGCTACGACAAGGGTGACTGCTTCGTCGCGCACCTGCGCAGTGGTGAGCAGTCCCGCGGCTTGCGCAGCGAGCAACGGACCGAGTACGCCATCGCCTCCGGAGTGACGCCGATGCGCCTCGATCATCGCGCCCACAGCATCGTCGATCTGACGCAGGGTCGATCGGAATCGGAGGTTGGCCGGGAACGGTGCCCAGAGCGGGACGGGCAGGCTCTGCGCACGACGCACGACGTCGTCCAGCGCAGCACTCACCGCTGCCACCGTGTCAGCGGCGGCATCCGTCAGCTCCGCACCGAACAAGGTGCGCCCGATGATCCCCAGCGTCGTACGCATGAACGCCTGGTCGACGTCCACCACCGGTGGTCGTCCGGGGTTCTCCCACTCGTCGACGAGCTGGCTCACCGCATCGTCGGTGAACTGGAGAACGTCGGTCAGCATGCGCCGGTGGAAGCCCGGGGCCAAGGCGCGGCGCATGGACTTCCAGGCATCACCTTCGCTCACGACGATGCCTTCACCGGTGAGCAAGGCGAGCGAGCGGTACTGCGGAGTGCGCTTCCCGTACGACATGTGGTTGACCCGCAGGATGCGCTGCACGGCCGTCAGGTCGTTGACGAGGGCCACGCGCATGCCGGGCACCTCGAACGAGACGAGAGACCCGTACTCGCCCTGACACCGCCGCAGGAAGCTCAGCGGGTCCTTTCGGGCCATTCGCAGCAGCCGTAGGCCGGTCATACCACGGGGACCGGGGATGGCGCTGAACGCCCTGACCGCGCCCACCTCGGTCACGGGCGCCGACGGCGCAGCGGTCACGGGACCACGCTAGTCGGGCAGTCACGGGACTGCCCGTCGACGCAGGCGGCGCTCAGGCGACCGGGAAGGACCGAGGCCCCGGATCGCCGAACTCGTCGACCTCGTAGGTGAACACGCGGATACCCGTGGGCCACTCGCGCGGCCACAGTCCGGCCTTGCGCCACAGCATCGCCAGGAACTCGTCGACATCGCTGACGGACTCCCACACCGACGGAAGGAACGTCGCACGGTGACCGGGCGCCACGATGAGCAGCCCATCCTTACCGGTACGCAGAGACTCAGCCACCTGCCGATGGTTGGACGCGCGCAACTCGTGTAGTGCACCGAGGACCGACACCTCGACCGTCATGACGGTGAAGTCGTCGACCTCGATCGGTGGCACGCGTGGGTCGTCGAACGCCGCCCCCAGCGCGTGCTCGGCGACATCGATGCCGAGGGGCTGGTAGGGCTCGAGCGTCCCGATGCAACCGAGCAACATGCCGTCACGACGCAACGTGACGAAGGTGGCGCCTGGCTGACGCAATCGGGGTGAGAGGTCGCCCACGTCGGGCAGGCGGCGCGCACCACTCGACAGCGCACGCGCGATGGCCGACTCAGCGATCGCGATCAATGCCTCGCGATCCGCTGCAGCCAGCGGGTCGGTGCTCGACAATGGCTCGTTCATCGGGCGACTCCCTCGCGAACGGCGAATGAACCGTAACCGACCACGCGGTCAGCCGATCCGATCGCGTCCGCTGAGGTGGCCTGGTCCACGAGTTCCACGGTGGCCCCCGTGCGTCGTGCCTGGTGCAGCAGTCCGCGTAGCGGACGCGCCCCGCAGGCGTCGTCGTCCGCGACAGCCGCCTCGTCCAGCGCCTGGATCGCTGCCACAGTGGCCGCATCGCGCCTGCGGCAGGCGGCCAGGTCGAGGTAGTGCGACAGGTCGGTGCTGAGCACCACCAGCGTCGAGGGGTCGCGCCAGACGAGGTCCAACAGCGCCGCGACCCGGCCAGGTGCGCACAGGCCGACGAGGCAGGGCAGCACCTCGACGTTCGCCAAACAACGCTGCACGAAGGGCAGCTGGACTTCCAGACTGTGCTCCGGTTCGTGCGCGTAGTCGTCGACCACGACGCCAGGCAGGCGCAGTGCTGCGTTCCGCAACGGCACGGCAACGGGGAGGTACCCCAGAGGGGTGGCGAACGCCGCCGCCCCGGGGACGGCGATTCCTCGCACCGGTACGTAGTGGGCAGGTCCGACCAGCAGCACGCGTGACACCCGACTTCGGATCTGTCTGGTGAGCAGCGAGTAGGCGGCACCGGCGACCGCACCGGAGTACACGTAGCCGGCGTGCGGCGCCACCAAGCCCACAAGGCGTCCACCGTCGGCCTGGGCTGTGCGACGGCGGCCATCGGCCACGACGGCGTCAACCATGGCGGCCAGCTCCTGCGGATCTGCCGGATAGAACCGACCGGCGACTGCCGGCTCACGTACCGAGCGCACGCCCGGGAGCAACCCGCGTCTCATGACGGACCCGACCCGGCACCTGAGGGATCGAGGTAGGAGCGATCCACATCGGCCAGTCGCACCGGCAGCCGACGCGGACCCCAGTCTCCGGCCGGTCCCTCGAACACGCCGGCCAGCCGCGTGCCGCACGATGCGCAGTGTCCATCATCGGAGAGCCGGTACCGGCCCAGCGTGTACCAGTCCCGCTCGATCATGCACGCGCCGCACCGCTGGCAGTAGGTGCTGTCCGCCGCACGGTCGTGCACGTTGCCGACGTAGACGTGGTGCAGTCCATTCGCGAGCCCGCAGAGCGCGAGCACGTTGCAGCGTCGCCAACGGCGTGGTCGGCACTTCGAGCATCTTGTAGTCCGGATGGAACGCAGAGAAGTGAAGCGGAACACTCGGGTCGAGCGCCGCCAGCCACCCAGTCAGTCGGTCCAACTCGTCATCGGAGTCGTTGCGGCCCGGTACGAGGAGTGTCGTCACCTCGACCCACACGTCGGTCTCTTTGACCAGGTACTCGATCGTGTCGAGCACAGGCTGCAGGTGGCCGCTGCACACCCGGTGGTAGAAGTCCTCGTCGAACGACTTCAGATCGACGTTGGCGGCATCGATCACCGAGAACAACTCACTACGCGGCTCCGGCTCCACGTAGCCGGCCGTGACCGCGACGGTTCGGATCCCACGCTCCTGACAGGCCCGTGCGACGTCGACGGCGTACTCGAGGTAGATCACGGGGTCGTTGTAGGTCAACGCCACCGACGGGCACCCCAGCGCGGTGGCGGCCCGGGCGATCGTCTCCGGCATGGCCGACTCGGCGAGCGTGTCGATCTCGCGGCTCTTGCTGATGTCCCAGTTCTGGCAGTACCGGCAGGTCAGGTTGCATCCCGCGGTGCCGAACGACAGCACCGGCGTCCCCGGCAGGAAGTGGTAGAGGGGCTTCTTCTCGATGGGGTCGACGCAGAAGCCGCTGCTGCGACCGTAGGTGGTCAAGACGATGCGATCGCCGTCCCTGGCCCGGACGAAACACAGGCCACGCTGACCGTCGTGGAGGCGGCACAACCGCGGGCAGAGAGCGCACTCGACCCGGCCATCGTCGAGCAGGTGCCAGTAGCGGCCAGGCACGACCGACAGGTCGTTACCGGTCAGAGTCCCGCGGACCTCGCTCATGAGGACCTCCCTCGGCCCCCCGCCAACCCCCAGTACACGCCCGCCGGGCCGGCGAGCCCAAGGGGCGAACGCCCCTTTAGCGTGACGGTCGACCCAGGCGCCGTCCACCCGGCTGAGGAGGACCGATGACCGCAGACCACATCGCAATCGGGGAGGACGGCCGCGGCCGCTGCTTCTGGGGCAGCGAACCGGAGGTCTATCGGGCCTACCACGACGATGAGTGGGGCCGCCCGGTCACCAGCGACCACGGGCTGCTGGAGAAGCTGTGCCTGGAAGGCTTCCAGTCCGGCCTGTCGTGGCTGACCATCCTGCGCAAGCGGGCTGCGTTCCGCGCCGCCTTCGCCGGGTTCGATCCGAGAGCGGTGGCGGGGTTCGACGAGTCCGACGTGCAGCGGCTGCTCCAAGACGCCGGCATCGTGCGCCACCGCGGGAAGATCGAGTCCACGATCAACAACGCGGGCCGCGCCCTGGACCTGATGAGGGAGTACGGCAGTCTGGCCCGGTTCGTCGCGGCGTACCGACCCCAGCCGGCCAGCCGACCGGCCGAGCTGAGCTGGCAGTGGCTCGCCGACAACCCCACCAGCGAACAGTCGACGGCGCTCGCCAAGGACCTGAAGAAGCGCGGGTGGTCCTACGTCGGGCCGACCACGGTCTACGCGTTCATGCAGTCGGTCGGCCTGGTCAACGACCACCTCGAGGCGTGCTGGGCACGCGCCGAGGTCGAGGCAGCCCAGGTGCGCTGGTCCCAGGAGGCCGAGCTGACCGACTCCAGCGGCGGGTAACGTCGGTCCGACGCCGGGAGGGGCACATGCACGTGCAGCACGACTTCACCGCCACGCCTGAACGACTGCGCGACACGTTGGTCGACGCCGAGTTCCTCGCTGCCCTGGGCGAGCGCTTCGGCGGAGTGGGCAAGGCGGTCACCGAGGTGGGCGACGCCTCGATCACGGTAGTCACCCAGCGCCAGCTGCCGATGGAGTATGTCCCCGCGGCGGCCCGCTCGTTCGCCGGCGACGGTGTGGTGACCCAGACCGACCTGTGGTCATTGAACTCCGACGACCCGGTGGACGGCAGTTGGACGGCCCGGCTCGACGGCGCCCCCGCCACGATGGGGGGCGCCTACACGATTGCGGCGACCGACGACGGCTGTCGCTACACGGTGACGGCAGAGGTGAAGGTCAAGATCCCGCTGATCGGTGGTCGAGTCGAGAGCGAGATCCGCCGCTACCTCAGCTCGTTGGTCGTCAAGCAGATGGAGTTCACCCAAGAGTGGCTCGACCGGAAGTGACGCAGCGCGTCCGGTTGTGCGTGCTCGGCTTCGGCGCTGCGATGCGCCGACTCTTCGAGCTGGTCGACGAGCACGAGCAGCGGCTGGCGGAGCGGTTCGACGTGGACTTCGCGGTGACCGCCGTCGGCACGGGTCGGCACGGTTGCTGGCACGATCCGCAGGGCCGCCCGGTGCGCGACGTGCTCGCCATGTCGTCGCGACCCGGCGGGTCGTTCGCCGAACCATCGACGGCGGGACTCGACCTGATCAGCTCGAGCACCGCCGACGTGCTGGTGGAGGCCACGCCGCTGGAGCGCGGCGGCGCCGCTGCGACCAGCCATGTCGACGCGGCGCTGCGGGCAGGCATGGACGTGGTGACCCTCAACAAGGGGCCGATCGCGTGGAACTACCCCCGTCTGTCCGGACTCGCCGTCGAGCTCGGCCGACAGCTGCGGTTCGAGGGCACCGTCATGGACGGGTGCCCCGTGTTCTCGTTGGTCGAGCGCACGCTGCCCGGTGCGACGGTGACCGGGTTCAGTGGCGTTCTCAACAGCACCTCCAACGTCGTGCTCGATCGACTCGGCGAGGGCGGCATGACGTCCGACGCCGTCCGATACGCGCAGCACGAAGGGTTCGCCGAGAACGACCCTGCCCATGACCTCAGTGGATACGACACCGCCGTCAAGGTCGCGATCTTGGCGAACGTCTGGCTCGACGCCCGCATCGATCCGGACCAGCTCGCCGGCACCGGGGTCGACGACTCACTCGCCGACCGGGCCACCGCAGCGTTCGCCGCCGGGCGCAGGCTGCGACTACTCGGATCGGCGTCGCGCCACGACCGTCACGTTGACGCGTCGGTGGACCTGGTCGAGGTGGGCCCGGCGAGTCCGTTCTTCGCCACGGCCGACGCATCGTCGACACTGCAGATCTTCACCGACCTGGCCGGCGTCATCGAGGTCACCGAACGCTCCCCTGGCTTGACGCAGACCGCGTACGCCGTGCTCGCCGACCTGCTGCACTGCGTGAGGTCGGGAAGGACGTGAAACGGCGATGGGCGTCCAACCCGGAACCGGGTTGGACGCCCATCGAAAGCGAGCGGGGTACCTCTAGAGAGGATTGACCTGCTCGGCCTGCGGGCCCTTGGGGCCCTGGGTGATCTGGAACTCCACGCGCTGGTTCTCGTTGAGCGACTTGTACCCCTGCGCCTGGATGGCGGAGAAGTGGACGAACACGTCCGGTCCCCCGTCATCCTGGGCGATGAAGCCGAAGCCCTTCTCAGCGTTGAACCACTTCACGGTGCCCTGTGCCATGCGATATCTCCTGTGTCTGGCACTTAAACGGGGCACAACGGTTGCGTACCCCGGGCTGCCGCCGTAGACCTTCACCCGGCCGTGCTGTGAAAGCCGAACGCCCGCGACTGAATCCTTCGCGGGCGTTCAAGGTCCTGCGAGGTACTGCAACTGCAACCGCTGGAGACCCTACCACTCCTACCCGGCAGACCCGGTCAAAGCGGTCCTGGCGCCTCCGGCCCGACGTCGCGCGAGCGCAGCAGCAACCACAGCTGGTCCAGCTCGGCCTGATCGACCGGGTCGTGGACGCTCGCCCCGCCGTCGCCGCTCGGCAGCGCCCGACGGATCAGTTCGTCGATCCGGTCCCTGATCTGCTCGTTCGTGGGCTCGCCGGGCCCGGACTGAGCCCGGTGGTCGGCTTCGGCCTCGTGGTCGCTCATCGGTACCTCGGGTCTCAGTGGCTGACCATGATCTTCAACAGCAGCAGGACGACGCCGAACGCCGAGGTGGAGAGCACCGAACGGAGCCGCTGCAGGCCGTGGAGCCCCTCGGCGCGGCCCACCGCGAACCCCCAGCCCGCGAGGATGACGATGCCGACGATCATGGCCAACCAGGTGGGCCGCTGGTCACCGAGCACGCCGACCTGACCCAGCAGCAGACAGGCGGCGATGGGAAGGCTGGACTCCACCATCGGCCACTCGTCGCGGGCGATCTCGGCGCGCTCGGAGAACGAGTAGTGACGTCGGTGCGCGATCTGTCGCCCGACCGACTCGGCGTAGGCGTGGGCCAACCAGAACACCACCGACGTGATCACGACGCCGGCGGCGAGGGCGACCGGACGCACGTTGCCACCGGCGGCGACCGCCACGACGGACAGCGCGAGGATCGTTCCGTAGATCGCCCCGGCATAGCGGTGTCCGAGCCGCTCCGCGGCTGCCGGGTTCATATCGGTCTCAGACATGCCCGCACCTTCGCACACGGCCAGGGGCCATCCCTACGATCAGACGACGTCCGTCTGGACCAGCGAAGGGAACCCGATGATCAACCGACGCAACGACCAGCGGTCCGGGCCGCCGTGGAGCCTGATCGGCGCCGGAGTGCTCGGCGTCGTCGCACTCGCCTTCTTGTTCAAGAACAAGCAGGAGGTACGGGTTCACCTGCTCGTCACCTCGATCACGGTCCCGCTGTGGCTGGCGCTGCTCGGCTCGATGATCCTGGGCGCCCTGATCGCCGCCCTGTACCTGTGGTGGCGCGCTCGACGTCGTTAGGACCTTCGGCCGGCCGAAGGCGCCCGCGGCTGGGCTATACACGGACCATGGACCAGGCACCGACCAACGACGCCGACCTGGTGATCGACGTCCGCCAGCTCAGCAAGACCTTCGGGCAGACCCAGGCGCTGCAGGGCCTCGACCTGCAAGTGGCCCGCGGCGAGGTCCACGCGTTCCTCGGACCGAACGGCTCGGGGAAGACGACAACGCTTCGGCTTCTGCTGGCGATGCTGCGCGCCGACGGCGGGACGATGCGCGTGTTGGGCCGCGACCCCTGGCATGAGGCAGCGGCCCTGCACCGTCAGCTGGCGTACGTCCCCGGCGACGTCTCCTTGTGGCCGAACCTGTCCGGTGGGGAGGTGATCGACCTGATGGGCCGCCTTCGCGGAGGCCTTGACCCGGAACGTCGCCGCAGCCTGATCGAGCGGTTCGACCTGGATCCCACCAAGAAGGGTCGGACGTACTCCAAGGGCAACCGGCAGAAGGTGGCCCTGATCGCCGCACTGGCCAGCGACGTCGACCTGTACCTGCTCGACGAGCCAACCGCAGGTCTGGATCCACTGATGGAGGCGGAGTTCCAGACCTGCGTGCGCGAACTGCGAAGCGCTGGCCGCACGATCCTGCTCAGCTCCCACATCCTGAGCGAGGCCGAGGCGCTCGGTGACCGCGTCAGCATCATCCGTGCGGGAGTGGTCGTCGAGACCGGGACGCTGGAGGACCTGCGGCACCTCACCCGCACGGCGATCACGGCTGACGTTCGACACGTCCCCGACGGGCTCGATCGGATCGCTGGTGTCCACGACGTACGCGTCACCGGGAACCGGATCACGGCTCAGGTGGATCCAGCAGGCCTCAACACCTTGGTGTCGGAGCTGGCAGCAGCCGGTCTCGACCGATTGGTGAGCCAGCCACCGACTCTGGAAGAGCTGTTCCTGCGCCACTACGCCGAGCCGTCTCCATGAACGGTACGGCAGCGCTCATCCGTCTGGCGCTGCGTCGCGATCGCCTGCTGCTTCCGGCATGGCTGCTCGGGCTGGCCGCCATGGCGAGCTTCTCCGTACTGGCCACGAAGGACCTGTACCCGACCGAGCAGTCGCTGCTGGCGGCCGCGCGCACGATCAACGCCACGGCGTCCCTCGTCGCCTTGTACGGCAAGGTCTACGACCCGTCGTCGATCGGCGCGCTGTCGCTGATCAAGCTCACTGCCTTCGGCGCAGCGTTGATCGCCGTCTTGTTCGTGTTCATCACCGTGCGGCACACCCGTGCTGAAGAGGAAGCGGGCCGGTTGGAGCTGGTGTCGGCCGGAGTCGTGGGCCGGTTCGCACCGCTGGCCGCAGCGCTCCTCGTCGGCGCCGGCGCCAGTGTGGCGCTGGGGGTCCTGACGACAGTCGGACTCACCGCCTCTGGGCTGCCCCTTGCAGGAGCAGTGTCCTTCGGTCTCGGGTGGGCCGCGAGCGGTGTGATCTTCACCGCGATCGCCGGCATCGCGGCGCAGCTCACGACGTCGGCCCGTGCGGCCATCGGTGCGGGCATGGCAGCGATTGCAGCGGCGTACGCGATGCGGGCCGTCGGCGACCTGGCCGCGGCCGATCCTGGCTGGCTCTCGTGGCTGTCACCGATCGGCTGGAGTCAGCAGATCCGCCCGTTCGCCGGAGACCGTTGGTGGGTCGCCGGAATCCCGTTGACCGTTTCGCTCGCGCTGTTGCCCGTCGCGTTCTGGCTGCGGTCGCACCGCGATCTCGGGTCCGGCCTGGTGCCGGATCGGCCCGGTCCGGCCGACGGACGAATGCACGGGGTGTTCGGCTTGGCGTGGCGCCTGCAGCGCGGGCTGCTCACGGCCTGGCTGGTCGGGGCAGGTCTCATGGGACTGGTCCTCGGATCGATCGCCCATGACGTGAACGGCCTGCTGACATCGCCGGCGATGCGCAAGTACATCGTCGCGCTCGGCGGCCAGCAGGGCTTGACCGACGCATTCCTGGCGGCCGAGATCAGCATCCTCGGCTCGTTGGTCGCGGCCTACGCCATCGCAGCCGCCTCTCGGCTGCGCAGCGAGGAGGTCAACGGCCATCTCGAACCGGTGCTGGCCACGTCTGCCGGGCGCACCCGCTGGGCGTGGAGCCACTACGGCCTGAGCCTCGCCGGCGTCGCCGCGGTCCTCCTGCTGACCGGGGCTGCCATCGGCGTGGCGCACGGGCTGGCGGTCGGGGGGGTCTGGCATCAGGTCGGTCGCCTGGTGGTGGCCGCAGCCGCGCAGATCCCAGCTGCGTGGGTTCTGGCCAGCCTCGTGCTCGTGCTGTTCGCGCTCGCTCCGCGCTGGGTGTCCGGCGCTTGGGGGGTGTTGGTGGCTGCTGTGGTGATCGGAGAGTTCGGTGCGCTCTGGGGGCTGCCGCGATGGTCACTCGATCTCTCACCCTTCCAGCACAGCCCTCGACTTCCCGGCGGTGGCGCCGACCGTGCCGGCCTCGTCCTCCTGCTCGTCGCATCGGTAGTACTCGCCGGCATCGGCTTCGCGGGGTGGCGCAACCGCGATGTGCCGCAGTGAGCACCCGAATCAGGCGAAGACCCCGCTGAGCCAACTCGCCAGCTCATTGGACGCGTTGTCGGCTTCTGTCCGAGCCCACCGATAGCGTCCCGACGACCGAGGGGACTTGCGCGACCAGCGGGACCAGGAGGCGACGGTGGCCCAGGGAACGGGTGCGAGCCGCACCGACGAGATCGGCACAGCCGACGCGTTGGCGCTGCGTATGTCCAGCCTGCTGCTGGCGGGCGACCGCTGCGCTGACCCGACCAACGAGGCCGCAGCAGACGTCGCCGGGGTCGTCACCTGGTTCGGTGCCATGCAGGCGCAGGACCTGGCGTCGGGCTTGTGGTCGTTCGGGTCCCGGCTGCCCACCTTCGACCTGGCGGCGGTGAACGCTGCGCTCGAGCGCCGGGAGGCACTCCGGACCTGGCCGATGCGGGGCACGGTCCACTTCGTGCCCGCACGCGATGCGCACTGGATGCTCGACCTCATGGGCGCCCGGGCGCTCGCAGGCGCGGCGCGACGGCGCGAGTTCCTCGGTCTCGACGCCGAC
Source organism: uncultured Actinomycetota bacterium (assembly GCA_963726575.1). Lineage (GTDB taxonomy): Bacteria > Actinomycetota > Actinomycetes > JAHEKZ01 > JAHEKZ01 > CAVSCR01. The sequence continues at coordinate 90,934 of CAVSCR010000006.1, forward strand.
GACGCCGACCGTGCCGTCGAGGTGCTCGGTCGAGACGTTGTCCGGCGGACAACGTCTGACCCGTGCCCAGTGCATCGCGGCACTGCAGGACGCGGGCGTCGACGCGTCAGGACAGCTCGGCTACCACCTGCTCTGGTATGCCAGCCAACGCGGCGTCACCTGCATCGCACCGAACATCGGAAACGAGCAGACCTTCGTGTTGCTCGACGACTGGGTGCCCGACCCCCATCGACTCGGGCGCGACGAGGCGCTGGCCACCATCACCTTGCGTTACTTCCAGAGCCACGGACCTGCCAGCCGCAAGGACTTCGCCGGCTGGACCGGCTTGTCCATGGCCGAGGTGAAGCAGGGTCTTGCCCTGGTGGCCGACCTGATCGTGCGGGTCGATGTGGACGGAGCGGAGATGTACGTAGCACGGCAACTGCTCGAGGGGTTCTCCTCAGGCCAGACTCAGGGCGTCTCGTGACGTGTGGTGGGCGCTGCCCGGCTTCGACGAGTACTTGCTGGGTTTCAAGGAGCGCAGCCTCATGCTCGAGCCCGAGCATCTCAACGCGGTGATCCCCGGTGGCAACGGCGTCTTCCAGTCGACCCTGGTGCAACAGGGTCGGGTGGTCGCCACGTGGAAGCGCACCAGACGCACGACGAAGACGGTGGTCGACGTCTCGCCGTTGACCCGTACGACGGCCGCGAAGCGCCGGGAGGCCGCCGTGGCCTTGGACGCTTACGGCCGCTTCATCGGACAGCCGCTGGAGATCCGGTGGCCCTGACGACCGTCAGTCGGTCGTCGGCCTCGGGTCAGGTCCGTAACCTGCGTCGCTCAACAGGCGTCGCAACTCGACCACCTGCTTGTCGCCGGCGTTGTGGTCGCGTGGCGGGTCGAAGAACTCCGTGGTCTCCCCCACGGTCACCTTGACCTTGCCCTCGCGTCGCTCCTCGACTGTGCCCACCGCATTCAACAGTGAGACGACGTCCGGCCAGCGCACGTTGTGGCTCGTCGGGTGTTGGAACAGCGCCGCCAGGGTGTCGCGGTGGCGGTTGTTGAGGTGATGTGCCTGCGTATGACTGCCTGATGTGGTCATCGACGACCACCTCCAACTCCAGATCCGACGCTACCGCTGGCTCAGCAACGACGCCTGGGGATGCCGGTCAGTCGCAGGGTGACCTTCGCCCCTTTCGCCGCGTCAGGGCTCCGTCAAGATCGCGTGGGGGCGCATCAGGACCACGAAAAGGATGTCCGAACCCTGCCAACGCCCGCGATAGACCAGGCACAGCCCAATTCTGCAAGGAGTGGTAGGTCATGGCCGACGTCGCATACGTCCTTCTGACCCTCGCCGTGTTCGGCGTTCTCGCGCTGGTCGTCAAGGGGGTGGAGAAGCTGTGAGCGTCGAGAACGTCGTCGGCCTCCTGCTGTCCGTGGCCATCGTGATCTACCTCGTCCTGGCCCTCGTGTTCCCGGAGAAGTTCTGATGTCCGACACCACCGCGGGGTTCTTGCAAGTCGCCCTTCTCATCGCGCTGTTGGCCGCGGCACACGTGCCCGTGGGCAACTACATGGCGCGGGTGTACTCGTCGGTCAAGCACAGCCGGGTCGAACGCGGCCTCTACCGCGTGATGGGCGTGGATCCGGACGCTGACCAGCGCTGGACGGTCTACCTCCGCAGCCTCCTTGCGTTCTCCATGATCGGGCTGCTCTTCCTGTATGCGTTCCAGCGGGTGCAACAGCACCTGCTGCTGTCGCTCGGCTTCCCGGCCGTCAAGGCCGACCAGGCGTGGAACACGGCCGCCTCCTTCCTCACCAACACGAACTGGCAGTCGTACTCCGGTGAGAGCACGATGGGCTACCTGGTGCAGATGGCCGGACTGGCCGTGCAGAACTTCGTGTCTGCGGCGGTCGGGATCGCCGTCGCCATCGCCCTGATCCGAGGTTTCACGAGGTCGCGCACCGACCGGCTCGGCAACTTCTGGGTCGACCTGACTCGCGGTTGCCTGCGCATCCTGCTGCCGATCGCCTTCGTGTTCGCAATCGTCCTGATCGTCGGCGGAGCCGTCCAGAACCTGCACAGCAGCTACGACACCGTCACGACCCTCGCCAATGGCCACCAGACGATCACAGGGGGGCCAGTGGCCTCGCAGGAGGCCATCAAGGAGCTCGGCACGAACGGTGGCGGGTTCTACAACGCCAACTCCGCGCACCCGTTCGAGAACCCGACCAAGTGGACGAACCTGCTCGAGATCTTCCTGCTTCTGGTGATTCCCTTCTCGCTTCCGCGCACCTTCGGAAAGCTGGTCGGGGATGTCCGGCAGGGCTACGCGATCCTCGCGGCGATGGCGACGATCTGGGTCGTGTCCGTTGTTGGCATCACCGCGTTCGAGGCCGCTCACCAGGGAACCGCCTTGCAGGCAGCCGGTGCGGCGATGGAGGGCAAGGAAGCGAGGTTCGGGGTTCCCGCATCGGCGCTGTTCGCCTCGTCGACGACGCTCACCTCGACCGGTGCCGTCGACAGCTTCCACGACAGCTACACGCCGCTCGGTGGCGGCATCGCGATCTTCGACATGATGACCGGCGAGGTCGCGCCCGGTGGCGTCGGATCCGGTCTGTACGGCATCTTGGTGCTGGCGGTGGTCGCCGTCTTCGTGGCAGGCCTCATGGTCGGCCGAACGCCGGAGTACCTGGGCAAGAAGATCCAGGCCCGAGAGATCAAACTCGCCGGCCTGTACATCCTGGCGACCCCAGCATGTGTTCTCATCGGGACCGGCATCGCGATGGCGCTCCCCGGGGAACGTGCCGGCATGTTGAACCCGGGTGCGCACGGGCTGTCCGAGGTCCTCTACGCGTTCACGTCGGCCTCGAACAACAACGGCTCCGCGTTCGCCGGCATCTCGGTGAACACCGTCTGGTACAACACCGCACTCGGCCTGGCGATGCTCCTGGCCCGCTTCTTGCCGATTGTTTTCGCGGTGGCCCTGGCTGGTTCACTGTCGCGCCAGCAACCCGTGCCGGTGACCGCCGGGACGCTCCCGACACACCGTCCGCTGTTCGTCGGGCTCTTGCTAGGCACGATCGTCATCGTCGTCGCTCTCACCTACTTCCCGGCGCTGGCGCTGGGACCGCTCGCGGAAGGTCTGCACTGATGTCCACCACCGCCGTTGCCTCGGGAACCCCTCAGCCGGGAAGTCCTGCACCGAGTGAGGGCCCTCACCGGGTGGCCGGTGGCCTGCTGGATCCGGCCATGCTGGTCAGGGCGCTCCCCGACGCCCTGCGCAAGCTGGACCCGCAGGTCATGTGGCACAACCCGGTCATGCTGATCGTCGAGATCGGCGCCTTGTACACGACGATCCTGTCGATCAAGGACCCCTCGGCGTTCGGCTGGTGGATCACCGCCTGGCTGTGGTTGACCGTGGTCTTCGCCAACCTGGCCGAGGCGGTCGCCGAAGGCCGCGGCAAGGCTCAGGCGGAGTCGCTGCGCAAGACACGCACCCACACGGTCGCCCGTCGGCTGGCCGGCTGGTCCGCCGGTGACGATCCGACGACGGTTCGAGTGGAAGAGATCCCCGCGACCTCGGTCGCGCTGGGCGACCACGTGCTGGTCGAGGCGGGGCAGGTCATCCCGGGCGACGGTGACGTGGTCGAGGGCGTGGCGAGCGTCGACGAGTCGGCGATCACCGGAGAGTCGGCGCCGGTCATCCGCGAGTCCGGCGGCGACCGTTCGTCGGTGACCGGGGGCACCAAGGTGCTCTCGGACCGCATCGTCGTGCAGATCACGAGCAAGCCCGGCGAGACGTTCATCGACCGGATGATCGCCCTGGTCGAGGGCGCCTCGCGCCAGAAGACCCCGAACGAGATCGCACTGAACATCCTGCTCGCAGCACTCACCCTGATCTTCTTGTTCGCGGTGGCGACGCTGCAGCCCTTGGCGATCTACTCCGGCGCGGAGCAGTCCGTCACCGTGCTGGTCGCCCTGCTGGTCTGCCTCATCCCCACCACGATCGGGGCACTGCTGTCGGCCATCGGCATCGCCGGCATGGACCGATTGGTCCAGCGCAACGTTCTCGCGATGTCGGGGCGTGCCGTCGAGGCCGCCGGTGACGTCAACACCTTGCTGCTCGACAAGACCGGAACGATCACGCTCGGCAACCGTCAGGCCAGCGACTTCGTCCCGATGGAGGGCGTCGCCGAAACCGAACTGGCCGATGCCGCGCAGCTCTCGTCCCTCGCCGACGAGACCCCCGAGGGTCGGTCGATCGTCGTCTTCGCGAAGACCCATTTCGGCCTGCGCGAGCGTCACGAAGGCGAGCTGGGAAGCGCCCACTTCGTCCCGTTCACGGCCCAGACGCGCATGAGCGGCGTCGACCTGGATGACGGTCGCCAGATCCGCAAGGGCGCGGCTTCTGCAGTGGTCGCCTGGGTGCGCGAGAACGGTGGCTCGGTGCCCGTGCAAGCCGGTGAGCTCGTCGACGGCATCTCTGCGTCCGGTGGCACACCGCTGATCGTGGGCGAACTCGACGCGTCCAGCGCCGCCCGCGTACTCGGCGTCATCCACCTCAAGGACGTCGTGAAGGAAGGCATGCGCAGCCGCTTCGACGAGCTCCGGCGCATGGGCATCCGCACTGTCATGATCACCGGCGACAACCAGCTGACCGCACGGGCCATCGCAGACGAGGCCGGCGTCGACGACTTCCTCGCCGAGGCCACGCCTGAGGACAAGATGGCGTTGATCCGTCGGGAGCAGGAGGGCGGGAAGCTGGTCGCGATGACCGGCGACGGCACCAACGACGCTCCTGCGCTGGCGCAGGCCGACGTCGGAGTCGCCATGAACACCGGGACGTCCGCGGCGAAAGAGGCCGGCAACATGGTCGACCTGGACTCCGACCCGACGAAACTCATCGAGATCGTGGAGATCGGGAAGCAACTGCTCATCACGCGTGGTTCGCTGACGACCTTCTCGATCGCCAACGACGTCGCCAAGTACTTCGCGATCATCCCGGCGATGTTCGTGGTGGTCTACCCGGGACTTCGCCGGCTCAACGTCATGGGTCTGCACAGCCCGGAGTCGGCGATCCTCTCCGCAGTGATCTTCAACGCGCTCATCATCATCGCGCTGATCCCACTGGCACTGCGCGGGGTCCGCTACAAGCCGAGCAACGCCTCGGCGATGCTGCGCCGCAACCTGTACATCTACGGGCTGGGCGGGCTGATCCTGCCCTTCATCGGGATCAAGCTGATCGACGTCCTGATCGTCCAGTTCATCCCCGGGATTGGGTGACCCTCATGCCTACGAACGTCTCTGCCGCACTCCGCCGCTACTGGGCCTCGATCCGGGTGCTCTTCGTCCTGACCGTGATCCTCGGTCTGCTGTACCCCCTTGCCGCCACGGCTGTCGGGCAGCTGGTCTTCAAACACCAGTCGAACGGGTCCCTGGTGTCGTCCAACGGCCAGGTGGTCGGGTCGAGCCTGCTCGGGCAGAACTTCACCGACGCGAAAGGCAACCCGTTGCCGCAGTGGTTCCAGCCGCGGCCCTCAGCGGCCGGTGACGGCTACGACCCGACTTCGTCCTCGGCGTCGAACCTCGGCCCGAACAATCCCGACCTCCTCAAGCTGGTGACGCAGCGCCGGGCAGCGGCAGCGGCGCTGGACGGGGTGGACCCGGCCAGCGTTCCGCCGGACGCCGTCACCGCGTCCGGATCGGGTCTTGACCCCGACATCAGCCCGGCCTACGCCCGCGAGCAGGCAGCTCGCGTGGCCAGGGCACGGGGACTCGACGTCGCACAGGTGCTGGACCTGATCAAGAGCCACACCGACGGACGGGCGCTGGGCTTCCTCGGCGAACCGACCGTGAACGTCCTCGAGCTCAACCTGGCGCTGCAGAGCCTGACCGGCTGACTGGGAGGATCCCCTCATGGCACGAGGCCGGCTGCGCGTCTATCTCGGCGCGGCCGCCGGCGTCGGCAAGACCTACGCCATGCTCAGCGAGGGGCACCGGCGCGCCGAGCGCGGTGCCGATGTGGTGGTCGGTTACGTGGAGGATCACGGGCGCCCCCACACCAAGGCGCTGGTCGAGGGCCTCGAGGTCGTCCCGCGTCAGGTCGTCGACTACCGCGGAACGACCTTCACCGAGATGGACCTCGATGGGCTGCTCGCCCGTCAGCCGCAGATCGCCCTGGTCGACGAGCTGGCGCACACCAACGTTCCTGGTGGCCGTCACGAGAAGCGCTGGCAGGACGTCGATGAGCTGCTCGATGCCGGCATCGACGTGATCACGACGGTGAACATCCAGCACCTCGAGTCGCTCAACGACGTGGTCGAATCCATCACTGGAATCGGCCAGCGCGAGACGGTGCCCGACGAGGTCGTCCGCCGCGCCGACCAGATCGAGCTCGAGGACATGACGCCCGAGGCTCTGCGTCGGCGACTCGCCCACGGCAACGTCTACCCACCGGACAAGATCGACGCGGCGCTGGCCAACTACTTCCGTCTCGGCAACCTCTCCGCCCTGCGCGAGCTCGCCCTGCTGTGGGTGGCCGATCGGGTCGACGAGGGATTGGCCCGCTACCGCTCGGAACAGGGGATCGAGGCGCCGTGGGCGGCCCGCGAACGGATCGTGGTCGCGCTGACCGGTGGGCGGGAAGGCGAAGCCCTGATCCGCCGCGGCGCGCGCATCGCGGGCCGCAGCGCCGGGCGAGACCTCATGGCCGTGCACGTGGCTCGCGGCGACGGGCTCAGCGGATCGAACCCCGACGCCTTGGCCCGGCAACGTGCGCTCGTCGAAAGCCTCGGCGGCACGTTCCACACCGTGGTGGGCGACGACGTGCCCGCCGCGCTCCTCGACTTCGCCAGGGGGGTCAACGCCAGCCAGCTCGTCATCGGTGCCACTCGTCGGGGGCGGCTGGCGTCGCTGGTGCAGCCGTGGCCCGGCGACGCCGTGGTCCGCGAGTCCGGGGACATCGATGTCCACGTCGTCACTCACGAGCGGGCCGGGAAGGGGCGGCGCGCTCGACCACGTCGGTTTCTGTCGACGCGACGCCGCGCGGCGAGCTGGGCGTTGGCCCTGATCGGTCCTTGGGTCCTGACGTGGTTCCTCCTGCAGTTCGGCGATGGTCTCGGTCTGAGTACCGACCTGCTGCTCTACCTTGCGCTCACCGTTGCCGTGGCCCTGGTCGGCGGCCTGTGGTCGGCGGTGGTCGGCGCCTTGCTCGCGAGCCTGCTCCTGAACTACTACTTCACGCCGCCCGTGCGGACTCTGACGATTGCCGAGTTCGAGAACGCCCTCGCGCTGGGTGTGTTCGTCGTGATCGCCGTGGCGGTGGCGCTGGTGGTGGACCTGGCTGCCCGTCGATCCGCACAGGCAACTCGCGCCAGGTCGGAGGCGCAGGCCTTGTCCACGCTGGCCGGGGATGTCGTCCGCTCCGACACTGGCACCGGCGCACTGCTGGGGCGCCTGCTCGAGTCGTTCGGGCAGGACTCGGTGTCGCTCGTCGAGCGGGCCGAACCCGGAGCTCCGTGGACCGTCGTCACCTACCAGGGACAGGAACCGCCTCCTAGCACGCCGCAACAGGCGGACACGACGGTTCCGGTGGACGATCGCCGGGCCCTGCTGCTGCGGGGCCGCGCCCTCGCCGCCGGAGATCGACGGGTGTTGGGCGCGTTCGCGGCGCACACCGTCGCTCTCCTGGACCGTGACCAGCTGCGCGAGCAGGCGCGCGAGGCAACCCGTCTCGCCGAGGTCGACTCCCTGCGCACCGCGATCCTGGCGGCCGTGTCTCACGACGTGCGGACCCCGTTGGCGGGGATCAAGGCGGGCGTGTCCAGCCTGCGCCAGTCCGACGTCGACTGGACTCCTGACGAGCGCGAGGAGCTCCTCGCCACGATCGAGGAGAGCGCGGACCGGCTCGACGGCTTACTGACGAACCTGCTGGACCTGAGTCGGCTCCAGACCGGCGCCGTCCGCGCGCGGCGCGACGAGGTGGATCTCGGCGACGTCGTGGCGCGAGCCGTCGGTCACCAGCCGGAGGCCGCGGTCCGGATCGACCTCCCGGCGGACCTGCCCGCCGTGCTCGCGGACAGCGGTCTCCTCGAGCGGGTCGTCGCCAATGTGCTCGACAACGCCCTTCGGCACAGCCCGGTGGGCGCGCCGGTGCGGATCACGGCATGGCCGGTCGACAGCTCGGTGCAGCTGCAAGTCAGCGACCAAGGCCCGGGCGTCTCCGACTCCGACAAGTCCCGGATGTTCGAGGCGTTCCAGCGGCTCGGCGACGCCCCGGCCGGCGAGGGTCTGGGGCTCGGGCTGGCGGTTGCCAGGGGATTCGTGTCCGCCATGGCCGGCCGCCTCGACGCCGAGGACACACCGGGCGGGGGTCTGACGATGGTGCTGTCCCTGCCGGCTGCCGCCACGACTGCCCTCGACGGCGGACGACGTCTCGATCCCGGTGACGCGTCATGAGCCGGCGCCGGATTCTCGTGGTCGAGGACGACCCGGTGCTCGCTCGGGCGCTGGACCTGAATCTGCGAGCCCGTGGCTACGACGTCGACGTGACGATGACCGGCGCTGCAGCGCTGAAGTCGGCGACCGGCCGCCACCCGGACGTGGTGGTCCTCGACCTCGGGCTGCCCGACATGGACGGGACGGACGTGATCGCCGGTCTGCGCGGCTGGTCGTCCGTCCCGATCGTCGTGCTGTCAGCGCGCCAGTCGTCCCATGACAAGGTCGACGCACTCGACGCCGGAGCCGACGACTACGTCACGAAACCGTTCGCGATGGATGAGCTGCTCGCCCGGCTCCGTGCGGCCATGCGGCGCGGCCAAGCCGACGACGAAGTTGCTGCCGTGATCACGACGCCGGCTTTCACCGTGGACCTGGCGGCCAAGCGCGTCACCCGCGACGGGGTGGTGGTGCGTCTGACGCCGACCGAGTGGGCACTGCTCGAGATCCTCGTGCGTCATCCGGGCCAGCTCGTGAGCCAGCGCGACCTGCTCCGCCGCGTGTGGGGGCCTGCCTACGAGACCGAAACCCATTATCTGCGGGTCTACGTCGGGCAGCTGCGCCGGAAGCTGGAGCCGGACCCCTCGCGCCCTGTCTACCTGCAGACCGAGCCGGGTATGGGCTATCGCCTCGTCCTGGAGTCGTGAGTCAGACTTCGCCCCTGATGACAGGTCCCGACAGCTTCGCCGGTCTCTCGTTCGGGCCAGCCGCCGACGTCTACGAGCGCTCGCGTCCGCCGTACCCACCGGCGGCGGTGGATTGGCTCCTGCCAGCCGGTGCCAGACGCGTGCTCGACCTCGGTGCGGGCACCGGCAAGCTCACCCGGCAGCTCGTCGACGGGGTACGGCACGTCGTCGCCGTCGAACCCTTGGAGCAGATGCGCGACGTGGGCCGCCAGGCGGTCCCGGAGGCGGAGTTCCTGGGCGGGACGGCCGAACGGATCCCGCTCCTCGCTGCATCGGTCGACGTCGTGCTCGTCGCCCAAGCCTGGCACTGGGTGGATCCACAGCGAGCCGTGCCGGAGGTGGCGCGGGTGCTGGCCCCTGGAGGTCGACTCGGATTGGTCTGGAACGACCGGGACGAACGAGTGGCGTGGGTCCGCGAGCTCGGCGCGATCATGCAGGAGGGGACAGCCGGGGCACCGGACCTGGCCCACCCGGTCATCGGGGAACCGTTCGGGGAGCCGGAGACATTCGAGGTCGAGTGGGCACATCACACCACGCCGGGAGTCCTCATCGACATGGTCACCTCGCGCAGCTACTTCATCACCGCGTCCATGGGTCAGCAGGAGAAGACCCTGGCGGCCGTTCGTGCCCTGCTCGCTGACGACCCACATCTGCGTGACAGCGCAGAAATCGCCCTGCCTTACGTCACCCGCTGCTTTCGCGTCGATCTGCCACGAACCTGACGAGTCGCTGCGAAATGCGCGCATCAGGCAGGTGTCCCATGCTGCCGTCCGATGTGGAAGCAACGAACCGTTGCTTCCACAAGAGTGAAGGAAATCACTCGTTGTCGCCTGGGTTTGAAGGTTTGGACGGGGTCATCGCCCTTGGGGCGCAGCCCGGATCGGCCGCGTCGAACGCCACGGTCCTACTGCAGTGGGAGGTCCTGGCCCCGCTCGTGCTCAGGACGGGCGCCGAAGATCCGTCGGTCGCTCTGCGCGATCGGGACGTCGTTGATGCTGGCTTCGCGGCGCGCCATGTAGCCGAGCGCGTCGAACTCCCAGTTCTCGTTTCCGTAGCTGCGCCACCACTGACCCTCGTCGTCATGCCACTCGTATTGGAAGCGCACCGCGATGTGGTCGTTCGCATACGCCCACAGACTCTTGCGGAGCGCGTACTCGTGCTCACGGGTCCACTTGCGGGTGAGGAAGGCCTCGATCTCGCGGCGGCCGTGCAGGAACTCCGACCGGTTGCGCCACACGGAGTCGGCGGTGTAGGCCGCGGCAACGCGCTGCGAATCGCGGGTGTTCCAGGCGTCCTCCGCGGCCTGGACCTTCTGGCGTGCCGATGCCTCGTCGAACGGTGGCGCCGGTGGCCTCGGGGCAACCTCGTCTGACATACCGATCCCGCCTCCCGGTCGCGCTCCCCTCGGCCCCCGAACGCCAGGCCTGAGGACACGTTACGAGACCGGGTACGCGGGACCTCGGCCCGATGGGACCAACGCCCCTGGCCGGTCGCCCTACACGGGCGAACGGTGGTACGAAGAAGCGGGTCACGCAGACCAGCCACGCGGCCAAGGAGTGTGCCGACCATGAGCGGAGCCGGGCCACGCGACGGCGCCCGGGTCGTTCTCGACGTCGCCGGTCTGCAGTCCCTTCTCGACGCACTCACCGCCCGGGGTTACGAGGTGATCGGGCCGACGGTGCGAGGTGGCGCCGTCGTACCGGCGCCGATCACGTCCGTCGCGGACCTGCCCTCGGGCGTCGGCGACGTGCAGGAGCCGGGTCACTACCGGCTGACCACCACTGGTCGCGCCGAGTTCTTCGGCTACGCCGCGCCCGCCATTTCGTGGAAGCCGTTTCTCTTCCCGGCGCAGCGGGTGGTGTGGCGAGCACCTGCCACCGACCCCGCGAGTCCAGTCGCCCCGTCGGAGAGCGCACCCCGGCGGGCGCTGATCGGTGTCCGGGCCTGCGACCTGAGTGCCATCCAGGTTCAGGACCGGGTCTTCCTGCAGCGCCAGCACGTCGACCCCGACTACGCGACGCGACGCATGGGCACCTTCATCGTCGCTGTCGGCTGCGGCAACCCGGCGAGCACCTGCTTTTGCACGTCCATGGGCACCGGCCCCGTTCCCGACGCGGGCTACGACGTCTCACTCACCGAACTGGTCGACACACAGGCGCACCGGTTCGTCGCGACCGCTGGAAGCGAGCACGGGCGCGACGTGCTCGCCGAGCTGCCGGCCCGACCCGCGCAACCCGGCGACCTGGCCGCCGCCGATCAGGTCGGCGCAGATGCCGTGTCGGTCATGCGCGAGGGCCAGGGCGTCGACACCTTCGACCTGCGCGACCTGCTGTACGAGAACGCCGAGCACCCGCGCTGGTCGCAGGTGGCACAGCGCTGCCTGGCGTGCAGCAACTGCACCTTGGCGTGTCCCACCTGCTTCTGCGTCACTGCCGTCGACACGTCCGACCTGGGGGAAGGACCCGCGCGGCTGAGCGTGTGGGACTCCTGCTTCGCCGAGGGCCACTCGATGCTGGGCGGCCGGCCCGTACGGTCGACGACCCGCACCCGATACCGCCAGTGGCTCACGCACAAGTTCGCATCCTGGATCGACCAGTTCGGTACCAGCGGCTGTGTGGGATGCGGCCGGTGCATCACGTGGTGCCCGGCCGGGATCGACGTGCGCGAAGAGCTCGCTGCGATCAGGGCGACCAGCGGTTCACCCGGCCCGGAGGAGGCCAGCTCATGAAGACCATCGAGCAGCTGCTCGCCGAGAACCCCTTCTTCGAAGGCCTCGACGACGCCACCTTGGCCACCATCGCCGGATGTGCGCAGAACGTGCACCTCGGCGAGGGCGAGAGGCTGTTCCAGGCCGACGACGTGGCGGACCAGTGCCTTGTTCTCCGGACCGGCCGGGTGGCGCTCGAGATCGTCGACAGCGCCGGCCACGGGATGATCGTGGACACGATCCAGGCCGGCGATCTGGTCGGGCTCGCCTGGCTCGTGCCTCCGTATCGCTGGGACTTGGACGCCCGTGCCGTCGAGCCCGTCAACGCCGTGGCTTTCGACGCGACGTGCCTGCGGACCAAGTGCGACAACGACCCACGCGTGGGTTACCTCCTCATGCAGCGGGTCGCTGCCACCATGCACGAGCGGATCCGCTCGGCCCGGGTACGGCTGCTCGACGTCTACGGGGTGCCTGGTGCACGCTGACACGGCATCCACACACCCGGGCGTGCCGACGACGCGCACCGACCCGCTCCTACCGCGCCCATTTGTGGTCAGGGAGAACACAGTCGAGGCACCACAGACCCATACGTTGCTGCTCGAGCCGTCCGACGGGGAGGCTCTCACCTTCGCCCCGGGCCAGTTCACGATGATCGGGCGCCCTGGCCACGCCGAGATCCCGATCTCGGTGTCCGGCGATGCCGACCACCCGGAGCTGCTGGAACACACCATCCGGGCTGCCGGCGATGCGAGCGCCGCGCTCGTCGACACCGGGCCTGGCGACGTCGTACTGATCCGCGGTCCCGTACGGTCGAGGGTGGGACATCGCCGACGCGGAGGGCGGCGACGTGCTCGTCGTGGCCGGAGGCATCGGCCTCGCGCCGCTGCGCCCTGCGATCCTGCAGGTGCTCGCTCACCGGGAGCGGTACGGACGGGTGACCCTGGTCTACGGCAGCCGCACGCCCGACCAGCTCATCTACCCGCGCCAGCTCGAGCGGTGGCGCGGTCGCTTCGACGTCGACGTGGCCGTGACCGTCGACTCCGCCGCACCTGGTTGGCGCGGCCACGTCGGTCTCGTCACCGGCCTACTCCCCCGCGAGATCGACGCCGAGTCGACCATGGCGTTCGTCTGCGGGCCGGAGATCATGATGCGGCTGTCGGCAGACGCGCTCGTCGACGCTCAGGTGCCGCCGGGGCAGGTCCGCATCTCGATGGAGCGGAACATGAAGTGCGGGATCGGGCTGTGCGGCCACTGTCAGGTCCGCGAGCTGTTCATCTGCGTCGACGGGCCGGTGTTCGGCTACCAGCGCGTTCGGCCGTTGCTCTTGGGCAGGGGACTGTGATGACGTCCTCCGCTGCGACCCAGCCGACCCGACCCACGCTGGCAGTGTGGAAGTTCTCGTCCTGCGACGGCTGCCAGCTGTCGTTGCTGAACTGCGAGGACGAGCTGCTCGCCGTGGCGGGCGCCATCGAGATCGCTCATTTCACCGAGGCGACCCGGGCCCACGCCGAAGGTCCGTACGACCTGTCCCTGGTCGAGGGCTCCATCACCACGAGGGAGGACGCCGAGCGGATCCAGGAGGTCCGGCAGCTGTCCCGCCGCCTGGTCACCATCGGCGCCTGCGCCACGAGCGGCGGGATCCAGGCGCTGCGCAACTTCGCCGACGTCGACGAAGTTCACCCAGGCCGTGTATGCGACTCCCGCGTTCATCAGCACGCTGTCGACGTCGACGGCCATCTCCGACCACGTGAAGGTGGACTACGAGCTGCACGGTTGCCCGATCGACCGTCAGCAGCTGCTCGAGGTCGTCACGGCTTTCGTGCAGGGTCGGGAGCCGCGGATCCCGGCTGAGAGTGTGTGCGCCGAGTGCAAGCGCCGCGGCAACATCTGCGTGACCGTGGCGCACGGCACGCCTTGTCTGGGGCCGGTCACGCACTCCGGGTGCGGCGCACTGTGTCCGTCGTACTCGCGCGGCTGCTTCGGTTGCTTCGGCCCGCTGCCCGGAGCCAACGTCGCGTCGCTGTCGACGATGCTGGTGGCCTCCGGAGTGTCGAACCGCGACGTCACCCGGTTGTTCCGGACGTTCAACGCCGACAGCGAGGTGTTCCGTGACGCCGCGGAGGCGAGCGAGAGGCAGGGCCGATGACGCATCGCCTGAACGCTGACGAGTTCTTGAAGGTCGACGCCCTGGCGAGGGTTGAGGGCGAGGGCGGGATGCGGGTGCGGATCCGCAATGGTCAGGTCACCGAGGTGGCGTTGGACATCTACGAGCCTCCCCGGTTCTTCGAGGCACTGCTGCGCGGGCGCGGCTTCGGGGAAGCGCCCGACATCACTGCCCGGATCTGTGGGATCTGCCCGGTTGCCTACCAGATGAGTGCCTGCCAGGCGATCGAGTCGGCCTTCGACATCGAAGTGCCGGAGAACGTGCGCCTGCTGCGTCGGCTGCTCTACTGCGGGGAGTGGATCGAGAGCCATGCACTCCACATCTTCTTGCTGCACGCGCCAGACTTCCTGGGTTACGACGGTGCGATCGAGATGGCCAAGGACCACGCCGACCTCGTCGAGCTGGGGCTGCGTCTGAAGAAGGCCGGAAACGACCTGATGAGCGTGGTCGGCGGTCGGTCGGTCCACCCGATCAACGTGCGGGTAGGCGGCTTCTACCGGTTCCCCGACTCGGTCATGATCGACCAGCTGCGGCCCACCCTCGAACGCGCCAGGGACGACGCGATCGCGACGGTCGCCGCGGTGAGCCAGTTCTCGTTCCCCGACCTCGAGCACACCCACGAGTACCTCGCGCTGCGTCCCGAGGACTCCTCCTACCCGCTGGAGCGCGGCAGGCTGGTCACCAGCGGCGGCATGAGCTTCGGTGCGGACCAGTTCGGCGAGTTCATCGTCGAGGAGCACGTCGAGCGCTCGAATGCCCTGCACGCCCACCTCGCCGGCGTCGACTCCTATCTCGTGGGGCCGCTGGCGCGGTACTCGCTCAACTACGACCGGCTGTCGTCGTTGGCCCAGCAGGCGGCGCGTGACGCCGGGTTGAGCACAACGTGTAGGAATCCGTTCCAGTCGATCGTCGTGCGTGCGGTCGAGCTCGTCTACGCCTGTGACGAGGCTCTGCGTCTCCTCGACCAGTTCGACCCGCTCGGCGACCCGTCGGTCGAGGTCATCCCTCGCGCTGCAGTCGGACACGGCGTGACGGAGGCACCGCGAGGCATCCTGTACCACCGCTACGAGCTCGCCGAGGACGGCTCGATCGTGTCAGCACAGATCGTGCCACCGACGTCGCAGAACCAGACCGCAGTAGAGCGGGATCTAACCGCATTCGTCCAGCAGCACCTGGATCTGCCGACCGAAGAGCTGACGCTGCGCTGCGAGCAGGCGATCCGGAACTACGACCCGTGCATCTCGTGCGCCACCCACTTCCTCGACCTCAGCGTCGAGCGCACATGAGCGATCTCGTGGTGGCGTTGGGCCATCCGGATCGCGGTGACGACGCCGTCGCGCACCACGTCGTCGCGCGACTGAGCGACGACCCGCCATCTGAGTGCGTCCTGGCTGGCGTACCGACGTCACTGGAGCTCCTCGACCTGTGGGACGGTCACGACCTCGTCGTCGTCGTCGACGCCGTGGTCGGTGAGCCTCACCTCGGCAATCCGGGCACCGGGAGCGACCGCGTCACCGTCCTGGAGCCCACGACGACCGCCTTGGGGCGACGGCGAGCCGTCGGAGGAAGCCACGACGTAGGGCTGCAGCAAACGATCGACCTGGCGCGCGTCTTGGGACGTCTCCCCCAGCGACTCGTGGTGGTCGGCGTCCGGGGCGACGACTTCCGCGTCGGCGCATCACTGTCGCCTGAGGTCGCTGCGGCCGTGCCCGCAGCCGTGAACGCCGTTCGTTGCGTCCTGGCGTCCGGCACGTAACGACCACCCGCCCTCGGGGCTTTGGACTCTAGGGACACGGCGGCCGGCTGCCTACCGTCGAGAACGGAGTCAGACCGGAGGCAATCATGGAATCCACGAGCCGGGGCTACCTGTCCTCAGTCGCCGACGAGGTGGCCCGCTTGAACCCCGGGGAGCCCGAGTTCCAGCAGGCCGTGCACGAAGTCCTCGGCACTTTGTCCCCTTCGATCGAGGCACATCCGGAGTACCGCGACGCCAAGATCTGCGAGCGCATGGTCGAACCGGAGCGGGTGATCATCTTCCGGGTGAGCTGGCTGGACGACCAGGGCGAGGTGCAGGTCAATCGCGGCTACCGCGTCCAGATGAGCAGCGCCATCGGCCCGTACAAGGGTGGCCTTCGCTTCCACCCCTCGGTCAACCTGAGCGTGCTGAAGTTCTTGGCCTTCGAGCAGGTCTTCAAGAACGCGCTGACCACTCTTCCCCTCGGCGGAGCGAAGGGGGGCTCCGACTTCGACCCGAAGGGGCGCAGCGACGCAGAGGTGCGCCGCTTCTGCCAGGCCTTCATGACGGAGTTGTACCGACACATCGGCCAGTTCACCGACGTCCCCGCGGGCGACATCGGCGTGGGACCACGCGAGATCGGCTACCTGTTCGGTCACTACAAGCGGATCACCAACACCTTCGCCGGCGTCCTCACCGGTAAGGGCACCGACTGGGGCGGATCGTTCGAGCGCCCCGAGGCCACCGGCTACGGAGCCGTCTACTTCGCCAACGAGATGCTCACCCACATCGGGGAGGAACTCGACGGCCGCCGCTGTCTCATCTCGGGAAGCGGGAATGTGGCGCAGTACACGGCGGAGAAGTTGATCGAGCTCGGTGCGATTCCGATCACGTTCTCGGATTCCGACGGGCTGATCCACGACCCCGACGGAATAAGTCGCGAGAAGCTGGATTACGTCATGGAGCTGAAGAACGTGCGACGCGGTCGCATCCGCGAGTACGCCGGTGCGTTCCCAGGGGTCACCTACGTCCCGGTCGAGCCCGGCAACGCGAACCCGCTCTGGGCCATTCCGGCCGACTGTGCCTTCCCTTCCGCGACACAGAACGAAATCACTGAGAAGGACGCGGCCGCGTTGGTCGACAACGGGGTGAAGCTCGTGGTCGAAGGCGCCAACATGCCGACGACGCCAGATGGGGTCCGCGTCCTGCGGATCGGTGGCGTCCGCTTCGGGCCAGCCAAGGCCGCCAACGCCGGCGGGGTGTCGGTCTCCGGTCTCGAGATGGCGCAGGACGGCGAGCGGCTGCAATGGTCACGCGCGCACGTCGACCAGCAGCTGCGCTCGATCGTCCGCGGCATCCATACCCAGATCATCGAGACCGCCGCGGCATACGACCGTCCGGACGACTACGTGTTCGGCGCCAATGTCGCCGGCTTCGAGAAGGTCGCCCGTGCCATGTACGACGAGAGCACCCTGTAACGAAAGCAGGTGGGCGCGATGACCACCACGAACAAGACCGCCAACGTCTCCGTCGCCACCGAGACGCAGGTCGACAAGGGCCTGAAGTCAAATGCTTTGGGCTTGGTGTCCAGCATCGTCATCGGCATCGCGTCGACCGCGCCGGCCTACAGCCTGGCCGCCACATTGGGATTGATCGTGGTCGGAGTCGGCTTGGCGGCACCGCTGGTAACTGTCCTGGCCTTCATCCCGATGCTGCTGATCTCGATCGGGTACAGCGAGATGAACAAGGCAGATCCCGACTGCGGGACGACGTTCACCTGGGGCACGCGCACGTTCGGTCCCTGGGTCGGCTGGCTCGGCGGCTGGGGCATCATCGTGGCCGACATCCTGGTCATGGCGAGCCTGGCCCAGGTGGCCGGTCAGTACTTCTTCCTGTTGTTCAACGCCGACGGCATCGGGGACAACGCCACGAGCTTCTGGGTCCTCTCCGTCGGCGTCCTCTTCATCATCGCCATGACCTACATCTGCTTCCGCGGGATCGAGATGTCCGCGCGCCTGCAGCGGATCCTGCTCTCGGTGGAGGTCGTGATCCTGGCCGTCTTCGCCGCTGTGGCATTGATCCGCGTCGCGCTGGGGACCGCGCCTTCGGGGTCGTTGGTGCCCCATCTGTCCTGGTTCAACCCGGCCAACGTCGGCTTCTCACCGTTGGTGAGCGGCGTGCTCCTGATGCTGTTCATCTACTGGGGCTGGGACACGTCGGTCTCGATCAACGAAGAGACCAAGGACAAGCACAAGACCCCTGGTCAGGCGGCGATCATCTCGACGGTGCTGCTGCTGGCCATCTACTTCTTCGTGACCCTGGCAGCCCAGGCGTTCGCCGGCATCGGTGACACCGGGATCGGCCTGGCCAACCCGGCGCACCTCACCGACGTGATCTCGGTACTCGGGACCGCGGTCTTCGGATCCTCTGCCATCGGCTCGTTCATGGCGCACCTGCTGATCCTGATGGTGCTCACCTCGGCTGCGGCATCGACCCAGACGACGATCCTCCCGACCGCGCGTACCGCGCTGTCGATGGGTGCCTACCGCGCGCTGCCGAAGTCCTTTGCCAACATGCACCCGAGGTACCTCACGCCCACGGTCGCCACGTTGACGATGGGTGGCATCTCCCTCGTGATGTATGCGGCGATGAACTACCTGGCGGGCGGCTACATCATCGCCGACTCGGTGACGGCCATCGGCATCTGGATCGCCTTCTACTACGGGCTCACTGGGTTCACCTGTGCCTGGTACTACCGCAAGAGCCTCAGTCACAGCGCCCGAAACCTCTGGATGCAGGGGATCCTGCCGGCGCTCGGAGGGTTCCTGCTCTACTTCGCGATGCTGTGGAGCATCAAGGACGACTGGAACTTCGGCAGCGACCAGAGCTGGACCGTGTGGAACATGCCGACGTCGCCTCACTGGGAGATCGGCGGAGTGTTCATGATCTTCTTCGTGACTGCCGTCCTGGGCGTCGTCCTCATGGCGATGTGGCGCTTTGCCTCCCCCAGCTTCTTCGCCGGTGAGGTGCTCAACCGCACGACGCCGACCCTGGCTCCCGATGACAGCCTGCCCGTGACCGAGGCTGACCAGCGTCAGCTGAACGCCTCGACCGGCCCCCCGACCTCGAGCTAGCGACCCTGCGGCCGCGAGCGAACACGGCACGATCCGACACAATCGCGGTCGTGGGCTCTGTCGAGGTCGGCCGCCGCCATGTCGGTGATCCAGCACCTACCGACGTCGTCTCCGCGCTGAAGCACTCGCTCGGTGACGATGCCTCGATCACGGCCAGTGCGGTGGACCGTTGTGCGAGGGCTGCCGATGCCTCGCACGTCCTGCTCACCCCCGAGTTGGTCGTGACGCCACGCACCGCTGATGCGGTCGGCCGGCTCATGCGCGTGAGCCGCGATGCCGGCCTGCATCTGACCTTCCGATCGGGGGGCACGAGCCTGAGCGGTCAGAGCGTCACCGATGGGGTCCTCGTCGACGTGCGCAAGGAGTTCCGGTCGATCGAGGTCCTCGATGACGGCGAGCGGGTCCGCGTACGGGGCGGCGCGACCCTGAGACACGTGAACCAGCGCCTCGCGCGATTCGGACGCAAGCTCGGTCCAGACCCCGCAAGCGAGATTGCGTGCACGATCGGTGGCGTCGTGGCCAACAACTCCAGCGGCATGGCGTGCGGCACAAAGGACAACGCCTACCGCACGTTGGACTCGCTGGTCCTGGTGCTGGCGAGTGGCACGACGATCGACACCGGGGCACCCGACGCGGACGACCGACTGCGCGCACTCGAGCCCGACCTCTACGAAGGCTTATTGCGCCTGCGAGACCGGGTCCGCGGTAACGCCGAGTCGGTGCGGATCCTGCAGCATCAGTTCTCCCTGAAGAACACCATGGGATACGGGCTGAACAGCTTCCTCGACCACACGCGACCGGTCGACATCCTCACCCGACTCGTGGTCGGAAGCGAAGGAACGCTCGCGTTCGTGGCCGAGGCGACCTTCCGCACCGTGCCCCTGCTCGCCCATGCGCTCACGGGCCTTCTGATGTTCCGCGACCTGACGGCTGCGACCGATTCCCTCTCGACCCTGCTCGAAGCGGACCCGACGACTGTCGAGCTGATGGATGCCACGTCGTTGCGGGTCGCCAGGTCCGACCCCGCGTCGGCAGCACTGCTGCCCGACCTGGACCCGGCGATCAGTGAGCCGGCCGCGTTACTCGTCGAGTACCAAGCGGCCTCCCGCGACGCCCTGACAGACAGGGAGCAGCTCGTCAGGGCTGGGCACGACAGCCTGCCCACCATCGGTCCGCGGACGTTGGACGACGGCGCAGCGCATCGGGCCGGGCTCTGGCGGATCCGCAAGGGCCTGTACGCGACGGTGTCGGCCGCGCGTCCGTCCGGTTCGACCGCCCTGCTCGAAGACGTCGTCGTGCCCGTCGCCCAGCTCCTGAACACCTGCACGTCGCTGACTCGGCTGTTCGCGGACCACGGGTACGTCGACAGCGTGATCTTCGGCCACGCCAAGGACGGCAACGTCCACTTCATGCTCACAGACCAGTTCGACCGTCCCGATCGGCTCGACGCCTACCGCGACTTCACTGAGGATCTCGTGGACGTCGTGCTCGCGGCAGGCGGATCGCTGAAGGCTGAGCACGGCACAGGCCGCACGATGGCGCCGTTCGTCCGGCGCCAGTTCGGCGACGAGCTCTACGACGTGATGCGGGCGCTGAAGACGCTGCTCGACCCAGCCGGGATCCTGAATCCCGGCGTGATCATCGATGCCGACCCACTCGCCCATCTGCGCCACCTCAAGGTGACGCCGACGGTGCAGGAAGAGGTGGACCGGTGCGTGGAGTGCGGCTACTGCGAGCCCGTGTGCCCCAGCAAAGACCTCACGACCACACCACGGCAGCGCATCGTTCTGCAACGTGCGGTAGCTGCGATACGGGCGTCCGGGGACGCAGCGCTTGCTGACGAGCTGGAACAAGCTGCCCGGTATGACGTCGTGGACACCTGCGCCGTCGACGGAATGTGCGCGACCGCTTGCCCAGTTCTCATCAACACCGGCGACCTCGTCAAGCGGATGCGCCGAGAGCGGGCGGGGCGTCCGGCGCAGCTGTTGGCACGCAGCGCCGCGCGCCACTGGGGTGCCGCGACCACGACGGCAGCAGCAGCCCTCGACCTGGCTGCCGCACTGCCGCCGAGCATCCCGAGCGCCGTCACCCGGACGGCTCGTCGCGTCGGTCCCACCGATGTCGTGCCGCTGTGGACCCGGGATCTGCCACGGGGCGGGCACCCGGCTCCTCGGCCGGACACCCGGTCCGCGTCGCACGTGCTGCTGTTCGCCGCCTGCGTCGGAAGGTTGTTCGCCGCCTCGCCAGGGGCGAGCCGGGCGTTCCGGGCACTGTGCGAGCGCTCGGACGTCGCTGTGGTCGTCCCGCCGACGTTGGCCGATCTGTGCTGCGGAACCCCGTGGCTGTCCAAAGGTCTCGACCTTGGGCACGCCGTGATGCGCGAGCGGCTGGAGGCAAGCGGACGGATTTGGCGCGCGCACGGGATCCGGACGGTTGTGTGCGACGCCGCCTCGTGCACCGAGGGCCTGCGCGGCGCGCTTGGCGACGAGGGGCTGCAGGGCGCCGACGGCGAGCCCCTGGACGTCGTGGACGCGGTCGGATTCACGCTGAACCACCTTCTCCCCCGACTCACCGTCAAGCGCCGGATCGGGTCGGTGCTCGTCCACCCGACGTGCTCCTCGACCCGCGCCGGGTATGGAGACGATGTGGTGGATCTTGCCGGCGCCTTCGCCGACAACGTGGTGGTGCCGCTGTCCTGGGGCTGCTGCGGATTCGCCGGCGACCGCGGCCTGCTGCACCCGGAGCTGACCGCCGCGGCCACCGCCGCCGAGGCCACCGAGATCGCCACGACCCGGTACGACGCCTACGTGTCGGACAACCGCACCTGCGAGATGGCGCTGCATCGAGCCACCGACCGGGAGTTCCGGCACGTCCTGGAGGTCCTGGAGGAGTGCACTCGCTGAGGGCCAGGTCAGAAGGTCCGGCCCGGGGTGGCGACCAGAGCGCGGCGGTGCGAGGCTCAGGGCAGGCGGTCGGCACGTGTTCGACGCCCGACCTGCTGCCCGCGACCCAGGACCACCCGGAGGACCCAATGGACCCGAAGCAGACAGCCGTGGTGCTCATCGAGTACCAGAACGACTTCACCAGTGACGGCGGAGCGCTGCACGGTGCCGTTCAAGGCGTCATGGAGAGCACGTCGATGTTGAAGAACACCCAGGATGCCGTCGCCGCTGCCCGGGAAGCCGGCGCCACGATCATCCACGCCCCCATCCAGTTCGCCGAGGGCTACAACGAGATCACCTCACACCCCTACGGAATCCTCAAGGGCGTGGTCGACACCTTGGCCTTCGTCAAGGGCAGCTGGGGTGCGGAGATCGTGGCTGACGTCGCCCCGGCACCCGCGGACATCGTCTTGGAGGGCAAGCGCGGCCTTGACGCCTTTGCCAGCACCAACCTGGACTTCATCTTGCGCAGCAAGGGGGTACAGACGGTGGCCCTGAGTGGGTTCCTCACCAACTGCTGCGTGGAGTCCACGATGCGATCGGCGTACGAGAAGGGCTTTGAGGTCATCACCTTGACCGACTGCGTCGCCGGGACCAGCGAGGAGGAGCACGCCAACGCGATCACCTACGACTACCCGATGTTCTCCAAACCGATGACGTCGAAGGAGTTCGCCGACTCACTGTCCGGTGCCGAGCCGGACGACGCCTCGCGCGGCTACTGACCTGGGGCAAGTCACGCAGATCGGTTGCCTGCGGCGAGGCGGGAGGTACATGATCAGATCAGTCGCCGGGGGTCGCACCTGCGCGGCCCGGGTGAAGGGATGATCACCGTGACCGACAACGACGACCTGGCTGCCCGCCTTGGGGAGACCGACCTTTTCGCCGGGGTGCCGCACAAGGTGCTCAAGCACCTCGCCAGCTCCGGGGAGATCCAGGAGTTCGCTGCCGGTGAGACGGTGACCGCCGAGGGTGCCTCGGTCGGTGGCTTGGCACCCTTCAGCCGCACCGGTGTCTTCTTCCACCTCGCACTTGCCGGCAGCGGCGAGGTCCGCAAGGGCGGCGAGCCGATCGGCAGCCTCAAGGCGGGTGACTACTTCGGTGAGCTGTCCCTGATCGACGGCGAGCCGAGATCAGCCGACGTGGTGGCCGGGGAAGACGGTCTGCGCACCTTCGCCCTGAACAAGTGGGCCTTCGAGACCCTGCTCGAGGAACACCCCGAGGTCGCCGTGCCCATGCTGCACGTCCTTGCTGCCCGGTTGCGCGCCGGTGAGGCGCGCCACTGAGGCGACCGTTTCGGGTCCAACGGCTCTGTCGATCCCGCACGCCAGGTACCAGGCTCGCGTCAGAGGACGTGAAGATCTGGCGGTGAGCGATGAACGGCAGTCGCCCCATGGGCGCGGTCGACGCGGTGTGGCTGACGATGGACCGGCCGGACAACCTCATGGTCATCGACTCGTTGCTCTGGTTCGACGCCCCGGTCGACTGGGAGCGGCTCACGGCTGTCGTACAGCGTCGCCTCGTGGACCGCTACCCCGTCTTCAGCCAGCTCGCCGTTTCGGCGGCGCACCCGCTGGGTCCCCCGCGATGGTCGGACGACCCGGACTTCGCGATCGAGCGCCACCTGGTCAGGGCCGTGCTCCCGCACCCCGGGGGTGACGTTCAGCTGCAGCGATACGTTGAGTCCCAGATGCACCGGCCGCTGGACCGTGGGCGTCCGTTGTGGGAGCTGCACCTGATCGACGGTTACCGCGGTGGAGCGGTCATCATGAGCAGGTTCCATCATGCTCTGGCTGATGGGATTGCCCTGGCCCACGTACTGCTCTCACTGACGGATGCAGAGGCGACCGACGACCTGGCAGAGATCGACTCCGCGCGGCTCGATTCGCGGGCCGGCGATGGGCCAGGAGTCGCGTCTTCGATCGCCTCAGCCGCTGGGTCCGCCGTGAGAGGTGTGGCCCACCTGGCGACGGCGCTCCCGCGCTCCTTCACGCCTGCGGCCGCAGTCGAGGCGGTCACCATCGCACTGCAGACCGGACACATCGCTGACAAGCTCTTCCTCGGGTCGAACCCGGACACACCACTGCGAGGGCCGATCGGCGTGCCGAAGCGGGCGGTCTGGTCGCAGCCGAGGTCGTTGGCGCAGGTCAAGCGCATGGGAAGGCTGGCCGGAGCCACCGTCAACGACGTCCTCGTCAGTGCAGTCTCGGGGGCGATCGGGACGTACCTGATCGACCACGGCGGCGATGCGCTGGACCTGACGACCATGGTGCCCGTCAACCTGCGGCCTCTCGACCAGCCACTTCCGCGCGAGCTCGGCAACCAGTTCGCCCTGGTGATGTTGCCCCTACCGACGGGTCTGCGGGCGCCGTTGCAGCGTCTGTCGGAGTCGAAGCGGCGGATGGACTCGATCAAGCACTCCCCCGAGGCCATGTTGACCTTCGGGATCATCAATGCGATGGGCTGGGCCAACCCCGACGTCGCGCGTCTCATGGTCAACTTCTTTGCCGCCAAGGCGATCGGTGTCACGACCAACGTCGCGGGTCCTCTCGTGGGTCGGTACGTGGCGGGCACCCGCATCGCCGGACTGCTCGGATGGGTACCCGGCTCCGGGCAGCAGACGCTGGGCGTCTGCATCATCAGCTACGACCAGACCGTGCGGGTGGGGTTCAAGGTCGACGCCGGCGTTGTGCCGGATCCCGAGAAGCTGGTGCACGCGTTCGACGACGAGATGGACGCGCTCGGGCGGATCGCCGAAGCCTCCTGAGCG
Source organism: uncultured Actinomycetota bacterium (assembly GCA_963726575.1). Taxonomy (GTDB): domain Bacteria; phylum Actinomycetota; class Actinomycetes; order JAHEKZ01; family JAHEKZ01; genus CAVSCR01. The sequence continues at coordinate 115,545 of CAVSCR010000006.1, forward strand.
TCGAGAAGACGGAGTGACCATGCCGACCGACACAGCGACCAAGAGCATCACGATCGACGTGCCGCTGGACGAGGTGCTACACACGATCCGCGCGGTCGAGACGCAACCGGACTGGGTCAAGGAGATCCTCGAGGCGGAGGTGCTCGAGGAGTACGCGGACGGGACGCCCGCGACGGCACGGTTCAAGGCATCGACCCCGGTCGGCTCCGACCGGTACACGCTCGAGTACCAGCACTCCGACGACGGGATGACCTGGCACCTGCTCGAGGGTCGGCTGCAGACCGCGCAGGACGCCAGCTATGAGCTGCGGCGTCTCGGCCCGAAGCGCACCGATGTGACGTTCCGACTCACGGTGAGTCACAATCTTCCGCTGCCCGGATTCATCCGAGGACGCGTGATCAACGGGCTTGCATCGAGCACGGTCTGCGGGCTGAAGGACTACCTCGAGAACGGCGGCTGACTGACGCTCAGCCGACAGCGCGACCCAGCGACTCGAAGAAGGCGACATGCTCTGCCCATTCGCCGGTGTCGTCCGCCTCGGGAAGTGACGACAGCTTGGCGATCACGACGTCCGCCGCCGGATCCATCCACACGTACTGACCGTGGATGCCGACACCGTAGAAGCACCCGTGCTCGTCACCGCTGATCCAGAACTGGTTGCGGTAGCTGCCGTTCGGGTGGACGTCCCGCATTCCCTCTTCGGCCGCTGCTGGGTCGCCCCCACGACGTGTGTCGGCCACCCACCCGGCCGGGGCAACGCTCACACCATCGGGTCCGACGCCACCGTCGAGAATGACCCGCCCGAAACGCGCAACGTCACGAAGCGTCACGCACACGCCGCCGTTGGCCATGGGGAATCCCGAACGGTCGATCGTGACGTACGCGTCGTGTTCGGCTCCGATCCGGGCCCACAGGTCGGTGCTCAGCAGTTCGGCGTAGCCACGCCCGGTGACCCGTTCCAGGATCCACGCCAGGACATCGGTGTTCGCCGAGCAGTACTGGAATGTCGTCCCGTGTTCGCCTGACTTGCGGAGCTCAGCAAGGAACGCGAAGGTGTCAGCCGGGTCGCCATCTCGTGACGTTCGCCAGCCGGCGACGCGATCGTGGGTCTGCACCTCCGACGCCGGGTCGTGATAGGTCTCGTCGTAAGCCACGGCCACTGTCATGTCGAGGACCTCTTGCACGGTGGCCTCGCCGTACGCCGACCCGGCCAGCTCGGGGAGATACGTCGGGACCAGTGCCGACACATCGATCGAGCCGGCTGCCACGTAGCGGCCGACCACCGAGCTGCACAGCGACTTCGACACGGACATGAGCAGATGGCGCGTTGCCGGGGTCATGCCGTTGAGGTATCTCTCGAACAACACCTCCCGACCACGCAGGATCAACATCGCGTCGGTGTAGGTGTGCTGCAGGAAGTCGGGAAGGTCGGTCGATGCGAAGGCCGCGCCTTCCATGAGCGACAGCACGGGGCCGCTCCCTCGGGACACCACCGCGGTCCGCACCACGTCGTCGACATGCTGGAACGCCCAGCGGTTGGCAGGCCCTGCCTGCCAGTTGTCCAGCGTCACACCTTCGGGCAACATGGCCACTCCTCGTCCCGTGATCGGCCTGCTCGGCCCGACTCTGACACACGAGCTGGGGGCGGGCTGCCTCAGCCGCCGTGGATCTGCGCTCCGACCTTCTCCAGCCGTGCTAGGAGCGGCGCCACGATCGTCCGGGCGAAGGCGTCGGTCAGGTGGTTGGTGTCCTTGAAGGTGACGACCCCGTTGACCTCGCTCGGACATGCCCCTCCGGGGCATACCAGGGAGTCGAGGTCGACGACCGCGACGCGTGCGCGGGCGTGGTCGATGACGCGCCACATGGCTTCCAGGGACGCGGTTCCCGGTTGTTCCATGGCGGTCTGGTCGCACTGACGTGGGTCGGCACCGGTGGACAGGCAGTCGACCATTGGTGTCGCGGTTTCGGGAGTCGGCTCGACGATCACGATTCTGCGGGTGTAGGGCGCGAGCTCGTCGAGGAACTTCAGACTTCCCAGCCTGATCTGTTCCAGCCACGGCTTCGTGTCCGGGGGCGCCCACCCGTGTGGGGCGCGGACCGCGCGGTTCGTTACGGAGCGCGCTGTCAGGATTACCACGTCGGGGTGCAACTGTGCGGCCAGGGCGATCGCACGATCACGGAGGTTGTCGTCGCAGGTGAGCTGCTGTCCCGCTGGAAGCTCGGTGACGCGCGGCCAGGGACATTGGTTGACGAAGATCGCGGTCAGCCGCCAACCCCCGGCGTCGGCTGCAGCGATGAGTGGATCAACCCAGAAGCGCGCGTGGGAGTCACCGATCAGCAGGACACGCGTCCCGGTCGTACTGTGCACGTGCGACGTGACAACACCCATCGCGGCTTGCTCGTTCACCCCAATGCCAGCCGCTGCCATGAGCGACTTCGTCTGGCCGCTCACCGGTAGCGCGACCAACACCAACCCAGTTGCGGCGACGGCTGCTACCGGTCCGAGGAGTGCCAATCGACGTCGAACCTTGACGTCGGACAGTCGCAGTGACTGCATCGGCTGCTCGACCCAGCGCCAGGTCGCCGCGGACAAGGCGATGGTCACCACGAGGACCGCAGCGGTGCGCAGTGGCCAGTTGCCTGGGAGGATTCCGGCCAGTGCCGCCAGGACGATCACCGGCCAGTGCCACAGGTACATGCTGTAGGAGTACTGACCCAGACGCTGTGGGACCGAGCGACACAGCCCACGGAAGAGCACACCCGCAGGGCTCAACTCGAACCCGATGATGAACGCTGCGGTGCCCACACAGCTCAGCAGTCCTCGTGTGAGCGGCGAGGCAGTGCCGGCTGCCGGTGTTGACACCAGTAGCACCAGGGCCAGACCCGCCGCGGCCAGCCAGCGCGGCCAACGACTCGGTGGGTCCGGGATCTCTGCGGACCCGCCAAGCTCGCGTCTCGCCGCCCAGACCGCGATGACACCGCCGAGCAGCAACTGGTAGCTCCTCGCGAAGGTCCCGAAGTACGACACCATGGGGTGAGAGACCGAGACCACTGCGGCGTACACGACCCCGACTGCAGCGACAAGTGAGATCATCACGATCAGGCGGCGTGTGGCGTACCTGGCGAGCAGCACCAAGACGATCAGCAGCAGCGGCCATACGACGTAGAACTGCTCCTCCACCGACAGCGACCAGTAGTGCATGACCGGACTCGGCTGCTGGTCGGCAGCGAAGTAGTCCTGCGCCTGCGACAGGAAGTACCAGTTCGACACATACGCGCCGGCCGACATGAAGCCGCCCCGGTCCAGTGCGACCTGAAGCGGCGTCGCGAGACGGTCGAAGAGGACACTCGTCACGAGCAGCACCAGGAGCGCCGCGGGCAACAGTCGACGAACGCGTCGGGCGTAGAACTTGATCAGGTCGACGCGATGAGTGGTGAGCATCTCGCGGACCAGCAGCGAAGTGATCAGGAAGCCCGACAGGACGAAGAAGACATCGACACCGACGTATCCGCCCGGAACAAACGGCACGTCGGTGTGGAACAGCACCACCAACACCGCTGCGACGGCGCGCAAGCCGTCCAGCGCGGGGCGACGGGTGAAGACCAAGGACTTGTGCCCCGACCGGGGCAGGAGATCCGCCCCGCCGACCGAAGCGGGCACTCGCGCGGTCAGGACGCCGGTTGCCATGCTCACCGCCGTTTCCGACCGACCCGGTTTGAAGCCAGCGGCGCGATCGCACCACACCACCAAGACCACGTGGATTCGCAGCCTCTCCGACCAGGTTCCTTGTCGTTCGGCATGTGCGGTAGAGGCGAATGGCCCCACGCGGATGGCGCGGATCGACCCGTCCTAGAGTCGCGACTGGCCAACGACCTCGGGGGGGCTGATGCGGGTACGCCGGGTGGATCACCCGATGGAGTTCCTGGCCCTCACCGCCGAGTTCCGGGCAACGGAGCCGGTGTCGACCAACGTCATCGGATCGGTGGCGACGTCGGTGGCGCAAGGTGCGAGGTACGACGACTACTTCTGGTGGGTGGTCGAAGGCGAGGATGGCGTCGTGCGGGGATGCGCCATGCGCACCGCCCCGTGGCGGCTCGCCGTTCCGGAGCTCGACCTGCGCAGTGCGCGCGCTCTGGGCGCTGCGGTGGCACTGGCCGATCCGGGACTGCCGGGGGTCAACGGCCCTCGTCCGGCGGTGGACGCGGTCTACCAGGGGATGGGTGTGACGTCAGGTGTCGAGTACGGCCGCGAGAGCCACCTCCTCGTACTCGACGAGCTGCAACCGGCCCGAACCACGCAGGGAGGGCCGCGATCCGCCAAGCGAGACGACCTCGGCCTGGTCCTGGAGTGGTTCGGCCAGTTCGAGAGAGAAGTCGACGCGGTGAGCCCGGATCGGGACGAGACCTGGCGCAACCGCGTCGAGGTGAAGGTCGGTGACGGCGCGGTCCTGCTCTGGGAGGTCGGGGGCCAGCCGGTGTCATTGGCCGGACACGCCCCCCTGGTCGACAGCCCGTCCGGACCGATCGCCCGGATCGGTCCGGTGTACACACCGGAGTCGCGCAGACGCCACGGCTACGGAACCGCCGTCACGTCAGCCCTGGTGCAGCGCCTACTTCCTGACGTCGGCGTGGTGATGCTGTACGCGGACGCCGCCAACCCGACCAGTAACGGCATCTACGAATCGCTGGGCTTCCAGCATCGTGCGACGACAGTCGAAACCAAGCTCGTGCGTCCCAACGCGGCCGGCTAGGTCAGCGCACCACCGTCACGACGATCCGGATCACGTCCACCTTGGTCGGGTCGTGGGACGAGCGCGCGAGCACGGTGATGACGTGTGACGCCCGTAGGGCTGCGGTCGTCTTGGCCCGAATGGTGAAGCTGAGCCGTACCGCCTTGGTCGTCGCGACCTGGGTCCAGGCGGCACCGGAGGCAACAGCTGCGGTCGCATGAGCACGCCCGACGAAGCACGCGGTCAAGACGTCAGAACGAGGTCTTCCGAACCCCGTTCCCTGAAGGAACACGATGTCTCTGACGCTGCCATCTGACTGCAGGCGGGCATACCCACGGGTCGCTCCGCCTCGAGAGACCCGCACCTTGAGGGTCTGCTTCAGACCTGTCGCGTTGTAGCGGTTGTCGCCGACGAAGGGGCCACGAACGGATCCGGCCACCATGAGGTCGGGCCGGAAGGTGTCGGTACCTCCACCGGTGAGTCCCCATACCGTCATAGGAGTCCGGCGCTGCGCCGGGCGACCGTGCGTGCTGTCACCGACCTGGCCGAAGCTGTTGTCCCCCCAACAACGGGCCGACCCTTCGACGGTTGTTGCGCAGGTGTTCCGACCGCTGGCCGTCATGGCCGCAACGCCGCTGGTCAGCCCCATGACGGCAGCCGGCTTGAGAGCCGCCCCACCACCGCTGCCCCGCTGCCCCGCCGCGTTGCTCCCCCAGCACAGCGCTTGCCCGGTCCCGGTCACCGCACAGGTGTGCGCCGTGGCGGCAGTCACGCCCAGTGCCCCGGTGGTGAGCCCGACGACCGTGGTGGGCGTTCGACGAGCCTTGGTCGTGCCGTCACCGAGCTGCCCCGACTTGTTGGACCCCCAGCACAGCACTGCGCCGGCATCGGTCAGTGCGCACGTGTGGTCCTGGCCCGCGGTGATCGCCTTGGCCGACGTCAGGCCGACCACGTCGACGGGCACCTTGGCCCGCTTGGTGGTCCCGTCGCCGAGCTGACTGGACAAGTTCGCGCCCCAGCACTTGGCGGTGCCGTCCAAGAGCACCGCACACGTGTGGGATTCCGATGCGCTGATCGCCTGGACGCCGCTGATCAGGCCCGAGACGTCAGTCGGTGAGACTTTGGCGAGGAGTGTGTCGTCGCCGAGCTGTCCGGAGTCGTTCTGGCCCCAGCACTGCACCCCGCCGGTCGCCAGGAGGGCACAGGTGTCGTTCGCGCCGGCGACGATGGCCGTGACTCCGCTAGTGAGCGTGGGCACATCGATCGGCGTCAGACTGCGGTTGTGGGTGCCGTCACCGAGCTGGCCGTAGGAGTTGCGACCCCAGCACTTGACGCCACCGGCGTCGGTGAGGGCGCACGTGTGATCCATTCCGACGGCAATCTGGGTTGCTACGCCCACGGCAGCCACGTCGATCGGCGTGAACTGGTCGGTGGTGGTGCCGTCACCGAGCTGGCCATATGTGTTGCGCCCCCAGCACTTGACGCCACCTGCATCGGTCAGTGCACAGGCGTGGTTCACGCCGGCTGACACGGCCACGACGTTGGGCGGGGCGACGGCGGCCGAGGCGATCGTCGGGCTCACCAGCCCCGACATCAGAACGGCGGCGGCAGCGGCAGCGACAGGCCAGCGGGGCAATATGCGGATCATGAGCACCTTCGTTCGGACTAGAGGTGACGACACCGTACGCGGCCCGTCCGCCTGATGCGGACGAACGGCTCACGAATGCTCCGTCTGGTCAGCCGGCCGCGCGAGTAGCAAGCGGTGACCGACGTCAGGAGCTCGTGAGGATGACGAGCTGTTGGGTCGCTCGGGTCATCGAGACGTAACGATCGACTGCTCCTTCGACACCCACGCCAAACGCGTCTGGGTCGATGAGAACGACCAGGTCGAACTCGAGTCCCTTCGACAGCGCCGGGGTGAGCGACCGGACCCGGGGGGTCGCCGGGTAGGCGTCAGCCGCCAGGTCACCCATGCTGATGACGCACGCGATCCCCTCGGCATGCGTCTCGAGCCAGGTGTCGAGGATCGAGCCCAGGTCCGCAACAGATCCGTGCCCGACGGGGACGTGGCTGCTGCGGATGGAAGTGGGCACGTTGGCATCCGGCAGCACGGCCCGGATCACCGGCTCGGCTTGCGCCATGACCTCGACCGGCGTCCGGTAGTTGACGGTCAGGGTCGCGAGGTTGACCTGGTCGAGCCCGATCCGCTCGAGGCGCTGCTGCCACGACTCTGTGAACCCGTGCCGGGCCTGGGCACGGTCCCCGACGATGGTGAAGCTGCGTGACGGACAACGCAGCAACAACATCTGCCACTCCGCGTCCGTCAGCTCCTGCGCCTCGTCGACGATGATGTGGGCGAACGGACCGACCAGCAGATCCGGGTCCGTGCTCGGCATTGCGAGGTCGTTGACCAGGACGTCGCGCAGGTCCTGGCCGCGCAGCATCGACATCACCAGCAACTCGGAGTCGTCGGAGGCCACCAGGTCGTCCACGACCCGGTCCATGAGCTCTCGTTCCGCCGCGACCGTGGCCTCGTGTAGCCGCCGACGTCGCGACGTGTTCGGGTCGCCGAGCCGGTGTCGTGCTGCGTCCAGCAGCGGCAGGTCGGACACGGTCCACGCCCGGGCGTCAGCGCGCTGCAGTCGGCTGACCTGATCGGGCTCGAGCCAAGGAGCACACACACGCAGGTAGGCGGGCACCTCCCACAGGTCTGCAACGAGTTCGGCCGGTTCGAGCAGCGGCCAGGCTCTGTTGAAGGTGCCGACCAGTTCGGTGTTTCGCACGAGCGACCTGCGGAGCAGGTCAGCCGACACCTCACCGTCGTCGTGTTTGTCCATCAGGATCGCGAGCAACCCTTCCCAGACCTGGTCGCGCGCCTCGTTGTGCGGAGTGCCGGGTACCGGCGCGTCGAACGCCTCGACCCAGTCGTCAGCGCTGAGCCAGATGTCGGACCAGAGGGTCGTGACCGTCAGCCCCCTGGTCGGCGGGACCTCGTAGAACCTGACGGCCGTCTCGATGGCCTCGACGAAGTCCGCGGACGACTTCAGCGCAGCCACGTCCAAGTCGGTTTCGCTCGGCGCTTCGGCTCCCTCGGGGACGAGGTCGAGCAAAGTGCAGATCTGCACGCCCTCCTCGCCAAGGCTGGGGAGGACGTCAGCGACGTAGGCGAGGTAGGGCTGGTGCGGGCCCACGAACAGCACACCACCTCGGCGGTGGCCCAGGCGAGGGTCGGAGTACAGGAGGTAGGCGGCGCGGTGCAAAGCGACGACGGTCTTCCCCGTGCCGGGTCCGCCGTCCACCACAAGGGCTCCGCGAGACCCCGCACGGATGATGGCGTCCTGGTCGGCCTGGATGGTGGCGAGCACGTCTCTCATCTGGCTCGAGCGGCTGCTGCCCAGGCTCGCGATGAAGGCGGACTGGTCGTCGAGGGCGGCGCGCCGTTCCAAGCCCGCCGAGGTGAACACCTCATCCCAGTAGTCGCTGATCCGGCCGCGGGTCCAGCGATACCTGCGGCGGCTCACCAGGCCCATCGGGTTGGCGTGTGTCGCTGCGAAGAACGGCTCGGCTGCAGGTGATCGCCAGTCGATCAGCAGCCGATTTCCCATGCTGTCGGTCAGGCCGAGTCGTCCGACGTACTCGGGCTCGGGGTGGTCGGCGTGGACGATGTGTCCCAGACACAGGTCCAACCCGAAGCGACGCAGCGCACGCAGGCGAGCGGTCAGCCGGTGGATCTCCAGGTCCCGGTCCATCGCTTCCTGGCCGCTGCCGCCGGGCGCCTTGCGCTCGGCATCGAGACGGTCGGACAGGTCGGCGATCGACTGCTCGAGGCTCTCGCCGATCGCCGCGAAGTGCAGCTCGTCGGCGGCGATCAGCGCCGGGTCGGCTTTGGGAGCAAGGTGGTCACGAAGGTCGAAGACACCGGTCGTCAGGTGATTCACACCCCTTCTCTGGTCGCAGGTTCTTGCCCGGCCGGCGATTCTGCGGGAAGACCGGGGTCTTGCCGCAAGCCCCCCGGCCCGCTATACGTTGGAGGTGGCACGGAGGAGCCGGATCTCCTGCCCTTCATCAGCGCAGGCCGGGCCCTCGTCAGCCATGCCGAACCCGAAGCTGCGGCCGCACCATCGTGACTCATTTGATTCACGGAGACGGCGGCGGCGCCGCCATCGCCTGCGAACCGCCTCGCTGTCGGATCGGGGCAGACTTGTTCGTAGCAGGGGTGAGCGGCCGCCCACGAAGGCCGCCACCCAACCACTGGAGATGATCCGCGATGCAGTACCTGGTTTCGGTGATCGACGAGGTCAGCGGCTCGGGCACACCTGAGGAGAGGGCGGCCATCGACGTGTTCAACGACGGGCTGCAGGCCGAGGGCCACTGGGTCTTCGCCGGCGGCCTCGCGTCGCCGAGCACGGCCACCGTGATCGACAACCGCGGTGGGGCGGCCGTACTCACCGACGGGCCCTTCCTGGAGTCGAAGGAGTACCTCGCCGGCTTCTGGATCATCGAAGCGTCCGACCTGGACCTGGCGCTCAAGCTCGCCACCGAGGGGTCGAAGGCGTGCAACCGCAAGGTCGAGGTGCGGCCGTTCCTGGGCGAGTGAGCGGGATCGACGTCCGGGAGGCGATCGGCCAGGCTCACCACGACGAGTGGGCACGGGTCGTTGCCGGCCTGACCAGGCGTTTCGGTGACCTCGACATCGCAGAGGAGGCGGCGGCCGAGGCGTTCGCGATCGCCGTCGAGCGGTGGACGGCCGACGGCGTACCACCCAATCCCGGTGGGTGGCTGACCACTACCGCGACCCGCAAGGCGATCGACCGGATCCGGCGCGAGAACAACTACGAGACCAAGCAGAAGGAAGCTCAGGTGCTGTACGACAAGGACCCGCCCGAGCCTCTCGGCGCCATAGACGACGACCGGCTACGGCTGCTCTTCACGTGCTCTCACCCGGCGCTCGCGATGGAGGCCCGGGTCGCGCTGACGCTGCGCCTGGTCGCCGGTCTGACCGTTGCCGAGATCGCCCGTGCCTTCCTGGTGCAGGAGTCCACCATGGGGCAGCGGATCACCCGCGCAAAGGCCAAGATCAAGGCAGCTCGCATCCCCTACCGGGTACCGTCCGCGCAGGACATCCCGGCTCGCGTCTCCGGCGTACTCGCCGTCCTCTTCCTCGTCTTCAACGAGGGCTACCTGGCCACCGGCCCCGACACCGATCCGGTACGTCAGGACCTGACCGCCGAGGCGATCCGGCTCACCCGCCTGATCCGTGCCCTCATGCCGGAGGACGGTGAGGCGGCCGGCCTGCTCGCCCTGATGCTGCTGAGCGAGGCCCGCCGCAACGCCCGGGTCTCGGCGAGCGGCGAACTGGTCACCCTCGACGAGCAGGACCGGGCGGCCTGGGACCCAGCCTTGATCGCCGAGGGTCATCGGCTGGTGCGCGAGCGCCTGGTCGCCGGTGTGGCTCCGGGTCGCTACCAAATCCTCGCAGCGATCAACGCCGTCCACACCTCCGCGCGCGACGTGCGCGACACCGACTGGTCGCAGGTCGTCGCCCTTTATGACCAGCTCGAGCACCTCGACCCCTCGCCGATCATCGCCCTCAACCGGGCAATCGCGGTCGGCGAGCTCGACGGCCCGGAGGTGGCGCTGTCGGTGATCGACCGTCTCGAGGACTCGTTGGCCGGTTATCACGCCTACCACGCCACGCGCGCCGACCTGCTGCGCCGGCTGGGCCGGGGTCAGGAGTCGCGCTCGGCGTACGACCATGCCATCGGGCTGGCGGGCAACACCGCCGAGACCGCTTACCTGACGCGCCGCCGCGACGAGCTGCACTAGTGCCACGCGGCGCGCGCCAGTCGGGGGTAGGTGAGTGGAGGTGGCGGGAATCGAACCCGCGTCCTTCGGCCACGATCCAGGACTTCTCCGGGTGCAGCACTGCTGTGTTCTACTCGGCCCCGGCAGTCACGCAGGCAAGCTGCTGACAGGCCCAGTCACTGTTTGATGTCCCCGCGAACCCCGTGACCGGGTTCTTGGGTGAGCTTCCTAGTCGACGCCAGGGTCCGGAGCGGAAGCATCTCCGGTCTGACGGACTTCAGGCTCGCCTAAGCGGCGAGGGCGAAGTCAGTGCGTTGTGAATTGGCACTTATTGGTTTCCGAGGAATGGTTAACGAGATCGTCCTCGGTGTCCTCGACCCGCTTCTCCTGGACACGTAGTCCAAAGTCGAAACCGTTCACCCCCTGTGCAGTTGTCCCACCAGGGTACCTGCTCGCACCTGGTCACTGTTGATCAAGGATCAGATGACGCCGTTCCTTGATCAACTTGCACATCAAGTCCAAGATCAACTTGAGAGGTCGAGGGCGAGGATCACCGGTGGGGCTGGGGCAGGAATGGGGGGATCCCAGCGGCTGAGTACGACGGCATCGCCAGCAGCCGGAAGTTGCCGATCACGGTGCGGCTGCCGTCGTGGTGCAGCAGCAAGGCGCCGTACCCCGGTGCGTCGAGCACTGCTGCACAGGCCCGACCGCCCACGGCCAGCGCCGTCGCCAACGCGTCGGCGACTCCCAGGTCTGGGCCCACGACCGACGCCGACCGAATCCCCGACGTCGCCGGCATCCCCGTGGCGGGATCGATCAGATGTTCCCCCCGCTCGTACGTGCCGGACGTCGCCAGCGCAACGCGCGCACCCTCGGACGGCTCCAGGGCCACCACGCCAACGAGGGACGCCGTCGACAGCGGGTCACGCACCCCCAGGCGCCAGGGCCGGTGGGGCGCCGGCCAGCCGAAGCCCACGGCGTCACCGCCGGCGTTGACCAGCGCTGCGTCGGCGCCGACGTCACGGATCACGTCGAGTGCACGCTGCGCACCCCACCCCTTGACGTACCCAGTGGGATCGACGCCACCAGGCATCCGGCGCGCGTCGAACCAACCGCCAGTCATCTGGCGCATCGACTCGCAGACGAGCAGTACCTCACCGATCTCGATCGGTACCTCGGACAGCGTCAGCTCGCCGCGTTGCAGCCGACTCATCGGGCTGCCCGGTTGCCACAGGCTGAACATGTCGTCGACGTCGTGCAGCAGCGACACCGCCGTCGCGATCGCGTGGTCGACGGTGGCAGGGGAAACGTCACCGGCGACCACTTCGAACGTGACGGCGGTGCCCATCACGTGCTCGACGTGGATGATGCTGCTCATCGACGTCACATCCCGAGCTGGGTCAGTGCCGACTGCAACGACTGGGCGAACGCCCGGCTGGTGTAGGTCGCACCGGAAACACCATTGATGTGCGCGGACTGCGCGGCCATGGCCTGCTGCACCAGCTGGGGTGAGGCGTAGTTGCTGATCGACTGCGACTGAGGGTCACCGTTCGGCAACTGCAGCGGCGTGACGCTGGTGATCTTGCCGCCGGACACGGTCACCTTCACCTGGACGTTTCCGAACCCGTCGTAGATGGACGGGCCCGTGGCACTTCCCGCCGCCGAGCCGGCCGACCCGGCCGAGCCGGTGCCGCCCCCTGAGCCGGTGCCACCCCCACCCGTGCCGGACCCGGCGGCCGACGAGCTGGACGCACCGCCGGACTGCGAGGTGGAGGCCGCGGCCGGCGTAGCCAGCTGGGGCGTCCGGTAGGTCAGCAGCAGGCCCAGACCGAGTGCGGTGCCGGCGATGACGAGTGGGGCGCGACGCATGACGAACAGCTCCTTGCGAACAATCGGCGGATCAGAACGAGAACGACTCGAGGTGGATGCGATCGTCGGGCACTCCTAGCGCGACGGCGGAGCCGATGACCTCATCAACCATCCCTTCGGGACCACACAGGTAGATGTCGCGCATGACGATGTCGGGCACGAGGCGTCGCAGGTTCGCGGGGGTGAAGCGGATCTTGTGCCGGCTCCCGACGAGCACGTGGAGCGTGCCGCCGCGGGCCTCGACGATCGAGTGGATCTCGGCCCCGAACACCACGTCCTCGTGACGGGATGCCCGCAACACGACCACGACGTCTGCACGGGGCGGCAGGTCCTCGAGCAACGCGCGCAGTGGCGTCACTCCGACCCCACCGGCGACCAGCAGCACGCGGTCGCCGGTACGGACGTCGCGGGTGAGCACCCCGTAGGGTCCCTCGACCGCGACACGGGTACCCACCGGCAGGTTCGCCAGCTCGGTGCTGTGGTCGCCGAGAGCCTTGACCGTCAGCCGCAGGTAGGGGCCCTGCGGCATGGCCGACAAGGAGTACGGGTGAGCCTGCCACCACAGACCCGGCCGCAGGAACCGCCACTGGAAGAACTGGCCGCCGCGGATCCGAAGGGCGTCGAGGTTGCGTCCGCGCAGGATCACCGAGACCACGCCCGGACTCTCGGGGCGGACCTCCACGACCCGCAGGCCATGGCGCAGCGAGCGCCACAGCGGACGGACCACTCGGTGGACGAGGACCAGACCGGCCGTGGCCGCCCACATGGACAGCCACCACACGCGCGACAGCGGGGAGTGGATGAACGCCGCTCCAGCCGTCATCTGGTGTGCCAGGCCCAGCGCAGCAGCCAGATAGGTGTAGAGGTGGATTGCCCACCACGTCTCGTGGCTGACGCGGCTGCGCACCTTGCGGTACGAGGTGACACCGGCCAGGACGAGCAGGCCGAGCGCGACGACCGCCGCGAGCACGTTCGGGAAGGTGGTGAGAAGAACCCAGAACTCACGCAGCAGCCCGGTGGAGGCGAGCGCTGCGTACCCCACGGTGATCAGCACGCCGTGGGCCAGCAACAGGCTGATCGGCCACGGGCCGAGGCGACGGTGCCACCCGACGAGCCGGTCCTGCCCCACGGCTCGTTCCAGCCAGGGAAGGCGGGCGATCAGCGCAATCTCGATCAGCATCAGGTACGTGCCGACCAGGCCCGTCATGCGACCGAGCGCGGTGGCGATCCCGCCCGGCGCGTGGAGCGAGCCCACCGTCATTCCGTGGAGTCCGAGCACCACTGTGATCCCGAGCCCGAGGCCCGGCGAGGCCGGCCAGGATGTCGGCCCACACGATGGCCCGGCGTCGAGCAGGGCTACCGGCCGGCGCGACGCCGGGTAGCAGGGTGGCGGCACTGGGGCGCGGCTCTCGGGCGAGAGTGGGTGCGGTCATGTCAGTCAGCATCGGGGGCCGTGCTGTGCGAGTCACCACAAGATCCTGTGCGGTCCCTGTGAAAGTCTGCTGAGGGGACGGACCGCCCTGTGGACGCCGTTAAGGTCCAGAGGACGCCGCGCCCCGGCCGACCATCCAGCCCAGAGCCCAGCCCAGACCAGCCCAGAGCACTGTGAGGAACCATGTCTGTCGCCACCGGGCGCCCGGACGGCCCCCGCAGCCCCGGGGTGAAGGCGCTGGTCGTCGACGACGAGCCCAGCATCACCGAGCTGATCAGCGCCGTGCTCGGGTACGAGGGCTGGGAGGTGCACACCGCCGCCACCGGTCAAGAGGCGCTCAACGGGGTGCGGACCTTCGCTCCCGACGTCATGGTGCTCGACGTGATGCTGCCCGACATCGAAGGCTTCGAGGTGCTGCAGCGGATGCGGCGCGAGGGCCACAACGTCCCGGTGCTGTTCCTCACCGCCCGTGATGCCACAGAGGACCGGGTGCGCGGGCTGACTCTGGGCGGTGACGACTACGTCACCAAGCCGTTCTCGCTGGAGGAGCTCGTCGCGCGGCTTCACGCCTTGCTGCGCCGCTCCGGCATGGCCGATGGTTCCCGTGACCAGCTGCTCACCGTCGCCGACCTCACGATGGACGAAGACGCTCGGGAGGTGCGTCGCGACGGGGACCTCGTGGAGCTCACGAAGACCGAGTTCGAGCTGTTGCGCTACCTGATGCTCAACCCGCGACGGGTGCTGACGAAGTCACAGATCCTGGATCGCGTGTGGAACTACGACTTCGGTGGCCAAGCCAATGTCGTCGAGCTGTACATCGGCTACCTGCGTCGCAAGATCGACAAGGGCCGGGAGCCGTTGATCCACACGGTGCGTGGCGTGGGCTACGTGCTGCGACCACCGGACCCGGATCCGTCGTGACACAACCGGCCACGGATTCTCGCGGCCGCCGCCTGCGACCCCTGCGGCAACGTCTGACCGTGGGGCTCGTGGCGATCGTCGCCGTCGTGCTCCTCCTCACGGGCCTGGCGATTCTGGCGATCCTGCGCGGCTTCCTGCTCAACCAGGTCGACACCCAACTCGTCCGCAGTCTCAGCCAGGTGACCCACGCCCAGCTCACGAACCAGGAGACCCTCGAGGGACTTCCGTGGGGCACCCTGCTGATCGAGTACGGCGCTGACGGCAACGCGACACAGCCTCCGCTGCTCATCAGCCGTCCCGATGACGCGCCCGCCACGAGCAACTGGATCACCCCGGATGAGGTGACCCGGCTGGCGACCGTCGGCCGGTACCCCAGCAACATCGACCTGTCCGTGCTGGGTGAGTACCGCGTTGCGCAGTCCCACGATGTGCGCGGCGACCTGATCACCGTCGGTCTCCCGATGTCCCAGGTCAACGAGACCCTGCGCACGCTCATGCTCGTGGAGGTGATCGGCCTCGTGCTGGCCATGGTGTTGGTCGCCGGTCTGGGTCGGTGGTTGATCCGTCGCGAGCTGCGACCGCTGGAGGGGGTCGCGTCCACGGCACGTCGGGTGACCGAGCTTCCCTTGGATGCCGAGCAGTCGCACGTGCCGTACCGGGTCACCGTGGCCGCACGGAGCCAGGAGATCGGCGAGGTGGCCGACGCGTTCAACGAGATGCTCGATCACGTGGACACCTCGTTGGAGGTGCGCGCGGCCAACGAGGCACAGCTGCGGCAGTTCGTCGCCGACGCGAGCCACGAGCTACGCACCCCACTCGCCTCGGTGCGTGGCTACGCCGAGCTGTACCGTCGCGCACCGGACGACAAGCCACGCCGAGACAGCGCAGTGGCACGCATCGAGTCCGAGGCGGCACGCATGGGGGTGCTGGTCGACGACCTGCTGCTACTGGCGCGGCTCGACCAGGGGCGGCCGCTGTTGCGGGACGCGGTCGACGTCGCGCGCGTGCTCGTCGACACAGCCGCAGACGTGCAGGTGACCAGCCTGCGCCACCCGATCAGCGTAGACGTGCCTGCCGAACCTACGTACGTGCTCGGCGACGAGCACCGGCTTCAGCAGGTGTTCGTCAACCTGATCGCCAACGCGGTCCAGCACACTCCCGACGGCACCAGCATCCGCGCGGCAGTCGAGTCGGACCAGTCGCACGTCGTCGTCACCGTCGCCGACGAGGGACCTGGCATGTCGCAAGGGATCAAGGACCGCGCCTTCGAGCGGTTCACGCGCGCCGAAGGGTCACGCACACGTCGGCCGGGCTCCAGCGGCGGGAGCGGCCTTGGCCTGTCGATCGTGGCGGCCGTGGTGGCCGCGCACGACGGCACCGTCGAACTCGCCAGCGACGGAGAGGGCACGGTGGTCCGCGTGACGTTGCCGGCCATCGACGGACCGGGCGACGACTGACCGACGCACCGGTCGACAGTGCGAGAGTCCGGCAGTCCCGCCGATTGGCGTTCACCGTGAGTCCGGACGCTCGCCACCTGGGTCAAGACTCACGGCCAGAGCCAACCGGGGAATCTGGGCGCATCCACGGCCTTGACGGCCATCCGGTCGGTCACAGCAGAGCCACAGTCAGGCGGCAGGGGAGGCACAGTCACCAGGTCCACTGTCGTGGCATGACCAGCAACCAGACCCCCAGCAGTCCCCTGCCTGAGCCGGCCGAGAACGCATCGGCCGCATGGGTGCCGGGCGGCGACGCTTCGACACCTGAGTCCTTCCAGACCTACGACTACTCGAACGGGGCGACGCCGACCGGTTCCACCGAATGGTTCGCCCTGTCGGACCCAACGTTCGAACCGGTGTCGCGCGGGAAGAAGCGCACCTGGCTCGTGCCCGCGCTGGCTGCCGCAGCCCTGACCGTAGGGCTCGCCGGAGGCGCGATGGCCGCCGGCGTGGCAACGACGTCGGCCACGCCGAGCGCCGTCAGCAGCTCCACCCTCGCCGGCGGCCTGCCGCCGATCAGCGGGGAGGACGACGGTGGCCCCGGTATCGCCGGTGCGGACAGCGAGACCGACTCCGGACCCACTGGTGTCATGCCGGGAACCGGATCGTCGGGCACCGCGCTGGCCGGAACCGGTGTCTCAGGCAGTTCGGGTACGACCGCGACGACGGGCACAACCGGCGGCGCGGCGACCGCGCCCACGGCCGGTCAGTGAGGATCCCGACGTGGTGGGCGGGCGGGGTAACGTCCCGCTCCGCCCACCCAGCCCCACAGCGGCTGCCGCTGGGCGTCGAACGTCACCAGCCGCCGCCGCCCCCACCGCCGAAACCACCGCCGCTGAAGCCGCCGCCGCCGAACCCGCTGCCGCCGCCGGACGCGGCGGCCGCCGCGGCCAGGCTGCCCGCCGACATCGAGGCGAAGTCGCCGATCGACTGGTTGAAGTCGCCGAACGACCAGGCCGCGACGCCGGTGTACCACGGCAGGACCGGCGGACCCATCGCGCCTCCGGGGGCGGCCGCCGCGAGGTCGGCGAAGACCTTGGCCCAGTGTTCCGCGACACCGAACACGATCGCGTAGGGCAGGTAGCGCGAGAAGATCGCGAGGCTGTCCTCGTACTTGATCTGGCTGGCCTCGGCGGTGGCGAGGTAACGCTTGAAGCCAAGGGCGCGCGCCAGCGCGGCGCTCCCCCGACCGGTCCGCGCGGGCATGGCACGCGAGCCGACGAGGAAGACGATCGCCACGACCACCAAACCGATCCCCACCCAGCCCAGGCTGGTGAACTTGGCGAGCAGGTACGCGCACCCTGCCGCGACCGCGATGCCGAGCAGACCCAACGTCGCCCATGCGCTCCGGGTGGCGCGTGGTGAACGCCGGTACCAGTTCAGCTGGACCATCTCGGTGTACATCTTGCCCTCCACGACCGCGAGCGAACTCGCGAAGTGGCGCTTGAGCTCACTCACCCGCACCGTCGTCCCGTCACCGACGCCCGGCATGCTGAAGAGCGAGTCGAACAGCTTCTCCTCGTAGGGCAGCAGCTCGGCGTCGGCGGCCTTGAGGCGGACCAGCTGCCAGTCCTTGCTCGAGAACAAGCCGCCGTGGGGCAGCTCGTCGATGCGCACGTAGCCGCGCACCGCGAGGTCGACGATAGTGGCGGTCACGTCGAGCACGTCGGCGCTCTCGTCGATCAGCGCACCCGACGAGCCCGGGACGCATACCGGGAGTCGGCGTCCACTCCACCGGCCCCTCACCCTTGTCACCGAAGGGCCGCAGCTCCTCGGGAGGTTCAGCACCGTCGGCGGGAAGGAGTCCTGGTGTCAGTCCGGCGTAGCGTCGGTCACGACCGCGGCGCCAGACCAACCAGATCACCGCAGCTATGCCGAGCACCGTGACCAGCCCGGCCAGCGGCAGGTGCCAACCACCGATACTGAACGCGTGGCCGATCGTCCACCTGCGCTCCAGCTGAACCGGTGGCACCACGACGGCACCTTCAGGCATGCCAACCACCACGGTGAGCGAGCTTCCCTCACCGACACCGTGCCCGACGAACTGGGCGCGCGCGCTGGTGTGCGCCGACCGATCACACGGCAAGTTCGAACCGACCGGACCGGCGAAGCACGCGACGTCACTGATCGCTGGCGCGGAGACCGTCACGTGGGATTGCGCGACGGGTGAGGCCCAGAGCGCCGGGACGGCGTTCCAGTAGAGCTCGGCGTGCGTCGGAAACGCGTTCAGGGCACCGGTCACCTGATAGCTGAGCACGTACTTCTGAGTGCCCGAGACGAGCTGATTCGGGTTTCCGATGCGCAGGTACAGGTAGTCGCCCTGCTGGCTCTGTTGCACATCCGTCGGTGCCCCGCTCGGGCTGGCCACGGACACACCAGAGATCGTCAGCACTCGTGTGAAGTTGGTGTCTGGTGGATACGGATACCGATCGGGGATGTACCGCTCGATCCCGTGGCCGTCGCTGAAGAACGAGTACGTGATGTTCTCGGTGACGTCCACCGTGCCGTCGGGTTGGACCACCACGGTCACGTCGAAGGCCGGCGTCGAGCCCGCGCCCGTGGCCCGCGCGACCGCCTGCGCCGACGGCGCGATGCCGAACCCAACGACCGTCACGGCCCCGACCGCGAGCGCGCCCGCGACGAACCGACACGCAGACCTCATCACGTGGCTGACGCTACCCGCCGGCAACGGCGAGTCCACGCAGGTGAGCGCGGGTCACCCGTTCAAGAACCGGTACCACGGCTTGACCCGGCCGTAGACCTTCACGAAAGCCTGGTACTGGTGCTCGTAGCCGGCCCGGTTCGCGGCATCGGGCGCGAACACCTGGTCCACCGGCACCCGCTCCTGCGCCTGCTCCCAGGTCAGCCGGCCGAGCTGGACCAGCGCCAGGAGCGCAACACCGCGTACCTGCGCCTCGGCCGGGTGGTCGACCCGCTCGACGGTGCGACCCAGGATGTCCGCGTGGATCTGGCACCACAGGTCCGAGCGGGCGCCGCCGCCGAGGACTCGGATGGGGTCGAGCCGCGAGCCGACGAACTTGTCGGCTGCCTCGACCAGCCAGCGCATGTTGTGGGCCACTCCTTCGAGCACTGCCCGGACCAGCTCGGCCCGCCGCGTCTGCAAGGACACGTTGAGAAAGGCGGCGCGCAGATGCGCGTCGTCGACGGGTGAGCGTTCGCCCTTCAACCAGGGCGTGAACAGCACGCCGCCAGACCCGGGTGCGGCCGTAGCCGCGAGGTCAAGCAGCTCGGGGTAGGTCGCCAACGGCCCGCTCGGACGATCGATACCGTCGCGCAGCCACTGCAGGCAGGCGCCGGCGGTCTCGTGGTTGTTCACCATGAGGTACCGGCCAGGGCCGACACCCGGAATCGCTGCGATCTGATGGAACAGGTCTGTCTTCTTGCTCGGAACCGCTGCCGACACCCACGACGTCGTGCTGATGGAGAAGTGCGCGCGTCCCTCGTCGAGCACGCCGGCGCCGACGTAGGCGGCGTGCAGGTCGGGTACGCCGCAGACCACGGGCACTCCGGTTGGGATGCCGAGTTCAGCCGCGGCTGAATTCGTGACGCCACCCAGCACCGACGCCGTTGCTCGCAGTGGCGGCAGCCGGGCCTCGTCGCGGCGGGTGAGCTCCACGAGCCTGCGCACGTACGACGGCGACGCCGCGGACGGACGGTTGTCGGTGAGCCAGGTGGCCAGCATGGAGGCGGGCGTCGCGGCGATCACGCCGGTGAGCCGCAGCCCGAGGAAGTCCGTCGGCTCCATCAGGGTCGTGGCGTTAGCGTAGACGCCGGGGCGGCCGTAACGCAGGTACAGCGCGTGGCCGGTCGGGTCGGCACCGTTCGGTGACGGCATGCCGGCCGTGTAGCGGAGGAAGGGCGGTACCGCTGTCGGCTTGTACCCGGACACCGGCCCCCCGAAGGCGGCCTGGCTCCACGGTCGTCCCCGGTGGTCGGCCCAGATCAGGCAGGGCGCAACCGGCGCGCCCGCCGCGTCGACCGCAACGGTGGAGCCGTACTGCCCGGTGAGCGCCACGCCGACCGCATCGCTGGCGACGATCTCCGGACGCGCTACCAGCGCCTGACAACCGGCCGCAATCGACGACCACCAGAACGCCGGGTCCTGCTCGACCGCCCCATCGTCCCCGAACTGCGTCGGGATCTCGGCGTGCTCGCAGCCCAGGATCGTGCCGTCCTCCGCAACCGCACCGACCTTCAACCCGGTGGTGCCGAGGTCGATCGCGAGCACCCATCCGGTCCCGCTGGCCACGGTCTGGGTCATATGCCGCTCAACGGCGCCGTCGGCTCGGGAACGTCGTACATCGCGTCGAGCGCACCGGCGAGGAGGAACGGCAACATCTGCGCCCCGGCCGGGCTACCGGCCAACCCGTACAGTGCCCCGCTGTTCGCCGGTTCACCTGCGTGCTCCCGCGCATAGCCGACAGCATCACGCAGGTCTCGAGCGAACTCCTCGACCAGCCCGTCGCGGGTGTTCGGCAACGTCACGCAGAAGTGGAGGCCCGCCGGCAGCTGGGTGGGGTTCAACCGCCAACCCTTCGCGAGCAGGAAGTCGTTGACGTGGAAGATGTCGACGTCGTCGGCGACCGACCGGAAGGCGACCAGAAAGGTGGGGTCGCCGAACACGGACAGTTCCGCCACCGACTCCACAGCGGTGCGGATCGCGGCCGCCGTAGTGAAGATCCGTCGGGCTGCATCCAGATAGCCCGCCTCGCCCGTCGTCACCAGAGCCGCCCACGTAGCAGCGATCAGGCCGCCAGACCGACTGCCCGACATGCCCGGTGAGACGTAGAGTCCTCCGGGCCAGTCATTGGACTTGAAGTACTGGTACTGACGCAGGGTGCGGTTGCGGTACATCAACACCGAGGTGCCCTTGAGCGCATACCCGAACTTGTGCGTGTCAGCCGAGATCGAGGTGACCCCCGGCAGCCGGAAGTCGAACGCCGGAATCGGGTAGCCCAGTCGTTGCCCCCACGGCAGCAACCAGCCGCCCAGACATCCGTCGACGTGCAGCCCGACGTCGTGCTGCAGCGCCAGATCGGACAGTGCCGCGATCGGGTCGACGAGCCCGTACGGGTAGGACCCTGCCGACCCCACCAACGCCACGGTTCGGTCGGTGATGTGGTCGCGCACGAAGTCGACGTCGACGACGAAGTCCTCGGTCACCGGTGCACGGACGACTTCGATGCCGAAGTAGTCACAAGCCTTGTCGAGCGCCACGTGAGCCGTGGTGGGGAGGATCACCTGCGGCTGGGAGATCCCCTTCTCGATCCGGCCGCGCTCGCGGTAGACCAGCATCGGGTTCATCAGGCTCTCGGTGCCGCCTGATGTCACGACGCCGACGGCGTCCTCCCCGGGGTGGTGGCCGGGCACCGCCTCGCCGTGCAACAGCGACAGCGTCATCGCGACGATCTCGCCCTCGAACTTCGTCGCCGATGGATACATGTCTCGCTGCAGCACGTTGGCGTGCGCGAACGCTTCGTACACCTGAGTGAGGAAGTGGTACTGCTCGTGATCGCCGAGGTACAGCGAGCCCGACACCTTGCCCGAGTCACCGAGGGCGTCCTCTTCGTGCGCGAGCCTGCGCACCAAGCCCAGGACGTCGTCGCGTTCGAGACCGGCCTGCGGTACGTGTCGGTACGCGGCGAACCGGTTCTTGTACGGGTAGAACTGCTCGAGCATCGCCATGATCTGCTCAGAACTCAGGTCGGGCACTAGCGCTCCTCGGCTATGGACGGCGCTTCGAGCTCGAGGGCGTAGGGCGACGACTGCGCCAGCTCGGAGTACACGTCGGGTCGACGACGTCGAAGGTACGCGGCGTACGCCAGACCGCCGCCAATGGCCAGGACGTAGAGCCAGGGCAGCGAGTTCACCACACGAGACGACGTGGAGGTCAGCGTGTCGTAGTGGGTCGCGGTCAGCACAACGGCGAGCGCCAGGACCACCGCCGCGACGGAGGGGGCGAGATAGGTGCGGAACCACTGGCCGCCGCCGTGGCGGGCGAAGAAGGCCGGCACCGACAGGGCTGCTCCTGCCTGCATCGCAACGATCCCGAGCGTTCCCAGCGCGATCATCGAGGCGGCCAGGTTCAGGTAGGGATCCAGATGTGCCAGGGCAAAGCAGATCACCACCACTGCCGTCAGTGCGCTCTGGGTGAGGCTGGCCAGGTGCGGGGACAGGTGGTGCTCGTGCACCCCACCGAGCCAGTGCGGCAACAGCCGTTCCCGCCCCAGGGCGAACATGTAACGGCTGGCTGCATTGTGAGTGGCCAGGATCGCGGCGAGCAGGCTGCTCAGGAGCATCACGCCCATGAGCGTGGACGCCCAGCTCCCCACGTACTTCGTCATCAGGTCGAAGTACAGCTCGCCCAGGTCGGAGGTCGCCTTGCCCTGGACGTCCTTCATGGCCCCGGCACCCACCGCCAGCCACGCGCTGACGCAGTAGAGGCTGCCGATCAACGACACGGAGATGTACGTGGCGAGCGGGATGCTGCGGTTGGGGTTCTTCGTCTCCTCGCCGAACAGCGCCGCCGACTCGAACCCCACGAAGGTGGAGAACGCGAGCAGCAGGGCGTTGGCCAGACCGGGTGTGAACGTGGAGGGCCGGAACGAACCGGTCTGAAACGCGCTGAGCCCCACGTGTAGCAGGATCGACACATCGAGCAACAGCAGCAGCGACATCTCGGCGACCATGAGCACCGCCAGCACCGAGGCGCTCACGTTGACCGATCGATAGCCCAAGGCGCCGACCACGACGATCCCGACCAGCGCGGCGATCCACCACGGGACGCCGAGCCCCAGCTGGCTGAAGTACCCGAATCCACCGACGATCCCGATGGTCTGGGCGTTGTAGGCGATCACCGCCACGAGTCCGGCCACGACGCCGACCCGCTTTCCGAGACCATGGCTGATGTAGGTGTAGAACGCACCGGTGTTGACGACGCGACGCGCCATGGCCGCGTACCCGAAGGCGAACAGCAACAACGTCACCGCAGCCATCACGTAGGCCGCGGGCAAGCCGGCCCCGTTGCCCAGCACGAAGCCAAGGGGAATCGTGCCGACAACTGCCGCGAGGGGCGCGGCCATGGCCACGACGATGAACACGACCTTGGCGGTGGTGAGCTGGCCGCGCGCCACCCCCGCCTCAGTCGTCACGTCCCCGCCTGGCCATGTCGCGTTGGGCTTCTCGGGTCGCCTGGCGTTCGGCGAGAGCCTGGCGCTTGTCGTAGTTGCGCTTGCCGCGAGCCAGCCCGATCTCGACCTTGGCGTAGCCGTCCTTGAAGTACAGGGCCAGCGGCACGAGGGTGAGCCCCTTCTCGTGCGTCTTGCCGACGAGCTTGTGGATCTCCGCCCGGTGAAGCAGCAACTTGCGGGGGCGCCGAGGCTCGTGGTTGGTCCACGTGCCCTGGGTGTACTCCGGGATGTGCACGTTGTACAGCCAGACCTCGTTGCCCTTGACGCTGGCATAGCCGTCGATGAGCGAGGCCCGTCCAGCCCGAAGCGACTTGACCTCGGTGCCGGTGAGCACGAGGCCGGCTTCGAACGTCTCCTCCACGAAGTAGTCGTGGCGTGCCTTCTTGTTCTGGGCGACGACCCGTCGCCCCTGTTCGCGTGGCAACTCAGCCCCGAGAGGAGGTGGTGGGCACCGACGCCATGAGGCCGAGCAGCACCTCGAGTGCGCGCTGCTCGGCGTAGGCGGGCGTGTTCGCCGGGTCGACGTAGACATCCGGCTCGATGCCCACACCGTCGATCATCCGACCGTTGGGGGTTCGGTACCGACCGACGGTCAGCTCAAGAGCCGAACCGTCGGAGAGCCGGGTGGGCTCTTGCACGGAGCCCTTGCCGTACGTGCGCGACCCGACGATCACGGCACGGTTGCGATCCTGGAGAGCAGCAGCGACGACCTCGGCCGCACTCGCGGTCGCACCGTCGACCAGCACGACGAGTGGGATGGACGTGTTGCCGCCGGGGTTGGCCGACAAGGTGCGCACCCCATGACCACGACGCTGGTAGGACACCACCGGCCCGCCGTCGAGGAACACTGACGCCACCTCGACTCCTTCGTCCAGCAGACCGCCGGGGTTCCCCCGGAGGTCGAGGACGACTCCAGCGCTGCTCTGCGCGCTCAGGTGCGCGACGGCGTCCCGGACCTGGCGGCCGACGCCACGGGTGAAGGCCAGGATGTGGATCAGCGTGACCCCGTCGGCCAGCTGCTGGGTCTGCACGTCGTGGACGGCAAGCGTCACGCGCTCGACGAGCAGGCTCTGACTCAGCCCGCCCCGGTCGATGGTGACCGCCACGCTGGTTCCGTCCGGCCCGCGCAGCTGATCGACGACGGCCGCCACCGACTGGCCCTGCGTGGTGTTGCCGGCGACCGACGTGACCCGGTCACCCGCGAGCAGTCCGGCCGATGCGGCCGGCGACCCCGGCTGAACACTGTCGATGACGAGTTGACCCTTCGAGGTGGAGCGCAGCCACACCCCGATGCCGGAGTACGACCCCTCCAGCCCCTGGCTGAACTGGGCGTACTGCCCCGGCGTGTAGTAGGCCGACCAGCGGTCCCCGAGCGCGCGCAGCATGCCCTGCACGGCGGCGTGCTCCAGCGCGGTCCGGTCGACCGGATGTGCGGCGTCGGCCTCGATCCGCTGCTCGGCCTCGTCGAGCAGGCTGCCCTGCGCCTTGGGAGCGGGGCTGCCCACGACGCCGGTCACGAGGCCGGCACCGAACGCCACGGCTACGACAGCAGCCAGGGCGACGGCGCGCCACAGGCGCCTGACCAGCGGGGACATGCTGCAATCCTAGGCGCGGGGACGGGCCACCATCGCCGGTCGGTCGGGACTGCCCGAGAACGACCCCCAACCATCACCCTCGACCTCAGCCTGAGGATGGCGGGCGGCTCAGGGGCAGAACTGGCTCTCCGAGCGCATCGGTGCCCCGAACCAGCCCATGGGGTCGTAGGGGACGCCGTTGATGTGCACCTCGAAGTGCAGGTGGGGGCCGGTGGACCAGCCCGTGCTCCCGACCAGGCCCACGGTCTGTCCGGCGGCGACGTGCTCCCCCTGGGTCACCGAGAACGCCGAGAGGTGCGCGTAGAACGTGCTGAGGCCGTTGCCGTGGTCGACCAGCACGTTGTTGCCGTAGGGACCGCCGTTGTCCGGCTGCACCCACATGACGCGACCGGATGCGGCCGCGCGTGCCGGAGTGCCGATCGGAGCACCGATGTCGGTGCCGGTGTGGCAGGAGCGGTAGCCGTAGATGGGGTGGATCCGCCACCCCACGTTCGCCGTGACGCCGTAGCCATCGACCGGCCACAACAGGTTGCCGGTGGGAACCTGCCCCGAACCAGACGAGGCCGACTGCGCGATCAGCGCTTGAAGACGTCGGTTGGCGCTGCGTAGCTGGTGCAGCCGCGCCAGCTCGACGCTCTTCTGCTGACGCGCCACCAACAGGGCGTGCTTGCGGTCGGCGGCCAACGACAACAGATGGTCGCGAGCAGCCCTGGCCTGCGCCGTGACCTGCGTGATCCGCTGCACCTCGGCACGCGCCTGGCGCTGAGACTGGTGCACGCCGATCTGGGTCGACGCCAGCTCCTGCTGGTGGCCCACCATCGCGGCCTGCGCGGCAAGGAGCTGACCGACGATCTGACCCTCACTGCTGGCCAGCAGCTCGTTGTTCATCACCCGCTGGACGAAGTCCGATGGCGTTTGCGCGTCGAGCACGACCGAGAGCTCGGCCATGCCGCTGTCCTGGTACTCCGCTCGCGCAATGGCGTTGATCGTGTCCTGCGTCTGCGTCAGGTGGAGCGTGGTGGCGTCGATGCGGTGCTGCGTCCGCGCCTGCTGCTCGCGCAGCACGACGATGTGACCGCGGATGGCCGCCAACTGGTCGTGAGCGGTGATCAACCGGGCCCGAGCCTCGGAGTAGGCCGAGCGGGCTCCGGGCAGAGCCGCCCTGATGCGCACGAGCGACACGGCTGCGTGACGCACGGCCATAGTGGAGTTCTCGAGGGCGTCCTTGGTTGCGGCGATCTGCTGCTGGAGCTGGCTGTGCTGGTTGGGCGGGTTGTCGGCTTGTGCCGGAGTGACGAGGCTCGCCCCGAGCGCCAGGGCGAGAGCGACCGTCAACCCGTATCGGCGAACCCGCATCGTCCCTCCCTTCGGGGCACCCACTGAAGTCTGCTCCTCGCGCAGCGACAGGACGTACAGATGTTCAGACTTTCAGATACCGCTGCAACCCGATGAACGAAACGCTTGCCGTGACCACCACCCCGATGACCAGCAGCACCGACGTGGCCCACCACATGGCGTTACCGCCGAGGAACAGGGCCGCGAAGAGCGGGATCTTGACCTTGAGGGCGTTGAAGAAGAGCAGGTACAGCGCCCAGAGGAATCCGGACGCGAGCAGCGCACCGACGACCCCGACGAACACGCCTTCGAGCAGGAACGGTGCCTGGATCGAGAAGTTGGACGCGCCGACGAGGCGCATGATGCTGGTCTCGCGTCTACGGCTGAAGGCGGCGACGCGGATGACGACCGCGATCAACAAGATCATGGCGATCAACGCGACGATCCCGATCAACCAGGCGATCGCGCGGAAGACGTTGAGCGCAGCAAAGAGCCGGTCCAGGATCGCGCGTTGGTCGACCACACGTTCCACGCCGGGTGCTCCGTCGAACTTGCTGGCCACGATCGTGTAGTCCTGTTCGGGGTTGACCAGCTTGACTCGATACGACTCCGGCAGCGCGTCTGCCGTCACGTAGTTGAGGATGGCCGAGTTCTGGGTCTGCTCCTTGAAGAGCGCGAAGGCCGCCGCCTGAGACTCGTAGTAGACCCTGTCGACCTGGGGCAGGGCATTGAGCTCGTCCTGAATCTGCTGCTTCTGCGCGTCGGTGACCGGACCGTCCGGACACGCGGTCGTGTCGCTGTTCTTGCCGCACAGGTAGATCGAGACCTCGATCTTGCCGTACCAGTAGCCCTTGAGGTAGTTCATCTGCCGGCTCACCAGCAGCGCAGCACCGAACATCGCCAGTGCGATGGCGGTGACAAGGACGGCGGCCGTTGTCATGGTCATGTTGCGTCGGAGCCCGGTGCGGGCCTCGCTGACGATGAGTGATGGACGCATGTCGGAAGTCGCCTGGCTCTCCTGGTTGGTGGGTCGGGTGCTTAGCGCGCGAAGCCGTAGACGCCGCGCGACTGGTCGCGGATCAAGGCGCCTCGGTCGAGCTCGACGACTCGCTTACGCATCTGGTCGACGATCGCGGCGTCATGCGTCGCCATGATCACGGTTGTGCCGGTGCGGTTGATCCGGTCCAACAGCTTCATGATCCCGACGCTGGTGTGCGGGTCGAGGTTCCCGGTCGGCTCGTCGGCAATCAGGATCATCGGACGGTTGGCGAACGCGCGTGCTATCGCAACGCGCTGTTGTTCGCCACCGGAGAGCTCGTGGGGATACCGGTCCTCTTTGCCGGCCAGACCGACGAGCTCGAGAACCTCAGGCACGATCTTCGCGACCTTGTCCTGTGGACGCCCCGTGACCTCCAGACCGAATGCGACGTTCGCGAACACCGTCTTGTTCGGCAGCAACCGGAAGTCCTGGAACACGGTTCCGATCTGGCGACGAAGCTGCGGCACCTTCCAGTTCGACAGAGTGCCCACGTCCTTGCCAGCCACGTACACCGTGCCAGACGTCGTCTTCTCCTCGCGCAGGACGAGGCGCAGGAACGTCGACTTGCCCGACCCCGAAGCGCCGACCAGGAACACGAACTCGCCCTTCTCGATCTCCAAGGAGATGTTGTCGAGGGCTCCGCGTGCCTGGCTCGGGTAGATCTTGGTGACGCTGTCGAATCTGATCACGGGGTCTCTTCGGCCGGTGTCGGGGACAGGGGAAGGACGGGCCCGAAGGCCCGGTGACGGCCGCAGTCGAGTCTACGAGCCGTACTTCATGATCCAGTGCACCCCACGGGGCACGGCGGGGCGCGCCCGCCTCAGGCCCGACGCTCCGCCTGGCGGCGCCAGCGGATGCCCGCCTCGAGGAAGCCGTCGATGTCCCCGTCCAGCACCGCCTGAGGGTTGCCCACCTCGTACTCGGTGCGGAGGTCCTTGACCATCTGATAGGGCTGCAGCACGTACGAGCGCATCTGGTTGCCCCAGGAACCCGTGGTGTCGCCCTTGAGCGCATCCATCTTCGCCTGATCCTGCTGTCGGCGAAGATCCAGAAGCTTCGACTGCAGCACCGCCATGGCAGTGGCCCGGTTCTGGATCTGGGACCGCTCGTTCTGGCAGCTGACGACGATTCCTGTGGGCAGGTGCGTGATACGGACCGCTGAGTCAGTGGTGTTCACACCCTGCCCACCCGGCCCGCTCGACCGATACACGTCGACGCGGATCTCGTCCTCCGAGATCTCGACGTGGTCGGTCTGCTCCACGACGGGGAGAACCTCGACGCCGGCGAATGAGGTCTGCCGACGCCCTTGGTTGTCGAACGGTGAGATGCGCACCAACCGATGCGTGCCCTGCTCGACGCTCAACGTGCCGTAGGCGTAGGGCGCCTGCACCTGGAAGGTCGCCGACTTGATACCGGCCTCTTCGGCATAGGACGTGTCGTACACGACGGTCTTGAACCCGTGTCGTTCTGCCCAGCGCAGATACATACGCATCAACATCTCGGCCCAGTCGGCTGCGTCGACACCACCCGCCTCGGCCCGGATGGTCATGACCGCTTCGCGCACGTCGTACTCCCCCGAAAGCAACGTGCGCACCTCAGCTTCACCGATGGCTTTGGTCAGGGACTCGAGCTCGGCCTCGGCCTCGGCCACGGCATCCGCGTCACCTTCGTCGGCCGCCAGCTCGGCGAGTACTCCCAGGTCGTCGACCCGACGTCGCAACGACTCTGTGCGCCGGAGCTCTCCTTGGACATGAGACAGCCGACTGGTGACCTTCTGCGCCGCTTCGACGTCACTCCACAGATCCGGTGCTGCCGCCTGCTCCTCGAGCGTCGCGGCCTCTTTGCGCATCGCGTCGAGATCGAGCACTGCCTCGATCGTCTGCAGCGTCGCCTCGAGCTCGCGAATCGCCTCGGGAAGGTCTGCGGTGGCCACGTTCGCGAGGGTACGGGATCTGACCCTCAGGGCACGAACGGCGACTGGGCTGCGGCCTGCACCGTCACCGTCGCCGAGTCACGGCTTCCCAGGGTGACCAGATCGAGGAACGGAAGGTGAACCTGTCGCCGAAGGGCCACACGAACTGTCGTCCCGTCGGTGGTCACCTCCAGAACGTCGACGTCGGAATCACCGTCGAGGTTCAGGTACTGCGCGACCGCTTGCCGGACCCGAAGCGGGTCAAGTGGCAGGAAGCCGGACGACGGCTGCGTGTAGAGCGCACGTTCGTCCACCGCCTGGGCTCCGGACAACGCGGCTCCGTCGGCGGCCGACATGAGCTGCATGCGTGCCAGGAACAACGTCGACGCGTCGATGACCACGGCGATCAGCAAGGCACACACGACGAGGAGACCGAGCATCAGGATCAACATCGATCCGTCGTCACCTGATCTACGACTGCGCCGGCTGCTCATGGCCGCTCTGGGGCGAACGCGTCTACCTGCAACGTATGGCTGACGTGAAGGGCGATGCCGGCAACGGGTCGTCCACCGAAGGCCGGTAACAGGGGCAGCGCGACGACACCGTCGTAGGTTGCGGTCACCGTGGCGCCGGGCGTGAGGCAGGGCGTTGCGGAACACGTCAGTCGTAAGGCTCCGTTCGTCACGTCGAGCCCGTGGTCTGCGAAGGCCAAGGCGGCCGCGGCCTGCGCCTCCTCCAGCCCTTGGTCAGCCGCTGGGGCCGTCACGAACACGCGCGCCGACTCACGGGTGGCCATCGTGGCCGCGAAGGCGTTGCGCTGGATGTCGAACACCGAGAGGAGGAAATACGTCAGCGGGATCAACAAGACGACGAAGACGACGAGAAACTCGATGATGGCCGCCCCGGAGTCGACCGAGACGTCGTCGACATGGCAGCGTCGCTCCATCACGGCTGTTCTGACACTGCATGGCCGCGCACCACGAGACTGCCACTGGGACCGATCCAACCGAAGACGGGTAGCGAGGTCCGTACCTCCACCACGACCGTCGGTACGCCCCCGACCGACTCGTAGCCCGCGGTGACGTCGTCAGCGAAGGAGGCGGGCAAGGTGTCGCGGATCAACGTCGCCGCATACCCGGCGCCGTCTGACGGCTGCTCGTTCTGCATGGCGGCGAAGCGCGCGCCCTCTGCCGCCGCAGCGACCAGTGTGTTGCGGACGTACAACGAGATCGCCAACTGCACCAGGACAAGAACCAGGACCACCAGCAGGACGAGGACGAGGACGAACTCGACGACGGCCGAGCCTGAGTCACGTCGAGTCACGGGCTGTTGACGCGGCTCAAGGCGTTGGTGAAGATGGCGCGCAGCTGATCGTCGGCCACGATCCACAACGCGGTGACGAGTCCGGCGGTCATCACCGTGATCAGGACCCAACCGGGAACGTCACCCCGGTCCTCCCTGGCGCCGACGACGCGGCTCAGTACCCGCCATCCACGACTGCGTAGGTAGCTGGTCATATCTCCTCCTCGGTGGGACCGACGTCACGGCGACGTCAGCGACAACCCGTAGAAGCCGGGGAACAGGGCGAAGATCACTGACACCGGGAGCACAAGAAAGACCACAGGAACCATCATCGAGATCTCTTTGCGCCCACCGGACTCGATCAGGGCCCGGCGGCTCGCCTCCCGGGCATCGGACGCCTGGGCGCGCATGACGTCTCCCAGCGGGGTCCCGCGCTCGACGGCGACGGCAAGGCTGTCGACGAAGCGTCGGACCTCGATCAGATCAGTTCGATCCGCGACGTGCAGCAGTGCGTCGAGCAAGTTGGCGCCGGCGCGGACGTCGGTCACGGCTCGGCGCAGCTCGACGACCAGTTCGCCATGTCCACGGTCGGCCACCCGTTCGATCGCTGCTGCAACTCCCTCGCCGGCCGACACGGCCAATGCCAGGAGCTCTACGATCGTCGGGAACTCTGCCAGCATCCGTTCCTGCCGTCGTGCGACCTCGCGGCTCAGAGCGCGGTCGCGAGCGACGACTCCGGTGACGAACCCGAGTGCGCCGAGGATCAGGCTGGGAATCACGGCATGTGCAACGCCACCGCTCAGAACCACGCCGATGGCCAAGGCGATCAAGGCAACCGCGATGCCCCAAGAGATCTGCTCGACCCGGAAGGCCTCCAGCGACAACGGCCGTCCCAGCCGGTCCAGCCGAACAGCAACACTTCCGCCACCACCGAGAGCACGGTCCAGAGTGCGCGCGCGATCGCGAAGCCAAGGACGAACCAGTCGGTCGATCGTGGGGAACCCGGCGGTCGACGACTGCTCCACCAGCAGCCGGGACGGCCGGGATCGGTCGGCCAGGTAGGGCGCGACCCGCTGGGCCAGCGTCGGCTGCCGCAACCGTGGCCACTGGCCCCAAACGGTGGCGAGTCCGAGACCCATCGTGATGCCGAGCACCGCAACGGCCGGTGTCATCTCAGCACCCGCTCGTCCTGCGGCAGGCGGGCGAGGCGAATCATCAGCCGATAGGCCGCCACGCACGTGAGGGCACCGACCGCCAACACGACGAGCCCTGCGGTCGAGTCGTAGGCGTCCACCGCCTCCGGTCGCAACGAGAGCATGGCGAGCAAGATCCAGGGAGCGGCTACTGCAAGACGCGCAGCGTTGACGGTCCACGTCTGCCGACTCTCCAGTTCACCCCGAGTTCTTGCGTCGTCACGGAGGAAGCCCGACAGCGTCCGGAGCAGTCGCCCCAAATCGTTGCCACCCACGTCACGAGTAAGCCGCAGCGCCTCCACCACGCGGTCGCCCACAGGATCGGCAAGGTCGTCCTTGAGGTGATCGAGGCACGTGCCGAAGCGTCCGTTGACGCGGTACTCGTCGGCGAAGCGCCGGAACGGTTCACGCAGCGGCTCGGGTCCTCTGTCCGACAGCTGCGCCAGCGCTTCTGGAAGTGACAGGCCGGCCCGGACGGCTGACCCGAGGCTGTCGATCACGTCCGGCCACAGCAGGCGAAGCGCGTCACGGTGTCGGCGCGCCCGGCTCCGTACGAGTCCGATCGGGGCTGTGGCCGCGAACGCGGCGAAGACGACTGCGATCACGACCGAGTGGGATACCGAGGCGATCACGACCAGTACGAGCAATCCGATGACAGCACACGCGGACAGGAACTGCGCGGGCGCCACGTGCCCGATCCCGGCAGCAGTGAGCTCGTCGACCAGTTTGAGACCTTGTCGTCGGCGCCAGTTAGGCGTCGACCTCGGTACTCGCGCCGAAGGAGCAGCTCGGCGTGGCGCCACGATGAGCAGGAGCGCTGCCCCGAACGTCAGGCCGAGGATCACCGCCATCAGGCAGCTCGATCGTCGAGCAGTGCGCTCAGATCTGTTCCCAGCCGCGCAAAACGCTCCGGATGCGGCGGGAACCCTGCAGCGCGCACCAACTGATCGTCGAGACTGACGAACAGGTCCTCGGTCTCTACGACGCCGCCCTCGGCTCGACCTGGCACGGCGACGATCTCGCGTACTCGTCGGCGTCCATCAGATTCCGTCGTGAGGTGCACCACGATGTCGACACAGCCGGCGACCGTCGGGACGACGAAGCCGTGACCGATGTTCTCGCCAGCCAACAAGGGCAGCGTGCACAGCTTGGTCACGGCCTCGCGTGCGCTGTTGGCATGCAGGCTGCACATGCCTGGCAGACCAGAGTTGAGTGCGATCAGCAGATCGAGACACTCTTCCTGGCGTACCTCTCCGACGATGATACGGCTGGGGCGCATCCGTAGCGCCTCCTTGACGAGGCGGCGTAGTCGGATCTCGCCAGTTCCCTCGAGACTGGGCTGGCGACACTGGAGTGAGACGACATCGGGAAGTGAGATCTGCAGCTCGAAGACCTCCTCGCAGGTCACGACTCGCTCGTGGGCAGGGATGGCCGCCGCGAGGCAGTTCAGGAGCGTGGTCTTGCCTGCCTGGGTGCCCCCGGCGACGATGACGTTGAGCCCGGCGGCCACGGCAGCCTCGAGGAACCGGGCCGCCTGCAGCGTGACTGTCCCGAGCGACACCAACTCGTCCAGATGGTGGGCACGCACGACGAACTTGCGGACGTTGACCGCCCAGTGGGTTCGCGTGACGTCCGGGATCACCACGTGGAGGCGGCTGCCGTCGGGGAGCGTCGCGTCGACGAAGGGAGTCGCGAGGTCAACGCGGCGGTTGCTGGACTTCAGCATGCGCTCGACGAGATCGCGGACCTGATCGGCGTCCAGGATGGTGGTGGTGAGTTCGCTGCGTCCGTGCCTGGCGACGAAGACACGACCGGGGTCGTTGATCCAGACCTCTTCGACGTCGGGATCGTCCAAGTAGCGCTGGAGCGGACCGAAACCTGCGACCACGTCGTGGACGCGCTGCGCCACCGCGTCGGCATCGACCAACGGTGGAAGTGCTCCGGTCAGGCTGCGTTCGTCGTACTCAGCCAGAACCTCGGCAACGACGTCACGGACCGCTGTTGCATCGACCAACGGATCGAGGCCTCGGCGACGGACGAGTTCGCGCACCTCTGCTTCGACGACGTCTCCGACGTCCATCGCGCCCCCACTCCCCGTTCCCCCGAACCCGTCGCCCGTCCCGCGTCGCACGTGCCTGTCGCGTGGAGTTGGCGCGCGACGCTAGAACGCCTCAGGAGTCGTCGACAACCGGTTCGGTCAACCTGTGGACAACCATCACGCGAGTGGAGCACAAGGCGTCACGGCTGGTGACGGCGTCCGACGAGGAGTCACATGACAGCGCCGACATCAACGAGTGCCTCGCGGGTTGGTCATCAACGGCGGCTCGCCTCCAGTGACTGCCCCGTGAAGGAACTGTCACAAGCTGTTACGCAAAGTGAGCACGCTGGTATGAACAGGTGAAGCAGCCGCTCGATCAGCAAACGTCCCGAGCCTCGGGAGCCGTCGTGAGCCGCCGTACAGCCGTGGTGGTAGGGGTCCTGGCCACGCTGAGCCTGTTCGTCCCTCAGGCATGGGCGGCACCGGTGGATCCGCAGGCTTCCGCGAGTCACGCGGGCACGATCGTCGCCACGGTCAGTGAAGACGCCTACGCGATCCCGGACCTTCCCACAGAGACGACCGGCGGTTACGGCGTCGTGATGGTGGGCGACGCAGCCGCGGACGGACGGGTCGGTTACCTGAAGTTCCGGCTGAGTGGGCTACCGGCGGGCGCGCAGGTCACGGCCACCGAACTGATCTTCCGCGCGACGGATCCGGACCCCGGGACCGCCACCGTCCAGGTGCTCTCGACGAACCCGGACTGGTCCGAAGCGAGCCTCGACGCCGACAACGCACCACCACCGGAGGCACCCGTCGGTGCCGGAACGGTCAGCGCCGGCGATGACACCACCATCAGCCTCGGTGGATGGGTGTCCGGCAACGGCACCTATGCGTTCGCGCTGCGTCTCACCTCGTCGGATCCGTCGAAGCTGTCCATCGCTTCCACCGAATCGACCTACTGGGCACCGGCCCGCATGCGCGTCGAGTACGACACCGCCGGAACGGACCCTTGTTCGTCGGCAGTCACGCCAACGACATCCTGCGGGGTCTTCGTCGGAAGCACCGTGAACGCCATGGAAGGTGCGGCCACTCGCACGGCCGTGGTGCGCCGGCTCGAGGACCTGTGGGGTCGTGATGTTGCCGTCGTTCACACGTATCACACGAACGGCGAGGTGTTTCCCAGCGACGACGAGATCGCCTTGACCACGGATCCCAGCCACCCTCGGCTGCTCGCCGTGAATTGGAAGCCGTCGACGTCGAACACGTGGGCGCAAGTTGCGCAGGGCGTGGTGGACGACCGGATCGATGCAGCAGCCGCACGGCTGGCTGCATATGGACATCCCGTCTTCCTGGCGATCCAGCACGAGCCGGAAGACAGTGTCCTCGACGTGCCGGGCAGCGGTCGAACGCCCGCGGACTACGTCGCCATGTTCCGCCATGTCGTGCAGCAGATCCGCGCCGACGGGGCGACAAACGTGGGCTTCGTATGGGACATGATGGGCTACAAGGAATGGGGGGCCTCGGGCCTCTACGACCGTCTGTATCCCGGCGACGACGTGGTGGACTGGATTGCCGCCGATCCCTACGGTGCCGATCTCGCCAGCCTGCTGACCCGTACCGAAGGCGACTGGCCCGGATGGTACGCGTGGGCGACTACGCAGCATCCCGGCAAACCGTTGGCACTGTTCGAGTTCGGAATGCCCAACCCGCGCATGAGCCTGCAGCAAGAAGCTGCTGCCTATACGTCGCTCGCCGATCAAGCACGGCAGTTCCCATGGCTGCGGATGGCGTTGCACTTCAACCACGGCACCGATGGAGTCACCGTCGAAACCTGCCGCTACGACGACGACCCCACGACGATGCGCGCGTGGCGCAGCATGGTCAACGACCCGTACCTGGAACCACCGATCCCCTGAGTTCGACGCCGCTCACGAGTTGGTGAGCGTTGCCAAGGCGTCGAGCAGGGCCTGGACGTCGGCAGAGTCGCTGTAGTGCGCCAGGCTGGCGCGAACCGCGCTCCCGGAGTCGCGGATGCCGAGGGCGGCCGTCACCTCCCACGCGTAGTTGTGCCCGCTCCACACGTTCACTCCAGCCGCGGCGCAGGCCTGCGCGACCTCAGCGGGAGTGAAGCCGGCCACCGTGAAGTAGACGGTGGCCGTCCGGCGCGCCGCGTGCCCATAGCAGGTGATGCGGGAATCGGATGCGAGCGCGCTGAGCAAGTCGGTGAACAGCGGCGTCTCGTGCGCCTCGGCGGCAGTCAGCGACGTGACCAGCCGATCCCGTCGCGAACCTTCGGACTCATCGTCCAGCGCTGCGAGATGGTCGACGGCTGCCGCGACGCCCGCGAGGTTGTGGAACGACGGCGTGCCCCACTCGAACCGGTCGGGCACTTCGTTCGACGATGACGCCAACTTCATCGGTACGAGAGGCTCCCAGACCTGCGGCCCCGCGACCACTGCCCCGACGTGCGGGCCGTCCCACTTGTAGGCACTCATGGCGTAGAAGTCCGCACCGAGGTCGAGCACGTCCACGACCCCGTGGGCCGTGGCGTGCACGCCGTCGATGTAGGCCAGGGCCCCCGAGGCGTGGGCGATGTCACTGATAGCGCGGACGTCGGGACGCGTGCCCAGCACATTGCTGGCCGCCGTCACGGCGACCAGGCGCGTACGCGAGTTCACCAACGACTCGTACTGCGCGGGCGGGAGATCCCCCGACTCGACGTCGACCGTTGCCATGCGCACGTCGACGCCGGCGCGTTCGGCCCACTGCACCCAGGGACGAACGTTCGCGTCGTGGTCCAGCTGCGAGACGACGACGTTGTCACCTGGCCGCCAGGTGTCAGCGAGCGCCTGTGCGACGCGGTACGTCAGCGTCGTCATGTTCGGACCGAGCACCACACCTTCGGCCACCCCATTGACGAGATCGGCGACCGCCCGACGGGCTGAATCCACGTATGCGTCGGCCCGCACGCTGCTGGCGAACCCACCACCGCCGTTGCTCGTCCCGACGCGGTAGGCGTCGGCGATCGCCTCGATCACCGAGGTCGGCGACTGGGTGCCAGCCGCACCGTCGAGGTAGACCGTGTCGGACTTCAGGGCTGGGTACAGGGAGCGGATGCGGGCGACGTCATAGGTCATACCCGGATCCTGTCAGGCCGGGTCGCATCAGGCCGGCGTCCCCGTCAGGAGCGGGTCGCCGACCCGCTGGCCACCAAGGTGCGAATCACGCGCAGAGCCACCGACAACGTCGCGAGGTCGAACGACTCCGAGCCGGCGATCTCGTGCAGGGTGCTCCGCGCCCGGGCCAGCCCCGCCGCGGCCGCCTCCTCCCACTGGGCGACCCGCAGATCCGGATCGAGCTCGGCCGGGGTGGCGGCCAGCACATTGGCGGTGAGACCCGCCAGGGCTGCGTACAGGTCGTAACGCAGAGCCATTCGGGCCAATGCGTGCCAGCGCTCGTCGCGGGGCAGCATCGTGATGCGGGTGAGCAGCTTGTCCACGTCGAACCGGTCGGAGAGCAAGAAGTACAGCGGCGCCACCGAGTCGGCGTCCTGCCCGCTCGTCTGGGCCAGCTCGACCACGTCCAACAGGCCGAAGGCGTCGAGATGCGCAGCCGTCTCGAGGGCCAGATCGGCAGGAACACCCATCGACTCGTAGTCGGACGCCCGTCGCTGCAGCCGCTCGAACTCAGAACCGCGCAACATGGCAGGAATCTCCGGCCCCAGCTGCTTGATCAGCGCGAAGTGCGCGATCTCGGCGTCGATGTCGACCAGTGAATGTCGGTTCTGCAGGAGCCAGCGTGCCGAACGGTCGAGCAGGCGCCGCGCCTCCAGGTAGATCGCCGACTGCGAGTTCGTCGGGACGACGTTGTCGAGTGCCTCCACACGCCGCCAGAACTTCGGCAGGTCGAACACCTCACGGCAGACGGCGTAAGCGCGGGCGATCTCGGCGGGAGTGGCCCCGGTCTCCTCCTGCGCGCGGTAGACGAACGTGATGCCACCGCGGTTGATGATGTCGTTGACCGCGACCGTCGTGATGATCTCCCGACGCAATGGGTGGTTTTCGAGGATCGAGTCGTACCGCTCCACGATGTCGTGGGGGAAGTAGCCGCGGATCAGGTTGCGAGCGTAGGACTCCTCGGGCAACGACGTAGCGAGCAGCTCGGTGGCCAGCGTCATCTTCGAATACGCGACCAGTACCGACAGCTCCGGGGACACCAGCCCGAGTCCCACCGCGTCACGGCGGTCGATCTCGGCGTCGCTGGGCAGGAACTCCAGCTGGCGGTCGAGGTCGTCACGGCTCTCCAGGTAGCGGATGAACCGCTTGTGAACCGGCAGCATCGAATGGACCTGCGCGCGCGCGTTTCCGAGCAGAACGTTCTGCTCGTAGTTGTCACGCAGCACATGGTGGGCGACGTCGTCGGTCATCTCGGCGAGCAACGAGTTGCGCTGCTTCTCCGTGAGATCGCCGCTACGGACGACTGCGTCGAGCAGGATCTTGATGTTGACCTCGTGGTCGGAGGTGTCGACCCCGGCAGAGTTGTCGATGGCGTCGGTGTTGAGGCGCACCCCGTTCTGAGCCGCTTCCACCCGACCCAGCTGGGTCAGGCCGAGGTTGCCACCCTCCCCGACCACCTTCACCCGAAGATCCCGGCCATCGATGCGGATGGCGTCGTTGGCCTTGTCGCCCGCAGCCGCCTGGGACTCTGCCAAGGACTTGACGTAAGTGCCGATGCCGCCGTTCCAGAACAGGTCCACTGGGGCCTTGAGGATGGTCTTCATGAGCTCGTGGGGAGTCAGGTGCTGGACTTCGGCGGGCAGCCCGAGAACAGAACGCGCTTGCGTCGTGAGCTCGATGGACTTCGCCGTACGTGGGAACACGCCGCCGCCCTCCGACAGCTTGCCGGCGTCGTAGTCGGCCCAGGACGAGCGTGGGAGATCGAACAGTCGCTTCCGCTCGCCGAACGACACAGCCGGGTCCGGGTCCGGGTCCAGGAAGATGTGCCGGTGGTCGAACGCAGCCACCAGCCTGATGTGATCGGACAGCAACATCCCGTTGCCGAAGACGTCGCCGGACATGTCCCCGATCCCGACCACGGTGAAGTCCTGCGCCTGCGTGTCCACGTCGAGCTCCCGGAAATGGCGCTTGACCGACTCCCAGGCACCCCGAGCTGTGATTCCCATGGCCTTGTGGTCGTAGCCCACCGATCCACCTGAGGCGAAGGCGTCACCGAGCCAGAAGCCGTACTCCTTGGAGATGCCGTTGGCGATGTCGGAGAACGTTGCCGTGCCCTTGTCCGCAGCGACCACAAGGTAGGGGTCGTCGCCGTCGTGACGGACCACGTCGCGCGGTGGCACGATGCTGCCGTCCACCCGATTGTCGGTCAGGTCGAGCAGGGCGCTGATGAAGGTGCGGTAGGAGCTGACGCCCTCGGCCAGCCAGGCATCACGGCTGACGCTCGGATCCGGCAGGCGCTTCGGCACGAACCCGCCTTTGGCGCCCACCGGCACGATCACCGCGTTCTTGACCGCCTGCGCCTTGACGAGGCCGAGCACCTCGGTGCGGAAGTCCTCGCGCCGGTCCGACCACCGCAGTCCGCCGCGCGCCACCGAACCGAATCGCAGATGGACGCCCTCGACCTGCGGCGAGTACACCCAGATCTCGAACTTGGGGCGGGGTAGGGGAAGGTCTGTGATGTGTTGCGGATCGAGCTTGAACGACACGTACGGATGGGGCTGGCCGTCCACCCCGTCCTGGTAGTAATTGGTCCGCAGGGTCGCTGTGATCAGGGTCAGAACAGAGCGCATGATGCGGTCCTGGTCCAGGCTCGAGACCTTGTCGAGGTCGGCCAGGATCTGCTCGCGCAGGTGCTCCTGGGCACCATTGCGCCCATCCTCCCGGGCGGGGTCGAACCGCGCCTCGAAAAGCTGCACGAGCTTGGCGACGATGCCGGTGTTCGAGGCCAGGGTCTGCTCGATGTACTCCTGGCTGAACGTCGAACCAGTCTGTCGCAGGTACTTGGCGTAGGCCCGCAAGACGTTGACCTGTCGCCAGGTGAGCCCGGCTAGTATGACGAGGGCGTTGAAGCCGTCGGACTCCGCCTGCCCGTACCAGGCGGCCGCGAAAGCTTCCTGGAACAGTCCCTTGACCTGCAGCACAGGGAGGTCGGGGCTGGTCGACGGTCGACGCAACCCGAAGTCGTACAGCCACAGCAGCCGGCCGTCGGCCCGTTCGATCTCATAGGGCCGCTCGTCGGTCACCTCCACGCCCATTCGCTGCAGAATCGGAAGGATCTCCGACAGCGAGATGTCGCCACCGGAACGGTAGATCTTGAACCGCTTCTCCCCCGGCTCGGCATCCGCGGGCTCGTACAGGTTCATGCCAAGGTCGGACACCGGATCAAGGCTCTCCAGGCGCTTCAGATCACCCACCCCGGTGCGCGCCGAGAAGTCCTCCTTGTAGGCCTCCGGGAACGCGTTGCCGTACAGCCGCAGCAAACGCGTCCCATTCTCCTCGCCCAGCTGCTCCACGACTGCGTCACCGAAATCGTCCTGCCAGCTGCGCGTCGCCTGGGCCAACCGGGCCTCGAGCGCCGCGACGTCGACGTCGGCCAGCGAGACGCCGTCGTCGCGCCGGGCCACGTAGTGGAGCCTGGCCAGCACGGACTCGCTCGCGTGCGCGGCGTAGTCGACCGAGGTGGCACCAAACGTCTCGCGAATGATGCGTTCCATGTCGAGTCGGACCTTGGTGGTGTACCGGTCGCGTGGCAGGTACACCAACGCCGACACGAACCGCCCGTACATGTCGCGCCGCAGGAACAACCGCACCTGGCGACGCTCCTGAAGGTGCTGGATCCCCAGCGCGATACGCACGAGCTCGTCGACGCTGATCTGGAACAGCTCGTCACGGGGGTAGGTCTCGAGGATCTGCATCAACGCCTTGCCGTCGTGGCTCATCGGCGCGAAGCCGCTGGCTTCCATGACGGCCTTGACCTTGCGCCGCAGCACCGGGACCCGGGTGACGCTCTCGCTGTACGACGACGCAGTGAAGAGACCCAGGAAGCGCCGCTCCCCGATCACGTTCCCGTGCGCGTCGAAGCGCTTGACGCCGATGTAGTCCAGGTAGCCAGGCCGATGAACTGTCGAGCGACTGTTGGCCTTGGTCAGCACCAGCAGGTGCGGCTCGCGGGCCAACGCGCGTACCTCGGCGGGCAGGATCTGGAACGAGTCCGACGAGGTGGAGTCGAACCGAAGGATGCCGAGCCCCGTGCCGGGCTGGGCCACCAGGGCCTCGCCGCCGACCTCACCCTCGAGGGCGTACTCGCGAAAGCCCAGGAACGTGAAGTGGTCGTCCACCAACCAGCGGAGCAGCTCCCACGCCTCGGCCACCTCCGCGTCCGCCAGCGGGGGTGGCGTCTGGGCCAGCTCGTCGGCCACTCGCATGGCCGCCTCGCGCATCTTCGACCAGTCCTCGACCGCCTCACGGACGTCGCCCAGCACCGACTCGAGGATGCCGACCAGCCGCTGCAGTGTGGCCTCGTCGCTGACACGATCGATCTCGACGTGCATCCATGACTCGAGCACCGACCCGTCAGGGTCGCCGTCTTCATCGACCAGTACCTCGAGCAGCTCACCGGCGAGGGAGCGGCGCACCCGCAGCTGCGGGTGGATCACGGCGTGGATCGTGAGCCCTTCGCGCCCGAGTGCCGACGTGACGGAGTCGACCAGGAACGGCATGTCGTCGGTCACCGACTCCACGACTGTGTGACCCGACGACCAGCTGTACTCCTCGTCGGTCGGCGTGAAGGCCCGGACGCGCGCAGTGCCCGAGGGCCGCTCCTGGGCCAGCCGTCGGTGCGACAACGCCGCGCCCA
Organism: uncultured Actinomycetota bacterium; assembly: GCA_963726575.1. GTDB lineage: Bacteria > Actinomycetota > Actinomycetes > JAHEKZ01 > JAHEKZ01 > CAVSCR01. The sequence goes on from CAVSCR010000006.1 coordinate 157,295, forward strand.
AGATGTCCGACGGGGTGCGCTCGATCAGGTCCTCGGGCGCGACGTAGCGGTAGTACAAGTCCAGGAACGCGGGAAGGTTGGGGATCTCACCGTGGCCGGCGAGATCGCTCGCCTTGGTCAGGAGGTCGGCCTTGGCGTCGTCCAACTTCGTCAGCATCGTCGTCTTCCCGGGTGCGGCATTCGTGGCCGGACACCGAGGCTACTCGCGTCACGGCCTCGATCAGGTCAAGGGTCGATGATCATTCGCCGCAGATGGTGGCGAATGCACCTGGCTTCGCCCATCCGGCCCATGACGTAGACCGGCGGGTCATGCGGTCAGTTCCGCGAGGAGTTCGCCGATGGCGGTCAGGTATTGGTCGACGTCGTCGTCGGTGCAGGCGATCGAGCAGGTCGGGCCGGCGCCGACGATGGCCTCCCACACGCCGCGGTTGGCCAGGTACACCCGCATGAGGCGGCGCAACGGCACGTCGAGACCCGCGACCGCTGTCGCGCCGTCGATGGGCGGTGCCGGCGTGAAGCTCAACCCGCTGCGCGGCCAGAACCGATGCACGCTCCACGGCAGACCGGTCGAGGCGACCAGCTGCGTGAGCCCGTCGGCGAGTCGGGACCCACGCGCCCGTGAACCGGCATACGCCTCGTCGGTCAGCAGCTCACCCATCGTTGCCCGGGCGGCCGCCATCGACAGCGGGTTGCCGAACAGCGTGCCTCCCGTGGCCACGGTCTGCTTGGGGTCGTCCCGACCCAAGGGCCGCTGCAGAACCTCAGCGACCAGCGGCGTCATGCCGTACGCGCCGAGCGGAATGCCGGCGGCGATGGACTTGCCGATCGTCACGATGTCCGGGTCGAGGTCCCACATCCGCGTCAGCCCCCCGGGTCCGACGACCTGAGTGTGGGTCTCGTCGAGCACCAGCTGGGCGCCGCTGGCCCGCGTGAGATCGCGCAGCCCCTGGTGGAAGTCGGGCTCGGGCATCACCAGACCTACGTTGTTCGTCATCGCGGGTTCGGTCACGACGGCAGCCACGTCGCCGCCGGCCAGAGCGGCTGCGAGCGCGGTGAGGTCGTTGAAGGGCACCACCACGACCCGCCGGATGACGTCAGCGGGGAGGCCACCCTCCTCGGGAACCGGGCGGGCGTCGACGAGCCCGACGAGCGACTCGTCGAAGTGCCCGTGGTAGTGCCCGTCGAAGAACAGCACGCGCTCCCGACCGGTGAGCACGCGGGCAATCCGGATCGCCTCGCTGTTGGCGTGGGTCGCCGACAACGTGAACTGCCACAACGGCAGCCGGTAGCGACGACCGAGCTCAGCGGCGACCCACGCCGCGTCCTCACCCGGCAGCAAGAACTGCGATCCGGCTGCCACCTGACGGGCCACGGCGGCCACGACCGGCTCCGGCGCGTAGCCGGTGAACATCGACATGTCCGCGATGTTGAAGTCCGCGTATTCATGTCCGTCGACGTCTCGGAACCGTGCGCCGCGCCCCTCCGAAGCGAACAGGGGCACCGGTTCATAAGAGGTTCGAAGCCATGTCATGGGGACACCGTTCGGCATCACCTGAGCCGCGTCGCGCCACATCCGCTCCCCGCGCGGCCGGGCGGAGCGGAACGTCGCATTCTCACGCACCGTCAATTCGTGGACGAGCCGATCGTCCATCCCGCTGGTCATCGTGGCTCCTTCGCGACGTGGCGAGCTCTTCGGTGGTCGACGCTAGCCAAGCCGCGCCCAGCGCCACGAGCCGCCCGGTGCCGAGCATCCGATCCGCAACAATGGAACCCGTGGCAGCCCGCACCTCCGCCAGCCTGACCCCGCGCGGACGAGTCGAGCAGCAGTGCGCCGCCCGGGGCAGGCCTGAGGTCGTCGACACCTGTATCCGGCTCCTTCGGGGTCAACCCGTTGCCCCCGCGGAGTTGCGCGGTCTCGTCGGTCCGGGCGCGGAGAAGTTCCTCGACGGGCATCCTCACGACGACACCTACTGGCTACGTGTGTGGGGCGCGCGCGGTTTGCTCTGGGCATGGGAGCCCGAGGCGACGCCCGCCATCGCTCTGGCTCTGGGCGACGACGCCTGGCGGGTTCGCGAGATGGCGGCCAAGGTCATCGCCCGTCATCTTGTCGCCGACCTGTTGACGCAGGTGGCTGACCTTTCGCACGATCCCGTCCCGCGCGTCAGGGCAGCAGCAGCCCGGGCGGTTGCTCAGATCACCGAGCGCAGAGCGTGAACCGGTTGCTGCGTCAGCTCATGTGCGGGTAGCGGTAGTCCGTCGGAGGGTCGAACGTCTCCTTGATGGCGCGGGGACTGACCCACCGGAGCAGGTTCTGGATGCCGCCGGCCTTGTCGTTGGTGCCACTCGCGCGTCCTCCCCCGAACGGCTGCTGGCCGACGACGGCGCCGGTGGGCTTGTCGTTGACGTAGAAGTTGCCGGCCGCGAACCGCAGGCGGTGGGCTGCGCTCGCGATCGCCGCCCGATCCTGCGCAATGATCGAGCCAGTGAGCGCATACGGCGAGATGCTCTCCATCTGGTCGAGCATCGCGTCGTAGTCCTCGTCGTCGTACACGAAGACCGACAGGATCGGCCCGAAGTACTCCTCGCGGAAGATCGCGTGCGTCGGGTCCGAACCGACCAGGATCGTCGGGCGCACGTAGTAGCCGAACGAGTCGTCCGCGCTACCGCCCGCCACAATCTCGATCGAAGGATCGGACTTCGCGCGGTCGAGCACCCCGGACAGCTTGGCGAAGGCCCGGTCGTCGATCACGGCGCCCATGAAGTGGGACAGCTCGGTCACTGGACCCATCGTCAGACCATCCACCTCACCGACCAGGTCGTCGCGCAGCCTGGTCCAGATGCTGCGTGGCAGGTAAGCCCGTGACGCGGCCGAGCACTTCTGCCCCTGGTACTCGAACGCGCCACGCGTGAGCGCTGTCCGCAGTGCCGCCGGATCAGCCGAAGGATGTGCCACGACGAAGTCCTTGCCGCCAGTCTCACCGACGATGCGCGGGTACGCGTGGTAGCTGCGGATGTTCTGGCCGACCTTCTCCCAGAACATCTGGAACACGCCGGTGGACCCGGTGAAGTGGATCCCAGCGAGCGCCGGGTCGGCCAACACGACGTCGGACACATTCGCGCCGTGTCCCGTCACCATCGAGATCACCCCAGGCGGCATACCGGCCGCCTCGAGCAGTTCCATGATCAGGCTTGCCGCGAACTGCTGGGTGTGTGCCGGCTTCCAGACGACCGTGTTGCCCATCAGCGCCGGTGCCGTGGGAAGGTTCCCGGCGATCGCCGTGAAGTTGAACGGCGTCACGGCGTACACGAAGCCTTCCAGCGGCCGCTGGTCGAGTCGGTTCCAGACTCCCTTGCTCGACTGCGGCTGCTCCTCGAGCAGGCGGCGGCCATAGGCGACGTTGAACCGCCAGAAGTCGATGAGCTCGCAGGCGGCGTCGATCTCCGCCTGCTGCACGGTCTTCGACTGGCCGAGCATCGTCGCCGCGTTCAGCCGCTCCCGCCAGGGGCCGCTCAGCAGCTCGGCTGCCTTCAGGATCACGGCGGCGCGGTCGTCGAAGGACAGGTCTCGCCACCCGGGCGCCGCCGCTCGAGCCGCCGCAATCGCGTCCTGGGCATCGCTGGGGGTTGCGTCCGCCATTCGTCCGAGGACGTGCCGTCGCGAGTGCGGCTGCACGACGTCGACGGTGTCGCCGCCGCCCATGCGCCGCTGCCCGCCGATCACCATGGGCAGGTCGATGGCATCCGCCTGCAGGTCCTTCAGCGCCACTTCGAGCCGAAGCCGCTCACTCGTCCCCGGTGCGTACGTCAATACCGGTTCGTTGACCGGCACCGGAACGTGGCTGATGGCGTCCATGGCGCTCCTCGAGAGGCTCGGCGACGCACTCATCCTGGCACGGCTCAGCGCACCAGGTCGCCCAGCTCGGTCGGGGCGAACCAGAGCAGGTCCAGATCGTCGGCCACCGTGAGGTCACGGGTCTGCGACGCGAGTGCGATCAACGGCTCAGACGCCTCGCTGTCCACGAAGAGCGCGGCGACGTCCCGCAATTCCGGTGAACTCGAGATCTCCACCGCGGCTGGACTGTCGTCGTCGCAGGCGACCAACGCGGAGTCGTCGACGTCGACCGCGACGACGACTCGTCGCCACGATGCTGCTGGATCGTTCACCACTTGTTCCAACGACGCCCGAGCAGCCACCAGCGCGACGAGGTGCTCCCGCTGCTCTTCATCGCTGTCGACGGTCTGCTCCACCACGTCGGGCGTGACTGCGTAGCCGATGAACGGAACTGGACCGAGTCGGCCCGTCTCGAGCAGGGATGGCAGACGCTCCAGTGTGAAAGGTACGTACACCCGATGACGGGGCATGGATCAGCCGGCCCACGACATCTGGTCGGTCGTGGCCCGACGAAGTGCGTCGGCGCTGGTCTCCAACGACATCGTGAGAACTCCTTCGCGCCGCGCCGGATCCATCAGATTGGCGCCGATCACTTCGAGGTCACGCCGACCAGGCCCGAGGACGACCACCCGGGTCCCGGATGCCCGCACCTTCCCCGCTTCGTGCCACACCCTTCGCGTGAGCCGGCGCCGGTAGGCGCGCTCCAGACGAGCGGCCACAGAAGCCGGTCGGTCGTACTCGACCGAGATCATCGGTGCCAGCACGTACACCTCGTCCAGGCCGATGCCGGCCAGCAGGTCCAGTGACGTGGGCGAACACGTTCCACCGTCGACATAGCGGTGGCCGTTCACCGCCACCGACTCGTACCAGCCCGGGATCGCACACGAGGCACGAACCGCGTCGGACAACGTGACCTCTGGCGAACCGGGTCGCCCGAATACCACACGGCGTCCCGAGTCGTAGTCCATCGCGACGATCCAGGTGTTGGGGTGCGCGGTCCAGCTGGTGCCCGGCTGCGTGACCGAAGCCACGAGCTGTCCCACCGAGGCCAAGGATCCCCGACCCGGTGGCAGCATCGACGACACGACGGCCGTGGGTGGGTACCGCTGCGGCTGACGCATCGAACGCGCGAGCAGACGGGCCGACCCGATGCCCGGCCGCGGCCAGGTCAACCGGGCCGATGCGTCCGGGCCACGCGGATCCACGAAGACGCCGGCCAGCGGCCCTTCGGTCGGCTGATGTCCTAGCTGGTGCTCGCGCAGCTGGGTGACCGAGACCCCGTTGCCGATCAGTGCCGCCAAGACCGACCCCGCGGAGGTGCCGACGAGATGGTCGACGTCGCGAACGTCGAACCCGAGGACGTCCTCCAGCTCCACCAGCGCACCGGTCGTCCACGCGGCGCCGAGTACTCCGCCGGCGCCGAGCACCAGTCCACGACGCTTCACCATCGGCTCATCCTGCTGTGTCGAGAAGTTCCACCAGCGCGTCGTGGATGAGCTGGGAGAGGACATCGAGGTCGGGCATCGCATCGCGGTCTGCGTTGAGCCCGAAGAACACGTCCCCGTCGTAGGACGTGACGCCGATGGACAGCGCCTGCCCGCGCGCCAACGGCACGATCGGGTAAGCCGCCAACAGGCGCGCCCCACCCGCGTACAGCGGGAACTGGGGACCCGGCACGTTGGTCACCACGAGGTTGAACAGCCGTCGCGACCAGCCCGACGCCGCACGAGCACCCAGGGCATGCAACGTGGGCGGCGCGAACCCCGCGATCCCGAGAAGCGCATCGGCCCCAACGGCCTGACCGGTGTCCTTGACCGCCTGCATGGCGTAGCTGACCTGGTGCAGGCGCATCACGGGCGACGGCTCGCCGACCGGAAGATCGACGAGGTAGGCGGAGACGAAGTTGCCCGCTTCACCGACCTCGTCGTCTGGCCGCACGCTCACCGGAACGAGTGCGCGCACGTTCGTACCGTTCGTGACCGCCTCGCCGCGAGTCATCAGCCACGAGCGAAGAGCACCAGACACCACGGCGAGCACCGCGTCGTTGACCGTGCCGCCGTGGGCCTTCCGGATCTTCTTCAGGTCGTCCAGGTCAGCCCGAGCGGCGCCGAACCGACGCGCCGAGCCCACGCCTTCGTTCAGCGGCGACGTCGGAGCGGTGCGCACCACGGTGCGCGCCATGGCCAACACTCCCCCGGCCGCACCCCCCAGTCGCGAGACGGTTCGACGCACATCGGTGAGCCCTGCGCGGACGGCGTCGGCCAGGGCCGTTGGCCGCGAGGCCAGCTCACCGAACGCGTCGAGCAGCAGCGCCACGGACGACGGCTCATGCCTCGGGTGCCAGTCGACCAGTTCCGGTGCCGACGCCTCCGGGCTCGGGTCGAGCAGCACCTGTCCGATGTCCACGGCGGCGACACCGTCGACCATGGCGTGGTGGGTCTTGGAGATGACGGCGAACCGACCCCTCGAGAGCCCTTCGACGATGTACAGCTCCCAGAGCGGACGGTGGACGTCCAGGGGTCGACTTCCGACGCGGGCCGCCAACTCGTAGAGCTGGGCGTCGGTACCGGGCCGAGGCAGCGCCGAGCGACGCACGTGATAGGTGATGTCGAAGTGCTCGTCGTCCACCCAGACGGGTGCAGCCAGGTGTCCTGGCACCCCTTTGACCCGTTGGTGGTAGCGGGGCACCAACCCGATGCGGGCCTGGATCAGCTCGACCATCGCGTCGAAGTCGAACCCCGACTCGGGAGCCTGGAAGACCGCCACGCCGCCCACGTGCATCGGCGTGTTCGCCCCCTCCATGTAGAGGAAGGAGACATCCAGCGAACTCAGGCGATCGGTCACGACTCCATGGTCCCTCACGGGCGCTCAGCGAGCCAACGGGACCTCGAACAGCGCTTCTAGCTCGGCCGCGGTGGACTCATAGTCCCGGTGGTGAACACCGACCAGCCCCACCTCGACCGCCGCCCGAACGTTGACCTCGTGGTCGTCGACGAAGACGCACTGTTCGGGCTGTCGTCCGAGCCGATCGACCACGAGCCGAAAGATCCGGGATTCCGGCTTACGCATTCCCACTTCGCCGGAGATCACCACGACGTCGAACATCTCGTCCCATCCGTCACGCAGGTAGCTGTCCCCCCAGGAGTTGGACAGCAACGCGGTGGCGAGCCCGGCCAGCCTGGCGCGCCGTACCAGACCCGACATGTCGGGGGCGTGCACGAAGTGCTCGAACATGCGCTCCAGCAACCCGGCGGCTTCGACGTCGGCACCAGTGCTGGCCAGACGTTGCGCCAGCTCGAGCTCGAAGTCGGGCACCTCGAGCTCGCCCCGCTCCAACGCGTGCACCGGGTTGATCGAAGCGTCGACGTAGCCGGCATCGCCGAACCAGTCGCGCATGGCCGCTCGCCAGGTGGAGTACGAGATGCCGTCCGCGTGTGCCCAGGCTCCGATGGCCGTGTCCAGGTCCTGCGTCATGACGCCGTACCAGTCGACGACCAGCGCCTGCGGCTGGCCATTGGTCACCACGCGATCGTAGAGATCCTGCCGTGGACGCGCAGTGCCTCGTCAGTGTGCTGCATGACGCAGCGACCGAGCTCGGCCCTTCCGCCGAGCCACCGGCGGGAAGTCACGGTCGAGGAGGTCGGCAATGACGGCGCGCCCCGCACACTGCGGCGCGGCCTCGCCGAGTGTCTGACTCGAGAACAGCGCTGCGTCCCAGGCGGCCGGGTCGTCCGGCACGAAGTGAGTGGCGTGCGCAGACAGGTTCGTGGTGACCTCACGCAGCTGCGACCGAGCGCCGGCCCCCGGCCCGGCTCTGCGCACGCGGTTGACTACCACGTCGCACGCGGCACCGGGGGTCAGGTCAGCCACCCGCGACAGACCCCGCGTCAGGCGAACCAGGCTGATCGGGTCAGGTCCCCCGACGGCCACGACCCGGTCTGCGCACTGCAAGGTGGTCACCGCGGCGCCGTGACGCGACGGCAGGCCGGGGTCGAGCACCGTCTCGTCGTCCCGATCGATTCCGGCTCCGATGTCCGCGACCACCAGATCGGCCATGCCCAGCACCACCTCCCACACCGTGCGAAGTGCCGCCGGGCGCACCTCGGCCCAGCGCTCGGGCCGCGGCAGTCCGGTCAGGACGCGCAGTCCCGAGGGCAACGACACGGCCAGGCGCGCGAGGTCCTCCGACGTGAGCCGGCCCGTGCCCGCCAACCGAGCGGCCACGACCAGCCCGGAGACGTCTCCGAGCAGTCCCAGACGCTGACCCAACGATGGTGCGACCGTATCCGCGTCGACCAACCAGGTGCGCAGTCCGCGGCGAGCGGCCTCGTCGGCCAACGTCAGAGCCACGCTGGTTCGACCGGGGGCTCCATGGGGTCCCCAGACCGCGAGGAGACGCCCGCGCGCCGACGGTGACCCGTCCAGCGACCCCTTCGACAGCGGTGCCGGCATCGAGATCGCGCCCATCGAGGTGGCGTCCATCGGGGGTGGTAGCTCGGTCACCGCCTCGGCCTCGACGCGCGCCAGGACGGCAGCTGCCACGCGGGCACCGTCGTCGATCCCGTTGAGCTCGACGACTTCGGTACCGAGTGCACCGAGCCGTGCCGGGGCGCCGGGACCGACGAGCAGGATGACCACGAGCCCGGCTGCCTCGAGGCGCTGCACGGCATCGGCATCGAGGCGGCGCAGGCCGGCGTCGACAACGACCGCCCGAGCCCGAGCCGTGGCAGCCGCTCCGAGCAGGTCTGCGAGGTCGAGGCAACGGCGGCGCAGGACGATGCCGTCGACCGGACGGTCCAGCGCAGCAACGATCTGCGCCTCGCCCGGCAGTCCGCCCGTGGCGAGCAGGACCGGAACCGGCTCGGTCACGGTGCGCTCGACACGCCCGGGACGGCCGGCACGGCGATGGCACCGTCGGGAACGGCCACCAATGTCAAGGCGCCATGCGCTGCCGCCCCGACGAGGTTCGGCACCGCTGGGGGAGACACCGCGAGTGCGACACCCACGTCAGCGCTCCCACCGAAGCCCGAGCCCGAGTCGTCGACGGAGGACACGATCACGTCGGACAGGACCAGACGCGGCGCCCCCACGCCGCCGGGAAGCGCGCCGGACACCGCACCCGGTACCAGATACACGTCGACCACGTCGCCGGCGTGAAGGTCGGCGGGAAGGTGGAATCGCGCGACGGCAACCGTCACCAAGCGACGCGGTGGCGCGGCGTCAGCAGAGGTGAGCGCAGTCGCCGGGATGAGCTCATTCGTACCGACCGCCCGGACCACGACCTTCCCGGTGAGCGACGAGCCGGAAGTGAGGTACACACCGGAGCTGGACGTCGAAGCGAGGTGCACGGGTTCGGCGCGAACGTCGTCGGTTCCGACCACCGATCCAGCCGCCAGCGGATGCGCGGCGACCCACACGCTGGTCGTCGTGTCGGCACCCGAGATGACCGCGGTGACACCCAGCACCGAGATCACGAGGAGGGCGACGCCGCCGGCCAGTCTCAGGTCGAGCCAGCGGGGTCGGGCCAACCGCACCGCGGACGGAGACGCGAGATCGGCCACAACACTCCCCCGGACGGACGACGACGTCTGCCGGAGATGGTGGCGACCCAGCTGCGATGATGTCGCGCGGAGTCCACAACTTGCTCCGATCGGCGGACAACTCGCCACGTTGGGCGTCACCTTCGCTACGCCCGGTCACGCCTCGGCTCGATCGCCCGTGGAGGGTTCACCACCAGGAGTGACATCGATGTCACACTCCTCGCGTGGCGACCAGGTTCTTGACGTTGGCCGACGTGGCGGAGGAGCTGAACATCTCAGCCGCGCAGGCCTACGCGTTGGTGCGCAACGGCGAGCTACGCGCCATCAAGGTGGGGGGTCGCGGACAGTGGCGGATCGAAGCTGCCGAGCTCGAGCGCTTCATCCACCAGGCCTACGATGACACCGAGCAGTTCGTCGCCGAGCATCCGTTCAGCCGGGCCGAGGAGTCCCCTACCGCCCCCAGCGACTGAGCCGCAGGCTAGAACGCCACCTGCACGAAGGCCACGGCCAAGAACGGCATGAGCTCGGCGCCCGCCGTCACCTCGGCCAGCGGAGTCGACCAGTCGTGCGCCACGAGATCCAGATGATCGGCCCCCACGGCGACGATCGTGCCGCGGTGAACCGAGCCGTCGATCCGGCCTACCGCGACGACGCGACGATGACGTGACCAGAGCCGCACAACCGCGCCGAGCCCGAGACCACCCACGTCAGCGATGTCCGCGTCGCCGCTCACCGGACCCGCACCTGCACCACGTGGGTGCAGCAGGGAACCGGTGACCCCGACCACGCACGACGGACGCACGATGGTTGCCGGCCCGGAGAGGAGCAGGACGTCGGCGCCGCTGGGAGCCACGGTGCCAGCGACGGTGTGACCTCCCAGGAGGCGAAGCGTGACCCGTCGACCGCAGCCGGTCTGCCAACGATCGGTGAGCGTGGTGCGCGCCCGTTCTGCATGCGCGATGGCGCTTGCGGTGGCGTCGACCTCGAGACGCTCGCCTCCGGCGGCCTGCGCCTCGATGTCGTGCAGCACGTCTTCCCACACCATGGGCGGGCACGCTAACCGCACCCGTGATCTGGTGTCGGGCAGTCGTCCCCAGGTCACCCCGAATGGCGCAGTGGCCCGGCCGGGAGTCCGCTAGCTGATCACCAGCCGTTGAGCGCGCAAGGACATCACGAGCGCGATGATCCACCCGACGACCGTCCAGCCGAGCAGCAGGTTCACCCAGAACACCGACCAGTGCCGGACGTCTCGAACCACGGCAATGGCCCACGGGAGCATGTAACCAACCGTCAGCACGGCGACGACGATGGCGACGATCTTCGTCACGCCCCAGGAACGGTCGGCAGCTTCGATGTTGACCTCACTCATGAGTTCAGGCTAGCCGGTCGACGCCGCGGATCCCGTCCATGGTCACGCAAGGCACGCCTTCGTCACCAGACCTGCGAACCAGTGCCGACCACCGGCCCGAAGAGTCCGGATGGTCTGTCGGTAGTGATGACCGCCCCGGTGGTAGCGGATCACCGCAGCGACATCTCCGGTGGCCCCCGGGTGTGCACAGGGTGGTTGCACCGTCACCACCAACACCGCTCCCCCGAGGTAGCTGGCGACTGGCAAGCCTCCCCTGGGCACACCCGGCCACCTCGACCGTGCGCGGCGCAGCCCGAGGTCGGCAGTCGGCGGCCAGACGACCGCAGCCTGCGCCCATGACGCGACCACACCATGTGGCGGGTCGGTCGTCACCAACCGCACCGAATCGATGAAGAGGCGCACGTCGTTCTCGTTGCGTAGCAACACCTCCACCGCACCGGGGCTCTGGGCTCGGTAGGGGCTGCGGAACGGACTCGGCGCGAACGCAGGTACCGGGGCCGCCGCACTCGTGAGCGGTGGCGCGACGGCTGGGCTGCGAGGGTGGGACGAGCGGCCGACCCAGACCAGAGCAACGACGACGGCCAGGCCGACGCAGGCGACGACCAGCGCGCGCGGCGGACGCCACCGCGGAGGCCGACCGGACTCGACGACGTCGAGCGCCGGCGGGGCGGATCGGGCGACACCCATGCCGCGAGGGTGGCACAACGGGGGTCGGGGCCGGCCCGCCGAGCCGGCCACCGTCGGACTGTGCACAACCGGTTGACGGCATCGCCCCGACGGACTACGAAGGTGGAGGCTAACACAGGTAAACCCAAGCAAACTGATGAATCTCCCCTTCATCGGCCGGCCTCACCGCGAGGAGACCGCCATGTCCACCACCGCCGACCTGACCACCGCCGACCTGACCACCGCCAGCCACCGCCTCCGCCTCATGCCCGCTCCGGACTGCGATCCTCCGATCCAGCCGGGCCCGCGTTCTGGGCCGACGCGATTGCACGTCGTCGGCAGGCGTCACCGCTCGGCCACGGGTCAACGAGAGCTCGCCCTGGACTATCGGCTGCCCTCCGGCGTCCCGGCGGTGCCACAGCCGCCGGCGCTGCGGCTGACCGTTCCGACCCATTCGCTGGCCGGCCCGGGCACGGCCTCCGGGGTTCGCGAGCCGTGGACCCTCGATGACGACGAGCCCGGCCTGACGATGACTGCGCGCGCCGACCTGCCCGACCCGCGCCAATGGGCGGCGCGTCTCGCGCAAGGCGTCCTCGAGGTCGCCGCCGGTGCGCGTCCCTCGAGCCAGCTCTGGCGCTGGACCACCCAGGAGGTCCTCGACGACGTCCGCCAGCGCAGCCGGCCAGCGACCCTGCTCGACAGCCAGCGTCGCCGGGCCCAAGTACCCGCCATGGTCCGGTCGGTGCACGTCTGTGAGCCGGCCGACGGTGTTGCAGAGGCCACCGCGATCGTCGCGGGACGACTCCGGACGCGCGCACTCGCGCTACGTCTGGAAGGTCTCAACGGACGCTGGCTGTGTACCGCCCTGGAATGGGTGTAGTGCCTCGGCGTTCTGCCGAGCTCAGGCGATCCGGCGCGGGTCGCCGTGGCACCGCTTGTACTTCTTGCCCGACCCGCACGGGCAGGCGGCGTTGCGCGGCGTCCCCGGGTACTCCAGGTCCGGCGTGACCGTGGCCGTGGCCGACTGCTGACGGACGACACCAGAAGCGCCGCCGTCCACGCTCGGTGCGGTGTACTCCAGGCGCGCCGGTCGGCTCGGCCCCAGTCCCTTGGCACTCACCTGGGGTGCGGCCACGCCGGGTGCCACCTCGAACGGCATCTCCTGCGAGGGAGCGACCGCGGAGGACGCTGACTGCTGTTGCTCCTCGACCTCGACCTCGAGGTTGAACAAGAAGCCGACCGACTCTTCCTTGATGGCGTCCATCATCGCGGCGAACAGGTCGAACCCCTCGCGCTGGTACTCGACCAGCGGGTCGCGCTGGGCCATGGCCCGCAGGCCGATCCCCTCGCGCAGGTAGTCCATCTCGTAGAGGTGCTCGCGCCACTTGCGGTCGAGCACCGACAGCACGACGCGACGCTCGAGCTCTCGCATGGCGTCCGACCCGAGCTGCGCCTCGCGCTTGTCGTACTGGTCCTGTGCGTCGGCCACGAACTCAGCGACCAGGAACTCCGAGGTGAGACTGTCGCGGCCGCCGCCGCTGGCCTCGATGAGCTCCTCGACGCTCAACGACACCGGGTACAACGTCGTGAGCGCCGTCCAGAGCTGGTCGAGATCCCACTCCTCGGGGAAACCTTCGGACGTGGCGCCCTGGACGTAGGCCGTCACGGTGTCGGTGACCATGTGCCGGATCTGCTCGTGCAGATCCTCGCCCTCGAGGACGCGGCGGCGCTCGGCGTAGATGACCTGGCGCTGACGGTTGAGCACGTCGTCGTACTTCAGGACGTTCTTGCGGATCTCGAAGTTCTGCGCCTCGACCTGCGTCTGCGCGCTCTTGATGGCGTTGGTCACCATCTTGGCTTCGATCGGGACGTCGTCGGGAATGTTGAAGCGCGTGAGGAACGAGTCGACCACGTTGCCCTTGAACAACCGCATCAGGTCGTCCTCGAGCGAGAGGTAGAACCGGGTCTCACCTGGGTCTCCCTGTCGACCGGATCGACCCCGCAGCTGGTTGTCGATACGCCGGGACTCGTGGCGCTCCGTGCCCAGCACGTACAGGCCGCCGAGGCCGGTGACCTCGTCGTGCTCCGACGCCACCGACTTCTTGGCCTTCTCGATCGCCGTCGGCCAGGCTGCCTCGTACTCGTCGGGCGTCTCGACCGGCGAGAGGTCCCGCTGGGCCAGTTCGGCTGCCGCCATGAACTCGGGGTTGCCGCCGAGCATGATGTCGGTGCCGCGTCCGGCCATGTTCGTCGCGACCGTGACGGCGCCCTTGCGGCCGGCCTGCGCGACGATCGCCGCCTCACGCTCGTGGTTCTTGGCGTTCAGGACCTCGTGGGGCACGCCACGCCGGCGCAGTGCGTTGGACAGCCGCTCGGACTTCTCGACGCTCGTGGTGCCCACCAGGATCGGTTGGCCGTGCTCGTGGTGCTCGGCGATGTCGTCGACGACGGCGTCGAACTTGACATCTTCGGTGCGGTAGATGAGGTCGCCCTCGTCGGCGCGGATCATCGGTTGGTTCGTGGGGATCGGGACGACCCCGAGCTTGTAGATCTGCCAGAACTCGTTGGCCTCGGTGATGGCCGTGCCCGTCATGCCCGACAACTTGTCGTACATACGGAAGTAGTTCTGCAACGTGATCGTGGCCAGCGTCTGGTTCTCGGCCTTGATCTCGACGCCTTCCTTGGCCTCGATGGCCTGGTGCAAGCCCTCGTTGTAGCGGCGTCCGGAGAGGATGCGACCGGTGTGCTCATCGACGATGAGCACCTCTCCGTTCATGACGACGTAGTCCTTGTCGCGCTTGAACAGCTCCTGGGCCTTCAGCGCGTTGTTCAGGTAGCCGATCAGCGGAGTGTTCACCGACTCGTAGAGGTTGTCGATGCCGAGGTAGTCCTCGACGGTCCCGACGCCCTCCTCGGTGATGGCGACGGTCCGCTTCTTCTCGTCGACCTCGTAGTGGACGTCCTCTCGCAGCCGGGGGATGAGGCGTGCCATGTCCTGGTACCACTTGGCGCTCTGTTCCGCCGGACCACTGATGATCAGCGGCGTACGGGCCTCGTCCACGAGGATGGAGTCGACCTCGTCGACGACCGCGTAGAAGTGGCCACGCTGCACCAGATCGTCGCTCGTCCACGCCATGTTGTCGCGTAGGTAGTCGAAGCCGAACTCGTTGTTCGTGCCATAGGTGATGTCACAGGCGTACTGCCGACGACGTTCGTCGGGCCGCATCGTGTTCAAGATGACGCCGGTCTCGAGGCCCAGGAAGCGGTGGACGCGACCCATCCACTCCGAGTCGCGTTCGGCCAGGTAGTCGTTGACGGTGACGATATGGACGCCGTTGCCGGCCAAAGCGTTGAGGTACGAGGGCAAAGTCGCTACCAGCGTCTTCCCCTCACCGGTCTTCATCTCGGCGATGTTGCCCAGGTGCAGGGCCGCTCCGCCCATGATCTGGACGTCGTAGTGCCGCTGGCCCAGTGTGCGCTTGGCCGCCTCGCGGACGGTCGCGAAGGCCTCGGGCAGCAGATCGTCGAGCGTCTCACCATCCGCCAGGCGCTCCTTGAACTTGGTCGTCTCTTCGCGCATCTGCGCGTCGCTCATGTCGACGAAGTCTTCCTCGATCCGGTTGACCTGGTCGGCCACGCGCGCCAGCTGTTTGAGGGTCTTGCCCTCACCAGCACGCATGATCTTGTCGAGGAACGCAGGCACTCTGAATCTCCGTCGGAACGTGGGACGGCGTCGGCCCGGCGGGGGGACGACGACCGCAACGGCAAGGGGCCGTCGTGCTCATCGTAATCAGTTGGTGACCTGACCGGCGCCTCGGGAAGGATGGTCGGATGCTCCCCGTGCTCCAGGACCCGCACCTCACCCTGCGAGAACTTCGCCTGGCTGACGCCGACGCGATCACCGCCGCCTGTCAGGACCCGGAGTCGCAGCGGTGGACCACTGTGCCGGTGCCCTACGAACATGACGACGCCGTCGCCTGGGTACGACGGCAGGCTGCGGAGAAGGCGGCCCAACGCTGGCACTGGGCGATCACCAGGACCGGCGCGGAGGACGTGTGGCTGGGCACCATCAGTCTGCGTCTGCTGGACCCGGTCAATGCCCTGCACGACGTGGGCTTCCTGGTCGCCCCGCACGTGCGCGGTGGCGGGATCGCCACGGCGGCAGTGCGACTGGTGTGTCACTACGCGGTGGACGTCGTTGGCAGTGAGCGCGTGGAGTGGCGGGCGCACGTCGGCAACGACGCCAGCCGCGCCGTTGCCCGCAACGCTGGGTTCGTCGAAGAGGGAATCCAGCGCTCCCGCGTGGTGGCCCGGGGAGTGCGGCACGACTGCTGGACGGGCGCGCTGCTGCCCCGCGACCTGGTCGCCGATGCGGATGCCGCAGACGCCGTGGACCGTTACCTGTGACCGCCGCCGACTCTCGCCCCGTACTGAGCGGTGCCGGCCTCCTGCTGCGGGCGCCCACACTCGCCGACGCCACTGGGATCGCCGACGCGATCCAGGACCCGGAGATCCCGCGCTGGATCGGCGTGATCCCGGTTCCGTACACGCTGGCCGACGCGGAGTACTTCGTGCGCGACCTCAGCGATCCGGGATGGGACTCCGGGGCATCGCGTCAGTGGCTGATCACCCACGCCACCACCGGGGATCTGCTGGGTGTGGTCGGCTTGCACGAGCGGCTGGCGGGGGTGAGTGAGGTCGGATTCTGGGTGCGCCAGCAGGTCCGCGGGCGAGGCATCGCGACCGCGGCCGTCAGGCTGGTGTGCCAGTTCGGCTTCGACACTCTGGGGCTGGAGCGGGTGGAGTGGCAGGCGCTGGTGGGCAACGACGCCAGCCGCCGAGTCGCGGAGCGTGCTGGGTTCCAGCTCGAGGGAGTCCTGCGGGGACGCCTCGTGCATCGCGGCCGCGCCGAGGATGCGTGGGTGGCGGCCCGGCTGGCCACGGACGCCGACACCGCCGACACCGCTGACAGAGCCGATTCCGGGCCGCAGCCGATCGACTCCGGGCGACTGCGCTTGCGCGGGTGGCGGCCCGAGGACGCCGCCGACCTGCTCGACGTCGCAGACGACCCGTTGTTGCGTCGGTACTCGTCGGTGGGCGAGATCCAGAGCCACGACGACGCGGTGGCTTGGATGTCGTCACGTCGGGCACCGGGGCGCGTCGACTGGGCGGTCCGCGATGCGCACTCCGACGCGCTGCTGGGGCGGGTCGGTCTGATGGGGCTGGACGCCGACGAGTACGCCGCCGAGATCGGCTACTGGACCGCGCCGGCCGCACGCGGCCGCGGCGTGGCGTCGGAGGCGGTCAGGATCGCGGCGACCCACGGCTTTGATTCCCTGGGGCGTCATCGCCTCGAGATCCGGCACGTGCCGGGCAACGACGCGTCGTGCGCGGTCGCCAGCCGGGCCGGATTCCGCGTCGAGGGCATCCAACGCGCGGCTCACCACCACGCGGTGCACGGGTTCGAGGATCTCGAGGTGCACGCGCGGCTGGCGACGGACCCGTGAACGACGATCCGGCCGGGCTGACGCCGATCCGGCTCTCCGACGGCGTCGTGCTGCTGCGCCCCTGGGAGCCCGCGGACGCCGACGCCGTGTGGCGTGCCTGTCAAGACGCCGACATCCAACGGTGGACACGGGTTCCCGTCCCCTACCTGCGAGCGCACGCCGAAGGGTTCGTCGCCGACTCACCCAGCGCCTGGGCCAGCGGGCGGGCGTCCTTCGCTGTGATCGAGGTCGCGACCGCAGAGGTGGTCGGCGCTCATGGCTTCGTGACCGCACCGGTCGACGGCGTCGCGGAGATCGGATACTGGACCGCCCCGTGGGGTCGCGGCCGTGGGCTGACCGCCGCCGCCACGCGCCTCGTGGCGCGCTGGGCGTTCGATGAGGTCCGCCTGGCCCGGCTCGACTGGTTCGCCGAGGTCGGCAACCTCGCGAGCCGACGCGTCGCGCAGTCCTGCGGGTTCCGGTTCGAGGGCGTCGCCGCGGCGAAGCTGCAACAGCGTGGGCGCCAGGCCGACGCGTGGATGGCTGGCCTGCTGCCGGAAGACCTCGCAGCGCCCGCGCCGACGCGGCGTGTGCCCTGGGTCCCACGGGCGGTGCTGGGCGACGTCGTCGTGCTGCGCGAGTTCGGTGACGACGACCTGGCGCCACTTCGGGCGGCGCTGGACGATGCGGACATCCGCCGGTGGAACCCGCACCGGTGGGCGGGGGCGGCCGATCCCGCGCCGCGCCTGCTGTCCAGCGGCCAGGACTGGACGTCTGGAACGGCAATCGCGTGGCTCATCTGCACTCCCGACCGGCACGACCTGCAGGGACTCGTCGCGTTGCACTCGATCAGTGAGTTCCAGGGAACCGCCGAGATCGGGTACTGGGTCGCGGCCCCGGCCCGAGGTCGGGGGCTGGCCGCGGCGGCGGTGGCAGCGGCGACGACCTGGGCGTTTCGCACTGTGGGTCTGCGACGCGTCGAACTGCTGCACGCCGTGCCCAACGGCGCGTCGTGCCGGGTGGCACAGCGGGCTGGCTTCACCCTGGAGGGCACACAGCGCCAGTCGTTCGTCTACGGCGACGACCTCGTCTACGACGAGCACCGACACGCACGCCTGGCGTCCGACCGTGACCCGCGGGCCAACCCGGTCCGTTGATCGAGGAGAAGATGCGGCTCTTCGAAGATCAACTTGCACCTGAAGTCCAAGATCAACTCAAGAGAGCGGCGGCGAGGTTGCCGCGGGGCATCACCTCGACGTCACTCAGGCCCAACCACGACGCCATGCTGCGCAGCTCGGTCATGAGCGCCGACGCGGTGCGAGACGGCGCGCCGGGCTCGAGATGAGCGGCCTGCACCCGAAGCACCCCAGCGGCGCGGTCGGACTTCAGGTCGACCCGTGCCACGATCGCGTCGTCGAGGAGGAACGGGAGCACGTAGTACCCGAACTCCCGCTTGGCGGCCGGCACATAGATCTCGATGCGGTACCGGAAGCCGAACATGCGCTCGACGCGGTTGCGCTCCCACACCAGCGGATCGAACGGAGCCAGAAGAGCGCTCGTCTCGATCCGGTGGGGCACGCGCGCCCGCGGATCCATCAGCACCGGTCCCTTCCACCCTTCGACCTCGACCGGAACCAGCTCCCCCGCCGCCACGAGCTCGGCGATCCGTTCTCTGGCGTCGGCGGTCGGTAGGCGGTAGTAGTCGCGAAGCTCGCGTGGCGTCGCGACCCCCAACGACCGCGCCGACCGTCGGAGCAGCTCGCGCTGCGCCTCGGCACGTTCCGGTGTCGGGCTCGCGACGACGTCTCGCGGCAGCACTCGTTCGGTGAGGTCGTAGAAGCGCTCGAATCCGCGCCGGTGGGCCGTGGACACGGCCCCTGACCAGAAGTGGTACTCCAACGCCGCCTTGACGTCGTCCCAGTCCCACCACGGGCCTTTGCGCGAAGGTCGCTCCCCGGAGTGGGCGATCGACATCTCGCCGGCCGACACCGGGCCGGTGGCAGCGACGTCGTCGAGCACCCGCTGCAGAAACCCGGGCCGTTCGCGCGCGATGCGTTGGATGACGCCCCACGCGTTGTCGAGCGCGTCTTCCATGCGCCAGCGGAACAAGGGCTGCATCTGTACCGGCAAGAAGCACGCCTCATGGGCCCAGTACTCGAACAGGATCCGCGGTCGACGATAGGCCGCCGTGTCGAGCAGGTCGGTGTCGTACGGCCCCAGGCGGCTGAACAACGGAAGGTAGTGCGCCCTTGCCAAGACATTGACCGAGTCGATCTGCAGGACGCCGGTGTGCTTCAGGACCCGGCGTAGTGACCGCCGGTCAGGCACCGGTGGGCGGGGTTGGTCGAAACCCTGGGCCGCCAACGCGACGCGGCGTGCCTGCGCAGCACTGAGACGGTCGCGGGGCACGAACCGGGATTCAACCAGACGGGTCCGTCAGTTGAGCTCGAGCATCTTCTCGCGCACGGCGTACACCACGGCTTCCATGCGCGAGTGCTTGTGCAGCTTCTCGAGGATGTTGCGCACGTGGTTCTTGACGGTGTTCTCCGAGATGAACAGCTCAGTGGCGATGTCCTTGTTGCTGAGCCCGTCGGCCACGAGCCGTAGCACCTGCAGCTCGCGAGGGGTCAGCTCAGCGCTACGAACCGGCGCCGTGTCCTCCGGACGTTGCACCATCTCGGTCAAGAGCCGCCCTGCGATGTCCGGACGGATCGGCGAGTGTCCGGCCGCGACCTGACGCACCGCCTCGGCGACGTCCTGGTCGACGAGGTCCTTGGTGAGGTAGCCGGTTGCACCAGCGCGCAGCGCCTCGAGAACGTCGAGCTCCTCATCGCTGGCCGTGAGCATGATGATCTGTGCGCTCGGCACCCGATCCTTGATCGTGGCGCAGGCGTCGATGCCCGAGGAACCACCCGGCATGCGAATGTCCATGAGGACGACGTCGGGCACCATCTCCTCGGCGCGGGAGACGGCCTCGTCCGCCGTCGCGGCCTCGCCCACGACGACGATGTCGTCCTCGATGGAGAACACGGCCGCGAGACCCCGGCGGGTCAGCGCGTGGTCGTCGACGAGCAGCACACGAATCGGGTCCGGCACGCCGACCTCCCGCTGCTCCGTGCGTCGTGGCTCGACCAAGGGCGCGACCACTGGCTCGACCAGCGGCTCAGGTCATGATGACACGCGGGCCACCCAGATGATCACTCATTGGGCCAAGCGAGGTCGCCCGCTCGGATCACCCGGGCCGACCCAGGATCCCCCGGATGGGTGATCTTTGGCATGGCCCGGCAAGCGCGCGGGCGGTCGTCACCCCCTGGAGGGCAGGGCCCCGGCCGAGAGGTGGATCACGCCGTAGTCGTAGCCGCGGCGCCGATAGACCACCGAGGGCAGGTTCGAGGCGCGGTCGTGGAACAAGTAGAAGTCGTGGCCGACGAGCTCCATCTGCTCCAGTGCCTGGTCCAGCGTCATCGGCTCGGCCCGATGCATCTTCTCGCGCACGACCAACGGACCTTCGCCGTCGACCGCCACCAGACCGTCGGCCTGCGCGGGCGTGGCGACCGACGTCTCGGCGAGGTCGGAACCCAAGATGGCCGTGACCGACACCGCCGTACGGACGCGCCCGCGACTTCGGTCATGACGACGGTCGGCGGCCCGCCGCAGACGTTCCTCGAGCTTGGCGTAGGCCGCATCGAGTGCGGCGTACTTGTCGGCAGCGCTGGCCTCGGCGCGGATCACCGGTCCCTTGCCGTGACAGGTGACCTCGAGACGCACCGCGCGGTCCGCACGTCGGGGGTTGAGCTCTTGCGACACCTCGACGTCGATCCGATGGCACTTGCCGTCGAAGCGTTCGACCTTGGCCAGCTTTTGGCCTACCAGATCGCGAAACCGCGGCGACAGCTCCAGATGGCGTCCCCTGACGACGATCTCGACGTGACCTGTGTCGCTGCCCGTCGGGTCGCCGAGCGCCCGGCTGGCGGCAGCGTCGGTGGCTCGACCGCTCGATGTTGGCACAGTGCCACCTCCTGGTCGTCTGGTGATCTTCGGCTCGGTGTCCCGGCCCAGGCAACCCGCCCGGCCGACCTGGTCTTCGACCCCACATTCGCCTGCTGAGGGTCTCGCGGTCCTGTGACCACTACTCCCCTTCTCCTGGCCCGACCGTCATCTGGACGGTCGGCAGGGCAGGACTTACTCCTAAGCCGCACCGTGATCGGACGACGAGGAGTCGCCTTACGTGGGCCGTTTTGCCTGCGGCTGGCATCGGCTTGCCGAGCGGGTCGCGACCAGTCGCGCTGGCCGGAGCCCTTTCGACGCAACCACGGACCCGGGCGGGCTGCCATACGCCCACGCTAACCCCTCCTGCGCGCTCCTGACACTGCCGGTCAGGCGCCGGTCAGACGCCGAGCAGGCGCCGGTGCGGGGTCGGTCACGTCCGCCCCGAGGCTGCGATCACCGCCACCGCAGCGACCGGCCATCCCGCCTCGACCAGCGCCCGTCGGGCCTCGGCGGCGGTGGCCCCGGTGGTGACGACGTCGTCGACCACGACCACCGGCCCGTCCACCGCTGCGCCACCGACCCGAGCGGTCATCGACCCGGCTACGTTGCGCCAACGACCGAACCGGTCAAGGTCGGCCTGGTCGGCCACGGCGCGTCGGTGGCGCAAGGCCGGGACGACGCGGACCTGGACGCCAACACCGTCGGACCGGCCCGTTGTGGCGATGATCCGTGCCGCGTGGTCGGCCAGCGCCCTGGTGTGGTCGAGCCCGCGAGCCCGCGCTTTCGCCGGCGCGGTCGGAACCGGAACGAGGGTGATGACCGAACCCGCAGGCGCGGGTGCGCTTGACACCAGGGCTGCGATCGTCACCGTCTGCGCAAGGGTGTCGGCGAGCAGCGGGAGCAGTCCCAGCCGACCGCGTTCCTTGAACGCCACGATCGCCGCGCCGGCCGCGTCGTACGACGTCGCCGCCAGCACTGTGGCCTCGCCGACCGCCTGCCTCACCTCGAAGGGCCGACCCCACCGACGCCGGCACGCCGGGCACACCGAGGCATGAGGTCGCCCGCAGCAGGCACATCGGCGATCCAACGTCAGGTCGAGCAGCTCACCGACGGCGTCACGCCACCACATGCCCCCAGGCTGCGCCGTTGCGAGACGTCACGGGCCTGCCCGGGCACGGCCCGTGGACCGGCGAGTGTGAGCACCGGGCTGGGGAGGAGCCGCTCAGCCCGGGTACACCGGCGAGGTGCCCCGACTGACGAAACGCCATCCGGTGCCGGAGTCACGCCAGACCCTTCCTTCGTGGGTGCCACCCAAGAGCGGACGGTCTGGGGCTGCCGCAATGGTCTCCAGGCCCGGAAGGGCTCCCCCGACCTGGTGGAGCGTTCCGTCGGTCGTCATCAGGTAGGGCTGGCGCGCCGCGCCGGGGACACGCGCCAACAAGGCGACGTGGTCGGCATCGGCCCAGCTGACGTCGCGCACGTTGTCGAGTGCGAACTCGACGGGATGGAGCCCGGAGATCGTGATCCGCTTCACGTGGTTGGGGTCGAGGTCGGAGGAGAGGCGTTCGACCCGACCGAGCAGAAGCCGGCCGCGCCCGTGCCGGTCGATGACGATCGCCACGCGGCTACCGTCGCGTGACACCGCCAGCGACTGGATCGTGGCGTCACGCAGGAGCGGCGACTGAACGACGCGGGTGGTGCGGTCGGAGAGGACGACCGTGATGGCGCTGCCGCGGTTGGTCCGGTCGACCAGCCACAGCAGACCGGTGGAGTCGAACTGCGGACGCGCGAAGTCCGTGCCGGTGGCCACGCGGACGAGCGTGCCGGGATTGTCAGACAGCTGCTCGTACACCGTGCTGCGGTCCGGTGACAGCACGGCGATGGTGGCAGCGTCGGTGGACACGGCGGGATCAGTGATCGTCGCGCCGGCTGATCCCACGTACCCCTCGACCGGGAGCAGCTTGGTGTCGAACAGCCGGGCCAGCCCACGCTTGGTGACCAGGTAGCCGTTGGCCGACTCAGGGAGCGCACCCGGGTCGTACGACGTCCAGTCCTGCGTCGTCTGGTTGCTGGCCGAGCCGCCGACCGGCATCGGCTGTCCCTGCACGGTGATGCTGACGGCGTTGACGTCGGACAGCTCGCTGAGGGTCCACACGAGCTGGGCGGCGAGCTGTTCGCGCTCCTGTGCGCTCGCGTCGAGAACGGTCGAGGAGAGGTCGACGTGCGCCACCCCGTTCTCCACCGGGACCGAGTCGACGACCAGCTGGGTGCCGGCCGGGAAGGCGGTGGCGACCGACGGGGCCAACCATCGCGTGGGCCCGTCGAGCAGGGACTGGACCAATCGGGTCGACAGACCGGGTTGGACCACGGGCAGGTAGATCGGGTCGGGCACGAGTACGTCGCCCGTGGCGTTGAGGAAATAGAGGCTCACCGCGCGGTAGGACCGTTCGATGTCGAGCTGGGTCAGCAGCAGACCCTGCGGCAGCGAGCTGATCCGCCACTGCCCGGACACGCGCTGAAGTCGGAACTGCGCCTGCCGCACGGTGGTCGGGAGGGAGGAGTACGCCCCACGGCTGTCGATGCGTCCCTGCACGCGCGTCCTGGCCAGGACGCGGTCGCGCGACGGCTCGTGCAGCGTGATGCCGACGTTCTGGTCGTAGACGAGCACCCGCAGGTCCGGCTGCCAGGTCTGCGCCGCCTGGGGCGCCAGGAACTGACGCGCGACCGCGTGGTCGCCCTCGGCACTGGCGGAGGCCGCCAGGAAGCCGCGGACGATCTCGGCCGGTCCCATCCCGAGCGTCGGCGGTCGCGCGACGACGCGGATGATCGGGTCTTCGCCCTCGGCAAGGACGGTCGCGCCCGGACGCACCGGTCCGCTGTCGGGAATCGTGGCGCAACCGGCCAGGAGGGTGATCGCGGCCAGCGCCAGCGCCAGGCGCCGACCGACGTGGCTAGCCACGGACGCCGCCACGCACGTCTGGCGCGCCGGTGCGCGTCGGCGGGGAGGCGACCACAGGCACCCGACGCGTCGCCGATGCGTCCCGAGGTTCCAGCGGCAGCGGCGAGCTGAGCAACTCGGTGCCGGCGTGCAGCGGGAGCGTGAGCCGGAAGCTCGCCCCGTCGCCAGGCTGGCCCCAGGCCTGCAGCCAACCTCCGTGCAGGCGGGCGTCCTCGAGCGAGATGGACAAGCCAAGACCGGTACCGCCCGTCGTGCGTGCGCGCGCCGGGTCGGCTCGCCAGAACCGGTTGAAGACCAGGGACGACTCACCGGGTCGCAAACCGACGCCGTGGTCGCGAACCGTCACCGCAACGGCGTGGTCGTCAGCCGCCACTGTGATGTCGATGGGCCGGCCCTCGCTGTGCTCCACCGCGTTGGCCACGAGGTTGCGCAGGACCCGGTCGACGCGTCGGGCATCGACGTCGGCCACGCAACTCGTCGTGGGCTGGTGGACGGCGATCGACGAACCGCGCTGTTGGGCCAGCGGTGCATCCGCCTCGACTGCACGTGCGACCAGGTCACGCAGGTCGTGCGGTTCGGGATCGAGGACGGCCGCGCCCGCGTCGAACCGGCTGATCTCGAGCAGGTCGGCCAGCAACGCCTCGAACCGGTCGAGCTGCGCCTGCAGCAGCTCGGCGGAGCGCGCGGTGGCAGGGTCGAAGCTGTCGCGGGAGTCGTGCAGTACATCGGCGGCCATGCGCACCGTGGTGAGCGGCGTACGCAGCTCGTGGGACACGTCGGACACGAACCTGCGCTGCACCCGCGAGAGATCCTCGAGTCGTTCGATCTGCATCTGCAGGCTCTCGGCCATCCGGTTGAAGCTCTTGGCGAGTCGGGCCAGGTCGTCCTCGCCTACCACATCCATGCGCTCGACCAAGCGACCCGAGGAGAACCGTTCCGCGACGCGCGCGGCGTATCGAACTGGGTCGAGAACCTGGCGGGTGACCACCCAGGAGATGGCACCCAGCAGCACCATGAGCGCGATCCCGCCGAGGATCAGGGACCGGCGCACCAGATCCAGCGTCGCCTGCTCTTGGGTCAACGGGAAGAGGTAGTACAGCTCGTAGGCACCGACGCCCGGGACGGACAGGGGCGCACCGACGGCCAGGCCGGTGTCGGGCGAGCGCCCATCGGTGTAGGTGATCGTCGTGTAGGTCCAGGCCTGCACCTGCTCGCGGACCACGGCAGCGCGCAGGCGCAGCGGCACACTCTGCTCACTGACGAGGCTGGAACCGCGTTGCGGAGTGTCCGGCGAAGCGCTCAGCAGGAGGACGTCGAAGAGGCGTGGCGTGCTCGAACCACGATTGGCCAGCTGCACCGCGATCTGGTCGACCAACCGGTCGTCGGAGACGGGGTCGCTGCGGTCCGAGGCCGCCACCTGCGCCTGAGCCTGCGTCAGACCGGCGCGCGCCTCGACGAGTGAGCCCTCGACCTTGGCCTGCAGCAAGCCGTCGGCGATCCGACCGACCAGCAGCTGACCAAGCCCGGCGATGACGACCAGCGAGAGGAACAACGTGGTTCCCACGACACGTAGCCGCAGGGACCGCCGCCAGCGCCGGCGAACCGCGGCCACGGCCAACGCCAGGGGCCGCGGCGCCCGGTAGCGGAACGCCGGCTCAGGCCGAGCCG
This sequence comes from uncultured Actinomycetota bacterium, assembly GCA_963726575.1. GTDB lineage: Bacteria > Actinomycetota > Actinomycetes > JAHEKZ01 > JAHEKZ01 > CAVSCR01. The sequence goes on from CAVSCR010000006.1 coordinate 182,865, forward strand.
GCTTTGTACCCGACACCACGCACCGTCACGACGATCTCCGGGTGCTCCGGATCGCGCTCGATCTTGGACCGCAGCCGCTGGACGTGAACGTTCACCAGCCGAGTGTCCGCCGCGTGTCGGTATCCCCACACCTGCTCGAGCAGGACCTCGCGGGTGAAGACCTGCCACGGCTTGCGGACGAGCGCGACGAGCAGGTCGAACTCGAGCGGAGTCAGCGCGATCTGTTCACCGTCGCGCTTGACCGAGTGACCGGCCACGTCGATCACGATGTCGGCGATCTTGAGGGTCTCCGGGCGCGGCTCGTCGGTCCGACGGATCCTGGCGCGGATCCGGGCGACGAGCTCCTTGGGCTTGAACGGCTTGACGATGTAGTCGTCGGCACCTGACTCCAGGCCCAGCACGACGTCGACCGTGTCCCCCTTGGCAGTCAGCATCACGATCGGCACGCCGGACTCACTACGGATGTCGCGGCACACCTCGATGCCGTCCTTGCCGGGCAGCATGAGGTCGAGGAGCACGAGGTCGGGGCGGCTCTCCCGGAAAGCAGACATCGCTCGCTCGCCATCAGCACAGAAGACCGGCTCGAAGCCCTCGCCCCGCAAGACGATTCCGAGCATCTCTGCCAAGGCGGTGTCGTCGTCGACGACCAGAACGCGACCCTTCATGGGTTCCATGCTCCCATCGTTGGCCGTGGCACGATGCCACAGGCGTCACCATGGCGCCGAATCGAGGGGAGACCGATGTCGGACGACTCCACCCCCTCCGGGTGGTCGGCGGAGCAGCCGCCGCCGTCCGACGAGGGGTTTGCCGGGTCCTCCCGGCCCGCCTTGCCCGGCTGGGGGCCGGCTCCGCCGCCGGCTCCGCCCGCGGGCTGGGGCTCGGTTCCGCCGGCCGACCAACCCGGGGTGATCCCGCTGCAGCCCCTGGGCCTCGGCCAGATCTACGAGGGCGCCTTCGCAACGGTGCGTCGTTCCTGGCGGGCCATCGGAGTCGTGGCCGGCCTCACCGCGGTCGTGGTGTTCGGCGTGTCGATGGTCGCGTGGCTCAGTCTGACGACCGCAAGTCAGCAGCTGGTGGACGTGGTCGACGCGATCCAACGCCTGCCGCGAGGCACGGTCCCGACCAGCGCGCAGGACGACCTGTTGGTCCACGCGGGACTGCGCATCGGGATCGTCGTCCTGGCCATGGTCGCGCTGCTTCTGGTGGCGAACGTGCTCGTGTCCGGAGCGATGACCGTGGTCGTCGGCCGCGTCGTCATCGGTCGCCCGATCAGTGCGGCGCTGCTGTGGCGGGAATTGCGCCCGGTGATGCTGCGCCTCATCGCGGTCACGCTGCTGGTGACGCTCGGGGTCACCGGCGGCGCCCTCCTCTGCGTCGTGCCGGGCGTCATCCTCCTGGTCTTCTGGGTTGTCGCGGCGCCGGCCGTCGTCCTCGAGCGATGCGGTCCGGTCACGGCGATGCGTCGCTCGTGGCGACTCGTACGGGGCTCGTGGTGGCGGGTGTTCGGCATCTTCTTGCTCAGCTACCTGATCGTCTACCTGATCTCGGGCATCGTCTCGGCGCCGCTGCAAGTGCTGACCTCGTTGGGGTCGCTCGACCAGTTCACGAGCGCGAGCTCCGCACCGAACGGCCTGCAGGTGTTGCCGACGACGGGGGTGGCGGCCTTCGGTTTGGCGTTGTCGCAGGCGGTGACCACGCTGATCGCCGTGCCGCTGCTGGCCTGCATCATCTCGTTGCTCTACGTGGATCTGCGCATCCGCAAGGAGAACCTGGCTCCCACCCTGAGTGCCGCGGCGAGGGCACCTCAGCAGTGAGCGCCACGGTCACGACAGGAGCAAGGCGAGCGCCGCCACGGAGTTCAAGCAGGCGTGACTCACCATCGACGCCGCGAGACCCTTCTGGTGGCGCACGAAACCAAGGACGATGCCGCCCCCCACGAGCCCGAGCAGTCGCACCGGCTCCAGATGGAACAGCCCGAACACGACACCGGTGACGATGGTGGCCACCCACGGCCGACCCCACCGCTTCACGATTGCTCCCCAGAACAGGCCGCGGAACGCGAGTTCCTCCACGAACGGTGCGCCGAAGGCGATGAGCAGCAGCATCATGGCGTACGCGACTGGTACGTCCTTGATCTGCAGCGCAGCGTCGGCTGCCGCGGAGTCAGGTGTCTGGCCGACCAGCGTTGCGACCACTACCGACCCCACGACGATCGCAGCGAACGTCGCGACCCCGCCCAGCGCGCCCCAGCCCAGGGTCGACCAGCGCGGCGCGAAGCCGAACGATGCGCGCCACCCCGGCCCCTTCCAGCGTCCGACGATCAGTGGCCACCCGGCCAGACCGAGCCACGGCAGGATCAGCGAGACGATCGTGGCCCAGGCGTTGGCCGTGGATCCCAGGTCGACGCCCAGCGGCGCGCTGGCGTCGACGCGGTCGGGCCCGGCGGCCGAGGCCAGTGCGACGACCACGACGATCAGCACCGCGATCGTGGCAACGGTGATGCCGAACATGATCGCGACGTCGCCGAGGCCCCAACGCCCTTCGGGAGGCTCGGCCACACCGACGAACCTGCGGTCGACCGGCAGCGCCTGCAGCGAGTGATCCGGCGGCTGTGTGATCCAGGTCCAGGCGTAGCCGTCCCACCAGCGCCAGGCAGCGCGACCCCACGGGTCCGGGTACCAGCCCGGCACTGGCGCCTGCAGGGGCGGGTTCGTCGGCGCGCTCGGCGGGACGACAGGCGGGGTTGCGGGCGGTCCCCAGGTCGGGTCGGTCACGGTGCCAGCCTGCCAGCCCCGAGGGTGTGGTCGATCAACGGTTGCTTGCGACCTGCACGTAGTCGGTGAACTCGACTGGGCCGTCGAGCAGGAGCGGACGGTAGACGGCCTCGAACCGTCGCACCGCCGCAGATCGGCCGTGCTCTGCCTGCGCCGTCTCGTCTTCGAACATGAACAGGTGCACGAATCGGGTCGGGTCGTCCTTCTGCTGCCATGCGGTGTAGATGAGCGTTCCCGGCTCGTTGTCCACAACGTACGTGACGAACTCGTCGATGGCGCGGCGCACGTCGTCGACGCCCTCCTCGTTCACGCGGTAGCGGGCGGTCTGGTAGATCGACATGTGAACCTCCTGACGGTCGGCAACGGCACGCTACGTCAGAGCGTCGCGCCCCTCCCTTGTGCGTGGCTCGGGCCGGGTCTAGCGTCCGAAGCGGGGTCCATCGACCGACAGCACCAACTGGATTGGAGACGTCAATGTCGTATGCAGTGGTGCACTTCTTCGCGGGGGGCACCCAAGCGCAGTACGAGTCGTCCATCGCCGCCGTGCATCCCAGCGACGGGAGCCTCCCGGAGGGCCAGACGTTCCATGCCGCCGGCCCGTCCGACGGTGGCTGGTCGATCATGGCCATCCACGAGTCGCAAGCGAGCTGGGAGAAGTTCCGCGACGACATTCTGCTGCCTCGCATGCAGGCCGGCATCGAGGGTGGGTTCACGGCACCGCCGCAGGAGACCACCTTCCCGGTGGCCGCGATGCATCCGTAGGCCGGCCGGGTCAGCTCCATCCGGACCGGCCTGAAGGGCCGGTAAGGAGTTCGTCAAGGCGACTCCACAGCTCTGGTGAAGGCCGGAACAGCCGTCCTAGCATGAGCTGGGGGATCGGACCGGGTGCTGGTTCCCGTCAGCACCGTTCGGCGCTCATCAGGCGGTGGTGACGATGGCGTCACGCGAGAAGCGCACGGTGCTCATGCTGGTCGTCGTCGCGTTGCCGATGGCACTTGCGGTCGGCTGTAGCAGTTCCTCAGGCGGCACGACGTCGTCGACCGCGACATCGCCCAGCAGCACGACCTCGACTCCGAGCACGACGTCGACGCCGAGCACTTCGTCGACTCCGGCGACGGACGCGGCAGTTCTGACCGGCACGTGGTCGGGCCGGTACCTCGGCGCCTACACCGGAACTTTCACCCTCACCTGGACCGGGTCAGGGTCGAAGCTCACCGGGACGATCAAGCTCTCCACGCCCCCGAACACGTTGCATCTGACCGGGGCCGTCAAGGGCAACGCCATCACCTTCGGGACCGTCGGGTCCTCGGCGATCACCTACAAGGGGACGGTGTCGGGCAACTCGATGTCCGGAACCTACCGAGTCGGCGGCTCACCGGGCGGGCCGTGGAGCGCGACCCGTTCCTCCTGACCTGGCACGCGCCCAGGAACCTCGATCGACGCCGCCGGCACCCGGAGCGTCCGCACGCGCACGGAGTACCCCTGGCATTTGCGGAGCCAAGGCCGCCGTGAGCCCGGTGACGACCAGACGCCAGTCGGGCCGGTCGCGTCGACCGCGTGACATGCCACTCCCCCGTTCGAGAGCTCGCAGTCCAAGGCCGCGCCGGTGGTCGACACCCGGCAAATGCACGCTCTGAAATGCTGCCTCCATGGACACCAGATGAGCCGGGCCAAGGGAACCGAACAGCAGTCGCGAGAGATGCACGCTGCCGACACCCATGACCTCATCCGGGTGCACGGTGCGCGTGTCAACAACCTCAAGGACGTCAGCGTCACGATCCCGAAGCGCCGGCTGACGGTGTTCACGGGCGTCTCCGGCTCGGGCAAGAGCTCGCTGGTGTTCGGCACGATCGCCGCGGAGTCGCAGCGCATGATCAACGAGACCTACAGCGCGTTCTTGCAGGGCTTCATGCCGACATTGGCTCGACCGGACGTCGACCTGCTCGACGGACTGACGACCGCGATCATCGTGGACCAGGAGCGAATGGGCGCCAATGCCCGCTCCACGGTTGGTACCGCCACGGACGCCAACGCGATTCTGCGCATCCTGTTCAGCCGGCTCGGGATGCCGCACATCGGATCACCGCAGGCCTTCTCGTTCAACGTCGCCTCGATCAGCGGCGCGGGCGCGGTCACCATCGAACGCGGTGGTAGCACGGTGAAGGAACGGCGCAGCTTCAGCATCGTCGGTGGCATGTGTCCGCGCTGCGAGGGCCGCGGCTCGGTCACCGACTTCGACCTGGCGCAGATGTACGACGACAGCTTGTCGATCAATCAGGGAGCACTCACGGTCCCGGGCTACAGCGTCGACGGCTGGTACGGGCGCATCTTCAGCGGCTGCGGCTTCTTCGACCCGGACAAGCCGATCCGCGCCTTCTCCGAGCGAGAGCTCGACGCGCTGCTGTACAAGGCGCCGAGCAAGATCAAGGTCGACGGCGTCAACCTCACCTACGAGGGGCTGATCCCGAGGATCCAGAAGTCGTTCCTGTCCAAGGACGTCGAGGCGATGCAGCCGCACATCCGTGCCTTCGTCGAGCGCGTGGTGACGTTCACCTCCTGCCCCGAGTGCGGTGGCACCAGACTCAGTGACGCGGCCCGGTCATCGAAGATCGCGGGGATCAACATCGCCGACGCGTGCGCCCTGCAGATCACCGACCTGGCGAAGTGGGTGCGCCGTCTGGGGGAGCCGTCAGTGGCTCCCTTGCTCGAGGCGCTGTTGCAGACCCTTGACTCGTTCGTGGAGATCGGGCTCGGCTACCTGTCGCTCGACCGCCCGTCGGGGACGTTGTCGGGCGGTGAGGCGCAGCGCATCAAGATGATCCGCCATCTCGGCTCGTCGCTCACCGACGTCACGTACGTCTTCGACGAGCCCACGATCGGTCTGCATCCACACGACATCCAGCGGGCGAACGCCCTGCTGCTGAGGCTGCGCGACAAGGGCAACACCGTGCTGGTCATCGAACACAAGCCCGAGACGATCGCGATTGCTGAGCACGTCGTCGACCTCGGGCCGGGAGCCGGCGCGCGTGGTGGCGAGGTGGTGTTCGAGGGGACCGTCGAGGGGCTGCGGGCCAGCGACACGCTCACCGGGCGCCACCTTGACGACCGGGCCTCGTTGAAGCCGACGGTGCGAACTCCGTCGGGGGTGCTGGAGGTGCGCGGCGCCAGCACGCACAACCTGCGCAACGTCGACGTCGACATCCCACTCGGTGTACTGGTGGTGGTGACCGGTGTCGCCGGGTCGGGCAAGACCTCCCTGATCCACGGCCAGGTGGCGGGAAGCGAGGGGACGGTGGTGGTCGACCAGGCGGCGATCAGGGGCTCGCGGCGTAGCAATCCGGCGACGTACACCGGACTGCTCGACCCGATCCGTAAGGCCTTCGCGAAGGCCAACGGCGTGAAACCAGCGCTGTTCAGCGCCAACTCCGAGGGCGCCTGTCCCACGTGCAACGGCACTGGCGTCGTCTACACCGACCTGGCGATGATGGCCGGCGTCGCCTCGATCTGCGAGGACTGCGAGGGCAGGCGGTTCCAGGCGTCGGTGCTGGACCACCGTCTGGGCGGTCGCGACATCAGCCAGGTGCTGGCGATGTCGGTGACCGAGGCCGAGGAGTTCTTCGGCGCCGACGCGGCGCGTACGCCTGTCGCGCACACCATCTTGGGCCGGCTCGCCGACGTGGGGCTCGGCTACGTCAGCCTCGGCCAGCCGCTCACGACACTGTCCGGCGGCGAGCGACAGAGGCTCAAGCTGGCAACCCACCTGGGCGACAAGGGTGCCGTCTACGTGCTCGACGAGCCCACGACCGGACTCCACCTCGCCGACGTGGAGCAGCTGCTCCTCCTGCTCGACCGGCTCGTCGACTCCGGCAAGTCGGTCCTCGTCATCGCCCACCACCAGGCGGTGATGGCACACGCCGACTGGATCATCGACCTCGGTCCCGGCGCGGGGCATGACGGCGGACGGATCGTGTTCGAGGGCACACCGGCCGACCTCGTGGCCGACCGATCCACGCTCACCGGCGAGCACCTCGCTGCCTACGTCGGGCGTAGTCCGACGGCATCGGCGCGCCAGAAGGCGTCGGGGTAGACCAATCCTCCGGTCATCCACGGCTCGTACCCATCCAGGCGCTTCACCAGGAAGGCTTCCGGGGGGATGCGCACCGATGGAGCGACGAACCCGAGCGCGTCGGCTCGTTCGAAGCCGAACCGTGGGTAGAAGGCCGGGTGTCCCTCGAGGAACACCAGCGGCTCGGGGCGGTCCCGTAACGCGTCGAGACTTTGCGCGACCAACCGACTGCCGATGCCGCGAGCTTGGTGGTGAGGGTCCACCCCGAGCGGACTCAGGAGCAGCACGGGCACCAGCTGCTCCGGAGCATCCAGAAGGGCGTGGCTGTACTGCAGGTACCCCACCAGGTCGTCGCCAGCCTCTGCGACGAATGCCACGTCACCGTCCCACGCCCAGGACCTCCTGAGCAGGTCGAGCAGCTCGCCGATCTGCTGATCACCGTCGAAGGCCGCCATCGCGACGCGACGTGCTGCGGGGAACTCATCGGCGCGCATCCGGCGGATGATCACCTGTGTCATGTGGCCCATTGTCGCGACCTCCAGGTGTGGGCCACGATCCAGGCATGCGAGGACGGACACAGGACGACGGATCGAGGCCGAGAACGGCGCGGCACGACTACTGGGGGGTCTACTTGGACGCTCCGGACGCGTCGACCCTGGCGCAGTTCTACTCCGACCTGCTCGGCTGGCCGATCCAGGTGTCCGACGCTGCCGACACCGGCGATGCTCGCGTGATCGCGGCCAGCGACGGGGTGGCGTACCTGGGTTTCCAGTCATCCCCCGAGTACGTCGCCCCGGTGTGGCCCGCGGTCGAGGGAGCGCAGCAGATGATGGCCCACCTCGATTTCGAGGTCGACGACCTCGAGGCTGCGAGCGCACACGCGATTGAGCTGGGCGCCGCACTCGCCGACGTTCAACCGCAGTCGAACGTGCTCGTGCATCTCGATCCGGCTGGTCACCCGTTCTGCCTCTACGTGGATGCCCGCGGTGAGGGCTGAGACGCGTTCGTCGCCAGAGCGAACGGGATGACCCCCTCGAAACCTTCATTCCCGCAGGACAACGAGTCATTTGCTTCACTCTTGTGGAAGCAACGGTTCGTTGCTTCCGTTTCCGGAGGGGTGGCGAGGCGTCGACGGATAGCTCGGGATCAGGCGGGGCCGACCAGGCGGACGTTGAACGCAGGACCACCGAGCGCGGGCATCAGCCGCACCCACAAGAGAAGCATGGCCTCGAGGCCGCGGGCCGACTCGATGCCCCCGAGGTCACGGATACGTTCGGGTTCCCAGCCGAACTGCTCGAGGAACCCACGCGCCACGGTCTTCGCGTCGGCATCGTCTCCGGCCAGGAACATGTCGGTGGGCTCGGCCAGCGACGCCGGGTCGACCATCACCGACGCAGTGACCGTGTTCAACGTCTTCACCACGAGCGTGTCGGGGAACGCACGCTGCACCTGCTCCCCGACGCTGTCGGTGTTGGACACGGTCAGGAACGGCGGGAATCCCCTGCTGAAGTCCAACGGGTTCGAGACATCGATCAGCACCTTGCCGGCCAGTCGCTTCGCCCCTGCCGCGGCCAGGACGTCGAGGGTCACCTGTCCGGCTGTGCAGTTGAAGACGTAGTCGGCGAAGTCCGACGCGTCGGCGAACGTTCCGTGGCTGGCCCGGCCACCTTGGTGATGATCGGCCCACGCAGCCGCCGTCTCGTTGTCCGGGGTGCGCGAGCCCATCATCACGTCATGGCCGTGATGGACCAGCGCGGTGCCGATCGTGTGTCCGACGACTCCCGTGCCCAGAACGCCGACCTTCATGGTCAGTAGCGGTAGTGGTCAGGCTTGTAGGGACCATCGAGTGCGACGCCCAGGTACTCGGCTTGCTCGGTGGTGAGCTCGGTCAGCTGAGCACCCAATGCGTCCAGGTGCAGCCGCGCCACCATCTCGTCCAGGTGTTTGGGCAATGTGTAGACGCCTACGGGGTAGGCCGCGTTCTTCGTGAACAACTCGATCTGGGCGATCGTCTGGTTCGCGAACGAGTTCGACATGACGAACGACGGGTGACCCGTGGCGTTACCGAGGTTCAGAAGGCGTCCCTCACTCAGCACGATCACCGCGTGACCATCGGCGAAGTGCCACAGGTCGACCTGGGGCTTGAGGTTCTCGCGCGTGACGCCGGCGGTTGCGGCAAGCCCTGCCATGTCGATCTCGTTGTCGAAGTGACCGATGTTGCCGACGATCGCCTGGTGCTTCATCGCTGCCATGTCGGCGGCGGTGATGACGTCCTTGTTGCCGGTCGCGGTGACGAAGATGTCGGCTGTGGCGACGACGTCGGACAACCGCACCACCTGGTAGCCGTCCATAGCCGCCTGCAGTGCGCAGATGGGGTCGATCTCGGTGACGACCACGCGGGCACCCTGACCACGCAACGACTCGGCACATCCCTTGCCGACGTCGCCGTAGCCGCACACCACCGCCGTCTTGCCGCCGATCAGGGTGTCGGTGGCCCGGTTGATGCCATCGATCAGGGAGTGACGGCAGCCGTACTTGTTGTCGAACTTGCTCTTGGTCACCGAGTCGTTGACGTTGATGGCCGGGAACAGCAGCTCTCCACGTTCGAGCATCTGGTACAGGCGGTGGACGCCCGTGGTGGTCTCCTCGGTCACACCCTTGACCGACGCCGCGACGTCGCTCCACTTGCTCGGTGACTGCTCGAGGCTGCGGTTGAGCAGCTCGAGCACCACGCGCAGCTCATCGTTGTCGGCGGTGCTCGGGTCCGGCGCGCTGCCGGCCTTCTCGTACTCGACGCCCTTGTGCACGAGCAGCGTCGCGTCGCCGCCGTCGTCCAGAATCATGTTGGGCGTCTGCCCGTTCGGCCAGGTCAGGGCCTGCTCAGTGCATCGCCAGTACTCCTGCAGTGTTTCGCCCTTCCAGGCGAACACGGGGACTCCGCGAGGTGCATCGACACTGCCGTCCGGCCCCACCGCGACCGCGGCAGCGGCTTCGTCCTGGGTCGAGAAGATGTTGCAGCTGGCCCAGCGGACGTCGGCGCCCAGCGCCACGAGGGTCTCGATCAGCACCGCGGTCTGGATGGTCATGTGCAGCGAGCCCATGATGCGAGCACCCGCCAACGGCTGACCAGCGCGGTGCTGCGCGCGGATGGCCATCAGGCCGGGCATCTCATGCTCGGCCAGCCGGATCTGCTGGCGACCCGCAGGAGCCAGCGACAGGTCGGCGACGACGAAGTCGGCGTCGGCGGTGAGCACAGGACGTGGTGAATCTGCGGTCATCGGGTTCTCCCCATCGGCGGTCCGTCCAGGGTACCGGGGTCGGCGCCGCGGTCCAGGTCGGGTTCGAGGTAGATCCATTGGGCGGTGGGAACGGCCTGTCGGATCTGTCGCTCGGCGTGGTCGATCGTGGCGGCGATGTCCGCGCCGGAGTCCTGGGCGGTCACCGCGATCTTGGCCCCGACGAGCAGCTCGTCCGGGCCGGTGTGCAACGTGCGCAGGTGGATCACCCGGCGGATCCCGGGCGTCGAGGCGAGCGCGGCCAGCACAGCCGCCTCCTCCTCCGGCAGCGCCGATTCCCCGACGAGCAGGCTCGACATCTCGAACGACAAGAAGACCGCGATCACCACCAGCAACGTGCCCACCGCCATGGCACCCAGACCGTCCCACCGACCGTCGCCCGTGAGCACGGCCAAGCTGATGCCGAGGAGGGCGAACACCAGGCCGAGCAGGGCACCGGTGTCCTCGAGCAGTACGACCGGCAGCTCCGGCTGGCGGGCCCGCCGAATGAAGCTCCACAGGGAGTACGCCCCACGTGAGCGGTTGGCTTCGCGGTACGCCGTACGCAACGACCACGACTCCAACGCGACCGCGGCGAGCAGGACGACGAAAGCAACCGTCGTGTCGCTCAGGGCCTCGGGATGCTGCCATTTGTGCAGACCTTCGTACAGCGAGAAGATCCCGCCGACGAGAAACAAGATGATCGACACGACGAAGGCGTACACATATCGCACGCGCCCGTAACCGAACGGGTGATGGTCGTCGGGTGCGCGTCGGGAGCGGCGGCCGCCGACCAGCAAGAGCACCTGGTTACCGGAGTCGGCACAGGAATGGACGGCCTCGGCCAGCATCGACGCTGAACCGGTGAGAGCGAAAGCGATGAACTTCGACGCCGCGATCCCGAGATTCGCGATCAGCGCCGCGACGACCGCCTTGGTGCCGCCTTCGGAGCTCACGACGACTCACCCTACGTGTTGAGCCGAGCGCGAGTCAGTCGACGATGCGGGTCTTCAACTCCTCGATCGGACCGATCGGACTCGGATCCTGACCGATGGCCAACGCAACGTACACACTGAGGTAGTCGCCCAGAATCAGCAGTGACGCCAGCCGTTCCAGCGGATGCTCGCCTTCGGCCACGAGCTCCATGACGGGAATCCCTCGCTGGTCGGCGACGTCACGCGACACCGAACGGCGGCGGGACACCTGCGGGTGTTCCACGGTGTCCCGCAGGAGCACCAAGGTGACCCGGGTCTCGCCCAGCGGCTCGTCCACGCGGTCGCGGAACAAGTCGTCGACCGCCGACGTACCCGCGAACGGTCCGTCGAAGAAGACGATCTGGTTGTGGTTGGCCTCCGGCAGGGTCCCCCACAAGCTGGGGTACTTGGCGTTCTCGGCGAGCTGGCAGCTCAGCCGGTAGGCGGCCACACCGGCCACCTCGCTGCTCCCCCACACGACGGGGAGACTGCCGGCCAGCGACACGGCAGCGATCTTGGCGCGGTTCTCGGCCATCCTGACCCGTGGGCCGTAGTCGGCGGCGAGCGCATCGAGGCGGTCGGCCACCGACGCCAGGACGGCCGGTGAGGTCGTGAGCAGTCCGAGTGCGTCGACGACGCCGAGCGCCGGCACCAGCAACGACCACAGGCTCGCCCGGGGCGACCTCCCGCCGGCGTCGACGGCCAGGAACACCGCGCCCGCTTGACCGGCGACCGCGGACAGCGGGGAGTTCGCGGCACCGATGGCGACGAGTCGCGCGCCACGGCGGACCGCCTCGCTGGCGGCTGCCAAGGTCTCTTCGGTGCGCCCGCTGCACGACAGCGCAACCACCACGTCGAGCGGGCCGATCCACGCCGGTAGCAGGTAACCGTGGTGCGCGAGAACCGGGATCGAGCTGTTCGGCCCGGCCATCGCCTCGATGACGGCGCCCACCACACCGGACCCACCGACGCCCGCGAACACCACCGCGCGCGGCCGCACGTCGTCGCCCAGCTTCGCGTACACGGCAGCATCGTCATCGAGCAGACGGGTGCGGGCGGCACGTACCTGGGCTCCGGAGGTCGCGACGTCCAGCAGCATGCCGGCCGGGTCGCCCGCACCGATCCGCTCAGGGTCGTCGAGCAGTGACTCGTCGAATTCCACGGACGCGCCTCAACCGGCTTCGGGGCGACGCGCCTCGTCGATGAGCAGCACGGGAATGTCGTCGCGCACCGGATACGCCAGGCCGCACTCGTTGCAGACCAGCTCGTTGGCCTCGTGGTCCTGGGTCAGCGAGCCGTGACACGACGGGCAGACGATGACCTCGAGCAGCACTGGGTCCAGGTTCACTGCACACCTCCACGCACGAGTTTCAGGACGTCGTCGCGCAGCTGCGACATTGCTGCGTCGTCGGCGGCCTCGACATTGAGCCGCAGCAGCGGCTCGGTGTTGCTGGGTCGCAGGTTGAACCACCACGAATCACCGGACACGGTGAGCCCATCGAGCTCATCGATGCTCACGCCGTCGCGGTCGGAGTAGGCGGACATGACCGACGCGATGACGCCGACCTGATCGGCCACCGTGGAATTGATCTCACCGCTGTCGGCATACCTGTCGTACGGAGCCAGCAACTGCGACAGCGCGCCCGGCTGACCGCCGAGCGCAGCCAGCACGTGCAGCGCCGCCAGCATCCCGGAGTCGGCGCGCCAGAAATCGCGGAAGTAGAAGTGGCCGGAGTGCTCGCCGCCGAACACGGCGTCGGTGCGCGCCATCTCCTGCTTGATGAACGAGTGGCCGACGCGCGTACGCACCGGCGTCCCGCCGTTCTCGCGCACCACCTCCGGGACACTCCACGACGTGATCAGGTTGTGGATCACCGCCGATCCCGGCACCCGGTGCAGCTCGCGGTCGGCGATCAGGGCGGTCAGCACGCTCGGTGAGACGATGCCGCCGCGCTCGTCCACCACGAAACACCGGTCTGCGTCACCATCGAAGGCCAGACCCAGGTCGGCGCCGAGCTCGACCACCCGGGCCTGCAGGTCGCGCAGGTTCGCAGCGTCGATCGGGTTGGCCTCGTGATGAGGGAAGGTGCCGTCGAGCTCGAAGTACAGGGCGTCCAGCTGCAGCGGCAGTCCCTCGAAGACCCGCGGCACCGTCAGCCCCGCCATGCCGTTGCCGGCGTCGACCACGACGCGCAGCGGCCGGATCCGGGTGACGTCGACCAGGCGGAGCAGGTAGGCCGCGTACTCGCCGAGGAAGTCACGCTGGTCGATCACCCCATGGGGGCCGGTGACCGGGACGGGGCCGCCCCGGCTGACCAGGTCGCGGATCTGCGCCAGCCCGGTGTCCTGACCCACGGGTGCCGCACCCGGTCGGCACAGCTTGATCCCGTTGTACTGGGCCGGGTTGTGGCTGGCGGTGAACATCGCCCCCGCCCGACCGGTCAAGCCGGACGCGCAGTACAGCTCGTCGGTGCTCGCCAGACCGATGATCGTGACGTCGACACCTTGTTCGGCCGCAGCCCTCGGCGAACGCCTGCGCCAAACCCGGCGATGACGGACGCATGTCGTAGCCGACGACCACCCCGCCGCCATGACCGACGCCGTCCCCGTCGTTCAATTCGTCGGCGAGCACCGCGACGAAGGCCGCACCGACCGCTCGGGCCAGCGACTCCTCGATCTCGTCGGGAACCGTGCCCCGGATGTCGTAGGCCTTGAACACGGCCTCGGCCCGTCGCTGCAGATCACCGGTCACGGGGCCAGACCCTATTGGTTGGGACTGGTGGTGACGCGGTCGCGCTGCCTCAGCGCAGCTTGCGTGTGCGGTCGAGCACTTCCTCGCTGCTCAACACGATCGGCTGGCCGTCGGCGGTGCGCCAGGTGCGGTGCTCACAGTTGTGGCAGGACACGAAGTCCACGGGCGTGCCGTCGGTCAGGGTCATCGCCAACTCGGTGACGCGTTCACTGCTGCAGGAGGCGCACGAGCGAAGCGGGCCGTGGCCGGGCTGGGTCAGGCTGCCGAGCGGGACGGTGATCGGGGGGGTCGAGCGAGGCATGTCGGGCTCCGAACGGTGAGGGGGGCCGCTGCGTCAGGTTTCGGGTGTTCGTGTCTTCAGGTGTTCGTGGGTTCGGCCAGGCATCGGCAAGTAGGCCGCTCGGGCTTGAATCATGGGCGATTTCGGACAATCAGCACGAACTAGGGCAGAACCGGGCGCGACGCTGGGATGTCAGTCCTCCAACGGACGCAGCACTCGCAGGTGGCCCCGCCGTCCCAGCTCCGGGCCGCCACCGGTCTCGTCGGATCGGCTCGGCACCCTGACCGGGCGAGCGGCTTCGCGCACCGCGTCGGCCAGCGCCTCCAGGTCGTCGCTACTGGGCCCGAACGCGTCCTCGTCCGGGGCCAGCCGCAGCACCTCCCAGCCACGTGGCGCGGTCAGCCGATCGCTGTGCTTGGCGCACAGGTCGTAACAGTGCGGCTCGGCGTAGGTGGCCAGCGGGCCCAGCACCGCCGTCGAGTCGGCGTAGACGTAGGTCAGCGTCGCGACGGCCGCGCCGTTGCACGCGGTCTTCGAGCAACGCCTCATCGGACTCACGCGGCGGACGCTACCGGCCGCCATGAGCCGCACCCGGGATTGCGCGGGCGGACGTGGGCCGTGTCGAACCGCGTCGAACCGGGACGGGCTGGCCGGCGAGCCAACCGGGCCGACAGGCGGCACTAGCGTGAGGCCGTGGCGTCACCGAAGGCAGCCCGACCCCCCGGCCCTCGACGTGACCGGCACGGCCGGGGCATGCGCGGACCGTTGGGGCCGCACAGCGTGCCGATCGTCCGCTCTCGCGCGGCCCAGTTCGACGAGCTCGTGCTCGACGCCGTCGACCGGCTCCAGCCGCAGTGGGGAGAACAGCTGGCAGATGTGGAGTTCGGTGTCGAGGACGTGCCGAACGACCTGCCGACTGACGCGGCCGGTGGTGCTGTGCCACTCGCCGCCGCAGTACCGGCCCTTCCCGCGCGCCCCGCGAGCCCACAGGCCGCAGCGCGACCGGCGAGTCCGGCGCGCGTCGTGGTGTACCGCCGACCGGTCGAGCTGCGAGCCCCCAGCCGCCTGCTGCTGCGGTTGCTGGTCAACGACGTCGTGGTCGAGCAGGTCGCCAGTCTGCTCGGCGTCGACCCCGGGCAGATCGATCCGGACTACTTCGGCCCTGACGACGACCCGGACTGATTCAGGACACTCATCCGTCACAACACTGATCGCTCACGACAGTGGGTAGACGCCGGCCACGGTGTTCGGGACCGCGGGGAACAAGGGCACCCGCAGGCGGGCCGCGACCAACGGGAGTGCACTCACCAGCGGTCCGCGGCTGCCCTCTTCGTCTTGCATCCGCACGGCGTACAGCGGGCCCGACCCCGGCTCCGGGGTCACGATCATGCCGAAGCGCCGGTACCGGGCTCCCTTGATCGTCGTGCCCGGCGGGGACCGAGGCGGTAACACCGTGATCTCCTTCGTGGTCCCAGCCGGCACCGTCACGTCGAGGGTGCGCTCCTTGCCAGTGGCGTCGTACGCGAGTACCTGAACGCTCACCTGCGTCGACGGTGCGCTGATCACCAGTCGGGTGTTCAGGTTGCTGGTGGTGATGTTGTCGGGAACCACCGCCGGTGCCTGCAACGGGTTCGTGGCGGCCAAGTACATCGAGTCGCCGAAGAACCCGGGACGCTTCAAGAGCACCTTGGCGCCCGCCACGATGGGGGCGTCCGAGGTCACGAGCAGCGCCGCGGGTTGGCCGCGCAAGGCATCGGTCAGGTCGAGCTGGCGCACCGAGCCGCCACGCACGTCGAGCTCTCCGCCGCCTACGGGGACGAACGTGCCGTCCGGCGTCACGAGCTTGACGCTGACGATCGCGTCGGAGCGGGTTGCTGCGACATCCAGCGTCACGGTGCTGACCCGGTCCTTGGCCACCGCCGGGATGCCCGGCACCACCAGGGCGTGGTCGGGGGCAACGGTCGCCGGGATCCAGTCGGTGCCCAACGGCTTGAACCCGTTGACGTCGGTCTCGGTGACCGCAGCGGAGAGCCGACCGGAGCGCACCTGGACGTGCAGCGCCAGCACCCTCTGGCCCGGTGCCAACCGCGGGACCGAGACCTCGACCCGCGAGCGTGCGGGCACCGTGATGCCGGTCCCGGCCGGGGTGTCGAACCGGCCTCGGCGACCGAACACACCGACGTCGACGGTGGCGACGGACGCTTCGGGGTTGGTCAGCACCAGCAGCGACTCTTGCCCCACCCGCGTGCCCGCGCCGACGAACCAGAAGTCCGAACCGCTGGGCAGGCACGCCGTCGTGGCCAGACCTCGATGACCGCCATCGACGGTGCGCTCGGTCTGCGTGACGGTGAAGCCGGGCGCCATCGCACCGACCGCGCGCCCCACGAGTGAGTCGCGCTCGCCGTTGCGACCCGTGTAGACACCGCTCGCGCCAGGAGTCCGCAAGATGATGCGCGGCTGCGACTTGCTGGGGTCCTCGGTCATGGTGCGCACGACCGCGGTTCCTCCTGAGCCGGCGGTCGTGGCCGACTGCGGCGGGGTGCCCGCGGCGACGCTGGAGTCGGTGTAGCCCGTGCGCGACCGCAGGCCAGGGCAGGCCACCACGGTCTCGCGCACCGGTACCTGCGTCACGGTCAGCGAGCCAGGTCCGCGCGGCGAAGGCGCTGCGGCGGTCGCCAGACCGACGCTGACCAGAGTGCCCCCGACGATCGCGCCGAGCAGGACCACGGGGCGGATCACGACGAGACCTGCGCGTCGACCAGCCCGGCCCCGTCGGCCCCGTCGGCCCCGTCGGCCCCGTCGGCACCGTCGTCGTCGGAGGCCACGTCGACCTCCGGATCGTGACGACGCCCCGGCAGGGCGAGTACGACCGTGATCGCCACGAGCACCAGTTCCAGCCACAGCAACGCGGTGTGCAGCCGGTCGCGGTACGTCAGCGACACCTGGCCACTGGCGGACGGCGTCGCGAACCGCTGAGCCCATCCGTCGACCACCGAGCCGGCCAACGCACGGCCTTGGGAGTCGACGGCATGCCAGCCACCCGTGGCACGGTCGGCCAGCACCATCGCACCGCCACCGGCTGCCGGCACCGGCGGCGTTGCCGTCACGACGTTGGCGGGCAGGCTGCTCACGGTCCGTCCGTCGGAGTCGACGAGTCGCAGCCGCGCGATCGTCCCGGACACCTGCCACAGCGACGAGCCGCCGGGACTCGCCACCCGGGTCAAGCCCGGCACCGAGTCGAGGGTGCGTTCCAGCTCGGGGTCGACCGGCGCCGGCAGCAGCACGTAGCGGATCGCGTACTGGCCCAGGTCGGTGGCCGGCACGACCCCGGACCCCGACGCCACCTGGCTGACCAGGGCGTCGAGCTGCGTCAGCGCCGACGCCGACGGCTGCAGCTCCACGTCACCGAGCTGCGGGTCGTCGGCCCGGAGCACGGAGTAGGACAGTCGACCGGCCAGCGGCTGCAACACCAGCGTGCGCACCCGGTCCGGCTCCTTGGCCGAGGCGGCGACGAAGGCCGGCAGCACCGCAGCGTCGCCGCGGTGCAGCGGGCCGTCAGCCCCCCGCCACAACCACCAGGTGCCCAGAAGCACCGGGCTCAACAAGGCGACCAGGGCGACGGCGACGGTCGCCGGTTGCTGCCACCCGAGGGAGCGTCGGGTCAACCGGGTACGCGCGCTGCGAGCCGCGACCACGGCCGCCACGATCAACGCCGCGCTGCAGACGAGCAGGGGCGGCCCGGGATAGGTCGGTACGCGCACGGCACTCGTCGGCGGCGTCACCGTGATGGTCGCCATCAGGAGAGAGAACCCGAAGCTCACGCCAGCCACGACCAGGGCGGCTTGGATCACCCGGAACCGCGGGTAGCGCAGCACGGCGACCAACCCGGCCACCACGATCCCGAACCCGAGCAACAGGGGGGCCGACCCGAGCCCGCCCGGGGACAGGAACAGCACGCTCCATGGCCGGGCGACCGGAGCGGGCACCGACCCGCCGGCCTCGAGCAACAGGGTCAGCGGATGCATCAGCACGTAGCCGCTCCACGGCAGCAGCAGTGCGGCCGGCGCCAGCGCCACCGCCGCGAGCCGCAGGCGCCCGGTCAGGTCGGTGACCCAGGTGAACGCCGCGATGCCGACCAGCACCGCGACCATGAGCCAGACCACTGGCGTGAATGCCTCGACCACAGCGAGCAGCAGCACCAACGCCGCAGTGGCCCGCCAGGTGCCTGGGTGCCCGGCGGCGCCGAGGACCCGCCAGGTGGCCAGGCCGATGAGGGGCAGCGTCACAGCGAGCGCCGCGACACCGAGGCGACCCTGCGCGACGCCGGCCAGCAATGCAGGTGCGAGGGCGTATGCCGCCGCCGCCCACACCCGCAGGCGTCGCGACAAACCGATGGGCGTCAGTGCGACATAGCCGAGGACGCCGGCCAGAGGCACCGACAGAGCCAACAACCACGCCACGGCCCAACCGGCCTTGCCGAACAACGTCGTCGCGAGCACGGCGAGGACCGCCAGGTACGGCGGCGTCGGGGTGTTGCTGCCGATGCTCAGCGGGTGCCAGGCGGCGACGTAGGTGGACCACAGGTCCGAAGCGCCGGCCGGCGCGGGCAACAAGGCTCCACCGAGCAGTGCGCCTCCGGCGTAGAGCGAGCGCCAGGCCAGCAGCGCCAGCACCAGAAGGCCTGCCGTGAGCAGCACGACCGGTCGGCGCAGCACCGCCAGCCAACGCCCCAGCGGATCCGGTTCGTAGGAGTCACCGGTGTCGTCCAGCGGCCCTGACTCGACCACGACCTGGTCCTCGGGACGTCCGCTCGCCGGCGCCGTGGCGGCGAGCAACGCGCTCACCGTTCCTCCGAACGCCTCAGCCGTCTGGCGTACCTGACGACCAGGCGGTGGCAGGAGGGAGCGCACGGAGTCGAACGGTTGGGTGCGCGTGGCCGCCCGGGCGGCGCGGCCGTGCCGGATCGCCGCGAACTGCACGAGCACGTCCATGGCCCGCAGCTCGTCGAGCGCGTCGTGGGGCGCCTTGGCGACCAGCAGCCCGAGGCTGCGCCCTAGGCAACCGAGGACCAGGCGCAGCCACACCCATGGCAGCCAGACGCCGGGACGGTTGACCAGCAGGACGTACAGGGCGGATCGGCGCTCGACGAGGCGGGGACGGGCTGCCTCGGCGGGCAGCGAGCGACGACCCCGGGCCGAGGCCTCCACGTGGTGGACGACGGCGTCGGTGGTCACCGCCACCCGGTGGCCGGCCAGGTTGGCCCGCCACCCGAAGTCGACGTCCTCGCCGAACATCCGCAGCTGGCGATCGAACCCACCCAGCTGTTCCCACACGTCGCGGCGGATCAGCGCGCCGGCGCTGCCGACCGCGAGCACGTCGCGCTGGCCGTCGTGCTGGCCCTGGTCCATCTCCTGGCGTTCCAGACCGGTCTCCCGGTGTCCCGACCCGGTGATCGAGACGCCGACCTCGAGCAGGCGGCGCGAATCGTCCCAGGCGAGCACCTTGGGACCGACTACGGCCAAGGAGGGGGACACGTCGGCTGCGATCAGCAGCCGCTCGAGGGCATCGGGCTCCGGCGCACTGTCGTCGTGCAGCAGCCACAGCCAGGCCGTCGCCGTGGCGGCTCCCGGACCAGGGGCGGAATCCGGCCCGCGTAGCTGGGCGACGGCATCGTCGACGGCCGCGGCGAAGCCCGAGTCCGGCGGAAGGTCGCGCACCGAGGCGTCGCCGAATGCCTCACGCAGCAACGCCGGGGAACTGTCCACCGAGCCGGTGTCGACGCCCAGCGCCGCATCGGTGGATCGCGTCTGCTGGGCCAACCGGGTCAGTGTGCGGGCCAGCCAGCGCGCGCCGTCGTGCGAGACGACGACCGTGGTGACGTGGTGGCGACTGAGGTCGCGCGGGGGCTCCGGCTCGTCCGGCGCGAACGCCTCGGCGAACGCCTCGGCGAAGGAGATCTCGTCGCCGTCGTCGCTGCGCGCCGGCTCCGGGAGCGATGGCCCTTCGGCAGGCGCGTCGACGTCAGCCACCGGCGGCATCCGGGGCGTGAGCGGCAATGCCGTCAGATACGGCTGGGTGATGGGTCATCGCTGGGGAGGGGGTGGTGCGAGATCGACTCCGCCAGCCTACGCGACCGCAGGTGGTGGTCCCGCCTGCGTCAGACGGCCTGCTTCTTCAACCGGCGGCGCTCCCGCTCGGACAGGCCGCCCCAGATGCCGAACCGCTCGTCGTGGCCAAGGGCGTACTCCAGGCACTCCGACCGAACTTCGCAGCCCAGGCAGACCTTCTTGGCTTCCCGGGTCGATCCCCCCTTCTCGGGGAAGAACGCCTCGGGGTCGGTCTGGGAGCACAACGCGCGCTCCTGCCACCCCAGCTCGGACGTGTCCGGTGTTTCTTCGGTGTAGTGCAGGGTGAAGACGACCTCAGCCACTGCGCCCCTCCTCGACCCTGGGCTCGACCCTGGGAGTTGCGTGACGGGTGGGCTCGCTGGCACTGGTGCTGGCACTTCCGCTGCAACGGGTGCAGGCATAGGTGCTGGCATGGGTACTGACACTGCTGGCGCGGCGACCCGGAACGACACGGGGAGAATTACATGGGTGTCGTCCACCCCACGTCAAGCCGCAGGGGCAGATTCGTGACCGGCTTGTCACCTCAGCGGGTGGCGGGAATGTCACTGAGCGTGACGAAGGCAGGATCTTTCGCGGCCGGATCCGGGAGCACCCCACCGGACCGCTCGGCCCGCTGCCGGCTGGCGACGGGGGCCGCTTCGTAGGTCGTCGTGCGCTGTCGGCTGGGCCGGCCGACGGACGCGGCGAGCTCGCGCAGGGCCGGTACGGTCATCGCCGAACCGTGAGAGGAGCCGGCCATCCGGCTGATCGTCTCCTCCATCAGAGTCCCGCCGAGGTCGTCGGCTCCGCCCTGGAGCAGGGCGCGTACCCCGACCGGTCCGAGCTTGACCCACGACACCTGCACGTGGTCGATCCGGCCGTGCAGCAGCACGCGGGCGGCGGCATGCACGACGCGGACCTCCCGGTCGGTCGGTCCCGGGCGTGCGATGCCGGCGAGGTACACGGGCGCGTTCTGGTGGACGAACGGGAGCGGGACGAACTCGGTGAAACCACCAGTGCGGTCCTGCAGATCTGCGATCACCCGCAGGTGGGTCAGCCAGTGACGCGGCTGGTCGACGTGGCCGAACATCATGGTCGCGCTGCTGCGCAGACCGACCCGGTGAGCGGCCGTCACCACCTCGACCCAGGTGGCCGCCGGCAGCTTGCCCTTGGTGAGCACCCACCTGACCTCGTCGTCGAGGATCTCGGCGGCGGTGCCCGGGATGGTGTCGAGGCCGGCGTCGACGAGCGCGGCCAGGAAGTCGGGCACCGACTGGTCGGTGCGAGCGGCGCCGTTGACGATCTCCATCGGGCTGAACGCGTGAACGTGCAGGTCAGGGGCCTGATGCTTCACGGCCCGCACGAGGTCGGCGTACGCGGTACCGGGCAGGTCGGGGTCGATCCCACCCTGCATGCACACCTCTGTGGCGCCCAGCTCCCAGGCGGCCGCGGCTCGCTGCGCCACCTCGTCCAGCGACAACGTGTAGGCGTCGGCATCGGTCCGTCGCTGGGCGAACGCGCAGAACCGGCAGCCCACGTAACAGACGTTGGTGAAGTTGATGTTGCGGTTCACCACGTACGTGACCTCGTCGCCCACGACGTCGCGCCGCAGTTCGTCGGCGATCCGCGCTAACGCACCCAGTGCTGCACCATCGGCGTGCAACAGAGCCAGAGCCGCATCCTCGTGGTGGGGGTCGAGCAGGCTCGCCGGCTCCGACGCGGCGCGGTCCAGTGCGGCGCGGACATCGACGTCCAGACGCGGGGGCGCCGAGACTCGCGGCGGTTCGGGCGTCGCACTCATCGTGTCGCGCAATGCCTGCCAGTCGCCGTAGACCTCGTCGAAGTCGCTGCGGCGGTCATCGGTTCGACCGTGGGTGTCGACGTCGCGGTGGAGGTCGACCCGGCCACGGCTGCCCCATTGCGGGTCGGGTTCCTGCCACGGCAACCCGGTGGGCCGTCGTCCTTCCACCGCGAGGCCGCTGGCCGGGTCGGCCAGGGCCGCCACGTGGGGCCGGATCCGCGGGTCGAGCCATGGCGCGCCCCGCAGGACGTACTCCGGATGCACCGTGAGTCGCTCACGCAGCGTGAACCCCGCGGCGTCCGTCAGGGCCGCGAGATCGGTCAGCTCAGGCCAGGGGCGTTCTGGGTTCACGTGGTCCGGCGTGAGGGGGCTGACACCCCCCCAGTCGTCCACACCGGCGCGCAGCAGCCAGGCCAGGTCCTGCGGGCGGGACAGGTTCGGGGGGGCCTGGATCCGGATCGCCGGGCCGAGCACCAGCCGGGCCGAGGCCACGGCCGCGAGGTACTCCGGGAAGCCGACGTCGTCGACCGCACGCATCGCCGTATCGGGCTTGGAGCGGAAGTTCTGGATGATCACCTCCTGGACATGACCGAAACTGCGGGCCGCCGAGCGCAGCGCCAGCAACGACTCGGCCCGTTCCTGGGTCGTCTCGCCGATCCCGATGAGCAGTCCGGTGGTGAAGGGGATGGCGCTGCGACCCGCGTCGTCGAGCACCCGCAGCCGCACGGCCGGCTCCTTGTCCGGCGAGCCGTAGTGAGCGGCGCCAGGCTCGCGCCACAGACGCTCGCTCGAGGTCTCGAGCATCAGTCCCATCGATGGGGCGACCGGCTTCAGCCGCTGCAGGTCCTGCCACGACATGACACCGGGGTTCAGGTGCGGCAGCAGACCGGTGTGCTCGAGCACCGCGATCGCCATGGCCCGGACGTAGGCCAGCGTCGAGTCGTATCCGTGCTCGTCGAGCCAGGTGCGGGCCTGGGGCCAACGCTCCTCGGGTCGGTCGCCGAGGGTGAACAGCGCCTCCTTGCACTCCAACGCTGCGCCTCGTCGTGCGATCTCGAGCACCTCGTCCGGCGACAGGTAGGCCGCCGGCAGCTGGGCCGGCGCCGTGGCGAACGTGCAGTAGTGACAACGGTCTCGGCACAGGCGGGTGAGCGGGATGAACACTTTGCGCGAGTACGTGACCACGCCCGCGCGGCCGGCGTCGCGCAGACCGGCATCACGCACGGCAGCCGCGAGATCGAGGAGGCGTTCGAGGTCCGTGCCGCGGGCGGTCAGCAGCGCCGCCACTTCACCGGCATCGAGCGACTTGCCGTCGCGGGCTCGCGCAAGCGCCCGCCTCAGGGCGTGGTCAGCCGTGGCGTCCGACACGTCGCCAACCTATGTCAGTGGTCGTCCGACCCCCGCGGCGCTCCCCGTACCTCGCCACGCAATCGTCACCACGTCGCGCTGCTGCGCCGGCGGCAGATCCGCGATCAACGACCTCACCTCGGGGATCCGTTCCTCGGACAGGCAGAGCCGACGAGCGACCAACGCGGCGCGTTCGTCCAAGGGGGTCACGTCGACGTCGTCGCGCGACCAGCGGTACGCGACGAGGTTGCCCACGCCGAGCTCGCGCAGAATCGCGAGGAGGTCGTCCGCGCACGGTGCCGCCGGCCGCTCTAGGTTCCAGAAATGGCGCCACAGCGGGTTCATCCAGGTCAGCGGATGCTTCGGTGGGAGTTCCAGGACCACCCCCGCGCGCGAGTGGTCGGTCATGGCAACGAGCAGCGGCACCACTTCGGCGACGTCGTACACCAGGTGGTGCGCGACCGCTACGTCGTGAACGCCGACTGCGCGGGCGACGTCTGGCCATCGCCCTTCGACCGTCACCGCGTCGACTCCGAGACTGGCCGCACGCAGGCGGAACGCGTCGAGCATTGCGGCGCTCGGGTCGACGCCGGTGATCAGGTGAGCCCGACCGGCCAACGGCAACGAGCCCGCGCCGGCGCCGACGCCGACGTCGAGCACCGACCCCCGCTCGGGCAACAGGCTGAACGCGCGCTCGAACGACCAGCCCCGCGGCGCCGCGACGGCCTGGTCGGCCCGCAGGGCGAACCGGGACACCGGGAATCCCCACGGCGACTCCGGCGCCTGGTCGAGGATCTCCTGCGGAATCGCCCAGGACTGCAGGTCGAACGCCCAGGCGTCGGCGCGAGTCGTCATGGCGACAGTCTCCTCACCCGCGCCCAAAGTCTGGTAACAAGCCCCTGATGAGTCGTTCGGAGGCCCCGAAGATCCGGATGCCTCGGTCTCGCACCGAGGCGTTCAGTGACGGCGTGTTCGCGATCGCCGCGACGTTGCTGGTGGTCGAGGTCCACGTCCCCGACGTGCACGGCCCCGGGGCCACCGAGACGCTGGCCCATGCCCTGCTGAGGGAATGGCCCTCGTACGCCGCGTATGCGGTGTCGTTCGCGGTGATCGGGATCATGTGGGTCAACCACCACGCGACGTTCGACCGGGTCGCCCGCGTCGACCGGCCGTTGCTGTTCCTGAACCTGCTCCTGCTCGGCGTGGTCGCCTTCATCCCGTTCCCCACGGCCGTGCTGGCCCTCTACCTCAAGGACGGCGTCGACTCCAACTCGCGGACTGCCGCCGTCTTCTACAGCCTGGTGATGCTGGCGGCAGCCTTCGCCTTCGTCTTGTGCTGGTCCTACCTCGGACGACACCAGGACCTGTTGCGCGAGGATGTGGAGCCCCATGCCGCGAAGGTCGCGCTGCGGCGATCGTGGGTGGGCGTCGTGATCTACCTCGTGACCATCCCGGTGGCGATTCTCAACCCCTACCTCGCCCTCGCGGCGTATGCGGGGCTGGCGCTGTTCTTCGTCTTCGCCGAACGACCCGCGCGCGATACCGACGACTGACCGCTGCGAGGATGCCGACATGCGCGTCACGGCACTGGCGGGAGGGATCGGTGCAGCCCGGTTCCTTCGCGGGCTGCTGGCCCACCTCGCCGATCGCCCGTCTCCGACCGGCGACGACTGGGAGGTCACGGTCGTCGGCAACACCGCCGACGACATCACCTTGTTCGGACTGCGCGTGTGCCCGGACCTCGACACCGTGATGTACACCCTCGGCGGCGGCATCCACGAGGAGCAGGGGTGGGGTCGTACCGATGAGACCTTCACGGTGCTCGAGGAGCTGCGGGCCTACGACGTTCCCCCCGACTGGTTCGGGCTGGGCGACCGTGATGTCGCCACCCACATCGTGCGCACGCAGATGCTGCGGTCAGGCTGGGCCTTGTCCGACGTCACCGCCGCGCTGTGCCAGCGGTGGCAACCGGGCGTCCACCTCCTGCCGATGAGCGACGACCCGATCGAGACCCACGTGGTGATCGACGACGCGGCCGCAGCAGGTGGGCGTCGCGCGGTTCACTTCCAGGAGTGGTGGGTGCGGCGCCACGCCGAGCCGACCGCTCACGAGTTCGTCTTCCTGGGCGCCGACCAGGCCAAGCCCGGGCCGGGAGTTCTCGACGCGATCGTGGACGCCGACCTCGTGTTGTTGCCGCCGTCGAACCCGGTGGTGAGCATCGGGGCCGTTCTGCAGGTGCCGGGGATCCGCGATGCGGTGGCAGCGACGTCGGCGCCGGTGGTCGGGGTGTCCCCGATCGTCGCGGGAGCGGCCGTGCGAGGCATGGCCGACGCCTGCCTCTCCGCGATCGGTGTCGCCACGAGTGCGGCGGCGGTCGCCGACCACTACGGCGCCCGCGTCGCGGGTGGCCTGCTCGACGGGTGGCTGGTCGACGAAGCCGACGCCGCGTCGAGCGCGCCGGCGGGAGTGCGTCTGCGGTCACGACCGCTGTTGATGACCGACGTCGCAGCCGCGTCGGACATCGCCGGTGCCGCCGTCGACATGGCGCTGCAGATCGGCGAGCAGCGCGCGTGACCAGCTTCCATGTCGTAGCGCTGGAGGGTATCGGTGAGGTGATCGCCGGCGCGGACCTCGCCGAACTGATCGCGTCCTCGTACGGCGAGCTGCGCACCGGAGACGTCGTGGTCGTCACCAGCAAGGTGGTCAGCAAGGCAGAGGCGCGGGTAGTGAGTGACACCGACCGCGAGGCCGTGATCGACCAGGAGTCGGTGCGCACGGTCGCCCGGCGTGGTCAGCTGCGCATCGTGGAGACACGACATGGTCTGGTGCTCGCCGCCGCCGGGGTGGACGTGAGCAACACGGCCCCTGGCTCCCTGGTGCTGCTGCCGGAGGACCCAGACGCCTCGGCCCGACGACTCCGGACGGGTCTTCGCACCCGACTCGGCGTCGACATCGCGGTGGTCGTGTCGGACACCTTCGGTCGGCCGTGGCGTCGTGGGCAGACCGATGTGGCGATCGGTGCCGCGGGACTGCGCGTGGTCGACGACCTGCGCGGCACCCGTGACACGCACGGTAACCAGCTCGAGGTCACCGAGATCGCGGTGGCGGACGAGATCGCCGCTGCGGCCGAGCTCGTGATGGGCAAGGCCAGCGGTCACCCCGTGGCAGTGGTGCGCGGCTTGGATCAGCTCGTGACGGTCGAGGATGGTCCCGGAGCCCGCGACCTGGTGCGAACGCGTGACGAGGACCTCTTCCCCCTCGGTACGTTCGACGTCGTACCAGCTCGTCGCACGGTGCGCGACTACGAACCCACGCCGGTGCCGTTGGCGGCAGTACACGCCGCTGTCGAAGACGCCGTCACAGCACCGGCGCCGCACCACACGACGCCCTGGCGTTTCGTCATCGTGTCCGATGGCGGGGTGCGTGGGCAGCTGCTCGACGACATGGCCACACAGTGGGCCGAGGACCTGCGCAACGACGGCATCGACGAACCCGCCATCACTCGGCGGCTGAACCGGGGGGAGCTGCTGCGTCGCGCACCTCTGCTCGTCGTCCCGTGCCTCGTGACCGACGGCGCGCATCCGTACCCCGACCAGCGTCGGGCCGATGCCGAGCGGGCCATGTTCCTGGTGGCGATGGGGGCCGGGGTGGAGAACTTCCTGATCTCGCTGGCCACGCGTGGCCTCGGCTCGGCCTGGGTCTCCTCCACGATGTTCTGTCCTGACCCGGTCCGAAAGGTTCTGGATCTGCCCGCGGACTGGCAGCCGATGGGCGCGATCGCGATCGGATACCCGGCGAGCCCTCCGAGCCCACGACCGGAGCGCCCCGTTTCGTCGTTCGTCGTGCAACGCTGAGGCCGAGCGAGAGGGCGAGCGAGAGGCAGGGTCATGGCTGAGTCCCACCTGGATGGGTCCCCGACGGGGAGCACTCCGTGGTTGGACGTCGAGTGGGTGGTCACGAGCTACCGCGTCAGTGACACGTTGACGCCACCGGTCGCCGACGGTGCACCGACGGTGCAGTTCGGCGCCGATGGTTCGGTGCACGGGACGACCGGCTGCAACCGCTACACAGGTCGGTACACACTCGACGGCGACGAGCTCGCGCTGGCGCCCATGGCGACGACTCGGATGATGTGCAGCACTGAACTCATGGAGCAGGAGATGGCGTTCCTCGCCGCGCTGTCATGGATCGCCGGAGCCGCGGTGGTAGGTGGCGAACTCGTGCTGACCGACCTCGACGAAGCCCCCGTGCTGGTCGCCGTGGAGCACTCGCCCGAGTCGAAGTGACTTTCACGACATCGGCACGATGCGTTCCGCGATCAGCACCGCCTGTTGCTGGGTCAGGCCCGCGGATACTTCCACCCCACCACTGACCGGCCCCGTGACGTTGACGGCGCTGACCACGAAGCCGTCGACCATGATCGCCGCCTTGTTCCGGGGGGGCTTCAGGCGGGCCAAGGACGTCGTCGCCACCAGCACTGTCGCTCGGCCGCTCTCGGTGAGCTCGAGGTTCACCGTCCAGGTCGACGAACCCGGTGCCGGGGCCGGCGTGGCCGCAGTGACGTCCTGGCCGGTGAGGAACGCCGCGCCGAGGGCGAAGCGGTACTGGTGGTCGATGGAGCAGGCCACGGCAGGACGCTCCGGGTTGGGTGCCGAGTCGATCGACGTGGGGCAGTGGGCCGACTTCGCCGACGTCATCTGCAGGACCGGCCGCATCTGGAAGTTCAGAGCGCCCTTGCCGACCAGGGCGGCCGGCGGCACAGTGGACGGCGCCGTCCCGGCGCCGGACGACGAACAGGCCGACGCAGCGACGACGAGAAGGCCAGTTGCCAGGCCGGCGGTGACGCGTCCGACCACGCGGGTGCACCTCACCCCGGCATCTTCGCCCGACCGGCCCCGAAATCAGGCGCACGACATGGCCGGCGCGGTCATCCTTGTGAGATGACGCCGACGGTCGACCTGGGACCCCCCGATCCCACAGACGTCGTCCGTGAAGGCTACGACAGCGTTTCCTATCGATACCGCGACGACGACGCCGGTACCGATCAGTACACGCCGTGGCTGGTCGAGCTGGCGCGTCGGCTGCCCGAGCGGGCCTCGGTGCTCGACGTCGGTTGCGGGTGTGGCATTCCGGTGAGTCGCGATCTCGCGCGGCACGGCCACCGGATGGTCGGCGTCGACCTCAGCGACGTACAGATCGAACGAGCTCGTCACTTGGTGCCCGACGCGCAGTTCGTCAGGGCCGACATCACGCAGGTGCAGTTCGCCGATGACACCTTCGATGCAGTGCTGGCGTTCTACTCGGTGATCCATGTGCCACTTGACCGACAGCCGCGGCTGTTCGCCGACATCTGGCGTTGGCTGCGTCCCGGCGGCTGGTTCGTGGCGACGCTGGGGTGGCGGGAATGGACGGGCAGCGAGTCGCACTGGCTGGGCGGCGAGGCGACCATGTGGTGGAGCCACGCCGACGTCGCGACCTACCGCACGTGGCTGGGGGCCAGCGGGCTGGTCGTGGACTCCGAGGAGTTCATCGCCGAGGGCGACGGTGGCCACAGCCTGTTCTGGGCACATCGTCGGTCGTCGGGCGAGGTGTGACGCGACCGTCGTCACAGGAACTGTCGGACGCAGTCGGTAGCGTCCCACCTGTCGGTGAGAGCAGGACCCGGATCTTCAGGGCGCCACCCAGCGCCAACCGCCGCAGACGACGAGTGAACACCGACGCCGCATCCGAGTGCGGTCATCTCTCCGTTCGTCACCTGTCTTCCTGCGGGGTAGTAAATGTCCTTCAGCTCAGCCGTCGAGCCGTGGGTCCGCGCGCTACGGGAGCAGGACGTCCACGCCTTGACCGCGCGCGAACGGGCCGATCGGTTGGGTGGACTGCGCAGGGTCATCGATGCGCTCGAGGTCGAGTTCTCACGGACGTTGGCAGCCAGTGATGCACTCGGCGATGCCGAGCTGCTCGATGGCGCCCGCTCGACCGCCAGCTGGTTGCGCGACACGCTGCGACTTGCGCCCGGAGACGCCGCGGAGCGGGTGCGGGTCGCGCGTTCGTCGTTCTCCGGTGACGCACCGACTGCGGTGGCAGCCGACGCCGTAGCCGCTGGTCAGCTCACATACGACCAGCTGCGCGCGATCACCGGAGGCACCCGCGACCTCGAGGGCGAACCCGCACGACGAGCGGCTGACCTGCTGACCGGACTGGGACGCCAGGTCGACGCGCAGGCCATCCGGGTGGCGGCACGGCACCTGCGGTGCGTGGTCGACCCAGATGGCGCACAGCGGTCGTTCGCGGAGAAGTTCGACGCTCGCCGGGCGTCGTTCGCGCCGCTGCTCGACGGCATGTACCGCATGGAGCTGCTCGCCGATCCCGAGGGCGCAACAGTCCTCGATGCCGGGCTGTCCGCGCTCATGGCCCCCAACGGCGTCGACGACCACCGCACGCCACCACAGCGTCGATACGACGCAGTGATCTCGATCTTCCGGCGGGCCTTGGGGGATGGCACCTTGCCAACCGTCGGCGGCAGCCCGCCACAGTTGCTCGTCCACTGCACACCGGAGGCGCTGGCCGGTGCGACGGACTCGTTGCCCGGCGCCTTGCCTGACGGCTCTCCCCTGCCGCGGCCCACGTTGGACCGGATCGCCTGCGACTGCGCCATCAACCGCATCGTCTTCGGACCGTCCGGTGAGGTGCTCGAGCACGGTCGCACTCGACGGCTGTTCACCGGCGCACAGAAGCGCGCGCTGTGGGCGCGCGACGGCGGCTGTCGATTCCCCGGCTGCGGCGCGCCCTGGACGCAAGCCCACCACGTGGTGCCATGGCAAGCCGGCGGACGCACCGATCTCGCCAATGCACTGTCGGTCTGCGAGGTGCACCACCATCGGCTGCACGAGGACGGCTGGCGCGTCCAGCTCACGGACGCGGCGGCGGGGACCAACGCAGCGGTGAGCTGGGTCGACCCGTCGGGTGAGTGTCGGGTCACGCGGGCGCCCGGACTGGATCGGCCGGTTCCGTTGCGGGTGCTGCGCGATCCCGGGCTGGTCGGAGCTCGAGCGCCGTGACGCGGCGGGGTCGGACCAGGGACCGGGTGAGGCGCCGAGTCAGGCGCCGGACAGCCGGCGATGATCCGGCGGGGAGTACCGGGGGCCGCGGCGGGGCGCCGAGACGTGGCCGACCTCCAGGAGACGTTGGACGCGGTAGCGGTGGCCGACCCACGGTTGCAGGACCCGCAGCATCTCGGCGTCGTCGCCTCGACGGCCGGTCTGGCCGGAGAGCGCCCAACACACGTCGTTGGCGACGTGGAAGTCACCCACGCTGACTGCGTCTGCGTCGCCGTGCGCTCGCTGCCGGATCTCCGCCGACGTCCACTGACCCACGCCGGGAACGGACTGCAGGGCTCGGTCGACCTCGGCGAAGTCGCGACCGTCGGTGAGGGTCCGCTCGAACGACTCCGCGACGGCGGCCACTGCCTGCACGGCGCGGGCGCGATCCGGGGTGACGCCGGCCGCCATGAGGTCGTGCTGGGCCAGGCGACGCCACACCGCGGGCTCCGGTGGGACGGTGAGACCTCTCGGTACCGGCCCCGGTGCCGTCGTTCCGTGCCGACGGACCAAGGTCTGCCAGGAGTCCGACGCCTCGCGACCGGTCACCTTCTGGCTCACGACCGCTGACACGGCCGCTTCGAACACCCGACGGGTCCGCGGAACCCGCAGGCCCGGAAAGCGCCGGTCGAGGTCGGCCAGCGTTGGGTGCGCCGCGGCGTCGAACCCGGCTCGGTCATCTCGCGAGCCCAGCAGTTCTGGCATCCCCTCGAGCAGCCAGGAGGCTCCCGGACCCCAGGCATCCGCGACAACCTCCGACAGTGAGGTGGGCGTGGACGGTTCGCGGGACAGTCGCAGGGTTCCTGGACCATCCGGTGTCCAGGTCGCCCACCAGATCGGACCGTCGCGGGGAGCCGCAAAGCTCGGATCGGAGCCGCCGTGACCGACGCCGCCCAACGTTGCGCGAAGATCCAGCGGTCCGCCCGGATTCCACGCGCGCTGCGTCATTCGTCGGGGGAGAAGCGGATGGCGCGGTCGGGCAGGACGACGTCGGGCCACACCCGCGCGCCACCCTTGAGCTCCAGCTCGACGCCGAGCCGCGCGCGATCGGCGATCACGCAATCCTGCAGGACGCAACCGGCGCCGACCTCGGTGTCGACGCCCACGACGGAGTCGATCACCTTGGCGCCCGGGCCGATCGTGGCGCCGTCGAGCAGCACGCTGCCTTCGACCAGCGCTGCGTCACCGACCACGGCGTTGGCGCCGATGACGCTGCCGCCGCAGACGGTCGCGGTGCCGAGCACCGCCGCCCCCGGCAGGAGCAAAGACTCACCGGTCGGCCCTGGGACGGCCGACGACTTCACGTTCCCGAGGACGAGGTCGCGCGAGCCACGCACGAACGAGGCGGGCGTGCCGAGGTCGAGCCAGTACGCCGTCTCCTTGAAGCCCCACACCGAGGCACCGGCGTCGAGCAGACCGGGGAATGTCTCGCGTTCCACCGACACGGGCCGGCCCTCGGGGATCGAATCGATCACCTTCCGACGGAACACGTAGGCGCCGGCATTCACCCATCGGGACACGGGTTCGGCCATCTTCTCGAGGAACGCCTGCACCCGTCCTGTCTCGTCGGTGGGCACGCATCCGAACGCGCGAGCGTCGTCGACCTCGACCAGGTGCAACGTCACGTCGGCGTGGGTGTCGAGGTGTTGGTGCACTTGCCCGGCTAGGTCGTGACCTGACAGCACGTCGCCGTTGAGGATCACGACAGGGCCGTCCGGCGCACTGGTCAGCCGATCGGCAACGTTGCGAATCCCTCCCCCGGTGCCGAGTGGCTCGACCTCCTGGACGCAGTCCAGTCGTAGCCCGAACGCGCTTCCGTCGCCGAAGTAGTCCTCGAAGACCTCTGGCTGGTACGACGTGGCGAGCACGACGTGGTCGACCCCGGCGTCGTGCAGCTTGGCGATCTGGTGCTGGAGGAACGGCACACCCGCGACCGGCAGCATCGGTTTGGGGGTGCTCACCGTGAGCGGGCGAAGCCTCGTGCCGCGCCCACCGACGAGCAGCACGGCTTCGAGCATGACGCGAGCCTACGGGTACGGCTACGGGTGAGGGGGCAGGGCGATCCGCCACCACGTGCTCTTGAGCCCGAGCGTCCACCGGAACTCATCAGCGCTGACGACAACGGAGGCATCGCGGCCGCGCAACCGAAGTGCCGTCACTCGCCCGCCCCAGCGACCGAGTCCGTCACGGGCGGCCACGACGACAGCTGTCAGGCGGCCGAGTTGTGGCCAGTTCGCCTCGATGGTCCTGGCCGTCACCGACGCGCGCCAGGCATGGCCCCAGTTCGCGGCTCCGGTGACGACACCGTCGTAGGGATCCGGTTCGGCGACCAGGTAGGGCTGCGATCCCGCAACGGTGTACCCGCCGTCGGCAGAGGAGAACATGGCCAATGCGGGGAGGCCGGCGTAGCTGAGGTACTTGCCGCCGGTGGCGTCCACCGCACGGCTCTGCGACGCCGATTCCCAGGCGACGCCACCGTAGGCCTGGCAGGTGGTGTCGCAGATGTCCCACGGCCTGTGACTGGCTCGCGCGTTGTGGCGCATCAACAAGGCGTACGAACGAGCGGCGACCGCCTGCGCGGCGTAGGCGGCCTTGGTCCAGCCACCCGGCACCTCGGCTCCGACGACTCCGTAGAGGTACTGCTGCAGACGCACCACATTGATGGCCGTCACCCCGGAGGCCCACTCGTGCACTCTCACCTGACCGCGATACAGCCGACTCGTCGCCCCTTCGCGCAGCGTCGCCTGACTCTGTGACAGATCCGGCGTGATCGGCGACCCGGTCTGCGTCGACGTACCGACGACAAGGTCGTCCGGCTGCGCAGAGATCACGACGCGTTGACCTGATGCACTCAGCGCCAACAGCTGAAGTCCACCGGCGGTTCGCACGACGCGATAGATGCTGACTCGTGCACCAGCGACACGGCGAGGCAGCGATGCGGCAGGCTGTCCGACGACGTTCGCGAACGATCCGGGAAGCGCGTCGAAGGTCACGGTGGCGTGACGGTGGATCCGTCGCGGAGCCGCTGACAGTTGAACGCGGATATTGGTGCTGTTGGCGATCGTCGACATCGTGGTGCCGGGGTAGTAGAAGGCAAGGATCTGGCGGTAGCTCTTGCCGGAGCGACCCATCCCCTCAGCACCGAACTGCGACATGCCGATCCCGTGGCCGAATCCACGACCGATGAAGTGCAGCGCTCCTGAGTGCGGACGCGGGTACAGCTCTGCGGCATGCGCAGTGGCCGGCACGGCCAACGCCAGTACAGACGCACACGCGGCCGCGCCCGTCACGAGAGCCCCGACAGGGGTCGTCCACCGGGTGCGCACGAGGAGTCCATCGGCACGATCGTGGATCCGCTTCACCCTCTCGGCCCATGGCCTGGCCCAGGGAGCCTCGGCTCCGCGGTCCCCCACGGCTCGATCTCAGCGCAGCCAGCCGACGACGTCCACCGTCACCGCGGCGCGTCCCCATCGGCTCTCGATCCGGACCGCGCCAATCGCGCTGACCGGGACGATCACCAGCGAGGTGCCCGGAGTCCGGGCACTCGTGACCAGGTCAGCCCGCCGCGGTGGCCGGCCATCAGCCGGGTAGGCGCTGATCTTGGTGGGGTCCCGGTGCATGCCGACACCGATTTGCAGCGCGACGTACCGGGCTCGAGCCGGCACGCCGAGGCCACTGACCCCGGCGATCCGCAGCCGTACCTGCGAGCCGGCCTGCATCACGTGGTTGGCCAGCAACCGGCGTGGACCCACGCTGTGCCACAGGGCCCCCGAACCGTTCACCTGGTAGCCCAGCACGGTGATGCTCACCGCACCGGGGGCGTCGCTGGCCACGTCAATGCTGTCGTTCGTGCCGAGCGGCACGAGCACGCGGTGGGTCCCCACCTGCAGTGGAGCCGTCACCACTTGCGGTGGTCCCGGCCGGCTCTGACCCTCGCCCCACAGCCACATCTGCTGGGCCTGTGAGGTCGATGCCGTGCCCACTTGCAGCCAGGCGGCTACCGCTCCGGCGGGCACCGGTGAGTTCGACGTGGCCAAGCTGATCGGCGTCCGCGCCTCGATCGACAACGGCGTGCCAGCCCCGGCGACCGTCACGCGCCGTACCGGGGTGTAGCCGCTGCCTGCCGGAGTACCCGTTCCTGGGTCGGTGGCGTAGTAGCCGACCACGTCGACGATCACGCGAGCGGCGCCGCCACCGTTGGTCACGGTCACCTGGCCGTCAGCACCTGGGGCGACCACGGCGATCGAAGCACCTCGCTGGTGCGCGGGGATCCGCAGCGTGTCCGCGCCTCGGGCAGCCAACGACGGGGTCAGACCGAGCCGCACGGCCCGGGCAGCACACGTCGTGCGCACGGACAGGACGACCGCACTCACGCCGGTGGCTGGCACACCCGCCCGACCGAGAACCGGGATGTCAACCCGACCCGTCGGCGCGAGCACGTAGGGCGTGGCGCCGCCTGCACTCGAGGCGGAGTCGAGCAGCGTTCGCGACTGGACCGGCTGGTACCAGCCCGCGGGTCCCGAGCCCGGCACACCAGACCCGGGTTGTCCGGGCGAGGCGGTACCGACGACCACCTGGCGCACCCAGCTCACCGAACGAGAACGTCCGGCCCAGCTGTCCAGCTGCATCAGGTAGGGCCCGGGCGCCACGGCGGCGCCGGAATCGTTGCGACCGCGCCACCCGACCGTGATCGGCTGGCGCCGCGACGCCGTGCCGCTCATCGTCCGCACCGGCGCGCTGCCACAAGCGGGCGTCACCGTCAGCCGCCACTTCTCCTTCCTCATGACCCGGCTGTGCACCGTGAACATCAAGTCGCGCGGCGCGGCCGTCAGCCGGGCCGCGGGTGACGTGAGGCTGGGGTTGACGAGGTTGGCACCCATGTACTGGGTCACCTGATTGCGAATGGTGGCCAGCTGCGCGTACAGATGTCCGCCAGGGCACGCCGTGAGGTCGGCATCGCGGTGGCCGTTGATCACGCCGAAGCGCACCTGCTGGCCGATGGAGTACTTCGTACCGCCCTCGGCGTCGGTCAGCGTGGTGTGGCCCCGAGGGTCGCGGTAGAACGCCGCCAGCCGCCATGCCAGCAACGCAGAGATCGCATCGACCATCACCGACGGTGCCGCCGACGTCTCGAAGTTCCCCAGCGCCGAGACGGCCATCGAGTCCGTGTTGAACCCACCGGTCGCTCCGCCGTGCACGGCGCCCGTCAGCGAACCCTTACGCCCCTCGTAGATCCGACCGAACTTGTCGACCAGGAAGTTGTAGGGCATGTCCGCGTAGCCCTCACTCATGACCGCGTAGCTGTAGATGCCCCGCACCATCCCGGCGGCCTGGGCGGCGGTGTACGACGTCGACGACGCGGTGTGATGGATAAAGGCGGCCCTTACGGTGCTGTCGAAGTACGTGGGTTCGCGGATCGACTCGTCGGCGCCCCACTGCTTGCGGGTGATGATCGGAGGACGAGCACCGGCCGCCATCGCCGATGACGCCGGCGCCGCGGGTTGCAGGTCGCCGTCGGCGGGTGAAGTGCCTGGGTCGATCAGGTCCACGCGCAGGTCGTCGGGCAACGGCCCGGAGATGCGGTCCACCCGCACCTGCACCCCGTCGGACGGGCCGACATAGAGCGGTGACGTTCCCGAGCGGGCACCCGGCGCGAGCTCGGAGCGATCGGGGGTGTCGTCGGACTGCCCACCCACGACGTACCAGCGTCCCCAGGTGCCGTTGGTGCGGGTTCGGACGCTGACCAAGAGGTGGACCGGACGTGCAGTGGGCAGCCAGGTGACGCCCAGCGTCGCGAACGACGACGTGGCCGTCGGCGCGGTCAGGATCGCCGGCGGCCGGACCCGACTGGTCTGCCGAGCGCTGGCCGCACCGGGCGGGCCCCCACTGCTGCGGGCGATCGCCGCGTCCAGCTTGCGCGCCACCGGTGCCGGGGTGGCGTCCCGCGCAGCCGCGGGGTCGACGCCGGACAACGCGAGGGTCGTCAGGTGGGCTGCCACCGGGTGTGGCGCCGTCGTGGGTCGGGTGAGCGTCGGGATCACGGTCAGGACCGGGACGGCCACGCTGAGGGTGAGCAGCACGCCCAGGGAGCGACGAGGGGACACACGCACGGCGGCAGGACCTCCGGGGCCGGTTGTCGAGCGTGCCGCGAGGCACGGAAGGGGTTCGCGGTTCGGTCGGGGTTCCTGGTTGGTATCGGCCGACTTCTCGCGGACCTGAGTCGACGCAGCGATCCCCACTCAACCACCGTGGACGAGCGCGCTGAAGTCCGGCGGCCCTAGGGTCGGCGGATGGCCGGGGTCGCGGGCGTGGGAGGCAGCCTGGGTCAGCAGCTGGTGGCCAGAGCTGCCACCGACCCGGCCAGACCCCTCCTGACCTGGTACGACGCCACGGGGGCGGCCAGGGTCGAGCTGTCCGGGACCAGCTTCGCCAACGCCGTCGCCAAGACGGCCGGCCTGCTCGTGAACGATCTTGGCGTCGCGTCCGGAACTCGGGTAGAGCTCGAGCTGCCGGCGCACTGGCAGCTCGCCGTCTGGCTCGTGGCGACCTGGTCAGCCGGTTGTGTCGCCACCGTTGTGCCCTCCGACGACCTCGCGCCAACCGAGCCGCCAGCGGTCGCGGTGATCGGGCCGCGGGACGTCGCGACGCGGTCGGCCGCCGCGTTCGCGCGCGGCGCCGACGACGTCGTGGCGGTGTCGCTCGATGCACTAGGGGCACCGTTTCGCGCGCCGCTGCCGGCCCTGGTGGTGGATCACGCGGTGGCGGCGCGCAGCCAGCCCGACGAGTTCGCGCCGCTACCGGTGGCCCTCACCGCGCCGGTGTGGTCGCCCGGGTCCGGCTCGTCGTGGTCGGGCGGGGCCGTCCTGGAGTACGCGGACCGGCGCCAGCCGCCTTCGGGCTGGCTGGCCGGCGACCGGCTGTGGCACCCGGGGCCGGTGACGACCCTCGACGACGTGGTGGTAGCCCTGGTGGCCCCTCTCCTCCACGGCGCATCCGTCCTGTGGTGGCGGAACCCGCCGGGGCCGGCCGTCGTCGGAACGGTGGCGGCCGAACAGGTCACCGTGGCCTCCCGCGCAACCGCGGGCCTGCCGCCCGCCGTACGGGTGCTCGCCAGGGCGCCCGTATCCTCCTGAACGCGTAGCGGGCCCGACTGGTCCGACCTCCGGTGAGGTCAGGCCCCGAACCGACCGAGGACTGGTTGAGCGACGTTGAGCGACGAGGAAACCGTGCCCGGCGACGCGGGGGTTGCCGGGGCACCTGAAGACGGCACCGCCAGACCGCGCCACCGGTTGCGCCGCGTCCTGCTGACGATCGGCGTCGTCGTGCTGATGCTGTTCGTGGCCGGCGGCGTCGCGGGGTACTTGGCGTACCGCAACCTGGATCACAACATCAACAAGATCGACATCAGCGCCGAACTCGGGACCCGACCCACCAAGGTGACGCCGACCTCGACCTCCGCCAACCAGCCCATGAACATCTTGGTGATGGGCTCGGACACCCGTCAGGGACAGGGCAGCGGCTTCGGGAACGCGGCGGTGCTGGGTGGAGCCCGTTCGGACACGACGATGCTGGTACACCTTCCGGCCGACCGGAAGAGCGCACTGATCGTGAGCATCCCACGCGACTCGGTGGTGCAGATCCCGGAGTGCAAGACACCAGACGGTTCCACCTACCCGGCCCACGTCGGAATGTTCAACGAGGCGTACGCGCTCGGTGGCCCCGGCTGCACCGTGCACACCGTCGAGAGCCTCACCCACATCTACATCGACCACTTCATGGTCGTGGACTTCCGCGGGTTCCAGTCGATGGTGGATGCCCTCGGCGGCATCCAGGTGTGCCTCCCCACCGCCATCAACGACCCGAAGAGCCACCTCGACCTTCCCGCGGGCATCTCCACCGTGCACGGTGTCGAGGCACTGGCCTACGTGCGAGCGCGCTACATCGGCGACGGCAGCGACATCAGCCGGATCAGCCGGCAGCAGGCGTTCCTGTCCTCCGTGGTGAACAAGGTGCGCAGTGCGGGGACCCTGCTCAACCCGGTCAAGCTGTACAAGTTCCTGGACGCCGCGACCAAGTCGCTCACCACCGACCCGGCGCTCGCGCACCTGACCGCACTGCGTCAGCTCGCCAGCCAGGTCCGCAGCATCCCGCCCAACAAGATGACGTTCATGACGACGCCGTGGATGGTCGACCCGGCCGACCCCAACCGGGTGGTCTGGCAGACCGACAAGACCGGACCGCTCTGGCAGGCCATCCGCACCGACGCGGTATACCCGCCGCCGACGCCCAAGCCCACTGTCATCGACAACCAGCCGTTGACGACCGCGCCGGACGCCATCTCCGTTCGGGTGCTGAACGGCTCGGGTGCGCCCAACGCGGCCGGCAAGGCGAGCGCGGCGCTGCATCGCCAGGGCTACGCCATCGTGGGCGTGGGCGACACCAATCCGCAGGACTACCTGTCGACGGTGATCCAGTACTCCCCCGGCATGGAGGACGCCGCGCGCACCCTGGCAGCCTCGATGCCGGGAGCCTCACGCGTCATCGTCCCCGGGCTCGGCAGCGTCCTGCAGGTGGTGGTGGGGCAGCAGTGGCCGGGCGTGGTGCCGGTCGTCGTCAAGCAGACCTCGACCCAGACCACGGGGATCCGCACGGCCAGCCAGAACATCTGCAAGATCAACTGACCTCTGCCTGCGCGGGTCAGCCGCTGGCGTGTGGTGTTGCTCACGTCGGGCCCGGTTGACCAACGGAGGCGTCGCCGGCAGCCCGGCGCGCCGTTTGGGCAGCAGGCAGCGGCCGACCTACCCTGAACTTCCGCCCCAAGAGCCGAGTCCGCCGCCTGACCCCGACCCATGGCACCAGTGACTGCCGCTCTACGTCGAAGGAGTGGCCGACCCCCATCGTGGGTCGGACCGCCCCGCCGCCCCCACCGCCAGCAGCCTGACCAGGAGGAAGCGCCCGCATGACCAGCCCGCTGCCCCCCGAGCTGTCACCGCGGGCGACCGCGGGCGCTGCCGGCTCGGCGAGCGACTCTGCGCCACGTCGTCGGTGGTGGTCGGTGCTGGCCACGGTGATGTCGGCAGCCGTCTTCACCGTCAGCCTCGGCGGTTGGGCACTGTTCACCCACTACACCGGCAAGATCGACCACATTCCGGGGCTCACGCTCGCCTCCAGTGATGCGACGGGGCCGCTCAACATCCTCGTGGTCGGCTCGGACACGCGGACCGGGCTGACCAAGAAGCAACAGCAGCAGATGCACTCCGGCACGGTGGCGATGGCGTCTGGCCATCGATCGGACACGATGATGCTGGTCCACATCTCAGGTGACCGGAAGTGGGCGACGGTCGTCAGCCTGCCGCGGGACTCCTACGTGACGATCCCCGCGTACACGGACTCAGCCGGCAAGCACTACCCAGCCCAGAAGAACAAGCTCAACGCTGCATACGCCTTCGGTGGCGCACCTTTGTTGATCAAGACCGTCCAGGACGCGACGGGCGTGAGCATCGATCACTACGTCGAGGTCGGTTTCGGCGGCGTGGTGAACATCGTCAATGCGGTCGGTGGCGTCGATGTCTGTCTGCCCAACGCGGTGGACGACCCGAAGAGCGGGCTGAAGCTGCCGGCCGGTCCGTCCCACGTGTACGGCGACATGGGCCTGGCCTTCGTCCGGGCCCGCTACATCGACCCACGAGCCGACCTCGGGCGCATGGACCGTCAGCAGCAGTTCCTGGGATCGATGTTCAAACAGGTCACGAGCGCCCAGACGTTGCTGAACCCGCTGAAGCTCAACGCGCTGCTCAACGCCGTGCTCTCCTCGGTCCACACCGACAGCGGGCTGAACCACGACGAGATCCTCGCGCTGGTCAACAGCCTGCGCACGTTGCGCCCCGCGTCGTTGCGCTTCCTCACCGTCCCGCTGTCGAACGTGGCGTACAACGCCGGCCCCAGTGTCGGTGAAGCGGTGCTGTGGAACCAGAGCGCCGCACACCAGCTGTTCGACAAGATCAACCACGACCAGCCGCTGGTCAAGGCGGCCGCCGGGGTGAAGCCGACCATCGCGCCGACACAGATCTCGGTCAAGGTGCTCAACGGCAGCAGCACCTCGGGGCTCGCCGCGCAGGCCACTGACGACCTCTCGGCCGTCGGCTTCACGATCGCAGCACCGGCGGGGAACTCCAACCAGACCGACGTGACCACGACCGTCGTGAAGTACGACCCGCGGTGGAACGAGTCGCTGAAGACATTGAAGGCTGCGCTGCCCGGCGCCCAATTCGTGTCGACGCCGAACCTCGGTGCCACCTTCACGGTGATCGTCGGGTCCGACTACACGGCGCCGCACACGGTCAAGGTCGCCAAGGCCAACGGGACCTCCTTGCAGACCCGCTCGGCCAACCAGAACGTCTGTTCCTGATCTCCTCAGCCTGACGACTGAGCCCGCGCGCGCAGCGCTCGGATCTCGTCGCGGCGCGCCAACCGATGCTGCCGCCTGATCTGCGCTTCGGCATGACGCCGCCGGTCCTCGTCGTCGTCTGGGATCACCTGCGGCACCTGGCGTGGGTGCCCGGCCTCGTCGACCGCCACGAAGACGAGATAGGCCGACGCCACGTGGGTGGCGGGGTCGAGTCGGTCCCACGGTTCTGCGGTCACCCGGACCCCGACCTCCATGGACGTTGCGCCGCACCAGTTGACCTGCGCATGCACGTGCACCAGGTCGCCCACCCGCACCGGCTCGAGGAACACCATCTCGTCCATCGAGACGGTGACCGCCGGGCCCCCGCTGTGCCGCCCAGCCGCGGCCCCGGCGACCGAGTCGACCAGCTTCATGACGACACCACCGTGAACGGTACCCAGCAGGTTCACGTCCAACGGCGTCATGATCTGGCTCAATGTGGTGCGCGAGGCAGCCATCGGCTGCGGCTGACCGGTCATCGCGGCCCGGCCAGCCCTTTGAGCAGCTGGCGCGCCATCACGATCCGCTGCACCTGGTTGGTCCCCTCGTAGATCTGCGTGATCTTCGCGTCGCGCATCATTCGCTCGACCGGGAAGTCGGCGGTGTAGCCATAGCCGCCGAACAGCTGCACGGCGTCAGTGGTGACCTGCATGGCCACATCCGAGGCAAAGCACTTCGCGGCCGAGGAGAAGAAGGTGAGATCGGGGTCACGTCGCTCGCTCTTGGTAGCGGCCTGGTACGTCAAGGCGCGGGCGGCAGCTACGGTCATCGCCATGTCGGCCAGCATGAACTGCACCCCTTGGAAGTCCGACACCGGACGACCGAACTGCTGACGCTCCTGCACGTAAGCGGTCGCAGCGTCGAGAGCACCCTGGGCGATCCCCACCGCCTGCCCGGCGATCGCCAGACGGGTGTGGTCGAGCGTGGCCATCGCCGTCGCGAACCCCGAGCCGGGCTCACCGATCATTCGGTCTGCCGGGATCCGAACCCGATCGAGGTACACCTCGGCGGTGGGAGATCCGTGGATGCCGAGCTTGCGCTCGGGGGCGCCGAACGACACCCCGGGGTCGTCCTTGTGCACCACGAATGCCGATATCCCGCGTGCGCCGGCTCCCGGATCAGTCACCGCCATCAGCGTGTAGTAGCGCGACACCCCGGCGTTGGTGATCCAGCGCTTGACGCCCTGCAGGACGTAGTGGTCACCGTCGCGTTCGGCGCGGGTCCGCATCGCGGCTGCGTCACTGCCCGCCTCCGGCTCACTCAGGGCATAGGAGAACATCGCGTCCCCACGGGCCACGGCCGGCAGATAGCGATCCTTCAGCTCGTGGGACCCGGACAGGATCAGGCCAGTGGTACCGAGCTTGTTCACCGCCGGGATCAGCGACGACGAGGCGCACACCCGGGCCACCTCTTCCACGACGATGGTCGAGGCAAGCGCGTCCGCGCCCTGTCCGCCGTACTCGGCCGGCACATGCACGGCATGCAGCTGGTTCTTCACCATCGCTGCGTAGATGTCGTCAGGGAACTCACCGCTGGCGTCGATCTGCGCCGCGCGTGGGGCGATCACCTCGTCGGCGAATGCCCGTACTGCTTCGCGCAGCGCCTGGTGCTCCTCGGGGAGCACGAACCCATCCAACGCCGGCACAGTTGCCCCTCTCAGGACCTCGACCACTGGAGGCTAACCGGCGTCGCGTCGCGGCCGGACGGGGCCGGCCGCGACGGTTAGCCTGACCGCACCCGTCGGTCGTCAGGTCGACGGGTTCGTAGGCTCGCCGCGTTCGAAGGGAGGGTGCTCGTGGGACAACCGCGTCTCACCGTACTGGGCACCGGTTACCTCGGCGCGACCCATGCCGCCTGTCTGGCCGACCTCGGCTTCGACGTCCTCGCGATGGACGTGGATGCGGACAAGATCGCCGAGCTGTCGGCCGGGCGGCTGCCCATCTTCGAACCGGGTCTGCCCGAGCTGCTCCAACGCTCTCTGGCATCAGGACGGTTACGGTTCACGACGTCGTACGCCGACGTCGCGGAGTTCGGTGACGTGCACTTCCTGTGCGTCGGTACCCCGCAACGGCCGGACTCCAACGCCGCTGACGTCAGCCATCTCGACGCCGTCGTCGACGGTCTCGCCCCGCTGCTCACCCGCCCGGCTCTGGTGGTGGGCAAGTCAACGGTCCCGGTCGGCACCGCCGCTCGGCTCGCCAGCCGTCTCGCGGACCTGGCCCCGGCCGGCAGCGATGTCGAACTGGCCTGGAACCCCGAGTTCCTGCGTGAGGGCCAC
The DNA here is from genome assembly GCA_963726575.1 of uncultured Actinomycetota bacterium. GTDB lineage: Bacteria > Actinomycetota > Actinomycetes > JAHEKZ01 > JAHEKZ01 > CAVSCR01. The sequence goes on from CAVSCR010000006.1 coordinate 226,063, forward strand.
GCGATCACCGACACGTTGCGGCCCAACCGTCTGGTCTTCGGGGTCCGAAGTGCCCGGGCCGAGGCCACGCTGCGCGAGGTCTATGCGCCCCTGCTGGCCGACGGCGTGCCGATCGTGGTGACGGACTTCGCAACGTCGGAACTGGTCAAGACGGCGGCCAACGCCTTCCTCGCGACGAAGATCTCGTTCATCAACGCGATGGCCGAGCTGTGCGAGGTGGCCGGCGCCGACGTCGTCGAGCTGGCCCAGGCATTGGCCTTCGACGAGCGCATCGGCGGCCGGTTCCTGCAGGCGGGGCTCGGCTTCGGCGGTGGTTGCCTGCCCAAGGACATCCGCGCGTTCATCGCGCGAGCCGAAGAGCTCGGCGTGGAGCAGGCCGTGTCGTTCCTGCGCGATGTGCAGGACATCAACCTGCGCCGGCGAGCCCGGATGGTGGAGCTGACGCGGCAGGCACTCAACGGCACCTTGCAGGATCGCAAGGTGGCGGTGTGGGGCGCAGCGTTCAAGCCGGACTCCGACGACGTCCGCGACTCACCGGCCCTGCACGTGGCGCAGGCCCTGTCCGACGCCGGCGCTCAGGTGCGCGTCTACGACCCGAAGGCCATGCCGAACTCTGCGGTCCGCTTCCCCGCCCTGCAGTACGTGGCCAGCGCGATCGACGCGGCGCAGGACGCGGATGCGGTGGTGCACCTGACCGAGTGGCGGGAGTTCGCCGAGGTCGATCCGGTGCAGCTGGCCGGTGTCGTGCGGCGCCGCGTCATGATCGACGGACGCAACAGCCTCGACCCGCAACGATGGCGCGACGCTGGATGGGTCTATCGGGCGCTCGGCCGGCCCTGAGGCGCGTCACTCACCGAAGCCGGCCCTGGGCGCCTGCGTGCGCCGCCGCAACGCCTCACCCTTCGCCACCGCAGTGCTCTCGAGGTCGGCCTGGAACTTCTGCAGGGCGCCGCGCAGCGCCTCGTCGCCGGTGGCGAGGATGCGCACGGCCAGCAGGCCGGCGTTGCGCGCGTTGCCGATCGCGACTGTGGCGACCGGCACGCCGGCGGGCATCTGAACGATCGACAGCAGCGAGTCGAGTCCGTCGAGGTTGCGCAGCGGTACCGGCACCCCGATCACCGGCAACGGTGTGACCGACGCCAACATCCCCGGCAGGTGAGCAGCACCACCGGCGCCGGCGATGATCACCCGTAGTCCGCGGTCGGCCGCGGACTTCCCGTACACCAGCATCTGTTCAGGCATCCGGTGCGCTGACACCACGTCGACCTCGTGCGCCACGTCGAACTCCACCAGCGCGTCGACCGCCGCCTCCATGACCGACCAGTCGGAGTCACTCCCCATCACGACACCGACGAGCGGCCGCTGTGGTCGCTGTGGTCGCTGTGGTAGCTGCACGGTCGCGGATGTCGTGGAGTCAGCCATCGATCTCGCCCCTCAGGTAGGCGGCTGCGTGACGGCCGCGTCCGATCGCCTCGGTCAGGTCGTCATCCAACGCCGTCACATGACCCACCTTGCGGCCAGGACGCATCTGCTTGCCGTAGTCGTGCAGCTTCAATCCGGGGTCGCGGGCCATGCAGTGAAGGTAGCCAGACGTCAGGTCCGGCACGTCTGCGCCGAGCACGTTGACCATCACCACATGCGGCGCCAGCGCGGTGGGCGAGCCGAGCGGCAGATCGAGGACCGCGCGCAGGTGGTTCTCGAACTGACTGGTCACCGCCCCGTCGATCGTCCAGTGCCCGGAGTTGTGGGGGCGCATGGCCAGCTCGTTGACCAGCACGCCGTCGTCGGTGTCGAACATCTCGACCGCCAGGACGCCGACGACGTCGAGCTCACCGGCGATCTTCAACGCCGCCTCCGTGGCGGCCAGTGCGTGGTCCTCCGACAGCCCGGGAGCCGGTGCGTAGACCTCCCGGCAGATGCCGTCGACCTGCACCGTCTCGACCACGGGATAGGCGACGGCCTGACCGCTCGGGCTGCGCACCACCACAACGGCCAGCTCGCGGCGGTAGTCGATCAGGGGTTCGGCGAGGAAGCCGGGCACCTGCTCGTGCGCGAGTACAGCCGCTGCGGCCGGCTCGTCCTCGACCACCCAGACTCCCCGGCCGTCGTATCCACCCCGCGTGGCCTTGAGCACCACTGGCCATCCGCGGTTGGCCTGCGCGAACGCACTGACCTGCCCCGCCGACTGCACCCGCGCCCAGGCAGGGACCGGCGCTCCCATGCCGCCCAGCTGCTCGCGCATCACGCCCTTGTCCTGGGCATGCACCAAGGCCTCCGGACCCGGGCGCACCACGACGCCCGAGTCGCGCAGCGCGACCAGGTGGTGGGTGGGCACGTGCTCGTGGTCGAAGGTGACGACGTCGCAGCCCTGCGCGAAGGCCAACAGCGTCGACAGGTCGTGATAGTCCCCCACGACGGCGCCGGGGATCACCTGGGCCGCGCTGTCGTCGGGTCGATCGGCCAACAGACGCAGCGTGATGCCGAGGCCGATCGCCGCAGGAGCCATCATGCGGGCCAGCTGTCCAGCGCCCACGACGCCTACGACCGGTCGCCCACTCATGACGGCCCACGCATGCGAGCAGGGTATCGATCGCACGTGGGATCCCGCTGTCCGCATGACCTCGATCCACATCGACGATCCACGTCCTCGATCCGCGCCCTCGGGTGGAGCGCTTGTGGACGATTCCGTGGACAACCTGGGGACGAGGTTGTGCAGGAAACCCGCTTCGTCCCGATATTGCTGTGGACGCTTCTGTGGACGAAGAAACTCCTGGAAATAGTTGGCACGAACCTCTTGCGCGAGGGTTGCGACGGCCGTTAGACATCTCCTCGCCACCGACAAGGTGGCCCACCCGGGGAAACCCGGGCAGATCGAGGGAAACCCCGATCCGGCGGCGCCGAGGGAAACCGAAGCAGACGACGAGGGCCAGCAAATCGGCGGTGCGCTCGACTACGCCGGGCCCTCCGGGCAACCGGAAGCGCGGCAGTCGAGCGAGCGAGGCCCCTCCATCTCATACATGGAGGGGCCTCGTCCATTGTGCGGGAGCGCGGGGTCGGTTTCGCGGTGCGCCACACCGGTACGACGTGCTCGTCAGAGCCACCCGTGCGAAGTGAGCGGCTACAAGCCGAGATCGCGGGCGATCAGCATGCGCTGCACCTCTGAGGTGCCCTCGCCGACCTCCAACACCTTCGCATCGCGGTAGAAGCGGCCCACCGGGTACTCGTTCATGAAGCCGTACCCGCCGAACACCTGCGTCGCGGACCGGGCGTTCTCCATTGCGGCGTCGGAGGCGGTCAGCTTCGCGATGGCGGCCTCGCGCTTGAACGGCTCGCGGGCCAACATCCGCGATGCGGCGTCGTAGTAGGCGAGCCGCGCGGTGTGCGCATTGGCTGCCATGTCCGCCACCAGGAACTGCACGGCCTGGAAGTCACCGATCGGCCGACCGAACGCCTCCCGTTGTTTGGCGTAGCGCACCGACTCGTCGACGCACCCTTGCGCGAGCCCGGTCGCCAGGGCCGCGATCGCGATCCGACCCTCGTCGAGGATCTGCAGGAACTGCGCGTAGCCGCGGCCGAGTTCGCCCACCAGGTTCGATGCGGGCACCCGCACGTCGTCGAAGGACAAGCCGTGCGTGTCCGAGGCGCACCAGCCGATCTTGGAGTACGACGGTGCGACCGCGAACCCCGGCGTTCCCGTGGGAACCAGGATCGTGGAGATCTCGGGCCGCCCCGGCTCGCCGCTGCCCGTCACCGCGGCCACCGTGACGAACTCGGTGATGTCCGTGCCGGAGTTGGTGATGAAGGCCTTGGTCCCGTTGATCACCCAGGTGTCGCCGTCGAGACGCGCCGTCGTGCGCAGCGCCGCCGCATCGGTGCCGCTGCCGGGTTCGGTGAGCCCGAACGCGCCCAGTGCCTGACCCGAGGTGAGCCTCGGCAGCCAGTGAGCCCGCAGCTGCTGCGTGGCGAACCGGTCCAGCGGCATGGCCCCCAGGGACACCGCAGCTTCGAGCGTGATCGCGACGGAGGAGTCGACGCGCGCCAGCTCCTCCAGTGCCAGGCACAGCGCGAAGTAGTCCCCGCCCATCCCCCCGACGTCCTCACCGAACGGCAGTCCGAACAGCCCCAGCCGGCCCATGCCCGCGACGATCTCGTACGGGAACTGCTCGGCCTGGTAGTGCGCACCGATCACCGGGGCAACGACCTCGGAGGCGAAGGCCGCCACGGACTGACGCAGCTGTGCGTACTCAGGCGACAGGCCATGGCGGGTCGGGGGCGCTGGCGGAGCGGGTGACACGAGGGCATCGTCGCACGACGTACCCTGGTGTGGTGTCGAGCCGTGCGGTGTCCGGGGTGCGCCCCTTGGTCGCCCAGATCGCCAAGTTCGGCGTCGTGGGTGCCATCGCGTACGTCGTGGACGTGGGCATCTTCAACCTGCTGACCTACGCCGGTGGCGACGGGCCGCTGCACGACAAGCCGCTGACCGCCAAGACGATCTCTGTGGTCGCGGCGACCGTCGTGGCCTACTTCGGCAACCGGCAGTGGACGTTCCGCCATGGGGGTCGGCGCGGCTTCTGGCGCGAGTACGGGGCCTTCCTGGCCGTCAACGGCGTGTCACTCGTCGTGGCTCTGCTCCCCCTGGCGATCTCGCGCTACGTCCTGCACCTGGACAGCTGGCTGTCCGACAACCTTTCCGGCAACGTGATCGGGCTGTTCCTGGGCATGGTGGTGCGCTTCGTGGGGTACCGACACTGGGTGTTCGCTGCGGACGGGTCGACCGAGCCACCCGACGCACCCGCGGACGCCGACCCCGTGGGCGTCACGCCTCGGTGAGAAACAGCCCGAAGCGCGCGGTCTGGGCATCGAGCAGCTGCAGCTGACCCCCGAACTCGTGCGCCGTTGATCGGGCCAACGCCAGGCCGACCCCGGTACCGCCGGCGCCACTGACGGACCGCTCGAACACCTGCCCGGCCAGTGCCGCAGGAACGCCCGCGCCGGAGTCGGACACCTCGAGGACCAACGCGCCGGCCACCCGGCGTCGAGTGATCGTGGTGGTGCCCGCACCGTGCAGCAGAGAGTTCTCCAGCAGGGTGGCCAGCACCTGAGCGACACCGCCGCGGGATCCGTGGGCGGACAAACCTTCGGTCCCGGCCACGACCAGGTCGCGGTCGGCCGCCTCGTACGCCGGCGACCACTCCCGCACCTGTTGGTCGACCACCGCATCCAGCGACACGACCGCGCCTGACTCGCCGGTGGGTGGCTCATCGGACAGCAACGACTCGACTACGCCGGCCAGACGCTCCACCTGTTCCTGCGCCGCCACGGCTTCGGTGCGCACCATCTCGATGTCGTCGGCGAGCAGGATCTCGTCCAACCGCATCGACAAGGCAGTCAGCGGCGTGCGCAGCTGGTGGGACACGTCGACGGTGAGGTTGCGCTCCTGGCTGACGAGCTGGTTGATCCGCGCCGCGCTGATGTCCAGAGCCGCCGCAACGGCGTCGAGCTCCGCGACGCCGTAACGCACGCCGGTGGGCCGGGCGTCACCTGACCCCAACCGGGCTGCGGCGTCCGCCAGGCCGGCCAACGGCGCCACCGCGCGCCGCGACTCCCGCCACGTGACCAGGATCGCAACGGATGCCGCTGCGGCACCCATGCCGAGGATGAGCAGGGCGGAGAAGACCTGCGCCTCCCGGGCGATGTCGGCACTTTGCGTGACGCTGACCACCCACCCGCCAGGGGTCTCTGCACTGCGGCTCCACGTCGCCCCTGGCACCACGGCGCCGTCGCTGAACGTCGCACCGCTGGAGGTGGTGACCTGAACCGAGCGGCCCTCGCGCGCGGTGTCGTCGAGCTCCTGCTGGACGCGCGTCGGGTCGTGCAGCTTCTCGTACGTCGCCGCGAGCTGTTGGGCCTCGACCCTGACCCGCTGCTGGTAGTCGCGTTCGATCGCCTTCTGGTTCAACCACACGAGGGCGAGGGAGAGCACGCCGATACTGGTGAGGACCACCACCAGCGTCGAGCGGACGAAGCGGGCCCGCACCGCTCAGTCCTGCTCGAACCGGAAGCCGACCCCGCGCACGGTGGTGATGTAGCGCGGGTCGGTCGCGTCGTCGCCGAGCTTGCGACGCAGCCACGATACGTGCATGTCGAGCGTCTTCGACGAGCCCATCCATTCGGTCTGCCAGACGTCGCGCATCAAGTCCTCGCGGGTGACCACCTGCCCGACGCGCTCGACCAGCGTGACCAACAGGTCGAACTCCTTCTGCGACAGGGTCAGCTCTTCGTCGTCTCGGTACGCACGGTGCGCGCTGACGTCGATCCGCACGTCCTGCGCCGTCAGCGAGGTGGCGCTCGGCGGGTTGCGCCGCAGCAGTGCTCGCACGCGGGCCAACAGCTCACCGAGGCGAAACGGCTTGGTCACGTAGTCGTCGGCCCCAGCATCGAGGCCGACGACCGCATCGAGCTCGGCGGCGCGCGCCGTCAGCACCAGCACCGGGAGCCGAGACCCGCTCGCCCGCAGCCGCCGACAGACCTCGAGCCCGTCCATGCCGGGAAGGCCGAGGTCGAGCACCAGCACGTCGGTGCTGTCCTGCGCGGCGAGCAGCGCATCTGGCCCGTTCGCGGCGAGGGTCACCTCGTAGCCCTCGCGCCGTAGTGCGCGGGCCAGGGGCTCTGAGATCGCGTCGTCGTCCTCAGCCAGGAGTACGCGCACCATGCGCCGATCGTAAGCGGCGCACTTCGCGGTTCAGCCGCCGGTCGCGACACCGGCCAGCGCCCGGATCATTCCGGCCGCCCCGCCGAACCGGGTCTGGCTGCCGCCGAGCAGCTCCAGCAACCAGCCTTGGCTGGCCACGGCCAGCACCTGCGAACTGTCCCGCTGCCCGGCCAGCGGCACGTCGGGGTCGCCCGCGCGCGCGACCAGGCCCGAGCGGCTGGCCTGGTCCAGCCAGGCCGCGCCGCGCAGGTCGAGATCGGCGACCTCCAGGGGCATCCCGCCCGAGCCCATGGCCACCTGCACCCGGGCGGTACCGGACTCCAGTCGCGACAGCACGAACCCGTCGGCCAGCAGCAGATGGGCCGCTCGTCGGCCCAGCCGCACCAACCGCTCCTCCGGGTTGCCGGGAGACTCCGCCAGCACCTGCAGGCAGCTGCCGACCAGGTCGGCGCCGGACAGGTCTCGGTCGCCCGCGAAGTCCGGCGGTCGCGACCCGAGCACGTTGAGCTGGGCGACGACCGGCAACCCGTTGCCGTTGCGCTTGGCCGTCAGGCAGGCCACGTCGGCCCACTCGAACAGCTCCTCGGGGTTGGTCGGCCACCCTTGCGGCAGCCGGTCGGTGCCGGCCAGGCCGATCGACAGACCCACGCCGTACGGCGCAGTCCGGGCCCTGGCGGCGAGGTCCTCGGCCACCGACGTCGCCGCCACGAGCGACGTGGGGAGCACCGCCGCGAACTCATCGCCGCCGGTCCGGGCCGCGAAACCGTCACGGACGACTCCCACGGCCGCCGACACAGCGTCGGCGACGGCCCGCAGCGCTTCGTCGCCGGCGGGGTGGCCGAAGCTGTCGTTGGCGCGCTTGAGCCGGTCGACGTCGCCGATCAGCACGGTCACCGGAGTTCCGTCGCGGGTGAAACGGTCGACGGCGTCGGCGAGGGCGCGGTCGAAGGCCCGCCGGTTGGCCAGCCGGGTCAGGGGGTCGCGAAACGCGAGCTCGGTCATCTCCTCGGCGTGACCGGCCTGCACCAGACCGGACGACACGATGCCGGCGTAGGCATCGGCGAAGCCGACGTCAGCCGGCTCGAAGGCCGGAGACGAGAGGTCGCGGACCACGACGATCAGCCCCCATACCTCCGACACCAGCCACAGCGGCGCGACCAGCGCGCGGGCGTACCCGATGTCGTCCAGCCAGTCCCGCGAGGTCCGCTCAGCGCCGTGGTCGGCCACGTCGAGGGCCAGCGAGCGCACCTCGTCGATCACCTGGGCGATCAGGGGGACGGTGACCTGCGGCAGCCCCTGTGGGTACGGCTCGGAGTCCAGCGGGCGGGGCCCGGCCAGGGCCAGCAGGCGCAGCCGCCCGCTGGCCCGGTCGAGTCGGGCCATGGCAACAGCAGCGGCGTCGAACGCGAACCGCGCGTCGGCCACTGCCACGTCGGCCGCCTCGTCGACGGTCTGGGCGCGCGCCAGGGCCCGCCCCAGCGTGGCCAGACTGCGCAACCGGTCGGCGCTGCTGCCCCCCACGAGCGGAGTGTGACTCATCGCGACGGCTGCCGCACCCGGTTCCCGAGGGCGTTGGGCCAGCCGATGGATCGGTGGCCAGATGCGCCGGCAACGGTCCCACTGGGCTGCTCACTGGGCTGCTCAGCGACGACGCCGCGACCGTCGGTGGTCGCCCTCACCGGTCAGGTGCACCGACTCGGTGATGGCGTCCGGGGTCGCCGAGGCGGACACCGCCCGTTGCTCGGGCAACGCCACCACCGACGGACCGACCCAGCCACCGGGGTCGTGCAGGCGTTGCTCGTGGAGCCGGAAGAGCTCGCGCTGCACGGTCTCGACGTCGGGGACGCAGCGCATGACGAGCGGGCCGGACTCCCCCATGGTCTCGACGAACATGGTGCCGGTGCCGAGCGTGCGTTGCAGCGGACCGGCGGTGTAGCGGACGTCGGTAAGTCGCGCCAGCGGCAGGTCGCGACCCTCGCGGGTGAGCAGACCCCACCGGGTGATCAACCGGCGGTCGGTGATCAGGTACCGGATCGACAGCCACTTGGCCACCGGGATCAGGGTCAAGAAGAGCACCGAGGTCAGCGCCGAGACGACCACGAGCACCCGAGCGGCGGGCCCGATGGCTGCAGGAACTGGCCCGGTCGCCCCGAGCTCGGTCAGGAGGAACGACGTCAGGAACGCGGTTCCGATCAGCGCCAACGCTGGCCACAGCAGGGCCTGACCGTGCGGTCGGAACTCGTGCACGAGCGTCTCGCCGTCGCCGAGCAGTCGCGTCGGGTACGCCATGCGCGCATGGTCGCACGTCAGCGCACGTGCACCACGTCACCCGCGCCGACGACATGGCGCCCCTGGTCGTTGACGACGATCAGCCGGCCGTCGGGGGCGAGGCCCTCAGCCCGTCCGGTCAGCGACCGCTCCCCTGGCAGCGACACCGACACCGACTGGCCGACGGTGGAGCAGGCGCGCAGGTAGTCCGTGGCCAGGCCGCACAGGTCGCCGTCGCCGTCCGCGGCCACCCACGCGCGGTATCGCCTGGCCAGGACGGTCAAGACGTCGGTCAGCACGGCCGCGCGGGAGACCGTGGGGGCACCGGCGAGGCGCAAGGACGTCGCGCTGTCCACGGGCAGTTGCTCAGCGCGCTGGGCGACGTTGATCCCGACCCCGACCACAGCGGCCGGACCGGCTCGGGTCTCGACCCGCTCGGCGAGCACGCCGGCCACCTTCCCGCTGCGGCTGTCCGGACCCACCGCGTTCGCGAGCACGTCGTTGGGCCACTTCAGCGCGATCGGTACGCCCGCGGCGTGCTGGACGGCCTCGGACACTGCCACACCCACGAGCAGCGGGAGCCAGCCCCAGGCGGCGGCGGGCACACTCGTCGGACGCCACACCCAGGACATCAGGATCGCGGTGCCGGGCGGTGCCGACCAGGATCGGTCGAGTCGGCCCCGGCCGGCCGTCTGTTCGTCGGCCACCATGGCAGTGCCTTCGACGGCCCCCGCGAGCGCGGCCTCGCGCATGAGCGCGTGCGTCGACGGGGCTGCACCGACGACGAGCAAGTCCCAGGGGTCGCCCGCGGCCGTGGCGGCGCGTCGCAGGTCGGCGGCGTCAGACATCCGGCGAGGCGCGGCGCAGCATCTGGTCCAGAGCTGCGCGACGCTGCCGACGCCAGCGAGCCAGGTCGGCCAGCACTCGTGGCCTGGTCAACGCCTGGTGCACAGCTGCCGCCTCGTCGGCGCTCGCGGCACCGTGCACGATCGCCGGGGGCGACTCCTCACTCATCCGCAGCTCATCCGGACTCATACCGGAGGCACGCCGTGGCGTCGCGCGGCGAACTCCCGCGATCGTCCCGCCGCATAGCCCAGCCGCAAGATGATCTGCTCGCGCAGGTCGGCCGGCTGCACGACCGCGTCCACGACCAGGTCGGCGGCCAACCGCAGCAGATCGACGTCGGTCTCGTACTCGGCCCGGCGCCCGGACACGAACGCCTCGCGCTCCGCCGCGTCGTCGATGGCCGCGATCTTGTTGGCGTAGACGGCGTTGACGGCCGCCTCCGGGCCCATCACCGCGATCCGCGCCGTGGGGAGCGCCAACGTCGCATCTGGACCGAAGCCAGGGCCGCCCATCGCATACAGACCAGCGCCGTAGGCCTTACGCAGCACGACGCAGACCTGCGGCACCGTGGCTTCGGCGACAGCGCTGACCATCTTCGCGCCGTGGCGGATGATCCCCTGGCGCTCGACGTCCTTGCCGATCATGAAGCCCGGTACGTCGGCCAGGTACACGAGTGGGACGTTGAACGCGTCGCACAGCCAGATGAAGCGCGTCGCCTTGTCCGCGCTGTCGACGAACAGAACGCCTCCGCGGTGCGCGCTGTTGTTGGCGACAACGCCTACCACCTGACCTTCCAAGCGAGCGAAACCGATGACCAGCTCAGGTGCCCAGAGCGCCTTGATCGAGAAGAACGTGTCGACGTCCACCAAGGCGTCGATCACGTCGTGGACGTCGAAGGGCTGCGACTCCCGCGACGGCACCAGATCCGCATCGAACGTTCGACTCGGGCGGTCACCGGCCGCCTCGGGGGGTGACTCGCGCCAACACGTCGGCAGGTAGGAGAAGAACGTCTTCGCCAGCTCGATCGCGTCAGCGTCGTCCTCTGCCAGCGCGTCGCCGCAACCGGACACCTCGCAGTGCATCCGGGCGCCGCCCATCTCCTCCAGCGTCACGATCTCGCCCACGACCATCTGCGCCATGCGCGGACTGCCCAGGTACATCGAGGCGTTTCCTTCGACCATCACGACGTAGTCGCAGAAGCTGGGGATGTAGGCACCACCGGCCGCGCTCGGCCCGAAGAGACAACAGATCTGTGGCGCCTTGCCCGACAGCGCCACCTGGTTGTGGAAGACCCGCCCGGCCCCTCGACGGCCAGGGAACATGGCCACCTGGTCGGTGATCCGCGCACCCGCACTGTCGACGAGCCAGAAGATCGGCAGCTCCTCGCGCAACGCTGCCTCGGTGGCCCGCACCATCTTCTCCACGGTGCGCGCACCCCAGGAGCCCGCCTTGACGGCGGGGTCGTTGGCGACGACGACAGCGGGGCGACCCTCGACCAGTCCCCGACCGGTGACCACCCCGTCTGCCGGTAACCCCTGCGCCAGCGCATTGGCCAGCCGGCCGTCCTCGACCCAGCTGCCCTCGTCGACGAGCAAGGCGATGCGTTCGCGGACCGCCAACTTGCCCTGCGCAGCCAACTTCTGCGCGGCTGCGGGTGCGGGGGCCGCCGTACCGGCGACCGCGGCGTCGAGCCGCGCCACGAGGTCGTCGGTCATGGCGTCACCGTAGTCGAGCCGGGTCACTGCACCCGCTCACTCAACTCAATCCGGATGGTCGGAGACCGCCATGATCATCAGGGCCCGCACCGCCGGCGCGATGTCGCCGACCGGACGGCTCAGTGCATCGGCGTACAGCTCCAGCAGCCACCCGCGACCCTCGAAGTCGCGCACGCCGACCATCAGCTGGGCGGTCGCGCCGAGCCCGTCCAGCAGCGCCAGCTCGGCGGGATCCGCCTCGGCGTCGTCCACGGAGATCACGGCCGTCCCACCGTGCAGGACCCGCTCGGTCAGTGGGTAGTCAGACAACGGGTAGGCCGAACCGACGGGAGTGGCCGAGGCGGTCTCGGCACTTCCCGCGATCGCGCGGAACACAGTGAACGCAGCAGTGCGGACGACGTGGGAGTTCGGCTCGTGGATGGACAGCCACCACCCGAGTCCGTCCACGTGGTGCCCCGCAACGTCGGCGATCAGCTCCAGCCGGGCCAACGCAGAGCGGTCACTGTGTTCGTCGAGCCCGAGCATCCCGAGCTCGAGCAGGCGGGCCGGCGACACCTCGTCCTGGCGGATCAGCCGCCGTTCGCGCGGGTTGGGGGGCATGAGGGGGTGCCGGCCGAGCGCGGCGATTGCCTCGTCGGGCAGCGGGCGCCCCGCCACGACCGGACGCGACGAGCGGCTGCGCTTGGCGCGGTACTGCGCCGCGTCGGCCAGACGGAACAGGCGTTCGGCGCTGTCGATCGGCCCGACCTCGTCGCCGGTCACGACGACCCCACAGGAGACACCCTCCAACGGCGAGCGGGCGACCGCTCGGCACAACGACTCCGCCATCTCCACCACGAAGTCGGTCGCGACGCCGTCGACGACAACGCAGAACTCATCGCCGCCCAGGCGGGCGGCCAGCGCACCGGGCAGCAACGCCGAGGTGGCGCTCAACAGACCAGCGAAGCGGACCAGGGCGCGGTCACCGGCGTCATGGCCGCTGTCGTCGTTGATCCGCTTCAGCCCGTTCAGGTCGCACACGACCAGTCCCACAGGGGACCCGTCGGCGACGCGGCGCATCATGGCGGCGTCCAACCGCTCGTCGACCGCTCGGCGGTTGGCCAGCCCGGTGAGCGAGTCGGTGTAGGCCATCTTCGAGACCTGCTCGAGGTGCTGAGCAGTGGCCAGGGCGGCGCCGACCTGGGCGGCCACGGCCACGGCGAAGTCGAGGTCCCCCTCGGTGAACGACGTCTGCTCGAGCCCGCGGGTGACGAACAGCTCCCCCCAGACCCGACCGTCCAGCGGGATCGGGGCGCAGACGCTGGATCCCTTGTGCAGCTCGTGGAGCAGGAGCAGGTGCGCGTCAGCCTGATTGTCCTGGCCGATCGACGTCAGGATCCCGCGCTCCTGCTCGAGCATCACGGTCAACATCCCGTACTCCAGCAGGGAGTAGGTCTCGTCCTCGGGGAGCTCGACCTCGCCCGGCCCGAGCTTGCCCACGTTCACCAGCGTGCGGACGCGACCGTGACCAGGCTCCCATTCCGACACCGAGGCCGACGCACCGTCCAAAGCGGCGCGGGCGGCCTCGCTCACCCCGATCAGCAGCTGTTCGCGGGAAGGGGCACGGGCGACCCTGGCGATGTCGGCGAGCGCGCGAAAGCGCGGCGAACCGCCCAACCGCGTCGTCGGATCCTCAGCAGGCGATCCGCTGGTTCCCCCCGGCGCAGCCGACGTGTCGTCGGTCGTCCTCACGTACTCCCCTCCCCCCAGGAAGGTGTCGTCTCACCCTCGAAACTTCGGCACGAAGTCGTGACCGTCTTGAGGGCGAGAGAGGGGTGGATCCCCGGGCCGAAAGGGTTCAGCGACCGTTCGGGTGCAGCGCCGTGAGGACGAGCACCCGCAACACGGCCATCACCTCGCGCAACGACCCGGACAGGGCATCGGCGTAGACCTCGACCAGCCATCGGTCGCCGTCGGCCGCCACGCCACCTGCCGCCACGGCCGCGATCGCGGCCAAACCGTCCAGCACGGCCACCTCGGCGGGGTTGGCCGTGGGGTCGGCCGCCTCGATGAGGAAGGTGCCACCCGCGAGAGCTGCCTGCGTGTCCGGGAAGTCGGCCAGCGGGAACTGCTCGCCCACCTCCAGGTCGAACTCGCCGGGGTGCAGCTTGGGGATCTCGCGGTAGGCGGAGAACTCCACGGTGGTCAGGCTGTCGCTGTCGGCAGCCGACCACGACAGCCACCAGCCCAGTCCGTCGACGTGGTTCGACACGACGTCGGCGACCAGCGCCAACCGCGAGCGGATGGCGTCGGTCGGCACCTGGTCAAGGGCGCGCAGCCCTGCCTCGAGCAGGTGCGCCGGGTTCGCCTGGTCGCGGCCCCGCAGGAGTCGTCGGTCGGTCACCGGGGTACCGAGCAGCTCCTTCAACGGCACGGCCGCCTCGGCGGGCAATGCCCGACCGGCGATGACCGGCACCCGGGAGCCGGTGCGCTTGGCCCGGAACTGTGCAGCGTCGGCCAGCCGGAACAGGCGACCCGCACTCTCGACAGGACCGATCGGGTCCTTGGTGCTGGCCACCCCGCAGGCGACGCCGAACGGCAGCATGTCCCAACCGCGGCGAGTGACCTCGGCCGCGATCGCGACCAGGCGGTCGGCGTCCTCCCCGACCACGGCCAGGCAGAACTCGTCACCGCCGAAACGGGCGGCCAGCACACCCGGCACGGGCGTCGTCGCCTGCCGCAACAGACGCGCGAACTGCTTCAGTGCCCGGTCGCCGGCGTCGTGACCCTGGTCGCTGTTGATCTCGTGCAAGCCGTTGAGGTCGCAGACGACGAAGGCGACGTCGTCCCCGTCCAGCTTGTGGCGCTCGATCGCCGAGCGCATCCACTCCTCCATCGTCAGCCGATTGGCCAACCCGGTGAGCACGTCGGTGTGCGCGAGCCGGGCGACCCGGTCGAGGTGGTCCAATGCCTCGACCGCGGCACCGACCTGTGCTGCGACGGCGGTGCCCCACTCCAGATCGCGGTCGGTGAACGGCGGCTGGTCCGCGCGGCGGGCCACGAACAGCTCGCCCCACCACTCACCGTCGCGCAGGATGGGCACGCTCATCGAGCAGAACTTGTCGAGACGTTCCAAGTAGTACCGGTCGTCCGCCGCGATCGTGGGGTCGTCGAGCCGCACGATCATCCCGAGATGTCCGGAGTCCATGCCGGCCAACCAGGTGCTCTGGTCTGCCACGTACCACTCGTCGGTCGGGAAGGGCTCCTCCCAGTCCGCGAGCTCGCCGAGGTTCAGCCGGGTGCGCAAGACCTGTGCCGTCTCGTCCCACACACCCAGGGAGGAGGAGGCGGCCCCCAGAGCGACCATGGCCGCCTCGACGATCCGGCTGAGGGCGTCGGCGGAGTCGCCGCGCGTGACAGCCCGGCCGATGGCGGTCAGCGCGCGTAGGCGGTCCTCGGCGAGCGCCCGGCGTTCGACGTCGTCCAACGTCGCGCCCGTCGTCGGATCCGGCCCCTCGGCAACCACCTCGACACACCTCTCCAGGCCGAGCGCGCGCGGCTCGGTGCACCTGCTCGACCAAGCCAGTCGGCTTGGCCCCCGACGCATCATCGGCCACGCCTTCTGCTGACTACAGACGCGGGTCGTCAGATCCACCCGTGCGGGCCAGCCGGTGGCCCGGCGGCCACTAGGCTTCCCGCACTGCACGCAACCCCCGGAGGACCGATGGCGGCCCAGCCCGACGACCAGCCGGCTGGTCGGCAGGGCGTCGACCTGCACACGACCGCAGGCAAGTTGGCGCAACTGCGGCACAAGGTCGACGAAGCCGTCCACGCCGGCTCCGATCGCGCGGTGCAGGCGCAGCACGAACGCGGCAAGATGACCGCCCGCGAACGGGTGGAAGCACTCCTCGACCCGGGCTCGTTCGTGGAGCTCGACGCGTTGGCCCGACACCGGGCCCACAGCTTCGGGATCGAGCGCAAGCGCCCCTACGGCGACGGCGTCGTCACGGGCTACGGCACCGTCGAGGGGCGCCAGACGTTCGTGTTCGCGCAGGATTTCACGGTCTTTGGCGGTTCGCTCGGCGAGGTCTTCGGCGAGAAGATCGTGAAGGTCATGGACCTGGCCCTGAAGACCGGTGCACCCGTCGTCGGCATCAACGACTCCGGCGGCGCGCGGATCCAGGAAGGCGTCGTGTCGTTGGCGCAGTACGGCGAGATCTTCTACCGCAATGTGCAGGCGTCGGGCGTGATCCCGCAGATCTCCTTGATCATGGGACCCTGCGCCGGTGGTGCGGTGTACTCCCCGGCGATCACCGACTTCATCATCATGGTCGACCAGACGTCACACATGTTCATCACCGGTCCCGACGTCATCAAGACCGTCACCGGTGAGGACGTGGAGTTCGAGGAGCTCGGCGGCGCGCGCACCCACCAGGCCAAGAGCGGCGTCGCCCACTTCATGGCGACCGACGAGGCAGATGCGCTGGAGCTCACCCGGCAGCTTCTGTCCTACCTGCCCAGCAACAACCTCGAAGACGCGCCGACGTTCGTCTCCGACGCGAGCGACGAGATCAACGACGATGACCGGGCGCTCGACACCCTCATTCCCGACAGCGCCAACCATCCGTACGACATGCACACCGTCATCGAAGCGATCGTCGACGACGCCGAGTTCCTCGAGGTGCAACCGCTGTTCGCGCCCAACATGATCTGCGCGTTCGGCCGGGTGGCCGGTCAGTCCGTCGGCATCGTCGCCAACCAGCCGATGCAGTTCGCGGGGACGCTCGACATCGACGCCTCGGAGAAGGCTGCGCGCTTTGTTCGCACCTGCGACGGCTTCAACGTCCCCGTGCTCACGCTGGTCGACGTGCCCGGTTTCCTGCCCGGCACCGACCAGGAATGGGACGGAATCATCCGGCGCGGGGCCAAGCTCATCTACGCCTACGCCGAGGCAACCGTGCCACTGGTGACGGTCATCACCCGCAAGGCGTACGGCGGCGCGTACGACGTCATGGGATCCAAACACCTTGGTGCCGACGTCAACCTCGCCTGGCCCACTGCCCAGATCGCAGTGATGGGGGCGCAAGGTGCGGTCAACATCCTGCACCGACGCGAGCTCGCCGACGCCGCCGACCCTGAGGCGGACCGGGCGCGGCTCATCGAGCAGTACGAGGACACCCTGTTGAACCCCTACCTCGCGGCTGAGCGCGGCTACATCGACGCGGTCATCGAGCCACAGGACACGCGGCTCCAGGTGACGCGTGCGCTCGCGATGCTGCGCAACAAGCGGGCCACCCGGCCGCCGAAGAAGCACGGGAACATCCCGCTGTGACGCGCGGCGACGAACCCACCGACCCGGCCGGCGCGGCACCGGTACTGCGCGTGGTGCGTGGGCGCCCCGAGGCATCGGAGGTGGCCGCGCTGGTCGCGGTGGTGATGAGCCGGGCGAACGCGGCCGCATCGGGCGGGGACGCCCAGCGGGTGTCGGTGTGGGCCTCGCGGGCCCGCCTGGTCCGCCCGCCGCTGCATCCGGGACGGGCCGCATGGCGCACCTCGGGCTGGCCCCGCTGAGCGGCGGGACGACCACGAACCGCAGGTGGGTGCTCGCTTCGGCGTCCCCCGCGCGTCTGGCGGTACTGCGCGCCGCAGGCCTCGACCCCACGGTGGTCGTGAGCGGCGTCGACGAGGACGGCGTGACCGGCGACCCCGCATCGGTGGTGCTGACGCTGGCGCGGCGCAAGGCTGAGGCCGTCCTCGGGTCGACCGGAGATGAGGACCCGCTCATCCTCGGCTGCGACTCCCTGCTCGACGTCGCCGGGGAGGCGTTCGGCAAGCCCTGCGATCCCGCACAGGCGCTGGCGCGCTGGAACCACCTGGCCGGTCGCAGCGCGATCCTCCGCACCGGCCATTGGCTGATCGACGCCGCCACCGGTCACGGCGTCGGAGAGGTCGCCGCCACCACCGTGTGGTTCGCCGAACCGAGCCCGGACGAGCTCGCCGCGTACGTCGGGACCGGGGAGCCCCTGCAAGTGGCCGGCGGGTTCACGCTGGACGGGATGGGCGGATGGTTCGTCGAGCGGATCGACGGCGACGCCGGCACCGTCATCGGGGTGAGCCTGCCGACAGTGCGTCGCCTGCTCGGGCGCCTCGGTGTCCCGCTCACCGACGTGTGGCCGGCCGGGGGTGGGACGTCGCCCGGCGGCGGATGACCCCCTCCAAACCTCCAATCCCGCAGGACAACCAGTCATTTCCTCCACTTCTTGTGGAAGCGTCGACTCGTTGCTTCCACAAAGGTGCCCCGCCCTAGACTGCGGCCGACTCGTACCCTCGGGAGCCCACGTGCGCAAGGTCCTCATCGCCAACCGCGGCGAGATCGCCGTCCGGATCGCGCGGGCCGCCCGCGACGCGGGGCTCGCCTCGGTGGCCGTCTATGCCGACGCCGACCGCGACGCGCTGCACGTGCGCGAGGCGGACGAGGCCCATGCCCTCAACGGGGACACCCCGGCCCAGACCTACCTCGACGTCGCGAAGCTGCTCGCCGTCGCCGAACGCACCGGCGCCGACGCCGTCCACCCCGGCTACGGGTTCCTGGCCGAGAACGCCTCCTTCGCCCAGGCCGTGATCGACGCCGGGCTGATCTGGATCGGTCCACCGCCGGCGGCGATCGACTCTCTCGGCGACAAGGTGCGGGCCCGTCACATCGCCCAGAAGGTCGGCGCCCCGCTCGTGCCGGGGACGTCGGACCCGGTCGATGGCGCCGACGAGGTCGTCGCGTTCGCCAAGGTTCACGGACTTCCGGTGGCGATCAAGGCGGCGTACGGCGGGGGCGGGCGCGGCCTGAAGGTGGCGCGGACGCTGGAGGAGATTCCCGAGCTGTACGAGTCGGCGGTACGCGAGGCGGTCACGGCGTTCGGCCGCGGAGAGTGCTTCGTCGAGCGGTTCCTGGATCACCCGCGTCACGTCGAGACGCAGTGCCTGGCCGACCAGCACGGCAACGTCGTGGTGGTGTCCACGCGTGACTGCTCGCTCCAACGACGCAACCAGAAGCTCGTCGAGGAGGCGCCGGCACCGTACGTGTCGGCCGAGCAGGAGGCTGAGCTGCGCCGCGCCAGCAAGGCCATCTTGAAGGAGGCCGGTTACGTCGGCGCCGGCACTTGTGAGTTCCTCGTGGCACCGGACGGGACGATCTCGTTCCTCGAGGTCAACACCCGGCTGCAGGTCGAGCACCCGGTCACCGAGGAGGTCTCCGGGGTCGACCTCGTGCGCGAGATGTTCCGGATCGCCGACGGCGAGCCGCTTGGCTACGACGACCCGCCGCTGCGCGGTCACTCGATCGAGTTCCGGATCAACGCCGAGGACGCCGGCCGCAACTTCCTGCCGGCCCCCGGAACCATCACGGCGATGCGCGTGCCGAGCGGTCCCGGGGTGCGGGTCGACGGCGGCTACGAGACCGGGGCCACCGTGCCCGGTTCCTTCGACTCCCTCATTGCCAAGCTGATCGTGACCGGACGCGACCGTCGCCAGGCGCTCGAGCGCTCCCGCCGCGCGCTGGCGGAGTACGAGATCGAGGGCATGCCCACCGTCCTGCCCTTCCACCGCGCCGTGGTCTGCGACCCAGCGTTCGCCACCGACGACGCGACACCCTTCTCGGTGCACACCCGCTGGATCGAGACCGGCTTCGACAACACGATCCCCGCCTGGTCCGGCGCCGCCGCGAACCTCGACGCCGAACCGCCTCGCGAGCGGGTGACCGTCGAGGTCGACGGCAAGCGCCTGGAGGTGCTCCTGCCGGCCGGCCTCTCCGTGGGTGGCGTCGCACCGGCCGGCAAGGCGGCGCCCAAGCGGACGGGTCGGCGCAAGGCGTCAGCGGCCGCATCCGGGGACAGCCTCACCAGCCCGATGCAGGGGACGATCGTGAAGCTCGGTGTGGCCGAGGGCCAGGACGTGGCCGTGGGCGACCTCGTCGTGGTGCTGGAGGCCATGAAGATGGAGCAGCCGATCACGGCGCACAAGGCGGGCGTCGTCACCGGCTTGCAGGCCGAGCTCGGCCAGACCTTGGCCAGCGGCGCCACCATCTGCCAGATCATCGGCTGAGCCGGGCCAGGTCCCTCTCGACGATCTCCTGCGCGGCCCGACGCCCGCTGCGCAGGGCCCCTTCCATCAGGCCCGCCCAGTCGCCGGCCGTGTGCTCGCCCGCGACGTGGATCCGGCCGAACGGCCCGGTGACCAACGCGTCGTCACCGGCCAGTCGCCCCACCGTGTCCGCTGAGTACGACAACTGAGCCCACGGGTCGTCGTTCCAGGTGGTGAGCAGGGCCGCGGCTTGGTCCACGTCGAGATCGGCGCGCAGCGCTGCCGCGCGAGCGGCCCAGTGAGCTGGACCGGCGTCGACCTGCAGGGCGGTCAGACCGGCGGGTGTCCCCGCAAAGCAGTGCAGCACCGGCTGCACCGACCCGGACACGTCGGTCGCGGTCCACGTCCAGAACCGTTCGGGAACGCACTGCACCGCTGACGTCGGCACTGGCCCACGCAGCGGCAGGTGCAGCTTGGCGTTGTGCGCGATCCCGATGCGCTGCCAGGCGGCCCGCGTGTCCGGCGGCACCGACGCGATGTCCAGGTCGAGCAGCACAGGCAACGGGACCGTCAGAACAACCGCGTCGGCGTTGACGTCGCCACCGTCGGTGAGCAACCAGGCGCGCTGCTCGTCCTGATGGACCGCCCGCACCGGTGTGGCCAGGTGCACCACATCGCCGAGGGGCGCAGCCAGTCGCTGCGCGATCTGCTGGTTGCCGCCGGCCACCCGGTACGACGGGTGGACCGCGAACGCGCTGGTGACGCCCGTCATGACACGTGCGTCCAGCCTGGCGAGGTCGACACCGGAGGTGACGCAGACGCGCGACAGCAGCGCGGCCAGGGCTGCCGGGTCGACGTCGAGACCAGCGACGACCGACGCGAGGCTGTGCCCCACGCCCGCGCGACGCGCGGCCGCTTCCACTACTTCGGCGGCCAGCGCCATGGCGTCGTGCGTCGTGGACTCCCCGCCGGAGGGCCGACGCACGAAGTAGGTCATGCCGGTGTCGGCGAACTGGAGTCCGACGTCGGCACAGATCTCGCGCAACACCTGGTAGCCGTCCAGGACGAACTCCGCACCACGTTCGACCACCGTGCGCGCATCGCCCGGCACGAGCTCGGTCGACCACACCCGGCCGCCGACGCGGTCGCGCGCCTCCAGCACCACCACCTCGTGGCCGGCCGCGCGCAGGTCGGTGGCCGCGGCGAGTCCGGCGAACCCGGCGCCGACCACTGCCACTCGCATCGCAGCCTCCGCCCAGCCGTTTGCGGTCCGATCTTCGGGACCATCCTGCCCGTGTCCCGGTGCGGACGTGCCAAGGTGGCGCTGTGACGTCTCCCCTGCTGTCCAGTGCCGAGCTGGTCGACCACCTTCTGAACCGCATCGGCGAGATCGACTCGGCCGGCCCGTCACTGCACAGTGTCATCAGCGTCGACCCCGCGGCCAGGGCGACGGCGATCGAGCGCGACGCGGAGCACCGCGACGGCCGGGTGCGCGGGCCGTTGCACGGGGTGCCGGTGCTCATCAAGGACAACGTGGACACCGTCGATCTGCCGACCACGGCCGGGTCGCTGGCGCTGCGCACGAGTCGGCCGATCTCGGAGGCCCCCCTGGTCACCCGGCTACGTCACGCCGGCGCCATCATCTTGGGGAAGACCAACCTGAGCGAGTGGGCCAACTTCCGCTCGACGCAATCGGCCAGCGGCTGGAGCGCGGTGGGCGGGCTCACCGCCAACCCGTGGGCCATGGACCGTAGCGCCGGCGGCTCCTCGGCAGGGTCCGGCGCGGCCGTCGCAGCCGGGCTCGCACCGCTGGCCGTGGGGACCGAGACCGACGGGTCCATCGTCTGCCCCGCCTCGCTGAATGGTGTCGTGGGGATCAAACCGAGTGTCGGCCTGATCCCCACGCAGGGGATCGTCCCGATCTCGCACAGTCAGGACACCGCCGGGCCGATGGCGCGCACGGTTCGCGAGGCGGCGCTGCTGCTCGACGCGTTGGTCGGCACCAACGCCGCGTTCGCAGCCCTGTGCACCGACGAGGCGAGGAGCCAGGGACTTCACGACCTCCGCATCGGGGTTGCGCGCAGCTACTTCGTCGGTCATCGCGGCACCGACGAGGTGGCCGAAGCAGCGCTGGCCGCACTGTCGAAGGTCGGCGCCCACCTGATCGACCCCGCCGACGTTCCCGTGCTGCCGGCCTACGACGCCGGTGACGACGAGCTGACGGTGCTGTTGACCGAGTTCCATCACGACATCGACCGCTACCTGGCCACCCGGACCGAGGGGAGCCCGCGCTCGTTGGCCGAGCTGGTGGAATTCAACCGGCGGCACAGCGACGAGGAGCTGAAGTGGTTCGGGCAGGAGCTGTTCGAGCGAGCCCTGTCCAGCGGCGGCCTCGACGACGACGCATACGTCACCGCTCGCACGCGTGGTGTCCTGGCGGCCCGCGACGACGGCCTCGACGCCACGCTGCAACGCCACCAGCTCGACCTGCTGATCGCGCCCGCGTTCGGACCGGCGTGGAAGAGCGACCTGGTCAACGGCGACCCGCGCGATGTCGGCAGTCGCTGCACTTCGGCACCGGCCGTCGCCGGCTACCCCATCGTGTGCGTGCCGGGCGGCCTCGTGCACGGCCTACCGGTCGGGATCGCCCTGATCGGCGCAGCCGGAGGCGAAGCGGTGCTGGTGCGCGTCGCACATGTCCTGGAACACGCCCTGGACCTGGCGGCATCGGGTGCGCTGGAGCCGACGTTCACCCCGCCGGGTGCCGGCTAGCGGCGATGCAGCTTGCGCGCGGCTTCAGCCACCGAGCCAGACAGTGACGGGTAGATGGTGAACGCGTCGGCTACCTGGTCGACAGTCAGACCATGACGCACCGCCAGCGACACCGGGAAGATCAGCTCGCTGGCGCGCGGGGCCACCACCACGCCTCCGACGACGATGCCCGTGCCAGGTCGGCAGAACAGCTTCACGAAGCCGTCGGTGATGCCTTGCATCTTGGCGCGCGCGTTCGTCGCCAGCGGCAGCTTGACGCTGACGGCGCTGACCTCGCCGGCATCCACCTGACGCTGGGTGTATCCCACCGTCGCGATCTCGGGGTCGGTGAAGACGTTGCTCGCCACCACGTTCTGGTCCAGCGGTGCCACCGCGTCCCCGAGCGCGTGCTTCATGGCGATCCGTCCTTGCATCGCAGCGACGGAAGCCAGCATCAGGACGCCGGTGCAGTCGCCGGCGGCGTAGATCCCGGCGGCTGTGGTGCGCGACACCCGATCGGTGACGATGAAGCCGCGTTCGTCGGCCCGCACACCGGCCTCGTCGAGACCGAGGTCGTGCGTGTTCGGCACCGAACCGACCGCCATGAGGACGTGCGACCCCGTGATCGTGGTGCCGTCGGCGAGCGTCACCTCGACGCCGTCGCCGATCCGCCGAGCCGACTCGGCACGCGTCTGTGACAATACGGTCATCCCGCGGCGCTTGAACACGTGCTCGAGCACCTCGGCGGCGTCGGCGTCCTCACCGGGCAGCACCCGCTCGCGCGACGACACCAGCGTCACCTGCGAGCCGAACGCCTGGTAGGCCGAGGCGAACTCGGCTCCCGTCACGCCGGACCCCACCACGATCAGCCGGTCCGGAAGGTCGGTCAGGTCGTACACCTGCGTCCAGGTGAGGATGCGCTCGCCATCGGGCTCGGCCCCGGGGAGCACCCGCGGGTGAGCGCCGGTCGCCAGCAGCGCGACGTCGACCTGCAGCGGGTCCAGCTCAGCGTCGGCGGTGGTGACGGCGATCTGGTGGATGCCTCCTCGGCGCACCGCCTCGAGGCGGCCATGGCCCACGACCACCTGAACGCCGTCCTCGGCCAGGTGCGCGGCCACGTCGTCGGACTGCGCCCGCGCCAACGACTTCACGCGGCGGTCCACCACGTCGAGCTCGACGCCGGCGGTTCCGGACACGCGCACGCCCAGCTGCCGGGAGTCGTTGACCTCGTCCAGCAGCTCGGCGACGGCGATCAAGGTCTTGCTCGGGACGCAGTCGGTGAGCACGGCCGACCCACCCAGGCCGTCGGAGTCGACGAGGGTGACCTCTGCACCGAGCTGACGGGCCACCAAGGCCGCCTCGTATCCGCCCGGCCCACCACCGATGATCCCGATCCGCGTCACGCGGGAATCATGGCGCATGGTCGGTTCCGGAATCGATGCCACCGACGCGTCAGGTCGAGAACCCATCCTGGGCGGGCAGATGGTTGCGCGCCCACAGCGCGGCCTGGGTCCGGTCCGCGACGCCCAGCCGGGAGTAGATGTTGCCGAGGTGCGCCTTCACGGTTCGCTCGCTGATGCCCAGCGTCCGCGCGATCTGCTTGTTGGCCTTTCCCTGACCCACCAAGCCGAGGACCTCCTGCTCACGCGCCGTCAGCTCGGCATTGACGGTCGCCGAACGCAGCTCGAGCAGTGTGCGTGCGACTCGCGGGTCGAGCGGCGACTCACCGCGGGCGACCGCGCGGATCGCCTCGAGCAGGTCGGCTGGATCGGCGTCCTTGAGCACGTAGCCGACGGCTCCCGCGTCGATCGCCTCTCGAACCCGGGAACGATCCGCGAAGGAGGTGAGCACCAACACCTGGCTCCCGGGAGCCACGCGGACGACCTCACGGGTGGCGGTGACCCCGTCCATCTCCGGCATGGACAGGTCCATGAGGACGACGTTGGGGCGGATGGTCGCCAAGAGGTCGAGCGCCTCGCGGCCGCCGGACGCGGCACCGACCACCATCATGTCCAGCGCGGAGTCGACCAACGACGCCAGACCGGACCGGACCAACTGGTGGTCGTCGACCAGCAGGACCTCGATCACGGCACTACCGTCAGCCGCACCGAGGTCCCTCGGCCGGCCGCGGAAGCGACGTCGAGGTCCGCGCCAGCGCTCGTCGCTAGGTCGGCCACCAGAGCCAGGCCGACGTGGCCCGGTGCGCCGGCCGCCACGGCAACCTGAGGGTCGAAGCCGACGCCGTCGTCGGTCACGGTCATCACCACGTCGGCGTCGAGTCGTCGCACGTCGAGCAGCACGTGTCGGGCACGAGCATGCTTGGCCGCGTTACGCAGTGTCTCTTGCGCCACCCGGAACAGCAGCGCCTCGGTGTCGGCGTCGAGGTCGACATCGGGTCCGACCGTCACGGCCACGTCGATGCCGCGCGCCGCCATCGGCGCGACCAGGTCGCCCAGCGCGGCCGGGAGGTTGGTCGTGCGCAGGTTCGCTGGGTAGATCTCGAACAGGACCGACCGCAGTCCCCCGATGGCCTCGCGCACCGCCACGGACGCCTGTCGCAGGATGGTCGCGGACGGCTGCCGGTCGCGCGATGCGGCGTCGGCCGCACCGGCCAGAGCCAAGGATGCGCCGGCCAGGTCCTGGACCACACCGTCGTGCAGGTTGGCGGCGATCCGGCGTCGTTCGTCGTCGGACGCGTCGAGCGCGCGGTGCAGCAGCCGCTCCCGTTCGCGCTGACTCTCTCGCAGCCGCCGCACCATCCACCACGCCAGCGGGATCTGGATCAACAAGACCAGCACGACGACGCCGACGGTGATCGGAGCGAACGTGCGCCACAGGTCACTCCCCCGGGCAGCGACGACGTCGAGGCGGGAGTACGTCTCGAACAGCAGCGGCTGGCCGGTCGAGGTCTGGACCGGTCGATAGACCTCCAAGAGCTGTCCTTGTCCCCGCTCGTAGCGGTTCTCCGGCGCCGAGGCATCGCTCAGGTCCGCCGCGGTGCGTCCCTGCGTCAGCGCCGCCTGCTCGTCGGCTCCCAACGGGTACGACTCGCCGATCAAGCGCGGCTCGTCGGAGAACAGGATGCGCCCGTCCGGGGTCCAGATCTTGATACGCACCAACGCGGCATCGAGCAGTCGGGCCCGGACGACACGTTGCAGTCGGGCAATCGCACCCGGATCTCCCGCGACCAGTTGCGGGGTGAGGTACGGATCGATCACCGCGGTGGCGAGGAGATCGGTGGTGCGACGTGCGTCGTCCAACGCCTCCCGCCTCGCCGCGTCCTTGCTGACCACCAGCCCACCGACGACCAGCACCGTCACCGCGACCACGCTGGCGATCACGAACTGGACGACGATGCGGGCTGCGGACAGCGGCCGCGACGACACCTGGCTGGCCCTCGGACCGGACAGCCGGACCCAGTCCACGGCGGCTGGGGGAGCCGCCGGGGCTGAGCCGGTGTCGGTCATCAGGCCTTCCCGAGCCGGTGAGGTGGTCCCAGTGTCCGGCAGGGAGGGCCAGGATGCGGTCAGAAGTTGAGACTGGCCCGGCAGACCTCGCCGTTCGCCGGGTAGCGGGCGAAGCCGGTGAGGTGGTCGATGCCGCGGCGGTTGGCCGTGAGCTTGCCGATCGAGAACGATCCGCTGGGGGCATGGGTCAACCGCGTGCCGTGGAAGATCCTGGTGCCGTTGTCCTTCAGCGTCACGTTCCAGCTGGCGCCGTTGCGGTTGGTGTCCACCTCGAGCTCGACCTCGATCCTGCCGTTGTCGGCCTTGGCCTTCATCGTCCAGGTCGAGGTGGCACTGCACGAACCGTGGCGCTGCACGACCCTCGGAGCTGATGCCGAGGCGGCCGGTACGCCGAGCCCGACGCCCACCAGAGCGACGACGCCAGCCGCGGCCACCTTCGTTGTGAATCTGTTCACGGAGTTCCTCCCAGTTGTGGCGCCCAGGTGTGACGCGACGTGTGTGATGGCGGTAACGCTGCCGCGACCCGGGTCGAGGTCACCATTGGTCGTTGGTCGTAGTACCTCTCTTAGCGACACCTTGAGACTCGGCGGGGGCGCCGTTATCGCGGCGGCTTCTGGTCGGTCACCGGTGGCCCCCTACGCTGGCGGCCATGGCTCGGTACGCGGCGTACGGCAGCAACATGGACCCGCGCCAGATGGCCGAGCGCGCACCTCACTCACCGATGACCGCGGTGGGCTGGTTGATCGGATGGCGGCTGACCTTCGGCGGCGAGGACCTCGGATGGGAGGGCGCCCTCGCGACATTGGTCGAGGACCCGAGCAGCAACGTCTTCGTGGTCGTCTACGACCTCACCGACGACGACGAACGTCTGCTCGATCGCTGGGAGGCGTCGCTGGGGCTCTACCGCAAGGTCCGGGTCCGGGTGGCGACCCTCGAAGGTGACGATGCGTGCTGGCTGTACGTGCTCGACGCCTACGAGGGCGGTCTCCCCTCGGCGCGGTACCTCGCGATCATCGCCGACGCCGCGGCGGCCGCTGGTGCGCCGCAGGACTACGTGAGCGCGATCCGCGACCGACCTACAGCGTGACGGTCAGCAGGCCGAGCAGCGCGATCGCCGCCGATGCGGCCAACGCGCGCACGGCGACCGTCGACCAGCCCTGCGTCAGCGGCTCGGCAGCCTCGCGCCTGGCCGCGCGTTCGACCCGTTCGTTGAGGTCGTAGGCGAGCTGTTCGGGGGCGCTGAGCACCATCAGCCCCGACTCGGCGGATGCCGTGGTGTCCCTCGCCGGGTTCGACCCCAGGAACGGGACCGCACCGCCCACACCGCGGCGGCGAAACCGCTGGCTGGGGGTCTCCCGAGGCACCGCGAACACGGCCACCGCCGTACCGTCGACGGTCCACAACTCCAGGACGTATCGGACGCGGGCGTAGCTCAACGCGGGCCACGGCACAAAGACGTCGCGCAACGGGTTGGCGACGAGCAGCCCGTCGGGGTTCTCCTCCAGCCGCGGTCGCAGGCCCCAGACGTAGGCCGGACCGACGGTGGAGGCCACGACCAGCGCACCACCGATCGCCGAGACCGAGCTGTGGGCCCACAAGACCGAGCCCACGACCACCGCCACCGCCGCGATCCAGACCCAGGCGATGAGCACCCCACCACCGCTGCGGTGAACCGGGAACCCGGCCGCGACGTCGCCCACCGCCCCATTGTGCGGCCAGTGGGAGGCGCCCGGGGTGGCACCCGGGGTGGCACCGTGCCGCCCAGGCAGGCGTGACGGGGAGGCTACGGTGCGTCATCATGGCGGTGGGTCATCATGGACCCTTCACCGAGGCTCAACCCGTGACCTCGCCCGGCCGATGGAGCACCCGTGGGGATGGCGATGCGTGACGACGTCCGGATCATCCGGCCGGCTGCGGTGCTCGACGAGCGCGCGGCCATCCGCGTGCTGGAGGAACTCCAGCGCCTCGACGTTGCCAACGGCGGGGTCTGGAACGCCACGTCATCGCTGTGGCAGCGCTACGACGTGCCCTGGAGCGGGGCCGGCGGCACCCGCGGAGCGGCCCGGCTGCTCGGCTCGATCGCCGTGATGTACGACTCGCCCAACCGCCACCAGATCACGATCTACAAGGTGACGATCACCCCGTACGGCATGGAGTCCGGCTGGAACGTCGACTCCCTGACCGACGACGCGCTGACGTGGGCCGGCCTGACCCTGGCGACGTGCCCGCGCGCCGAACTCGACCAGCCACCTCCGGCCGACCCGTTCAAGGAAGAGGGCAAGATCGGCGTCCCGGACGCCTGAGCCCAGAGGGCTCAGCGAAGACCGAGCATCGCCGCGCACGCGAGTACCTGTACTCCCACCGTGATGGCGCCCTCGTCCACGTCGAACGTTCCCTGGTGCAGATCGGCCGTGTCGGGAGCCCCGGGACTGCGCACCCCGAGTCTGGCCAGCGCGCCCGGCACCTTCTCGAGGTACCACGCGAAGTCCTCACCACCCAGGCTCTGCTCCACCTCGACGATGGCGGCGTCACCGAGCAGCCCGCGGGCCGCGTCGCTCAGCAGTGACACCGACTCGGCGTCGTTGATGACCGGAGGGACGCCGCGGGTGTACTGGACTGCGACGTTGACGCCGTAGGGCGAGGCGACCGCTCGCACCGCATCCGTCACCACGTCCGGAGCGTGTTCCCACACGGCTGCGTCGAGCGAGCGGACGGTTCCTTCTGCTTCGCCGTGCTGGGGGATCACGTTCGGCGCACCGCCCGCGTCGATGCGTCCCCACACCAACGACAGGCCGGCTCGCGGGTCCACGCGACGAGACAACACCGACGGCACGTCGGTGACGACTTTGGCGAGCGCGTAGACCAGGTCACCGGTCAGATGCGGACGCGCGGTGTGGCCACCGATACTCGACAACGACACCCGCACGTGGTCGCTGGAGCCGGTGATCGGTCCTGTGCGGAGCCCGATCGTGCCCACGTCCTGCCTCGGGTCGCAGTGGACGCACAGGATCCGACGCATGCCGTCGAGCGCGCCGGCGGCAAGGACGTCGAGCGCACCGCCGGGTGTCGCCTCCTCGGCCGGTTGGAAGATCAGTCGCACCCGTCCGGGCAGTGGCGAGACGGCATGTCGACGTGCCAGGGCGAGCCCCGCACCGAGCACCACCACCGTGTGTACGTCGTGACCGCAGGCGTGGCACACGCCGGGCACTGTCGAGCGGTACGACACCTCGGCCGGCTTCTCGTCGGGCACGGGAAGTGCGTCGAGGTCGGCGCGCAGGCCCACCATCGGCTCGCCCTCACCGACGTCGCACCACAAGCCGGCGCCCCCAGGCAGGACGTGCGGGTCGAGGCCGGCCTGACGCAGCAGGTGCACCACCTTGGCCGTGGTGCGCACCTCCGCACGTCCGAGCTCGGGGTGGGCGTGCAGGTCCCGTCGCAGCTCGACGAGCTCAGCGGCATGGTCGCCCGCCCACGCCGCGATCTCCTCGGCCCAGACCCCCAAAGACGTCACATCGGCAGGCTAGTGGACGTCGGCCGGGACGTAGGTGCCCCAGACGGCACGCAGGGCGTCGCTGACCTCACCCACAGTCGCACGCGCTCGAAGTGCTGCCTTCATGGGTGGCAGGACGTTGTCGGTGCCGGTCGCCGCGTCCCGCAGCTGCCCGAGGTGACGCAGCACCGCGTCGTTGTCGCGACCGGCCCGCAGCTGCTCGAGCCGCTCGCGCTGAGTCATCTCGATCGCGGGGTCGACCCGCAGCGGTTCGTACGGCTCGTCGTGCTCGATCGTGAACCGGTTGACGCCCACGACCACACGTTCTGCGTTGTCGATCTGGAGGGCCACGTCGTACGCGCTGCGCTCGATCTCGCCCTTCTGGTACCCGGCCTCGATCGCGGCCACTGCGCCGCCGAGCTCGTCGATGCGCGTCATCAGCTCGCGCGCGGCGTTCTCGACGTCGTCGGTCATCGACTCCACCACGTACGAGCCGGCGAACGGGTCGACGGTTGTGGTCACGTCGGTCTCGTAGGCCAGTACCTGCTGGGTGCGCAACGCGAGTCGGGCCGCCTTCGCCGACGGCAACGCGATCGCCTCGTCGTAGGAGTTCGTGTGCAACGACTGTGTCCCTCCGAGCACGGCGGCCAGGCCCTGCACCGCAACCCGCACCAGGTTGACCTCCGGCTGTTGCGCGGTGAGCTGCACGCCGGCGGTCTGGGTGTGGAAGCGCAACATCATCGACTTCGGGTTGGTCGCAGCGAACCGCTCCTTCATCACGTGGGCCCAGATCCTGCGGGCGGCACGGAACTTGGCGACCTCTTCGAGCAAGGTCGTCCGCGAGACGAAGAAGAAGGCCAGCCGCGGCGCGAAGTCGTCGACATGCTGGCCGGAGTCGATCGCCGCCTGCACGTACGCGATTCCGTCGGCCAACGTGAACGCGACCTCTTGCGCCGGAGTCGCACCGGCCTCGGCCATGTGGTAGCCCGAGATCGAGATGGTGTTCCAGTGCGGGATCTCGGAATGGCAGTAGCCGAAGATGTCGGTGGTGAGCCGCAGCGAGGCAGCGGGTGGATAGATGTAGGTGCCGCGCGCGATGTACTCCTTGAGGACGTCGTTCTGGATCGTTCCCTGGAGCTGGTCGGCGCGCACTCCCTGCTCCTCGGCGACCAGTTGGTAGAGAAGGAGCAGGACCGCTGCCGGGGCGTTGATCGTCATCGACGTGGACACCTGGTCCAGGGGGATCGCGTCGAACAGCACCTGCATGTCGTCGACGGAGTCGATCGCGACGCCCACCTTGCCGACCTCACCCGATGCCAGCGGATGGTCGGAGTCGTACCCCATCTGTGTGGGCAGGTCGAAGGCCACTGACAAGCCCGTGGTACCGGCGGCCAGCAGCTGGCGGTAGCGCTGGTTGGACTCGCTCGCCGTGCCGAAGCCGGCATACTGGCGCATGGTCCACGGGCGGCCGGTGTACATCGTGGGGTAGACGCCGCGTGTGAACGGGTACTCACCGGGGCGGCCGAGTGCGTCGGCCGGGTCCCACGCCCGGAGTACGTCCGGGCCGTACACCGGGTCGATCGGAAAGCCCGACTCCGAGCGTCGGACGTCACTCATGCCTGGCTCCTCATCCCCCGTCGACGACGGTCGACGGGCTCCGGGCGGGTGCTGTGAGGGTATTGCGTCGAGCTCTCGCACCGGCACCGGCGCATTCACAGGTAGGGCTTGTCAGTCTCCTGGAATCCTCACAGGTTCGCCGGGCACATTGGCCACCATGACCGACTCGACCACGCCGGAGCCATCAGTGCCCGACTTCTCCCGCCCCTACTCCTCCCCGTCGACTCCGTCGACCCCGATCCCACCCGCCGCTCCCGCCGCTCCCGCCGCTCCCGCCCCGGACTACTCCGGCTACGGGACCGCCAGCTACGCCACGTCGACGACCGCCCTGCTGGACGACGCCCCTGCTGCGTCATCCCCCTCCTCCACGGGGCAGCCCTCGACCACCTCGACCTCGCGACCGCGACGCACCTTGGTGCTCGTGGCCGCGACCGGGTTGGTCGCTGGGATCGTCGGAGGTGGCGTGGGCGCCGCCGCCGTCGCACTCACCGACTCATCGGGTGCGACGGCGGCAGGCGCGTCCACCGGCGCCGCCGCCCAGAACGTCTCGCTGCCGACCGGTTCGGTCGCGAAGGTGGCCCAGCAGGTGCTGCCCAGCGTCGTCTCGATCCAGTTCAGCTCGCAGGCCGGATCCGGTGAGGGTTCGGGCATCATCTTGAGCTCCGACGGGAAGATCCTCACCAACAACCACGTGGTCGAGGAAGCTGCGAACGGCGGCTCGCTCACCGTCACGTTCAACGACGGCACGAGCACGTCGGCGACGATCATCGGACGCGATCCCAGCACCGACCTCGCCGTGATCCAGGCCAAGGGCGCCAGCGGCCTCACTGCGGCCCGCCTCGGCTCGTCCGCGAACCTGCAGGTGGGACAGACCGTGGTCGCCATCGGTTCCCCCCTGGGCCTGTCCGGCACCGTGACCGAAGGCATTGTGAGTGCGCTCAACCGGCCGGTGCTCCCCAGCGGTGCCACGGGTGGTTCGGGTGCCGTGCTCAACGCGATCCAGACCGACGCAGCGGTGAACCCCGGGAACTCCGGCGGCGCTCTGGTGAACCTGGCCGGCCAGGTCGTGGGGATCAACTCCGCCATCGCCACGCTCGGCGCCTCGCAGGGGAGCCAGTCCGGTTCGATCGGCCTCGGCTTCGCGATCCCGATCGACCAGGCCAAGCAGATCGCCGACCAGATCATGGCCGGACAGACGGTGCAGCACGCCAAGCTCGGCGTCACCGTGGCGGATGCCGGTGGTTCGGTGCTCGGCGCTCGCATCGGTAGCGTCGAGAGCGGGTCTGCGGCCGCCAACGCCGGCTTGCAGAGTGGGGACGTCGTCACCGCGGTGGACAACCAGCGCGTCGACTCCGCCGACGCTCTCGTGGCCGCGATCCGGTCGCGGACGCCTGGCGACCAGGTGACGCTGACCTACGTCCGCAACGGCAACACCGCGACCACGACCGTCACGTTGGCCAGCGACGCCCCCACACCCTGACCGACATCCGTTGGTCGTGGAATGACGACTCTGCCCCTTGACCACCTCACAAGGCCGACACCCAGAGCAACAACACCGCAGGGCAGCTACACCAGAGCGACGAAGCGGACGGAGTGCGTGGCTCCGTCCGCTTCGTCTTGACCGGTCAGCCTCAGCGCGCCCGGGCGGCGAACAGCAGGTGCGTGCCGCCGTCGAGTGCCCCCGGCTCGGCGCATGCGGCTTCCTCCTGGTCGAGGAACACCGACCAGCGGTGTGCATCAGAGGCCACGGCTTCGAGCGTCGGTTCGTGCGCCAGCGACGCCCAGTTGCTCGCGCTCGCCGCAACGACGTCGCCGCCGGTGGCATCGATCAGACGTTGCAGGTCCGACCACCGGTACATCTGACAGACGTGGCCCTCGGGTTGGGTCGGCCTGAGGTCTCCGGAGCAGAACACGTCGTCCATGGACTCGTGGCCCAGCTGCTCGCCCTCGTGGTACACGAGCTCGTAGAGGTGACGCCACGCGCCCAGCAGCGACATGACCGACGCCACGACCTCGCGTCCGGGGCGCACAGCGTTCAACAGACCGGACAGGGCCGGCTCGGCGTCCTCGAAGACGTAGGACAGCGGGCCGCCATAGGCCAGCGCCAGGTCGAACGACTCCGCCTCCAGGGACGCCGCGTCGCGCACGTCGAGCACGTGGCGCTCCAGGACCCCGGACTCCGCACCGGCTTGGGCCACGTAGTGGGCGTTCAGCTCCAGTTGCACCGGCGACACGTCGGTGACCACCACCTCCGCGCCCAACCGGACCAGCTCGATCGTGAACCGACCCGGACCAGCGCCGATCTCCAGCACGCGGTCTCCCGGGCGCACGAATCGCGCGAGGAACCGTCGGTGGATCTCCAGGCTGGCGCGCGCGGCCGGATCCCGGACCAACCGCTCCCACTCCTGCTCGGCGAGCTGATCGAAGTGGTCGCGGATCTGACGGTCCGTGGCACTGGCCGGAGGTTCGACGCTCATCGACGCAGCGTGGCACACCAGCCACGAGGCACGGAACTGCATTTGATCAAGGAGCAGATCTCGTCGTTCCAAGATCGACGGGAAGCGCAGGCGACCTGAGTCCGGTTCAGCCGGCGGGTCCTGCACCGGAGGCGACCAGGTCGGCCGCATGCTCCAACGCGTCGCCCAGGATGTTGACGATCCGGTCGAGCACGGCGTCGTCGGCCACCAGCGGCGGCGACAGCTGCACCACCGGGTCGCCTCGGTCGTCCAGGCGGCACAGCAGACCGTTCTCGTACAGCTGGGCCGACAGCACCCGCCGCAACAACCAGTCGGCCTCTTCGCCCTCGAACGTCTGCTTGGTCGCCTGGTCCTTGACCAGCTCCAAGGCCCAGAAGTGACCCATGCCCCGGACGTCGCCGACGATCGGGATGCGTCGCAGGTCGTCCAGGCGCCGCTGGATGCCTGGCTCGTTGGCCACGACGTTCTCGATGACCTTCTCGCGCTCGTAGATGTCCATGGTCGCCAACCCAGCCGCCATCGCCGCGGGGTGGCCGGAGAAGGTGACGCCGTGGGTGTAGGTCACCTCGCCGTTGATGAACGGGTGCGCCACCCGGTCGTTGATGATCACGCCACCGAGCGGAACGTGTGCGGCCGTGACGCCCTTCGCGAAGGTGATGAAGTCGGGTTCGATGCCGAGGCGGTTCGACGCGAACCAGTCGCCGACCCGACCGAACCCGGTGATCACCTCATCGGCGCACAGCAAGATCCCGTACTTGTCGGCCAGCGCGCGCAGACCTGACCAGTAGCCAGGCGGCGGCACGAAGGAACCACCGGAGTTCTGCACCGGCTCGGCGATGATCAGCGCGACCTCGTCCGCACCGGCGTCGAGGATCGCCTGCTCCATCTCGGCGAGCAGAGCAGCCGTGAACGCCTCGGGGCCGTCGGCAGCGGCGGGGTGGCGATAGGAGTTCGTCTCGCTCACATGCGTCACCGCGATGGCCATGGGCATGAACGGCTCGCGCGCGTACGACAGCCCGGTGAACGACAACGCAGCCAGGCTCGTGCCGTGGTAGGAGATGTTGCGCGCGATCGCCTTGCGACGTTGCGGCTGGCCGTTGGCGGCGTGCCACTGTCGGGCCATCTTCCAGATCGCCTCGTTGGCCTCGCCACCACCGGTGGTGAAGAACACGCGGTTCATGCCCTCGGGCGCACGCTCGGCGATCCGCTCCGCCAGCGCGGCGGCCGACGGGTGCGCCACGTACCAGGTGGGCGTGAACGGGAGCTCGGCGAGCTGCCGCTGCACGGCGGCACCGATCTCGGCCCCGTAGCTGTGGCCGAGGTTGGAGCAGAAGAGTCCCGACAGGCCGTCGATGTACCGGCGGCCGTGGATGTCGATGACCTCGCAGCCCTCTCCGCGCACGAACACCGGCACCTCGGCGTCGCGGTACACGTTCATGTCGGTGAAGTTGAGGACGAGGTGGTCGCGGACCTGCTGCTGGATCAGTGCAGCGTCGTAGGACGCCGCACCGCCAGAGGACGGGGTGGACGCGGGGGACGGGCGGGACGCTGACATCGTTGGCTCCGTGGTTGCGGTCGGTTGACCACTTACTGAACGTTCAGTCAGGATAGCCGAGCAACCGCGGAAGGAGAATCCCCGATGAGCTCTGACACCCGTCCGGCCGCCGCGCTGCCCGACGCCGGGCTTTCCCCGGCCCAGCGCGACATCCAGGCCCGGATGCGCGCCTACGTCGACGAGGTGCTGATCCCGCTCGAGGTCAAGGCCGAGCTCGCGGGTGGCCCCCTGCCGGATTCCGACGTCGAGGTGATCCGCAAGGAGGCTCTGGCGCGCGGCCTGTCCGGCGGCCTGCACGGCCGGGGGCCAGGCGGTCCGGCCTGGTCCACCACCGAGTGGTTCGTGGCCGAGGCACAACTGGGTCGCTCCACCAACGGCGTGAGCTGGTACATGCCGACGGCGTACAACGTCTGGCGCCAGGCATCCCCGGCGCTGCAGGAGCGTTGGTTGGTGCCGGCCCTGCGCGGGGAGCTGCACGACGCGTACGCGGTCACCGAGGCGCTCGCCGGCTCCGACCCCTCCGGGATCGCCACCACGGCGGTCCGCCATCCGGCCGGTCGGTTCGTGCTCTCCGGCGAGAAGTGGTTCGTCACCTACGGCAGCGTCGCCGCGGTGCTGATCGTCATGGCCAACGTCGTCGATGCCGACGACCCCGACGGACCACGCCGGCCCACGCTGTTCGCGGTGCCTGCCGATGCGCCGGGCATTGCGATCACCGACGACCCGCCGTTCACGCACCACTACCCGCATGGCCACCCGACCATGACGTTCACCGACGTCGAGCTGACCGACGCCGAGGTCATCGGCGAGGTCGGCGCGGGCGACGACCTGCAACGGGCCTGGTTCACCGAGGAGCGTCTGGGCATCGCGGCGCGATGCGTCGGGGCGATGGACCGCCTGCTCACCGAGGTCATGGCGTGGACGACGACCCGCGAGCAAGGAGGAGCCCGTCTGATCGACCACCAGGGGGTGTCCTTCCCGATCGCCGACTCGGCCGCGGATGCTGCGGCCGGGTGGCTGCTGTCTCTCGACGTCGCGCGGCTGGCCGAGGCGGGCGGTGACCCCAAGCTCGTACACGGCCGCGCCTCCATGGCGAAGCTGTTCACCTCCGAGGCGGCGAACCGGTGTGCGGACCGCGCGGTCCAGGCGTTCGGTGGGCGCGGTTACCTGCGCACGAATGTGGCCGAGCGGTTCTGGCGCGAGCTGCGGGTCGACCGCATCTGGGAAGGCACCAGCGAGATCCAGCGCCTCATCGTGGCGCGCGGGCTGGAACGTCGTGGCGTCTCCGCGATGCTCTACGGGCAGAGCCAGCAGTGACCTCTGCGTCGACGAGTGGGTCGACGCGCAGGTCGCTCGCCCGATTGTTCGACCCGAAGTCGGTCGCAGTCGTCGGCGCCACTGATCGAGCCGGCAGCTACGGCGCGCAGGCGCTGCTGAATCTTAGGGCGGCCGGGTATTCCGGAGACGTGTTCGGGGTGAACCCCGCACGGTCCCAAGTTCTCGGATTCCCTTGCGTAGCAAGCCTTTCCGACCTGCCGGCTCCAGTGGACGCGGTCGTGGTCGCCACCCCGGCCGCCTCGGTCGACGCCGTGCTCGTCGAGGTCGGAGAGCTGGGGTGCGGCGGCGCCGTCGTCTTCGCGGCCGGCTTCGCCGAGACGGGTCAGCACGATGCACAGGAGCGGATCGCCGCTACCGCGGGCCAGTTCGGTCTGCCCGTGATCGGCCCTAACGCCAACGGCATCGTCAACGTCGCTCACCGCGCGCCGCTGTGGGGCGACGAGGTCACCATCCGCCGACCCGGCGGGGCAGCCGTCGTGACCCAGAGCGGGAACATCGGCGTCACCACCTTGGCAGCACGGCGCGGTCTCCACCTCCACACGGTGGTCTCGGTCGGGAACCAGGCCGTGGTCAGCGCATCCGACGTGGTTGACGAGCTCGCGGGCACCGACGGAGTGCGAGCCATCGCGATGTACCTGGAGGACGACGGCGACGGCGCCGCGTGGGCGCAAGCGCTGGCGCACTGTGTCGAGCGCGGCGTGCGACTCGCCGTCCTCAAGGCCGGACGTAGTGAAGCCGGCGCAGCGGCCGGCGGCGCACACACCGCCGCCGTCGCCGGCGACCATCGGGTGTTCGCCGCCTTGATGCGCGAAGCGGGTGCTGCCTGGTGCCATGACATCCACGACCTTCTGGAGACCGCGAAGGTGCTCGTCGGGCCGCGGCCTGCGCGATCGGGCGGCTTGGCCGTCATCACGTGTTCCGGCGGTGACGCAGTGGTTGCCGCCGACGAGGCGCAACGGCTCGACGTCGGCCTGGCCCAGCTGAGCAACGACACGATCACCCGGCTGACGCGCGTACTCCCCGCCGGCACGGCGATCACGAACCCCCTCGACCACACCAACGCCTTGTGGGCCGACGCCGACGCGATCGAAGCGGTCGAGACGGCGTTGGCCGACGACCCGGACGTCGCCCAGATCCTGTACGTGCAGGACATGCCACCGGATCTGGCCGCTCTGGCGGCGGCCGAATGGCAGGTCACCCGCGACGGCACCACTCGCGCGGCGGCACTGCATCCCGACGTCCGCTTCGCGCTGGCGTCCACCCTGCCCGAGCTGTTCCCCGAGAGCGTCGCCGACGACCTCACCGACGCAAACGTGACGCCGCTTCTGGGACTGTCGAGCGCGATCGCGGCGCTGGGCCGTCAGCCGGGCCCACCCGGAGATCCTGCGCGGCTGCGAGAAGTGGCCGACCTAGCCGAAACGGCGGCTGGTCGCGGCGTCGCCGGCCAATGGCTGGACGAGCACACCGCGAAGCGACTGCTCGCCGGCAGCGGCGTCGCCGTCCCTGACGGGTTCGTGGCTGACGACGCCGAGGCCGCGGTCACCGCCGCGCACGCCCTGGGCGGACGAGTGGTGGTGAAGGCGTGCCACCCCGCGCTGGCGCACAAGAGCGACATCGGGGCGGTGGTCGTCGACGTCGATGCTCTGGACCACGCCGCAGTACACGCCGCGGCGACGACGGTGCTGGCCGCAGCGCCACCGAACGCGCAGGTGCTCGTAGAGGCCCTGGCGGCCCCGGGCATCGAAGTGTTCGTTGCGGCCACGGCCGATGGCGTCGTGCCCGCCCTGGTCCTGGGACTGGGAGGGCTGTGGATCGAGCTGCTCGACGACGTGGTCGTGGTGCCGCTGCCGGCCGACCGCGACGCTGTGCGGGCCGCTCTCGGGCGGTTGCGAGCAGCGTCGCTGCTCACCGGGGGCCGGGGGGCAGCTGCGGTCGACCTCGATGCACTGGCCGACCTGGCCGCAGCAGCCGGTCGGGCACTGCTGCAGGCGCGGCTGTCCGTGGTCGAGCTCAACCCCGTCATCGCGACCCCACAGGGAGCCGTCGCCGTCGATGCGGTGGTCCGTCAGTGCGGTGGGACGGGCGGTGGGGCGGGGAGTGGGGCGGAACGGGGCGCGACCGGCCGGCAGGATGCCCGAACCTGAGGTCTTCTCTGTTGGATTCTGCGAACCGCTAGCGTGCCCGCGTGGTCGACCTGCTCGAGCCGGACGTCGCGACGCGCCTGGCCCGCGCGTGGCTGGCCGATGATCCCGACGAGACGACGTACGCGGAGCTGAGCGGCACCCTCGACGCCGCGCTGGCCGCTGACCCGGCCGCGCAGCAGGAGTTGGCAAGGCAGTTCAGCGGCCGCCTGGAGTTCGGGACGGCGGGGCTGCGCGGGCCGATGGGCTGGGGTCCGCGCCGCATGAACCGGGTGAGCGTCGGTCGCGCCGCAGCCGGGTTCGGCACATGGCTGCAGGCCAACGGCGGAGGACTTGTGGTGATCGGGTTCGACGCCCGCCACAACTCCGCGACGTTCGCGCAGGACACGGCTCAGATTCTGGCCGGACTCGGCATCCCTGCCGTCCTGCTCCCTGGGCCGTTACCCACGCCGGTGCTGGCGTTCGCCATCGGTGATCTCGGTGCGCGGGCGGGCGTCATGGTGACGGCGTCGCACAATCCGGCGGCGGACAACGGCTACAAGGTGTACGTCGGGCGACGCCAGATCAGTGCACCGGAGGACGCCCAGATCGCTGCCGCCATCGACACCGTCGGCCCGCTGCGAGACGTCATCAGGTCTGACACCTGGAAGCGCGCCGACGACGGAGTCGTCGCGCGCTACACCGAGCGAGCTGTCGGCCTGGTGCCGCCGTCGTCGGCGCGTGACATCGACGTGGTCTACAGCGCGGTTCACGGCGTCGCCGGGGACCTCGTTCGATCCGTGATGGTGGGTGCGGGTTTCCCGACGCCGCGCGTCGTGGCGCGGCAGTTCGACCCCGACCCGGAGTTTCCCACCGTGACCTCGCCCAACCCGGAGGATCCGCAGACGCTTCGGTTGGCCCTGGACGAGGCTCGACGCGAGGGCGCCGACCTCGTCGTGGCCACCGACCCCGACGGCGACCGGTGCGCCGTTGCCGTACCCGACGCCGACTCGGCTGGCGGGTGGCGCGTGCTGTCCGGCAACGAAGTGGGTGACCTGCTCGGTGCGTTCCTGGCCGGCGACCCGCGACCCGGTGCCTACGCCACGACGGTCGTGTCGGGGCATCGGCTCGGCTCGATCGCGAGAGCGCACGGGCGGACGTTCGCGCAGACCCTGACCGGGTTCAAGTGGCTCTCGACGGTGCCCGGCCTGCGCTATGCCTTCGAGGAGGCGATCGGCTACTGCGTCGACCCCGAGGCCGTGCTCGACAAGGACGGGATCACCGCAGCCTTGCGCATCGTGGAACTCGCGGCGACCCTGCGCGCCGAAGGGCGGAGCCTGCTCGACGCCTTGCTCGACCTGGACCTGCGTTACGGGATCGACCTCACCGACCGGGTCGTCGTCGACGTCGACGAGGACGCGGCCGGCGTGACTCAACGGCTGGACCGGCTCGCCCGCTCTGCGCCCGACGAACTCGCCGGACTGGTGGTGGCTTCCGTCGATGATCTCGCCCTGGGCGTCGACGGCCTCCCAGGCACCCCCGGCGTCCGGATCACCCTGGACGCGCCGTGGCCCGACGGCCTGGTGCAGGTGGTAGTGCGGCCCTCCGGCACCGAGCCGAAGCTCAAGGCCTACCTCGAGGTCGCGCTGCCACCGGCCGGTCGGGACGAGTCGTTGCGTGAGCAACAACACACTGCCACGGCCATCCTCGCGGGGTTGTCGGTCGAGGTGTCCCGGATGCTGCGCTGACCGCCGTACCCTGGTGCGCGCCATGAGCCGCCGCCCTCCGTTCGCCCGCCTCGTCGCGGCGACGCCACTGACCATGGGGCTGGTCTTCGGCCTGGGCGCGGCCCCAGCTGCCGCCGACACCGTCGGTGGGTCGGCCCTGGCCAGCCAGCAGGTGGTCGTCGACGGCCCGCCGCCGCCGACCGTGCACGCCAAGGCGTGGCTTGTGGCCGACGCAGACACCGGCGAGGTGCTCGCCGCGTACCGCGCCCACCGGCAGCTGCGGCCGGCCAGCACGTTGAAGACGTTGACCGCCGACACCCTGCTGCCGCGTCTGGATCCGCAGGCCATGTACCGCGCGAGGTACTCCGATGCCGTGGCGCAGGGCAGTCGAGTGGGCTTGGTGCCGGGGGCCAGGTACACCGTCGACCAGTTGTTCTACGGCATGTTCCTGCCC
This sequence comes from uncultured Actinomycetota bacterium, assembly GCA_963726575.1. GTDB lineage: Bacteria > Actinomycetota > Actinomycetes > JAHEKZ01 > JAHEKZ01 > CAVSCR01. The sequence continues at coordinate 266,652 of CAVSCR010000006.1, forward strand.
AGCGGCAACGATGCCGCGCACGCCCTGGCGGACGCGGCCGGCGGGGTTCCCAAGACGATCACGTTGATGCGCGCCGAGGCACAACACCTGCAGGCCGACGACACCCACGTCGTGAACCCCTCGGGCCTGGATGCGCCCGGCCAGGTGACGTCGGTCTATGACCTGGCGCTGTTCGCCCGTGCCGGTCTGGCTCGCTCAGACTTTCGCCACTACTGCTCGACGATCACCTACGCGTTCCCCGGCCGCCGGGCCAAGCAACCGGGCAAGCCGCGCAAGACCTACCAGATCTACAACCAGAACCCGATGCTGGTGGACGGCTTCGCGGGCGCGATCGGCGTCAAGACCGGGTACACCACGCTGGCGGGACGCACGTTCGTCGGTGCGGCCGAGCGCGGCGGTCACACGATGCTGGTGACCCTCATGGGGATCCGCGACTCCAGCGCGGCAGACGCCGAGAGCCTGCTTACCTGGGCGTTTCGCGAGCACTCGAAGGTGACGCCCGTCGGGACGCTCGTAGCGCCGCTCCCCAGCGGCGGCGACGACCTTCGGCAGGTGTCGGGCGGCGGGGACGAGCCACAGGCCAGCGGTGGCGTCGTGACGTCGAGCCGCGCTCTGGGCCTCCTGCACACCAGCCTGTGGCCGCTGGCCGTCCTCGGGCTGCTGGTGCTGGCCGTGGTGCTGCGTCGTCGCCAGGTGAGCCGACGCCGCACGCGCGCCGCGTTGGAGCGTCGGCAACGGGCGCTTCGCCACTGACCCATCGCGAGCCATACCCCCACTCGCCGCCCATTGGCTGACCCCGTGAGTCTTCGCAGTGACGACCCCGCCCCAGACTCACGCTCACAGCCAATCGGCGGATACGCCTCCAGAGGGGGTTATCAGCCGCGCGCGGCGAGGAACCCGACCTTCTCGAGGGCGGCGGCCAGGGTCACGTCGGCGATGGCCTCGGCCCGTTCGGCTCCGGCGGCCAAGATCCGGTCGAGCTCGGCCGGGTCGGCCAGGTACTTCAACGCGGCCTCGCGCACCGGGGCCAACGCCGCGACCAGCACCTCGCCGAGGTCCTGCTTCAGATCGCCGTACCCCTTGCCCGCGTAGGCGGCCTCGAGCTCGGGGATCGTCTGGCCATCGAGCGCGGAGTAGATGCGCAACAGGTTCGACAGTCCCGGCTTGTCCTGCTCGTCGTAGCGGATCTCACGGTCGTTGTCGGTGACGGCCGACCGGATCTTCTTGGCATTGCGCGCCGGCTCGTCGAGCAGCTCGATGATTCCTGAGGGCGACGACGCCGACTTGCTCATCTTGGCACTGGGATCCTGCAGGTCCTGGATCTTGCCGGTGGACTTCAGGATGTAGGGACCCGGCACCGTGAACGTCTCGCCGAAGCGGGAGTTGAAGCGCTGCGCCAGGTCGCGCGTCAGCTCGATGTGCTGCCGCTGGTCCTCCCCCACTGGTACCTGATCCGCCTGGTACAGCAAGATGTCGGCCGCCTGCAGGATGGGATACGTGAAGAGCCCGACCGTCGTTCGGTCGGCCCCGGACTTGCTCGCCTTGTCCTTGAACTGCGTCATCCGGCTCGCCTCGCCGTAGCCCGTGATGCAGCTCAGCACCCAGGCCATCTGCGCGTGCGCTGCCACATGGCTCTGAACGAACACGATGCTGCGGTCGGGGTCGACGCCGGCCGCGAGGTACTGAGCCGCCGTCGCCCTGGTGCGCTGCCTCAGCAGCTCCGGGTCGTGCTCCATGGTGATCGCGTGGAGGTCGACCACCGCAAAGACCGTGTCGTGCGTCTCCTGCAGGGCCACCCACTGCTGCAACGCCCCGAGATAGTTACCCAGGTGCAGGGAGTCGTGGGTCGGCTGCATGGCCGAGAAGACGCGTGGGCGCACTGACATGCCGGTCATTGTTCCGCAGCCGGGCTCATCCCCCAGCCAGGGGGCGTCCGACGCGGGCGCATGATGGCTGCATGGCGAACGACGTCGTCGGCCCGACCACAAGTCGACCTGAGTTGAGCCGGACCGGCACGATCACCCTCGTGCTCGCGTTGGCCTACGGCGCACTGCTCGTGCTGGCCGGCTTCACAGTGCCCCTGTACTCCGAGCAGAGCGTGACGTCCAGCGGTGACGTGACCAACGGCACGGCCAGCCTGGTCGCCGTGAATGGGCTCGACGTCCTGTTCGTGCTCGCGATCCCGCTCGTGATCACGGTAGGTGTCGGGCTTGCCCTGTGGCCGCAGGTCCGACGTGGTGGACTGCCGCTCGCCTGGACGCTGACCGGCCTCTTGGTCGTGTTCACGTTCCTCGCGATGTTGTCGATCGGGGTGTTCGTGTTACCGGTGACGATCGCGCTCGTCGTCGCCTGCGCCACCTGCCGACGGCAGGCCTGAGGGACCTCAGAGCGACTGTGGGAGATCATCGGGGCGCGGCGTCACTCGGATCCGCGAGGCCCGCCGCCCATCCACCGCCACGACGTCGAGGCGGTGACCGTCGACCTCGATCCAGTCGCCCAGCCGCGGCACGCGACCGAGCTCGTTCATGACGAAGCCGGCCACGGTCTCGTACGGACCGTCGGGCAGCGCCCAGCCCATCTCGTCCTCGAAGTCGTCGAGGTTCGTCAAACCATCGAGCTCCCACTCACCGGCGTCATTGCGCGTCGGCACGTCCTCCACGTCGTACTCGTCGCGGATGTCGCCGACCACCTCCTCGACCAGGTCCTCGAGTGTGACGATGCCTGCGGTTCCGCCGTACTCGTCCACGACGATCGCCAGGTGCCGGCCGTCGTTGCGCATCACCGTCAGCGCTGACAGGGCCGGCTTGGTCGAGGGGAGCAGCAAGACGTCGCGAGCGAGCTCACCGACTCTGACCGACCTTCCGGACAGGGCGGGGTCCAGCAGGTCGCGCACGTGGACGAACCCCACGACGTCGTCGGCATTCCCCCGGATCACGGGGTAGCGCGAGTGTGGCTGGGCCACCACCTCGCGGACCGCGCGGGTGACGGGCAGAGACGCATCCAAGAAGTCCACCTCGGTGCGCGGCACCATGAGCTCGCGCAGCTGGCGCTCGTTGAGACTGAAGACGTCGTCGAGGATCTCGCGCTCCTCCTCGTCGAGCGCCGTGTGGCCCACGACGAGGTCGCGCAGCTCTTGCTCGGTGATGACGCCACGCGCCAACGTCGGGTCGCCGCCGAGCAGGCGGACGACCAGGTCGCTGGAACGGCTGAGCAACCAGATCACCGGGCCGGAGACGCGGGCCATGAGCTCCACGAGCGGGGCGACGAACAAGGCGATGCCCTCGGCACGCTGCAGGGCGAGGCGCTTCGGCGCCAGCTCGCTCAATACCAACGCGAAGTAGGAGATCACCAAGGTGATGCCGAGCAGCGCGACCGCGTCGGCCACCCCACTGGACAGCCCCCACTTCTCCAGCGTTGGGGTCACCTGCTTGGTGATGGTGCTCGCTCCGAACGCCGCGGAAAGAAACCCGGCCACGGTGACGCCGATCTGCACCGCCGCCAGAAAGCGGGCGGGCTGGCGATGCAACCGGGCGACCATGGCGCCCCGCTTGCTGGCTTCGGAGAGTTGACGCACTTGGCTCTCGCGCAGCGAGATCAGCGCCATCTCGGCCGCGGCGAAGAATCCGCCGATCAAGATGAACACCAAGACGATCGCGATGCTCAGCCACAGTTGGCCGGTCATGCCGATCGCCCGCTGGGATCATCGTTCATGGCGGCTCAGACTAGCCGGGGTCAGGTCGACGACTGCGCCATCCGCTGGGCGAGGTTGTCGTTCAGTGCCGCCAGGAACTCCTCGGTCGTCAGGTACGGCGTGTCGGCGCCCACGAGGATGGCCAGATCCTTGGTCATCTTTCCGGACTCCACCGTGGCGATGCAGACCGACTCCAGCGTGTGGGCGAACTGCGACACAGCAGGTGTGCCGTCGAACTGCCCGCGGTAGTCCAAGCCACGCGTCCAAGCAAAGATCGAGGCGATCGGGTTGGTACTCGTCGGTCTGCCCTGCTGGTGCAGCCGGTAGTGACGCGTAACCGTTCCGTGCGCGGCCTCGGCCTCGACCGTTCTGCCGTCGGGCGTCAGGAGGACACTCGTCATCAGCCCGAGCGAGCCGAAGCCCTGCGCCACCGTGTCGGACTGCACGTCGCCGTCGTAGTTCTTGCAGGCCCAGACGTAGCCGCCCTCCCACTTCAGGGCACTCGCGACCATGTCGTCGATCAGGCGATGCTCGTAGGTGAGGCCCGCCTTGGCGAAGTCGTCCCTGAACTCCTGGTCGAACACCTCGGCAAACAGATCCTTGAACCGCCCGTCATAAGCCTTGAGGATCGTGTTCTTGGTGGACAGGTACACCGGATAGTCGCGCGAGAGGCCGTAGCGGAACGAGGCCCGCGCAAAGTCGCGGATCGAGGCGTCTAGGTTGTACATCCCCATCGCCACACCGGGGCCGTCGAAGTCGTACACGTCGAACTCCATCGGCGCCGAGCCGTCACTCGGCGTGAAGGTCATGGTGAGCTGGCCGGCGCCGGGCACGACGAAGTCAGTGGCGCGGTACTGGTCGCCGAACGCGTGACGGCCCACCACGATCGGTTTTGTCCAGCTCGGGACCAACCGCGGGATGTTGCCGATGATGATCGGCTCGCGGAAGATCACCCCTCCGAGGATGTTGCGCACCGTCCCGTTCGGCGAGCGCCACATCTTCTTCAGACCGAACTCGTCCACACGTGCCTCGTCGGGCGTGATGGTCGCGCACTTCACGCCGACCCCGTACTGCTGGATGGCGTGGGCAGCGTCGACGGTCACCTGGTCGTCGGTGGCGTCCCGGTTCTCGATGCCCAGGTCGAAGTAGCGGATGTCCACGTCGAGGTAGGGAAGGATCAACCGGTCCTTGATGAACGCCCAGATGATCCGGGTCATCTCGTCGCCGTCGAGGTCGACGACCGGGTTGTCGACCTTGATGCGTCCCATGCTCAGTCCCATCCGCTACAGGTCCTTCACGTCAGCCTGCTTCGCGCGGACCGCTTCGGCCGCCGCCTTGAGCCCGGCCAGCTCCACCGCGGTCAGCTCGGTCTCGACCACCCGCGTGATGCCGGCGCGTCCGATCTGCGCCTCGACGCCCAGGTAGACGCCTTCGATGCCGTACTCACCGTCGACCCAGGCGCACACCGGCATCACGGCACCGGAGTCCTCCGCCACGGCCCTGGCCATGCGGGCCGCCGCGGCCGAAGGGGCGTAGTAGGCCGAACCGGTCTTGAGCAGGGCCACGACCTCGGCCCCACCGTTGCGGGTGCGCACCACGAGTTCCTCGATGCGCTCGGCGTCGAGCAGCTCGGCGAGTGGACGCGTCGCCCCGTCGACGGTGACCGTGCACCGGCTGGGAACCGGCACCATCGTGTCGCCGTGCGAGCCCAGGGTGAGCGTGCGCACCGCACCCACCGGCACACCCAGTGCCTCGGCGACGAAGTAGGAGAAGCGTGCGGTGTCGAGCATTCCGGCCTGACCGATCACCCTCGCCCTGGGGAACCCGCTGGCGAGCTGCGTCAGGGCGGTCATCTCATCCAGCGGGTTGGACACCACGATGACCACGGCGTCCGGTGCGTGCTGGGCCACCCGCTCGGCGACCCCACGAACGATCCGCGCGTTGGTCTCGATGAGGTCCATCCGTGACATGCCGGGCTTGCGCGGCAGGCCTGCGGTGATCACCACGATGTCCGAACCGGCGATCTGCTCGTACCCGGCACCTGTCGTGGGGTCGGTGGTCACCCCCACCACCTGGGTCTCGAAACCCTCGATCGGCCGGGACTGGTTCAGGTCCAGCGCAAGACCTTCGGGCTTGCCCTCCACGATGTCGGTGAGCACGACCTTCTCGAACAGGTCGTACTCGGCCAGCCGCTGCGCCGTGGTCGAGCCGTAGAAGCCCGCGCCCACGACCGTCACGGTGCCACCACGAGTGCCACCACGAGTGCCACCACGAGTGCCACCACGAGTGCCACTCCTGCTGGTGCTGCCCTCGGTCATGACGTGCCTCGGTTCCGTGCTCGCAGTTGTCTTGGCGTCAAGAGACCGCCGGTCGTTCCGAGGCTATCGAGGGCGCCGACGCGCAACGGCAACCGGGGCCGGTCACGCCGCCGGCACGAGGAACGCCACCACGGCCAGCGCCAGCCCGAACAGGGCCATCGTGAGCACGTCGGTCGAGCGACGCCGGATCGCGAGCATCCCGACCACTTCCTCGGGAAGGAACGCCCGCAGGAACGCCGCGAAGACCAGGGCCGCCGCCACGATGACGGATCCGGCGCGAAAGCCACCGACCGCGATCACGGCCAGACCGCCGGCGACGCACAGCAGCACCAGCCCCAGCGGCCACTGGTCCGCCGCCCGCTGCGCCAGGGACTCCTCCGGCGGTTCCGGCTCGTGCTCCAGGTCGGGAACGTCGTCGGGAACGTCGTCGGGGTCGTCGGGCACGGTGGTCACCGGGTCAGCCGGCTGCCACCCGCTCGGCCCGCTCGACCACGTTCGCCAACAGCATCGCGCGGGTCATCGGCCCCACGCCGCCCGGCATCGGGGCTACGAAGCCCGCCACATCCATGACGTCGGGGGCGACGTCGCCGACCAGCCCTGCGTCGGTTCGCGTGATGCCGACGTCGAGGACGGCGGCACCGGGCCGCACCACGTCGGCCGTGACGATCCCCGGCACACCGGCAGCGGCGACGATCACGTCGGCTCGGCGTAGGTGGATGTCGACGTCGCGCGTTCCGGTGTGGCACAAGGTCACCGTCGCGTTCTCCGACTTGCGGGTCAGCAGCAGGCCCAGGGGACGGCCGACCGTCACACCTCGTCCGACCACCACGACCTCGGCGCCGTTCAGGGCGACGTCGTAGCGACGCAAGAGCTCGACGATGCCGCGAGGAGTGCACGGCAACGGTGCCGCTTCGCCGAGCACCAGGCGACCGAGGTTCATCGGGTGCAGGCCGTCGGCGTCCTTGTGCGGGTCCATCACCTCGAGCACGGCGTTGGCGTCGAGGCCCTTCGGCAGCGGGAGCTGGACGATGTAGCCGGTGACGGTCGGGTCCTCGTTGAGCTGGCGGACCTTGTCCTCGACCTGCTGCTGGGTCGAGTCGGCCCGAAGATCCACCCGGATGCTGGTGATGCCGACTTCGGCACAGTCGCGGTGCTTGCCGCCCACGTACGCGTGGCTGCCCGGGTCGTCGCCCACGAGGACAGTGGCCAGACCCGGGGCGTGCCCGGCAGCGGCCAGCTTGGCCACCCGTTGCGTCAGGTCGGCCTTGATCGATGCCGCAGTGGCCAAGCCGTCGAGGATGGTTGCGCTCACGGCCAGAAGTCTGTCAGAACCACCCGTCGGCGCCCTGGCAGGGCCGGTCAACGATCGTGTGCGCGCGCCATCGCGTCGATGCACACGGTGATCGCGAGGATCAGGGCCGGGTCCTGATCGGCGTTCATCTCCACGCCGTAGGTCTCCCGAACCCGGAACCACTTCTTGGACACCTCGGCCACCTTGTCGCCGTCACGTTCGATCTCGTACTCGTGGTCGACGAAGTTGCCCTTGGCCAAGAAGTCGTCTCCCTCGTCGAAGTCCACGAGGTAGCGGTCGCGAACACCGACGAGGCGCTTGTGAACCTTCGCCTCGCGACCGCCGAGGGAGATGGTCATCGTGTCGCGGATCGCCAGCTTCTTCTCCTGGATGCACGCCACTTCGTTGCCGGCCGGGTCCTCGAGCACGAACGTGTCGCGCAGTCGCAGCGCCTTGCCGTTGACCTTGAACACCCGCTCGCCGCCCTCGTCCTCGACCCAGTAGTCGTCACCGATGGCGAACATCTTCTCGCGCATCTGGAAGCGCCGAACGTCGCCGGAGCGATGGCCGAACAAGCCCACGAGAGCTCCCTCAGTGGAAGAAGTGCCGGGTACCGGTCAGGTACATGGTGGCGCCGGCCGCTGCCACGGCCGCGACGATCTCTTCGTCCCGCACTGACCCGCCAGGTTGCACGATCGCGCGCACTCCGGCGGCCAGCAGGACGTCGACACCGTCGGGGAACGGGAAGAACGCGTCCGACGCGGCCACAGCCCCGCGAGCCCGGTCCTCCCCTGCCCGACTCACGGCGAGCTGAGCTGCGTCGACCCGGTTCACCTGACCCATCCCGATCCCGACCGTGGCTCCGTCGCTCGCCAGCACGATCGCGTTCGACTTGGGGGCGCGCACCGCCCGCCAGGCGAACGCCAGGTCGCGCATGGTCGCCGCGTCGACGGCCTCGCCGCAAGCCTGGGTCCACGCCGCGGGGTCGTCACCGGCAGCGGCGACGTCGTCACGCGACTGGAGGAGCAGACCCCCGCTGATCGGCCGCATCTCGACCGAGCCGGACGACCGTGGCGCGGCACATCGCAGCAGGCGCACACCCTTCTTCTGGCTGAGCAGCGCAATCGCATCCTCGTCGAAGTCGGGCGCAACAACCACCTCGGTGAACACGTCGGACATCACCGACGCCATCGCGAGGGTCACCGGACGGTTGGCGGCCACCACGCCACCGAAGGCAGAGACCGAGTCACAGTCGAACGCGCGCTGGTACGCGTCGGCCATGGCGTCGTCGGCGTCGGGCACCGCGATCGCGATGCCGCACGGGTTCGCATGCTTGATGATCGCGACCGCGGGTTCGGTGAAGTCGAAGGCCGCCCGCCTCGCCGCCTCGGCATCGACGTAGTTGTTGTACGACATCTCCTTGCCGTGCAGCTGCTGGGCCTCGGCAAGACCGGGCTCACCAAATCCCTGTACGTACAGCGCGGCGCGCTGGTGCGGGTTCTCCCCGTACCGCAGCACCGCCGAGCGGTCCCAGGTGGCGCCGAGCCAGCTCGGGAACCCCAGCCCGTCGTCGTCCGGGGACACGATGCTGCCCATCCACGACGCCACGTGCACGTCGTACGTGGCGGTGTGCACGAACGCCTCGGCTGACAGCCGGGCGCGTTGCTCGAGGGTGAAGCCGCCGGTGTCGACAGCGGCCAGCACGTCGGCGTAACGAGAGGGAGACACCACAACGGCGACGCTCGGGTAGTTCTTGGCCGCTGCTCTGACCATGGACGGGCCGCCGATGTCGATCTGCTCGACGCATTCGTCGACGCTCGCCCCCGACATCACCGTCTGCGTGAACGGATACAGATTCACCACGACCAGGTCGAACGGCTCGATGCCGAGCGTCGCCAGCTGATCGGCGTGCTCAGGCTTGCGAAGGTCCGCCAGGATCCCGGCGTGCACTCTCGGATGCAGCGTCTTCACCCGCCCGTCGAGCGTCTCCGGGAATCCGGTCAGGTCCTCGACCTTGGTCACCTCGACGCCGGTTTGTGCGATACGCGCGGCCGTGGACCCGGTCGAGACGATCTCCACACCCGCGGCCGTCAGTCCTGCAGCCAGCTCGGGCAACCCGGTCTTGTCGAAGACACTGATCAGGGCACGGCGAATCGGACGCTGAGTCACGGGATGGTGACCTTTCTTCCGGTGACCGTCCAACCCTCTCGGGCCAGTCGGGCGATCGAGTCGACCAACAGTTGACGTTCCTGCACCTTGATGCGCTCGTGCAGGCTCGTTTCGTCGTCACCGTCGAGCACCGGGACCGCCGCCTGGGCGACGATCGGTCCGGTGTCGACTCCGTCGTCTAGCAGGAACAGCGTGCACCCGGTCACCTTGACGCCGTAGGCCAGGGCGTCGCGCGGACCGTGCTGGCCCGGAAACGCCGGGAGCAGCGCCGGGTGGGTGTTCAGGAATCGCCCGGCGAACCGCTCCAGGAATGCCGGCCCGGCCAGCTTCATGAAGCCGGCACTGACCACCAGGTCCGGGTGGAACGCCGCCACCGCGTCGGCCATTGCGGCGTCCCACTGCTCCCGGCTCGCGAAGTCGTCCACCGAGAGCACGAAGGTGGGGACCCCCGCGGTCTGCGCCCGGTCGAGCGCGGCGATCGAGGAGCGGTCCGCGCCGACGCCGACGACCTCGGCCGGGTAGCTCGGGTCGCGCGCGGCGTCGATCAGGGCCTGCAGGTTCGTGCCAGCACCGGAGACCAGCACCACCAACCGCGAGCGCGCCACAGCGCCGACCCTATGTGCCCGGGCTGCGCCCCCACCCGATCGTGTTGATCTAGGAATCGTGTTGATCTAGGAGAAGATGTCGACTCTTCATTATCAACTTGCACAGGAAGTCCAAGATCAACTGGGGTTGGGGGCCGTGGGTGTTGGGGTCGGACTCAGTCGAAGCGGAGGAGCAGGCCGGCGCGTGGCTTGGGTTCGAAGTAGGTGCTCTTCGGGGGCATGACCTCGCCGCGCTCGGCCACCTCCACCAGCTGGTCCAGGCTCGGCGCGACCATGCGGAACAGGCCGCCGGCGTCGGCGTCGCAGCGGGCGACCACGTCGGGCAGGTCGGTGAGCTCCGACACGTACTCCACCCGCGGGTCGCTCGCGGTGACCCCGAGCAGCGGCGTCAGGATCAACCGCTCGAGCAGTGTCACGTCGAGTCCGGCCGCGCCGACGCGTTCGGCGCCGGTGCGAGGCGTGAGTCGGGACCACTGCCCGTGCAGGTACAGGTCGAAGCGTCCCCGCTCACGGTTCGGCGGTTGCGGGTCCACCGGTTCGACGGCGCACACCGCCACGAGAGCAGCCAGGGTGCGCTCGGCGTCGATCGGGCCAGCGACCCGGCGGTGGAAGGCGAGCAGGTGCATCTGGTCCTCGGGGTACAGCACCGACAAGACCGCCGAACCCGGTGGCTCTCCCGCGTCGCGCCACTGTCGCACCGAGGCTGCCACCCGGTGATGCCCGTCGGCGATGTAGTGACGTACCGAGCCGAGCCGGTCGCTCACCAACGTCACGTCAGACGGCGCGAGGCGCCAGACCGACTGCTCGACTCCGGTGGCGTCGCGCAGCAGCAGCAGGGGCGGGCCGGCCAGCGTCCGGCTGAGGACGGCGGTGATGTCGGGATCGCTGCGATGCATCAGCGCCACGAGCTCCGATCGGGCGGGTACCGCCGCAAAGTGATGCGTCAGCGCTTCGACCCTCGCGTCGTGCACCGCCTCGTGGCCGAGCACCTGCCCGTCGACAAAGGCCGACAGCGCCACCTCGGCGACGATTCCCACGTGCTCTTCACTGCCGCGGTGGACCCGGTACACGAACATGGACGGCTCGAGCTCGTCGCCGTAAGCACCGGCGTCGAGAAGTCGGTGCAACGCCGCGGCGTTCGTCTGACCGATCTCGATCTGCGTCGCTTCGGGTAGGTCTTGCTCAGAGCGCATGACGTGGAGGTAGCTCCACGGGTTGTCCACCAGGTACTGCGCCCGGGCCCCGACCGGGATCGCATCGTGCATCGGGCACACGACTCGGGCCGCCCATTCCTGCTTGACGACCCGCGCCGCGAACGGACGGACCGCTGTCACGAAGCGCCGGCCTGTGGGTTGACCACATTGAGCAACGTCCCTGCCTCATACGCCTCCAGGACCTCGACCACGCCCTCGGCCACTGCCTTCTGGGCTTGTTCGGTCGAGGCACCGATGTGGTGAGTTCCCACCACGCGCGGGTGAGCGGCGAGCCGGGAGGTCCACTGCGCCTGACCGCCGCTCGGCTCGTCCACGTACACGTCGAGCCCTGCCCATAGGCGTCCGGCATCCAGTGCGGCCAGAAGCGCGGCTTCGTCGACGACGTCGCCGCGTGAGGTGTTGACCAGGGTCGCGCCGTCGGGAAGAGCCGCTATCACCTCTGCGTCGACGACGCCCGCCGTGTCACTGCCCGAAGGAATGTGCAACGTCAGCACATCCACCTGCGAGGCGAGCTCCGGCAGCGAGCCCAACAGCTTGATTCCGAGGTCCGTGGCGCGGGCCGCCGAGTCCGCGGAGCGCGTGGGACGGTGCAACGCCCGCAGGTGCATCCCGAACGCCCGTGCCCGCTGGGCCACGGCCAGGCCGATGCTGCCGAGCCCGACGATGCCCAGCGTCGACCCATAAAGGCCGCGGCCGGCTGAGCTGTAGGTCTTCTTGTCCCAATGGCCCTCGCGCAGGGCGACGACGTTGTCGGGGATGCGTCGGTCGACTGCGAGCATCAGACCCATCGCCAGCTCGGCCACCGCGAGCGAGTTGCGTCCGGGGACGTTCGCGACGTGGATGCCCTTGGCGCTCGCAGCACCGATGTCGATCGTGTTGGTGCCGGCGCCGGCGCGCACCACGAGCCGCAGCCGGTCGCCGGCCGCAATCGTCGCCGCAGTGACCTTGGTGCTGCGCACCACCACCACGTCGAACCCCGCTACGAGCTCGGGCAGGGATTGCGCCGAGGCGTCAGCCTGCACGACGCAGGTGTGGCCGGAGCCTTCCAGCGCGCGGACGGCGTCGGGGTCCAACGAGTCGGCCAGCAGCACCCGCATCAGGTCAGCCCCTCGGTCGTGGTGAGTGCGTCGCACGGAGATCCACCCGCGACGACGCGAGCGCTCCCCCGGGGGCACGCAGAAGTTCCGAGCAAACCAGCCCGAGCCGCCGTTGACCTAGTGAAGGGGCCAAACGTTGCGCCATGCGAAACGGCGCGGGGCCGGGTGGTCCGGCTCCGGCCCTGGCACTGGCACTGGCACCGGCACCGGCACCGATTCGAGACGCACCGGCTCGTCGGGCTCGGCGCCGCGGGTTCCCCAGCCACGCCGGTGAGCCTCCCAGGCGGTGACCACGGCCACCAGCCCCACCTCGAGAGCAGCCACCAGACCCACCCGTCCGGCGGCCGGCCCGATCACGGTGAGCCGCTGCACACCCATCCCGCCGGCCGACAGCCAGGCCAAGGTGCCCAGCCAGAACCCCGCCACCAGGCCGGACAGAGCCGCAGGTCCGGCCACCTGGTGCGTGGCCGCGTCGACGCGCCGGGCGACCACGAGGCCCGCCAGCACACCGGCCGCCACCGGCAGGAGCAGAACCAGCCAGCCGACGGGTGGCACGACGCCCTCGGGCGGTAGGGCTGCCACGGGTGGGAAGGCAGGCAGCGGCCCGTACTCGACCAGCCGGGGAGACACCTCCGTGGCGGCACCCACTGCGAACCCCGGCCCGACGAGGACCGCCACAACCCAGGCGACCAGGTTGGGCACGAAGGCCATTCCGAGCAGTGCCACCAGGACCCCACCCAGCACGCCCGCATGCAACCGCTGGCTGATCGCCGCCGACTCCGGAAGGGCCGCGGCCAAGCAGACGGCCGCGATCACCGCCGCGGTCGCCACCACGAAGAGCGCCGCTGCCGTGCCGGCGGCCAGCCCGGCGCGCAGCCTGTCGGGCACGAGACTGCGCACCTGTTCGGTGAGCTGGCCCGCGCGCACCACACCGATCGCCGCACCCAGCGACGAAAGGCCCGCGGCCCACAGCAGCGTGCTGGCCGGCGCCGCGTGTGCGACGTCTCCCGCCGCCGAGATCGCGACGACCGTGGTCACGATTGTGTAGCCAAGTGCGAACAGGCCGACGACCCGCGCTGCCGCGCCGACATCCGGCGGCGGCTGCGTTCGCGAGAGGTGGCGACCCCCCGCCCACGACAGGCCGAGCGGGAGCAGGAGCAGGCCCAGCGGCGTCAGCGCAACGGGCACGGCGTAGACGGTCATGCCGGCATGGTTGCTCCACGCCCAGAACGCAACGGCCAGCCGTAACGGATCAGTGGGCGACGACGATCCGTGGGCCGACAGCACCCAGGCGGCCAGCGTCACCACGGCCCAGAGCGCCAGGCCGACACCGGCGATGAAGCCGCCCGCGGTGACCGAGCGGATCACGATCAGCCAGGTCGGGTCCGGGGTCCAAGGTGAGGAAGGTGGCGTCGACCGCGTCGACTTGCCGCGCCGCGGTGACCGATCGCCGGCATGACGTCGCGTCCGCGTCGAGCCGCCGGCCCGCGGCTTCTTCCCACGATCGCCGCGCGTCGGCCCGGTAGGGGCCGTCGTTCGGGCGCGGGTCCGCGAGGTCGACGTCATCCTCGCCATGCTCGCAAGCCAGGTGGACGCAGCGGGTGTGCCGCGCCGAGCGACTAGCCGGCGACGATGTCGCGCATGAGGCGAGCGGTCTCCGACGGCGTCTTGCCAACGGCTACGCCGGCAGCGGCGAGGGCCTCCGCCTTGGCCGCCGCTGTGCCCGACGAGCCGGACACGATGGCGCCGGCGTGGCCCATCGTCTTGCCCTCGGGTGCGGTGAAGCCGGCCACGTATCCGACGACCGGCTTGGTCACGTTCTGGGCGATGTAGGCGGCGGCGCGCTCCTCGGCGTCGCCGCCGATCTCGCCGATCATGACGATCGCCCGGGTCTCGGGGTCGTCCTCGAACGCCTGCAGGGCGTCGATGTGCGTCGTGCCGATGATCGGGTCGCCGCCGATCCCGACGCAGGTGCTGAACCCGAGGTCCCGCAACTCGTACATCATCTGGTAGGTCAGGGTTCCGCTCTTGCTGACCAGGCCGATCGGACCGGCGCCGGTGATGGTGGCCGGAATGATGCCTGCGTTGCTGCGTCCAGGGCTGATGATTCCGGGGCAGTTCGGCCCGATGATCCGCGTGGTGCCGGAGTCGAGCGCCTTCTGGAAGAACCGAGCAGTGTCGAGCACCGGTACGCCCTCGGTGATCACCACCACGAGCGGCACCTGCGCGTCGATCGCTTCGTCGACGGCACCGAGTGTGAACCGAGGTGGCACGAACACCACGCACACGTTGGCGTCGGTCGCCTTGCACGCAGCAGACACGGTGTCGAACACCGGAATCGGCTCGCGCACACCGGAGTCGACGCTCTGCCCGGCCTTGCCAGGTGTGACACCGGCGACGATGTTGGCGCCGGCGGCTGCCATACGCCGGGTGTGCTTGGAGCCTTCAGACCCGGTGATGCCCTGAACGAGAATGCGGCTTGATTCGTCGAGCCAGATCGACATGGTCGGGTGCGCCTCTCCTGCTACCTGGCCGCAGCCAGCTCGGCGGCCCGGCGGGCCGCATCGTCCATGGTCTCGACCTGCTCGATCACGTCGTGCTCGGCCTCGTCCAGGATCCGTCGACCTTCGTCGGCGTTGTTGCCGTCGAGTCGCACGACGATCGGCTTGTCGATCGCGTCCCCGCGTCGCTTCAGCATCTCCATCGCCTGGACGATGCCGTTGGCCACGGCGTCGCAGGCAGTGATGCCGCCGAAGACGTTGACGAAAACCGCCCTGACCTGGGGATCGCCCAGAACGATCTCCAAGCCGTCGGCCATCACCTGCGCGGACGCCCCTCCCCCGATGTCGAGGAAGTTGGCGGGCTCGACGCCGCCGAACTGGGCACCGGCGTAGGACACGACGTCGAGCGTGCTCATGACCAGCCCCGCACCGTTGCCGATGATGCCGACGGCGCCGTCGAGCTTGACGTAGTTGAGGTTCTTCTCCTTGGCCAGCAGCTCCAAGGGGTCCGTCTCGTCACGCACCACGAACCCCTGGTGATCGAGGTGACGGAACCCGGCGTTGTCGTCCAGGGTGACCTTGCCGTCAAGGGCGAGCACCTGTCCGTCCGCGGACTTGACCAGCGGGTTGACCTCGACCAGGGTCGCGTCCTCGTTCAGCAGCGTTCCCCACAGTCCCACCAGCACCTGCGCGACGTCCTCGGCGACGTCGGCGGGGAAGTTCGCCTGCGTCACGATCTGACGGGCCTGGTCGACCTCGAGGCCGCGCAGCGCGTCGACGTTCACCCGGATGAGCGCCTCGGGCTTGGTGCGCGCAACCTCTTCGATCTCCATGCCGCCCTCGACGCTGGCCATCACGAGGTACGAGCGGTTGGCCCGGTCCAGCAGCACGGCGACGTAGTACTCCTCCGCGATGTCCGTGGCCGGGGTGATGAGCACCCGGTGGACCGTGTGGCCCTTGATGTCCATACCGAGGATCGCCGACGCCACCGCCTGTGCGTCATCGGCGTCGTCGGCCAACTTCACCCCGCCGGCCTTGCCTCGACCACCGGTCTTGACCTGCGCCTTGACCACCACGGCCGCACCGAACCCAGCGGCGGCCTCTCGTGCCTGGGCGGCTGTGGTGACCACGGTGCCATCGGTGACGGGCACGTCGTTCTTCGCGAACAGCTCCTTGGCCTGGTACTCGAACAAGTCCACGCGACGCTCCTGTTATGACCCCGGATGGGCTCCGACCTGGCACAGGTCGTGCTGTCGATCAGCGCCGCGAGCCTAGCCCCGTCACACTGCGGCGGGCTGGATGGCCGAGTGCGACATCGCGGCGTCGACTCAGTCGAGCAACGCCGACGCGTCCCGCGGAGTGTCCACCGAGCACTCGGCCAGGGCGTCCTTCGGCACGATGTCCAGAGCAGCGACGTTCGTCGCGGCGAGCACGACCGGCCCCTTCACGCCGGCGGCGTACGACTGCAACCAACGCCCGGCGCACACCCCCCACCTGTCACCAGGCGTGAGGCCGGGGAATCCGAACTGCGGCATCGGGGTCGTCAGGTCGTTGCCCAGCAGACGTTGGTGGTCGAGGAACTCCGCCGTCACGACAGTGCACACGGTGTGGGACCCGACGTCCTCCG
The DNA here is from genome assembly GCA_963726575.1 of uncultured Actinomycetota bacterium. Lineage (GTDB taxonomy): Bacteria > Actinomycetota > Actinomycetes > JAHEKZ01 > JAHEKZ01 > CAVSCR01. The sequence goes on from CAVSCR010000006.1 coordinate 283,165, forward strand.
GGCCGGTGTTGCAGTAGCCGTCGCGATAGAACCCTGTCACCGGGTCGAGACCACAGACCTCGAGCAGTCCTCCGAGAACATTCGACTGACCTTCCATGCCCGACACCCTAGGCCGCGGTCCGGTGCTTACGACGGGGCGGATAGACGGCTCGAGCGATCGTCGCGGACAACCAACCGAGGAAGAACCCCAGGCTGACGAGCCAGAACACCTCGAGCGTGCTGGAAGGGTCGATGAGCCGAACGACGATGAGGATCACCACCCAGACGACACCCGTGGCGATGCTGTATCCGGTGTAGGTCCTCAGGCCACGCTTCATACTCGTCATGCGCGTTCGCTCACCCAGTCCCTGGGATCGCCGGCACCCAATTCGGTGACACCGGCGTCGTGCAAGGCGCCACACACGAGCGTCCTGCGGTGGGCCGCGAAGGTGAGCACATGCGCGATCAGACCGCCATAGGTGAAGAGCTCAGGCGGTGAGCACATCGTGTTGACGAAGGTGACGTCCACTAGGTGCTCGTCCTCGACGCGGTGCGCGAGGGCGACGAAGCGCGGACCCACGTCGTCGTACCACCTGCGCATCGTCGTCATGGACATGGTTCGCTCAGCAGCCATGTCGTACTCGGACTCACCGTCCTCCGCCAACTCCCACATCGCCATCTGTCCTACGAGTCGCGCTAGCAGCGAGCGCAGCGTCGGTGCGTCATCGATGCCCTCGACGCTGATCTCGATCGGGCGGTCGAGTACGGCATCGTCCACACTCGCGGCCCGTTCGAGCATCTGCCCCACCAGCCAGACGTGGTGTTCGATCATGCCGGTCACAAGGTCCATGGGATCCTTCTCACTGGACGGGAGGAGCAATCCTCCTGGCGGTTGGAAGTGCACTGCATTCGCGGCACCGAGTCGGAACGTCGACGGTCGACGCCGCCACCGCGTCGGTGGGGCGCCATAGGCGCGGCTGAACGCACGGGTGTAGCCCTCGTGCGAGTCGTAGCCAGCCTCGAGAGCCACCGATGAAACATCCGCGTCAGACGACACGAGCCGGTACGCCGAGCGTTCGAGCAGGATGCGGCGCCGCAGGGCTGACGGTGTTTCTCCGGCGACGGACCTGACGAGGCGGTCCACGTGGAAGCGCGAGAGGTGGAGCCGCAAGGCGAGCTCCGTCGAGGTGACTCCACCGTCATCGAGTGAGTCGGCCAGGATGTCGACGAAGCTACGGAAGACGTCCGTCGCTGTCGTGGCAGCTCGCCGGCTCATGCGTCGATCGTGCCCCACTCGCCAGGCGCCCGCTTGACCGATCTTGCTGACTCTGGCGTGGTACCGGCCGGTCGGTTCATGATCTGCGCAGAGGCCAAGTCGGGGAAGAACCGGCTGCACCTCGATCTGGTGGTCGAGGACCTGGACACCGTCACCGCGGAGGTCGAGTCGTGGGGTGGCCGCTGGCTGGAGCCGGGCCGGACCCGTGAGCTGGAAGGCTTCCAGTGGCGGATCATGACCGACCCCGAGGGCAACGAGTTCGACCTGGACGTGTTCCCGAGCTAGGACCGGCGTTACACCGGCACCACGGCAGCTGGACCCACGGCAACCGACGACATGAGATCGGCGGTGATGGGACACGGTCTGAATCCCTTGACCATCAGGTAGATGCCCAGCGACAGCTCCCAGAAGAACTCCGGAATCGTCGCGATGACTTGAGCACCGGAGCCTGGTTCGATGACGTTGAGCAGCACGAGCGTCCCCGACAGGATGATCAGCGGTCCTCCGACCAGGCCCAGCATCGCCATACCGCGCGGCACCAGTCCGGAGCGGAACATCAGGTAGCCGAGGATCAGCCCGTTTCCGATGCCGACGACCCAGCCGGGGCCGAGCAGGAACGTCCAGTCGTGGATCGCGACCAACGACCTACCCGTGGTCACGAGCGAGCCATCACCGCCGACGCCGCCGACGTCTTGTCGCAGCGTCACGATCGCCATGACGCTGAGGAGGCCGACGGCGATGAAGACGGACTCCATGACGCGTGCCGTGACGTAGCCCAGCGCGAGGGTCTCGTCCTGCCGCTTCAGGATCGGGAACAGCACGACCGCGGTGCCGATGTTGGCAACGATGAGGACCATCTCGAGGAACGCTCCGAAGGCGATCCGGTGGTCAGCGCCGGCGCTGATGATGTAGCTGGGATGGCCCAACAGCGGGGTGTACAGCACCAACGCTGCGGGGATGGAGACGATGAAGGTGACGATGAACAGCGAGCCTGCTAGGAACGCGGTCCTTCTGAGTGGATTCACACTGGTCTCGTTTCGGTTGGTGAAATCACCTAGCCACGTGACCAGATCGGGCGCATGACCCGTTCATCCTGCTGATCCCAACAGACCCGCTACCGCGCCAACCACGAAACAAGCGCTTGTCCCCTCGGGATGTGACGACGCTATCGCCCTTATCTGCCTTCGTGCACATGCGGGCGTATCCCGACCATCTCGCTCGGGCAGTGCGCCCGGACTTAACCTGCTGACGTGGTGCCTACCGTGACCCTGTTGGCGGACTCCCTGACGTCAGCCGACGCTGTCGCCGAGATGAGGTGGCAGGAGTGGGGGCATTACCCCGAGCCGGAGGACCCGGCGTGGTGGCTGGAGACCACGATTCGTGAGGCAGGCACGCAGGAGCTACCGGTGACCTTTGTCGCGCACGACCTTGACGGTGCGGTTCTCGGCGCGGTGGGCCTCGACACCTACGACCTGGACGAACGCCAGGACACCAGTCCGTGGGTCACCGGCATGATCGTGCGCCGGGAAAACCGGGGGCAGGGAGTGGGACGGGCGTTGCTGCACCACCTGGAGCGATGGGCTGCCGAGCAACGAATCGCCGAAGCCTGGGCCGGCACCGACCTTGCGCTGGGCTTCTACCAGCGGTGCGGCTGGACCCTGCAAGAGACCTTCACCACGAGTACAGGCCAGCACATGGACGTTCTCCACAAGAGGCTCCGGTAGTTCACGACGGTGGCCGAGCTCGAGGAGATGGCCCTCGGGGGTGAGTCAGGGGTCGTTCAGGGATCTGCCCGGAGGTATGCCGCTGGCCGCGCTGGCAGGGTCGTTGGCGCGTGAGTCGCACGACTGTGGCCCAGGAGGTGCACTGAATGATCCAGGTCGAGAACCTCACCAAGCGGTACGGCCGGACGGTTGCGGTGGACGATCTTTCGTTCACGGTTCAGCCGGGGACGGTGACGGGATTCCTCGGTCCCAACGGCGCTGGGAAGTCCACCGCGATGCGGCTGATCCTGGGCCTGGACGCCCCGAATGGGGGCAGGGCAACGGTCAACGGACATTCCTACCGGCAGGTTCGCTACCCGCTGTTCGAGGTAGGCGCACTGCTGGACGCGCGCGCGATGCACGGTGGCCGGTCGGCCTATCACCACTTGTTGTGTCTGGCGCAGAGCAATCGGATCCCGGCTCGGCGCGTCGATGAGGTGCTGGACCTCGTCGGCATCGAGTCCGCGGCAAGGCGTCGGACGAAGGGCTTCTCGCTGGGGATGAGTCAGCGGTTGGGGATCGCGGTGGCGCTGCTGGGCGACCCGGGGGTGCTGCTGTTCGACGAGCCGGTCAATGGGTTGGACCCGGAGGGGATCTCATGGATCCGGGGACTGTTGCGAGGGCTTGCCGCGGAGGGCCGCACGGTCTTCGTGTCCAGCCACCTGATGAGCGAGATGGCGCAGACTGCTGACCACCTGGTGGTGATCGGCAAGGGCCGGCTGATCGCGCAGAAATCCACCGCCGAGCTGATCGCCGGCAGTGCCGGAAATCACGTCGTGGTTCGGACTCCCGATCCGAACTTGATGAGCCAGACACTTGCCGACTCAGGCGCCAGGGTCGAACAGTGCGCCGATGGGTCGTTGGCGGTGTTCTCGATGCCTGCCCGACGCATCGGGGAACTCGCCGCGGCGCGCTCGCTGGTCTTGCACGAGCTCTCGCCCCAGCTCACTTCGCTGGAATCAGCATTCCTCGAACTGACCGACGACAGTGTGGAGTACCGAGTGTCGACAGCAGAAGGGACGAGGCCGTCATGACCAGGCTCGACCAAGCGGCGTCGACCGATCGGGCCAACACCACCCGACCGGCAGGCTGGCTCTTCCCGGCGGTGGCGCGCTCGGAGTGGACCAAACTCCGCTCCGTTCGCTCCACCTACTGGACCCTGTTCGCCGCAACGCTCGCCACCGTGGCGCTCGCTGCGTTCCTCAGCGTGAGATACGTCCAGGTGTACCCCAAGGTCCCGCCGCAAGACCGGGCCGGCTTCGACGCCACGTTGTTCAGCCTCAACGGGATCTATCTGGCCCAGATCGCGTTCGGTGCACTGGGGGTCTTGGTCATCACCTCCGAGTACACCACCGGCATGATCCGCAGTTCCTTGTCCGCCGTACCCCAACGCCGGATGTTCCTGGCCGCCAAGGTTGTCGTGTTCGGTGCTCTCACCTTGGTACTCGGCGAAGCCATGGCCTTCACTGCGTTCGGCATCAGTCAGGCGATCCTCTCCGAACAACATGTCGGCGTCTCGCTGGGCGATCCCCAAGTCGCCCGAGCCGTGTTCGGTGCTGGGCTCTACTTGACCGGCGTCAGCATGCTGGCGCTCGGCATCGGCGCCTTGATCCGCAACACCGCCGGGGCACTGTCAGCCTTCTTCGCCACGATGTTCGCCGCCAACGTGGTGATCGACCTGCTGCCCACCACATGGCGCAACCACGTGATCAACTACCTACCCGCCAACGCCGGAAGCCAGATCTTCACTGTGTACCCGAGTCACGGGGCGCTCGCACCCTGGACCGGTCTGGCCGTGTTCTGCCTCTACCCACTGATCGCACTCACCACCGCCTTCATCCTCATCGACCACTTCGACGCCTAACCGGCACGTGCAGGGTCTTGACCCGGCTGCGTTGTCCGAACTGGATGGCAGACTGCCCACATGACTGGAGCGGGCCCGAAAGCTGACCTGCATCGCTACTTGCAGGCCGCCCGTGAGGCTCTGCTGTGGAAGCTAGAAGGGCTGTCCGACTACGACATGCGCCGCCCGCTGACGCCTACAGGCACCAACCTGCTCGGGCTGGTCAAGCATCTGGCGGGCGTCGAGATGTGGTACTTCGGGGACGCCTTCGGGCGGCCCCCCAGCGGCCCGCGGCCGTGGTCGGAGGACGACGCCCGGAACAACGCGGACCTGTGGGCCACCGCCGAGGAGTCACGCGAACAGATTGTCGCGATGTACCGGCAAGCCTGGGCACACGCAGACGAAACCATCTCGGCGCGCGATCTGGACGCTCCGGGACACGTGCCGTGGTGGCCAAGCGATCGCAGCGAGGTGACGCTGCACCAGATCCTCGTGCACGTGGTCGCCGAGACCCACCGCCACACCGGGCACGCCGACATCGTCCGCGAACTCATCGACGGCACCGCCGGTCTCCAGGCTGACGACGACAACCTCCGCACCACTGACCAGGCGTGGTGGGAGAACTACCGCCATCAAGTCGAGCTCGCCGCCCAGAAAGCCAGCCAGGGCTAGACGTGGACAGTCGATGACACACGACTTCGACCAGGCCTACTGGGACAAGCACTGGCAGCAAGCGGTCCGTGGGGAGCCCGGATCCGAGAGCGCGATCGCACCCAATCCGTACCTCGTCCGCGAGACCGCCCACCTGCCCCCTGGGACGGCGTTGGACGCGGGGTGCGGTGCGGGCGGTGAGGCGATCTGGCTGGCCTCCCGCGGATGGCAGGTGACCGCCACGGACATCTCCGACCAGGCTCTCGCCCGAGCCGCGTACAGGGCCGCCGAGGCGGATCTTCCGCAGGAGGTGCACTGGCTGCAGGCGGATCTGACCGTCTGGGAACCCGGGACGCAGTTCGACCTCGTGACCACGCACTACGCCCACCCGACGATGCCGCAGTTGGCGTTCTACGACCGGCTGCGCGGCTGGGTGACGCTCGGCGGCACGCTGCTGATCGTCGGACACCTGCACACGCCAGGGCGCGGGCACGAATCACCCGCCGAGGCGTCCGTCACCCTCACCGACATCACAGCGCCCTTGGACGCGAGCACGTGGGAGATCGTCACCGCCGAAGAGCACACCCGGTCGCTCACCACCCCCGACGGTGGGTCGCTCACCTGCACGACGTCGTCGTACGCGTGACGCGTCGCGGTCTTCCCGGCCAGACGTGAGCCACGCGTCGAGGCTGGCAAAGGCAGCTGAACTTCGATGGATCTGCGCTGTCGGATTCCGTGGCTTCTCGCCCACTTCGGACGCGTTGGCTCAATGCGTTCGAGTTCTTGTCATCCGCAGGCGCTCGTCGGTGCGAGTGAAGATATGTGACCCGAGACGGAGCGACGACGAGCCCGCCGAGATGCCCAACGGACCCGACAGAGGAGTTCCCACATGAAAGCGCACTCACCGAAGTTCGCCGCCACCGCGCTGCTGGTGACGTTGGCGGTCGCTGGGTGCTCCTCGGTCGGCGTCCGGCCCTGCTGCTCCGTCGTCGGCGGGCGCAGCCAACACTTCCACGTCCGACGCATCGCCACAGGTGCTGCCCGGTGCTGGTCTCACCTACGAGGCGGTTCCGGCTGGCACCTACGCCGTTGTGATCAACGGTTCACAAAGCCCGGGGCAGCTCATGCCGGTCCTCCACGTCCCGGCCGGCTACGCCGGCAGCGGCTTCGCGGTCCACACCGGGGTAGGAGCCAAGGGCACTGCGGTCGCACCGGACGCCCACGGCCTGTCGTTCTGGGAGATCCAGAGCGTCTTCACGAACCCGTGCACGGCCGGGAAGTACAGCAAGGACGTCGGCCCATCCGTCGCCGACCTCGCAAAGGCACTGGACGCCCAGCCGCTACGCGCCGCAACCAACCCGGTCCCAGTCCAGATCGCCGGATACCACGGTCTCTACCTTCAGGCCTCGGTACCAGCCCACATCGACTTCGCCAAGTGCCAAGACGGCTACTTCGACACCTGGACCAGCACCAGCGGCAACGGCCATTTCCAGCAAGGCCCCGGCCAGCAAGACCGGATCTGGATCCTCAAAGTCCACGGCGCGGGCGGCCGCGGCATGAGTCTGCCGTACCGGCTGGTCATCGACGGGTGGCACATGCCCGGGACGACCCAGCACCAGATCAACCAGATCAACCAGATGGTGCAGACCATCACGTTCCAAGCCATCAGCTGACCACACGAGAGGCGTGGCCTCGACGGATGGGCTCAGATGTGTTCCAGTTCTTGTCATCCGGAGGGCGCTCCGGAACGAGTGAAGGAATGTGACCGGGATCGAGCGACCAGTAGTTGCGGCCGCGGCGGCGGGGCTGCCGCAAGGTGTCGTCGCGCCACGGGTGGTGGTCAGCACCGGGGAGGCATTCGAGTCGTTCTATCGGCGGGAGCTGCCCTCGTTGGTGTCGTTGGCGAGGGCGCTGTCCCGGACTCCGAGCCTGGGTGACGACCTGGCGCAAGAGGCCATGCTCGCCGCATATCGACGCTGGGACGAGATCGGTGAGTACGACAACCCACGGGCCTGGGTCCGGCGGGTCTGCGCCAACATGGCCGTGTCGCACCTGCGCCGCCTCGGTGTCGAGTCGCGGACGCTGCTTCGGCTGGGGGCGATGCGCGAGCCGGCGTCGACCCTTCCAGCGTCCAGCGAGGCGGTATGGGCGGCGGTCCGCCGGTTGCCAAGACGGCAGGCCCAGTCGATCGCCTTGTGCTACGTCTGCGATCTGAGCATCGCCGACATCGCCGCGACCCTGGGTTGTTCCGAAGGTTCGGTCAAGGTCCACCTGAGCCGAGCCCGACAGGCGTTGGCGCGAACGCTCGGCACCGATGGGGAGGACCTGTCATGAGGATTGACGATGTGGTCCGTGGCGCGGCCGAGGAGCTGACGTCCAACGCGGCCCGCGATGTCGACCCCGACACGATGTTCCGATCGCTGCAGCGGACCCGGGTCCGGCGTCGGATCACCTCCAGTGCGGTGGCTGCCTGCGCTGTGGTGCTGCTTGTCGTTCGGGGCCTGGACGGTGGCCACGGATGTACTCAACCCGCAGTCCGCCCCGGTGCCCCCGGCCGGACCGGCACCGTCCCTGCCGGTGCTGCCCGGTGCTGGTCTCACCGACGAGGCGGTTCCGGCTGGCACCTACGCCGTTGTGATCAACGGTTCACAAAGCCCGGGGCAGCTCATGCCCGTCCTCCACGTCCCGGCCGGCTACGCCGGCAGCGGCTTCGCGGTCCACACCGGGGTAGGAGCCAAGGGCACTGCGGTCGCACCGGACGCCCACGGCCTGTCGTTCTGGGAGATCCAGAGCGTCTTCACGAACCCGTGCACGGCCGGGAAGTACAGCAAGGACGTCGGCCCATCCGTCGCCGACCTCGCAAAGGCACTGGACACCCAGCCGCTACGCGCCGCAACCAACCCGGTCCCAGTCCAGATCGCCGGATACCACGGTCTCTACCTTCAGGCCTCGGTACCAGCCCACATCGACTTCACCAAGTGCCAAGACGGCTACTTCGACACCTGGACCAGCACCAGCGGAGACGGCCATTTCCAGCAAGGCCCCGGCCAGCAAGACCGGATCTGGATCCTCAAAGTCCACGGCTACCGGCTGGTCATCGACGGCTGGCAGATGCCCGGGACGACCCAGAAGCAGGTCAACGAGATCTCGCAGATGGTGAACACCCTCACGTTCCAAGCCACCAACTGACCGCAGGATCAAGCCGCCGGTACGTGCTGCTTCACCCAGTCGACGATCTCGTAGGTCGGCGTGCCCGGGGTGAACACCTTGGCGACGCCCGCAGCCTGAAGCTGGGCGATGTCGGCGTCGGGGATGATGCCGCCCCCGAACACGACGATGTCGCCGGCGTCGCGCGCCCGAAGAAGCTCGACCACCTTGGGGAAGAGGGTCAGGTGGGCGCCGGACAGAACCGACAGGCCGACCGCGTCGGCGTCCTCCTGGATCGCGGCGTCCACGATCTGTTCAGGCGTCTGGTGCAGGCCGGTGTAGACCACCTCGACCCCGGCATCTCGGAGGGCTCGAGCCACGACCTTGGCTCCCCTGTCGTGCCCATCAAGACCGGGCTTGGCGATGACGACGCGTATCGGGGGCGAGTCGGTCGACGGGTCGCTCACGGTGGGAAGGGTAACGGACCGGTTCCAAACGGGCGTTTCATCACGGAACTGGCGGGGTCGGGCTTGTACGGTCCGAATCCGGACCACAACCAGCCAGGAGGTCGGCGTGGGGGCTCGGTGGGGAGAGGCGCGGCGCAGCCTTGGCCGCGGCACCCGCGCGATCGCGTCGCCGGTCGGACTCCGCGGTACCGCCGTCGAGCTCGCCTGGACCGCCACCCACCTGGCCCTGTACCCATGGGGGCTCGTGGAGGACCGCGCCCGGGCCGAGGTCGACCGCTACACGCTGGCCGACCTGCCACCCATCCAGCGCGGTCTGGTGGTGGGTGGAGTCGAGGCGGCCGGAACGCCGATCCTGCTCGTGCACGGGATGGTCGACAACCGTTCGATCTTCGCGCTGCTGCGACGCGGGCTGCGCCGACGCGGTTTCGGGCGCGTCCTCGCACTGAACTACAGCCCGCTGTCCGACGACGTGCGCGAGGTGGCGGAGCGACTCAGCGCGCTCGTCGAGAGCCTGTGCGCCGACACCGGCTACGAGCGCGTGCACGTCATCGGTCACTCGATGGGTGGTCTCGTCGCGCGCTACTACGTGCAGCGCCTCGGGGGAGACGAGCGCGTGCACACCCTGGTGACCTTGGGGACCCCGCACGAAGGCACTCGCGCAGCGGCACTCGTTCCGCATCCGCTGGTTCGTCAGCTGCGACCCGGCAGCGACCTGATCGCCGAGCTGGCTGAGCCGGCACCCGACTGCCGCACCCGGGTCGTGGCGTTCTGGAGCGACCTCGACCAGCTCATCTCGCCCAAGCAGAACGCGCGCGTCACGCATGCCGACCTGGTCGCGCGCAACGTGTTCGTGCGCGGCGTCGGACACATGTCACTGCCGGTGGATGGCCGCGTGGTCCACGAGATCTGCACCACACTCGCGCAGCTCGACGAAGAGGGCTCGACCGTCACCCCTGGTGTGACCTCGCTCACGTCACGCGCGTCCAAGCCGCCCGGGCGAGCCCGCAAGAAGCCCGCTGGTCGGGCGGCAGCGAGCCGTAAGCCGCGCCGGCACACCAGCAGTGGCCCGGCCTGACTGCGGGTCGTTCAAGAGGGGGAGCGTGACCGACGCCACCCGACCGAACCGGAACACCACGGCGGCGGTGCCCGTCTGAGGTCACATGTCCCGTTACGTCCCTGCGCACGCGCGATCCGGCTCCGTCGTCCGGGCGGTAGCCGGGCTGGCCGGAGCGGTAGCCGTCGGTGGGGTCATCACCACGGGCTTCGCACCGCAGGCAAACGCCGATCCGCTCGACGGAGCCGTCACTCCCATCGCGGTGGTCGCGACGACGGACGCGACGGCCTCGCACATGCACCACGACCAGTGGTTGCAACGGGAACTTCGCGACATCGAGGCTCAGCGACGCGCAGCACGGGCACGAGCCGCGCGCAAGACGGCGCGCTCAGACCGCCGTGCCACCTCGAACCGCCTGACGGGCACGTGCGTGGTACCCACGTCGGGCTACACGTTGACCGCGTCGTTCGGCGAGGCCGGCGCCTACTGGAGCAGCGGATTTCACACGGGGCAGGACTTCTCAGCTGCAGTCGGGACGCCGATCGTCGCGGTCTGTGACGGCACGGTCGCCTTTGCCGGCTGGGACGGTCCGTACGGCAACAAGGTGATCCTCACTCACGCCGACGGGACCCAGACGATGTACGCGCACCTGCTGCGTCTGGCTGTCACCGGCGGGCCGGTGCACGCGGGGCAGATCATCGGCTACCTCGGAGGCACGGGCAACGTCACGGGACCGCACCTGCACTTCGAGGCCTTGCTCGACGGCGTCGCCGTCGACCCGATCGCCTGGCTGCATCGCCACGGCGTCACGCCCTAGGCGAGTCGCTCACAGCTTCTCTACCGGTGCATAGCGCAGCAGCAACCGCTTGACGCCGTCGGAGCCGAAGTCGATCGTTGCGTCGGCGCGTTCGGCTACCCCGTTCACCGACACCACGGTGCCTACCCCGAACGTGTCGTGCGTGACCCGGTCACCGGGCACGAGCGTGATGACCGGTCGGTTACCCGGCGAACGGACGTTGGGCCGCGCCGCGATTCGCGCGACGGCGGGCGTCGACGTCACCGACGACTCCTCGCGCTGCCAGTAGAGAAGCTCACTGGGGATCTCCCCCAGGAACCGTGACGGTGGGTACCACTGCGGCGAGCCCCACGCCGAGCGCTGGACCGCTCGCGACAGGTACAGGCGGGCGCGTGCCCGCGTCACGCCGACGTACGCCAGGCGTCGCTCCTCCTCGAGCTCCTGGGTGTTGGCGAGTGAGCGCATGTGCGGGAAAACTCCGTCCTCGAGCCCGGTGAGGAACACCACCGGGAACTCCAGGCCTTTCGCCGTGTGCAGGGTCATCAAGGTGACGACGCCGTCGCCCTCGTCGTCGGGCAGCTCGTCGGAGTCGGCGACGAGCGACACCTGCTCGAGGAACTCCGCCAACGTGCCTTCGGAGTTGGCGTCCTCGAACTCTCGCGCGACGGCCTCCAACTCGCGCAGGTTCTCCAGGCGCGACTCATCCTGTGGGTCGTGGGACCGCTCCAGCTCCAGTGCGTACCCCGTCTGCTCGAGCACCGCCTCGAGCAGGGTGGCCGGGCCGGTGCCGGCCTCGACGAGCGTCTGCAGGTCGTCCAGCAGTCGGACGAACCCTGCGATGGCATTGATCGAACGCTGCTGCAGGCCGCCAACCTGGTTGCGCGCAGCTGCCCGGAGCGCGGCCACGAACGGGATCCGCTCGCGTTCGGCATGGGCCTCGACGACGGACTCGGCCTTGTCACCGATCCCGCGACGCGGCGTGTTCAGCACGCGCCGCAGTGACACCACGTCGTCGGGGTTGGCAATCACGCGTAGATAGGCAAGGGCATCCCTGATCTCACGCCGTTCGTAGAAGCGCACCCCGCCGACCACCTTGTACGGCAGACCGACCCGGATGAACACTTCCTCGAACACGCGTGACTGAGCGTTGGTCCGGTAGAACACCGCGACGTCGCCTGGGCGGGCCGCGTCGGCATCATGCAGCTCGTCGATGGTCTGGGCGACGAACGAGGCCTCGTCGTGCTCGTTGTCGGCTACGTAGCCGACGATCGCCTCGCCCGCCCCCGTGTCGGTCCAGAGCCGCTTCGGCTTGCGATCCTCGTTGCGCGCAATCACCGCGTTGGCGGCCGACAGGATCGTCTGCGTGGACCGGTAGTTCTGCTCCAGCAGAATCGTGCGTGCAGTGGGGTAGTCCTGTTCGAACTGCAAGATGTTGCGGATGGTGGCGCCGCGGAAGGCGTAGATGCTCTGGTCGGCGTCACCGACCACGCACAGCTCGGCAGGCGACACCTCGCCCCCGGCGGGACCGACCAGCTCGTTGATCAACACGTACTGGGCGTGGTTGGTGTCCTGGTACTCGTCGACGAGGACATGACGGAACCGGCGCCGATAGTGCTCGGCCACCTCGGGGAACACCTGGAGAAGGTTGACGGTGGTCATGATCAGGTCGTCGAAGTCGAGCGCATTGGCCTCACGCAGACGTCGTTGATACACACCGTAAGCCTCCGCGAGCGTCTGCTCGGCGTGGTTGACCGCGCGCGAGGCGAACGTCTCGTGGTCGATCAGCTCGTTCTTGAGGTTGCTCACCTGGGCGCTGAACGACCTCGGCGGGTAGCGCTTGACGTCGAGGTCGAGGTCACGGCAGACCATGGTCATGAGACGTTGCGCGTCGGCCTGGTCGTAGATCGAGAACGTCGACGTGAACCCCAGGAGCTTCGCCTCGCGACGCAGGATGCGCACGCAGGCGGAGTGGAAGGTCGACACCCACATCGCCTTGGCGCGTGGGCCGACCAGAGCCGTGACCCGCTCCTTCATCTCGCCCGCTGCCTTGTTGGTGAACGTGATGGCGAGGATCTCCCCGGGTTGCACGCCGCGCGCCGACAGAAGGTAGGCGATGCGGTGGGTCAGCACCCGGGTCTTGCCCGAGCCCGCACCGGCGACGATCAACAGCGGCGACCCCTGATGCACCACCGCAGCACGTTGCGGCTCGTTGAGTCCCTCGAGCAGCGCGGCGATCGCTGCCTTGCGCTCGGCCTCGCGTTGCTCGGCACGTTCGGCCGCCGCCTGCGACTCCTCCGACGCCGCCTGCGGCGGGAGATGGTCGAACAGCGAGGTCACCAGGTCAGTCTAGGAAGCCCCACCGTCGGGACGGATCCAGCGCGCTCAGGGCGCTCAGCGCCCTCAGGGGGTGCTGAAGGTGCCGATCACCGAGGCGGTCATCCGCACGCGTCCGCCGGAGTCCCACAGCGCCAGCGAACCGGTCGCGCTGATCGGGGCCACCACTGTGGTGGTGACCGTCTCGTGGGCACCGACGCTCACGTCCGGGCTCACCGGATTGGTGCCGTCTGGGTCGAAGAACCCCAGACGTGACCCGCGGGCGCCACCGGTGACCGTCACCTGGAGCACGACGGCTCGCACCGTGCTGCCCACGGTGTGCGACACGTCGATCGCCTGCACACCAGAGACGACATCGGGCAGGCCCACGTCCCTACCGGTCGAGACGACCTGGCGGGGCAGGGTCCATCGGTACATGAGGCCACCAGGCGCCGCCGCCGGAGCGTAGAAGCCGACGAGGTGGGCGCTGACCACCATCGTGGTCTTCGAACGGTTGACCACGTCGAGGCGACCGTCCGGCCCGATAGGCACGATGGCCGTCACCGTCCGCCGCTGACCGGCACCGACCATCACGCCAGGCGCCGAGCGAAGCGTCCCGCCGTGCGTCGTCACGAGCACAGTGCCGGCGGCGTCACGCGAATGCGCGGTGAGCGTGACGACGGCCGCCGTCGAGTCCGCCGGGAGGCCGGCCACGGCCGAGACGTTGACGACGCGCGTGGCGCCGGCGGCGATCCTCGCCGCGTCGAAGAGCCCCGGTTGAGACGTCCGGTGGAACTGGCCGGCGGCGCCTGACGTCGCCCGCTTCAGGCCGGGCGTGGTCGCGTCCATGTAGTAGCCGACCACGCTGACCGTGAGGTCGGTCGCCCCGCGACTGGTCCAGAAGCTCACCCGCCCGTCGGCGCCGACCGGCAGGACCATGAGCGACGTGCTGCGTCGGGTCGGGCCGAGCGTCAGCCGACGCAGGCGGTGCCCCGCGGCGCCGGTCGGTCCGGCCGTGAGGCTGGCAACCGTGTTCGAGGGTCCCGCAGTCACGGACAGGGCGACCGCCTCGACGCCGGTGGCCGGCAACCCGGCGACGCCGGTCACTGTGGTGTCCACCCGTTCGCCTTCGGCCCACAGCCGGCACGGAGCGCCACCGGCTGTCCCCCGGCCGGTCGACGTCACCAGAACGCGCGTCGGGTCGACGGGCACGTACAGGGCCGGCTGACGCGACGGGGTCGACGGGCCACTGGACACGTCGTTCGCACAAGGGCCCGGCAAGGTGTGGTCGGTCCAGAACGACGTGCGCCCGGAAGCGCCGTCCAGCGACAGGCTGATGTGGATGTGGTCGGTGTGCGGGACCGAGCCCGTGTACGGAGCCCAGCCGCGTGACGGGTCGTAGGCACGCCACATGCGCTTGTTCCAGATGATGTACATGACGCCGAGTCGACGCGCCATGGCGTAGCGGTTGCCTTGAGCATCGGTTGCGAGCAACCAGTGCAGGAACGTCTTGGCGGTCGCAAAGTCCTTGGGGTTCGATGCGTTGAGCATCCAGTCGAGCGCTCGACCCTCCGCGTGCTCGGAGGGCAAGGCTGCACAATCGCCGGGCCGTGAGATCCCGATCACCTGGTCGCTGCCGTAGGTCTGGCGGATCAGGTTGGCCAGCTTCGTGGCGCCCGGCTTGTCCACCGGGTCACATGTGTCACCCGCCTCGTACGGGGCCAGCGCCTCCGGCTGGCTGGTGAACGTGGGCACGACGGGCACCGGCGGCCCCGCTGCTGCCGCCGAGGCGGTCGCGTCTGCGGTGACGAGAGTGCTCGCCACGAGCACCGCGACGGCCGCACATGCAGCAGCCCGACGGATCACCAGTCGGGCGGCACGCGGGTTCGCAGTGATGGGGGTCATTGAGTGAAGTGTCGGCCCGCCGGGCCGTGGCCTGAAGAGCTCTGCCTACCATGGCCGGATGCTGGACGAGGCGACAGTTGAACGAATCTTGGTGGTCACCGCACATCCCGATGACGTCGACTTCGGGTCCGGCGGCACGATCGCCACGTTCACCGACGCGGGCGTGGCCGTGACCTACTGCATCGTCACTGACGGTGACGCCGGTGGTTTCGACCCCAAAGTTCCCCGCAGTGAGATCCCATCGATTCGACGCGCAGAGCAGACGAAGGCGGGGGAACTGCTCGGCGTCCACGACGTGCGCTTCCTGGGCTACCGCGACGGTGAACTCACCGTGACCCACGACCTTCGCCGAGACATCAGTCGGGTGATCCGTCAGGTGCGCCCCCAGCGGATGGTCGTGCAGAGCCCGGAACGGAACTGGGAACGAGTGCAGGCGTCACACCCCGACCATCTCGCCGCCGGCGAGGCAGCACTGCAAGCGGTGTACCCGGATGCCCGCAATCCCTTCGCACACCCCACGCTGCTCGAGGACGAAGGCCTCGAGGCGTGGACCGTGCCGGAGGTGTGGGTGATGTCGGGCCCGGGGCCGAACCACTTCGTCGACGTCACCGACACCTTCGACCGGAAGGTCACCGCGCTGCGCGCTCACGATTCGCAGACCGGCCACATGGACGGGTTGGAGGACATGCTGCGCAGCTGGATGACGGTGACGGCGAAACGCGGCGACCTCCCCGAGGGCCGGCTCGCCGAGATGTTCCAAGTCGTGGTCACCGGCTGAGCGATGCAGCGAGCGGCGTCAGAGCAACTGACGAGCACTCGCCCAGCGCGCGAGCTCATTGCGATTGGACAGTTGCAGCTTGCGCAACACACTCGACATGTGTGTCTCGACAGTCTTCACCGACAAGAACAGCTCCCGCGCCACCTCGCGGTAGGTGTAACCGCGAGCGATCAGGCGCATCACCTCTTGCTCCCGCGGACTGAGCAGGTCGAGCTCGTCGTCGAGCGCCTTCGCGTCGACTGCCCCCGAGAACGCGTCCAGCACGAAGCCGGCCAAACGCGGTGAGAACACCGCGTCGCCGCCGGCCACTCGGTTGATGGCGTCGACGAGCTCGTCGCCGGTGATCGACTTCGTCACGTAGCCACGTGCCCCGGCTCGGACCACCGCGATCACGTCGTCCGGGGCGTCCGACACGGACAACGCCAGGAACCGGGTCGTCGAGCCCTGCGCCACGCACTGACGAATCACCGTGGTGCCCCCACCACCGGGAAGATGCACGTCGAGCAGTACGACGTCGGGACGCTCGCGCAAGATCTCCGAAACCGCCGAGGGCACGTCCTCGGCCTCGCCAACGACGTCGACGCTGTCGGCCAGCTCGGTGCGCACGCCGGTGCGGAACAGTCGATGGTCGTCGACGATGACGACGCGCGCCTGCGTGCTCATGAGGCCCTCGCCAGCTGCAGCTCGACCTGGGTGCCGCCGCCGAGCTCGCTGCGGACGCACGCCCGACCTCCCTGACGCTCCATCCGCTCGATGATCGAGCGACGGATGCCCAGCCGGTCGTCAGGCACAGCGCCGACGTCGAAGCCGGGACCGCGATCGCGCACATACACCCGGATGTCCACCGGTTCCACCTCGGCGAACACCGACGCGGCGCCGCCTCCGTACTTCACTGCATTCACCATCGCCTCGCGCGCAGCGGACACCAGCGCGGCAGTCCGATCGTCCAGTGCCACGTCGCCCACACAGACCACCTCGACGGCTCCGCCGTGCGCCGTCTCGACGTCTGCCGCAGCCGCCTCGAGCCCACCGCGCAGGGTCGCGCCGGCATCCGGGATCGGCGTGTACAGCCACTGGCGCAGGTCACGCTCTTGCGCGCGCGCTAGTCGTTGCACGGTGGCGGGGTCGGTCGAGCTGCGCTGGATCAGGGTCAGGGTCTGCAGCACGGAATCGTGCACCTGAGCCGCGAGCTCGGCTCGTTCCTCGGTTCGAATGCGCCCCCGGCGCTCCTCGTCGCGCTCGCGGAGCAGCCGCACGACCCAGGGCGCGGCCAACAAAGCGACGCCAACCAACGCGACCGTGACCGCGAGCAGCACCCGGCCGGCGTCGGTGAAGGCGCCGCGCGCGGCGAGGAACGCGAAGGCACCCACGAGCACGAGCGAGACACCCGCCACGAGCTGAAGGCCCCTCACGCGCCCTTGGGCCGGTTCGCCGCCGCGTTGGACCCGCGAGACCATGCGCGACCACGACTCGTCGTCGGAGCGCAGCCACACCAGCACCAGACCGACCGCCACGAGGATGAAGGGCAGCCAGGAGCTGGGCAGCAACCCGACCACCTGCAGCAGCAGCGCCGCGCCAACGGTGATCGCTGCCGCCGCGATGAGCAACCCGGCGTCGCGCGCCCGGCTCTGCCGAAGTCGTCGTCCGGCCGGCACCTCCGGCCCGTCCTGTTCGGGGAGGACGATCCAGAACGCGCCATAGAGCACCACGCCGGCGCCCCCAGCCAGGGCCAGCACCACGAACGCCGCGCGCACCACGAACACGTCCATCCGTAGGTGGTCGGCGATCCCCCTGGCGACGCCCGCGACCAGCGCGCCGTTGCGGCTGCGGTAGAGCGTGGGGGGTGCCATGGCCTCATGGTCACACGCAGCGACGGCGTCAGGCCATCGGTGACGGCACGGGACCGCCGTTCAGGGTCTACTCAGGGTCGGCTCAGGGCGAGTTCCCGAGGCGCAACGGACCGTGCCTGCGCCACGGTGGACCCATGACATCGCCCGACTCCTCTGTCCCGCCGTCCGGAGCGACGGCGACACCGACCGACCCTCCGCCCGCTCCTTCCCCGGCCGGCGGCTCGGGTCTGCGCCCGCCGCTGCGCCGAAGCCAGGACCACCGCGTCGTCGCCGGTGTCTGCGGTGGCCTGGGCGAGTACTTCGGCGTCGACCCGGTGCTGTTCCGCGTCGTCGTCGTGGTGCTCACCCTCTTCGGCGGCTGGGGCATCCTGCTGTACGGCCTGGCCTGGCTCGTGATGCCGGACTCGCCACGTCCTGGTTCACCCGCTGGTGCGACCCGGCGCAACGCTGGAATCTGGTGGATCGTCGGCCTCGCCGTGCTGGCGTTGATCGTGCTTCCGTGGGCACTGGCGGTGATGCGCAACCTCTGGTGGAACATCGGCGGCTACCACGGTT
Organism: uncultured Actinomycetota bacterium; assembly: GCA_963726575.1. Taxonomy (GTDB): domain Bacteria; phylum Actinomycetota; class Actinomycetes; order JAHEKZ01; family JAHEKZ01; genus CAVSCR01. Next base: position 301,542 of record CAVSCR010000006.1, read on the forward strand.
TCGGAATGCCGATGTCGATGCCGCTGCACCCCTTGCACTTGTTCTGGCCCGGCGCCGGTTCGCTGCTGCTGCTGGCGGGCGCAGGTGTCTTGATCTGGTGGTTGGTGCATCGCGACGCTGCGAGCAGGGACTCGGCGGCTCCACCGACCGGGTCGTCCACCGCCCCGACGCTCAGTGCTCCGCCCGCCGTGGAGTCGACCGTCTATCCCGCCGCGGGGTCGCTGGAGATGGCGCAGACCGAACCGACGATCGCGTTCGCCCCGGCGAGCACGTGGAGCGATCCGGCTGCGCAACCGGCGAGCACACCCGAGCCTCCTCCTCCGCGTCCTCGTCGTCCGCGCAGCGTCTTGGGTCCGCTCACGGTCAGTCTGGCCGTGCTCGTCGCAGGTGTGTTGCTGGCGCTGGACACCGCAGGGAACCGTTCGGTGCCGGTGGCGGTGATCTTGGCCACCACCCTGGCGGTCGTGGCGGTCGGGCTCCTCGTCGGTGCGTGGGTCGGTCGCAGCCGCGGCTTGATCGTGCTGGGCGTGATGCTGAGCCTGGCGACGGCAGCTGTCGCCGCCCTGCCCCACATCGACGTCTCCGGCGGTCTGGGCCATCGCACCTGGGTCGTACGCTCCGACGCGCAGAACGACTCGCCGTACCGTCTTGGTGCGGGCGACGCCACGCTCGACCTGGCTGGTCTCACCGCGAGCGGGGCTCACGTCGTCGGGGCGAGCGTGGGCGTCGGGAACCTGACGGTCTACGTGCCGCGTCGCGCCGACCTTGCGATCACGGCCCAGGTGGGTCTTGGTGCCATCCAGTGGCAAGGACCGAACTCGTCGCTCGTGTCGGGACGCGACGTGTCCAAGACGATCGACGTCGGATCAGGGACGGACACGATCATTCTCGATGTCTCCGTCGACGTCGGACAGATCACCGTGATTCCACAAGGGAGGTTGTAAGTGAAGCCGCACCGGTTCGATGCCACGTCACTGATCAGTGGCCTCGTCTTCGGGCTCGTCGCCACGGTCTACCTGATCGGCGAGGCCACCGGCAGCTACGTAGACGGTCGCTGGTTGCTCCCTCTTGCCCTGATCGGGCTGGGCGTCGCGGGGGTCGTCGGTGCCGTCACGACCGCCGCTCGGCAGCGTCCGGCCACAGCGCCGGCGACGGCAGACCCAGAAGTCGAGGCTGACGTCACCGCAGCCGACGGCACGGACTGATGGTCAGGAGGGACCTGGGCTCGGGTGTCGCTCGAAGCGGGCGCTCATCCCCTCGACCCAGGCGCCGTCCCCCGCCCACTGCCGCTCGCGCACGAGCAGCTCCTCAGGTCGCACCTCCACCAAGAAGTAGCAGTTGAGCGAGCCGCGGGTGCGTTCGGATACCGCAGTTCCGGCCACCAGGCTCAGCGCCTGCCGGGAGGTGTGCGGGCTGCTCAGCTTCACGCGGGCGATCTGCGGGTCATGGGTATGCCCTGACAACAGCAGATCGACGCCGGCATCGGCCGCTGCCGCGACCAGGCTCGACCGACCGATCAGGCCCGACAGCTCCTTGGGCAGCACCGGATGGTGGGTCACCAGCACGCGTACCACGCCGTCCGGCGCCTGCCCCAGGTTAGTGCGCACCAGGTTGGCCTGGCGCTCGCTGACGTGTCCGGCCTTCCAGCGCCAGTGCGGCATCGACGTGAGCCCGAGCAAGGTCGCCCCGTCGATGTGCAACACCGGGTCGAGCTCAACCGTGATCAGTTGTCGGTACCTCTCGAACGGCGAGGCGAAGCGGCGCGCGACGTTGTAGAGCGGAATGTCATGGTTGCCGGGCACCACGAGCAGCGGTTGCGGCAGTCGGCGCAGGTAGGCGCTGGCTTGGCTGAACTGGTGGCTGCGCGCCCGCATCGTCAGGTCGCCGCTGACCACCGTCGCGTCCGGTCGTTGTGCGACGAGGTCCTCCAGCAACGACTCCGCGATGTCACTCACGTCCGCTCCGAAGTGAAGGTCGGACACCTGCGCGATGACCGGGCCGCTCATGCCGGCGCACCGGGATGGTCGAGCCGGTCCAGCGCGAACCCGACGAGTGGCGCGAGCCATCGCTCTCGCACGTCGTCGATTGCGACCCACTCGACGGCGTCGGTGGTGCCTTCTACGTCATGGATCACCAGGGGACCCTCCGCCGCCACCGCGACGCGGTACAGCACGCGGACGGCGTGCATCTGCGACAGTTCGTCCTCAGCCAGTTCGCGCACGGCCGACTGGATCCCGAGGAGCGCCTCCACCGAGCCGGTCAGACCGGTCTCTTCGTGCAGTTCGCGCAGCACCGCGACCGGCGGTGGCTCGCCGAAGTCGATTCCGCCACCTGGCAGCGTCCAAGCACCGGGGTAGGCCGTGCGGTCGTTCAGCCGGACCATCAGGAGCCTGCGATCGCGCAGCACAACCGCGTAGGCAGCGACCCGCTGCACCCGCCGCGGCGGTTCGTCATCGGCCACGCGACTCCCTCAGCGGCTAGCGACGTGCGATCAGCTTGCCGAGCTCCCACAGAACGAACAACGCCGCCGCCGGCGCGATCGCGAGGAACCATTGTGTCGAAGTGAGCGGCACCGTCCCCAGCAGGCCGGACAGGGCTCCCCCGCGCGTGGCCAGGAGAGCCACCACGAACTCGGCGAGGACCACGAGGTTGAGCGTCCGATTGTCGAATGTCGCCGACTGGAGTGTCGTCTCGGTCTGGCTGCGCGACTGGTAGGCCGTGACGAACAGGCACAGGGCAAATGCAGTGAGCGCCATCGTGGAGCCGAGGGTGTAGCTGTCGTACTGGCTCTTCCCCAAGGCGATGAGCGCATTCAGGCAGGTAGCGATGAAGAGGCCTGCAAGCCCGACCGTCGTCATCACCGGCGTCGTCATGATGGCAGTGTCGCGCGGACGGGGGCGCCGCAGCATCAGACCCGGAGCCTCCTTGTCCATGCCCAGCGTGACTCCGATCGGCGCGGTGACCGCGAAGTTGATCCACAGGATCTGTACCGCGGAGAAGGGCTGCCCGGCCGCGATGTTCAGGACACTGGCCACGAGGAACGTCACGACGTAGGCAACGAGAACGACCAACATGAAGCGGATGTACTTCAACAGGTCGTCGTAGAGCGCCCGTCCCACGTGCACCGCGCGCACGATGGTCGCGAAGTTGTCGTCGGTGAGGATCATCCGCCCCGCGTTCTTCGCCACCTCGGTGCCCGTGCCCATCGCGATCCCGATGTCGGCCGACTTGATCGCAGGAGCGTCGTTGACCCCGTCACCTGTCATCGCGACCACGTTGTTCTTCTTCTGCAAGGTCTTGACGATCAGCACCTTGTGCTCCGGCGCCACTCGCCCCACCACGCCGATCGTGTCGATCCTGCGCAGCTGCTCCTCCTCGGTCAGGGCTGCGAAGTCGGCTCCAAGGATCGCCTCGCCGGGAATGCCCAGCTGCTGGGCGATGGCGGCGCCGGTGACGACGTCGTCCCCGGTCACCATGCGCACCTGGATGTTGGCCCGCAACGCATCGGCGACCGCCGCCTTCGACTCCTCGCGGGGAGGGTCGATCATGCCGACCACCGAGGTCATCTGAAGGTCCTGTAGGAGCGCGAGCAGATCACCCTCGGCATCGAACCCGGCCGGGTCCAGGTCCTTCATGCCGGCCGCCATCACCCGCAGCCCGGCCTCCCCCATGCGCGTGACGTGAGCCTCGGCACGCTGCCTCAGGTCAGTGCTCCAGGGCACGCTGGTCCCGCCCGACAACGCTGTTGCAGCCCGGTCCATGACGGCCGGAGCCGCACCCTTGACGAAGCAGCGGATGACGGCCGTTCCCGACGCGTCGGTCGCCTCGTGGAACGTCGCCATCAACTTGTAGGTGGGGTCGAACGCGAGCGTCGCCAACCGCGGATGACGGGCTTGCGTCTCCTCGACATCCACGTCGGCCTTGTGCCCCAGGATGAGCAGTGCGCCCTCGGTGGGGTCTCCGACGACCTTGCCGTCCACCAGTTTGGCGTCGTTGACCACGAGGAACGGCAAGATGGCCGCTTCGATGGAGTCGCTGGAACCCGCCGCGTGCTTCACCGAACCTTCCAACCCGTAGCCGATGCCGGAGATGGTGAACCGGTCGGTCGGGTCGATCACCTCGACCACCGTCACCTGGTTCATGGTCAGCGTTCCGGTCTTGTCCGAGTTGATGGCCGACGTCGCCCCAAGCGTCTCGACCGAACCCAGGTCCTTGACCACGGCGTTGTGCTGGGCAAGGTTCTGGGAGCCGGCAGACAAAATGGTCTGCAGGATCGTGGGCATGGCCTCGGGAATCGCGGCGATCGCCAGCGCGATGGCCGTGGTAAACACGACCTCCAGCGACTGGTTCCGTTCGATGCCGAGCGCGAACATGATCATCATCGTCACACCGGCGGCGCCGGCGATCCACAGCGTCAGTGTGTCCAACTGCTTCATCAGCGGTGTCTTGTCGAGCTTCTTGGCCGCCAGCATCCCGGCGATCTTCCCGACCTCGGTGTCGGCAGCGATTCCCGTCACCAACATCACGGCGCTGCCATGGGTCACCGGAGTGCTGCAGAACGCCATGTTCGACTGGTCGCCGACACTCACTCCCGTCTGCGCGAGGGTGGCCACGTTCTTGGCTGCCGGCGTGCTCTCCCCCGTCAGCGCCGACTCGTCGATCTGCAGCGAGGTGGCTTCGATGATCCGACCGTCTGCGGGAACCTCATCGCCTGCCGTCAAGAGGACGACGTCACCGACAACGACATTCTGGGCAGGGATGGTCGACTCGGTTCCGTCGCGCCTGACCCGGGCAGACTCCTGCATCATCGACTTCAGGGCATTCATCGCGCTTTCGGCTTTGCCCTGCTGGCGCAGTCCCACCACCGCGTTGAGCACCGTGATCAGGAACACGACCAGTGCCGTGGTGAACTGGCCGATGACCAGTGACAGCGCCGCCGCCGCGACCAGGATCACCTGCATGTAGTTCCGGTACTGGCTGAGGAACTGGCGCCAGCCGGGAACGGGCTTCTCAGCCGGCAGCTCGTTCGGACCGTCTTTGGCCAGACGAGCTGCTGCCTCGACCGACGAGAGCCCGGCCGCCGGGTCGACCCCAAGGCGTTGGGCAACGTCGTCCACCTCGAGGGCGAACCAGCCGGTCGCCTGGTCGGCGGTTGCTGACGCTTCGATTGACATGGCAGCCATCCTGCTTCTTCTCGGGCCTTACCGTCCTGCGGGCCGTGCTGCGCTCAGAACGGTGTCGGGATGTACTTGAACTCGTAGCTCGACTCCCGCGAGTCGCTCGGTGGCGGCTGTCGCTTGGGCAGCTTGATCGTCTTGGGCTTCAGCGGTTGATACGGCACCTGACTGAGCAGATGGCTGATGATGTTGAGGCGGCCGCGCTTCTTGTCGTCCGTGTTCGCCAGGAACCACGGCGCCCACCCCGTGTCGGTCGCCTCGATCATGTCGTCGCGTGCTCTGCCGTAGTCGTCCCAGTGGGTGTACGACTTCAGGTCCATCGGAGAGAGCTTCCAGATCTTGCGGCCGTCATGGATCCGGCTCTCCAGGCGGCGCGTCTGCTCGTCAGCACTCACTTCCAGCCAGTACTTCAACAAGATGATCCCGGAATCCACCATGGCCCGCTCGACGCCGGGGACCAGCTCCAGGAACCTCTGGGTTTCGTCTGGCGTGCAGAAGCCCATGACCCGCTCGACACCCGCCCGGTTGTACCAGCTCCGGTCGAAGATCACGACCTCTCCGGCCGCTGGGAAGTGGGGGATGTAGCGCTGGACGTACATCTGTGACTTCTCGCGGTCGGTCGGGGCCGGGAGCGCCACGACACGGAAGACGCGTGGACTGACCCGCTCGGTGATCCGCTTGATCGTGCCGCCCTTGCCGGCGGTGTCACGACCCTCGAAAACGATCACGATCTTGGCGCCGGTCGCCTTGACCCACTCCTGCAGCGCCACCAGCTCGACGTGCAGCTTGCGCATCTGCGCTTCGTACTCCTTGCGCTTCATGGGGGTTTCTGTAGCGACGAGATCAATCGTCTCGCCGGTGCCCTTGTGGTGATGCTTCTTCTTGCCCACAGACGTCACTCCCGTCGCACGCTTCTCGCTTTGGCCCGACCATGTCGGCGGCTCCGACAGTACGGCCCTGGGTCCGGCTAGCGCGTCGCGGGATCGATCAAGCCCCGCACTCTCGCGATCTCCGAACGGTGTTCGGCTTCGTGCTGCAGCAGGTGATGGGCGACCCACGACGGCGAGACGTCATACCGCTCGCGACGTCGTGGGGCGTGGAACTCCTCGACACTCAGCGCGGCCAAGCGGTCCAGCGTGACTGCCCGGACGGCGTGCAGACGTTGGAGCAGGTGCGCCAGCGGTTCGGCATCAACCGTCGTCAGGGCGCCCAGGTCGTCGCGATCGGTGTCGGGGAACCACGGCGCCAGCTCCGAGTCCTCGAGCGCGATGCCCGTGACGTCGTAGACGATCCAGTCGGCCTCGATCAACGCCACGTGATACAGCAAGGTTGCGATGCTGTTGTCGGAGCCGACCGGCTGTCGACCCACCAGCTGTTCGTCCAAGCCGGCCAGGGCCTGCTCGGTGTCCCTGCGGGAATCCTCGAGCGCGCCAAGCCAGCGGCCGATCTCCGGCTCCCCGGCGACCACGTCCAGGGTGAGTACCTCACGCTCTGCGCTCGTCACGGGACCGGCCCGCCTACGGTGAGCCGGGGACGCATCACTCCCATTCGATGGTCCCCGGAGGCTTGCTGGTGACGTCGAGCACGACCCGGTTGATCTCGCGCACCTCGTTGGTGATCCGGGTCGAGATCCGCGAGATCACATCGTAGGGAAGGCGGGCCCAGTCAGCCGTCATCGCATCCTCGCTCGTGACCGGCCGGATCACAGCCGGGTGGCCATAGGTCCGCCCATCCCCTTGCACGCCGACCGAGCGCACATCGGCGAGGAGCACCACGGGCATCTGCCAGATGGAGCGGTCAAGGCCGGCCATGGTCAGCTCCTCGCGGGCGATGGCGTCGGCCTCGCGCAACACGTCGAGCCGCTCGCCCGTCACCTCGCCGATGATGCGGATGCCCAGGCCCGGTCCTGGGAAGGGCTGGCGCCACACGATCTCCTGCGGCAGGCCGAGCTCCTCACCCACGGCTCGCACTTCGTCCTTGAACAGCGAGCGCAGCGGCTCGACGAGAGCGAACTGCAGGTCTTCTGGCAGGCCACCGACGTTGTGGTGGCTCTTGATGTTCGCCGTGCCCGTTCCACCACCTGACTCCACGACATCGGGGTAGAGCGTTCCCTGCACCAGGAAATCCACCTGTTCGCCGTGGCTGCCCGCCTCGTCCACCACTTCGGCCGCAGCGGACTCGAAGACGCGGATGAACTCGCGGCCGATGATCTTTCGCTTCTCCTCCGGGTCGGTCACGCCGGCGAGTGCGTCGAGGAAACGCTGCTGCGCCTCGACGACCTTGAGCCGGACGCCGGTCGCTGCCACGAAGTCGCGCTCGACCTGTTCGGGCTCACCCTTACGCAGCAGACCATGGTCGACGAAGACGCACGTGAGCCGATCCCCGATCGCGCGCTGAACCAGCGCAGCGGCAACTGCGCTGTCGACGCCACCGGACAGACCGCAGACGGCACGCTTGTCACCGACCTGCGCACGGATGGCGTCGACCTGGTCGTCGATCACGTTGGCCATCGTCCACGTGGGCGAACATCCTGCGATCTCGAACAGGAAGTGTTCGAGCACCGATTGGCCGTGCTCGGTGTGACGAACCTCAGGGTGGAACTGAACGCCCGCGAATCTGCGGTCGACGGCCTCGAACCCCGCAACGGGAGCGCCATCCGACGACGCCGTGACGGTGAAGCCGCCCGGTGCAACGGTGACCGAGTCGCCATGCGACATCCAAACTGATTGCTCGCGCGGCAAGCCGTGGAACAACGCGGAACCGGACGCGGTCACCTGTAGGGGAGTGCGACCGAACTCACTGGTTCCGGTGTGCTCGACGCTGCCGCCAAGAGCCTGCGCCATGGCCTGGAATCCGTAGCAGATCCCGAACACGGGGATGCCTGCGTCGAACAACGCCGCGTCGACCTGCGGGGCGTGCGCGACGTAGACGCTCGAAGGACCGCCGGACAACACGACAGCAGACGGACGGCGAGCGACGATCTGCTCGACGGTGGTGGTGTGTGGCACGATCTCGCTGTAGACGTGGGCCTCACGGATCCGGCGGGCGATCAGCTGCGCGTATTGGGCGCCGAAGTCGACGACGAGGACCGTGTCGAAGCCCTCGGTGGCCGGCTGAGGGATATCGCTCACGGGCACCTTCCGAACGCGGGATGAGCTTGGAGTGTATCGGCGTCCCACGGCGAAGAACTCGTTCGCTTCTGGTCACCCCGAGTCCCTAGGCTGAGGCGGCCATGTTGCGCGACCTCCCCCACCCCGATCCCGGGTCTGCTGACCTGCGTTCGCCCAATCGGCTCTTGATCTGGGTCGGGCGCAACCAGTTGGGCATGTTGTCCATCGCCATCACGTTCGGCGTGATCTGGATGGTCGCCCAGGCCATGATCCCGGGGGCGCTCGGCGCTGGTATCCAGGCGGTCACGGACAAGAACGAGGCAGCGGTTCTGCGCTGGTCGGCGGTCGTGCTGGCGCTGGGAATCCTGCAGGCGGCCGCGGGCATCATGCGCCACCGCATGGCGGTGACGAACTGGATCACGGCAGCGTCGCGCATCCAACAGCTGCTGGTGCGCCAGTCGGCGCGCCTGGGCGGTGACCTGCCCAAGCAGGTGTCGACCGGCGAGGTGGTCGCGGCGAGTGCGAACGACGTGGAGCGCATCGGCAGCGCCTTCGACGTCATCGCCCGCTTCATCGGCGCCATCGTGGCGTTCTTCGTCGTCGCCTTCGTGCTGCTGGCGCTGTCCCGCGAGCTCGGCATGATCGTGCTGATCGGCGTGCCTCTCCTGTCGCTGATGGTCGCGCCCCTCGTGCGACCGTTGGAGCGCCGCGAACGCGATCAGCGCGCGCGCCTCGGTGAGGCCACCGCCCTCGCTGCGGACACCGTGGCCGGGCTCCGGGTGCTGCGCGGAATCGGTGGCGAAGAGCTGTTCCTGGAGCGTTACAACGCGGCGTCGACGGCGGTGCAGGTGGCCGCGGTGCGCACGGCCCGGGTGCGCTCGCTGCTCGACGCGATGCAGGTGGGACTCCCGGGCATCTTCGTCGTGGTCATCACCTGGTTGGGCGCCCTGCAGGCGTTGAACGGCGACATGACGGTCGGACAGCTCGTTGCGTTCTACGGATACACCGCCTTCCTCGTGCTTCCGCTGCGTACGATCACCGAGGGGGCGCAGCGCTTCGCCTCTGCCCGCGTCGCCGCCACCCGCGTGATCAATGTGCTGCGCCTGGAACGTCTCCTCCCTGACGCGAAGACCCCTGCCCCGGAGCCACCGATCGGCAGTCTGGTCGACGACACCGCTGGACTCGAGATCGAGCCGGGGCTGTTCACGGCCATCGTGGTGGACGACCACGACACAGCCGACCAGCTCGCCTCACGTCTTGGGCGATACGAGGGTGGTCATGTGACGCTCGGTGGCGTCGCGCTCGCGGACTTGAGCCGGGAGACCACTCGGCGTCGCATCCTGGTGCAGGACAAGGATCCGATGATCTTGTCGGGAGCTGCCGAGGACCTGTTCGACATACCCCGCACCGAACGCGTCGGTGTCCCGGACGCCCTCGACTGGGCCAACGCGGTCGACGTTATCGAGGCACTGCCCGAAGGACTGGCGACCGAGCTGCCCGAGCGCGGTCGCTCCCTGTCGGGTGGGCAGCGACAACGTCTGGCGTTGGCGCGCTCCTACGTTGCCGACCCCGACATCCTGGTGCTCGACGAACCGACCAGCGCCGTGGATGCGCACACCGAAGCCCGCATCGGCGCGCGGATCCGCGAGGCCCGGCCGGGGCGCACCACCGTCGTGTTCACCACGAGTCCGTTGGTGCTCGAGCACGCCGACAAGGTCGTGCTCGTGATCGACGGCCGAGCCGTGGCAAGTGGGACTCATCGCGAGCTGCAACGCGACAACGTCGACTACCGCCACGTGGTCGGCCGCGGCGGTGAGCTGTGAAGCCGCCCGAGCCACTCACCCAGGACGACCTGGGCGCCCGGTTGCCAGGGACGCCGCCGCCCACCCTCCCGGTGGCTGGCACCAAGACGATGCGCACCCATGTGAGAGCCATGTTCGACCGGCAGCGCGCCGGGTTCAGCGCCGTCATCGGTTTCAACTCGGTGGCGGCATTGGCCGCTGTCGTCGGGCCGCAGGTGCTGGGGCACATGGTTCAGGGTCTGCAGTACGGCACCACCGCGGCTCAGGTGAACGAGGCCGCCCTGATCTTCCTCGTGGCCCTTCTGGTGCAGGTGGCGTTCACGCGCATGGCACGGATGCGGGCGGCGATCCTCGGGGAGTCGATCCTGGCCGATCTGCGCGAGCGCTTCGTGGCGCGCGTCGTCGAGCTACCACCTGGAGTGGTGGAGCAGGCGGGTACCGGCGACCTCGTCACGAGGACGACCACCGACGTCGACCGGCTCTCCTGGGCGGTGCGCCAGGCGGTGCCCGAGATGACGATCGCGATCGTCACGGCATTGCTGGTGTTCGCGGCTCTGGTCTGGACCGCACCGGTGCTGGCAGTGGCCTGGTTGCTGGCCGTCCCACCGATCCTGGTCGCCGCCAGGTGGTACTTCAACCGTGCGCCCCAGGCGTACCGACGGGAGATGGCCGGCTACTCCCGGGTCAACTCCCAGCTGGCCGAGACCGTGGACGCCGGACGCACGGTCGAGGCGTACCGCCTCGGGCCGGCACGTGTGGCGCGCACGGATGCGTCGATCGCGCGTTGGATCGGGTGGGAGCGCTACACCCTGTACTTGCGCTCGGTGTTCTTCCCCGCAGTCGAGATCGCCTACGTCCTACCGCTGGCAGTGACCCTGGCGATCGGCGGGCTCCTCTACATCGACGGGCACGTGACCTTGGCGCAGACGACCGCCGCTTTGCTCTACACGCAGATGCTGATCGACCCCGTCGACACCGTCATCATGTGGTACGACGAGCTGCAGGTCGGCCAGGCATCGCTGGCCCGTCTGCTCGGTGTCCACGAGGTGCCTGACCCCGAGATCAACACAACCGAGGAGCCCCAGACCGCGGAGATCGCTGCGCAGGACGTGCACTACGGCTACCGACCCGACCGCGACGTCCTGCACGGTGTGTCACTCGACGTGGAGCCAGGGGCGCGGATCGCGATCGTCGGACCGAGCGGCGCCGGGAAGTCGACTCTGGGCCGCCTGCTCGCCGGATTGCACCGTCCGGGGCGCGGCACGATCGAGATGGGGGGCGTCGAGCTGGCCGACCTGCCGCCGGAGCTCGTGCGCCGGCACATCGCACTCGTGACGCAAGAACACCACGTGTTCGTGGGGTCCCTGCGCGACAACCTGCGGCTGGCCCGCCCGTCGGCTGACGACGCCGCGCTCTGGGACGCGTTGGGCGCGGTGGACGCCGACGACTGGGCGCGAGGACTCCCGGAGCAGCTCGACACCGTCGTGGGCGCCGGAGGTCACCGGCTCAGTCCGCCGCAAGCCCAACAGCTCGCGCTGGCGCGGCTGGTGCTGGCCGACCCGCACACGTTGGTGCTCGACGAGGCGACCTCACTGCTCGACCCGAGGTCGGCGCGCCACCTGGAGCGGTCGCTGGCCGCGGTCCTCGACGGTCGCACCGTGATCGCGATCGCCCACCGGCTGAGCACGGCGCACGACGCCCAGCAGGTGGTGGTGGTGGACGAGGGCCGGATCGCAGAGGCCGGCAGCCACGACGACCTCGTCGCGGCCAACGGCACCTACGCCGCGCTGTGGCGCTCCTGGCAGGACGACGGCTCCGGCCCCACCTGATACCCAAGTGGGAGTCAACGGGACAGATCGACCCTCAGGTGATGTCGACCACGGGCAGACGCAGCGCGCCGGACGCCTGCTCCGGCACCACGGGTGACGCCGGCGCGACCGGGGCAACGGACCGGTACGGCTCACCGAGGTCCGGCCGTGGATCCGGCTCGCCGCGATTGGGCCAGAACGCCAGGGCACGCTCGGCCTGGGCGGTGATGGTCAGCGACGGGTTGACGCCGAGGTTGGCCGACACGGCCGCGCCGTCCACCACGTGCAGGCCGGGATGGCCGTACACCCGGTGGTAGGCATCGACCACACCACTGCTCGGGTCGTCACCGATCACCGCACCACCGATGAAGTGCGCTGTCATCGGAGCACCGATGACGTCGCCGAGGTTGCCACCGGGGTGCCCGCCGATCAGCTCCGCGGCTCGTCGCGCCACGGCGTTGGCTGCCGGGATCCACTCGGGGCTGGGATCGCCGTGCCCCTGTCGCGACGACAGCCGCCGCCCGAACAGGCCCCGCCGCGAGAACACCGTGACCGAGTTGTCCAGGCTCTGCATCGCCAACACGATCACTGCTCGCTGCGACCAACGTCGCACGTCGAGCGCCCGGATCACGTCGCGCGGCTGACGCACCACCTCACGCAGCCAGCGAGCCGGGCGTGAGTGCCCGTCGTCACCGCCGCCGTCCACGAGCACCGTGGACAACAGGCCCATGGCGTTGCTGCCGTGGCCGTATCGCACCGGTTCGATGTGGGTCTGTTCGTCAGGATGGAACGACGACGTGATGGCCACGCCCTGCGTGAAGTCGACGTCGCTGCGGTCCGACACCGCGCCGAGGATCGACTCGGAGTTGGTCCGACTCAGCGCACCGAGCCGAGGCGACACGTGGGGCAGCCGGCCCTTGTCACGCATCAGGTGCAGCAGTCGCTGGGTGTTGTACGCACCGGCCGCCAGCACCACGTGGTCCGCGGCCATCGTCACGTTGGGTCGCGGCCACCAGGCGCCACTGCGATGGCCGCGCACCGCGTACCCACCCTCGGGCAGCGGACAGATGTCGTCCACGGTCGTGTCCGGGACGATGCGCGCGCCGGCCAGCTCGGCGAGGTGCAGGTAGTTCGTGGTGAGCATGTTCTTGGCGCCGTGTCGGCAACCGGTCATGCATTCCCCGCACTGCGTGCATCCAGTGCGATCCGGACCCGCCCCGCCGAAGTAGGGATCAGCCACGGTGACGCCCGGCTGTCCGAAGTGCACCCCCACCGGCGTCAGCCGGAACGTGTCTCCCACACCCATCTCGTCGGCGATCTGGCGCATCACCTCGTCGCTGGGGGTCACGGTCGGATTCAGCGTCACGCCGAGCATCCGCTTGGCCTGGTCGAAGTAAGGCGCCAGCTCACGCCGCCAGTCACAGATGCCCGCCCATTGCGGGTCGTCGTAGAACGGTTGCAGAGGCTCGTACAACGTGTTGGCGTACACGAGCGATCCACCACCCACGCCCGCACCCGCCAGAATCAACACATCGGGCAGTCGATGAATTCGCTGGATTCCCCTGAGCCCCAGGTGCGGAGCCCACAAGAAGCGACGCAAGTCCCACGACGTACGCGGAAACGACTGCTGCGTGAATCGTCGACCCGCTTCGACGACAACGACGCGGTAGCCCTTCTCGGCGAGCCGCAGCGCTGCGACGCTGCCTCCGAACCCGGATCCGACGACGACGACGTCGACCCGCCGACTGCTCATGCAGCCGTCACCGGCGACCACTGCGCTCGAGCACCCGCAAACCAGCCACCATCGCCTGAGCGAACCACTCCTGGGGCAGCCAGGGCGGCGGGGAGAAGTCCACCAGGCGCTGGACGGCCACCGACTGCGCGTCCGTGTACTTCAGCAGCCCTTCGACACCGTGCCGACGTCCGATCCCGCTGGCGCCCATGCCGCCCAGCGGCGCGTCCGTGGAACCCCACACCGCCCCGAAGCCCTCGTTGACGTTGACCGTGCCGGCTCTGAGCTGCTGGGCGATCAGGCGACCCCGGTGCACGTCGCCGGTGAACACCGAAGCGTTCAGTCCGAACGCGGTGTCGTTGGCTCGAGCGATCGCGTCGTCGACGTCGGTGAAGCGGTACAACGAGACCACTGGCCCGAATGTCTCCTCTGCGCACACCGCCATCTGGTCATCGACGTTCTCGAGCACCGTGGGTTCGAAGTAGAACGGCCCTATGTCGGGGCGGGGTCGCCCACCGGCCAGCACCTTGGCACCGCGGGCGACGGCATCGTCCACGTGGGCTTTGACCCGACCGAGCTGAGCCTCGCTGGCCAATGACCCGATGTCGGCGGAGTACCCGAAGTCGGCGCTCATCCGCATGCCGTCGACCGCGCGCAACAGGGCCGGGACGTACCTGTCGTAGATCGCGTCCGACACGTAGAGCCGTTCAATCGACTCGCAGAGCTGCCCGGCATTGGAGAAGGCCGCCCGCAGGGTGCCACGCACAGTCCGGTTCAGCGGGGCGTCGTCGAGCACGAGCATCGCGTTCTTCCCACCAAGCTCCAGGCTGGCGCCGACGAGACGACCCGCGGCACGCACCGCCACCTCACGCCCAGTCTTCGTGGAACCGGTGAACATGACGAAGTCGGCGCGGTCGATGAGCTCGGGCCCGATCACCGGCCCTTCGCCGGCGACGACCTGGACGAGCCCTTCGGGGAAACCCGCCTGCACCAAGAGGTCCTTGCCCAGCAACGCACTGAAGGTCGACCCGTGGTCCGGCTTCATCACGACGGCATTGCCGGCCACCAGGGCAGGAAGTGAGTCGCTGATCGCCAGGGTGAACGGGTAGTTCCACGGCACGATGACGCCGACGACCCCCTTCGGGTGGCGGTATTCCCGAGTGCTGGTCAGCAGCGGGACGAAGCCGGTTCGCCTCTGCGGGCTGAGCAACGCCGGGGCAGTCCGTGCGTAGTAGCGCGCGTTGATCGCGACGTCGACGACTTCCTCCAGCGCATCCAACCGCTTCTTGCCGGACTCGAGCTGGATGAGGTCCATGATCTCGTGACGTCGGACGAACACCAGGTCGTGCAAGCGACTGAGCACCCGTACCCGCTCAGCCACCGGTCGGTGGACCCAGGCGCGTTGCGCCTCGCGGGCTGTCGCGAATGCCACCTCCACATCGGCCGGAGTCGACAGGGGCAACTCGGCGATCGGTTCGCCCGTGAACGGAGCGATGGGCTTGATGGTTGCCGCGTGCGGACCGTGCACCACGTGCCGGGTCAGTCGGGGGAGGCTGGAGACGTCGAAGTGCTGCGGCTCGCGAGAGGCTGCATCGAACGGCATGTGGCCAGGGTACGGCCGCGGGTTACTCAGAGGTAGCCCCGCCCAGTGCCATCAGAGCTTGCACGTCGTCGAGCACCGAGATGCCGGCGTCGGACACCTCCACGGCGATCCGGGTGCGCCGCCGCAGCACGTCGTCTGGCGTACGAGCGCCCTCGGCCGCGACGGCATGGACCACCTCGGCACGCCAGTACGGCGCCTGTGGGTGAACTGGCCTGCCCAGTGCTGGGTCTTGCGCAACGAGCTCGAGGATCTCGCGGTACTGGTCGCCGTGACGGCGCAGCAGATGCACCAATGCACCCACCGGCACGTCGTGCTGTGCGGCCAACTCGTGCCGGCGACGCCACAGTCCGGCGTATCCGGCAGCGCCGATCAGAGGCAACACGTGCGTGCGCGACGGACCAGGGCGCATGGACTCGGGGAGCTGACGCGTCGCCTCGTCCACCACGTCCCGGGCCATCACGCGATAGGTCGTGTACTTGCCACCGGCAATGTCGACGAAGCCGGGCACCGGAGAGGTCACGGCGTGCTCGCGGCTGAGCTTGGTGGTGTTGTCATCACCGGCCACCAGGTCGAGGGCAAGGAGCGGGCGGAGACCGGCAAACGAGCCCGTCACGTCGGCGCGGGTGAGCGGGCGCGCCAGCCACTTGTTGGCCTCGGCCAGCAAGTAGTCGATGTCGTCGTCGGTGGCGGTCGGGTCGTCGAGCGGACCGTCCCAGCCCGTGTCGGTGGTGCCGACCAGCCAGTGCCGCCCCCAGGGCAACAGGAACAACACGCTCTGGTCGGTCCGCGCGATCAAGGCGGCGTTGAGCGCGATCGCCTCTCGGTCGACGACCAGGTGGACGCCCTTGCTCGGGCGCACCGGGTTCGGGTCGGAGCCATCAGTCACGCCGTGCAGGAGGTGACGGGTGCGTTGGCTCCAGACGCCGGTGGCCCCGATGACGACCTGCGCGGACACGGCGAACGTCTCCCCCGTCTCGCGATCGGTCACTTCGACGCCGCTGACCCGTTCGTCGGTGCGCTGGAATCCATCGACGTGCGCCCGGCTCACCGTCAGCGCGCCGTGAGCGGCTGCCGTCCTGACCACCGCGACGGTGTGACGGGCGTCGTCGATCTGCGCGTCGAAGAACCCGACCGCACCGGTGAAGGCGTCCTCCCGCAGTCCAGGCGCCAGGCGCAAGGTGGCCGAGCGGGACAGGTGCCGGTGTCCGGGCAGCCCGCCCGTGCGACGGCCCACGCGCGCCAAGGCGTCGTAGATGGCGATGCCGGCACCGACGTACGGGCGATCGATCGGTCTGGTGAGCGGGAAGACGAACGGCACCGGACGGACGAGGTGAGGCGCCAATCGCTCCAGCAGGAGTCCGCGTTCGGTCAGTGCCTCGTGAACCAGGCCGAACTCGCGCTGTTCGAGGTAGCGCAAGCCACCGTGGGCTAGCCGTGACGAGCGCGACGACGTCCCCGACGCCCAGTCGTCCTTCTCGAGCAGAGCAACGGTCAGGCCCCGACTGGCAGCGTCGAGCGCCGCACCCGCGCCCACGACTCCGCCGCCGACGACGACCACGTCGACGTTGCCCCCGCGGATCCGGTCGAGACTGCGCCGACGTTCGGCCGGGTCGAGACGCCCCGCAGTCATCGAAGGTCAGACGAGGTCGCAGCACGTCGCATGGGCCGCCTCACGCGAGGACGGTGACCTCGACGCGCTGGAACTCCTTCAGGTCGGAGTAGCCGGTGGTCGCCATAGCCCGGCGCAATGCCCCGAACAGGTTCATGGTGCCGTCGGGCACCTGCGACGGGCCGACCAGGATCTGCTCCAACGAACCCGCGGACCCCACCGCCACGCGCTCGCCGCGGGGGACCACCATGTGGTGCGCCTCGACTCCCCAGTGGAACCCCCGACCCGGAGCGTCGGACGCCCGTGCCAGCGGCGAACCCATCATGACGGCGTCGGCACCGCACGCGATGGCCTTGGCGATGTCACCGCTGCGCCCGACGCCACCGTCGGCGATCACGTGCACGTAGCGCCCGCCGGACTCGTCGAGGTAGTCGCGACGTGCTGCCGCGACGTCGGCCACCGCGGTGGCCATGGGCACTGCGACACCCAGAACGTCACGCGTGGTGTGCGCTGCGCCGCCACCGAATCCGACGAGCACACCCGCAGCTCCGGTGCGCATCAGGTGGAGTGCCGCGGTGTACGTAGCGACGCCGCCGACGATGACCGGAACGTCGAGCTCGTAGATGAACTGCTTGAGGTTCAGCGGTTCGGCTTGGCTGCTCACGTGCTCCGCCGAGACGGTGGTGCCACGGATGACGAACAGGTCGATGCCCGCGTCGACGACTGTCTTCCAGTACTGCTTGGTGCGTTGGGGCGACAGTGCGGCTGCCGTGATCACCCCCGCCTCGCGCACTTCGGCGATGCGCGCGACGATCAGGTCTTCTCGGATCGGCGCGGAGTAGATCTCCTGCATCCGTGCCGTCGCGTTGTTCACCGGAAGTTGCGCGATCTCGACGAGCAACGGCTCGGGATCGTCGTAACGGGTCCACAGACCTTCGAGGTTCAACACGCCGAGACCGCCGAGCTTGCCGATCGCCACCGCCGTAGCCGGCGAGACCACCGAGTCCATGGGTGCCGCCAGCAGCGGCAGCTCGAAGCGGTAGGCGTCGATCTGCCAGGCGATCGACACCTCCTCGGGATCGCGAGTGCGTCGATGCGGGACGATCGCAACGTCGTCGAACCGGTAGGCCGCCCGCCCACGTTTGCCTCGCCCGATCTCGATCTCGGCCATCACTCCCACTTTCGTCCGTGACGTCGGGCGGACCGTACCGGGTCCGGCGTACGTACTTCTGCGCTGCCCTACCGGGCGTCGTAGTTCGGCGCCGGAACCGTCATCTGGATGTCGTGAGGGTGGCTCTCTTTCAGACTCGCCGAGGTGATGCGGACGAACCGACCCCGCTGCTGGAGCTCGGGCACCGTGCGCGCTCCCACGTAGAACATCGACTGACGCAGTCCCCCGATGAGCTGGTGCGCCACGGCCGCCACCGGCCCGCGGTAGGCCACCCGACCCTCAACCCCTTCGGGGATCAGCAGGTCGTCGCGGTCGACCTCGGCCTGGAAGTAGCGGTCCTTGCTGTACGACGTCTGACCGCGCGAGGACATGGCCCCCAGCGACCCCATGCCGCGGTAGGACTTGTACTGCTTGCCGTTGACGAAGATGAGGTCACCCGGGCTCTCGTCGCAGCCGGCGAGCAACGAACCCACCATCACCGAGTCCGCGCCCGCCACGATCGCCTTGGCGATGTCGCCGGAGTGCTGCAACCCGCCGTCGGCGATCACCGGCACCCCAGCCGGCTGGCACGCCAGCGACACCTCGTACACGGCGGTGATCTGTGGGACGCCGACGCCCGTGACCACGCGCGTGGTGCAGATCGACCCCGGACCGACGCCGACCTTGACCGCATCGGCGCCGACATCGACAAAGGCCTGGGCGCCGGCGCGGGTGGCGACGTTGCCGCCGATCACCTGCACGTGTCGCAGAGCCGGGTCGGACTTCAAGCGCGCCACCATGTCGAGCAGCAGTCGCACGTGGCCGTGGGCCGTGTCGGCGACGAGCACGTCGACGCCGGCGTCGACCAGGGCGGTCGCCCGTTCCCACGCGTCACCGAAGTAGCCGATCGCCGCGGCCACCATCAGCCGTCCGTCGCCATCCTTTGCGGCGTGCGGATGCTGCTCGGACTTCACGAAGTCCTTGACCGTGATCAGGCCACAGAGCTTGCCGTCGTGGTCCACCAGCGGGAGCTTCTCGATGCGGTGCTTGGCCAGCAGCGCTGCGGCGTCGTCTCGCGAGATGCCCTCGGGTGCGGTGATCAGCGGCATCGACGTCATGAGCTCCGCGACGCGACGGGTGGCGAACTCCTCTGGTGACACGAAGAGCAGGTCGCGGTTCGTGATGATGCCCAGCAGGGTGCGGTCCGGGGCGACCACCGGCAAACCGGACACCCGGTAGGTGGCGCACAGCCGGTCGAGCTCTTCGATGGTGGCCTCTGGCCCGACCGTGACCGGGTCGGAGACCATCCCGGACTCCGAGCGCTTGACCTGGTCGACCTGGTGAGCCTGCTCCGCGATCGACAGGTTGCGGTGGAGTACCCCGATCCCGCCGAGGCGGGCCATGGCGATCGCCATGCGGGCCTCGGTCACCGTGTCCATGGCGGCCGACAGCAGTGGGGTGGCAACGGTGATCTCGCGGGTCAGCCGGCTGCTGGTGTCGACCTCCGACGGGATCACGTCGGTCTCGCCGGGAAGCAGCAGTACGTCGTCGAAGGTGAGTCCGAGCGGGGCGAACTTCTCGGGAAGTCCGTACGCGTCCATGGCGCCTTCCGGTTGCCGGGCCGGTGGGTGCCGTCGAGTCTACCGGCGCCTAAGCGGTGGCCGACCGGTCAGCCACCGCTCCCAGAACCTGCGGGATTCTGGTCGTGTCCTGGCTTGTGTCCCTCGCCCTGTCCCTGCCCATGACCGTCCCCGTGGCCATGGCCCTGTCCCTGTCCCGTTCCCTGGCTGGGGCCCTCGCCGTGTCCTTGCCCCTGTCCCTCGCCCTGACCTTGTCCCGATCCGTGCCCCTGCCCGGGTCCGCTGTTCGGATCGTTCGACGTCGGCTGGTGTCCCTTGCCGTGCCCAGCGGCATCGCGGGCCACGGCACGCTCGAGCTGGGCGGTCAAGACGTCGAGCCGGTGGGTGAACCAGTCGGCCAACGGTGTCGGCAGGTCCAGCGCCATCTGCTGAGCCGCCGAGATGCGGGTGGCCGCCTCGACGTATTGGCCATGGGCGATCAGCGCGGAGATCCCGATCAGCGTGTGGTTCAGCTGGGCCTGGGGGGCTGCACTGGTCGGCAGCGCAGAGGGTGTCCCGCCGCCCTGGCCGTTGCCCTGATCGCTCCCCTGGCCGCCCTGGGCACCCTGCCCCTGGTCGCCCTGCCCCGGACCGGCAGTGGGGTCGGTCGCGGTCGTGCCGCCGTGGCCGGTGAATGCGGAGACCACCGCCCGAAACGGCGTGAACGGGCTTCCGGTGGCTGCCGCGGCAACGCCACCTCCGGCCAGGACGAGGGTCAGTGCGCTCGCGGCCACGAGCCCGGCCGCAGCCCGACGCCGCACCGGAGCGGCCACCGCCTGCTCTGGCAGGCTCGGCAGAGGTCGGGCGAGCGCACGGGCGAGGTCGGCGTCGACGTCGGCCACCCAGGCTGCCAGCAGCTCGACCACCGGCTCGTCGGACGTGTGCTGGCGACGCGCCAGGTCCTCCAGCGTCGCCTCGTCGGCGTGCAGGTCGGCCAGCGCGACCGGTGCCAGTGACGACAGCTCCTTGCCTCCGGGCAGCTCCTTGCCTCCGGGCAGGTCCTTGCCGTCCAGGTCTGAGTCGTCGTGGGTCATGTCACGACCTCCGCTTGGGCGAGCGCACGCAGTCGGGTCAAGGCGCGGTGCTGGGCCACGCGTACGGCCCCCGGGCTCATGTCGAGGACGCGGCCGGTCTCCTCCGCAGACAACCCCACCGCCACGCGCAACAAGATGAGCTCGCGCAGCTGTGGGGGCAGGAACTCGAGCAGCTCACGGGCGATCCGTGCCCGGTCGTGGCGCACAGCGAGATCTTCTGGCCCGGCGCTCGGGTCGGCGTCGTCCGGCAACAGGTCGGTCGGGACCGGCGCACGACGCGTACTGCGCAAGACGTCGGCCACCTTGTGCGCGGCGATGCCGAACACGAACGCCTCGAACGGGCGACCTTCGTCGCGGTAACGGGGAAGCGCAGCGAGCACAGCGATCAATACCTCCTGTGCCGCATCGTCTGCGGCATCCGGGTCTCCGCTCGGACCGCCCAACCGGGCACGGCAGTAGCGAAGAACGTACGGACGCAGGTCGGTGAGCAACGTCGTGACGGCAGTCGGGTCGCCCGCGGCGGCCTGGCTGACCAGCGACGACCGATCGCCAATCTCCATCCACCGCACTATCGCGCGGGAGGTCGGCGGTGTTACAGCGGTAACCGGTTCGGGCGCCGGTTCACGGGGATCTCCGCGCGACATCGACGTGCTCGACTCAGCGGACCATGCCCCAGCGGAACCCCAACGCCACAGCTTGGGCGCGGTCCACAGCGCCGAGCTTGCGGAACAAGCGGCGCGCGTGGGTCTTCACGGTGTCCTCGGACAGGTAGAGCTCGCGCCCGATCTCGGCGTTGCTGCGACCCCTCGCCATGCCGGTCAGCACCTGGAGCTCGCGCTCGGTCAACGACGGCGGCGGTCCCATCTCGGCCGGCCGGGCTCGGCGCGGCAACCGCCGCCACGACGCCTCGGCCAGCGCGCATGTCACGGTGGCGCTGAGCTCCTCACGCGAAGCGTCCTTCACGACATAGCCGCGGGCCCCTGCCGCAACGGCGCGGGCGACGCCCTCGGTGTCCTCGGCCATGGTGAGCATCACGACTGACGCGTCGGGATAGGTCGCAACCAGCCGGCGCGACGCCTCGACGCCGCCGAGTCCGGGCATCCGAACGTCCATGAGGACCAGGTCGGGGCGCTCGGCACTCCAACGGCTGAGCACTTCCTCGCCACTCCCGGCGACGCTGACCCGGTCCACGCCCGGAAGGGCGGCGACCGCGCGGCGCAGCGTCTCACGCGCCAAGGGCGAGTCGTCGCAAACGAGCACGGTGGTCACACGTGCCTCCCGTCCGGGCTGAGTCCTCGGCGCACGGCTCACCCGCGCCCCAGTCCCTCTTTCGGCACGAGGACCGGCCAGCGTGAGTCCTTGGGACGGATTGACCCGCAACGAGGCGGGCGGCGCCTGCCTCAGCCGCCGAGCAGGGCCGCGACGTCTGGCCGGTCGAGCCAGACCGTGCGCAGGTCCTCAGGCAGGTCGTCGGCAATCGCGATCACAGCGCTGCGGGCCGACGACAAGGCCTTGGCCGAGGCGGGCGGGTCCCTCTCCTCCAGCAGCGCACCGAGCACGGCCCGCGAGGGCCACAGCAGTGGCAGCGTGCCCAGGCTCTCCGCCAGCGTGGCCGCGCGACGCAGCGTGCTCTCCGCCTCGCCGAGCTCGCCCGCCTGCACGTGCGCGACCCCGAGGAACAGCAGGCCCTTGGCCACGTGACGCGGCGCGCCCGACACCTCGGCCCGCTGGATCGCCGCGGCCGACGCGGTCATGGCGCCCGCAGGGTCCCCGTCGAGCAGCGAGATCTCGGCGCGCACCCAGTCCAGACGCACCCGCTGGCGCCACCAGTCCGGGCGTTCGGTGACCATCGCCTCTGCCTGGGCCAACCGCGCCTGGGCTGCTCCAAGGTCGACCAGACCCACGGCGTCCGCGGCGAGCCCGAGCACCGCGTCGAACCCCGCTTCGCCGACCCCGTCACTGAGCTCCAGAGCGCGAAGGTCCGAGTCACGGGCCGCGTCGTGCTGCCCCAGCTGGCGGCGCACGCTGGAGCTCGTGGCGCAGGCGAGTGCGGCGAACAGCCGGCGCTCGGCCGTGTCCGCGCTGCCCTGCCCAGCCACCGGTTCCAGAACCGTCAGCGCCGAGCCGAACCGACCCGCCGCGGCCAGCGACACCCCCAACAGCCAGGCAGCTGCCGTGGCCTCGGTGGACCGCCCCTCCTGATGGGCGATCGCGAAGGCCTGTTCGAGCGCCGCCACCCCGTTGGCCGGACGACCGTGGAACGCGGCGCGTTCGCCGGTGGCCAGCAGCTCGGCGAGGTCGTCGGACACGTGGCGCAGGCTATCGGTCGCCAGGTCAGTCAGCGGCGCGGGCGAGCAGCGACACAGCGTGCGGCAACGACTCGACCCGGGCCACGTCGGTCGGGAGGTCGCTGCCCCAGCCTGGCCCTCCGGCGACCAGCTTCACCGCCGGCCTGGTGCGCGGCAGCGCGGTGAACTGGGCGACGTCGCCAGTCTGCCCACACTGGCTCCACACGAACACCGCTCCCGGTCCGCATCGGCGCACTGCTTCGGCCAGCGCCTCGGCGGGAACCCGCGCGCCCAGCACCCGCACGGCCACCCTTCGCTCGGCCAGCGCCGCTGCGACCGCGTGGATCGGCAGCGTGTGCTGCTCCTCCGCCGCCGACGCGACGATCACCACCCGGCCACTGACCGGCGGCGGCTGGTGGCGTCCCGCATCGCGCAGGGCGGACAGGACGCATTCGGAGAGCAGGTGCTCCACGTCGACGCCCACCTGGCCGCCCTCCCAGCGGCGCCCGATCCCCAAAAGCACCGGCACCAGCAAGGTCTCCCAGGTGGTCGCGACGCCATGACGTGACAGCGCCTCGCCGACGATCGCGCTGACGCGTGGGGCGTCCAGCGCCTGGGCCGCCCGGGCCAGACCGCGTGTGGTGGGGTCTACCGCTCCGAGGGGGAGCACCGATCCGCCTCCGGCACGCCCGCTCGTCGCCTTGTCGGGCCGGTTCTGAGCCAGCGCCTCGGCAAACCCGCTGATCGCTTGTTCGCGGTCCACCCTGATCTCGCACGCGGCCCGCGCAGCGTCGGCCGGTGCCACGCCCCGCAGCGTCAAGGCCCGCATCACCTCCAGACGAGCCAGATCGTCTGGGTCGTAGCGGCGATGCGCCCCGGGCACATGCTGGTCCGGGCCCAGTCCGTAGCGGCGCGACCAGGTACGCAACGTGGCCGGCGCCACACCCAGACGACGGGCGACGGCCGCGACGGTGAGTCCGGTCGTGTGGGCCACTGGGTCGGCGGCCCTGACGTCTCGGTGCCACGACACCGGCGGATCGACCATGCCTCGATTGTGGAGGCGGTTTCCTACCGGCGCATCCCGACGCACCGCGCCGGCCCGCCCACGACCCGATCGCGCCGGGATCGAGGGGAATCCTTTACTTGACCAACTTCTGGCGCGAATCTAGGCTGAACGTGCGCTGCGTGGACTGCCCGACCCGAGGAGGTGCCATGGCGGACGTCTCCCGGCTCCCTGGGCCCATCGCCGACGTCTGGGAGTGGCAGTTGGCCGGGGCGTGCCGGAGCGTGGACGCAACGGTGTTCTTCCATCCCGAGGGCGAGCGCGGGTCGGCCCGACAGGCCCGAGAACAGGCTGCCAAGGCGATCTGCGCCGACTGTCCCGTGCTGCGCGAGTGCGCTCGGCACGCGTTGGCCGTGCGCGAGCCGTACGGGGTGTGGGGCGGGCTGTCCGAGGACGACCGCGCGGCGGTCTACCTGCGCCAGGCACGGCTCACGATCGTCGGCTAGTGGCTGTGGCCGTGACTGTGCCCGCCGGCGGCCTGCTGCGCCTTCGGCTCGGCCCGCTCCACGACCAGGGCCTCGGTGGTCAGCAGCATCGCAGCGATCGAGGCGGCGTTCTCCACGGCTGCGCGGGTGACCTTGACCGGGTCGATGATGCCCGCGGCCATGAGGTCGACGTAGTCGTCGGTGTTGGCGTCGTACCCGTGGCCGACGGGCAAGGCAGCCACCTTCGCGATGACGACACCGCCCTGCTGGCCCGCGTTCTGTGCGATCCACCGCAACGGCTCACCCAACGCCTTGCGCACGACGCGCACGCCGGTCGCTGAGTCACCGGACAGCCCCAGGTCGGCGTCGAGCACGGCACTCGCATGCACGAGTGCACTCCCGCCCCCGGCGACAATCCCCTCCTCGACGGCCGCCTTGGTGGCCTGCACCGCGTCCTCGATGCGGTGCTTACGCTCCTTCAGCTCCGGCTCCGTCGCCGCTCCCACCTTGATCACGGCTACTCCGCCGGCCAGCTTGGCCAACCTTTCCTGCAGCTTCTCGCGGTCCCAGTCGGAGTCGGTGGCCTCGATCTCGCGTCGGATCTGCGCAATGCGATCGGTCACCGCGTCCGAGCCGCCGCCACCGTCGACGACGGTGGTCGTGTCCTTGGTCACCACGACGCGCCGCGCGCTGCCGAGAACCTCCAGGTCGACCTCGTCCAACCGCAGTCCGACGTCGGCTGAGACCACCTGAGCGCCGGTCAGCACCGCGAGGTCTTCCAACATCGCCTTGCGGCGATCGCCGAACCCAGGAGCCTTGACCGCGACCGACGTGAACGTCCCGCGAATCTTGTTGACGACCAGCGTCGACAACGCCTCGCCCTCGACGTCCTCGGCCACGACCAGGAGCGGACGTCCGGCCTGCAACACCTTCTCCACGATCGGCACGAGGTCGTTCAGCGCCGCCACCTTGCCCTGCACGAGCAACAGCCGCGCGTCGTCGAGCACGGCCTCCATGCTCTCCGGGTCGGTGACGAAGTACGGCGAGATGTAGCCCTTGTCGAACTGCATGCCTTCGGTCACCTCGAGCTCGACACCCATTGTGGTGCCCTCCTCGACGGTGATGACGCCGTCCTGGCCGACCTTGTCCATGGCCTCCGCGATCAACGCACCGATCTCGGAGTCCTGAGCGGAGATCGCACCGATGTCGGCGATGTCCTGGGTGCCCGACACCGCCCGCGCGTTGGCTGCCAGCTCGGCCACGACTGCCGTCACGGCGGCCTGGATCCCGCGCCTCATCTCCATGGGGTTGGCGCCGGCCGTGACGTTGCGCATGCCTTCGGCGATCATCGCCTGGGCGAGCACCGTGGCCGTGGTCGTGCCGTCACCGGCGACGTCGTTCGTACGCGTCGCGACCTCTTTGACGAGCTGGGCGCCGATGTTCTGGCTGGCGTCCTCGACGTCGATCTCGCGTGCGATGGTGACGCCGTCATTGGTGATGGTCGGCGAGCCCCACGACTTGTCGATCACGACGTTGCGACCGCGCGGCCCCAGCGTCACCTTGACCGCGTCGGCCAGCGCGTCGACGCCGTGCTTCATCGAGTGGCGGGCCTGCTGGTCGAACTGAAGCGACTTGGCCATGGGGTGGCTGCCTTTCCGCGAACAACGAAGGAGCGGCGAACGACGGTGGGTAGAGGGAGCGAGTGTCAGGTCGAGTCAGGTCGAGTCAGCGGTCCGCCCCGGTCCCGGCGAACCGAGGCCGGGGCGGACCCGAGCTGACGCGCACGCAGCTGCGTGCTCGATCACTTGTCGACGACTGCGAGAACGTCACGAGCGGAGAGGATGAGGTACTCCTCGCCGTCGTACTTGATCTCGGTGCCGCCGTACTTGCTGTAGACGACGACGTCGCCTTCGCTGATGTCCAGCGGGATGCGGTTCTTGCCGTCCTCGTCCCATCGACCCGGACCGATCGCCAGGACCTTGCCCTCTTGGGGCTTTTCCTTGGCGGTGTCCGGGATGACCAATCCAGACGCCGTTGTCTGCTCGGCGTCCAGGGTCTGGACCAGGATGCGGTCCTCCAGCGGCTTGATACCGACCGACACGAGTTGACCCTCCCGTTACGGGGTTGTGGTTGACACTGTGTTGAGCCTGAGCGCTCGCAGGTCCGCCGTCGCGGGGTCGAACCCTTGGGTGCGCTGGCACTCACCTGGGGAGAGTGCCAGAACTCATGTTAGGAGGGGGCTGCGGGAGGGTCAAACGGGGGGTGGGCTCTGACCGCGGTCCGCGCCCGGCAGCGAGGATGCCGCTCGTGGATCTCGACGACGTGGCCCCGCTGGGCCGCCAGCTCCTGGCCCAGCCGGGAGGCTACGGCGAGGTCGACCCTCTGGTGACGACCAGCCGGCTGCGCTCCTCGGGCTACCCCCCGCGCTCGTGGCCGCCGCGCTCACCCAGGCCCGGTTGCGTCGTAGCGCGCGGCCCCGTCTCGGCGCCCTCGTCGATCAGCTGCTGCTGACTCCCGACGCAGCCGAGCAGATCACCCGCCCCGCGGTGGCGGACCATCGCGCCGCCCGGGCCGTGGTCGTGCTCACCCGAGTCGGCGCGCGTCCGTATGCAGTGATCACCGAACCGACACCGCGGCGAACCGGGCGGGCCGGCTGATCAGTCGCCGGTGTCGTCCACCGGTGTCCAGTGGTCCGCGAACGGAATGCCCGTCACGAACTCGGCCTCTTCTGGCACCGGCGTCATCTCGTGGGCCCGCCAGTCCGGACCCAAGTAGGCCTCGAGCGACGCTTCGTCGGCCCAGCGCGTGATGAGCAGGAGGCGCTCGTCGGCCGCGGCGAACGACGTCAACACCTCGCCTCCGACGAATCCGTCGGCCTTGGCCACGGTCGGCCACACGTTGTCACGCACATGAGCGACCAGCGCGCCGAGCTGGCCGGGACGCACCCGCGTCTCCCACATGCGAACGATCACAGCGGAAGTGTAAACGCTCGGGTCCCGGGCACGATCTGGGGTCAGATCAGCCGATCTGGTCAGGGCGTGTTGCTGAAGTACGCGCCAGCGCCCATGGCCTTCCAGGCGTTCATCGACGCCGGGGATGACCCGATGTTCCATGCATACGTCAGCCCGCCCTTCGACATGGTCGTGTCGAAGTACAGCACCGCCTGGAACTGGGTCATCGTTGTCTGCAAGGTGTTCGCGGCATCGGTGAACCACTGGGCCTTGCGGTTGGGGTTCGCCGGATCCTCCAGCACGCCGTACTCGGCGGCCATGATCGGCTTGTTCATCGTGATCGCCCAGTTGTAGAACTTCTGGAACACCTGCGCGAACGACCGCCACTGCGCACCGGGCTTCGCCGGGTTCCAGTTGTAGCCGTCGGCCGCGATCCAGTCGACCACGTCGCTACCGGGGTAGTAGGACGGCGGCGTCGGGTTCGCCACGTTGAACTTCCACGCGGTCGGACACCAGACCCAGATCACGTTGGTGGCGCCGGCCTGGATGAACAAGTTGTGCACGTGACGCCACGCGGCGATGTAGTCGGCCGGGGTGTGGACGGTGTTCTTGCGGTAGTCACCGTCTGGCTCATGGAAGAAGCGCAGGAAGATCGGGTGGCCGAACGCGGCCAGGCGCTTTGCCTGGGCAGTGACCCACGCGTCCTGCGAGCCGTTCTCGTACTGATACGTGTCGTTGGCACCCCACGTGATCATCGAGTACCGGCCGTTGGCCCAGTCCCAGGCCTCGTCGCTCATGCCGACGGTGCTGTCCACCGGCAGCAAGGCCTCTTTGTAGGTGTAGAACCGGTGGTCGATCGCGAGCGTGCGACCGATCTGCGTCTCCAGGGACGTCACCTCGGCCGGCGTTCCATCCTGCGTGCTCCGGTCAGGGTTGGTCATGGCCCCGAACCAGACGCCGCTGGGGGGCGAACCGGGTCCCGTTGGACGTCCGGCAGCAAGCGATGCCGTCGGCGCAGCCAGCGTGGCCAGCACCACGGCCCCCAGCAAAGTCCCAGCCGCGATCAGTCGGCGGTTCGCCCGCCACCTCGGAATGCGATCCATCTCTACCCCCGACGTCCCCTGACGTCCCCTGATGTCTACCCCACAACGGCCGCCGAGGCGAATCATTCGGATCAATCGATCACGAGCAATCCCGGACTTGAGTGACCCTTCAACCACCGACGAGCACCTGCCCGACGGCCAGACTCGAGTCGGCCGGCAGGTCCAGGGCTGACGGCCCGATGCCGGCCGCCACCGCAGCGGCGCCCAGCGCGGCGACCATGGCCCCGTTGTCGGTGCACAACCCGGGGCGCGGCACTCGCAGTCGCACGCCGGCGTCGGCGCAGCGCGCCGCGGCCATCGCCCGCAGGGCGGAGTTGGCGGCCACGCCACCGCCGATCAGCAAGGTGTCGATGCCCGAGGCGCGGCAGGCCGCGACCGCCTTGCGGGTCAGCACGTCGACCACGGCTTCCTGGAACGAGGCCGCAACGTCCGCGACCGGCACCGGTTCTCCGGCGGCCTCGCGGGCTTCCACCCAACGTGCCACCGCCGTCTTCAGTCCACTGAAGGAGAAGTCGTAACGGTGACGTTCCAGGTCGTGTGGCGAGCTCAGCCCGCGCGGGAACGCGATCGCAGTCGGGTCGCCGTCATGAGCTGCTTCGTCGATGTAGGGACCGCCGGGGAAGGGGAGGCCCAACACGCGGGCGACCTTGTCGAACGCCTCGCCGGCGGCATCGTCGATCGTCATGCCCAGGGGCACGACCTGCGCGGTGACGTCGTCGACGCGCAACAGCGACGAATGGCCGCCCGACACGAGCAACGCGATCGCCGGCTCCGGCAGCGGGCCATGCTCGAGGCGATCGACCGCCACGTGTGCCGCCAGATGGTTGACGCCGTACAACGGCCGGTCCCACGCCAAGGCATAGGCCTTGGCGGCCGCGACGCCCACCAACAGGGCTCCCGCCAAGCCCGGACCGGCAGTGACGGCCACGGCGTCGATCTCGTGCGGCTGCACCTGCGCCTGCTCGAAGGCGCGACGCACCGTCGGCACGAGCGCTGACAGGTGCGCCCGACTGGCCACCTCAGGAACCACTCCGCCAAAACGCGCATGCTCGGCGACACTGCTGGCCACCTCGTCCGCGAGCAGAGTGCTGCCGCGAACGATCCCCACGCCGGTCTCGTCACACGACGTCTCGATCCCGAGTACGAGCGGCTCCACCGAGGTCATGACGAAGCCCCGGCGAGTCGCCGCCGCATGATCAGCGCGTGACGTCCAGTGCCGTAGTAGTCGTGACGCATCGAGGCGACGTCGAATCCGGCCGCTGCGTAGAGCCGTTGGGCACCGACGTTGTCCTCGCGCACCTCGAGCCAGACCTGCGTCGCCGCTCGGTCCTGCGCGAGCGCGACCAACGCGTCCAGCAGACGACGGCCGAGTCCGGTTCCTTGAGCAGAAGTCGCCACCCCGAGCGTCTGCACCGTCGCCTCGTGCGCGATGGTCATCAGTCCTGCGTAACCGACCACGTCGGCGCCGTCGTCGAGTACGAGGTAGTCACGGGTGTCGGGCACACCGGCGAGCTCCGACCAGAACATGGCCGAGGTCCAGGCCGTCTCGGGGAACAGATGTTGGTCCAGCGCCACCACCTGCGGCAGGTCCCACCAGCGCATCCGCCGCATCGTTACCTCGCCATCCAGCGTCATCGCGGGGTCACCCGTTTGCGTTCGCCGGGCACAGTGGCGTCAGGCTGGCGCAGGTACAGGGGCACTACCGGCTCGAACAGGTCACCCACCCGGAGCTTTCCCGCTGCCAATACGGCCAGTGTCGCCGCCGACGGATAGTCCGGCGGCACCACGACACAGCCGCTGGACTCGAAATCGGGTGCGTAACGCTGCGCTCCCTCACCGGCGGCTCGACACTGCGGGTTGCCGGCGGCGACCTCCGCCGGGCGGCCGACCGACGGTCCGCTCGTGCGTCGCCCGTTCTCATAGCGAGCCCAGTAGACCTCGTGACGTCGCGCATCCGTGATCGCGAGCAACGGCACGGATCCAGGGTCGAGGGCATCGCTGCTCACCTGCGCCGCAATCACGTCGAGCGTCACGACTCCCAATACGGGTAGGGACAACGCGTCACCCAGAGCCAGTGCGGTGACGAGGCCGACGCGCAGACCCGTGAACGGACCAGGTCCCACGCCCACCGCGATGTGGGTCAGCTGCGTCGCGTCGATTCGCGCCCTGGACAGCACCGCGGCGATCATCGGGGCGAGTACCTCGGCATGGCGTCGGCCGTCGAGGACGCTGTCGTGGGCGAGCACGAAGCCGTCATCCGCCAGCGCCACCGTCGTCGTCGGCGTCGCCGTGTCGAGAGCGAGCAGCAGCACCGGGCCAGGCTAGGTGACGAAGCCGAACAGAAGGACCAACCGCACGTTCTCGGGCAGATCACCGTCGCGGGCGATCTCCACCCGTCGCAGCGGTCGCTCGTCGTCCTGGTTGCGCGCCAGCCCGGCCATCAAGTCGTCACCCCACTCGACGACGGTCACGGAGTCTTCCATCGACGTGTCGAGGTCGAGGTCGTCCACCTCCGACAACGACGACAATCGGTAGGCGTCGACGTGCACCAGATCGGGGCCGTCACCCAGCGCCCGGTGGACGCGGGCGATGACGAAGGTCGGTGAGGTGACTGCACCGCGCACCTGCAACCCCTGGGCCACGCCTTGGACGAATGTCGTCTTGCCTGCGCCAAGCGGTCCACTGAGCACCACCAGGTCGCCGGGCCGAAGTTGTGTGGCGAGTCGTCGACCAAGCGCGACCATCTCCTCCGCGCCGGCGACGACAACTGCGTCACCCGCAGCGGCGCCAGGGTCCCGACCGCCTGCAGTGTCGGTCATCACGGTCCGCGGGAGCTGAGCCACGTGGCGGCCGCGATCAGATCGTCGCGCAGCGCCTGCAAGGGCTCCCCGTTCGGACCGAAGCGCAGCGCGGCCGAGGGATGATAGGTGGCCATCACGTGGCGACCGCCGACCGTGTGGACGGTGCCGCGCAGCGCGGTGAGCCGGGCACCTTTGCCGAAGAACCAGCGCGTGGCTGTCCCGCCAAGACACACCACGAGCGCGGCCTCAGCGAGGCGCACCTGCTGTTCGAGGAACGGTCGGCAGGCCATCACCTCGCGCGCCCTTGGCGCGCGGTTCGCTGGCGGCCGGCACTTCACGACGTTCGCCACCGCCACCGTGGCGCGCGGCAGCCCCGCTGCGGTGAGCAACGTGTCGAGGAGTTGTCCGCTGCGCCCGACGAACGGCTCCCCCTGCGCGTCCTCCTCCGCGCCAGGTGCCTCGCCGACGAGGAGCAACCGGGCCAGCATCGGGAACTGACCCGCCACGGTGCTGTGCCGACTGGCGACCAGTTCTGGGCAGATCCGGCAGCCCGCGATCTTCGCGGCCACCGCACCGAGGTCCTGCGACGTGCGTTCTCCGGCGTCGGTCATGACGTGGGCCGCGCGACAACGCTGAAGAAGTCGTCGAGTGCCGCGTTGACGTCGTCTGGGCGTTCGAGCATCACCAGATGCCCTCCGGGGTCGAGCACGACCAGGTCGGCACGCGGCAGTGCCTGCGCCATGACCCGGCTGTGCGACGCTGGCGTCACCAGGTCCTGCTGCCCGACGATGACCAGCGTGTGAACGCCGTCGAGCACCTGCAGGTCGTCCAAGGCTTCATGGGCATCGATGGCGGGGTAGAACTCGGCAAGGACGTCGGTCGGCGTCCCCTCGATCATCTCCGCGGCGAAGTCGACGACCTCCGACGGCACGTCACGGGAGGCGAAGGCGTAGGTGCGGGTGAGCAGCAGCACGAGGTCGCTGCCGACCTGCCGACCACGTTCGACCAGACGTGCGTTCGCCTGCACCAGGCGGGCCAGGCGCGGCGCGATGCGTCGCGCACCAGTGGCGAACAGGGCGGGCACCCCCAGCGTCACCTGGGAGAGCTTGCCCGACGACGTCGCCAGCAGGACGACTCCGACGACCTGCTCACCGAATCGTTCACGATGGTGTCGCGCCAGGGCCATGACCGTCATGCCACCCATCGAGTGGCCGACCAGAACCACCGGACCCGATGGCGCGACGGCGTCGATCACGGCGGCGAGATCCGAACCCAGCTGGTCGATGGTCGAGTGTTCGGCCGGGCCGCGTCCGGATCGGCCGTGACTGCGCTGGTCGTAGAACACCAGGCGAGCACGGCCCCGCAGCGCCTCGCGTTGGAAGTGCCACGAGTCCAGGTTCAACGCGTAGCCGTGGCAGAAGATCACGGTGAGCTGCGGCCAGGTGGCCCGTTTGCCAGGTTCGTCGACCTCGACGTACAGCTGGACGCCGTCGTCGGCGATCACGATGCGGTGGGGTGAGTGCAGCGTGCCGAATCCGAACTGAGGCTCACCACGGGCGCGTACCGATCGACCCACGACGACCCGTTCCGCCACGAGTCCCGCGGCCGCTCCCGCTGCCAACGCGGCCGCCGCGGCGCCAGCGGTGGCCACCGACCGAGGCAAACCCATCTAGCGCCCCGAGCCCGTTGGGCTCGTCACGTAACGGCGCTCGACACGCGGTCCGATGCGCGTCACGATCTCGTAGGAGATCGTGCCGAGCGCTTTCGCCCATTCGTCCACGGTCGGCTCTTCGTGATCACCTGGCCCGAACACCCACACCTCGTCACCCTCGGTCGCGGTGTCGTCGCCGAGGTCCACCACGAACTGGTCCATGCACACGGTTCCCGCGATCGTGCGTCGGCGACCTGCCACGAGGACCGGGCCGACGTTCGTCGCGTTGCGCGGGATCCCGTCGGCGTAGCCCAGCGGCACCAGACCGAGCGTCGTCTCCTTGGCCGTCACATAGCGGTGCTGGTAGGAGACTCCTTGGCCGGCCGGCACGCGCTTGACCAAGATCAAGCGAGCCGTCAACGACATGGCCGGACGCAGCCCGAGCCCGCTGGCACTGCTCTGGCCAGGGATCGGGGAGAGTCCGTAGAGGGCCAGGCCGGGCCGGGTCAGGTCGAAGTGCGTGTCGGGACGGGTCAGCGTGGCTGCGGAGTTGGCGAGGTGGCGCACCTGCGGTCGCAAGCCGGCGCGCTGCGCCACGTCGAGCGCGGCGTGGAAGGCACCGAGCTGACGGTCGATGGTGGGGTGGCCGGGCGCGTCGGCATACGCCAGATGCGACCAGATGCCGCTGACGTCGATCGCGCCATCGACCTCGGCCTTGCGCGCGCGCTCGACCAGGTCCACCCAGGCGTCGGCGGTCGACCCGCCTCGGCCCAACCCGGTGTCCACCTTGAGCTGGACGCGGGCAGTTCTCCCTACCGAGCGCGCGGCGGCAGCGACTTCGGCCAGCGCCCACCGCGCCGCGACCGTGACGTCGATGTCGTGGCGGATCGCCTCGTCGAAGGCTTCCCCTGGACCGTGCAACCAGGCGAGCACCGGCGTCGTCACACCCCCGGCACGCAGCTCCAGCGCCTCACTGAGCAGTGCGACGCCCAACCACGACGCGCCGCCGTCAACCGCAGCGCGCGCCACCGGCAGCAGCCCATGACCGTAGGCATCCGCCTTGACCACGGCCATCATCTGCCCGGGCGCGGACCGTTCCTTCAGCAAGGCGGCATTGCTCCGGATCGCGGTGAGGTCCACGATCGTCTCTGCAAGCCGGGCGGTCACCGCGTCAGTGTTCCATCTCGGTTCCGCCCGAGCCCCAACCAAGCCTGGGAGGGCGCGTGTCCGACGCCGCACACCCCTTCGCGGGGGAGGTCAGGTTTCGCGGCGAGCCTGCAGTGCGCCTGAGCGCCGGAGACGTCGACGCCACCTTTCTGCCGGCAATGGGACTGACCGGGGTGTCGTTGCGCCGCGCCGGTGAGGAGTTCCTTGCCCTTCCCGGCGGGCTCGGCACCTTGCGGCACGGTTCCACGGCGGGACTGCCGCTGCTGGCGCCGTGGGCCAACCGACTGGCCCAGTGGCACTACCGCGTCGGGCGGACGAATGTCGACCTGCACGGCCTGCCGCTGCACACTGACGAGGCAGGGTTGCCCATCCATGGGCTGGTCTGCGGCACCTCGGTCTGGAGCGTGCAGCAGATTCGTGCGTCGGCGCGTGGCGCACAGCTCGTGGCGTCAGTCGACATCGAGGCCGCGGCATTCCCGTTCGCGCACATGCTTGTCGTCAAGGCGTCGCTCGACCCGGCGGGGCTCAGCATCGAGACGACGCTGCACGCGACGGGTCGGCGTCGGGTGCCGGTCGCGTTCGGGTGGCATCCGTACCTGAGACTGCCTGG
The DNA here is from genome assembly GCA_963726575.1 of uncultured Actinomycetota bacterium. Lineage (GTDB taxonomy): Bacteria > Actinomycetota > Actinomycetes > JAHEKZ01 > JAHEKZ01 > CAVSCR01. The sequence continues at coordinate 336,245 of CAVSCR010000006.1, forward strand.
AACGGCCCGTAGCTCGTGGGATCTGCACCTTCCGGCTCGCGAGCACGTGCTGCTCGACGACCGTGGCATCCCTGAGGGTTCGACTCGTCCGGAGCCCAAGGCGTCAGCCCCGGTCGGTCGACGTACCTTCGACGACTTGTACCGACTCAGCGGCGGGCGATCGTGGTCGATCACCTCACCTCGGGGACACGGCATCCGGCTGCACTGCGGATCCGGGTACGACTACGCGCAGGTGTGGGTCCCGAAGGGGCGCCAGTTCCTGGCGTTGGAACCGATGACAGTCGCTACCAACGCACTCGTCAGCGGCAGCACCCCACTGGTGGAGCCGGGTGACTCGTTCACGGCACGCTTCCGACTCGACGTGATGGGCGCGCCGGACTCCGAGA
>CAVSCR010000007.1:0-758804 GCA_963726575.1 uncultured Actinomycetota bacterium
TCTCCCCCTGACGAGCGAGGAAGCGCTGAGCGGCACGTCGGCGCGCGTCGCTTCATGGCCCAGTCGGCGCAGTTGGAACGGGTGGCGTCGGCGAGCCGCCAAAGGAGTGATTCACAAGGCCGATCAGGACGCCCGCTCCCAGCAAGAGCAGCGTCCCGATCACGATCACTCGAAGGGCAACCAGCACCACCCCCGAGCACACCATCATCAGGCACCTCTCTTCGTTGGCCGGTTCACTGCGATCTCGGTCCGACATGGCCAGCCATTGCTCGGCGCCTGGTGCAGGGGCAGGCTGAGGCGGCTGGTCATCGTTCGTCGAATTGCCTGAGAGGACCAACTGGAGGGGATGCGGGATGCCGTACATGATCCGAGGAACCGTGCTGCCCGAAGGCGAGGTTCGAGAGGTCTACGTGACCGGCAAGACGTTCACTTTCGATCCGGTCGACGGCGCGGACATGTTGCTGGAGGACGTGATCCTCATCCCGGGCTTGGTCGACACCCACGCCCACCTTGCCCTCGCAAGCCCCGCCCCGGATTCAGCGCCGATCGCTGAACGCGTCGCAGCAAGTGCGCGGGCGCACCTGGATGCCGGGGTCCTCCTGGTGCGGGAGCCGGGCAGCATCGACCACAGCTCCGCCGGCGTCGGACCGGGCGCCGGTCTGCCGCGAACGGTGACGGCTGGGCGGTTCTTGGCCCCGGAAGGTCGGTACTTCCCCGGCCTGGCCCGTGAGGTCACCGCTGAGGAGTTGCCCGACGCGGCTGAGGAAGAGCTGCGCGCCAGTGGTGCCTGGGTCAAGGTGATCGGCGACTCCCCGCTGCCGGGTCCGGGTTTGATACCGACCTTCAGCGCCGAGGCACTGACGGAAGCGGCTTCACGGGTCCACGCCGCGGGCGGACGGATCGCGATCCACTGCAGCAATCCCGAAGTGATCCAGGACGCCATCGAGGCCGGCTTCGACTCCCTTGAGCACGGCGACCGGACTGCGGGCAGACCAGGTGAAGCAGGTCGCCGCACAAGGGATCGCATGGGTACCGACCCGATCGATCGAGGCCGGAATCCGCGGAATGATCCGGGAGATGGGTTGGCCCGCCAACGAGATCAACATCGTGGAGAAGAGCCTGGACGAGCAACCCGAGATCTTGTGCCAGGCGGTGGAGGCCGGGGTCCCCGTGTTCGCCGGCACTGATGCCGGCATGGGGCCCCACGGCATGATCCGTCACGAGATCGAACTGCTCGCTGCGGCGGGCCTGGCACCCGAAGTGGCGCTGGGCGCCGCGTCCTGGGCAGCTCGGTCCTGGCTCGGGCTACCCGGGATCGAGGAGGGCGCACCCGCTGACCTGGTCGCCTTCACCTCCGACCCTCGGGAGGACCTGTCAACGCTGGCGCAGCCTGCGGCGGTGATCCTGGAGGGTCGGCTACTGAAGGACCCACGACAACAAGCGGGGTGAGCTGGTCCGTCGGCTCGTGCTCGCCATGGCCGACACACGTCTCAGGGCCGGACATGACGTGGTGGTGCCTCAGTACCTGGGCCGGAGGAGTCTACGAAGTCGTCGTGTGGGGCGGCAAGGAGCGGTCAGCACGTCGTCTCGGGCGCACTTGGCGACGCACGAACGATTCGGGGTGTCGACCTGCCGGATGTGCGTCAAGCGATGAGCAGCCGAGCGCCAAGCTCTGCCACGTCGAGATCGAGGAGGTCGTGGTTGCGTACAGCCCACCGACCTGAGGCGAGGTCATCACGCAGGCCGTCCACTGCCCTCTGCTCGGCGTCCGGCCCGACGCTGGTCCAGACCGAGATTCCGCGCCGGACATGCTCGTCCAGGTATGCCTCAGGTCGCCGCCAATAGGCTTCGAAGAAGCCGTCGGTGCAGTCCCATGGGATCGGCACCGGTTCCAGCCGGGCTCCGATCGCGCCGGTCAGGTCGGGCAGCGATGCCAGGACTTGGACGCCTTTCAAGGCAGCGAACTCGGGTAGGTAGTCGCGAGTCAGCCAGAACTGGTTGGGGTCACTTGTGTCGAACAGGAACACCACCACGCGGCGAGCGACGCGCCGCATCTCGCGCAGTCCGGCGATCGGCTCCCGCCAGTGATGAACGGTGCACACGGCCATCGCGGCGTCGAAGGACTGGTCATCGAACGGCAGGTTCTCAGCGGATCCAGCCAGGCACGGCGCTGCGTCTGGGAGGCGCTGCGAGCGCATCAGCGCCGACGGTTCCACCGCGAGGACGTGACGGTCGGGGGGCTCGTAGGATCCGGTGCCCGCCCCGACGTTCAGGACGGTCTGAGCATCGCCGAGCGCAGCCCAGATCCGGGCAGCGATCCGCGGTTCCGTGCATCGGGTCACGGTGTACGTGGCGCCGATGGTGTCGTACAACTGCGCTTGCGACATGGACACCGTCCTTCTAATCTTCTACCAGCGTCCTAACCGGAATGGTTCTCGAACACAAGACAGCCCGCCAACCGCGACCAATACGGCGAGTAAACACATGTCCCAAGTCGGGCGCCATGCCCGCCCTGAATCGGCACGTCGGTGGGCGGGTGGCGGGTGGCAATATTGATGCATTCGGTCAGAGCGAGAAGCCGGGAGGGCTCGCGAGCGCGGGGTGCGAGGAGTCGAAGGCCCTCACCGTCGGCAGGTCGCGCAGCCACTCGTAGTACAGCTCCTTGGCCGACATCAGCTCGATACCTTCCTGTCGAAGCCGTGCCAGTCCGTGCGCCTGTGCGGCCCCCGCAGAGAACACAGCGTCGTGCACGACGACGACGCGTCGTCCCCGTTCGGAGAAGCCCAGGGCCGTGTGCGCGACACAGACGTCCGTCTCCATACCCACGAGCACGACCGCCGATCGTTGCGCCGACGAGACGGCACGTTCGATGTCGGGCTGGTCGGCTGCGCCGAACACACGCTTGTCAAAGACCGGCACCGCGCCGGACAGGTACCGGAGGATCTGCGGCGCTGTGGAACCGTTGGTACCAGCATCCTCCTCGGTCACGACGATTGGCACGTCGAGCGCTGATGCGAGCCCACAGACCCAGCCGACCCGGTCCAGCACAGCGTCCTTCGCGGCGTGGTCGACGTCGACGCGATCCGGGGGGTAGAAGCCGTCCTGTGCGTCGATCACGACCAGGACGCTGTCAAGGGCATCAAGGTGTGGCACGGCCCTGATGCTAGGTGACCCCGATAGCCGCGTCACACCGGAGAAACTCAACCCCAACCCGACTGCCTCACGCCGCTCGGCCGGCTGACTCCGGCTTCGCCGGTGCAGCGCTCGCAGCGAACCACCTGCTCGGCAGCAAAGACCCAGAACTCGCGGTACGGCGTAGTCAGCGTCCAGGTGGCGACGGCTCCTTTGGGCAGTGACGCCATGTCGCCCGGAACCAAGTCGAACGAAGGCGCGCCGTCGACGTCGACGTGAGCGCGGCCCTCCAGGACCAGGAACGTTTCCCGCTCCTGCAGGGTCCAGGTGACCGGACCCTCAACGTCGTCGAACCGGGACAACCCAGCCTCGACTCGCTGAACACAAGATGTGCATGAGTCCGTCGATGTCGGGGTCCGCCTCCCAAGCGGAGGTCGAGGTGCTTGACAAGAAGATTCCGTGCTCGCCGTTCATGGTGCGTGCCCTCTCGTCCAGAGCGGAGGGAACTCAACCTGCCACCCTCCACTCGCGAGTGAACCGCGCGGACCGGGCACCGGTGCGCGTAGCCCGACAGTGCTACTCACTGCTGGTCTTGGCCGGCGAGGAGTCGTGAAGTGTCACCAGGTCGGTCAGCCTCGGCCAGGAATGGGGCTGGTCCCGGATGATCGCTCGTAGCGGCGGTGAACCGGCGATCATCCAGGCGACATAGTCGTCCCAGCTACCGATGATGGGGGTGTAGGCCTCGTACGAGGCCAGTTGGTGGCTGGTCAGCATTCCGGTCTCCAACCAGTCCGCGGATTGCTCGGCTACCACCTTGAGTCTGACGCTGTCGGCTGCGCTCAGTGCTGTGCCGTCGTCGCCGAAGAAGTGCAGGTACAACTGCGGGTACTCCAAGAAGGTGTCGGAGATTCGCTTCCAATGGAAGATGACCTCACGGTGCGCCTCGGTTCCGGCAACCTGGTTGGCCACTCGTGTCTGGTGCGCCACCTTGCGGGTCTGATAGGCCAGCACCAGCACGGAGAGGAACACTGCGATCGTTCCGGCGAGTTGCATGGACGACCTCCCGTCCGAGGGACTAGCGGGGCTGTCGAGACAGACCCGCCGAGAGTACCGAGCAAGACCGCGAGGAATGTGGCGAAACCACTCGGGATCGTCACGTCGGTGCGGACGCCGCCGGCGATCACGGAGAGTCGTATGCGTCCCTTGTGGACGACCTCGTCGATCAGGGGCTCGAACAGCGAGGTCAGATCCCTGAGCAGCCGTTGCTCGGTGTGGACCTCGAAGGCAAACCGCTCCTGCGTCCCGTCTCGCTCCCAGCGCACACCCCTCGGCCAGGACGACCCGCTTCGATTCAAGTGCGATGCTGGGTCTTGGCTGCAGCCGCTTCCGACCCAGGGAGGACCGTTGACCGACTACACGATCAAACCCCTGGAGCCTGACACGTGGGAGGGGTTCGCGGGACTGGTGGAGCGGCACAACGGTGTGTTCGGTGGCTGCTGGTGCACCTGGTTCCACACGATGAACGCGGAGAAGGAACGCACCTACGAGGCCAACAGGTCCCTCAAGTGCCGCCTAGTCGATCAGGGCCGTGCCCACGCGGCGCTCGTGCTCCACGACGAGAAGGTCGTGGCCTGGTGCCAGTACGGGACGCCTGAGGAACTGCCGAACATCTATCACCGCAAGCAGTACGAGGAGGAGCTCGACGTCCTTCCCGACTACCGGATTACGTGCATCTTCGTCGACAAGAGCTACCGGCGGCAGGGTCTTTCGGCGGTTGCCCTCCAAGGCGCGCTGGAACTGATCGCCGCCGCCGGCGGCGGCATTGTCGAGGGGTACCCGCACGACAATGCCGGCAAGAAGAAGTCAGTCCTCTACGACGGGACCCGGTCGCTGTTCGAGCGAGCCGGCTTCGAATACGTCCGAAGCAAGGGCGCAGGCAACTGCGTCATGCGCCGCACCGTGCCCTGAACCGTCCCACCGTGAGTGGCCGAGGGCGCGCCCCAGGACAGCCGATCCGCCAATCCCCGTTATCGGCTACCCCGCGCACCACCATGTGGTGGCGCTCGAGTCTCGATCTCTGTCAGCCACTGCTCCCAGTCGACCTCGGTCCACAACCAGGGAGCCTCCGGTGCCCAGGTGCCCAGGTGCCCCGAACGTGACGATGGCCGTGGTTCGCTCCGGATGCGCGGCCGCGAAGCCCATCGCCTCGAGCACGAGGAGCGGCTCCGGCGACTCCTCGGACTGGAAGAGCATGATCAACGTAGCTGCGCGACTGATCCGTCACAAGGTTCACCGGTTGACCACGCGGCATCCTGGACTGGACGCTCTCTGGGAGGCTCGGGGACCGCCGGTGAAACCGGTGGGAGTGGGCGTGCCTCTCGTGAACTTCCACCAGTCCGTTGGGACTTGGTCACAGCCCTGTATTGCCGGATCCGGAGCCAGGTCACGCGCTCTTCAACGGCCACGTCGGTGCTACCGGGCACTGACCAACACAATTGAAGGACCACGCCACGCGGCGATCGCTCCGGCCGCGGCGATCCCGCCCGCCTGCCACCCGTCAAAAACCAACGACGACGCCATCAGACTCAGCCATACCGCCGCACAGTGGCGATCGAAAGTGCCCCGGCGATGAGACGCTGAACTGGCACGGATCGCTCAGGTCCGGCCGCCAGTACCGGCGCACCGACTGCGTCGACTCCCAGCTCACTGACCCATCATCGGTGATTCAGAGATCGAACCTGTGACCGGAGCGACGCGGCCGGTACCGGCACCTACGAGCACAGTCATCGTGGGCGATGCGCGCATTCCTCGCGTCGGTCTCTCAGAGTTGCAGGATCGCTGCCGAGATGAGGAGGGCCGCGGACACACCTTCTGGGTCGTGCAGATCTTCAGGTGCCTCCAACGTTGCCTGGGAACGTCGGCGTACCGCAGCGCCGGGATCCTCAGCCACGAGATCGACACACAGGCCAGCGACGACGGCGTTCGCGTCGTGGTCGTCCAGGCCGTCAAGGGCCAGGCCGTTGTGGAGCAGCGTCGCCGCCTCCTGGAACACCTCACGTGCCATCTCGAGGTCCACCTCGGGTCGTGCCTGGGCGACTGCCTCTGCGGTGGCAAGGAATGGATCGAACGCTGGGCCCGCGGTGTCGTCCGGCATCCAGCGAGCCTGTCAGTGCGCCCACACTGCGGCAAAGTGGGTTTCGCGCCAGTGCCTGATCGGATCAGCCCGGGATCGGCACCTAACGGGCTCCCGGCTTCACGCCGTCGTCGCCGGGATCGTGAGCAAGGATCACCGCATCCGGAGAGTTCTCCCAGGTCAGAAGTACCGCCGGTCATGCGACCAACGCTCAAGGCGTTGGCGTGTGGCGACGACGGAACTGAGCAGGCCGTCCCGCTGGGCCGGCACGACTGAACGGGGACGGTCATGCTGGCACCGACGTCGGCCGGGCTGGCCACCGGATACGAAGCCGGGAAGCTCGTGGGCCAAGTCGTGGGTCTCCTGATCGGTGTCGGCCTCGTCTTTGTCGGGCTCCGGGTCAGACGTGGCGGACGGGCTGCCGCGCCGTCGGCCGCGTCCAGCTACGCGGCGCACGTACCGTCGCCGACGCCGACGCCGACGCCTACCTGGGTCCCCCCAACGGCCGGCGACCCCGGCGACTTCTTCGCCACGGGAACCACGGCCACTTCGGCGACACCCTCGATCCTGCCGGGATGGGCGCCGCCGGCGGCCGCCGTTACCAACCGGCCCGGTGCGTATGGGCTACCAGCCGGCCCGCCTGCACCTCCCCGCCCGCCGAGGGCAGGCAGGAACATGGGCGCCCTGGTGCTGTGCACTGTGGGCCTGCTGTTCGTGCTCGGGGGGCTCGGCCAGCTGGCGCAGACCGTGCTCGGCCTCAACCGACACACCGTTACCCTGCCGGCCACGGCGGAAGCGTTTCACCTGATCTCCCCGACGGCTCAGATGCAGCAGGCGCTGAACAACGCCAAGACCTCGTTCCCCGCCAACGCAGGCGTAACGAACGTCCAGGCCGGCTACTACGCCGACGGCCCCGGCGCCCAGCCTGCCGCCGCCCTGATCGTGGGCGATACCACCGGCAACCCCGACACCGACAGCTTCTTCTCAGGCTTCCGCGAAGGCGCGGCGTCCTCGGGCACCCCGGTCACCTTGGCGCCGGCCGACACGCAGGGCATGGACGGCCGGATGGAGTGCGGCACCATCGCCCTCAGCCAGGGCCGGGTCGGGGTCTGCGCGTGGATTGACCACGGAACCATGGGCGTGGTGATCACGACGCCGATTGAGACGAACGCACCTGCAGTTGTCGCGAACATGCTTCGGCGCAGCGCGGAGTCCTGACCCGAGGGAGTGGCGGCTCGATCAGCCGGACTTCACCCAGCGCTCCCGCGGGAGGCACCGCACCCGAAAGCCATCGCCTCATTCGTCAGGACCATCCCAGCTGACCGCTGAACTCGATGACAAGGTCCCGGTGCTGCCGGCCCACTGGCCCGTGTCGGACGACGACTGGTCCCGGTGTCGACCTCGACCGGAAGGGTCGACTCGCTGACGAACGTCTACTGCTCGTCGATGACCCGCGTCGCCTCGGCGTTCGCCGGGAGGGAGGTCGCGTTGCGTTATTCTGCGCGCTGGAGAGCTTGCCGGCCGCCGGTCCCAGCGCGGAGCCGAGGAGGAACCAGCAGATGATCGCGGCAACGGCGATCCACACCGCGCGCCGCGCCCGCCGCTCGGCCGGCCGGCTGACCCGCACGCCGTGCACCTGATCCTCGCGCAGCTGCGGTGGCGGACAGCAGCGTCACTAGCCGTCTTCGCGCTCGCCGTGGTCGCGGTCACCGCGGCGGCCCTTGGGCCGCTGTACGCGCACAGCGCGCAGGAGTCGCTCCTGAAGGACGCGCTGGAACAGGCGGATCCGGTGTCGACAGGGCTGCTGATGAGCGGTGACTTCGCAGGGCAGACGCAGTTCAGCGCGGCCGACATCGATGCCGAGATCAGCCGCAAGATCGCCACACCCGAGGTGCAGCAGTTCTACCGTTCCCCCATTCACTCGATGACCGTCCCCAGCACGGCGGTCACGCACGCAGACGCCGTGATGCTCGGGCTGGCCTCGATCGGCTGGTACGACGCGCAGTGCACGGGCGTGCGGATCATCTCCGGACGCTGTCCCGAGCACGTGGGCGAGGCCATGGTGAGCAGCCGGGAGTTCCAGGGCCGCCACCTCCACCTCAGCGAGAAGATCTCGGCGCTCATGTCGACCGACGACCGGCTCAACACGGTGAGGATCGTCGGCACCTACGACGTGAACAGTGGCGGGCCGCGGGTGTGGGGCATCGACTCTCCCGCGCAGTCTGTGGCGGCGGTGATCCCCGGCCAGCCCGACCGCCTGGACGAGGTCCTGGTCTCCCGCGACCAGCTCGCCCGCGCGCCGCTGAACACCACGGTGTCCGCGTTCCTGCCGCTGAACCCCTCGATCGTGAGCCTGGACGACGTCACCGCCGTTGAGGACAACATCACTACGCTCGCGCAGCCCCCCAGCACGAGCGCGACCTCGGACAAGGCCTCGCCCGAGGACAGCATCGCCACGCTCGACCAGGCCCCCAGCGGCTCGGCACGACCAAGCCTGGCGGTCACCTCGCGCATCGCCGACGTCATCGCCACCACCAACGCCCAGCGAGCTATCGCCTGGCAAGCGGCCGTCGCCGTCACCGTGCAACTCGTTGCGCTCGCGTTGTTCGTACTGTTCCTGGCGGTGGCGGCCGCAAGCGAGGAGCGCTCACCGGAGATCGCGCTCGCCAAGCTGCGTGGGTTCAGTCCCTCGCGGACCGCGTGGTTCGGCCTCGGCCCCCTCATCCTGCTGCTCGTGGCCGCGGTTCCGGTCGGCGTCCTCGCCGCCCTCGCGCTGAACCGCGTGCTCGTGACGACAATGGCGCCGGGCACCAGCACGCAGTTCGACGCCGGGGCGTTGGTGAGCGTCGGCATCACCGTCGTCGGCGGCGCGGTGGCCATCGCGCTGGCCGGGCGCAGCATGCTGGCCACCCCGGTCCTGCAGCACCTTCGTCGGACCGGCTCGGGTCGCTTCCGGCGGGCCGGCGGGATCGTCCTCGAGACCATGGTGTTGACCCTCGCCGCTGTGTCGCTGGTGCAGCTGTGGCAGCGCAAAGTCGACGGCATCGCGCTCCTCGCACCGGCGCTGGTGGGATTTGCCGCAGCGACGCTGGCGCTGCACGTGACGCCTGGGGTGTTCAACCGGGCGGTCCAGCACTCCCGTCGCTCCTCCGACGTCGCGCGCTTCCTGGCCGCGCGCTCCCTTGCCCGACGTCCGGGCGCCGGTCGGCTCCTCGTGCTCATCACGATGACCATGGCGCTGGCCGTCTTCGCCGTCGACGTGTCGTCGGTGGTGACGCGTGCGCGGTCGGATCTGGCGCGTGTCCAGGTGGGTGCGGGCACGGTGCTGCACGTCCAGGCTGCGTCGCCGACTCGACTGCTCGACGCCGTGCGCGCCGTCGACCCGGACGGTCGCTTCGCGATGGCGGCCACGCAGACCCATGACGCCACCACCGGCGGCCAACTTGCCGTCGATACCTTGGCGCTGCCGAACGTGTCGGTGTGGGACCCACAGTGGGCGGGACTCACGTGGCCCAGGCTGACCGCACTCATCTCCCCGCCGGTGCAACAGCCGGTGCTCATCAGCCGTCAGCTGTCCCTCACCACCCAGTGGACCGCCGCGAGCGGGGGCCACGACGTCACGCTGCGCGCCGACCTCGTCGACCCAGACGGCTCGAGCATCCAGGAGCCGTTGGGCACCCTGCGTCCCGGCACCCAGACCTTCGACGCGTCACTGCCAGGCTGCGTCCCGGGCTGCCGGCTTGACAGTCTTTGGATCGTGACCGACCCAGCAGCCAGCGGCAGTCTGAAGGCTCAGCTGCAGATCAGCTCGATGTCCGACGCCGCTGGTCCCGTCCCCGGATTCGCCGATCCGGGACGTTGGCGCAGCGGGCCGCCCCTCGGCTCGGACACCGACCCCACGACACGGCAGCCAGTGGTCGTGACAGCACGCTCGGGAACCCTCGTCGTCGAATTCCACGGCGCGGCTGCGGCAGGTTCGATCGAGGTCGCCGACCACCCCGTATGGCTCCCGGTGGTCGCGGCGGCGCAACCAGCCCTCGCGCCGTACGCACCGGGCGGACTGGTCAAGGCGAACGACCAATGGGGCAACGACTCGGTGGTGCGGCTGGTCCACCGCGGCAAGACCCTCCCGTACCTCGGCAGCAGCGGCCTACTCGCCGACCTCACGAACGCGTCGCGCAGCGCGCCGAACGGCGTCAACCCACCGGACCTACAGGTGTGGCTGTCTCCGGACGCACCCGTAACCGCGGTCCAGCAGCTCGGCGACCACGGAGTCACCGTCGTCGCGACCGAGACCCTCGCCGCGCGCAGCGCGATCCTCGCGCGTGGGGCAGCGTCACTGGCCCTGCGGCTGTTCCTCGTGGCAGCCGGTTTCGCGCTGGTCCTGGCACTGGTCGGCCTGGTCACGGTCTCGGCGGTCGCAGCTCATCAGCGGCGCTACGAGCTGACCGCGTTGTGGTCGCTCGGGACGCCGCGCGGCACCCTCGCCGCGGCCGGACGCCGGGAGCGCGCCGTCGTCCTCGGGCTCGGGCTGCTGCTCGGCTCTGTTGTTGGGCTCGGTGCTGCGCAGCTGGTGGTGCGTGCCCTGGGTGCACTGACCGGCGGAGCCGCGGCACCGGCGTCGTACGGGCCGGGCTGGCTGGCCGTCGTGCTCCTGGTCGCCGGGTTCGCTGTGGTCCTCGCTCTCGTCGTCACCGTCTCCGCACGCCGTTCGGTTCGTGGGATCGACGCCGACGTGCTGCGCGAGGGGCCGGCGTGAGCGCCGCGCCGGCCGGACTCGCCGTGCGCTGTGAGGAGGTCGTGCAGATCTACCCCGTGGCGGGGACCGAGGTCGTCGCTCTCAAGGGCGTCGACCTCGACGTCGCCGCCGGCACGTCCCTCGCCCTGCTCGGGCCCTCGGGGTCGGGCAAGTCGACGCTGCTCACGATCCTGGCCGGCCTGCTGCCACCGTCCGCCGGTCGCGTGTGGCTCGGCGACCGGGAGGTGGGCAGCCTCAAGCCGCGCGAGCTGCAGCAGCTGCGGGCCACGGACGTCGGCGTCGTCCTTCAGGGTGCTTCGCGCAACCTGCTGCCCTACGCGTCCGCTGCGCAGAACGTCGACTTCGCGCGTCGTGCGCTCCCGCGCAAGCTGCGCGGCGATGGACGTGACTCTCGGACTCTGTTGTCGCTGCTCGAGCTCGACGACCTCGCCGACCAGCCGCTGCACACGCTGAGTGCTGGGGCGCTGCAACGAGTCGCGCTCACCGCGGCGGTCGCCAACGAGCCTGGGCTGTTGCTCGCGGACGAGCCAACTTCGGCCCTCGACGACGAGTCGCGCGACTCCGTCCTCGACCTGCTGGAACGCGTCAACGCCCGGCTCGGAACCACCGTCGTGATCGTCACGCACGACCCTGCCGTCGCACGCCGGCTGGGCCGCCAGATCACGATGCGCTACGGCCGCGTCGGCCAGGAGGGACGGCAGGGCGCCGCGTACGCCGTGATCGGTCGCGACGGTGCGCTGCACCTGCCCGAGAACCTTCTCCAGAGCTGGCCGCCGGGGACCTTGGTCGAGGTGCTGCCCGACGACGACGACGACCTGCGCCTGCGCCGGAGATCGCCGTGAGCGCCGGCCTGCGCGCCGACGCCGTCACGCTCGTGAGGTCCGGCCGTCGGATCCTCGACGCTGTGACGCTGCACGTCGATCCCGGGGAGATGGTGGCCGTCACCGGACCGTCGGGGGCCGGCAAGACGAGCCTGCTCAGCGTCCTCGGCGGACTGGTCGACGCCGACGAAGGCAGCGCCTCGTGGCACGGCTCGCCCGTAGTGCGCGGCACGGCGCACCCGGCGCACCCGACGGGCTTGGTGGCTCAGGGGTACGCGCTGCTGCCGCTGCTGACGGCGCTCGAGAACGTCGAGCTGCCTCTGCAGATCGCGGGCCTGCCGCGCGGCGAGATCGCCGATCGGGCATTGCTCGCTCTCGCCGCCGCGGGGCTCGGCGAGGACGAGCTGCAGGCCGACCGACTCGTCGAGGAGCTCTCCGGGGGCCAGCAGCAACGCGTGGCGGTCGCGCGGGCCTTGGTCGTCGACCCGGTCCTGCTGCTGGCCGACGAGCCCACGTCCGAGCTCGACGCGGTGACCCGGGACCGTGTGCTCGGCGGGCTGCGCGCCCGGGCCGCGAACGGGGCCGCGGTACTCATCGCCACGCACGACCAGGAGGCCGCGCAGGCGTGCGACCGCGTGCTCGAGCTGACAGGCGGCGCGCTGCGCGCCGGCGACGCGCCGTAGTGCTCACGGATGTCGAGGCGGTGTCGGTGACGGCAGAAGCGAGCCGTCGAGCGGCGGCGTTCGCTGCGGCGCTGTCGCTGGCGTCGGTGCCGCGGCGCGGGTGCCCGCCCCGGTGACCAAGTTCCACGTCTGCTTCCACACACCAAGGCGTCCATCGCAGACGATCACCCTGCTCCAGCCGCGCCAGTGGCCGGCCCTGAATTGGGCCTTCGCCCCGGACATCCTGCCCCAGAACGTGTGCTTGACCCCCCGGTACTTCGGGGCCGAGGTAATCGTCGGAGCCGAGGGTCACTTCTGGACGCTGCACGTCCCATGGCAGCTGTGCTCTCGTCACCGCATCCCCGTCGCCAGCCTGCTGGCTGCTAACTGATCCACCTGATGACCCGCGCTGGATCGGCACGCACGGGCGGAGCCGGCGATCGACCGGCGGCGACAGACTCCTGGTGGTTGGTTCGGATCTTCTTGTTGGGGCATTGGCCCGCGCATACCGTGGTCGGACACGGATCCGCAGTCACGCTGAACCGACCCGGGAGAAAGGCCATCTGGTGACGAAGTACGTGATGGTGTTCGGTGCCCACGCGATGGACCACATCCCCGAAGCGGACCTGCCCGCCGTCGCTAAGGCCGCACGCGCGGTCTGCCAGGAGGCCATCAACGCTGGTGTCTACGTCTTAGCGGGCGGCCTTGAGGACCAGCCAGCGAGCATCGTGTCCAGCGACGGGACAGTCACCGACGGGGCGCATCCAGACGCCATCAGCGGAATCACGGTGATCGACGTGCGCACGCGCGAGGAGGCACTGACTTGGGCTGCCAAGGTGGCGACCGCCTGCCGCTGCGCCCAGGAGGTTCGCGAGATCGGCTTTGACCCCGACCTAGAAGCGATGCTCCGCGACGCTGCTCACTGACACGCGAGTCAGAACTGCACCTCGGTCCGATCCGATCAGCCCGGGAACGGCACCTATGCGCTGGCGGTTAGCCGATGAACTATCTGCGTCCGGAGTTCGTCGTGCTGAGGCCCGAGCGCATGTTCTGGGTCGTGCCACCGCTCTTCGGGGTACAGCCACACTGGCCCAGGGACCATGTCGGCGGGCTCCCATGCGTAGCGGGGCCAGACGTGGGCATGGAGGAAGGGGTCGGTGTTCCCCAGGATCTCGATGTTCACTCGTAGGAAGGCCGGATCAGCCTCAGCGCAAACCACCTCGACCGCTTCGGCCAACCGCGCCATGCTCGCCAAGAACGCCGAGCACTCACCCGCCGACAGGTCCGACAGCCGCGTCACCGACGGGTTGTCGGTGAGCAGCAGGCTGTAGCCCGGCAACCACTGAACATCGCCGATGACCGCGAAGCCAGCCGGCATCCGCGCCAACACCGTCGCATTGTCCCCTCGTAGGGCCGACCCGATCCGATCAGACTTCCAGTCGCTCATGGGCTTCAGGATGCCCGACGGAACGGCCCGAGATCGATCGGCACATCAGCGGCGGTTACGGTGCCCATTCGATCTGGACGGCAACCTTGACTTGACAGTACGAGCATCACATCGGCTCGGCGCGGGACTACTCCGGGAATCTCACCGCCATGACGCTCCCGGTGAACCCAGCGGACAAGCCTTTGGGGCCAGGGACGACCGTGACATCAAGCCTGCGATCTGCCTTCTGGCTTGGTCGATGGCTTGTTGGTGACGCCTCGACTGGAAGCTCGCGATCGCCACGGCCATGACGCCGCACTCAGCGACAACGACGACTAGCGCCAGCCTCCCCCGTCTACTCACAGGCGCGATCCTGCCATCGGGAGCGATTGCAGGGCGCCCGAACCAGGTCGGCAATTCGGCGCTTGTGCACTCGCGAACGTTGGCGTCAAGACATGCGCGGGTGGTTTCATGTTGGCGGGTGTCGTCGCGCTTCGAGGCGGACTTCCCGGCCAGCGTGTCGAGCCGGAATGGCTTGAAGTTGGGCCCGGCTGGGTGTCGGATCGACGCGAGTTCGATCGTGGAGAAGGTGAGTGGCGGCCGCGCCGGGCTGCCCGTGAGCAGAGGAGTGCCAGATGGCGCTGTACCTGATCGCCTTTAACGACGAGTGGACGCCCGACCTCACGCTCGAGGAGTTGCGCGAGCGAGGTAGGGCCGGCAGGGCCCTGATCGAGGAGATGACGGACGCCGGTGTGTTCGTCTTCAGCGACGGCGGTCTGGACGCATCGACTGTCGTGTGCAGTGTCGACCCGAGCGGTGGCTCGCCGGTCTTCAGCGACGGGCCGTTCGTCGAGACCAAGGAGCATCTGGGTGGTTTCGCGGTCGTCGATGTGGCCGACGACGCAGCGGCGCGGTATTGGGCCGGCAGAGTCGCGGTCGCGGTCGGCTGGCCGCAGGAGGTTCATCGCTTTCCGCATCGCATCGGATTGAGCAGTGAGATTGACGCGGAGGCCGTGGGCGGCTGACCGCCTGGCGGTCGTTCGCTTCGTGCACGTTTCGATTACCCCCGAACGCTCTCCATGTCGCGCGCTGCAGGTGCGGCTACGACCAGCCCTGAAACGGCACTTCCGGGCGCGGCTGGTCTTCAGTAGTCGAGCGATAGCCGCCCGGCATCCCACTCCTTAAGCGTGTATCGGGCGGTCATCGAATGCAGGCTCTGATCGTTGTCGCGGATGTCCTCGAGGACTGTCCGAGCTGGTCCCTCGTTCCAGCGCAGGCTGTAGGTCGCAGCGCACAACCGGACAGCTACGTCGTCGTCGGTGAGCAGACTGCTGATAGCCGCTTGACCGTCCTCCGTGGCGCTCAACGTCTTCGCAGTGGCGTGCACTTGGTCGAACATGTGGTTCGCGCCGCTCGGGTCGTTGGGGTCCCAATGGCCCCACTCGAAGGCAACCCGGCGAAGGCCGGACGCGTCTGGATTCGCTGCGACCACCCGCACATCCTGCCGGACGAGCAGCCCTGGAACGGCACGTATGTGCGCGACAGAGTCTGGCTACGGATTGCCGTGAGCGGGGCGGGTCTGGTCCCGGCCCGACATCCTGCGGCCGATGACGATGATCCACACGCCCGCGGCGATGACGGCCACTCCCACCAGCATCGCCAACCACGCGAACCAGACCAGCCCCAACATGACGATGAGCAAGCCAAGGACGATCGCCAAGATTCCACTCACCGTCACAGTCCCAGCCCCTTTCCCGTTGCGTCAGGGCGGTATCGCTTCCACCAGGTCGCCAGAGCGATGACGAGCACGCAGACAGCTCCTGCCGCAACCAGGCTGAAGGCTTCGCCAAACATGGCACCGGCAAGGACTCCGATGCCGAAGCCGAGTCCAATCACGACGACGGCCCCGAGGATCGTCCACGACCGCCACTGGGTTCGGGTCAACTTCACCGCGCCACCCTCCCTCGGCCCGCGCCGACGTCCTTCGTCGCGATCCTGACACAACGTCAAGAACTCAGATGCGCCCTGGATCGGCACGTATGCGCGGCTGGCCACTGCGACAGGTTCAGCTGCTTGGGTGCGAAGTGGTCGTCTCGAACACGCAGGCTTCCAGCGTGCGGGCGATCTGGCGTGACCTGTGACACTGGGTGCATGTCGCCGAGACACCCTGGGTGGAAGGCGCTGGCCGAAGCTGTAGCGCCGGGAGCGCGGGTAACCCGCTTACGTCGCCTTACGGGGGGAGCCGGGGGGACCGATGCCTATGACGTAACACTCGATCGAGCCCCGGGCAGAGTGGTCGCCAAGGTCTACCGCGACGGGGACGACACGGCGCCGTCGGAGTGGAGTCGTCTTGAGTTTGCCCAGCGGGTTGCGGCACCGGTGCCTAGGCCGATCGCGGCTGATCTGGAGTCGGTCTGGTTCGGGCGCCCCGCTGTGGTGATGTCCTGGTTGCCGGGGCGCCCAGACGTGACCCCCAAAGACACCGACTCGTGGGTCGCCGCCCTGGCGCAGACGCTGGCCCGATTCCACGAAACGGCACTCGACGGGGCTGAAGGTGCGCTCCCGCGACCTCCACGGACCGAGACGTGGCAACCCCCAGAGGGAGAACGCGATCCGCTGACCGCAGCCGCAGTCAGCGCCGTCACAGCACGTCTGCCTTCACTTTCGTCCGAGCGCGTCTTCACTCACGGGGACTTCCATCCGGGCAACGTTCTCTGGCGTCGCGGCCGTATCACCGGTGTCGTCGACTGGAGCGCAGCCCGACTCGAGGCTCGATGGTCTGAGCTCGCCTATTGCAGGGCCGACGTGTGTCTCCTTCTCGGGCCTGATGTCGCCGATCGCCTCGCCGACGCATACTCCGACATCGTCGGCGATACGTCCGACGAACTTGCCGTCTACGACGTCATGTGGCTGTTCAACATTCGGCACAACGCCGAGGTGGCCCTCAACGCGTACCGGGGGCAAGGCCATGTACCCAACTATCAACTGTCGCTCTCGCGCCTCGATGAGCAACTGCGACGGGTACTGAGGCGACTCGACCGGTGACGCTCGGCCCGCAGTCTTCATCAGGGCAAGCAGCTTCTCGGTCAAGAATCAGTTGCTCGCCGACCGAACCTAACGCCGGTTCCGATCAGCCCGCTATCCGCACGTCCGTGCGGCTACCAGCTGGCTGTCCAGGCGTACCAACCGCCTCCGAAGCGAACGTACTGGGATCTCTGGAGGAGGGTGTTCGGCAGATCGGTCGGCGTGCGGTTCGGCAGGTAGGCGAACCCGGCGTCGTTCATCAGCCCACCCCCTTGGCCGTCGTGAAACAGCACCCCGCCGGGGACGACCTCACACCACATCCCCTGAGCCACCAGCAACGGCCAGCGCGGTCTGACCCCGCCGGCCAGGCACAAGATCACTCGCACCGACCAAACCAATCCGAACCCGAGCAACAGGAGCAACCCCAAGATCAGGAAGGGCCAGATCGGGAAGCCCGGGTAGCTCGCCGCCCAGAGCACGGGCAGGCACGCGAGGATCAGCAGACCGTGGAACAGCCACCCTGGCGGCGTGCGAGCAGATCGTCGATCCACGCCGTCGTCGACCTGCCGGCTGAGGTGATCGACCGTTCCGAACACGTGGTCACCCTGACATAGGCGCTACTCGGCTGACACGTGAACTGCCGCGCAGATCGGCACATCCGAGCGCCACCCGTCGCATGAAGTCGGACAGGCCAGCGGGCCCCGCGACCGTACCCACGCCTAGAGGGAGTCGGGGCTGTTCGCTCACCTGGTACCAGACTCGGTCACCTACGACTCGGCTGGTTCGAGGCCGCGACCGATCAGCGTCTCGTAGATCGTCTCGGCGTTCAGTCGCGCGTCGATCTCGGTGGTGTCGACGTGCATCACCTCTTCAGACGGCGGCTGGAGCAGTTTCGTCTGTTGTCGATGCCGTCGATACCCCTCCGGATCAGACCCCTTCAGTAGGGCGATCCGGTCTGGAGTGTCGATCCGGCGGACCTGTTCCTCAACGTCGCAGCTGAGCATCACCGACAGAAACAACGAGCCGCGCCGCTGGGCAAGCGATCGAATGCTGGCGTACTGACTTGCACCAGCGTCATCCTCCTTGAGGACGTTGGTGAACACGTAACTGTTCGACTTCGGTGCCAGGTCCTCGATAGTCCCAAGAACTGCATTGCGGATCGGTACAACGCGATCCCAGATCTCCATCGGAATCGGGAACTTCCCGTCCCACTTGAACAACGTCAGAAGCGGACGGTTGATCAGCTGGTTGTCCACCAGCACCCCATCGAGCCGCTCGGCCAGGTGTGTTCCGACCGTGCGCTTCCCGACCCCGGGGTATCCCAGCAGGAACACCACGCAGGTCTGGTAGCGGTCAGCCATAGCGTGCACCGTAGGTGAGTTGTCCTTTGGACCGGCGATCATTCTGTCCACCACCGCCAAAGAAGAGCCCAGTGTTGCCAGATCCGATCAGCCCGGGCACGGCACTTCGCCGCGGGATAGGACATCGGTGCTGCGCAGGCCGCGAGTAGGCCACCAAGCACCGCCAGGCAGGCCGATCGACGGGCCGCTACCACGGCGAGCCCGTCGACGAAGTCTCGAATCGCTGAACTGCCTTCGACCCCCGTTCTCTCGCGACCAGCCTGCCCAAAACCGTGCCGATCGGCACATCGGCCCGGCTCGTTACGCCGGGGAGTCAGATGGCGAGATCCCCATCTCGGCGCGGAACTCCTCGGCGATGGTGGGCGCGGCCGTCGGTCGGTAGGAGACGACCACCGCATCCCCAGCCTGCACCTCGCCGGGCGTCACCACGCGCAGGTATGCGCCGGGGACCGCGGCAAGGGTGAACTCGCGCAGCCAGCCGCGTCGGTCGATCCAGCCGCGAAAGGTCGCGCACGGCACCCGCGAACCGGTGACCTCGAGCTCGAGCTCGGCACCGATGCGCCACCGTTCGCCGATCCGAGCACCATTCACGTTCAGGCCCGTGGTGGTCAGGTTCTCGCCGAACGACCCCGACGGCAGCTCTCGGCCGAGCCGCGACTCCCACTGGTCGAGGTCTTCTCGGGTGTACGCGTAGACGGCCTGGTCGTCGCCGCCGTGCGCGGATCGGTCGCCGATGAAGTCCCCTACGAGCCCGCTGCCGTGACCGTCCAGCATCGGTCCTGGCGCCCTCACCATGACCGGGCCGTCGACTGGCCGCTTGTCGATCCCGGTCTCGCTGGCGTTCTTATAGGGGTTCGGTCGAACGTGGGCGAGGTTGACCGACAGGATCCGAGGCTCGTTATCTCCGGCATCAGGCACCTGAGCACCGTAACCCTGGACGTACCCTCGGCGACGTCAGTGCAGGCGGTGCTTGCCTCTTACGAGCCACACCTCCGCCTAGGGAAACCTGGCGGGCCGACGCTTCGTTCAAGAGCCAACCGGCACCGGGTAGCAGGCACTTCAAGAGAAGACCCGCCAGGACCCGGACGCTACGAGCAACCGTTCAACGCCCGCCAGAACCCTCCATCAGGCACTTCGGAACTCGCCGGGAGTCGCGAACTTACGCGTTCGAGCGGCGGAACAGCGCTGCCCAAAGGAAGGGCTCACCGAAAACATCAGAGCCGTCGGCTACAGCCTGCATTCGGCGCAGTTCGACTTCCTGCAGCCAGTCGAAAAGGCTCCGCAGTTCGACATCGGTGTAAGCGAGGCCGCCGAAGAGCCCGCCCTCGCGGTAGAAGCTCACGTCGGGTTCTTCCGACCCCATCGCACCTGCTGCGAAGCAGGCCAGCCCGAAGGCGCCATCGGGCCTCAGGGTTCGCTCAAGCAGCGCGCGGTAGCTGATTCGCCGGTGTGGCGGCAGGTGATGGAAACAGCCGGAGTCGTACACCAGGTCGTATGCGGTACTGGGGTGCCAGTTGAAGATGCTGGTGCGAACGAAGTTGACCTCGACTCCGGCCGCGTGGGCCCTCTCTTGTCCCCACTCCAGCGCGGCAGGGGATAGGTCCAAGGCGTCAACGTGGAAGCCTTGCTGCGCTAGCCAGACCGCGTTGCGGCCCGGGCCGCAACCGAGGTCGAGAGCTCGTGCCCCACCTGGCAGGTTGAGTTTGCCACCGCGATGCCAGGCGACCAGCGATTCGTCCGGCACCGGCCGGAAGAAGGGCACATCGCGGTCGCGGTCGTTGTAGAAGCCGTCCCACCAGTCGGAACCCCCTCGGGCCGTCCAGCGGTCTGCCTCTGTATCGAACAACTGGTCAAGCATGGCGAGGAGATCCTCGACAGTCCGGACCGTGCGGTTGGTCACCGCCACCGAAGACTCGTCCGACTGGCTGGAATCCATCCACACAGAATGCCGGATCGGATCAGCCCGGGCAGGTGCTCGAGAATCCCCGCTGCCACAACACCAGCCCTGCCGCGGCAACCACGAAGAGCAGCACCACCCTCGCCGTCGACCATCGCGAGTGCTTCTGTCCGGCGAAGGTGGCCGCCCACGCCACCGCTACCGCGATCAAGCCAAGCGGCAACACCAGATCAGCCGCGAGCACCATCCCCAAAGGCCACTTGTGAACTCAACGCGACTGGCCTACCCAGCTTGGTGCGCGACTCGGCCTCCCCCGAAATAGACACATCCTGCCGGACCGATCAGCCCGAGATGGGCACGTCCGAGCGGAAGGCTCGCGAGCGGTCATCGGTCGACTCGGCTCGGTGGTCTGGGTTACGAGTCGTAGCCAAGATCAGCGGCGAGGCGCTCGCATGTCTCGCAAAGGCGGGCGTCGGTGTCGGGCCACGCTGAGTTTGCCTCGGACACTTTCAGCCGCTGGCCGCACAACGCCGTCGTGCCGCTGGCCGGGTCGAACGCGTGCGCAAGCGCCGTGGGCACCAGAAACTGGCCCTTGATTGGGTGCCGCCATGGTTTGAAGAAGGGCTCATGGGCGAAGCCGATCAGCAGTGACCGTGGACGTGGGAGTGCGCCATCCTCATCGCTCGGCGCAGTGACCGACGTGTTGGAGGCCCCGAACCGGTCGGTCACCTCGTTGGGCTCAAGAGCCGCCTCGTTCTCGGGGTCGCCGGACCAGTTCAGCCCCAACAGGTGGCCGCCTTCGGCTAATTGGGGCAGCCAACCAAGGAGCCAGGTGTCCAAGTCGATCGCCTGCGCTTCGAATCCCTGGAACCTGACAACCGTCTTCACGAACCGCGAGGCGCGGTCGGCCATGGACCAGAACGGGACGGCGGTCTCTCCGTCGGACCGCTCGATGGCTGGCACGCCGTCTGCGGAACTGATCGACCAGACCTCGCCACCTGCTCGTGCCTCGCGGATGAACGACTCACCCGGAGCGGGCTCAACTGCCATGCGCACGATCATGCCGCGCTAGCCCTTTGCCTAATCCGATCAGCCCTGGAACGGCACGTCTGTGCGGTTCGTCCCCGTGCCGCGCTACGGTTTCCCCGTTGGTCGCCCACGGCTATTGCGGACCGGGCCGTTGCGCTGGCGCGGAGTGAACTGACCCTGAGGGGGCCTTGGTGAGGCGGTCGCGGCTGCTCGTGGCGCCAAGCGCCGGGGTGGTGGTGTTGGCGATCGTGGTCCTGGGGAGCCTGGTCGTGTGGGTGGTTGCGCGTCCGAGCGGCCAGCCGACCGGACGCTACGCCGGAGAATTCTTCGGTGTCGAGGCGGTTCTGCTCTTCTCCTGCACGCTGGTGCTTGCCACGTTGTTCTCGTTCATCGAGCACGCATTCGGCGGTCTCGACCGAGTGGCCCAGTGGCACCGCCGGACTGCGGTCGCCGCGGTGGTGCTCATGGTGGTGCACCCGGTGTTCGCCGGCTCGACGCCGGTGCCTGACGTGTCGCAGGTCGGTCTGGCGTTCGGCAGCCTGGCCCTGCTCGGGCTGGTGATCCTGGCCCTCTGGTCGTTGGCGCCGAGCCTTCACGCGGCGCGGTGGTCCCGGCTGATCCGGTGGCTGGGCCGGATCAGCCATGAGCGGTGGCTCACCGGCCACCGGCTGACCGGGCTTTTCGTCACTTCCGCCGTCGTTCACGGCGCGATGGTTGACCCGGTGCTGAAAGTCTCCACCCCGCTCAAGACGATGTACCTGGTGGTCGGAGGCATCGGCATCGCCGCCTACCTCTACCGCGAGCTGATCGCACGTTTCGTGGTGCCGATCTACGACTACAAGGTCGCAGACGTCAAGCGCCCCAACGACTCCACCGTCGACGTGTTCCTCGAACCGGTCGGCCGGTCGTTGAGCTTCCAACCGGGCCAGTTCGTCTTCCTCGCCTTCGGGGGCGTCGACGGGTGGCAGCGACACCCATTCTCGGTCGCCAGCGCACCGACCGAGCGACAGCTCGAGGTGTCCATCCGCGCCCTGGGTGACTACACCCGCGACCTCCAGCAGAAGCTGCAACCGGGAACCCCAGCCAAGGCGGCCGGCCCGTTCGGTGGCTTCGACTACCGCCAAGGTGGCAACCAGCAGATCTGGATCGCCGGCGGCGTCGGTATCACACCCTTCGTCAGCTGGATCCGATCCTTAGACGAGACGTTCGACCGTGAGGTCACCTTCGTCTACTCGGTCAACCACGCAGCTGAGGCGATCTACCTGGACGAGATCAATGCTGCCGCTTCAGCGCATCCGACGTTGCACTTCCACCTCGTCGACTCCAGTCAGTCAGGCTTCCTCACCGCTGACACCGCACTCAGCGGGGCGGCGAACCCCGCTGATCGATGGGTGTACATGTGTGGTCCTCCCGCGATGATGACGGCCATGGCGAGCGGGTTCGAGAAGCAAGGTATTCCCCGCAGCCGAATCCGCTGGGAGCAGTTCAACATCCGTTGACGGTTGGACTCCTGAACCATGGGCAGGCCCTCTCGACTACCCCGGAGCCTTCACAGAGCCCCGCCTCAGCCCTACTTGTCCGGGTCTGACTGCCTGGGTAGTGGTCAGAAGCCGGGCGGGGCGAATTGATTCGATTCGGTTGATTCCGGTTCCGAACCTTGCAGCCCAGCACGGCACCTCCGTGCGTCGTCAAGTGTTGCGCATGTTCCCTGTGTGGTCAGGACGGCAGGATGTTGATGACCCGGGAGATGACCACGACCAAGACGGCCAGGGAGATCATGGACTGGATGGCCATCAGTCCCTTCACGCGGTGGGTCAGGGGAAGGGTGTCGGTCGGGCTGAAGGCCACGATGTTGGTCTAGGCCAGATAGAGATGGTCGGGGAAGCGTGGCTGCCAGTCACGCGGTGCCAGCCCTCGGCGCCCGTCTGCGGGAACTGGAAGTCGGGTACGGCTCGGAGTGAACCAGGCAGCCGCTGGGTCCGCCACCGTCGAGCTGCCAGTAGAGCAGGCCGAAGGTGACGACGTTGGTGGCCAGCACGAGGGCGGCACCCACAAGCAGCTGGGACACTGTGGCCGGGGCGTGACCGTTGGAAGGGCCGCGAAGTACCGCGATCACCAGCCGGATCGCCGCCGCGGTGTTGGCGAGGACCAGGATCGCGAACCGGGACAGGATCAGCGGCCGGGCCACCCGCGGGATCGGCCCGGGCTTGGCAGCAACGGCCAGCAACAACAAGACGACGAGTCCTTCGATGATGGGCACGATCAGGACCGGCCCTTCGCGCAATCTGGCCGGGACCAGTACTTGCGGCAGGATCACCAGGGTGAGGGTGACCAGGGGTCAGAAATGACTCTCCGGCACCTGCGCTGATGCCCGGTCCGGCTCGTCGGGATGGGCGGACGCGTCGTCGGTCATGGCCCCATCGTGGTCCCCCCGAACGGCTGGAACGACCGAACTCGCGCCTCCCTATCAGTCCGTGTTCACCAGGCGGCCTTCGACCAGCGCCTGAGCGTCTCCGAGCGCGTCGGTCGAGGGTGCGGTCGCAGGTTGGTTCGCGGTTACGCGGAGGCCGGTGCCGCGACTGGGTCGTCGGGTTGTGGCGACTTGGGCAGGCGACGAACCCAGGCGAGTGCGAGCAGCGCGAAGAGGGCGAGGAAGGCCAGGGCGGCGCGTAGGGCGCTGAGTTGGGCCTCGGAGTAGGTCGTCACGAGTTCGGCGGTCTGGTCCGCGGGCAGTCCGGCGTGCTGGGCGGCCTCTTTCACTTGTGTCGTCGAGGCGAAGTTGACGCTGGTCTGCGCGGCTGCGGTGACCTGCTGTTTGACCGACTCGGGTAGCGACGGACTGGCTTGGACGCCTTGGGTGAAGTTCGACACCAAGGTCGCGATCAAGATCGAGCCCACCAACGCGACGCCGAGGGATGCGCCGAGGTTGAGGGAGGTTCCCTGTAGCCCGCCGGCTTCCCCGCCGCGGGTCGGGTCGACCGAGGACATGATCACGTTGCCGACCTGGGAGGCCAGTAACCCGAGCCCGGCGCCGAGCAGCGCCAGACCGGCACCGAAGCCCCATCCGCTCAGCGTGGGGTCGAGGAAGTACAGCAGCAGCAGCTCCGCGACGAGCATCGCCGCGATGCCCCGCTGGACGATGAGCTTTGGGGAGAAGCGGCCGGTCAGGGCTGAGCCGCCGAGCGCGAATACGAACATCGCCACCGACATCGGCAAGATCGTGATCCCGGTCTTCAACGAGTCGAAGCCCAGGACGGTCTGCAGGTAGAGCGGAAGCACGAAGAACGTGGCTTGGATGATGAACGCCTGGCACCACTGCACGACCAGGCCGGCGCGCATCCGCGGGATTGTGAGCAGTGCCAGGTCCAGCAGTGGCTCGTCCCCTCGGTCCTTCACGGTGCGCTCTCGGCGGGCGAAGACGACCAGCACCAGCGAGCCGATGACGATCAGCCAGATCGTCGGGGACAGCCCCAGCGGGGTCAGCGGGTGTCCGTTGACCTGTGGGACACCAGCGCTGGGCAGGATCCAGCCCCACTGGCTGGACCGCAGGATGCCCAACACGATGGAACCCAGGCCGACCGCGGACAGCGCGGCGCCGGCGGTGTCGAGCTTGTTCTTGCGCCCCGCCACGGCCGGGATGATCCGCAGGAACAACAAGATGCCGAGGACCACCACCGACTCGGCCGCGAACACGTAGCGCCAGGTGAAGTAGGCCGACACCCAGCCGCCGATGATCGGCCCGGCCGCCATCGACGCCCCGCTGACCCCGCCGAGGATTCCGTAGGCGATCGCCCGCTGCTTGCCCTGGTAGGTGGCCGCCGTCAACGCCGCGATCGCGGGGATCACCAGGACGGCTCCCAGGCCCTCGATCAGCGACCAGCCGAACACCAGCACGGTCAGGTTCGGCGCTATCGACGTGATGAACGATCCGGTCCCGTAGACCAGCAGGCCGATCCAGAAAGCCCGCTTCGCCCCCCACCGCTCGCCGAACTTCCCGCCGATCAGCATGAACGACGCCATCACCAGCGTGTACATCGTGATCGCGGTCTGTAACCCGACCACGGTGGTGTTCAAGTCCGCGACGACCTGCGACAACGACACGTTCATCACGGTGGTGTCCAAGACCATGATGAACTGCGCTGAGGCCAGCATGGCCACCACGCCCCACCCGGTCCTGGTGGTGACGCTGGGCGTGGTGTCGGTCATGGATCCTGCCTTCCTCCCGCCGCTCCGGGAGCCGACCCTAGGCCGTCGGCGACGACCGGACCAGAGGCTCGTGACGCCGGACTCGGTAGAGCACCGACAACGGCACGCTGAGCCCCGTCGGCCGCCGTGGTGGCGCTGGCACCGCGGGGAAGTGCTCCAGGGTCCTTCGGCCCTACTCAGCCTTCGCGCTCGACTGAGACGTTGCGCTACAGCTTGTCGTCGAGAAGAGGAGACACCCAGATGCCCCTGCCCCGCCTTCGACTGGTCTCATTCGTGCTGGCGGGGGTCGCGTGTTTGAGCGGGCTCACCGCCTGCGGGACCAGTTCCACAGCAGGCAGCAGCACTACTCCCACGTCGACCGCGTCGTCGACCGCCGGCTGCGCGGACGTGACCGCGCTCAAGTCGTCACTCGACGCGCTCACGAAGGTGCGACCGCTTCAGGACGGCGCAGCGGCGCTGACCACCGCGATCGCCAACGTCAAGACCAGCCTGGACGCCGCGGCGGCCTCCGCGTCGGCGACCTTGCAGCCTGAGGTGACGCAGGTGAAGACAGCCATCGCGGCGCTGCAGACCGCGGCGACCGGGCTGACCGCCGACAACCTCACCCAGAAGCTGCCGGCGATCACCGCCGCACTGACGCAGGTGGGGACCGCGGCGGCAGCCCTCGCAACGTCGGTGACGCAGAACTGCGCAACCAGCTAGTAGCCGCCGACCAGTGGTGAGTGCATCGCTCCCGCTGCTCAAGCCTGTCGGTGTCGGATCTTCCTGATCGGCACGATGAAGTAGATCGCGATCACCAGGTACCCGATGACCGCCGCGACGGGCAGGAAGAGTCCCAGTGCGATCAGCACCACGTAGGCGGCCAGCCCGGGGGTCAATCGCTGGGTCAACAGCCGGACATCGTCGTCGTCTGCGTCGGGTCGCAGCAGATGCTCCCGGGCCGCGTAGCGCCACAGGACTGCAACCAAGACCGAGGCCAGCCACAGATTCACCCCGTAGATGGTGACCGCCACTCGCTCCGCATTGCTCACAGCGTGATACTCGGCCAGCAGCCGGGTGGGGAACGGCAAGAAGGACACCACCAGCAGGAGCAACAGGTTCAACCGCACGAAGACGGCGTCGGCCCGGTCCAGATACTCGGTGATCACACTGTGCGCCAGCCAGACCGCGCCGATGGTCGAGAAACTCACCAGGTAGGCCAGGTACGACGGCCACTGGTCACGGACCGCCCCCAGCAGATCGCTGCCCGAACCCGCCGGCACGGCGACGTCCAAGATGAGCAACGTGACCGCGATCGCGAACACACCATCGCTGAACGCCTCTAGCCGCCCAGTGGTCAGCCGTCGCCGGCGTGGCGGGTCCGCGTCATCGGCTGCCATCCCGCGAGTCTGCCCCGGCGGTGCCACGTCTCAGCGCGAGCCACGCCCGTCGTCGCTGCTCCATCGCACGATGGGTAGCCGCTGAAGCAAGTCGAGCGGGGCAGCTCCGAGAGCCACCCCGCTCAACCACCATGGATCGGCCAGATGCTGGTCAGGACTCGGCGGCTTCGATGACCTTCTCGTTGCCCTCGTTCACCGCTTGGACCACCGCGTCGTAGTCGCCTGAGTCGACCGCCTTGCTGACCTTCTTGTTGGCCTTGGCCACGGCCTTGTCGACCCGGTCCAGGTACAAGTCGTCGACCACGGCCGCGATCGCGGAAGCGCCCACCGGCAGCCACTGCTCGGCGTCGACCCCGATCGCCTTCTCCTGGTGACGTTTGGCGATCTTGCCGGCCCCGGCGCCGATCCCCGCGCCCACCACACCAGCCAGCAACAGCGGGGGGGCGAACAACCCGACCACCAGCCCACCGATGGCACCAGCGGTGGTGCCGGTAGCGACGAGCCCGCCGCCGTGCTCCTTGACCTCGACCTTGCCGGAGGAGTCACGCGACAAGACCACGGCGGCCACCACCGCGGTGTCACCCATGGCCTTGACCGCCTCGAAGTCCTCGGCCGCCGCCGAGGTGTCATCCCCGTATGCCGCAACCAGCAGCGTGTAGTTCCGATCAGCCATGCCTGCCACCTTTCATCAGGTCGGCCCAGGGGACGGCCAACTTCCCTCACCATGTCACCCGCCGCCGCAGCCGACCACCGGCGCTCGCCTCTTGATGTCGCCCGCCGGGACTGGTAGCCCCGAAGGGCAGGCTCCAAGCGCCAAGCCGCGACCCCAGCAGCCCCACAACAACGCACCGACGACACCGGACGAATTGTGGTCCCCCGCCCGAGAATGCCGGGTCTAGTGCGCCCAGATTCAACTACCTGGCGCGCTGGCGACGCGCAACTTCAAGAGAGAACGAGACTTCTCGGCCCTCAATCTCCTGTCCATGCTCTAGCTGCTCGTTGGCAAAGGGGCGCGACCTCTACGGCACCTCCAGCTGGCTAAGGCCCGGTGTCACGGATCATGGCGTAGGTCGACGCCAGAACATCCACGAGCTGATCGGCGGCGATCGGCTGACGACCCCCGTCACTAGCGAGGTGACCAGCCCATCCGTGCACGAAGGCCGCGACACCGGCGGCGACGTGCGCCTCGACGCCCGCAGCTAGGTACGCCGCGAGCAGCCCGGTCAACACGTCACCCGTCCCGGCGTTGGCCAGCCACGGGGTGCCCGTCGGGTTCACCAGCGGCGTGCGTCCTGGTGACGCGACTACCGTCGTAGCGCCTTTGAGCAACACAGTCACGTCGAGGCGTTCGGCGAGCGCGGCCGCTGCCTTCAGACGCCCCGCGTCGACGTCCAGATCTGGTGCCAGGCCCGCGAACTCACCACCGTGGGGCGTCACGACGGTGGCTGCAGTGCGCTGCCTGAGCAGTCCCAACAAGGACGCATCGTCGGCGAGCAGCGTGAGGGCATCAGCGTCTACGACGGCTGGCACGTCACTCTTCAATACATCGCGCAGCGCCAATGAGGCGGCGGCGTCGGTCCCCAGGCCGGGACCGATCCCCCACGCCTGAACCCGACCGGCGGCGCTGGGTAGCCCCGATGCCACGACGGCCGACGGCCAGCGCTGCACCACCTCTGCGGCAGCCGGACCGACGTAGCGGACGAGTCCGGCCTTCGCGTGCAGCGCAGCACCTGTGGCCAGCAGCGCCGCGCCCGGATAGCGCGCGGAACCTGCGACGATGCCGGGGACGCCCGCCGAGTACTTGTCCGACGATGCGCCGGGGACGGGAAGCAGTTGCGCCACATCGTCCGCGTCGAGGAGCTCCACCGCCGGCACGTAGGCGGCCAACACCGGACCTAGACCGAGGTCGACCACGTCGACGATGCCGCAGCGCTCTGAGCCTGGCGTGACGACGAGCCCCGGTTTGAGCGCACCGAAGGTCACTGTCACGTCAGCCCAAGCTGAGGGACCTGCCACGACCGCAGTGTCGGCGTCGACCCCACTGGGAAGGTCCACAGCCACGATCAGAGCACCTGCGCCCATCGCGAGGTCGAGCAGGTCGGCCGGACGGCTGGCGAGCGCGCCACGTCCGCCGATTCCCACGACACCATCGAGAAGCAGGTCGACGTGCGACGTGACCCGCTCGGCTCCTCGTTCGTCGGCCGACATCACACGGGCTCCGGTTGACCGCAGCACAGCCGTGCCCTCGGCGTGCGGGTGATCGGTAAGGCACAGTGCCGTCACCGCGGCGCCACGGCGCGCCAGCTCGGCGCCGGCGAACAGCGCATCACCGCCGTTGTTGCCGCTCCCGACGAGCAGTCCCACCCGCGTGCCGTAACAACTGCCGAGCAGCCGGGCGCAGGTCAGCGCGAGACCATGAGCGGCGCGACGCATCAAGGCGAGGTCACCGACCTGCGCCATGACTTGCGTCTCGGCTGCGCGCACGCTGGCGACGTCGTAGCCGAACCGGCTCATCGCTGCGCTACGACCATGGCCGAGGCGATCCCGGCATCGTGGCTCAGGGACAGATGAATCGTGTCGATGCCGAGCTCGACCGCGCGCGCCTGCACGGTTCCGGTCATCTCGAAATGCGGGCGACCGGACTCGTCGTTGACCACCCAGCAGTCGTGCCAGTGCAAGCCGGCAGGAGCACCGAGAGCCTTGGCCAGCGCCTCCTTGGCCGCGAAGCGAGCGGCGAGGGAGTTCAGCGGGCGGGTCCGCTCATCGAGCGTGAACAGCCGTTCGCGAAGTCCTGGGGTTCGTCCCAACGTGGCAGCGAATCGATCGACATCGACCACGTCGATACCGATCCCCACGATCACCCCCCCATTGTGTCGCACACCGCAACCCCCCTTCCGGTAGCAACGCGGCGTTGCTTCCGGGTTCATAGGGCAGCAAAGCAGCTACTCGACAGTGACGGACTTCGCGAGGTTGCGCGGCTGGTCCACGTCGTACCCCTTGAGGGTCGCCAGCTCGCAGGCGAAGACCTGCAAGGGAACAGTCGCCACCAGCGGCTGAAGCAGCGCAGGCACTGCGGGAATCCGGATCAGGGTGTCGGCGAACGGGACGACGTCCTGGTCGCCCTCCTCGGCAAGGACGATGGTCCGGGCACCGCGGGCCCTGATCTCCTGGATGTTGTTGACGATCTTGTCGTGCAGCACCTTTCGTGATCGCGGCGACGGCACGATGACGACGACGGGCAGTCCTTCCTCGATCAGCGCGATCGGACCGTGCTTGAGCTCGCCGGCGGGAAAGCCTTCGGCGTGCATGTAAGCGAGCTCCTTGAGCTTCAGCGCGCCCTCGAGCGCCACCGGGTATCCCACGTGTCTTCCCAGGAACAGCACCACCCGCGAGTCGGCGACCGCGCGCGCAGCCGCCCGCATGGGCTCGACCGTGTCGAGCACCAGTTCCACGGCGTTGGGAATCTGTGCCAGGTCACGCACGTGTTCCACGATCTCGTCGCTCCACTTGGTGCCGCGCACCTGCGCCAGATACAAGGCAACCAGGTGGACCGCCACGAGCATCGTGAGGAACGCCTTGGTCGACGCTACGGCGATCTCCGGGCCGGCGTACGTGTACACCACGGCATCGGACTCACGCGGAATCGTCGAACCGTTGACGTTGCAGATCGCCAGCACCTTGGCTCCCTGCTCACGCGCGTGCCGCAGCGCCATCAGGGTGTCCATCGTCTCGCCCGACTGCGAGATGGCGATGACGAGGCTGCGCGAGGTCAGGATCGGGTCGCGGTAACGGAACTCGCTGGCCACCTCGACCTCGACCGGGATGCGGTTCCAGTGCTCGATCGCGTACTTTGCCAGAAGTCCGGCGTGGTAGGCCGTGCCGCAGGCAACGACGAAGACCCGATCCACTTCCCGAAGCTGCGCATCGGTCAACCGCATCTCATCCAGCTGGAGCCGGCCATCGCGGTCGATCCGGCCGCGCAAGGTGTTGGCGACGGCGCGCGGCTGCTCGTAGATCTCCTTGACCATGAAGTGGTCGAAGCCGTCCTTCTGGGCCGCAGCCGCGTCCCAGTCGACGTGGAACTCACGGGTCTGCGCCGGTCGGCCGTCGAAGCCGGTGATGGTGACTCCGTCGCGACGCAGCTCGACCACCTGGTCCTGACCCAGCTCGATCGCATCGCGTGTGTGCGTGATGAACGCAGAGACGTCGCTGCCGAGGAAGTTCTCACCCTTCCCCAGGCCCACTACCAGCGGCGAGTTCCGACGCGCACCCACCACGATTCCTGGTTGGTCGCGGTGCACGGCCACGACCGTGAAGGCTCCTTGGAGCTGTCGGCACACTCGGCGCATCGCTTCGGCGAGGTCCTTGCCGGCACCGGCGTACTCCTCGGCGAGCAGATGGGCCACCACTTCGGTGTCGGTGTCGGAGATCAACGTGGTGCCGCGGGCCGCCAGGTCGCCGCGCAAGGTGGCGAAGTTCTCGATGATCCCGTTGTGGATGACGGCGATCCCGCCGGACGCATCAAGGTGGGGATGCGCATTGCGGTCGTTCGGCGCACCGTGGGTCGCCCACCGGGTGTGTCCAAGGCCGGTGCCGGCTCGCGGCAGCGGTCGCTGCGCGAGCTCTTCCTCCAGGTTCGCCAGCTTGCCCGCGCGCTTGCGACTGTCGAGGTCACCAGCATCGTCCACGACGGCTACGCCGGCGGAGTCGTAGCCCCGGTACTCCAGGCGGCGCAACCCCTCCATGACGACGTCGACCGCGGACTGGTCACCCACGTACCCGACGATTCCGCACATGTCGTCAGCCTAGGCCGAGTCGTCGACGCACGACGTCAGCCAACTCATCGGCAACGCGCTGCGCCTCGTCGGGTGACTGCGCCTCCACCATCACCCGCACGAGCGGCTCGGTTCCGCTGGGTCGCAGAAGAACGCGTCCCGCGTCACCCAGCTTCTCCTGCGCAGCTGCGACCGCGGCCAGAAGGTCAGCATCCGACTCGGCTCGCACCTTGTCCACCTCAGGCACGTTGACCAGCACCTGCGGTAGACGCTGCACGACTGACGCAACTTCGGCCAGGGACGAACCGGCGACAGCAACATGTCCCAGCAGGTGGAGTGCGGTCAACGTGCCGTCACCGGTCGTCGCATGATCGAGCAGCAGGACGTGTCCGGACTGCTCGCCGCCCAGCGTGTACCCACCCGCTCTCATCGCCTCGAGCACGTAGCGGTCGCCCACCGCGGTCTCAGCCAAGGTGATGCCGTGTTCGCGCATCGCCAGGCGCAGCCCCAGGTTCGACATCACGGTCGCCACGAGAGTGTCATCGCGCAGGGTGCCTGCCTTGCGCATGGCGAGGGCGATCACGCCCATGATCTGGTCACCGTCGACGACCGACCCGTCCGCCGCCACCGCAAGACAGCGGTCGGCGTCGCCGTCGAGGGCGACGCCGGCATCTGCGCCGAGACTCACGACGGTCCGTCGAAGGTCGTCCAGATGCGTCGAGCCGCAGTTGTCGTTGATGTTCGTGCCGTCAGGCTGAGCGTGGATGGCGGTGACGCGTGCACCGGCGCGCGACAAGGCGTCGGGCGCTGAGCGGTAAGCCGCCCCATTGGCACAGTCGACCACCACGTGCAACCCGTCCAACCGGTGCGGCAGGCTGGCCAGCAGATGGTCGATGTACTCACCGGTCGCGGCCGAATCGTCGCTGACGCGGCCGACGTCGGCCCCCGTCGGACGTTGCCACGGCTCACGCAGGCGGTTCTCCACTGCGTCCTCGACGTCGTCACCCAGCTTCACGCCGCCCCGGGCGAAGAACTTGATCCCGTTGTCCGGCATCGGGTTGTGGCTGGCCGAGAGCATCACGCCGAGGTCGGCACCGCGTGTCTGGGTGAGGAACGCGACAGCGGGCGTCGGGAGGACTCCGACGCGCACGACATCGACGCCGGCCGAGGCGAGGCCAGCCACGACGGCCGCCTCGAGGAACTCCCCGGAGGCGCGCGGGTCGCGTCCCACGACGGCGCGCGGGCGGTGACCGGCGAACGCACCAAGGTCGGCCAGGACATGGGCAGCGGCCACCGACAGGTCGACGGCGAGCTCGGCGGTCAGGTCGACGTTGGCCTTGCCGCGTACTCCGTCGGTGCCGAACAGCCGTGCCACTGGCCCTCCTTCCTAGACCAACAACGGAACGCCCCGGAGGAAGCCTCCGGGGCGCAACCGTACGGACCCGCCGTGGGTGGTCGAGAGACCGCCCTGGCAGAGGTCAGCGCTTGCTGTACTGCGGCGCCTTGCGAGCCTTCTTCAGCCCAGCCTTGCGGCGCTCCTTGGCCCGTGGATCACGCGTCAGGAAGCCGGCCTTCTTCAGCGTCGGGCGGAACTGTGCGACGTCGACCTCGTTCAACGCCCGCGCGATCCCGAGCCGCAGCGCTCCCGCCTGCCCGGACACCCCGCCGCCGTGGATCCGCGCGATCACGTCGAACCGACCGCCGATGTCGAGCACCGCGAACGGCTCGTTGACGACCTGCTGGTGGACCTTGTTCGGGAAGTAGCTGTCCAGTGGCTGACCGTTCACCGACCACTGTCCGGTACCGGGGACGATGCGCACGCGAGCGATGGCTTCCTTGCGCCGACCGGTCGCGCCAGCTGGCACGGGCGCAAACGTCCGCGTCACCGGCGTCTTGACCGTCTCGGTTGTGTAGCTGTCACCGGTGAAGGGCGCCGACTCCTCGCCGGCGTCGGCGGAAGCCTCGACGTCGTCGAGCTCGGTCACCGGAAGCGCTGCGGACGCCACAGCTTCCGATTCTGGTTCCGATCCTGCCTGCGGTTCTGCGTCCGCCACTGCGTCTGGCACGGGGTTCCTCTTCTGATCGGCGTCGGCGTCCGTGTCGATGTCTGGAGTCGGTGTGGTCGTGGGCTGGTCGGTCACTGAGCGACCTGGCTGATCTCGAACGACACCGGCTGCTGTGCCTGGTGGGGGTGCTCCGGCCCGGCGTACACCTTCAGCTTCTTGATCTGCTGCCGGCCCAACCGGTTGTGCGGGAGCATCCCGCGCACGGCCTTCTCGACGGCCTTGCGCGGGTTGGACGCGAGCAGGTCGCCGTAGCTCACTGCGCGCAGACCACCGGGGTAGCCCGAGTGGTGGTAGGCCAGCTTCTGGTCCTTCTTGTCACCGCTGAGCGCCACCTTGCCGGCGTTGACGATGACGACGAAGTCGCCGGTGTCGACGTGGGGGGCGAACGTCGGCTTGTGCTTGCCGCGCAGCAGCGTGGCAGCCTGGACGGCCAATCGACCCAACACCACGTCCTGGGCGTCGATGACGTACCACTGACGCTGGGTCTCGCCAGCCTTCGGGCTGTACGTGCGCACGGTCAAGAACCTGGCTTTCGTCGGTCGGTGGGACGCTGCGGGGAGGGAGACCGGCCAACGCACCTGGGGCACGCACGACCAGCCGTCCGCAAGACGACGGCCCAGGGTAGCCCGGGGCCCGTAGCAGGGTCAAAACCACCTCGAAGCTCCTCGCGACGACCTTCCCCGCCGCCGGATAGCGTCGCCGCGTGAGTCGACCCAGGGCGGGCGCCTCCGGGACCCGGGTGCTGATCGCCTCGTTGGCCGCCCGGATCCCACAGGGCATGGCGCCGCTGTCGGTCCTGCTGCTCGTGCAGTCCCGGACCGGGTCGGTCGCCACGGCCGGGTTGGCCGCCGGGGCGTGGAGCCTGGGCGCAGCTGCCGGCCCTCCCCTGTGGTCGCGACCGGCCGGCCGCGGCCGGGCCGACCGGGTGGTCGTGGCGGTCGGCCTGGCGCAGAGCCTGGTCCTGATCACGTTGGCGGCCCTGCCCGGCCGGTCGGCCGCGTGGTCGATCGGCTTCGCTGCGCTGGCCGGACTCCTCACCGCCCCAGCCAGCCCCGTGGCGCGGACCCTGTGGCCCCGACTGGGACGCAACTCCCAGGACGTGGACCGGCTCTACACCCTCGATGCCACCGCGCAGGAGCTCGTCTTCATCGCCGGGCCTGCGCTGGTAGGCCTGATCGTCTCGGTGGCCAGCCCGTCCGCGTCGCTGGCGGTCGCCGGGTTGGCCGGCGGTGCCGGGGCGGTCTGGTTCGCCTTCACCATCGCGCCGTTGTGGACACCGCACCCGCGTCAGGCCGAGCGGGTCCGCCTCGGCCGGACCCTGTGGATCCCCTGGACCTCGTTGTTCGCGCTCGCCCTGGCCTTGGGCGTCACCGAGGTCGGGATCCCCGCGACGACACTCGCCGACGGCCACGGCGCCGCGGCCGGGCCGATCCTTGCCGTGTGGAGCCTCGGCTCGCTCGTCGGCGGAGCCGTGAGCAGCCGGCGGGTGTGGACCTGGAGTGCGGCTCGGCGGGTACCCGCCTTGCTGGGGGTGCTCATCTGCGGTGCGGTACTCGTGTGGATGTCGTGGCCGCTCGGGTTGGGCTGGCTGACGGCGGTGCTGTTCCTGGCCGGACTGCCGCTAGCCCCGACGCTGGCCGCGCTCTACGCAGTGATCGCGGACGTGAGCCGCGAGGCACGTCGCACCGAGGCCTTCGCGCTGGGCAACACCAGCATCCTGCTGGGACTCGGGCTCGGTGCGGCATTCGGCGGCTGGTTGTCGGCGACCGACCCGCGGCACGCGTTTGCCACCACCGTCGGTCTGCTGGTGGTGGCCACGATTCCGACGTTGCTCTATCGAGCTCGTTCCACCCGGCGTTCGTCCCAGACCGGCTCGTCGGCTTCGTAGACCCGACCGTCGGCCCCGAACACGAGGAAGCGGTCGAAGGACCGCGCGAACCAGCGGTCGTGGGTGACCCCGAGAACCGTCCCCTGGAATCCCGCCAAGCCGGCCTCCAGGGCCTCCGCGCTGGCCAGGTCGAGGTTGTCGGTCGGCTCGTCGAGCAGCAGCAACGTGACGCCCGTCAGCTCCAGGAGCAAGATCTGGAACC
Source organism: uncultured Actinomycetota bacterium (assembly GCA_963726575.1). Taxonomy (GTDB): domain Bacteria; phylum Actinomycetota; class Actinomycetes; order JAHEKZ01; family JAHEKZ01; genus CAVSCR01. The sequence goes on from CAVSCR010000007.1 coordinate 35,761, forward strand.
TCGCCTGCTGCCCACCCGACAAGGTCTCGAACCTCTGGTCGCCTGATTCGTCGAGCTCATAGCGACGCAGCCGTCCCATGGCCGGTCCGCGTTGCAGCGAGCGCAGCTCCCACAACAGATCGACCAGGGTCCTTCCGGTGAACTCCGCATGGTCGTGCGTCTGTGCGAAGTGGCCGGGAACGACGCGCGCTCCGAGCTTGACGCGACCCGTGTGCGGCACGGACGACGTCGACGGGTCGAGCGTGTTCAGCAGCCTCAGGAAGTGTGACTTGCCCGAGCCGTTGCTGCCTAGAACGGCAACACGTTCGCCATAGAACACCTCGAGGTCGAAGGGCTGCATCAGGCCGGTCAGCTCGAGCTGGTCGCAGGTGATCGCACGGATGCCGGTACGTCCGCCGGTCAGCCGCATCTTCACGTCCTGCTTCGGCGGTGGCGCCTGCGGCGGTCCGGCCTCCTCGAACTTGCGCAGTCGGGTCTGCATGGCGCGGTAGCGCGAGGCCATGTCAGGGCTGATCTTCGCCTGCTGCTGCAGTGTGCGCACCAGATCCTTCAGGCGTTGGTGCTCCTCCTCCCAGCGCCGCAGCAGCTCATCGAGGCGCGCATGACGGTCTTCGCGCGCCTGGTGATAGGTCGCAAAACCGCCTCCGTGGGTCCACGACGTCCCACCCTCGACCGTCACGATTCGTTGGGCCACCCGGTCCAACACCTCACGGTCGTGCGAGATCAGCAGCACCGTCTTCGGCGTGGCAAGGAGTTGCTGCTCGAGCCACTGCTTCCCCGGCACGTCCAGGTAGTTGTCAGGCTCGTCGAGCAGGAGCACGTCGTCCGGACCGCGCAGCAACGCCTCGAGAACCAGCCGCTTCTGCTCACCCCCCGACAACGTTCGCACCTGGCGGTACTGAGCCCGGTCGAACGGCAGGCCGAGTGCTGCGACGGTGCAGGTGTCCCAGAGAACCTCCGCGTCGTAGCCACCGGCGTCGGCCCAGTCCGAGATCGCCTGCGCATATCGCATCTGCGCAGGTTCGTCGTCCTGCTCCATGAGGGCGAGCTCCGCAGCATCGTGCTCGCTTGCCGCTGCTCGAATCCGCGGCGCAGCCACAGACAGCAGAAGATCGCGCACGGTGGAGTCGTCACGCACGCTTCCGACGAACTGCCGCATCACACCCAGCCCACCGGACTGACCGATGGAGCCCTCGGTCGGTTCCACGTCGCCGGCGATGACGCGCATCAACGTCGTCTTACCGGCTCCGTTGGCCCCGACCAGCGCGACAGTCGCTCCGTCGGCGACCCGGAACGAGACCTGGCTGAAGAGAGTGCGGCCGTCTGGGAGGACGAAACCGACACCGTTGACATCGACGTGGCCCACGAAGAGCCAGTGTCCTGCCTGGGTACCCGTCGGTGCGACTGGATTCGGGCCGTCAGGCCAATTCGATCCCGGAGACGTCCACGCTCACCCTCGTTCCCGCCTGTCCGGCGAGCACCTGCGCGAGATCGTCCAGTGCGCCGATCCGCGCCTCGTTCCCGCTGGTCGCCGCGAACTCGACAGCCGCCGCCACCTTCGGTCCCATGGACCCTGAGGGAAACTCCAGCTCGGCCAACGCGTCAGGATGTGCCGCCACGACGGCGCGTTGCTGCGGGGTGCCCCATCCGACGTAGACGGCGGCCGCGTCGGTCGCCACCACGAACCGGTCTGCCTCGATCTCCCGCGCCAACACCGCGCTGGCCAGGTCCTTGTCCACTACAGCCTCGACCCCGCTGAGGGTGCGAGTGCCGGGCAGGTAGGCGGTGGGGATGCCGCCACCACCCGCGGCGATCACCACCGCGCCCTGCTCCACGAGCCAACGGATCGGGCGAAGTTCGAAGATCCGCATCGGACGCGGTGACGCCACCACTCGGCGCCAGACCGTGTCATCGGGGCCGTCGGGTTTGACCACCCAACCCAGGCGGTTGGCCAGCTCGCGCGCCTCAGCCTGCGTGTAGGTGGGCCCGACGAACTTGGTGGGGTCCGCGAACGCTGGGTCGTCGGGGTCGACCTCGGTCATCGTGAGGATCGTCGCCAGCGGCTTCTCGAACGGCAGCAGGTTGCCCAGCTCCTGCTCGATCAGGTATCCGATCATTCCCTCGGTCTCTGCTCCGAGTACGTCGAGCGGATAGGCATCGTCCGGCGCGTACGCAAGGCCCTGCAACGCCAGAAGGCCCACCTGCGGACCGTTGCCGTGCGTCACCACGAGCTCGTGCTCCAAGGCGATCGGGGCCAGAGCCAAGGCTGCCCGCCGGACGTTCGCTCGCTGGTTCTGCGCCGTCATCGGTTCGCCACGGCGCTGCAGCGCGTTACCACCGAGAGCCACGAGGAGTCGCATTCGGTCAGTGTGCCCGTCCGTAACGGCGCACCAGCGTCGCCGCCACGCCGAGTGAGCAGCGCGATTGGACATCCCCCGCGCTCGACCCAGCAGACTGGACCTGATGTCCGCACCACGCCACGCGCGCCAGCGCCCCCCTCGCCACTGGCTGCCGACGGTCGCTGTGATCGCCTCCGTGATCGCCGGGGTGGCACTCGTCACGGCCGGCACGGCGCACCTGCTGCGGGACCCCAACCCCAGGGTCGCAACGCCCTTCGCAGCAGCCTCCGTCAGCCCACGGACAACAACGACGGTGCCGATGGCGCAGCGGGTGGGGGCACGACTGACCGGGAGCAAGCGGGTCACCGCACATGCCGGAACCGTCACGGTGGTGACGACCCTTCGCCTGGCCGGCAATGGCACGGTGGCACTGCGAGTGCCGCGCCACGCCACGATCCATGGGCTCTCCCAGGTGCGCGTCGAACGGGTGACCGGCCCCCAGATGCATCCGATCAGCGGCGCGCTCGCTCTGCGATCCGGCGACGTGCTACGACTGCGCGGCAGCTACACCTGGCACGGCTGCCCCCGACGCGGACCTCGGGTGTGGCCGCAGCCCTTCGCCCTGCCGGCGAGCGTGCGAGTCCACTGGCACCGCGTCGACGTGCCCCGCCACAGTCGTCAGGCCGTTTGTCAGTAGCCGTTCAACGGCGCATTCGAGGGCTCGACGCGATAGACGCGCCAACGGTCAGGAACGCCCTTCAGCTCGCGCTCGCCCTCGTCGACGTAGCCGATGCCCGACCCAGCCGTGAGATCCTTCACCGTCTGGGAGGTGAACACGTTCGAAGGGCTTGCGAGGGCACCGATGCGAGCACCGATCACGACTGCCAGACCGCCGGCTTTCCCGGCGATCGTCTCCACCTCGCCCGTGTGCACGCCGGCTCGTACCTGTAGCCCCACCGCCTGGAGCGCCTCGACGATCGCCGATGCGCAGCGGACGGCCCGGGTCGGTCCATCGAAGGTGGCGAAGAACCCGTCGCCGGCCGTGTCCACCTCATGTCCTCGGTAGCGCGCCAGCAGTGCACGGACGACATGGTGGTGCTGTTCGACGAGCTCGCGCCATGCCGCGTCACCGAGCCTGGCCGCGACCGCCGTCGAATCGACGATGTCGGTGAAGACCACCGTCGCCAGGGCTCGTTCGAACACCGCCTGCTCCGCGACCGTCGCGGCGACGAACTCTCGAACGGCTGCCACGACGGACGGCATGTTCGGTCCCCAGGGAGGGAACTCAGCAGACGCCAGCTCGACCGCCTTCGCCGCGGGGATCCGGGCCGTCAGGTCTTCGTATGGACGGGTCCCTTCCTCCTCGCCCGGGTAGGCGCGGTAGACGACGACGGTCGCCACCTGGATGGCTGGTAGGACAGCCCGGAAGTCGATCCGGCGCCACATGTCGTCGAAGGCCAAGACGTCGCCAGGCGCCCCCATGCGTCGGCAGACACGGGCCGCCCATCGCACACCGGCTGGATCGGCCGCCACCGAAGGTGCGCCCATCGCTCGCATGATCTCCGCCGTGTGCTCCTCGACGCCCCACCCGGCTTCGATGAGGCGCCGAAACTCATCCTGCGCCGCCAAGTCGTCCCCGAGGGTGTAGTCGGCCGACGAGAGGCTCTTGGCACGTGCGTTCCAGAACGCGAGAACGGGTACCCGTTCTGGGTAAGTAGCGGCGAACATCGCGCACAGGGCGCCACCGTCCGGTCCGGCTCCCCACAAGACGGTCTTGTCCGATCCTGCCGCGTCCAGCACGGCCCTGAGGTCGTCCATCCGGGTCTCCAGGTCGGGGAACCCCTTGGACCGGTCCGACAGGCCGACGCCTCGCTGGTCCATCAGGATCAGCCGGGCGAAGCCAGCGATCTCACGATGGAACCTCGCCACTGGCTCGTACTCCCACAGAACCTCGAGGTCGGAGAACCACGGCGAGATCCAGAGCAGGTCGACCGGTCCGTCACCGAAGACCTGGTAGGCGATGAAGGTGCCGTCAGCGCTGCGCGCGTAGCGAGTCTCCGGGATCTCCACCCCTGCATCCTGGGACCAGTCCGGCCGGCCGTGCAATCAGCCCCAGGCTTGTTGCGCTGGCTACGAGGTGAGATTCGAGGCCCCCGATGAACGCTCCTGCCGAGTGGTGCGTACCCGCTGCGCCAATTGGTCGTCCGGCGGGTAGCTGACCTCGATCAGCGTCAGGCCGTGCGCTGGAACGACCGTCACGGCCGGGTCTCGGACACCGGCAGCGAGCACCGTAGCGGGCCAGGACGCTGGCTGGCGGCCTTCCCCTACCGCGACGAGCGCCCCGACCATCGCTCGCACCTGGTTGTGACAGAACGCATCGGCGCAGACATCGGCCGCGACGATCCCCACGTCGTCTACGTCGCGACCCAACAGCAGTCGAACCAGCCGACGTACCGTGCTGGCGCCCTCCCGGGGTCGGCAGTATGCCGCGAAGTCGTGCTCCCCCAACAAGCCCTCGGCGGCCACGTTCATGGCGTCGACGTCGAGCGGCCGACGGTGCCATAGGACGTCACGACGCCGAACGGGGTCGACACCTGCTGGGTCGTCGCAGATGCGATACAGGTAGCGACGGGCGGTCGCGGCGAACCGGGCATCAAAACCAGCAGGTGCCAATGTCGTCCGCATGACACGCACGTCGGTGGGCAACAGACCTCGCAGTCGGGTGGCCAGGTGTGCGAGATCGGTGTCGGAGGCCACGTCCACGTGGGCCACCTGACCGCGGGCGTGCACGCCGGCGTCAGTCCGCCCGGCAACGGTGAGCCTCGGTGGCCCGGGAAGTCGCAACGCGGTGGCGAGAGCCTCACCGAGGACCCCCTCGACGGTGCGCCGCCCGGGTTGGCGAGCCCAGCCGGAGAACTCGCCGCCGTCGTACCCGAGGTCGAGACGAACGCGAACGAGCCCGTCCCCTGGCGTCGGGGCGGGCTCGTTCGGTCGGTTCACCGTCCCTGGAATCAGGCCTGTGCCTCGTCGGAGTCGGCAGCGTCGTCAACGACAGCTTCGTCGAGGACCGGTGCCTCAGCTGCGTCCTCGACCGCTGCGTCCTCGACCGCTGTCTCCTCGACCGCTGTCTCCTCGACCGCTGTCTCCTCGACGGGTGCAGCCGGCTTCGGCTTCGCGGTCGACTTGGGGCTGGCCTTCTTGGCGGTGCGCTTCTTCGTCGTCGACTCGTCGAGCTCTTCGACCAGCTCGATGACCGCCATCGGTGCGTTGTCGCCCTTACGCGGCTCCAGCTTGATGATGCGCGTGTAGCCACCGGGTCGGTTCGCGTAGCGCGGACCGATCTGGGTGAACAGCTCGTGTACGGCACCCTTGTCGCGGATCACGGTCATCACGCGGCGCCGTGACGCGAGGTCGCCGCGTTTGGCGAACGTGATCATCCGCTCCGCCAACGGACGCACCCGCTTGGCCTTGGCCTGCGTCGTGGTGATCCGACCGTGCTGGAACAGCGCCGTGGCCAGGTTGGCCAGGATGAGCCGTTCGTGCGCCGGACCACCGCCGAGACGCGGGCCCTTGGTGGGGGTAGGCATGACTGGGATCTCCTGAGTGCGTCTAGTACTGCTCGGTCTCGGCGTAGCTGCCGTCGTCGTCGCCGTAGGCGTCGATGATCAGGCTGGGGTCGAATCCGGGCGGGCTGTCCTTGAGCGCCAAACCGAGCGAGGCCAGCTTCGCCTTGACCTCGTCGATGCTCTTGGCGCCGAAGTTGCGGATGTCGAGCAGGTCAGCCTCGCTACGGCTCATGAGCTCACCTACGGTGTGGATGCCCTCACGCTTGAGGCAGTTGTAGGAGCGGACGGTCAGGTCCAGGTCCTCGATCGGCAGCGCCAGGTCGGCCGCGAGTGCCGCGTCGGCGGGCGACGGACCCATGTCGATGCCCTCGGCCTCGACATTGAGCTCGCGGAACAAGCCGAACAGCTCGACCAGCGTCTTGCCGGCGCTGGCCACCACGTCACGCGGTCGCATCGACATCTTGGTCTCGACGTCGATCACCAGACGGTCGAAGTCCGTGCGCTGCTCGACGCGGGTGGCCTCGACCTTGTAGCTGACCTTCAGCACCGGCGAGTAGATCGAGTCGACCGGGATCCGGCCGATCTCCATCGATGGCGACTTGTTCATGGCGGCAGTCACGTAACCGCGTCCGCGCTCGACAGTCAGCTCCATCTCGAGCTTGCCCTTGCCGTTGAGCGTGGCGAGCACGAGCTCGGGGTTGTGGACCTCGACGCCCGCCGGCGGAGCGATGTCGGCCGCAGTGACGACGCCCGGACCCTGCTTGCGCAGGTACATCACGACCGGCTCGTCGTGCTCGGAGCTCACCACGAGCTCCTTGATGTTCAGGATGAGGTCGGTCACGTCCTCCTTGACGCCCGGCACGGTGGTGAACTCGTGCAGGACGCCGTCGATCCGCACCGACGTCACCGCGGCACCGGGAATCGACGACAAGAGCGTGCGCCGCAACGAGTTGCCAAGGGTGTAGCCGAACCCAGGCTCCAGTGGCTCGAGCACGAACCGGGAGCGTGAGTCGTTGACGACCTCTTCGGTCAGCATGGGACGCTGCGCGATCAGCAAGGCATTCCTCCTGTGTGTGGGCGCCCACCATTTGACGCCACCACGATGGTGCTCCGGACGGACCGGAACGGAGTCGGGCCGGCATCGGACCGGCCAGACGGTTACTTCGAGTAGAGCTCGACGATCAGCTGTTCCTGGACCGGGGTCTCGATCTGCTGGCGGACCGGCAGGTCGTGCACGACGATCCGCAGCTGCGTCGGGATGACCTCGAGCCAGGCCGGGAACGGACGCTCCCCGGCTTCGGCGCGGGCCACGACGAACGGCGTCATCTCGCGGGAGCTGGCGCGCACCTCGACGATGTCGTTCTCGGTCACGCGGAACGAGGGGATGTCGACCTTGCGGCCGTTCACCGTCATGTGTCCGTGGCGGACCAGCTGGCGTGCCATGTTGCGCGACTTCGCGAAGCCGGCGCGGTAGACCACGTTGTCCAGCCGGCTCTCGAGGATGGCCAGCAGGTTGTCACCGGTCTTGCCGCGACGCTGGCTGGCTTCCTCGTAGTAGCCACGGAACTGCTTCTCGAGCACGCCGTAGATCTGCTTGGCCTTCTGCTTCTCGCGCAGCTGGGACAAGTACTCGGTGTCCTTGCTACGGCCGCGGCCGTGCTGACCGGGGGGGTAGGGACGTTGCTCGAACGGACACTTCGGCCCGTCGCACTTCGAACCCTTCAGATAGAGCTTCATCTTCGCCCGTCGGCAGCGACGGCAGGCGGCGGCGGTGTACCTGGCCATGTGTTCCTACGCTCCTGCTTCTGCTCAGACCCGGCGCCGCTTGGAAGGGCGGCAGCCGTTGAACGGGACGGGGGTGACGTCTTGGATCGATCCGACCTCGAGGCCGGCGGCCTGCAGGGCACGGATGGCGGTCTCGCGACCCGATCCAGGACCCTTCACGAAGACGTCGACCTTGCGCATGCCGTGTTCCTGCGCGCGCCGGGCGGCCGCCTCAGCGGTCATCTGGGCGGCGAAGGGCGTGGACTTGCGCGAACCCTTGAAGCCGACCTGGCCGGCCGAGGCCCACGAGATCACGGCTCCGGTCGGGTCGGTGATCGACACGATCGTGTTGTTGAACGTGCTCTTGATGTGAGCGTGCCCGTGGGCGACGTTCTTCTTCTCCTTGCGGCGCGTCTTCTTGGCGCCGGTCTTGCTCTTGGGAGGCATGTGCTGAGTACTCCTGGGGTTCGTCGGTGCGACTACGCGACTACTACTTGCCGGCCTTCTTCTTGCCGGCCACGGTCCGCTTGGGACCCTTGCGGGTCCGGGCGTTGGTGCGGGTGCGCTGGCCGTGGACCGGAAGTCCGCGGCGGTGGCGCAGTCCCTGATAGGACCCGATCTCGACCTTGCGGCGGATGTCGGCGGCGACTTCACGCCGCAGATCACCCTCGGTCTTGAACTGGTCTTCGAGGTAGTCACGCAGGGCGACGAGTTGCTCGTCGGTCAGGTCCTGCACTCGCGTCTCGGGGTCGACCCCGGTGGCGGTGAGCGTTGCCTGCGAGCGGGTACGGCCGATGCCGTAGATGTAGGTGAGGGCAACCACCACGCGCTTCTCGCGGGGCAGGTCGACGCCTACGAGGCGTGCCATCGAGTTGGTTCTCCTTGTTCGTCAGAGGTCTGGTGCCGAACCGCCCTTCCCGGTGGGAAGGTCCCCGGCCTCTGTCCGGGGGTGGCGTCCTGCAGGTTTCGCAGGGGTCGGGTTCGGCTTTGTGCGCGAGCGGCGTCGGTAGGACCGTCGTCACTCACCTGTCGTCGAGAAGGCGCGCGACTCGTGCCTGGCGATCCGGTCAGCCCTGCCGTTGCTTGTGGCGCGGGTTCTCACAGATCACCATGACCCGCCCATGACGGCGGATCACCTTGCACTTGTCGCACATCTTCTTGACGCTCGGCTTGACCTTCATCGTGTGATCTCCGCGGGCGTCGTGGGCCGGGGCGACTCTGCGCCCGACCCCAAGATGCATCGGCTGGGTTACTTGTAGCGGTAGACGATCCGACCTCGGGAGAGGTCGTACGGGCTGAGCTCCACCACCACGCGGTCCTCGGGGAGGATCCGGATGTAGTGCTGGCGCATCTTTCCGCTGATGTGCGCCAGAACCTTGTGCCCATTGGCAAGCTCGACGCGGAACATGGCGTTCGGCAGCGACTCCACCACGGTGCCCTCGATCTCGATGGCACCATCCTTCTTGGGCATGCGGTCCTTTCGCGTCAGTCGTCGGGAGGACAGGACAGACGGCCGTCGACCGAGCGCATCCCAGCCAGATCACCAGCCGCAGTGATGGCCCGCAGTGAGGGACCGCGGAACAGCAGCAGGCCCTTGCACAGGGCCTTCCTCAGGCACGGATGAACGTTCGACGTCGAGCCGACGCGCCAGTCTAGGCCACTTCACCTCAAATCACCCAATCGCCCCAGGTCAGGGGCCAGATGCCGCTGCCGGGGTCGGCACACCCAATGCCGCGAAGCGGCTGCGGCCGCCGTCGGTGGCGGTGAGGACCCAGGGGCCGGCGGTCGTGATCGCCACCGTGTGCTCGAAGTGGGCCGAGCGGGCGCCGTCGACGGTCACCACGGTCCAGCCGTCGTCCAGCTCCGCAGTGTGCCGGCTGCCCAGGTTGACCATCGGTTCGACCGCGACCGCCATGCCCGTCACCAGGTTCGGTCCGTGGCCCGGGCTGCCGTAGTTGGGCACGCTGGGCTCCATGTGCATCTCGGTCCCGATGCCGTGGCCCACGTACTCCTCCACGATGCCGTAGCCCCCTCTGGGGCGGATCCAGGACTCCACCGCGTGGCCGATGTCGCTGAGGCGGCCGCCGACGCGGGCTGCGGCCAGGCCCTGCCACAGCGCATCCTCGGTGACCGTGAGCAGATCTGCCTCCGCCTGGCTGACGGTTCCCACCGCGACCGTCCTGGCGGCGTCGCCGTGCCACCCCTCCACGATCGCGCCGCAGTCGATCGAGATCAGGTCTCCCTCCTCGATGACCTGATCCCCCGGGATCCCATGCACGATCTGCTCGTTGACCGAGGTGCAGATCACGGCGGGGAACCCGTGGTACCCCAGGAAGGACGACCGTGCGCCGTGGTCGCCGAGGTAGTCCCGTGCCACCAGGTCCAGGTCCCCCGTGGTGACGCCGGGACGCAATGCCGCCACCACGGTGTCGAGCGCGCCGGCCACCACCAGCCCGGCTGCCCGCATCAGCTGAAGCTGTTCGGGCGTCTTGATCTCGATGGCGGGGCGCCGACGGAACCGTGCCGCACTCATGTGCTCACCTACCCTGCATCAACCGCGCACGACGGCCAGGATCCGGGCGGTCACGTCCGCCACGGTCCCCTCGCCATCGACCGTGTGCAACAACTGACGACTGCGGTAGTACTCGACCAACGGCGCGGTCTGGGCGCGGTAGACGTCCATGCGGTGCTGGATGACGTCGTGCGTGTCGTCGACGCGTCCCTCTCGCTCGGCCCGCGTCAGCAGCCGTGGGACGACGACGTCGTCCGCCACGTCGAGTTCGATGACCAGGTCCAGTCGGTATCCCCCGGCGGCGAGCACCTCAGCCATGAAGTCGGCCTGGTCCGTGGTCCGCGGGTAGCCGTCGAGCAGGAAGCCCGTCTGCGCATCGGCCGCCTCGAGTCGGTCGCGCACCATGGCGTTGGTCACCGAGTCGGGGACCAGATGACCAGCGTGCATGTAGCGCTGCGCCTCGAGACCCAATGGGCTCCCCTCGGCGACATTCATTCGGAAGATGTCACCGGTGGAGATATGGGGAACACCCCACGTCTGCGCAATCGTTGCCGCTTGGGTTCCCTTGCCTGCGCCGGGCGGACCCAAGAAGACGACGCGCACTAGCGCAAGAACCCTTCGTAGCTGCGCTGCTGCAACTGGCTCTCGATCTGCTTCACGGTGTCGAGGCCGACACCGACCATGATGATGATCGACGTGCCGCCGAAGACGAAGTTCTGCGAGTTCCCGAAGCTGGCGAACGCCACCAAGGGCAGGACTGCGATCGACGCCAGATACACAGATCCCACGGCGGTCAACCGGCTCAGGACGTAGTCGAGGTACTGCTCGGTCTGCTTGCCGGCGCGGTACCCCGGGATGAAGCCGCCGTACTTCTTCATGTTGTCGGCGATCTCGTGGGAGTCGAACGTGATCGCGACGTAGAAGTACGTGAAGAACACGGTCAGGCCGAAGTAGAGCGCCGCGTAGGTCACCGATTGACCACGCAACAGATGTGCGTCCACCCATTGGGCGAAGCCGCCCGTCGACCCGGTCAGCGTCACGAACAGCACCGGTAGGTACATCAGCGACGACGCGAAGATGACCGGGATGACGCCCGCCTGGTTCACCTTGATCGGGATGTAGGTGGAGGTGCCTCCGTACATCTTGCGGCCGACCATCCGCTTGGCGTACTGGACCGGAACCCGGCGTTGCGCCTGCTCCATCAGTACGATCAGCATGATCAGCACGAGACCGACCGCGAGCACGACCGCCAGCGTCCAGGAGCCGTGCACTGCGACGATCTGGCTGAGCTGCCCCGGGAACCCCGCGATGATCGACGTGAAGATCAGGAGCGACATCCCGTTGCCGATGCCGCGGTCGGTGATGAGCTCGCCGAGCCACATGACGATGCCGGTGCCGGCGGTCATGACCAGCACCATCGTCAGCAGGACGCGCAGCGACTGGTCAGGAAGCAGCTGCTCGTTGCACCCCCGGAACAGCTGTCCCGGCGTCCGGGCAAGCGCGATGATGCCCGTGCACTGCAGGAGGGCCAGCCCAAGCGTCAGGTAGCGCGTGTACTGCGTGATGCGCGCCTGTCCCGCCTGACCTTCCTTCTTCAGCGTCTCCAGCCGCGGGATCACCACCGTGAGAAGCTGCAAGATGATGCTCGCGGTGATGTACGGCATGATCCCGAGCGCGAAGATCGACAACCGCAGCAGCGCGCCGCCGCTGAACAGGCTGATCATCGTGTACAGGCTGTCGTTGCTGACCTGCTGCACACACGTCTGGATCGCGACGTAGTCGACGCCTGGTGTGGGCACGTAGGCGCCGATCCGGTAGATCAGCAGCATGCCCACCGCGAAGAGGATCTTCGTACGCAGATCTGGCGTACGAAGAGCCTGTACGAACACGGAGAGCACGACGAATCCTCCAGCGACGTCGGGTCTGTCGGACGATAACGCACCGAGCCCGGTGCGGCCGCCTTCAGCCCAGTTCGGTGACCGTGCCGCCGGCGGCGGTGATCTTGTCGCGAGCTGACGTCGAGAACGCATGCACCGTGACCTGCACCTTTACGGTGATGTCACCGGTGCCGAGCACCTTGACCGGACGGTCCTTCCGCACGGCGCCCTTGGCCACAAGATCGTCGACGCCCACCGTTCCGCCCTCGGGGAACAACGCGGTCAACTTGTCGAGGTTGACCACCTGGTACTCCACGCGGAATGGGTTCTTGAAGCCGCGAAGCTTCGGCAGCCGCATGTGCAACGGCATCTGGCCACCCTCGAAGTTGGCCGGCACTTGATAGCGGGCCTTGGTGCCCTTGGTGCCCCGCCCAGCCGTCTTGCCCTTGGAGCCTTCACCGCGACCCACGCGATTCTTGGCCGTCCTGGCACCTGGTGCCGGACGGAGGTGATGGACCTTCAACGTCATGTCAGTCGACCTCCTCGACCGCGACCAAGTGGTCGACCGTCTTGACCATGCCCCGAATCTCGGGACGGTCCTCCTTGACCACGACGTCGCCGATCCGCTTGAGCCCGAGCGACCGCAGGGTCTCCCGCTGGCTCTTGGTCCCGCCGATGTCGGACTTGCGCTGGGTCACCTTCAGGCGTGCCATCAGGCACCCGTCCCGGCTGCCCGCGCGCGCAGCAGACCTTCCGGAGCGACGTGCTCCAGCGGTAGGCCACGGCGGGCCGCAACCTCCTCCGGGCGCTGCAAACCGCGCAGTGCTGCAACGGTCGCATGCACCACGTTGATCGCATTCGACGAACCGAGCGACTTGCTCAGGACGTCGTGAATTCCAGCCGCCTCCAGAACCGCCCGCACCGGGCCACCGGCGATCACGCCGGTACCGGGCGCAGCCGGCTTCAGGAGCACGACGCCGGCGGCTGCCTCGCCGGTGATGGGGTGGGGAATCGTTCCCTGGATCCGAGGGACCTTGAAGAAGTTCTTCTTGGCCTCCTCGACCCCCTTCGCGATGGCGGCCGGAACCTCCTTGGCTTTGCCGTACCCGACGCCGACGGTGCCATCACCGTCGCCGACGACGACGAGCGCCGTGAAGCTGAACCGACGTCCGCCCTTGACGACCTTGGCGACGCGGTTGATCGCGACGACGCGCTCGACATAGTTGGATTTCTCTGCCGCGTCACGACGGTTGTCGCGACGCCGATCGTTGCCACCGGCGCTGCCGCGGCGGGGTCCGCTCATGTGCTGCTTCCCTCTTCCTTGCGTCAGCGAGTGGTCTAGAAGTCCAGGCCGGATTCGCGCGCGCCCTCAGCGAGCGCGGCCACCCGGCCGTGGTACTGGTTGCCGCCGCGGTCGAAGACCACGGCCTGGATACCGGCTGCCTTGGCCCGCCCGGCGACCAACTGGCCGACCGCGCGCGCCTGTGCCGTCTTGTCGCCACTGCTGCGAACGCTCGTCTCCATCGACGACGCAGACGCCAACGTGACGCCGTTTGTGTCGTCGACGACCTGGACGAAGACGTGACGCAAAGAGCGCGTCACGACCAGACGCGGACGAGTCGTGCTGCCCGTCACCTTCTTGCGTACCCGAAGATGGCGGCGGTCGCGAGCACCGGCCTTGCCGGCACCACCCGCGCTGTTGCGGTGAGTCTTCACCCCGGCGCTCATGACTACTTACCAGCCTTTCCGACCTTGCGGCGGACGTGCTCGCCGGCGTACCGGATGCCCTTGCCCTTGTACGGCTCCGGCTTGCGGATCTTGCGGATGTTCGCGGCCACCTGGCCGACCTGTTGCTTGTCGATCCCCTGTACCGAGAACTTGGTCGGTCCGTCGACAGCGAAACTGATGCCGTCGGGCGGGGTCACCAGCACGGGATGGCTGAAGCCGACCAGGAACTCCAGGTCCTTGCCCTTGGGCTGGACCCGGTAGCCGACCCCGACGATCTCGAGCTTCTTCTCGTAGCCGTCGGTGACGCCGGTGACCATGTTGGCGACCAGGGTCCGGGTCAGGCCGTGAAGAGCGCGCGCGTCGCGACCGTCGTCGCGACGGTTCACGACGAGTGCTCCGTCGTCGTCACGACCTAGTTCCACCCGGTCGGCGATCGTCAGCTGCAGGGTGCCCTTGGGCCCCTTGACGGTGATGTCCTGCCCGTCGAGTGTCACATCGACGCCCGAGGGCAGCGTGATGGGAAGGCGTCCAATACGCGACATGGCTCGTCTCCTCCCGTCACCAGACGTAGGCGAGGACTTCCCCACCTACGCCCTTCTTGGCCGCCTGTCGATCGGTCAGCAGACCGCCCGAGGTCGAGATGATCGCCACGCCGAGTCCGCCGAGCACGCGCGGTAGCGAGGTCGACTTCGCGTACACGCGAAGGCCCGGCTTGGAGATCCGCCGGATGCCGGCGATCGAGCGCTCTCGGTTGGGGCCGAACTTCAGGTCGACGACGAGCACCTCGCCGGCGCCCTCACTGTCCTCGACTCGCCAGTCCTTGACGTAGCCCTCCTGCTTGAGGATCTGCGCGATCCCTTGCTTGATCTTGCTGGAGGGCATCGCCACGGTGTCGTGGTACGCCGAGTTGGCGTTGCGCAGACGCGTCAACATGTCTGCGATCGGGTCGGTCATGGTCATGTGCTTGGCCTCGAGGCCTTTCTCGCCGTGGTTTCCGTCCGGAGTCTGCTCGGTGAGCGGACCTTCGGCGTTTGCGGTCGGTAGATGGTTACCAGGAACTCTTGGTGATGCCGGGGAGCTCACCCTTGTGCGCCATGTTGCGAAGGCACACCCGGCAGATCCCGAACTTGCGGTACACCGAATGCGGGCGGCCACACACGCTGCAGCGGGTGTAGGCGCGCACCTTGAACTTCGGCTTGCGCTGCGACTTCTCGATCAGGGCCTTCTTCGCCACGTCAGTTCTCCTTGAAGGGGAAGCCGAGCTGCCGCAGCAGCGCCCGACCTTCGTCGTCGGTCCGGGCAGTGGTCACCACAGTGATGTCCATGCCGCGGACCCGGTCGATGGCGTCCTGGTCGATCTCGTAGAACATGCTCTGCTCGTTGAGGCCGAACGTGTAGTTGCCCACGCCGTCGAACTGCCGAGGGCTGAGTCCCCGGAAGTCACGGATACGGGGCAGCGACACCGAGAGCAACCGGTCGAGGAACTCCCACATCCGGTCCCCCCGCAGCGTCACGTGGGCACCGATCGGCATGCCTTCCCGCAGCTTGAACTGCGCGATGGACTTGCGTGCCTTGGTCACCGTCGGCTTCTGGCCGGTGATCGCGGTGAGGTCCTTGACGGCACCTTCGATCAGCTTGGAGTCACGCGCCGCTTCACCGACACCCATGTTGACGACGACCTTGCTGACTGCAGGCACCTGGTTGACGTTGGCGTAGCTGAACTCGGTGACGAGGGCTGGCACGATCTCGGCGCGGTAGCGCGTCTTCAGGCGAGGCATCGCCTTTGTCTCAGTAGCGGCGCTCATGACAGCTCCTCGCCAGTACGTCGCGCGACCCGGGTCTTCGTGCCGTCGTCGGTAACGGTGTAGCCGACTCGGGTGCCGACCTTCTTGCCGCTGACCTCGACCACGGGCATGACGTTGGACACGTGGATCTTGGCTTCCTGCGTGACGATGCCGCCAGTCTTGGCGCCCCGCGTGGTCTGCCCGATCTTGGTGTGCTTCTTGACGAGGTTGACGCCTTCGACGAGCACCTTGTCCTCGCGGGGGAACGCGGCGATCACCTTGCCCGTGGCGCCCTTGTCCTTGCCCGAGACGACGATCACGGTGTCGCCCTTCTTGACGCGAAGCTTCGCCATGGTCAGATCACCTCCGGTGCCAGCGAGACGATCCGCATGAACTTCTTGTCGCGCAGCTCACGGCCCACCGGGCCGAAGATGCGCGTGCCACGCGGGTCGCCGCCGTCCTTGATGATCACGGCGGCGTTCTCGTCGAACTTGATGTAGGACCCGTCCGGCCGACGGCGCTCCTTGACAGTGCGCACGATGACAGCCTTGACGACCTCGCCCTTCTTGACGCCACCGCCGGGGATGGCGTCCTTGACGGTGGCGACGATGATGTCCCCGATGCCCGCGTAGCGACGTCCGGAGCCGCCGAGCACGCGAATGCAAAGGATCTCCTTCGCACCGGTGTTGTCGGCGACCTTGAGTCGCGACTCCTGCTGGATCACGTCAGTTCCCGCCCTACTTCGCCTTCTCGATGATCTCGATGACGCGCCAGCGCTTGGTCTTGCTGGCCGGTCGGGTCTCCATGAGGAGGACCCGGTCGCCGACGCCGGCACTGTTCTGCTCGTCGTGGGCCTTGAGCTTGTTGGTGCGGCGCATGACCTTGCCGTACAGCGGGTGCTTCACGCGGTCCTCGACGGCGACCACAACGGTCTTGTCCATCTTGTCGCTGACCACGAGGCCTTCGCGCACCTTGCGCGGGCCACGACTGTCCGTGTCTTGCTCGCTCACGTCCACCTTCTCGTTCGTCGTCTCGGTCATGCCGCACCCTCTGGGCGCTCGACCGTCTCGATGCCGAGCTCGCGCTCGCGCACCAGGGTGTAGATGCGTGCGATGTCCTTACGAACCGCTCGCAGCCGCCCGTGGCTCTCCAGCTGGCCGGTGGCCGCCTGGAACCGCAGGTTGAACAGCTCCTCCTTGGCCTCGGCCAGCTTCGCCGACAGTTCGTCGTCGTCGAGCAACCGCAGTTCTGTGGCCTTGGTACCCGTCGACATCTACAGGTCACCGCCTTCTCGTGACACGAACCGCGTCTTGATCGGGAGCTTGTGCTGTGCCCGACGCATGGCTTGACGGGCCAACGGCTCCGAGACGCCGGACAGCTCGAACATGACCCGTCCCGGCTTGACGTTGGCCACCCACCACTCCGGCGAGCCCTTGCCCGAGCCCATACGGGTCTCGGCCGGCTTCTTCGTCAAGGGACGGTCTGGGTAGACCGTGATCCAGACCTTGCCGCCGCGCTTGATCGCGCGTGTGATGGCGATACGAGCCGATTCGATCTGCCGGTTGGTGATGTAGCCGGGCTCGATCGCCTGGATGCCGTACTCGCCGAAGCTCACTGTGGTACCGCCCTTGGCGACGCCGCGTCGCGTGGGGTGGTGCTGCTTGCGGTGCTTGACCCGCCGTGGGATGAGCATGGGTCAGGCCTCCGTCTCGTCCGGGGTGACGTCGTTCGACTCCGCCGCCTGCGCAACGTCGCGTTCGACGACGGCCTCGATCGCCGGGTCGACGGCGGGAACCACAACGGTCTCCTCGACCACGATCACGGCATCGGGGGTCTCGAGGACCTCTACGACGGTCTCCTCGACGACTGGGACCTCGATGGTGGCCTCGCCGGCGATCGGCCCAGTCAGTGGCTCAGTCGGGGCGGCCTGCTCGTCACGACGCGGCGCTGGAGCAGCGTCCCGACGGGTGCGGGTCGGCCGGTTGCTGCGCTGCGCCATCCGAGCCGCAGCAGCAGCCGCCTCGCGCTCCGCACGCGAGCCGGAGACATCACCCTTGTAGATCCACACCTTGACGCCGATCCGGCCGAAGGTGGTGCGCGCCTCGTAGAAGCCGTAGTCGATGTCGGCCCGCAGCGTGTGCAGCGGAACGCGACCCTCGCGGTAGAACTCGGTTCGCGACATCTCGGCCCCGCCCAGGCGACCACTCACCTGGACGCGGATCCCCTTGGCGCCTGCCTTCATCGCGCTCTGGATCCCCTTGCGCATCGCGCGGCGGAACGACACGCGGCTGCTCAGCTGCTCGGCCACGCCCTGAGCGACCAGCTGGGCATCGATCTCTGGGTTCTTCACCTCGAGGATGTTCAGCTGGACCTGCTTGTCGGTCAGGTTCTCCAGCGCCGCGCGGATCTTGTCCGCCTCGGCCCCGCGACGACCGATGACGATGCCGGGGCGTGCCGTGTGGATGTCCACGCGTACGCGGTCCCGGGTCCGCTCGATGTCGACCTTGCTGATGCCGGCCCGCTCCATGCCCTTGGTCAGCATGCGACGGATCTCGACGTCTTCCTTGATGTAGTCCTTGTACAGCTTGTCGGCGTACCACCGGCTGCTGTAGTCCGTCGTGATGCCCAGACGGAACCCATGTGGGTTGACCTTCTGACCCACGGGGTCACCCCTTCTTCCGGGTCGCGGGCGCCTCAAGGGGCGACACGACCACCGTGATGTGACTGGTGCGCTTACGGATGCGGTAGGCACGACCTTGAGCGCGGGGACGGAACCGTTTCATGGTCGGTCCCTCGTCCACGTAGGCCTCGGTGACCACGAGAGTGTCGCGGTCGAGGTCGTGGTTGTGCTCGGCGTTGGCGATGGCGCTGTCCAGCACCTTGCCCACTGGCTCGCTCGCGGCTTGCGGAGCAAAGCGCAGGATCGTCTGCGCCTCCGCCGCCGGTAGACCTCGGATGAGGTCGACGAGGCGGCGAGCCTTCTGGGGCGTGACGCGGACGTACCGCGCAGTGCTGCGAGCACTGGCCCTGGCTTCCATCGCTGTCCTCTGCTTCTCTCGGAGCTGGTAGTCGTGTGCGGTCGGCTCGGCGCTAGCGTCGCCGCGCCTTACGGTCGTCCTTCTCGTGCCCGCGGAACGTGCGCGTCGGCGCGAACTCCCCGAGCTTGTGTCCCACCATCGCGTCGGTTACGAACACCGGCACGTGCTTGCGGCCGTCGTGCACCGCGATCGTGTGGCCGATCATCGACGGCACGATCATCGAGCGACGCGACCACGTCTTGATGACGTTCCGGGTGCCCTTGTCGTTCTGGTCGTCCACCTTCTTGATCAGGTGGCCGTCCACGAACGGACCCTTCTTCAGACTGCGCGGCATCGCGACGTTCTCCTAGCGCTTCTTGTTCTTGCGGCGGCGGACGATGAACTTGTCGCTGGCCTTCTTGCGCTTGCGCGTCCGGCCCTCTGGCTGGCCCCAGGGCGACACCGGGTGGCGTCCACCTGACGTCTTGCCCTCACCACCACCGTGCGGGTGGTCGATCGGGTTCATGGCGACACCTCGGACCGTCGGGCGCTTGCCCTTCCACCGCATCCGGCCGGCCTTGCCCCAGTTGATGTTCGACTGCTCGGCGTTCCCCACCTCACCGACCGTCGCGCGCGAGCGTAGGTCGACGTTGCGGATCTCACCCGACGGCAGCCGCAGCTGAGCGTACGGACCGTCCTTGGCGACCAGCTGGATGCTGGCACCCGCCGAACGAGCCAGCTTGGCGCCGCCGCCCGGACGCAACTCCACGGCGTGGATCACCGTGCCGACCGGGATGTTGCGCAACGGAAGGTTGTTCCCGGGCTTGATGTCCGCGCTGGGGCCGGCTTCGACGCGGTCGCCCTGGCTCAGCCGGTTCGGCGCCAAGATGTAGCGCTTGTCGCCGTCGGCGTAGTGCAGCAGCGCGATCCGAGCCGTGCGGTTGGGGTCGTACTCGATGTGGGCGACCTTGGCCGGCACGCCGTCCTTGTCGTGGCGACGGAAGTCGATGACCCGGTAGGCGCGCTTGTGCCCGCCTCCCTGGTGGCGCGTGGTGACCCGACCGCCGTTGTTGCGACCGCCCTTGGAGTGCAGCGGGCGCACCAGCGACTTCTCGGGCTCCGAGCGCGTCACCTCGACGAAGTCGGCAACGCTCGAGCCACGACGCCCTGGCGTCGTGGGCTTGAACTTACGGATAGCCATCGGTGTCAGTCCTCGTCCTCATCCCGGTCAGGCGACCGGGCCCCCGAAGATGTCGATACGGTCGCCTGCGGCCACACTGACGATTGCGCGCCTGGTGTCCTTGCGGGCACCCATGCCGAAGCGGGTACGCCGCACCTTGCCCTTGCGGTTGATGGTGTTCACACCGGTGACCTTCACGCCGAACACCTTCTCGACCGCGATCTTGATCTCGGTCTTGTTGGCGTCCGGGCGCACGATGAACGTGTACTTGTTCTCGTCCAAGAGGCCGTAGCTCTTCTCCGAGACGACCGGCGCGAGCAGCACGTCGCGCGGGTCCTTCTGGGCCATCTTGCTCACTGCTCGCTCCCTTCGTCGTCGGGCGCGGCCGCGTCGAGCTCGGCTGCCTCGGTCTCGGTGGCGACCGCAGTCGCCGACTTCCCGCGTGCCGGACCGCTGACGAACGCCTCGAACGCGGCCTTGGTGAACACGACGTCGTCGCTCACGAGCACGTCGTAGGTGTTCAGCTGGTCGGGGACCAGCAGGTGCACCCGGTCGACGTTGCGCAGGCTCTTCCACGTCGCGAGGTCGCCGCGTTCGACGACCACCAGCACGTGACGCCGTTGCGACAGCTGGTCGATCAGCGCCAGCGCCGTCTTGGTCGAAGGCGTCTCGCCCTCGACGAGGGACGACACGACGTGAACGCGGTCGTTGCGCGCCCGGTCGGAGAGGGCGGCCCGAAGTGCGGCCGCCTTCATCTTCTTGGGCGTGCGCTGCTCGTAGTTGCGCGGCGTCGGACCGTGCGCCACGCCACCGCCGGTGAACTGCGGCGCTCGGATCGAACCCTGGCGCGCGCGTCCGGTGCCCTTCTGGCGGTACGGCTTGCGGCCACCGCCGGAGACCTCACCACGCGTCTTGGTGTCGGCAGTCCCCTGACGGGCGGCGGCCAGCTGGGCCACGACTACCTGGTGGATGAGCGGCACGTTCACCTGGACGTCGAACACGTCGGCGGGAAGGTCGACCTTCCCCGACTTCTTGCCGGTGGGTCCGAGGACATCGACGGTGGTCATCGGGCAGCCCCCTTCGCGGCGGACCGGACGAAGACCAGGCTGCCCAGCGGGCCGGGCACCGCGCCCTTGATCAGCAGGAGCCCCTGGTCGGTGTCGACGGAGTGGATCGTGAGGTTCTGGACGGTCTTGCGCACGTGGCCCATGTGCCCGGACATCTTCATGCCCTTGAACACCCGGCTGGGCGTCGAACCGGCACCGATCGAGCCGGGCTTGCGGTGGTTGCGCTTTTGGCCGTGCGACGCCGAGACGCCGTGGAAGCCGTGACGCTTGATGACGCCGGAGAAGCCCTTGCCGCGCGTGGTCCCCGTGACGTCGACGACCTGACCTGCCTCGAAGACGTCAGGGCCGAGCTCCTGGCCCACCGTGTACTCGCTGGCATCGGAGGTGCGCAGCTCGGCGACGTAGCGACGCGGCGGCACGTCGGCGGCCTTGAACTGACCTGTGTCGGGTCGGTTCACCCGGCGTGGATCGATGGTGCCGTAGCCGAGCTGGACTGCGTCGTACCCGTCCTGGTCCGGGGTGCGGACCCGGGTGACGACGCAAGGACCTGCCTTGACGACGGTGACCGGGACCACCCGGTTGTTCTCGTCCCAGACCTGGGTCATGCCGAGCTTCTCGCCCAGGACTCCCTTGACCTGCTTGCTCATGATCGCGGCGTCCCTCTTAGAGCTTGATCTCGATGTCGACGCCCGCCGGCAGGTCGAGACGCATGAGCGAGTCGACGGTCTTCGGGGTCGGGTCGATGATGTCGATGAGCCGCTTGTGGGTGCGCATCTCGAAGTGCTCGCGGCTGTCCTTGTACTTGTGCGGCGATCGGATGACGACGAAGACGTTCTTCTCCGTCGGCAGCGGCACCGGGCCGGCCACCTTGGCCCCGGTACGGGTCGCCGTCTCGACGATCTTGCGCGCCGAGCTGTCGATGACCTCGTGGTCGTAGGCCTTGAGCCGGATGCGGATCTTCTGTCCCGCCATGGCGTCTACCGGTTCCTTCGTCTCGTGCGCTGCGTGTTGTCCGACCCCCGCGCTCGGGCGTGTCGGGTTCCGAGCCGCGGAGCGGCCCGGACGTCGAGTCGGGGTGGGCATCTGTTCCGGTCCGATGTCGGCAAGTCGCTGACACCGGCCAGATGTTGGACCCGGTAACCGGGACTGCCACCCCCTTGCGGGAGGGCCAAACCCCGGTTACCGCTCCAAACAACCGTCGTAGTCTGCCCCATACGGGGCAGATTCACCTAATCGCTGTGCTACTTGATGATCTTGATGACACGACCAGCGCCCACGGTGCGCCCACCCTCGCGGATGGCGAACCGCAGACCCTCGTCCATGGCGATCGGCTGGATGAGCTCCACACTCATCTCGGTGTTGTCGCCGGGCATGACCATCTCGGTGCCGTCGGGCAGCTGGACCACGCCGGTGACGTCGGTGGTGCGGAAGTAGAACTGCGGACGGTAGTTGTTGAAGAACGGCGTGTGCCGACCGCCCTCCTCCTTGGACAGGATGTAGACCTGCGCCTCGAAGTCGGTGTGCGGCGTGGTCGTGCCGGGCTTGACGACGACCTGGCCGCGCTCCACGTCCTCACGCTTGATGCCGCGGATGAGCAGACCCACGTTCTCGCCGGCCTGACCCTCGTCCAGCAGCTTGCGGAACATCTCGATGCCGGTCACGACGGTCTTGGTGGTCTCCGGCTTGATGCCGACGATCTCGACCTCCTCGTTGACCTTCACGATGCCGCGCTCGATGCGGCCGGTGACGACGGTGCCTCGGCCGGTGATCGTGAAGACGTCCTCGATCGGCATGAGGAACGGCTTCTCGGTCTCGCGGTCCGGCGTCGGGATGTTGTCGTCGACAGCCTGCATGAGCTCGAGCAGCTTCGCGCTCCACTCGGCGTCGCCCTCGAGTGCCTTCAGCGCGCTGACCCGCACCACTGGAAGGTCGTCACCGGGGAACTCGTAGTCACTGAGCAGCTCGCGGACCTCGAGCTCGACGAGCTCCAGGATCTCCTCGTCGTCGACCATGTCGGCCTTGTTGAGCGCCACGACGATGTAGGGCACACCCACCTGGCGGGCCAGGAGCACGTGCTCCTTCGTCTGCGGCATGGGGCCGTCCGTGGCGGCGACCACGAGGATCGCTCCGTCCATCTGCGCCGCGCCGGTGATCATGTTCTTGATGTAGTCGGCGTGACCGGGACAGTCGACGTGGGCGTAGTGCCGGCTCTCGGTCTGGTACTCCACGTGCGCGATCGAGATGGTGATCCCGCGCTCGCGCTCCTCCGGCGCCTTGTCGATCTGGTCGAACGGCGTGAAGGGGTTCAGGTCGGGGTACTTGTCGTGCAGCACCTTCGTGATCGCCGCGGTCAAGGTGGTCTTGCCGTGGTCGATGTGGCCGATGGTGCCGATGTTGACGTGCGGCTTCGTCCGCTCGAACTTCGCCTTCGCCACTGGGGTCCTCCTCGGGACGATCCGGTTACGCCGGTCTGTGTTGGTTTGGTGCTGAGTAGATCAGATGGATGGATGGATGGTCAGGTTCGGCCATGGCCGACGATCTCGGCCCGGATTACTCTCCGCGGGCCTTGGCGATGATCTCCGTTGCCACGCTCGTCGGAACCTGGGCATAGGAGTCGAACTGCATCGAGTACGACGCACGACCTTGAGTCTTGCTCCGCAGGTCGCCCACGTACCCGAACATCTCCGACAGGGGCACCACTGCGTTGACGATCCGGGCTCCGGCCCGTTCGTCCATCGACTGGATGTGTCCCCGCCGCGAGTTGAGGTCGCCGATGACCTCGCCCATGAACTCCTCTGGGGTGATCACCTCGACGGACATGATCGGTTCGAGCAGCACCGGGCCGGCGTGCTTCGCGGCCTCCTTGAAGGCCATCGAGCCGGCGATCTTGAACGCGAGCTCGGAGGAGTCCACGTCGTGGTAGGCGCCGTCCTTGAGCGTGACCTTGACGTCGACCATCGGGTAGCCGGCGAGCACGCCATACTCCATGGCGTCCTGGACGCCGGTGTCGACGCTCGGGATGTACTCGCGCGGGATCCGGCCACCCGTGACCGCGTTGACGAACTCGTACCCGCTCTCGGCGCCCTCCCCCAGCGGCTCGACGTCGATGATCACTCGGGCGTACTGACCTGACCCACCGGTCTGCTTCTTGTGGGTGTACTCGACCTTCGCGACGCTCTTGGTGAGGGTCTCCCGGTAGGCCACCTGCGGCCGGCCGACGTTCGCCTCGACGCGGAACTCGCGCTTCATGCGGTCGACCAGCACCTCGAGGTGGAGTTCGCCCATGCCGCCGATGATCGTCTGGCCGGTCTCCTCGTCGGTGCGGACCTGGAACGTCGGGTCCTCTTCGGCCAGGCGCTGGATCGCGGTACCCAATCGCTCCTGGTCGGCCTTCGACTTCGGCTCGATCGCCACCGAGATGACCGGCGCCGGGAAGCTCATGGACTCCAGCACCACCGGCTTGGTCGGGTCGCACAGCGTGTCGCCCGTGGTGGTGTCCTTCAGGCCCATGACGGCGACGATGTGACCGGCCGTCGCCGTGGGCCGCTCCTCGCGCTTGTTCGCGTGCATCTGGAAGATCTTGCCGATCCGCTCCTTGCGGTCCTTGGTGGCGTTCAGCACCTGGCTGCCCGACTCCAAGGTCCCGGAGTAGATCCGGATGTAGGTCAACTTGCCCAGGTGGGGGTCGCTCATGATCTTGAAGGCCAGGGCTGAGAACGGCTCGTTCTCACTCGGCTTGCGCTCGATGAGCGTGGTCTCGTCTCCCACGGCATGGCCCTCGATGCTCGGCACGTCCAACGGCGACGGAAGGTAGCGCACGACGGCGTCGAGCATGGGCTGCACGCCCTTGTTCTTGAAAGCAGAGCCGCACAGAACCGGTGTCAGCTTGCTGGCGATGGTGGCGCGTCGGATGGCCGCGATCAGCTGCTCCTCGTCGGGCTCGGTGCCTTCGAGGTACAGCTCCATCATCTCGTCGTCGTTCTCAGCGATCGTCTCGAGCAGGCGGTCGCGCCAGTCCCGCGCCGCCTCGGTGTGCGTGGCGGGGATGTCGAGGACCTCGTACATCTCGCCCTTCTCGGCCTCGACCGGCCAGATGAAGGCCTTCATGGCGATGAGGTCGACGACGCCCTTGAAGTCGGCCTCCGCACCGATCGGGATCTGCAGAGGCAGGGGCACGGAGTTGAGGCGGGACACGATCATGTCGACGGTGCGGTGGAACTCCGCGCCCGTCCGGTCGAGCTTGTTGACGAAACAGATCCGCGGGACGCCGTAACGGTCGGCCTGGCGCCACACCGTCTCCGACTGTGGCTCGACGCCGGCGACCCCGTCGAACACGGCCACCGCGCCGTCGAGGACACGCAGCGAGCGCTCGACCTCGACGGTGAAGTCGACGTGCCCGGGGGTGTCGATGATGTTGATGGTGACGCCGTCCCACTCGCAGGTGGTCGCGGCCGACGTGATCGTGATGCCGCGCTCCTGCTCCTGCGGCATCCAGTCCATGGTCGCGGCGCCGTCGTGGACCTCGCCGATCTTGTAGTTGATCCCCGTGTAGAACAGGATCCGCTCGGTCGTCGTGGTCTTGCCCGCGTCGATATGCGCCATGATCCCGATGTTGCGGACCAGGGCGAGGTCGAGGTCTGTAGCGGTGGACACGTTCGGGATCTCCGTCGGTAAGCCTGGGTCAGTGGCGTCGAGCGTGCGGGACGCGTGGCTCCGGTGGCGGCCGGAATTACCAGCGATAGTGGGCGAAGGCCTTGTTGGACTCCGCCATCTTGTGAGTGTCCTCGCGGCGCTTGACGCTTGCGCCGAGACCGTTGCTGGCGTCGAGCAGCTCGTTGGCAAGCCGTTCGGTCATCGTCTTCTCGCGACGCTGCCGCGAGTAGGCCACGAGCCAACGCAGGGCCAGCGTCGTGCTCCGGCCGGCCTTGACCTCGACGGGGACCTGGTAGGTGGCGCCACCGACGCGGCGGCTCTTGACCTCGATCGCCGGCTTGACGTTGTCCATGGCGCGCTTGAGCGTGATCACCGGGTCGCTGCCCGTCTTCTCACGGCAGATCTCCAGAGCGTCGTAGACGATGCGCTGGGCGACGGAGCGCTTGCCATCGAGCAGGATCTTGTTGATCAACGAGGTGACCAGGACGCTGCTGTAGACCGGGTCAGCCTCGATCGGGTGCTTGGGGGCCGGGCCCTTGCGGGGCATTAGCTCTTCTCCTTCTTGGCGCCGTAGCGGCTGCGCGCCTGCTTACGGTTCTTCACGCCCTGGGTGTCGAGCGCCCCACGGATGATCTTGTAGCGGACGCCGGGCAGGTCCTTCACGCGGCCGCCGCGGACGAGCACGATCGAGTGCTCCTGCAGGTTGTGACCGACGCCGGGGATGTAGGCCGTGACCTCGATCCCACTCGTCAGCCGGACGCGGGCCACCTTGCGCAGCGCCGAGTTCGGCTTCTTGGGCGTGGTCGTGTAGACGCGCGTGCAGACACCGCGCCGCTGGGGGCTGCCCTTGAGCGCCGGGGTCTTCGTCTTGGAGACCTTGTCCTGGCGGCCCTTGCGGACCAACTGCTGGATGGTGGGCACCGGTGTCCGTTCCGTGTTGATGCTGACCTGAAGTGTGCTGGCGGGGCGTCGAGCCCCCCTCCGCACCCCGCGCTCGGGTGTGTCGCGCTGGGCGCACCCCACGACCCGGGTCGGAATCCGAAGGTGTCCGCGCAGCCCACACGGGCGCGCACGGGAGCCCGGCCAACGCCAGGCATCGCGCAGAGACTAACCGACGTGCTCGGCACCGGTCAAAACCGCCTGACCGGGCCAGCGATGCGTCAGCGGTTGCCGATGAACAGTCCCACCACGACCGCGCCCACGAACAGCAGGACCAGACCGCAGATGATCAGGTTGGCGATCGCCAGTCCGCGCGCCCAGCTCAGCAGCCCGCGCCCGCCGGACCGGGTGGGATCGGAGGCCATCTCCTGCTCGGCGCGCCCGGCCACCACCAACGCCACCACGGCCAGCACGATCGGCAGGACGAAGAACGACAACAGGGCCAGAACGAACGCGGTGACGGCCGAGCCGTTGCTGGCCGGACGCGACGCGACGGGGGTGGCGTAGGGCGCCTGCCCGTAGGGCGACTGGCCGTACCCCGCAGGCGGGTACCCCGGCGCGGCATAGCCTGCGGGGGGGTACGCCGCCGGTGCGTAAGCCGCAGCTGGAGTCGGATCCTGCGGAGTCGGGTAGGCAGCTCCGGCCGGCGCTCGGTACGGCTGCGGATAACCGGGGGCCAGGGGTGAGGTGGGCTGCCCCGTCGCTGCGGCCGGGGCCACGGGTGGCGCGGTCGGGGGGCTGGCGGGCACCTGGGGCACGACCGGCTCAGCAGCGTCGGGCTCTGGCGTCGTCACAGATCTCCTCGCCTCTCCTCGGCCGCTGTCGTTGGGGCGGACCCTACCCGCCGACGGGCCGACCGGTGACGCACCCGACCGCTCATGAACCCCAGAAGAGTTCTGTAAGAGCAGGAGCATTGCTTCATTGCTCCTGCTCTTGGGCGAGCAATGCCGCATTGCTCGCGTCCGGAAGAGGCGCCGGGGCTCAGACGGCGAGGCGGCCCGTCCCCCATCGGGAACGGGCCGCCTCGTACCGATCGATGACCTCAGCCGGTGTATGGGCCGAAGTCGTACTCCTCCAGGGGCACGGCCTGGCCGGTGCTGGTGCCGAACGCGTAGTCAAGGTCGTCGTAGCCGACCATCGAGTACATCGCGGCCTTGGCCTCCTCGGTGGGCTCGACCCGGATGTTGCGGTACCGGGGCAGCCCGGTTCCGGCGGGGATCAGCTTGCCGATGATCACGTTCTCCTTCAGGCCCAGCAGCGGGTCGGACTTGGCATGGATCGCCGCGTCCGTGAGCACCCGCGTCGTCTCCTGGAAGGAGGCGGCCGACAGCCAGGACTCGGTAGCCAGGGAGGCCTTGGTGATGCCCATGAGCTCCGGGCGTCCCGAGGCCGGCTGACCGCCTTCGGCGACGATCTTGCGGTTCTCGTCCTCGAAGCGTCCCCGCTCGACCAGCTCGCCCGGCAGGAGATCGGCGTCTCCGGACTCGATGATCGTCACCCGCTTGAGCATCTGCCGGACGATGACCTCGATGTGCTTGTCATGGATCGACACACCCTGGCTGCGGTACACGTCCTGCACCTGGCCGGTGAGGTACTCCTGGACTCTGCGCGGTCCAAGGATGCGCAGCACCTGCTTGGGGTCGACTGCACCCACGAGCAACTGTTCGCCGACCTCGACGTGGTCTCCCTCGCCGACCAGCAGTCGGGTCCGCTTGGACACCTTGTACTTGGTCTCGTCGGAGCCGTCGTCGGGCACGACCACGACGTGACGGTCCTTGTCGGTGTCGTCGATGCGCACCCGACCCGACGCCTCGGCGATCGGAGCGTTGCCCTTGGGCGTGCGTGCCTCGAACAGTTCCACCACACGCGGCAGACCGTGGGTGATGTCCTCACCCGCGACACCACCGGTGTGGAAGGTCCGCATCGTCAGCTGCGTGCCGGGCTCACCGATCGACTGCGCCGCGATGATGCCCACCGCTTCGCCGACGTCGACGAGCTTCCCGGTGGCGAGCGAGCGGCCGTAGCAAGCAGCGCAGGTGCCCTTCTTGCTCTCGCAGGTCAGGACGCTGCGCACCTTGACCTCGACCACTCCACGTTCCACGAGGAAGTCGATCTCCGGGTCGCCGAGCAACGTGCCCGCCGCGACCAGCGTCTCGCCCTTGACCTCGACGCCTTCGGCCAGCGTGCGTGAGTAGATGCTGGTCTCGACGTTGTCGGTCTTGCGCAGCGAGCCGTCCGCCGCAGACACCGCGATCGGGAGTGTGAGCCCGCGGTCGGTACCGCAGTCCTCCTCGCGCACGATGACGTCCTGCGACACGTCGACGAGGCGACGCGTCAGGTAACCGGAGTCAGCGGTTCGAAGTGCGGTGTCGGCCAAGCCTTTACGAGCACCGTGCGTGGAGATGAAGTACTCCAGCACCGAGAGTCCCTCGCGGAAGTTCGACTTGATCGGCCGCGGGATGATCTCGCCCTTGGGGTTGGCCACGAGTCCACGCATACCGGCGATCTGCCGGACCTGCATCATGTTTCCGCGGGCACCGGAGTGGACCATCATCCAGATGGGGTTGTTCGCCGGGAAGTGGTCCTCCATCTCCTTGGCGACCTCGTTCGTGGCCTGCGTCCAGATCTCGATCAGCTCCTGACGACGCTCGTCGTCGGTGATCAGGCCCTTTTCGTACTGGCTCTGGACCTTCTCGGCCTTGCCCTCGAACGTGTCGAGGGTCTTGGCCTTCGTCGGCGGGGTCACGACGTCCTCGATGGAGATCGTCACGCCGGAGCGGGTCGCCCAGTGGAAGCCGGTGTCCTTCAACGCGTCCAGCGTCGCCGCCACGTCGACCTTGGGGTAGCGCTCGGCCAAGTCGTTGACGATCGCCGACAACTGCTTCTTGTCGACCACGCGGTTGACGTAGGGGTAGTCCACCGGCAGCGCCTCGTTGAGCAGTGCCCGGCCCAGCGTCGTTGTCGAGCACCGCGGCGTCACCCGGCACCCAGCCCTCGGGCGCCTCCCAGCCCTCCGGCGGGACGACATCGCGCAGCCGGATCCGCACCTTGGCCTGCACGGCCAACGAACCGGCGTCGAACGCCATGGTGGCTTCGGCCAGAGACGAGAAGCTCTGTCCCTCACCGGTCAGGCCGTCCCGGTCGCCGGTCAGGAAGTAGATGCCCAGCACCATGTCCTGCGTCGGCGAGGTGATCGGGCGCCCGTGTGCCGGCGACAAGATGTTGTTGCTCGACAGCATCAGGATGCGTGCCTCAGCCTGCGCCTCCGCCGACAACGGCAGGTGCACCGCCATCTGGTCGCCGTCGAAGTCCGCGTTGAACGCGGTGCAGACCAGCGGGTGGATCTGGATGGCCTTGCCCTCGACGAGTTGCGGTTCGAAGGCCTGTATCCCCAGCCGGTGCAGCGTCGGTGCCCGGTTGAGCAGCACCGGGTGCTCAGCGATGACCTCCTCGAGCACGTCCCAGACAACGGGACGCTGACGCTCGACCATGCGCTTGGCGGACTTGATGTTCTGAGCGTGGTTGAGGTCGACCAGCCGCTTCATGACGAACGGCTTGAAGAGCTCCAGCGCCATCTGCTTGGGCAGGCCGCACTGGTGCAGCTTCAGCTGCGGGCCGACCACGATGACCGAACGGCCGGAGTAGTCGACGCGCTTGCCGAGCAGGTTCTGGCGGAACCGGCCCTGCTTGCCCTTGAGCATGTCCGACAGCGACTTCAGCGGCCGGTTGCCCGGACCGGTGACCGGACGGCCACGACGGCCGTTGTCGAACAGTGCGTCGACGGCCTCCTGCAGCATCCGCTTTTCGTTGTTGACGATGATCTCGGGGGCACCGAGGTCGAGCAGTCGCTTCAGCCGGTTGTTGCGGTTGATGACCCTTCGGTACAGGTCGTTGAGGTCGCTGGTCGCGAACCGGCCACCGTCGAGCTGCACCATGGGACGCAGGTCCGGCGGGATCACCGGTACGGCGTCGAGCACCATGCCCATCGGGCTGTTGCGTGTGTTCAGGAAGGCCGACACGACCTTGAGCCGCTTCAGGGCGCGGGTCTTCTTCTGCCCCTTGCCGGTGGCGATGATCTCGCGCAGCCGCTCGGCCTCGGCAGCGAGGTCGAAGCTCTCCAGCCGATCTTTGATCGCCTGGGCGCCCATGCCGCCGCGGAAGTAGATGCCGAAGCGGTCACGCATCTCGCGGTAGAGCAGCTCGTCACCCTCGAGGTCTTGGACCTTGAGGTTCTTGAACCGCTCCCACACGTTGGTGAGGCGGTCGACCTCGGCGTCGGCGCGCTTGCGGATCTGCGCCATCTCGCGCTCGGCCGACTCGCGCACCTTGCGCCGCACGTCGCTCTTGGCGCCCTCGGCCTCCAGCGCGGCGAGGTCGCCTTCGAGCTTCTGCTGGCGAGTCTCGACGTCGCCGTCGCGCTTGCGCTCGATCTGGTCGCGCTCGATGCCGATCTTCGCCTCGATCGAGGGAAGGTCGCGATGACGCCCGTCCTCGTCGACCCAGGTGATCATGTAGGCCGCGAAGTAGATGACCTTCTCGAGGTCCTTCGGTGCCAGGTCGAGCAGGTAGCCCAGCCGGCTCGGGACGCCCTTGAAGTACCAGATGTGGGTGACCGGCGCGGCCAGCTCGATGTGCCCCATGCGCTCCCGGCGAACCTTGGCGCGCGTGACCTCGACGCCGCAGCGTTCACAGATGATGCCCTTGAAGCGCACCCGCTTGTACTTGCCGCAGTAGCACTCCCAGTCGCGAGTCGGTCCGAAGATCTTCTCGCAGAAGAGCCCGTCCTTCTCCGGCTTCAGGGTGCGGTAGTTGATGGTCTCCGGCTTCTTGACCTCACCGTGGGACCACTGACGGATGTCCTCGGCGGTGGCCAGACCGATACGCAGGTCGTCGAAGTAGTTGACGTCGAGCAAGGGGTGTCCTTTACGTAGTTCCGTCGTCACCAGGTCGGAGTCGGGCTCAGACCTCTTCGACGCTGCTCGGCTCGCGCCGGGACAGGTCGATACCGAGTTCCTCAGCTGCGCGGAACACCTCGTCGTCGGTGTCGCGCATCTCGATCGACAGGCCGTCGCTGGAGAGAACCTCGACGTTGAGGCACAGCGACTGCATCTCCTTGATCAGCACCTTGAACGACTCCGGAATTCCGGGCTCCGGGATGTTCTCGCCCTTGACGATGGCCTCGTAGACCTTCACGCGGCCCAGGACGTCGTCGGACTTGATGGTGAGGAGCTCCTGAAGGGCGTAGGCGGCGCCGTAAGCCTCGAGGGCCCAGACCTCCATCTCGCCGAACCGCTGCCCGCCGAACTGCGCCTTACCGCCCAGCGGCTG
Source organism: uncultured Actinomycetota bacterium (assembly GCA_963726575.1). Taxonomy (GTDB): domain Bacteria; phylum Actinomycetota; class Actinomycetes; order JAHEKZ01; family JAHEKZ01; genus CAVSCR01. The sequence goes on from CAVSCR010000007.1 coordinate 67,515, forward strand.
CTGGGTGATCATGCTGTACGGGCCGGTGGAACGAGCGTGGATCTTGTCGTCCACCAGGTGGAGCAGCTTCAGGATGTAGATGTAGCCCACCGAGATCGGCTCCGGGAACGGTTCCCCGGTGCGTCCGTCGAACATGTTGGCCTTGCCGGACCCGCCGATCAGCTGCACTCCGTCGCGGTTGGTCCGCGTCGACGACAGCAGGCCGGTGATCTCCTCCTCCTTGGCGCCGTCGAACACCGGCGTCGCGAGGTTCGTTCCTGGCTGGGAGCTTCGGGCGCGCTCGGACAGACCGCGGGCCCACGACGGTGTGCCCTCGACCTGCCAACCAGTCTTGGCGACCCAGCCCAGGTGGGTCTCGAGCACCTGGCCGACGTTCATGCGGCCGGGAACGCCCAACGGGTTGAGGACGACGTCGACCGGCGTGCCGTCCTCGAGGAACGGCATGTCCTCCTCGGGCAGGATCTTGGCGATCACACCCTTGTTGCCGTGCCGCCCGGCAAGCTTGTCGCCCTCGGTGATCTTGCGCTTCTGCGCGACGTAGACCCGCACCAGCTCGTTGACGCCGGGGGGCAGCTCGTCGCCGTTCTCGCGCTCGAACACGCGCACGCCGATGATGACGCCGGACTCGCCGTGCGGAACCTTCAGCGAGGTGTCACGCACCTCACGCGCCTTCTCGCCGAAGATCGCGCGCAGCAGACGCTCCTCGGGCGTGAGCTCGGTCTCGCCCTTGGGCGTGACCTTGCCGACGAGGATGTCGCCGGTCCGCACCTCGGCACCGATGCGGATGATGCCGCGGTCGTCCAGGTCGGCCAGCACCTCCTCGGAGACGTTCGGGATGTCCCGGGTGATCTCCTCGGGGCCGAGCTTGGTGTCGCGGGCGTCGACCTCGTGCTCCTCGATGTGGATCGAGGAGAGCACGTCGTCCTTGACCAGACGCTCGGACAAGATGATCGCGTCTTCGTAGTTGTGCCCTTCCCAGGACATGAACGCCACGAGCAGGTTCTTGCCCAGGGCGAGCTCGCCCTCGTCGGTGCTCGGGCCGTCGGCGATGACCTGTCCGGCCTCGACCCGCTGTCCGTCGCTGACGATCGGCTTCTGGTTGTACGAGGTGCCCTGGTTGGACCGGGTGAACTTGGCGACCCGGTACGTGCGGTGGGTGCCGTCGTCCTGCTCCACCGTGATGTGGTCGGCCGCGACCTCGGTGACCACGCCGGGAATCTCAGCGGTGATGACGTCGCCGGCGTCCTTGGCGGCGCGGTACTCCATTCCGGTGCCGACCAGGGGTGACTCCGGACGCAGCAGCGGAACCGCCTGGCGCTGCATGTTGGAGCCCATCAGGGCGCGGTTTGCGTCGTCGTGCTCGAGGAACGGGATCAGCGCGGTGGCCACCGACCAGATCTGGCGTGGTGACACGTCCATGAAGTCGACGTCGGAGGGGTGGACGTAGTCGACCTCGCCGCCCTTGGTACGCACCAGCACCCGGTCGCCCACGAACGCGCCGCTGTCCTCGATCGGCTCGTTCGCCTGCGCGATGACGTGGCGGTCTTCCTCGTCGGCAGTCAGGTAGTCGATCTGGTCGGTGACCCGACCCTTGACCACCTTGCGGTACGGCGTCTCGATGAAGCCGAACGCGTTGACCCGGCCGTACGTGGACAGCGAGCCGATCAGGCCGATGTTCGGGCCCTCCGGCGTCTCGATCGGACACATCCGGCCGTAGTGCGACGGGTGAACGTCACGGACCTCGAAGCCGGCCCGCTCGCGGGACAGGCCACCGGGGCCGAGCGCCGAGAGGCGACGCTTGTGGGTCAGACCGGCCAGCGGGTTGGTCTGGTCCATGAACTGGGAGAGCTGGCTGGTACCGAAGAACTCCTTGATCGACGCCACCACCGGGCGGATGTTGATCAGGGTCTGTGGCGTGATGGCCTCGACGTCCTGCGTCGTCATGCGCTCCCGCACGACCCGCTCCATCCGGGCCAGCCCGGTCCGGACCTGGTTCTGGATCAGCTCGCCAACGGTCCGCAGGCGGCGGTTGCCGAAGTGGTCGATGTCGTCGACCTCGACGACGATCTCGCCGCTCGGCGCCGAGACGCTCGCGTCACCGGCGTGCAGCGCGACGATGTACTTGATGGTGGCCACGATGTCGTCGGTGGTGAGCACCGAGGACTCCAGCGGCAGCTCGAGACCGAGCTTCTTGTCGATCTTGTAGCGCCCCACCTTGGCCAGGTCGTAGCGCTTGGAGTTGAAGTACAGGTTGTCGAGCAGCGTCTGCGCGGCCTCGCGCGTCGGCGGCTCGCCCGGGCGCAGCTTGCGGTAGATGTCGAGGAGCGCGTCGTCCTGACCCGTGGTGTGGTCCTTCTCCAGGGTCTGGCGCATCGAGTCGTACTGGCCGAACTCGTCCAGGATCCTTGCGTCGTCCCAGCCGAGCGCCTTGAGCAGGACGGTGACGTTCTGCTTGCGCTTGCGGTCGATCCGGACGCTGACGATGTCCTTCTTGTCGATCTCGAACTCGAGCCAGGCGCCGCGCGACGGGATCATCTTCGACGTGTAGATGTCCTTGTCGGAGGTCTTGTCGACCGACCGCTCGAAGTACACGCCGGGAGAGCGCACCAACTGGGACACGACGACGCGCTCGGTGCCGTTGATGATGAAGGTGCCCTTGTTGGTCATGAGCGGGAAGTCGCCCATGAAGACCGTCTGCGACTTGATCTCGCCGGTCTCGTGGTTCATGAACTCCGCGGTGACGAACAGCGGAGCCGCGTAGGTGAAGTCGCGCTCCTTGCACTCGTCGACGGAGTTCTTCGCCGGCTCGAAGCGGTGGTCGCGAAACGTCAGCGACATCGTTCCGGAGAAGTCCTCGATGGGACTGATCTCCTCGAAGATCTCCTCCAGGCCCGACTTCGCCGGAATCGGCTTGCCGGCCTCGAGGGCGGCGTCCACCCGGGCCTGCCAGACGGCGTTGCCCATCAACCAGTCGAAGCTGTCGACCTGCAGGGCCAACAGGTCCGGGACGGACAGCGGCTCGCGGATCTTGGCGAAGGTGACGCGCTCGGGAGCGGTGTTTGCGGCGGTCGAGGTGTCAGATGAAGACAGAGCGGTTGCGGGGTTACGCGAGGGGGCCAAGAGGCGTCCTTCCGGGCTCAGTTACCGCGCGCAGCCAGACACCCCACGCTCAGTCGAACTCAGGGCGTGGGGCAGGAAAAATGGGGCAGCGCAAAGCGACAGCATAGCGGCGTGCGCCGCAGCCGTCCAGCCGCGCCTCCGGCAGAGCTCGAAGAAGCAGTCCCCGACCGGCTCCGGCGACCCCCGTCGGGGCCGTCGGCGTACCGATCCGACGGCGGCAGCATGACGGAGCGTCGGCATCGGCGTCAAGCACCTGGGGATGGCGTGCCGCCAATCGTGATCCGATCGGATCGAGCGGCCTCCCATGCGAAACGGGCGGTTCCGCCGCTGCGGAACCGCCCGTCGGGAGTCGCTGGACTACTTGACCGCGACCTTGGCGCCGGCGGCCTCGAGGGCCTCCTTGGCCTTGTCGGCAGCCTCTTTGTTGACCTTCTCCAGGACCGCCTTCGGGGTGCTCTCGACCAGGTCCTTGGCCTCCTTCAGGCCCAGGTTGGTCAGGCTGCGCACCTCCTTGATGACCTGGATCTTCTTCTCGCCGGCGTCCTCGAGGACGACGTCGAACTCCTCCTGCTCCTCAACGGCGGCTGCGGCGTCGCCGCCGGCTCCACCGGGAGCGGCCACCGCGGCAACAGCAACTGGCGCCGCGGCAGTGACCTCGAAGACCTCTTCGAACTTCTTGACGAACTCCGACAGCTCGATCAGCGTCATCTCCTTGAACGCGTCGAGGAGTTCCTCGGTGCTCAGCTTCGCCATGTCGGCGTCCTTCCTGGTTCTGCTCGGCCCTGGGGCGCAAGCGTCGGCTTGGTCGTAGGGCCGTCAGGCCTCGTCGGACTCCCCGGTCGGGGCGACCGAAGCGTCGTCGCCGGTCTCGGCGTCGGCGCTGGGTTCTGCGGTGATTTCGGTGCTCGGTTCGGTGCTGGCTTCGGTACGTGGTTCGGTGCTGCCTTCGGTGCTCGGTTCGGTGCTGGCTTCGGTGGTGACCGGCGCCGCGACACCCGCGCCGCCGCCCAGCACCGACGGGTCCTGCTCGGCCTTGTGCTGCAAAGCACCCAGCACGCGGGCGGTCTGCGCCAGGGGCGCGTTGAACAGCGACACGGCGTTGGTCAACGACGCCTTCATCGCTCCCGCGAGCTTGGCGAGGAGGACCTCGCGCGACTCGAGGTCTGCCAACTTCTTGATCTCCTCCGGCGTCAGCGACTTGCCGTCGAGGACACCGCCCTTGATCACCAGCAAGGGATTGGCCTTGGCGAAGTCGCGCAAACCCTTGGCCGTCTCCACCGCGTCGCCGGTGATGAACGCGATCGCCGAAGGGCCGGCCAGCAGGTCGTCGAACCCTTCGACACCGGCGTCCTTGGCGGCCCGCTTGGTCAGGGTGTTCTTCACCACGGCGTAGTTGGCGTGCTCACCGAGAGAACGCCGCAGCTCCTTGAGCTGCTTCACGGTGAGCCCGCGGTACTCGGTCAGCACGGCGCCGCTGGAGGTGCGGAAGTGCTCCGCAATCTGCGCAACGACAGCCGACTTGTCAGCCCGCGCCATGGTGCTCCTTTCGGTCGGAACCTGGGACTACTGGCTGATCGGGGCCGGATCAACGGCCCACCCGCAGACGCAGAACGCCCCGGCGCAGGCGCACGGGGCGTGAACCGCGTCCGGTGGTCCGGACGCGAGACGACACTCGTATCACCTGCGCGGGCCGCCCACGATCACTGCGCGGGACCTTCGATCACCTCGCGGACGAGGCGACGACCAGCGGTCTTCGGCAGGCCGAGGGTACGTGCCCCGGCTGCCCGTGGTCAAAACGGTCGGTTCAGGACGCCCTGTCGCTGCCGGACTCGTCAGCGTTGGCACCGCGCACCCGAGTCGGGTCCACCTGAATGCCGGGACCCATGGTGGTGCTCACGGTGATCTTCTTGACGTAGCGACCCTTGGCTGCCGACGGCTTGAGCCGCAGCACCTCGTCGTAGGCGGCGGCGTAGTTCTCCGCCAGCTGCTGCTCGCTGAACGACGTCTTGCCGATGACCAGGTGCAGGTTGCCGTGGCGGTCGACCCGAAACTCGATCTTGCCGCCCTTGATCTCCTCCACCGCCTTGGTCACGTCCATCGTGACCGTCCCGGTCTTGGGGTTGGGCATCAGGCCACGGGGACCGAGCACCTTGCCCAGGCGACCGACCTTGCCCATGAGGTCCGGGGTGGCCACGGCGGCGTCGAAGTCGGTGAAACCGGCCGCGACCTTCTCGATCAGGTCGTCGGAGCCCACGAGATCGGCCCCGGCGGCGCGAGCCTCGTCCGCCTTCTCGCCGGCGGCGAAGACCAGCACCCGAGCGGTGCGTCCGGTGCCGTGCGGCAGGTTGACGGTGCCGCGCACCATCTGGTCGGCCTTGCGGGGGTCGACACCGAGTCGCATGGCGACGTCGACGGTGGCCGGGTTCTTCATGGGCGAGGTCTCCTTGGCCAGCCGGACGGCCTCCAACGGCGCGTACAGCTGGTCCGGGTCGACCTTCTCCGCCGCGTTGCGATATCCCTTGCTGCGCTGCATGGTGCTGCTCCCTTGGTGAATCTCTACCGGTCGGTGAGAGTTGTGGTGTGTGGGCCAGCGCTCGGCCCTCCCACGGTGGTGCTGGTCAGTCGTTGACGACGACGCCCATCGAGCGTGCCGTGCCGGCAATGATGTTGGCCGCCGCCTCGATGTCGTTGGCGTTGAGGTCGGGCATCTTCAGAGCGGCGATCTCGCGCACCTGGTCGCGTGACAGCGAGCCGACCTTGTCCTTGTGCGGCACGGCTGAGCCCTTGTCCAGGCCGGCCGCCTTGAGGATCAGCTTGGCAGCGGGCGGAGTCTTGGTCACGAAGGTGAACGAGCGGTCCTCGTACACGGTGATCTCGACCGGGATCACGTTTCCGCGCTGACTCTCGGTAGCCGCGTTGTAGGCCTTGCAGAACTCCATGATGTTGACGCCGTGCTGACCGAGGGCCGGACCCACGGGGGGTGCCGGGTTCGCCAGACCTGCCTGGATCTGGAGCTTGATCAGGCCAGCGACCTTCTTCTTGGGGGGCATGCGATTCGGGTCCTTCGATCGAGTTGACGGCAGTTGACGGGCGGGCTGGGCGGCGCTAGAGCTTCTGGACCTGGTTGAACGACAGTTCGACCGGCGTCTCGCGACCGAAGATCGACACGAGCACCTTCAGCTTCTGGGCGTCGGGGTTGATCTCGTTGATCGTCGCCGGCAGTGTGGCGAAGGCGCCGTCGATGACCGTGACGGACTCGCCCACCTCGAAGTCGACGACCTTGATCTCGCTGGGCGCCGCGGTCTTGTGCTCCGGCTCGGTGAACAAGATGTTCACGACCTCGTCGATGGTCAACGGCGTGGGCTGATGAGCGTGACCCACGAAACCGGTGACGCCCGGGGTGTGGCGCACAACCGACCACGACTCGTCGGTCAGGTCCATGCGCACCAGGACGTAGCCGGGGAACTTGTTGCGGCGCACCTGCTTGCGCTGGCCGTTCTTGATCTCGGTGACGTCCTCTTGCGGGACCTGCACCTCGTGGACGAAGTCCTCCATGTTCAGCGACGAGCGCCGGTTCTCCAGGTTGTGCTTGACCCGGTTCTCGTAGCCGGCGTAGGAGTGCACCACGTACCAGTCGCCCTCGCGCGCCACGATGGTCTGACGGAACTCCTCGCGGGGGTCGCCCTCGTCCTCGTCCTCGCCTCGTCCTCGTCCTCGTCGGAGGCTTCACCGGCGGCCTCGACCTCGACGGCGGCGATAGCCAGCTCCGCCTCGGCGTCGGCCACCTCGAGCTCATCCACAGCTGCCTCGAGCAGGTCGGCCGCGAGGCCCACCTCGACCTCGGCCTGCGTCACGAGGTCGGCTGCCAGCGCCTCCTCGGCCAGGGCCACGTCAGCGTCGGGCTGGGTCTCCGCATCGATCACCAGCGCCTCCGCCACCTCCAGACGCGCCTGCGCGTCGTCGACCAGGTCGGCGGCTTCCTCGCTGGCGATCTGCGCGTCAGCCTGCGCGTCTGCCTCGTCCTGCGCCGCCTGGAACACCAGATCGTCGGTCGCCGTGGCGACGTCGAGATCGGGTTGCTCCGGCGAACCCTGGGACGAACCTTGGTACTCGGACACGGTGTCGGTCACTCCTGGTCGAACTTCTCTGTCGGTCGGCGGGGGTCGGGGGTGGTGGCTAGTTGCCAAAAACGAGCGTCACGCCCTTGGCGATCAGCAGGTCGGCTCCGAGCACGAACATCGCGAAGCCGAAGACGAAGACGATGACCACGCTGGTGTAGGTGAGCAACTGCGAGCGGGTCGGCCACACGACCTTGCGCATCTCGCCCGCGACCTGGCGGAAGTACAGGGCGATCCGGGAGAACAGCCCAGGACGCGACGCCTTCGGCGAACGCCCCTTGGGGGTCGCGAGGGAGCCTCGGCTCTCGGACACCGGCTTCCCCGATTCGGTCGCGGGACCGGGTTCGGCCCCTGGTGGTCGTCCTCCGACAGCGGGTGCCGCCGGGTCTCGCAGGGCAGGAGGGACTCGAACCCCCAACCACCGGTTTTGGAGACCGGGACTCTGCCAATTGAGCTACTGCCCTAGGGATCTGCGTTGACGGCGACGACAGCCGACAGCCCGGACGCGGGCGCGTCGGGTCCGCCGACACACCGCCGACCTGGTGAGTGTAAGGGGTGGTCCCGCGGCCAGTCGAACCAGCGACGTCCCGCCCGGATATCCGTTGGCGCACCCCCGAAGGCCGGGTGGAAGGATGACACCCATGTCGAGCCGACTGAGCACCCGCGTCGCCGGAATCGCCGAATCAGCCACATTGGCCGTCGATGCCAAGGCCAAGGCCTTGCAGGCCGCCGGGCGCCCGGTGATCGGATTCGGGGCCGGCGAACCCGACTTCCCGACCCCCGACTACATCGTCGCTGCGGCGGTCGAGGCAGCCCGCCAGCCGTGGACCCACCGCTACTCCCCCGCCGCCGGGCTGCCCGCGCTTCGGGAGGCCATCGCCGCCAAGACGGCGCGCGACTCCGGCTACGAGGTCAGCGCCGACCAGGTCCTGGTGACCAATGGTGGCAAGCAGGCGATCTTCAACGCGCTGGCGAGCCTGATCGACCCGGGCGACGAGGTGATCATCCAGGCGCCGTACTGGGTCACCTACCCCGAGGCGGTCCGGGTGTTCGGAGGGGTTCCCGTGCCGGTGCTCACCGACGAGACGTCGGGCTACCTGGCCACCGTCGACCAGCTCGAGGCGGCCCGCACACCGCGGACCAAGCTGGTCATCTTCGTCTCGCCGTCGAACCCGACCGGTGCGGTCTACCCACCGGATCAGGTGGCGGCCATCGGGCGCTGGGCGGTGGAGCACGGGTTGTGGGTGCTCACCGACGAGATCTATGAGCACCTCGTCTACGGCGACGCGCGTTTCTCCTCCTTGCCCACCCTGGTCCCCGAGGCCGCCGACCGGTGCATCGTCGTGAACGGGGTTGCCAAGACCTACGCCATGACCGGCTGGCGGGTCGGATGGCTGATCGGCCCCAAGGACGTGGTGAAGGGCGCGATCAACCTCCAGTCGCACGCGACGTCGAACGTGAACAACGTCGCGCAGGCGGCCGCGCTCGCCGCGGTGTCCGGCCCCCTTGACGCCGTGGCCGCGATGCGCGAGGCGTTCGACCGACGCCGGCTGACCATGGTCAAGATGCTCAACGAGATCCCCGGCGTCGTGGCCCCGGAGCCGGAGGGTGCGTTCTACGCCTACCCCAGTGTCAAAGGCGTGCTCGGTCAGCAGATTCGCGGACGGCGACCGATGTCGTCCATCGAGCTCGCCGAGGTACTGCTCGACGAGGCGGAGGTGGCCGTGGTGCCGGGCGAGGCGTTCGGCACACCCGGGTACCTGCGTCTGTCGTACGCCTTGGGCGACGACGCGTTGGTCGAGGGCGTGGGCCGGATGGCAGCGCTGCTGAGTGAGGCCACCGGCGCCTAGCTGCTCTGCCGGTGCTCCCGGTAGTAGGCGATGAGGGCGTTGGTCGAGCTGTCGTACTTCAGGACGCCGGACGAGTCGAGCTCCGGACTGATGCGCTGGGCGAGCTGCTTGCCGAGCTCGACTCCCCATTGGTCGAAGGAGTCGATCCCCCAGATCGCCCCTTGCGTGAAGACGCTGTGCTCGTACAACGCGACGAGACGGCCCAGCGATCGTGGGTCGAGCACGTCTCCCAGGATCGTCGTCGACGGACGGTTGCCGTCGAACACTCGGTGCGGCACCAGCATCTCCGGCACTCCCTCGGCACGCACCTGCGCCTCGGTCTTGCCGAACGCCAACGCCTGGGTCTGAGCAAAGACGTTGGCCAGCAACAGATCGTGGTGCCCACTCAGCGGGTTCTGCGAGCGCGCGAAGGCGATGAAGTCGCAGGGGATCAACTGAGTGCCTTGGTGGATCAGCTGGAAGAACGAGTGCTGGCCGTTGGTCCCGGGTTCCCCCCAGTAGATGGGTCCGGTTGCCGCATCGACTGGTAGCCCCTGGCGGGTCACGTGCTTGCCGTTCGACTCCATCGCCAGTTGCTGCAGATAGGCCGGGAATCGGTGCAGGTACTGCTCGTAGGGGAGAACCGCGACAGTCCGGGCGTCGAAGAAGTCGGCGTACCAGACGGCGAGGAGTCCCATCAGTACCGGCAGGTTCTCGGCGAACGCAGCCGTGCGGAAGTGCTCGTCCATCTCGTGGAACCCGGCGAGCAGATCGCCGAACGCGTGCGGACCGATGGCGATCATGGTCGACAGACCGACGGCGGAGTCCATGGAGTACCGACCGCCCACCCAGTCCCAGAACCCGAACATGTTGGCCGGGTCGATGCCGAAGGAGCTCACCGCCTGCGCATTCGTCGACACTGCGACGAAGTGCTGACCAACGGCGGCCACATCGCCGAGCGCTTCGAGCAGCCAACCGCGCGCCGTGTGCGCGTTGGTCATCGTCTCGAGGGTGGTGAACGTCTTGGACACAACGATGAACAACGTCTCGGCAGGATCCAGATCGCGCGTGGATTCGACGAAGTCGGTGGCGTCGACATTCGACACGAAGCGCACGGTGAGCTCGCGGTCTGCGAAGTGTCGCAGTGCTTCGTAGGCCATGTCCGGCCCGAGATCTGAGCCTCCGATACCGATGTTGACGATGTTGCGGATCCGCTGGCCGGTGAAGCCGCGCCACTCCCCTGAGCGCAGTCGACCGCTGAAGGACGCCATGGCATCGAGCACCTCATGTACCGATGGCACGACGTCCTGACCGTCGACCGTGATGACTTGCTCACGGGGAGCCCGCAAGGCCACGTGCAGCGCCGGACGATTCTCAGTGGTGTTGATGCGCTCCCCGGCGAACATGGCATCGATCTGCCCCCGAAGGCCCGACTCGGAGGCCAACTGCAGGAGGAGGTCAAGGATCCGGTCGGTCAGCAGGTTCTTGGAGAAGTCGACGTAGAAGCCGCACGCCTGGCGGGCCCAGCGCTGACCGCGCTGCGGGTCGAGAGCGAACAACTCGGCCAAGGTCGGCACCGACGACGCCGCTGATGCCAACGCCACCCAGGCAGGTCGCTGCCTGATCGGCAGAACAGCCACGCCCACCTCCACACCCTTCGCATCGCCTGCGCCGTCGCCGGTCGCACCACGGTGTGTCTACCACGCGCCACCCGCGCGGATCCGCGATCACACCTGTGCGGTCTGCCACGATGCAACCGACGCCGGAAGGCGTCGCCCCACGAGGAGGTCGAGTGGACCGGGACATCGAGGCCGAGAAGCGGCTGGCGGCGCAGACGGCCGTCTCGTGGGCAGAGCCCGGCATGAGTATCGGGCTCGGAACGGGCTCGACCGTGGAGTACCTCCTGCCACCGCTGGCCGAGCGCGCCCGCGGGCTACGGTGCGTGTCGACGTCACCGAGAACCGAGGAGCTCGCCCGCTCGCTGGGCATCTCCGTGTCCAGCTTCGTCGGGGCGAGCGCGGTCGCGCATCTCGACCTGGCGATCGACGGCGCCGACCAGGTGGACCCCGAGGGGTGGCTGGTGAAGGGCGGCGGCGGCGCCCACACCAGGGAGAAGCGGGTGGCGGCCGCGGCCGATGCCTTCGTGGTGATCGTCTCGTCGAACAAGATGGTGAACCGGTTGACTGCTCCGATCCCCCTGGAGCTCCTCGAGTACGGCCTGGCCGCGACGCTGCGCGATCTGCGGGAGCTCGGCGACGTGCAGCTGCGCGACGTGCCGCGCAGCCCCGACGGCGGGGTGATCGCCGACTATCTCGGGCCGATCGACAATCCGACCGCACTCTCGGCCCAGCTTGCCGCTCTGCCGGGTGTCATCGAGCACGGACTGTTCCCACCGAGCATGGTGACAACCGTGCTCGTCGGCCGCGGCGACATCGTCGAGCAGCGCGATGTCGTTCATCGGTGAGTCCGTGACCGACTAGATGAACAGCAGCTGGGCGCCCGCGGTCTTCTCGATGAAGTCGCCGGCGTTGATGATGGCTTCCACGCCGTCGTAGAGGTCCGACTCGTCGAGGTGCATCATGTCCGCCGACATCCGGCAGGCCCACAAGTGACCGCCCGAAGCCACGATCTGCTCGAGGAAATCGGGGACCTCGGGAACACCGAGATCGGCGATCTGCTTCTTCATCATCTTGGTCGCCATCGGCTGCATCCCCGGGAACGGCGCCAGCGCCTGCGGAACCCGCACGTCGCCCACGGGCATGTGCATCGCGGTGTTGCCCACGGGAGAGAACTTCAGGTCGTTCATCCGCGACTTGGTGATCATGTCGAAGCCCCAGAAGGTGAAGAACAAGTGCGTCTCGACACCCTCGCCGAGGGCCGCGTTGGCCAGGATCAGGCCCGGGTAGGCCATGTCCAGGTTGCCCTTGGAGCAGATGATCGCCAGCTTGCGTCCGCTGTCCACCTCGTCGTCGAAGTTCGGAACGATCGCAGGTGCGGTGGTCATGGTCATGGTGTTCGCTTCCTCTCGCGGGCTCACACGCAGCCGTGTGGCTTGGGTAGGCCGGCGATGTAGGCCATCTTCTTGGCCGGCTTCTTGGGGAACATCTCGAACAGCTGCTTGGTGGGAACCCCGCCGACGGTGGAAACCCGGCGGATGGTCGCCGTCTCACCCTGGGTGGAGTAGTCGGCTCGCAGGAAGTGAATGACCTTCCAGTGATCGTCGGTGAGGTCGATCCCGATGTTCCCGGCAAGAACCTTGCCGAGGTCGTCGTCCCACTCGCCGTACTCGGTGAGGAACCCCTCGTCGTCGACGTGGACGTCGCGTCCGTTGATGGTGGTCACAGGCATGGCTGGTCCCTTCGGGTCAGGCGTTCGTGCTCGGCGCCGGTTGGGTGGTCTTCTCAGCCCCGACGGTCTGCAGCATGGCCATCACACGGGCCAGGCCGCGCCGCACCTCGGGGTCACGCATCTGCCTCAGGAGGGCGAACGTCGACGGCGCATCGCTGAACCCCTCGTCTGCCCCCTGTGCGGTCTCGGCGGTGCGACGCACGAGGTTCATGACCTCGGGCTGCGTCATCTCGCGCACGGTCTGCAGGATGGTCACGACGTTGTCACCGAGCGCCTTCACGTCCTCTGGGGAGAACGAGGTGACGATGTTGTCGAGGATGCCGGCCGACTCCTGGGCGAAGGCGAAGTAGCCGAGCTCGTCGTACTCGGCGAATCGGCGCATCACGACGTCCATGACCGGCCGAGCCAGCGCGTTGACTTCCGTCATCAGCTCGGTCAGCTGCTCGCGTTGCGCCTGCTGCCGATGCAGCGCGTGGGTGAGCTCGGCGACCTGGACGGCGATCTGCTCCAGTCGCTGGTCGGTGGTGGGGATGGTCCGCTCCAGTGTCTGCGTCATGACGCCACCGCCTCTGTCTCGTCGCGGTCCTCGGGGAGGTGTTTGCCGGCCATGGACATCAGCGCGGGCAGCGGCAGCTCGCGGCCCGGGAGCAACGCGTTCCAGTAGATCCAGCGGAACATGAGCTTCCCCCAGTGGTTGATCTCGGTCTCCTTCAGCAGGCTGAACGGACCGACGCCAGGGAGCGGGTACTTGCCGGGCAGAGGTTCGGTGTCGTAGTTGAAGTCGATGAGCATGGCCTTCCCGTCGCCGGACTCGACGAAGCAGTTGGCGTGGCCGTCGAAGCGCTCCAGCATCGGCAGGCCCTCGATGGCCCGCAGGAAGTTCTCGGTGAAGATCTCGACCGAGAAGTGCGCGACCGATCCGGCCTTGGACGCCGGGATGTTCGATGCGTCTCCGACCGCCCAGATGTTCTCGTGAGCGATCGACTGGAGCGTGCCCTTGTCGACCGGGACGTAGTTGAGCTCGTCTCCGAGTCCCGAACGGGCGACGAAGTCCGCGCCCATGTTGAGCGGGATCGTCACGAGGAGATCGAAGGGCACCTCTCGCTCGTCGTAGCTGACCAGGGTCTTCGTCTCCTCGTCGACCCGCTCGACCATGAAGTCGGACTCCAGCGCGATCTTCCGGTCGTCGAGCATGCTGCCGAGGTACCGGGAGGCCACCGGCTTGGTGAACGCGCCGGGCAACGGCGTCACGTAGGTCATCTCGACCTGGTCGCGGATGCCGTGCTCGCGGAAGTGGGCGTCGGCCAGGAACGTGAACTCCAACGGGGCTACCGGGCACTTGATGGGCATGTCGACGATGTGCACGACGAGGCGTCCGCCGGTCCAGGACCGCAACTGCTCGGCAAGAGCCTGCGCACCCGCGTAGGTGTAGAACTCATGGATGCTGTCGCCGAACAGCGCACCATCCATACCGGGAGTCTGGTCGGGGCGCGGTGTGGTGCCCGAGGCCACGACCAGCTGGTCGTACGCGAACTCGCGGCCATCCACCAGCACCACCTTGTTCTCGTCCGGCGCCACCCGGTCGATCTCGCCGAGCTCGAGGGTGACGCCGTCGGGGATGAAGCGGTGCCGTGGCTTGGCCACCTCGTCGGGTCGGTAGATCCCGAAGGGGATGAACAGGTAGCCGGGCTGGTAGCGGTGGACGTCGTCCTGATCGACCACCGTGATCTGCCAGTCGTCGGCGTCGAGGCGGGGTCGCAACTTGTTGGCCACCATGGTGCCGGCGGTTCCTCCGCCGAGAATGAGCAGGCGCTTCATGGCAGGACTCCTTGCAACGGGGACGCCGGGCTCGGCAGCCACGGCGCGGACTGTCGGGTGGTGGCGCTGGACAACCGGGCAGCCACCTTGGGCAAGGTGGTGAGCACCAGGCGACGCTGCTCCTCGGAGAGCACGTAGCACCCATCGGTCGGCTTGCCGAGCGATTCGGTCAGCGGGGCGACTCCACCGGCCACCACGAGGCCGACCAGATGGATGCCGTTGCGGACGAGGGCTCTGGCGCACTCGAAGCCCAGCACGCCGAGCTGGAAGCGCGGCGCGAAGTCGAGGTCGTGAGCCATGCTCCGCCACTCGGCACAGCACTGGGCCAGCGCGTCGGGGTTCGTTTGGGCGCGCAACTGCGGACAGGGATTCGCGATCGCCGTCAGCGGTCGCCCATCCATGTCGGTGACGACCATCATCACGCCCAGCAGGTCGGCCGCCACGTCGATCACGGGCTGGGCCAGGGCAGCGTCAAGGCGAGGCAGCGGCTCGACCTCCAGCAGTCGGGCAATCCGGTCGGCCGGGAACCGCCATTGCCGGCCCACCTTGACCGCGGGCAGTCGCCCGTCGCCGGCCATCCGGTAGACGGTCGAGGCATCGACGTCGAGCACCTGGCTGACGGCGGCAGCGCTGAGGAGTGCGGATCCGGCAGACGATTCGGCCATGTCTTGCACGTTATGCAGGCTGTGTCGGCTTCTGCAGGGCGCGAAGTCCCGGGTCTGGCGGACCTTGGTCCTGACGTCGGACCAGCCCGCGCCTGCCCTACCGCTCGCGCTCCTGGCAGGCTGGGCACGTGGCAGAACCAGTGCGCGGCCGAGATCTCCGGGCGCTGCCGAAGGCCCACCTCCACCTGCACTTCACCGGCGCGATGCGCCACGACACCATGCTCGAGCTGGCCAAGGCCCACCGAGTGCACCTACCGGACGCGCTACGAGCCACCGATCCCCCCACGCTCCGGGCCACCGACGAGCGCGGCTGGTTTCGCTTCCAGCGGCTGTACGACACCGCACGATCGGTGCTGCAGGAACCGGCTGACCTGCGTCGCCTGCTGCATGAGGTGGCGCAGGACGAGGTGGCGGACGGGTCCCGCTGGCTGGAGATCCAGGTGGACCCCTCGGGCTACTCGCAACGGTTCGGCGGGCTCACGGCGACGCTCGAACTGATCTTGTCAGCGGTGTCGGAGGCCTCGAGCGCCACCGGGCTCGGGATCGGCGTGATCGTGGGCGCCAACCGGACGCGGCACCCACTCGATGCCCGGACGCTGGCCCGACTCGGCGCGCAATACGTCGGCCAGGGCGTGGTCGGCTTCGGGCTGGCCAACGACGAGCGACGCGGCTGGGCGGCCGACTTCAGCCGGGCGTTCCGGATCGCGCGCGACGCCGGGCTGCCCGGCTCCCCCCATGCCGGTGAGCTGCTCGGCGCCGAGCATGTGGCGGCCACGCTCGACGCCTTGCAGCCGCAGCGCATCGGACACGGCGTGCGCAGCATCGAGGACCCCGCCCTTGTGCGACGCATCGTGGACATGTCCGTGACGCTCGAGGTCTGCCCCGCGTCGAACATCGCACTCGGCGTCTACGAGGCACCCGGGGACGTCCCGGTGCGGCAACTGTTCGACGCCGGCGTACAGATCGCGCTCGGCGCCGACGACCCACTGCTGTTCGGATCGCGACTGACCGCACAGTACGAGGTGGCGCGGGTCGCTCACGGATTCAGCGACTCCGAGCTGGCCGAACTGGCGCGGATGTCGGTGACCGCCTCCTACGCGCCGCCTGCGGTGAAGACCGTCACGCTGGCGCAGATCGATGCGTGGTTGGCCACCGAGCAGTGAGCACCGAGCCGTGACGGGCCACGTCCGCCCTACAAGGTGCAGTTGACGAACACCGGCTCCGGCACGAGTTCGATGGCGAATCTCGCACGAACCGCTGCGCGCACGTCGCGAGCCAGGGCGAGCACGTCGTCCGCGGTCGCGCTGCCGCGGTTGGTGATGGCGAGTACGTGACGCGTCGACAACCGCACCGCCGCGTCGGGTCCGGGGTATCCACGGCTGAATCCGGACTGTTCGATGAGCCAGGCGGCCGACGTCTTGACCCGACCATCGGCCTGCGGGAACCTCGGGGCCGGTTCCGGCAGGGAGGCTGCGACGTCGGCGGCCAGCAACGGGTTGGTGAAGAACGATCCGGCACTCCACGTGTCGTGATCTTGGGCGTCCAGCAGCATCGCCTTGCCCCGCCGAAGTTCCAGTACGGCGGCCCTGACGTCGGCGACGCCAGCGCGTGCGTCCACCTGGACATCGAGTGCACGCGCCAGTTCCGCATAGCGCACCGGCAGCGATCGGCCGTCGAGGGTCAGGCGTAGCCGGACGCCCAGGACCACGTGGTGGTCCGGCTCTGCCTTGAACCGACTGGTGCGGTAGCCAAACCGACAGGCGTCGTCGGAGAGGGTGCGGACCGCCCCGGTGGTTCGGTCGAGCACGTCGACCTGGCGCAGGACGTCGGCGATCTCGCCGCCGTAGGCTCCGACGTTCTGGATCGGTGTCGCCCCGGTCCGGCCCGGGATCCCGGACAGGGTCTCCACGCCGCCCCAGTCGTTGTCGACGCACTGTGCCACGACGTCGTCCCACGGCATTCCGGCGGCCACGAGGATCTCCACGTGGCGCTCGTCCCGGTCGACGACGCTGATTCCCTGGGTGGCGACCTGCAGCACATCGCCGTCGAAGCCGCCGCGGCCCACGAGCACGTTGGAGCCGTCCCCCAGCACCAGCAGAGGTCGCCCCGCACGATCGGCGTCGAGCACGCCCTGCACCACGTCTTCCGCGGTGCTCGCGACGAGCAACCTGCTCGCCGGCCCACCCACGTGCAACGTCGTCAGTGTGGCGAGTGGTACGTCGTTGTCGATGCGCATGCTCAGGTGAGCTGCGCGACTGCCCGCGCCTGACCGAGCACCTTGAGGTCCGATGACGTGGCGACGAGGTCGATGCGCACGCGGCGGTCGTCGAGCTTCTCGGTGATGGACGCAGACACCCGCACCGTTGCACCGACATCGTCGTCCGGCACGACCACCGGGCGCGTGAATCTCACGGTGTACTCGACCATCGCGGCGGGGTCACCGAGCCAGTCGGTGACGACACGGCCGGCGAGAGCCATGGTGAGCATGCCGTGTGCGATGACGTTGGGCAGTCCCACCGATGTCGCCACACGCTCATTCCAGTGGATCACGTTGAAGTCGCCGCTGGCGCCGGCGTAGCGCACGAGGTCGACCCGTTGAACACCGAACTCCTGCTCCGGAAGCACATCACCGACGCTGACGGCGTCCCAGGCCAAAGCGCTCACGAAGCCTCCTCCGGCGCGCGGATGACCAGGGTCGCCCACGCCGTGACCACCGCTGCGCCAGAAGCGTCCACGATGTCGTTGCGCATGGTCATGATGTCGTTGCCTGCCACCGACCTGATCGCCTCGATCGTGGCCGTGCACGACAGTTCGTCCCCGGCGGTGATCGGGCGGGAGTAGGAGAACCGTTGCTCGCCGTGGACCAAGCGGCTGAAGTCGACACCCAGCACGGGGTCGGTGAAGGCCGCGATCTGGGAGGCGCGGGTGATGACCACCGGGAACGTCGGCGGGGCAATGACGTCTGGGTGTCCGAGCCCTCGCGCGTAGTCGACGTCGCGATAAGCAGGATCGTGGTCACCGATGGCCTCGGCGAACTCCCGGATCTTCTCCCGGCCCACCTGATACGTACCGGGGGCCGGGTAGGTGTGCCCGATGCGCTCCTGGTTCAGGCCCATCAGCCCATCCCTCCGAATTGGCCACCGGTGACGGGGATGGTGACGCCGCTGACGTAGTCGGAGTCCGAGGACACCAGGAACAGATGAACATCGGCGATGTCCTGCGGTTCGCCGAGGCGTCCGATGGCGACCATGGCCTTGATCATCTGCCGTTGCTCCTCGGGGATGCCGAGAGTGTCGCCCTCGCCCTTGGCCGCGGTGAGCCGAGTCTCGATGAAGCCAGGAGCCACGGCGTTGACGTTGATCCCGAACGGGCCGAGCTCGAGCGCCAGCGTCTTGGTCAGCGCGATCAGCGCTCCCTTGGCGGCGGTGTAGTTGGCCTGGCCGCGGTTGCCGGTCAGAGCCGCCACCGACGACGTGAAGACGATCTTGCGCTGGTGGGAGACCCGGCCGGACGCGGCGATTTCGGCCTTGGCCACCTCGCGCAGGAATGGCATTGCCGCCCGGGTGGTGTTCACCGCCGTCTTGAGGTTCACGTCGAGGCCGAGATCGAAGG
This sequence comes from uncultured Actinomycetota bacterium, assembly GCA_963726575.1. GTDB lineage: Bacteria > Actinomycetota > Actinomycetes > JAHEKZ01 > JAHEKZ01 > CAVSCR01. The sequence continues at coordinate 86,025 of CAVSCR010000007.1, forward strand.
TCTCGGGATCCATGACGTGGAACATCCGGTCGCGGGTAATACCTGCGTTGTTGATGACGATGTCGAGCTGGCCGTAGGCGTTCACAGCTGCCGCGACCAACGACTCGGCACCGGCCGGGCTGACCGTGTTGGAAGTGTCGGCAATCGCCTGGCCACCGGCCGCACGGATCACGTCGACCGTGTCTTGTGCCGGTCCGGCGTCGACGTCGTTGACGACGACGAGGGCGCCCTCCCGGGCCAGCGTCACCGCAGTCGCGCGTCCGATCCCTCGGCCACCGCCCGTGACCAAGGCCACACGGTCCGCGAGCCGGCCCACTGGGTCAGCGGGTTTCGCGGTGCTCGGTGTGCTTGCCGCAGTTCGGGCAGAACTTCTGCAGCGCGATGCGGTCCGGGTCGTTGCGGCGGTTCTTGCGCGTGATGTAGTTGCGGTGCTTGCACTCCGCGCACGCCATGGTGATCTTCGGCCGGACGTCGCTCTTGGAGGCCACCGTCGGTCCCTACTTCCTGCACTCGTTACGGGTCTTGCATCGGTCGGTCGTGGTAGCGGAGGCCGGATTTGAACCGGCGACACAGCGATTATGAGCCGCTTGCTCTGCCAGGCTGAGCTACTCCGCCAGTCGAACCGCCGCCCGCCACCGGGTGGTCACGGGGTCGGCCCCCAGAGCCCCAATACGGAATCGAACCGTAGACCTTCTCCTTACCATGGAGACGCTCTGCCGTCTGAGCTATTGGGGCGAGCCAGACGAGGGTACACGGGCGGCTGGTCCGGGCCGAAATCCCTTCGATGCCCTGACCAGGCACGACGCGAGCGCGCGCCCCCCGAGGAGTTCGGAGAGGATCACCACCATGAACAATCGCCGACCGTCCTCCCGCAGGTCGTTGTGGTCACTGTGGTCGCGCGGCAGCGTCTTGTCGCTGTGGTCGGTGGACTCCGTGCTGTCGGTGGGCTCGGTCGGCTCCGTGGGATCGCTGCTGTCCGCCTGGTCGGCCGGCTCGGTCGCCTCTGTCGCGTCAGCTGGCAGCATCGGCTCGCTGGCCAGCGCCGGCAGCCTGGGAAGCGCCTTCAGCGCAGGTTCGATCGGTGAGATGTTCGCGGCCGGGTCCCGTCGGGAACGGCTCGACGTGGTCGCCGTCGCCGGGGCGGGGCTGCTGGTTGCGCTCCTTTGGTGGTCGGCCGCGGAAATGGGCGACGCCCGGTCGAGACCGGGCGTCGATGTGGCAGGTGTTGGATTCGAACCAACGTAGGCTGAGCCGACGGATTTACAGTCCGCTCCCTTTGGCCACTCGGGCAACCTGCCGTGCCGCCTGCTGACGGCGGGTGCCAGGATAGCGCAGCAGATGTCGCCGCCCGCCGCCCTCTTCGTGGAGCAGGAGCCGTTCCCGATGGCCGATTCCTCGTTCGACGTCGTCAGCAAAGTCGACCACCAGGAAGTGGACAACGCACTGAACCAGGCCGCCAAGGAGCTGACGCAGCGCTTCGACTTCAAAGGCACCGGCGCCGCTATCGAGTGGTCCGGTGAATGGGGCATCGTCATCACCGCTAACTCCGAGGAGCGCGCGAAGGCAGCACTCGACGTCTTCCAGACCAAGCTGGTCAAGCGAGGCGTCTCGCTGAAGGCGTTGAAGACCGAGGACCCGAAGGCATCGGGCAAGGACTACAAGCTCACCGGGTCGTTCGAGAACGGTCTGTCGCAGGACAACGCCAAGAAGGTCGCCAAGATCGTGCGCGATGAAGGCCCGAAGGGCGTCAAGACACAGATCCAGGGCGACGAACTGCGGGTGTCGAGCAAGTCGCGAGACGACCTGCAGGCCGTGATCGCGTTGCTCAAGGGCCGCGACCTCGACGTCGCGCTGCAGTTCGTCAACTACCGCTGAGCACTCGCCTCGTCGATCAAGGAGCCGACGCCGGTGTTGATCGCGGCGTAGATGCGGCCTCTCCCATGATCAACTCGCACATCACGGCCAAGCGCAACTGGGGTCGTAGCCAGGTCACCGGCGTCGCTGCGTCAGACCGGACCGGGCTTGGCCCAGCCGCCCACGTCGTACGCCAGCGAGTCGGCCGCCTCCGGCCCCCAGGTACCACCCACGTATTCCTCCACGTACGGGGAGTCGTCGAGCAGGTCGTCGACGAGTGCCCAGGCAGCTTCCACGGTGTCCTCACGCGCGAACAAGGTGCGACGTCCGCGCACCGCATCACCGATCAGCCGTTCATAGGCGGATGCTGTTCCCTGAGCGTCGCTCATCATCAGCTCGATCGGGCGCCCGTGCATGCCCTGCCCCGGAATCTTGCTGCGCATTCCCAGGGCGATGACGATGCGGTTGCCCCCGATACGCAAGCGCAGATGGTTGTCGCGCGGTGACGTCACCTCGTCGAACATCTTCTGCGGAGGCTGGCGGAACGTCACCAGGACTTCGGTCGCCGTCTCGGCGAGGCACTTGCCGGCCCGCAGCAGCACGGGGACGCCGGCCCATCGCCACGAGTCGACCCGAAGCCGCATCGCTGCATACGTCTCGACGTGCGAGTCAGGGCTGACCCCGGCCTCGTTGCGGTAACCGACATACTGCCCGCGGACGATGCCGCGCTCACCGTCGGGTGACATCGCGCGAAGGACCTTGGCCTGCTCGTCGTGCATGCGGTCGGCAGTCAGCGAGACCGGCGGCTCCATCAGCAGGAGCGACAGCACCTGCAGCAGATGGTTCTGCACAACGTCGCGCACCGCACCGAGCTCCTCGTAGAGCTTGCCCCGGCCATTGACGCCGAACTCCTCGGCCATGGTCAGCTGGATCGACTCGACGTGGTCACGGTTCCACAGCGGCTCGAGGATCGAGTTGGCGAAGCGTAGATACAGCAGGTTCTGCACCGTCTCCTTGCCGAGAAAGTGGTCGATCCGGTAGATCGCGTCCTCTGGGAAGACCGCACTGAGCATCGCGTTCAACGCCTGCGCAGACTCCAGGTCGCGACCCAACGGCTTCTCGACCACGACACGGGCGCCTTCGGCGCAGCCGCTCTCGCCCAGGTGCGTCGTGACGCTGGCGAACAAGCTCGGCGGGATCGCAAGGTAGTGAACCGGATGCCGGGCGTCACCGAGCGTCTCGCGCAGCCGTTGGAACGTAGCCGCGTCCTGGTAGTCACCGGACACGAAGCACAGACGCTGCACCAACGTGGCGTACACAGCCGGGTCCACGCCGCCACCGAACTCCTGGATGCTCGCGTGAATCCGCTGCTTGAGCCACTCCAGGTCCTTGCCGTCGCGAGCTACTCCGATGATCGGCAGGTCGAGATGCCCGAGCGCGATCAACCCATGCAGGGCCGGGAAGATCTGTCGGTAGGCCAGGTCGCCGGTCACTCCGAAGAGGACGAGGGCGTCGGCGGGGGTCTCCGTCATGAGTTCGGGTATCCGCCCTCGGCGGCCATCGCCTCGAGCCGCGAGATCCGCTCGTCCATGGGCGGGTGCGTCGAGAACAGCTGCGACAGACCGCCCGCGCCGCGGAAGGGGTTGGCGATCATCAGCGCGCTCGTGGTCTGCAGGTCGGGGTCTGGGCGCAACGGCATCGCCTGCGTCCCTTGTTCGAGCCGACGCAACGCATTCGCGAGGGCGATCGGGTCGTGCGCAAGCTCGGCTCCCGACTCGTCTGCGGCGTACTCCCGAGACCGGCTGATGGCCATCTGGATGACGCCGGCGGCGATCGGTCCGAGGATGAACACGAGCAGCATGCCCAGCGGGTTACCGCCTCGGTCGTTGCGCCCGCCGGGGATCAGCCAGGCGAAGTGCGCGAGGAACATGATGGCCGCAGCCAACGTCGCCGCCACAGAAGCCGTCAGGATGTCGCGGTTGTAGACGTGCGACAGCTCATGGCCAAGGACGCCGCGCAGCTCACGCTCGTCGAGCAGCTGCAGGATCCCCTCGGTGCAGCACACGGCCGCATGAGTGGGGTTGCGACCCGTCGCGAACGCGTTGGGCGCAGACGTCGGCGATACGTACAGCTGTGGCATGGGCTGGCCGGCTTGCGACGAGAGATCTCGCACGATGCGGTACATCGCTGGCTGCTGCTCGGCCGTGACGGGGTAGGCGTGCATCGACCGCAGTGCCAGCGACCCGCTGTTCCAGTAGGCGAACGCGTTTGTGGCCAGGGCGATCCCGAATCCGATGACCAGACCCTGCGTCCCACCGAACCAGTACCCGATGAGCATGAGCAGCCCTGCCAACAGGGCCAGCAACATCGCGGTCTTGACACCGTTCAGGTAGCGGCTGTGCACCGGAATCCTTTCGCAGAGGGTGGGCAGGGGTTGGCAGGGGTGGCAGGGACGGCAGGCTGGGCTTCCTTCCTACCCGGGAAGCAACCCGAGCGCCAACGAGGGAACCACCGACAGACCGATGGCGGCCGCGAGCGCAAGGCCGGCCGCGATCCGGGTTCCCCACGCCCCACCCCGGCTGAGCGTCGCGACTCCGGCCTCCGGACGACGGAACAGGCGTGCCCCCCACGCCAGGTAGTAGGCGAGCCCGATCACGGTGGCGACACCCATGATCAATGCCAGCCACCACGCCCCCGTGCTGGCCGGCTCGGCCAGCACGGCGACCTTCACGAACAGTCCGGCCAAGCCCGGTGGCAGTCCGGCCAAGCAGGCCAGGAAGAACGCGAGGGCGACCGCTTCCACTGGGTGACGCCACGCGAGGCCGTTGTACTCGGTGAGCCGCTGCGGGCCGCCGTTGCGGGCGACCAGAGCAACGATGGCGAACGCACCGAGGTTCATCGCCAGGTACACGGCGAGGTAGCCGACCATGGTACCGATCGTGCGCGGGGAGCCTGACGTCCCTGCCACCAGGGCCGCCAGTGGAACCAACACATACCCCGCCTGCGCGATCGACGACCATGCCAACAAGCGCACGGCGCTGTGTTGACGCAGAGCAGCGAGGTTGCCCACGAGCATCGTCAACGCGGCGACGACGGCAAGAACACCCGACCAGACGGGCCACCATCCCGCGAAGGTGACCGCCACCAGGATCAGTCCCGAGAACCCGGCGATCTTGGAGACCACCGACAGGTACGCAGCGATCGGGATCGGTGCGCCCGCGTAGGTGTCCGGTGCCCAAGCGTTGAACGGGATCGCGGCCACCTTGAAGAGGAGCACCGCAAGGATCAGAGCGATCCCGACGCCGAGTGTTGCCGTTCGATGCGCGGGGTCGCGCGCGATCACGGCCAGCGAGGCGAGATCGACGTGTCCGGTGGACCCGTACACCAATGCCAGGCCGTACAGCGAGACGGCCAAGGACACGATCGCGAACAGGAACATCTGCAATGCGGCCGGCGCCGCGCGGCGATCACGGCGCAAGGCGACCAACGCGATCGTGGGCAGCGTGACCACCTCGAGCACCACCAGCAGCGAGACGAGGTCCCGAGTCGCCGGCAGCGCGACGGCACCTGCCACGGAGCAGAGGAGCAGGAAGTAGTACTCACCGATCGGCAGGTTCAACTCCTCGACCGCGGCCCATGACATCAGCACCACGAGCGCGGCGCCCACCAGCACGAGACCCTGGAGCACGGCGGTCAGCCGACCCGTCGCGAAGGAGCACTGTCCGTTGACGACGCACAGTGTGCGCAGCCCTGTCGCGGCCTCGTCAGGCAGCCACGACAGCGGAGCGACCACCGCCACGAGCGCGACGGCGCCGGCGAGCCACCGCACCGACGGCACGAGCAGGTCGGCCAGCAGTGCCACCAGCGCGCCGACCGCAACGACCAGTACCGGCGCGAGCACGGTGAGGTCGACCGACTGGATGACGCTCATCGAAGCCCACCCAAGCCGGCAGCCAGTAGGTGGTTGACGACCGGCGCGGTGACGTCGAGCAGCAGCGCCGGGGCCACACCCAAGATCAGCACCAGCGCGGCCAGCGGGAGCCAGCTGGCCAGCTCGTTGCGCCCCAGGTCACGCACCCGCGGGACGGGCAGGTTTCCCTGTCCGACCCGACGCAGCACGCGCAGGAAGTAGGCCGCCGCGAACACCGTGCCGACGGCGGCGAGCACCAGCAGGATCCGGAACAACGTGTGTTCCGACGAGGCGGGGAGGTACGCCCCGAGCAACGCGAAGAACTCCCCCCAGAACCCAGCCAGGCCGGGCAGGCCGAGGCTGGCGATGGCGGCAAACCCGAGCAGGAATCCGAGACGGGGTGCCCGGGCGTACAAGCCCCGCGGCAGGTCATGCAGCGACGTAGTCCCGAACCGCAGCTTCACGCCCCCCGCGACGAAGAACAGCAGCCCGGTGATGAGACCGTGCGCAACGTTGCCGAACATGGCGCCGTTGACGCCGATCGGAACGAGTGTGGCGATCCCGAGCAGGACGAACCCCATGTGCCCAACGGAGGAGAAGGCGATCAGCCGTTTGAGGTCGCGTTGGCCGAAGCTGGCGAGCGCGCCGTAGCCGATCCCGACCACGGCAAACGCGGCCAGGTAGGGGGCGGCGTCATGACTGCCCTGGGGAACCGACGGCAACAGGATCCGTACGAGTCCGTAGGTGCCCATCTTGAGCAGGACTCCGGCGAGGAGCACCGACCCGACCGTCGGCGCTGCGGTGTGGGCGTTGGGCAGCCAGCTGTGCAGCGGCCACATCGGCACCTTCACCGCGAGCCCCACCCCGATCAGGACGACGATCAGCATCTGGGTGGAGTGCGACATCGAGCTGCCACCGAGCTGGGCCAGTGCCGCGAAGTCGGCCGTGCCGGCCTGCCACCACAAGACCAAGAACCCGATCAGCATGATGACCGAGCCGGTCAGCGTGTAGTAGATGAAGACGTTCGCCGAGGTGCGCCGGCTCTTGCCCGAACCCCACACGTCGATCAAGAACCACATCGGGATCAGCACGAACTCGAAGAAGACGAAGAACAGCAGCAGGTTCTGCGCCAGGAACGTGCCGAGCATCCCCACCTGCAGGAAGAGCAGGACTCCGACGAACGCTCGTGGACGTCCTGGCTCGGGCAGGTACCGCAACGTGTAGACCGAGCAGAGAAAGGACAGAAGCGACGTCAGCACAACCAGCGGGATCGACAGACCGTCGACCCCCAAGGTCAGCGTCAGACCGAGCTGTGGCACCCAACGCGCCGTGAACTGCGCGTGCAACGCACCCGCGTTCCCGGCGTCGAAGCCCAGGGCCAGTGCCGTCGCACCCAGCAGCACCAGACCGGAGACGGCCACGCCGAAGGGGCGGGCCCATCGGTCGGCTCCGGAACCGGCAACCAGCAGGACGAGGGAGCCGCTGAGCGGGAGCAGCAACATCGCGGGGAGCAGCAACGACCCGTGCATCACGTCACCGCCGAGACGATCACGACGGCGACGATCACGGTGGCGACTGCGACACCGGTGAGGGCACCGCTGAGGTAGCGCTGGACGTTGCCGTCCTGGAACTCCTGAAGCCGGGCACCCGCTCGTTGCGCCAACTCACCGGTTCCACGCACCAGTGGCTCCAGCGTCGACCTGTCGAACGAAGTGACGATGCGTACGCCTGCGCGGAACGGGCGGACCGCCGCGCGGTCGTAGACGAGGTCCATGCCGAAGCCCGAGGCCATCGCGCGACGGAACGGCGTCGACGCGGCGAACGGGTCATCGGTCGGTCGCGCGCGCCAGCGCATCCACATCCACATCAGCCCGGCGAGCGTGAGCAACAGCGCCGCCACCGTCGTGGACCACTGGGGACGCAGTGCTTCGACCTGGATCAGCTGACGCGGTGTGATCCGGCCGACCCCGAGTCCGAAGGGAGGCACCCACGCGGTGGCGGTCGGGAAGGTCCAGGTCGGCAGCCATCGCGCAGCGAGTCCGGTGAACCCGAACACCACCGTCGGTATCGCCAGGGCGACCAACGGCCAACGCATGAGCACCACCGGGTCGCGCGGACTCCGTCGACCGCGGTAGGTGCCCGCGAAGGTGCGCAGCCACGTCCTTGTCACGTATGCGGCGGTCACCAGCACCGTCGCGTATGCGGTGACCAGGACGAGCCAGCCGACCGCACTGCTCACGGGGGCGTCGCCTCGAGCGGCACGCTGCGCCGCTGCGATCACCGACTCCTTGGAGAAGAAGCCGGAAAGAACCGGGATCCCCGCCAGGGATGCCAGGGCCAGACCCATCGTCACAGCGGTGACCGGCATCCTCGTGCGCAGACCGCCGTAGTCCGCCAAGCGCTGGCTGCCCACCGCCTGGATCACGGCCCCGGCCGCCAGGAAGAGCAGCGCCTTGAAGAAGGCGTGGGACAACAGGTGGAAGATCGCGGCGTCGCGTGCCCCCACCGACAGGGCGGCCACCATGTAGGCCAGTTGACTCACGGTGGACCATGCCAGCACTCGCTTCAGATCCGCCTGGGCCAACGCCGCCAGCGCTGCGCCGAACATGGTCACGCAGGCGACGAGGGCCATCACCGTGAGCGTGGTGGGACACACGACGAACAGCGGGAACAACCGGGCGACGACGTAGACGCCGGCGGCCACCATCGTGGCTGCGTGGATGAGCGCGGATACCGGGCTCGGCCCGGCCATGGCGTCGGGTAGCCACGCATGCAACGGGAACTGAGCCGACTTCCCGGCGACTCCCAGGAACAACAGGAGGGTCGCCGCGGTGAGGACGCCTCTGACGCCAGGGACGCCGGAGGCCGCGACCACGTCAGGGATCACGATCGTGTGGGACCAGGCGATCAGGACGATGACACCGATCAGGAATCCGACGTCGCCGAGCTTGGTCACGAGGAATGCCTTGACCGCCGCGCGCCGGGCCACCTCGTCGCCCCAGTGCTGACCGATCAGCACATAGGAGCACAGGCCCATGACCTCCCAACCGATCACGAGCGACACGAGGTCGCCGGCGACGACCACCAGCAGCATGGCCGCGGTGAACAACGACACGAATGCGGCGTAGGTGGAGTAGCGAGGCTCGCGGCCGAGGTAGGCCACCGAGTACACCTGCACGAGCAAGGCGATGACCGACACCATCAACGCGACCGACGCCGACAGGCCGTCGACGATCGACACCTGCGGGCCCAGCCACCACCAGTCTCCGGACGAGGCGCTGACAGTGGGGTCGGACCACGGATGCCCGGCCAGCGCCACCAGCGACATCACGACGGCCACCGACGACCCGACTACCGCGATCGGCGCGATCAGCCGCCGCCGACCGCCCAGGGCGAGCCCGGTCAAGGCGGCAGCTGCGGGGCCGACAACGATCCAGAGCCCGTTCACGCGGGTGGCTCCCTGGTCGAGTCCACTGCAATGTCGCCACGGACGCGGTACAGGAGCAAGACGATGGCCAGGCCGAGACCGATCTCCGCGGCGCCGATCGTGATGACGAACACGGCCATGGACTGACCGGCGTGCAAGACGTCGGACCACCAGCGGTCGTAGGCCACTAGCGACAAATTGGCGCCGTTGAGCATCAACTCGACCGAGAGCAGCACCAGGATCGCGTTACGCCGGGCGAGAACCCCGTACACCCCGATCGCGAACAGCCCGGCGGAGAGCACGAGAGGCAGGATCAGATGCACCGCTACCGCTCCTCGCGTTCGCGCGAGATCACGATGGCACCGACCAGGGCTGCCAGAAGAAGCACTGACAGAGCCTCGAACGGCAGAATCCAGTAGCGGAACAGCACCTCGCCGATGGTGGCGGTGGTGGTGACTCCGTGAGCGGGCGCGGCGATCACGGCGGTACGGAATCCGTCGACGAACATCGCCACCAGGGCGACCAGGACGGTGACGGCTACCCCCAACGCAAGCCACCGGTTGCCGGTCGTGAGATCGGCCGAACGCCCGATCGGTGCGCGCGTCAGCATCAGCGCAAAGACCAGCAGCACGACGACGGCGCCGACGTAGATCAGCACCTGCATCCACGCGACGAACTCGGCTCCCATGACCAGGTAGCAGCCAGCGACGGCTCCGAGCGTGACCACCAGCCACAAGGCTGCGTGGACCAGCTGTCGGGAAGAAACGACGAGAACTGCTGAACCGAGAGCCACCAGTGCGAAGGCGGCGAAGATCACGTCGGTACCCGTCGGCGACAGGGCGGCGTCGTTCACGAAGCGCTCGTACCGGGATCGGGAACGGCTCGGGCTGCGGCCACCTCTTTGGGCTCTTCGGCGGTGGACCCGACCGGCGGTGGCGGAGGTACCGTCCACATCCACTGCCGCAGCCGGTCCTTCTCGTGCAGCAGGTCACGGATGTCGGTCTCGGCGTACTCGAACTCCGGCGACCAGAACAGCGCATCGAACGGGCAGGCCTCGATGCAGATGCTGCAGTACATGCACAGCGAGAAGTCGATCGCGAACCGGTCGAGCACATTCCTGGTGCGATCCCGGGCTCCCTCCTCCGTCGCCGGCACGACCTCCTTGTGGGAGTCGATGTAGATGCACCAGTCCGGGCATTCGCGAGCACACAGCATGCAGCTCGTGCAGTTCTCCTCCAGCAGCGCGATGACGCCGCGCGAGCGCGGTGGCAGCTCAGGTTTCACCTGCGGGTACTGCTCCGTGACCGAACGACGCGTCATCGTCTGGAGCGTCACCCGGAGTCCCGCCAGCAGGCCACTCCCAGGAACGGTGCTCATCGGGCCACCGCCACGACGCCGGTGACCAGCAGCTGGAGCAGCGCGACCGGCACCAACCCCTGCCACGCCAGTCGCTGCAGCTGGTCGGCGCGTAGCCGAGGAAAGCTGACCCGCAACCAGATCACCACGAAGGCCAGCACGAACACCTTGGCCACGGTCCAGAGCCAGGACGATCCGAACAGGCCCTGCCAACCGCCGAGGAACAACACTGTGGTGAGCAGGCACACGACGACGATTCCGGCGTACTCGGCCAGCAGGAAGAACGCGAACCGCAGACCGGAGTACTCGGTGAACGGACCGGCGATGATCTCGGAGTCGGCCACCGGCATGTCGAACGGAGGACGACCGAGCTCAGCCAGACCGGCGACGAAGAACACCACTGCCGCCATGCCCTGCCAGATCAGCCACCACGGCTGCCATGCCTCGACGATGCCGGTCAGCGACACGGTGCCGGCTGCCATCGCAGCCGATGCCGCCGCGAGCACCAGCGGCAACTCGTAGGCCAGGAGCTGCGCGGCCTGGCGCATGCTTCCGAGCAGCGCGTACTTGTTGGCGCTGGCCCAACCGGCGATCAGGGGGCCGAGCACGCCGATGCCCATGACCGCGAGGACGAAGAACAGGCCGGCGTCGACGGGGTCACCGACCACGCCCGGAGCGATCGGCATCACCATCAGCACCACGAGGTACGGCAGCAACGACAGGACGGGAGCCAAGCGGAAGATGTGCGCGTCAGCGGCCGCCGGGACGATGTCCTCCTTCTGCACGAACTTGACGCCGTCGGCGATGAGCTGAGCCCAACCGTGGAATCCGCCCGCGTACATCGGGCCGAGGCGCGACTGCATGTGGGCCATGGCCTTGTGCTCCATCTGACCAACGAGCAGTGGGACGGTCAGGAACACCATCAGCACCAGCACCAGCCGCAGCGCCACCTCGAACCAGGTCACGACGGAGCTCCGGCTGGCGGTCGGGGGCCCCAGGACGGGTCGGGCACGCCGGGCGGCACGGTACGTCGACGCGTCGGCGCGGCGTGCTCGGACTCGCCGGGCTCCTTGGCTCCCGGCCACGGCTTGGCGGCTCGTGCCGCCAGCACGAACTCCTTGCGCAGTGGATGACCTTCGAACTGGTCGGGCAGCAGCAAGGGGATCAAGTTGGGGTGGCCGACGAAGTCGATCCCGAACATCTCGTGGGTCTCCCGCTCATGCCAGTTGGCACCTCGGTACACCGACGTGGCCGTGTCGAGGGACGGCAGGTGGCGCGGGAGCCGGGTCCGCAGGATGAGGCCGTCGTGGCGCTCGAGGCTCCACACCCGCGCGACCACCTGGAAACCGTCATCGGCATCGTCGACGGCCGTCAACCAGTCGAAGAACCGGCAGCCAAGACCGCTGCGAGCGCCGTGCAGCGCCGTCACCCAGGCGTCGGCGGCGACCGTCGCCGTCAACACGTCGAACTCTTCGCTGCAGCCCGGCGTCCGGCCCGAGGACCTCCCCTGCCAGTTCGACGAAGGCGGTCGTCACGACATCCCGCCGAGGTCCAGGTTGCTCGAGTCGGGGGTGACCAGCGGGCGCTGCAGGGCGGCCGGTGAGGGCCGGTACCGCTCCCGCAGACTCTCGGTCTTGATCTTGTCCTGCAACATGATGATGCCGTGCAGCAGCGCCTCGGGCCGCGGCGGGCAACCGGGAACGTAGACATCGACCGGGATGATCTGGTCGACGCCCTTCGTGACGCAGTACGAGTCCCAGTACGGCCCACCGCAGTTGGAGCAGGCGCCGAACGAGATGACGTACTTGGGGTCGGGCATCTGCTCGTACAGGCGTCGGACCGCGGGTGCCATCTTGTCGGTCACCGTGCCCGACACGACCATCAGATCTGCCTGCCGCGGCCCATGGGCGAACGGGATCACGCCGAAGCGGATGAAGTCGTACCGGCTCATGGACGTTGCGATGAACTCGATCGCGCAGCAAGCAAGCCCGAAGTTGAACACCCAGAGGCTGTAGCGCCGCCCCCAGTTCAGGACCAGGCGGATGGGCTCGGGGACGATGCGCGCCCCGGCCCCGACGGTGGGGGCCGGCAGGTCGACCGGCTGGGTCATGTCACACCCACCGCAAGACGTCGCGACGCCACGCGTAGAGGATGCCGACGGCGAGGAAGCCCAGGAACACGACCATCTCGACGAGCGTGACTGCGCCGAACCCCGCCGCGTCGAACACCGTCGCCCAGGGGAACAGGTACACCGCATCGACGGCGAAGATCACGTACAGGTAGGCGAAGACGTAGTAGCGGACGTGGGTCTGCGCCCATCCGGTGCCCACCGGGTCGATGCCCGACTCGTAGGTGGTCAGCTTCTCGCGCGTGGGCACCGAAGGTCCGAGCAGGCGCGCCGCCAGGAAAGCCACGCCGACGAACACCAGCCCGACGGCGGTGATCAGGCCGATCAGGGCATAACCGCCCTGGTAGCCGGTGAGGCCGCCCACCAGGCCCTCCCCTCAGCGCACCATGCGACCAGGCTCGCGTCCAGGCTTCGGTGGCTTGCGTCGTGGCTCGTCCTGGTCATCGTAGTGACGAACGACGTGCGGGCCGGGCAGGCAGGGCAGGCGAGGCAGACGTAGCATCACGAACGTGGCGAAAGAGGTCGTTCAGCTCGACCGGGTGATCATCCGATTCGCCGGCGACTCCGGCGATGGCATGCAGCTGACCGGCGACCGATTCACCCAGGAGACCGCGCTGTTGGGCAACGACCTGGCGACCCTGCCCGACTTCCCGGCGGAGATCCGCGCGCCTGCCGGGACGCTCCCAGGCGTCTCCGCCTTCCAACTGCACTTTGCCGACCACGACATCATGACGCCCGGCGACGCACCCAACGTCTTGGTGGCCATGAACCCAGCGGCGCTGAAGGCCAACGCCGATCAGGTCACGGCCGGCGGCGACATCATCGTCAACACCGACGAGTTCACGCCGCGCAACCTCGCTCGTGTCGGGTACCAGACGAGCCCCCTCGACGACGACAGCCTCGATGCGTACCGGGTGCACCCCATCCCCCTGACGTCGATGACCGTGACGGCACTGAAGGACCTCGAGGTGTCGCGCAAGGAGGCCGAGCGGGCCAAGAACATGTTTGCGCTCGGCCTGTTGTCGTGGCTGTACCACCGCCCCACCGACGGCACGCTGGCGTTCCTGCGCAAGAAGTTCGCGAGCACGCCCCACCTGCTGGCCGCCAACGTCGCCGCCTTCGAGGCGGGCTGGAGCTTCGGTGAGACGACTGAGGACTTCTCGGTCTCCTACGAGGTGAAGCCGGCCAAGCAGGCGCCCGGCACCTACCGGAACATCTCGGGCAACCTCGCGCTCGCCTACGGGCTGCTGGCGGCCTCTCACCAAAGCGGTCTGCCACTGTTCCTCGGCTCGTACCCGATCACGCCGGCGTCGGACATCCTCCACGAGCTGAGCAAGCACAAGCGGTTCGGAGTGCGCACGTTCCAGGCCGAGGACGAGATCGCCGGGATCGGCGCTGCGCTCGGGGCTGCATTCGGCGGTCACCTTGGCGTCACCACGACCTCAGGTCCCGGGCTCGCGCTGAAGTCGGAGACCATCGGCCTTGCCGTGTCCCTCGAGCTGCCGCTGCTGGTGATGGACATCCAGCGCGGCGGTCCCTCGACGGGACTGCCGACCAAGACCGAGCAGTCGGACCTCTTGCAGGCGATGTACGGACGCAACGGCGAGGCTCCCGTGCCGATCGTCGCCCCGCGCTCGCCGTCGGACTGCTTCGACGCGATTCTCGACGCGGCTCGGATCGCATTGACCTACCGGACGCCGGTGATCGTGCTCTCTGACGGCTACCTCGCCAACGGCTCCGAGCCTTGGCGGATCCCCCAGGTCGCCGACCTCCCCACCCTCGACGTCGACTTCGCGACCGCGCCGAACCACGTGGACGACGCCGGGAACCCGGAGTTCTGGCCGTACCTTCGGGACCCGGTCACACTCGCCCGGCCATGGGCCGTGCCGGGTACAGCGGGCCTGGAGCATCGGATCGGTGGCCTCGAGAAGGAGGACGGGTCCGGGAACGTCTCCTACGACCCGGTCAACCACGACCGCATGGTGCGACTGCGGCGGGCGAAGGTCGACGGCATCGACATCGCGCCGCTCGAGGTGGATGACGTCGACGGCTTGGCCGAGGTGTTGGTCATCGGATGGGGCTCGACGTACGGTCCGATCGGCGCAGCCGTTCGCCGTTGCCGCGACCAGGGCATGTCGGTGGCCCAGGCGCACTTCCGACACCTCAACCCGTTGCCGGCCAACACCGAGCAGGTGCTGCGCCGCTACCGCAAGGTGCTCTTGCCCGAGATGAACCTGGGCCAGCTCGCGATGATGCTGCGCTCGCGGTTCCTGGTCGACGTCATTCCCTACAACCAGGTGCGTGGCCTGCCGTTCAAGGCCGAAGAGCTGCAGGGCGTGATCCAGGGGGTGCTGGCAGATGACTGAGTCGCGGCACTGAGTCTGCGGGTGCCGAGGTCTTCGACAGCGCCATGCTGGCAGCGCTGCGCGAGGCGTCGCTCGACCCGTTGGCCGACGTGCCGAAGTCCGACGTGGCGCTTAAGGGCAAGGACTTCAAGACCGACCAGGAGGTTCGCTGGTGTCCCGGCTGCGGCGACTACGCGATCCTCGCGGCCGTGCAGGGGTTCCTTCCCGAGCTCGGGGTGCGCCGCGAGAACATCGTGTTCATCTCGGGCATCGGATGCTCGTCCCGGTTCCCGTACTACGTCAACACCTACGGCATGCACTCGATCCACGGCCGCGCGCCGGCCATCGCAACCGGGCTGTCGCTGACCCGGCCGGACCTCTCGGTGTGGGTCGTCACCGGCGACGGAGACGCATTGTCGATCGGCGGAAACCACCTCATCCACGCGCTACGGCGCAACGTGAACCTGAAGATCTTGCTCTTCAACAACCGCATCTACGGGCTCACGAAGGGCCAGTACTCACCGACGTCGGAACAGGGAAAGGTGACCAAGTCGACACCACTGGGGTCGTTGGACGTGCCGTTCAACCCGGTGTCGCTCGCGCTCGGTGCCGAAGCGTCGTTCGTGGCCCGAACCCTCGACTCCGACCGACGCCACCTCACTGACGTCCTGCGAGCCGCCGCCCACCACCGGGGAACTGCATTGGTCGAGATCTACCAGAACTGCAACATCTTCAACGACAACGCTTTCGACCTGCTCAAGGAGCCCGGGACCCGCGACCACTCGGCGATCCGGGTGGAGCACGGTCAGCCGATCCGGTTCGGGACCGATGGCGACCTCGGCGTCGTCCGGATGCCCGACGGCACGCTGCAGGTGGCGGACGTGGCCAAGGTGGGCGAGAACGCGGTGCTGGTGCACGACGCGCACGCCGAGAACCCTGAGGTGGCGTTCGCCCTCTCGCGGTTGGCCGATCCGACGACGCTGGACCGCACGGTCATGGGCGTGCTCCGCGACGTGCCACGGCCCGCCTACAACGACCTGATGCACGGCCAGATCGACGCGGCCAAGCAGGACGAGGGCGACGGTGACGACGAGCGGCTGCAGGGCCTGCTGAACGGTGCCGGCACCTGGACCGTGGAGTGACCGGCCAGGGCCTCAGCGGGTGAGCGACCGACGGCGGGGGCTCGTCTTCGGCTTGTCCGCCTACCTGATCTGGGGATTGTTCCCGCTGTACTGGCCGTTGCTCGAGCCGGCCAATGCCGTCGAGATCCTGGCCAACCGGATCGTGTGGTCACTCGTCGTCGTCGTGCTGCTGCTCGTGGTGCTGCGCCGGCGCGACTGGATCCGACCGCTGCTCGCCGATCGGCACCGTCTCCTCCTGCTCACGGTCGCCGCCCTCACGATCGCGCTGAACTGGGGCCTGTACATCTACGGCGTCAACAGCGACCGAGTGGTCGAGACGTCGCTGGGCTACTTCATCAACCCGTTGGTGACGATCGTGTTCGGCGTGGTCCTGCTCCACGAGAGCCTGCGCAAGTGGCAGTGGGTGGCCGTTGGCCTCGGCGTGGTGGCGGTGCTGGTGTTGACGGCCGACTACGGGCATCTGCCGTGGATCGCGCTGACCTTGGCCCTCTCGTTCGCCACCTACAGCTTGATCAAGAAGACGATCGGCATGGGCCCGCTGGAGAGCCTTGCGTCGGAAACTGCCATCTTGTTCGTGCCCGCGTTCCTGTTGTTACTCAGCGTCAACGCGATCGGCAACGGGAGCATGACGTCGAACGGGACGGGACACTTCCTCCTCCTGGCATCGACCGGGGTCGTCACGGCGGTGCCGCTGCTGCTGTTCGGCGCGTCCGCAATCCGGGTGCCACTGGTCTGGCTCGGGCTCATGCAGTACGTGACTCCGACGATCCAGTTCGGGATCGGCGTCGGCGTGGATCACGAACCGATGCCCGCCTCGCGATGGGTCGGATTCGCCCTCGTGTGGGCCGCTCTGGGACTGATCGCCGTAGAGGCGCTGGTGATGCATCGCAGGCAGGCCGTCGCCGCGCTCGAGCCCATCACCGAGTGAACAACTACCTGTGGGCGAGGTCAGCACTGGCTCGATCGCCATGCAGCCGCAGCAGGACGAACACCAGCGCAACCGTTGCCGTGACGCAGAGGAGGACGAGCCCGATGGTGTACGTGTGAGCCGACTCGTTGTAGGTCGCGCCCATGACGAGGGGCGGGAAGAACCCCCCGAGACCGCCCGCTGCGCCGACGATGCCGGCGACTGCGCCAACTCTTTGCGCCGGCGCACGGAGCGCCACCCAGGCGAAGACGCCGCCGGTCCCGATGCCAAGAAGGAACGCCATCGCGATGAAGGAGCTGCCCGCGGCGAGTTCCGGGGCTGGGCGAGTAGCGACGACGAGGGCCATCACGGCAGCCCCGGCGAGTGAGGTGAGAACGATCGGCCTCGGGTGGAAACGATCGGACAGCATGCCCCCGATGGGGCGGGCGATGACGGCTGCAAGTGCGAAACCGGCTGCGCGGCTGCCGGCGGAGGTCAGGTCGAAGCTGTAGACGTCCTTGAGATAGGTCGGAAGGTAGGTGGAGAAGGCCACGAAGCCACCGAAGGTCACGGCGTACAGGAAGGACATCTCCCAGGTGACCGGGAGCTTGAGCGCGGCGACGAGCTTCGGCCCGACGGCGTCGTGGTTCGGCGACCAGCGAGGCGACTCCCGGACCATCCACCAGATGATGAGACCGACTATCGCGAGGGCGGCCGCGATGATCAGGTACGTCTGGGTGTACCCGAACCACTTGACGAATCGCGGCGTGAAGAAGGCCGATAGAGCCGTACCACCCATGCCGGCGCCGAAGACGCCCGTGGCGAAACCCCTGCGGGAGACGTCGAACCAGGCGTTCACGAACGGAATACCCACGGCGAACGTGGTCCCGGCGATCCCGAGGAAGAACGCAGAAACAAGGAGAAGCGAGAACGAGTCGTGGTTACCCGCGAACGCGACGAGGAGCACGGGAGCAATGGACGAGAAGCACAGCACGGTGAGCATCCGCCGGCCGCCGAAGCGGTCGGTGAGGGCGCCGGTGACGATCCGGCCGAGCGACCCGACGATCACCGGAGTCGCCACGAGAAGCGCCTTCTGATTGGAACTGAGGTGGAACTCCGTCGTGTACAGGACGCCAAGGGGTGCGATGAGATTCCAGGCCCAGAAGGTCATCGCGAACGCCAGCGTGGCCAGTCCCAACTGTCGCATCTGGCCCGTCCGCACCTCGGGAAGGGCATCGGTGGTTGTCATGGTGAGCAGAGCTCCTCAGCGGTCTCGGTCTTTGGTTCCAACGGGATCCCAACCGCGACGTGGCGCGGCGCTGCCAGGGGCAGGGCGTACATCTCGGCTCCGATAGACGATGTAGGGACGAAAGAGGTAGTGCACTGGTGCCGTGAAGGCGTGAACCAGTCGGGTGAACGGCCACATGGCGAACAGGAGGAATGCGATGAGAACGTGGACGTGGAACGGCCACGGTGCACTGGCCATGGCGCTGACGTCGGGCTGCAGCACGAACAGCGACCTGAACCAGATCGACACCGTCAGACGGTAGTTCTGCTCCTCGCCGAGCAAGCCCGATCCGGCCATGGTGGCGAACAGGCCGACTACGATTGCGGACACCAAGGCGACGTACATGGCCTTGTCGTTGCGCGTCGTGGCCATGAACACCGGACCTGTCGTGCGCCGTCGGTAGACGAGGATCGCCACGCCGGTCAGGGTGCAAACGCCCGCCAGGCCACCGACAAGAACGGCGTTGGCGTGGTAGAAGTGCTGACTGATGCCGGCCGCATCCGTCCAGCTCTTGGGGACGAGCAACCCAACGATGTGCCCAACAAGCACGAACACGAGTCCGAAGTGGAAGAGCGGAGATCCGACCCGCAACAACCTGGACTCGTAGAGCTGGGACGAGCGCGTGGTCCAGCCGAACTGGTCGTAGCGGTATCGCCAGATCGTGCCACCGACGAGCACTGCCAGAACGACGTACGGGAGCACTCCCCACAGCAGCACGTTCATGGGGTGCCTCCCGTCGGGGCGAGCGGGAGCAGGCGTGGGTCGACGGACTCCAACCCGACCTCCTCGTGGGGGGGCCCTGCATCGGCCATCGCCTGCACGGCCGCACGGTCGGTGGGTGATGGCCCGGGCAACGTCGCGCAGACGGCAGCGACGAGCCCCGCGTACAGCTCATCGGCCTCCAGCAGGCCCAGACGGAGCATTTCGATGCTGGCCCGGTACTCCTGGAGCAAGGTGGCGCCATCGATGGGGTCAGCCACCGCCGAGTACTCAAGGACCAGCGGCAGATAGTCGGTGAGCTCGCCACCGGTGTCGACGAGGAACCCACTCGCCCGGTAGCGCGCCTTGAACTGCAGCAGGACCTCACCGCGGCGACGAGTATCGCCGTCGGTCCAGTACGACAAGTAGAGGGCGTGCTTGCGGGAAAGGTCGAACACCTCTACGTAGCGCTGCTGCAGCGACGTGAGACTGGTCGTGGCGAGGTGCTCGAGGAACTCCGTGAGCCACGCCTTGGCCGGACCTGACTGGAGTTCTGCCGTCAAGGCGCCCAGCGTCGGTAGGCAGTCGAGCAGTTCTGGGGTCGGGTAGCTCAGGCACCACGACGCGACCTGGTGCACGATGCGGGCGCCCCGGCCGGCAGACGGGTCCGGCGAACGGCGGCTCATGTCTCCTCCTTGGTGGGGAAGACGCCCTCGGGCGTCCCGACGCCGTCCCAGTTGAGGAGGTTGACCCGGCCCTTCATCGAGGACTCAGGCGAGATCCCTTCGGACGTCTGGCGCTGCCGCAACGCATGGAACGTCTCTACGGCGACGGGGACCGGACGCCCGGACGATTCGCCGAATGCGGCTGAGTCGTACATACCGGGGCCCTCTTCGAAGTCGAGGGAGCAGCCGAGTTCCTCCAGGTCATGGGCTTGTTCCTCGTGTGCCGTCGGAACGACGTAGCGGTCCTCGTACTTCGCGATCGCCATGAGGCGATACATGGCGTGGATCGAACCGCCGGTCATACCGACCGCAGTGGCGATCGACTCGTCGGGCTCGCGCCCCAGTGACACGTCGCGCATGTACGCCCGCATCGCGGCCAGACGCCGGAGCACGGCGGTGACGGTGTCCGTGTCACCGGCGGTGAACAGGCCCGCCAGGTATTCCACCGGAATCCGAAGTGCCTCGATCGCACCGAACAGGGTGCCCGGAGCCTCTGCGTCATGGCCCTGTTCGCGCAGCAGGTCGACCACCGGTGACAAGGGTGGGACGTACCAGACCATGGGCAGAGTGCGATATTCCGGGTGCAGGGGCAACGCGACCCGGTAGGTCTTGGCGAGCGCGTAGACCGGCGATCGGCGCGCTGCGTCCAGCCAGTCGTCGGGGATCCCTTGCTCCTTGGCGGCCGCGATGACCTGCGCGTCGGTGGGGTCCAACAGCAGCTCGAGCTGAGACTCGTACAGATCGCGTTCATCGGCTTGTGACGCCGCAGCCGTCACGCGGTCGGCGTCGTACAGGAACAAGCCGATGTAGCGCAGCCGCCCGACGCAGGTCTCCGAACAGACCGTCGGAAGCCCGACTTCGATGCGCGGGTAGCAGAACGTGCACTTCTCGGCTTTGCCGGTCTTGTGGTTGAAGTAGATCTTCTTGTACGGGCACCCGGTGACACATTGCCGCCAGCCCCGACAGCGGTCCTGGTCGACCAGGACGATGCCGTCCTCGGTGCGCTTGTAGATCGCTCCGGAGGGGCAGGAGGCCACACAGGCGGGGTTCAGGCAGTGCTCGCAGATCCGTGGGAGGTAGAACATGAAGGTCTGCTCGAACTCGAACTTGATGCGGTCCTCGGACTGTCGGCGAACCTGCTCGACGATGGGGTCGAGGTGGCCCATCTCCGGGGCGCCGCCCAGGTCGTCGTCCCAGTTGGCCCCCCACGTGATCTTGGTGTCACGGCCGGTGATCAACGACTTCGGACGGGCGACGGGGAAGTCGTCGCCCAGCGGTGCGTTCACCAATGTCTCGTAGTCGTAGGTCCACGGTTCGTAGTAGTCCTGAAGCTTGGGCTGCACCGGGCTGGCGAAGATGCTGGACAACCGCTTGAACCGCCCGCCCGCCCGCAAGCTGAGCCGCCCGCGCCGGTTGAGCGTCCAGCCGCCCCGCCAGGTCTGCTGATCTTCATGCCGCCGCGGATAACCCTGGCCCGGGCGGGTCTCGACGTTGTTGAACCACACGTACTCGACCCCAGCTCGGTTGGTCCATGCCTGCTTGCACGTGACCGAGCAGGTGTGGCAGCCGATGCACTTGTCGAGGTTCATCACCATGCCCATCTGGGCCATGACCTTCATCAGTACGCTCACCGCCTGCGAGCGTCGACGGATCGTGGTGACCATGTCTCGCTGGTTGCCGGTCGGGCCGAGGTAGTTGAAGGTGTACGACAGCTGGGCGTAGCCACCGATCAGAGTGGGTGGGCTTGACCAGCAGACGCGTCACCGAGTTGTGGATCCCACCGCGACGTCCGGTCTTCTCCGACTTGGGGACGTCGATGGTGCGTTCCTGTGCATGGTGGACGTAGACCACACCTTCCGGCATCCGGTGGCTGACCACTGCCCGGCAGACCAGGACGCCATTGGCGTTGACGCACTCGATCCAGTCGTTGTCCAAGACGTCGATCGACGTGGCGTCGGCCGGGCTCATCCAGCAAGTCGGCCCACCACGGGACAGCGCGAGCATGAACAGGTTGTCCTGGTACTCCGAGTGGATCGACCACTTCGAGTGTGGTGTCAGGTAGCGCACCGTGACCTGCTTGCTTCCGTCGACACCCAAGGTCGGCTCGCCCAGCAGGCGATGAAGGTCGAGCGGGGGCCGGTAGATCGGCAGCGCCTCGCCCAGGTCGCGCATCCAGTCGTGGTCGAGGAAGAAGTGCATCCGGCCGGTCAACGTGTGCCACGGCTTCAGCCGCTCAACGTTCACCGTGAACGGCGCGTAACGGCGACCGCCGGTCTCCGAGCCGGACCACTCCGGTGAGGTGATCACCGGCACCGGGCGGGCTTGGGTCTCCGCGAACGTGATCCGCTTCTCCTCGCTCCCTTCGGCCAGGTCGGCGAGGGGCCGACCCACACGCTCCTCGAGCGTCCGGAATCCCTGCACGGCGAGCTCTCCGTTGGTTGTGCCGGAAAGCGCGAGTACGGCCTCGGCCAGCTTGATGTCCGTGTCGATCGCTGTTCGACCGTCGCCGACACCGCCCAGCATCACTCCGTTGCGGCGCGCGAGCCGCTCGACCTCGTCCCTCACGCGGTACGTGACGTTCTTCACCGTGAAACCGAGCTGGCCGGCCAGCGGGCCGATCGTCGCGAGCTTGTCCGCGATCGCGGTGTAGTCACGTTCCACCACTTGCAGTACTGGCATCGTCCTGCCCGGCAGCGGCGCAACGTCGCCCCGCCTCCAGTCGCGTACCACCCCGCCGGGTTGTGCGGTCTCACCGGCGGTGTCATGTTGCAGGGGAACGCTGACGAGGTCGCGACGAACGCCGAGGTGGTCACGGCTGAGGTCGGACAGCTTCCGCGCAATGAGGTGGAAGGTCTCGAAGTCGCTCTTCGCCTCCCACGGAGGGTCGATGGCCGGTGTGAAGGCATGAATGAACGGGTGCATGTCCGTCGTCGAGAGATCGTGCTTCTCGTACCACGTGGCGGCCGGGAACACGACGTCGGACAGCAGCGTCGTCGAGGTCATGCGGAAGTCGGCACTGACGAGCAAGTCGAGCTTCCCCTCCGGCACGTCCGCCCGCCACGCGACATCGTTGGGCCGGATGTCCTGCGGGGACTCCGCAGCCATCAGGTTGGAGTGCGTACCGAGCAGGTGCTTGAGGAAGTACTCGTTGCCCTTGCTGGACGAGCCGAGCAGGTTGGCGCGCCACAGCACGAGCGTGCGTGGCCAGTTCTCGGCGGCGTCCACATCGTCGATGGCGAACCGTAGGCGACCGTCCACGAGTTCCTGTACCACATGGTCGACCGGGCGTTCCGGGTTGGCGGCGATGGCTTCGTCCGCGAGGTCGAGCGGATTCCGGTCGAACTGGGGGTAGAACGGCATCCAGCCCAGCCGCGCCGACTGCGAGATCGTGTCGGCCGTGTGCATCCCGGCCAAGTGCCCCTCGGCCAGCGGAGAAGCAAGCGCGTCGGCGCGGTAACCGTCGAAGCGCCACTGGTCGGTGTGCATGTACCAGTAGGCGGTGCCGATCATCGTCCGTGGCGGGCGCGACCAGTCCAGCGCGTTGGCGAGTGAGATCCAGCCGGTGATCGGTCGGCACTTCTCTTGCCCGACGTAGTGGGCCCAGCCACCACCGTTTCGTCCCATGCAGCCGGTGAGCATGAGCAACGACAGGATCGAGCGGTACGTGGCGTCTCCGTGGAACCACTGGCAGATGCCGGCGCCCATGATGATCATCGACCGTCCGCCGGACTCCTCGGCGTTCGTGGCGAACTCACGGGCGATCCGCGTGCACGCCACGGCCGGAACGCTGGTGATCTGCTCCTGCCAGGCGGGCGTGTACGGGCTAGCGGCGTCGTCGTAACCGCTCGGCCAAGACCCTGGCAGCCCTTCGCGCTCGACGCCGTACTGCGCGAGCATCAGGTCGTAGACGGTGGTCACCAGGTGCTCGCCGATGTGCCGGACGGGAACGCCGCGGCGCAGGACGGTCCCCGAACCATCGGGGGCCTCGAAGCAGGGAAGGAGCACCTCCACCGATTCAGCCGGCTCGGACGCGCTGACATCCGCGCAGGACAAGGCCGGTTTGATGCCCTCCAGGTCGAGGTTCCAGCGACCAACCCCCGAGTCGGTGTAGCGGAATCCCATGCTGCCGTTCGGTACGACGGGGTTGCCGGTGGACGCGTCGAGGAGAACCGTCTTCCACGCGCTGCCCTCGTCATCATCGCCGAGATCGGAAGCCATGAGGTTCTTCGCGGGAACGTAGGCACCTTCGCGTTCGGTGAGGCGCACCAGGAACGGCAAGTCCGTGTAGGTGCGCACGTAGTCATGGAAGAACGGCACCTGACGATCGACCAGGTATTCGCGAAGGATGACGTGGCCCATCGCCATTGCAAGTGCCGCGTCGGTGCCCGCCTGGGCGGGCAGCCATTCGTCGGCGAACTTGGTGTTGTCGGCGTAGTCGGGACTGACGGACACGACTTTGGTACCTCGGTAGCGCACCTCCGCCATCCAGTGCGCGTCAGGGGTTCGGGTGACGGGGACGTTCGAGCCCCACATCATCAGGTAGGTGGCGTCCCACCAGTCGCCGGACTCCGGCACGTCGGTCTGGTCGCCGAAGACCTGCGGGCTCGCCACCGGTAAGTCGGCGTACCAGTCGTAGAACGACGTCATGACGCCACCGATGAGCTGGATGAACCGCGTGCCGACGCAGTGCGACACGATGGACATGGCTGGGATCGGGGAGAAGCCGGCGCAGCGATCCGGGCCATAGGTCTTGATGGTATGGACGTGCGATGCCGCCACGATCTCGACAGCCTCGTCCCAGGAGGCACGAACAAGCCCGCCCTTCCCGCGGGCTTGCTGGTAGCGCCGCCTCCTCTCGGGGTCGTTGACCACGTCGGCCCATGCGAGCACCGGGTCGTGGAGGCGGGCCTTGGCTTCGCGGTACATCTCGACGAGGACCCCTCGCACGTACGGGTACCGCACCCGTGTGGGCGAGTACGTATACCAACTGAAAGCGGCACCACGGGGACACCCGCGAGGCTCGTACTCGGGGCTGTCAGGTCCGACCGATGGGTAGTCGGTCTGTTGCGTCTCCCAGGTGATGATCCCGTCCTTGACATAGACCTTCCACGAACACGAACCGGTGCAGTTCACGCCGTGAGTGGAACGAACCACCTTGTCGTGACTCCAGCGGTCTCGGTAGAACACGTCCCCCTTCCGCCCACCGTCCCGGAACACGGCGCGGCCGTCCTCCGACTCGTCCCAGCGAGTGAAGAAGCGGCCAGCCTGCAGAAGCGCGTCGGTCACCGGGCCATCGAGGGCCGGTCCTGGCGTCGGCTTCTTCACCGCCGCATTCCTTCCAGGTCGGACCTCTTCGTCGTTGCCGCGTCCGTTGGTGACAGCTCCAAGCGGCACGCGCCAGGCTCGGAGAACGGCAGCAGCCGGGCTCCGGCCGGATTCCCGCCGAGCGTGGCGAGAACGCCTCGCACCAGGCCGAGGTGGACTGAGCACACGACATCGGGACGGGCGCGAGCCGCTTCGAGCAACGGACAACGAGTCAGCCGGATCGTGGTCGATCGGCGGTCAGCTGTCGGCTCGAAACCGAGATCGTCCAGCAGGGCCACGACGCTTCGCCGAGCCGCGGCGGTCCCACTGACGGGTAGGGGGGCAGCGAGACGACGGCCCCAGGGCTCGCCGGCGGTGACGGCCTCGGCCTCGGGATCGGCACTCGATGCCGCGATCTGGCCCGCCAAGGCTGTGGCGAGGGCGACGTAGTCGCGTGTGCGCACGTCGGGCTCTGCCGCCCCCGACACGACCGCGTACGTCGAAGGTGGCCGGCCAAGCCTCGATCCGGAGTCTTTCGCTCGCTCCACAAGGCCACTCGTCACCAGAGCGTCGAGGTGCTCGCGCACGGTGTTCCGGTGAGCACCGACCGCCCTTGCCATGGCGGCGACCGTGTTCGGTTCGCCGGACCTCCGCAGCTCCTCGTAGACACGGGCTCTGGCCGACGACATCCACGGCAAGAGCCTGGCGGGCCGAACGGGTGCTGGACCCAGGGTTTTCACGGAATTGACCGTAGTAATCCCAAGGTGGCCTCACTACGGTCCAACAGTCACGACGAGGCGACTCTCGACCCTTGTGTGGCACTACCCGGTGCGCTAGGCGCTGGGGCGCGCGCGGCCACGCCGCGCAGTCAGGGCCCGACGTTGACGGGTGCCGGCGCGGGGTCCGGTGGGTGGATCTGAGATGGCGCTCGCGGCCCGACCGTCACGAGGGCGATGGCGAGCCAGATGATCACCACGACGGCCGCAACCGCGAAAGTCGCGACGACGACCGGGTTGACCGGTGAGCCCGTCGCACTCAGGGGCCGCCGGAGACTCCTCACACCTGCCGACCTCGCCCCGCCGATCCCTACGTGGATGCTCGCCTCGGTGCCGGTCATCGTGGTCTCCCTTCGACCTGGCCCCTCCGAACTCCTGACCGCAGGGTCGCGCGTGGGGCGTTCCGGAACCGTTACGGCGAGGCGTCTCTGGTGGCTCGCCTTCGTCTCTGACGTAGGTTCAGCGCATGCAGGACGCGGGAAACGACGCCAGCTGGATGTTGCCCGACGGTCGGACCGTCGAGTATTGGGACGGCGGCGACCCCGCGGGGCGCGCCGTAGTCCTTCACCCGGGAACCCCGGCGACTCGGCTGCTGGGACGTTGGGGCCATGAGCCTGCAGTTGCGGCAGGGGTGCGGCTTGTCTCGCTGAACCGACCTGGGTACGGCGGTTCGTCGCCGATCTCCACGAGGCCCAGCTTGCGGGCGATCGGAGAGGACACCGCCGCCCTGGCCACCCATCTCGGATTCGAGGACTACGCGGTGCTCGGCATCTCCGGAGGTGGGCCATTCGCGCTCGCGACAGCAGTCGCCGACCCCGACAGGGTGCGTGCCTTAGCCGTCGTCGGCCCGGTCGGGCCGTGGCGTCTCCTCGACGAGCCGACGGAGGGCGACCGGGAAGATCGCGAGTTGCTGGCCCAGCTCGACGACGGTGATGTGGCCGGTGCGCGCGCCGGGCTTCTGGCCGCGGCGGAACGCGAGATGGAAGCACTGCGGCCGCTCGACGACCGGGCCCGCGTCGATGCCACCCTGGGTGAGCCGCAGAGCCCCTTGGCTCACGATGACGGCTACCGAGCGCTGTGGGCCGCGAACATGGCCGTGGTTCTGGATGACCTCAACGGCTACGTGTTCGACAATCTCGCCTGGGGTGCGACCTGGGACGTGGACCCGCACGACGTAGTGGTGCCGACGGCGGTGTGGGACGCGGACGGTCAAGGCGGGCGTCACGGGCGTTGGTACGGCGAGCAGATTGCACGGGCTGAGCTGACGATCTACGCGGGTGAGGGGCACCTCGACGTGTGCGACGGCCACTGGCCTGAGGTGCTGGCGACGGTTCTGCGGATCTGGGATGGGACTGCGTCGTGACGCAGAGTTCTGTGAAAGTGGCAGTGGTCCAGCGCCCGCCGGTCCTGCTGGACCGCGCCGCGACGATGGCGGTGGCGGTGGATGCCGTGGCCGAGGTCGCCGACATGGGTGCCGGTCTGGTCGTGTTCCCGGAGACCTTCATCCCGGGCTACCCGGCGTGGATCTGGTCGCTACGACCCGGTGACGACTACACCCTCGCCCACGACGTCCACCGCCGGCTGCTCGATTCCAGCATCGACCTCACGACCGATGACCTGGCTCCGTTGTGCGAGGCCGCCGCCCGGCACGGCGTCGTCGTGGTGTGTGGCATCCACGAACGAGAGGGTTCCTTCAGCCGAGCCACGCTCTACAACACCCTGGTGACGATCGGTGCTGACGGATCCATCCTCAATCGCCACCGGAAACTGGTGCCGACCAACCCCGAGCGAATGGTCTGGGGGCAAGGCGATGCAGCGGGGCTACGTGTTGTCGACACGGCGTTCGGTCGACTGGGCGGACTGATCTGCTGGGAGAACTACATGCCGCTGGCGAGGTACGCGCTGTACGCCGAGGGCGTCCAGGTCTACGTGGCGTCCACCTGGGACAGCGGTGACACCTGGATCTCCTCGATGCGCCACATCGCAGCCGAAGGTCGTTGCTGGGTCATCGGGTCGGGCTGCGCGCTCAACACCGCCGATGTACCGGAGTCGTTCCCGTCCCGCGACAAGGTCTTCCCGGAGCCGAACCACTGGATCAACGCCGGCGACTCCGTCGTCGTCGCGCCGGGTGGGCAGATCGTCGCAGGTCCGCTGCGCGAGCAGTACGGAATCCTGTGGGCCGACATCGAGCCCGATCAAGCCAGCGTCGATCACCGCACGCTCGACATCGCCGGCCACTACGGACGCCCAGACATCTTCTCCGTGACCGTCGACCGATCACCGAGGAACCCGATCACCTTCACCTAGGGTCGAGCCCATGCGCTTGCGAATCGCCACCGTGACGGCGCTCACCCTGGTTCTCGGGTTCGCCGTCGCCTCTCTCACCGGAGTGCGATCGCTCGGCGGAGTCGTGCTCGTAGTCGGTGCGGCCCTGTGTGCCTGGTGGATGACACGGTCAGTGGGTGCGCTGCGGACCGTGACGACGCTGGTCGTCGTTCTTGCGCTCTTCGTCCTGGCCCACCCGCTCGGGCGCCTCATCGGGGCGTGGCCAGCCGTCCTGCTCGTCGCCACAGTCGCAGGACTCGTGGCCTTCGCGGCGGCAACCCCACGCGCACCTGGCCGGGTGTCTGTGGACTGACGCTGACCGAGCGGGAGCGCTAGGTCGTGCTACACCGGAAGTCGAGACAGTGCGCCACGCCTTCCAGCGCGTTCTGGGTGTCCTCGTCGTGAGCGTGCGGTGTGCGAAGCGTGTGGAGGAACGCGGCGATGTCCTTCAGGTCCCACAGCAGGCTGAAGTAGTCCAAGGCGTCCGGGTCAGGGCGGTAACCCGTGGACAGCGCGTACGCGTCTGCCGCGCTGTCGACGCCCTGGAGCACCATCCACAGGTCGCGTTCTGGCGGGCCGAGGGCCACGGTGTCCCAGTCGACCAGCCAGTGCTGCCCGCCGGCGGACAACACGTTGCCCGCGTGTGGTTCGCCGTGAGTGATCACCGTGGGAATCCCTCGCTGCGACAGTTCGCCGGCGATCCGATCGGCCCGATCGAGCACCCGACCCAGCTCGGCTGCGTGAGGGGCAAGGGTCTGTCGGGCCGGTTCGGACAACGGGCCTCCGGTCCAGGGTTGGTTCCGCTCCCGCAGTGCCGCGTCGATCTGGCGGCGTTCTGCCAAAGCGAATCCCGCCTGGAGTGCGCCCCGAGCTGGTGGGAGGCCGAATCCGTGCAACGCAGTGACCATCCGCAGCGTCGCCGTCCGCTGCGCGTCGGTGTACTCACCGAACCGACCCGGCTCGCCGATGACGTGAGGGAAGACAGCCACCGTATGGAGTCGTCCAAGACGCACCAGTGAGTCGCCGCTGTTGGTTCGCAGCGGTGCCACGACGAACTCCAGCCCGGCGTCCTGGACCACGGCCGCGGTCTCGAACGCACTCCGCAGGCCGGCACACGCAACATCCGGATCGTCACCCAGCCACAACTTGTCGGTGAGGTCGTCCACTGTGACGAACCAGCGGCCACCCGCTGCGTCCGAGACTCGCCAGTGATAGCTACCGGCACCCACCGGCGCGTACTCAGCGGACTCAACGGTCAGTCCCCACCCATCGGCCAGAGCCCGAACCACGTCACTCGTGTCGACGCCGACTGGGAGTTCCCTCACACGCGGAGCGTAGGTGTCGCGAAGCGCGCCGGCACCTGAGATTCCGACCTCTACACCTCGGTCTTCCACATGCCATGCGTAGGAGTCAGGATGGGTGCATGTCAGCCGGTCAACCGTCGATCGTGGACAGAGACGACACTGCCGTGCGATACGTCGAGGTCGCCGACGACATCGGACAGATCCAGCGTGCTTGGCCGACGTTGGAGGACGCCGTCGGATCGCTTCGGGGTCGCCATTTCGTCGCGGCCTTCGATCCGCTGCACGGCTGGTACCGGGCCTGCGTCGTGGCGCAGGACGACGTCACCGAGGCCGAACGCTCCCTGCCGCAGACGGTCATCCCCGGCGGGCGCTTCATCCGCATCCGCCTGCGCGGTGAACCCCCGGGTGTGTACGACGAGATCGGTCCCGCATACGAGCTGCTGGAGTCCTCAGCCGAACGAGACGACAGCCGCCCGAGCCTTGAGCACTACCGGAGCCGTGACGAGATCGACGTCCTCATGCCCGTGACGTGAGCGGAGCTGTCGTGGAAGTCGATCACATCGTGATCGGGGTCGCTGATCTGAGAGCCGCCGCCGACCGGCTCGACCAGCGTTTCGGCCTGGTGAGCGTGCCCGGGGGCCGGCATCGGGGCTGGGGCACCGCCAACCTTGTGGTACCGCTCGGTGGGGCTTACCTGGAACTGGTGAGCGTCGTCGATCCCGGTGAAGCGGCCACGTCCACGTTCGGACGCTGGATCGCGGCCATGATCGCGGCCGAGTCTGGTTGGGGGTGGGCGGTCCGGACCGACGCGATCGGCGCCGTGGCGGCGCGTCTGGGACTCACGATTGACGATGGATCTCGGATCGGCGTGGATGGCCGACGTTTGACGTGGCAGTTGGTCGGCGTCGAGCACGCCAGTCAGAGCCCGGCGCTGCCGTTCTTCATCCAGTGGGGCGCAGACACCCCGTTCCCGGGCACGGCCCCCGCGACGCAAGCGACCGACCCCGTCTCGTTGACGCACATAGCAGTGTCGGGTGACCGCCAGGCTCTTCTCGGATGGCTCGGATCGAGTCCGGCGGGCGTCACCGTCGTTCCTGGCCGGCTCGGAGTGACCGGCCTACAGATCAAGACCGCGTCCGGCGTGAGGCACCTGAACCGCGCCGACCTCACCGACTGAGTGCGGCTCGAGGCGACGTGCCGACGTCGTTGTCGGAACCCCTCCAGGCGCAGAGCCGTCGAAGCACGCAGCGGGGAGGCGACATGAGCACTGGGTCGATTGCTCGGTTGGCGGGCGGCGTGGCCGCAGCTGGCCTGCTGGTCTGCGGGTGTTCGACCTCGGGTAGTGCGGCTGCGACTGCACCGCACGGCGGTGCTGGTGGATCGCCAACCGTCACGGCTGGCAACGGACGCCAGGCAGCGCCCTTCCAGATAGCCGGCTACTCCCCGACGATGCGGACCCTGCAGATCCAGGTCAAGAGCACTTCGTGCAGTCCCGTCACGCACATCACCGTGATCCGCCAGCACCACCAGATCGAGGGATGGCCGGGGATGATCGTCACCATCACCGTGTGGGAGCAGCAGGCCGCCCCCGGCTGCGACAGCGGCTCACCGTCGGAACAGATCGAGACGGTTCACTCCAAGACCGGCACGATGGGCTGCTTCACCCGACTGATCGACGGTGCCACCGGTCGAGCACCGACCTTTGTGCCGGGAGTGCAGCGGCCGATGTGGAGCTGCCCGGCGATGCCCCGCCCGACGCAGTCGGCCAGCCCAGACACCTCGGGTCAGTAGCGCGGACGACGATCAGGCTTGCGCGATGCGGACGAGGTTGCCCGACGGGTCGCGGAACGCGCAGTCGCGGGCACCCCACGGCTGCGACGCCGGCTCCTGAAGCACCTCTGCACCCGAGGCCCTGATCTTCTCGAACGTCGTGTCGAGGTCGTCGCAGCGAAAGATCGCCGCCTGCAACGACCCCTGCGTCACAAGTGCCAGGAGGGCGTCGCCCTCGGCCGGCGAACGACCGCCGTGCGGCTGGAACAAGACGATGTCGACGTCCTGCCCAGGAGCGCCGACGGTGACCCAGCGAAAGCCGTCGGATGCGACGTCGTTACGGACCTCGAGACCGAGCGCGTCGCGGTAGAAGCCGAGCGCCTCATCCGGGTCGTGGACGGGGATGAACATGTGAGAGACGTTGATGGTCATGCGACGACCTTAGGAGCAGCGACTCTTGCCTGCTTCTTTGATCCTGCTCGGTCGTCTGGAAGCATCTGGTCATGACGACGGTCGACGACATCACAGTCGAACAGCTCGTCGACGATCCCTACCCCACCTACGCCCGACTACGGGCACAGGCACCGGTCTGTTGGGTGCCCGCAGTCGGACTTTGGTTCGTCAGCCGGTGGGGCGACGTCGAGGCCGCCGCCGCAGATCCGGTGGCGTTCCCCGCAGCGGTTCCGCGATCGCCGTTGGACCGCACTCTTGGTGGCAGCTCGATCCTGACCGTGGACGGCGTCGAGCACGGACGTTGGCGCGACGTCCTCGACCGCAGCCTCCGCCCACGTGCGGTCGAGGCGACCGCCCCGCAGGTGGTCTCCGAGATCGTCGACGAGCTCATCGACGAGCTCGCTCCACACGGGCGGGCGGAACTCATGACGGAGTTCTTCGAACCGCTGTCCGTGGTCAGCCTGGCGCGCCTGATCGGATTGGGACACGTGGATACTGCGACGCTGCAGCGCTGGTTCCACGGCCTGTCCGAGGGCGCGTCGAACTTCGAGGCGGACCCGTTGCGGCAGTCGGCGGGCGACGCCGCGAGCCGCGACGTCGACGAGGAGCTGGCACCGTTCCTCGCCCAGCGCCTGGAGCATCCGGACGACACGATGGTGAGCCATCTGCTGCAGTCCGGTCAGGGTTCGCCGACGCAGCGGATCGCGCAGATGATGCCGACGCTGAAGCTGGTGCTCATCGGCGGCCTGCAGGAGCCCGGTCATGGAGCCGGCTCGACCTTGCTCGGCCTGCTCGCCCACGCCGCCCAGTGGGACAAGCTCGTGGCCGACCCCGAGGGGTTGGTGCGCAAGAGCGTCGACGAAGGACTGCGTTGGCTCTCCCCCATCGGGGAACAGACACGCGGCTCCGGTCCTGACGCGCACCTGTCGGGGGTCACCATCCCCCCCGGCCAGCGAGTCGCACTGCTCGTGGCGTCGGCGAACCGCGACGAGGCGGTCTTCGGCCCGACGGCAGACGTCTTCGACCTGGACCGACCACGCCACCCGCACGCGGGGTTCGGGTTCGGTCCCCACTTCTGCGTCGGCCACTACCTCGCCCGCATCCAGGTGCGCAGTGCGATCCAGCGGCTGGCACAACGCCTCCCCGGCCTGCGACTCGATTCTGGCCATCCGGTCGAGGTACGCGGCTGGGAGTACCGAGCACCGACCTCGATGTCGGTGGAGTGGACGCCATGACCTCGCTGATCGACGCCGGTGCCGCGCAGCCGACTCGACCCGACGAGCTCCGAGTGATCGCCGGCGCCCCGGCTGCGCTGGTCGTCGCGCACGTAGACGGTCACTGGTACGCCTTCGACGACAGTTGCACCCATCACGAGTGCCCGCTCGCCGACGGCTACCTCGAAGGGACGACCATCGAGTGCGAGTGCCACGGTTCGGTCTTCGACGTCACCACCGGAGCGGTGCTCCGCGGGCCGGCCAGCACGCCGATCAGGGTCTACCCGACGAGCCAACGAGGCGGTCGGCTGATCGTCGAGACGCCCGCCTGATCTCCTAGCCGTATCTCTTAGCCGGTGCGGGCGACGACCACGTCGCACAAGGCGCTCAGTGCGTTCTTCGCCGCACCTTCTGGCAACGGGGACAAGACGGCTCTCGCGCTGTCGGCGTAGCGAGCCAGGTCGTCTCGGGCGCGCTGCATCGCCGGGTTGGCCCGCAGCTGCCGCAGCGCCTCCGCGTGGGCGTCGTCGTCGCTGAGGTCACTCGCGAGCAGTCCGGCGAGGGCGATGTCGTCGGCATCCGTCGACGCCAGCACGTGCAGCACCGGCAGAGTCGGAACACCCTCGCGCAAATCGGTGCCAGGAGTCTTTCCCGACAACACCGACTCACTGGCCACATCGAGCAGGTCGTCGGACAGCTGGAAGGCAATGCCGATCCGCTCACCGAAGTGCGTGAGCACCTCCACCACCGTCTCGTCGGCACCAGACATCAGAGCGCCGAACCGGCCGGACGTGGCGATCAACGAACCGGTCTTGTCGGCCACGACGGACAGGTAGTGCTCGATCGGATCCTGTGTGCCGACCGGACCGACCGTCTCGTGGATCTGAC
Source organism: uncultured Actinomycetota bacterium (assembly GCA_963726575.1). GTDB lineage: Bacteria > Actinomycetota > Actinomycetes > JAHEKZ01 > JAHEKZ01 > CAVSCR01. Next base: position 119,840 of record CAVSCR010000007.1, read on the forward strand.
CGGTCACCAGGCGTTCGAACGTGCGCGCCTGGATTCGGACCGCCTCCGGCCCGAGGTCTGCGAGCAGGTCTGAGGCCCGAGCGAACAGGAAGTCTCCGGTGAGGATCGCCACGGTGTTGCCCCACCGAGCGTTGGCCGACGGTGCTCCTCGACGCAGGAGCGCCTCGTCCATCACGTCGTCGTGGTACAGCGTGGCCAAGTGGGTCAGCTCCACCACGACGGCCGACGACACCACGCCTGGCGACGAAGGGTCCCCGAAGTGCGAGGCCAGCAGCACGAACAGCGGACGAAAGCGCTTGCCGCCGGCCGCGACCAGGTGCTGGCCCGCTTCGGCGATGAAGGCATCGTCACTCTTCACCGCCTCCAGCAGCGTCTCCTCCACGGCTGCCAGCCCACGGCGAAGGTCCGCCTCGAGGACTGGGTCCTCCAAGGCGAGTCCGAACGGACCGGCGACGGTCACCGCAGCTCCTAGCGGATGAAGGGACCTACGTGACTCGCCAGATCGAGCACCGGTCCCGGCAGGATGCCTAGGAGAACCGTAACCACAGCCGCCAGGGTCAGCGCCAGGGTGGTGAAAGCACTCGGGACTGCCACCGTCGGACCGTCAGCCGCGGGGTCGTTGAAGAACATGAGCACGATCACCCGCACGTAGAAGAAGGCCGCGATCGCGCTGGCGAGCACGCCCACGACCACAACCGGCAAGGCACCACCGGCGATGCCCGCCTCGAACACGGCGAACTTGCTGGTGAAGCCGCTGGTCAGCGGGATCCCCGCGAAGGCCAGAAGGAACAAGGTGAACACACCCGCCACGAGCGGTGAGCGCTTGCCCAAGCCGGCCCAGCTCGACAAGTGCGTGGCCTCGCCACCGGAATGGCGGACCAGTGACACCACTCCGAACGCACCGATCGTGGCGAAGCCGTAGGCGACCAGATAGAACATCGTGCTCGACAGGCCCTGCGCATTGGCCGCCAGCACGCCGATCAGGATGAACCCGGCCTGAGCGATCGAGGAGTACGCCAGCATCCGCTTGATGTCGGTCTGCGTGATCGCGAGGATCGAACCGACGAGCATGGTGAGGATCGCGACGACCCAGAACAACGGGCGCCAGTCCCAGCGGTAGGTGCCGAGGGCGACATAGAACAGCCGCAGCATGGCGCCGAATGCGGCGACCTTGGTGCAAGCCGCCATGAAGCTCGTCAAGGGCGTCGGCGCACCCTGATAGACGTCAGGTGTCCACGCCTGGAACGGCACGGCGCCGACCTTGAAGAAGAGCCCGACCGCTACCAGGCCCATGCCCACGAGCAGCAACGGGTCGAGGCCGGCGGTCGCCCCCAGCGCGTTCGCAATGGCGGAGAAGGAAATTCCCCCCGCGTACCCGAACAACATCGCCGAGCCGAAGAGGAAGAAGGCCGACGAGTACGCACCCAGCAAGAAGTACTTCATCGCTGCTTCCTGCGAGAGCAGGCGACGGCGACGCGCCAGACCGGTCAGGAGGTACAGCGGCAGCGACAGCACCTCGAGCGCCACGAACATGGTCAGCAGGTCGTTGGCACTGACGAACAGCAGCATGCCGCCCACGGAGAACATCGCCAACGGCCACACCTCAGACGTCGTCACCCCCTGCCGGGCCGCCTCCTGCTCTGCGGCGCTACCAGGGATGGCCGCCCCTTGTGGTGCAAACGCATCGCCGAGCGTGTCGACCTTCTTCTCCGCGAACAGCAGAAACGCGACGAATGAGAGCACCAACACGGTTCCCATGAGGAACAAGGCGGGTCCGTCGATGGCCACTGAGCCCTTGGCGGCAAGTGAGTTGGCAGCGTCGCCGGTGACCGTGATCAGCAGCGCGAACGCCACGGCCAGACCACCGAACGCCAGGATCATCTGGGTCGCGGTGCGCAGGCGTCGCGGAGCGAACGCCTCGACGAGGACACCGAGAATCGCCACACCGAACACCACCAGCTGGGGTGCCAGCAGCGCCAGGGAGAGGTGCGGCGTCTGGAACGTCGTCACGAGGCGGATCACTGCTGCGCTCCTTCATCGCCCGTGTTCGGACCCGGCACAGTGGGCGCCGGATCGGAGAGGCCGACCACCTGCAGGGTCCTGGTGACCGCCGGGTTGACGATCGTGAAGATGGGCTGCGGGAAGAAGCCGAGCAGGACGGTGACCACGATGATCGGACCGATCGCCCAGGCTTCGCGGGCGCTGAGGTCCTTGAACCCGGCGACGTTCTCGGTCTTCTCACCCTGCGCCACGCGCTTGTACATGTACAAGACGTAGACGGCAGCCAGCACGATGCCGAAGACCGAGATCACGGCGGCGACCGGCCAACGCGGGTATGACCCGACCAGCGTCGTGAGCTCGCCGACGAAGCTGGCCAGACCCGGCAGCGACAAGGTGGCGAGTCCGGCGACGAGGAACACGCCGGCCAGCCAGGGCGCGACTCGGGCGACACCCCCGTAGGCGTCGATCTGGGCCGACCCACGTCGCCGGATCAGGTAGCCGGCGGTCAGGAACAGCGCGGCCGCAGAAAGGCCGTGCGCGACCATGTAGAACACCGAGCCCGAGTCGCCGAGCTGGGTGAACGCAAAGACGCCCAGCACGATGACCCCGAAGTGCGACACCGACGTATAGGCGACCAGCCGGTTCATGTCGTTTTGCCCGATGGCCACGAGGGCCGCGTAGAGCAGGCTGATCACGGCCAAGGTCACCACTGCCGGCGCTGCCCACCTGGAGGCGTCAGGGAACAACGGCAGGCACAGGCGGATCATGCCGAAGGTACCCACCTTGTCGAGCACCCCGACGAGCAACGTGTTGGTGCCAGGGGTACCGGCAGCTGCAGCGTCCGGGAGCCACGTGTGGAACGGCACCATCGGAGCCTTGACGGCGAACGCGAAGAAGAACGCCACGAACAGCCAGCGCTGGGTGTTCTGGGCGATCGGCATGCCGATCAACGAAGTCAGGTCGAACGTTCCGGTCCCCAGCTGGTTGATCGACACCACGTACAACGCCACGACACCGACCAGGAGCACGAGGCCGCCGAGCAGGCTGTACAGCAGGAACTTGACCGCGGCGTAGCTGCGCTGAGGCCCGCCGAACATCCCAATCAAGAAGTAGACCGGGATCAGCATGACCTCGAAGGCCACATAGAACAAGAAGAGGTCGGTCGCGGCGAAGACGAGGACGACCACGCCTTCCAGAGCCAGGAACAGCGCAAACATCGACTGTGGGCGGTGGCCGGCACCGTCGGCAACGTCGGCGTCGTGCCAGCTCGCGATGATCACGACTGGAGTCAGCGCGGCGAGCAAGGCGATCAGGACCAACGCAATGCCGTCGACGCCCACCTGGTAGGAGATGCCGAACTGTTGGATCCACACATGTTGCTCGACGAACTGGAACGCCTGCGTCGAGTGCGGGTCGAAGGCAAGTGCCAACCCCACCGTTATCCCGAGGGTCAGCAGGGAGAAGCCCAGCGCCAGCAGCTTGGCGAGCTGCTCCCTTCCGGCCGGGACGAACGCCACCACGAGCGCGCCGACCAGCGGCACGACGCCGAGAGTGGTGAGCCAGGGGAAGTCGGTCACGTCACAACCTCACCAGGACGAGGGCGCCGACGATCAGCACGGCTCCGGCCGCCATCGACAGCGCGTAGGAGCGCACGAACCCGTTCTGCCAGCGTCGCAAGCGCCCGGACGACCCACCGATCAGCGCCGCACTTCCGTTGACGACCCCGTCGATCACCTTGTTGTCGAACCACACGAGGAAGCGGACCAAGTACTGACCTGGCCGCATCACCACGACCTCGTTCAGCGAATCCTCGTAGAAGTCCCGACGTGCGGCCACGGTGACCGGTGACCCCACCGGGGCGAGCAGTGGCACCGGTCGCCTGGCGTACTGCAGGTAGGCCCAACCGGCCCCGACTCCCACGAGCGCGAGCACTCCGACGGACACCACCCAGGTGGGAACCGACAGCGCCGACTCCGGAGGCGCTCCGACGACCGGAGCCAGCCAGTCGACGAACCGGCTGTCCTTGGCGAGGATGAATCCGGCGACCGTGGACAGAACGCCCAAGAAGATCAGAGGAACGGTCATGACCCACGGCGACTCGTGCGGGTGCACCTCGTCGTCCCAACGGCGAGGACCGAACCACGTCATGATGACGACCCTGGTCATGTAGTAGCCGGTGATGCCGGCACCGACCGCTGCCGCCAGGCCGAGCCACAGGTTCTGACCGAAGGCCGCCTCGATGATCTTGTCCTTGGAGTAGAAGCCGTCGAACGGTGGGACACCGATGATCGCCAGGTAGCCGGCCATGAACGTGAGGAACGTGATCGGGAGCAGCTTGCGTAGGCCACCGAACCGACGCATGTCGAGCTCGTCGTTCATGGCGTGCATGACCGACCCGGCGCCCAGGAAGAGGTTGGCCTTGAAGAAGCCGTGCATCAGCAGGTGGAAGATCGCAAAGGCGTAGCCGGCCGGCCCGAGGCCCGCCGCCAGCACCATGTAGCCGATCTGGCTCATCGTGGAACCGGCGAGGGCCTTCTTGATGTCGTCTTTCGCGGTACCGATGAGCGCACCGAGCAGTAGGGTCAGCACGCCTACGAGTGCGACCACCGTGCGCGCGGTGTCGGTCAGGTCGAAGATCGGACCGGACCGAACGATCAGGTACACGCCAGCAGTCACCATGGTCGCCGCATGGATGAGCGCCGACACCGGAGTCGGGCCAGCCATCGCGTCGAGCAACCAGGCCTGCAGTGGGATCTGAGCCGACTTCCCCACGGCTGCGAGCAAGAGCAGCAAGCCCAGCCACAAGGTGACGGTCGAAGAGGCGTCGGGCGCCTTGGCAAAGACACCGGTGAACGTCGAGGTCCCGAAGGTCGCGAACATGACCATGATGGCGATCGACATACCCATGTCGCCGAGGCGGTTCATGACGAACGCCTTGTTGCCGGCCGTCGCGTAGGTGCGGTTGCGGTTCCAGAATCCGATGAGCAGGTACGACGCCAGGCCCACGCCCTCCCACCCGACGTACACCATCACGTAGTTGCCTGCGACCACGAGCAGGAGCATGGAGGCGACGAACAGGTTCAGGTAGGCGAAGAACCGGCGTCGATCCGGGTCCTCCTTCATGTACCCCAGCGAGTACACGTGGATCAGACCACCGACGAAGGTGATCAGGAGGACGAAGACCATCGACAGCTCGTCGAGCAGGAACTGCACCTTGACGTCGAACAACCCCGACTGCGCCCAGGTGTAGATCGACTGGCCGACCGGGCGGGCCGCGGTGGGTCGCCCCAACATCTGCAGGAACTGCACGAAGCCGATGCCGAAGCCGACCCAGACGACGCCGACGCCGAGATAGGGACCCCAGGAGTTGGTCCGGCGACCGCCGACCAGCAGCAGCATCGCGCTGAGCAGCGGCAGGGCCACCAGGAGCCAGACCAGGCTGGCCGCCCCGGTGGCCTGGTGCACCACCTCGACCGGAGCGCTGGCGTCGCCGGTGAAGAGTGCGGCCGCGGTCATCGGCACACCCGTTCAGCAGTGGACACGCGCGTGCCCTTCGTCGTGGTCGTCATGTCAGGTCAGTACTTCAGGAGGTTCGGGTCGTCGACCGAGGCCGAGCGACGGGTTCGGAAGATCGCCACGATGATCGCCAGGCCGACCACGACCTCGGCGGCCGCGACGACCATGACGAAGAAGGCCACGACCTGACCGTCGATGTTGCCGTTCAGGTGAGCGAACGTCACGAAGGCCAGGTTGGCCGCGTTGAGCATGAGTTCGACGCACATGAAGACAACGATGGCGTTGCGGCGGACGAGGACGCCGACCGCCCCGATGGTGAACAGCACGGAGGCCAGGTAGAGGTAGTTCGCCGGGTTCACTGTTCCACCTCACCGGTTGTCTCGTCGGCTGGTTCCAGCTCGGCTGCACCCACCGAACCGACCGTGCCACGGCTGCGGAGAGCGCCCGGGATCGATGCGTCCGAGGGCGTACCGTCCGGCAGCAAGGCCGGGGTTCCGACTGCGTTGTGTCGGGCGAACACACCCGGGCTCGGGTAGGGCGTCGGGTGCGTACCGTCCCGGAACCGCTGGATCGACATCTCACGCTGCGTCGGCCGCGCAGTGAGCCGCTCCCGGTGGGCCAGCACCATGGCGCCGACGGCGGCCGTGATGAGCAGGGCTCCAGTGACCTCGAAGGCGTACACGTAGTGCGTGAAGATCGCCTGGGCGATGGCTTGGACGTGGCCGCCCGCCGACACCTCGGTGCTCGTGGTACCGAGCGCGCCGTGGAAGGTGACCTGGCCGATGGCGCCGACCAACAACCCGCCCAGTCCCAGCCCGAGCAGGAGTGCCACCCAACGCTGGCCCCGAAGCGTCTCGACCAGCGAGTCCGAGGCATCGACACCGACCAACATGAGCACGAACAGGAACAGCATCATCACCGCACCCGTGTAGACGACGACCTGGACGATGCCGAGGAAGTAGGCGCCCTCCATCAAGAAGAACACCGCCAGGATGATCATCGTCAGTGCCATCCAGATCGCGCTGTGCACCGACTTGCGCGACACGACCACGAGGATGGCGGCGACGACCGCGAGCGGCGCGAGGATCCAGAACGCGACCGCCTGGGCGGTCGACGTCGAGGTCTCCACCACCGGTGTGGTGGAAGCCAGCAGGATGTGGATCATCCGACGGCCTCACTGCCAGCAGCCGCGGCGGCTCCGCCTGAGGTTGCGTCGGGCTCGTCGAATGCGCCGTTGTAGTAGTCCGCCACGTCGGCACCCGGGGCCATGGGGTGCGGAGGCTCCTGCATACCGACGGCCAACGGTGCCAACAGCTCGTGCTTCTCGAAGATGAGCGACGTGCGACTGTCGTCGGCCAGCTCGTACTCGTGGGTCATCGTCAGCGCCCGCGTCGGGCAGGCCTCGAGGCACATCCCGCAGAAGATGCACCGCAGATAGTTGATCTGGTACACCCGCCCGTAGCGCTCCCCCGGTGAGAAGCGCTCCTCGTCGGTGTTCTCCGCTCCTTGAACGAAGATCGCGTCAGCCGGGCAGGCCCACGCGCACAGCTCACAGCCGATGCAACGTTCGAGCCCGTCGGTGTAGCGGTTGAGCACGTGCCGCCCATGGAACCGCGGCAGCATCGGCTTCTTCTCCTCGGGGTACTGCTCGGTCGTGACCTTCTTGAACATCGTTCGAAAGGTGACGCCGAAGCCGGCGACGGGAGCCAGGAACTCAGCCACGCGGCACCTCGCCTGACTCGTCGACATCGGTCCCGCTGCTGGCCGACACGGTGGCCGGCTGCGCCTCTGCGACGTTGGGAAGGGGCGGCACCGGGTATCCGCCGGCGAACGCATCGAACGGCGTCGGCTCTACTTCCGGCGCACTTCGCCGCGAGACCGCATCGAAGATGAACGTGCCGATCAGCACGACGACCAACGCGACTCCACCGACCATCAGCACCTTGGACCGGTCGATCCCGTTCTCGAGGCCGATCGCCCGGACGGTGCCGACGAGCACGATCCAGACCAGCGAGACCGGGATCAGCACCTTCCAGCCGAACCTCATGAACTGGTCGTAGCGCAACCGCGGCAATGTGCCGCGCAGCCAGATGAACGCGAACATGAACAACCAGAGCTTGCCGATGAACCAGAGCATGGGCCACCAGCCAGTGTTGAGCGCACCGTTGTCGATCGAGCTCACGAACCACGGTGCCCGCCAGCCGCCGAGGAACAAAGTGGTCGCCAGCGCCGACACCGTGAACATGTTGACGTACTCGGCCAAGAAGAACAGGGCGAACTTCAACGAGCTGTACTCGGTGTGGAAGCCACCGACGAGCTCGCCCTCGGCCTCTGGCAGGTCGAACGGCGCTCGATTGGTCTCTCCGACCATCGCGCACAGGTAGATGAGAAACGACGGCGCGAGGATGACCCCATACCAAAGTCGCGTCTGCGCGCTGACGATGGTCGACGTCTCCATGGAACCGGAGAACAAGAACACGGCGACGAACGACAGCCCCATGGCGATCTCGTAGGAGATCATCTGCGCTGACGAGCGCAGACCACCCAGCAACGGGTACGTCGAGCCGGAGGACCAACCCGCCAGAACGATCCCGTAGATCCCGATCGAGGCCACGGCCAAGACGTAGAGAACCGACACCGCGAAGTCGCTCAGCTGCAATGGCGTCTGGTAACCGAACATCGAGACGATCGGGCCGAACGGGATGACGGCAAAGGAGAGGAAGCAGGTGAAGGCAGCCAGGATCGGGGCGAGGATGAACACCGCGCGGTCGGCCGCCGTCGGGATGATGTCCTCCTTCAACGCCAGCTTGATCCCGTCCGCGAGACCCTGCAGCAGCCCGAACGGTCCGACACGGTTGGGGCCGATCCGCTGCTGCATGCGGGCGACCACGCGGCGCTCGGCCCAGATCATGACGAGCACGCTGACGACCAGGAAGACGAAGATGAACAGCGCCTTGATCGCCGACAGCCACCAGGGCGTGTTCGCCAAGGCAAGAGCAGTGGTCGGGTTCGTCATGTGCTGCTCCCGTTCGCCACGGTGACGATCGCCCCCGGCTGTACGCCCAGGTCGGTGGTGATCCGGCCGTGTGAGTGCGCGGGTACGAACGCAACCCGATCTGGTAGGTCCGCCACGACGAAGGCGTGGGTCACGGAACCTCGTTCACTCGTCACCGTGACCGGATCTCCTTCCGACACAGCGAGTTCCGCCGCCGTGGTCGCGGAGAGCATGACAGCGGCCGATCGCGCCGTGCCGGCGAGGTAGGGCTCGTCCTGCTGCAGCACACCGTCATCGAGCAGCAGGTGCCAACTTGCCAACACCGCATAGCCGGCCCCGGGACTGGGCACGTCGGACGCTGCCACGTCGGGGGCCTCCGTTCGCGGGCCGGTCCACGGCTCGAACTCGGCCATCTCGCGTCTGGTGTGCTCCAGCGAGGCCATTTCCAGCGGGTGGCCGAGCTCACCGGCGATGGCCGACAGCACCCACGTGTCGGCGCGCAGCAGCGTCGACGCGACGGCGGCCTGCGAGGGTCGCCGCCGTCCTTCCCAGTTGAGGAAGGAGCCAGCCTTCTCCGGGGCGGCTGCGACGGGAAACACGACATCGGCGTTCTGGGTCAGCCAATGACTGCGGGTGTCGAGTGCGACCAGGAAGTCGACCTGCGACAGCGCCTCACGCGCCCCCACGGGGTCAGCGAGGTCGTCGGGGTCGATGCCGGCCACCACGAGTGCCTTGACCTCACCAGCCCGAGCCGCCGCGAGGATGCCGGACAGGTCGCGACCGGGTTCGGCGGGGATCGACTCGACGCCCCACACAGCCGCGGCGTCGACACGTGCTTCCGCTGCGTCGACCGGGCGACCGCCGGGCAGAAGCCCCGGCAGGAGGCCGGCTTCGACGGCGCCGCGCTCCCCGGCCCGACGCGGTACCCAGCCGATCCGTGCGCCCGTGGCGTTGGCCAGACGTACCACCGCCGACAAGGTTCCTGGCAGGGTCGCCGCCCGCTCCCCCACCAGGATCACCGAACCCGGTGCAACGAGCGCCTCGCGCACCGCCACCTCTGAGCCGGAGCCATTGGCGATCGCGTCCAACGTCGCGGGCTCGGCACCTGGGACCGTGGTCAGGACACGGGCTGACAACTTCTGGGACCCCCGCGAGCTCAGCGGTGCGACCGTGAAGATCTGGACAGTGCCGGTGCGCACCGCCTTGCGCAGCCGCAGTGCGACGATCGGCGACTCGTCCTCCGGCTCGAAGGCCACCAGCAGCACCGACGGTGCAGCCTCCAGGTCGGCGTAGGTCGGGCCAAGACCCGATCCGGCTACGTGAGCGGCCAGGAACTGCGCCTCCTCCTCGGAGTGCGGCCGAGCCCGGAAGTCCACGTCGTTCGTACCGAGGACAACGCGGGCGAACTTGCTGTAGGCGTAGGCGTCCTCGAACGTCAGACGTCCTCCGGTGATCACGGCTACGGCGTTGCCGGCGCTTCGCAGCCCGTCAGCGGCAGTCGTCAGCGCGAACGACCACGATGCCGTCTCCTGCTCAGCCCCCCTGCCGACCTGAGGAGTCGACAACCGGTCGTCGGCGGTGAGGTAGGCGAAGGCGAAACGGCCCTTGTCGCAGTTCCACTCCTCGTTGACCTCGGGGGAGGTGGCAGCGAGTCGCCGCTGCACCTTGTCGGCCCGGGTGTCCGTGCGCAGGGCGCAGCCGCTGGCACAGTGCTCGCAGGCCGTCGGCGTCGACACCAAGTCGAAGGGACGTGCCCGGAAGCGGTAGAGGCTGCTGGTCAAGGCACCGACCGGGCAGATCTGAATCGTGTTGCCGGAGTAGTACGACTGGAACGTCTGCGACGCGGCGATGCCCACCTGTTGCTGGGAACCGCGGTCCAGAAGCTCGATGAACGGGTCGCCGGCGATCTCGTCGGAGAACCGGGTACAGCGCGCGCACGAGACGCAGCGCTCGCGGTCGAGCAGCACCTGCGTGGACAAGGCAATCGGCTTCGGGAAGGTGCGCTTCGGCCCATCGAAGCGGCTGGTGGAACGTCCCGACGTCATCGCCTGGTTCTGCAGCGGACACTCACCACCCTTGTCACAGATCGGGCAGTCCAGCGGGTGGTTGATGAGCAGAAGTTCCATGACGCCGGCCTGGGCCTCGTCGGCCACCTGCGAGGTCAGCTGGGTTCGCACGACCATGCCGTCGCCGCACGTGACCGCACACGCGGGCTGGGGTTTGGGCTGACCATCGATCTCGATCAGGCACATGCGGCAGGCCGCTGCCGGCTCGAGCAGCGGGTGGTCGCAGAACCGCGGGATGGCGATCCCCAGCAGCTCGGCCGCGCGAATGATCAGCGTGCCCTTGGCGACCGAGGTCTGGATGCCGTCGATCGTGACGGTGATGGTGTCGACCTGCGCCGTCGTGGCGCCCGGTGCGGCCGGCGTGGTGATGGTCATCGTGCGGTGACCTCCTCGAAGACCGTGGAGGCGGCGGGCGGGAACTGATCCGCGACGCTGTGGCGAGTGCCGTCCTCGAACTCCGAGCGGAAGTACTTCAGGGCGGAGGGGTAGGGCGTCGCAGCTGCGTCACCCAAGGCGCAGAACGAACGGCCCATGATCTGCGTGCCCACCTCGAGGGTCTTCTCGATGTCGTCGGCAACCGCGCGCCCCTCGTCGAACCGTCGCAGCAGGTCGACCAGCCAGTACGTGCCCTCGCGGCACGGCGTGCACTTGCCGCACGACTCGTGCTTGTAGAACTCGATCCACCGCGACACCGCACGGACCACGCTGGTCGTCTCGTCGAACACCATGGGCGTGCCGGTGCCGAGCATGGAGCCGGCCGCAGCGATGTCCTCGTAGGTCATGGGCACATCGACATGCTCATCGGTGAGCAGCGGCACGCTGGAACCACCCGGCAGCCAGAACTTGAGCTCGTGACCGTCGCGCATACCTCCGGCGTAGTCGAGCAACTCGCTGAACGGCGTTCCCAGCGGCGCTTCGTAGATGCCAGGACGCTTCACGTGACCGGACATGGCGAACAGCTTGATGCCGGGAGACTTCTCGGTGCCGAACGAGGCGAACCACTCAGCACCGCGCTCGAGAATCGTCGGGATGTAGGCGATGGTCTCGACGTTGTTGATAACCGTCGGTGCCGCGTACAGGCCCGCGACCGCGGGGAACGGCGGCTTGAGCCGGGGCTGGCCGCGCAACCCCTCCAAGGAGTTGAGCAGCGCGGTCTCCTCGCCACAGATGTACGCTCCCGCACCGGCGTGCACGACCACCTCGAGGTCGTACCCCGTGCCGAGGATGTTCTGGCCGATCAGGCCGGCGGCGTACGCCTGTGCGACGGCCTCGCGCACTCGACGCACGACGAACGGCACCTCGCCGCGCACGTAGATGAACGCGCGATGCGCACGGATGGCGAACGACGTGATGACCACTCCCTCGATCAGGGAGTGCGGATCGATCATCATCAGCGGGATGTCCTTGCACGCACCGGGCTCGGACTCATCGGCGTTGACCACGAGGTAGTGCGGGCGGTCGTCCCCCTGAGGCACGAACCCCCACTTCGTGCCAGTGGGGAACCCGGCCCCACCGCGGCCGCGCAGGCCCGAGTCCTTGACGAGGGCGATGATCGCGTCCGGGCTCAGGGTGAGCGCGCGCTCGAGCACCGAGTAGCCACCGTGACGGCGGTAACCCTCGATCGTGTGCCGGTCCGGCTCGTCCCAGTGAGCGGTCAGCAGCGGGGTCAGCGGCACCTCAGGCCCCCTCGTCCGTCGCAGCCCGGCCACCCTGCGCCGGGACGGTGTGACCCAGCTGCTTTGCCAGCGTGAGGCCGGCGAGCGTCAGGTCGTCCAGTCCGTTGTCGGTGTCGTCCAGCAGGTCGTCCACCCCCGCCAGAGAACGTCCGACCGCGTCGATCTGCGGGATCACCTGAGGACCCCGAGTGCTGGCGACCGGCTCCCCGGCGCGAATCCGGTCGACGATGTCGCGAGCCGATGTGGGCGTCTGGTTGTCGAGGAACTCCCAGTTCAGCGTCATCACCGGCGCGTGGGTGCACGCCGCCTGGCACTCGATGCGCTCCAGGGAGACGAGGCCGTCGTCGGTCGTCTCCAGGTTCCCGACGCCGACGTAGTCGACCAGGCTCTCCCAGATCTCGTCGCCGCCCAGGATCGCGCAAAGCGAGTTGATGCAGACACCCACGCGGTACTTGCCGCCGACCTGACGCAGATACATCGTGTAGAAGGACGCGACGCCGGAGACCTCCGCGCGCGACATGCCCAGGAGCTCGGCGATGTCATCGATGGCCGGCGCAGTCACCGCACCGTCACGGCTCTGCGCGAGGTGGAGCAGCGGCATCACCGCAGAACGTGGCTGCGGATAACGCGCGACGATGTCGCGCATCTGCGCGCGTTCTTCGTCGGTCGTGGTCATCGTGGTCTTCTCTTCTCGGCGGATTCGGGCACGTCAGCGGTCGCAACCGCCCATGACGGGGTCGATGGAGGCAACAGCCGCGATGAGGTCGGCCACCTGTCCTCCCACCGACATCGCCGCGGTCGCCTGCAGGTTGTTGAACGATGGGTCGCGCATGTGCATCCGGTACGGGCGCGTGCCGCCGTCGCTCGTCACGTGTGCCCCCATCTCACCGCGGGGTGACTCGACCGCGGCGTACACGGTGCCGGCCGGCACTCGGAAGCCCTCGGTGACGAGCTTGAAGTGATGGATCAGGGACTCCATGGACTGGGTCATGATCTCGCGGATCTTCTCGCGGCTGTTGCCCTGTCCGTCGGCGCCGATGGTCATCTCCGACGGCAAGGCGATGCGCCGGTCAGCCACCATCGTCGGGCCGGGTCCGTCTGCGTCGATCAGGTCGGCGCACTGGCGAACGATCCGCAGGGACTCCTGCATCTCGTCCAGACGCACGCGGAACCGACCGTAGGCGTCGCACGTGTCCCAGGTGGGCACGTCGAACTCGAGCTCGTCGTAGACCAGGTAAGGCTGACTCTTGCGCAGGTCCCACGGGAGTCCGGCCGACCGCAGGATCGGTCCGGTCATGCCGAGTGCCATGCAACCGGTCAGGTCGAGGTAACCGACGTCGACGAGCCGAGCCTTGAAGATCGCGTTCTCGTTGCACAAGTCGGCGTAGTCACGCAACCGCTTCTCCATGACATCGGTGAAGTCGCGGATCGTCTCCACGCCGCCTTCGGGCAGGTCCTGAGCCACTCCACCTGGACGCACGTAGGCGTGGTTCATGCGCAGTCCGGTGACCATCTCGAAAAGGTCGAGCACCATCTCGCGCTCTCGAAAACCGATCGTCATGACGGTGAGCGCACCGATCTCCATGCCACCGGTGGCTATGGCCACCAGGTGCGACGAGATCCGGTTGAGCTCCATCATCATCACGCGGATCAGCTGCGCCCGGCGTGGGACGTCGTTGGTGATGTCGAGCAGCTTCTCGACCGCCATGCAATAGACGGTCTCGTTGAAGAACGGAGCGAGGTAGTCCATGCGGGTCACGAACGTCGACCCCTGGGCGAACGTCCGGAACTCCATGTTCTTCTCGATACCGGTGTGCAGGTAGCCGATGCCGCACCGCGCATCGATGACGGTCTCGCCCTCGAGCTCGAGGATCAGCCGCAACACCCCGTGCGTGGACGGGTGCTGCGGGCCCATGTTGACGACCAGGTGCCCGTCGCCCGCCTCGGCCGCGGCCGCGGCGACCTGGTCCCAGTCGCCGCCGGTGACGGTGTAGACCGGGCCTTCGACGGTGTCCTGGACGCCTGCGTAGGGGTCGTCCGGCGATTCGTCGTCGACGGCGGTCGCGGCGTACGGGTCAGCGGGATGGCTCATGAGAAGTACTGCCTGCGGTCGTCCGGCGGCGGAATGACGGCTCCCTTGTACTGAACCGGGACGCCACCCAGCGGGTAGTCCTTGCGCTGCGGGTGGCCGGGCCAGTCGTCGGGCATCTCGATGCGTGACAGCGATGGGTGACCGTCGAAGATGATCCCGAAGAAGTCGTAGGTCTCCCGCTCGTGCCAGTCGTTGGCCGGGTACACCGAGAAGAGGGACGGGATGTGCGGGTCGGCGTCTGGACACGTGACTTCGAGCCGGATCCGACGGTTGTGCGTGATCGACACCAACGGGTAGAGGGCGTGGAGCTCGCGTCCGGTGTCCTGGAGCCAGTGCAGACCACTCACCCCCATGCACATCTCGAAGCGCAGCTCAGGACGGTCGCGCAGAGCCTGCGCCACCTCGACCAGGCGTTCCCGCCGGACGACGAGCGTCAGCTCACCCCGGTACACCACCACCGCCTCGATCGCATCACCGAAGTCGGGCAGGGAGCGCTCCAGCGCATCCGTCACGTCGTCGAACCAGCCCCCGTAGGGCTTGCTCGCCGCAGCCGGCAGCGCGACCGACTCCACGAGCCCGCCGAAGCCTGAGGTGTCACCGTCGTCGCCCGGTCCGAACATGCCCGAGCGCACGTCGACGACGCGCAGCTGTGTGGCCTGCTCTCCCGGAACGACCGGCAGGTCGGTCGGTTGGTCGCCGCTCACCGGAGCAGGCCCTTCATGTCCCCGGCAGGGATCGCGGTGAGCGCAGCCGCCTCCACCTCGCGCTGCCAGGCCCTGCGCTGCGGGCCGAGCTTCTCGTGCTTGATCTGGTCGTGCAGCTTCAGGATCGCGTCCATGAGCTGCTCGGGGCGAGGCGGGCAGCCCGGCAGGTAGATGTCGACCGGTACGACGTGGTCGGCGCCTTGGACGATGGCGTAGTTGTTGAACATGCCGCCGCTGGAGGCACAAGCACCCATGGAGATGACCCACTTGGGGTTGGGCATCTGGTCGTAGATCTGCCGCAGGACCGGCGCCATCTTCTGGCTCAGCCGTCCGGCGATGATCATCAGGTCGGCCTGCCGTGGTGAGGCGCGAAAGACCTCCATGCCGAAGCGAGCAAGGTCGTAGCGACCGGCGCCGGTACCCATCATCTCGATGGCACAGCAGGCCAGGCCGAACGTGGCCGGCCACAACGAGTCCTTACGGGCCCAGCCGGCGAACTTCTCGACCGTGGTCAGCAGGAAGCCACTGGGAAGGGACTCCTCAAGACCCATGGCGGTGACCCCCCTCCCTCGTGATCAGCACGCGCGGCCTCACTCCCACTCGAGTCCGCCGCGTCGCCAGACGTAGGCGTACGCGACACCGAGGGTGAGGATGAACAACACCATCTCGACGAGGCCGAACAGGCCGAGCTGGTCGAACGAGACGGCCCACGGGTAGAGGAACACGATCTCGATGTCGAAGATGATGAACAACATGGCGGTCAGGTAGTACTTGACCGGGAACCGCCCGCCGCCGATCGGTTGCGGCGTGGGCTCGATGCCGCACTCGTAGGCGTCGAGCTTGGCTCGGTTGTACGTGCGTGGACCGCTCAGGTGTCCGGCGATGATGGAGAACAACGCGAAGAAGGCGGCGATGCCTGCGAGGAGCAAGATCGGCACGATCGTGTTCACTGCGCGGCTCCCTCCTCATCGGCTCAGGTACGCCGGCCGCTCGGACCGGGGCACATCCTATGGGGGGTTTCTGGCCGCCCCTGATCGGGGTTGGTCGGCGCTCGGCGCCTGGTGCGAGCCCTGGATTCACGCTGCTGGAACGACTTTCGTGAGGGCGTTGATGAGGCGGTCGGACACGTCTCCACCGTGCGGGTCGGTGAGGTTGGCCAGCAGCTTCAGGGTGAACCGCATCAGGGTCGGATGCGACAGGCCGTGGCGCGTTGCGAACCCCATCACCTCCGGGTGGCCGATCAGCTTCACGAACTGCCGCCCGAGCGTGTAGTAGCCGCCGTACGCCGACTTGAGCGCCTGCGGATAGCCGGTCAGCGCGCGCTCGCGCCCGGTTGCCGTCGGTCGGGCCAGCGCCGACACGATGGTCTGCGCCGCCATCGACCCGGACTCCATGGCGTACGGGATGCCTTCCCCATTGAACGGGTTGACCATCCCGCCGGCATCGCCGACCAGCAGCAGGCCCCGCGTGTAGTGCGGCGTGCGGTTGAAGCCCATCGGCAGGGCCGCACCACGCACCGGCTGGGTGCGGAACTCCTCGCGCAGCTGCCACTGCACCGGCGTCTCGTCGAGCCAGCGCCGCAACAGGTCGCGGTAGTCCACTGTCTGGAACGAAGCCGAGGAGTTCAGGATCCCCAGGCCGACGTTGACGGTGCCGTCGCCGACCCCGAACACCCAGCCGTACCCCGGCAGCAGACTGCGGGTGCCGTCGTCCTGTGTCTGCCACAGCTCCAACCAGGACTCGAGCCAGTCGTCGTTGGTGCGCGGGCTCGTGTAGTAGGTGCGGACCGCGACGCCCAGCGGACGGTCGTCGTGGCGCGCCAGTCCCATCGACAGCGCCAGTCGCGTGGAGTTGCCGTCGGCCGCCACCACCAGCGGAGCCCGGTAGCGCCGGACCTCGCCCTTGTGGCCGTCCTCGTCGACGACCCGAGCGGTCACGCCGACGATCCGCCCGCCCGGACTGGTGATCGGTCCGGTGACGCTGGTCCGCTCGTGAAGTCGGGCGCCGGCCTTCTGCGCCTGACGCGCCAAGATCTCGTCGAAGTCCTCGCGGGTGCGCACCAGGCCGTAGTCGGGCAGCGATGCGAGCTCGGGCCAGCGCAGCTCCAACGTCAGGCCACCACCGAGGATGCGCAGGCCCTGGTTGCGGATCCAGCCATCGGACTCCAAGGGGTCGATCCCCATGGCCAACACCTGCTGGACCCCGCGCGGCGTCAGGCCGTCCCCACAGACCTTCGCGCGGGGGAACGCGGTCTTCTCCAGGAGCAGGACGTCGACGCCTGCCTGTGCGAGGTGGTAGGCGGTGGCCGACCCACCGGGACCGGCGCCGACGACGATGACGTCGGCGCTCTCGTCATACCTCACTGCCGCCATGCCAATGACCCTTACCTGCCGCTTGTGAACATCTTCACGAGCATGTCCGGGTCAGTCTAAGCCGCTACCGCCCGGTGCCACTCCCCGCCGCCACGGCTGGTGCCACCGCTCGGTGCAGCGCAACGATTCCACCGGACAGGTCGCGCCAGGCCACCTGCTCCCATCCGGCCGCGGCCACCCGCTGGGCCAGACCCGCCTGATCCGGCCAGGCCCGGATCGACTCGGCGAGGTACACGTAGGCGTCGGGGTTGCTGGAGACGCGGCGGGCCACCTCGGGGAGGAGCCGCATCAGGTACTCCACGTAGATCGTGCGGAGGGCCGGCACCGTGGGATGACTGAACTCGCAGACCACGAGTCGACCCCCTGGCCGGGTGACGCGCGCCAATTCGGCAAGACCGCTGTCGGGTTCGTGCAGGTTGCGCAGCCCGAACGAGATCGTGACCGCATCGAAGGAGTCGTCCGCGAACGGCAACGCCAGACCGTCGCCGGCCACGAACGGCAGCCGAGGCAGCCGCTGCTTGCCCACGGCGAGCATCCCCTGGGAGAAGTCGCACGGCACGACGTCGGCGCCGGCGTCCCGGAAGGGCTGCGACGAGGTGCCGGTCCCGGCGGCCAGGTCGAGCACCCGCTCGCCCGGCTGCGGCGCGACGGCGCGGACGACGGCCCGGCGCCAGCGACGGTCCTGGCCCATGGACAAGACGTCGTTGGTCAGGTCGTAGCGCAGGGCGACCTCGTCGAACATCGCAGCGACGTCGGTGGGCTGCTTGCCCAGGTCCGCCCTCGTCACGCCCCCAGCGTCCCACGGCGCACGGGGCGACCACCCGTCGACCGGCGCCGCGGACGCGGCCCACGTACCCTGGCGGACGTGAGTCTGGCGCCCGCGGTCACCCCGACGCTGGTGCGCACCGTCCCCGTCGCCGACCCGGGGCAGCTGCTCGACCGGCTTCCCCGCGCTGGCACCTCCGGCGCGCTCTGCTGGCTGCGCGGCGGCGATGGCCTGGTCGCTTGGGGCGAGGCGGCGCGGATCCAGGTGAAAGGCCCGGAGCGCTTCGCGGCGGCCGCGGCGTGGTGGGACGAGGTCATCTCAGGGGCCGAGGTGGACGACCTGGTGGGTGTTCCCGGGTCTGGCCCGGTCGCGTTCGGCTCGTTCACCTTCGACGACGGCCCTGGCGACAGCGTCATGATCGTTCCGCGGGTCGTGGTCGGCCGTCGAGCCGGCGCCGCCTGGGTGACCACGGTCGGTCTGGACCCGGCGGACGTGCTGGACGCGATACCGGAGCCGGTGACACCGGTCGGCGAGGTTCGGTACTCCGACGGTTCGCTGTCCCTGCATGAGTGGGAGGCGGCGGTCGAGGCGGTCGTCGCCCGGATCCGCAGCGGCGAGCTCGACAAGGTGGTGCTGGCCCGGGATGTGATCGCGACAACCGACGAACCGGTCGATCCGAGGGCGCTGCTGATCCGCTTGGCGCATCGGTACCCCGGATGCTGGACCTTCGCCGTGGACGGCCTGGTGGGGGCGACTCCGGAACTGCTGCTGCGTCGCACGGGGGACCACGTCGAGTCGCGAGTGCTCGCCGGGACGATCAACCGCGGTGCCGACGCGGTGGCCGACGCCGAGCACGCAGCCGAGCTGCTCGCATCGGCCAAGGACCGCAGCGAGCACGAGATGGCAGTACGTTCCGTCGCTGAGGCGCTGGCGGCGTACTGCTCGGACCTGGTCGTGCCGCGTCGACCCGAGATCGTGCGGCTGGCCAACGTGCAGCACCTGGCCACCGATGTCACCGGCCGACTCGGCAATGGCGAGTCCGCCCTCGACCTGGCCGCGGCGCTGCATCCCACCGCGGCGGTGTGCGGGACACCGACCCAGGCGGCGCGATCGATGATCCGCGAGTTCGAGGGCATGGACCGCGGCCGGTACGCCGGACCAGTGGGGTGGGTGGACGCGCGCGGCGACGGAGCCTTCGGCCTGGCACTGCGCTGCGCCGAGGTCGACGACGACCACCTTCGGTTGTTCGCCGGCTGCGGCCTGGTGGCCGGGTCAGAGCCGGCCGCCGAGCTGGCCGAGTCGCAGGCCAAGCTTCTGGCCATGCGCGACGCCCTCGAGGGACATTGATCCGCCGGCGTTCGACCACCACGACCCTCTGCGCCCTCGCGGCCACGGCGGCGTTGTTCGCCGGCGCGTCGACGGTGTCGGCCACGAGTCCGACGGTTCGGACCACCGCAAGAACATCCGCAGTCCACATCGCGCGCCTGCGCCCGGTGATCGTGCAGCGACCCATCAAGTTCGGCGCCCGGCGCAAGGCCCAGATGGCTCGGTACTCCTTGCGCCACTACGGACACCGCAGCTGGCACCTGCGCCACCCGCGCGTCATCGTCGAGCACTACACCGATGGCGGCACGTTCGCCGGCGCGTGGGCCACCATGGCCGCTGACACCCGCAATCTTGGTGAGCTGCCGGGAGTCTGCGCGCACTTCGTGGTGGATACCGACGGCACCATCTACCAGGTGGTACCGCTACGCATCCGCTGTCGGCACACGATCGGTCTCAACCAGACGGCGATCGGCATCGAACACGTCGGAACGAGCAGTGCCGGGGTGCTGGACAACGCACGGCAGCGCAAGTCGTCGATGCGCCTCACCTTGTGGCTCGTGGCGCGCTTCGGGATCTCCGTGGGCAACGTGATCGGTCACGGTGAGAGTCTCATGAGCCCGCTACGCCACGAGCGCTACCGCTCATGGCGATGCATGACCCACACCGACTTCTCCCGACCCGCCATGCGCCGCTACCGCTTTCTGCTGCGCCGCCAGGCGCACCTGCATCACGTCCCGATCGGGCCACCACCGCACTGGGTGGACATCGGCTGCTGACCCCGCCTGATCAGACGTCGACCGAGCCCGGTCGACGAGATACCGGCGCAGCATCGCGTAGTCGTCGTGCAGCTCGCGCAGGCGGTCGTTCACCTCGACCTCCGGGTAGTGCACGCCGGGCTCGAACCGCTGCGCGCAGTACTCCAGCAGCACGAACCGTTGCTCTGCTTGGCCGGCATCGTCACGATCCGGCCGTCGCGCAGGAATCCGCGCATTGCGAGGTCGAGCACCGGATCGATCTCGAGGTCGGGTGAGGGCTGGACCCCCTCAGCCGGACGGGTCACGATGTCAGCGTAGGTGGGAGGCAGCTGCTTCAACCGTCAGCGCAGCACCTCGGGAACGGTCGCGAGCTGCTCGGCGATCAGGTCGCGATCCTCTGCATCGGGGATCTGCGACACCAGGTCACCGGCGAGCGCCACGAAGCGGTCACGTTCGTCGACTGCTCCCGCAGCCGCGTGGGCGCGTGCCAGTCCCTCGAGCGCAGACGCCTGCATCCAGACCGGCAGGTCGTGCTCCGTGGACTGGTCGACGGCGGACTGTGCGAACGACACCGACAGGTCACCGACGCCGAGCTGGGCGAGCACCCGCGACACCATCCAGTCGCCGACCGCGAGGGTCTGAGCATCGCCGATGCCCTCCCACAGCGCCCGGGAGGCGCAGGCGGACAGCAGGAGTCGCCGGTCGCCGGCGGCGTTGCGCTCCGCGTCGTCGAGCAGGTCCCAGGTCTGGTTGTACAGCGCCGCGGCGCGCTTGCGCATCGGGTCATCAGCCATGGGCTTCAACCTAATCCGGAGCGGCCGCCAGTGCTGCGCGAACGGCGGAACGAAGCGCCTCCTGCACCTTCGGCACGGCTGAGCGGTCGGTCCGCACCTCCACCACCTGCAGACCGACGCGTGGGTCGAGCGCGGTCGTGAGGGCGTCGCGAATGCTGGCCGCCCGCGTGAACGGGGTGGCGGTCGCCGCGCACAGTGCGGCCAGGTCGACGCCGTGCGGTGTGCCGAACACCCGCTCGAACGCCACCTCGTACGCGGGGCCGCCAGGCTCCAGGAGGCTGAAGATGGCTCCTCCGTCGTTGTTGACCACCACGAACGTGAGGTCTGGGCGCGCATCGTCGGGTCCCATGACCAGCCCGTTGCTGTCGTGCAGGAACGTCAGGTCTCCCAGAAGCGCGAAAGCACGACCGCCTCCCGCCCGCTGCCACGCAAGGGCTGCTCCGACGGCGCTGGACACGGTTCCGTCGATCCCTGCCACGCCGCGGTTCGCCAGCACCGTCACACCGTCGCGCGCGCCGGCCGTCACGAACACGTCGCGCACGGGCATCGACGACCCGAGGTACAGCAGGGCGTCGCTGGGGATCGCGGCGAAGAGGTCGCGGGCAAGGCGCGCCTCCGACATGTTGTGCTCGGTCACCACGTCGTCCACCGCCGCACGCGCGGCTGCCTCGGCACCCAGCCACTGGTCGAGCCACTCGGCGTCCGGTTCGTGGTGACCGTCGGGGGCCGGTAGGGCCGGCAGCACGCGGCCTGCACTGCGGGTGGGATCTGGCCAACGGGCACCGCCGGCCACCACGTCGACATCGACGCGTGGGTCGCGCAGCAGGGCAAGCACGGAGCGGCTCAGCGTCGGGCGACCCACGACCAGCACCAGGTCGGGGAGTGCGCTCGTGACGAACTCGGCATCGTCGAGCAGCCACGGACCGGTCGTGATGACGTTGGCCCCGCTGCGGGCGTTTCCGCTGGGCTCGCTGATCACCGGCCAGCCACGCTCTTGCGCCAGGCGAAGGGCCGCCCGCCCCAGCGACGGCTCGACGTCTCCCACGAGCACCAGGGTGCGGGCGGGCAGGTGGACGTTCGGTGCGACCGTCACAGCGGCGTCGACGCGGGTCCAGGGACCACCGTCCTGGCGCCCACCCAACGGCTCTGGCCAGGTGCGGTCCTCGTCGGGCACGAGCGGGTCGCGCAGCGCCACGTTGAGATGCACCGGACCTGGGTCGCGACTCAACGTGCCGCGCGCGTCGGCCAGGGCGCGTGCGATCAGGGAGCGCCAGTACCCGGTCTGCCCCACGCGCTCCTCGGGTGGCCCGAGCTCGACGTAGGCACGTACGGCGCCACCGAAGATCTTGACCTGGTCCACCGTCTGGTTGGCGCCGGTCGCGCGCAGCTCCGGGGGTCGGTCGGCCGTCACGAGCAGAAGCGGGATGCCACTGGCGTCGGCCTCCAGGGTGGCCGGCAGCAGGTTCGCGGCCGCGGTCCCCGAGGTGGTCAGGACCGGAACCGGAGACTGCGACGCCTTGGCCAGCCCCAGCGCCAGAAACGCTGCGCTGCGCTCATCGGTGCGCACGTGCAGCCGCAGCCGCCCCGCTGCGTCGGCCTCGTGCAGCGCCAGGGCGAGGGGGGTCGACCGGGAGCCCGGGGCCAGCACGGCATCGGCCACCCCGCCGCGCAGCAGCTCGTCGACGCACACCGACGCCAGGGCCGTCGACGGGTTCATCAGGGGCCTCCTACGGCGGCGAGGTGGTCGTAGCTCGCCGCCAGCCGGTCGAACCAGGCTGTCATCTCCATCGGCTCCATCGCCACTGCCGACAAGTCCGCAGCCTGCGGTTCCACCGAGCGGACCATCAGGACCCCCCCAACCGGGTGCATCCGAGCGGCTGTCACGTCCCCCGCCAGGAGTGACGCGGTGCCCAGACCGCAGGCGAAGGGCAGGTCGGGCAGCGCCGCCGCCAGCGCAACGCCGGCTGCCAGGCCCACCGAGGTGTCCAGGGCACTGGAGACGACTGCCGGCAGGCCGTAGACCTCGGCCAGGTGCAGGGCGGCCCGGACGCCTCCGAGGGGGGCGACCTTGAGCACCACCACGTCGGCCGCAGCCCGCAGACCCTCGACCGCTGAGAGGTCGGGCGCTCGGCGCAGGCCCTCGTCCACAGCGATCGGCACCACGACGCGTTCCCTCAGCTGCTGCAGCTCCGCGATCGTGGCGCACGGTTGCTCGACGTACTGCAACCGGAAACCCTCGAGCTGCTGCAGGGCCCGCACCGCCTCCGGCACCGACCAGGCGCCGTTGGCGTCGATCCGGATCGAACCGTCCGGGCCCAACGCCTCGCGCACTGCACTCACCCGCGCGACGTCGTCGTCGAGGCGTTGACCGGCCTGCGCCACCTTCACCTTCACCGTCGAGCAACCTGACGACCGCACCAGCTCGGCCGCGACGTCCGGCGTCACCGCCGGAACGATCGCGTTGACCGGAACGATCTGCCGCACGGGCTCGGGCCAGCCCAGCCAGGCGGCCTCGATCGCTGCTGCCAGCCACCTGGCCGACTCCCGTGGTGGGTACTCGGGGAACGGCGCGAACTCACCCCAGCCCTTTGGCCCGTGCAGGAGCAGCCCCCGGCGGACTGTTGTGTCGCGGAACTCGTGTCGCAACGGGATCGCAAAGCCGACGGCCGCCTCGCGCAGCTGCTCCAACGGCGGGAGTCCGACCGAGGCCAGCACGGCGTTCAGGGACGCTTGGGAAACTGCGAGAAGTCGGGGCGACGCTTCTCGCGATACGCGTCGCGACCTTCCTGCGCCTCCTGGGTCATGTAGAAGAGCAACGTGGCGTCTCCGGCCAGCTGTTGCACGCCGGCGAGCCCGTCGTCGGCGGCGTTGAGGCTGGCCTTGAGCAGCCGCAGTGAGAGCGGAGACAGCTCCAGCATCTCGCGGCACCAGGCAACGGTCTCGACCTCGAGGTCGGCCAGCGGCACGACCGCGTTGACCAGCCCCCACTGCAACGCCGTATCGGCGTCGTACTGCCGGCACAGGAACCAGATCTCGCGAGCCCGCTTCTGACCGATCTGGCGAGCCAGCAGCCCCGAACCGTAGCCGCCGTCGAAGGAACCGACCCTGGGGCCGGTCTGGCCGAAGCGCGCATTGTCAGCCGCGATCGTCAGGTCGCACACGATGTGCAGCACGTGTCCGCCACCGATCGCATAGCCGGCGACCATCGCGACCACGGGCTTGGGGGTGCGACGGATCTGGACCTGCAGGTCGAGCACGTTGAGGCGTCCTATGCCCTTGTGCGCCACCTCGTCGTCCCCGAGGTAACCGTCGTCGCCTCGGATTCGTTGGTCACCGCCGGAGCAGAAGGCGAGGTCACCCTTTCCGGTCAGCACGATCACGCCGACCGAGTCGTCGTCGCGCGCGACGGTGAACGCTCGCTCCAGCTCGAAGAGCGTCTGCGGGCGGAAGGCGTTGCGCACCTCCGGGCGGTTGATCGTGATCTTCGCGATGCCGTCGCACGTGTGGTACTCGATGTCGGTGTAGTCACCACCGGGGATCCAGGCCGCCCCTTGTCGAATCGTGGTCGACGCCGGATCGGGCACGGCGGCAGACGTCACGTCGGTCATGGCTGTTTACCCTAGGTGCGATGCCCAGTCGCCCGCTCGTCGCCCTGGAGGCACCGCAGGCGAGCGACGACGTCCTGGCGCTGCGACGCCTTCTCGACTCCGCGCTCATGGGCAACGGTCCCGCGCTGGTCGTCATGGACAGCAGCACCGATGCCGGCGGCCGACTGCGCAGGTTCGTGACGGAGGTCCGCCCACGGGTCGAGGGATCGACGTCGTTGGTCGTGCCCACGTCGGGGTCCACCGGTCGACCTCGCCTGGTCAAGCTGTCCGCGTCGGCGCTCTTGGCGGGAGCGCGCTGCACCCATCAGGTGCTCGGCGGGCCGGGGCGCTGGTTGCTGGCCCTTCCGTTGTCCCACATCGCGGGCCTGCAGGTGCTGGTCAGGTCGCTGGCGGCCGGGCGCGAGCCTGTGGTCGTCGAGCCGGTGAAAGGGTTCCGGCCCGACATCTTCGCCTCCGCGGTCGCCCGGCTCCCCGACGACGGCCCCACCTACACCGCCGTGGTCCCCACCCAGCTGAACCGCTTGCTCGACGCCGACCCGGAGCCGCTGCGGCGCTTCGACGCCGTGCTCGTGGGCGGTGCTGCGGCGGCACCTTCGCTCATCGAGCGGGCTCGCGACCTCGGGGTCCGGATCGTCGTCACCTACGGGATGACCGAGACCTGCGGCGGCGTCGTCTACGACGGCGTCCCCCTTCCGGGCACCGAGGCCGAGCTCGACACCTGGGGCCGAATCCGCCTGCGTGGCCCGACGGTGTTCAGCGGCTACCTGAGCTGGGCCGACCAGGCTGAACCGGCAACCCTGCGTCACGACACATGGTTCACCACCGCTGACCTGGGTCGGTTCCACGACGACGGGCGACTGGAGGTGATCGGCCGCACCGACGACGTCGTGATCACCGGCGGCGTCAACGTGGCACCTGCTGCCGTCGAAGCGGCGTTGGCCGACCACCCTGCCGTCGCGCAGGTGTGCGTGATCGGTCGACCCGACGCGCGGTGGGGCGAGGCAGTGACGGCGATCGTGCAGCCACGTGACTTTGCTGAAGCCCCGAGCCTGGAGAGCCTGCGCCAGTTCGCGCGCTCGCGACTGCCACCGCAGGCGTTGCCGCTGGCCTTGATCGAGGTGGTTGCGATCCCGCTCCTGCCCTCGGGCAAGCCCGACCGCGTGGCCCTAAGGGCGCTGCTGGGTGACGCCCCGACCAGCGCACCTGAATAGCCTGTCCGTCGACCGATCGAAGTAGCGAAGACGGAGTTGACGCGACGTGGCATCCGCGGCTGAGTGGATGGCCGGTGCCAGGCCGCGAACGTTGCCGGCAGCGATCGCGCCGGTGGCCGTAGGCACCGGAGTCGCGGGCTTCGACTCGGCGCAGTCGTGGCCCAGAGCCCTGCTGGCGCTGGGTGTGGCACTCGCGCTCCAGGTCGGCGTGAACTACGCCAACGACTACAGCGACGGCGTTCGCGGCACCGATGACGCTCGCGTGGGTCCGATGCGTCTCACCGCATCTGGGGCGGCGCCGCCAGGGATCGTGAGGCGCGCGGCCTTCCTGGCCTTCGGCGTCGCGGCCGTGCTCGGCGTGGTGCTGCTGGCGATCGCCGGCACGTGGTGGTTGTTGCTCGTCGGTGCTGCAGCGATCGTCGCTGCCTGGTTCTACACCGGCGGCACGCACCCGTACGGCTACCTCGGTCTGGGTGAGCTGTTCGTGTTCGTCTTCTTCGGTCTGGTGGCGGTGATGGGCACCGCCTATGTGCAGATCGAAAGCATCACCGGACTGTCGTTCGTAGCCGCGATCCCCGTGGGCCTGCTGGCCACAGCACTCCTGGTCGTCAACAACCTGCGTGACATCCCGAGCGACACGGAGTCGGGCAAGCACACGCTGGCGGTCCGGCTCGGCGCCCAGCGGACCCGTTGGTTCTACCTGCTGTTGCTCGTGGTGGCGTTCGCGTTCGCCCTGGCGATTGCCCTGGTGTGGACCGAGTGGGCGTTCCTCGCCATGGCAGCCGCAGTTCTGGCCGTCCCCCCCGCAGGCGTCGTGCTCGGTGGAGCGGTGGGGCGGGACCTGATCCCTGCACTGCGCGACACGGGGCGCACCCAGCTGGCCTTCGGCCTACTACTCGGTCTTGCCCTCGCCGTCGGCTGAGTCCGCGGCATCGCTGCTCGCTTCGAGTGACTGCTGCGGCTGCGCTGCCGCCTGAGCCCGTTGTGCGTCGTCCCAGGCGTCTTCGGCGGCGGTACGTGCGGCGCTGCGCTCGCGGGCGCGCTGACTTCGCTCCACCACGTTCGCGGAGATCGCGTCGCGCTGGCGGGATAGCAGGAAGAAGCTGGCGACCATCGAGACGACCAGGCCGACCACCATCGCCCAGAACGTGTTCATTCCGGCCACGGCAGCGACCCCGAACACGACCAGGAACAGCACGATGCGAGCCACCGAGTACGAGACGACGGGGTGTCGTTGCCAGAGTCGGGTCGCCGTGTTCATCGCCACCATTGTCGCCCTACCATCAGGACTGCTCAGCGCCGAGGCCGCCCACGCGCCCCTCCCATCGGGTGGACAAGACCACGGTGGTCCGCGTCCGGGCAATGCCGGGGATCTTGCGCAGTCGACCCAAGGACTGCTCCAGGGCGTCCACGTCGGCCACCCTCACCTTGAGCACGAACGACTGGTCGCCGGCGACGAACCAGCAGTCCTCCACCTCCGGGACACCCCTGAGCGCGGCGGCGATCGCGTCCTGCTCGCCGTCGTCGGTCTGTTCGATGCCCACCAGGGCCACCACCCCCAGGCCGAGCGCGATGGGCGCCACCGTGGCGTGATAGCCGGTGATCACCCCGAGCTGCTCCAGCCGTTTGACCCGGTCGGCCACGCTCGGCGCCGACAGCCCGACCGCTCTGGCCAGGTCGGCATAGGGGACGCGGGCGTTGGCCTGCAAGGCCGCGAGGATGGCCAGGTCGACGGCATCCAGCTGCTGGGAGCCTCGGCGGCGGCCGCCGCCACCTTCTGGTTCCAAGGGGTTCACCCGCCATTCAACTCCGGTCAAGTGGACGAAACGGACAGTATGCCTTATGATCGAAGGCAGCAAGCCCACAAGGCCTTGCTAATGAAGATGACGGAGATGAGAATCCATGCTTCCTTCCCTGGGCATCGTGCACGCCTACCTGAGCGTCGTGGACAGCCTCGACGCGCCCCGGGTCAGGAACGCGAACCGCGTTTCCCCTCTGGCGCGGGTCCGTCAGCTGGTCGACCGCCGCTCGCACTGAGCCGGCGGGGTCACCTGACCCACGCCCAGAACCCCTCCTGCGCCCGTTGGTCGCGGCCCTGCTGCCGCAACCGACGGGCGCAGTTACGCTGGAGGAGCCGCCGCACCGCGACGACGACGTGACCCGAGATCGCAGGCAAGGTTGGGGGTGAAGCGATGCTGAAGGCGGTCCTTGCCCTGGCTCTGCTGGGAGCGGCGATCTACCTGTTGGTCCGAGTGGTGCAAAACGGACGCGGCTCCCTCCCGTCGCCACGACTCCCGCGTCGTTTCGGCCGACCGGCCGCACCTGATGACGACCCACGATTCCTGCGCGAGCTCGACGAACAGGTGTGGCGTGAGAAGCGACAGCGTCAGCGCGCGGCCGCCAGTGAGGGTGGCCCCGCGAGTGACCCGAGTGAGCCCACCACGACGACCGCGCCGCCAAGCCCGCCGAGCGCCACCGACGAGCCCCGAGTCGAGCCCGACGTGGCCGGCGAGGAGCGGCCCGAATCTCCCACGGCCAGCTAGCCGTACTGCTCGCCAACCGGGTCCGCCAGGTGCCAGACGAGCGGCTCACACGCCGGCGTAGGAGTGGAAGCCGAAGAACCAGATGTTCACCGCGAAGTAGTTGAACAAGAAGGCGGAGTACCCGAGCATCGCGATGTAGCTGGCTCTACGCCCCTTCCAGCCGGCCGTCGCGCGGGCGTGCAGGTACGCCGCAAAGAACACCCAGGTGATGAAGGCCCAGGTCTCCTTGGGATCCCATCCCCAGTAGCGGCCCCAGGCGTTCTCAGCCCAGATCGCACCTGCGATGACCGCGAACGTCCATAGCGGGAAAGCAAAGGCGAACGTGCGATACGCATTGCGGTCCAGGGATGCAGCGTCGGGCAGTCGATCCGCCATCCCGCCCAGGCGCCCCGCCGTGCGACCGCTGGCGATTCTGCGATCGACGTGGTCGACGACGAGGTAGAGCACCGTGATCGCGGCGCCGACCGTGAAGATGCCGCTGGCGATGATGGCAGCCGTGACGTGAATACCGAGCCAGTACGACTTCAGGGCCGGCACGAGCTGTGCGGACTCGGTGTACAGCAACGTGACGGCTACGCCGAGCGTCACGAGCACTGGGAAGGTGATGAAGAGTCCGAGGTACTGCAGTTGGCGTCCTCGCAGCAGGAGGAACAACCAGACGCCGAGTACTGCGGTGGCGGCCATCACCGAGAACTCGTACATGTTGCCCCAGGGCAGCCGTCCCGCCGACAATCCCCGGCAGACGACTCCTGCGACCAGCAGACCAAAGGTCAGCATCGTCAGCGAGACGCCGATCCGCCCCCACCGTCCCGGCGAGGCGTCTGCCCTATCGGAAGGTTCGACAGCACCGGTCGTGGCGGCGTCAACCGAAGTGGTACCCGAGGCGGCTGACGATGCTGGCGGTGCTGACGATGCTGACGCCGCCGCAACGCTCACGGGCGAACGCGCTGCACTCGTGCGTCGCGCCGCGGCACGAGCCCGCTCGGCTCCGCTGCCGAAGGCGAAGTCGACCGCGAAGCAGATCATCGCCAGGGTGAGAACGATCATCGCCGAGTACACGAAGTTGTTGCTCAGGTGTGCCAGCGACTCGTTCACGTCGGCTCCTCCACTGGACCGTCAGCCGGACCGACGAGGGCGGCTGTGAGCGGCACCACGTCAGCGGTGAGATCGCCACCCTCGCTGCGAGCCAGGGCCGCGACCTCCACGAGGGTACGACCACCCGGGTCAGCGGTTGCGCGCACCCAGACGCGGCGCCGCTTGATCGTCAACGAGCCGATCAAGCCCACCAGTGCCAAGACGGCACCCCAGAACACGATCTGGCGTCCGGGGTCGCTGGCGATCTGGAAATTGGCGAACCGCTGGTAGCCGTCGAAGCTGATCGAGCCACGGCCGCCGGGCAGGTTCCACGTCTGGCCGATCGCCAGCGAATGACGCCCGATCAGCTTCATCTGGTCGGTGTTCAGCACGTACACCGACTGCGGGTCGCCGGAGTCGAGGCCGAGGTCGCCGGCGTACGCCCCGAGGAAGACCCTTGGCGCCTTGGGGTCCGGCGACACCGAGATCGGGCCGAGCTGGGGGTCGATCACCGCAGTGGGCAAGAAGATCCCGTCGAACCCGAGCTGGTCCGGCCGGGCATCAGGCGCCTTGACCACGCCGCTGCTGGTGAACTTCGCATCCTGCGGCAGGAACGGCACGGATCCGGAGAACACCACCTGGCCGGCACCGTCGCGGACGGTGAACGTCGGGGCGTAACCGTGGGACAGCAGGTAGATCTTGCTGCCGTCGATCAGCAGCGGGTAGTTGACCCGGATGTCGGCCTGCGCAGGTGTCGCCCCCGGCTTGGTGAGGTAGGTGACGTACGCGTCGAACCCCGCCGGCTGTCCCGCCTTGGGTCCGGACTCGACGAACTTCGCACTGAAGCGATCCAACGTGAACGAGAACGGTGGCAGGTCGGCTTCCCGGAACGAGCGGCCCATGGTGAGGTCGTCGTACTGCGTCGGTGTGTTGGCAAACCCTTCCCCCTCGACCACCACGACAGTGCCCTTGTAGCCGAAGAGCGAACCGAGTCCCACGCCGACCAGGAGCACCAGGAGTGCCAGATGGAATACGAGGTTGCCGATCTCGCGCGTGTACCCCTTCTCCGCCGAGACGCTCAGCCCGTCGTCTGCCACCACGACGCGGAAGCGGTTGCCCCGAAGCTGCGCCGCTGCGTCGCCGACGACGTCAGCTGTGGAGCGCTTGGTGTCGAACGACCGGTACTCAGGCATCCGGGACAGGTTCCGCGGCGCAGCAGGCGGCTCCGCTCGGACGGTACGCCACTGCTTGGCCGCTCGCGGAATCACGCAACCGGCGAGCGAGATCAGCAGCATGAGGTAGATCGCGGCGAACCACGGCGACGCGTAGACGTCGAACGCGCCGAACCGGTCCATGATCGGCGCGGCGCCCGGGTGGGCGAGGTAGAAGTCGCGCACCCGCAGTGGCGCGACACCTCGCTGTGGGAACACCGATCCAGGAACTGCGGCCAGCGCCAGCAAGAAGAGCAAGATCAAGGCGGTGCGCATGCTCGTCAACAACCGCCACAGATACCGGAGCGTGCCGCGCAGACCGAGTTGCGGAGGTGTGGCGTCGTCGGCCTCGACCGGTCGGTCCGCCACGTCGAACGCCACTACAGCACCGTCCCTGTTCTTCCGGCCCACACGCGCAGGTCCACGGTGAGGGTGCCCCACCAGCCGGTGACCATGAGGATCCCGACCACGACCAGCATGACTCCGCCGAGCCGGGTGATGAAAACGTAGTGGCGCTTGACGAACGCCAGAGCACCGGCCATGCGCCGAAACGCCACGGCCATCAGGATGAACGGAAGGCCGAGTCCCAGACAGTAGGCCGCGGTCAGGACCGCTCCGCGCAGCGCACTGGCCTGGTCGTAGGCGAGGGTTTGCACCGCGGCCAGGGTGGGGCCGAGGCAGGGGGTCCAGCCGAATCCGAACAGGACCCCGAGGGGGAACGCCCCCGCGAGCCCGAAGGCCGGCCGGCTCGTCAGCTTCCAGGTGCGGTTCAGCCACGGGATCACGCCCATGAAGGCCAGACCGAAGATGATCACGAACACCCCGAGGGCTCGCGTGATCCAGTCCGAGTACTGCAGCAGGAGGCCCCCGAGCCCGCCGAAAAGTGCACCGAACGAGACGAACACCGCGGTGAAGCCGAGCACGAAGAGGAACGCTCCGGTGACCATGCGCCCCTTGCGCACATCACCGAGGTCGACGCCGACCAGACCTGTCACGTACGACAGGTAACCCGGGACGAGCGGCAGGATGCACGGCGACAGGAACGAGAACAGTCCCGCGACGAACGCGATGGGAAGTGCGATGAGCAAGGAGCCGTTCAACACGGTCTGCGCTGCGTCATGGCCGATCGACGCAGAGACCCCCGCGGTCATGACGGCTCAGCCACCACGCGCTGAATCAGCTCGCGCAGCCCGGAGTAGGTGATCGAGCCTGCGACCGTCGCGGCGATCCTGCCCTGGCGGTCGATCACGAGCGTCGAGGGAATGTTACGCGGTGCCGATGTCCCGAACTGGAGCATCAGGGTTCCGTCGGGGTCGGCGATACTCGGGTACCGCACACCAAAGCGCTGTACGAAAGCGCGGGCGGCTGCTTCCTGGTCGCGGGTGTTGATGCCGACGAACGAGACACTCTGCTGGGCGAAGTCCTTGGACAGCTGAGCCAACGCAGGCGCCTCCGCTCGACACGGAGCACACCACGAGGCCCACACGTTGGCCACGATGACCTGTCCAGCATCGCTGCTCGAGGAGTACGGTCGCCCGTCCAGCGTGGTCCCCGTGATCTGAGGCGCCGCCACGCGCTGGGAAGGCGGAATGACGGACACGGTGCCGTCGCCCTCGATGTAGGTGAGTCCGTTGCCGCCCGGACTGTCGTTCACGTCGCCCGACGAACACGCCGCCACGGTGGTTGTCAGAAGGGCGACCAAGCAGAACCCGACGACTCGCCGAACGGACGACACACTCACGCGCCCGGCTTTGTGTGCTTGACCGGTAGCAGGTCCGCAGCTGGCTCTCGGTACTCGACCGCGACGACCTCGTCGCCTTCGTACGTGAACGACGTGAGGCTGGCGACACTGCATTCGCGCTTGCGCGGGTCGTGCCAGAGTCGCCGGCCCTCCACGGCGTTGCGGGCCACCCAGATCGGCAGCTGGTGGCTGACCAGGAGCGCTTCATGCCCGCGCGCCTGACGCACTGCGTCACTCATCGCGGCGAGCATGCGTTCCGCCTGCTCGCGGTACGGCTCGCCCCAGGATGGACGCAGGGGGTTGTACAAGTAGCGCCAGTGAGACGGATTGCGCAACGAACCGTCACCGACTCCGAAAGTGAGACCCTGGAACACGTTGGCGGCCTCGATCAGCCGATCGTCGCTGCCCACCGCGACGTCATGCACCGACGCGATCGGCGTCGCGGTCTGCTGAGCCCGCTCCAGCGGCGACGCGATGACTACGGTGATGTCGCGGTCGGATGTGGCTTCGGCGACGCGACGTGCCATCGCGTGGCCGCGTTCGGACAGCACGAATCCGGGCAGCCGGCCGTAGAGGACGCCTTCGGGGTTCTCGACCTCGCCATGGCGCAGCAGATGTACCACCGTGAGCGCAGACACCGTCAGGCACCTCGTCCGGGGTCGACGGCCTGTGCTGCGGAGCGGGCTGCCACGGGGAGCGCGTCCTCGATCCGCTGCAGCACTGCGTCGTCGTGCCGCGCCGACACGAACCATGCCTCGAAGGCCGACGGCGGCAGGTAGACGCCCTGCTGGAGCATTGCGTGGAAGAACGGCGCGAACCGCCAGGCTGCCTGGCGCTTGGCCTGCTCGTAGTCACACACTGGCTCATCCGCGAAGAACACGCTGAACAGCGAGCCCGCGTTCTGCACGACGTGAGCGACGCCCTCCTTGGTCAGGGCCAGACTGACCATCGTCGCCACCTCGGTCGCCGCCCGGTCGACGTTGGCGTACACGTCCGCATCGCAGTGGCGAAGCGTGGCGAGCCCGGCTGCCGTCGCAATCGGGTTTCCCGAGAGCGTCCCCGCCTGGTACACCGGACCTACGGGGGCGAGGCGCGCCATCACCTCACGACGTCCACCGAACGCGGCCGCCGGCAGACCGCCACCCATCACCTTGCCGAAGGTCATCAGGTCGGCGTCGACCGGCTCGAGCCCGTACCAACCGGACCGGCTGACGCGGAAGCCCGTCATCACCTCGTCACTGATGAACAGGGCTCCGTGGCGACTGCACAGATCGGCGAGGGCTGCGTTGAAGCCCGGCGCCGGGGGGACGACGCCCATGTTGGCGGCAGCCGCTTCGGTGATCACGGCCGCGATCTGGTCGCCATGACTCTCAAAGGCCGAGTTCACAGCGTCGAGGTCGTTGTAGTCGACAACGATCGTGTCGCCGGTCTGAGCACCGGTGACGCCCGCGGTGTCGGGCAGGGCGAACGTCGCCACGCCGGACCCTGCTGCGGCCAGCAGCGAGTCGACGTGACCGTGGTAGCAACCGGCGAACTTGACCACCTTCGAGCGGCCGGTGAATCCTCGCGCGAGCCGGATCGCCGACATCGTCGCCTCGGTTCCGCTGGACACCAGGCGCACCTGCTCCACCGGGGTTCGCGCCACGATCTCCTCGGCCAGCGCCACCTCGCCCTCGCCAGGAGTCCCGAACGACGTCCCGCGCGAGGCCGCGAGCTGCACTGCCTCGACGACCGCCGGGTGGGCGTGACCCAAGATCATCGGACCCCACGAACCGACGAGGTCGACATACTCGCGACCGTCGGCATCGACCAGGAAGGCGCCAGCGCCGCTCCGCATGAAGCGGGGGGTGCCGCCCACTGCGCGGAACGCTCGCACCGGGGAGTTCACGCCTCCTGGCGTGACGGCCAGAGCACGCTCGAACAACGCTTCGGACACCGGCGCGGTCGCGGGATACGGCACCGGGGGATTCTCGCAGTCCGACGGTGCGCTCACCGAATCGGGATCAGGCGGCGGACCAGCGCCGGGCGACCTCGGTGGCCCAGTACGTGACGATGATGGAGGCGCCGGCGCGGCGAATGCCGATCAGCGACTCATCGATCGCCCGCTCCCGTTCCAACCAGCCCGACGCGGCTGCGGCCTCGAGCATCGCCATCTCGCCCGACACCTGGTAGGCGGCCACCGGGACGTCGACGTTGTCCGCGACGTGGCGCACGACGTCGAGATAGGGGCCGGCCGGCTTGACCATGACGATGTCGGCGCCCTGCTCCACGTCAGCACGCACTTCGCGCAGCGCCTCTGCGGCATTGGCCGGATCCATCTGGTAGCTGCGCCGGTCGCCGAAGGCCGGCGTGCTCTCTGCCGCGTCGCGGAACGGTCCGAAATAGGCCGAGGCGTACTTCGCCGAGTAGGCGAGGATCGCTCGGTCGGTGTACCCGGCCGCATCCAGCGCCGATCGGACCACGCCGACCTGACCGTCCATCATCCCGCTCGGCGCGACCATTGCGGCACCCGCACGTGCTTGCGCGACTGCGACGGATGCGTAGCGAGCAAGCGTGGCGTCGTTGTCGACCGTCGCTGACGGATCGTCGGACGTCAAGGGACCGCAGTGACCGTGGTCGGTGTACTCGCACAGGCACAGGTCAGCTACGACAACCAGATCTGAACCGACCTCGCGGTCGAGCACGCGCAGCGCCTGTTGGACGATCCCCGACTCGTCGTCAGCGCCGCTACCAACGGCGTCCTTGTACTCGGGGATCCCGAACACGATGACACCGCCAACGCCGCTGGACGCAGCCTCCGCCACCGCCTTGCGCACCGACTCCAGGGTGTGCTGCACCACGCCGGGCATGGACGCGATGGCGACCGGATCGTCGAGTCCCTCCTTGACGAACACCGGTTGGATCAGGTCGTTGGCCGACAGCCGCGTCTGCGCGACCAGACGCCGCAACGGCGCAGTGGTACGCAGCCGCCGGGGTCGATCGGTCGGGAAGGCCACGGCGCCGATCCCTACTTCGCCTTGCGCCGGGCAGCACCCTTGCGCAGGCTGGGACGCCATACCGACTCCCCTGCCTCGAGAGCAGCGGCGCGCTGCTGCGCACCGAACTCGGCCAACGCCTCGGTGAGATCGTGAACCGACGGGTTCGGCGCCAGGACATCGACCCGCAGGCCGTGCTCCTCGGCGGTCTTGGCCGTCTGCGGCCCGATGACGGCGACCACGGTGCTGGCATGGGGCTTGCCGGCGATGCCGATCAGGTTGCGCACGGTGCTGGACGACGTGAACAGCACGGCGTCGAACCCACCGGTCTTGATCGCCTCCCGGGTCTGGGCCGGCGGCGGCGCCGCGCGCACCGTGCGGTAAGCGGTGACGTCCTCGACCTCCCAGCCGAGAGCGACCAGACCGGCGGCCAGAGTCTCGGTGGCGATGTCGGCCCGCGGCAGGAACACCCGGTTGATCGGGTCGAACACGTCGTCGTACGGAGGCCAGTCCTCGAGCAACCCGGCCGCCGACTGCTCGCCACCAGGGACCAGGTCAGGACGGACACCGAAGGCGACCAGAGCGGCCGCGGTCTGCTCTCCGACGGCAGCGACCTTGATGCCCGCGAACGCACGAGCGTCCAGGCCGTACTCCTCGAACTTCTCGCGCACCGCCCGCACCGCATTGGTCGAGGTGAAAGCGATCCACTGGTAGCGACCCGACACCAGTCCGTGCACGGCCCGATCCATCTGTTGCGGCGTACGCGGTGGCTCGACCGAGATCGTTGGCACCTCGACTGGAACCGCACCGTGTCCACGCAGTTCTTCCGACAGCGCACCGGCTTGCTCCTTGGTGCGGGGCACCAGCACTCGCCAGCCGAACAGCGGCTTCGACTCGAACCACGACAGCTTCTCGCGCTGCTCGACACCTTCACCCACCACCGTCAGCAGTGGTTCAGGCAGCCCCGCCGACCGCAGCTCGCGGGCCACCGTCGCCAGGGTCGAGGTGAGGGTGCGCTGAGCGGTCGTCGTTCCCTGGGAGGTCACGGCGATCGGGCTCGTGCTCTCGCGGCCTGCTCCGACCAGGGCGAGCGCGACGTCAGCGATGTGACTCGCGTCGCCGAGCACGACCACTGTCGTGTGCGGGTCAGCTGCGGCAGCGGTATCGACGACCCCGTCCTGCGGTCCCACGACCACGACCCGTCGGGTGCGCGCCGTCGTGAGCGGAATACCGGCGTACCCAGGTACGGCGGTCACTGACGATGCGCCTGGTACCACCTCGAACACAATGCTCGCCTTGTGGCAGGCCAGAGCCTCTTCGGCGAAACCATGGAACAACGTCGGGTCGCCGTCCATGAGCCGGACGACGTGGCGGCCGCGCTTGGCGGCACCGGTCACGAGCTTGGCCCGCGACGCGACCGTCAGCGGCGCTCCACCAGCGCCGCAGGACGCGTCGACGATTTCGGCCGACTCCGACGCGAAGGCAGCGACCGCGGCCTGCGAAGCGGACTGGTCAGTGACGATCACGTCGGCGACGCGCAGGAGCTCGACGGCGCGCAGCGTCAACAGCTGCGGGTCGCCGGGTCCGGCGCCGACGAATGCGACCGAGCCGAGGGTGGGCTTCTTCTTGGGCGTACGGGTGGTCACGTGGCACGTTCCCCTAGGACATCGGCGCCGGCGCGATCCAGCAACCGCGCGGCGAGCTGGCGGCCCGCTGCGTCGGCTTGATCGACCGGAGCCGTGGTGGACAGTCGCAACGTGGCAGGTCCCTCGCCGGCAGCGAGGAACGCCTGCAACGTCAATTCGGGATCGCCAGTCCCGGATTCGTCGATCACCGCAAGGGCGCCGACTGGCGCAGCACAACCAACCTCCAGGGCCGACAGCACTGCTCGTTCCGCAATGACGCAGGCATGGGTGCTTACGTCGTCGAGCGCGCGGAGCGAAGTTTCAAGGGCCGGGCGGCGCGGGTCGTCGTCGGCGAGGACCGACGTGCGCGCCTCCACGGCAAGGGCACCCTGGCCGGGGGCCGGCAGCATGACCTGTGGGTCGAGTACGTCGTCGATGACGTCCTCGCGGCCGAGTCGCGTCAACCCGGCCACCGCGAGCACCACGGCGTCGAGCTCGCCGTCTTGCACTCGGCGGATGCGGGTGTCCACGTTGCCGCGCAGATCGACGATTGCGAGGTCTGGACGCACCAGCTTCAGCTGCGCGGCACGGCGCGGCGACCCGGTTCCGACGCGGGCGCCCACGGGCAGAGTCGCCAGGGTGGCACCTCTTGCCACGAGCGCGTCGCGGGGATCCGCACGACGAGGGACGGCTGCGATCTGGACCCCCACCGCAGCCTGCGTCGGCAGGTCTTTCAGCGAATGCACAGCCAGGTCGACGGCCCCGGAGACGAGCGCCTCGCGCAACGCGCTGACGAAGACGCCGGTTCCGCCGAGACTCGTCAGGGGGGCCGCGCTGACATCGCCCTGCGTGGTCACCTCGACGAGTTCCACCGCGAGACCGCTGGCCCGTCGGATCTGATCCGCGACCCACTCGCTTTGGACCAGCGCCAGTGCACTGCGCCGCGTACCGAGTCGGATGGGCGCGCGAGGGTCGATGCTCATGGCCGGCCTCCGACCTCGGGCTCGGCGGGGTCCGGCGTCTCGACGGCCGCAACGGAACGCGGGTCGAGGTCGAAGAGTCGTCGCAGCGCGTTGGCGTAGGCGTCGCCGTCGGGCCCCCCAGCGAGCTCCTTGACCCGGACCGTGGGCGCGTGCAGCAGCTTGTCGACGACGCGGCGGATCGCCTGCTCGACGTCGGCGCGTGCGGGTGCGTCGAGGTCGGGTAGTCGCGCGTCGAGTCGCTCGAGCTCGCCAGCGACGATGTCGGCCGCCCGACCGCGCAGGGCGACGACCGTGGGCTCGACGCGGGCGGCGTGGCGGGCGTCCAGGAAGGCGTTGACCTCGTCGGAGACGATCTGCCGCGCGGCGTCCACGTCGAGGTCGATATCGGCGTCGTCGAGCACTGCCGCGAGGTCTTCCAGGTCGACCAACGTGACGCCGTGCACCCCCAGAGCGGCAGGATCGACGTCACGCGGCATGGCGAGGTCGAGCAGCACCAAGGGACGTCCGTCACGGGCGACCTGGGCGGCAGCTACCACACTGGCCGGCACGACGTGACCCAGTGAACCGGTGCAGGCGATCAGCAGATCGGCGTCGGCCAGCGCGAGCGCGAGATCGTCGAGTCCTCCGGCGCGACCATCGACGACCGCAGCGAGCTTCTGCGCATGTGCTTGCGTGCGGTTGAGCACCACGACGCGGGCACCGGCACGGTGCGCCGACTGTGCGGACAGCGAGGCCATGGAGCCGGCCCCGACGACGACCGCCGTCCGACCGGCGAGACCTCCCAGCGAGCCGGCCGCCAGGTCGAGTCCGACGCCGACGAGCGAGGCTCCTGCGGCGTCGATGCCTGTCTCGGTGTGGGCCCGCTTTCCGACTCGTAGTGCGTTCTGCACCAGCTCGTTGAGGGAACGGCCGGCGCTGTCCTGCTCCTGCGCAACCCGCAGGGCGTGTCGCACTTGACCGAGAATCTGAGCCTCACCCATGACCATCGAGTCAAGGCCACTCGTAACAGTGAACAAGTGGTGAACAGCTCGGTCTTCGAAGTGCACGTACAGATGCGCGACGAGCTCGTCATGGTCGACGCCAGTGGCACGTGATAGGGACTCGGTGACGGCGTCGACCGCTGCGTGGAACCGCGCCGCCTCGACGTACACCTCGACCCGGTTGCACGTGCTCAGCACCAACGACTCCGCGATCTGTGGCGAGCCGTCGAGGTCGCTGAGCAACTTCGGGACGGCATCCGCGGGCAGCGCGACGCGTTCGAGCATGGGGACTGTGGCGGAGTGATGGGACACCCCCACGGCAATCAGGCTCATGCGCTGACCTCCGTTGCGACGGGCGCTATCGAGGTCGCCTTGCGCTGCTCGTGGTAGGCCAGGATCTGAAGCTCGCTGGCAAGGTCCACCTTGCGGACATCGACGCCGTCAGGAACCGACAACACGGTCGGAGCGAAGTTGAGGATCGAGGTCACACCGGCTGCCACGAGCCGGTCGGCCACCTCCTGAGCACTGCCCGCAGGTGTGGCGATGACCCCGATCGTCGCGCCGGCGTCGCTGACCTCCGCGGCGAGCTCGGACACCGAACAGACGACGAGATCGGCAACCTTCTCCCCGATCCGCACCGGGTCGGCGTCGAACAACGCGGCAACGCGGAAGCCGCGCGAGGAGAAGCCGGCATAGTGGGCAAGGGCGCGTCCGAGGTTGCCGACGCCGACGATCACCACCGACCAGTCACGAGTGAGCCCGAGCGAGCGGCCCAGCTGGTCCAACAGCGACGACACCTGGTAGCCGACCCCCCGGGTGCCGTACGAGCCGAGCATCGAGAGGTCCTTGCGCAGCTTCACCGAGGTGACGCCCGCGATCGTGGCCAGTTCCTCGCTCGACACACTGGCGACGCCACGGTCGGCCAGCGTCTGCAGGACGCGGTGGTAGACGGTCAGGCGCGCCAAGGTCGCCTCGGGCAGCGACCGGCGGCCTCGGCCCGAGCGGGGCGATGCCCCGTCCCGGGCGTCGGTTGGCTCGGGCGAGCTGGCGACCACCGCGCACCCTCCTGCGTCCGACGCCGTTGGCACGGCACGGGCCCGG
The DNA here is from genome assembly GCA_963726575.1 of uncultured Actinomycetota bacterium. Taxonomy (GTDB): domain Bacteria; phylum Actinomycetota; class Actinomycetes; order JAHEKZ01; family JAHEKZ01; genus CAVSCR01. Next base: position 159,955 of record CAVSCR010000007.1, read on the forward strand.
ACTCCGGTCCCTGGGCCCGTGTGGGGCCGCAAGCGTCGGAGGACGGGCTTGACCGGGCCAGGGTAGGCGCTTGTGAACACCTGAACAAAGTCGAGAACGGCCGGGGTCCACCCAGCGAGACACCGCGACGAGCAGCCGCGTCGTCTAGATCCGGCGGATGACCCCGGCGAAACCTTCACAAGACCGGGACAACGAGTGAATTCCTTCACTCTTACGGAAGCAACGGTTCGTTGCTTCCATAAGGGAAGCGCGTCCGGAGCTACTCGGCGAGCGCCGCGGCCAGCAGGGTGGGGTCGACGTGGTGGATCGCCACCACCTCGCCATCGACCAGGACCACCGGGATATCGGTCCAGAAGCGGGCGTACAGCGCGTCGTCGGTGGTGATGTCGACCTCGTCGAAATCGAGGCGGAGCTCGGACAGGACGCCGACCAGCACGGGCCGGGCGTCGTCGCACAGGTGGCAGCCGGGCTTGGTCAGGAACTGCACCCGCCGAGGCGTCGGCTCAGCTCCCATTGCCGCGCAGCCGTCCCTTCGCAACCTTGCCCGTCACCGAGTGCGGCAACTCGTCGACCAGCTCGATCACCGTAGGCCGCTTGAACCGGGCCAACGTGCGGGCCGCCTGAGCACCGATCTCCGCCACGCTCGGGCTCGGGTCACCCACCACCACGTACGCCTTGACCGCCTCCCCGGTCTGCTCGTCGGGGATCCCCACCACCGCCGCTTCCACGACGCCGTCCACCGTGTGCAGCGCCTCCTCGACCTCGCGGGGATACACGTTGAACCCGTTGACCAGGATCAGCTCCTTGCGCCGGTCGACCAGCACCAGGTCGCCGTCGTCATCGGCGTACGCCACGTCACCGGTGGCGAACCAGCCGTCGTCGTCCGGGCCGCCTGACCCGTCGGGCCAGTAGCCGGAGAACAGGTTGTCGCCACGGATCCAGATCTCACCGGGGTCGCCGTCGTCCACCTCGTCGCTGTCCTCGTCGAGCAGGCGCAGCTCGACGCCCGGGAACGGACGCCCGATCGAGCCAGCCTTGGGCCGGCCACTCACGATCGTCGACGTGACGCCGGGCGCTGCCTCGGTGAGGCCGTATCCCTCGTACAGCGGTACCCCTGAGGAGTGCCTGATCTGCTCGAGGACTGCGGCCGGAAGCGGAGCGGCCCCGCTGAACAGCAGTCGCACACCGATCAGCCGCCGGTTGAGGTCGTCACGCGCAGCCCACGCCTGCCACACCGGCGGAGCCGCCGGAATGTTGGTGATCCCGAACTCCGGGATCAGCTGCAGCGTCGCCTCGGGGTCGAACCGCTGCGCGAGCACTGCGGTCGCACCGGCGCGCGCCCATGCCCCGAGCGTGCCGTTGAGGGTGTAGACGTGGAAGAGCGGCAACAGCACCAGGACGACGTCGTCGGCCGCGACGACAGGCGGCACCACCTGCGCCACCTGCTCGACGCTCGCCCGCATCGCACGATGCGTGAGCATCGCGCCCTTAGGCCGTCCGCTGGTTCCGCTCGTGTAGAGCACGACCGCGAGTTGCTCCGGATCGGTCGGTTCGGTGATGGCGCCGAAGGCGCGGCCTGACATGGAGACGTCGGCCAGCGCATGCTCACCGTGCCCCGGCGCGCCGCTGGTCACGACGACCTTCGCGGACGTGACCGCGGCAAACGGGCGTACGAGATCCAGAACCCCCGGCTCGGCGATCACACCGGTGGCGCCCGAGTCGGTCAGTGCGTGCTCGAGCTCCGTCTGTGTGTATCCCGGGTTCAGCGGCACGACGACGAGTCCGGCACGTAGGGCGGCGAAGTAAGAGGTGACGAACTCGACGTGGTTGCCGACGATCAGCCCGACGCGCTCCCCGGCCGACAGCCCGAGGCTGCGCAGACCCGAGGCAACTGCATCAACCGCGCGGTCGACGTCGAGCCAGCTCAGCGTCCGCTGCTCCTCGAGCAACGCCGGATGTGACGGCCGTGCCACGGCTGAGGCGCGCACGTAGTCGGCCAGGTTGCTCACGCTGCCGAGTTTGGCACGTCCGCCCGACACCCGCCCGCACGTACCCTTGCTCAATGGCCGATGCGCAGCACAGCTCCCGCAAGCTGCTGGGACCACCCGCCGTGCTCGCCGGTGAGGCGGCCGCCGCCGCGGCCGAGGTCGAGGCAGCGCTCCAGGTCAGCGACCCGCACGCGGCGGCCTTCTTCGACATCGACAACACCTTCGTGCGCGGCGCATCGATCTTCTACCTCGCACGTGGGTTGGCGCGGCGCGGCTTCTTCACCAAGCGCGACGTCATCAGCTTCATCCAGCAACAGATCCGCTTCCGCATCGTCGGGAGTGAGGACGCGGACGACATGGCCTCCGCGACAGATGCTGCGTTGGGCTTCGTCGCGGGTCATGAGGTGGACGAAGTCGTCCGACTGGGAGAGGAGATCTTCCAGGAGACGATCGTCGACAAGCTCTACCCCGGCACGATCGCCTTGGCCCAGCAGCATCTGGACGCCGGCCAGCGGGTGTATCTCGTCTCGGCAGCCCCGGTGGAGCTCGCCCGCATCATCGCCAGCAACGTCGGTCTGACCGGTGCGCTCGGAACGGTCTCGGAGATCGAGGACGGCCGGTATACCGGAAAGCTGGTGGGCAGCACCTTGCATGGTCCGGCCAAGGCCGAGGCGGTGCGCGCTCTCGCCGCGCGCGAGAGCCTCGACCTCGCCCGCTGCGCGGCCTACAGCGACTCCTCCAACGACATCCCCATGCTGACGATCGTGGGACACCCGGTGGCGGTGAACCCCGACTTCGCGCTGCGTTCGCACGCCCGTGCGATGGGGTGGGAGATCAGGGACTTCCGACGCGGCCGACGTGCCGTCAAGATCGGCGTCCCCACAGCCGTCGCCGTGGGAATCCTGGTCGGCGTGGCACTGGGCGTTGCGGCCGAGCATCGACGTCGCAGCATCGGCTAGCCCCACCCGCCTAGAAGAACACCGACCGCCGCTGCATGAGCAGCTTGTACAGCGTGTGCTGGATCGTCTCGCGCACCTGGTCGGTGAGGTTGAACACGAGCATCGGGTCGTCCGCGGCACCGTCGGGGTACTGGTCGGTGGGAATCTGCTCGCCGAACTCGATGTGCCACTTGCTGGGCAGCGGCACCATGCCCACCGGGCCCAGCCAGGGGAACGTCGGGGTCAACGGGAAGTACGGCAGCCCCAGCATCCGCGCCAGGAACTTTGCGTCACCGAAGATCGGGTAGATCTCCTCGGCCCCGACGATCGCGCAGGGAACGATCGGCGCCTTCGTCCGCAACGCCGCCGAGACGAAACCACCACGGCCGAACCGCTGCAGCTTGTACCGGTCGCGGTAGGGCTTGCCGATCCCCTTGAAGCCCTCGGGCCAGACGCCGACGATCTCGCCGGTGCCGAGGAGCCGCTCGGCGTCCGGGTTGCAGGCCACCGTGTGACCGGATCGACGCGCGATCTCGCCGACGAACGGAAGCGTGAACACCAGGTCAGCGCCCAGCATCCGCAGGCTGCGGTGGGCCGGGTGGTGGTCGTGCAGCGCGAGCTGCGTCATGACCGCGTCCAAAGCGATGGTGCCGGAGTGGTTCGCCACGAGGAGAGCGGCGCCGTCCTCGGGCACGTTCTCGATGCCGTGAACCTCCACGCGGAACCATTTCTCGTACAGCGGTCGCATCGCGGGCATGAGCACGCCGTCGTTGAAGTGCGGGTCGAACCCGAAGTCGTCGACCTCGAAATCACCGCTCAGGCGACGTCGCAGGAAGGCCATGCTGCTGGCCAGCAGGTGTTCGACGTCACCCACCAGCGAGCTGGGCGGAGGGGTCTCGGCGTCGACGGTCGCCTGCAGGTCCGGCGCCTCCGGCGGTTGCGCCCGGGAGGTGCGGGCCGACGAGGTCCGCTTGGCGGCCGGCTTGGTTCCCGGCTTGCCGGACGGCTTGCGACGCGGCGGGGTGGCATCCGAGCCGTCGATGGGGATGACCTTGGCGCCGCTCACGACGCAGCTCGCATCTGGTGAGCGTGCACGAAGTCGTCGAACGCCTCCACTGTCGTGTACTTCGGCGAGAAGCCGAGCATCGAACGCATGCGCGTGGTGTCGAGACCTCGGCCGTACTTCAGGAACTCCACCTGCTCGGGGCTGAAGTCGATCAGACCCGTGCGGCGAACCAGATCACGCACCACGGACGCCAGCGGCGTCGGCAACGGCGCTGCGATGCGTCCGGCTCGTGAAACGGCCTGGCTCAGCATGATCACCCCGTCGCCGGCCACGTTGAACGTGCCAGGCAGATCGAGCGACACGCATCGCTGCAAGGCGTCGAGACCGTCGTCCTCGTGGACGAACTGCAAACGCCCGTCGAACCCCATCACGGTGGGTACCACGGGAAGCTGGAAGTACCGCGTCAGCGGGGTGTCCATGGACGGGCCGAAGAAGTTCGCGAACCGCAGCGTCGTCACCAACACGTCTGGGCGTCGCCGCGCGAACCCACGCACGTAGCCCTCGACCTCCACGGAGTCCTTGGCGAACCCGCTGCGCGGAAGCTTCTTGGGCTCCATGTCCTCACGGAACATTGCGGGGTCCTTGGCACTGACGCCGTACACGGTCGACGACGACTTGACCACGAATTTCTTGACCGTCGGCGCCTTCTGGCAGGCGGCCAGCAGCTGCATGGTGCCGATGACGTTGATCTCCTTCATCGACGTGCGCCCGCCGGCACCCACGGGCGTGGCGATGACGTTCATGTGCACGACCGTGTCGATCTCAGCAGCATTGATCACCTTGGCGATGACCGGGTTGCGGATGTCAGCACGGACGAACTCCGTGCGCCCGAGATCGGCCTTCGGCGGAACGACGTCGACCCCGATGATGCGTTCGACCGCCGGATCGTCGCTGAGCAGCCGCGCGAGCCGACCGCCCAGATACCGAGAGACCCCGGTCACCAGGACGACGCGCGACATGGGTACCCCTTCGCGGGTGGGGAAGGCTACTTCTTGTTACGCCGCTGCACGCGGGTCTTGCGAAGCAACTTGCGGTGCTTCTTCTTGGCCATGCGCTTGCGGCGCTTCTTGACGACGGAACCCACGGTGGTCCTCTTCGCTCGGGATCAGGCACCCCGAGCCTACCGGCACAGCACCGTGCCCGGATCAGGCCGCCTCTTGGCCCGGCGCTCAGCCCGCTTCGACGAAGGAGTCGCGCAGGTAGTCGTGCACCGCCTGCGCCGGCACCCGAAACGATCGGCCGACGCGGATGGCGGGCAGCTCGCCGGAATGGACCAGGCGATACACCGTCATCTTGGAGACCCGCATGATCGCGGCCACCTCGGCAACAGTCACGAACTCGACGCCCGGCAGGCGGGGGTCGTCAGAGGAGGTCATGGCCACCGATCCCTTGCGCCGCCTAGCCCCGGCTTCCCCTCCGGAGCACTGTCGCGTCCCGATCGTGCGGCGCTGCAGTTGCCACAGTAGTGACGGATGGGGCACGTGGGATAGCAATCGATCGGGTTCACCCGAGCAGGGGTCGCCCGACCGGCCCAACGGAGCCCGAAACCGCCCGGCTCAGTCGCGCTCGGGATCCAGTCCGTGCCAGGGGAAGACCGCCCGTCGGGTGGCCAAGATCGTCTGGTCGAGGTCGTCGCCCGGGTCGTAGCCCTTCGCCCAGTCGGTCACCATCGGTGAGCGCCCGTCGGTCATGTGGAACGGGGCCACGGCGCCGAGGCGCTCCAGGACGTACTCGCGCCACCCGGGCGGGATCTCCGAGGCGGGCGGGATCGGCCGACCGGTCGCGATCGCCATCAGGTGGGTCCAGATCCGCGGCACGACGTCTACCACCGCATACCCGCCGCCACCGGCGGCGACCCAGCGCCCGGCAGCGAAGGCGTGAGCCCAGTCGTGCACCGCCTCAGCCGCAAGCCGTTGCCCGTCGAGACTGACCGCCAGATGCGCCAGCGGATCCAGGAAGTGACTGTCGCAACCGTGCTGGCTCACCACGACGTCCGGGCCGAACGCGGCCAGCAGGTGCGGCACCGTGGAGTGGATGGCCCGCAGCCACCCCTCGTCGCCGGTTCCAGGGGGCAGCGCGACGTTGACCGCAGTCCCCTCGGCGCCGATGCCGCCGATCTCGGTCGGCCATCCGGTACCGGGGAACAGCCAACGTGGCCCTTCGTGCACCGAGATGGTCAGCACCCGCGGGTCGTTCCAGTACACGGCCTGGACGCCGTCGCCGTGGTGAACATCCACGTCGACGTAGGCGACTCGCTCGGCACCTTGGTCGAGGAGCCAGCGGATCGCCACCGCGACGTCGTTGTACACGCAGAACCCAGAGGCGTGGTCGGGCATGGCATGGTGCAGGCCACCTGCTGGACTCACCGCGTGGTCGGCGTCCCCGAGCCAGACCGCGCGAGCCGCCGCGGTAGTGGCCGTGACGACGCGCGACGAGACGTGGTGCATGTCGGGAAACGCCGGGACGTCCGCTGTGCCGAGACCGTAGGCCCCATTGAACGTCTCCGGAGCGCCAGCGGCCGCGCGCACGGCGTCGACGTACTCGCGCGTGTGCACCAAGGACAACAAGGTGTCGTCCGCCTCCGGCGCCCGAATGAGCGTCGATTCGTCGAGCACACCGAACTCGCGAGCCAGCCGTACCGTCAGGTCGAGTCGCACTGGCGCCATGGGGTGCATCGGACCGAAGTCGTAGTCCAGCAGCGAGTCGTCCCACACAACTCGACCGGCACCCGCCGACTCGCTCACGCCGACGAACCTACCCACGCCCGATCACTCGGTGCGAAGCGCCACGACAGGGTCGAGCCGGCCCGCCCGTCGGGCGGGCAGAACACCGAACACCAGGCCCACACCGATGGAGACGAGCAAGGCGAGGGCGATCGACCACCATGCGACCGCGGCCGGCAGCGGCGTGAACGTGTTCGCCGCCACAGCCACCGTGATCCCCAACGCGGTTCCCAGCAACCCGCCGACCGTCGTGAGCAGGATCGCCTCGACGAGGAACTGGGCGGTGATGTCGCGCTGGCGTGCGCCGAGCGCCTTGCGCAGCCCGACTTCGCGGGTGCGTTCCCGAACGCTGACCAGCATGATGTTCGAGACCCCGACGCCGCCCACGAGCAAGGAGATCGCGGCGATCGCGGCGAGAACGAGCGTCAACAGTCCGAGGATCCGCCCCAGCGTCCCCAGGATCTGTGTCTGGGTGACCGCGGAGAACGCCTGGTCGGGGTACTCGTTGCGCAGCGCCGCCAGCACCTCCGCCTTGACCTTCGGCACGGCGTCCACGGTGGGCGCCTTCACGGCCAACGCGTCGAGGTGATCGACACCGAACAGCTGCTGCGCGGTCGTGACGGGGATGTGCACCTCCTCGTCGCGGCTGACGCCGAACGTCGAACCAACCTCGGCGAACACCCCGATCACGCGGAACCGGACACCGGCGATGGTGATCTGACGCCCGAGTGGGTCGACGTCGCCGAACAGCTCCTGCGCCACCTTGGACCCGAGCACGGCGACGCGAGCGCGGGCATCGACGTCGCCACGGGAGAAGTACTCACCGCGCGCGATCGGTCGGTTGAACACCAAGGGCACGGTCTCGTTCGTGCCGTTCACCGTGACGAACACACTCACGTTGCCGACGCTCACCTCCTCGCCACTGCTGACGGTGGTAGCGACCGCCTGCGGGTTGCCCACCACCCGGCCCACCAGGTCGAGGTCGTTGAGCGTCAGTTGGCTCACCGTCGGAGCCGACGCCAGGTCGAACTTGCCCGGAACGAAGAGCACGAGGTTCGACCCCAGCCCCTCGACCTGCTGCTCGACCTCTTGTTTGGCCCCGCTGCCGATCGCCACGAGAACGACTACCGCCGCCACGCCGATGATCACACCCAGCATGGTCAGCAGGCTGCGCAAGCGATTGGCCAACAAGGCATCGAGGGCGACGCGGAAGCCTTCACCGAGTCGCATCGGACCCGCTCGCCGTCGCTGACACCTGATGGGTGTCGGACTCGATCAGACCGTCGCGCATGTGGATCTGACGTCGGGCGCGCGCAGCGATGTCGCGGTCGTGCGTGACCAGACCGACGGCCACGCCGTGTTCGCGGTTGAGGCGCTCCAACGTCGCCATGACGTCCTCACCGGTGGCCGTGTCGAGGTTCCCCGTGGGCTCGTCGGCCAGCAGCAGGGCAGGGTCGGTCACCAGGGCGCGGGCGATGGCCACCCGTTGCTGTTCACCGCCTGACATCTGGGCGGGCTTGTGCTGGAGCCGATGACCGAGCCCCACTGCACCCAGCGCAGCAGCCGCTCGCTGTCGCCGTTGTGACTTGTGGACGCCGCGGTACAGGAGCGGAAGTGCCACGTTGTCGACCGCGGTCGTGCGGGGCAGTAGCTGGAAGGACTGGAAGACGAAACCGATCGTGGCGTTGCGCAGTCTGGCCAGTTCGGCATCATCCAGTGTGGTGGCGTCCGTTCCCGCTACGTGCACCGCACCGCTGGTCGGCCGGTCGAGCAGCCCGAGCAGGTGCATCAAGGTCGACTTGCCCGAACCGCTCGGGCCGATGATCGCCGCGTACTCCCCAGGATCCAGGCGCAGGCTGACACCGCGCAGCGCGTGGACCTCGACGCCGGCCAGTGCGTACGTGCGCGTGACGTCAATCGCTTCGATCGCCGGGGACAGGTCGCCGGTCACGGCACGCGCTGACCCTCACGGACCTGGTCGGCGCCATGAGTCACGATCTGGTCGCCGACCGAAAGCCCGTCGATCACCTGCACCTCGGCCTCCCCCTGCGCCCCGAGCCGCACCTGGTGCTTGTGGGCCAGGCCCCCCGTGACGAGCCACACGTCGTCCTGGGTCCCGTCGCGGAACACCGCAGACGCAGGCACGGCGACAGCGTCCACCGCGGTGCGCACCCGCAGAGCTGCCACCGCCGACATACCCGGGAGCGGTCGCGGTGCCACGCGACCGTCGGAGAAGTGTCCGACACCGAGGGTGAGTCGCACCGGATACGCGACGCCGCCACGGGTCGAGGTCGTCGGGTTCACGTCGACGCTGAGTACTCGCGAGTCGTAGGTGGCGCCCGGCACTGCGTCGAACTGCACGTCGGCATGAACGCCTGGGCGAACCAACAAGATGTCGGTCTCGTCGACCTGGGCGCTCAACGTCATCGGCGCCAGGTCGGTGACGGTGACCAGTGTCGACCCTGCGGTGACGGGAGCGCCGGGGCGCAGCGAACTGCTCGACGTCGTGGTGGACGACGAGCCACCCAAGAGGGACTGCGCCTGGCTCTGTAGCCCGCTGGGCAGGGAGCTCAGGGCCGACGACCCGCTCGAGCCGCCGCTTCCGGAGCCGAATGCCACGCGACCCGCGATGGGGGCGGTCACCCGCAACGCATCCACCGCGTGCTGCGCCGCGTGCACGGCCAGTGCCGCCTGCGTCTGCTGAGCCGAGCCCAAGGAGTTGACGGCGGCGGCCACGCTGCTCGCGCCCGCGTTGATCTGTGCCAACGCCGCGGCGGTCTGTGCGCTCGCCGCGCGATACTGCGCCTGCGCCTTGGCCAGCTGGGTGAGGGCTCGGGCCCGGGTCCTCGGGTTCGCAATGGCCTGTGCCGCCTGCTGGGCCACGCCGAACGCGCGGGCGGCCGCCGCATCGGCGCGCTGCCGCGCAGCCGCGATGTCGACCGGGTTGATCGAGACCGTGGCAGCCGAAGCAGCCACCTGTGCTTGCTGTGCCTCGGCCAGCGCGCGGTGTGCCTGCGGTGAATTGATCACCATGAGCAGCCGGCCAGCCGCTACTTGTTGGCCGTCACGGACGCGAAGTGTCGCGACCGTGCCACTCGCCGGCGAAGAGAGGGTCGTGGTCGCGCTGGGCACAGCGCTCGCCGGCGCCTCGACGACCTCGACCACCGTTGCGCGGCCGACGCTGTCGACCACGATGGGCGGTGCGCCGCTCCCGTGGCACGCGCTCAGCGCTGCGCTGGCGAGCACCACCAGCACCGTCGCGCGGGCTGTCCGATGTCCCAGCGCGCGGACGAGGGCCGATGACACTCCTCCATCGTAGGTCGGCTCAGCCAACCTCACGAATCACAGGGCGACGCCGGTCTCAGGGTCGAAGTAGTGAAGTCGGTCGATGTCCACGGCGAGCTGGAGCGTGTCCTTGGGACGCACGCGGGTGCGCGGATCCAACGTGGCCGTCATCACCGACCCACCGACGTCCAAGGGCAAGATCACGTCGTCGGAGTCGGCGAGCAGGCCGGTCGCAGCTCTGGTGTCGGCCGTGTCCACTGCATCAGCGTCGATCGTGAACAAGACGTTGAGCTCCGTACCCAGGTCTTCCACGACGTCGGCCGAGATCGGCAAGGCGTCGGGGGTCGAGTCGCCGGCCGCGGTGAAGTCGGACGGTCGCATACCGACGTCGACCTTGCCCCCGGCGAACGGTGCCAGCTGGGGGCGCTGCCCGACCGACAGGTTCCACGAACCGAGCTGCAGGTGGTAGTCGTCGCCCTCGCGACGCACCTGTGCTTGCACCAGGTTCATCGCCGGCGAACCGATGAACGCCGCCACGAACACGTTCACCGGGTTGCTGAAGAGTCGTTGGGGAGTGTCCAGCTGCTGCAAGGTGCCGTCCTTGAGGACCGCCACCCGATCGCCCAGTGTCATCGCCTCGACCTGGTCGTGGGTCACGTACAGCGTCGTGGTACTCAGCCTGGCGTGCATGCGGGCCAGCTCACCGCGCATCTGCACGCGCAGCTTGGCGTCCAGGTTCGACAACGGCTCGTCCATCAGGAACGCCTTGGGCTCGCGGACCATCGCGCGACCCATCGCCACTCGTTGCCGCTGTCCACCGGACAGCTGCCCCGGTTTGCGGTCCAGCAGCGGATCGAGCGCCAGCAGGTGGGCGACCTCATGAACCTTCTTCTCGAGGTCGGCTTTCGGCAGGTGACGCAGCTTCAGCCCGAACCCGATGTTCTGCGCCACCGTCATGTGCGGATACAGCGCGTAGTTCTGGAAGACCATCGAGATGTCGCGGTCCTTCGGCGGCAGGTCGGTCACGTTCCGATCTCCGATGAACACCTCACCGGAGGTCACTTCTTCGAGGCCCGCGACCACGCGCATGATGGTGGACTTGCCGCATCCGGACGGCCCCACGAGCACGAGGAACTCGCCGTCCTCCACGTCGATCGTGACATCGTCAACGGCGACGACGTCCTCACCGAACACCTTGGCTACATGTTCCAGGCGGATACCTGCCATCGCTTCAGCCTCTGCTTCCGGATGGGCTTGCGGATCGGCTTTCGGGCGGGCCGGCGGACGTCGACAGCGCCGGGTCCAACGACGCCAGCGAACCGGAGTCGAGTTCGTCCAGTCCGACCAACTGGGTGCCTTCCCTCCCGAACTGCTCGATCAACATCGCGACAGCATCGGCAGTGACTCGCGGCCAGGTGTGCATCAGGACGACTGCTGGGTCGACCGTCTGCGCGCCGGCGAGAACTGCGTCGACGACCTCGTCCGACGTTCGCCCTGCCTCCCAGTCGGCCGGGTCGACGTTCCAGTGCACGTTTCGGTAGCCGGCGTCCGCGATCAGGTGCAGCACCCGCTCATCGTCGTGACCGGCACCAAAGGGGCACCGGAACCACGGCCGCGGGTCGACGCCCATCACCTGCCCGACCGCCTCCTCCGACGCCTCGATGTCGGCGCGGATGCCCTCGTCGGTGAGGTAGGTCAGTGGCGCGTGGAAGTGGGAGTGGTTGCCGACCAGGTGCCCGTCGCTCACGACCCTCCCGGCCAGGTCCGGGTGGCTGCGCGCCCACCGACCCTGGACGAAGAAGGTGGCGCGGGTTCCGCTGGCACGCAACACGTCGAGCAGCCGTTGTGGAGCATCGACCGCCTTGGTCGCGACGCGACGGGTGCTCCATGTCGAACGTGAGCGCGACCTGCGACATCCGGCCTCCCGACGACGCCGGGTCTTGACCCCGGCTGGCCGCGACACTAGCGTCCCACCAACGAATAGGAAAGTTTCCAAACAGTTTCACTTCGAGCCAGCCGAGTCGACCGGAAGGCGGTCACCATCATCAGTTCGCCGTCGGCCGGGACCCCGAGCTTGCTGCGCTCGATGAACGGTCGAACGGTACTCGAGCTGATCGCCACGGACGGTCCCATGTCGCGAGCCCAGATCGCTCGTGTGACGGGTATGTCCAAGCCCACCGCGTCGATCACACTGTCGCGCCTGCTCCAGTCGGGCATCGTGCGTGAGGCGGGGTTCAGCACCGGGCGCAAGGGCCCTGCGGCTGTCCTCTACGACCTGAATCCGCGCGCCGGAGGGGTGGTCGCGGTCGACCTCACGCGCAGCCGCATCCGGCTGGCGGTGGCCGACCTGTCGGGCAAGGTGCGGGCACGGGCCGAGGAACCGACGCGCGTGCGTTCTGCCGCCGGACTGATCGAGCACGTCGGGCGGCTCGCTCGCACCACCGCCAAGCGCGCCGGCACGCCATGGCGCACCGTGACCTGCTGTGTGATCGGCACCCCTGGCGTGGTCAGCGACGAGACGAGGTCGCTTCTGCTCGCCGACACCCTGCCAGGGTGGGGTCGACCTGGCGTCGTCGACGCGTTGCGCCGCAATCTCGGCACGCCGGTGATCGTGGACAACGACGTCGACCTCGCCGCCATCGGCGAGCTACGGGTGGGCGGAGCACGCGGCGTCGACGACTTCGTCTTCGTGTCCGTCGGCACTGGGATCGGAATGGGCCTCATCCTCGGCGGTCGGCTGTACCGGGGCGCCCACGGGGCCGCCGGCGAGATCGGCTACCTGCCGCTCGGTGACGCAGCGGGCACCGCGCGACGCGGTCCCGGCCGCCTCGAGGCGGCAGCAGGCACCGAGGCGATGATCCGCAACGCCCACGACCGTGGCATGTCCGGTCGCCTCACCGTGCGCCGAATCTTCGAGGCCGCCCGCGCCGGCGACCGGCAGGCACAGCAGGTGGTGGCCGACGAGGCGGTGCGCGTCGCGGATGCCGTGGCGGCGATCGTTCCGGTGGTCGACCCGGCCCTGGTGGTGCTCGGTGGCGAGATCGGCCTGGAGGCCGACCTGCTGCTCGAGGCGATCGAGGCGCGCCTGGAGGAGATCTCGCCGCTGCAGCCTCCGGTCACCGTCTCCACGTTGGGCACCGACGCCGTCCTTCAGGGCGCCCTGGTCACCGCGGTGGACGCGGCCCAGGACTATGTCTTCAGCCAAGCCACCGAATCCTCGGTGGCCCCGCAAGCGGTTCGAGCATGAGGAGCTGACGAGCATGTCGGGTACGCATCGCGCACGACGGTTGATCGTGACGGCGGCGGTCGTTGCGGTCGGCTTGACCGCATGCACCGCGGGGGGCGGCACGAACAGCAGCCCAACGACGCTGAACCCCACGGCCTCCCAGCCGCCCACGAAGATCAACGTGTGGGGCGCCTTCACGGGACGGGAGGCCAAGATCGTCCAGACGTCCCTGGACGCGTTGCACCAGCAGTACCCGTGGCTGACGGCCACCTACGTGCCGGCCAAGACCGACTCCGACATCGCCAAGGCGATCGCCAGTGGCTCACCGCCCGACGTGGTCATGGTGCAGAGCCCGGACAACGTCGCCAAGTTCTGCGCGACGCAAGCCTGGCAGGACCTCACGCCGTACTTGAAGGCGTCGAACATCGACTTGTCCAAGACCTTTCCGCCGGCCGCACTGACGTACACGGCCTACCAAGGGGACCAGTGCTCGTTGCCGCTGCTCACCGACGCCTTCGGCCTGTACTACAACAAGGATCTCTTGGCGCAGGCCGGCTACACGTCGCCGCCCAAGACGTTCAGCCAGCTCACCGCGATGGCCAAGAAGCTCACGCAACGCTCGGCCGACGGCACGATCGACGTCGCCGGCTTCGTCCCGAGCCTGGGCAAGATGTACGAGATCAACAACCTCTACTACGGCCTGTGGTCGGACGCAAAGTGGTACGACGCGAACGGCAAGTCCGTCATCAACACCGATCCGAACTGGAAGTCGCTGCTGGAGTGGGACAAGAGCCTGACGGACTGGTACGGCTACGACAACCTCACCCGTTGGTTCGCCCAGTACGCCGACAACGAATGGGACGCCGGCAACGCGTTCGAGCAGGGCAAGGTGGCGATGATGCTCGACGGTGAATGGCGCACCGCCTTCTTCGCCGCTGACAAATCCACGGTGAACTACGGCACTGCGCCGTTCCCCGTCCCTGACAACATGGCGAGCCGCTACGGGATGGGCATGATCGGCGGCACGGTCGCCGGGATCCCACGCGGCGCACCGAACGGGGCGGCGAGCTGGCTGGTGCTGCAGGACCTGACGATGAACACCAAGACGCTCAATGCGCTCGCGGACGACCTCAAGAACGTGCCGAGCACGTACGCTGCGCTGAAAGCGACGACCCTCGGCGACGACCCGAAGTTCAAGGTCTTCATGAACATCTTCCAGAACCCGAACTCGGGGTTCAAGCAGCTGAGCCCGCAGGGGTCGGCCGATGTGGACCTGTTCGCCAAGTACATCCAGGACTGGCAGTCGGGCAAGTCGACGGACCTGCAGGCAGGCCTCGACGAGACGGCCAACAAGATCGACGCGCTGCAGAACGTCGGATGACCCAGGCGACCGCAACCGGCCCTCCCGTCGCGGCGAGACCGCGGCGGGGGCGGTCGTTGCGGGCTCGCAAACGTTGGACGGTGCTGCTGTTCCTGTCGCCGTGGATCATCGGGTTCTTCCTGTTCATCCTGTACCCGATGGTGAGCAGCCTGTACTTCTCCTTCACGAAGTACGACCTGCTCGGACAGCCGCAGTGGGTCGGCTTGTCCAACTACAAGATCATGTTCACCGAGGACCCGATGTTCTGGACCTCGGTGGCCAACACGCTGTGGGTCGTCGCGATCATGGTGCCCATCGACGTGTTGTTCGGGATGGGCGCCGCGTGGATCCTCACCCGTCCTCGGCGCGGCTCAGGGGTCTACCGCACCTTCTACTACCTGCCCGCCATGGTTCCCACCGTGGCCGCCGCGCTGGGGTTCCTGTTCGTCCTCAGCCCTCACGGCCCGGTCAACACGATCCTGCAGACGCTGGGTGTGCCGGCGAACAAAGTCCCGTTGTGGTTCGCCGACCCGATGTGGTCCAAACCCAGCCTGCTGCTGCTGTCCATGTGGGCCATCGGCAACACGATGATCATCTTCCTGGCTGCCATGCTCGACGTTCCCACGCACCTCTACGAGGCGGCCGAGATCGAGGGCGCCGGCGGGCTGGGCGAAGTTCCGCCACATCACGCTCCCGACGATCTCGCCGGTCATCTTCTTCTCCCTGGTCATCGGCGTGATCTACGGCTTCCAGTACTTCACCGAGGCGTACGTGGTCTCGACCAGTTCGGCGGGCGGCGAACAGGGGGCAGGAAGCGCGCTCGGCAACCCGGAGGACTCGTTGATGTTCTACGGCACCTGGCTCTACCAGCAGGGGTTCGACTACTTCCACATGGGCTACGCGTCGGCCATGGCCTGGGTCCTGTTCATCATCATCATGATCTGCACCTTCGTGCTGGTACGCACCTCGAACCGTTGGGTGCACTATGGCGGGGCGATCCGATGACCTTCACCGCCACAAAGATCGACCAGGCGGCCGTGCGCACGATGCCACGTCGCCCGCTGCCGGCACCGGTCCGGCGACGGCGGCTGCTCTACGAGATCGCGAACCACTCGGTCGCGATCGTCATCGCGATCGCATTCGTGTTCCCACTGGCCATCGTGTTCTTCACGGCCTTCATGACACATGCACAGCTGGGCACCGGGCACCTGTGGCCGCACCCTTGGTACTTCGGCAACTTCTCCAAGGTGATCCACGACATCCCGTTCGTACGATACTTGGCGAACACGATCGTCTACGCGGTCCTAGCGACCGTCGGGGTGGTCGTGTCGAGTGTTCCGGTTGCCTACGCCTTCTCGCGTCTGCAATGGCGCGGACGTGACGTGACGTTCCTGCTGGTTCTGGCCACCATGATGCTGCCGGCGCAGGTGACCAGCGTCAGCCTGTACATCGTCTTCACCCGACTGCACTGGATCGGGACGCTGCTCCCTCTGATCGTGCCCGCCTTCTTCGGTGATGCCTTCACCATCTTCTTGTTGCGGCAGTTCTTCCTCACGATTCCGCAGGAGTTGTCAGAGGCCGCACGGGTCGACGGTGCCAACGAATGGCAGATCCTGACCCGCGTCGTGGTGCCACTGGCGAAGCCTGCGATCGCTGCCGTGGCGCTGTTCCAGTTCCTCTACTGCTGGAACGACTTCTACAACCCGTTGCTGTACACGGGCAACAGCGCGAACAACATGACCCTGGCAGTCGGGCTGACCCAGTTCACCACGCTCGCCCGCGGCAACGCCTACGAGATCCAGATGGCGGCGTCTTTGATGTTCATCGTTCCCGTCGTCATCATCTTCTTCCTGGCCCAGAAGGTCTTCGTCGAAGGCGTGACGCTGACCGGGGTGAAGGGATGAAGGTTGCAGTCGTCGGCGCCGGCAGCACCTACACGCCGGAGCTGATCGAAGGAATCGCCCGCCGTCCCGAGCTCGGGGTGTCAGGCCTGTCGCTGATCGACATCGATCGGGACCGGCTCGACGTCGTCGGCGGGCTGGCCGAACGCATGCTCAGCGCAGCCGGCTACTCGGGCAGCGTCGAACTGACCGAGTCAGTGGCCGATGGAGTCGTGGGCGCGGACTTCGTCCTCCTTCAGCTACGGGTGGGGGGGCAGGCCGCCAGACTCGTGGACGAGACGCTCCCCCTCCAGTTCGGCTGCATCGGCCAGGAGACCACTGGGCCGGGTGGCTTCGCCAAGGCACTGCGCACGGTGCCGGTGGTGTTGGACATCGCGGAGCAGGTCCGCCGAAACGCCGCGCCCGGTGCCTGGATCGTGGACTTCACCAACCCGGTGGGCATCGTCACTCGGGCACTGCTCGACGCGGGTCATCAGGCGGTGGGCCTGTGCAACGTCGCGATCGGGTTCGAGCGCCGGCTGGCGGCCTTGCTGAGCGTGGAGGCTCACCGTGTGCGGGTCGACCAGGTCGGACTCAACCACTTGTCGTGGATCAGATCGGTGTACCTCGACGATGTGGACGTGCTCGAAGACCTGCTTGCCCGTCATGGTCAGGAGATTGCTGACGAGATCGACCTACCTCTGGGTGCGCTCATGACCCTGCAGGTGATCCCGTCCTACTACCTGCACTACTTCTACTGCACCGACTCCGAGCTGCAGCACGAACGGACGTCGACAAAGCGGGCCGAGGAGGTCGCAGCGATCGAGGCCGAGCTTCTGCAGATGTACCGCGACCCGACTCTCACCACGAAGCCGAAGCTCCTCGAGGAGCGGGGTGGGGCCTTCTACAGCGAGGCGGCGGCGCAGCTGGTGAGCTCGCTGCACACCGGCACGGGCGACATCCAGGTGGTCGACGTCCGCAACGCAACGACCATCGACGGGCTGCCACCGCAGGCGGTGGTCGAGGTGCCGTGTCGGGTGGACCGGCATGGTGCGCACCCGTTGCCGCAATCGCCTCTGGCACCGGAGCTGCTCGGTCTGGTCCAGGCGAACACCGCCTACGAGGAGCTGGCGATCCAGGCCGCGGTCACGGGCGACCGGCAGACGGCAGTGAAAGCGCTGCTGGCCAACCCGCTCGTGCGCCAATGGGAGATTGCCGAGCCCCTTCTCGAAGC
The DNA here is from genome assembly GCA_963726575.1 of uncultured Actinomycetota bacterium. Taxonomy (GTDB): domain Bacteria; phylum Actinomycetota; class Actinomycetes; order JAHEKZ01; family JAHEKZ01; genus CAVSCR01. The sequence continues at coordinate 177,655 of CAVSCR010000007.1, forward strand.
CCTGCTCGACGCGAACCGGCCCCACCTTCCGCAGTTCTTCTCATGAGCCACGTGATCGCCGTCGACGGCGGCAACTCCAAGACCGACCTGGCGCTCGTCGACGTCGACGGGACGCTGCAGGCGCGGGTCCGGGGTCCCGGGTGCTCGCCGCACACCCTCGGCGTCGCGGGGAGCATCGAGGTGATCGCAGACCTGTTGGGCCAGGCGCGATCACTGGCCGGCACGTCAGACTCGGCGGCGAAGCCCGCGGCGGTCGGCGCGTTCTTCCTGGCCGGTCTCGACCAGCCCCACGAGGAGGCCGAGTACTCAGCAGGCATCGCGGCAACGAGATGGGTCGACCAGGTTCTCGCCACCAACGACACGTTCGCGGTGCTGCGCGCGGGAACCACGCGCGACTGGGGTGTCGCCGTGGTGTGCGGTGCCGGGATGAACGCGTGCGCGGTACACCCGGACGGTCGCCACGGCCGGTACCAGGCGCTGGGTGCCCTGTCCGGCGACTGGGGTGGCGGTGAGGACGTCGGCATCGCGGCCTTGGGAGCCGCCATCCGGGGCAACGACCTGCGCGGTTCCGCAACGGTGTTGTCGACACTGATCCCGCAACATCTGGGATACGAGCGGGCCGAGGACGTCGCCGACGCGGTCCACAAGGGACGGCTGTCCGCCACGGCGCTCGCCGAACTGCCGCCGATCGTGATGGCGGCATCTCGCAGCGGTGATGCGGTGGCTCAACAGATCGTCGACCGGCTCGCCGACGAAGTCGTCGCGATGAGCACTGCCCTGCTGCGTCGACTCGAACTCACGGGCGCGGATCCCGACGTCGTCCTGGGGGGTGGTCTGCTGCAGTCGGGCGACCAGCGACTGATCTCCCGCATCCGCACCGGAGTGCACGGCGTGGTGGGTGACGCGCGCGTCAATGCCCTGACCGCTCCCCCGCTGCTCGGATCGATCCGTGCCGGGCTGGTCTGCGCCGGCGCACCGTCGCTGGCTCTCGAGCGCGCGGCGCACGAGCTCACGAACACCGGGTCAACGACATGAGCCCGGTCAGATCGAGCACCATGGCGCACGAGATCGCCGAGCAGCCACAGGCTCTGCAGGCCACGCTCGAGGCATTGACGCCACGACGCGACGAGCTACGCCGGCTCGTGGCGGGCTGTCGGCGAGTCGTCTTCTACGCCCGCGGGTCGTCGGACAGCGCGGCCACCTACGGCCGGTACCTCGTCGAGATCCTGGCCGGAGTGCCGTCTGCCATGGGTGCACCGTCGGTGGGCACGCTGTACCGAGCGCGGCAAGACCTCTCCGAGACGCTGGCGGTGCTGTGCTCGCAGTCCGGACGTACTGAGGAGATCGCCCACGTGGCGCAGTGGGCCAAGAGCTGCGGTGCCCGAACGCTTGCGGTCACCAACGAGCCGGACAGCCCGCTGGAGCAGCTGGTCGACCTGACGCTGGTCACCCAGGCCGGGGCCGAGCGGGCAGTACCTGCCACGAAGAGCCACACGACGTGTCTGCTGGCGTTGGCCGAGGTGGGCGCCGCACTCGTCGCCGACGACCGCGAGCTGCTGGCCGACCTAGCCCGGGTCCCGGACGACGCGGCCTGGGTGCTCGAACAGAGCGCGGAGTTGTTCCGGCCAGCGGCCGCCGGACTGGCCAGCGCCAGGGCCATCGCCGTCACCGGCCGTGGCTACACCTACCCCACGGCGATCGAGCTGGCGCTGAAGATCGAGGAGACCTGCCTGCTCCCCTGCCTCGGCTTGTCGCAGGCGGACCTGCAGCACGGGCCGCAGGCGGTCTTCGACGCGGTCACCCCGTTGGTCGTCGCCAGCGCCGCCAGCGGTCCCACGCTGCCCGGGCTGTTGACGGTGGCGCAGGCGGCCAGCGAACGCGGTGCGCCGCTGGTTGCCATCGGTGGGCCGCAGCGGCTGCGAGATCTCGCCGACTGGGCGCTGCCCGGCTCGCGCCTGTCCGAGCCGGTAGGGCCGATCACGCAGATCATCCCGGGACAGCTGCTGGCCGAGTCGTTGGCCACCGAGCTCGGTCATGATCCGGACGCGCCACCAGGACTCAGCAAGGTGACGCGCACCGCTTGAAGACGGACGTCATTCATGTCCGCTCGCGAGCTCACGTGAACGGTCCCGCGCCGCAGCGAGCGCGGCCAACATGGCGGCTCGCACGCGGTACTCCTCCATCTCCTTCAGGGCTGCGATGGTGGTGCCGGCCGGCGACATGACGGCTTCACGCAGGGTCACCGGATGTTCACCGGAGTCGCGCAGCATGACTGCGGCGCCGATCGCGGTCTGAACGATCAGGTCGTGGGCTACCTGACGGGGCAGACCGAGGGCGATACCCGCGTCCGTCATAGCCTCGACGAGGTAGAAGAAGTAGGCCGGTCCACTGCCGGACAGCGCCGTGACCGCGTCCTGCTGGGACTCCGGGACGCGGATGGTGCGACCCACCGGCGCCAGCAACGACTCGGTTCGCTCCAGGTGGCTTTCGTCGGCATGGGTCCCGGCCGAGATCGCACTCATCGCTTCGTCGACGAGCACCGGAGTGTTCGACATGACGCGCACCACCGGGACATCGTCGATGAGCCGCCGCTCGATGAACGCCGCGGTGATACCCGCCGCGACTGAAACGACGAGCTGGTCTCGCGTGACGTGCGGCTCGATCTCGCTGAGCAGCGTCGACATGTCCTGCGGCTTGACGGTGATGACAAGCGTGTCCGCGCTCTTGACGGCCTCGGCGCTGGACAGGGTCTCGACGCCGAACCGTTCGCGCAGTGCCGATGCTCGCTCGGGGCGTCGCGTGCTCACCACGACGTCGGCCGCCGACCGACCGGCGCGCAGCAGCCCGGCGAGCAGGGCCTCGCCCATCTTCCCGCCACCGAGGATGGCCACACGATCACTCATGGTGTTCTCCGTTCAGCGTCCGAACATGGCGCGAGCGCCCAGCAAGAGGTTGGCAGGTCGCTCGGCCATGCGGCGGACCAGGTACCCGTACCACTCCGAGCCGTACGGCACGTAGACCCGCATCGTCTGTCCATCGGCGACCAACGCACTCTGAGCCGATGGTCGCACCCCGTACAGCATCTGGAACTCGAAGCTGTCCGCGGCCCGTCCGCAGCGTCGCGCCAGGTCGGCGCCGATCTCGATCAGGCGCGGGTCGTGAGTGGCCAGCATCGGGTATCCCCTCCCCGACATGAGGATCTCCAGACACCTCACGTACGCCAGGTCGACCTCGTGACGCGACTGGAGGGCGACACTGTGCGGCTCGTTGTAGGCGCCCTTGCACAAGCGGATCCGCGAACCCTCGCCGGCCAGGTCCCGGCAGTCGGCCGGCGTCCGGTACAGGTAGGCCTGCAGCACCCCACCGGTGAGAGGGAAGTCCGCGCGCAACGTCCGCAGTGCGTCCAACGTCAGGTCCGTGGTGGTGTGGTCCTCCATGTCCAGCGTCACGGTGGTGCCGGCCTCGGAGGCAACCGCACAGATCGCATGGGCGTTCTCGGTGGCAATCTTCGGTCCGTCCTGCGGCAGCGCTTGCCCCACGGCCGACAGCTTCACCGACACCTCGGCGTGCGCCGTGAGCCCTTCGTCGGCAAGAGCCCGTAGCAAGGCGACGTACGCGTCGCGCGTGGCGTCGGCATGTTCGCGGTCGAGGATGTCCTCGCCAAGGTGGTCGAGCGTCACCCGGAGCCCGCGGCCGACCAGCTCACTCGTCGCCGCCACGGCATCGGCGGTCGTCTCCCCTGCGGCGAACCGACGTACCAAGGTGCTGACGCCGGGAGTCGTCGTAACGGCACGGGTCAACACCCGGCTGCGGGAAGCGAGGAGCAACGCCTGACGAAGCACGACATCTCCAGTCGGATCGATGGGGATCCAGGCTACGGCGTGCGCCTGCGCAAGGTGGCGGCGCCCAGAGCCAGCGAACCCACCACGAAGGCGGCAACGACGGCGAGGCTGCGCCAGAACTCGGGGGTCGCCGACGGGTAGCGCATCACCTGCTGAGTGGCCTGCACGGCGTACGAGAGCGGGAGCAGGTCTGAGACCCACTGCAAGACGGTGGGCATCGTGTCCCGGGGGACGATGAGGCCGCACAGCAGCAACTGTGGGAGCAAGATCGCAGGCATGAACTGCACGGCTTGGAACTCCGTGGTCGCGAACGCGCTCACGAACAGTCCGAGCGCGGTACCCAGCAGTGCATCCATGAGCGCCACCAACACCAAGAGCCACGGCGGTCCGCGAACGTCGAGTCCGAACACGCCGAAGGAAAGACCGGAGACCACCAACGCCTGAACAATGGCGAAACCGCCGAACGCAAGCGCATACCCACCGATGAAGTCGGCCTTGGCGATCGGCATCGCGAGCAGACGCTCCAGCGTCCCGCTCGTCCTCTCGCGCAGGGTGGCCACGGACGTCACGAGAAACATGACGATCAAGGGGAAGATGCCGAGCAGCGGCGGGCCGTACTTGTCGAAGTCGGGCGCCGGCACGATCCAGGCCAGCAGCCCCATGAGCATCGACGGAACCACGAGCATCAACGCGATCGTTCGCGGGTCGTGACGCAGCTGTTCGAGCACCCGTCGAGCGGTGGCGAGCGTGCGGCGCGCTGTCATGCCTGCCCCTGGACCAGCCGCAGGAAGGCGGACTCGATGTCGGTGGTGTGCGTGCGGGCCAACAGGTCCTGCGGAGTCTCGTCGGCGATCAGCCTGCCCTCGCGCAGCAGGAGCAGCCGCTGGCATCTCGTTGCCTCGTCCATGACGTGACTGGACACCAGAAGCGTCTTGCCCGCCGCGGCGAGTCGGTGGAACAGGTCCCACAGGTCACGACGCAGCAGCGGGTCGAGCCCAACCGTGGGTTCGTCGAGCACCAACAGCTCGGGGGTGCCGAGCAGCGCCACGGCAAGCGACACCCGCGCCTGCTGACCACCCGACATGGCCGCTACGGTGCGATCGCGGAACTCGCGTAGATCGACGTCGGCGATCACCTCCTCGACGTTCGCGCCGTCGACGCCGAGCACCGCTGCGAAGTACTGGAGGTTCTCGAACAACGTCAGGTCGCGATAGACCGCGGGGTTCTGCGTCACATAGCCGATGCGATGACGCAGGTCCACCGAGCCGGCAGGTTGGCCAAGGACCGTCACGGTGCCGCCCTCGACCACCTGCACACCGACGATCGCCCGCATGAGCGTGGTCTTGCCCCCGCCGGAAGGACCGAGCAGACCCACAACCTGACCTGCCGGTACCTCGAAGCTGAGGTCGTGGAGAACGGCGACGTTGCTGCGCTGCACGCGCAACCCGTGCACGACGATCGCCGGGGCCAGCACCCCTTGGTCAGTCACGACGATCCCTCGGGGGCCACCGCCAGGTTCAACCGGGCGAAGGCCAGCGCCTCGGCCAGGTCGGCCTCGCGGGCCTCGCGGTTGGCCGCCTTGCGCGTGGTGACCTCGAGCACGACGTGGCCGTCGAAACCGTTGCGGGCCAGCCGTTCCAGCAGCGCCGCGCACGGCTGCCCGCCCCGGCCCGGCACCAGGTGCTCGTCACGCGCCGAGCCGGAACCGTCGGCGAGGTGGACGTGGGTGAGCCGAGCGGCCATCTCGTCCGCGAGCGCCAAGGCGTCGCTGCCGGAGACCGACGTATGCGACAGGTCCAGCGTGAGGTGCTCGTAGTCGTCGGTGACCGGGTTCCAGTCCGGTGAGTACGCCGCGAGCTCGCGGTTGCGCGCCCGCCACGGGTACATGTTCTCCACCGCGAACTTCACGTCCGTCTCTTCGCGCATGAGCTTGATGCCCTCCACGAAGGACTTGGCGTACTCACGCTGCCACCGAAACGGTGGGTGCACCACGACCACGTCCGCCCCCAGGGCGACGGCTGCGTCGTTGGCGCGCAACAGCTTGCCCCACGGCTCGGCACCCCACACTCGTTGCGTGATGAGCAGGCACGGACTGTGGATCGCCAGGATCGGGATCTCGTGCTGGTCGGAGAGCCGGCGCAGTGCCTCGACGTCTTGGCTGACGGGGTCGGTCCACACCATCACCTCGACGCCGTCGTAGCCAAGCCGGGCCGCCATCTCGAACGCCGTGGCCGTCGACTCCGGATACGTGGACGCGGTGGACAAGGCGACCTGCGCATCCGGAACCCGCACGGCGTCGCTCACTGGAACATCATGTCCAGTCGCCGCAGGATGACCCCCTCGCGCAGCGCCCAAGGACCGATCTCCAGTCGCGGCACGTCGAACAGGTCCATCGCGGCATCGGCCACGAGAGCACCCGCGAGCAGCTGCTCGGCACGCCCCAGGGACACCCCGGGCAGCTCAGCGCGCTCCGGCGACGGCATCGTGGCCAGGCGTTGGGTCCAATGCGCGAGCGCCTCGTGGGTGAGATGGCGTGGCACGTACGGACCCTCGCTGCTGGGCGCGGCTCCGGCGAGCCGGGCGAGTTGCCGAAACGTCTTGGAGGTCCCTACGACGTGAGAAGCCCTCCCCATGCGTTCGATCTCGGGGACGTGGCGGGCGATCTCGGCGCGCACGTGCTTGCGCATCGAGCGCACCTCGTCCTTGTGCGGCGGGTCCGACGTGAACCACTCCCGAGTCAGGCGCCCCGCGCCGAGCTGCAGGGAGAAAGCGCCGTCCGGCTCCTCGTCGATCCCGGTGGCGACCTCGAGCGAGCCGCCTCCGATGTCGAACACGAGCAGGCGTCCGCTGGACCATCCGAACCACCGACGAACGGCGAGGAACGTGAGCCGCGCTTCGTCGGCGCCGCTCAGGACGTTCAGGTCGATGCCGGTCTTGTCCCGCACCGAGGCGAGCACTTCGTCGCCGTTCGGCGCCTCGCGCAACGCCGAGGTGGCGAACGCCACGAGTTGTTCCACGCCCTTGTCCTCAGCGACCTCGGCCGCATCCGCCACGAACGACGCGAGGCGTTCCGCACCCTCGTTGACCAAGTGTCCGCGGTCGTCGAGAAGCTGCGCCAAGCGCAGCTCGGTCTTGTAGGAGAACGCCGGTCGAGGTGCGGCTCCGGGGTACGCGTCGACGACCAGCAGGTGCACGGTGGTGGAGCCCACATCGAGCACACCGAGCCGCATGCCGGTGACGCTACCCCCGTCACCGCGCCCTAGGCTGCGAGGGTGCCCGAAGTCTCCCTCGATTTTCCACGAGCGTGGGTTGAGTTCGTCGACCCAACCGATGACGCCCAGATCTTCCGCGTCGATCTCACGTGGCTAGCTTCGCGCTGGACCTGCATCTTCGGGGCTGGTTGTCACGGCATCTTCCCGGGACGCGGCGACGACGGTTGCTGCACGTTGGGGGCGCACTTCGCGGACAAGGACGACGAGTTGCGCGTGAAGAAGTGGGCCAAAAGGCTGACGCCGCAGGACTGGCAGTTGCACGGGACCAAGAAGGTCACTGAACGCGACGACGAGGGAGACCGCAAGACCCGGGTCGTTGACGGCGCGTGCATCTTCTTGAACCGGCCGGATTTCGCCGGCGGCGCCGGCTGCGCCCTCCATTCGATGGCGCTACGACTGGGCGTGCCGATCGTCGAGACCAAGCCGGACGTCTGCTGGCAACTCCCCCTGCGACGGACCTACCGCAACGTCAAGCGCGCCGACGGCACGGCGTATCTCGAGATCTCGATCGGTGAGTACGACCGGCGCGGCTGGGGGCCTGGCGGTCACGACCTGTCGTGGTACTGCTCGGGCAACACCGACGCGCACGTCGGCAAGCAGCCGGTGTACCTCTCCAACCGGGTCGAGCTCATCGAGCTGATGGGGGAGGCGGCCTACGACGTCCTGGCGCGCCTGTGTGAAGAGCGCCTCGCCGGCGCCACCAAGCGCCGGCCCCCGACGGCTCCCCACCCCGCCGATCCACCCCTCCCCTCAGGAAACCCAAGTTGATCTTGGACTTCATGTGCATGTTGATCATGAAGTGCCGACATCTACTCCTTGATCAACACCGGACTGTCCCGGTGAGTCGACGCCGCGACGTTGTCCGGGCTGCGCACTAGGGTCCGCGGCATGGTGAAGAGCGCCGCCGCCAAGTCGGCTCCCCGTCCGACGTTCCGCTGCGGCGAGTGTGGCTGGACGTCGGTGAAGTGGGTCGGCAGGTGCGGGGAGTGCCAGGCCTGGGGCAGCGTCGAGGAGGTCGGCGTCCCTGCCCGGATCGTCACCGCCGGGCCGGTGACGACAGCCGCGCAGCCCATCGGAGACGTCGACGCAAACGTCGCGCTGGCACGACCGACCGGCGTCGCCGAGCTCGATCGGGTCCTGGGCGGTGGCCTCGTTCCCGGCGCGGTCGTGCTGCTCGCCGGAGAGCCAGGTGTTGGCAAGTCCACGCTCCTGCTCGACGTTGCTGCGCGATGTGCGCGGCGCGACGGGCCGGTGCTGTACGTCACCGGCGAGGAGTCAGCGGCGCAGGTGCGCCTGCGGGCCGATCGCATCGGCGCGTTGGACGACGCGTTGCTGCTGGCCGCCGAGACCGACCTGGCCACAGTGCTGGGGCATGTCGCGGCCACCAACCCGCGCCTCCTCGTCGTCGACTCGGTGCAGACGATCTCTTCGGCGCAGGTCGACGCCGCTCCGGGCGGCGTCACGCAGGTGCGCGAGGTCGCCGCAGCCCTGATCCGCACCGCGAAGGAGCGCCACCTGCCCGTTGTCCTCGTCGGTCATGTCACCAAGGACGGCACCGTGGCCGGGCCTCGCCTGCTCGAGCATCTCGTCGACGTCGTCTGCCAGTTCGAGGGTGAGCGTCACGGTCGGCTGCGCGTCGTCCGAGCGATCAAGAACCGCTACGGTCCCACCGACGAGGTCGGTTGCTTCGACCTTGGCGATGCCGGCATCAACGGGCTGAGCGATCCGTCCGGACTGTTTCTCTCCCAGCGCACCGACCCCGTTCCCGGCACCTGCGTCACGGTGACCCTCGAGGGACGTCGACCGCTGGTCGCGGAGGTGCAGTCCCTGGTCGTCGGCACGCAGGTGGCCACCCCAAGGCGCACGACGTCAGGACTGGACTCGGCTCGTGTGGCGATGGTGCTGGCCGTGCTCGAACGCCGCGCGAACACACCGGTGTCGAAGCTAGAGGTGTACGCAGCCACGGTCGGTGGCGTCCAGCTGCGCGAACCGGCGGCCGACCTCGCACTGGCCCTGGCCGTCGCCAGCGCGGCCCGCGACCTTGCGCTTCCGGTCGACCTCGTGGCCGTCGGTGAGGTCGGCCTGGCCGGTGAGGTGCGTCAGGTCAGCGGAGTGGCCCAGCGCCTGTCCGAGGCGGCCCGCCTGGGCTTTCGCAAGGCCCTCGTTCCGGTCGGTGCCGGGGCCGCACCGGACGGGATCACCGCGATCGAGGTCCCCGACGTCAACGCCGCCCTTCGCACCCTCATGCGCGTGGTCGACTGATCCATGTGCTGAGCCTGAGGCCGCTCACCGCTGAGCAAGCGGCGGCTGTCACCACCTGGCGTTACGCAGGGCCGTGGGCGGTCTACGACGGCAGCCCGCCCGCGCCTGATCCGGCCGACGGCTTCCTCGCCGTGATGGACGACGCTCGGGAGCCCGGGGACCAGTGGATCGGCTTCGCCTGCACCGGGGCTGAGGCGCGAGTGCCGGGTCAGGTCGCAGATCCGAGCATCGTCGACGTCGGCTTCGGCATGCGCCCGGATCTCGTGGGTCACGGCCTCGGGCCGTCGTTCGTCACCGCGATCCTCGATCATGTCCGGCGCACCGAGGGCGACGAGCACACGGTCGAGCTGCGCGTCATCGTGCAGGCATGGAACGAGCGCAGCCGACGGGTGGCTGAGCGGGTCGGATTCGTCGCGACAGGTGAGCATGTTGCCGACCAACAGGGCCGCCAGGTGCCCTACGTCGAGCTTCGGACGGCCTGGTGATGTCGTCGCGAACGGCCGTGAATGGCGCACGCCGCGGCTGTCGTTAGACTCCCCATGATCGTCACAGGGATTGCGGGGCTGACATGACGCCGAGCGACAAGGCGATCGTCACCGACCCTGAGTTCCTACTGCGTGCCACGCTTGCGGCCGTCGCCCCCGGCACGGCCCTGCGCGACGGCCTGGAGCGCATGCTGCGCGGTCGCACGGGTGGGCTCATCGTGCTCGGCTACGACAAGGCAGTCGAGGCTCTGTCCAGTGGCGGCTTCGAGCTCGACGTCGAGTTCACGGCAACACGATTGCGCGAGCTCGCCAAGATGGACGGCGGCATCATTCTCGACATCGATGCGGTGAAGATTCACAAGGCCGCGGTCCACCTGATGCCAGATCCGTCGATCTCCTCCGAGGAGATGGGCACTCGTCATCGCACAGCTGAGCGGGTGGCCAAGCAGACCGGGTACCCGGTGATCTCGGTGAGCCAGTCGATGCACATCATCGCGCTGTACGTGGCCGGTCGGCGCTACGTGCTCGAGGACAGCGCCGCGATCCTCTCGCGCGCCAACCAGGCACTGGCGACGCTCGAGCGGTACAAGATGCGCCTCGACGAGGTATCGGGCACGTTGTCGGCGCTGGAGATCGAAGACTTGGTCACCGTTCGCGACGTCGCCACGGTCGCCCAACGCCTGGAGATGGTCCGTCGCATCGCTCGCGAGATCGAGGGCTATGTGGTCGAGCTGGGCACGGACGGTCGGTTGCTGTCACTTCAGCTCGACGAACTGATCGCCGGCATCGACGAAGACCGACGCCTCATCGTCATGGACTACTTGCCGGCGGGGCGCAAGTCGCGCGACCCCGCGCGAGCACTCTCCGACCTCGACGCGGTCGACGCCGTGGAGCTTCTCGACCTGGCGGCCGTTGCCCGCGCGCTCGGACATCCAGGTGGCGCCGAGGTCATGGAGTCCACCGTGAGCCCGCGTGGCTACCGCCTGCTGGCTCGGGTACCTCGCCTGCCGGGCCCGGTCGTAGAACGCCTCGTCGTGCACTTCGGCGGGCTGCAACAACTGCTCGCAGCGAACATCGACGACCTACAGGCCGTCGAGGGCGTGGGCGAGGCACGCGCCCGAACGGTGCGGGAAGGGCTGTCCCGTCTGGCGGAGTCGAGCATTCTGGAGCGCTACGTCTGACCCACGCAGAAGGCGTCCGAGCCGGCGTCTGGCTCCAGCCGTGCCAAGTAGTGTTCGGCTTCGTCGTGGCCGCGCAGGTGAACGAACCGAAGGTCGGGATCGGTTGCCAGTGGGGGCCGTGGAACAGGGCGTCGAGCTCGTGGTACGGCAATCCGGTTCGCTCGCACAACGCCTTCGCGAACGTCGTCTTGCCCGCTCCACTGATACCGGCGACGAGGACGCGACGCACGCTTGCGAGCGTATCGACAACCTAGGTGAACATCAGGGAGCCAGGAGTGGTGAGCGTCTGCCCCGTCTCCACCCACGTCTTTAGGCCGGACAAGATCATCGGCCACCCGCCGTACAGCTCAGCGTTGGCTCCGTCACGCAGCTGGTCGTGGGTCACCGTGAGACGACACGAGTCACCGATCGGCTCGATCTCCCATGTGACGCGGGACGTACCTTCGCGCACCACGTCGTCGCTCCAGAGCGCGACCATGCTCTGCACCAGCCGGCGCGGCGGGTCGACTGCGAGGTTCTCCCCCTCACCGATCAGACCATCGGCGTTCGGCGCCCACAGCTCGTAGTGGGACCCAGGCGACCAGTCATTGCGCTGACGCGCCCCGAAGTTGTACTTGCTGCGGATCTCTGGATCGGTGATCGCCTCCCAGAGCTGCTCGGGCGTGGTTCGGATGTAGATCTCGAACACCTTCTCCATCGGACTCTCCAGTCGCTGCTTCAGGTCGCTGAGCGCGGCTGTCCACGGCTCGGCGTACTTGCTCACCCATCGGTCATGGACGAGCCGGATCGGTATCGGGTTGAGGTAGTGCAACTTCTCGCGGCCGCGCCGCTTGGTGACCACGAGGCCGGCGTCCTCGAGCTGCTTCAGGTGCTTCATGACGCCGAACCGGGTCATGTCGAACCGCTGTCCGAGCGCGACCAACGTCTGCCCGTCGTCGACGAACAACTCGTCCAACAGCTGGCGTCGTGTCGGGTCGGCCAACGCCTTGAAGACCTCGTCCACGCCGCGACCATAGGTGACCGTTTAGTCACCTGTCAACGACGCCAGCAGAGTTGATCAAGGAGAAGATGCTGGGTTTTCAAGATCAACACGCACCTGAAGTCCAAGATCGACAACGAGGGGGTTCAGGTGGAGACGTGGATCGGCGGGACGCGACCCGCCCACGGCGCCGCCTGCTCCAGCTGGGCTGCCACCCGCAGCAACAGCGACTCGTTGCCGGAGGCGGCCACGAGCTGCATCCCGATCGGCAGGCCCTGCGCGCTGTGCTGCAGCGGGAGGCTGATCGCCGGCTGCCCCGTGGCGTTGAACACCGGACAGAACGACTCCAGGGCAGCCCACGAGGAGAAGACCTCCCGCAGGTCGGTGGCCGCGGTGGGGTCGTACTCACCAAGCGACGCCGGCAACCGCCCGAGGGTCGGCGTGAGGAGCACGTCGTAACGGGTGAGGAAGTTACCCATGATCCGGGCCAGGCCATTGGCCACCCCCAGCGCCTGGAGCAGCTGCCCGGCCGAGACGGTCCGTCCGTACTGCACGGCCGCCAGCGTGGACGCCTCGAGCGTCTCGGGTCCGACCTCCCGGCCGATGAACTGGGCGAAGCCGTCCACGGTGTGAGCGTTGTCGGCGGACCACACGTCGGTCATCGCCTGAAGGAACGGCTCCCACGGGAAATCCGGCCGGGCCGGCTCGACGTCATGGCCCAGGCCTTCCAGCAAGGTCGCGGTGTCCTGGGTGGCCTGGGTGATCTCGGGGTCGGCGGCGTCGCCCGACCAGGGGTCGCTGCAGAACGCCACGCGCAGCCGACCGGGGTCCGCGCCCACCTCGGAGGCAAAGCTGCGGCCGGGAGACGCGATCACGAAGGGATCGCCGGGCTCGGAACCGGACATGCAGTCCAGCAGGGCCGCGCAGTCCCGGACGCTGCGGGTGACGAAGAAGTGCACAGCCCAGCCCAGCAGCGCCTCAGCGATGTGCGGACCCCAGGTGACGCGGCCACGTGACGGCTTCAGGCCGACCACCCCGCAGGCCGAGGCCGGGATCCGGATCGAGCCACCCCCATCACTGGCCGATCCGACCGGCACGATGCCGGCACCTACTGACGCGGCGGCGCCGCCGCTCGAGCCACCCGCCATGTGCTCGGCGCTCCACGGCGAACAGGTACGGCCGGCGGCGAGGGTCTCGGTGGTGCCGAGGATGCCGAACTCCGAGGTGGTGGTGCGGCCGAGGTTCACCAGCCCACTGGCCCGGATCCGGGTGTTGAACAACCCCTCGGTCGGCGCCACCCATCCGGTCGACAGGCGGCTCCCGTTCTCACAGACCGTGCCGGCCTCGCCGTGGAAGAGGTCCTTCAGCAGGGTCGGAACGCCGCCGAACGGTCCCGCCGGGACGGAGTCGTCCAGCGCCTCCGCCCGGTCGGCGAACACCTCGACGACCCCGTTGAGCGTGGGGTTGACCTTCGCGACGGCCTCGACCACGCAGACCCCGAGCTCGCGTGGCGTCACCTCTTTGCGGGCCAGCAGATCGGCCAGGGCCAGGGCATCGAGTCGGCCGTACTCCTCCAGATCCACGCGGGCATGCTAGCGGCGGTGTGGCGTACGCCACGTGAGCGGCGTTCAAGGCGGGTCGCGGCAATGCCGACAGCGGGTAGACCAACCCCGCATACTCTTCTGACAGGCCCGCCGGGCCCACCCCGTGAGGTGATCGAATGACCGGGACGACCGCGCCACCGGAGGTGGTCGACCTCGACGTCACCTTCCGCGCGATCGATTCCGGGCTGACCGTGGCAAACCGGGTGCCGGAGATCTTCTCGGCTGCCTGGCCGGCTTACCGGGCCTGGTTCCTGCGGGAGGGCGAGGAGGCGCGGGAGTCCTACGCCGTCGGCGCCTACCAGCTACGACGTCACATGCCCGAGCTCGTGGGCACCTACGACCGGATCGTGTCGGCCGTCGGCGGCGGCGACCTGGAGGCCCGCTTCCTGAGCCACTGGTCGCCTCCGCCACTGGTGGCGGCCTGCTCGTTGGCCGCCTGGAACCGCGCCGAGAACCTGCTCGTGCGCAACTACGACTACCCGCCGCTGCTGTGCGACACCACGGTGCTCGCCTCCCAGTGGAACGGCACTCGGGTCGTGGCCATGAGTGACTGCGTCTGGGGCGCGATCGACGGGCTGAACGAGCACGGATTGGCCGTCGCGATCGCGTTCGGTGGACGCAAGGTGGTCGGTGAGGGATTCGGGATCGGTCTGGTGATCCGTTACCTGCTCGAGTTCGCCCGTGACGTGCCGGAGGCGCTCGACGTGTTGCGTCGCGTCCCGATCCAGCTCTCCTACAACATCGCGCTGGTCGACCGTTCCGGCTTCGGCGCGATCGCGCAGGTCTCGCCGGATCGCCCACTCGTCGTGGCCGACGGCCTCACTGCGGCCAACCGGCAAGGCGCCACCGAGTGGCCCGAGCATGCGATCTTCTGCGCCACCGAGGAACGCGAGGCCGCCTTGGCTGCGACGGTGGCCAACCCGGCCACGACGGCCGGCGAGCTCGTCGGACACTTCCTGCAGGCGCCGATCTACCGCGACCCGGCCGCGACGACGTGGGGCACCGTCTATACCGCCGCCTACGACTGTGATCACCGGACCATGGACCTGCTGTGGCCAGACGACTCGTGGCGGATCTCCCTGGACGCCTTCGTCGAGGACACCCGGACCCGCCCGATGCGGGTGGCCGTCCCGGCGCCCGAGTACGCGCCGCCGCCGGACCCGACCGAGCTGATCCGGGTTCACCACGGTGCGCTGATCGCCTGATCGACTGCCCGATCCGGCACCGTTTCGTGCCCGACGGCAGTACAGTCCGGCCACGATGGGAAAGCACAAGAAGGGCCACAAGGGCCACGCCAAGACGACCAAGAGCGCCGCCGGGCAACCGGTGCTGCGCAGCCTTTCCGACGTCTACCGGTACTTCCGACAGAACCCCAAACCGATCTACTTCGTCTCGCCGACGCCGTACAACCTGCTCGGCATCGACGAGTGGGTCAGCGAATTCGAGTACGTCACGTACTTCGACACGTTCGACGGTGCGCACGCCCGATCCTTCTCCCCTAAGCACGCCGGTCCCCGCGAGTTCGAGACCTTCGAGTCGGTGAACAGCTACCTGCTCGGCAACAAGGAGGTCATCGACCACGTCAAGGAGCGGGGCAGCGGCCTGGTCTTGTTCGTGATGTTCGATGAAGAGACCGAGAAGCTCGCTCTCGACTTGGGGCTGGAGATCGCGTTGCCG
The DNA here is from genome assembly GCA_963726575.1 of uncultured Actinomycetota bacterium. Classification (GTDB taxonomy): domain Bacteria; phylum Actinomycetota; class Actinomycetes; order JAHEKZ01; family JAHEKZ01; genus CAVSCR01. Next base: position 192,957 of record CAVSCR010000007.1, read on the forward strand.
CCTCGTGAGCTGCGTGAGCGGATCGACTCCAAGCTCGAGACCACGCGGCTCGGCAACGAGGCAGGCGTGGACAGCGTGCCCAACATCCTGGGACGGGCGGCCACCTACAAGGAACTGCGCAAACTGGCAAAGCAGGGAAAGCTCGGCACCGACCTCGTGGTGCAGACGCCGTACGGAGACTCCGGCCGCACCACGTTCTTCATCGCCGACGAGTCCGACTGGGACGACTGCTCCGACGTCCTCGCCGGCGAAGACCTCAAGGTGATGCGCCGCATCAACCACTTCCCCGGCACCGTCGAGGCGGTGGCGACTCGGCACGGCACGCTCGTGGGTCCGATCCAGACCGACATCACCGGATTCAGTGAGCTCACCCCGTACCGCGGTGGATGGTGTGGCAACGACGTGTACCCCGGCGTGTTCGACGACTTGGCGCGCAAACGGATCCGCCGGATGGCGCAACGACTCGGTGACCGGCTCTACCGCGAGGGATATCAGGGCGTCTTCTGCCTCGACTTCCTGCTCGACACCGATGACGGCACCGTCTACCTCGGCGAGATCAACCCCCGCATCTCTGGGGCGTCCCCGCTAACGAACTTGATCACCTCGCGCTATGGCGGCGTGCCGCTGTTCCTGTTCCACCTCTTGGAGTTCTGTGGCGTCGAGTGGGAACTCGACCTCGACGCGATCCAGCAGCGCTGGCAGGACTTCGACCGTTGGACGCAGCTGGTCCTGAAGCAGGTGACCGACGAGGTCGAGCTCATCACCGACGCGCCCGCCAGCGGGTTGTGGCGGCTGGCCGACGACGGTTCGGTGCGCTTCATCCGGCAGGAGACGGACTGGCACAACGTGGGTGGTCACAACGAGGCGTTCTACCTGCGGGTGCACGGCGTCGGTGAGTACCGCTACCCAGGTGCCGACCTCGGCATCCTGGTAACTCGCGACCGGATGCAGTCCGACGACCGGCAGCTCCTCGACCGCGGCGTGCTGTGGGCCAAGGCGATCGGTGAGCAGTTCCAGGGCACCCCTCCCGAAGGCAGGGTGGTGACACCGCAGGAGCTGCTCTACGGCAAGTGGTTCTGAGCGCCGACCGGCTCTCCGTACACCTGCTTGCCCAGGGCCTGTCCGCCGTCGACCACGAGGACGTCACCGGTCACGTAGGCCGCATCGTCGCTGAGCAGGAACGTTGCAGCCGATGCCACCTCGTCGAACGCGGCTGCGACCGCGTGCTCGTCGCGGACGTCGAACGTCACGTGTGCCGCGACGCCACCGGCGGCCCGCAACAGGTCCAGGGTGGACCTGAGGTGTTCCTCGCTGCGGCTCGCGATCACAACGCTGGCACCCTCGGCGCACAAGCGCTGCGCGAATGCCGGCACCGATCCCCGTGCCACCGCCGGTGATCAACGCGACCCTGCCGAGGAATTGGCCGGTGACCTGACGGGACGTCATGCCCGCTCCAGGTGCACGTCGAGTGCCAGCGCGCGATCAGGGCCGGCCAGCACGGGGTTGACCTCGAGAGCAATGAGGTCGGGACGTTGCGCGAGTACCTGCGAGACGGCGCAGACCACGCGGGCGAGCGAGTCCAGGTCCGCCGCCGGGGCGCCGCGGAACCCAGTGAGCAGCCGACTCGATCGCATCCGGGCGAGCATCGCGAGCGCAGCCGCTTCGCCGACCGGACCGAGCGCCACGACCACGTCCTCCAGCACCTCGGCCTGGACCCCGCCGGCACCGACCATGACGAGTGGGCCGGCGGCGTCATCGAGTCGCGCTCCGACGATCAGCTCAGGGGCACCTAGGCGGGCCATCGCCTCGACGACGATCAGACGCTGGCCCAGCCGCGCGACCACGTCGTCGTAGGCCGCTGCCACCATGTCGGCGTCCGCCAGGTGGAGCACGACGCCGCCGACGTCGGACTTGTGAGCCAGGTCGAGCGCCTTGAGCACCACCGGGTAGCCGATCGCGTCACCTGCCCGCCTGGCTTCCTCCGACGATGCCACCACACGCGCCGGAGGGAACTCGACTCCGACGGCCATGAGCAGCTCACGACCCACCAGATAGGGATCTCCCGCCGGAGTCGGTGCGCCCGGTGGCGGAATCGTGGGCACGCCGGAAGCGGTCGCGACCGACCGGAGAGCTGCGAGCCCGGCTACCGCGCCCTCGATGCGTCGCAGCACGGGCACCCCGCCGTCGCGCAGCACGGCCGCTGTAGGTCCGTCGGGCGCGACCGAGTGCACCACCACCGGTCGCTGGTGGCCCGCCACGGCCGCGCAGATCTCGCGCGCGACCTGCGCCTCCCGATCGGCCAGCCGCGGCTCGTCGAGTCCGTAACCCCCGAAGTACCCGGTGAGCACGGCTGCGTCGACCTCACCGGAGGCCAGCGACGTCGCCACCATGCGGGCGTAGTTCATGTGGTCCTGCTCGCCGCCACCTGCGAGGTCGATCGGGTTGGCCGTCACGGCTGCCGCTGGCAAGGTGGCGGCCAGGTCGGCGCGCACCTTGTCGCCAAGGGTCGGGAGAGTGAACCCGCTCGCCTCCAACAGGTCACTGGCCACGACGCCGTGCCCCCCGCCGTCGGCGACGACCGCGATGCGCGAACCCTTCAAGGTCACTGAACCGCTGAGCGCATGCGCCACCTCGATGAGCTGACTGGGTGTGTCGACCAACGCAATCCCAGCGGCCGCACACGCAGCCTCCACGGCGGCGCGGCTTCCGGCCATGGCGCCGGTATGGCTGGCTGCCGCTCGGCGCGCCACCTCACCGCGCCCGGCGGCCAGCAGCACCACCTGCGTGCCGGCGTCGCGAACGCGTTGAGCGGCCTGCGCGAGATCGCGGACCCGGCTGAAGTCCTCGACGTACAGGGCCACGACGTCGGTGCCGGGGTCGGCGGCGACGGTCTCGAGCAGGTCAGCGGCACTGACGTCGATCTCGTTGCCCAAGGACGCGAACCGTGAGAACCCCAGCCCGTCGCGGCGGGCCAGCCAGCCGAGCTCGATCGCCAGGTTTCCCGACTGCGACAGCAGGCCGATCCTTCCCGACGGCAGATCGCCCCACACCAGGCGCAGCCCGGAGTGCGCGTCGGCCACGCCCATGCAGTTCGGCCCCAGCAGGACCGCACCGGCGGCCCTGACCTTGTCGGTCACCCGAGTTGCGACGTCGTCCGCGATGCCCGACGTGATGCCCACCAGCGCCCTGACCCCGCGCGACAACGCTTCATCGACCACGGACTCGAAGCTCGCCGCTGGGACCGCGATCGCGACCAGCTCAGGCGTCTCGGGCAGCTCGCTGATCGTCCGGAACGTCGCCTCTTCGAGCACGGGCTCGCCGGTCCGGTTGACGAGTCGGACCACTCTGCGGTGACGACCCTCGAGGGCTCCCTTGGCCAGCCAGTAACCCCACTTGGCCGGGTCGCCCGACGCCCCCACGACGGCGATCGAGTCCGGGGCGAAGAGTGCGCTGAAGTCGCGTCCGGCACTGCCAGACGTCGCTGGCTCGGTCACTTGGCCAGCCGGCGGCTGATGATCAGTCGCTGGATGTCTGAGGTGCCTTCCTCGATCTCTTCCAGCTTCGCGTCGCGCATCCACTTCTCCACCAGGAACTCCCGCGAGTAGCCCCATCCGCCAAGCGTCTGCACCGCCGCCCACGTGGCGAACATCGCAGTCTCCGAGGCGTACAGCTTGGTCATCGCCGCCTCCTTGCTCGCATCGAGGCCGGCGTCGAGCCGCTTCGCCGCTCGCCAGGTGAGCAGCCGCGACGCCTCGATCCTGGTGGCGACGTCGGCCAGCCGGAATCCCACGGCTTGGTGCTCGATGATCGGCTTGCCGAACTGGCTGCGCTGCTTGGCGTACTCGACAGCAGTGTCGAACGCGGCCTGCGCCAAGCCGACCACCGACGCGCCGAGGATCACACGCGAGATGTCGAACGTGCGCATCAGACCGGAGAAGCCCTGGCCCTCGTCTCCGATCCGGTTGGCCGCCGGCACGAAGACGTCGTCCAACACAACCTCGGTGTTGAGGATCGCGCGCTGACCCATCTTCCGGAACGGTTCACCGGTACTCAGACCTTCAGACGACGCAGGAACGATGAAGGCTGTGATGCCGCGCGTGCGCTTCGCCGGATCCACCGTCGCGAAGACGACGTATGAGTCGGCGATCCCACCGTTGCTGATCCACGTCTTGCGGCCTGTGATGCGGTAGCCGTCGCCGTCAGCCACAGCTCGCGTCTGGATGCTCGCCGCATCCGATCCGGACTCTGGTTCGGTCGTGGCCAACGCCGTGAAGGGCGGAAGGTCCACACACAACGGGGTAAGGAACCGCTGCTTCTGCTCCTCGGTGCCGAGTTCGAGGATCGGGTCGGCGTAGAACCCGTTGCTCGTGACGAGATTGCCGATCGCGATGTCGCCGTAGGTGAGCTCTTCCTGCGCCAAACACTGCGTGAAGACGTCGGTGAAGCCACCACCTCCGTACTGCTCGGGCAGCATGAACGACGTGATGCCGACGTCTGCGGCCTTGCGCCAGATGTCCAAGGGCACCTCGACATCTGCCTCGTCGACCTCGCGCGCCACAGGGCGGATGACATCTCGGGCGAAGTCGCGGCAGAGCTCACGCACCGCGCGTTGGTCGTCGGTGAGGGCGACGAGCTCGGTGGGCAGCTCGGCGGGCACGGGTGCCTCCTGGATCGCTATTGACTGACGCGTCAGTAAAGAGTGTACGGTGGTGCAATGTCAACCAGGACGGCGCGCAAAGGTCAGAAGGCTGCGCCGCGGCGGGTGCGCTCGACGCCGGACGAGCGTCGCGGCGACATCTTGGACGCCGCCCGTCAGGTGATGGTCGAGCGCGGCATCGTGGCGACCCGCGTCACCGATGTAGCCGTGCGAGCGGGCGTGAGCCACGGACTTGTGCACTACTACTTCCCTACCAAGGACGACCTCGTGGCCGCGACCATGCACCACGTGGCCGACGTCGGCGTCCAACGCCTGCGTCGCCTGGTCGCCGCCGAGCCGACGGCGCAGGCGAAGCTGGACCGGCTCCTCGACCTGGCCGTCCCGGGCGCGTCGCGCGCCAGCGACGCATGGGTGCTCTGGGTCGACGCCTGGTCCGCCGGGCTGCGCGATGCCACAGTGCGAGCGGTACACGACGAGTTGGACACCGCCTGGTCAGGCGCGCTCGTGGAGATCATCGAGCACGGGATCCGCAGCGGTGAGTTCGCCTGCGACGACCCGGTGACCACGGCCACGGTCCTCACCTCGTTGGTCGACGGGCTGTCGCTGCGACTCGTGCTGCGTCAGCGCGGCGTCACCAGGGCGGCGATCCTGCGCATGCTGCGCGCGGCCGCAGCACAGGAACTGGCGCGAACGCACGTCTGACGCAGCCGTCGCGACGGCTGGGTCGACCCGCCCGAGCGTGGATGACCCCCTCCAAACCTCCATAAGACCGGGACAACGAGTGATTTGCTCCATTCTTCTGGAAGCGTCGACTCGTTGCTTCCAAAAAGGGTCGGCGAGAGGTCAGTTCGCTCGAAGTCGGCGTCGGATGTCACATCCAGCGCACCGGCGGTGCTTGGAAGATGTGAGCAGCAACGTGACTGCCGTCGGCTGGTCAGCGCCGACGATGGCGGCGGGACTGGTGCCGACCGAGGAGGTCGAGGTCGTGGGTGCCCGACCGGGTTCGGCCATGAGACCTGACCTCGAGGCGGTGTTCCGGGTCGAGTACTCGCGCGTCGTGGCCACCGCCCGTCGGGTCGTCGGGTCATCCGCCGCGGCCGAGGACGTGGCCCAGGAGGTGTTCCTCGCCTTCGCCCGGTCGCGGGTGCCTACCGAGCAAGCCCGCAGCTGGCTGCTGGTGGCGGCGGTGCACACCGCGCTCAACCAGCTCCGCAGCGACCGGCGCCGTGATGCCCGAGAACTTCGCGCAGCGCCCGATCGCCACGACACCGTCGTGCCGGACGTAGCGGACGACGCCACCCGGACCCTCGAGCAGGCACGGCTTCGAGCGGCGCTCGGGCGGCTGCCACGCCAGCAGGCCACCGTCCTCGTGCTGCGCCACAGCGGGCTCAGCTATGCCGAGATCGCGGCTCACACCGAACTGTCCCCCGGAAGCGTCGGCACGACCCTTCGTCGTGCCGAGGCCGCACTTCGTCAGGAGATGTCCGATGCACCCCACTGACGGCGCATTGCGCCGCGCACTCGATGAGCCGGCGTCAATGTCGGACGCTGACCGCGAGCACGTGCTGACGTGCCCGCGCTGCCAAAGCGGGATCTCCGACGCAGCGGACGACCGCGACCACGCCTCCGCGGCCTTGGCCCTTGACGATGCGCACGATGAGACGTCGCTGGAGCAACAGTGGGGGCGGCTCAGCGACGCCGTGGCCTCGCAGTCGCCGGCCACGACCGGTGACATCTCGGCCCACCCGAGGCATCGACGGCTCCACCGCGCCACGGTTCTGACGGCCGCCGGAGCAGTCCTCGTGATCGGTGGCGCTACCGCGGCAGCGGCTGGCGACTGGCTGCAGGTGTTCCGCACCGAGTCCGTAGCCCCGGTCTCGGTGCCCCTTTCCATGTCGGACGTGACGGACCTCTCCGCGATGACCGGTCTCTCGGACCTGTCTGCCTACGGTCACTGGCAGTACCTCAGTAGCCCTCAGTTGCAGCCGGTGCCGAGCGCGAACGCAGCTCAGCAACGGACGGGCCTGACGCTCGCGCCTGTACCGGACCTCCCGACGGGGGTGACCGGCTCCCCGACCTACCAGGTCGTCGAGCAGCAGTCAGCGGTCTTCACGTTCTCGTCGAACAAGGCGAGGCAGGCGGTGACCCGGGCCGGCGCAAGCCTGCCCGCCCTGCCGGAAGCACTCGATGGCGCTGTCCTACGCCTGCGGGCAGGACCTGCGGTCGTTCGGCTGTGGGACCAAGGGTCTGGCATTCCGACGCTGGTCATCGCCGAGATCGGTGCCCCGGTCGCCGAGTCGTCCGGCGTCCCGCTGGCCGTCTTCCGGGACACGCTGCTCTCGCTGCCTGGCATTCCCCCTGCACTCGCCGATCAGTTGCGCGCCGTCACCAGTGACGGAACGACTCTGCCGATCCCGGTGCCGCGGGACCAGTTCACGACATCAGCCACTGATGTGGGCGGGACAGCAGCGACGCTGCTGCAGTCGAAGGACGGCACGTTGTGCGGGGTCGTATGGGTCGCCAACGGCGTGGTCCGGATCGTCGCCGGCCCGCTGTCTGCCTCCGAGGTCGTGTCGGTCGCGAATGAACTCGGCTGACGGCGGAGTGACTGCGTCAATCCCCTCGGCGGCGCAGATCCGTGAGGAGCTGTCGGCGCCTTCGCCAGCAGCTTGGTGCAGCGACCTGAGCAAACGCTTCGGCCGACGGCAGGCGGTGCGCTCGGTGTCGCTCCAGGTTGGGCGCGGTGAGATCGTCGGACTGCTCGGGGCCAACGGTGCCGGTAAGACCACGGTCATCAAGATGCTGCTCGGCCTGGTGCGCGCCGACGACGGTGAGGTGATGCTGCTCGGGCGGCCCGGTGTCGATCCATCCTCTCGGGCAAGGGTGGGCTACCTGCCCGAGCTCTTCCGCTACCAGCCGTGGCTGACCGCGTCGGAGGTTCTGGAGCTGCACGCGCGCTTGAGCGGGCTTGGTCCGAACGGGGAGCGCCAGGCGGAGCTGCTGGAGGTCGTCGGGCTGGCGTCGCGGGCTCAGGACCGGGTCGGAGGGTTCAGCAAGGGCATGCAGCAGCGGCTCGGCCTCGCCGTGGCGTTGGTGGGTGAGCCGGAGCTCGTCATCCTCGACGAGCCCACCAGCGCACTCGACCCGCTGGGCCGCGCCGACGTGCGCGACTTGGTGCTGTCGCTGCGCGAGCGCGGCGTCGCGGTACTGCTCAACTCACATCTCATCGGCGAGGTGGAACGGGTCTGCGACCGCGTGGTGATCCTCGATCACGGTGAGGTCGCCGCCCAAGGGACTCTGGCTCAGCTGTTGGGTCAGCGTCGCGCCGTCCTTCGACTCGGCGGTGTCACCGACGAAGCACTCGCGCGGCTGCGAGCCACGGGCGACGTCGCCGCCGACGGCGGCCTATTCCACGTCGCCCTGGGGCACAGCAACCCGGGCGCGTCCGCCGACGGTCAGCGCCCCGCGGCCGGTGCCGATGACGATGCGGTGGCGCAGCTGGTCGCAGATCTTGCCGAAATTGGGGTGCGCGTCTACTCCGTGGAGCAGGCCCGCGTCACCCTCGAGGACCGCCTGCTCGGAATCCTGCGCAGCCACGATTCCGACCCGGAGCAGTCCGGGCGGGGGGTCACATGAGCGGGAGCACTTCGTTGCCTGCCAGCGACTCCGCATTGTCAAGGATGTCAGCCCCGACGTCTCCTCGCGCGTGGCGAACGGTCATCACCGTCGCCACGCTCACCGTGAAGGAGGCCGCGCGCAAGCGGGTGGTCTTCGCCTTGCTCGCCTTGTCGCTCGTGCTCCTGACGCTCAGCGCGTGGGGGTTCTCGCAGCTGTCGGGCATGACCACGTCCTACGGCCGGCTGACCAGCGCCGAATCACGAGTCATCGCATCGCAGCTGCTCAACCTGGTCATGTTCGGTATGAGCATGATCGTGGCGCTCGGAACCGCGTTCCTTGCTGGTCCGACGCTGGGCGGCGAGATCGAGTCCGGCGTCGCACTGGGTTTGCTCGCGCGTCCGGTGCGTCGATGGCACGTGCTTCTGGGCAAGTGGGTGGGGCTGGTCGTCTTCGGGTCCGTCTACATGACCGTCGTGGGTCTGTCTCAATTCGTCGTCGTCCGGGTGACCGTGTCCTATTGGCCACCGCACCCGTGGGAAGCCCTGCTGCTGCTCGCCGGCGAGACCACTGTCTTGCTGACGCTGGCCATGCTGCTCTCGAGCCTCATCTCGCCGCTTGCATCGGGGATCACGACGGTGGGACTGTTCGGCGCGACCTGGGTGGCTGGGGTGGTCGGCAGCATCGGGGTCGTGCTCGGCAACGAGAAGCTGGAGCGGATCGCCACTGTGTCCCAGGTGCTGCTCCCCACCGACGGCCTGTGGCAAGGGGCGATGCATGCGATCCAGGACACCGCCTCGCTGCGGCTGCTGGGCAAGTCCATGAGCCCCTTCCTCAGCACCCGGGCGCCGAGTCCCCTCTACCTGGTGTGGGCCGTCATCTGGACACTGCTCGTCTGGCTGCTGTGCGCCGTGTCGGTTCAACGCCGGGACTTGTGAACCTGCGTTGGCCGGGTGATCGTCGGCCCAGTTGGAGCTGCCTGTAGGGACTGTGCGAACCGCGTCTGACCCTGCGGGCCGATTCCATGACGGGCGGAAGAGTTCTGTAAGAACGGGAGCAACTCTTCATTGCTCCCGTTCTTGCCGCATCAATGCCGCATTGCTCCCAGACGGTGGCGGGGGGTCAGCTCAGGCCGGCGAGCTCGCGCAGACCTACCAGCAGCACGGGGCTCCGGTCGGCGCGGCGCAGGACCTGCTGCACGTAGTCGGGCAGGCCGGCCGGGCGCGCGACGTCGTCCGGGCTCAGGTCTTCGTCGGCCACCACCGCAAGAACTCGGTCCACAGCGACGCCGTAGCTGCCACCGTCCCCCGGGTTCAGCACCAGCACGTCGCCGGCCTCACCCGGGTAGGGCGCGGCGCGCAGGTCGACGATGGGCAACGGATCACCGCGCAGCTCGATCAGACCGCTGATCGGCGCCCGCGTGCCTGGGAGGTCCTCGATTCCGACGGCCCGGATGACCTCGCGCACTTCCTCGAGCTGGCACGCCAGCTCGCGCTCGTTCATCTGAAACGTGATGTAGCCGCTCACGCCCGCCTCCGACCGTCGTCCGTCATCGCGTCACCGATCCGGTCCCTGCCGATACGCCGGCTGGGGCACTCAGAGCAGCCTGGGCCAACTGCCGACACAACTCAACCAGTTCGGCCACCTTCCGACCGTCCAACAGGTCGTCGATCGCGGCGGCCGGTACCCGAGGCAACGAGTCCGCCGCGGCCATGAAGGCGGTCGCGGCTGCGCTGTTGTCTCCGGTACGCAGCAACGACGACCCGAGCAGGAAGTGGGCGTGGCCGGCATAGGGGTCCAGGAAGATGGCGCGCCGCAACGCCGCCTGGCCGTTCAGGTCGTCTCCGAGGTTGGTCAACGCGCGGGCGCGCAGCACGTAGGCATCGAGCATCAGCTGATCGGTGTCGGCCCGGTCGGCAGCAGCCAGCGAGCGCTCGGCCGCGTCGGCATACCGTCCATCGGCCAGCGCACGGCGCGCGGCCTCGTACAGGTCAAGGGCCGACGGCACGGCCTGGTCGACCTGCGCCACGGGGGTCATGCTTCGGGCAGGGCGCGTTGTGGGCGTGCTGCCGGTCGGGAGCGGTACCGGCACGGAGGGCGCCACCGGCCGCGCAATGTGCGGGCCAGTGCGCACGGACAGCCGCGCGGCAGCCGGCTCGCCCGTCCGACGCACCGGCCACAAGCTCTTGCGACGTTCCGCCGCCGACCGGGTCGACGCGCGCGCGCCCGGTCCGCGGGCGTCCTTGCGATAGACGAAGGCATCGCCCAGCTGCGTCAGGGTGTACTCGTCACTGATCTGCCACAACGTCTCGGCCGGGCCGACCAAGAGGTAGCCGCCAACGCACAAGGTGCTGTGGAACCGGTGCACCAGGGCCTTCGTCGTTGCGCGGGAGAAGTAGATCGTGACGTTGCGGCACAAGATGAGATCGACCGAGCCCGGCTCGAACGGCGTCGGCTCGGTGACCAGGTTGTGCAGCTCGAACTCCACGAGGTCGCGCACATCGCTGCGCACCTGCCACCACCCGTCGTCACCCACCGCGAACCACGGTTCGAGCGCCCCTTGCCGCGCGAGATCGACGGTGCGCCCGGAGTAGCGCCCCGCGCGTGCGGTGTCGAGGGCCGCAGCCGACACGTCGGTGCCCAGCACCTTGGCGTCGAACGGTCCGATCCGGGCCATCAGCTCGCGCAACAACATGGCAACCGTGTACGCCTCTTCACCGGTAGAGCAGCCGGCCGACCAGATGGTGACCGGCCGTCCGCTGAGCTTCGAGCGTGCGACCAGCTCGGGCAGCACGTGATCGCGCAGGGCGAGCATCTGCGGGACGATCCGGAAGAAGTGCGTCTCCTGGATCGTCACCAGGTCGAGCAGGCGCTGACGCTCAGTGGCGCCGTCGGGCCGCTCGAGTCGAGCCAGGTACGCCGCGATGTCCACCGAACCCGTGGCCAGCAGCCGATCGCGCACGATCGTGCTCAGACCGGCTCGCCGGCTCTCGTCGAACACCAGGCCGGCCAACCGAGCCAACGTCGCGGTGACGGCGGCGTAGTCGGCGTCCGACAGGCGGCGGCTCACAGCACTCGCCCCCCGACGGCGGCGGGCGATGTACTGGCCCGGTCGGCGACCTCGACGATGGCGGTGACGACAGCAGCAGCGATCGCGGGCAGCGGCAGTTCCCGGTCGACGGCATCCAACTGCGCCGCTGCGGCGGGCATCCCCCAGACCACGCTGGTCGACTCGTCCTGTCCCACGGTGAACGACCCGGCGTCACGAAGGGCCCGCAACCCAGCCGCTCCGTCGCGGCCCATTCCGGTGAGGAGCACGCCGACGCAATCGGCGCCGTTTTGGCGCGCGATGCTGTGAAACGTCACGTCGACGCCGGGCACGTGGTACTGCCCGGCCGGCGGATCCTCCAGCCCGACGCGCAGCCCGGGTCGTACCACCAGGTTCTGGTTGGCCGGCGCGAGGTACACCTGGCCGGCGCGCAGCCGCTCGCCGTCGACGGCGACCACCACGGGGAGGGCACACACGCCATCGAGCCATCGCGCCAGGCCTTCGACGAACCCTTCGGCCATGTGCTGTACGACGACGACGGCAGCGGGGAGGTCAGCGGGGAACTCCGCGAGGATCGTGGCCAGGGCCGGCGGACCACCGGTCGAGGCTCCGATCGCCACCACCGGAACCGAACGGTTGGCCGGACGCTCACCGTTCGCGAAGTCCTGGGGGTGGGCGCCGCGTCGCTGAGCGGCCACTCGCAGAGCCGCGTCGCCGCCCGGAGAACCTGGCGTGACTGACCGGTGTCCTGGGTCGGTCGCCGACGGGGGCGGGTCGTCGGACGATGCTCTGGCGCCACGCACCGGGTCGACGTCACCGGGGCGCTCCAACGACGGTGCGGGGACGCGTCCGCGCAACCGGCCGCGAGGATGTGTGATCACGCGGACGCGACTGGCCACCCGGAGGTGACGCAAGACTGTGGCGGCGTACTCCGGACTGCCCGGCGGTACGTCGAGACCACCGATGACGTCCACGGCGCCGGCGGCGATGGCGGCCTCGGGATGGTCGGCGGCTGCGCCGATGACGACCAGCGGAGTGGCCCTCGTCGCCATGATCCGTTCGATGGCCTCCAGGCCACCGTTCCAGAGGTCGAGGTCGAGCAACACCGCCTGAGGCGTGTAGTCGCGGACCAGCTGCTCAGCTGACGCGGGGTCCAGAGCACCGCCGACGACGATGATGCCGGGCTGGGCCAGCAGTCGTTCCAGCGAGGTGATCCGGGTCTTGGTTCCGGCGACCACGGCCACGGTCAGCGGCCCGGACCCGCTCGGAACAGCCAAGGTGCGCGCCTCCCCGTGCTTCACCGAGCAGGAGACGTCTCACGACCCTGCTGACCCCACCGCCGTCAGCAGGAGTTTCGAACAAATCCGGGCTTACCTTGAGGTCAGGTGAGGCTGAACGTGGCCGGTGCGCTGTGCTTGCTGCCCACCCGCCCGGTCACCTGGTAGGTGCCGGGTTGGGCGTCCGGCTGACCGGTCGGGCAACCCGGCTGGCTGAACGTCCGGCCCCACGGGACGCTCACCGACAACGGCTGGCCGGGCTGCAGCTGGGAGATGTCGGAGGTGCCGGGCGGGTTGCAGTCGTCGGAGGACCACACCCGGGTCTGCCCAGACGACACCGTGAGCTCCTCCGCCGCAGAGCCGACGTCGCGCAGACACGTCGTCGACGACGTGTTGGTCACCGTCAAGGTGAGCATGGGGTCGTGCGCGGGCGGGTACGACTGCGCGTTGGTGGTGACCGCGACCTTGATGTCCGCGTTCGTGCAGTCCGGCGTTGTCCCGGACGTCGAGCTCGTGGTGGACCCGCTCGGCGTCGTCGTGGCCGTGTGCGACGGAGCCGTCGGCGTCGTCGGCGGTGGGGTCGTGCTGACGGTCGGCGTGGGCGTCGGAGTGGGTGTGGGCGTGCCCCCGGCCGAAGGCGCGCCCGACGACCGACCCAGGAACAGCCACCACAGCAGCGCGACCACGAGGACCATGGCGATCAGCACCAGCACCCGCCGGACCCAGTAGGTGCTCGGCGGCTCCGGCCCAACCGGTTGCAAGAACCCCACGGCCGGAGCCTAGGGCGTGGTCAGGCTCCGTGGGGCCCGCGTGCGACGATCGGTCGATCATGAAGGGGCCCGACGCCGTCATCTCGTGGTACGACGAGCACGCGCGCGACCTGCCCTGGCGACGGCCCGGGACCACGCCCTGGGGCGTGCTGGTCAGCGAGGTCATGCTGCAACAGACGCCGGTGGCCCGTGTCGAACCCGCGTACGAGCTGTGGCTGCGCCGATGGCCCACCCCGGCGGCACTGGCTGCGGACACACCCGCAGCGGCCATTCGGGCGTGGGGAAGGCTGGGCTACCCCCGACGCGCGCTGCGCCTTCACGCGGCCGCGCGCGTCTGCGTCGAGCAGTACGCGGGGGATCTCCCACACGACGTCCGGGAGCTGCGCTCGTTGCCCGGCGTCGGTGAGTACACCGCAGCGGCCGTCGCCACGTTCGCGTTCGGGGAACGTCAGCCGGTTCTCGACACGAATGTCCGTCGAGTTCATGCGCGGGTCTTCGACGGCGTCGAGTTCCCGCCGGGGCCGAACATCACAGTGGCGCAGCGGCAGCGAGCTGCTGCCGCCCTGCCCGACGATGCCGCCACGGCAGCGCGGTTCTCGATCGCCGTCATGGAGCTGGGCGCATTGGTGTGCACAGCTCGCTCGCCCGCCTGCCAGGCGTGTCCACTGCGCCCAGACTGTGCGTGGTTCGCGGCCGGACGACCGCCTTGGCAGGGGCCGCCGCGGCACGGCCAGAGCTACGCGGGCACCGATCGGCAGTGCCGGGGCAGTCTGCTCGCCGTGCTGCGCAGCGCGTCGGGACCGGTACCTGAGCGCGCGCTGGAAGCGGCGTGGCAGGACCAGACGCAGCGGCTACGCGCTCTGGACGGGTTGGTCGCCGACGGCCTCGTCGAACCGCTGAACGGCAGTCGGTACGCCCTGCCGAGCTGACGCGCTAGTCGGCTGTTCCGGCCGGCTCGACGGGTGGACTGTCCGGTAGGGGTGACTTCGGCTCACCGACGAACGTGAACGTCGCAGCGTCGCCCTCGCCGGTCACGTCGACCACGACGATCGAGCCGGACTTGAGCTCGCCGAACAGGATCTTCTCCGACAGCAGGTCTTCGATCTCGCGCTGGATCGTGCGGCGCAGCGGACGGGCCCCCATGACCGGGTCGTACCCGTGCTTGCCGAGCAGATCACGAGCGGCGGGCGTCAACACGATGCCCATGTCGCGATCGTGCAGGCGCTCGTCGACCTTGGCGATCATCAGGTCGACGATCTCGGCGATCTCCTCGTGGGAGAGCTGGTGGAACACCACGATGTCGTCGATGCGGTTCAGGAACTCGGGGCGGAAGTGGTTCTTCAGCTCGTCCTGCACCTTGGACTTCATCCGGTCGTAGCTGGCCGTTCCCTGGTCACCTGCGGAGAACCCGAGGTTCACCGCCTTGGAGATGTCCCGGGTGCCGAGGTTGGTCGTCATGATGATCACGGTGTTCTTGAAGTCGACCGATCGGCCCTGCGCATCGGTCAGTCGACCGTCCTCCAACACCTGGAGCAACGAGTTGAAGATGTCCGGGTGCGCCTTCTCGATCTCGTCGAAGAGCACGACGGAGAACGGGCGCCGCCGCACCTTCTCGGTGAGCTGTCCGCCCTCCTCGTAGCCGACGTACCCAGGTGGCGAGCCGAACAAGCGGGACACCGTGTGCTTCTCGCCGTACTCGCTCATGTCGAGTGAGATCAGGGCGTCCTCGGACCCGAACAGGAACTCAGCCAGCGTCTTGGACAGCTCCGTCTTCCCGACGCCAGAGGGGCCGGCGAAGATGAAGGAACCCGACGGCCGCTTGGGGTCCTTCAGCCCGGCGCGCGTCCGCCGGATCGCCTTGGACAGACCGACGATCGCGTCGTGCTGGCCGATGACGCGCTTGTGCAGCTCGTCCTCCATCGTCAGCAGCCGCTGGCTCTCTTCTTCGGTGAGCTGGTGCACCGGGATCCCGGTGGCCGTGGCGAGCACCTCGGCGATCAGGTTCTCGTCGACCTCGGCGACCACGTCCATGTCGCCGGACTTCCACTCCCGCTCCCGCTGCGACTTCTCGTCGAGCAGGCGCTTCTCCTGGTCGCGCAACGCGGCGGCCTTCTCGAAGTCCTGAGCGTCGATCGCGGCTTCCTTCTCGCGGCGCACGGTGGCGATGCGTTCGTCGAACTCACGCAGGTCCGGCGGCGCCGTCATGCGGCGGATCCGAAGGCGAGAGCCTGCCTCGTCGATCAGGTCGATCGCCTTGTCCGGCAGGAACCGGTCAGAGATGTAGCGGTCGGACATGGTCGCTGCTGCGACGAGCGCGCCGTCGGTGATGGACACCCGGTGGTGGGCCTCGTAGCGGTCACGCAGACCCTTGAGGATCTCGATGGCGTGGGCCAACGACGGCTCCTGCACCTGGATCGGCTGGAACCTGCGCTCCAGTGCGGCGTCCTTCTCCAGGTGCTTGCGGTACTCGTCCAACGTGGTGGCGCCGATGGTCTGCAGCTCGCCGCGGGCCAGCATCGGCTTGAGGATGCTGGCTGCGTCGATCGCGCCCTCGGCCGCGCCGGCACCGACGAGTGTGTGCAGCTCGTCGATGAACAAGATGATGTCGCCGCGGGTGCGGATCTCCTTCAGGACCTTCTTCAGCCGCTCCTCGAAGTCACCGCGGTAACGACTTCCGGCGACGAGAGCACCGAGGTCGAGGGAGTAGAGCTGCTTGTCCTTGAGCGTCTCGGGAACCTCGCCGCGCACGATCGCCTGCGCCAGCCCTTCGACACAGGCGGTCTTGCCGACCCCGGGTTCACCGATGAGCACGGGGTTGTTCTTGGTCCGGCGGGACAGCACCTGCATGACCCGCTCGATCTCCTTCTCGCGACCGATGACGGGATCGAGCTTCCCCTCGCGGGCAGCCTGGGTGTAGTTGCGCCCGAACTGGTCGAGCACCAGGGACGTCGAGGGAGAACTTTCCGAACCACCCGGAGCACCGGCGGCAGCCGGCTCCTTTCCCTGGTAGCCGGACAGGAGCTGGATGACCTGCTGGCGGACGCGGTTGAGGTCGGCGCCGAGCTTGACCAGCACCTGCGCGGCGACGCCCTCGCCCTCGCGGATCAGGCCGAGCAGGATGTGCTCGGTCCCGATGTAGTTGTGACCGAGCTGCAAGGCCTCGCGCAGCGAGAGCTCGAGCACCTTCTTGGCCCGCGGGGTGAAGGGGATGTGCCCCGACGGTGCCTGCTGGCCCTGGCCGATGATCTCCTCGACCTGCTGGCGCACGGCCTCCAGCGAGATGCCCAGGCTCTCCAACGACTTGGCCGCGACGCCTTCGCCCTCGTGGATCAGCCCGAGCAGGATGTGCTCGGTCCCGATGTAGTTGTGGTTGAGCATCCGGGCCTCTTCTTGGGCCAGGACGACAACCCGACGCGCTCGGTCGGTGAACCTCTCGAACATCTGCCGCAACTCCCCTTCGGGCGGGCGGATTGCGACTCCAGGGGCGGAGCCGTCACCCGCTTGGCATGCTAACCCCGCACCGCACGCAATCTCGGCGCGGCCGGGCCTGCATACGCAACCATCGGCCGCCGGACGCCTGTTCCTGACCCCCTGGCTGGGGGGTTCAGCCGCGAGCGAACGAAGTCCCTGCGGGCGGCTAGTGGGCGGCGTCGTACCGGCTGACGACGTCGGCCGGCACCCGGCCACGCTCGTTGACCGCAATTCCCTGGGATCGCGCCCAGGCCCGGATCTCCCCGGCGCGGCCGCCGCGACCGCCGCGCCGGCGGGCCGCACCCCTGGACCGTCGGGCATGACCCACATACCGGGCCAGGGCATCACGCAGCGCGGCGGCGTTGGCCGACGACAGGTCGATCTCGTAGCCGGTGCCGTCCAGCGCGAACGCGACGGTCTCGGCCGCCGGAGAGCCGTCGAGGTCGTCGACCAGCGTGATCTGCACTTTCTGCGCCATGCGATGCCTTTCTGTGCCGTGAGGAAAATGAACGTTGCCGGACGATGGAATTCGCCCGGCAATTCCTTGGACCGACAATACCGAATTCCGGAAGAAATCGGCTCGAGCCGTCCAATTGCGCCACGCGGGCCGTGCGAGGGCGCACCACACGGGAGGGCGATGGGAGCCAGGCGGTTAGGCTGCGGACATGGCGTACCGCATCGCTGCCGTCGACCCGACCATCCCCGAAGCACAAAGTGCCTTGAATGCTTACTTCAACGAGATGGCCGAACGGGTTGACCTGCGCTTCCTCGGAGAGGACGCCGCTACCGATGCCGACGACGAAGGTGGCTTCTTCCTGGTGGCCCTGGACGAGAAGAGCCGGGTCGTCGGTTGCGGCGCCCTGCGTCAGCTGGGACCTGAGGTCGGCGAGATCCGGCGCCTGTGGGTGAACCCGGTCATGCGGGGGCGGGGCATCGGCCGTCGGCTGCTCTCGGCCATCGAGGGGGCTAGCGCGGTGGCCGGCCTGGACACCTTGCGGCTGCACACCCACGAGAACCTGACCGAAGCCATCTTGATGTTCGAGACCAACGGCTACATGCGGATCGAGCAGTATGACGAGAACGACTTCGCCACCCACTGGTACGAGAAGTCCTTGATCATGTAGAGCGCGCTAGAGGACGAGCAGCATGCGGCTGTTGCCGAGCGTGTTCGGCTTGACCCGTTCCAGCCCCAGGAACTCGGCGACGCCTTCGTCGTAGGACTGCAGCAGCTGTTCGAAGACCTCGTGGGACACCGGCGTCCCGTCGATCTCGGCGAAGCCGTGGTGGGCGAAGAACGTCGTCTCGAACGTCAACGTGAAGACCCGTCTCACGCCGACGGAGCGCGCCTGATCCAAGAGGCGAGTGAGCAGGGCGTGCCCGATCCCGCGACCGCGATGAGCCGGTGCCACGGCCAACGTGCGGACCTCCGCCAGGTCTTCCCAGAGCACGTGCAGCGCGCCACACCCGATGACGTCGCCGTCGACCTCGGCCACGTAGAACTCCTGCACGTCCTCGTACAACGTGACGGTGGCCTTGCTCAGCAGGATGCGATCCTCTGAGTAGACGTCGACCAGATCCCGAATGGCACGCACGTCAGACGTCCGCGCCTCGCGCACCAACGCGGCAGTCACTCCGGCTTCACCAGCGGGAACAACATCGTGTCGCGGATGCTGAGCCCGGTCAGCGTCATGAGCAGCCGGTCGATGCCCATGCCCTGCCCTCCCGCTGGTGGCATCGCGTACTCGAGGGCTCGCAGGAAGTCCCGGTCCACCTGCATCGCCTCGGCGTCGCCGCCGGCCGCCAGGAGGCTCTGTGCGTAGAACCGTTCCGCCTGGTCGATCGGGTCGATCAGCTCCGAATACCCAGTGCCCTGCTCGGCTCCCCAACACACCAGGTCCCACTTCTCGGTCA
The DNA here is from genome assembly GCA_963726575.1 of uncultured Actinomycetota bacterium. Lineage (GTDB taxonomy): Bacteria > Actinomycetota > Actinomycetes > JAHEKZ01 > JAHEKZ01 > CAVSCR01. Next base: position 211,707 of record CAVSCR010000007.1, read on the forward strand.
GCCGCGGATCGTCTCGATGAAGGCGCGTGAGCGGCGCGTTCTCCTTGGGGAAGTCCTGGTAGAAGACCGGTGTCGTGGTCCGGCTCTCCACCAGTTCCACGTACAGCTCCTCCAAGAGCATTCCCACGCTGGCCGTAGGCGGTTCGTCCAAGCCGACCTTGTCCGCCAGCGCCCGCAACACCTGGATCGGAGTGTCGAGCCCTACGTCCTCGCCCAGGGCGTCGGACAGCGCGCCGATCATCGTGCGCACCGGCCAGTCGCCGGACAGGTCGAACTCCTGCATCGAGCCGTCCGGTTGGACACGGCGAGCCACGGGCGCACCGAAGGCAGCCGTCGCGGCCTCCTGGATGACGTGCTGCGTCAGCAGCCGGACGGTGTTGTAGTCGCCGTACGCCTCGTAGAGCTCGAGCATCGTGAACTCCGGGTTGTGAGTGGAGTCCGCGCCCTCGTTGCGGAAGTTCCGGTTGACCTCGAAGACCTTCTCGGCCCCACCCACCAGCAGCCGCTTGAGGTAGAGCTCGGGAGCGATGCGTAGGTACAAGGGCATGTCATAGGCGTTGATGTGGGTGACGAACGGACGCGCATTGGCACCGCCGTGCAGCACCTGCAAGATCGGCGTCTCCACCTCGACGAAGCCGGCGTCCTGGAGTGTCTCCCGAACGCTGCGCACAACGGCGCTACGGATGCGCATCAGCTCACGCGCCTCGGGCCGCACGATCAGGTCGACGTAGCGCATGCGGACGCGGGCCTCGGGATCGGCCAAACCCTTGTGCTTCTCGGGCAGCGGGCGCAGGCACTTGCTCGTGATGTCGAAATGGTCGCAAAGCACACTGAGCTCACCGCGACGAGAAGTGATGACCTCCCCTTCGACGCCCACGTGATCGCCGAGGTCGACGTCGGTCTTCCAGCGTTCGAGCAGCTCGGCACCAGTCCCGTCAAGCGTCAGCATCACCTGTAGGTCGGCCGTGCCGTCGCGCAAAGTGGCAAAGGCGATCTTCCCCGACACCCGGTTGAGCATGACGCGGCCCACCACTCCGACCCGCTCTGCGGTCCGCGGAGTCGGGCGGCAGGTCGGCGTACTTCAGGTGAAGGTCGGCGTTGGTCGTCGTGCGTGGGAAGCCGAAGGCGTACGGGTTTCGCCCCTCCTCGATCAGCCGGGCCAACGTGGCGCGCCGGATCTGCATCTGCTCAGACAGGTCGTCTGGAGAAGGGCCGCCGTTCTCGGTCGTCATGGCGGGCAAGGCTAACCGAACCGGAGAGCGCGACTAGATCACTGGCGACAACAGTGCCGCCTCGTCGTCTGTGAACAGCCGCGACCGGATGAGGAAGCGATTGCCGGTCGGTGCCTCCAACGAGAAGCCGGCCCCGCGTCCTGGCACCACGTCGATCGTCAGATGCGTATGAGACCAGTACTCGAACTGGGCCCGCGACATCCACACCGGCACGGCGGCGCCGTCCCCGACGTCCAGGTCGCCCAGATGCACGTCGGCCGCTCCGACGATGAAGTCGCCGTCGGGGAAGCACATCGGCGAGCTTCCGTCGCAGCAACCACCGGACTGATGGAACATCAGTGGACCGTGACGGTCCCGAAGACTGCGGATGAGCTCCGCAGCCTTCGGGGTCACCGCCACACGAGCCGGCGCTTTCGTCATCGCCTAGAAGAACCCCAGCTTCTTCGGGCTGTAGGAGACCAGCAGGTTCTTCGTCTGCTGGTAGTGGTCGAGCATCATGCTGTGGTTCTCACGCCCCACGCCGGAACCCTTGTAACCACCGAAAGCGGCGTGGGCAGGGTAGGCGTGGTAACAGTTGGTCCAAACCCGTCCCGCTTGAATGTCGCGCCCGGCTCGGTAGGCCGTGTTCATGTCTCGGGTCCACACGCCGGCTCCCAAGCCGTACAGAGTGTCGTTGGCGATCTTCAACGCGTCGTCGTAGTGGTCGAATCGCGTCACCGACACGACCGGACCGAAGATCTCCTCCTGGAAGATCCGCATCGCATTGTCGCCCTCGAAGATGGTCGGCGTGACGTAGTAGCCGCCGGCGAGATCGCCTCCCAGCTCGGCGCGGGTGCCGCCGGTGACGAGTCGAGCACCCTCCTGCTTGCCGATGTCGATGTAGCTGAGGATCTTCTCGAGCTGGTCGTTGCTGGCTTGAGCGCCGATCATGGTCTCGGTGTCGAGCGGGTTGCCCTGCTTGATCGCCTTCGTTCGCACAGTGGCGTCCGCGAGGAACTTGTCGTAGATCGATGACTGGACCAGTGCCCGGCTGGGACAGGTGCAGACCTCGCCCTGGTTCAGTGCGAACAGCGTGAAGCCCTCCAGCGACTTGTCGTAGAAGTCGTCGTCGTGCTCGGCGACGTCCTCGAAGAAGATGTTCGGACTCTTGCCACCGAGCTCCAACGTGACGGGAATGATGTTCTGGCTCGCGTATTGCATGATGAGCCGGCCAGTGGTGGTCTCGCCGGTAAATGCGATCTTGGCAATGCGACTCGATGACGCCAACGGCTTGCCCGCCTCAACACCGAATCCGTTGACGATGTTCAGCACTCCCGGCGGGAGCAGGTCGGCAACGAGCTCCATCCACACGAGGATCGACACCGGAGTCTGCTCTGCGGGCTTGAGCACAATGGCGTTTCCAGCAGCCAGCGCGGGCGCGAGCTTCCACGTGGCCATCAGAATGGGGAAGTTCCACGGGATGATCTGGCCGACCACGCCCAGCGGCTCGTGGAAGTGGTAGGCGACGGTGTCCTCGTCGATCTGGGAGATCCCGCCCTCTTGACCCCGAATCGCTCCCGCGAAGTAGCGGAAGTGGTCGATGGCCAGCGGGAGGTCGGCGGCCAGGGTCTCGCGGACGGGCTTGCCGTTCTCCCAGGTCTCCGCTACGGCCAGGAGCTCGAGGTTGGCCTCCATTCGGTCGGCGATCTTGTTGAGGATGTTCGCTCGCTCCGCGACCGAGGTGCGGCCCCAGGCCGGGGCGGCGGCATGCGCGGCGTCGAGGGCACGATCGATGTCGACGTCGTTGCCGCGGGCGACCTCGGTGAAGCTGGCTCCCGTGACCGGGGTCGGGTTCTCGAAGTACTCGCCGCTGGCGGGTGGTACGTACTCGCCGCCGATCCAGTGGTCGTATCGCGACCGATAGGTCGCCGGGCTGCCCGGTTGCCCGGGCGCGGCATACAGCGTCATTTCCTGCCTCCTGGTGGATCGACGAGCCTGGCAAAATGGGCTGGTCGGACGTTAGGCGCGGCAACGTTGCAACGAGGTTGCAGGCACCAGGCTCCGGTCAGGCCCGGCCGAACTCCTTGTCGATCCACGCCAGTCGGGCAAGGGCCATGGCACGAACCTCGGGTGCGGCCGCGGCCGACCCGGCGGCGGCCGCCCATATCTCGTGGTCTTGTCGTCCTTGGGTCGTCTCTCCGTAGCGCACCAAGTCGGCCACTTCGCCCTGGGCAAGGACAGCCGCGCGGATTCGGTACGCCAAGCGCTCGCGGACGTCCACGACACCCGGCGCCTGTGAGCTCGGCAGCACGGGGCCGACGTACAGGTCCAGCGCCTGCGTCACGGCGCCGGCGGCCAGTTTCGCCTCCACGATGGAGACATCGGTGGTCAGCGGCTGCGTGATCCGGTATGGCCTCGAGGCGAGGCATGGCGCGCCGAGGACCGCGCGCAGCCGAGACATCTCCGCGCGAATCGTCACATCGGCGAGCTCCTGCTCGTCGAGCAGCACTCCCAACTGGTCGCTCGTCAGCCCGGCAGGGTGCTCGACGAGCAGGAGCAAGATCTCTGAGTGGCGTTGGGAGAGGACGCGGCTGGCCCCGGCCACTTCCCAGCGCGCGCGATCTTGGGCCAGCAGGTGCAGCCTGGGGCGGACGTGTCTGCGGGGCCGACTCGACTTGGCTTGCAGGCGGCGCAGCCGGAGCTCGTTCTCGACGGCTTCGACGGCTGCCTGCACCAGAGCCAACGACTGAGGGGCGGCCACGGAGTCCCCGCCCGTGACGTCGAGCACTCCCAACAGCCTTCCGGTCTGTGGGTCATGGATCGGTGCGGCGCTGCAGCTCCACGGCTGGACGATCCGGCTGAAGTGCTCGTGGGCGTAGATCTGGACGCTGTGGTCCAGAGCGAGCGCCGTCCCGGGCGCGTTCGTACCGGCCAGAGCTTCACTCCAGAATGCACCAGGCATGAAGTGCATGGTCTCGGCGCGGCTGCGAAGGTGTGGGGCGCCTTCGACCCACAGGAGCCGACCGACGTCGTCGCTGACGGCGACCAACAGGTCGGAGTCGACGGCGTCGTCCACGAGAAGGCGTCGGATCACCGGCATGACGTCGGCCAGCGGGTGAGCGGCCCGGTAGGCCTCGAGGGCGTCGTCGAGCAGGTCGACCGGGGGAAGCGAGCGGTCGGGGTCGACCCCGCTGTCCTTCGATCGCCGCCACGAGTCAAAGACGACGTCCCTGACGCGCCAGCGCGACGTTCCGGTGGCGACGAAGTCGTCGTGTGCATCGGCGACGGCGCGCGCGAGTGCGGCGGGATCGCTCCCCGCGGGCAGTGCCAGCCATGGACTCGGCACAGCATTCTCCGACTGTCGCGCCGACGGATCGGCCGATCGGCCCAACGCGAGTGTACGGCCGGCTGGAGCAACCCGCTTCTGGTGAATCGCCCCGGCTGTTGAGCCGCCAGTCGTTCCGCCAGTTGATCAAGGAGAAGATGCTGGGTTTTCAAGATCAACAGGTCTCTTGGTCAGGTGTTGCGCTCGAACACCAGGCGCAGGCCCTGCAGTGTCAGATCGGGTTCGTGGTCGGTGATCGTCTCCGACTCCTCGATCACCAGGGACGCCAGGCCGCCGGTCGCGATGACCGCGTTCACCGACCCCAGCTCGGCGATGATGCGACGCACCAGGCCGTCGACCTGGCCGGCGAAGCCGAACAACGCGCCGGACTGCAGAGACTCGACGGTGTTCTTGCCGATCACCGACCGCGGCCGGACCAGCTCCACCTTGCGCAGCTGCGCTGCGCGAGCGGCGAGCGCCTCCAACGAGATCTCGATGCCAGGAGCGAGAGCACCACCCAAGAACTCCCCCTTGGCACTGACGACGTCGAGGTTGGTCGACGTTCCGAAGTCGACGACGATGACGGGACCGCCGTACAGCTCATGCGCTGCCAAGGTGTTGATGATCCGGTCGCTGCCGACCTCTTTGGGGTTGTCGGTGAGGACGGGGACGCCGGTTCGTGTCCCAGGCTCGACGATCACGGTAGGCACCGACGGGTAGTACCGCTTCAACATGAACCGCATCTCGTGGAGAACTGCGGGCACGGTCGAGCACAGCGAGATCCCGGTGACCTCGGGCTCACCGGTGAGCAGACCCCGATAGATCAGCACCATCTCGTCCGCCGTGGCCCGGGCATCGGTCTTGATCCGCCACGACCGGATGAGCGAGCTGCCGTCGAACAGACCCAGCACGGTCTGGGTGTTTCCGATGTCGATCGCGAGCAGCACGGGTCACACCTCTTCGATGTCGGGCACGGTGACCGGGTGGGCACCCGACCCACCCAGTGCCACGGTCGTGTTGTCGATCAGTCGCGTTGGGCCCACGCGGGCCGCCACCACCAAGAGCGCGTCGCCCTGGTGGTCGGCCGCTACCGAGTCGAACGTCGTGGCATCGACGAGCTCCACGTAGTCGACGCTCACCGAGCCTTCGGCGCCGATGACGCCACGGGCTGCCGCGAGCACGGCGGCGGTACCTTCTGCCCCGTGGCCGGCGCCTGCCCGTAGGGCCGCCGACAGCACGAGCGCGTCGCGTCGATCGGTCACCGACAGATAGCCGTTGCGGCTCGACAGCGCCAGCCCTGCGTCGTCGCGGACCGTCGGAACTGCCACGACGTCGACGGCCAGGTCGAGGTCGCGCACCATGCGCGTGATCAACCACAGCTGCTGCGCGTCCTTCTGCCCGAAGTAGGCGACATCTGGAGCCGTCAGGTTCATCAGCTTGGCGACCACGGTCAGCACCCCGTCGAAGTGGCCCGGGCGGCTGGCACCTTCGAGCCGGTCACCCACGGCGCCCGCGGACACTCGCACGACCGGCTCCCCGTCGGGATAGACCACGTCGGGCGTCGGGGCGAACACCAGGTCGACCTGCTCGGCCTCGCACAACCTGAGGTCGGAGTCGAAGGTGCGCGGATACTTCGCGAGGTCTTCCCCCGGAGCGAATTGCAGGGGGTTCAAGAAGATCGTGACGATCACCACGTCGGCCTGCTCGCGTGCCTGCCGGATCAGCTCGGTGTGGCCCGCGTGCAACGCCCCCATCGTCATGACGACGGCCACGCGCCCGTGGACGACCGACTTCAGCAGCTCGGCGCGAGCCCGCGACAGCTCGTGACGGGTGTGGGCAACCACGGTCATGCGTTCCACCCATCGGCTGTCTCGTCGTTGATGACGCCCAGCAACGACTGCGCAGCCTCGGGACTCAACAGCCCGGAGTCCAACGCCCGCGATGCGGTGGCCCGCGCCAGGCTCCGGTAGGTGGCCGCGGCCTCCGGAGACGTCGCGCTGATCGCGGCGAGATGGGCGGCGACGGTTCCGGCGTCGCCACGCGCCACCGGACCGGTCAAGGCCAGATCACCGGAGCCAAGCGCGTTGTCCAACGCCGCCGACAGCAGCGGGCCGAGCACGCGCGATGGCTCGGACACCCCGGCCGCGCGCAGCAGGTCACTGGACTGTGCGACCAGCGTCACCAGGTGGTTCGCCGCATGCGCCAACGCTGCGTGATACAGCACGCGCTGTTCGTCGAGTACGCGAACTGGTTCCCCCCCGACCTCGATGACCAACGCGTCAGCGATCGGGAGCAGGCCAGCGGGTGCGGTCACTCCGAAGACAGCGCCTTGCAGTCGCTTCAGATCCACCGACGTGCCGGTGAACGTCATCACCGGATGCAGGGCGAGCGGAAGTGCGCCCACCTCGCTGGCCGGCGTCAGGACCGCGAGTCCGTGTCGCCCACTGCAATGCGCCACGAGCTGCCCCGGCACGAAGGAATCCGTCGTGGCCAAGCCGCGCACGAGCTCGGGCAGCACGTCGTCGGGCACGGTGAGCAGGACCAGATCGGCCCTGGCGCACACGTCCTGCGGCGCGAGCACGTCGGCGCCCGGCAGCAGGGTGGCGGCTCGTTCGCGAGAGACCTCGGAGACGGCGGCGACGGCGACCACGCGGTGACCGGCGTTGGCCAACGCGGCCCCGAGCACGGCCCCCACCCGACCGGCTCCCACCACGCCGACGGCGAGCCGACCCGGCCGGTCTCGAGCGTCGGCGGTGAGGTCGATCAGAGGCGGTTCTGCTGGTGGCACTGCGTTCCAGTCCTGTTCGGGTACCGGACGACCAATCGCCGACCAGCCTAGCGGCGGGGCGGCGAGCGTCGGCTACCGTCGCCGCGTGCTGACCTGGCGGGACGCCATGCAACAGGCTCTGTACGCACCTGACGGCTTCTACCAGCGCGGCGGGAATGCACCCCAGGCGCACTTTCGCACCAGCGTGCACGCATCTCCTCACTTCGCCCGCGCCCTGGTGCGGTTGCTGACCGACCTCGACCGCGATCTGGGCCGGCCCGATCCCCTTCACGTCGTGGACGTCGGAGCCGGAGGCGCTGAGCTGCTGCAGGAGATCCACCGCACCGTCACGGACACGGACTCCGCCCACACGGATTTGGCGGACCGGCTGCGGCTGGTGGCCGTGGAGGTGGCACCCCGCCCGCGCGACCTGGCGGCATCGATCCAGTGGCGCGCCGATCCTCCAGAGCACCTGATCGGCCTGCTCATCGCGAACGAGTGGCTGGACAACGTTCCGCTCGACGTCGTCGAGCGCGAGGGCGACCAGTGGCGCCTGGTGATGGTGGACCCGGGGGATGGCCGCGAGGAGCTCGGCCCGACGCCGGATGCGGCAGCGCTTCAATGGCTGGACACCTGGTGGCCGGCCGGCGAAGCCACAGACGGCGACCGTGCCGAGGTCGGGCTGCTGCGCGACGTCGCCTGGGGCGCGGCCGTCGGAGCCGTCGACCGCGGTGTCGCGATCGCGGTCGACTATGCGCATGGCCGAGGCGATCGCGCGGCGGGTCAGTGGAGCACCGGAACGTTGACGGGGTTTCGCGGGGGCCGTGAGCTGGCACCGGTACCCAACGGAACCTGTGACATCACCGCACACGTCGCGCTCGACGCGTGCGCCGAAGCCGGCCGCCGCGCCGGCATGTCAGCCACCCAGCTCACGTCGCAACGCACGGCGCTGCTCGCGCTCGGACTGGACCGCCGACGCCCCCCGATCTCGCTGGCGACGTCGGACCCGAGGACCTACCTGCGGCAGCTGGCGGCGGCCTCCGAGGTCGCCGAGCTCATCGACCCGGTCGGACTGGGCTCCTTCCAGTGGTTGATTCAGGCCCGAGGACTCGAGGTACCCGCCCTGCTCAGCGACCCGCTCCCCGCGTGACCGCCGGCCCGGACAAGCGGACCGCGAGCACCACGACGCCTGCAACCCCGGCCAACAGCAGCCCCAGGAGCATGAACGCGAGCGCGATGCCCGCGTCGCGAAGGCTGGTGCGGTAGGTCGCCCCGTCCAGGTTCGGCGTGATGGCGAACCTCAGGTCGCCCACCGTCCCGGACGTCGCTGTGTCCTCGCAGGTCACGACGACCGCGCCGTCCACCGAGGTCTGGACCTTGCCGACCAGCCACCAACGCCCCGAGGGCAGGGCCAACGACACCGAATCCCCCTGGCGCAGCCGCCAGGTGCGGGGCATTGCTCCGCTGCCCGGCGCCGGCTGGGCGTCGCACCACCACCCACGACTGTCCAGGGATCCCGGGTCGGCCGAGGCGAACAGCAGCCGCGTCTGTCCGGCCAGCATGTCCACCGTCATGCGACGACTCGGCGCGAACGCGACGTAGCCCTCGACCGCGTTCACGCTGGCTGCCACCGCTGGGCGCACGCTGCGGCCCACGGCGACGCCGCCGGCGACCACCGCCAGCACTGCCAGGGCGAGGCTGATCGAGTACCACCACGGCGAGATCCGCTGGCTCATGTGGCCGCCTCCCCCAGCGGCGGTGGGCTCGGTTGCATCCAACGCTGTGGAGGCGCCGACTGTCGGGCGAGCCGGCTGGCCACGACCTGCGCCTCGGCGAGCGCGCGGGCTTCGGCCGCCGGCCGCTGAGCCGCCATGGGTTTGATCGGACCAGGCGTCGAGTCGAGATGGACCGTGGCCAGTCCCAGGCGGCGCTGCCACGGCCCCTGACTCACCCGGACACTCTGCACCCGGGCGTGCGGCACCGCGTCGAGGGTCGGCACGAGCCAGCCATGCCGCGCCACGAACACGCGGCTGTCACCGCCGACGGCAAGCCGACGCCACTGCAAAGGCGCCCGCGACCTGGCGCGCCGGGGCACCGGGGCCAGCGGCAACGCCTGGACCTCGACGCCGGGCAGGACTCGCTGGATCAACATGTGCGCCACGTCCACCGGGCCGGCCGGGAGCAGCACCCGTGGGTGCTCCTTCGCCTCGTTCTGCTCCGGCGATCCGGCCACGTTGATCACCACCCGCACCCAACCACGGTGTCGCCACAGGATCGGCGACTCGATGCGCACGGCCTGAACTCGACCCGGCGGCACCGTCTGCAGTTGGTGCGAGGTCAACCCGAAGCGCAGGCGAAGTCCGTCAGGTGAGTCCGCGACCGTGAACCCGAAGAAGGTGAGGAACGGCCGGACCGCACCCGCAAGCGGCGCGACTACGGCGATGAACACCGGCGCCATGACCACCGGATTCCCGGACACGACGGTGACGACGAGCATCACGAGGACGACGAGGACGGCCACGATTGCGGCGGGCGACAGCAGTGACGACTCCAGAATCACTGACGTCGGAACGGCCACGAGAACGTTCTCGGGCGCGATCGCAGCCGCGACGCCTGGCTCGGTCCCCCGCACCCCGGCCGCGCGGGCAAGCAGTTCGGCGCGTAGGGCGTGGGCGTCGTCCAGCGTGAGGTAGCCGATCACCAGGCTGCGGCGCTCGGCGCCGGCCACCTCGGGCCGTACCTCCGCCAAGCCGAACAACCTCGCCAGCAAGGGCTGCGTCACCTCCACGGACTGCAGCCGCGACAGCTGAACGCGTCGTTGGCTCACCTGCAGGACACCGGACGACAGACGAAGGTCGCCGTCGGCGTCGAACGAGTAGGTGAAGCGCGTCCACGACAGGTACTGGTACGCCATGAACAGCAGTACCAGTGCGACCGCGCCGGCACCCAACAGCGGCCGTTGCGCGCCACTGGTGGAGTTGATGAGTCCGTTGGTGAAGACGAACAGCAGCAGCACCGGGACGAGCTGACCCGCCTTGACCACGGCGGTGATCGCGTTCGTGCGTCGGGGTTCGGTCGGGACGAACGGACCGGTCGGCGATTGCGCTGTCATAGGCCGGCGCTGCGCTGCTCACCGAGCGCGGCGAGATGGTCGCGCAGGCGAGCGGCGCGATCGGTGGGCAGGCCGGCGATCACGGCATCGGTGGTCGCGGCCGCAGTGTGGAGCTGGACCTTGGCCATGCCGAAGCGCCGGTCGAGGGGTCCGGCCGTCACATCGACGAGCTGCATCCGCCCGTAGGGCACGATCACGAGCTTGCGGAACATCACGCCCGACACCACGAGCAGGTCGTCGGCGCGTTCGAGGTAGCCCATCGCGCGGACCTGGCGCCCGATCACCCACGACGTCCATGCCAGTGCCAGCAGCACGACGAGGAGCACCGCGAATCCCCACTGAGGGCCACCGGCGGCGATCGTCACGCCGATGCCGATGCCGGCAACGACCAGAGCCGTGGCCAGGGCGCCCATGCGACGCGCCGTGGCCAGGCGAGGGCTCACCCGGACCCATGGCGCGCCAGGGTCGGCCGCGAAGGGGTCAGCAGGCTCCTGGCTCACGGTCCGAGCGTAATCAGTCGGCGCTCCGACTGTTACCGACCGGTAATGGTCTGGTCCGATACCGAACGGTGACCATGGACCTCGGTCAAGTCCCCCCATGCGCGGCCCAAAGGGTCTATAAACCGGCGTGAGGTGTGTCACTCCGCCTGCCCACCGTCAACGAGGAGACCTCCCGTGGCCGACACCACAAAGCTGACCGCTGACGAACAGATGCTCGCTGAGCTCGGCTACAAGCAGGAGCTGAACCGCTCCTGGAGCGGGTTCTCCAACTTCGCGATCTCGTTCTCGATCATCTCGATCCTCGCCGGCTGCTTCACGACGTTCTACTTTGGTTGGGACTTCGGTGGCCCGGTCGTCATCTCGCTGGGCTGGCCGTTCATCTCGTTCTTCATCCTGCTCATCGGGTTCTGCATGTCCGAACTCGTTTCGGCCTATCCGACGTCCGGCGGCATCTACTGGTGGGCGAGCACGCTCGGGTCGGTCAAGGCCGGCTACTACACCGGGTGGCTGAACCTGGTCGGTCTGGTCGCGATCGAAGCATCCGTCGCGTACGCGGCCGCGCAGTTCCTCGACTATTCGCTGTCCCACTTCAGCACCGCCTGGGCCAACGGCTGGCCGTTCCCAGACTCATGGGGGCCGGGGACGACCGGCGCGATCCAGCGGGACTTCTGGATCTTCGCGCTGATCTTGGTGCTTGTGACGCTGGTGAACATCTTCTCCAGCCACTTGCTCGCCGTGTTCAACAACATCTCGGTGTGGTGGCACGTGGTCGGTGCCTCCGTCGTTGTGCTCATCCTCTGGTTCTTCCTCAAGCCGGGTGCCAACCACTGGAACGCCAGCGACGTGTTCACCTACCGGGTCAACAACACCGGCGGCTTCTTCCACGGTGGAACCAGTGGATTCGGTTTCTGGTTCATGGTGATCCCGCTCGGCTTCCTGCTGACGCAGTACACGATCACCGGCTACGACGCGTCGGCCCACCTGTCCGAGGAGACCAACTCGGCGGCCGACTCGGCGGCCAAGGGAATCTGGCGAGCGATCTTCTACTCGGCGATCGGCGGCTACATCCTGCTGCTGACCTTCCTGTTCGCCGTCCAAGACCCTGCGGGCGTCACTACGGGGTTCGGATCCGTCACCCTCATTTTCGACCAGGCTCTCACCCCGCACCTAGCGGGCTTCGTCCTCCTGATCGCCACCATCGGTCAGTTGTTCTGCACCACCGCGTGCCTCACCTCGGCCTCTCGCATGCTGTTCGCGTTCAGCCGAGACGGCGCAGTGCCGGGAGCGAAGTACTGGTCGAAGCTGAACAGCCGGCGCACTCCGGTCAACGCGGTCATGATCGTCGCAATTTGCGCCTTCATCCTGACGATTCCCGCGTACTTCCCGGTCAACGTCGGCACGGCTGATGCGCCGGTCTTCAGCGCAACTGCGTTCTTTGCCGTCGTATCGATCGGTACCCTCGGTCTCTACTTGTCGTTCTCCATCCCGATCTACTACCGGTGGCGCAAGGGCGACGCATTCAAGCAAGGCTCGTGGAACCTGGGTAGCAAGTGGAAGTGGATGGCGCCGCTCGCGATCCTGGAGATCCTCATCACGTCGGTCTACTTCATGATGCCAAATGCTGTTGGCGGCACCCCTTGGTTCATGCGAGGTCTGCTGCAGGCGCCGAGCACGTCCGAGGTTCCGTTCGACTGGCGCTTCGTCAACTATGCACCTCTCGTGATGGGGGCGATCTTCCTGGCGCTCTGGATCGGCTGGCATGTGTCGGCCAAGCACTGGTTCACCGGGCCGAAGCGGACCGTAGATCTCCCAGCCGGCGTCACGTCGGCGGACGAGATCGCGCTGGAACACCACGACCAGGGCTTGCTGCCTGGCGAGCACCACCGGCACGAGGACCCGCCGGCATCCTGACGGTTCGAGATGCTCTGAGGGCTCAGACCTACGGGTCTGAGCCCTCAGACGTTTCGCCGACCAGGCGTGGCACGATCGCCGCATGACGTCGGGACCTCTCCAGGAACGCGTGGTGGCCACCGGCATCGGTGGCGCGGACGTCTCCGGCGACGGCCTGGCCATGACCGACATGGTCTTGAACATCGGGCCGCAGCATCCGTCGACCCATGGCGTCCTTCGGCTCCGGCTCACCCTCGACGGCGAGCGCATCGTGAGAGCCGAGCCGATCATCGGCTACATGCACCGCGGGGCGGAGAAGCTGTTCGAGGTCCGTGACTACCGCCAGATCCTCGTACTCGCCAACCGGCATGACTGGCTGAGCGCCTTCAGCAACGAGCTCGGCGTGGTGATCGCCGTGGAGCGGATGCTCGGCATGGAGGTGCCGGTCCGCGCGGTCTGGGCGCGCACGTTGCTCGCCGAGCTGAACCGCGTCCTCAACCACCTCATGTTCCTCGGCTCCTACCCGCTCGAGGTGGGAGCGATCACGCCGGTCTTCTACGCCTTCCGCGAGCGCGAGGTGATCCAGGCGGTGATGGAGGAAGCGTCGGGCGGGCGGATGCACTACATGTTCAACCGCGTCGGCGGCCTGCGCGACGACCTGCCGAACGGATGGCTGGAGCGCACCCGTGCGGCGGTGGCACTGGTCAGGGAGCGCATTCCACAGCTGCAGCGGCTGATCTTCGGCAACGAGATCTTTCGGGCGCGGACTCGAGGCGTCGGCATCCTCGCCCGCGAGCAGATCGAGCAGTACGGCGTCAGTGGCGCGATCGCGCGCGGCTCGGGCGTCGACTTCGACCTGCGCCGCGACGAGCCGTACCTCGCCTACGCCGAGCTGCGCGACGTCCTGCGGGTACCGCTGCGGACCGAGGGCGACTGCCTGGCCCGGTTCGAGGTGCTCATGGAACAGGTCTTCGTGTCCCTCGACCTGGCCGATGCGTGTCTGGACCGGCTGAGCACCTTGCCGCAAGGTCCGATCAACACGCGGCTGCCCAAGGTGGTCAAGGCGCCCGAGGGTGCGACGTATGCGTGGACGGAGAACCCGCTGGGAATCAACGGCTACTACCTGGTCTCACACGGAGAGAAGACACCCTGGCGCTTGAAGCTGCGCAGCGCTTCGTTCAACAACATCCAGGTACTGACGGAGATGCTGCCGGGTCAGATCATCCCCGACATGGTGGCGATCCTCGGCTCGATGTTCTTCGTCGTGGGCGACATCGACAAGTGAGCGTCACGCAACGGACTGCGAGCGCGCCTCTGCGTTGGCCAGGTCGACGACGTGACGCGCCGGCTTGGGTTCCTCACCGCTGACGACGACCTCGGCCATACCCTCGGCAGCGGAGACGTCGGGCAGCTCATCGATCGGCGGCGCGACGACCGGAGGTTCGGCGAACGCGGCGCGCACCAGTGGCAGCTGCAGCGACGGGTACACCGGCTCGGGAAGGGTGACGACCGGGACGATGAAGTCCTCGAGCTGTTGACTCATGCGTGCCAACTCGACGCCGAGTGCGAGGTTCAGCTCGCGCAGCGAGGCCAGTTCGCGACGCACCGCTGCCAGCTCAGACCGGTGCAGCGACACCGCACGGGAAGACTCGCGCGCTGCGCGTCGAGCACCCGACCAGGCGATGAAAGCCGGCACGAGCACCAGGATGGCCAGCCCGGCCATGACCCAGCGCAACTGCGTCAGCGAGTCGACGTACGTCGCCGCGAGAGCCAACGCCACCGCGAGCAGGACGACGAGAACGAGCCAAAGAGTCCCGGTGGACGGCTCCCGCCGCCGAGCGTGTGCACCAGCCATGCGCGCAGACTACGCCGATCGGGGGACGATCGACGCCTGAAGCCGAACGTTTGGTCCCCCATTCTGGCCGGCTCAGGCCGACGGCTGCGCCTGGCCGTCTCCTGCGGCCGGCCGGCGGTCGCCCACGCCGGGGCCGTCGGATGGCGGCTTGACGCGGCAGGCCCGTTCCAGCAGGTAGGCACCCACCGTGGCCAGCGCGGCTGCCAGCGCCGCTGCCCCGGCGATGAGCAGCACATGGCGTCGGTAGTCGTTCTCGAAGTCGAACAGCAGGTAGCCGGCGAACCCCAGGTAGACCCCCGTGAACACGGCGCCACCGACGCATCCGGCCTTGGCCATCATGGCCGTCCGGGCGGCCACCAGCGGGTCGAGCGGACGCGCTCCGGGGTCACGCCGCAACCGGGGCTTCAGCGTGATCTCGGCGACGAAGAAGGCGGCCGCGATGCCGGCCAGAGTGATGGGCGCCGCCCACGGGACGGTCGGGATGCTGCCCGTCCACGCCGTCCACACGTCGACGACGCCGAACCCGAGGCCGCAACCGATCACGGCAAGCAGGACCAACGTCATGGGGCGGGTCGGCGTCACGGTCCTACCCATTCGTCCACCCACTCGCGGGCATACCGGCGCACTCCGGAGTCACCCACCTCGGACAACCAGTCGATCACCGGACGCCCCGCGATCTGCGCGTCCGGCTCCACATCGATCCACGGCACCAGCACGAACGCTCTTGCGTGGGCCAGTGGATGCGGCAGCGTCAGGTCTGCATCGGAGAGTGTCACGTCATCCATCACGACCAGGTCGATGTCCAACGTGCGCGGGCCCCAGCTCACGTCCCGCACGCGATGCGCCGCGTCCTCGATGCCTTGCGCAACGTCCAGCAACTCGTGCGGCGAAAGTGACGTGTCCACCGCCACGGCGGCGTTGAAGAAGACTCCTTGCTCGGGTCCGCCGACCGGATCGCTCTCGTACAGACACGACACGGCGACGACGCTGATGTCGGGGTGACGAGCCAGCGACTGCACGGCAGCCTGCAGGGTCGCCAGGCGGTCGCCGAGGTTGCTCCCCAGAGCGAGCACGGCGCGGGTCATGCACGGCTCCGAGTGACCGTCACCGACACGTCGGCCACACTGACCGCGACCGGCGCCTGCGGCTTGTGCACCGTGACCTCGACCACCGACACACGCGCATCCACGAGCACCAGGTCGGCGATGCGCGCCGCGAGCGTCTCGATCAGGTCCACGGGGTCCCGCTCGACCGCCGCCACCACCTCACCGGCGAGGCCGCCGTAGTCGAGGGTGTCCGCGAGGTCGTCGCTTGCGGCTGCCCCCGACAGGTCCAGCCAGGCCGTGACGTCGACCACGAAGGGCTGGCCTTCGCGCCGTTCGTGGTCGAGGACGCCGTGGAATCCGAACGCGTCGATGCCGAGCAGCTGGACCCGATCCGAGGTCATGGGCCGACCTCGGCCGCGGACATGGCCGCGGCAACGCGCGCCGCGTCCAGGCTGCTGCGGACGTCGTGGACCCGCACCCCCCACGCGCCGGCCGCAGCCACGAGGGCCGAGACGGCAGTCGTCGCGTCCTCGCGCTCATCCAGGGGGCGAGGATTCCCGGCAGGGTCAGCGAGCAGCTCGCCCAGGAACCTCTTGCGCGAGGCGCCGACCAGCAGTGGCTGTCCCAATGCGTGCAGCGGAGCGAGGTTGGCCAGCAACGGCCAGTTGTCCTGCGGCGTCTTGGCGAATCCGATCCCGGGGTCGAGCACCACGTTGCGCAGGTCGACGCCGGCTGCGGCAGCGCAGTCGAGCCGCTCGCGCAGCTCCTGCACAACTCCCTCGACCACGCCCAGGGGGTACTCGGTGCGGGCCATCATCTCGGTGCTGTGCCCCCGCCAGTGCATGAGCACGCAGGGCACGTCAGCCGCCGCCAGGTAGGCGAGCATCTGTGGATCGGCGAGACCACCACTGACGTCGTTCACCAGTACCGCCCCGGCGTGCACCGCGGCCTGCGCGACCTCGGCACGCATGGTGTCGATCGAGACGGCGACGCCCTCGGAGGTCAGCGCCGACACGACGGGGACGACCCGGGACAGCTCGACGTCGACCGGAACCCGGGCCGCGCCGGGCCGGGTCGACTCGCCACCCACATCGACGAGGTCGGCGCCCTCGTCGAACAGCTGACGTCCGCGTTCGATCGCCGCCTCGGCTGCGACGTAGCGGCCGCCGTCACTGAACGAGTCCGGCGTCACGTTGACGACGCCCATGACGACACACCGGTCCAGCTCCGCGATGCGGCCGGGGAGTCCACGTGGTGTCTGTCGCATGGCGAGAGCCCGTCGGGTCCCTTCCGGGTCAGCGACCGTCGAGAATCAGACTCATCGCCTCGGCGCGCGTCACAGCGTCGCGCATCTGACCCCGCACGGCCGACGTCACCGTGCGGGAGCCGGGCTTGCGGACCCCACGCATCGACATGCACAGATGCTCGGCCTCGATCACCACGATCACGCCTCGCGGCACGAGCAGCTCGACCAGGGAGTCCGCCACCTGCGTCGTCAGACGTTCCTGGACCTGTGGCCGGCGGGCATACACGTCGACGAGGCGGGCGAGCTTGGACAGCCCCGTGATCCGTCCGTCGTCGCTGGGGATGTAGCCGACGTGGGCGACACCGTGGAAGGGCACCAGGTGGTGCTCACAGGTCGAGTACACCTCCATGTCCTTGACCAGGACCATCTCGTCGTGGCCGAGGTCGAACGTGGTGGTGAGCACATCTGACGCACTCTGCCGGAGCCCGGCAAACGTCTCGGCGTACATCCGGGCGACGCGCTCCGGGGTGCCGAGCAGGCCCTCGCGGTCAGGGTCCTCCCCGACTGCGATCAGAAGCTCACGCACCGCCGCCTGCGCCCGCTCGGAGTCGAACGGGGGCAGCGAGTCACGCTCTCGCGCCGGGAAGGCGATCGGATCCACCATCGGCTAGGACTCCGACGGGTCGGCGGCCTCGGTACCGGACTCGCCGGCCGACGTCAGCTGTTCGGGCCCGGCATCAGCGGGCTCCCCTGAACCACCGTGTTGCCCGTTCGCACCGCTGGACCCGTTCGAGCCGTTGGAGCCGGCGTTCCCCGTCAGCGCCTGGTTCTCCTTGGGTGTCAGCACCGGACCCTGGTCGGAGACCGGGCGCGACGTCGCCGACAACCAGACCGCACGAGGAGTGCGCTTGCGCAATGGCTCGAAGATCGTGGCCACCTGCTGCTTGTCGAGCGTCTCCTTGTCGAGCAGGTCAAGGACGAGTGCGTCGAGGACGTCGCGGTTCTCGACCAGGATCTCGTAGGCCTCCTGATGAGCCGCTTCGATCAGCCGTCGGACCTCACCGTCGACGGTCTCGGCCACACCCTCGGAGTAGTCGCGAATGTGTCCCATGTCGCGGCCGAGGAACACCTCGTTCTGCTCCTGACCCAGTCGGATAGCCCCGACCTTCTCGCTCATGCCGTACTGCATCACCATGGCCCGCGCGACGCCGGTCGCCTTCTCGATGTCGTTGGCAGCACCAGTGGTGGGGTCGTGGAACACGAGCTCCTCGGCCGCGCGCCCACCGAGCATGTAGGCCAGGGTGTCGAGCATCTCGTTGCGCGTCGTCGAGTACTTGTCCTCGTCGGGCAGCACCATCGTGTAGCCGAGGGCACGCCCGCGAGGCAGGATCGTGATCTTGTGAACCGGTGCGGTGTGGTTGAGCGCCGCCGCCACCAACGCGTGGCCGCCCTCGTGGTAGGCGGTGATCTTCTTCTCTTTGTCATTCATCAGACGGCTGTGCTTCTGCGGGCCGGCTACGACGCGGTCGATGGACTCGTCCATGACGTCGTTGCTCACCAGCTGCTTGCCCTGACGGGCAGTCAGCAGCGCGGCCTCGTTGAGCACGTTGGCGAGATCGGCGCCGGTGAAGCCGGGTGTTCGGCGGGCCACCGCGAGCAGGTCGACGTCCTGGGCGAGCGGCTTGCCCCGCGCGTGCACCTGAAGGATCTTGTGGCGGCCGTTGAGGTCGGGCCGTTCGACCGGGATCTGACGGTCGAACCGGCCAGGACGCAGCAGCGCCGGATCGAGGATGTCGGGGCGGTTCGTCGCAGCGATCAAGATGACGCCGCCCTGGACGTCGAAGCCGTCCATCTCGACCAGCAGCTGGTTCAACGTCTGTTCGCGCTCGTCGTGGCCACCGCCGAGCCCGGCGCCGCGGTGTCGTCCCACGGCGTCGATCTCGTCGACGAAGACGATGGCCGGTGCGTTCGCCTTGGCCTGCTCGAACAGGTCGCGCACGCGTGAGGCACCCACGCCCACGAACATCTCGACGAAGTCCGAGCCGGAGATGGAGTAGAAGGGCACCCCTGCCTCGCCGGCGACCGCGCGAGCCAGGAGCGTCTTGCCCGTTCCGGGCGGCCCGTACAAGAGCACGCCCTTGGGGATCTTCGCGCCGACCGCCTGGAACTTGGCCGGTTCCTGCAGGAATTCCTTGATCTCCTGCAGCTCCTCGACGGCCTCCTCGGCGCCGGCCACGTCGGCGAACGTCGTCTGCGGCATGTCCTTCGTCACGACCTTGGCGCGGGACTTGCCGAAGTTCATGACCCGCGAGCCGCCGCCGCCCATCTGGTTCATGAAGAAGAAGAGGAGAAGGAGGATCAGCAGGATCGGACCGAAGGTGACCAGCAGGGTGACGATCAGGCTCTGCTGCGGCACCTGCGACACCTGACCGCCTGGAGGCGGAGTGTCCTGCAGGGCCTTGACGATCACCGGACCCTGCGCGGAGATGTACTGCGCCTGGACCTTGTCATTGTTCTTCAAGGTGGCCCGCACCTGCTGGTCGCCCTCGATCAAGGTGACCTGCTGCGCCTGGCCGGTGGTGATGTCGTTGATCACCTCGGAGGTGTCCACCGTCTTGTAGCCCCCGGTGGACGAGACGAGCGAGGCCACGACGAGCAGGGCGACCACGGCCAGCACGATCCACACGATGGGGCCGCGGAACAGTCGCTTCAGGTTCATCGTGGGGGGCGGGGCCCGGTCCCTCCTTCGGACAGCGCAGCCAGGCGGTGGCTCGTTCGTGAGCCTTTGACGGTACACCGGCGATCCTGGTGCCGCCGACGCGTCGCCGAAGCGTTCGCGCTCAGCGCAGCCCGCTCCTGCGCCTCAGCCGCCGTAGACGTGGGGCGCCAGGCAGGCCACGAACGGCAGGTTGCGGTACCGCTCGGCGTAGTCCAAGCCGTAGCCCACGACGAACTCGTTCGGGATGTCGAACCCGATGTAGCGAACCGATACGTCCACGGCGAGGGCGTCCGGCTTGCGCAAGAGGGTGCAAACCTCGACGCTGGCCGGCCCGCGGGACTCGATGTTGCGCAGCAGCCACGACAGGGTCAGGCCGGAGTCGAGGATGTCCTCGACAACCAGCACGTGACGGTTGGTGATGTCGCGGTCGAGGTCCTTCAGGATCCGCACGACACCCGACGACTTGGTGCCGGACCCGTAGGAGGACACCGCGATCCAGTCCATGCTCACCGAGCTGTGCAGGGCCCGTGACAGGTCTGCCATGACCATGACCGCGCCTTTGAGCACCCCGACGAGGAGCAGCTCGCGCCCGGCGTAGTCGGCGTCGATCTGCGCGGCGAGCTCGCCGATCCGCTGCCGGATCTCCTCGGCGCTCACCAGGACCTTGGCGACGTCGTCCTTGACGTCCAGCTCGTCCACGACGACTCCTCTAGCTGCTGGTGTCAGCCTTGGCACCGATGTAGAGCCTCCCACAGCGGCGATGAACCGTGACGCCTCCGGGAAGGCTGGCCGGACCCTGCCCACGCCACGACGTCACCAGCGCCTCCATGGTGGCGATGTGACCGCTGGCCAGCGAGCCGCCGGGAACGCCGGCCTCGAGCGCGATCTGTCGCAGCACCCGGGTACGGACGGCCTCCGGGACGTCGGCCAGGACCTCGACGGACACCCCACCGTCGTCGCATCGTGCTCGTCGCGCCGTGAGCCCTGCCCACTCGGTCAACGCATCGTCGTCGGACTGGAGCCGCTGCGCGGTCCGAGCCAGCGCGTCGACCACACCGTGGCCGACGGCGTCGGCCAACGCCGGCAGCACGTTGTGCCGCAGCCGCACCCTGACGAACTGCTGATCGTCGTTGTGGGGGTCGTCCCAGACAGTCAGGTCCTGGGCGACGCAGGCCGCGCGCGTCTGCTCGCGGCTGATCGTGAGCAGCGGGCGACGCCACAGACCGTCAACGGCGCGCATGCCCCTCAGCGATCTGGCCCCGGCCCCACGGGCCAGACCCAGAAGCACAGTCTCGGCCTGGTCGTCGCGGGTGTGGCCCAGAAACACTGCGACCGCGCCGAGTCGGTGCGCAGCCGCGGAGAGCGCGTCGTAGCGCGCTTCCCGGGCTGCCGCCTCGACCCCACCGCGCTCACCGACGACCACTGCCTCTACGACCACCGGTGCGAGTCGCAGCGCCGTCGCCGTCGCCGCAGCCGCCGCGGCGACTGCGGCCGAGTCCTGCTGGAGTGCATGGTCAACGGTGACCGCGCCCGCTCGCACGCCGGCCCGGGCCGCCTCGAACGCGACAGCTGACGCCAACGCCGTCGAGTCGGCCCCGCCGCTGGTCGCCACCAGCACCAGCGGCTCGGCGTCGTGACCGGCTGTGGGGCCGGTCAGGTCCGACAGCGACGCGCGGACGGCGCTGCGCACCGCGGCCACGGCCGGATCGGGCCGGCTCACGGCACTCGACTCAACCAGAGCTGCGGCGCGTGGAGTTCTTCGTGCGACGGCAAGGCGTCGGGGCCGCTCCAGATCGCGTTGAACCCCGCCATGCCCACGCGGTCGACGACGAACCTGACGAACTTGGCGCCGTCCCGGTACTGCTGGAGCTTCGCGTCGAGCCCGAGCAGGCGACGGACCAGACCTTCGAGGAACGCCGGGTCGTCACGTCGCTCCTGGAACTTCGCGCGCAACACGTCGACGCTCGGAACCACGTCGCGGCCGACTCCATCCATCACGACGTCGGCATGACCCTCGAGCAGCGACATCACAGCAGTCAGCCGGTCGAGTGCGGCGCGCTGTTCGGGAGTCAAGAGCGTCTGCATGACAGCTGACATGTCGAGGCCGCGCGCCGCACCAGCGAACGCAGACAGGCCTTGCTTCAGCCGCTCGCTGAGGACCCGCGCATCCAGGTCGAGGCCGTTCAGATAGTCGCCGATCTGGGACCGGAGCCAGGGACCGAGCCACGCGACCGCGCCGAACTGGACGCGATGGGTCTCTTCGTGCAGTGCGACCCACAATCGGAAGTCGTGCGGGTCCACTCCGAGGCGCTGCTCAGCTGCAACGATGTTGGGAGCCACGAACATCAGCCGAGGTGTCACACCGGGCGACGTGAACAACTCGTACTGCCCGAGAACCTTGCTGGACAAGAAGCCAAGGGCTGCACCCAGCTCGGCCCCGGCCAGTCGTGGCAGCGCTGCTGAGCCGCGACCCAACCGGGCGCGGGCAATGACCGGATCGATGACGGGCGCCAACCCGTCGAGATTGGCGGCGATCCAGCGCGGCCGGTCGATGACGACGATGCTGCTGCCGACGCCAGCCGGGCCACCAGTGCCAACGGGCGCCACGAGTCCGGTGAAGTCGCGGACGTGCTCGACGGCTTCGGCCGCGCTGGCATACAGGTCGGTCACCGCTCGGCGCGCCTGCGCCTGGGGCACCACTGGTCCACTGCCGGCCAGCCGGTCGCCCACCTGCTGGGCCAACCGCCAGTCGATGGTGACCTCCGCGTCGTCCCTCACCGCACCATCACACCTCACCGACCGCTGACGATCAGCGCCGCGGCCGCCCGGTCGAGCGCATTGTGCGCGGCGTCGGTGGAGGGAACGCCGCCGGCGACGAAGGCGAACGCCAGGAGTCGGCCGGTCCTGGTCACCACGAGCCCCACCTCCGCGCTGGTACCGCTGAGCGTGCCGGTCTTCGCGCGGACGACGCCGGCTCCGAGTCGCTGGGGACCGCTCAGGTAGCGATCGTCCAGCGTCCCGGTGAACCCCGCCACGGGGAGACCGGCACCGATGGGCGCCAACGTGGGGTCGCTCACCGCCTGGCAGATCGTGGCGGCCAGCCCCACGGCGGTGGCGCGGTCAGCGCGGCTCAGCCCACTCGCGTCGTACACCTGCCACCCGGTCACCGGAAGGTGACGCCGTCCGGCTGCGTCCAGCAGGGCGGCCGACGCACCTCGGAACGAGGCGGGCTGACCGTCGGCGATGGCGCTGAGCCGCCCGAGCGACTCGGCGACCTGGTTGTCGCTGTCGCGCAGCATCTGCTCGATCACCGCGCCCAGCGGCGCCGACTCGACCGCCGCGACCACCTTGGCGGGGCCGACCTCGGATGAGTTGTCCGACCTGATGGCCCCATTGACGTGGATGCCACGCTGCGCCAACTGACCCGCGAACGTCTGCGACGCGTACAACGCGGGGTCGGCGACCCGGTCGTCCGACGTCACCGTGGCGCGACCTTCGTCGGCCATCAGCGCAACGACCGGCGCGACGACTCCCGTCGTCACGTAGTCGGCTGGCCACTTCGGGTTGACCGACGGACCGGTGAAGAGTGCCGCGTCATACGCCAACGTGATGTTCTGCTGACCGTGGTGATGCAGGTACTTGGCGGTCGCGTCGGCGAGTGCGGACAGCGACGCGGGTCTCGTCGCTGGTGGACCGAGGCTCACCGGTTGCGACGCCAAGGTCGCATCACCACCGCCCACCAGCACGAGGTGGCCCGATGCCGGCATCACCACGCGGGTCGTCAGACGATGGTCGGTGCCCAGCGCGTCGATCGCGGCGATCGCCGTCAAGAGCTTCAGGCTCGACGCCGGTGCCAGCGGTCGACCCGCCGACGCGGCATAGCGCACGCGCCCGGTGAGGCCGTCGGCCACGGCAACGCCGACCGGCCCGGTCAGCGCTGGGTCTGACAACGGACGCCGCAGCGTCGCCGCAATCTGGGCGGAGGTGATCGGACGTGTCGCGCCACCCACAGGTTGCAGCACCTGAACCACGTTGGGCTGCGGAATCGCCGTCGCGACCGCCACTGACGCAGACGTGCCCGACGCCTGTGCCGGAGCGGCCGCGAGGGCAAGGGCCACAACGACGGCAAGCCCGGCGGCCGTTCGCCGGCTCGCCGAGCAGCGGCGGACGGGGTTGCGGCGCACGCAGCACCCCCTTGGGTTGGTCGTCGTCGCGTACGGGACACTAAGCCATTGTTTGGGGCCCTCTGTTCGGGCCGACCGTTCGGGCCAACCGTTGGCTGGATACCCAAGAGGGGCGTGTCGTGGACTTCGAGGTCTTCGTGGAGATCCCACAGGGCCACCGGAACAAGTACGAGCTCGACAAGAGCACGGGGCGGATCCGGTTGGACCGCATGCTCTTCACGTCGACGCGCTATCCAGCGGACTACGGCTTCATCGAGGAGACGCTGGGGCAGGACGGCGACCCGCTCGACGCGCTGGTCCTGCTCGACGAACCGACCTTTCCGGGTTGCATGGTGCGGTGTCGCGCCATCGGCATGTTCCGCATGACTGACGAGGCGGGCGGGGACGACAAGGTTCTGTGCGTGCCGGCGAACGACCCTCGCAAGGAGCACCTGCGCGACATCCACCACGTTCCCGAGTTCGACAAGCTCGAGATCCAGCACTTCTTCGAGGTGTACAAGGACCTGGAACCGGGCAAGTCGGTCGAGGGTGCCACGTGGGTGGGGCGAGCCGAGACCGAGGCCGAGATCGAGGCATCGTTCGCCCGGTACCGCAAGACTCTTTAGCCCAGCCGGCGGCTACGGGCGCGCGAACCCGAACAACGAACTGCGATCGACACTCGCGTAGCGCACGACCTCACCGGTGTAGGGCGCTTCGATCATGGTGCCGTTCCCCACGTACAACCCCACGTGGTAGATGTCGGTGTACTTCGGGCCGTCGGCGAAGAACACCAGATCGCCTGGCTGGGCGTTCGCCCGCGACACGGGCGTCGACTCGGCGTACTGGTAGATCGCTGAGTGGTAGAGCGCGACGCCTGCCGGCCTCCCAGGCCCGCATCGTCAGGCCCGAGCAGTCGAACACGTCCGGCCCCGCCCCGCCGTAGACGTAGGGCTTTCCCAGCTGCGCAACGGCATACGCGACGGCTGCCGCAGCCCCGTGCCCTGCGGGCGGCGGTGTCGGTGTGGGATCCGGCGTCGGAGTGGGGTCGGGGGTGGGGGTCGTCCCACCGCCGGAACCACCGTTTGATCCGCCGCCACTGTTGGTCTGCTGCTGGTCGAGCCACGCCGTTCGAGCCGCGCTGAGGTCGGCGACGGTGGTGCGCGCCTTTCCGAGTGCGTCACTGAGGCGGTTGATGCGATCGACGAGCGCGCTGAGCTCGGCCTGCTGGCTCTGGAGTGCCTGCTTGGCAGCATCGCGCGCCGCAGCCATCGCGCGGGTGTCGGATCGCACGCGCACCAACGCAGCGTGCGCCCGATGGTTCATCACGTCGGTGACCACGCTCGTGGCCTTTGCCGTGTCGACCAGCTGCTGTTGGTGGTCGGCGAGAACCGAGAGGGTTGCCGCCTCGGACAACACGTTGTCGGTCGAGCTGGACACCATGAGGGCCAGCGCCGGCGCAACCGGACCGCCGCTCATGTACTGCTCGGCCGCATAGCGCCCGAGCTCCTGACGCGTCGAGTCGAAGGCCTGCGCCGCTTGCTGAGCGTCGTGCCGGGCGAGCATCGCTTCTTCCTCGGTCTGGCTCAGCCGGATCTGGGCCGCCTGGTATTGCTCGATCCTGGCTTCGGCCTGCTGCATGAGCCGATCGAGGGCCGCGCGATCGGCCGCGAGCCGGGCGCGCTGCTGAGCGAGGGATCCGCTCAACTGGTCGACCCGGTGCTGGCCAGCACTCACTTGGGACTTGGTCGGCGCACCGCTGCCGTCGCCGGACTGGGCCCCGGCCGGCGCCGCCGCGCAGAGACAGACCACCGCAGTCAAGGCCGCGCAGAGCCCGCCCAGAACGGCGTTGGAGGCTGCGTGAGGGCGCGCGCGGAGAAGCCCGGAGGGGTACGGCACGCGTTCGAAGGTATGTCCCAGGCGTCACAGAGGGAACACCTGTCACAGGAGAAACTTGGACATATTTTCATCGTCGCAGGTCAGACGGCGTGTCGCGCAGAGGTGTCGGGAGGGGGTTGTGAGCGACCGAACCCCAGATCCCAGGCCCGACCGCCACCGACCAGAGCCACTTCGTTGGCGATCAGGCTCACCTGCCGCCCGACCGCGCCGGGCCATCGGGCGACGTCCTCTGGGGAGAGCCGGGCGGCATTGCCGCCGCCCAAGTAGAGGTGGTCCCAGGCAAACACCGGGGCCAGCCAGGCGACCAGCTCACCGACGCGAACGCGCCAGCCCGCGTCGCCGAGCGCTTGCCGCGCGAGCTCGCCGACGAAGTCGTCGGCGCTGATCCCGGCCGGGACTTGTGCCTGCGACAGCTCTAGATGGGGAGCCAGCTCGCCCCGATCCGTCCACGCGCACCCGAGCCCGGTGCCCAACGTCAGCACCAGCTCTACGCCGCTGCCCACCACAGCACCCGCCGCATGCAGCTCGGCGTCGTTGAGCACCAGGGTCGGCATGCCCAGCCAGTCGGTGATCGTGATGCGCGCGTCGAATCCCCACCATTGCTCGACGAGATGGTCGGCCACGTCGGTCGAGGGTCCGGACGTGGTCACGTAGTGAGGAGTCGTGATCACCACGCCATGACGCACCATGCCGGGCAGCCCTACCGTCACCCGGTCAGCCGGCGGCAGTTGTTCGACTATCTCGAGCAGGACGTCGCGGAAGCGCTGCGTGGACAACGGGTAGGGGGTGGGGATGCGCAGCGGGCGCGTGACCGGCGTGTTCGACGGATCCAGCACCGCCGCCTTGATCCCACCGCCACCACAGTCGATCGACAGCGTCCGTGTCACGCGCCCACCGTAGAACGGAACCGGTTACTACGGGCAGGCCGTGCCGACACAGGACCGGGCTTGCAGCAGCTGCGCGTGCAGGGAAGCGACGTTCGGGTCGTTCGCGGTGTTCTTGTCACCGAGCAGATTGTTGAGCTGGTACGGATCGCTGACCAGGTTGTAGTACTCGGCGAAGATCCGGCCGCCAGTGGTGGCGTTGTACCATTCCACGTACTCCCAGGTCTTGCTGCGTAGTCCGGCCCACGGCCCCAGCGGGGAGTCCGCACTCTTGAAGTACTCCAGGAGCTCTTGAGCACGGGGCTGCGTCGTGAGGAGCGAACGGCCGTCCAACGGATGCTTCAGCACCGGAGTCACTCCCGACGCCTGCAGGAACGTCGGCATGAAGTCGGCCTGGGTCACGAGCTGGTCACTCGTCAGGCCGGCACCGACGTGGCCGGGCCAGCTGACCAGCAGCGGCACCTGGATCGAGGGAAGGTAAGGGAAGCGCTTGTTCGCGCTGATCCGATGCTCGCCCCACAAGTAGCCGTTGTCGGAGGTGTAGATGGCGAGAGTGTTGCTGAGCTCGCCGTTCTTGCCCAGCTCGTCGACGATTCGCCCCACGAGGTCGTCAACGCTCATCAGGGTTCGCAGCTGCTGGGTCCGCAGGAGATTGGCAGACGTGAGGTCGACCAATCCGCGCCACTGCACCGACGGTGGCTTGTCACTGATGTCCGGCTCGTTGAAGTCCGGCCCCCGAACCCAGGCGGGCACCGCCGCATTGGCGTACTTGGGGGCCGGTGTGTACGGGGCGTGCGGCGCCTCTGGTGCAACGTAGAGGAACCAGGGCGCCGCATCGTTGGCCTCGAACTGGTCGAGGTACTTGACGGCGTAGTCGGCAGTGCGGTCGATGGCGTTACCTGCGGTCTTGGTCACCTTTCCATTCACGTTGAACGACACGTTCGTGTACCCGCCGGACATGAACGCCCAGTTGTTGAAGTACTCGGGCTTGCGAGACAGCGGGTAGGTGTTCAGGAACTTGCCGGACATCGCCGTCTGGTAGCCCCCGGCCTGCAGGTAGGCCTCAATGGTGCCGGACTGGTCGAAGCTCCCGACCTCGGTCGGCATCCCGTTGCCGGTGATCCCGGTGTTGTGCGAGTAGCGGCCTGAGAGCATCGTCGAGCGCGACGGCGTGCAGAGGCTCGTCGTCACCGACGCGTTCGTGTACGTCGTCCCGCGCTGTCCGAAGAACGCCTGCACGCGCGGCATCACCGAGAGCGTGTCGGCTCGCTGGTCGTCGGTGTTGATCAACAAGATGTTCGGCGCCCCAACAGGTGCAGCGGCCGGTGCCTCGGAGGCGCGAGCCGGCGCCAGCGCGCTGGAGGTTCCGACCAGCGCCGCGCCGACTGCACCCGCCGCCGCGCAGGCCAAGAACGTTCGATGTGCGGAGCACGTCACAGCCGACACCCCCAGAACCGGGTCCCATCCCCCACGCGTGTCATTCACCCAGGCCGTGGCCGATCCGGTCAGAGGCGGAAGGCCCGAGAGTCATTTCCTGTACGGATATACGGTATGGGGCGTATGCTGGTCCGCGCCGCGCCGAGGAGGCCGGCGAGCACCCGTGCCCTCGAGGAAGGCGTGTCGATGTCCATCCCCTCCCGCCAGACGCTGCCGGGTCCCGACTACTACGACGAGGCCGTGTATCAGGTCGAGCGGGAACGGATCTTCCACCGGTCCTGGTTCTACGCGTGTCGGGCCGACCGGATCAGCGAGGCCGGGCAGTGGGTCACCGTCGACGTGGCCGGCGAGAGCGTCTTCGTCCTGCGCGGTGACGACGGGGTGGTGCGTGGCTTCTCCAATGTGTGTCGACACCGCGGTTCGCAGCTGTGCGACGGCGCCTCGGGGCAGACCAAGGGCGTCATCATGTGTCCCTACCACGCTTGGTGCTACGACCTCACGGGCAAGCTCGTCGCCACGCCACGGGTCGGCCCCGACGAGATCGACCGCGAGAACTTGTCGTTGTGGCCGGTGCACGTGGACCAGTGGCAGGGCTTCGTATTCGTGAACCTCGATCGCGAGACGCCACGACCTCTGCGCGAGTCGATCGGTGGTCAGTACGACCAGCCGCTCTCGTTCGAACGCTTCGATCTGGAGTCGCTGCGGGTCGGGTTCATGACCGAGAGCACCATCGCAGCGAACTGGAAGATCGCCATCGAGAACTACAGCGAGTGCCTGCACTGCCCACAGGTTCACCCCGAACTGGTGGCAGCTGTTCCGGCATATCGCTCGGGCTGGGTTCTCGATCCCGATCGTACCGATGGTGGCGTGGCGCTCGCCACGGGCGGCAACAGCTACTCCGCCGACCCGAGCAAGCGGCTCACCCCGATGCCGAACATGAGCGAGGAGGAGGCGTCGTCGATCTACGGGGCGTCGATCTTCCCCAACATGTTCCTCGACATCGCGGGCGGCAGCGCTGTCGCCACCTGCCTGATCCCCGAAGGTCCGACGCAAACGCGGATCGTCACCGAATACCTGTTCGTCGAGCAGGACATTGCGCGCGACGACTTCGACCCCAGCCCCGTCGTCGACTTCTGCGAACTGGTGGCCGGCCAGGACTACGCCGTATGCGAACGCGTCCAGCGAGGGGTTCAGTCGCGCGCGTTCACTCACGGCGTCTACCCGGCCAAGGACGAGTACGTCTACCGGTTCAACCAGCGGTATCTGGTTCATCGCGACGGCTAGACCCGTCAGCGCAAGCGCTGCCGCGAGGCGCTAACGTCACGCGGGTGTCCTCGACCGACGCGCCTGCCCACCTGCGCTTCGTCGCACTCGGGGACTCGTTCACCGAGGGGCTCAGCGACATTGCCCGAGCCGACGGTCGGCCGCGCGGCTGGGCAGACCGACTCGCCGCTGCCCTCGCAACGCTCGAACCTGACTTCGACTACGCGAACCTCGCGGTCCGGGGGAAGCTGCTGGGCCAGGTGATTCTCGACCAGGCGACGCACCTGCCGGACCTGCTGGTCAAGCCCTCCCGAACACTCGTCAGCTTCCACGCCGGTGCCAACGACGTGTTGCGTCCGCGTTCGGACCTCCCGGACCTACGCAGTGAGTACGAGTTGGCCATCCGCGAGATCGTGTCGCACGGCACGACTGTCATGGTCTTCACGGTGATCCCGCGAGCGGGTGGCACCGGCCGCACCGCCGCCCGTCTCGCTTCACGGTTCTCGGCGTTCAACGAGGGTGTGTACGCGTGCGTGGATCGGTATGGGCTGACCCTGGTGGACCTCGCGAAGCTCGACGCATTGCAGGACCGGCGGCTCTGGAACGACGACCGGCTGCACCTGGCCCCCGAAGGACATCGACGTGTCGCGGCGGCGGCCCTTGCTGCGCTCGGCTGCACCGACGACTCGCTGCTGGGCGGCCCATCGGGCTGGTGGCGTCAGGCGCTACCGCCTGACGGCACACGGAACCGTGGCGCTGATCTGGTCCACGACGCGCAGTGGGTGCGCAAGCACCTCGCCCCGTGGGTGGTAAGACGGGTGCGCGGTACCTCGAGCGGAGACGGGATGTCGGCCAAGCAGCCCGAGCCCACACACGTGGTCCCTGCTCCCCTCTCCGCGGACACGGAATGAAGGCCGGCTTCGACAAGCTGACTCCGGTTCAGCGGAGACTCCTGGGAGAGTGGCTTCCGGACGCCGTCGTCGAGCGGGACCACAGCTGGGGTCTGGTCGAGACCACAGTTCTGGAAGTGACGGACGGCGAGGCGCGTCTGATCGTCAAGGCCGGCGGCGTCGACGACCACCACATCGAGCGCGAAGTGCGCGCTCACCTCGACTGGCTGCGACCCTTGACGTCGATCGGTCGCGCTCCACTCCTGCGCCACTGCGACGTCGGGGCCAAGCTGCTCGTCACGCACTATCTACCCGGCGCCATCGTGCAGGGAACCGAGCGTGCCGACGACCCGCGCACACACCTCCAAGCGGGCCAGCTTCTGGCACGGCTGCACGGGCAACCCGGTGTTACGGACGGCGACTACGAGAGGCGTGAGAATCTCCGGACCTTGGCGTGGCTGGACCAGGAACATCAGATCGCAGCGCAGACGGAGGTGCAGTTGCGAGCCGAGATCGGCTCGTGGCCGACACCGCCGGCCACTCTGGTTCCGACGCACGGCGACTGGCAGCCGCGCAACTGGCTGGTGCACAACGACTCAGTCAGCATCATCGACTTCGGACGCGCGGCGCTACGCCCGGCGATGTCGGACTTCGCCCGACTCGCCGCCCAGGATTTCGCGCGCGAGCCCTCGCTCGAGAGCGCCTTCCTGGACGGCTACGGATCCGAGCCCCGCGAACCGGCGGCCTGGTATCGCGTTCGCGTCCGGGAGGCCGTCGGCACCGCCGTGTGGGCTTACCAAGTGGGTGACACCGCCTTCGAGGCGCAGGGACACGCGATGATCGCCGACGTCTTGTCCCTCTGACCCGCCGGCATCTCCCACAGGTCGGCCGCCCTATCGCCGCGAGTACGTAGCCGTTCAGCCGCTCAGATCCGATGCATGGGGCGCTTCGCAGTTGGACAGCTGGCTGCGCCGACGCAGAATCTGAGGCGGGCGATGAGCGTCCAACGACGGCGTTGGGCCCGGCAGACCTCGCCAAGCGACACTGGGGCACGGGATGGCACCCAGAGGGTCACGCAGTGTCGCTTGATCTTGAAGTTATGAGGTCGCCAGGGCGCCAGAAGGTCGAATCCGCGTGCACGAGATCCGGCAGTACGTGCGGACCGTGCGATCGAGGTCGGAGTTCGGCGTCTCTTCGCTGGCTGCCGGATAGGTGCTTGACTGGGTGCCCTGCGGGATGGGTGAGGTCGCGCAGCGAGTCCTATCTCAGGAGACCGACATGGCAGTACCTGTCGATGCCGTCACTGCATTCCATAACGCGTTCCGCGCCGATATGGCCACGATCGATGTCGCTGCGCTAGGGGCTGCCCAGGGTAAGTCTGGGCTGGAGGCCACGGTCGAACGATTCCGCTTCTTCAACGAAGTGTTGGACTGGCACGCCCACGGCGAGGAAGAGGCGATCTTCCCTGCCCTGGAGGAAGTCGCCCCACTGGTTGCTTGGGCGTTCGCCCAGGACCACCGTGGTCTGGATGCGGCCTTCGCCGAGTTGAACAGATCTGTCTCGGTCCACGACCCGCTGGAGACCGCCCGGGCGACCGCGGCCTTCAAGTTCCACCTGGACCTGCATTTGTCCAAGGAGGATCGGCAGGTCTACCGCCTCATCCAGGAACGCGTTTCGATGCCCGACCAGGGCAAGGCGGTCGGGGTGATGGCGAGCTCGGTCCCGCAGGACCGGTTCCCCGAGGTCGTGGCGTGGCTCTATCCGCTGATCGGAGACGACGATCGGGAGAACATGACGCGGATCTGGCAACAGATGATGCCGCCGGAGGCATTCGCGGGGGCCTTGGTTCTGATCCGCCAGGCGATCGGAGCCGACTTCGCCGAGTTGGAGCGACGAATCCCCGAGCTGCCCGCAACCTGACCCGGCACGCGATGGGGAAGGAGGTCAGAATTGGGCTGGGTGCGGGGGCGCCGTGACTATCGATTGAGTCCGAACAGCTGATGGCCGTTGCCCATGGCCGCCTGTAACACCGCGTTGAGATCTACGGCGGCAGGGTCAAGGGGCTCAGGGTCACCGAGCCTCTGCCGGGCCTCACCTGTCGCCGAGCGCAGGGCACCGGTTGGGTCCGTCATTGTCGCGGCGAAGCCATCTTGGTTTTCGGTCGCAGCCGTGACGGCGTCGAAGACGCGAAGCGCTCGGTCTCGTTCGCCATTCTTGATGAGAAGCAGCGCTAAGGCGCCGCACAGACTGTCGATGCGCACGTATTCGACTCCGCCACAACATCGGAGGGCCTCCTGGAGGACCGCGCGGGCGTCCACGTCGTCCCCTGCGGCGAGAGTTACGCTCGCGAGGCCGCACAGCGAAAAGGCGCGGGCCCAGGCCGCGGCGCGAGCACGCGCCAGTGAGGCGGCTTCCGTGAACATGCTCCGCGCCGTGGCGAGATCTCCGCGCTCGAGTTGGACCCGGGCACCGACCGTGAGCGCATATGCCACTGCCTCTTCGTCGTTTCGGCGCCGCCCGATGCTCGCAAACTCGTCTGCGCAGCGTTGCGCCTCGTCGATGGCGCCGCTGTAGAGGTGCCCGTAGCAGATCGTCATCAGCGCCCAGTTCTCGACGACGGTCTGACCCGCACCGCGGGCGAGCATCACCGCACGATCGAGGATCACAAGCGCGAGCGGCAGGGAACCAGGTGCTAGAAGAGTCCCCCACGCCGTCTGGAAGCTCGGCAGGAAGTCTCGCTCGCCAGCGTTCTCGAGCACGTCGCAAGCAGCTTCGAGATCCGGGGCAGCTTCCGGGTCGAGCAAGGTCGCGCGCGCCCAGGACCAGACTCCTAGCGCCAGCGCCGCGCGCTGCGGATCGGCCGAGCGGGGCAGCGCTTTCAAGAGCTCATAAGTGGCGAGCACATCCGCCGTCCGGGCGTAGCTGATCATCAGCGCCACGCCGAATCTGATGAACAACTGCCAGGCGAGCTCACAGTCGCCATCGGCGCTCGCGGCGAAGCGAAGCGCCAGCCGTGCCCCCGGCTCCTCAGTCGCGATGCGCTCGTGGGCGGCCTGCCGCGTCTGGGCGTTCATCAGGTCCTTGTGCTCAGCGGTGAGGAACTGGACGATCCATTCGCCGTGCCGGAGCCGTGCCGCGCGCTCCTCGCCGGCCGCGGCGACGTGTTCGCGGGCGAACTCGCGCACCGTCTCAAGCATGTGAAAGCGCGCCTCGTCGCGCAGTTCGGAGCGAACCAGCAGATTCTTCTCCACAAGCGAAGTCAGGCCGTCGAGAACGTCGAGCCCACTGTCGGCCACCACCGCAGCGGCCGCGTCCTCGGAGAAGCTGCCGGCAAAGATGCCCAGGCGGCGGAAGAACACGCGCTCCTCGGGAGCTAGTAGGTCCAAGCTCCAATCGAGAGTGGCGCGCAACGTCTGGTGTCGCTCCGGAAGATCCTGCTTGCCCGCGCTGAGCAGCGACAGTGACTGGTGAAGGCGCGGAACCATGGCCTGGGGCGAGAGCACGCGCACCCGCGCGGCGGCAAGCTCGATGGCAAGGGGCAGTGCGTCGAGGAGCTGGCACACGTCGGCTACCGCTGCCTGGTTGTCGTCGTTGACAGCAAAGTCCGGCCGCACCCCGCGGGCACGCTCCTCGAAGAGCCTCATAGCGGGGGTGATCACCCCGCCGGTGTGGAAGGCGTGCGGCAGCGGCGGAACGAGGACCTCCCGCTCGCCTCGGATGTGCAGCGGTTCGCGGCTAGTGGCGAGGATCTTCAGGTGCAAACAAGCCCCCAGCAGCTTCGTGACGTCAGCTCTGGCTTCGAGAACTTGCTCGAAATTGTCGAGGACCAGGAGGGCACGTCGGCCTCGCAGGAAGCCGAGCAGCAGCTTCTCCAGAATTGCGCCGGTCGGCGGCAGGGAGATCTCGAGGGTGGAGACGATGGTGGATACCACATCGCGCGCGTTGCGCACCCCGGCGAGGGGCACGTAGAAGACCCCGTCGCCAAACGAGGTACCGAGGGTGTTGGCCAAATGGATCGCCAGGCGCGTCTTGCCGGTACCCCCGGGACCAGTGAGTGTGATCAGCCCGGTGTCCGAACGTTGAAGCAGCTCACTGACGAGCTCTACCTGCGGTGCTCGCCCGATCAGCTCCCCACGCTCTACCGGCGCGAGGCTGCGAGCCGGAGCATCGAGGGTGCGGTCCGCAATCGACTGGGTCGTAGCGTCGTCGTTCGTCGCCGTGAAGCGCTCGGTGAGCATGAGCGCGAGGTCGTCTTCGACCAGATCCCTAAGCTCGGCAGCATCGGAGAACGGGCGGTAACTGACCTTGTCCTCGTCCTGGATACGGCGGATCAGATCCTCGAGCCGACCGTCGCGCGCGTCCGCGCGCTTGATGTAGATGAGTTTGGGCATCCGCTCAGCGAGCAAGTACTCGTCCTCGAGACCCGAGACCGTCTCGTTCGGCGCGACCCAACCGTAACGCTGCCAGTAGATGCCGATGAAGACGTCACTCTGCGCCAGGTACGCGCGATAGAGGTCGCGGGGCGGGTATGGACGAGCGCCCATCTCGAACATCACCGGCGTCAGGCGGATGCGCTGGATCGCTTCCTTGGTGGCCATGCGCTCGTCCGCGAGCTCCTGCAAGGTCGAGCTCACAAAGACGCGCAACCTCTGATCGGGTGTTCGGATCAACGTGGTCATTCCCGGGTCCCCCTCCGGGCACGCGCTGCGGTGCCCAGGGGCGACGGTCGTTGGCGAGTGGTGGCGCGTAGGGCCAGTGTCGGTTGCGTCTGGAGGGAGGCGTATTGGACGCTAGTGAGGAGATGGAGGAGTTCGTGCTGCTCGACGCTGGACGCCTCACTCGAGATCACATCGCGCTCGCAGGTCTCGATCGAGGGCATGAACTCGTCGAGGACTACCCGGGCGGCCCGCGTGATGATCCTGCGGAGCCTGCGGCGGTCATCGAAGTGGTGCAGCCGTTCCATGAGTCCGCGCCTGTCCAGGGTGTCGCGGCTATCGAGGTCGTGGCCGGCTGATCAGAACACGCTGCTATCACCGTGGTTCCAGCGGCCGGCCGACGCCCTCGACGACGGCGAGGATCTTACGCGCGTTTCGAGAAGGCTGGTACGGACTGGTCGTCAGGACATCCTCGTTGCGCTGGTCGCGACCTGCCAGCCGCTCGAACGCAACGCAGCTGGTCACCCCTGTATGTGCCGTTATCGATCGTTACCCTCGCGGCATGGAATGGTCGCAAACGCGGGTGGTCGTGCTCAATGGACCCGGCAGTGTCGGTAAGGGTTCAGTCGCGACTGAACTGCAGCGGGTCCTGCCTGAGCCCTAGCCAGCCTTCTCCAGCGCCCTCCACTCCGCCACGTTGCTGACGTCGGTGGCGGCCTCGACCCGGTTCACGAGTGTGGTGGCGAACAGATAGTCCGCGAGGATTCGTTGGGCAAGCGTTCCGGAGCCGTGACCGTGTTTGCCCGGTAGCAGGGCCGCCCCGATGCGCATCGCACGACTTGCGCTCCTCGGTCCGTACTCGATGGCGTCGTAGGACACCAGCCCGACCAGATCCCCGTCAGCGATCACGGCGAGCATGCCGCTGTCGTCACTCAGACACCCGCACTCGTTGAACCAACGGTCGAGCGAGTTGCTTGCCGCATAGCCGAAGAACTCGACGGAGTCCCCCCACGACGCGAACGTCCCCGCGAGCGTCGGAAGGTCTTCCGGAATCACCGCACGAAGCGTCACTGACTCGGTCACGACCGACAGGGAACCATGCATCGAACTCGCCGCGCGAGGTATTGCTTCGGGTCAGGGTGGTTCGCCGTTCTCACATGCGCAACATGGCCTGGAAGGTCAGTGCGGCCGAGCCGTTGGTAAGCGTCAACCGGTCGCCGTCGATGGCATAGGTCACGTCGCCGTGCAACACACTCTGAAGGGTGCGGTCCAGCGCATCGCCACTGGTCGGGCAGGGGTGCGCCGCGCCGGAGACGGTCAGCTCGCCGATCGTGAGCGTTTGACCCGTCACGTCGTAGGTGGCCGTGTAGCTGTTGCAGCCCTGGACATCGAGAGTTCCACGGTTGAACTGCACCATCGCGGTGGTTCCGTCCGGGACGCTCGACGCGGTCTGCCCCTGGATGATCCCGTCCAGGCGCCACTGAGTGCCGTCCAACGGACAGGTCCGGAACGGCAGCTGACTCGTTGACGAGATCGACGTGGACGTCATTGGACGTGAGCGTGATCGCGTCGGCTGTGGCGACGAGGCCAGGTGTGGACCCGAGGAGGTCTGCCCACCAACGTTCCTGCTTCATGAGTGCGGGCGAGCACGCCATCTCGGTCTGGCTCATCGGGCCATTGAGGACCAAGGTTCCGTCAGAGAACCCGCCGGGGGCCGACATCGTGTTGCATCCGGCAGACGCCGAGATCCCGTTGGCCGTGAACGACAGACGCAACTGTGAGCCCGGCGCCAAGCGAGGTCCGCCCGAGACGGAGCCGGCGCCGCTGGTGACGAAGGTCTGCCCTCCCAGATCAGGTGGGGTCGTACTCGGTGACCCGCCGCTCCCCGCCGAACTCGCGCCGCAACCGGTCAGGAGCAGGGCACCAGCCATCAACCAACCGACGTGTCGCCATCCCCGATCACTCATGACGGTGCGACGAAGACCGTCCACCGGTGGTTCCCGAGACCGGCAAGTTGCTGACCGATCGGACCAAGCTCGACTTCAACTACGTCAGGTGGCGAGGCGTTCGCGAATCACTTGATGAGGTAGCGCTGGCGTCCAGTTGCCGTCGCGGCCGGTCATGTCGGCGTTGACCACCAGGGCATTGACGACGGCTTCCTCGACGGCCTGCACCGCGGCCGCGTAGAACGGATCCATGTGTCCCCAGGGAACGAACTCCAAGGATGCCAACGGGGTGTCGGTCACGTCTGGGAAATGACTGTCGAGCATCCCCGCGCCAGCCGTGGAGAACGCCAGGAAGATGTCACCGGAGAAGTGCCCGCCGGTCGTACCCGTGCGCGCCAGCCCCAGCGGGACGCGTCGCGCCAGCGCCGTGCACTGGCCCGGCAGCAACGGCGCGTCAGTCGCGATGACGACGATGACCGAGCCGGCACCGGCCGGAGCGGCACGCTCCACGTCTCGACGCCACCAACCTTCGTCGGACAGAGGATTCGCAACGTCGACGTCGCCCATCTGGGCGCCGGCGATCTGCAGCTCCTCGCGGTCGCCGAAGTTCGCCTGCAGGAACGCTCCGACGTGGTAGGTGGATCCGCCGTGCCTAACGGCGCGGGAAGCAGTGCCACTCCCTCCCTTGAAGCCGTAGCAGTTCATGCCGGTGCCACCGCCCACTGAACCTTCGGCGACAGCACCCGACCTGGCTGCATCGATGGCTGCGCCGGAGTGCTCGGCGCGCACGTGCTCGCCGTTGATGTCGTTGAGGTACCCGTCCCAGGTCTCCGCGACCACTGGGAGCAACCACTGCATCGCCAGGTCGGGTCGGTTCGCCACGACCCAGTCGACGACACCTCGATGAACCGATCCGACGGCGTGCGTGTTCGTGATCATGACCGGCGAGCTCAGGCCGCCGGTCTCGGACAGCCACGTGGTACCGGTCATCTCGCCATTGCCGTTGAGCGAGTACCACCCGGCCGGGCACGCCCGACCGATTCCGTCTCGACCCCGCGGAAGGACCGCCGTCACGCCGGTGCGCACCGGACCGTGACCCACGACGAGGTCACCATCGCCCTCGATCAGCGTGACGTAGCCGACCTCGACGCATGGGACGTCGGTGATCGCGTTGTACGGACCGGGCTCCCCGGCGAAGGGGACGCCGAGGGCTCGGGCCCGAGGCTGTCCCGACGGTGAGTGATCGTTGCTCATGGGGTCTCCCAGTCCGCGGTGGCACTGATCCTTTCAGCGCCGGCTGACGGCCTGCCACCAGGTCGGGAGGTCGGCCACGGAGTCCAGGACGACGTCGGGCGTGACGCCGCGCCCCAGGTCGGCCTCGGTGAACTTGCCCGTGCGCACCAGCACACCGCACAGCCCTGCCACCTGAGCCGCCTCGACGTCGCTGCGAATGTCGTCGCCGACCATGGCGACCTCGCTCAACGGTCGACCCACGTGGCGGGCTGCGGCGGCGAAGAAGGTGGGCGAGGGTTTGCCGGAGACGAGAGCTTGGCGATCGGTGGCGAATTCCAGGGCGCGCACGAACGGTCCGACGTCGAGCACGAGCCCATCGTGGTCGGCCCAGAACCGACTCATGCCGAGTGCGACGAACAGCGGCGCGGGCTGGCGCATGAGATGGCGGAATGCCTGGTTCATGAGCCGGAAGTCCCACGACTCGCCCAGATCCCCCACGACGACCGCTGCGACGTCACCGTCGTAGTCGGGCGCAACGCTGCGAAGCGGCCCGAGGTCGTCAACCGACCCGGCCGGCAGGAAGGCGACAACCGGCTCGGCCTTCGTCTGCTCGATCAGCTCGCGCGCTGCAACCACGGGCGTCAGAATCTGTTCCTCCGTGACCGCGATACCCATGCGGGCGAGCTTGGCCGCCAGGAACGAGCGCGGATGCGAGGTGGTGTTCGTGACGAAGTGCATTGGTACGTCGCGCTCCGCCAGCCAGACGCACGTCTGCGCGCCGCCGGGGATCGGTTGATCCCCCACGAAGAACACACCGTCGAGATCGAACAGCACTGCTGATGGCGAAGCCGCGCTCACACGTGCCTCCTCGCAGTCACTGCAGCCTCGGATCCGGCGGCTGGTTAGGGTCGAACTATGCCCGACCAACGTGCACTCCTGTCCGAGCGCCTCGAACGAGCCCAACTCGCCCTCGACGGTCTCGTCGCCTCCGTGCGTGAGCTGCCGGATGAGCAGGTCATGGAGCCCTCGGCGTTGCCGGGGTGGACGCGCGGGCACGTGCTGACGCACGTCGCCCGAAATGCCGACGGCATGGCGAACTTGGCACTGTGGGCGATCACGGGTGAGCCGACGCCGATGTACCCGTCGCGGGAGTCACGCGATGCCGACATCGAAGCCGGCGCCAAACGCTGCGCCGCCGACCTCGCCGCGGACCTGACCGAAAGCGGCGACCGCTTCGCGGGCGCATGGACCGGCGTCACCGCGCTGGACGACGCCGGCCTTCGCGCAGCACTCGGTCGCGCCATGCACCTGGGAGCGCCGTCGCCGCACTCCCCGGCCATCACCGGAGTCACCGCGCCGCTGGCGAGGCGGCGCGAGATCGAGATCCATCGGGTCGACCTCGGGTTGCCCGGCTACACGGCCGACGACTGGCCGGCTGACTTCGCGATCGAACTGATCGACACAGTCGCGCCGACGCGCTCGAGCGACGACGGTCTCGGAGGCGTGGCGCGCTTGGTCGACGACGCCGGAGCAGCGTGGCAGTTGCGACCCGGCACTGACACGACCGGCGGCCTCACCCTGCAGGGACCCACATGGCTGCTGGCGACATGGCTGATCGGGCGTCCCGTCGACACATCTGCGCTGCTCGCCATCGACGAGCACGGAACCACCCGACAGGCACCCGAGCCGCCCGCCTGGACTTGAGGACTACGACAAGGTCTCGCGACGGACGTTCAAGCTCCTGGCCAGACGTGTCCGACGTCGGCTCGATAGCTGTTCACCCGCGGCAACATGCCGAGACCCGCTACACCGACCAGCTGCTCACCGCGTCGGTACCCAACGACGACCTCGTCAGTGATCTCGCCTTCGAGCACCTCGACACCGTCGTCGTCGGCAAGGTTCAGAGCGCCGTACGACTGCAGGCGGATCTCGTACTGGTCTGACCAGAACGCCGGGATCGGTTCGAACGCCGTGGCCAACACGTCGTCGTAGCCATCGCCACGCAGGTACGACGCTAGAGCAAGGCCGGCGCGCTTGCCGGTCTCGGTTGGCATGTTCCAGTGCTCCACGCGGCGCGGAACGTCGTCGAAGCGCGGGTTCGGGAACCGGGCCAGGTCGCCCACCACATGGACGCCGTCCACCGGCTTTCCGTCGGTCGTCAACACCCGCAATGCGTTGTCCGCCAGGACGCCGTCGCCGACGTCCAGACCGCTGTCCGCCAGCCACTCGGTGTTGCAATGGCTACTGATCGCCTCGACCACCACGTCGGCCGGCAACACGCTGCCGTCGGCCAGCTCGACTCCGGTGACGTGTGCGTCTCCGTGGAAGCCCACGATCCCGATGCCCAGATGGAACCGGACGCCCTTGGCCTCGTGCCGGCGTTGCATCTCCGCACCCAGCAGCGGTCCCAGTGGTCGCACCATCGGATAGGGGTCGATGGCCACGCACACGACCTCGCAGCCCAGCAGCCGTGCGGTGGCTGCCACCTCGCACCCGATGAAGCCCGCACCGAGCACCACCACGCGGGCGCCTGGCTGCAGCTGTGCGCGCAAGGCCGCCGCGTCGTCCAAGGTCCGGACGGCATGACGACCAGCCGTCGTAGTGGCAGGCGGACCGGGTAGATCGAGCCGCCGCGAGCGCAGCCCGGTGGCGATCACCAGGCCGTCGAAGCTCAGGCGATCACCGTCGGCCATCTGGACGACATGGTCGGCCAAGTCCAGTGACTGCGCACCAGAGCCCAGCCGCCAGTCGACCTCCCCGAGGACGGCCCGGAGGGGGAAGGCCACCCGCTCGTGCTCGACCTCGGCGGCCAGCACCTCCTTGGACAGTGGCGGACGGTTGTACGGCATGTGGACCTCGGCACCCACCAGGGCGACCTCACCGGCGAAGCCCGACTTGCGGACCCCTTCAGCTGCCCGCAGGCCGCCCATGCCAGCACCCACTACCACCACCCGCTGCACGGATCAGCCCTCGATCGTGATGGCTTGGACCGGGCAGGCGTCAGCGGCTTCCTCGACCTGGGCGCGGAACGCCTCGTCCGGCTCGTCCTGCAACACGAGAAGCTGGTTCGTGCCGGGGTCGATCAGGAACACCTCAGGAGACGCAAAGGCGCACTGCCCGTTGTCCTGGCACTTGTCCCTGTCGACGACGACCTTCATCGACCCTCCGTTTCGGTGACTGCTGATTCTTGCGCATCCGTAGGAGGCAGCCAGCCACCGGTGGTGGCCGATGACGACCGGTTCGACCGGGGGTGACCTAGTTCGACGTCACGAGCGAGCGCAGCGCTCCGGCGGACGCACTGTCACTGAGTCGGTAGTCGCCACCAGGTCCCATCGGGGAGTCGAAGTAGGTAGCGAACTGTGCACCGTTGTTGTGCAGATACGTGCCGACCGCCTTGATCCAGGCGGCTCGCCCGGCGTAGTTGCCCTTCATGACCGTCGAGCCGTACTCGGCGACACCGAACGGCTTCCGTTGGGCACGGCTGAACTTGATCATCGTGTCGAACATGCGCGACGGCGACTCGTACGGGCCGTCAGCGCTCTTGTTGTAGCAATCCCACCCGAGGACGTCGATCACCGATGACCCCGGGTAGTAGTCCGCGAAATTGCGGTGCGAGAACTTGCTCAGCGTGTAGCACATCAGAATCAGCGTCGCGCGCAGGTTGGAGTGAT
The DNA here is from genome assembly GCA_963726575.1 of uncultured Actinomycetota bacterium. Classification (GTDB taxonomy): domain Bacteria; phylum Actinomycetota; class Actinomycetes; order JAHEKZ01; family JAHEKZ01; genus CAVSCR01. Next base: position 253,416 of record CAVSCR010000007.1, read on the forward strand.
GCGCCTTGGCAGCCAGCGCCGCTACGTGCTTCCAGGCTGCGCGGTACTGCGCAGCGGTGAACGCGTGCCTCTCGATGTCGTTCTCGGGCTCGTGGTAGTACGTCCACCAGATGGTCCGGTTCGTCGGCGCCGTCTTGAACCACTGCGTGAGCTGGGCATCGTGAGAGCCGTTCAAGATCTGGCTAGGCGGGATGTGGAACGAGACGATGACCGGTCGGTTCACCGAGCCGGCCGGGCCGGGCCACGGCGCGGGTGCGCCGGGGTAGAAGACCCGCACGACATCCATGTGGCCGTACTTGGAGTCCGCCCGGCTCACCGCCGAGGACCAGCTCGCCCCGTTCTGGTACACGCTGGCGCCGAAGCCGGTGAAGCCCGCCTTGGCCGTGGCAGCGCGTGAGGGTGGCGCGACAGTGGTGAGGGCAGCGACCGCCAACCCCAGCAGCGCGACGAAGGCGAACATGAGGTGCCGGGGAAGCCGGCCGACGGTGCGGCCAACGGTAGAACGCATGAGTCAACTCCTGAAGGCGAAGGCCACGGCAAGATCACCACCGCGGCCCCGGGTGGTTGGTCAACGGACCAACCGGCCCCGGCGGCACGCTGCCGTTCGGGAGTTGGCCCTTCCCTGACGCCTGTGAGGTGAGCTGTCGGGTTCGGGCGGGGAAGGCTGCCCGGCCGCCAGGTTCGGCGGCTTCACCCCAAGACCTGGTCGCTGCCAGATCGAAGTGGTTCCCCCACTCCTGCCTCTGGTTCGGTGGGTGTCGGGTGTCGACACGCTCCTGGTGGTGCGCCGGGGCGGGAGGCAGGACTCGGCGTCCGCTCGGCGGGCCCTCGGTCTCGGGCCGGGACCAGGTTACGAATCGATCACGCCGAGGGGAAAGTCACGTATCGGCGTGGCGCGAAAAGGCTTCTTAAAGGTCGATCCACACGGTCAATTGGGGCACTTCGCCCACTACCGGACGAACGCGAACAGACGGACGCCTCGCTGGTACGGGAGCGGCGCCCCCGTCAGACGGAAGGTGGCCACGCAGTGGCCCGACTCTTTGTCCGGGTCGTAGCCCGAGTCTGTCGGTGAGTCGAACGCCTCCTCAGTGAAGCCGGCCTGCATGAACCACTCGCGGATCTGGGGGGTCCTGTCAGGCCCGCGCCGATGCCGGGTCCAGATCACCCTGGCGCCGGGCGTACACAGTCGCGCCGCGTTGTGCGCTGTGTGCCGGATGTCGTCGTCGGTGATGTTGCCGAAGATTCCGCACAACAGCACCACCTGTGCCGGAACGACCCCGTCATAGGCGTCGGTGAGGGCGGCGTCGGAACGCACACACTCGATACCGGAGAGGCCGGCGCGGGCAAGCGCACCCCGAGCCACCTCGCAGTTGTAGGGATCCAGATCCACGAGCCGTCCGACAACGTCACCTGCGCGGGGGTGATCAGCAAGGGCCGCCACGACGTCGCGCCCTTGACCGGCGCACACGCTGATCAGACGCACGGTTCCCGGCGGTGCTGCGTCGACCGCCTCCCGAGTTCGCCGCACCACGTCGCGCAAGCGGCGCGACAGTCGGGATTCCGGGTCGTCGTAGTCGCGGTGCCAACGCGCCCAGAAGGTGTTCGGATCTGACGCTGGTGGCTGCACGCCGGGAGACTACGTTCGACAACGCAATTGCAACAGTCGCGACAGCTTGGGGAGGAACCATGCCCACGGACTCAGCAGAGCGGGGGTCCCTGTCGGCCGAGACCGGTGCACTCCTCGCCTCGTTGGACCATCAGCGCGACCACGTACTCGGTGCCCTCGAGGGTCTCAATGACGCAGATCTGCGACGCCCGCTGCTGCCCTCCGGTTGGACCTGTCTCGGACTCGTTCAGCACCTGGCCCTGGACGTCGAGCGGTTCTGGTTCCGGGCAGTCGTGGCCGGCGAAACCGTCGAGCTGCTGTCAGGCGACGAAGCGTGGCAGGTGACTGCAGACGTCACGGCCGAGGACGTGTTCAACCGCTACCGCGACGAGATCCGGCGCGCCAACCGTGTCATCGCTGACACCGCGTTGGACGCCGATCCTGCCTGGTGGCCGCAGGACCTGTTCGGCGACTGGCCGCCACGCAACTTGCGACGCACCATGCTGCACGTGATCACAGAGACCGCGTGCCATGCCGGCCACCTCGACGCCGCCCGGGAACTCATCGACGGGCGCACCTGGCTCATCTTGACGTGAGCCGGTCACCGGCTCAGGTCGCGGACGTCTCGACGATCTCGTCCGCGACTCGCTCCCCCGCCTGCAGCGCTCCCTCGATGTAGCCGGTCCATTCGGTCGCCGTCTCCGAGCCGGCCCAGTGGATCGGTCCGATCGGTTCCCGCAATGCCGAACCGCACTCGCTCCAACCGCCGGGCCGCATCACTCCCGAGTAGCCACCCTCGATGTAGGGCTGACTGCACCAGTCCAGATCCACGTAGTGCACGGGTGCCGCAGCCTCCGGCCCGAACCAGTGGACGGCACGCGCCAACCAAGCCTCCCGGCGCACCTGTGCGGCGTCCTCACCGAGGTGACGGTCCGCGAACTCCCGAGCGTGGTGCGCGGCGAAGAAGGACACCAGCACGCCGTACTCCGAGTCCGGTGAGGTGTTGTCGATGGCGTATCCGACCGGGCCTTCGGTGTCGAAGACACCGCCGGATAGGCCCGCGTCTCGCCAGAACGGCCGCTGGTACGCGGCGTTCACCTTGATCACCGATCCCAGCGGCATCAGCTCGGCAAGCCTTTGTCGCCGTGGTGGCAGCGGTGGTTCGAAGGTGATCTGCCGAAGCTGGCTCGGCGGGACCGCAAAGACCACACGACGCGCTTCGACGCTCCCCCTCGCGGTCATGACGTTCGCGCCGGACTCCGTCCACGTCACTGCGCGCACCGGGTGGTCCAGTCGAACGCGAGATCCCAGGCGCTCCTGGAGGCCCACCGCGAGCTGCTGGACGCCGCCCAGCATCCGGTGCGCCTGCGCGCCGTCCTCAATCCCTATCGCCGCGGTCAACGTGCCGGAGGTTCGGGCACCGTGCAGCAGCGTGAGCAGAGAGAATTCGTCAACTGGCGTCGTCATCAGCTCGCTGAGCAGCACCTCGAGCTGGCGTCGCGCACCGGGATCCACGACCTCATGCATCAGCCAGGAACCCACGCTCAGCTGGTCCCATTCGACAGCCCGAGGAGATCGCCACGGTCGGTCAGGCAGTACCTCCGCGCACATCGCGTCGAGCTGGGCGATCGCCGCCAAGAAGTCGCCGTTGCCGTGGGGCTCAACGACTGCTCTGACCTCGCCGTCGGCGACGATCAGGTCCACGCCATCGCTGGGTGTTGCGAAGGTGCCGACACCGAAGTCGCCGGCCAGCGCGGCCAGACGCGGTTGCCCCGGCCCGGTCCACTGCCCCCCCAGCTCCAGCCAGGTACCCGCGACCTCGGTGGTGAGGGTCCGACCGCCCACCCGGCTGGTGGCTTCCAGCACCACCACGCGGTACCCGCGCTGTGCCAGGTGGGTCGCCGCGATGAGCCCTGAGAAGCCGGCGCCGACGACGGCGACGTCGACGTCGACCGCAGTAATGGCACCGCCCTCAGCGGAACGGGATGAGGGCATCTCGTGATGCTCGCTTGGTCGCGCGAGCGGGTCAAGCCAGCCCGATCGACGCGGGCGGACTGGCTACTCTGACGCACGAAGCCCGCGACCGAGCAGGAGTGTCGATGCCCACCGTGCACCTGCATGTCGGTGCGATGAAGAGCGGCACCACCTACCTGCAGGAAGTACTCGACCGAAATCGAGACCTGATGCGCGAGCGTGGCATCCTGTTTCCCGGTCGCGGCTGGCACGACCAGGTGCTCGCGGTCGAGGACCTGGTGCAACGACGGCCGAGAGGTAAGCCGGCAAGTCCAGGTGCCTGGCAGCGGCTCGTGGACGAGGTCAACAGCTTTGATGGCGACACGGTCATCGTCTCGATGGAGACGATGGCCGTGGCCGACGACGCGGCCGTTGCCCGCGCGATCGAGTCGTTGAGACCGCATCGGATCAGGGTCGTGGTGACCGCACGCGACCTCGTGCGAGTAGTTCCAGCGCAGTGGCAGGAATCCACCCAGAACGGCGGCACGTACACATTCGAGCGCTTTCTCACTCTCGCCTCAGCGGCCCGATCGCGACATCTGCCCGTCTCTCGCATCCTCTGGTCGGCCCAAGACTTCGGGCACATTCTGCGTACCTGGCAGCCTGCTGTTCAGGAACCCGAAGATCTGGTGCTGGTGACAGTCCCGCCGTCCGGCAGCGACACTGCAGTGCTGTGGCAACGGTTCTGCCAGGCGGTGGGCATCGACCCGACGGGCGTTGACGCGTCGTCACCCAGGAACGAGTCCCTCGGCTCCACTTCTGCAGAGCTCATGCGCCGGATCAATGTGCTGGTGAAGCAGCGAGAGGTCCCCTATCGGACGCGTCGAGCGCTCAAGATGCGGTTGGCGAAACGCTCCCTTCCCCTACGCCGCTCCGACGAGCCCGCCCTGGTGCTGCCGGAGAAGTTCCTCCCGTGGGCCGCCCGGAGCTCCCAATGGCAGGTCCGCGAGATCGAGGCGGTCGAACCGACCGTGATCGGTGACCTCACCGACCTCCTGGTCGATGCCACGAGCCGGGCTCGCACCGGCAACGGGTCCCGTCGCGAGGTCGATGCTCCGGAGCCCACGTCTGAGGAACTGCTGGCCGCTGCGATCGACGGGCTGATCGATCTGGCTGACCCGATCCCGCGTCGGCGACGCCGCGAGGCCGGCGACTCGCCGACCTGACATCACCGGGGAGGTCGGCCCCGCAAGTCATGGTGCGACCAGGTCTCGTCGATCCACGCGATCGAGCTCATAGGCGCGCTCGCCGTGCAGAGCTTCGTCCAACCCGAGCAGTTCGTGGTCTTCCTCGGCTCGGAACCCCACCGTCGCGTCGAGCACCTTCGCGATCAGCAACGTCATCAGCAACGAGTAGGTCATGACGGCGAGGCAAGCGATCGTCTGCTTGCCGAGCAGTGCGAGCCCTCCCCCGTACAGGAGACCCGAGACTCCGCTGGGTGCAGCGCTCGTGGCGACGATCCCGATCATCAGACAACCCACGAGGCCGCCCACCAGGTGAACACCGACCACGTCGAGAGAGTCGTCGTAGCCGAGTCGGAACTTCCACTCGATGGCCAAGGCACACATGACGCCCGCCACCACTCCTACGGCGATCGCGCCGAGCGGGCTGACCGCCGCACAGGCTGGGGTGATGGCGACCAAGCCCGCGACGATCCCGCTGCACGCGCCGACCGCCGTCATGCGCCGCATGCGAACCTGCTCCACCGCCAGCCAAGCCAGGCAAGCGGCGCCTGTGGCCACGAGGGTGTTGACCCACGCGACCGCGGCCGTCGTTCCGGCGGCGACAGCCGACCCGGCGTTGAACCCGAACCAGCCGAACCACAGGAGACCGGCACCGAGCATCACGAACGGCACGCTGTGCGGTCGCATGACACCTCGACCGAAGCCGATACGCCGGCCCAGCACGATCGCCAGGGCCAATCCGGCTGCCCCGGCGTTGATGTGCACCGCCGTTCCGCCGGCGAAGTCGATGGCACCCAGGTTGTTCGCGATCCAGCCGCCCACCGGTGCGGTGACGCCGTCGAATGCGAACACCCAGTGGGCCACCGGGAAGTAGACGAACAGGGCCCAGAGGGCCGCGAACAGGATCCAGACGGCGAACCTCGCGCGGTCTGCGATCGCACCACTGGTGAGCGCGACCGCGATGATCGCGAAGACCGCCTGGAATCCGACAAACGCCAGGGCCGGGACGGTGAGAACCACGGCGTTCGGTGACATGAGCCCGTTCAGTCCGACGAACTGGAGTGGATTACCGAGCAGCCCGTGGAAGACATCGTTGCCGAACGCCATGGAGTAGCCGACGATCACCCAGAGCACAGCGACGACGGCGATCGCGCCGAAATTCATCAGCATCATGTTCAGGACACTGTTCGCGCGGACCATCCCGCCGTAGAAGAACGCCAGCGCCGGGGTCATCAACAAGACCATGGCTGCACTCACGAGCAGCCATGCGGTGTCACCTGGGCTGATGTGGGCCATTCGACCTCCCTCGGAGTTGGGGGAAGCCTGAAGGTCGTGTGTTACCTCGACCAGTCGGTGATGTTTCGCTCCTGTGACGAAACCTTGCGGCCGGTGACGTTCGCGTTAACGCGTCACGCCGTGAGAGGTCGATCGGTCGCGGTGATCGGTGTGGGCAGCAGCGACGTTCCGGACAGCCAGGTGTCCACGGCCGCCGCACAGGCTCTGCCCTCCGCGATCGCCCAGACCACCAGCGACTGACCGCGCCCGGCATCGCCCGCCACGAACACACCATCGACGTCGGTGGCGAACCGCTGGTCACGCTCGAAGACGCCACGTGGGTCGACACCCACGTCGAGGGCGTCGGCCAGGCTGCGTTCCGGTCCGGAGAAGCCGAGCGCGAGCAGGACCAGATCGGTCGCCACTTCGCGTTCGGTGCCCGGGACGACGCGGAACGCCCCGTCCACCTGCTCCACGTCGAGCAGCTCAAGTGAGCTCACCCGGCCAGACGCGTCACCGAGCAGGTGTCGAGTACTGACGGCGAAGGCGCGTTCCCCGCCCTCCTGCTGGGACGACGACGTCCGCATCATCAGCGGCCAGGTGGGCCACGGAGTGCTGTCCGAACGCACTTCCGGAGGCCTCGGAAGGATCTCCAGCTGGGTGACGGACGCAGCACCCTGTCGGTGCGCTGTCCCCACGCAGTCCGAACCGGTGTCCCCGCCGCCGATCACCACGACGTGACGACCGAGCGCATCGATCGGGGACCGATCCACCTCGCCGAGAGCAGCGCGGGTAGCCCACGGCAGGTACTCCATCGCCTGATGAACTCCGTCGAGCCGACGCCCCGGTACGTCGAGCTCGCGGGGGACCGTGGCGCCCACGGCGAGCACCACGGCATCGAAGCGGCGGCGCAGGTCGTCGATCCGCACATCGACGCCCACGGTCACCCCGGTCCGGAACCTGGTGCCCTCCGCTGTCATCTGTTCGATCCGACGGTCCACGATCTGCTTGGCCAACTTGAACTCCGGGATGCCGTAGATCAGCAGTCCGCCCGGCCGGTCGGCCCGTTCGAAGACCACCACGGTGTGGCCCGCGCGGGTGAGCTGCTGCGCCGTCGCGAGGCCGGCCGGGCCGCTGCCGATCACGGCGACCGTGCGATCGGTGAGGCGGCTGGGCGCGAGCGGTTCGAGCCATCCGCGGTCCCAGGCGGTGTCGGCCAACGCCTGCTCGACCTGCTTGATGGTGACCGGGTCCGCGACCAGCCCCGCGACACATGCGGTCTCGCACGGTGCGGGGCAGACCCGACCCGTGAACTCTGGGAAGTTGTTCGTGGCGTGCAGCTGTTCTGACGCAGCCCGCCAGTCGCCGCGCCACGCCCGGTCGTTCCAGTCCGGGATGAGGTTCCCCAACGGGCAGGCGTTGTGACAGAAGGGCACGCCGCAGTCCATACAGCGACCCGCCTGCTGCTGGACGACCGACGACGACGCCCCCTCGTACACGTCATCCCAGTCCAGCAGCCGCAAGTCGACCGGGCGCGACTTGGCCGTCTCGCGAGCAGTCGTTCGGAACGCGTGCGGGTCAGTCATCGGTCCCCCTGGGCACGACCGCACTGAAGCGGCCGCGGGACGCCTCCCAGTCGAGGAGCAGGTCGGCAGCCACCGGCGAGTCGGTCTGCGCCGCGTGGTCAACAACGATCTGGTGCAGCCCCGAGCTCGCCTCGTCGGACACCGGTTGCAGCGACACGTCGACGTCATTGATGCGGCGAGCGTCCGCGTCGAGCACGTACCCGATCCCGCCACTCATCCCAGCCCCGAGGTTGCGTCCGGTGGGTCCGAGGATCACCACGCAACCACCGGTCATGTACTCCAGGGCGTGATCGCCGGTGCCTTCGACTACGGCGACCGCTCCGGAGTTGCGCACCGCGAACCGTTCACCGACCAGTCCACGGATGAATACCCGTCCCGACGTCGCGCCGTACAGCAGCACGTTGCCGGCGATCACGTTGTGTTGCGCCGCGAACGGTGCGTCCGGAGGAGGCGCCAGCACGAGCTCGCCACCTGACAGGCCCTTGCCCACATAGTCGTTGGCGTCGCCGATCAAACGGAACGTGACGCCGTCGGGCAGGAACGCACCGAACGACTGACCGGCCGACCCCACAAAGGTCACGTCAATCGGCGCGGGCGGAGGTCCTGCGCCAGCTCGACGCCTGGTGACCGCGGCTCCCAACATGGCGCCGACCGAACGGTCCTCGTTCGAGATGGAAACCCTCAGCCGCGTCGCCGACTCCCCATCGAGAGCGGCGACCGCGCGTGCGATCAGCCCGTGGTCGAGGTGCTTGCCCAGCCCGTGGTCCTGCCCGACTACGCACCGACGCGGATGGGCCGTGTCCTCGTTGCCGGCGATGAGAATCGGCGCCAGGTCCAGCCGGCTTGCCTTCCAGTGCGCTATCGCGGGGGCGCTGTCCAACAGATCCGTTCGACCGATGGCCTCCTCCAGACTGCGCAGGCCCAAAGCGGCGAGCAACTCGCGGATCTCTTCCGCGATGTACTCGAAGAAGGTCGTCACGAACTCCGGCGTCCCGCTGAAGCGCGAGCGGAGCTCCGCGTCCTGCGTCGCGATCCCCACCGGGCAGGTGTCCTGGTGGCAGACGCGCATCATCACGCAGCCCATGACGACCAACGGGGCCGTCGCGAATCCGAACTCTTCAGCGCCGAGCAACGCGGCCACAATGACGTCGCGTCCCGTGCGCAGCTGCCCGTCAACCTGTACGACGATCCGATCGCGCAGCCGGTTGCGCACCAGCGTCTGCTGAGTCTCTGCCAGGCCGAGCTCCCAGGGGGTGCCGGCATGCTTGAGGCTGGTCAGCGGCGCCGCACCCGTGCCGCCGTCGTGACCGGAGATCAGCACGACGTCGGCGTGCGCTTTGGCGACGCCTGCCGCGACCGTGCCGACACCGATCTCGCTGACCAACTTGACGTGGATCCGCGCGTCCTGGTTGACGCACTTCAGGTCGTGGATCAGCTGAGCAAGATCCTCGATCGAGTAGATGTCGTGGTGCGGTGGCGGTGAGACCAAGCCGACACCGGGCGTGGAGTGGCGCGTCTGCGCAATCCACGGATACACCTTGCGACCCGGTAGCTGTCCGCCTTCGCCCGGCTTGGCCCCTTGGGAAATCTTGATCTGCAGGTCGGTGGCGTTCACCAGGTACTCGTTGGTCACGCCGAACCGGGCACTCGCCACCTGCTTGATCGCCGATCGACGCTTGGGGTCGCGGAGCCGCTCGACCGCCTCTCCTCCCTCACCGGAGTTCGAACGCGCCCCGATCGAGTTCATCGCGATCGCCAAAGTCTCGTGTGCCTCCGCAGAGATCGAGCCGTACGACATGGCACCGGTCGAGAAGCGACGCATGATCGCGGACGCAGGCTCCACTTCGTCCAACGGCACGACAGACTTCTCCTGCGTGCGCAGTTGCAGCAGCCCGCGCAGGGTCTTGAGCCGTTCCGCCTGTTCGTTGACCCGACGTGAGTACTGACCGAACACGTCGAACCGCCGCGACCGGGTCGCGTGCTGCAGGCGGAAGACGGTCTCGGGGTCGAACAGGTGGATCTCTCCCTCGCGTCGCCACTGGTACTCCCCTCCCACCGTGAGTCGGCGGTGTGCCAGTTCGTGCCCGGACGGCGGGTAGGCGTGCGCGTGCCGTGCCGCCACCTCGGCGGCGACCTCGTCGAGCCCGATTCCGCCCAGTGGCGACGACGTTCCCGTGAACCAGCGGTCGATCAACTCCGCGGACAGACCGACCGCCTCGAACAACTGCGCGCCGCGGTAGGACGCGACGGTCGAGACCCCCATCTTCGACATCACCTTCAGCAAGCCCTTTCCAAGAGCCTTGACCAGATGAGCGACGGCCTCCTCGCGGTTCACCCCCACCACAGTTCCCTCGCGCACGAGGTCTTCCACGGTCTCCATCGCCAGGTAGGGGTTGATGGCCGCGGCGCCGTACCCGATCAGCAAGGCGACGTGATGCACCTCCCGGACGTCGCCGGCCTCGACGATCAGCGACACCTGGGTGCGCTGCCGGGTGCGGACGAGGTGCTGATGCACCGCGGCAGTCATCAGCAGCGACGGGATGGGGGCGCGTAAGGCGTCGGAGTCACGGTCGGAGAGCACGACGAAACGAACGCCGGCGTCGATCAGGTCCGACACCTCGGCACACAGTTCCTCGAGCCGTCGCTCGAGAGCCGCGCCACCGCCCGCGACCACGTAGCGGCCAGCCACCTTGGCCGCAAGGAAGCCCGGTCGATCGCCGTCGTCGTTGATGTGGAGCAGCTTGGCAAGCTCGTCGTTGTCGATCACGGGAAAGTCGACGCGCACCTGTCGGCAGGCCGCAGACGACTCACCCAGCACGTTGAGCTCTGGTCCGATGAACGTCGACAACGACGTCACCAGGTCCTCGCGGATGGCGTCCAACGGCGGGTTGGTGACCTGCGCGAACAGCTGGCTGAAGTAGTCGAACAACAGTCGTGGACGTTGCGACAGCACAGCGATCGGGGTGTCACTTCCCATCGAACCGATCGCCTCGACACCGTCACGTGCCATAGGCGCCAAGATCAGCCGGAGCTCCTCCTCGGTGTAGCCGAAGGTGCACTGCCGACGCACCACACTCTCGTGCGTGTGGAGCACGTGCTCGCGCTCCGGTAGATCCCGAAGGTCCACCACTCCGGCCAACACCCACGAGCGGTAGTCGCGCCGAGCGGCGAGATCGCGCTTGACCCGTTGGTCGTCGAGCAGCCCCTCTCCTCCGGTGTCCACCAACAACATGCGTCCCGGCTGCAGGCGTCCCTTGGCCACGATGCGGGCGGAAGGTAGCTCGAGCACGCCTACTTCACTGGCGAACACGACGCGGTCATCGTCGGTCTGCCACCAGCGCCCGGGCCGAAGCCCGTTGCGATCGAGGACGGCGCCGACGACGCGGCCGTCGGTGAACGCGACCGCAGCGGGTCCGTCCCACGGCTCCATCAACGTCGCGTGGTACTCGTAGAACGCTCGCCGCTGACTGTCGAGCTCGATGTGCTTCTCCCAGGCCTCCGGGATCATCATCAACAACGAATGCGGCACCGACCGGCCACCCAGGTGCAGGAGCTCCAACACCTCGTCGAACGACTCAGAATCGCTGGCGCCTGGCGTGCAGATGGGCAGCAGATCGTCGGTCGGGCCAGCCAACGGCTCGCCGCTGAGGAGCGACTCGCGAGCGCGCGTCCAGTTGCGGTTTCCGCGCACAGTGTTGATCTCGCCGTTGTGAGCGACCAGCCGGAAGGGCTGAGCGAGCGACCACGACGGGAACGTGTTCGTCGAGAAGCGGGAGTGGACCAAGGCGATGGCACTGGAGAACGAAGGGTCGCAGAGGTCGGCAAAGAACGGCTCCAGCTGAGGCGACGTCAACATGCCCTTGTAGACCACCGTGCGGGCGGACAGCGACGCGACGTAGACGCCGGCGGCTCGGCTGAGCCTGCGGCGCAGCCGCCAGCCACGTCGGTCGAGGGCGTACGCGGACTCGCCCTGCGGGCCGGACAAGAACACCTGGCGGATCTCCGGACAGCTCGCCTGCGCCATGGCTCCCAAGAGTGACTCGACCACGGGAACGTCTCGCCAGCCGAGCACCGCAAGACCTTCGGCGGCCGCGAGTCGGGCCGTTAGCCCGCCGACCTCCTTCGCACTCGTCTTGTGGTCGGCACGCTCGCGGAACACCACGCCCACGAGGTAGTGCCCGCTCTCGGGCAGGTCGAACGTCACCGACTGGCGGAAGAACTCGTCGGGTACCTGGACGAGGAGGCCCGCACCGTCGCCGGAGTCGACTTCGGCGCCGCTCGCGCCGCGATGCTTCAGACTGCGAAGCGCGCTGAGAGCATCGGAGACGACACCGTGACTGGCCCGTCCAAAGGTGTGCGCGACGAAGGCGACACCGCACGAGTCGTGCTCGTTCGCCGGGTCGTAAAGGCCTGCCGTTCTTTGCGCATGGTGATCGCTCACGTGCCATCCCGTCGTCGTAGAAGGCGGCGGTTGGAGCGGCGAACGTAACCGTCACGCCACTGACCTGTCGACCCGACGGCCGCACTGCAACGAAGAATTTACGGGGCGGAAACGTTGGCGACTCAGCGTCGCGAGCGCGTGCCTCGGCGATCGTCCCTCCCGGCTTCCAGGAGCCCGGGAGATCCTGCTGCGAACTCGTGGAAGGGAGGGCGATTCGGCGGCGGTCAGGAGAACGAACGGACCAGGCGTGATCGGCCCATTCGGCGCAGGGACCGCATCGGAATACCTCGCCGTCCCGCGCTGCTATGACCCAGGACCCCTCAAAGAGGCCTAATGGACGAGAAGGAACTGTGATGACCACCGCATCGGTCGACGTTCGCCGAGCCGGCGACCGCGCCACCACGGACTTCGGCTGGCTGGACTCCAAGCATTCGTTCTCGTTCGGGCAGCACTACGACCCCAGCAACACCCACCACGGCCTGCTCCTGGTGAACAACGACGACACCGTTCTCGCCGGTACGGGCTTCGAGACCCACCCACATCGCGACATGGAGATCGTCACCTGGGTGCTGCGAGGTTCCCTCGTCCACCAGGACTCCACCGGTCAAGCAGGCGTCATCTACCCGGGGCTCGCCCAGCGAATGAGCGCGGGCCGCGGCATCCTGCACAGCGAGAAGAACGACTCCTGGCGACTCGACGGCGAGCACCACGACGAGGCGGTGCACTTCGTCCAGATGTGGGTCGTCCCCGACGAAGGCGGCATCACCCCCGGGTACGAGCAGCTCGAGATCGAGTCGGAGCTGCTGTCCGGTGGGCTCGTTCCTGTGGCGTCGGGCATGCCCGATCACGTTGGCCAGGCCGCCATCCGCATCAAGAACCGTTACGCCGCGCTCCATGCGGCACGCCTGGAGCCCGGCCAGGCCGTTCAGCTGCCCGATGCACCGTTCCTGCACCTGTTCGTTCCGCGCGGGGCCGTGTCGCTGGAAGGCTCCGGGGCGCTCGACACCGGCGACGCCGTGCGGTTCACCGGCGTCGGCGGACAGCAGGTCGTGGCCACCGAAGCAGCCGAGATCCTGGTGTGGGAGATGCACGCCGGGCTCGCAGCCTGACAGCGGCCCAACGCAGTCCGCCCGTTACCCTCCCGACAGTGAGCCAACCGTCTGGGCACGCGTCAGAACTGGGTTTGCCGATCGGTGCTCCGGTACCGGAGTGGGACGCTGCGGCCGTCCCTGACGACTCGACGCTGGTCGGTCAGTACTGCCGGGTCGAGCGCCTGGACCCGACGCGGCACGCCGCCGACCTGCTCGCCGCCAACCGGTTCGATGCCGAGGGCCGCAACTGGACCTACCTTCCGTACGGTCCGTTCGCCGATCTTCCGGCCTACCGGCAGTGGCTCGATCACATGGCGGGACAGTCCGACCCCCGCTTCTACGCGATCGTCGACGTGAACAGTGCACACGCGGTCGGCGTCGCCAGCTACCTGCGCGTCGATCCTCCGGCCGGCTCGATCGAGGTGGGGCACATCAACTACTCACCCCTGCTGCAAAGGCACCGGGCAGGCACCGAGGCGATGTACCTGATGATGCGTAACGCATTCGAGACGTTGGGGAACCGACGCTACGAATGGAAGTGCAACGCGCTCAACGCCGCGTCGCGCTCGGCGGCCGAGCGGCTCGGCTTCACCTACGAAGGGACCTTTCGCCAGGCTCAGGTGGTGAAGGGCCACAACCGCGACACGGCCTGGTACGCCGTCATCGACTCCGAGTGGCCGACCCTCGACCAGGCCTTCCGAACCTGGCTCGACGCGGGCAACTTCGACGCACAGGGACGACAACGGTCACGATTGGCAACCGCAGGAAGGACCGGATGACGCCCGAGATCGCTAGGGTCTGACGTGTCCGCTGAGGAGTTGGAGACTGCAATGTCCGAAATGCCCCCTCCTGCCATGCCTCCGGAGCCGGAGCCACCGGCCGGCGGCCTGACGCCGCCCCCGACCCCGCCGCCCGCGACCCCGCCACCTGCGAGCCACCCGCCACCGCCGCCCACCGCCGCCGCCACCACCCGCCGCCGCCACCCCCGCCAGGCGCACCGATGCCCGCCGGCGCGGCCGGGGACTCCTTCAGCGTCGGCGACGCGTTCGGCTGGGGCTGGACCAAGTTCCAGCAGAACGTCGGGCCGATTCTGGTGGCGGTGTTGATCTATCTGGTGATCCTCATCGTGGTCGAGGCAGTCGTCTACTTCTTGTTGCGCGGAGCGTTCATCAACAACTCCTCCGCCACCATCAACCCGAACACTGGCCAGGTCACCATCCACGTCGGGTCAGGCTTCTTCCCGCGCATGTTGCTCAACGCAGGTGTGAACTTCGGCTTCACGGTTCTGTTCGCGTTCCTGTCGGCGGGCGTGATCCGGGGCGCCCTCATGCTGGCCGACGGGCGTCACCTCGAGGTCGGCCACATGTTCAACTTCGAGAAGTTCGGGACGATCCTGCTGGCAGCGATCATGGTCGGCATCGCCAGCTTCCTTGGCATCTTCCTCTGCTTCGTCGGCTCGATCGTCGTGGCGATCTTCACCCCGTTCTACCTGTTCTTCATCATCGACAAGGGACAGGGCGCCTGGGAGTCGATCAAGTCGAGCATCGAGTTGGTCAGCCAGAACTTCGGCAAGGTCATCTTGCTGCTCCTGGCCTGCATCCTCGCCTACATCGTCGGTGCGATCCTGTGCCTCATCGGTCTGTTGGTGACGGCGCCGGTTGCACTGCTCGCGTTGACTTACGGTTACCGACGGCTGCAGAACGAGCCCATCGCAGCCTGACCTGCCACCGAGGTTGTACCTCTAGCCTCGCCTGACATGGACGTCGTCGCGGTCGAGCACGATCTTGCGGATCGTGCCGGCCGCGACGCCTTCAGCGGGGCCGTGCGGATCGACCAAAGTGGCACGACGTTGCTGCGTCGGGCCTACGGATGGGCCAGCCCTACCTGGCGGGTGGCTGCGACGCCCGACACACGGTTCGACACTGCGTCGATCACCAAGCTCTTCACGGCCGTCGCGACTCTGCAGCAGATCGAGGCAGGCTCGTTCGCACTGCAGACGCGGGTGATCGACTATCTCGGATTGCCGGACACGGTCATCTCACCGGATGTGACGGTGTACCAACTGCTGACCCACACGTCCGGGATCGGTGACGACGCCGACGAGGAGGCTGGCGAGGAGTACGCAGATCTGTTCGTCGACCAGCCGAACTACGCCGTCCGGCAGGCCGCAGACCACTTGCCCCACTTCATCCATCGTGCGGCGAACTTCGCCCCAGGCACCGGGACGCGCTACTGCAACTGCAGCTACGTCCTCCTCGGACTCATGGTCGAGCGCGCGACGGGGCTCGCGTACCGCGACTACGTCTGCGACCGGGTCTTCGCGCCGGCGCAGATGTCTCGGTCCGGGTTCTTCGCCATGGACGTCGTAGAGCCCGATGTGGCCGAAGGGCTGACACCGATCCTCGAGCCCGACGGAGTCAGGACCGGATGGCGGCGCTCGATCTACTCCTATCCACCCATCGGCACGCCCGACGGCGGTGCGCATGCGACCGTCGATGACCTGGTGGCCTTCCACAACGCGCTTCGCGCCGGCCGGTTACTCGGCGACGAGCTGACCCAGGCGATGCTGGCGCCCCACGAGGACTACCGCCCGCTGGAGGTCGGCCGACACCGGACCGGCTTCGGGTTCGAGTTCTGCGAGGTCGACGGTGGACTGCGTTCCTACTGGAAGGAGGGTTCGAACACCGGGGTGAGCGGGATCCTGCAGCACTACCCCGGGCCCGACGTCACCGTCGCGGTCCTCTGCAACCTCGGCGACGCCGCCTGGGGGCCGATCGAGGTGATCGACCGCCTCGTCGACATCTGACGCGAGTCGCTGACGGATGCCGACGCCGCGTGCCGAAACGCGTGTGCGCGACGGATCCGCGGGGCATACCGTGAGGGTCTATGCCCTCCCACCATCTTGGCCGCCGGCGCAGCATGCGCTCGCTGTGGCGGATGCGCGGCTACGTGCGTCCCTACACCGGCCAGATGGTGCTCATGGTGGTGGCCGCCGGCCTTGCGGTGGGCGCCAGCATCGTCGTTCCCCTGGTGACGGCCAAGGTGGTCGACGGCCCGATCGTCAGCGGCAACAAGGCGGGACTGATCCCCCTCGGACTGCTCGCCCTGTTCCTGGGCGTCCTCGAAGCGGGTCTGGTGTTCATCCGACGTTGGGTGCAGTCGTACGCCGCACTCGGCATCGAGACCTCGGTCCGGGACGACCTGTACGCCCACCTCCAGCAGCTGCCGGTGTCGTTCCACGACCAGTGGCAAGCCGGTCAGCTGCTGTCCCGGGCCACGTCGGACCTGTCGACCATCCGACGCTTCCTGTCGTTCGGGCTGATCTACCTGATCGTGAACGTCGCCACGTTCGTCGTGGTGGTCGCCCTGCTGATCCACCTCTATCTTCCGTTGGGGATCCTCGTCGCGGCTTCCGCGATCCCGCTGTTCCTGATCTCTCGTGGTCTGGCCAAGGCCTACCTCACGGCCTCGCGGCAGGTGCAGGACCAACAGGGTGACCTGGCGACGTTCGTCGAGGAGTCGGCCGTCGGCGTTCGCATGATCCGCTCGTTCGGCCGCAGCCAGCACGTCGGCGAGACGTTCCGCGGCTCCGCGCGCACGCTGCACGACAGCTCGGTGCGCAAGGCCGTGTTGGTGGCCCGCTTCTGGTCGCTGCTCGATCTGGTCCCGACTGTGACGCTTGGACTCACCCTGTTGTTCGGTGCCCTGGCCGTCTCGGCGGGCGAGATGACGCTCGGCGACCTGGTCGCCTTCGTGTCGCTCATGCTCATGCTGGTGTGGCCCGTCGACTCGCTCGGCTGGATCGTGGCCAACGGCCAGGAGGCCATGACGGCCGCGGACCGGATCTATGAGGTGTTCGACACCGAGCCCGACATCAGCGATCGTCCTGGCGCCGCGACGGTGAGTCAGGCAAGTGGTCGGCTGCGCTTCGAGGCCGTGAGCTTCAGCTACCCAGGCACGGACGAGTGCGTGCTACGCGACGTCAACCTCGAAGTGCGACCCGGTGAGACCCTTGCGCTGGTCGGGATGACCGGGAGTGGCAAGTCCACCCTGACTGCACTAGTACCGCGGCTGTACGACGTGACCAGCGGGTCGATCACGATCGACGGTACCGACGTTCGTGACATGACGCTGTCCTCGCTGCGCACGATCGTGGCCACCGCCTTCGAGGAGCCCACGCTGTTCTCGGCGAGCGTCCACGAGAACCTGACGCTCGGTTACCCCGAAGCGTCTGACGCAGACGTTGCCCAGGCGCTCGACATCGCACAGGCGGGCTTCGTTCACGACCTGCCATGGGGCATGGACACCCGCATCGGCGAGCAGGGCATGTCGCTGTCCGGCGGTCAGCGGCAACGTCTTGCGCTGGCGCGTGCCGTGGTCGCCAGGCCGTCGATCCTCGTGCTCGACGACCCGCTGTCGGCCCTCGACGTGCACACCGAGGCGCTGGTCGAGAAGGCGCTGCGGCGGGTCCTGTCCGGCACGACCGCGTTGCTCGTGGTCCATCGTCCCTCGACCGTCGCCCTTGCGGACCGCGTCGCCCTGCTCGAGGACGGCACCATCCGCGCCGTCGGCACGCACTCCCAGCTCATGCGCGACGAGCCGTCGTACCGAGCCGTGCTGTCCCAGCGTCCAGAGGCGATGTCGGCATGAGCGACCAGAGCTGGCGCGGCGTCGCCACCGAGGGCGAAGACGTCATCAGCGTGGAGGTCACGGCCATGCTGCGTGGGCGCAGTCGGCGACTGCTCGGCAGCTTGCTGCGTCCGCACCGTCGTGCTGTGTGGATCGCCCTTGGCCTGCTTCTGGTGCAGAACTTCGCGGCGATGGCCGGCCCCTACCTCGTGATGGTCGGCATCGACAAGGGGATCCCGCCGCTGGAGGCGAACGGCAGCGCAACGGTCCTGATCGTCGTGACGTTCGGGTTCCTCGTCGCGGCCGTCGTCGAGTACCTGTCGAAGCGCTCGTTCCTCATGGCGAGCGGACGCATCGGCCAGGCCGTCCTGTACGACCTGCGCACGAGGGTCTACGACCACTTCCAGAGGCTGTCGCCGGCGTTCCACGAGCGCTACACGTCTGGCCGGGTGATCTCGCGGCTCACCAGTGACGTCGACGCTCTGGCCGAGCTGCTCGACGGCGGCGTCGACGACCTCGTGCTGGCGGCCCTGTCGGTGGTGTCGGTGGGCGTCATCTTGCTCTTGCTCGACCTGCCAATGGGCCTGGTGACGCTTCTGTCGTTCCCAGTGCTCTGGCAGCTGACCAAGTGGTTCCGCCGCAACTCCGCCGTCGCCTACCGACGCACCCGCGAGACAGTCGCGGTGATGATCGTGCAGTTCGTGGAGTCACTGGGCGGAATCCGCGCGGTGCAGGCGTTTCGCCGTGAGGGGCGCAACCAGCAGATCTTCGAGCAGGTGAACTACGACTACCAGATGGCCAACGAGCGCGCATTCAAGCTGATCGCCATCTTCGCGCCGGGGATCAAGCTGATCGGGAACATCACGACCGCTGTGGTACTGGTCTACGGCGGCTATCGAGTGATGGACGGGAACACCGAAGTCGGCGTGCTCGCAGCGTTCCTGCTCTACCTGCGTCGGTTCTTCGAGCCGATGCAGGAGCTGTCGATGTTCTACAACTCACTGCAGTCGGCCACCGCCGCGTTGGAGAAGTTGTCCGGCGTTCTCGAGGAGGCTCCCTCCGTGGCCGAGCCGGAGAACCCCGTCCCGCTCCCGCACGCCAGCGGGGGTCTCGAGCTGGACAGCGTGGTCTTCGCCTACGGCGCGGCGACCGTGCTTCCGCAGCTGGACCTGATCGTGCCGGCGGGCCAGACGGTCGCCCTGGTCGGTGCCACGGGAGCCGGGAAGACCACGCTCGCCCGCCTCGTCGCGAGGTTCTACGACCCCATCACCGGCACGGTGCGCCTCGACGGTATCGACCTGAGATCGCTGTCGGAGGAGGACTTGCGGCGCGCCGTCGTCATGGTGACGCAGGAGAACTTCTTGTTCGCCGACACCGTGGCCGAGAACATCCGGTTCGGCCGCCCCGACGCCAGCGACCGCGAGGTGGAGGACGCCGCAACCGCGATCGGCGCCCACGACTTCATCACCGCACTTCCCGAGGGTTACGACACCGACGTGGGCAAGCGTGGGGGTCGGCTCTCAGCCGGTCAGCGGCAGCTGATCGCGTTCGCACGCGCGTTCCTCGCCGATCCCGCCGTGCTGATCCTCGACGAGGCCACCTCATCGCTCGACATTCCCAGCGAGCGTCTCGTGCAACGTGCCCTGCGCACGATCCTCGCCGACCGCACAGCGCTGATCATCGCCCACCGGTTGTCGACCGTCGAGATCGCCGACCGGGTCCTGGTGCTCGACGCTGGGCGCATCATCGAGGACGGCGCGCCGGCGGACCTCGCCGAGAGCGACGGCGGCTACGCCGGTCTGCACCAGGCCTGGGCGGCTTCCCTCGTCTGACCAGCCCTCAGACGCGAACCGCGCGATAGGTCGCGGTCACGTACGGCAGCTCGATGCGCTCGCGCCCCCGGGTCTGCGGGTGGTGGGCCACGAGCTCACGCACTGCCGCGTAGATCTCATCCGCATCGGGGCGCAACCTCACGAACGAGAACGTCGACACCAGGGCAACCAATGAGTCGACGTCGAGCAGCATCGAGTGCTCGAGCTGGTTCTCCTCCACCTCGCCGAACGCAGAGCCCAGGTCTGGCTCGTCGTCGCGACTGCCGCGCAAGGTGTCCTCGCCGTCAACCAGGTCGGACAGGTCAGCCATCCACCCACCGTCGGAGTCGTCGCGCAGGTTCCACAGCAGGCCGACCACGCCGCCGGGTGGCAGGATGCGGGCGAATTCTCGAGCCGCCGCCTTCTGCTCGAACCAGTGCCACGCCTGAGCCACCGTCACCGCATCCACCGAGGCGTTGCCCAGCGGAAGTGACTCGGCGGGCGCTTGGTGGACCCGCGCCCCGGGCACTCGTCGCCGGAGTTCCTCGAGCATGCCGGCGTCGGGCTCCACGGCGTCGACCTTCAGTCCCATCCCGATCAAGGTCTGCGTCAGCTTCCCGGTACCGGCACCGACGTCGGCGACCGTTGTGACTGGCCGTCGGGCTCCGGCGAACACCCACGCGATCGCTTCGGTGGGGTAGCCCGGTCGGTAGTCGGCATAGGTACCTGCCTCAGACCCGAACGACAGCCGTCGCTCCTCGAACGCGGGCGTGGACATGAACCGACCGTAACCCCGCAAGGGCTACGTTGCGCCCATGGCGCCGACTCCAGACTCGTACTTCGACACCGCAGACTGGGACCCACGGGACGTGCTCTCGGGTGGAGCCCGGATGGTGCCCGTTTCTACGCCGAGCGGCGACTTCCGGGTGTGGACCAAGCGCGTCGGAACCAACCCTGAGTTGAAGGTCCTGCTGCTCCATGGCGGGCCGGGAGCGAGCGACGAGTTCTACGAGTGTTTCGACACCTGGTTTCCGCGGGCGGGCATCGAGTACTACTACTACGACCAACTCGGATCCTTCCGAAGCGACCAGCCCGACGACCCGTCGCTGTGGAATCTCGCGCGGTTCGTCGACGAGGTCGACCAGGTGCGTGCGGCGCTGGCCCTGGACAGCAGCAACTTCGTACTGCTCGGGCAGTCGTGGGGCGGCATCCTCGCGATGGAGTACGCCGTGCACCACCAGGAGAATCTCAAGGCTCTGGTGATCTCGAACATGATGTCGAGCACCGCGCTCTACAACACCTACGCCAACGATGTCCTGATGCCTGCGATGGACCAATCCGTGCTGGAGCAGATCAAGCAGTTCGAAGCCGACGGAACGACCGACGATCCGCGATACGACCGACTGCTCATGGAGCACCACTACGCGCATCACGTCTGCCGCATCCCGCTCGGCGCTTGGCCCGACCCGGTGCACCGCGGCTTCGCCCACATCAACCCATCGATCTACGTACCCATGCAGGGTCCGAGCGAACTGGGCCTGAGCGGATCGCTGGAGACGTGGGATCGCAGCGGTGATCTCAAGGACATCGACGTGCCGACGCTGTCGATCGGCGCCACGCACGACACCATGGATCCCGAACACATGCGATGGATGGCCGGACAACTGCCACAGGGTTCCTACCTGCACTGCCCGAACGGCAGCCACCTGTCTCAGTTCGACGACCCGGAGCACTACTTCCCGGGGCTGATCAACTTCCTGCTCGCCCTGTGACGTGATCGTTCGCTCAGCGACGACTGGTGGCGGTCAAGAGGAAACGGTAGGCCGTTGCGGCGCGAACTTGGGCAGGCCTTGCTGCTCGTAGGCCGCCAGGTCGAGATAGGTGTCTTTTCGCTGCACCAGGCCGTCTTCGACAGCGATCACGTCGACACCGTCGCACCTGAACGGCCCCCCGCCGGACGTGCCGGACATGACGTACTCCAGCACCAAGTGGTCGGTGCCGAGGTAGCCCCGTGTCGCCTCGAATCGAAGGTCTGGTGCCTGCGCGAACAAGGCGGTGACTGCCTCCCTGACGGCGTCGTGCCCCACCGCCGGCTCTGTCAGACCGTGGACGTGGAAGACCGATTCAGGGGTGTGGAGGGCGACGATGGCTGAAACGTCGTGGACGGCCCACGCCTGCGAGTACTCCCCAGCCAGTTCTTGCGCGGTCAGAGTCACGTGGGTCGCCTCCTGGGTGTCTGAGAGACGCTCGACGAAGCCGACCGGCCGCTCAGGCGTGGTGAGCATGCTCGCCCGCGACCCGGCGCACAAGAGCCTCGGACTTGACCCGGCGACTTCGGGGCCTGACTGTGGGGAGTACCGCATCGACAGTGAGGCCACACATGAAGATGACCGACGTTCAACCCGGGCCCGACACGATGAACGTCAGAGCGGTGATCCTGACTGCGGACAAGTTCGAAGACCTGGAAGTGCTCGTCCCCTACTTCCGGCTGCTCGACGCAGGCGCCCGGGTCGACATCGCGGCCCCGAGCCTGGACGACATCGGCGGCGAGCACGGCTACGTGATGACCCCCGACATGCTGATCGAAAAGGTTGATCCGGGCGACTACGACCTGTTGATCATCCCCGGCGGCTTCCCCGACGGTGCCCCCGCCACGGTTCGGCAGATCCCGCAGGCCCAGCAGATCGCCCGGGAGTTCTTCGAGGCGAACAAGCCGGTCGCCTCGATCTGCCACGGACCGTGGCTCCTCGTCTCGGCCGACCTGGTCCGCGGACGCCACCTGACCTCCTACTGGCACGACGGGGTGCCCGAGGAGATCACCGAAGCCGGCGGCCTGTGGGAGGACGCTGCGGTGGTCGTCGACGGCAACCTGGTCACCTCCCGGTGGCCGGCAGACCTGGCCGCGTTCACCGCGGCGATGATGAAGCTGGTCACCGAAACGGGACGCTCGTAGAGCGACGGCACTGGCTGCGGTCAGCCTGGCGGGGCGTGCCAGTGGCCCAGTGAGCACGACGGCGGCGCTGCACCCGCTGGTCGATGTTCCGACCTGTCCACGGCGTCTCCAGATGGCCGAGGGGGGTCGGGGCAGGCGCTCAGGGCGCCTCGACGACTGTCTCCCCCGATCGTCCCACTCCCGCGAAGCACGCCTGAGCCGAATCCGAGGTAGCGCGGAGACTGAACCGTGCGGAGTCTGATGCACACTGATATCGAAGGAGTCGCCATGACGGTTTCTGCCATTCGACGTCTTGCGTGGTCGCTCACATCGGCGCTGGCCCTGACGGCGGCGCTCGTCGGTGGTGGCGTGGCACACGCGACGACCGCGACCACCCCCACGGCTCTGCTCACCTGCCAACGCCGCAGGTTCTGGCCGACTGCCTCACGGCGTCTCGCCGTCCGCATGCCATCACCATGACCTGCGCCGACGGCAACGCCTTGTTGAAGCGGGCCCACTGGAAGTGGTGGGGCCAGCGATCCGCGGGTGGTGCGGCAACGTTCGTCGCCAACGACTGCAAGCCGAACTGCGCCGCAGGGCACTTCCACCGGTACCCGGTCACCGACTGGTTGCACCGACCGGTCCACGGCATGTTCAGCCGCCTGACCATGCACCTGGTCCACCCGGTGAAGGGCATGAAGCGAACGCTGACCTTCCAACTGGCTACCCGACCGGTCTGAGTCGACTGGCTGTCCTCGCTGCCTTGGGATCGGTGGTCAGTTCGGCAGGTCGGAAGTCGTGGGTCCTGACAACCCGATCAGCACGCCACCAGGCGCGCGGACCAAGGCGATGAGCACTCCCTCCATGACCTTGGTCGGCGGGGTGACCGGCTCGGCACCTGCGGCGACCGCGGCGTCAAAGGCCACCTGCGTGTCGCGCACGTGCACCGTCGGAGTCGACCCGGGCGTCTCGCCGGGTGCCGTCGCCCGGATACCTCCTCCGCCGGCCTCGGAGTAGGCGAACAGGTGGTACTCGCCGCCGTCGGTGGGGAACGGGGGCCGAAACGTCCAACCCAGCACCTCCGCGCACCAGTCGCGGGTCTCGGCTGGATCCGTGCTCGACAGCTCGGTGTGGGTGATCCACCCGTACAACCCGGCTGTGAACTCGTGACCACGTTCGTCAGTCATCACTGCGCCTCACTTCCCGTGGCTCGAAACTGGGACTGGGCATACGGCCATCGGCCGGAATCGGAACTTGTTGGCCCGATCCAGCTCGACGACGGTGTGCGATCTGAAGGTAGGCGGTTCTATGACGGCGCAGGCAAGTACCGACGACGCCGACCTGGCCGACCGACTCTCGAGTCGAGCCGGTGCGTTGGAGGTCACGGCATTCTTCTGCCTGGTCTACCTCGTCCTCGCGCTGATTGCAGCGATCGCTGTGGCCAAGCAGTCGCAACTCCTGGTAGGAGGGCACGGCACCGGGTCGCTCGCGGGGCTGATCTGGTGGTCGCTGACCGCCATGCGGCCGGCGTGGCCGCATCAGCCGCCGGCGTCGGCGCGCTCGTCCTGCGCGGTCGCGCCGAAGATGCGTCGGCCAGACGCGGAACGGCTAGCACTGGTGACACCGACTGATTCGCTCAGTTGTTCGTCAGCGCTATCGGGGAGGCCAGCACGCAGAACTCGTGGCCATCAGGATCGGCCATGACCACCCAGCTGACGTCGCCCTGGCCGATGTCGATTCGCGTCGCGCCGAGGGAGACGAGGCGAGCGACCTCCGCTTGCTGGTCACCATCGACTGGTGGAGACAGGTCGAAATGCAGCCGGCACTTCCCGGTCTTCGGCATCAGTGGCGGACCGCCCCATGTGATCTTCGGACCACCGAGCGGCGAGCGGATCGCAGTCTCTTGGTCCTGGTCCCAGACCAACGGCCAGCCCAGTGCTTCACTCCAGAAGTACCCGACCTCCTGCGAGCCGTCGCAGGCCAGCGCACCGATGAACCCGCAGTCAGCCAAGAAGTTGTTGCCCGGCTCGATCACGCAGAACTCGTTGCCCTCGGGGTCAGCCAGCACCACATGACGCTCCTCAGGGAGCTGACCGATGTCGATGTGCCGGCCACCGAGTCGCAGCGACCTCGCCACCGTCTCCTGCTGCTCGTCCAGGGACGCGCTCGTCAGGTCGAAGTGCATGTGGTTCTGGCCAACCTTCTGTTCGTCGGTCGGAATGAATCGGAGCCCGAACCCGGTGTCGTCACTCGGCAGGAGCACGACGCCGTCGTGAGGATCGTCGGTCGCCATCTCCCAGCCCAGGACGCCGGCCCAGAAGCGCGCGAGACCCGTCGGGTCGATCGCGTCGAAGCAGAGCGCGTTCAGGCGAGACGTCATCGTGTTGCGCATCTCCGATCTGCTGAACTCACAACCGCAGACAGGGCACGGAGTCCTCTCCAAGCGAGGCAACGCTAGGCAGTCGCGACCCGCACCGCAAAGGAGATGAGGCGAGGGGTCAATGCGGGTGGGAGGGTGGTCGGGTGCACGTTGTCCTTCGCTACTTTGACGGCTGTCCGAACTGGCTGACAGCTCGAGCGCGGTTGCGCGCTGCCCTCGACACAACCGAGCACCCAGACGTCGCGATTGATCTCCAGCAGGTGCAGAACCACGCCGACGCCGAGCGGCTGTGTTTCGCGGGCTCGCCCACGATCCTCATCGACGGTATCGACCCATTCGGGGAGGCGAACGGTCCCTACGGTCTGGCATGCCGGGTCTACCGCACTCCCGAAGGACTCCGTGGCTCGCCGACATTTGATTCTCTGGTGGCTGTTATCGCGGCCGTGACCAGAACTTCACCCGATTGATGCGCCGAACTGTGTAACGCCTGAACCTTTGCTGTCCGTTAGCGGCACGCGGATCGGACCTTAGCGACCCGTAACCGATGGTGTCCTCGAACCACTGAAGCGGTCTTGCGACTGCCCAGGTGGACCGTTACCGGATGCAGAACTCTCATCCTTCAGCGAGGGGAACAGGACACCATGATCGGATCACTACGCAACGCACTCGGTAGTGGCAGTCTCGGCACCAAGATCGCGATGGGCGCCGCCGTGGTCGCTGGGCTCACCTTGGGCACCGCCGGTGCGGTCATGGCCGCGCCAGGCCATCACCAGAGCACCGCGACTAAGCCCGCCGCCACGATCCACGACGCGAAGACGAACGGCCATCAGGTGAGGGTCACCACTCATCACGTCATGGCCAAGCACGGCCAGAGTGCAACCAACCCCGACCCAGTTCCGACCATCACTCCCTCGCCGGACCCGACCTACACCGATGACGACCAATACGGCGACGACGACTCGACGAGCCCGTCGCCTTCGCCCAGCTTCAACGACGACGACCAGGGTGACGACCAGTCCTCGGCGAGCGACAACCAGGGCGACGACAACGACAACCAAGGCTCGTCCTCCAACGGCAGCTCCGACGAGGGCGGCAGCGACGACTGACGGAGCCTCCAGAGAGGGCCGCCCACATCCGAAGTTCACTCGGACCGGGCGGCCTTCCGCGTACCGGTACCGGACTACTCCCCAGCAGCGACGTCGCGAGCCGACCAGGCGTAGAGGGCGTCGTAGACGAAGCTGCCTCGATCCAGCAGCCGGTGGTCGTCCTCCTCGACGTCCAGACCTCCGACTCCGATCGCGAGAAGTCCCGGCCCGAGCGGGTCGCTGGTCCGATCCTCGCTGATGTCGGCGGCGTGGACGATGCGAGCGAGTCGTACCAACGCCGGGTCGCTGCCAAGGTCGAACTCCTCGATCAGCGTCTCGAAGGTGCAGTTGTTGCCTTGGTGGGTGTAAGTGGCGTTAGGCGCATCGAAGGAGTGCCCGCCGTCGCGTTCAGCCGTCGCCAACACCTGGTCGGCGGGCACGTAGACAATCTCCGCGTCAGGATCGATGAAGCGGCGGATCAGCCATGGGCAAGCGATCCGGTCCGTCTTCGGTCGTTCTCGGGTGACCCACTTCATGTCGTCTCCGTGGCAACATCGATTCCTGAGCCCAACGGTATGCGCTCAGCCCACGGTCGGCACGTCATGCATGTGCAAACCTTCGCTCGGTGCACGAGACGCGCAGGCGAATCATCGCCAGGCATGCTTGCGAATGCCGAAGGGGTGAGGTGTGAAGGTAGTCCTAGCCGGAGGGTCGGGCGCTCTTGGTATCCCGCTGGCCACGGCGTTGGTTCGGGCAGGTCATGAGCCAGTCATCTTGACCAGGTCCGTGAGGCGGACGATCCCGTTCGCCAGGTCCAATGGAACGGTCGAACAGTCGGCGACTGGGCTGAGGAACTCGACGGTTCAGTGGTGGTGAATCTGGCCGGAGAGTTAGTCGATCGACGTCCGACTCCGGCGGGTGTCGACCTGTTGGTCCGGTCCAGGGTCGAACCCACGCAAGCTCTGGTGTCGGCGTCGCGGATGGCGTCGCGCGGACCGGTGCTATGGCTCCAGCTGAGCACGCTCGCCATCTACGGTGACGCCGGCGACACGCTGCTGACGGAGGAGTCGCCACCCGCGTCTGAACCGCCACAGATGGCTGGCGTGGCACGAGCATGGGAGGAGGCAGTCGTTGGTGCGAGAACCGACCGGCTGCTCATTCTCAGAACGGGGGTGGTGCTCGACCGCGGGACGCCGGCGATCCAGCGTCTGACATCACTGGCCCGTTGGGGGCTTGGAGGCCGCATCGGCAATGGGCGGCAGTGGATCAGTTGGCTGCATGGCGACGACTATCGCGCTGCCGTGCTGTGGCTCTTCGATCAGCCCAGACTTGACGGGATTGTCCACGCCACGTCGCCTGTGCCGGTGAGGAACCAGGACTTCATGACCTCGCTCAGACGTGCCGTACACCGTCCACCTGCCCCACCCACTCCGGCTGCACTCGTGCGGCTTGGGGCTCGTCTGCTCAGGAGCGACCCAGCTCTTGCGCTCACGGGGAGACGCGGCATCCCCGCCAGGCTCGTGGCCGCGGGATTCGACTTCCGGTATCCCGATCTCGATCCGGTACTTCAGGACGCGGTTCGGAGAACGTGAGTCGACTGGTCTTGTCACGTAGAGCCTGATGACGTCGGCCGCCGACTACTGTGGGCTTGGATCGTCATCGAGTCCCGACCCGACCGGTGAGCGTTGTTGTGGCATCAGAACGCGGACCGGGAAGGAGCCCTCGTGTGGGCTGAACAGGGTCTGACGACCACGGGAGAGCCAGTGAGCCTCCAGCAGGCCGGCGGGTTCGTGACCCTCGTCGAAGGTTCCTCCTTTGTTCTGTCCGAGCGGTCCGGCGACATCCGGCCTGGTGGCGCCGCTGGACTCTTCGTACTCGACAGCCGCGTCGTGAGTCGGTGGGAGATCATCGTTGACGGTCGTTCGCTGGATCCGCTCTCAGTGAGCGTGACCGAACCGTTTGCTGCGACGTTCGTTTCCCGACTACCGCCGTTGGTGGACGACGCCGGGGCGACGCTGCTGGTGGTGCGGAAGCGCTGGGTGGGATCGGGAATGCGCGAAGACATCGAGGTTCGCAATTACAGCAACGAAGTCGAGAGCCACGTCATCGAGCTTCACGTTGCGAGTGACTTGGCCGATCTCTTCGCCGTCAAGGCCGGACATTTGACCGAGTCGTTGGAGCCTCACCACAGCGGGGGCGATCTACTCACCAGCGCGGTGCGGTCAGGCGTCCGGCGGGAAGTCCGCGTCGCGCAACGAAGCGGTGAGCCGCCGGCGGAGTTCGCTGCGGGCGGCCTCAGATGGCTGGTGACGATACCGGCCCGAGGGGTCTGGCAGGTGTGTCTCGAAGTCACGCTGTCAGTCGACGGCGACCTGGTCGCGCTTCGCTATCGCTGCGGTGAACCGCCGACGGAATCACTTCCCGCACGTCGATTGGCGGGATGGCGCAGCCACACGCCGACGCTGACGTCGTGCGACGAACGGCTGTCGCTGTCCATCGCACAAGGAGCCGACGACGTCGGTTCATTGATCATCGAGGACCCCGTCCACCCGGAATCACCGGTGGTTGCCGCCGGCGCCCCGTGGTTCATGGCCCTCTTCGGTCGCGATTCGTTGCTGACGTCGTACATGGCGATGATCGTCGATCCGGCCCTTGCGGTTGGCGTACTTCAGACGTTGGGTCGCCTCCAGGGCCGCCGGACGGACCGCGCCACCGAGGAGCAGCCCGGTCGGATCCTGCACGAGGTCAGGTTCAGTTCGGCGACGGCCGTAGACCTGGACAAGGGACAGGCCTACTACGGCAGCATCGACGCAACTCCACTGTTCGTCGTTCTCGTCGGGGAGCTCAGTCGCTGGGGTGTCGAGTCGTCGGTGATCGATGACTTGCTGCCACACGTGGACGCCGCCTTGGAGTGGATCGAGAAGTTCGGTGACTCAGACGGCGATGGGTACGTCGAATACGAACGGCTCTCCACAGACGGGCTCGCAAACCAGGGATGGAAGGACTCGTGGGACAGCATCAGCTCCGCGTCCGGCGCGCTTGCCGAAGGACCGATAGCCCTCGCGGAGGTGCAGGGCTACGTCTACCAGGCTTACCTTGCCCGCGCCGAGCTCGCCGACGTGCGCCAGGACGATGTCACGGCGTCGCGTTGGCGGTTGAAGGCTGCCGACCTGCGGGCCGCGTTCAACCAGGACTTCTGGCTGCCTGAGCGCGGTTGGTATGCCGTCGCACTCGATGGAGAGAAGCACCCGGTCGATGCGTTGGCCAGCAACATGGGTCATTGCTTGTGGAGCGGCATCATCGACCCAGAACACGCCGCTGCGGTTGCAGCGCATCTGCTGTCGCCCGACATGTTCAGCGGATGGGGGCTGCGCACCCTGGCGACGACCATGGTTCGGTACAACCCGCTCAGCTATCACAACGGATCCGTGTGGCCGCACGACAGCGTGATCGCCGCGGCAGGTCTGATGCGCTACGGCTTCGTCGACGAGTCCGTAGAGATCATCGACGCTGTGCTCGACGCCGCAACCGCAACCGGCGGCCGACTTCCGGAGCTGTACGCCGGGTTGGACCGCGCGGAGCTGCCCGTACCGGTCGCTTACCCGACGTCCTGTTCCCCACAAGCGTGGGCCGCCGCCGCGCCACTGTTGATGTTGCGGACGCTGATGCGCTTCGACCCTCGGTTGGACCTGGACCGGGTGACTCTGTCCCCGGTAGCAGGAACACCCAAATTGAAGGCACTCGGTTCAATCGAATTCGACTTCGGCGGCTCGCGGTTGCGGCTTGGTCGTAGTCCTGACGGGGAACTGACCGTCAGCGGGCTCCCCGCGGGCGTGGCACACGAGCACGAGCCTCGTCCGTAGCATGCCGACCGTGCTTCACCGCGGAGATGACCCGTTCATACAGGCTGACATGGTCCTCAACCACTCGTGCCGTGGTGAAACGCCTCAGTACGGCATCTCGACAGCCGCCCCGATCGAGGCTCCCGACGTCGCCCACCTTGGCCACCATCTCGGCTTCGTCTCGGCACAAGAACCCTGTGACGCCATCCTCGACGATCTCCGGCGCCGCACCGTTGGGGAACGCCAGTACTGGCGTTCCCGCGGCCAAGGCTTCGACCATCACCAGCCCGAACGGTTCTGACCACTTGATTGGGTTCAGCAGTGCCGACGCACCCTGCAGCATCTTCAGCGCGTCCGCCCGATCCAACTCACCGACGTACTCCACGTCGCCGCCGAGGAGGGGTTCGACGCACTCCTTGAACCACGCGCGCTCGGCCGGCTCGCGCATCTTGGCCGCGATTCGCAGCGGCATCCCGGCGGCGCGAGCAACCCGCGCTGCAACGTCGACTCCCTTGTCGGGATGCATTCGGCCGAGGAAAGCGAGGTAGCCGCCGTCGCCTGCGCCCAGCGTCACCTCGTCGGGATCGAGCCCGTGGTGGATCACCCGAGAGATCTGGATCCCCTGATGTGACGCCTCGACAGCTTGGCTGTGCGAGATGGCGACGATCGGGACCCGACGCGCGAACGAGCGGTACACATCACTGACCTCGGGAGTGAAGGGGCCGTGGCTCGTCGTGACCATGGCTGGTGCATTGCGTCGACGGCCGATCGCTGGTCCTGCCAGCGTGTGGTCATGGACGATGTCGCATTCTGAAAGGCTGTCGTGACCACGGATCACATAAGCGAGCTCCACCGTGGTGATCCCGATCTCCTCCGGGCGGGCGGGCAGCGTCCCGGGAACGATGGGAACCGGGCAAGTGCTGTCGCCGGCCGCAAACAGCAGAACCTCGTGCCCGGCGGCCACGAGGCCACGGGCGAGCCGATCGACGACCGCTTCGGTGCCGCCGTACGACGGCGGTGGGACCGGAACCCAGGGTGGGGCGAGCAGCCCGACCTTCACGATGGGAACCCCCGAGCGCGAACCAGACGAACGCTCGACTCTGACAAGGCGGGTCCAACTCTAGAAGGGACGCAGTCCAGCCGACACCGGTTCGATGCGGCCAAACTCGCCAACAGATTCACAGTCTACGCGGTGCCCGCGACCCTTCGACCCACGCACCTTTCACGCGGAGACACTGCCCGCTCGACTTGCTGCCACGCGAGAGAACACCACACCCCCGTACGCCTCAGGGCCGCGGATCGAGTCGGGCTACTTCAGGTGGTTCGACCTTTGCCCGCTGGTTTCGAATCGTGGGACCCTCCGGCTGTGCTGATGCGTCGGGGGATGGTGTGGGGCGTCACGGCTGTGCTGGGTGTCCTGGCACTCGCGGGTTGTACGACGACTGATTCCGGCGGCACCAGCACGTCACCCTCCAACTCGGTGACTGGTTCTAGCGGTCCAGCTTTGGCGGGAACGATTGTGTTCACCCGCGCCCCGAGGCTCGGCGCTGCAGTGCAGTCATTGTTCACGATTGCCCCGGATGGCAGCGGACTGACGCGGCTGGACAGCAACTACCTGTGCTGCGGGCGCGCGTCCTTCGACGGCGCACGGATCATGTGGCCGTCGCACCAGCACGGAATGGCGGCCAACATCGTCGACCTCAACGGACAGGCAGCCAGCTGGGTGAAGCAGCCCGCAGGTCAGCTACGACTGACGCCCCGCATCTGGCTTCCGGACGGATCGATCGCCTACACCGGCACCAACCCGGACGACCCTTCTCAATCCGGGATCTACCTCGGCTCGCCCAACAGCGCAGCCCCACCGGTCCAGATCACGCGAACAACCCACAGCATGTACGGCGCGGATGTACCGATCGCCGCGTCCCCCGATGGACATCAAATCCTGTTCAACCGCAGTCACAGCATGGTTCGGATGGACGCCCGCCTGTTCGTGGTGAAGACGGACGGGATGGGGCTCCATCAGATCAGTCCACCCGGCACGCTGGTCACGACACTCACGCTTTGGGGAGTCGAGGCCTCATGGGCGCCGGACAGCCACCAGATCACCTTCGTCGGCCACCGGCACGGCGGTCAGTCGTCAACGGTGTTCATCTGCGACGCAGACGGGACCCACCTTCGTCAGGTCGCCCAGAACCCCGGGTGGGTGTGGACGGGAGCCCAATGGTCACCTGACGGCGAATGGATCATGTTCGACGATCACGGCGTCACCCTGATCCATCCCGACGGCACCGGACAAGTCACCATAAGTGACAAGGCCGTCTACGGCACCTGGTCACCCGACAGCCACCACATCGTCTTCGAGCAGCCACCCGGCGCCGATCTCCACATCATGGACCTGTACGTCGCCAACACCGACGGCAGCAACGTCACAAGACTCACCAACCAACCCGGCCAGTACTACGCCGTCAGCTGGGGCCAACTACCCACCCGATGACTGTGCTGGCTGCCTGGGCACCGTCCCGACGACGTACCGGATCCCCGCCGCCCTGGTGACGCCGTTCCGTACGCCCTGGAAGGGCACGTTGGTGCGCCTAGCTAGTCTGCCTGTCCATCGAAGGGCAGCGTTGGCCGCACGAACAGGAGGAGTCGACGTGCGCAAGGTGGTCGCATACGAACTGTTGTCTCTCGATGGAGTGGCGGAGGCTCCCGAACGGTTCTTCACCGCCTGGGACGATGAAATGGAGGCCAACCTCGCCAGTGTCATCGCAACCCAGGATGCGGTCATTCTCGGCCGCCGCAGCTACGACGAATGGGCTGAGTTCTGGCCAAGCAGCAAGATGCAGCCTTTCGCTTCCTTCATCAACGCCGTCACCAAGTACGTCGCAACGTCGACGCCGCTCGAACGCGAGTGGACCAACTCGCACGGGATCGACGGCGGGCTCGCCGATTTCGTCCGGCACCTGAAGGGTCGGGCGGGCGGCGATATCGGCGTCCACGCCAGCCTGTCGGTCACTCGAACGCTCCTGGCTGCCGACGTCCTTGACGAGCTCAGGCTCGTGATCGCGCCGGCGATCGCCGGGAGCGGGCAACGACTGTTCGACGAGTTGCCACCCATACGGCTCGAGACGATGCGCAGCACTGCGTCAGCCAGTGGCCACCTTCTCCTCGACTACCGCGTGGTTCGGTAAGGCACCCCTCGAGGGCATCACGGGAAAGCGTCAACCGACAGTCGACCGTGGACGTGATCATCGTGTCGCATACCGTCTGGGGTCTGAAACGCTGCTCGTAGTGTCCCCTCCAGGCGGTACCCCGCGCCGAGTGCTACCCGACAGGACGCGAGGTTCTCCACCGAGTGCTCCAGCTGAACGCGGGCCAGACCGAGCTCGCTGAAGGCCCACGCCGTCACCGCCACCAACCCCTCGCGGGCGTAGCCCCGACGCCGTTGCCACGGCACCACCCGGTAGCCGACCCTGGCCGAGGAGTGCTCGGCATCAAGGGCCAGCGAGACGTTCACGATCAATCGTCCGGTCGCCGGGTCCACTCCGTGCCACGTGGCGTGTTCGCCGCTGCTCCAGTCCGCCCCCCTACGACACCACGCCACCGCAGATTCACGATCGACCACGGCCGGCGCCGGATGCCAACGCACCACGTCTGGGGCGTGCAACAGAGCCAATGCATCATCGGCATCAGATTCCGTCGGAGGTCGCAACACCAACCGCTTGGTCATCAACCTCATAACGAGCCCAGAATAGGACGATGCCCACGCTCGGGACTTCGGTGCCTCGCGTCTCAAGCGTCGCGGGATCTTGGGTCTCGCTGGGACGCCGCTACCAGCGGAAGTGGACGAAGATGCGACCGTGGTTGTGAGAGTCCTTCTCCACGCGGCGGTACACGGCCTTGATCTCGGGCTGGTCCAGGAACCGAAGGACGCGCTTCTTCAACGCGCCGGATCCCTTCCCCGAGATGATCTCCACGAGCGGTGCCCTCTTGGCGATCGCTTCATCGATGATCGCTCGAAGCGCACGGTCGATGTCCTGACCACGGCGGTAGACGTCGTGCAGGTCCAAGACCAGCTTCACGGTCGGACTCTGCTGGCTGAGCCTACTCGAAATCCACCTCAGCCAGGTCGTAGAAGGTCGGCGTTCCGTCCAACATCTTCAGGTACTCCGCGAACATCGGCGAGCCCGCCATCGCCTGTTCGTTCTGGCGCGCCTCGGCCTCGGAAGTGAAGTACGACGCCTGGGTGAAGCCACCGTCACCGTGCCAGCCCACCACCCCGCCGAGGAGATCTGGACGCAATCGACGCAGTTCAGCCTCCTGAGTCGGGCGGATGGTCCGCATCGCGGATTGATCATGACTGCGGCCCTGCATGATCTGGACGAAACCGGCCTGGTCGGAACCGCCATCGAGCAGCAGGTCCACGTCGTTGCAGTCGTGGAAGGTCACCTCGCCAGCGAACGCCTTGGAGGTCTGTTCGAACCACGCTCCCTGCTCCGGCAGCCCACTATCCGCCGCGGCTGACTCCGCGGACGTGAATCTCGCCATCGTGATGGCATACCCATCAGCGGTGATCCCGCTGGTAAACCCAAGGAAACCCTTCGTCTGCGGCCGGATCTCCTTCCGCCAGATCGCCGTCTGGCGCCGCCATAGATCCGCATCCGCCAACTGACCTTGGAATACTTGAACGAACATGTCGTCTCCGTCTCCGCAGAGGCGGCCAGGAGAACCAAGCCGCAACATTGCAGCCTACTCACGGACCATTGAGCGGTGGCTGGACATCCGTGGGCCTAGTCGATGGGCAGCACGAGGGTGCGATAGCCGCTCATCGGGGTGTAACCGCTGCTCGTGTAGAGAGCGAGTGCGGGATCGTTGTGCTCCTCCGTCTGCAAGGTCAGACGCAGCGCCCCCGAGGCCGATGCTGCCGCCCGGACGGAATCGAGAAGGGCATGAGCGACGCCCTGGCGACGGTGCCTCGGCAGGACGAACACGTCTCTGACCTGCCAGAAGTGGGCGAGCCGCAAGGATGCGGGAATCTCGACCGTGACGGCGAAGCCGACGAACCTGCTGCTGTCAGCGGCGACGAACGCACTCATGGGACCGGACCTGAGATTCTGCTCCAGCCAACCGGCTGACCCTGCGGCGTCAGAAGCCTGACCGTAGTGAACGCGGTAAAGATCGAAGAGCTCTGCCAGGGCCTCGATCTCGTTCGACGACGGCGCCGTCAAAGACCGAACGGAGACCCGCTCGCTCGGACTCCCAGGTTGGTCGAGAGTGTCCTGATTCATGGTGCGAGGGCAAACCTTCCCGCTCGGCGATCACCGATCGCAACTACTTTGGCTGCGTCAGTGGTCACCAGGACCTTCCGAGCGCCATCAAAGCACCGCAGTGCCACCACTCTCCCGCCGGGTCGGGCCAACCCTCTGGCCTCTGGGGCTAGTCGGTGCGACGATCCAAGTCGATCCAGTAGCGCCGGATCGGCGGCACGCCATCTAGCGAGATGACGTTCTCGAGGGTCCCGCCGAAGGACTCGATGAGACTCGCCGAGGCAACGTTGTCGTCATCGCACGTGATCAAGACCCGAGACAGCCCCAGAGCCCTCGCCGCGTCGAGAGACTGACGCAGGATCGATCTGGCGTATCCCCGCCGTCGGTATCCCGGACGAACCGCGTAGCCGATGTGGCCACCGACGGCGGCGAGCTGGTCGTTGAGTTCATGTCGGATCGAGACTCGGCCCACCACGACACCGCCCACGTCCGCGACAAGAAACGTGCTTGGAACCCGGCCTGGCGCTAGGTCGCGGCCATGACGCTGCCGCTCCACCCGGGCGACATAGGACGACCAGGTTTCGTCAGGCTGCTGGAACACGAACTCAAAATGCTCGGCGGCGAGCTCGGCCTGCGCTTCGGCCACCTGCGCCTCATCGCCGAGCGCGGGCGACCGCAAGAGAACTTCTTGCTCACCCGGTCGATCCACCTGGCCATCCTGCCCGATCCGCTCAGCCCGGCAACGGCACGTTCATGCGTTGTGGGTCGAGGCGTCGCCCTACTCGAGAGCCGCCGCGCTCGCCGCCTGATCAGCCTGAATGCCCCAGCATTCGACGGCCTTGCCGTCCCTCACGTGCCACACGAACACCGCCTGGCCGGTGAACGGCCTTGGCTTGTCCTGGGTGCCTTCGGTCAAGACAACGACATGGTCGTCGTCGGCCAGAACAGCATGAATCTCCTGACGGAACGTTCCCTCAGTCAACTCCTGCAACTTCGCGAAGAAGCCGAACACCTCCGCCTTCCCGCGATAGTCGCCACTGAGAGCGCTGGTGCCCGGGGCGTGCCACTGGATGTCATCGGCGAAAAGGGCGCCAACGGTGTCCATGTCACCCTTCGCGAAGGCCTCGAAACCCTTCTGGATCAACTCTCCGTTGGGGTGCATAGTGGCTCCCTGCGATCTCGGCTGCGCCGACCGCAGCACCGATGTCGACGGTCTACCGGTTCGTGGGCGAGGAGCACAAGGGAGTCCCTCGGGGTCAGTCCGCGTGGGCCGCTTCTCGGGTGTCCTCGGCCTCGAGCTTGCATGGCGGTGCGACGTCATTCCCTGGAGCCCTCGCCCGGCATGGCCGCCACCGAGTCGTGATCTCCCGTTGGTGGCCTGCGCGGCTCGCCTCTGCCAGGATCTTGCCGCACGTCATGATCACCGCGCATCGCGACGTCCGCGACAGGATGGGTCTGTCCGGCACAGACTTCTTCAGTGAGGGGAACCGCTATGGGGTTGCTGTCATCTGGCTCGCCGCGTCGAACCGCGTTACTGGCCTCGGCCGTCCTGACGCTGGCGTGCGGCCTGGGCGCAACCACCATTCCACTGGCCAACGCTGCGCCGCATGCGGCTCCGGCGAAGGAAGACACCGGTCACCGATCACTGGCGACGCCAGACAAGGGCTACTACGACGCCCGCGCCGGCGGGAGCACCGCTGAGCGGGCCACCCTCGCGCAGCGGGCCACCAGGGCTTCGTCTCGCGCCAGCACCGAGCGCTTGCGTGCCTCGCTGGGTCAACAGGCGGTCGTCGACATGGACGGGCTGACCAAGACGCCGCGCATGCTCGCCCGGCTCGACGGCTACCTGACGAGGCCCAGCCGTCGGTCAGCCGCCGTCATCACGATGCGCTATGTGAGTAGTCACCTTGCAGCCTTGGGCCTGACCCGAGGCGACCTGAAGACGTTCTCCCTGACCCGGCAGTGGACCGACGTCTCCGGTATCCGCCACGTGGCATGGACCCAGTGGGCCGGGGGCTATGAGGTGTTCGGCAACGGGCTGCAGGCCAATGTCACCCGGAACGGCCGGCTGCTCAGCCTGAGCGGTTCTCCCGTGCCTGGCCTGACCGCCCCGAGCGTGCGGGTCGCGAAGGTCGCATCCCCCAGCCGGGCCATCGCAGTCGCGCGGGCCGATGTCGGGGAGTCGGTCAAGGCCGGGCCTGCCGACACGGCGCGCCAGATGCTGTTCCTGACCCCGGCAGGCGTTCGCCTGGGTTGGCTGTCCGTCACGATGTCGGCGTCGCGCCCGACAGACACGTTCGTCGACGCGGCCACGGGCCAGGTGCTTTACCGGCGTGACCTCGCCGCAAACGAGATCGTGCCGGTCCACACCAAGGTCGTGAGCGATTCCTCGACCGGCCTGGTGCACCAGTACTTCCCGAAGGCACCACGAGGGGGCGTACCCCGGAACGTCAACTTCACCAAGCTGGGGTGGTTGCGGGGCAAGGCCACGATACTTGCGGGCAACAACTCCCACACCTACTCCGACGTCAACGACGACAACAAGTCGAACAAGACCGAGGAGGTTCACCCCACGTCCGGCCACGCGTGGAACTACAAGCTAAAGCCGTTCCACCTGAAGGGCCACGGGTTCGCTCAGTTCTGTGACGCGCCGTACCCGTGCAGCTGGAACCCGTACAAGGCCTTCTCCTGGAAGGTCAACCGGGCCCAGAACGCGACCCAGGTGTTCTTCTTCGTCAACAACTTCCACGACCACCTGTTGCGGTCGCCGATCGGCTTCACTGCGGCGGCCGGCAACTTCCAGCGGATCAACAAGAGCGGTCGAGGTGTCGGCCACGACGCCGTGCAGACGCAGACTGATGATGGCGCGAACACAGGAAAGGGCCAGTTGCGCGGGTTCCCGAACGGGGATCACATCGACAACGCGAACATGGCAACGCCGGTTGACGGCCGCGCCCCGCGCATGCAGATGTACTTGCAGCACGCGCCCTTCACGTCGTATCCCAACGGCGACCCGTTCAGCCCGACCAACGTCGGTGACGAGGCGGACACGGTGTACCACGAGTACACCCATGGCCTGTCGAACCGGCTCGTGGTCAACGTGAACGGGCACTCAACCCTCGGCGCGGTACAGGCTGGCGCGATGGGCGAGGCCTGGAGCGACTGGTACGCCATGGATTACCTCGTCGCCCGAGGCCTTCAGCCAGATACAAAGGGCACGGCTGACGTGGCGTTGTTCCAGTACGACGGTGACGGCGTGTTCTTCGACCGAACTGAGCCGATCGACTGCAAGGTAGGCGACACCTCAACGCTGTGCTCCGGCGGAGAGACCGGTCACACCGGGGGCTACACCTACGCCGACTACGCGAAGGTCTTTGGCGCCCCCGAGGTCCACTCCGACGGTGAGATCTGGGCGCAGACCCTGTGGGACCTGCGCGACAAACTGGGCTCGAAGCGAACTGAGTCGCTAGTCACCCGGGCGATGTCCCTGTCGCCGAGCAACCCCTCGTTCGTCGACGAGCGCAACGCCATCTTGCTGGCCGATCTGGCAACGACCGGAGGCGCGGACCAGACCAAGATCTGGCAGGTCTTTGCCCATCGTGGGCTGGGCTACTTCGCAGGTGCGCTGAGCGGCGACGACGCCACACCTGGCGCGAGCTTCGAGACACCGCCGACCGGCAGCGCCCTGGGCACCTTGAGCGGCAAGGTGACCGACAGCTTGACCGGAGACCCGATCCAGGGTGCGACGGTGACGGTTGCCTTTGGTGGCTCGCCCTTCGCCACCAATCCGACGGTGACGACCGCCGCCGATGGGACCTACACGATGTTCGCGATCCCGCAGGGGACGTACCCGAAGCTGACGATCGCCGGCCCGGGCTACGACGCACAGACCTTCTCGCTGGACCTGAACCAATCGACGGTCACCAAGAACGCCGCGTTGGAGCGTGACTGGGCTGCTGGGTCCGGCGGTGCCACGATCGACAGCTTCACCGGCCCGAACTTCCCCGGGTGTGGTCCGGGCAAGGCGATCGACCAGTCGGTTGCCATTGGCTGGGACAGTACGAGCGACCTCGTCAACGGTGCTCCCGGACCGGCGACCGCCAAGTACATCGTGATCAAGCTCCCGCAGCCCGTTGATCTGGATCACGTGACTCTCGACCCGCACGCGGTGTGTGGAGACGGTACGAGTGCGAGCATGGGCAGCTACACGATCGAGGCGTCTCCAGACGGGACGACTTACACCACCATCGCGAGTGGAACGTTCGTAGCCTCCGACGTCTCCCACACCAACACCGTGCCGGTGAGCGGTCCGGGCACTACCAACGTCCAGTACGTCAAGGTGTGGAACAACGCGCCGCTGGTAGTCGTCGACAACAGTCCGGGCACGGGGAGCTACCCCCCCGACGCCTGCTCGGCGACCGCAGGCAACTACTCCGGCTGCACGTACCTCGATCTCGGTGAGGCCGGCGTCTACGGAGTGGCCTCACCGTAGCCCGGGCACTCGGACCCTCGCCAGGCGTGCCGGGAGTCGTCGTCGCTGTGCCTGAAGCCGGCGCGTGGGTCACGTCGTGGAGTCAAAGCCGGCCTCGGCGAACCACGCTCGAGCCCGTCCGATGCGCCGTTCACTCGACAGCACGCGCCAATGAATCAGGAGCGATGGGTGGCGGTCGAGCGTCCGCCGAAATCGAGCGAAGGCGCCACGCCCTATTAGTGACTGACGAAGTTGGTCGCCCGCGAGATCCGGTTGGAGCGCCGCGAAATCCGCCATGTCCTGCCACGCGGCTCGGCTTCCCACCGCAAACACGCTGAGCCAGCGGTCCGGGTCCGACTCCGGATCTGGCACCTCATCGGCGCCACCGTCGAGTATCTCCTGTGGCCAACAGACTCCCGACTCCAAGTCGAGCCACCCGCCCTCTTCGCCGTCGAGCAGATCGGCGAGGTCCTCAAGGTCGACGGCCAACAGTTGCTTCCCCGTCGGGCGATCAGCTTGAAGCGCCTCGAGCTGATCGGCCAGCTCGAGGTCGCCAGTCCAGGCGCGGGCCCGCACCTCGGCTGCGAGGTTGCGGGCTGCCCTGTCGCTGTCCGGAACGCTCTCTCGCATTCCCAGCAGGACGCCAGCCGCCGCGGCCTGCAGCAGACCGCAAGGCAGGACTTGGTACGCCGCTACGACTGCGGCGGGCGGGTCTGGACGGGCGACTGAAGCAGTGAGCGCGCGCCATACCGCTTCGATGCGCTCCCGATCGTCGCTCATCGACCTACTCCGCCTTCAGAACGCAGAGACGTTGTTCTTCGAGTCGCGACCTGGCCACGCCGAGAGTCTGCCACCGTCCCCGAGCGCCTGAACCGAAGACCGTGGATTCCCCGTGGAGCCGCCTTGGGGAATCGAACCCCAGACCTACGCATTACGAGTGCGTCGCTCTGGCCAACTGAGCTAAGGCGGCGTGGACCGGGAGGTCCGGTGAGTCATCCGCCGGGGCGGACGACCGCGCGACGAGTGTACCGACCGACGCCCGGCCGCCCGAATCCGATTCGCTTGGCTGCGGCAGCTAGCAGGAAGTGCCGTTCTTGGGCACCACATCGTTGATCAGGTACTGCTCGACGGCCCGGTTCACGCAGGAGTTGCCGGCGTTGTAGCCCGTGTGGCCGTCGCCGTCCCGGGTGACGAGCACGCCGTTCTCGAGTTGATGCGCTAGGTCGACTGCCCATTCGTAGGGGGTGGCGGGGTCGCGGGTCGTGCCGATCACGACGATCGGGCCCGAGCCCTTGGCGTGCAGCTTGTGCGGTGGCCGCGCCGCACTGTCCGGCCACACGGTGCACGCGACGGTGCTCCAGGCCAGCGCAGGGCCGAAGATCGGCGCTTGCTTGGCGAACAGCGTTGCTTGATGGCGTAGCTGCGCCAGCGACGCGTGGACCGGACGGTCGAGACAGTTGATGGCGACGATCGCCTCGTTGGAGTTGTCCGCGTAGGTGCCATTCGGCTGACGGCGTGCGTACTCATCGGCACTGGCAAGCAGCGCGGTGCCGTCGTTTCCGTTGATCGCCTGGTCAAGGCCCGCGCGCAGCAGCGGCCAGCCGTTCTGCTTGTCGTAGAGCGGGTATACGACGCCGAGCAGCGCGAGGCCTTGCGTCAGCGGGCGTCCACTCGCCGTGGGGAGCGGGGTGGAGTCGGTGCGGTCGAGCAGGTCGGCCACCTGCTGGCGGGCCGTCGCCAGGTCGGGACCGACCGGGCAGTCGTTGCGCTTGACGCAGTCGGCGAGGAAGGAGTCGAGCGCACCTTCGAAGCCCTTCGCCTGCTCGAGCCCCATCTGGACGCCGGACACCTCGGGCGCCACCGCGCCGTCGAGCACCATCTTGCCGACGCGCTGCGGGAACAGGTCGGCATAGGTGGCGCCGAGGAACGTTCCGTACGAGGCCCCGAAGTAGTCGAGCTTGGGTTCGTCGAGCACGGCGCGGATCACGTCCATGTCGCGCGCGGCGTTCGGAGTGCCGACGAACGGTAGCAAGGCGCCGGATTGTCGTTCGCAGCCGTGTGCCAGGTTCTTCGCCAGTGCGAGCGCTCGCACTTCCTCAGCGCGGGTGTCTGGCGAGGGGTCCGAGGCGATCAGTCGATCCAACTGCGGCGCGGTGAGGCAATGGATGGCGGTGCTGCTGCCCACGCCGCGTGGGTCGAAGCCCACGATGTCGAACGCGGCGACCACTGGTTGGGTGAAGACAACGTCGGCGGCCGCGACGTACGGCAGGCCGCTGACGCCAGGGCCGCCGGGGTTGAACAGCAACGTGCCCTTGCGGTGGCCCGAAGCGAGGTGCTTGTTGAGCGCCAGGTGCACCGTGC
Organism: uncultured Actinomycetota bacterium; assembly: GCA_963726575.1. Taxonomy (GTDB): domain Bacteria; phylum Actinomycetota; class Actinomycetes; order JAHEKZ01; family JAHEKZ01; genus CAVSCR01. Next base: position 295,387 of record CAVSCR010000007.1, read on the forward strand.
CGGCCGATGGGTGGCGGTAGTCCAAGGGCACATTGATCCGGGCGCACTCGAGCTGGTCGCCGCAACTCGTCCAGGTCACCTGTTGGTCGTAGAACGGTTGCAGGTCTGGCGAAGGGGCGAGTCGAGCACCTGCAGTCTGACCGCCTGACCCGCTCGGCCTAGCCGAAGTGGGAGTGGGCCCCGCATTCGACGAGAACGGCGATGAGCAACCGATCAGGATCAGGGCAGCGACCGCGCCAGCGACGAGCCGGGCTGCCCGCCCGCGGTTGAAGGTCATGCCCGGGCCAAGGTCAGCATGAGGTTTTCGACTGCCAACTGCGGCGCTGCGTTCCCCTGGATCCGCTCCCGGGCCACGACGATCGCCTCGATCCGACGCAGCGTGCCCTCGCGGGTGGAGTTGACGGCCAGCCGCGACACCTCACCCGACAGCTCCTCGTTGACCAGCGGGACGTCGGCCTGCGACTGCACCATCAAGACGTCGCGGTAGAACGTCGCGAGGTCGAGCAGTGAGCGGTCGAGGGCATCGCGGATGCTGCGCTTCTGCCGCGCCTTCTGTGCCTCGCGCAGATCCTTGAACTGCGTACGTGCCCAGTTCGGAACCCGCTTGGGGTTCTCGACGCCGAGCGCGCGGGCAAGGTCGTCCCGCTCGCCGTCGTCACGTTGAGTGGTGACGGTCGCCGCCTGCGCCTCGGCTGCGTCGATCAGGTCCTGAGCGCCGATCATGCACTGCCCGAGGTCGTGCAGCTGGAGTGGCAGAGCCAGCACCGCCGATCGACTCAGCCGGGTGGCTTCGTCGGTAGCCAGACCCCGAGCCCGACCGATGTGGCCCTGTGAAGCGCGGGCGGCGAAGGCGGCGATCGCCGGGTCGACGCCGTCGTGACTCACCAGGTACTCCGCGACCGCGGCGGCGCTGGGAGTGACCAGCTGCACCTGACGGGTACGTGAGCGGATGGTGAGCAGCAGATCCTCGACGCTGGGTGCGCACAGCAGCCAGACGGTGTGGGGCACCGGCTCTTCCAGCGTCTTGAGCAGCGCATTGTTGGCTTGCTCGGTGAGCCGGTCGGCGTCCTCGATGATGATCACGCGCCAGCGCCCCTGCGTGGGTGCGGCGGAGGCCTCGAGCACGAGCTCGCGCACCTCGTCGACCTTGATGCTCAGACCCTCGGTGGCGACGACGTGGACGTCGGCGTGAGTGCCACGCATGGCGGTACGGCAGGCCTGGCAGTGGTCGCAGCCACCGTCGAGGCACTGCAGCGCAGCGGCGAAGATGCGCGCGGCCGTGGAACGTCCCGACCCGGGTGGCCCGGTGAACAACCACGCGTGGGTCATGGCGTGACCCGGCTGGCCATCGAGGGTGTCCTGTGCCCCGGAAACCGCATGACGCAACAACTCGACCACGTGCTGCTGGCCGACCAGGCGGTCGTAAAGGCTCATACGGCGACCTCGAGCAGGTGCTGTCTGATCGCTGCATGAACGGCGTCGGCGTCGGCAGTGGCGTCGACCACGAGGTAGCGCTGTGGCTGGGCCGTCGCGAGCTGCAGGAATCCGGCCCGCACCCGCTCGTGGAACTCCAGCGGCTGCGCCTCCATCTGGTCGACCGCCTCGGTCAGGCGCGCGAGACCGACGGTGGCTGGCAGGTCGAGCACGATCGTGAGGTCGGGGCTCAGGCCGTCGGTCGCCCAGGCCGACAGTTCGGCCACCTCGTCGACCGGCAGCGCGCGGCCGGCACCCTGGTAGGCGAGGGAGGAGTCGACGTAGCGGTCGCTGATCACCACGGCTGCGCGCTCGAGAGCGGGCCGGATCACGTGGGCGACGTGCTGGGCCCGATCGGCGGCGAACAGAAGCGCCTCGGTGCGTGGAGCCAGCGAGCCGGCGTCGTGGTCAAGCAACATCCGACGCAGCGCCGCCCCAACAGGGGTGTCACCCGGCTCGTAGGTGACGACGACCTCACGGCCAAGGCTGCGCAGCCATTCGGCGAGCCGCAGGACCTGGGTGGACTTGCCGGCGCCCTCACCCCCCTCGAACGCCACGAACCAGCCCGACGGCGGCAAGCCGCCGCTGGGTGCTTCGTGGGAGTGGTTCGAGAGCGTCACCAGCCGAACCTATCCGAGCCGTCGGACGGCTCGGACCAGTCGTCAGGGGGTCGTCTCGGCGCCGGTCGTCTTGGCGGTGGCCTTCTTGGCGGTGGCCTTCTTGGCGGTGGCCTTCTTGGCGGTGCGCCTTCGCTTCGGCCGTGCGACGCGTGGCCTTCTTGGCGGGACCACGCGCCCGCTTCTCAGCCAGCAGCTCGATCGCTCGCTCCAGGGTCAAGGACTCCACCGCGTCGCCCTTGCGCAAGGTCGCGTTCGTCTCGCCGTCGGTGACGTACGGGCCGAACCGGCCGTCCTTGACCACGATGGGCTTGGCCGACGCTGGGTCGCTGCCGAGCTCGCGCAGTGGCCCGGATGCGGCTCGACCCCGGAGCTTGGGCTGGGCGTAGATCGCCAGCGCCTGTTCGAGTGTGACCGTGAACAGCTGCTCCTCGGTCTCCAGTGACCGGGAGTCGGTTCCCTTGCGCAGATACGGGCCGTAGCGACCGTTCTGCGCGGTGATCTCGAGGGAGTCAGCGGGGTCGAGGCCCACCACGCGCGGCAGCGACAGCAGCCGCAGGGCGTCGGACAGCTCGACCGTGTCCAAGCTCATGTCCTTGAACAGTGAGGCCGTGCGCGGCTTGGCGGTCTTCGGGGCGTCGTCGGGCAACACCTCGCAGACGTACGGCCCGTAGCGGCCCACCTTGGCGAGGATCGCCCGACCACTCACCGGGTCAGTACCGAGGTCGCGGTCGCCACTGGGCTGCGCCAGCAGCTCCAACGCCTTGTCCAGCGTGAGATCTTCGGGCGCCATGTCCTCGGAGACGTTGGCGCGCTCGGCGGCGTCACCTTCGCCACGTTCCACATATGGGCCGTAACGCCCGACGCGCAGGACGACGCCGTCACCGAGCGGGAACGAGTTGATCTCACGGGCGTCGATGTCGACCAGGTTGGTGACCAACGGATCGAGCCCGGGGAAGTTGCGCGACTCATCGCCGAAGTAGAAGCCCTGCAGCACCCGCAGTCGTTCGGTGTCACCGGCCGCGACGGTGTCGAGGATCTCCTCCATGCGCGCGGTGAAGTCGTAGTTCACCAGCTCGCTGAAGTGTTCCTCGAGCAACTTGATCACGGCGAACGCCAGGAACGACGGCACCAGCGCGCTCCCGCGCTTGAACACGTAACCACGGTCGAGGATCGTCCCGATGATCGAGGCGTACGTGGACGGCCGGCCGATGCCGCGGTCTTCCAACGCCTTCACCAGGGTCGCCTCGGTGTACCGCGGTGGTGGGTTGGTCGAGTGACCTTCGGGCTGCAACTCCAACGCCGTCGCCGAGTCACCCACCGACAGCGATGGCAGTCGGCGTTCGGTGTCGTCGCCCGCGCCGTCCTCGTCGCGGCCCTCCTCGTACACGGCCAGGAAGCCACGCCGGGTGATGACGGTGCCCGACGCCGAGAACTCCGCGTCGACGCCGTCCCGGCTCTGCGCCCCGATCCGCAACGTCGCGGTGCTCCCAGTCGCGTCGGCCATCTGTGAGGCAAGGGTGCGCATCCAGATCAGCTCGTACACCGCGTACCCGTCGCGGTCGAGCTCACCGGCGACCTCGCCGGGTGACCGGAACTGGTCGCCCGCGGGTCGGATGGCCTCGTGCGCCTCCTGGGCGTTCTTCACCTTGCGGACGTACGTGCGCGGCGTGTCATGGACGTGGTCGGCCCCGAACAGAGCTGCAGCCTGGCTGCGCGCAGCACGGACGGCCGACTCCGACAACGTGGTGGAGTCGGTGCGCATGTACGTGATGTAGCCGTTCTCGTACAGCCGTTGGGCGATCCGCATGGTGGTCTGTGCGCTCATGCGCAGCTTGCGACTTGCTTCCTGCTGCAGGGTCGAGGTGATGAACGGTGCAGCGGGCGAGCGCCGGTACGGCTTCTCCTCGACGTTGCGGACCGTGAAGTCCGCGCCCTCGAGCCCGCTCGCCAAGGTGGTGGCTTGCGCCTCGTCGAGCACGGCCAGATCGGTCGTCTTGACGGCGCCGTCAGTACCGAAGTCACGGCCCTGGGCCACTCGCGTTGCGTCGACAGCGACCAAGCGCGCCGAGAACCGGCCCGGATCGAACGTCGCATCGATGTCCCAGTAGCCGGCAGCGACGAAGGCAATCCGCTCACGTTCGCGCTCCACCACCAGGCGGGTTGCAACGGACTGCACCCGGCCGGCGGAGAGCCCTTGCGTCACCTTCTTCCACAGCACCGGCGAGACCTCGTACCCGTACAACCGGTCGATGATGCGGCGCGCCTCCTGGGCGTCGACCAAGCGTTGGTCCAGCTCGCGTGGGTTGTCCACGGCTGCGCGGATCGCCTCGGGCGTGATCTCGTGGAAGACCATGCGGTGGACCGGCACCGTGGGTTGCAGCACTTGCAGCAGGTGCCAGGCGATCGCCTCGCCCTCGCGGTCCTCGTCGGTGGCCAGGAGCAGTTCGTCAGCCCCCTTCAGCTTGCGCTTCAGGTCGGCCACTCGAGCTCGCTTGTCCGGCGCGACCACATAGAGGGGCTCGAATTCGTGCTCGACGTCGACGCCCAGACGCGCCCACTTCTCCTTCTTGTACTTCTCCGGGATGTCGGCGGCTCGTTCTGGCAGATCACGGATGTGCCCGACCGAGGCCTCGACCTCGTAACCGGGCCCGAGATAGCCACGAATCGTCTTGGCCTTCGCCGGTGATTCGACGATGACCAGACGTCGCACGTCGCCTGCTCGGTCTGCCGCCACGCTGGAGTGCTCCTGTTCATTGGTATGCCGGGGCACCGTATCCCCCCGACCTCGGAGTCTGGCGTCCCCCTGCCGCCCGGTGTCAAACCGGACAACTGCCACCCGCGTCAGTCCACCGGCTGCAGGAACCCCTCCTCGACCATGCGCCTCAGCACCGCGACGGCGCTGGTCAGAGCCTCGTCGACCGGGGTGCCGAGGGCCTGTGCAGCGAGCGCCACGACCTCCCCCAGGGGCCGTTGGGGGTCGATTCGGTCGAGCACCTCGACCCCGAAGGGGTCGAGCGTCGCCGACCAGCGGAACCCGGACTCACGCAGCACCACGATCTCCTCCGCCTCCGAGTCTCCCGGTCTGCGGAGGGCGTCCACGCGCACGTCGGGAGCCAGCTGAGCGCGCATCAGAAGGACGTCGACGTCGGCGCCGGTCCGCAGCCGGTCCTGCCGGGCGAACCAGCGTTCGACCTCAGGCCCCACCGGTTGGGCCAGCGCCTGGTCGGCATGCTGGAACCGACGGACCGGGTCGGCGTGGCCTCCGCGGCGCAAGGAGATCAGCCCGAACCCGATCCCCAGCACTCCCCGGTCGCGAAGCCCGCGGTACCAAGCTGCGAACGCGGCGTCGTAGGACGGCCCGGCTGCGACACCGGCATCACGCAACCACGTCTCGACGTACGAGGCGACGTCTTGCACCTCCCGCTGGATCACCCATGCGTCGAGCGGGCTCGCGGCCAACCATCGGACCGGACCGGCGAACCAGTCGTCCCCCTCGCGGATCTCCCAGTTCGCGAGCAGCTGACACCAGCCATCGTCGACGAGGTGGCTGTGCGCGCCGCCCACGATGCGTTCGCAGACGGCGTCACCGAGCAGTCCGGAGTCCCGGTAGTCGAGGCGGTTGTCAGTCGGCGAGCCAATGACGAACGGCGGGTTCGACACGATCAAGTCGAACAGGTCCCCCACCACTGGTTCCCAGAGGCTTCCCCGACGGAGGTCGCAGTAGACGTCGTTCATCGCTGCGTTGAACCTCGCCAGCTCCAGTGCGCGCGGACTGGTGTCAGTGGCCACGACCTCGTCGACGTGGGTGCTCAACGACAGCGCCTGCACCCCACAGCCGGTACCGAGGTCGAGCGCCCGTGCGACCCGCGGTCGGACGGTGCACTGCGCCAGCATCAGCGACGCGCCACCCGCGCCCAGCACATGCTCGGCCGGCAAGGGGCCCCCGGTTCGGATGCTGGACCAGTCCGAGGCCAAGAGCCAGTTGCCGTCGACCGCATGGGGGGCGAGCTCCACCACACTGCGCAGATCCCCTTCGGCGACCGGCGACAGCAGGTCACCCAGGTCGTCGATGAGGAACGACAACGCATCGCGCAGCCGCTGCGAAGGCACGGCCTGGGCGAGGAGGAACACCGAGACGACCGCGGCCAACGGCGAGTGATCGTCGGCGAGATTCTCGCGCGCGGCCAACGACGTCCCGCGGTCGAGTGCCGCCGAGGCTTCGACCCCCAGAAGCGACTGCACGCCCTCGACCGTGTAGTCGAGAGCGTGCAGTCGGTCCGCTAGATGTCGGGCGGCCTCTCGGCGGGGGAGCCTCAAGGTCGACGACACGGGGTCATGCAGTGACCGGCTCCGACTCGCCGACCGCCACACTCCTGCGCTTGCTGATCGCCACAGCGCCCACGATCACCGCGAGCGCCCCGAGGGCGATCACCCAGCTGAGCGCCTGGTTCTTGTCAGCGCCGATCCACAGCTTCACCACGGCTGGCGCGATGAGCAGGGACACCAGGTTCATGACCTTGATCAACGGGTTGATCGACGGGCCGGCCGTGTCCTTGAACGGATCGCCCACCGTGTCACCGATCACCGTCGCGGCGTGGGCGTCGCTGCCCTTGCCGCCGTAGTGCCCGTCCTCGACGAGCTTCTTGGCGTTGTCCCACGCGCCACCGGAGTTCGCCAGGAACACGGCCATCAGCGTGCCCGTGGCGATCGCACCGGCCAGGTAGGAGCCGAGTGCCCCAACGCCGAGGCCGAACCCGACGGCCACGGGGGCGAGCACTGCGAGCAGGCCCGGTGTCGCCAACTCGCGAAGTGAGTCCTTCGTGCAGATGTCGACGACGCGTCCGTACTCGGGAAGCTCCGTACCGTCCATGATCCCGGGGTGATCGCGAAACTGGCGACGCACCTCGAACACGATCGCACCAGCGGCGCGGGACACCGCGTTGATCGCCAGCCCGGAGAACAAGAAGACGACCGATGCTCCGATCAGCAAACCGACCAAGTTCTTGGGGTCGCCGACGTTGAGGATGCCTAGGTACTGCAGGTTGTGGACGTCCGTCCCGTTGCTCTGCGTAAAGATTGTCAGCACCTGCGGGATGGTGAACTTCGTGTCGAGCAGAGCCTGACGTACCGAGTCGGTGAACGCGCCGAACAGCGCCGTCGCAGCGAGAACAGCAGTCGCGATCGCGATCCCCTTGGTGATCGCCTTGGTGGTGTTGCCCACCGCGTCGAGCTCGGTGAGCACCTTGGCGCCGTCGCCCTTGACGTCACCGGACATCTCCGCAATCCCCTGTGCGTTGTCCGACACGGGGCCGAACGTGTCCATCGCCACGATGATGCCCACCATCGTCAACAGTCCGACGCCGGCCAGCGCCACGCAGAACAGGCTCAGCAGGATCGAACCTGAGCCGAGCAGGTAGGCCCCGAACACGGCAGCGGCAATCAGCAGCGCGGAGTACACCGCAGACTCCAAACCGACCGCCACGCCGGCCAGGATCACGGTGGCCGGACCGGTCAGAGCCGTCTTGGCGATGTCGCGCACCGGGCGACGGCTGGTCTCGGTGAAGTAGCCCGTGAGCACCTGGATCGCCGCAGCCAACACGATGCCGATGATCACCGCGCCAGTGACGATGAACCGCGGGTTGCCAGAGATCTGCGCGATGGCGTCGCTGCCCCGGATGTCGGCGAACGAGCTCGGCAGGAACAAGAACGCGAACGTCGCAACGCCGACGATCGCGATGACGGCGGAGATGAAGAAGCCGCGGTTGATCGCCGTCATACCGCTGCGGTCCGACGGCCGCGGCGAGACCGAGAAGATGCCGATCACAGCGGTGACGACGCCGATGGAACAGATCACGAGCGGAATCACCAGCCCGATGACGCCGAACGCTGTGGTGCCGAGGATGAGCGCCGCGACGAGCATTACGGCGTAGGACTCGAAGAGGTCGGCCGCCATACCTGCGCAGTCGCCGACGTTGTCGCCGACGTTGTCCGCGATGGTCGCGGCGTTGCGCGGGTCGTCCTCAGGAATGCCTTGCTCGACCTTGCCGACCAGGTCCGCGCCCACGTCGGCTGCCTTGGTGAAGATGCCACCGCCGACCCTCATGAACATGGCCAGCAACGCAGCACCGAAGCCGAAGCCCTCCAACACAGCCGGCGCGTCGAGCTTGTAGATCATGACGACCAGGGCCGCGCCGAACAGCCCGAGACCGACCGTCGACATGCCCACGACGCCACCGGTGCGGAAGCCCAGGCGCATGGCGCGCGGCGCACCGGAGTCGTTGGCGGCCGCGGCCACACGCACGTTGGCCCGGACGGCGAGCCACATGCCGAAGTAGCCGACCAGACCCGAGAACACGGCGCCGAGCAGGAAGAACAGCGAACGGCCGAGCCGGATGCTGGTGGTGTCGGCCGGGAGCAGGAACAGGACGAAGAAGATGATCACGGCGAAGACGGCCAGCGTCTTGAACTGACGCGTCAGGTAGGCCGACGCGCCCTCCTGCACGGCACGCGAGATCTCCTGCATCTTCGTGGTGCCTTCGTCGGCCGCCAGGACCTCTCGCGCCAAGACGGCGGCGACGACGAGGGCCAGCAGCGCGATGACGGCCACGATGACGACGTAGGTGAGGTTGGCGCCGGACAGCGTGTAGTCCGTGTTCGCCGCGTTCATGAGGGCCTGCGGGGACATCCGTTCTCCTGTCAAGGCATACGAAACGACCCGCACCAGCGGGTGGCGGGAGTCTGGCATGAATCGCCCGACGCCGGGCCGCGGGGGCTCCCGCTGCCGCTGCCGCCGTGTCCAGACCGTGACCGAAAGTCGAGGTCGGCCCCGTTGGCAGACTGCCGGGGTGGCCACCGCCGACGACCTCCTCGAGGTGCTGCTTGCCGCGCCGGGGCGTCGGGACCGGCTCACCCACGTCGCGCGGTTCCCTGGGCGGGCCGGAACCGCCGTGCCGTGGCCCGACTGGCTCCCGGCGCCGCTGCGGACTGCCTGGGTGAGCGCGGGGATCGCCCAGCCCTGGCGGCATCAGGCAGCGGCCGCCGACCTGGCCTGGTCCGGCAAGGACGTGGTGATCGCCACCGGCACGGCTTCGGGCAAGTCGCTGGCCTACCTCATGCCCACGCTGGCAGCCACCCTTGCGCCGACACCGCCCGCCCACCTCGCGCAGCGGTCGCCGGCCACGACGCTGTACCTGGGACCGACCAAGGCCCTGGCCGCCGACCAGTGGCACGCCCTCAACGCCCTTCAGCTCGACGGCGTACGCGCCGCCACCTACGACGGCGACACCCCCGGTGAGGAACGGGAATGGGTCAGGTCGCACGCCACCTTCGTGCTCACCAACCCGGACATGCTCCACCATTCGCTGCTGCCCGGACACCAAAGGTGGGCCGCGTTCCTGAAGTCGTTGCGCTACGTCGTCGTTGACGAGGTGCATGCTTATCGGGGCCTCTTTGGGTCGCACGTGTCCGCCGTGCTGCGGCGTTTGCAACGCGTAGCGCAGCGCTACGACGCGAACCCCACCTTCATCTTGGCGTCCGCGACCGTGGCTCAACCCGACGTGACCGCGGGGCGCCTGATCGGGCGACGCGTTGTGGCCGTCGACGACGACACCTCGCCGCAGGGACCGGTCACGTTCGCCCTGTGGGAGCCGCCCCTGAGTGCCGCTTTCGCAGGCGAGCACGGGGCACCGGTGCGCCGGACCGCAACCGCCGAGAGCGCCGACCTGCTCAGCGATCTCGTCTCGCACGGACGACGTGCGCTGGTCTTCGTCCGGTCGCGCCGCGGCGCCGAGACGGTGGCCTTGCTGGCGCGCGGTGCCCTCGCCGACGTCGACCCCGCCCTGCCGTCACAGGTCGCCGCTTATCGCGCCGGCTTCCTGCCCGAGGAACGCCGACTTCTGGAGCGCCGGCTCAAGGATGGTCGCCTGCGCGGGCTCGCGTCGACGACGGCGCTGGAGCTAGGCGTGGACATCAGGGGCCTCGATGCGGTCGTGCTGGCGGGCTGGCCCGGCACCAGGGCGTCGTTGTGGCAGCAGGCCGGGCGGGCCGGGCGCGACGGTTCGGGAGCGCTGGCCGTGCTCGTCGCTCGCGACGACCCGCTGGACACCTACCTCGTCCACCACCCCGAGGCGGTCTTCGGCGTTCCCGCAGAAGCGACCGTGCTCGACCCGGACAACCCGTACGTGCTCGCTCCACACCTGTGCGCAGCGGCGGCGGAGCTTCCGCTGACCCCCGAGGACCTGCCCAGATTCGGGCCCACGGCCACGACCCTGGTTGATGAGCTCGAGCAGCGTGGCTACCTACGGCGCCGCAGCTCTGGCTGGTACTGGACGCGACGCGAGCGCGCGACCGACCTGGCCGACCTGCGCGGGATCGGCGGGCGCCCGGTGCGGGTGGTCGAGTCCGGAACCGGACGCCTGCTGGGAACGGTCGATCCGGGGTCGGCGGACTCCACCGTGCATGCGGGTGCGGTCTACGTGCACCAGGGCGAGGGGTACCTCGTCGATGACCTCGACCTGGACGACGCCGTCGCCCTGGTTCATGCCGCCGATCCCGAGTACACGACCACGGCCCGCGAAGTGACGTCGTTGGATGTCGTCGAGACGCTGGAGTCGACGCAGTCCCGAGGGGTCGGTCTGCACTTCGGCACCGTTGAGGTGACCCACCAGGTTGTGTCGTTCCTTCGTCGTCGATTCGTCACGGCAGAGGTGCTCGGCGAGGAGCCGCTGGACCTACCCGTACGCACACTGCGGACGAAGGCGGTGTGGTGGACGCTGGACGACGCGGCCCTCACCGGTGCTCAGCTGGTAGCACCGGATGTTCCCGGTGCGCTCCACGCAGCTGAGCATGCCTCCATCGGCTTGCTCCCGCTCTTCGCGACGTGCGACCGCTGGGACATCGGCGGGGTTTCGACTCCGCACCATGTCGACACCGGACTGGCCACGGTGTTCGTCTACGACGGGCACCCCGGCGGCGCCGGCTTCGCCGAGCGGGGACACGCCGGAGCTGCCGCCTGGCTGCGGGCCACGCGCGACGCGATCACCGACTGCGCGTGCCCGGCCGGCTGTCCCTCCTGCATCCAGTCCCCGAAGTGCGGGAACGGGAACGACCCGCTCGACAAGGCCGGTGCGATCCGCGCACTGACGGCCGCGGTGTCCGGGCTGGAACTCAACCTCCGCCGAACGATTCAGGAGTAGCCGGCGCGAGCATGCGCGGCGACGCGCGACACCAACGCGTCGAACCAGGAGTGATCAGGAACCAGCCCCACGGAGACCGCCACGGAGTCGGCATCGACTTCGCAGGACAGCAACCGTGCGTGGTTGGCCGCAGCCACCTCGCTCGCGGCCGCACACGCTGTGCCGGGGGACCTCCAGAGCTGCGACGCCGCCGCCAGCGCCGCCAGATCGGCGGCCGACGCAGCGCGGTGCTGTGCGGTCAGGACGACCACCAGCATCATGAGCCCGCCCGCGCCGGCCAGCACCGCCGAGCCGACGGCCATGGTGAGCACAGACGCCGAGCCGGACTCGCGCAGCCCGGTCACTGTTCGGCCGGGCCGGTGACCGAGACCCGAAGGTCCGGCAGGTGAAGCATCCCGAGTGAGATGCCGGGGGCGTTCACGCGAACGGTCACCGTGGTGTCGGAGCGCTGAGTGGACACCTCTGATCCGCGCGGGGCACGGGCGCGAATCGCGCTGGTGACCACGTCCGCCGTCTCGCCCCGCGCGGCCAGCCGGGCGCCCACCTGTGCGGCGTCCAACGCTCGGAGCCGGATGGCCAGCTCCCCGACCCCGGCCAGCGCCCCAGTGACCAGCAACACGAGGCTGAGCAGCGCGATCGCGAGCTCGGCGGTGACCATCCCCGTCTCGCCCGTGAGGGCGGCCGGCGTGAACCGACCGCCCTCGGCGTCGTCAGAAGATGGCCGACAACGCATGGACGATGACCTGCTTCAGCAGATTGATCACCGTGTCACTCGTCAGAATCGTGTACAGAATCCCGCCGAAGCTGCAGGCGGCCACGGTGCCGACCGCGTACTCCGCCGTGGTCATGCCGTCGTCTGCGCGCAGCACTGCGGCCACCCGCGCCCTCATCCGTCGCATGTATCGCTCCCATGGTGGTGCCGGCAACGGCCGGCGCGATCCCCGGAGTCGAGGTGACCGAACCCTGGCGAACCCGACCGTGCGACGCGTCCCGCGAAGAAGCCGTTGGGGATCGGTCGCTTGCGGCGATGAGGTGTGGACATCAGCCGAACACGCCGTGCAGCAATCCGACGACGACCGGCACGATCCCGATCAGCACGAAAGCGGGGAGGAAGCACGCACCGAGAGGTAGCGCGCTGCGGACGCCGACTCGGCCGGCACGTTCGCGCCATGCCGCACGCTGCGCAGCTCGTAGGTCCGATGCCAGGGCGATCAGTGCGGGAGCGGCTGGTGCACCGGTTGCCGTGCTGCGGCGAAAGACAGCCGCTACCGGTTCCAGGTCGAGCGGGGTACCGGCCCACGCCTCGTCCAACGACGCCCCGGTCGCGAGGGCCCGCGCCGCTTTCGTCAGGTCGGGTCCCACCCCGGGCCCGACCGCCTGACCGACCGCTGCCAGGCCGCCCTCGGTGGTGGCTCCGGCGAGCAGCGCAGCTGCCAGCAGGTCCGCCGCCAGCGGTAGGTCCAGTGCCCTTCGCTCTGCCTGCCGCACCTGAGCGCCTGACGGCAGTCGGGACAGCCAACGGCCGCCGAACCACGTCGTCAGGATCCCGGCCAAGAGGCCGACGGGAAACGCGACGAGCAAGACAACGGCCAGACCGGCCAGAAGTGCCACTGGCCAGGTCCACTCCTTCGACACCCGCCAGCTCGGTCGAGCATCGTCGGTGCCCGCTGCAACACCCGACGTCGCAAGGAGACGCCGAAGTCGTCCGCGGGCGCTCGCCCTGAGTCCCGCACCCGACGAGAACGCCAGTGCCGTGGCCAACGCTCCCAGCACCACGGAGCCGACCATCACCTCACCATCGGCTCAGCAGTTCGGGCCAGACGTCGCACCCAGAGCAGTCCGGCGCCATCCAGCAACAGTCCCAAGAGCAGACATGCCAGGCCGTAGGGGGTCGCAAGGAGAACATGCCAAGGGCGGGCACCGAGCAGAGCCCCCATTCCGAGACCTACGAGGGGCAGCCCGGCCAGCATCCGGGCAGTGGCACGTGGAGCGGACAGCGCGGCGGCCACCTCACGCGCGACGTCGTCCTCGGCCCGGATCACACCGGCAACGCGCTGCAGCCCCGTGGCCAATCCCGCGCCTGACGTCAGGCTGATGCTCCAGCAGGCCGCGACACCGCCGAGGGCGTCCCACCCGGGCCGTCGCGCCAGCGACCTCAGCATCGCGGCCACGTCAGCGCCCAGGACGGCGGCGCGGCCAGCCTGGAGAAGTGGCTGATCGCCCGCCTCGGCCCCGGCTCGCCGCAGGGCCAGCACCGGCGGCTGTCCGACTGACAGCTCTGCCGCGAGTGTGTCGACGAACACCAAACACCGGCGACGTCCGGCGATCGCTCGAGCGCGTGGCGTATCGGTGCGCAGAGCTCGGAGTCGATCGCGTATTGCATCCGCACGCCTGCGCGCGGCGTTCGTCTGCGGTCCGTCGCGGAGCGCGGCCAGTCGGGCCGCGGCGCCGAACCGACGTCCGGCGAGGGAGGCAAGTGATGCCGCGACTGCAGCGACCCACAGATGCGCGGCCACGTCGGTCACGCCGCAGTGGTGAGCGCGCTCTGGAGTGCTCTACAGCCGGGTCCTGCCGTGACGCCCTCGGAGTCGAAGTACAACGCCGGAGCAACCTGAGCCGATGCGTCTGTGCCACGTTGGACGACGCCCACCTCGCTGATCCGACGTCGTCCCGCACGACGCACGACGTGCACGACGAACTCGACGCCGGCGCATACCTGGCTGTGCACCGCCTCTCGAGGCATGCCGGCAGCGGTTGCCAGCGCCTCGAGTCGTGCCGGAAGTGACTCCGGCGCATTCGCGTGGACGGTGCCGCACCCTCCTTCGTGACCGGTGTTGAGGGCGGCCAGGAGGTCAACCACCTCGGCGCCTCTGACCTCGCCGACGACGAGGCGATCTGGACGCATCCGTAACGCCTGCTTGACCAGGTCGCGAACGGTGACGACTCCGGCACCCTCGACGTTCGCGTTCCTCGCCTGCAGTCGGAGCACGTGGGGATGCATCGGTGCGAGCTCTGCCGTGTCCTCGACGACCACGATGCGCTGCGACTCCGGTACGAGTGCCAGGAGCGCACCGAGCACCGTCGTCTTTCCGCAACCGGTCCCACCCGTGACGAGGAACGACTTTCGGGCCGTGATGATGGCGCGCAACCAGTCGGCCCCCTGCTCGGTGACCGACCCGGCCGCCACCAGGTCGTCGAGACCGAACCCACGGCGTGCGGGCATCCGCAACGACAGCAGGGGCTGCTCCGACACCGGGGGCAGCACGGCGTGGAGGCGGACGCCGTCGGGGAGCCGGGCGTCGACGAAGGGAACGGCCTGGTCGAGCCGGCGACCGGCGGCCGCGGCAAGACGTTGAGCCAGACGCCCCACGCTGAGAGCGTCGGAGAACGCAACATCGACGCGCTCCAGCCCCAGGCCACGGTCGACCCAGACCTCGTCAGCTCCATTGACCAGGATGTCCGTGACGCCCGGGTCGGTGGCCAACCTGGTGAGTGGTCCGAGACCCACGAGGTCGCTGCGCACGGTCTCGACGAGCGCCAGCACCGAATCATCACCCAGTACTCGCCCCGACGACGCGAGAGCCTCGCGCACCGACGCAATGGTCGGCGGCGCACCCGTGGCCAGGAGTCGATCTCTGACCTCCTGCACGACGTCGGACGCCAACGTCACCGTCATCACAGCAGCGCCTCATCGGTGACGAACGAGTCGAGCAGGGCTCGACAGCACTGCGCCAGTGGCCCTCGACCTCCCGTGGCGGGCGGCACACCATGTTCTTCCTGCTCGTCGCGGCGAGGCTCAGGGTCGAGCCACAGCCATTGGTCCACTCCGGCCGCTGCACCGACGTCGCCCCCGTCCAGGCCGGCCGGCGCCGGTCCTCTGACAACAAGGCACACCTGATCAGTCGGCACACCGATGCTGCGCACCAGGCGTCCGGCGGCGACAGCCGCGCGGACCCGGGCCGGTGTCACCACGATCAAGTGCTGCAACCGACTCAGCACCTCGGCGTCCAGCGGCAGTCGCCGCGGCAGGTCGATGACCACCAGGTCACTGGCCCGCTGACCTGCCTCGAGCACGGCGGCGAACACCGGAGCCGAGGGGCTGTTGGTGGTCGGCTGGTCGCGCCGCCACGTGATGACCGGAACCGACGCGGGACTCGGCAGGACACTGCGCAGCGCGGCACCGTCGACCCGGCCGCGGGCGTCCCCCAGATCCTCCCAATGCGCCCCGAGCACATCGTCGCCTCCGAGCAACACGTCGAGACCGGCGCCGATCGGATCGAGGTCGATGAGCAACGGCTGCTGCCCGGCGCGCGCCGCAGCGATCGCGAGTGCCGCGGCAAGTGTGCTGGCGCCGGCACCGCCGCAGCCACCGACCACGGCCACGACCGGCGCTCGCACCGCCACATCGCCTTCGGACAACCGGTCGGCGAGCCACGGCTCGGCCTGGGGGAGCTGCGCCACGTGGTCGGCGCCGAGCTCGACGGCCACCCGCCACGGGGCTGCGTCGTCACCGTCGCTGCACACCACTACGACACCGGGGCGACGCGTCACGCGACGCGAGACGAGCAGGGAGCCGACGTCCGCACTCACGAGGACCAAGCGCGGCTGGGACCACTGACCGACCAGCGCATCGACGTCGACGTCGACCACCTCGGCGCCCGCGGTGTCGGCGAGGCGGCGCACAGCAACGGTCAGCTCAGCGTCGGAGCTCGCCAGCACCGCGCCTCCCGTGATGGTCCCTTCGCGTGTCCATGGGGTGGCGGCTGCTGGCACAGCGCGCAGACGGGAACGATCGATCGGGTTGGACACAGCGAAGAGCGACACGGTTCCTCCCACGACGTGGTGCCGACGCGTCGACGGACCCGACCACGCACACAGGCAGCAGTCGATGCCCGTGCGTGGTCATGTGGACAGGCCGCTACTCGTCGACGTTGGGGACGCTGGTGGCGAGCAGGTGTCGACGGGGACAGCACAGGTTGAACCTCGCCCCAACGATGGGTGCACCTCGGCACGGCGCCCCGCAGGCGGAGGGTTGACGACCTACCCTGACGAGGTGGAACCACGCGTTGCCGCGTTCTTCGATCTCGACAAGACGATCATCGCCAAGTCGAGCTCGCTGGCGTTCAGCCGCCCGTTCTACAAGAGCGGCCTGATCAACCGCCGCGCGGTCATGCGCAGCGCGTACGCGCAGTTCGTGTACCTCGCGGGCGGCGCGGACCACGACCAGATGGAACGGATGCGGGCGTACCTGCAGGAGCTCTGCGCCGGATGGCCGGTCGAACAGGTCCGCTCAGTCGTCGCCGAGACGCTGCACGAATTGATCGACCCGATCGTCTACGACGAGGCCATCAACCTCATCGAAGAGCACCATGACGCAGGGCATGACGTGGTGATCGTGTCGAGCTCGGGGGCGGAGGTCGTCGGTCCCGTCGGTGCGATGCTCGGCGCGGATGCAGTGATCGCGACCCGGATGGTGGTGGCCGACGGCCAGTACACCGGTGAGATCGAGTTCTATGCGTACGGGCCGCACAAGGCTGAGGCGATGAGCGAGCTGGCTGCCGTGAACGGGTACGACCTCGACACCTGCTTCGCCTACAGCGACTCCCACACGGACCTGCCCATGCTGGAAGCTGTAGCGCATCCCTTCGCGGTGAATCCTGACAAGGAGCTGCGCCGGGAGGCGACCGAGCGCGGGTGGCCGGTGCTGGAGTTCGATACTCCGGTCGCGATGCGTCGACGCATCCCCCAGCGCGTGGCCGACCTGCCGCCGAAACAACGTCTCGCGGTAGCCGGTGTGGCGGGCGCGGCAGCCGCCGCCGGGCTGGTCTGGTATGCCAGCCGCCGCCGCAGCCGCCACACCGCCTGACCTCACCCGAAACCTGTTGATCTTGGACTTGATCTGCATGTTGATCTTGTTGACACGACAACTTCTCCTAGATCAACATTCGACTCGGATCAACGGCTACCCCCACGTCAACCGGGATCGGCCAGGGCGGCGCGGCCGGCGAGCGCCCCACGGGCCACGGTCTCTGCGACGAAGCACAACCACCGTGCGGAGCCGGCCGGTGTGCCGTCCTGATAGGCGGACAGAGCCGACGCGTAGGCGTCCGACCCGGCGGTGAGCACCCCCTCCTCGGGGATGCTCACCGCTGCCGGGTCGACCCCACGATCGATCAGCACCAGGCGCTGCGCCGCACGCGCCACCAGTCCGTTCCCCCAGCCGAACGGGCTCACCGCCAGCAGCTCCCCATGCACCACGGCGGCCACGAGGACGGCCGGCGCATCAGTCGGCGCCGTGACGGCCGACGCGAGCCCCGCTAGTCGGGTCGAGACGTCCGACGCCGCACGAGGCCGGCCGAGCTGGTCCGACCCGACCACCCCTGACGCCACCACGCTGTGCAGCCTCGCCAAGGCCTGAAGGGGGGCCCGCCGCCACACCGATACCAAGCCGCCGATCTCCGCGCTGAGGCGCAGGGAACCTTCGCAGACCTGCCGATCCGCAAGGCCCCACGTAGCCGGGAAGGGCAGGTGGAACTGCCCGACGTCGACCTGCACACCCTCGAGCACCGCTGACGCCCACGCCCCTCGTCGCAGTGCCTCGACGGTCACCTCGGGCGGACGACGACGCAGCGCCGGGTCGCGGAGGAGGCCGTCGATGCCCGCCCGAGCCCCCTCAACGGCGTCGAAGACGCCGGGCAGGGTCAACAGGTGGGCGAACGGGTCCTGACTCACGCGGCCACTTTGGCAGCCGCCTTCGAAGCCACGCTGCGGCAGGCGACATTCCGCTGCGCGCGGCCGCCCGATACGTTGCCAGCAGACCCCAGTTCCCACCGCCGGGAGAGCGCCGTGACCGACGAGACCCTGTCCAACCTCCTGCACGAGGAACGTCGGTTCCCACCATCCGCGGAGTTCGCGGCTCAGGCCAATGCGACCTCGCTGATGTACGAGCAGTCCTCAGCCGACCGTCTTGGCTTCTGGGCCGAACAGGCCGCGCGCCTGCTGTGGGACCAGCCGTGGGACGAGGTGCTCGACTGGTCCGACGCGCCGTTTGCCAAGTGGTTCGTTGGCGGACGGCTCAACGTCGCCGTCAACTGCGTCGATCGGCACGTGGCCGCCGGTAACGGCGAGCGCGTGGCACTGCACTTCGAGGGCGAGCCCGGTGACACGCGTGACATCACGTACTCCGACCTGCTGCGCGAAGTCAGTCGCGCAGCCAATGCGCTCACTGAGCTGGGGGTGACGGCCGGCGATCGGGTCGCCATCTACCTGCCCATGATCCCCGAAGCCATGATCGCCATGCTCGCTTGCGCACGCATTGGGGCACCCCACTCCGTCGTGTTCGGTGGATTCTCGGCAGAAGCACTGCGGTCGCGCATCGACGACGCACAGGCCAAAGTCGTGATCACCTCCGACGGCGGGTACCGACGTGGCAAGCCGTCTGCGCTCAAGCCGGCCGTCGACGAAGCAGTGTCACAGACGCCAGCTGTCACCAACGTGCTCGTGGTACGACGGACCGGCGAGGCTGTGGAGTGGACCGAGGACCGCGACGTGTGGTGGCACGACGTGGTGGATCGGCAACCGGACACACATGTCGCTGAGGCGTTCGACAGCGAGCACCCGCTGTTCATTCTCTACACGTCTGGGACGACCGGTAAGCCGAAGGGGATCCTCCACACCTCTGGTGGCTACCTGACACAGGTCGCCTACACCCACTTCAACGTGTTCGACCTCAAGCCAGAGACGGACGTGTTCTGGTGCACCGCTGACGTCGGATGGGTCACGGGCCACTCCTACATCGTCTACGGACCGCTCGCCAACGGCGCTACCCAGGTGATGTACGAAGGGACGCCGGACACTCCGCATCAGGGACGCTGGTGGGAGCTGATCGAGAAGCACCGGGTCTCGATCCTGTACACCGCCCCGACCGCAATTCGCACGTTCATGAAGTGGGGCGACAAGATCCCCGCCGAGTTCGATCTGACGTCGCTCCGTGTGCTCGGATCCGTCGGCGAGCCGATCAACCCCGAGGCCTGGATGTGGTACCGCGAGAACATCGGCGGCGGCCGCACCCCCGTGGTCGACACCTGGTGGCAGACCGAGACCGGCGCCATCATGATCAGTCCGTTGCCAGGCGTCACGGCGAGCAAGCCCGGATCAGCGATGCGCCCGCTGCCCGGGATCGGCGCCGACGTGATCGACGACCAGGCACGCACCGTTCCGGATGGCGGAGGCGGGTACCTCGTGCTGACCGACCCGTGGCCGGCGATGCTGCGTGGAATCTGGGGCGATCCGCAGCGGTACGCCGAGACCTACTGGTCACGGTTCGTAGGCTTCTACTTCGCTGGCGACGGGGCGAAGAAGGACGAGGACGGCGACCTGTGGCTGCTCGGTCGCGTGGACGACGTGATGAACGTCTCCGGCCACCGCATCTCGACGACCGAGGTCGAGTCCGCGTTGGTGTCGCACCCATCGGTGGCCGAGGCTGCCGTCGTCGGCGCGTCCGACCCGACGACGGGACAAGGGATCGTGGCCTTCGTGATCGTTCGCGGCCATGTGGCCGACGACGAGGCGCACGGCGAACAACTCGTCCAGGACCTGCGCAACCACGTGGCCCACGAGATCGGGCCGATTGCCAAACCGCGCCAGATCTTCGTCGTGGCCGAGCTGCCCAAGACCCGCTCGGGCAAGATCATGCGGCGCCTCCTCCGCGACGTCGCCGAGCACCGCGATCTGGGCGACGTCACGACGCTGGCAGATCCCACGGTCATGAACCTGATCGACGGGCAGATGAGCACGTCTTCTGAGTGACGCCTGAGGCGGCGCCTGCTGGGAGCCGGACGACGACACGTTCGCGCAGCCGTACTGCTGCTTCAACGCCCAGGCACCGACGACGCATCGACGCGCGCCGCGATCCACAGCGCTCGCAGCTACCTGCGCCAGGCCACTACGGCGTTCTACGGCCGGCACTAACTGTCCGCCCGCTGGCGCTGCCCGCCAGGCCTGCGTGGTGGCGCAGGAAGAGGCGAACCTGCTCGACGTCGACAAGATGCTCGTGCCGACCCAGATGCGGGTGCCTGCGAACTCGGACGCGCCATACGAGAGCGACCCGATCCGGTTCCCGAACGACTGAAGGGAGCACCGGGCGAACCCTAGGCTCGCCCGGTGAGCCCAGACACTCGTCGGCCGATCTTCGCCCGCATTCCGCGGGCGGAGTTCGGGTTCCTCGCCGACACACTGCGGCAGGAGACCGTGGGTGGCGGCCTGCTCCTTGGCGCCGCAGTACTCGGACTGGTCATGGCCAACTCGCGCTGGCAGACCACCTACGAGCGACTGAAGGAGTTCCACGTAGGTCCAGCAGCACTGCACCTGCATCTGAGTCTCAGCGACTGGGCTGCCGACGGCCTTCTGGCCATCTTCTTCTTCGTCGCCGGGCTCGAGCTCAAGCGGGAACTCGTGGTCGGCAGCCTCAGCAAGCCTGTCCAGGCCGTTCTTCCGGTAGTCGCGGCGGTGGCGGGCATGGCCGTGCCGGCCGCGCTCTTCCTGGTCGTGACGCATGCCGACCCCGCCGCGGCTCACGGGTGGGGCGTTCCGATGGCCACCGACATCGCGTTCGCCCTCGCCGTGCTCGCAGTGGCCGGCTCGCACCTGCCCACGGCCTTGCGCGTGTTCTTGCTGACCCTTGCCGTGGTCGACGACCTCGGCGCGATCACGGTGATCGCGGTCTTCTACACCCACGTCTTCGACGCTTGGCCGTTGGTGCTGGCGCTCGGGGTCTTCGTGTTGTGGTGGTGGTTGCAGCACCGTCGGGTGAGCGCATGGTGGATCTATGCGCCGTTGGCGTTCATCGCCTGGACTCTCGTACACGCCAGTGGCATTCACGCGACCGTGGCGGGTGTGGTGCTCGGGCTGTTGATGCGGGTACGCCCAGACGCGGATGAGCCACGATCACCTGCTGAACATGTCGAGCACCAGTTGCGCCCGGTCTCGGCCGGGATCGCGGTGCCCGTCTTCGCGTTCTTCGCCGCCGGCGCGCCGTTGAGCATCACAGCGCTGCAGGCGATGCGTCACGACCCCGCGGCAGTCGGCGTCATCGTCGGACTGTTCGTGGGGAAGTTCGTCGGCGTCTTCGGCGGCTCGTGGCTGACCGCCCGCTTCACTCGAGCCGAGCTCAACGAGGACCTCGCCTGGGCAGACATGGCCGGACTGGCGTTCTTGTCCGGCATCGGCTTCACCGTGTCGCTGTTGATCGCCGAACTCGCCTTCCCCGACCAGCCGGCGCGGCTGGATGCGGTCAAGGAGGCCGTCCTGGTCGGTTCGGTGCTGTCCGCAGCCGTCGCCGTGGTGATCTTGCGGCTGCGGGGCTGGCGGGCCAGCCCGGGCTCGCCTGGAGGTTGACCGATCCGCCATGCTGGGGGCCGACCGAGCAGGCCCAGGAGGAATTGATGGTGAACGGCCAGCCCAAGGCCACGATCGGTGAGTTGGTCGCCGGCATGGCGCAGGACGTCAGCTCACTGGTACGCAACGAGATCGAGCTGGCCAAGGCGGAGATCGCCGAGTCCGCCAAGCGCGGCGCGGCCGGAGCCGGACTGATCGCCTTCGGCGTCGGACTGCTGATGATGACCTGGCTCCTGCTCACTTTCACCGTCGTCTACGCGCTGTACGAGACCACCAGCCTCCCGCTCTGGGCCAGCTTCCTGATCGTCGCCGTGTTCTACCTGATCCTTGCGGCCATCGTCTTCCTGGTCGCCCGCGTGCAGCTGAAGAAGGTGCGCGGTCCCGAGCAAGCCATCGAGGCGCAGAACCAGACCAAGGAGATCGTGTCGCGGCTCAAGCCCGGCACGAGCCCGACGGCGCCAACGGTGCCGACCACAGCAAGTCCAACGACTGCATCCGCGGGACCGGCTGCGTCAGCCGCTGCGCCCCCGCCCGCGCCAGCGGTCACCCCGGAGTCCAGCACCCCCAGTGCCGATCACTGACTCAGTCGTCACCCTTCCCGGGCCGTGGTCGCATCGCACGGTCTCGGCCAACGGCACCCGCTACCACATCGCCGAGGCGGGTAGCGGCCCCCTCGTGCTGCTGCTGCACGGGTTCCCGGAGTTCTGGTGGGCCTGGCGCCACCAGCTGCGCAGCTTCGCGCCCGCCGGCTATCGCGTCGTCGCTGCAGACCTGCGGGGGTACGGCGGCAGCGACCACCCACCTCGCGGTTACGACCTGCCGAGCCTGGCCGATGACACCGCAGCGTTGGTGCGTGCCCTCGGCGAGTCCGACGCTGTGATCATCGGCCACGACTGGGGTGGGCTGGTCGGGTGGACGTGCGCCGTGGCACATCCCAAGGTGGTTCGCCGGCTCGTGCCCGTCTCGACGCCGCATCCGCGGCGTCTGCGGGCGTCGGTGATGCGCAGTCTGGCGCAGCTGCGGGCTAGCGGCTTCGCGTTCGGATACCAGACCCCGTGGTCCCCCGAACGCAAGCTGCGCGCCGATGATGCCGCCGAGGTCGCGCGTCTGCTGCGGGCCTGGGCGGCGCCGGGATGGCCAGATGACGAGACGGCCGACACCTACCGAAGTGCGTTCCAGATCGGTAACACCCCGTTCTGCGCGTTGGAGTACTACCGATGGGTGGTGCGTTCACTGCCCCGACCGGACGGACTTCGCTATGCGTCGAGCATGAACAAGGCGATCGATGTGCCTGTTCTGCAGATCCACGGCGCGGTCGATCCCGTCGTGCTGCCGACGTCGGCTCAGGGGTCCGGGCAGTTCGTGACAGCGCCATACCGCTGGCGACTCCTCGAAGGCGTCGGCCACTTCCCGCACGAGGAGGACCCGGAGCGCTTCGACACGACCGTGCTGGAGTGGCTCGAGGATCCCGAACCCGACCGCTGAAACCAAGTGTTCCGTGACTGGTCAGGTACAACCGCCGGTGCGCACGGCACTGGTCGCCCCCACGCCCGAGGCGACCGCGTCCATCGCCTGCGTCGCACTCACTGCATATGCGGTGTCGGCACTGTCGAGGGAGTCGGCGAAGACAACGCCGACGACACGACCCGCCTCGTCGACCACCGGACCGCCGGAGTTCCCGGGGTGCACCTGCGCGCGAAGCGACAGCACCTCGCGCAACACCGGTTGCTGATCGTAGATGTCGGAGCCGCGCGCCGACTGCACCGCGCGGACCCGCGCCGGCTGGGCATTCAACGGTCCGTTCTCGGGATAGCCGATCACGACCACCGGATCACCGTGCGTCACGTTCGGCTCGAACACCAGCGGCTTGGCCTTCAGGCCCGGTACGTCGAGGACGGCGAGGTCGAGCTTCGGGTCGTAGTACACGACCGTCGCCCGCATCGTGGTGTTCCCCAACGTCACCGTCGGATGAGTGACACCAGCAACCACGTGGGCGTTCGTCATCACGCGCTCCGGCGCGAACGCGAAGCCAGAGCCTTCGATGCTGCGGGAACAGGCGACCGCGGTGCCGACGACCTTGACCGTGGCTGCCGCTGCCGTCTTGACGCCTGGCCGACGCAGAACTGCGGGGTCGGGCTCGCCGACCGGTGGAATCGGCGCCGCCCCGAGCCCGGCGAAGACCTGCGGGAAGCCCGACGACTGCAGCAAGTGGTCGATCTGGCCCACGGCCTGTTGCGCCTGCGCCGGCATCACCTGGTCGACGATGTCGAGCACCGACGACGTCCGGACCTGCCGGGTCAGCGGATCGGCACCGACCCCTACGGCCAGCGCTGCCACCAGCCAAGCGACGAGCAGCATCACGATGACACTGAGCAGCGAGCCGGCGACGGAGTCGACGACCTCGGCCGGCCGCCACGTCACACGGTCACTGAGCCATTTGCCGCCGTAACCGAGGACGAGCTGGCCCAGGACAGCAGCCAGGAACACCACCACCAGGGCGACGACCGCCCGGCTCCACCCCGGTGCCCACGAGTTCAGCAGTCGAGGGGCGAGCGACAGACCGATCGACGCACCGATCAGGAAGCCGAGCAGCGAGAACAGCCCGTAGAGGAACCCGCGCTTCCACCCCACGATCGCGAACACGACGATCGCGAGCACGAGGGCAAGGTCGATCGCGTTCATCGAGCTCCCCTCGTCTAGGCACAACCGGACAGGCGGCCCGCGGGTCGCCACCAACTAGTAGACATCCGCCGACGGCCGAAACCGTGCAGGTGGCGGCCGGAGTCGCCTCAGGGCAGGGGGACCAGCCGCGTCGCCTCGTAGGGCTGCGCCAGGCCGCCGAGGATCAGCAGTCGCTCGAGCAGGCCTCCGGTGAATCCCCACACCAGGAGGCCGGAGACCTCGAATCCCGGCCCCACGTACCCACTTGGGTGCTCGACGCGGACCCGGTGGGCCGGGTCGGCCAGTTCTGCCAGGGGTACCCGATGGACCGAGGCCACCTCGGCAGGATCGCCTGGCGCCACCGGCGACGGATCCCGCCAGTAGGCCAGCACGGGCGTCACGATGAAGTCGCTGGGGGGCAGGTACAGATCGGGCAGGACGTGCAGGACGTCGACCCCCGCGCTCAGCAGCCCGGTCTCCTCGCGCGCCTCTCGGAGGGCCGCCGCCACTGCGTCGACGTCGGTGTCGTCGACCACTCCCCCGGGAAAGGCGGGTTGCCCGGCGTGGCTGCGCATGTCGTGGGCCCGCTCGATCAGCAGGACGTCGGGACCGGCGTCTCCGTCACCGAACAGCACCAGGACAGCAGAACGCCGCCGGGCTCCTGGCGGAGGCGTGAACCGGGTGAGGTCAGCCGGCTCGATCTGCCCAGCCACCGCGACCAGCGGTTGCAGCCAAGCCGGCACGGCCGACTGGTCGCCGGTGCCGCTCACGGGATGTCCTTGACCAGCTTCGCCGCCTTGGCCGGATCGGTGGGGCCTTCGCCGTAGCTCGGGCACAGGTGTGCCAGCGGGCACGCCCCGCAGGCCGGGGTGCGGGCATGGCAGCGACGACGTCCGTGCCAGATCATGCGATGGGACAGCGCTGTCCATTCCGAGCGCGGAAACAAGGACGCGACCTCGGCCTCGACCTTCTCGGGGTCGAACTGCTCGGTCCAGCCGAAGCGCCGGGCCAGGCGGCCGAAATGGGTGTCGACGGTGATCCCGGGCTTGTCAAAGGCGTTCCCCAGCACGACGTTGGCGGTCTTGCGACCGACGCCGGGCAACGTCACCAGGTCCTTCAGCCGCCGCGGGACCTCACCGCGGTATCGGTCGCACAGTGCCTGGCCAAGGCCGATCAGGGAGTTCGTCTTGGCCCGAAAGAAGCCGGTGGGGCGGATCAGGTCTTCGAGGTCCGCGCGATCGGCCGCGGCATAGTCGCTCGCGGTCGGATAGCGCCGGAACACCTCAGGGGTGACCAGGTTCACCCGTTTGTCGGTGCATTGCGCCGAAAGGATGGTGGCGACCAACAACTGGAGTGGATTGCTGAAGTCCAGCTCGCAATGAGCGTCCGGATAGAGCGCCGCAAGCTCGCGATTCATGCGTCGGGCCCGTCGAACCAGTGCCGTGCGGGTTTCGGCACGGGCCACTGGGTTCACCCGGCAAGCGTAAGCGGCCTCGCCGACACCGCGCCCGTCCGGGTGACCGCTCCTCAAGGCCTTGCAAACCACCCCCGATGCCCCCAGTGGACGTGACCGTCCGTCAACCAGGCGGACGTGACGTGGGGAAGTACGGGGGCCAACCCCCGAGGGGTGAGGGAAAGCGGCGATGGCCACGCGCACGGGTGAGCGGACCAGCCGTCGTCACGTCAAGGAGATTCCGCAACGCAGCCCGGAGTTCGAACACCTGGACCTGGCTCGGTTGCGCGAATACCGCAAGGCGTTGACGACTGAGGAGACACGCGTCTCCTACTGGCGTCGACTCGTCCAGGCCCGGCTCGACCTGTTCGGGCTCGGCGTCGGAACCGACGACGTGAGGCTCGACCAGCTGCGCTCGGCGTTGTCGGAGACGCGGGTGGGACTGGGGCGGATGGCCTACGTGGAGGTGAACCTCGGGGACACCGACGCCCCGATGCCCGATCTGGACGCTCTGTGGGCCCGCGACGTCAGTACGGACAATCCCGAGGAGGTGGCCCAGCTCCGCGACGACCTGACCGCGGCCGAGGGCCAGCTCTCCGCGTTCCGGACCGCTCTGCACGACCGGCTCGACCGGGCGACGAGTGAACTGATCGCCCGCTACCGGGAGAACCCCCGGCTGGCCCTGACCGCGCTGCCCCTGCCGCCTGACGAGCTCGGCCGCTGAGCAGCTCACGCATTCGGGTGGGGGTCGGCCCTCGGGTCGGGCAGACTGAGGGTCGTGGACGACGACTTCCTGCGCAGCGCGCCCTTGTTCGCGGCGCTGGACGACGAGAGCGCCACCGCCCTGCACGCCTCGATGAGCCGCGTGAACATGCGGCGCGGCGATGTGGTGTTCGCCGAAGGCGACCAGGGCGATCGGCTCTACGTCGTCGAGGACGGCAAGGTGAAGCTGGGCCGCACTGCCACTGACGGTCGAGAGAACCTGCTCGCAATCCTCGGTCCCGGAGAGATGTTCGGCGAGCTGTCCGTGTTCGACCCGGGTGCCCGCACGTCGACCGCAACCGCCCTGACCGAGGGGGTTCTGCTCGGGTTTGGACAACGCGACCTGCACGCCTGGTTGGCCGGACGTCCCGAGGTTGCTGAGGAGCTGCTCGGCGCACTCGCGCGGCGGCTGCGTCGAACGAACGAGGCAATGGCAGACCTCGTGTTCAGCGACGTCCCCGGCCGGGTGGCCAAGGCCCTGCTGGACCTGTCGGAGAAGTTCGGCACCGAGCAGGAGGACGGCGTCCTCGTCGCACACGACCTGACGCAAGAAGAACTGGCTCAGCTCGTCGGCGCGAGTCGCGAGACCGTCAACAAGGCGCTCGCCGATTTCGCGCAGCGTGGTTGGTTACAGATCGAGCCGCGCGCCGTGGTGCTTCTCGACGTGGACCGCCTGAGCCGACGCGCGCGCTGATCGTCCGCCGACAACACGTTCGCGGATTCGCCCCTACCCTCAGCCTTGCTCGCAGTGCGAGCATGCGGTCATGCCGGACGCGTTCCCGCGCCTCAGCGCAGCCCACGCCTTTGCCGACCGTGGCGTCACGGGCAGGGAGGCTGAGGTCTTGAGCGGGCTGCTTGACCATCTGAGCAACGCCGAGATCGCGGCGAGGCTCGTCGTGTCCGAGCGCACCGTGGAGAGCCATGTCTCATCCCTGTTGCGCAAGCTCGAAGTGTCGAACCGAAGAGAGCTGATTCGCCTCGCGTCCAACGTGGCTGCGACGTCAGTGCGCAGCAACCTCCCACGTCCCGGTACGGCGTTGCTCGGTCGGAACTCCGACCTGATCCTGCTGATCGAACGGCTCGGGACCGGTGGCATCGTGACGCTCACCGGGCCGGGCGGCGTCGGGAAGACTCGACTTGCGGTCGAGGCGGCGGCGCAGGTGGCCGAACAGTTCCCGGGCGGGGTCTGGTTCGTGGACTTGGCCGCAGTGTCTGACCCAGGGGCTGTCGCGGACCGTGTCCTGGGCTTGCTTGGCGGTGACCAGCTGCCGCATCACTCAGCGTTGCACAGCCTGCAAGAGCGGCTCCGTGGGCAGCAGTGCCTGGTACTGCTCGACAGCTGCGAGCACCTCCTGGCGGCGGCGTCTGAGACGGCACACGCACTGGTGACAGCCAGTCCGTCAGTGGCGGTGATCGCCACCAGTCGGGAACCGTTATGGCTGGCCGCCGAGACGGTGCAAACAGTCGGCCCGTTGGACCTGCCGGCACGGCAGGCGGCTGCCTCGACCAGCGGCGCGGTGCAACTGCTGGCTGAACGAGCGCGTCGGGCCGGCGCAGAACTGGACCTGACAGAGACATCGGCAGATGCCGTCGTCGAGCTGTGCCGTCGGCTCGATGGCCTGCCCCTCGCCCTCGAGTTGGTGGCACCGCGCCTGCGCTCGTACACGCCTGCCCAACTACTGCAGTTGCTGCCGCACCGCTTCGACGTACTAGCGGCCGACAGCGTCGACCGGCCTCCTCGACACCGCACCTTGCGCGACGCGATTTCCTGGAGCTACGAGCTACTGAGCGACCAGGAGCGGCTGCTGTTCGTCCGCGCCGGGGTATTCGCCGGCACGTTTGACGTGACTGCCTTGACGGCCGTGGCCGCCGATGACGACGCTCGCGGCGGAGACGATGGCGATGCTGCTGCCGCGACTTGTCGACCGGTCATTGGTGACGACCGTGGCAACCAGCGATGCTTACCGCTACCGGCTGTTGGACTCGCTGCGCGATTTCGCGCTGGAGCAACTGGACGACACGGCGCTGAGGACGCTCCGCGCTCGTCATCGGCAGTTCGTCCTCGCCCAGGCGCGGCAGGCCGACGCGGCCCTGCGCGGCCCCGAGAGCGCGATCTGGATGACCAAGCTGCTCGACTCCCGCGATGACCTGGAGGCCGTCCTGGAAGATGCCCTGGCGGTCGCCCCTACGCAGGCACTGGAGCTGGTCGCGGCGCTGCAGCTGTTCTGGCAGCACGCCGACCTCCGGCGCAGCGGAATCGGCTGGGCCGAGCGGGCGTTGGCCGCTGCGCCGAACGCGACAGCTGCCCTGCGCCTGCCGGCCCTGATCGGAGCCGGCTCGCTGCTCGAGCCCTGGGACCGCGACCGGGCGGCGGCGCTGGCCACGCTGGCCCGGCCAGTGGCCGAGGCGCTCGGCGACCCCCAACTCCTGGCCGAGCTCGACCTGTTGCAGGGCGGCATCCATGCGCTCGGCGGGGATCGAGCCCGAGCTCTGCCGCCCCTGGCGCGGGCTCTCAGTCGGTTCCGAGCCAGCGGCGACCGGTGGCGCACCGCCGAGACCTTGTGCGTCCAGAGCTTCGTGACCGATCCGCCAGCGGCGGTCCAACTGCGGGAGGAGGCCCACCGGTTGTTCACGCTGACAGGCGACCGGATCCGGGTGGCCAATGTGGCGTTTCTGATGGCCAGCCTGTGGGCCCGGGAACTCCACGAACCGAGGCGCGCCGAACCGCTGGCCTGGGAGGCGGTCGACTTGGCACGTGAGTTGGGCAGCGAGCACGAAGAAGCCCACGGGCTGAGCATCATCGCCGAGTGTCTGCTCGCCAGGGACGAAGTGGAGCAGGCCCGCGAACTCGGCGAGCGCTGCCTGGCCGCCTTCCGGCAGCTGGCCGACCACCGGTGCGAGGCAGGATCGCTGCTGCTGCTGGCGCGATGCGACTCGGACCCGGCGCAGGCGCAGCGTCACGCGCGGGCAGCCCTCGCGTTGGCCGAGTCGGGTGGCCAAGCGGTCCTTGCCGAGCAGGCGCGCGCCATCCTGGCGCGGACGGAAGAAGAAGTTCCGTACTGACCACGGATGCAACAGCCGCCACTGGGCGCGACGCTCCCTACGACAACCCCGTCATCGACAGGAGCGAACCATGGCTGGAAAAGCCGTCATCAGTCTCACCACCGGCATGGAGGACCCCGAGAAGGTCACGGTTGCCTTCCTCGTCGCCGTCGGAGCGGCGGAGTCCAGACGTCAAACCCTGATGTTCCTCACCAAGGAGGCCGTCCGACTCGCCATCGAGGGCACTGCCACCGGTGTCGCGTGTGAGGGCTGTCCACCGCTCGCCGACCTGCTCAAGCGATTCGAAGCCGCGGGGGGCCAGTACTACGTATGCCCGATCTGCTTCAACGCCAAGCAGCTGGAAGCGAGCCATCTCCTCGCCGGCGCAGAGTTGCAGGGCACCGTCCCGATGTGGCAGTGGATCGGCGACGACAACGCGGTGACCTTCAGCTACTAACCGGGCGTTTCGCCGTCCGCGTCGAGACAAGAGAGTTGTGCCTGAGCCGTCGCGCCCGCTAGCCATCCAACGGCCACTGGCCTTGGTGACTACCCTCGAGTGAGCCCTGCGCCTGTCGGGAGGGCAGTCCTCGCTCGCCGCAGTAGACGCCGGGGCGGTTGGCGGAAGTGAACCGAGGTTCTCGGGTCCGGGAGGTGACCGGTGCGCGAGGATCGACGACTGGTCACGGCTGTCTTCGCTGATCTTCGCGGATCGACCGCGCTGGCGGAGGAGCGCGACGTCGAGGACGTTCGCGACCTCCTGGCATGGTTCACAACGGCAGCCATCACCGTGGTCGAGGACTACGGCGGAGTGGTCAACGACCTTGCAGGGGACGGAGTCCTGGCCCTGTTCGGCGCGCCGACTGCCCGTGAGGACGACCCGGAACGGGCGGTTCGCGCCGGGCTTGCGTTCCAGGAGGCCATGGCCACGGTCGGTGCGCGTGCCGAGCGCGAACTGGGATTTCGCGATGTCGCGGCTCGGGTGGGGATCGAGACAGGTCGGGTCGTTGCCGGGCCGATGGGCGGGGGCGCCTGGGTCGAGTATGGCGTCACCGGTGACGCGCTCAACGTCGCTTCTCGCTTGCAGGGACTGTGCCCGGTGGGCGCGGTGTTGGTCGGGCCAGAGACGTTCCGGCAGGTGGAGTCGCATTTCCGTTGGGGGGCCCCAGTAGCCATGCAGCTCAAGGGTCGTACCGCTGCAGTTCGCGCGCGCGTTGTCCTTTCGCTCGCGGGTCCAGAACGTCCGGCAGAAGAACACGGTGACTTCCGGGGTGTGTCGGCACAACTGATCGTCGGTCGCGCTGCCGAGCTCGCCTCGTTGTCTTCATCGGTCGCCGCCTTGGCTGACGGAGTCGGTCAAGCGGTGCTGGTCAGCGGCGATGTCGGCGTGGGCAAGACCGCGCTGGTGAGATCAGCCGCCGAGTTGGCAGCAGCCGATGGCGCGCGGGTCTGGTCCTTCGCGTGTTCACCGTGGGAGCAGGCGACGCCGTTCGCCGCATTTCACAGCCTGTTGTCCTCGGATGGGCTTGTCACTGACGACGACGGCAGCCCACAGGCGCAGCGGCTCGCTGTGCTCCAGGCGGTGCGTCGCCTGGCGAGGGAGGCGATGGCTACGGGTCCTTTGGTGGCACTTGTCGAAGACTTGCAGTGGGCTGACCCGTCGACGTTGGAAGCGGTCGGTGCCCTGGCAGAGGAGGCTCAGACGGGTCCGCTGTTGCTCCTCGCGACAACGCGGGAAGACCTCGACGCGGCCCGTGTGCTGCCTGACAACGTTGCGTCCACTCACCTAACTCTCGGGCCGCTTCGCCATGAGGACGCTCGCTCGCTGCTGGAGAAGCTGGTCGACCCGGCCAGGTTGCCGGCCGACCTCGGGCGCAGCGTGCTGGCCGCCGCAAGCGGGAGCCCCCTGTACCTCCACCAGATGGCGCGCGGACTGGTCGATGCCGGTCTGCGCGACGGGAGTACGGCCGACCAGGCGCGCGAAGCAGCCCGCGAGGTCGGGATCCCAGCGTCCCTGGAACGGCTCTTCCAGTCTCGGATGGACCAGTTGGGCCCATTGAGAGCCGAACTTCTCACTTCAGTCTCGGTGTTCAGCCGCAACTTCGACACGGACCTGGCGGGCGAAGTGCTCGGCGATGAACGGGCTGACGCCGAGTCGCTGGGGTCGACGCTGGAAGAACTCGAGCGCAGTGGATCCCTGGTACGCGAGGGAGACTGCTACGCGTTCCCGAACGCACTTGCGCGGGAGGTCGCCGAGGCGACGCTGCTGCGCGGGCGCCGGCGCGAGCTGAATCGGCGAGCAGCGGCCGCGATCTGGCGACGCGATGGGGATGAGGCGTCATCCCTGCTCGCGATGCACTGGGGGCGCGCCGGTGAACCTGCAAAGGCCTATGCCGGACATCGTCGCGCTGCAGACATGGCAGCGGCCGTCTCCGCCCTGCCCGAGGCCCTCGTCCATATCGACGCCGCCGTCGGTCTTGCCGGCGACCTGGACCTGGGCTTGGCGGTGCAGGTCGAGCTAATCACGCGGCGTGCAGCACTTCGGAGCCGGACCGGAGATGCGCACGGAGCTCAAGTCGATGCCTCCGAGGCGGTGGGGGTTGCCGAACGTATCGGCCGGGACGATCTGCGTCAGCTCGCCCTCGAGGAGCTTGCGTTTGCTGTTGAAGGAGCTGTCGACTACCGCACCGCGGTCGAAGCGCAACGTGCGGCCCTACGGCTGGCCGAGGAGCGCGGGGACACAGCCGGACAGGTGCGCAGCCACGCGCGCCTGGCGATCAACTCTGCCAACCGGCTGCGCTATCTGCAGGCGTACGAGCACTGCCAGCAAGCGATGCAGCTGGCCGAGAGTGTCGGTGCCGACTCACTTCTCTCGGCTGCGATGGACGCGGCCAGTCAGGTGGCCCTTCAGCTCGGAGAAGTCGACGAGCTCGAACGGCTCGGCCGTCGGCTGACGGAGCTGTACCGCGCTGCGCGCGACATGTGGCGGGAACAGTCCGTCCAGCTCGAGCTCGGCATCGCCGCCGGAGAACAAGCGCGCTGGGACGAGGCCGAGTCCCGCATCCTCGCCGGTCTCGCGCTCAATCGCCAGGTCGACGACGTCGGCAATGAGCCGTTGTTCTATGGGCAGCTCGGCGCCCTTGCACGGGCGCGCGGGCGATATGCGGAGGCGATCGAGGTCGCTGGCCGGGGGAGCATCGACGCACACCGTCGTCAGCACGCTGAGTGGGTTGCCTCGACCCAGCTCGTCCTCGCGAACACCTACACGGACGTCGGGGACTGGGAGTCCGCTGTGCCCGCAGCCCAGGAGTCGATCGAGTGGGCGGACCGCGCCGGCACCAGGATGTACTCCCTACGGGCTCGGGCAGTCCTTGCCCTCGCGCTGGCCCGCGCAGGGTCCGGTTTGGCCTCGGCAACTGCCCTCGCTGCCTGTCGCACGGCACTCGCAGAGGTGACGGTGCCCGCCGACAGGACCTTCTTGTTCGGGTGGGACGCCTACGCCGCAACGTCACTCCTGACCGGACTCGCCGGTGATGTCCCTGAGGCGCTGCGTCTGCTGGACCCCGTACTGATCTCGGCTCGAAGAGCCGGATTCAGCGAGGCGACGGTATCGCTGTTGCTGGTACGCGCTCGGCTCAGCCGGCTCAGCAGGGACCTGGTCGGCTCGCGAGCGGAGGCAGCTGAAGCCGTCGACGTCGCGGTCGACCGTGGTCTGTCCGGGCTGCGCTGGCGCGCGTTCGCCGCGCTTGCTGCGACCTCGCATGATGCTGCGCGGATCGAGGTCGAACAACGAGCCTGGGCCGAGAGCGAGGCGCTGCTCGAGACGTTACCCGTCGGGCGAATGCGTTCGGCATTCGACAGACTTCGCAGGACTGAGATCGAAGGCTCTGCTGCGTCGCGGTGATCCTTCGGCAACGCATTGACCTGCCGGTCAGGCGGTCGGGTTCACGACGTGCCCGACAAACACGGGGGCTTGCGTCGGTTCGTGCACGACCGCCCAGACGTACGGTCGATCGACCCGCATCGCGGTCTTGAGTAGGACCGCACTCGCTTCCATCGCAATCCCAGTCACGGCCGCCGCCTCCGAGCCGTTCTCGTCGACCGTGATGTTGGCCCGGTGAATCGCCTGGCTGACGAAGAGCCCGTCAGCGATCCCTGAGAGATCGCTCAGGTCGGTGGCACCCAGTGTCGCGAGAGCCGGCAACAGGTCGAGGTTCGTCGCAGTGTCCCAGCGCGGCAGGTCGAGTTCCACGGCGCTCATCCGGTCGTCCGAACTTGACGCGGTGGCGATCGGGAGAAGGGTGGTCAGTGCCGCCAGGTCGGACACAACTGTCCGCGGCAGCACCACGTGCATCGTCAGCTCGTCACCCACGTAGGGCAGCGTGATGCGTTGCCACTGGTCGTTCCCGGCGTAGCGGACACCTTCGACGGCTTGGCTCATCAACTGAGCCTGCACCGGCGATCCCGCTGCCGTGGTGAAACTGCCGGGCTGTGTGGTCTGTCGGGTGAACTGGTTGACCCAGGTGGCCTTCAGGTACACGGCGTTCGCCAGGACCATGAGCGTGCTCGGGTCGAGTGAGTCGAAGAGCTGGGCGATCCGTCCGTGGGTCTGGTCCTTGACCCAGGCGTTGATTGCTGCAGCCGCCGCAGGTGTCGTGAAGTCAAGGCCTTGGGGATGGGCGCCGTACTGCGCGGCGAGCAGATCGAGGAAGGCGCGTTGGACCAGCGGGGCGAACCCATCCGCCACCCACAACCCGTTCGCGATCGCCACGATCGGTGCCGGAGCCGGTGGCTTTCCGGGCAGCGGGGGCGGCGTCATCAGCTGCGCCGTCAGGGCGTTGAGTGCCTGATGCGGTGACCCCTCCGGCCGGCTCGTCGCCGGGAAACCGAACACGGCGTCGAGCTGGTCGGCCGTCTCGCCCCGACTACCGGCGCGCAGCATTCCGAAGGCCACGGCCATCGACAACGGCGACACCGTGAAGTTCGCGGAGGCACTTGCGGTGGCCGCATGCAGGTGTGCGGCGAAGGCGCGCATGCCGGCCACGACGGCCGCCAGATCTGGCGCGTCGGATAGGGCTACGTCGGCCCGACCCACGTTCGACACCCTGATCGACCCTGCGGACCTGGCCGGCCCCGACGGTTGCGTTGGCGTGCTGGCGGACGAGCAGGCCGCGAGTACGGACGATCCGCCGACAGCAATCAGGCCAAGAGCGGTCAGCATGTTGCGCCGAGAGAGCTGCCCCGTGACCGGTTCCGCCGCGTGCGTCATGCCGCGCTCCTCCCGTCCGCCCCCCATGCGACGACTCCCGACTCCAGCTGGTTCCCGAACGAACACGTCTTGCCACTCATGCGGTCTGTTGCGGCGAATCAGAGCTCGAGCCGAGATAGGCGAGCTGCGCCTGAACCGACATTTTCGCGGCTGGCCACAGCTCGCGGGGGACGTCGACGTACACGCGGGCCACGACAGCGTCGGCGTCCGATGCACCATCGGCCACCGCCTGCCGTACTTGGTCCAACCGCTGCGCGCGGTGGCTTCGGTACGCCGCGATCCGCTCAGCGGGGTCGGTTACCACCGGGCCATGCCCGGGCAGGATCGTGGTGATCTGTGCTTGCGTCACGAGCCGGTCGAGCCGGTCGAGGGTCTCGAGGTAGGCGCCGAGCATGCCATCGGGATGAGCGACGACGGTCCAGCCGGTGCCGAGGATGGTGTCCCCGGTCAGGAGTGCACCGGCCCCGGGCAGATGGAAGCCGACCGAGTCCGACGTGTGGCCCGCGGCCGGCACCACCATCAACGCCAGGTCACCGACGACGACTACTTCGTTCGCGCGGAGGGCAGGCGCGGAACGCGTCAGCGTGGCGTCGAACGCGCGGATCGGCGCATGCGCCCGCTCGGCGAACGCGTCGGCACCCGCGGCGTGATCGGGGTGCCCATGGGTCAGCAGAACGACGCTGACGTGGCGGTTCGCTGCTTCGACGGCGGCGAGGATCGCCTGCCGGTGGCCGGCATCGTCGGGTCCCGGGTCGATGACGACGCACTCGCGCGCGTCCGGCTGCGCAACGATCCACGTGTTGGTGCCGTCCAAGGTCATCGGACCGGGGTTGGGTGCGAGCACGCAAGTGGCCCACGACCTCACTGCGGGCTGCTCGGTCACAGCGTGATCGCCTCGACCGTAGCCGGGGCAGCTGCGAGAACTGCTTCGACGTCTGGGCAGGAACGCAGCTGCGTCAGCGTCGAGATGGTCGGCGGCCACATCGGAAGGTCACCGGCCTGATGCCGCTGCACGGCAGTGGGGACCGCAAGCCACAAGCCGCCGGCGACCTCGCCTGTCAGCGGGCGCGGCTCGTCGCCATCAGGAACCGGTGCCACGAAGAAGTGCGCATCGAACCGGCGTGGACTGCCGACCGGGGTGATCCAGCGCGACCACGGGGTGAGCGACGCCGGAGCCAGGTCGAGGCCGGCTTCTTCCCGAGTCTCCCGACAGGCAGCGATGAGCAGCGTTGAGGCCCAACGCGTGGAGTGGCCCCAGATCTTGCCGTGGGACGCGACGTCCACGACTGCTTCGAGATGCCGTGCCGGGACGGCGTCCTCTTCGTCCACGGCTCCGCCGGGAAACGCGAACATGCCGCCGGCAAACACCAGCGTGGGCGACCGTTGTTGCAACCAGACGAGCAGCCCCTGCTCGCTGTCGCGCAGCAGCACGACCGTGGCTGCCGGACGCACCGGCACATCCGATGCCACCTGGTCGGCCATGGCTCGGCTCAGCCGACCTCGACGATCATCTCGATCTCGACCGGTGCGTCGAGAGGCAGCACGGCGACACCGACGGCGCTGCGGGCGTGCTGGCCGACGTCGCCGAACACGGCACCCAACAGCTCACTCGCACCGTTGATCACGCCGGGCTGCCCGGTGAAGTCCGGGGCGGAGGCTACGAAACCCACGACCTTCACGACGCGGGTGATCGACGACAAGTCTGCGACGACTGACCGAACTGCGGCCAGCGCGTTGAGCGCGCACACCCGCGCGAGATCCTTGGCCTGATCGGGGTCCACCTCAGCGCCCACCTTGCCGGTAGCCACGAGCTGTCCGCTGACGAACGGCAGCTGACCCGAGGTGTAGACGTAGTGCCCACTGCGCACAGCAGGCACGTAGGCCGCCACCGGCGCTGCCACCTCGGGCAACGTCAGGCCGAGGTCGGCGATGCGGTCTTCTGGGGTGCTCATCCGAGGGAGCTCCTTCGCTTCCGGGTCAATTCAGTCGCGGGGGCGCTTGAGGTAGGCCACGAGCTGTTCGGCATTGGGTCCTGGCACCACCTGGACGAGTTCCCAGCCGTCCTCGCCCCAGGTGTCCAGGATCTGCTTGGTCGCATGGACCAGCAAAGGAACGGTCGCGTACTCCCACTTCGTCATGCACTGACCCTAATGCCCGGCTCACGGCTGGCTAGGGTGCGCGTGTGGGAGTCAGTGGCAGTGGGACCCGCGAGCGGCAGGGCCCTGCCACGGGCACAGGTGTGCGTCTGCACGTGGTGACCGGCAAGGGCGGTACCGGCAAGACGACCGTCTCAGCCGCACTCGCCTTGGCACTGGCGGGCGAGGGTCGCAAGATCCTGCTCATCGAGGTAGAGGGCCGGCAAGGCATCGCGCAGCTGTTCGACGTGCCCCCGTTGCCCTATGACGAGCGCAAGGTGGCAGTCGCGTCGCGCGGCGGAGACGTCTGCGCACTCGCGGTCGACCCCGAGTCGGCCATGTTGGAGTACCTCGACATGTACTACCGGCTCGGTCGGGCGGGCAAGGCATTGAAGAAGGTCGGGATGTTCGAGTTCGCCACCACCGTGGCGCCAGGGGCTCGCGACGTACTTCTCACCGGCAAGGCGTACGAGGCGGTGCGGCGCCGGGACCCCGACGGCACGCCGTCGTACGACGCAGTGGTGCTCGATGCGCCACCGACCGGACGCATCACACGCTTCCTGAACGTCAACAGCGAGGTGGCCGGACTGGCCAAGGTCGGACCGATCCGACGACAAGCCGACGCGATCATGGGTTTGCTGCGCTCGCCGCGGACCGCCGTGCACCTGGTCACGATGCTGGAGGAGATGCCGACTCAGGAGACCACTGATGGCGTTGCCGAGCTCACCGCCGCCGGGCTCCCGGTCGGTGCGGTGTTCGTCAACATGGTGCGCCCGACTCTGATGCGCCAAACCGACCTGCAGGCCGCGCGACGCGGCGAGCTCGACGTCGAGGTCGTGGCCTCGGCGTTGAAGCTGGCCGGGCTCGACACCGGTCACGAGGTCGCGGCTGCGTTGACGGCCGAGGCGTCGGGGTATGCCGAGCGAATCGCGCTGGAACGACAAGAACGCAAGCAGTTGCAGGCGCTCGACCGGCCGCTGCTGGAGCTGCCCTACCTGTCGGGGGGCATCGACCTGTCCGGTCTCTACGAGCTGGCCGATCGTCTGCATGAGGAGGGTGCGGTGTGAAGCGATCGCCGCTTCTCGACGTCGACGCGCTGCTGGACGAGCCGTCGACCAGGATCATCGTCTGCTGCGGCGCCGGCGGCGTCGGCAAGACGACGACGTCGGCAGCCCTCGGCGTCCGGGCTGCCGAACGTGGTCGCCGGGTTTGTGTGCTCACGATCGACCCGGCGCGCAGGTTGGCGCAGTCGATGGGGCTCAGCGAACTGGACAACACACCTCGCGTGGTCCCGAAGATCGGAACGTCGGCTGGGGGCTCGCTCAGCGCCATGATGCTCGACATGAAGCGCACGTTCGACGAGATCGTCGAGCAGCACGCAGATCCCGACCGCGCGCAGCAGATCTTTGCCAACACCTTCTACCAGACGCTGTCCACGTCGTTTGCCGGGACGCAGGAGTACATGGCGATGGAGAAGCTCGGTCAGCTGCACCGGGAGGCCGATCAGACCGGCGAGTGGGACCTGATCGTGGTCGACACGCCGCCCAGCCGCTCGGCGCTGGACTTCCTCGACGCTCCCAAGCGGATGGGCTCCTTCCTCGACGGCCGGTTCATCCGGTTGCTGACATCGCCGGCCAAGTCCGGCAGCCGGGCTTACCTACGTGTGCTCGGCGCAGGAGTGGGACTCGTCTCCGGAGCGGTGTCCAAGGTGCTCGGTGCGCAGCTGCTGTCTGACCTGCAGACCCTGGTCACCGCACTCGACACCGTCTTCGGCGGCTTTCGCGATCGCGCCGACCAGACCTACGGGCTGCTGCAAGCACCCGGAACGTCGTTCCTTGTGGTGGCCGCGCCCGACCGCGATGCGCTGCGCGAGGCGTCGTACTTCGTCGAGCGGCTGCAGACCGACGCCATGCCGTTGGCGGGTCTGGTGCTGAACCGCGTCCACGGGAGCCCGGCCCAGACGTTGTCCGCCGAGCGAGCAGGCGTGGCCGCCGACCTGCTGGACGAGGCCGGCCGTGATCATCGGTTGACGGCCGATCTGCTGCGCCTGCACGCAGACCGGATGCGGGTGATCGCGCGGGAGACCCGCATGGTCGAGAGCTTCACGGCCGCTCACCCGGATGTCCCAGTGGCCCGCGCCGGTGCCCGCGCCGGCGACGTCCACGATGTTGCGGGATTGCGGGCGGTTGGCGAGGCTTTAGCCCATTCGGGGTAAGTGACCCGAATTCGACTACTAGGCGCTACAGGCGGTAACCAAGCTCACGCGCTCGAACTCGTCGCGCGCCGTCTGCAGCAGGACATGCCAGGACGTGACGTCGGGACGACGGCGCAACAGCGCGCGGCGCTCCCGCTCGGTCATGCCACCCCACACCCCGAACTCGATGCGATTGTCGAGCGCGTCCGCCAGACACTCGGTACGCACCGGACAACTCAGGCATACAGCCTTCGCCCGGTTCTGGGCAGCACCCTGTACAAACAGGGCATCTGGGTCAGTAGCCCGGCACGCAGCCAGGCCGGCCCAGTCATCGATCCACGCCATGTTGTCCCCCCTCGAGACCCCGGCGCCGGTGTTGCACAAGCCCGGCGGGCCGGATCTTCGACCAGACCTTGACCGGAACTTCACCCGGCGCTGGTCGGTCATTGACCCGATCCGTCGGCCCCTACCCCGCGCTCTTCCCCATTCGGAACGCGTCCGCTGTGACTCTGCGTCACGACGTGCCCTGACGTTAGAAGCGATCATGGGATGAGAGGAAGGTCCGATCAGGCGAATCTTGATAGTCCGAACGGGCTATTGCCTCTCGCCGCCGTGACCCAGCCGTGACCTCCTATGAGGGGCCCAGAGGAACCGGGGCCCTCCGGCGCTCGCGTACCCTCGTCGAGTGCCTCCCCCGGTTGGACTGCGCGGCACCGCGCCGGTGCGCATTGCGCTGTTCGTCCTGGCCAGCGTCTTCGCCGGGGTTCTGGCCGCTGGAATCGCGCTTCCGGCCATCGGAGCGGCCGGGCTGTCGGCCAAGCAGGCGGCTCAGACCTTCGAGGCCCTGCCCGGGCAGCTCCAGACGCCCGCGATGGACCAGCGGACCCGGATCCTGGCCGCCAACGGACGCCCGATCGCCACCTTCTACTCCGAGAACCGGGTCTACGTACCACTGAACCGGATCGCGCCGATCATGCAGCAGGCCATCGTGGCGATCGAGGACTCCCGGTTCTACCAACACGGCGGTATCGACCTGCGCGGTACCTTGCGGGCGCTGCTGACCAACGCCGAGACGGGCGGGGTGACCCAGGGCGGGTCGACGCTGACCCAGCAGTACGTGAAGAACGTTCTCGTAGCGATGGCGAAGACGAAGGCCGAACGCGAGGCGGCAACCGCCCGTAGCTTCTCCCGCAAGATCCGCGAGGCCCGGCTGGCGCTGGGACTGGAGCAGCAGCTCAGCAAGAACCAGATCCTCGAGGGCTACCTGAACATCGCCTACTTCGGTGCGGGTGCCTATGGCATCGAGGCTGCTGCCCAGCGGTACTTCTCGATTCCCGCCGCCCAGCTGACGCTACCCGAAGCGGCCACGCTGGCGGGCATCGTTCAGTACCCCTCAGCCTTCGACGCGATCGCCCACACCCAGGCCAGCCAGGACCGTCGCAACGTGGTGCTCCAGCGCATGGTCGACGTCGGTGACATCACGCAAGCGCAGGCAGATGCTGCGGGGGCCAGGCCACTGAAGAAGATGCTCAAGCCCAACGACGCACCGAACGGATGCACGTCGTCGATCGCGCCATGGTTCTGCGACTACGTGTACCGAACGATGTTGTCCGACCCGGCGTACGGCGCGACGTTGAAGGACCGCGAAGACCTGATCCGTCAGGGCGGGCTGGTCGTTCGCACGACGTTGGATCTGCGGACCCAAGGCAACGCCCAGCACGCGGTCAGTTCGGGCATCCCCGCGAAGGACCCCAGCCACGTGGGCGATGCCATCGTGATGGTGCAGCCTGGCACCGGCAAGGTGCTCGCGATGGCCCAGAACCACCCCTACGGCACCGATCCCAAGGATCCGAGCGTCACGTCCTACAACTACAGCGTCGACACCGCCTACGGCGGCACCCACGGGATGCAGGCGGGCTCCACCTTCAAGGCCTTCACACTGGCTGCCGCACTCTCCAAGGGAATTCCCATCGGGGAGACCCTCACCGCGCCGGCGCAGGGCTACTACACGACCGGCGACTTCACTGACTGTTCGGGCGCGCCTGTTGTGATCTCGCCGCCCTGGACGCCGGTGAACTCCACGATCTCCGGAACCAACTCCTTGTCCATGCGTTACGGGACGGCGTGGTCGGTGAACACGTTCTTCACCGAGCTCGAGAAGCAGGTGGGACTCTGCAACGTCGTCACCACCGCCGAGAAGCTCGGGGTGCACACAGGGTCCGGGGCTGATCCTCTGCCGGTAGCGTCGTTCACTCTCGGGACGTCGCTCGTGACGCCGCTCACCATGGCCAACGCCTACGCCACTCTCGCCGCACGCGGTCGCTACTGCAGCCCCATCGTGGTGACGTCGGTGACGCAGCACGGCAAGTCGCTGCCCGTACCGTCGGCCAACTGCCACCAGGTGATCGCCCCGTCAGTGGCCGACGGCGTCAGCAGCCTGCTCGCAGGAGTGATCGACGGACCGATCCCCGGTCGTACCGGCGCGGCCATGACGTTGGGCCGCCCCGCGGCCGGCAAGACCGGGACGACCGAGAACAACGCAGAGGTGTGGTTCATCGGTTACACCCCGAACCTCGCGGCCGCGGTGTGGGTCGGCAACCCCAAGGGCGACACCGGTCCCTACGACCTGGTCGACGTCACGATCAACGGCACGTACTACTACCGCGCCTACGGTGGGTTGCTGGCCGGTCCCATCTGGCGCTCGGCGATGCTGGCGTCGTTGGCGACCATGCCGGTCGAGTACTTCACGCCGGTGATTCCTAGCTTGCTGTACGGCGCACAGGTGGTCGTGCCCAACGTCTTGGGCCAGTCGCCCGACCAGGCCAAGACGACGCTGGAAGCCGCCGGCTTCCAGGTGACGTTGTCGCACACGACCGTCGACTCCAAGTACCCGTCCGGGACGGTCGGAAAGACCTCGCCGGCACCAGGGAGCGTCACGACATCGGGCACCGTCATCACCTTGTACCCGAGCACCGGCGTCGCGCCCAGCCCGTCACCCAACCCGTCAGGGAGCCATTCGCCGTCGCCGAGTCCCACCGGAACCCGGCCGTCGGGCAGCCCTTCGCCGTCGCCGACCAAGCACTAGGCCCCACTGTGGCGCAATGGCACTGGGTCACGATCTCGGCACTGGCCACAGCCGCCGGAACGCTGGTCCTGGCCATGGCAACTTTTGCGGCGGTTCGCTCCGGCAACCGGGCCGCCCGGAACGCCGAGCGGGCACTCCTGCAGGGCCTTCGCCCGCTGCTGTTCCCATCCCGCCTGTCCGACGAGGCGCTCAAGGTGTCGTTCGTCGACCGCCACTGGGTCCGGGTCCCGGGCGGTCAAGGCGTCGTTGATGTGACGCCCGACGTCATCTACCTGGCTATGTCGCTGCGCAACGTCGGAAGCGGCCTGGCCGTGTTGCACGGCTGGGTCGTGGAACCGCGACAGGTATCGAGTGACCAACAACCCGAACATGTCCCACTGGACCGCTTTCGTCGACTCACCCGAGACCTCTTCGTGCCACCGGGAGACGTCTTCTTCTGGCAAGGTGCCCTGCGCGATCCTTCTGATCCCGTGTTCTCCGATGTCATCCAGGCGGTGAAGGACGAGACTCCTCTGACGATCGAGCTGTTGTACGGGGACGAGGAAGGCGGTCAGCGCACGGTGACGCGCTACGCGCTGCTGCCGCACCAGCCCGAGGAGGGCAACCTTGTGTGGCTGTCGAGTGTGGGCCGGCACTGGAACATCGATCGGCCCGATCCGCGCTGAGCGCCGCCGAGGTGCTCAGCCGCTCGACTCCAGCTCGGCGACCGTCTTGGCGATGCGGCGTTTGCGCGTCTCTTCGGTCTTGGCGCCCATGATCGACAGAACGTGCCGCTTCTTCCCCGAGTTCGAGAGCGCATCGAATGCGCGTCGAGCCTTCGTGCTCTTCTTCAGCGCGGCTGCCAGGTCCGCAGGGATCTCGACCTCCCGCGGAGCAGTGTCGAGCGACACCGTCACCGTCAGGACATCCCCGGCAGCGACGCCCGCAGCCTCACGGCGCTCTGCGCTCACCGGAATCATGAAACGGCCGTCCATCATGCCGATCGTGGTGCGGTACGAGTAGCCCTTGAACGAGACGACGAGCGCCGGTCGTCTGCCTCCACCCAATGTCTCGATCACTCGCGGCGGGACTTCGATGCCAGTCGCGGTCTTGCCATTGAGTGCCAGCACCGCCTGGAAGGACTTCTCCGACACGTTCGCTCCTCCGTCGTCGCCATATCGGGCTTTCTCAGATTCTGCCGTGAGCCTTCATCGCGTCGAAGACGATGCGTCGATCGGCCAGACCCGTGACGTCGTCAACGGCAGGGTCACCGACCACGACGGCACCGGACCGCTCGTAGAACCCGACGGCCGCCTCGCGAGCATCTGCCCATACAACGGATGCGCCGAGGCTGGCGGCCCTGTCGAGCACTTCACGCAGTAGGTCACTGCCGATCCCAGCGCGTTGGTGCCCCGGATCGACGGCCATCGCCCAGAAGTACACCGATGGCCGGCCGGGACGGTCCGGACACGGGTGGGGCATGAACGACACCACCGCGAGGGTCGTCCCGTCGTCGGCATGGACCCTCAGATGTGTACTGGCCGGGTCCTCATCACCGGGAACCGGACCGGGGCGCCATCCCAGCACTGAGATCCGCGAGTGCTCGACGTCTCGCCAGTGCGTCTGCGCCAATCTCACCCGTCCGAGACTGCCACGCACGCAGCCGCTGCCCGACACGCACTACTCACAGTGGCCCCACAGGCGGCTGCGCACCGTGGCACAGGCGAGCGGGGCAGGGTCTGCCGGGACAGCTTCCCTCAGGTAGGGAGACCCAGCCATGACCGCACTTCACCCCGTAGTGCGTCCGCAGACAGTACGAGCGCAACCGGCGGATTTCGCCAATCGGATCAGTTCGATCGTCGGCCCTGCGCGGCACCAGTTGTCGGAGCGAGGCACCGTCTTGATGGACCAGACGAACCTGCTGCTGTTCGAGGTGCTGCGCAACACCGCGATCCTGCTGAACCGCTACCCGGAGCGCCTGCCCGACGTTGATGCGGCGGGCCACGCGCGCACCTGATGTCCTAACTCCTCCTCGCCGAAGACCCGCCGAAAAGGCGGTTGACTGCGCCTCTACCCTCGACAGAGTCATGAGCC
Organism: uncultured Actinomycetota bacterium; assembly: GCA_963726575.1. Classification (GTDB taxonomy): domain Bacteria; phylum Actinomycetota; class Actinomycetes; order JAHEKZ01; family JAHEKZ01; genus CAVSCR01. The sequence goes on from CAVSCR010000007.1 coordinate 339,740, forward strand.
GCGCCTTGGACCGCATCGCGCCGCCGCGGATGGGCGCCAGTTTCCGTTGGCTCCTCAGCTCCACATGGGTCAGCAACGTCGGCGACGGCCTCGCCCTCGCAGCAGGGCCGCTGCTCGTTGCGTCCCAGACGAGCAATGCCGTCTTGGTGTCCATGGCCGTGCTCCTGCAGCGACTCCCCTGGCTCGTCCTCGGCCTCTACGCAGGGGCAATCGCCGACCGCGTCGACCGCAGGCGGCTCGTCATGGCGGCCGACGCAGCACGTGCGCTCGTGGTGGCAGTGCTGTGCGTCGCGATCGTGACCGGAACAGTGAACATCGGCGTCGTCCTTGCCGTGATGCTGCTGCTTGGCGTGGCCGAGGTCTTCGCCGATACCACGTCGCAGACGCTGCTGCCGATGCTGGTCGACCGACGCGACTTGGGCATCGGGAACGCCCGCCTGCAGAGCGGCTTCCTCATCGCCAATCAGATCGTCGGCCCACCGCTGGGTGCGTTCCTGTTCGCGGCCGGGATGGTGCTCCCGTTCTTCACGCAAGCCGTGCTCGTGGCGCTGTCCGTCGTACTGGTCTCGCGAATCATCACGCCAAAGGGTCCGGTCCGCGACACGGCGGGCACACACGTTCTGCGCGACATCGGCGAGGGCCTGCGTTGGATCATGCGTCACGACGCCGTGCGCACTCTCGCCGTCGTCATCGTCACGTTCAACATCACCTGGGGTGCCGCGTGGTCGGTGATGGTTCTCTATGCTCTCCACCACCTTCACCTCGGCACCGTCGGGTACGGCTTCCTCACCACCGCCGCAGCCGTGGGCGGCCTCATGAGCACGATGACGTACGGGTGGATCGAGTCACACATCGACCTGGCAACTGTCATGCGCGTCTGTCTGCTGCTCGAGGTGCTGAGTCACCTGGCCTTCGCTCTGGCCACGAACGGCTGGGTCGCCATGATCATCATGTTCGTCTTCGGCGCCTACGCCTTCGTGTGGAGCGCGGTCTCACAGACCGTCCGTCAGCGGGCGACTCCCCCTGCTCTGCAGGGTCGCGTGGCGAGTGTCTACCTGGTCTGTGTGTTCGGCGGACTCGTTGTGGGACTGGCGCTCGGTGGCTGGATCGCCGAACGATGGGGGCTCACAGCCCCGTTCTGGTTCGCCTTCGTGGGTGCCGGAATCACACTGGCACTCGTGTGGCGGCAGTTGTCGCACGTGGCGCACGCCGAGGCAGCGACCAGTTGAAGGAACCTCCCCGCTCAAGTGCGGAATGGGTTCTGCCGAGTACGACAAGAGTGACTGTCCGCCGTGGACGGTACGCCCGCCATGCACGGGTCGACTTTGTTCGGGGGAATACTCAATGCGCGATCGTGAAGAAGGATTTACCCTCATCGAGCTCCTCGTCGTCATCATCATCATCGGTATTCTGGCCGCGATTGCGATCCCGGTCTTCCTGAACCAGCGCAAGAAGGCAGTCGACGCCTCGATGAAGTCCGACTCCCGGACGATCGCCAACGAGGAAGAGACCTACTTCACTGACTACCAGGCCTACGTTGCCACGAGCGGCTCCGCGCCGGTCATCGGCACCACCACGGTCCGGTTGTCCACCGGTAACACCGCCACGATCACGCTGAACACTGCTACTTCGGCGTACTGCATCCTGATGGACCGTGTGGCGGGCGCCCAGCCCGGCACCCAGAAGTGGGTCTACATCAGCAGCCAGGGCGGCCTCAAGGCAACCGGCACCGTCGCCTGCCCAGCGGCTGGCAGCTTCTGAGCCAGCCGCATCGCGACGGCGGCGGAGGTTGATCGCCACGTTCCGACAGTCGCGCGGCGAGGGACGACTGTGACCGAATCGTGGTCTGGCGCATACTCACCAATCTGTTGTGGTGTGTCACCGTGACGGGATGAAGCCGACCACGAAGAAGGGCGCGCTCGATGATCTCGTCGAGAGCCGGCTTCCCGTCACGATCGACGCAGCTCCGCCGGGAGGACCGCGTGACTCCTCGTTGCACGCCGACACCGACGCGATCTGTCCTCGCTGCCTACGATGGATCGGCCCCGAGGACTATCTGCGCCTGACCGGCTTCGGTCTGCTCCAGCACGAGGCCTGCCCCGGCTGACGCCGGTCGCTGGCGCTCAGCTCCCCAGCTGTCGCCTGACCTCGGTCGCCACCCGCTTGCCATCCGCGCGGCCCGCGACCCGGGGCTGTACCAGCCTCATGACCGCCCCCATCTCGTGCGGCCCAGTCGCTGCCGCGTCGGCCACGGCGTCCGCGACGATCGTCTGCAGGTCGGCGTCGGAGAGCTCAGCCGGGAGGTAGCCCGACAGCACCTCGGCCTCGGCGAGCTCGCGCTCGGAACTGTCGGAGCGCCCGGCGTCGGCGAACGCCTGCGCGGCTTCGCGTCGCTTCTTCTGCTCCCGGCGGATGACGGCCAGCACCTCGTCGTCGGCCAGCTCCCGCGCCTGGGCGCCTGCGACCTCCTCGTTGGACAGTGCCGAAAGCGTCAAGCGCAGCGTCGACGTCCGCAGCTCGTCGCGAGCCTTCATGGAGGCAGTGAGGTCACTCCGCAATCGGTCTTTGAGTTCGGACATGAGGGCAGTCTGGCATCGACGTTCCGAACCGTCCGGCAGGTGATCTCGGTCACCTGCCAACATGGAGCCATGCCACGACGTCGATGGGGCCGCGCGCTGGGCGGTGTGGCCCTCGCCGGTGCCGCTGGGCTGTCCTACTCGGTGTGGGAGACCAGGCAGTACACGTTGCGGCGCCATGCCGTGCCGGTTCTGCCCACCGGATCCCGCGACCTGCGCGTGCTGCACGTGTCCGACGTTCATCTGACGCCCGACCAGCCAAAGAAGGCGGCCTGGCTGCGGGCGCTCGGGGAACTCCACCCCGACCTCGTGGTGAACACCGGCGACAACATGGCGACGCCCGACTCGGTGCCGGTGGTCCTCGACGCATTCGAACCGCTCTTCGAGTGCCCAGGTGTCTACGTCTTCGGGTCCAACGACTACTACGCGGCACGACCGAAGAACCCTGCGCGCTACCTCCTCCCCGACCGCAAACAGCGCATCCACGGTCGAGACCTCCCGTGGGAGGACATCGACACGGCATTCACGGCGGCGGGCTGGTCGAACGTCTCGAACCTGCGGACAGCGATCGACGTCGCGGGCACCGCGGTAGCCGTGGTCGGGGTCGACGACCCACACCTCGACCTCGACCGCTATCCCGAGCCGGACCCGTCATGGGGCTCGGACGCGGCGCTGCGGATCGGCGTCACGCATGCGCCCTACCTGCGCGTCGTCGACGCGATGGCCGACGATGGCGCTGCGCTGGTGCTCGCTGGGCACACGCACGGGGGTCAGCTGCGGGTGCCGGGGTTCGGCGCGCTGGTCACCAACTGCGACCTCCCGCGGCGTCAGGCGTCCGGACTCTCGGAGCACGGTGGCGCCTGGCTTCATGTCAGTGCAGGGCTCGGGACGTCGCCTTACACGCCGGTGCGCTTCGCCTGCCTGCCTGAGGCGACCCTGCTGACCTTGACGGCGCGCACACCGGAGTTGATCAAGGAGTAGATGTCGGCCTTTCATGATCTGCCTGCACATGAAGTCCAAGATCGACTGCTGTTGGGGGGCGGGGTGGGGGCTCGGCTAGACTCGCGAGGCGTTTTCGGGGTGTAGCGCAGCTTGGTAGCGCGCTTCGTTCGGGACGAAGAGGTCGTGGGTTCGAATCCCGCCACCCCGACGTGAGCGGGCGCCGGTTCCCAGGAACCGGCGCCCGCGATGTTGCGTCAGCGACGGAGGTCTGTGAACGTGGACTACCTGTTCGTCGTCACCTACGGCAGGTCCGGTTCGACGTTGTTGGCCGGCATCCTCAACTCGATCCCCGGCTACCTGATCCGCGGCGAGAACAAGGGCTACCTGGATGGGCTCTACCGGGCCCACACCGACGGGGTGGCCCGACGCCAACTCATGGGCGGGAAGAAGCCGCTGACCGCCGAGAACCCGTGGTACGGCATCGACGGCTACGACGCAGACGTTGCCCTGGACCGGATGCGGACACTCGTCGTCGATGCGCTGCTGCGCCCTGAGCCCGACACGCGAGTCATCGGCTTCAAGGAGATTCGCTACAACCGCCCAGACCTCATCGCCTACGTGCAGTTCATGCGCGACGTGTTCCCGGGCGCGCGATTCGTGTTCAACAGTCGCAACCACGCAGACGTCCTGCGCAGCAAGTGGTGGGCGACCAAGCCTGCCGCGGCCCTCACCAGGTTTCAGGCGCGGTTGGACGAGGCCCAGCGCGCTCACAGTGACGTGTCGATCGCCGTGTCATACGACGACTACCAGCACGAGCCGAAGCAACTCGGCCCACTGTTCGACTTCCTGGGGGAGGAGCTCGACCTCGCTCGCGTCACGGCCGTGATGGCCCGCGAACACTCCTATTGACCGGCGACCAGTTCGGCAGCGACCAACTCGGCGATCTGCGCCGTGTTGAGGGCCGCCCCTTTGCGCAGGTTGTCACCGCACACGAACAGCTCCAGGGCGTGCGGGTCGTCCAAAGACTTGCGGATGCGCCCGACCCAGGTGGGGTCGGTGCCCACCACGTCGTTCGGCGTCGGGAACTCACCGGCCGCAGGGTCGTCCACCACCACGACACCAGGCGCGTCGCTCAGCACACGTTGCGCCTCCGCCTGGTCGACTTCGCGGTCGAACACCGCGTGCACGGCGAGCGAATGGGTGGTGATCACGGGAACGCGCACACACGTCACGGCGACGCGTAGGTTTGGGAGGCCGAGGATCTTGCGCGACTCGTTGCGCACCTTGAGCTCCTCGCTGCTCCAGCCGTCGTCCTTCAGCGATCCGGCCCAGGGGACGACATTGAGCGCCAACGGAGCGGGAAACGGCCCGAGATCTCCGACGACACCGCGGACATCACCAGGACGGGTGCCGACGTCGCCGGCCGCCGCCACCTTGGCCACCTGGTCGCGCAACGTGTCGATCCCGACTTGACCCGCGCCCGAAGCGGCTTGGTAGGAGGCCACCACGAGCTCGCGAAGTCCGTACTGCCGGTGCAGTGCACCGAGCGCCACGATCATGGACAACGTGGTGCAGTTCGGGTTGGAGATGATGCCCTTGGGTCGGCGCCCCACCTCCTCGGGGTTCACCTCTGGCACGACCAGCGGCACCTCGGGGTCCATGCGGAAGGCGCCGGAGTTGTCCACGACGACCGCCCCACGAGCAGCGGCAAGCGGCGCCCACTGCGCCGACACCTCGTCCGGCACGTCGAACATCGCCACGTCGACGCCGTCGAACACGTTGGGCCCGATCGCGACCACCTCGAGATCTTCCCCACGAACGGTCAGCCGTCGGCCAGCTGAGCGAGGCGAAGCAATCAACAAGATGTCGCCCCACACGTCCTCGCGGGTCGAGAGGAGATCGAGCATCACCGTGCCGACGGCGCCAGTGGCACCGACCACGGCGAGCGTGGGTCGACGGTTCATCGGCCGGAGCCGCCGTAGACGACAGCTTCTTCTTCGACATCCAGACCGAAGGCCGAGTGCACGGCGGTGACAGCAGCGTCGACGTCTTCGGTGCGGGTGACCACCGAGATGCGGATCTCCGAGGTCGAGATCATCTCGACGTTCACTCCTGCGTCGGACAGGGCCCGAAAGAAGGCGGCGCTGACGCCCGGGTGTGTGCGCATCCCGGCTCCGATCAGCGACACCTTGCCGATGTTGTCGTCATAGACCAGCGTGTCGAACCCGATCTCTGTCTGTCGCGCCTGCAAGGCGCTCATGGCGCGTTGGCCGTCGGACTTGGGAAGCGTGAACGAGATGTCGGTGAGACCCGTGGCGGCGGCAGAGACGTTCTGCACGATCATGTCGATGTTGATCTGCGCATCGGCGATGGTCTCGAAGATGATCGCAGCCTCACCGGGCTTGTCGGGGACACCGACCACGGTCACTTTGGCCTCACTGCGGTCGTGCGCGACGCCGCTGATGATCGGCTGTTCCATGGTGTCTCCTTCGGTTGCCCACGACGAAAGGCTGGCCACGACCCACGTGCCCTCGCGGTCGCTGAACGACGAGCGGACGTGAACAGGGAGGTTGGACCTGCGGGCGTACTCGACGGCGCGCAGGTGCAACACCTTGGCACCACACGCAGCCATCTCGAGCATCTCCTCGTAGGTGATGGCATCCAGGCGACTCGCCGAAGGGACGATCCGCGGGTCGGCAGAGTACACACCATCGACGTCGGTGTAGATCTCACACACCGACGCGTCGAGCGCGGCGGCCAGTGCAACGGCGGTGGTGTCGGAACCGCCGCGGCCGAGCGTAGTGATGTCCTTGGTGTCCTGGCTGACGCCCTGAAATCCGGCGACGATCGCGATGGCACCGTCGTCGAGAGCACCGCGGATGCGCCCTGGCGTCACGTCGATGATCCGCGCCCGCCCGTGAACTGAGTCGGTGATGACGCCGGCCTGACTGCCGGTGAAGGAACGAGCCTCGACGCCGAGGTCGGAGATCGCCATGGCCAGCAACGCCATCGAGATGCGTTCGCCGGCGGTCAGCAGCATGTCGAGCTCGCGTACGGCCGGGGCAGGCGATACATGCTCGGCCAAGTCGATCAACTCGTCGGTCGTGTCGCCCATCGCGGACACGACGACCACGACGTCATGACCGGCCCGGCTCGTGGCGACGATGCGTCGCGCGACCCGTTGGATTCCGGCAGCGTCGGCGACGCTGGAGCCGCCGTACTTCTGCACGACGAGGCCCACTGGAGGTCCCTTCCAACGCCGGCACGAACACCGGCCAGTCTACCGAGGCCTTCCTGGCTCCTTCGTAGCGTCCGAATCCTGAGACGTGCGTCTCATGCCACTGGCGCGCCGTTACGGCGTCAGCCGGCCGCCTCGACGTCGAGACGGGTGTGTGCCACCGCGGAGTGCAAGGCACGCAGCACCGAGCTGGCGGTGCTGCCCCAGTTCGCGAGGTAGGAGTACTGCCACCACCACAACGCCTCGACCTGTCGCCCGGAGCGAAAGTGCTGCAGGCCGTGCACCAGGTCGGCCGCGACGTCGGTGAGGTCGTCGGACAGCCGTGACGGCACGAACTCCGGCGCGCCGTCGTAGGGGTCGAAGACCTCGACGTACTCGTCGATGGGCGCCAACAGCACGGACAACCGTTCCCGCAGGCCGTCCGCATCGGGGTCCATGCCGGCGTCCGGCTCGAAGTGGTCTTCGGGCATGACGTCGACGATCGCGCCAAGGCGCGCACCCGCCAGCAACAGCTGCGACACCTCCAGGAGCAGGATCGACAGCGTTCCGTCGGGGAAGTCGCCGCGGGCCACGGCGCCCAGGGCGATCAGAAAGCTCTCGATCTGGTCGGCGACCTCCGTGGTGAAGTCGTCCAGGTCCTCAGACATCGAGCTGCCTCCTGCCTTCGAACGCTCGACCAAGGGTGACCTCGTCGGCATACTCCAAGTCCCCGCCTACTGGCAGTCCACTCGCCAGCCGCGTCACTTTCAAGCCCATCGGCTTGATCAGCCGGGCCAGATACGTGGCCGTCGCCTCGCCCTCCAGGTTCGGATCAGTCGCAATGATCAGTTCAGTGACCGTGCCGTCGGCCAGCCGGATCATGAGCTCCTTGACCCGTAGATCGTCAGGGCCGATGCCCTCGATCGGGCTGATCGCGCCGCCGAGCACGTGGTAGCGACCGCGGAACTCGCGGGTGCGCTCGATCGCCACGACGTCCTTGGGCTCCTCGACCACGCACAGCACCGTGAGGTCGCGGCGCGGGTCACGGCAGATGCGGCACTCTTCCTCTTCGGCCACGTTGCCGCAGGTGCGGCAGAACCGCACCTTCTCCTTGACCTCGATCAGGACGTCGGCGAGACGGCGCACGTCAGTGGGATCGGCCGCCAGCAGGTAGAACGCGATGCGTTGCGCCCCCTTCGGACCTACCCCGGGCAGTCGACCGAGCTCGTCGATGAGGTCCTGAACGACACCCTCGTACACGCGTCACAACTCCGACCTGCTCGATGTCGAGCCCTAGTGCTCGATCTCCCCGATCACCGTGCCACCCAACTGCTGGGCAACCAGGTCGTGACCCGCCGTCTGCTCCGTGTCGTCGTCGACCGAGTTCTCGACCAGGTCGACCTCATCGGGTGCCGAGGACGCCGGGGAGGTGGGCGACTCGGGCCCCACAGGGGCCGCCGCCGAGGCGGCGGGCTGCCGGGCGCCGTGGCCGGCCAACGACGGGTCGTGGACGGCCTCGACCTGCCAGTCGACGCCGAGCACGTCGATCAACGCCTGCCGGAGCACCTCGGCATGCCCCCCGGCGAAGAAGCCCTTGGGGTCGCCGACGTTCGGGAACGCCAAGGTCATGACCGAGTCGTCGACGCCCACGATGTCGGCCTTCTCGAACAGCACCAGCCAGGAGACGCGGCGAGTGGCCTTGACCCGGTCCAGGACGCTGGGCCACATCAGCCGCACCTCGTGGAGGTCGGGACTACCACCGGCGTCGGCCGAGGCGCTGACCTGCGCCTCCGCGGCCACGTCGGCCACGGGTTCGGCAACCGGCTCCTGCGCCACCTCGGCGGCCGGTTCGCGAACGGGCTGCGGCGCGGGCTCGGGGCTCGGTTCCGGGGCGGATTCGCGAGGAGCCTGGGCGGTTGGGGCGGCATTCGCCCGCGGTGCGGGCGCCCCGGCGATGGCGAGGTGGCGCTCGAGCCGGTCGACGCGGGTGGCCAGCCCCGCTTCGTCGCCATGGGCACCAGGAAGAAGGATCTTGGCGCAGACGAGCTCCAGCTGCAGCCGCGGTGCGGTTGCCCCCCGCAGCTCGGTCAGCCCCACCGCGACCAGGTCAGCCGCCCGCGTGAGGGCCGGGAGCCCCAGCCGAGTCGCCTGTGCGGCCATCCGCTCCCGCTGGTCGGCCGACACCGGCACCAAACCGGACTCGAACGCGTCGGGAACGGCCGCCACGATCACGAGGTCGCGGAACCGCTGCAGCAGGTCGGACAGGAACCCCTTCGGGTCGAGGCCGGTCTCCACCACGCGATCGACGGCGCCGAACACCGTGGCGCTGTCGGCCGCGGCGAAGGCGTCGACCACCTCGTCGAGCAGAGTCGCGGGTGTGACGCCCAGCAGACCAACAGCAGTTTCGTAGGTGACCTCGTTACCGGCGGCCCCGCCCATCAGCTGGTCGAGCACGCTCAGCGCGTCGCGGACCGAGCCGGCGCCGGCTCGCACCACGAGATCGAGCACGCCCGGTTGGACGACGACGTCCTCCTGCTCGCAGATGCGGGCCAGGTACTCCCGCAACAGACCCGGGGGGACCAGACGGAACGGGTAGTGATGCGTGCGCGACTTGATGGTTGCGAGAACGTCTTCTGGCTGCGTGGTCGCGAAGATGAACTTCACGAAGTCCGGCGGTTCCTCGACCAGCTTGAGCAGAGCGTTGAAACCCTGCCGGCTGACCATGTGAGCCTCGTCGATGATGTAGACCTTGTACCGCGACGATGCCGGCGAGTAGAAGGCGCGTTCCCGAAGGTCGCGCGCGTCGTCGACGCCACCGTGCGAGGCGGCGTCGATCTCGATCACGTCGATCGAACCTGAGCCACCACGGGCGAGGTCGACACAGGATCCGCAGGTTCCGCACGGCGTCGGCGTCGGTCCCTGCTCACAGTTGAGGCAGCGCGCCAGGATGCGGGCCGACGTGGTCTTGCCGCAGCCGCGTGGGCCGCTGAACAGGTAGGCGTGGTTCACCCGGTCGTGGGTCAGCGCCTGCATCAGCGGAGCGGTCACGTGCTCCTCGCCGATGACGTCGGCAAACGTCTCGGGTCGGTAGCGGCGGTACAGGGCTTGTGACACGGCGGCACCCTATTCCTCGCTGCCGACGACCCGTCATCTGCGTCGCGGAGGCGCCGCGGGCAGCGAGGACCCCCCGCACACCCATCAGAGCCCGCCTACCCTTGCTGCCTTCCGGCCCTGGGGGGATTCGGTGAGATGACGCCGCACGGGGGGTCGGCCGCCCAGTCTAGAACGCCCTCGGTCTGGCTTCACCCTTCGCTCCCGACCAGCTGCCGCCGGACCCCTTCCCGTACGGAAGCAACGAACCGTTGCTTCCGTAAGAGTGGAGGAAATGACGCGTTGTCCCCTGGGAATGAAGGTTTGGAGGGGGTCATCCTGCGGCTGATGCGGACGCAGCCTTCGTCGTCCGTGCTCTCGATGCTGCGCGGCTGACGGGTACCCTGCTCCGCGGAGGATTCGCCTAGTGGCCTAGGGCGCACGCTTGGAAAGCGTGTTGAGTGAAAGCTCTCAGGGGTTCGAATCCCCTATCCTCCGCGCTTACCCGCGACGCAGTCTCTGGCCGCGACGCGGACGCTTACTACGCTGCTCGTCGTGAGCATGCTGACGCCGCTGGGCACCGGCGGGCGCCTCAGTCGACATCGACGTCGCTGGCGGCGCATCATCGTCGTCGTTGTCGTGCTCGCTCTGGTCGGGACCGTCGGTTACTTCGGCTGGCAGTGGTGGCAGGGGCGCGCAGACGCGGCGCCGAGCGCAGCGCCTTCGTACACTCCGACGCAGGCGTGCCGCACGCCGAAGCCACCGAAGCCCCCGAATCCGTTGCCGAGTGCGAGCGTCGTCGATGTCGAGGTGCTCAACGGGAGCAACCAGCCCGGCCTGGCGCGGACCACGGCCAACGCTCTCGCCAATGTCGGCTTCACGGTGATCGGCTTCGGCAACTCCTCGTTCTCCCCGGCCGCCACGGCCGTGGTGCGCTACCCGAAGGACCACCTTGGTGAGGGGATCACGGTGGCGAGCTACTTGCCGGATGCCGTGCTTCACGTCAACGATCACTCGACGGGTCCCACGAGCGTGGTCGTGATCTTGGGCGACAACTTCACGCAGGTCCGTTCCACCGACGCTGCAGCATCGGCGGCACCCAGCGTCGCCGTCCCCACCCCATCGCCCATTTGCCGGTAACCGAAGGGATCTTCCATGGTGCAGCCGACTGACGGCCAACCGATCCGATCCGTGCTCTACGACGTGCAAGCACGGCAAGGAGGTTCGTTCCAGGACTTCGACGGCTGGATCTGGACCCTCGACCTCGGCGACACCGCGGGCGAGTACGAGGCGATCCGCTCCGGTGCGGCCATGTGGGACGTGTACGCGTTGACGAAGTGGGAAGTGGTGGGCCCCGACTCCGGCGCCGCGATCCAGCGCGTGTTCACCAGGGACCTGTCGACACAACAGATCGGCCAGGTGCGTTACGGCGCGTTCTGCGACGGCGCCGGGCAGCTGCTCGACGAGGGCACGGTCTTCAAGGTGAACGACGAGCACTACTTCGTCTTCACCAATGGCCACGAGTTCTCCGACCACCTGACCGACTGGTCCACCGGACTGTCGGTGGCGATCGCCGACCTCACCCACGAGATGCCGCTGATCTCGGTGCAAGGCCCGAAGTCCCGAGAGATCCTGCAGGCGTTGACCGACGTCGACCTCAGCGCACTGGCGTACTTCCGGTTCACACCCACACGGGTCGTCGTGGCTGGCGTGCCGGTTTGGCTCTCGCACACCGGCTTCTCCGGCGAGCTCGGCTTCGAGCTGGTCGTGTCGCCGGCGGATGCTGAACAGCTCTGGCTCACACTCGCCGACGCCGGCGTCCGCCCGGTCGGCAGCAATGCGGTCGAGATCGCTCGGATCGAGGCCGGCCTGATCATCTACACGTTCGACTACGACCCCGGGCAGCGCACGCCCTTCGACCTCGGGCTCGACCGAATGGTCGCGACCACGTCGGACGCGGTGTTCCTCGGCAAGGAACCGCTGGCAGCTCTGGCGACCGACCCGCCGAACCGGTTCAAGACGTTGCTCGTCAGCGGCGACGACCTGCCCGAGTACGGCGCTGACGTGCTGCACGACGGCGAGGTGGTGGGCACGCTCACAAGTCCCACGAACAGCCCGCGGTTCGGCTTGATCGGACTGGCCGTGGTGCCCACCGCGTTGGCGGCCAACGGCACCCGGCTCGACGTCGCGCTCGCTGACAGCACCGTCAGCGCGAGCGTCGACGAACTGTCGATCTACGACCCGGAGAAGCTCAAGCCGCGTGGCTGATGGCTAGGGTTCCTGCCATGGAACAAGTGTGGAACGACGTCGACGGCTACCTCGCCGGACTGTTCGCTCCGGCCGACCCGGCACTCGACGAGGCAGTAGCCGCTGGTGACGCCGCAGGTCTTCCGCCCATTCAGGTGTCTGGTCCACAGGGCGCGCTGCTCCACCTGTTGGCACGCACTGTGGGTGCCCGACGGATCCTCGAGCTGGGCACGCTGGCCGGCTACAGCACGATCTGGCTGGCGCGGGCGCTGGCCGATGGCGGCGAGGTGGTGACGTTGGAGTTCGACCCACGCCATGCCGACGTCGCCCGCCAGAACTTCATCCGCGCGGGCGTGACCGACGAGATCAACATTCGCGTCGGGCCAGCGCTCGAGACACTGCCGGCGCTGGCCCAGGAGCAGAGGGACGGGGCCGATCTGTTCGACTTCGCATTCCTCGACGCCGACAAGGCCAACCTGCCCGCGTACTTCGCGGCGACGGTTGACCTGACCCGACCCGGTGGATTGATCGTCACGGACAACGTCGTGCGCGACGGCCAGATCGCAGACCCGACGAGCAACGACGCGAACGTGCAAGGCGCGCGCGGTGTCCTCGAGCTCATGGCATCGCATCCCGGTGTCACGGCGACGGCCATCCAGACGGTCGGGGGCAAGGGGTACGACGGCTTCGCGATCGCCCTGGTCAACGGCTGAGCCAGCGAAGCGAGCACCTTCCATGGCAACCGTTCGCTACCTGGTCGACGACGTGGCCGCTGCGGTCGACTTCTACGTGCAGCGCTGATCGAGGTCGACGACCTCGACGCGCTGCTTGACCAGCTCACCGTCGCGGGCTGCAGCTTCCGAAACCAGCCGATCTCGGGTCCCGGTGGCCGCCAGGTGCTGGTGGACGATCCATCCGGCAACCCGGTCGAGCTGTTCGAACCGGCCTGAACATGAACGAGCGACATCGCCTCGTTGATCACCTCGCCGGTATGGACGTCACCCTGGCCTGCAGACCGCGGAACATGCCCCGCGTCATCACGTGGTCGGCCGGAACGATCACGGCCTGGTAGGCGAGGTTGAGCCACCACGGGCGAACGCAACCGCGGTTGCGCAGCTGGAACCTCGTCCGGCGATCCCCCGCAGGCGTCAGCGAGAAGATCCACACCCAGTCGAGCTGCGCACCGAACCGCTCCTTCCAGCCCGGCGGCAGGTGCGAGGTCGAGTGCAGCACGAGCAGCCGCGGCGCGTCGACCTGCTCGACCACGAAGTGGGCCGTACCCGGCGGACCGTCGGGGATCTCGTCGCCTGGCTGCAGGTCACGCAGATAGCGCACGTCGAGGATCCGGGCACTTGGCCAGTTGTCCGGGAACAGCAGCCGGTCGACCCAGCGTGGGGTGTACCAGCCGGCGCGGTGCCAGCCCACCTGCGTCAGCCACGGCCACACCAGATCCGGAGGCGCGTCCAGGGTAGCCGCGTGATTCGTGACAAATCCCGGCACCGAGACGAGCGCGTCGCCGGGTAGTACGCGACGTCGCTCGGCGCGGGTAGAACCGGAGGAGCGCCCCAACCACTGTCCGACGCCGACGCAGACGATGCCTGCGCCCAGCCCGATCCCGGCCACCCGGCCCACGCGTCGACTCACGCGCCGAAGACCTTGCGCAGATGGATCTGGGTGTAGCCGCGTGGGTAGTCCTCCGTGCGACCGACCTCCTGATAGCCGTGCTTGCGGTAGAAGTCGGGCGCCTGGAAGCTGTGAGTGGACAACACCATCTGCGAGCAGCCCCTCAGCAGAGCCTCGTCCTGCGCCGCCACGAGCAGCCGGGTACCGAGACCCAGGCCGCGATGGTCCTCGCGCACCCACAAGACGTCGACGTAGCCGCAGTCACCCCACGTCCAGCCGGACAGACCACCCACCAACGACCCCGAATAATCGTTCGCCCGGACCGTGAGCATCCGGCCATCATCGATCCCGGTGTCGGCCACGTTGAACGCATAGATCTCGTCGTCCAACAGGTCGGTGAGGTCTCGATCCGTCTCGCCCAGCTCAAGACTCACGCGTGACGGGTCCGGGGCCATGACGTCATCGTGGCAGCCACCCTGTCGGGTGGTCGAGATAGCCTGACGGCCGAATCTGGGAGGGTTGTTGACGGTCATCGAGGTCGATGAGCTGCACCGCACCTACCGGAGCAAGACCGGGCTCCGCCGCAGCGCCGGCGTCGATGTCGAGGCGGTGCGTGGAATCAGCTTCGCCGTCGAGCGCGGCGAGCTTTTCGGATTGCTCGGCCCCAACGGGGCGGGCAAGACCACCACCATCAAGATGCTCATCACGCTGCTGCTGCCCACGTCGGGGCAGGCCAGGGTCTTGGGCTACGACGTGGTGCGCAACCCACGCGAGGTGCGCTCTCGCATCGGATACGTCTTCGGCGGCGACAAGGGGCTCTACGAACGGCTGTCGGGCCTCGACAACCTGCGCTACTTCGCGGAGCTCTATGGCTTGCCTCCCGGCAAGCAACGCGAGCGCATCGGCGAGCTGCTCGAGCTCGTCGGACTGACCGGGCGCGAGCGGGAACGCGTCGAGAGCTACTCGCGCGGCATGCGCCAACGCCTCCATATCGCGCGGGGACTCCTGCACCGCCCCGAAGTGCTGTTCCTCGACGAGCCGAGCATCGGCATCGACCCGGTCGGTGCGCGCGAGCTGCGCGACACCGTCGCCTCGTTGGTGTCGCAAGGAACAACTGTCCTGCTCACCACGCACTACATGTTCGAGGCCGACGAACTGTGCGACCGCATCGCGGTGATCGCCGGCGGCACCATCGTGGCGCAGGGAACCCCTGAGGAGCTCAAGGCCCGGGTGTCCGACGGCCACGTCGTCGAGGTCGAGGTGTTCGGCTCCGCCGACCAGCACCTCGACGTGGTCCGCGCCATCCCGGGCGTGCAGTCGGTCATGATCGAGGAATCCGGTCATGCCCAGTTGTTGGTGGTTCGCACCGAGGCCAATGCGCAGGTGACCCCGCAGGTGCTGGCTTGCCTTGAGGGTGTCCCACTGGGGCGCGTCGCGACCCGTGAGCCCACGCTCGAGGATGCGTACGTCGAGCTCGTGCGCGCCACGTGAGCAGCGGGTGAGCATTCTTCGTCTGGTCGCCATCGGGTGGCTGCTCCAGCTCAAGATGCGCAGCCGATCAGCATTTGACGGACTTCTCGGCATCGTCTACCCGCTGTTCTTCGCCACCACGGTGTTCTTCATGTACCGGCAGAACGGCGACGAGGCGGCGCTCGTCAGCGCAGCGGTCGGTGCCAGCTGTATGGGCGTCTGGTCAGCGGTGAGCACCACGGCATCGTCATTGCTGCAGCAGGAACGGCGTCAGGGCACCCTCGAGCTTCTGGTGGCCGCTCCGACTCCGTTCAGCCTGGTGATCGTGCCGGCGACAGTGGCCATGGCGACGATCGGTCTGTACAGCATGGTGGTCACGCTGTTGTGGGGGCGCTTCGCGTTCGGCATTCCGATCTCCTTCGCCCAGCCCCTCATGTTCGTCCTGGCCGCCCTGGTCACCGCGTTGGCCATCGGGATCGTCGGGTTCCTCGAGTCGGTCGCTGCCGTGCGGTACCGGGCATCGTGGGCGCTCGGCTCGTCGCTCGAGCTGCCGATCTGGCTGATCTGCGGCTTCTTGGTGCCGCTGTCGCTACTCCCCGACTGGGTGCGCCCCATCTCGTGGCTGCTGCCTCCCACCTGGGGAGTCGCCGCGGTGCGGGCGGCTGCGCTCGGGGGCTCTGCTTGGCTCGACATTGCGCTGTGCATTCTCACGGCCTCCTGCTACGCCGTGGCGGGCGTCATCTTGTCCCGCCGTCTCGTCGACTCCGCGCGCGTCCACGCGACGCTGGCGCTGAACTGAGGTCGCCGTGGTCTCACTGCGGATCTTCTTCGTCGGCGGACTGACCAGCTACCGTGCCCTCTTCAACTGGCTGACGCCGTGGATCCTGATCCCGGTGTTCCTGCTCGGTCCGATCTTCCAGATCCTGTTCTTCGCCTATGTCGGCCGCGATGCCGGGGTCGGCAACGACACGTTCTACCTGATCGGCAACGCAGTGCAGTACGCCGCCATCCCCTGCCTGTTCGCCATGGGCAACACGATCGGCGGCGAGCGCCAGTTCCAGACCCTCGGACTGCTCCTGGCCAGCCCGGCTCGCCGGGTACCACTGTTCCTCGGCCGCTCGCTGCCGGTCATCATCAACGGCTTCATCGTTTCGGTCTTCGCGCTGTTCGCTGGTGCGCTGATCCTTCGCGTCAGCATCCCCGCATCCGCGCTGGCCCCTCTGGTGGCGGTCGTCGCGGTCTGCGCCTTCTCGTGCACCGGACTGGGCCTCGCGACGGCTGCGCTCGCCGTCCGGGTCCGTGAGACGGCCGTCTTGTCGAACCTGTTCTTCGGCATCCTGCTGATCTTCTGTGGCGTCAACGTGCCCCTGAGTGCACTGCCGGTGTGGATGGCCAAGTTGGCGCTGTGGATGCCGTTGACTCACGGCATCGCCGCTGCGCGCGACCTGGCGGGTGGAGCGACCTGGACCGACGTCCTCCCGTTGGTCTACCGGGAGGCCGAGATCGGGCTGCTCTACGTGGGCATCGGATTGGGGATGCTGGCGTACTTCGAGCGCGAGAGCCGACGTCATGCGACTCTCGATCTGGCGTAGGCCTCAGCTGCTGATCAGGTGCTCGTCGAGGAAGCCCGAGATCACCGAGCGCAACCGGGCGTGGACAGCAGTGCGGTCGACTCCCGCCCGGTCCTGGCACAACGGAACCCCGTTGGCGTCCCGGTCGGAGCCGCATTCGTCCAGGTAGACGAAATGCCCCTCGCCCCTCTCGAGCCGCACGAGGCGGCTACCTGGGATGAGCTGGGCGTACCTCCCCACATGCTCATCGAACGGCAGGAAGTCGTTGTCGACCGAGCCGATGAGTTGACACGGCGTCACGATCGCGCGCAATGAGGCGGCGTCGAAGCCGGGGCCGAGCGCAGGGTCCATCGCCACGACCGCGCCCACCCGCGGGTCAACGAACTGCTCCGCTCGGTGGGTGGCGGTGGACTCAGGTGGCGTCGACGCGGAGCCAGGCGGTCCGTACCCACAGCCACGGTCGATCGCCGGATCGGCGGTGGCGCAGTACGCGTGCATCAGCGCGGGGTCGAAGGCGCCGCCGGCCAACGCGAGGGCAGTGGCACCGCCGGAGGAGTGCCCCAGGGCGGCGACGCGCTCGCCGTCGACCTGGTTGGACCAGGGTGAGTCATCGAGCAGCTCGTCGAGGGCGAAGGAGCAGTCGAGGACCCGATCGTGCAGTTGGCCGACTGTCGTGGGGTCAATGGTGTCGATGCCGTAGACGAAGGACTCCCCGAAGTGGGACACGCCGGCCACCACGACGCCCCGCCTGGCGAGATCCTCGGCCAGCCAGCTGTAGTTGCGGGCCGCCCCGAAGGCGCCGTGGGACAAGACGCAGACCGGGAACGGCCCTCGTGCCACTGGCGCACCCGTGACGACTCGACCGGTGCTCATGCCGTAGTCGTGATCGGCTTCGACGGCGTCGTCGCGGGCGGGATACCAGACGTCCATGATGACCGGGCGTGAACGTTGCGGATCGGTCGCCGACTGCACGACATACCCGCAGGGGAAACGTGGCACGGCACCCACCCATTGGGGACGGTTGATCTCACGAACTTGTGTGTGGCGGTGGCGGTGGGATTTGAACCCACGGAGGAGTTGCCCCCTCACACGCTTTCGAGGCGTGCTCCTTCGGCCGCTCGGACACGCCACCGGCGGGTACCTTACCGGACCTCACCGGGTCGCCCCGAATCTCGTTGGCCGGCGAAGAAGGTGCTGAGCAGCCCTGCGGACTCGGCCGCGAGGACTCCCGTGACCACCTCCGGCCGGTGGTTCAGCCGGCGGTCACGCAGCAGGTCCCACAAGGTACCGGCCGCGCCCATCTCCTCGTTCCATGCACCGAATACCACACGATCGACACGGGCGAGCACCGCAGCGCCGGCACACATGCTGCACGGCTCCAACGTCACGACGAGCGTGGTGCCGTCGAGCCGCCACGTCTGCAGGACCTGAGCGGCCTCTCGTAGAGCGAGCACCTCGGCATGTGCGGTCGGATCGTTCGACGCCTCGCGCTCGTTGTGGGCCGACGCGAGGATGCGCCCGTCGGATGCGACAACGACGGCACCAACCGGTACGTCCCCTGAGGAAGGAGCCAACTGCGCCTGCGCCAGCGCCAGGCGCATGGCTGCGAAGTCGTCAGGCGACAAGCGCGACCGCGGAGTCGAACTGCTCCGAGAAGCCGAGCTGCTCGGCCAGCATCCCGAGAACCTCCTCGGGATACAGCTCGAGGTCGGCGCAGACCTCGCTCATTGCGATCGCGCTGACACCGAGATCGCTCAGCAGGTCGAGGTCACCGGCCGGTTCCATGTCGTCGACGCTCTCGCCCTCAGGCATCGGCACGTCGAGATGCGCAAGGACCTGTCTCGCGAGCGGTGAGTCGTAGGCAGCGGTAGCGTCAGAGAGCAGCAGCCGCGTCTGCATCGCGTTCACGCGCACCACGACGAAGAAGTCCTCTGCGACCGACACCAAGCCGAGCACACCGGCCTCGCTCGGTTGCTGACGCAGCACATTCAGCAGGTGATCGAGATCGTCACACGCGGCCGGCGGCAGCGGCGCCACCGACCAGGCGCCCTCCTCGCGGACGGCAGCAAGTGCGAAGTCGGGCACGTACTCCGTGGCCATGTCGCACCTCCGTTCAACCTGGTCGCCGTGCCTCGATTGTCGATGGTGGCAGAGCGACGGGTCGGGCACCACCCCTGATCGGCGCGGCGCACGGGCCAGCCGGCCGTCGTCGCAGGTCAGAGAGACTTCAAAGCCGTGACCACCTTCCCGAGGGAGTCCTTGGCGTCGCCGAACAGGAGTTGGGTCTTCGGGTCGTAGAGAAGCTCGTTGTCGATTCCGGCGAACCCAGGGCGCATCGATCGCTTGAGGAACACCACCGACTGCGCCTGATCGACGTTGAGGATGGGCATACCCGAGATCGGCGTGCCCTTGCTGCGAGCGGCGGGGTTCACCACGTCGTTCGCGCCGACGACGAGGACGACGTCGGTGGACGGGAACTCGGGGTTGATCTCGTCCATCTCCTTGAGCTGCTCGTAGGGCACGTTTGCCTCGGCGAGCAACACGTTCATGTGCCCGGGCATCCGTCCGGCCACGGGATGGATCGCGTACGCGACGTCGATGCCCTTCGCGCCCAGCAGGTCGACGAGCTCCTTCAGCGTCCCCTGAGCCTGCGCCACCGCCAGCCCGTAACCTGGAACGATGATGACCTTGCTCGCGTAAGCGAGTTGAACGGCGACGTCCTGAGGGCCAAGCGATCGAACCGGCCGCTCCGACGCCGTGCCACCGCCCAGGGTGGAGGTCCCGCTGAAGGCGCCGAACAGGGTTCCCGTGACCGGGCGTCCCATGGCCTTGGCCATCAGGCGAGTGAGCAGCGTTCCGCTCGCTCCCACCAGGGTGCCCGCGACGAGCAGGAGCACGTTGTCCAGGACGAACCCCGACGCCGCCACGGTCAGACCCGTGAACGCATTGAGCAGTGAGATCACGATGGGGACGTCGGCGCCACCCACCGGTAGCACGAAGAGCACGCCGAGCAGCAACGAAGCCGCACCGAGCAGCAGGATCAGGGAAGTGGAGCGGGTGGGGAGCACCATGACTGCGAGGCCCACCGATGCGACGGCGGTCAGCACCAGCAGCCACTTCATGCCGGGGAAGACCACCGGTCGAGATGTCATGAGTCCCTGCAGCTTCAGGAACGTGATGACCGACCCACTGAATGACACGCTCCCGACAAGCACGGTGAACACCGATGCCGCCAGCGAGAACGTCGACTCGACCTGTCCCGCCTTGAGGAACTCGACGATCGCAACAAGTGCCGCTGCCGCGCCCCCGACACCGTTGAACAGGGCTACCAGCTGTGGCATGGCAGTCATGGCAACGCGACGGGCCGTCGGTACGGCCACGATCGACCCCAGGACGATCGCGACCAAGATGAGTGGTATGTGCCTGAAGTGGCCGGCGACGAGCGTCACCACCACGGCCAGGGTCGCGCCGAATGCACCGATGAGGTTGCCGCGTCGGGCGTACTTGGGCGACGACAGTCCCTTCAGCGCCAGGATGAAGCAGACTGCAGCGACGAGATAGGCGACCTGCACCCAGTTCTGGGTCACGAGTGCGACCCCTTGTCCGCGTCCGCGGGTTTGCGCGGCTTGAACATCTCGAGCATGCGGTCAGTTACGACGAAGCCGCCCACCATGTTCATCGTGGCGAGCACCGTGGCGGCCAGGCCAAGGACGAGTTCTGGCGTCGTGTTGGCCTCTCCGGTCACGATGATCGCGCCAACGAGGATGACGCCGTGGATGGCGTTGGCTCCCGACATCAGCGGTGTGTGCAGGATCGTCGAGACCTTCGAAACGACCTCGAAACCCACGAAGACGCTGAGGACGAAGATTGTCAGCAGGGCAACGTTGCTCACGTGCCGTCAGCTCCCTCGAGCGCCTCACGGGCAGCGCCGAACCGCACGACTCCATCATGCGTGACGGTCGCACCGTCGATGATCTCGTCCTCGAGGTCGACGACGATCTCGCCTTCCTTGGTCAACAGGGTGAGAAGGTTGACCACGTTGGCCGAGTACAACCGCGATGAGGCCACCGGCATCTGCGACGGGACGTTGGCGCCACCCCATACCGACACCAGGCCGTTCATGGTGATTTCACCGGGCTGTGATCCCTCGACGTTGCCGCCGGTCTCGGCAGCGAGGTCGACGACGATGCTGCCCGGTTTCATGGTGGCCACCATGCCGCTCGTCACCAGCATCGGTGCTTGGCGCCCCGGCACAGCGGCAGTGGTGATCAGGGCGTCGGCATTCGCGATGTACGGGGTGAGCAGTTCGCGCTGCCG
The DNA here is from genome assembly GCA_963726575.1 of uncultured Actinomycetota bacterium. Lineage (GTDB taxonomy): Bacteria > Actinomycetota > Actinomycetes > JAHEKZ01 > JAHEKZ01 > CAVSCR01. The sequence continues at coordinate 360,793 of CAVSCR010000007.1, forward strand.
CGCTGCGCGGTCCTCGGTCATCTCGCGGGCGTAGCCGCCACTTCCCTCGAGGGTGTCCAGCTCGAGGTCGATGAACTTGGCGCCCATGCTGCGGATCTCATCAGCAGCGGCGGCGCGTACGTCGTAGGCCTGGACGACAGCGCCCAGGCGCTTCGCCGTCGCGATCGCCTGCAGTCCGGCGACGCCGGCTCCCAGGACCACGACCTGTGCCGGCTTGACCGTGCCACCGGCAGTCATCAAGAGCGGGAAGAACTTCGGCAGGTGTTCCGCGGCGACCAGGGCGCAGCGGTAGCCGGACACGAGCGCCTGTGACGACAGTGCGTCCATGGATTGCGCCCGCGAGATGCGAGGCACGAGTTCCATCGAGAGCCAGGTGATGCGACCATCACGCGCGGCGACGACGCGGTCCAGCGAAGAGGTTGGGGCCAGGAAGCTCAGGACGACGGTTCCCGCGCTGAGACTCTCGACCTGATGCGGCGTGAGTGAGTTCACCGACAAGACGACGTCCGCGCCGGCCAGGACGTCACCGGAGACCACCTCGGCGCCGGCAGTGCGGTAGTCGTCGTCGGTGAGGAAGGCGCCCGCGCCGGCATCCGACTCGACCCTGACCGTTAGTCCGAGGACGGTGAGCTTGCCAACCAGGTCGGGCACCAGAGCGACCCGGCGCTCGCCGGGCCGCTGCTCACGCGGGACCGCAACCGTGGGCACGCCTCGCACCCTAGAACGCGCACGGCGTCGTGCGCAGGACCAACGTCCCGGAATTCGCCGATGAGTTCAGCCGACTCCGCGGCGCGGCTCAGATGCCGTGGGGGTGGTTGCCACCCGCGACGGCCAGCCGGTTCGCCTTCTCACGCGACAGAACGGCGGCCGCCTGTTGGCCCAAGCGGTCAGCGAGTGCCGCCTGCTTCAGCCAGTTGTAGGGGCTGCAGGGGCGCAGATTGATGCGCTCACTGACCAGGGTGCGCGCCAGTTCGAGCCGGTCGCTGCGGAGGGCGGACTCCAGCAGCGTGCGCTGCACTGCGTCCCGCTGGGCGTGGCTCCCGCCGAGTTCGTTGATCCGGTACCGGATCGGCGCGAGCAAGTCCACCGCATCGGAGTAGCGCCCTTGCCCGAACGCGAGGATCGCCTGGTACACCGGAAGTCCGACGTCGCGGGTCATACCAACGTTGGTCTGGGACTGTCCAGGGCCGGACAACAGCCAAGCCTCTCGATTGTCGATGAGCGCCTGGGCATCGGCGAAGCGGCCGGAGCCGACGAAGGACATGACTGCATGCATGTCGTTGAACGCGTAGAACGGCTCGTCGAAGGTTCCGTCATATGCGTCGGCGAGAGCAAACCAGCGCGCGGATTGGTCATCGCCCTCCAACGTGAGCCGCCACAGCAAGGCGGCTGCGTCGAGCATCTCCATCGCGGCGCGTGACGACTCGTCGTTGTGAATCGACTCGTCGTAGATCTGAAGAATACGAGCGGTGTCTCCGGACTCCAGTGCGTACAGGCAGCGGTGCCACCAGTTGTGCACGCTGAGGAAGTTGCCACTGGACCAGTCAGGGGTCCGTGCGTCGAGGTAGGACTGGCCGTCGCCGAACCGTCCCTGCATCTCGTAGGTGTGAACGACTGCGTGGATCCCCCAGACGTCCTGCCCGTCGAGTTCCACCGCTTCCAGACCTACATCCTCGGACCTGTCGTAGTGGCCAGCCTCCTCGAGGCCGAACGCGTACATGCCCAAGAGCTGAGCCCGGTGCGGATCGTCGACCGTCCAGGAGGACAGGGCGCCCCCGACGCGGTCGCGCAAGGTCGTGGCATCGCCGGTGAAGAAGTCGAGTTGGTGGCCCATGACCAGCGCAAGCGCGTCGCGCGGCTCCTCAGTCGTGAGGCGGCGCAGGCGGCGTGCACACCCGCGCAGGTCACCGACCAGCCATGCCTGCACCGCGTCGGCATGCGCCGCTTCGACGAAGGTGAGCGCATCGGGGTCGACTTCGGACCACCACATCGCAAAGTCCTGCCTGGCCTGACGGGAGTCGCTGACCTCGGTGGCCATGACGCCGAGATATGCCTGAAGCAGGTGAGCCATCGGCATCTGCGGATCGACGGCGAACGCCGCCGCGAGCTCGCTGAGAACCGCGGGGCGGAAGTGGAGGATCTCGTGGATCGCTGCGTCGAAGTGCGCGACTGCGGCCGGGTCAGTCGAGCTGATTCCGACACCGTGTTGGTCGGTCATCGTCATGCGGGGCAGTATCCGCCGAAGCCACGGCAGACGAAACCCCTCGCCCGGTGATGGCCCCCGAAAATGTTCTGCAAGAACGGGCGCAAGTCTTCATTGCTCCGCTTCTTGCAGAAGCAACGCGGCGTTGCTCTCCGTGGGGGGGTGGTGGCGGTGGGCGACCTCGTCGCGGAGGGCCTCGCCAAGGGCGTCCACGACCGGCGGTCGATTTTCCCGGAACGTCACGAACTGCACCCTCCGACGCACGTCGTGTCCCGCCACGGAACGCACCACGACGTCGGGTCGGTCGACCAGGGCCATCTGAGGCACGAGTGCAACTCCGACACCCGCGGCGACGAAGCCGAACGCCACGTCGTAGTCATCGGTGCGCAGAACGCTGTACGGGTGGAAGCCGACGGCTGCGGCTGCCGCGGCGAGGGCCAGGTCCCCCGGGTCGTCGGGGCTGATCGCGAGCACCCACCCGTCGTCGGCGAGCAAGGAGAGCGGCATGGGGTCGCGGTCGGCGTACCGGTGGTCGGCCGGAAGCACGAGCCGGAACGGGTCGTCGAACAACGGCTGCGCCATCAGCCCCTCGGGGAGCCCGAGCTCGACCATCGGATCGCCGAAGACCAGCGCGCAGTGCAACTGACGCGCCGCGAGCCGCTCGAGCAGCTCCGGGGGCTCGGCCTCCAACAGCGACACCTTCACGCCCGTCTCTCGCTGCACGCGCGCCACCGCTCTGGGCAGCACTGTGGCCCCGGCCGTCGGGAAGGTGCCGATCCGCAGCGTGACGGCGCCATGACGAGCCAAGCCCTGCACCTCCGCCTCGGCACTGGCCAGGCGGTCGAGCACGTCCGTCGCCCGACCGAGCAGGAGCTCGCCCAGATCCGTCAGCGTCGTGCCGCGGGCCGTGCGCTCGACCAGCTGCGCGCCGAGGTGCCGCTCGAGCGCAGCCAGGTGATGCGTGACCGTGGGTTGGCTGACGTCGAGACGCCGGGCTGCCCCGACCACCGAACCCTCGCTCGCGACCGCTCGCAGTGCTTGGAGTTGACGCAGATCCAGCATGCGAGAACCCTATCAACACTTCTATAGTCCATATGGATCAGATTACATTGGATCCCAATTTGTATTTATGTCTGATCTGACTCACACTCGTCCGGTGACGAACTCGACCACGTACCCGTGCGACCCCCAGACCGCCACCCCGTACGCCGATGCCGTCGCGCGCTACGCCGACCAGGACTGGGTCCGCCTTGACGTCCCGGGCCACCAGGCCTCCGACACCGCCCAGCCCGGGCTCGTCGACTTCTTCGGACACCGGACCTTGTCGCTCGACGTCCCGCCGCTGACCGACGGGATCGACTACGGCGTCCACCCCACACCGCTCATGCGCTCGGCGCGACTGGCGGCTCAGGCGTGGGGGGCTCGCAAGACGTGGTTCCTCACCAACGGCGCGAGCAAGGGCAACCTGGTCACGAACCTCGCACTCCGCGGGCTGGGCACCGAGGTGGTCGTGCAGCGCAGCGTGCATTCCTCGGTGATCGACGGCCTCGCCCTGGCCGGCCTCGACGCGTTCTTCGCCTTCCCGTCGATCGACCCCAACCTGGGGATCGCGCACGGCGTCACCCCTGACGAACTCGAGCACCGGCTGATCGAGCACCCAGACGCGGCAGCTGCCTACGTTGTCACCCCGAGCTACTTCGGAGCCGTAGCCGACGTTCGCGCGCTGGCCGATGTGGCGCACGGCCATGGCGTGCCGCTGGTCGTCGACGAGGCGTGGGGCTCGCACTTCGGCTTCCACCCAGATCTGCCCGTCAACGCGCTGCGTCTTGGCGCGGACATCGTGATCTCGAGCACGCACAAGCTCGCCGGGAGCTTGACCCAGTCGGCCATGCTGCACCTGGGCGACGGCCCGTTCGCGCAGCGTCTCGAGCCGCTCATCGACCGCGCGTTCCGCTCGATGCAGTCGACCAGCGCCAGCGCCTTGCTCATGGCCTCGCTCGACCTGGCACGACGACAGCTCGCCATCAACGGTCACGACACCATCGGTGGAACGCTCGACGCCGCCACCAAGATCCGTGACCGCATCGCAGCCGAGGGCCGGTTCCGGGATGCCGGCGAGAGCATTGCGCGCTACCCAGATGTCTTTGCCCTCGATCCTCTGCGCCTCGTGATCGACACGCGTGCCGGTGGCATCGGCGGCCACGAGGCGCGCGCCCTGTTGTTCTCCGAGCACGGCATCCACCTGGAGATGTCGACCGACGCCGTGGTCGTGGCGGTACTGGGAGCCGGCGCGCAGCCCGACGTCGACCGATTCGTCGAGGCGCTGCACCGACTTCCGCGCCGCGGTGTCGAGCAGCGCCGGCACATCGCGTTGCCGCCGCACGGCGCGCGCGCCACCAGTGTGCGTGAGGCCTACTTCGCTCCCAGCGAAGTCGTTCCGGCTGAGCAGGCGATCGGTCGCATCTCCTCCGACACCCTTGCTGCCTACCCACCCGGGATCCCCAACCTGCTTCCCGGCGAGGTGATCTCCGCCGAGGTGGTCGAGTTCCTCCAGGCGACCGTCGCGGCGCCGTTCGGGCACGTGCGTGGTGCGGTCGTCAGCGACGTCTCGCAACTACGGGTCGTCACGAACTGATGCAGCAGCCGTCGGCGTCTGACGATGGTTACTGTGCTGCCGTGACGACGCAGCCGGGCACTGCCGTTACGGTCCGACCCGTCGGGCCAGACGACCACGACCGTTGGCGCGTGCTCTACGCCGGCTACGCGCAGTTCTACCGGGTGCCGCAGACCGACGAACAGGCCGAGCGGGTGTGGGACTGGCTGCACGACCCCGACCACGGGGCCGAAGGACTGGTCGCCGTCGACGCGAACGACCAGCCCATCGGACTTGCGCACTTTCGCGCCTTCGCTCGTCCCCTGTCGGCCACCGTCGCTGGGTATCTCGACGACCTCTTCGTGGATCCCGACGCACGCGGAAGTGGCGCTGCCGACGCGCTGCTCCAGGAACTGGCCCGCATCGGCGCGCAGCGCGGGTGGAGCGTCATCCGCTGGATCACCGCGGACGACAACTACCGCGCCCGTGGCCTGTACGACCGCTACGCGACCCGCACCGGCTGGATCACGTACGACCTGCTGCCCGGCGTGCCCGAGAGTGGGACGCAGCCAACCACGTTGAGTTGATCAAGGAGAAGATGCTGGGTTTGCAAGATCAACTTACCCATGAAGTCCAAGACCAACTACTGCCCCGGGTGGGCTAGCCCCCACGTCAGTTGAGGACGGCGAGGACCTCGTCGATCGCGTGGTCGAGGTCGGCTGGTTCGATCACCAGCGGGGGGGCGATGCGGATCGTGGTTTCGTGCGTGTCCTTGGCCAGCACCCCGCGTTCCATCAGCCGTTCGCAACGGGAGCGAGCCGGCTCGCCGCCCGGCAGCAACTCGATGCCGGCCCAAAGACCGCGGCCGCGCACTTCCTTGACGGTATTGGGTGCCTCCGCGCGCAAGCGACCGATCATGTGGTCGCCGAGTCGCTGCGAACGCTCCTGGAACTCCCCGGTGGCCAACATCGCACAGACCTCTCGCCCGATCGCCGCGGCGAGTGGGTTGCCACCGAACGTCGAACCGTGCTCACCCGGCTTGAAGACGCCGAGGACGTCGGCGTCCGCAGCGACAGCTGACACCGGGTAGATCCCGCCGCCGAGCGCCTTGCCCATCACGTACATGTCGGGAACGACGTCTTCCCACTCCACGGCGAACGTCTTTCCCGTTCGTGCCATGCCCGACTGGATCTCGTCTGCGATGAACAACACATTGTGCTCGGTACACACCTCCCTCACGGCGCGCAGATAGCCGTCCGGAGGGACGATCACGCCTGCCTCGCCCTGGATCGGCTCCACGAGGAAGCCCACAGTGGAGTCAGTGATCGCCGCGCGCAACGACTCGACGTCGCCGTAGGGCACCACCGTGAATCCCGGTGTGTAAGGCCCGAAGTCGTCACGAGCGTCCGGATCGGTCGAGAACGACACGATGGTCACGGTGCGGCCGTGGAAGTTGCCGGTGGCCACGATCACGTGCGCTGACTCCGGAGCCACTCCCTTGACCTGGTAGCCCCACTTGCGTGCGGTCTTGATCGCCGTCTCCACTGCCTCCGCACCGGAGTTCATGGGAAGGACCATGTCCTTGCCGGTCAACTGCGCGAGCGCTTCGGCGAACGGACCGAGCTGGTCGTTGTGAAACGCCCGGCTGGTCAGCGTCAACCGACCCATCTGCTTCTGCGCGGCCGCAACCAGCCGAGGGTGGCGGTGACCGAAGTTGAGCGCCGAGTACGCCGAGAGCAGGTCGAGGTAACGACGTCCGTCGGTGTCGGTGACCCAGGCGCCTTCGCCCTCGCTGAGCACGACCGGCAACGGGTGGTAGTTGTGGGCGCTGTAGCGCTCCACGAGCTCACGCAGGTCCATGGCTCGGGAGTCTCTCATCGCCGACCGGTTCGGGGCGCGAGAACCCGCCACGTCGACTCCGAGTGGCCGATCAGATCGCGTTGATCGCAGCAGGTGCCCGCTCGGCGCGACTGAGCGCCCGCAGCACCGCCGGCTGCCCGTGACGGCGCGCCGCCAGGCTGGTCAGTAACCCGAACACCGGATCGATCACCTCCGGCGGGAACGTCAGGGTCGGGACGTCCACGCTCACGGCAAGGTCGTCGCAGTGCACGGCAATCTCCATGAGCCGCGTTGTCAGGAAGTCCCGGAGCTGGAGTGACCAGGACAGCCACGCCGGCTGGACCACGTCGTCCAGAGACCGGGCCGGAAGCGTTTGCGCGATGCGGTCCCGGCTGCTCCTGGCGCGGGCAACCAGGGTGTCGAACCCATCGGAGCTGAGCAATTCGGCGCCTGAGCGGATGCTCACGCTGATCTCGTCCTCCGGAGCGGCACCGACCCAGGCGACCTGAGCGTAGTGCTGGAGCACGTCGGCGACGGCGGCGTCGCGCACCGGAGCCGCCAAGGTCTGCTCCACCGAGAACACCTGGCTCGCCAGATGGCCGGCCAACCCTGCGACATCGAAACCGACCAACGCACTGGGGCGCCGCCACGACGCACCCACCGCCGGGTCAGCGACCAGGTCCACCGCGAGACCGGCCGCCGTCAGGTAGGCGGGAATGAGCTGTGACTGCGCTGACACGTCCATCGCGGCAGCGTAAGCGCGCCCGCCGACAGCACCTGTTCCCCAAGCCTTGATACCTAGACTTGCGAGGTTTAGGGTACCGAGGTATGGCGACCGATCGGCTGCGCGGCCAGCTCGACCCCATGCTCCTGGCCGTGCTCGCGAACGCTCCGGCGCACGGTTACGCCGTGATCACTTCGCTGCGCGAACGCAGCGGTGGGCTGTTCGACCTGCCAGAGGGCACGGTGTACCCGGCGCTGCACCGCCTGGAGCGAGCCGGACTGCTCACGAGCTCGTGGGAGCCGGGCACGACGCGTCGGCGTCGGGTGTACGCGCTCACGGCGGTAGGGCGACGCAGTCTGGCCACCGAACGCAAGCGGTGGCGGGCCTTCGCCGGCGGCGTGAACCTGGTCATGGCGGGCGCGTCATGAGTGATGCGATCGACGCCTACCTCGACGCACTCATGCTGCGCCTGCTCGACGACCCCAGCCGCAACGAGGCGGACGTCGCCGCCGTCCGGCGAGCCGTGACCGAGAGCGAAGACCACCTGCGAGAGACCCAGCGCGCCGCCATGGCCAACGGAACCAGCGATGTCGCCGCCGCGCGGCTCGCCGTCGAGCGGTTCGGAACTGTGAACGACGTGGCCGGCCGCTTCCGTCGATCCGGCACCAGACGCCATGACGTCACCTTCGGTGCGGTCGTGCGCTCACTGTGGCTGATGGGAGGGATCGGCCTCATCGCCATCGGAGTCAGCGGCGTGGTCGCGTCCGTTCTCGGCGCGGTGTGGGGTCGGTCCTTCGTGTCGGCAGATCTGCCAGGAGTGACGTACACGCCACAGCGATGCGCTCAGTACGCCGAACTCGCGCCGGGCCACGCCACATGCGAGCAGGCCGCGATCGCCCACCACTTCGGCGAGGTGGTGCAGTACCGCATCGCGGCCGGTGTTCTCGGCCTGATGATGCTGTTGGCCTACAGCGCATGGATCTTCGCACTGAGCCGACGCGGCCGCTCGACCTCGCTCATCCCCACGACCTGGTTCGAAGCTGCGGGGACGGCACTGTTCGGCGCGGCAGCTGGGGCACTCCTTCTCCTGAGCGTCGGACAAGAACTCACCGGACCTGCAGCCGGGACGGGTCAGTACCTGTCAGCCGGCATCGTCAGCTTGATCGTCGCGAGCGTCTTCGCCCTGGCGCTGGCTCGGTCGGTCACTCGCATGCGCTTGCGTCACTCGTAACCGGGCAGATTCACCTGGTCGTGGCACGCGAACAGGTGCTCTCGCATCAGTGCCGAGTTCTCGCCGGTGTCTTCCGAGCAGGTCATGAGGCGAGTGTGGGCGACCACGCCCGCGACGCCACGGACAGCGCGTTCCAGGCATTGATCGTGACGACGAGGGTCAACAGAGCGGCAACTTCGTCCGCGCTGAACTCGTGCCTCACCGCCGCGAAGTCGGCGTCCGGAACATGAGTTGTGGTGACCATCGTGATCGACTCGGTGAAGGCCAGAGCAGCTCGTTCGCGTGCGGAGAAGAAGGCGGACTCCCGCCACACTGCGATCGCGGCGAGCCGAGCCTCGGGCTCGCCGAGCGCCCTGGCGTCACGGCTGTGCAGATCGACGCAGTAGGCGCAGCCGTTGAGCTGGGAGGCCCGGAGCCGCACCAACTCGCGCAGCACGGGATCGAAGTCCACGCGGTCGAGCTCCTTGACCGCGGCGTGGTCGAGGTGGGTCATGGCCCGGACAAAACCCGGACTGGTCGAGTCGAGGTCGAGACGTACCGCGGCGGCGACGGCAAGGGGGCGCGGAGCTGTCTCGAGACTGGGGGGTGTGGAGGTCATGGGACAACGCTACGGGCGTAGCGGCCTAGAAGTAGGGTCCACTTCCATGCAAGAACAGTGGGCCAATTCTGGATGGGACCTTCACCTCGCCGTGTCCCCGACTGCGGTGAGGGCATCGATCGAGCAGGGCCTGCGCGAGGCCATCGAGAGCGGGCGGCTGACGCCGGGCACGCTCCTGCCGCCGTCGCGGTCGCTGTCCCATGACCTCGGCGTGGCCCGCAACACCGTGGCCGAGGTCTACGCGCAACTGTCCGCCGAGGGATGGCTGGTGGCTCGACAGGGCTCCGGAACCCGAGTCGCGACACTCGTCGGTGCGACCCCGCTGACACCGCAGGCGCCGGACCCCGCCAGGACCCTACTGCCCTACGACCTGCGCCCCGGCCAGGCCGACGTCAGCACCTTTCCCCGCCAGGAGTGGCTGGCGTCTGCGCGCAGGGCAGTCGCCGGCGCGCCTGGCGCAGCGTTCGGCTACGGAGACCCGCAGGGGCGACCCGAATTGCGACAGGCAGTCGCGTCGTACCTGGGGCGCGCGCGCGGCGTGCGAGCCGACGCGGACACAGTCGTGATCTGCTCAGGCTTCCAGCAGGCGCTATGGCTGCTCGGCCGCGTGTTGCGTCAGCAGGGACACCGCCAGGTGGGGGTCGAGGCGTTCGGCCACCAGAGCTACCGATCCCTGCTCGAGGACTCAGGACTTCGGGTTGCTCCCGTCGAGGTCGACGACGCCGGCGCCGTGCCTCGAAGAAGCGCACGCTGGGGGGCGGTGATCCTGACCCCCGCGCACCAGTTTCCGCTCGGCTTCGCACTCGATCCAGAACGCCGGACCGACTTCGTTCGATGGGCCAGGAACACGTCCGGACTGATCGTCGAGGACGACTACGACGCAGAGTTCCGCTACGACCGCCGGGCGGTGGGCGCGATGCAGGCTCTCGCGCCCGAAGACATCGTGTACGCCGGCACGGCCAGCAAGACCCTGGCGCCGGGGCTGCGTCTCGGCTGGCTTGTGCTGCCGCGGCGCCTCATCCCAGCGCTGATCGCCCAACGCGAGGAGATCACCGGGCAAGCATCCGTCCTCGACCAACTCACGCTCGCCGATTTCATCGCCCGCGGAGCGTACGACCGACACATTCGACGCACCCGCTTGGCGTACGCGACGCGCCGCCGACGGTTCGCCCAGGCAGTGTCAGAGCGGGTACCCGAAGGTCGCCTGATCGGCCTGGAGGCCGGCCTGCACTCGGTGCTCGAACTGCCGTCGGGTCTTGACGAGGCCGAGGCGGTGCAGCGGGCGAACGCCCATGGCGTCGCGGTCGACCGGCTCGACGACTACTCAACTGCGCCGGGGCGACGTCCGCCCTCACTGGTCGTGGGATGGGCAGCACCGCCGGCACACGCGTTCACATCCGCGACTCGTCGTCTGATGGCGTCGCTCACGTTGGATCGGCGTACACCGCCGGCTCGGTCGCCTTCAGGCTGAGCCACACATCCGCGCCAACTGCAAGGTGGAGGTCGGCCACTGCGGCCGCCGTCACGTCCACCGCAACGTCGGGCGGTCCGAGAACGTCGAGGCGAACCCGGCCGTGCAGATCGGTGATGTCGGCGATCACACCGCGCCACACGTTGCGCGCGCTGCCCTCGGGCCGATCTCGATGCACGCCAACCGACTCCGGGCGCACAGCGACGAGGACCGACCCGCTCAGCGTGTCGTCGGCGATCTGCAGGTGGGCGCCATCGGTCAAGCTGACCGTGCCGTCGTTGGCAGTGCCGCGCAAGAGAGTCAGTCCCACGAGCGCACCGACATAGTCGCTGGCGGGACGGCGTGCCACCTCACTCGGAGTCCCTCGTTGCACGACTCGTCCGGCTTCGAGCACGACGAGATGGTCGGCGAGAACCATGGCATCCACGGGATCGTGGGTCACCATGATCGTCGCGACGCCGACCACGGACAGATGGCGCCTCAGTTCGGCGCGTACCTCGCGTCGGGTACCCGCATCGAGCGCCGCCAGTGGCTCGTCCATCAACAGAAGCTTGGGATCAGCAGCCAGGGCGCGGGCCAGGGCCACGCGTTGGGCCTGCCCGCCCGACAACGACTCGGGCTTGCGCTGCGCCAGGTCGTCGATGCGCAACAGTCGCAACGTCTCGTGGGCCGCCTCCCGGGCATTCGTCCGCGACGATCCGAGGCTTCGTGGCCCGAACGCCACGTTGTCGATGACGTTCAGGTAGGGGAACAACAGGTAGTCCTGGAACATGAGGCCGACCCGGCGACGCTGCGGGCGGACGAATCGACCGCCGGCATCGTCGAGCACCACGCCGTCGAGCTCGAGGTGACCACCCGACAACGGGACCAGCCCGGCCACCGCCAACAGCAGGGTTGACTTGCCCGACCCGTTCGGGCCGAGGAGTGCCAGAACCCCTCCTGCTGACGCCGTCAGCTCGACGTCGAGCTGGAACGCGCCTCGTTCGACCTGGACCCGTCCGGACAGCCCGGACGTCGGACCCACCTGGGTCATGGCTGCACCTGTGACGGCGAGGCGCCCAGGAAGCGGTGCCGAAGCACCACGAGGATCACCAACGAGACGGCCATCATCGCGACGCTGAGTGCGATCGCGGCGTTGCGATCGGACTCCAGCGCGGAGTACACCGCCAACGGGATGGTCTGCGTCTTGCCCGGGAAGTTGCCGGCGAAGGTGATCGTGGCGCCGAACTCACCCAGCGCACGGGCCCACGCGAGCACAGCACCGGCCACGATGGCGGGCGCCACCATCGGCAGGGTGACCCGCCGGAACACCGTCAACGGTGACGCGCCGAGTGTCGCGGCGACCGCTTCCAGCCGACGGTCAGAGCCACGCAGTGCTGCCTCGACGGTGAGCACGAGGAAGGGCATGGCGACGAAGGTCTCGGCGAGCACCACGCCCGCAGTCGAGAACGGCAGTTGCACGCCCATCCAGTCGTAGAGCCATTGACCGATCAGGCCGCGCCGCCCGAACGCCGACAGCAGCGCAACACCGCCCACTACCGGCGGCAGCACGAGCGGCAGCACCACCAAGGCCCGCAGCAGCGTCTGTCCGCGGAAGCCGGGTTGGGCCAACATCCAGGCGAGCGGCACGCCGAACACGAGGGACAGGCCAGCTGCCAAGAATGTGGTGACCAAGGACAGGCGGGCCGCGGTGAGACTGACCGGTGACGTCAGCGCCGACGTCATGTCACCCCATGGCGCGCGAACGGCAAGAGCCACCAGCGGAACGATCAGGAACGCAGCGCCGATCGAGGCGAGGAGTGTGACGCCCGTCGGGGCTGGGCCGCCCGACTGACGTCGCGTCACGGCTTGGCGAAACCGGCCTGCTGCAGCGCCTTTTGGCCGGTGGGTGACAAGACGAACGCCACCCAGGCGTCAGCCACACTCGCGTTGCTGGCCCCGCTCAGTGCGGCGATCAGGTAGCTGGTCGACACGTTCTGGCGCGTCGGGATCGTGACGCCGTGCACGTCGCTCCCCGCTGCCTGCACATCTGTGATGTACACGACGCCGGCGTCGACTTCGTCCGCGGTCACCTTGGTGAGCACCGAACGCACATCTGGCTCCAAGGTCACCGGCGTCACGGTGAGCGAGTTGTTCCCGAAGAGCGTCTGCGTCGCCGCCCCGCAAGGTGCGTCGGGCGTGCACACGGCGACAGACACGCTCGACTTCTGCAGATCGTTCAAGGAGCGCACGTTCGCCGGATTCGACGGCGGCGTGGCAATCTCCAAGGAGTTGCTCGCGAACGTGGTGGGGTCGGTCGCGTCGCCGGCATCTACGACGGTCTGCATGGTGGAGTCGCTCGCCGACGCAAACACGTCCACCGGGGCGCCCTGCACGATCTGTTCAGCCAGATCGCTGCTCGACGCGAAGTTGAAGGTGACCTTCACACCGGGGTTGTCGGACATGAACTGGTCGCCGAGCTGGGTGAACACATCGGTGAGGGATGACGCAGCAGATACCGTCACGGCGCCGGAAAGCACAGTGCTGGATCCGCTGGGGCTGGTGCTCGTGCCCCCACTGGACGAGCCGCACGCGCTGGCGACCAACGCGACGAACGCAGCCAGGACGACCGCGACCAGTTGCCGGCGACTACGACTCATTCATCCGCTCCACGACAACGTTGGTGGCTTTGACCGAGGCCACGACCAAGACTCCCGGCTCGAGCCCGAGCTCGGCGACGGCTTCGCTGCTGATCAACGAGACGATCCGGTGGGGTCCCGCCTGGATCTCGACCTGTGCCATCACGGCGTCGGCCGTGACCTGGGTGACGATGCCCGGCAGGTGGTTACGCGCCGACGATTTGCCCGCGGGCCGGCCCGGCTGTCCCTCGGCGGCCTGGTCGTGGGCGAACCGGGCCAGTTCGGCGCCGTCGACCACCGACCGACCCTGCTCGTCGTCGCTGGCGTGCAGCCGTCCAGCACCGATCCAACGACGCACGGTGTCGTCGCTCACCCCGAGCACCGTGGCAGCTGTTGGGATCCGGTAGTGCGGCATGGCTGAGCGAGCCTAGGTCCCGATCTGCGGCTATGTCCAGCCCAGACATCCCCGCAGATGCGGTGGAAGCCCGTTACCGGGAACCGTTACCCGACCCGCCGGGCATGCCAGGCTGCCACCATGGCTTCGGTCAGGTTCTACGCAGCTGCACGAGATGCCGCCGGCGTCTCGGAGGCCACCGTGGCGGCCGGCGACTCCGGTGAGCTGCTGGCCATCCTTCGGGAGCGCTACGGCGAGCCGATGGCCCGGGTGCTCACGACCGCAAGCCTTCTTGTCGACGGCCAGCGCGTGAGTGCTGACGTCACCGTTGCGCTCGGCCAGGATGCCCTCGTAGACGTGCTCCCGCCGTTCGCGGGAGGCTGATCAGCGGAGCAGGTCGCGAGCGTCGGCGGTCTCGTGACCTGGCACGGCACCAAAGCGGTTCGGGCCAGGTGTTCCGCTGAGCAGATAGAAGACCAAGAGCACCAACCCGCCGCCGGGGGCGAACGTCAACCACATCCAGGCGCCAGAACGATCGGTGTCGTGCAACCGTCGGATGCTCACGCTCAGCGTCGGCAGCAGAAGCACCAGCCAACCGATCAGGTAGGGGACCACCGCGAACCATGCGCTGGCCGAGATCGTGCCATCCGGCCGGATCGCCAGCAAGATCACCACCCACGCGATGATCATCAGCGGCAACGAACAGAGAATCTGGAAGAGGTAGAACCACCAGTACTCGGCCATCGACGCACGTCCCCGCCAGGTGACGAACTTGGCGAAGCAGACGCGGACGGCCTGCCCGAAACCCATCGGCGGCGGGCGCTGTCGCAGTGGCCAGGCAACGTGGTCGGTCCAGGCCTCGCCCGTCCAATAGCGGACGGCCCCCGCGCGGTAGAGATCCGCGTACCAGCCCGGGTCAGCCACCGATCGCGCTCATCGGTCGCGGTGGCTGCAAGAAGTTCGGGTCGTTGATCCCATGTCCGGCTGCCTTGGCGCGCACACTCGCCAGCATGAGGTCGAGCAGGGCCTCGTCGGATGCACCTTCACGCATCGGAGTGCGCAGGTCGGACTCGACTTGTGCGAACAGGCAGTTGCGGAACTGGCCGTCTGCGGTCAGCCGGACGCGATCGCAGCCACCGCAGAAGGGCGACGACACCGACGAGATGAACCCGACCGTGGCTGGTCCGCCGTCGACGAGGTGTCGCACCGCCGGGTCGTGCCCGTCGTCCTTGATGCGCTCGAGTGTGAAGTGCTGGCTGAGAGCCTGTACGACATCGTCGGTGGTCACCATCTGATCGCGTCGCCAGGCATGCTGGGCGTCCAGCGGCATCTGTTCGATGAAACGCATCTCGACGCCGGTGTCGAGAGCCCACTTCAGGAGTATCGGTGCCTCGTGCTCGTTGATGTCGCGCATCAGAACTGCGTTGATCTTCACCGGCGACAAGCCAGCGGCAACAGCGGCCTCGACGCCTGCGAGCACCTGTTCGAGTCCGGTACGCCGGCTGAGGGTGAAGAAGCACTCGTCGTCGAGGGTGTCGAGGCTCACGTTGACGCGTCGCAGCCCGGCGGCAGCCAGTGGTTCGGCTAGACGTTGCAGGCGCATCCCGTTGGTGGTCAGTGACATCGCGGGCGCGTTGGGGAGTGAACTGATCCCCGCGACGATGTCGACGAGATCAGGGCGTAGGAGCGGCTCGCCACCGGTCAGCCGCACCTCGGTGACGCCGGCAGACGCGGCAATCGCGACGATGCGCAGCAACTCGTCGGCGGACAAGAGATCCGGCTTCGGCAACCAGGCAACGCCCTCGGCCGGCATGCAGTACGTGCACCGGAGGTTGCAACGGTCGATCACGGACACTCGCAGGTCGGTGTGGATCCGCCCATAACCGTCGACGAGCAGGGGTTGCGTCATGCCGAGTTCACCCATTCCTGGGTGCCGTCGGCGAAGGTCTGCCGCTTCCAGATGGGAAGCTTCTCCTTCACCGTCTCCACCAAGTCCTGCGCCGCGGCAAAGGCCGCACCGCGATGTGCCGAGCTGGCCGCGACCACAAAGGCCGCCTCACCGATGGGCACGACGCCATACCGGTGGGCGACGGCCACCCGCGCCTGAGGATGGTCAGTCGCCACCTGCTGGGCGAGTTCGACAAGGGTGGCGGCGGCTGACGGGTGCACCTCGTACTCCAAGGCTTGCACGCTGCGACCTCCGTCGTGGTCGCGGATCGACCCAACGAACAGGACCTCGGCCCCGTGGGCGTCATCGCGCACCAGCGCCAGCAGCGACTCAGGGAGCAGCGGCTGTGCGGTGACCTCGGCGTGGACGACGCTCACCCACCCAGGGTAGGCGGCCGGCGGGCAACGAGCAGCCGGTCAGGCCGGCCGGCGCCACTCCCCCGAGCGCCCACCGGACTTCGCGTCCACCCGGACGTCGGTGATCGTGGCTTCCGGGTCCACCGACTTGACCATGTCGATCACGGTCAGGCCCGCCACGACTACCGCGGTCAGCGCCTCCATCTCGACTCCGGTCCGATCGGCCGTGCGCACCTGCGCGACCACCTCGATGCCGTCGTCGGTCACCTGCAGATCGACGCTCACCGCGTGCAGGGCGATCGGGTGGCACAACGGCACGAGATCAGGCGTCCGCTTGGCCGCAGCGATCCCCGCAATGCGTGCCACCGCAAGGACATCCCCCTTGGGCACCTGGGCGTCCCGGATGAGGGCAACCGTGTCCGCCGAGAGTGTCACCCGACCGCTGGCCGAGGCCTCCCGCACCGTGGGGGGGCGGTCGGACACATCGACCATGTGGGCGGCGCCGGACGCGTCGAGATGGGAGAACGGCTGCGGTTGGGTCACGTCATCCCTCTTCGTCACCGTGGCCGAACTCCTGGGCCAGTCCCCCGAGGCGCGCGGCGAGCTCGGCCACCTGGGCGCGGTCGAGGCCGCCGCGAGCCGCTGCGTAACCGAGGAGGTAGGTCGTCAGGGGAGCCGCTGGGCGTTCCACATGGTGGGCCGCGTCCCGCGCCAGACCGAGCACGGCGTCGATGTCGACCTGTGTTCCGTCGACGCCCAGCTCACCGGACGCGACATCGACCCAAGCCGCGAGCGTTGCATGATCGGCCATGAACTCCTCCTCAGCCAGCTCTCGCAACCGAACGAGATCGTCCCACGTGTCGGCATCGAGCAGCGCATCCGCCTCGACCGTCACCGGGCGAAGTCGCAAGACCCCGAGTACGTCGTAGACCGAACGGTTCTGCACGTCATTGCCCAGCGCGTCTCGCAGGGCATCGACCCTCACGCACGAAGCCATCAGCTGGTCGTGCCCGTCGATCGCGCACACAGCGCCGTCCAGACCGTCTGCAGCAGCAGCCGACCGCGGCCGCGACGAGGGGGAGGAGTGCGGCGGCGACGCGCGGCGCGTCACCGGCCAGCAGCAGCACCAACTGCCCGGGCGCAGCGCTCGTGGGCAACTCGGCGAGGCCGGCCGCCATCGCAGCGACGGGACCGCCACCGGGGGGCTGCTCTCGGGTCCAGGGCAAGGCCTCGACGGTGCGGTCGCGCAGCAGAGCGGCCGTGTCGGTGGGACCCACGATCACCACCGGGTCGGCCCCGACGCCCAATGCGGCGCGCGCCACATGCACCACCAGCGGTCGGTCGGCGACGAGCAGCAGTGGCTTCGGAGTCCCCGACAACCGGCGAGCCGAACCACCGGCCAAGACGATCGCCGCCAGCGTCACCGCCCCAGCATCGCAGCAGTCGACGCCCATAGAGTCGGGGGATGACCTCCACGCTGCGCGAGCCGTCGTGGCCCGATGCCCGGCGGGCGTGCTTCGCGGCGGCCCCGCCGCTGGCGCCCCAGGAGGTCGCGTTGGCTCACGCACTGGGCACGACTCTCGCGGCTGACCTGGTTGCGCAGCACCCCTTGCCGCCGTTCGACACCGCGATGATGGACGGATGGGCCGTCTGCGGCCCGCCGCCCTGGTCTGTGTCGGGGCACGTGCTGGCCGGGTCCACCGGGCCCGACCTCGCCCCAGGACAGGCCGTGGGGATCGCCACGGGCGCGCAGGTGCCCACCGGAGCGACTGCGGTGCTGCGGCGGGAGTGGGGAACCGGAGGAGAGGCCGCCTTGCGGTCCGACCGCGCACTGTCAGAACGGCAAGACATCCGACGCTGCGGTGACGAAGCGTCGGTCGGTGACGTTCTGCTCCCCGCAGGCATGGCAGTGCGCGCACCGGTGATCGGACTGGCCGCCCTGAGTGGGCACGACGCGCTGGTCGTGCGACCTCGTCCGAGCGTGCAGGCGCTCGTGCTCGGCGACGAGCTGCTGGACCGGGGGCTGCCCAAGGACGGCCGGGTGCGCGATGCCCTGGGACCGCAGATCCTGGGGTGGGCGCAGGCGTGCGACGCCGTCGGCCTCGGCGTGCAGCGAGTACCCGACACCCTGGATGCCACGGTGGCAGCGTTGCGCGCCGCTACGGCCGACGTGGTCCTGACGACCGGCGGCACGGCACGCGGACCGGTCGACCACATGCACGCGGCCCTCGACGCCGTCGGCGCGACGTTGGTGGTGGACGAGGTGGCGGTTCGTCCCGGACACCCGATGCTCTTGGCGGTGACCCCGGAGGGCAGGTTCGTCGTCGGGCTGCCGGGCAACCCGATGTCAGCTGCGGTCGCCTTCTTGACGCTAGGTGCGCCGGTGCTCGCCGGGTTGACGGCACGTGAGTTCCCACCGCTCGATGCTGCAACGGTCACCGCCGACGTCATGGCACCGCCGACCGAACACCGACTGGTTCCGGCCACACGTTCCGCTGGGACGGTGACGCCGTTACCGTTCCAGGGATCGGCCATGCTGCGCAGCGTTGCCGTGGCCACCTGTTTCGCCATCTCAGAACCCGGCGGAACGCTGGCCGGCGGCAACGTGTCCGTCCTCCCGATTCCCTGGTGACCGAACTCTTGGAGATCTCATGAAGGTGCTGGTGCTGGGTGGCACCCGCTTCGTCGGCCGACACATCGTCGAGGCCCTGCTGACGCGCGGGCACACAGTGACGTTGGTCCATCGTGGCAAGAGCGGACCCGCTGTCTTCCCTGCGTCCGAACACGTGATGGCCGATCGCAACGAAGACCTCTCAGTGCTCGACGGCCGCGAGTTCGATGCCACCGTCGATGTCTGCGCCTACTTCCCCAGGCAGGTGTCGACCCTGGCCGACGCTCTCGGTGGCCGCGGTGGGCGCTATGTCTTCGTGTCCACCACCTCCGTCTACGACACCGACCGCACTGTCATGCACGACGAGGACGCCGGTCTCGCGACCCTGGAGGACCCGACGACCGAAGAGGTCACCGACGTCACCTACGGCGGCTTGAAGGTGCTGTGCGAGGCCGTGGCGCGCGACCGGTTCGGCGACGCCTTGACGGTGGTGCGCCCCACGTACGTGGTGGGACCGCACGACTACACCCACCGGTTCACCTACTGGGTCGAGCGGATTGCCGCCGGCGGCGAGGTTCTTGCGCCGGAGCCGCGCGATGGCCTGATCCAGGTGATCGATGCGCGCGACATGGGTGAGTGGATCGTCCATCTGATCGAGGACGACGTGAATGGCACGTTCCATGCCGTGAGTCCGCCTCCGCCGTTCACGTTCGAGCAGATGCTCGAAGGCATCAAGGACGCCGTCGGGGCCGACGACACCACGCTCACCTGGGTCGGCACCGACTTCCTGACCGCCGATGGCGTCGACGGCAACGCGCTGCCCCTGTGGGGAGAGGGCGGGACCGACGAGGGCGAGAACGCCGACCCGTCTCGCGCCTACGCAGCCGGACTCGCACCTCGCCCGTTCGAACAGACCGTCCGGGAGGTGCTGGCCGCCGAGCAGCTCGAGCCGTCACCCAACCTCTACAGTGGCGGGCTGAGCGCCGAGCGGGAAGCCGACCTCCTGCGCCGCTGGCACCACCGCTGACGCCCCCGGACCCGACCCAAACCCCAGTTGATCTTGGACTTCATGTGCAAGTTGATCTTGGAAACCCAGCATCTTCTCCTTGATCAACTTCTTCGCCGGGTTCAGCCGAACGGCCTAACGGCCGATGCCTCCCTGTGCCCGCACTTCCACGGTGCGGCAGACGCACGAGGAGAACGACAGCGACATGACTGGAGCGCTCGACGCCCTGACGTTCGTGTTCGGCCTGATCGTGGGGTCGTTCCTCAACGTCGTCATCTACCGGGTCCCTCGTGACGAGTCGATCGTCAAGCCCCGGTCGCGGTGCCCGCAGTGCGGAACCGAGATCCGGGCTCACGACAACATCCCGGTCCTGAGCTGGCTGATCCTGCGCGGCCGGTGCCGTGACTGTCACGAGCCGATCAGCATCCGGTACCCGGCGGTTGAGCTGTTCACGGGGTTGATCTTCTTGGCCATGGCGTGGCGCTTCGGCATGACATGGGAACTCCCCGCGTACCTGTACCTCGCAGGCATCGGCGTCGCGCTGTCCATGATCGACTACGACACCAAGCGTCTCCCGGACGTCATCGTCAAGCCCTCCTACGTCGTCGCCGGCCTGCTCCTGCTCGCGCCGGCGATCGCCGCCTCGGACTGGCACAGGTATGGCAAGGCGTGGGCCGGCGCCGTGGTTCTGTTCACGTTCTACTTCCTCCTACGCCTGATCCACCCCCCCGGTATGGGCTGGGGCGACGTGAAGCTGGCTGGTGTGCTCGGCCTGTACCTCGCCTGGCTGGGTTGGGGCGTCCTCGTGGTCGGTGGCTTCCTGGCCTTTGGCTTCGGCGCCATCGTCGGCGTCGTCGTCCTGGTCGTCCGCAGGAAGGACCCGGCGCCCGCCGTCAGCGTGACGCAACCCGCGGGTGCCACGGCAACTGTTCGTGAGTCCAGCCAGGCAGACGCTGATGAGTCGACGGCCGACGGGGCTGAGGCGGACGCGTCGTCGGCACAGGACGCCAAGACCGCCCGGCGGGCGCGCCGACGGATCCCCTTCGGACCGTTCATGGTCCTGGGTGCCTGGACTGCCATCTTGTGGGGCCAGACGTTGTGGAACGCCTACACCGGTACCTTCCCCGGCAACTGAGCGGCTCAAGGCGAGTTCGCCGGCCGCAGGGCTGGCGTTGTCAACGTTGTTGACCTCGCCGCGACCGAGGTACTGTCACCCCCTGCCGGCTGGGCCGGCAAGCGGCCGAAGCAGGTGCCTCGTGTCTGACCAACCTCCCCTCACGCCCGTGGACGCCGTGGCCGCCCGGACGCGGCCGCAGCTGGACCGCGCCGCAATCGTCGACGCTGCTGTGGAGCTCTCCGCTCGCAACGAGCCGAAGCCACTGACAGTGCGCCGGCTCGGCCATGAGCTCGGCGCCGACCCGACCGCGATCTACCGGCACTTCCGCGACAAAGAAGAACTGGTTCGCGCCATGATCGACCGGCTCATCGAGATCGCCGTGAGTCGGGTCGACGCCGGTGCAGACTGGCGTGCCCGACTCTCACAGATGGCAGACGCGTTGCTGGACTCCTTCACGTCGCATCCCAGCATCGGGGCCGAGGCGGCCTCCAAGACCACGGGTGGCCCCGGTGAGCTGTCCGCACTCAACCTGATCATCCAAGCAATGTCCGACGCCGGCCTCGACCACGAGGACGCCGTCCGCTACTACGGCGTCTTCTCGACGTACGTTCTGGTCTTTGCCAGCGCGCTCGCCGACGAGCGGTTCGCCACCAGCGACCCGGAGGCGCCTGAGAATCCCCGCTGGCTGGCCGGATTGGCCAGCCTGGACGTCGACCGTTACCCAGCCCTCGCGGCGGTGCGGCCAGACCTGGACACGCTGCACGATCGCGACATCTTCGGCACCGGGGTGGGCGTCATCCTCGACGCCGTCGAGTCACGGGCTTACGAGATCTCGCCCTGACCGGTCACTCAAAGGATTGATCAGTCCCAATGGACGAAATCGTCGTCGCGCGCCGTGTTCGAGAACGCGTCTCGCAGATCGTCAGGCGGTACAACGGTCTTCCGCGCGCCCAGGTCGAACCAAACACCGACGGACTCCACGACGGCGCACAGCCCGTGAGCGGTGCTGAAGCGGTTGCGCAACTTGAACCGGTGGCCGTCGGCGGTGCTCGCAATGCAGTGGTGATCCACCGTGAAGGTCTCTAGCAGTCGGACTTCGTGTCGATACGTCACGTGGTCCTCCAGCACCACGGGGCCGATCTGACGTTCAGCAAAGCTTGCCGCAGTGATACCCACCGACTCCAAGAAGAGGAACCGCGTATTCGCCGCATAGTCGAGGAAGGCGGCATTGGCCATGTGCTGGTTGAAATCCATGTCACGCCACAAGGCGCGGTACTCCTGCCGGAACGCGACGCTCACGAGGGCAGTCTGGCACCAGCCACCTAGGGCTGGAGGCCGTCCCACGACCAGTGCGGAACGGGCAGGCAGCAAAGCGTCGCCCGAGATCGGTGACGTCACCGTTGGCCAGCCCTGCCGCAGTGTTGCACGCAGCTGCGCCGGCGTCACCGGACGGTGTAGGCGGGCTAGGCGTTCAGCGCCTTACGGGTCTCCGCGACGATCGCCGGCAGGATCGTGTGCAAGTCGCCGATGATGGCGTAGTCGGCGTACGCGAGGATCGGCGCATCGCGGTCGGTGTTGATCACCACGATGTTCTTGCTCGTCTTGCACCCGGCCAGGTGCTGCGTCGCGCCGCTGATCCCGCAAGCGATGTAGAGGTCAGGCGAAACCTTCGTCCCGGTCTGTCCGACCTGCTCGCCGTGAGGACGCCAGCCAGCGCTGGTGACGACACGCGAACATCCGACCGCCCCGCCCAGCAGCTCGGCGAGCTCATCGATCGGCGCGAAGCCTTCTGGTCCACCCACGCCTCGACCCCCGGACACGATCACCTTGGCCTCGGCGAGTGAGACGCCGCCACCGCCCTCTTCACCACTCCGCTCAACCACGACTGCGAGCAGGTCGGCGTCGCTCAGTTCGGGCGTGAACTCGACAAGTGTCGCCGAGCCTCCCACCACCTCAGGGGTCACGGCGTGTGGTACCACACTCGCCACTGCGATCGGGGCGTGCAGCAGTGCGGTCTCGATGACGTTGCCACCCCACCGTGCGCGGTGCAGCTGCGTCGGGTCTCCGAGAGTTATGTCGATGCTGTCCGCCGCCATTGGCAGGTCCAGGATCGCCGCTACGTGCGCGATCACCTCGTTACCCCGGTCGCTGCCGATGGCGACAACGGACTTGGCACCCAGCTCCTGCACAAGCTGTACCGCCGCGCGCGCGGATGCCGCTGGCGCGTAGTCGCTGAGTCCCTCGTGCAGTGCTAGGTGAACCGTCTGCACGCCGTACTCACCCAGTGAGTCGGCCGCCGCGCGTCCGGCTTCGCCAACAACAAGGGCGTCCAGCGACTCACCAGCCTGCTGAGCAAGTCCACGGGCGAAGGTGACGGCCTGCAGCGACAGCTCGTCGAGTGAGCCGCGGTCGTGGTCGACGATGACGACGGCCATGTCAGATCACCCCGATCTGTCGGAACACCTCGACCAGGCGCGACGCGGCGTCGCCACCTGCATCGAGGAACTCGGTCTGCTTGCCGGTGGACTCTGGCTGGACGAACTGCTTCTTCTCGATCCGCGCCGCCGGCTTCTCCGGCGTCGATCGCTCGATGGGCTTCTTCTTCGCCCGGATCCGCCCGGGAACCGAGGGGTAGCGCGGGATGTTCAACCCGTCCTTGACCGTGACAACCGCCGGCAGTGGGATCTCGTAGATCTCACGGCCAACGGCGACCGGCTTCTCTGCCCGCGCCAAGCCGTCGGCAAGGCTGAGCCCCTTGATGCCGGTGACCACCGGTCGGCCCAGCGCATGCGCCACGCGCACCCCGACCTGATAGCCGCTGGCGTCGGCCGACTCGTTGCCGAAGATGATGAGGTCGAAGTCGGACTCGTCCGCCTTGATGGCATCGACGATCGCGCCCGCCGTCGCCTGCCCGTCCCATTCCGTGCCGTCGGTCTCCAGCAGGATCCCGCGATCGGCGCCGATCGCCATCTGTTCGCGAATCTGCTCCTCGGACTCCGGGACGCCGAGAGTGAGGACGGTGACGGTTCCGCCCTCCTTCTCGACAATGCGGACGGCCTCTTCGACCGCCACCTCCTCGTGAGGGCTGATCGTGAAGCCCAGCCGCTTGGTGTCGATCTCAGTCCCGTCGTCGGACAGCACGAATCGTCCGCCGCTCAGCGGTACTCGCTTGATGCAGACCAGTACGTCCATCAGGAAAGGATCCGCTCGTTCTTGGGGTCGAACGGCGGTGTGGCACCGACGATGTCGACCGTCACCGGGTACTGCTCGCCGAGGTACTCCACGAGCAGCTTGTTGCCTTCGACAGCATGCTGAGGGGGCAGGTAGGTCAGCAGGATGTGCTTGCCGATCGACGGTCCCGAGCCTGCGCTGGTCACGAACGATCGGCGACCCTTGCGGTCCGTGATGGGCTGACCGTCCTGGGTCAGGATCGGCTCCTTGCCGAGCATGTAGCGCTTCACGCCCGTGCTCGACGTGGCGTCGTCCACGGTCAGCGTGCACAGCAACGCGGCCGGCTCCTCATCGCGGTGACGCAGGTGCGCCTCCTTGCCGACGAATTCCTGTGCCTTGATCTTCGGTGGTGCCATCCCGGCTTCGACGACGTTGTACTCCGTCTCGAGCTCAGTGCCGAAGGCGCGATAACCCTTCTCGATGCGCCCGGTGGTTCCGTAGACACCGATGCCTACCGGCACGAGCCCACGGGTCTCACCCGCAGCCCAGAGCACATCCCACAGCGCGCCACCCTGCTCCATCGGCACGTAGAGCTCCCAGCCCAGGTCACCGACGTACGAGATGCGCGACGCCAACACCTGCACCGGGCCGATCTCGATGGTGCGGCAGGTACCGAACGGGAATCCTTCGTGCGACATGTCTGCCGACGTCACGCTGGCGACGATGTCTCGGGCATTGGGTCCCCAGATGCCCAGCGTCGTGTAACCGGACGTGAGGTCGGTCAACTGAGCCGAACCGTCAGTGGGTAGGTGGTCGACGAACCACTTCTTGTCGGCCATGCCGTGCGCACCGCCGGTCACGATGCGGAAGTGGTCCTTGCCCAACCGCATGATCGTGAGGTCGGACTTGAAACCGCCGTTCGGCGAGAGCACCGGGGTGTAGATGACCTTGCCGACGGCCACGTCGAGCTGACGCATCACGGTGGCGTTCAACGCCTCGAGCGCTCCTGGCCCCACGACATCGAGGATCACGAATGCGGTCAGGTCTACCAGACCCGCGCCGTCACGCAGCGCCAGATGTTCGGCGTTGATGATGGGCGACCACCACCGCGAGTCCCACTCGGCTGTGCGCGGCATCAGGGCGTCGTCGCTGTACTTCTCCAGCAGCGGCGCGTTGCTCTCGTACCAGAACGGACGTTCCCAGCCCGCCGTCTCGAAGAACACCGCGCCGAGCGCCTTCTCACGCTCGTAGTACGGAGAGAGGCGAACGCCGCGGTTGGACTCCCACTGCTCGCCCGGGTGCACGATTCCGTACGTCTTGTTGAAGCCCTCGGCCGTACGTCCCTTGACGTGTAGACGCGCGTACTGATGCGGGTAGAACCGGGCGATGTCGGACGACTGCAAGTCGATCTCGGACTCGCCGTGCACCATCCACTCCGCGACCGCACGGCCGATCCCGGGACCCTCCTTGATCCACACTGCCGCGACGGACCACAGACCCGCCACCTCAGGGCTCTCGCCCAGAATCGGAAGTCCATCTGGCGTCAGCGAGAGCAGGCCGTTGATCGCGTACTTCTGGCCGACGGTCTCGTCGCCGACGATCTCGGGCATCAGCTCGAGAGCCTGCTCGAGTTGCAGCTCGAAGTCCTCGGGAGTGAAGGGGAACTCAGTGGGCGACAAAGGCGCTTCTTCCACCGACGGCAGATCCTCGGGGTCGTGCAGGATCGCGCGGTGGGCGTACGAGCCGATCTCCAGGCCGGTGCCGGTTTGACGCTCGTACATGTTCGTGTCCATGTCGCGGACGATCGGGTGCTCGATGTCTGCCTTCGCGTCGGCGAAACGCGGCACGGGGCCGACGTCGATCATCTGGTGCACGGCGGGTGTGAGCGGAATGTGAGCGCCAGCCATCGCCGCGATGCGCGGGCTCCACAAGCCGCACGCCACGACGATGATCGACGTCTCGATCTCGCCTTGCGTGGTGCGAACGGCCGTTACGCGCCCGTCCACGACGTCGATCCCGAGAACCTCGGTGTTGGCCGACACGGTGAGCGCGCCCATCTCCTGGGCCTTCTCGCGCATGAGCGTGCCGGCCCGAAGCGAGTCCACCACGCCGACGCTCGGCGTGTAGAACCCGCCGATCACCACCGTCTCGTCGATGTAGGGAACCAGCTCCTTGATTCGCTCTGGTGACACCATCTCGCAGTCGTCGATGCCGAACGACTTGGCCGACTGCATCCGGCGGTGCAGCTCCTGCATCCGCTCCTCGGTGCGCGCCACCTCGATGCCGCCGGACTCGGTGAACACGCCGAGCTCCTTGTACTGACGCACGCTGTCCTGCGTCAGCTGCGTCATCTCCTTGGAGTGGTCGACGGGGAAGATGAAGTTCGACGCGTGGCCGGTCGATCCGCCGGGGTTGGGCAGTGGCCCCTTGTCGATCTGCACCAGGTCGGTCCAGCCGAGCCTGGCGAGGTGGTACGCCATGCTGTTGCCGACGATGCCGGCACCGATGATGACGGCCTTCGCCTTTGCGGGCAGGGTGCTCATGGTCGGGGCGATCCCTTCGTAGTGCCGAGCTGGTTCAGTCGGTGGGCGGGCTACAGCGATCGACGGATGTCGCCTTCGAAACCGTCGACGTGGGTGGTCATGACAGTGGCCGCGCGATCCGCATCGCCGTCACGGATGGCCTCGAGCAGCGCGCGGTGCTCCAACACCGCGTCGGCCAGGCCGGTCACGCGCTCCAGGGCAAGGAACCAGATGCGCAGCGCATGCATGTAGTACTCGTCGAGCACGGTCTCGAGGAACGCGTTGTGTGCGGCCGCGTAGACGAAGCGGTGAATTCGTTGGTCGAGGTCGATCAGATCGCGCCCCTCGGGCACCGCGGAGGGGTGGTCGAGCTCGGCGAGCAACGCGTCGAGCTGGTGACGGTCGGCTGCGGTGATCCGGGTCGCCGCAAGCCGCGCGGCAAAGGGCTCCAGCTCGACGCGCACCTCCGACAACGCAGCCAAGTCACGCGCGTCGACGCCGGAGACGAAGATCCCCCGTCGCGGGTAGACCTCGACGAGGCGCTCTCGGGCCAGAGTCCGCAGAGCCTCGCGGATCGGCGTGCGTCCCAGGCCCAACCGGGCCATCAGGTCCTGCTCGCTGACGACGGAGCCGGGGGCGAGGTCGAGGGTGACGATCAGCTCCCGGATCGCGTAGTAGGCCCGCTCGGACTGGGACTGCGCATCGGTCGCCTCTGGCTGCACGACGCTGAGGGAACCGGCCATACGATAGATATATCAGTCGCGCTGCCACAGGTACACCAGACGGTCCGGCTGTTCCACATCGTGAACCAGCGCCTCGCGTTGATCTTGAACCTCGAGCGTCTGTGATCATGAAAGAGCGCGGCCTACTCCTTGATCAACTCGAGGCTGGACGCCGTGGGCGCCCGTCGGTGGTAGGAGAGACCTGTGCGCATCGTCGTGCTGGGAGGGACTGGCGTCGTCGGCCGGCACGTCGTCGAACAGGCGATCGCTCGCGGTCACGACGTCGCGAGCGGATCTCGTCACGACGCGGCCAACTCCGTGGCACCGCAGCACCGCGTCGATCTGAGGACAGGTAGGGGGTTGGCCGATCTCCTGCGCCGCGACGACGTCGTGGTCGACGTGACCAATGTGTCGGCCGCGCGCGCTGCGTCGGCGATCCACGGCTTCGAGGAGACCGCCGCACACGCGGTGGCAGCAGCAACGCGCGCTCGTGCGGCGCGGTTGGTGCTGTTGTCCATCGTCGGCATCGACGACGTGCCGCTGGGTTACTACCGCGGCAAGCTGGCTCAGGAGGCCGTGTACCGAACGGCCAAGGTGCCGGTCACGGTCCTGCGCGCGACGCAGTTCCATGAGTTCCCTGGCCAGATGCTCGCCGTGGCGACCCGCGGGCCGGTCGCGTTGTTGCCGCGCTCGATGATCCAGCCGGTCGCCGCCCGTGACGTCGCTGCCGCGCTGATCGACGCCGCTGAGCAGCCACACCAGGCACGCATGCCGGACCTGGCGGGCCCTGAGGTTCACGCACTCCCTGACCTGGCGCGACGTCTGCTGCGCGCCCGCGGCGGGTCGACCCGCGTGCTCTGCCCCTGGCTACCCGGACGCGCGGCGCGCCTGATGTCGCAGGGCGCACTGTTGCTGCGCGAGGGGCGAACCTCGTCGCTCACCTTCGACGAGTGGCTCGCGTCGCAGGAATTTCGAGGTTGATCAACTTGGGGTGGAGGCGCGGGTCGAGGTGGAGGTCGAGTTCATGAGGGTGGCGAGTTCGGACTCGAGGCCGGCCGAGCCCACGTCGACCACCTCCAACGGAAGTTGGAGTGCGTCGGCCGCCTCCTGGGCGGCCGCGTCGAGCTCGGGCGTACGTCGTTGGGCCAGCCACACGACGCGCCGGTAGTTGCGGAAGTAGTCGTCGCGCAGGTCCGGACGACGGTCGAGGCCGAGCTCGGCGAGGATCGTGCGCCGAAACGAGAGCACGAGGAAGTCGGTCAGCAGGTAGGTGCCGGCTTCCTCGTCGAGCAGCCTGGCGATCCGATCGGATCCGGCGTACACGTCGTAACAGTGAGCCCCACCGAGACGTGCGACTCCGCGCCGAGCGCAGACCGCATCGAGCGCGCCGTAGGTACCGCAGTCGGCATACGCCACTGCAAGCGCATCGTGACGACGCGCCAGATCGTCGAGTGCGGCGTCGACCTCGTCGGCGATGCGCTGCGGGTGGTTGTGCAGCAGGGGCGGGAGTGGCTTGACCTCGACGTGCCACCCATTGCGACTCGCGATCGCACTGACATCGGCCGCGATCGCGCCGCACGCCACGATGCCGACGCCAGCACGCGTCATGTCGGGAAGGCGAGCTCTTCGATGAACCGGTCGTTGAAATCGGACCGGTCCGACAACTCGACGTACTCGATCTCCTCGAGCAGCGTCTGGGCGCCATGCCGCTCCTGCCCGGACAACAACACCATCTTGGCGCCTTCGCCTGCGACGTTGCCCGCACTCACGATCCGCAGCACCGGCAACTTCGGGACCAGGCCGATCCGCACCGCGCTCGACGGCGACAGATAGGTGCCGAACGAACCAGCCAGCAGCACCTGCTGGACGTCGCGCTCCTCGACGCCCATCTCCTCCAGCAACAGCCGCCACCCGGTGGAGATGGCCGCCTTGGCGAACTGCAGCTCACGCACGTCGCGCTGGCTCAGATACACGTCGGAGCCGCCGGTCTGGGCACCCTCGGCCAGCATGAACAACCGCTCGCCCTCTCGCGTGACGAGTCGCGCGGCGACGGCTGGGGCGACCTCCCGCGCCTGCTCGTCGGTGACGAACCGTCCGCTCGCATCGATCATGCCGGCTTGCACCAGCTCGCTCACCGCGTCGACCAGTCCGGAGCCGCAGATGCCGACCGGCGTGGCATCGTCGATCACTCCGAGTTCGAGGCCGTCGCCGGTGACTCGCACCACCTCGATGGCGCCGGACGCCGCGCGCATACCGCACCGGATCGATGCCGCCTCGAAGGCAGGCCCCGCGGGCGCCGCTGTCGCGATCAGCCGCTCGCCGTCGCCCAGGACGATCTCGCAGTTGGTGCCGACATCGATGAACAGGCGCAGTCGCTTGTCACGGTCCATGCCAGTGGCGAGCACGCCGGAGATGATGTCGCCACCGACATATGCGCCGAGTGCGGGGAAGACCGTCGCACGCGCCAACGGGTTCACGCTGACGCCGAGGTCGGAGGCTCGCAGCCCGGCATAGCTGGCAGCGGCCATGATGAACGGCGCCATGCCCAACGGCTCAGGGTCGATCCCCAAGACGATCTGCACCATCGTGGCGTTGCCTGCGAGGGCCAGTTCGTAGACGGAGGTCGGGTCGATCCCGGCTTCCTCGCACACCTCGCGCGCGAGCTCGTCAAGGGTCTCCTGGGCCAGCGCCTGCAGCTTGTCCAGCGCTGCCGGGTCGAGCATGGTGGCGCTGATCCGGCTGATGACGTCGGCGCCGAACGGCTGCTGCCGGTTCAGCATCGAGCGAACTGCCGCTGGTGTTCCGGTCTTCACGTCCATGAGGTTCGCCACGACCGTGGTGGTCCCCAGGTCGAACGCGATCGCATGCAACTGGGCCGTGGTGTCTCCCGGCTCGATGCCCACGAGCTCGTCGTCGACGATGACGACCGTCACCTTCCAGTCGGCCTCGCGCAACGTCCGCGCCAGCCTGCGCAACACCTGTTGGTCGACCCGCAGTTCGAGGTCGTCGACTGCGTCGAGAACTCTTTGGAGGTCTGTGCGCTGATCGGACAAGGTCGGCTCTACGAGCTCCACGAAACGCTTCTGCAGCGCTGGCCGCAAGATCACCTGTCGCCCGACTCCCACCGTCGCCGCCTTGGGGCGGGTGGTCAGGGGTGGGACGTCGACGACCAGGTCGGTGTTCGCCGCGGCCATGCAAGCAAGACGCCAACCGTTCTCGAGCTGGTCGGGGTCGAACGCGCGAATGTCGAGGCGCTGGACGGGAACCGACCCTGACACCACCCGCACCTTGCACTTCTTGCAGGTGCCGTGGCCACCGCAGGTGGAATCGATCGCGATGCCGTTCCAGCTCGCCGCGTCGAACACGGTGACACCGGCCGGAACGCGGACCTCCTTCTCGGACGGCGTGAAGTGCAGTCGCACCCGCGCCGGCCCGTGGTCCTCTGCCGACGCGTCGGACGCGGCTGCGGCGTCCTCGGTCGCTTCGGCGGACATCGGTCGCTCCTTCGTCGTGGGCCCCTAGCCGGCAGCCTGTTGCGCGCGGTGAAGCTGGATCCAGGTGGCGCCCCACTCGTCGTTGCCCATCATCAGGTCAGCTGCCTTGACGGACGTGACGATGTGCGCCGTACGCGCATCCATGATCGCGCTCGTGAGACCGGCATGCATCGCCATGGGTAGGAACGTGGCGCCCAGCGTGTGCCGGTCGGGCATGCCGAACGAGACGTTCGACGCGCCGAGCGTCATGTTGACGCCGAGCTCGTCGCGAATCAGCGAGATCGCGGTCAGCGTCCGTGAGACGTGCAGTGAGTCAGCACCGATCGGCATAGCGAGTGGGTCGATCAAGATGTCTTCGCGGGGGATGCCGTACTCGTTCGTCGCCACCTCGACCACCTTGCGGGCGAGCTCGAGACGCCGGTGTGGATCCTCGGGGATCTCGGTTTCGTCGTTGGGGAGCGCGATGATCGCCGCACCGTACTTCTTGACCAGCGGCAAGATCAGCTCCATCCGCTCGTCCTCGGCGGTCACCGAGTTCACGAGGGGCTTGCCTTCGTAAGCGGCCAGCCCTGCCTCCAGCGCCTCTACCACCGACGAGTCGATGCACAAGGGCAGGTCGGTGATGCTCTGTACCAGCTTGATCGCGCGGGAGAGCAGGTCGGCCTCGTCGGTCAGTGGCACGCCCATGTTGACGTCGAGGACCATCGCGCCGCCGGCGACCTGGGCCGCGACGTCGGTCTCGATCGCGGACAGGTCGCCCGCGCGCAACTGCTCCTGGAACACCTTGCGGCCGGTGGGGTTGATGCGCTCACCAATGATGCAGAAGGGCTGGTCAGGCCCGACAACGACCTGCTTACCCGGCGAGCTGAGAACCGTGTGCATGCTGCTCCTTGTTCTGGTGGGACGTCAGGCCGAGATCTTCAACGATCCGGGCCACGCTGCCGTCGTGGCGGAAGTCCGCCAGGTGGATCCCCGCGACGCCGGGCAGCGACAGCGCGTGACGAGCTTGACTCAGTGCGAGCTGATAGGTGGCCTCGCGCTGGTCGGCGGCGTCGGCGACGCTGGCGAGAACCTTCGCCGGCACCGATATGCCCGGCACGTGCTCGTCCATGAACGACAAGGCACGAGCCGTCTTGACGAGGCAGATCGTTGGGAGCAGGGACGTTCGCTGCGTGATCCCCGCGTTGACGCATCCGGCGACGAAAGTTTCCAGCCGGTCGGAGTGGTACCCGATCTGCAGCTGCAGAAATCGTGCACCGTTCTCGCTCTTCTTCAAC
This sequence comes from uncultured Actinomycetota bacterium, assembly GCA_963726575.1. Classification (GTDB taxonomy): domain Bacteria; phylum Actinomycetota; class Actinomycetes; order JAHEKZ01; family JAHEKZ01; genus CAVSCR01. Next base: position 392,688 of record CAVSCR010000007.1, read on the forward strand.
GCCCGGTCGACGCGGTAGTCCAGGGGTGGGGCGAACGGGTTCTCGACGGCTCCGACGAACAGCAGTGGTGCCGGCTCGATCGCGCGACCAGAGAGGTAGTGCCCGCCGGCAATGCCGGTGGCGACCCGTACCAGCTGGGGGCCGTCGAGGTCGAACACCCGCCGCGCCTCGGGCTCATCTCCTGCGGTGACATCGTCGCCGGTCAAGGCGCAGATGTTCTCCACACCGAACAACGCCGCACCGACGATGTCGGCCTCGATCGCCAGTCGGTTCTTGTCACGGCACACGATCTGCATGATGGGCTCGACCCCGAGCTGCGTCATGGCGATCGCGATCGCGACGTTGGACGCGTGGGCGTGAGCAGCCGGGTTGTCGGTGGCGTTGACCGCGTCCACATGAGGAGCCAGCGCTTCGAGGTGATGGGCCACGGCGTCGAGCCCACCGCTGTTGACCGCGGGTAGTTCGGCGGTCACCACAGGGCGCTCACCCGACGCCAGCAACTCCTGCAGCCGGGACACGGGCTAGACCTCCGCCTTGTCGAGTTCCACCAGCGCTGCTCCCAGGCCGGACATGTCCTCGACCTCGGCCTGCGCCAGGCCACCAGACCATCCCAACGGCGTCTGCCGGTCGCGTCCGGTGACGAGGTTGATCCAGGACGACGTGCCCTTGAGCGTGTTGTCCACCGGCGGGCGAGTGTGGTTGAACTCCTCGCGCCACACCCGAGGCAACGGCAGCGACTGACTGCGGTGGAAGCCCTTGGCCCACACACACTCCATCTCGGGCACGACCTCGCAGTGACCGTCCTCCCGAACCCCGCCACACGGCCCGTTGCGCAACGTCTTGGGACACGTCATCGGACAGGTCATGCCGGTGGAGTGCAGCACGCACTGACCGCACATGCGGCAGTCCCAGATGGGCTTCTTGACCGCGTGCTCGATGAGCGGGAGGAGGCCGGGCATGGCAGTAGGTCAGACCTTCGCCAGTGCGCGCTTGGTCTGGAGCAGGTCCTTGGCGCGACGCACCGCGGTTGAGGCGTCGGCCGCGTATCCGTCGGCACCGACGGCGTCGGCGTACTCCTGCGTCACCGGGGCGCCGCCGACCATGACGATCACTTGGTCCCGCAGACCGGCCTTCTCCAGCGCGTTCATGTTGGCCTTGAACATCGGCATCGTCGTGGTGAGGAACGCCGAGAATCCGACGAGGTCCGGCTTGTGCTCCTGGATGGCCTCGATGAACTTCTCCGGTGCCACCTGAACGCCGAGGTCGATGACCTCGAAACCGGCGCCCTCCAGCATGATGTTGACGAGGTTCTTGCCGATGTCGTGCACGTCACCCTTGACGGTACCCATGAGGAACTTGCCCACGGTCTCAGCGCCGGTCGCGGCCAACAGCGGACGCAGCCGGTCGAGTGCGCCGCTCATAGCCCTGCCAGCGATGAGCATCTCGGGCACGAAGAAGTCGCCGCGCTCGAAACGAGCACCGACCTCTTCCAGGGACGGAATGAGCGCGTCGTAGAGCAACGTCTCAGGGTCCATGCCGGCGTCGAGGCCGGCGTTGGTCAACTCGAGAACGGCTGGCGCATTGCCAACGAGCGTCTCGTCGTAGAGCTGCTTGAGGATCTCGTCATTGTTCATGCCGCGCCTGCCCTCCTGGACCGCGAGTTCTGCCTTGCTTGAAGTTCGTTCGACAACGCCTGCGTCTCTTGCACGAGCAACCGCCCTACCCCCGGAATGCTCTGTGGGGTCAACCGCACTGCCGGGCCGGACACCGACAGCGCAGCGATCACGTTGCCCTCGGCGTCACGAACGGGGGCCGCCACCGCGACCAAACCAGGCTCCAGCTCGGAGTCGGCGACGGCGAAACCCAGCCGGCGGACGCGAGCCAGGTCTTGGGCCAGGTCGACGCGCGACGTCAGCGTCTTGTCGGTCCGACGCTCGAGGCGACCGCGGGGGGCCTCGCTGGCGCCGTGGGCCAGGAAGACCTTGCCGAGGGCCGAGCAGTGGAAGGGCACGGGACGGCCGACCCAGTTGACGGCGCCCAGAAGGTGGCGTGAGTCGACCTGGGCGATCTGCTCGACCGCCGAGGGCGTGGGGACCGCCAGGTTGACGGTCTCGCCGGTGACGTCCGCTACCCGGTCCATGTGGGGGCGGGCCAGCCGCACCAGGCGGTCGGCCTTGGCGGTCATGGCGAACCGGGTGAGGGCCGGGCCCGGGCGGACCGAGGAGTCGCTGGTGCGCTGCACGAGCCCGTGGCGCTCCAGGCTGGTGAGCAGCCGGGACACGGTGCTCTTGGGCAGACCCGTGGCCCCCACCAGGTCGGAGAACGCAACCGATCGGGGGGCCTCGAGCACGGCCAGGAGCAGCGTCGACGCACGGTCGACGGCCTGGGTGCCAGCGGGGGCGGCCATGGGCTGGACTCCTCGACGAGGGAGCTGGGCGGGACGGCGAGAAACGATATCCCGTATGTCAATACGACTGTTCTATCATATGGAACCTGCGTTCCACGATTGGATAGTAGGATCCCCGCCCGAGAGGGGTCAAGCGACCCGCCCCTCGCTGCTGCGACCGAGCGACACCGGAGGCCATTCGCGATGTTCGTCAACAAGATGCCGCGTTACGAGATCTTGTCCGCCGAGGCGATGGAGGTCCTCGACCGCGGCTGGCGCCGGATCGTCTCCGAGATCGGCATCGAGTTCCTCAAACCGGAGGCGCTCGACCTGTTCCGCGACGCCGGCCAGAAGGTCGAGGAGAACAACGTCTTCTTCGACCCTGACTTCATCATGGAACAGGTCGCCAAGGCTCCTCGGGAGTTCGACATCCAGGCGCGCAACTCGGCGAACAACGTGCACATCGGCGGAGACCACATGGTCTTCTCCAGCGTCTACGGCCCGCCGTTCGTCCGCGAGGGCGATGTGCGTCGCGAGGGCACGCTCGCCGACTACCGGAACTTCGCGAAGCTCGCCCAGTCGTTCAGCGCCATCGACAGCGTGGGCGGAGTTGTCGCGGAGCCCAATGACGCACCGCTGGACAGCCGTCACCTCGACATGCTGTACGCGACGATGACGCTGACGGACAAGATGTACATGGGAAACGTCGTCAGCGGCGTGAACGCCCGCGACACCATCGCGATGGGAGAGATCCTCTTCGGCGGTCGCGAGTCCATCGAGCAGACGCCCGCCAGCATCTCGCTCATCAACTGCAACTCGCCGCTGCGGTGGGACGACCGCATGCTCGACGCGCAGTTCGAGTACTCGGCTGCGAACCAGCCCGTCGTACTCACGCCATTCCTTCTGATGGGGGCGATGTCTCCGGTCACGATCCCGGCAACGCTCGTGCAGCAGATGGCCGAGGCGTTGAGCGGCATCGCGTTGTCGCAGCTGATCCGCCCCGGCACACCGGTGGTCTTCGGCTCGTTCCTGTCGAACATCGACATGCAGTCGGGCTCGCCTCAGTTCGGGACACCGGAGTCGGCGATCGGACTGCTGTGCACCGGTCAGATCGCGCGCCACTTCGGGTTGCCCTTCCGCGCCGGTGGTGGCCTGAACTCCTCGCAGATGCCTGATGCGCAGGCGGCCTACGAGTCGCTCATGACGATGCTGCCCACGTTCCTGGCCGGCACGAACTTCGTGATGCACTCCGCCGGCTGGCTCGAGGGCGGTCTCGTTTCGTGCTTCGAGAAGTACGTGATCGACGTCCAGGTGCTGGAGAGCCTCCAGAAGGAGTTCACGCCGCTGGAGATCGACGAGGACTCGCTCGCGTTCGGGGCCCACGAAGAAGTCGGACACGGTGGTCACTTCCTCGGCGCCATGCACACGATGGAGCGGTTCCGCACCTGCTTCTACCGCCCGTTCCTGTCGTCGTCGGACAACTTCGAGCGCTGGACCCGCAACGGCTCCAAGGACACCGCCGAGCGGGCGGGAGACATCTACCGGGCGAAGATCGAGGAGTACGAGGCCCCACCGATGGACGACGCGATCCGCGAGCAGCTCGAGGACTACGTCATCCGCCGCCGGGCCGAGCTCGGCGACTGACGCTCCCCGACCGCTACTTCTACTTCCCCGATTGGCCCTGCGCGTGAGTCCTGACCTCGTCAGGACGCGTCAAGACTCACGGTGTCAGCCAATCGGCGTCATGGATCAGCGGAAGACGACCGTTCGCTGACCGTTCAGCAACACTCGCTGCTCGCAGTGCCACTTCACAGCACGGGCGAGGGCCTGGCACTCGACGTCGCGCCCCACGGAGGCCAGCTCCTCCGCACTCAGAGCATGGTCGACGCGGGCCACTTCCTGCTCGATGATCGGGCCCTCGTCGAGATCACCCGTCACGTAGTGCGCTGTGGCCCCGATGAGCTTGACGCCCCGGGTGTGCGCCTGGTGGTAGGGCTTGGCGCCCTTGAAGCTCGGCAGGAACGAGTGGTGGATGTTGATGGCGCGGCCGGACAGCGCCCGGCATGCCTCGTCACTGAGCACCTGCATGTAGCGCGCGAGCACCACCAGGTGCACGCTCTCGCGGTCGACCAGTTCCATGAGCGCGGCCTCGGCCTGCGGCTTGGTCTGCGGCGACACCGGCAGATGGTGGAACGCGATTCCGTAGTTCTTGGCCACCGGCTCGAAGTCCTGGTGGTTGCTCACGATCCCGACAATGTCGGTGTTCAGGGCGCCGATGCTCTGGCGGAACAGGAGGTCGTTCAGGCAGTGGCCGAACCGGCTCACCATGAGCAACAGGCGGTACTTCTCGTGGGCGTCGTGCAGCTGCCACGTCATCCGCGACGGCTCCGCAACCGCGCCGAACGCCGTCCGGAGCTGCTCGAGTCCGACTTCCTCGCCCGCCTCGAACTGGACCCGCATGAAGAAGCTGCCGGTTTCGCGGTCGTCGAACTGCTGGCTCGCCAAGATGTTGCCACCGTGGTCCACCAGGAAGCGCGACACCTCGAAGACGATCCCGGGACGGTCGGGGCAGGACAGGGTCAGGACGTACTCATGGGGAGCCGACGCCACGGAAACCTCGCGGGGGAGCAGCTGCGATGAACGCAACTCGGTGGGCAATTCGCACCAGCGTGACCGGCGTCGGGAAACGTCGTCAAGGCGGGCATCGGGTTGTTCCATGACTGGGGACAAGCGCTGCGTTTGGGTCTAGCGTGCGCCCATGGTCTCGGCGCAAACCAATCGGGCCGTGGTTGCGCGGGGTGGCTGCGGCGAAGGAGTGTCGGCATGACTGACGAGCGCTACGACTTCGTCATCGTCGGCGGCGGGTCAGCCGGGTGCGCACTGGCCAACCGCCTCTCCGCCGACCCCGACACCCGCGTGCTCGTGCTCGAGGCAGGTCGCTCGGACTACCCGTGGGACGTCTACATCCACATGCCCGCTGCCTTGACCTTTCCCATCGGGAACCCGTTGTACGACTGGAAGTACGAGTCCGAGCCTGAGCCGCACATGCACGATCGACGCGTCTACCACGCCCGAGGCAAGGTGCTCGGCGGATCGAGCAGCATCAACGGGATGATCTTCCAGCGTGGGAATCCCCTCGACTACGAGCGGTGGGCCGCCGACAAGGGCATGGAGACGTGGGACTACGCGCACTGCCTGCCCTACTTCAAGCGCATGGAGACCTGCCTGGCGGGAGCCGACGAATGGCGCGGAGGAGACGGTCCGCTGCTCCTGGAACGCGGCCCCGTGCAGAACCCGCTGTTCCACGCGTTCTTCGACGCCGCTCAGCAAGCTGGCTACCCGCTGACCAGTGACGTCAACGGCTACCGTCAGGAGGGCTTCGCCGCGTTCGACCGGAACCTGTACCGCGGCCGCCGCTACTCCGCCGCCGACGCCTACCTTCGGCCAGCCATGAAGCGACCGAATCTGACGGTGCAGACGCGATGCCTCGTGTCCCGGGTGCGCTTCGATGGAACACGTGCCGTCGGCGTCGACTACACGCAGGGCAAGTCAGCGCCTCGGAAAGTCGAAGCGGGCCACGTCATCTTGTGCGGCGGTGCGATCAACTCCCCCCAGCTGTTGCAACTGTCGGGTGTCGGGAATGCCGAAGAGCTGGCAGCACTCGGCGTGCCCTCGGTGGTCGACCTGCCCGGCGTCGGTGAGAACCTGCAGGACCACCTCGAGGTCTACGTCCAGTACGCCTGCAAGCAGCCGGTCTCGATGAACCCGTCGACGAAGTTCTGGAAGCGGCCCTTCATCGGAGCCGAGTGGCTCTTCCTGCGCAAGGGACCGGGCGCCACGAACCACTTCGAAGGTGGCGGGTTCGTCCGCAGCAACGAGGAGGTCGACTACCCGAACCTGATGTTCCACTTCCTGCCGATCGCCATCCGCTACGACGGCAGCCAGCCGGCCGGCGGACACGGGTACCAGGTGCACATCGGCCCGATGTACTCCGACGCTCGCGGCACCGTGAAGATCACCAGCCGCGATCCGAGGCGCCACCCCGCGTTGCACTTCAACTACCTGTCCACCGACCAGGACCGCAGAGAGTGGGTCGAGTCGATTCGGGTGGCGCGCACCATCTTGAACCAGTCCGCAATGGACGAGTACAACGACGGCGAGCTGTCCCCTGGCCCCGACGTGGCGACCGACGAACAGATCCTCGACTGGGTCGCTCGCGACGCGGAGACGGCCCTGCACCCGTCCTGCACGGCCAGGATGGGCGTGGACGACATGGCGGTCATCGACCCGCTCACCATGAACGTCCATGGCACCCAGGGCCTTTCCGTCGTCGACGCGTCGGCGATGCCTTACGTCACCAACGGCAATATCTACGCACCCGTGATGATGACTGCCGAGAAGGCGGCGGACCTGATCCTCGGCAACACGCCACTCGCACCAGAACCCACCGAGTTCTACGAGTTCCGCAAGCACGGGCCAGTACCGGTCACGGCACCGGCCTCACGATTGGGCCACGAGTCTTGACGGCGTCGGCAACGCGGCAGAGTCTGACGGCGTCGCCGTCCCCCCGCCGCGGGCCGGAGGGCGTGACGCGTCATGTCTGGAGGGGACACCGTGCCTGACCTGTTCATCGACGGGCGGTGGGAGTCGGCTGCCGCTGGCGGCACCCGCGAGATCCGTTGTCCAGCCGACGGGACTCTCGTCGCGGTCGTCGACGAAGCCACAGCCGACGACACGGTGCGTGCGATCACGGCAGCCCGTCGGGCGTTCGACGACGGACGCTGGTCGCTGTATGCCGGCTCCGAACGCGGCAAGCTGCTGATCCGCGTCGCCGAGCTCCTCGAGCGGGACGCAGACAAGATCGCACGGGCGGAGTCGCTCGACACGGGCAAGCGAATGGTCGAGAGCCAGGGTGACGTCGCCGAGGTCGTTCGGGCGTTTCGTTACTACGCCGGCCTGGCCGGCGCTGACGCCGGACGGGTCGTCGACACCAGCGACACCAACGCCATCAGCCGGGTCGACTACGAGCCGATCGGCGTCTGCGCGTTGATCACGCCCTGGAACTACCCGCTGTTGCAGGCCTCCTGGAAGGTTGCTCCCGCGCTCGCGGCCGGAAACACGTTCGTGATCAAGCCGAGCGAGCTCACGCCGCACACGACGATCCACATGATGCGGCTCCTCGAGGAGGCCGGCCTTCCGGCAGGCGTCGGCAACCTCGTGCTCGGCGCGGGCGCGACCGCCGGTGCGCCGCTCGCGAGCCACCCCGACGTCGACATGGTCTCCTTCACCGGTGGCCTGCTGACCGGCCGCGCGATCATGGCTGCCGCTGCCCCCACCGTGAAGAAGGTCGCGCTGGAGCTCGGCGGCAAGAACCCCAACATCGTGTTCGCCGACGCCGACTTCGAGACGGCCGTCGACCAAGCGCTGAACGCGGTGTACTCGCACTCGGGTCAGGTCTGTTCCGCGGGAGCCCGGCTGATCGTCGAGGAGTCGATCCACGACGAGTTCGTCGACGAGGTCGTGCGGCGGGCCAAGGCGATCAAGCTCGGCGGTCCGTGGGATGAGCAGGCCGAGACGGGAACGCTGATCTCGGCACAGCACCAGGAGAAGGTGCGCAAGTACGTGGCAGACGCCGTGGCCGAGGGTGCTCAGCTGCGCTGCGGTGGCGACGCACCCGACGACCCAGCCCTGGCCGACGGGTTCTTCTTCGCCCCCACGGTGTTGGACGGCTGCACCACGACCATGGGATGTGTGCAGGACGAGTCATTCGGTCCGGTGCTGACCGTCGAGACGTTCACCGACGAGGACGACGCCGTCCGCCTCGGGAACGACACCATCTACGGTTTGGCGGGCGCGGTGTTCACGGCCGACGCGGGCAAGGCGCAACGGGTCGCCCAGCGACTTCGCCACGGCACCATCTGGATCAACGACTACCACCCCTACGCGCCGCAGGCGGAGTGGGGCGGGTTCAAGCAGTCCGGCGTGGGCCGGGAGCTCGGACCGACCGGACTGCACGAGTACCTCGAGCCCAAGCACATCTGGCAGAACATCAACCCGGGACCGGTCCATCAGTTCGCGGGGGCACTGGACGAGTCGACCGACGCAGGGAGCAAGCAATGACGGCGATGGAGACGCAGCCCGCCACCACGGCGCCGAGCGCGGGAGAACCGGCTATCTCGGTGAAGTCGCTGTGGAAGGTGTTCGGCCCCAACGCGCAGTCGATCGTCGGTTCACCCGACGCTCGACTCCCCCGTGCGGAGCTGCGGGCCAAGACCGGCTGCACAGCCGCAGTCGTCGACGTGTCGTTCGACGTCGCGCCCGGTGAGGTGTTCGTCGTCATGGGACTGTCGGGCTCGGGCAAGTCAACGCTGGTGCGCTGCCTCACTCGGTTGATCGAGCCGACGGCCGGTGACATCAACCTCGAGGGCACCGACCTCATGAAGATGGACCTCAAGAGCCTGCGCGACGTGCGTCGTCACAAGTTCTCGATGGTGTTCCAGCACTTCGGCCTGCTGCCCAACCGCAAGGTGATCGACAACGTCGCCTACGGCCTGGAGATCCGCGGCGAAGGGCAAGACCGAACGTCGCGACGCGGCGCAGAAGGTCATCGACCTCGTGGGCCTGCAGGGGTACGAGATGGCCTACCCCGACCAGCTGTCCGGCGGCATGCAGCAGCGCGTCGGCCTGGCCCGGGCGCTCGCCGTGGACCCGGACATCATGTTCTTCGACGAGCCGTTCTCGGCGCTCGACCCGTTGATCCGCAGAGGCATGCAGGACGAGGTGCTGCGGCTGCACCACGAGGTGGGCAAGACGATGGTGTTCATCACCCACGACCTCGCCGAGGCGCTCAAGCTGGGCGACCGGATCGTCATCATGCGCGACGGCGCCGTGGTGCAGATGGGGACACCGGACGAGCTCGTGGGAGCGCCCGCTGATGACTACGTGCGTGACTTCGTTCGCGACGTCCCCAAGTCGCATGTGATGACCGTGCGCTGGATCATGCGGGACCAGCAGCCAGACGACAGCGTCGACGGTCCCGAGCTCGGCGCCCGACATGGTGATCCGCGACGCGATCCGTCCCATCCTCGACGGCGGATCCCCAGGGCGCGTCGTCGAGGACGGCAAGGTGATCGGAGTGGTCGACCGCACCGGCGTGCTCAGCGTGATCGCGGCGCAAGGAGAGTGAGGGGTGAGCACCGCCCTGACGCCACACCGCCGGCGCCACCGCGCCGCCCGATCCTGATCAGCCGCCCGTCGTCGTCCGTCGAAGCGGCGGGTGAGTCGGCCGTGGCAGATCGTCGATCGTTCTGGCCGTCTGGATCGTGCTCTGGAAGGTCTTCTTCGGTCAGGTCTTTCATCGACACCGCAGTCGATCAACGGCGTCATCGACTGGCTGCAGAACGGCTGTACGAGCAGGGTCAGCGCCGCGCAGCTCGACCAGCCCGTTGTTCGTCGACGTGCTCACACCCATTGCCTCGTGGCTGAACTCGACGATCGACTCGATCGGGAACCGATGTTCGAAGCACTCGGCTGGACTGGAGTCACGCAATCGCCTGTGCGATCGTCCTATCTCGTCGCCGGGTGGCGCTACGCGCTGCTGACCCTGGTCGGCTTCCTCTCCTTCGGTTTCCTGGGCCTGTGGACCGAGAGCATGCAGACGCTCGACATCGTGCTTGTTGTCGGTGGTCGATCTCGCTGGTCATCGGTATCCCGCTGGGGGTCTGGGCCGGCATCTCCCGACGGTTCAACTCATTCATCACACCGATCCTCGACGTGATGCAGATCATGCCGTCGTTCGCGTACCTGCCGCTCATCACGCTCTTCTTCCTCATCGGTCCCGCCGCGGGCACGATCGCCACCATCATCTACGCGGTACCGCCGGCCATCCGCCTGACCGCGGCCGGGCATCCGTGAGGTGAACACGCCGACGCTCGGAGGCAAGCGAGTCGTTGGGCGCCACCAAGTGGCAGCAGCTCACGGACGTCCAGCTACCGCTGGCCAAGGGAACGATCGTGCTGGGCATCAACCAGACCATGATGGCCGCCCTCTCGATGGCGACGATCGCAGCCTTGATCGCGACGCCCGGCCTGGGCCAGTCAGTGATCCAGGCACTCGAAACACTCAATGTCGGCATCGCACTGAACGCCAGCATCGCGCTGGTCGCCATGGCCATCGTCTTCGACCGGGTGACCACCGCGGCCAGCCGCCGTACCGAGGCCAGCGAGCGTTCCGGGCAGGTGACGGGGCGGCCGCACCCGATTGATCCGGTATGGCACGCTGTCGGCGATCATCGTGGTGGGCATCCTGCTGCCGGCAATCTTCTCGACACTGTCGAAGTTCCCGACCAGCTGGGACCTCTCGGCGTGGGTCATTCGCTATACGAACGACGCGGTCGACTTCGCCCAGCTGCACTTGCTACCCCTTCACCTCGTGGGTCGACCGCGAGGTGACGACCCTGGCTGATCGACCCGCTCCAGTCACTGCTGGTGAACTCACCGGTGATCGTGACCGTGCTCAGTCTTGCGACCATCTCGTTCGTACTCGGCCGGCTTCGGGTCGCTCTGATCTCTGCGGGTTGCCTCGTCGGCATCGTCATCTTGGGGGTTTGGACGGACGCGATGGTGACGTTCGGCGCCGGTGCTCGTCGCTGCGGCCATCACGATGGTCGATCGGGGTCGCCTTCGGCATCTGGATGGGGCGTAACCAGTGGGTCGACCGTGGCCTGAGGCCAGTTCTGGACGCTGCCCAGGTGATGCCCGTGTTCGTCTACCTGGTGCCCTGTCTGGGCCTGTTCGGGGCCGGCCGATTCACCGGGATCATCGCCGCCGTGATCTACGCCGCTCCGGTCGTGATCAAGATCGTCGCTGAGGGCATCCGAGGCGTCCCGGTGAACTCGGTCGAGGCCGCCGAGGCTGCGGGCTCGAACACCTGGCAGATGATCACCAAGGTCCAGCTACCGATGTCGCGCAACATGCTCATGGTCGGGCTCAACCAAGGACTGATCTTCGTGCTCGCCATGGTCGTGGTCTCGGGTCTCGTCGGCGGCGCTGGACTCGGCTACGACGTGTACCAGGGGCTCACCCAGAACTTGTACCAGGGCCTCGGCCTGGCGGCCGGATTCGCGATCGTTCTGCTCGGCATCATGTTGGACCGCATGACCCAGGCCGCTGGCCGGAGTGAACGACACCAGATCGAGGCCTTGTAGTAGTGGACAACGAGACGAACGACAACCAACTGGCTTCCGTCGCAACCTGCGTCGGACGACCTCGAGAAGGGACCCAGAATTCATGGGAAGAACGGTCAGCATCAAGGTGGGGCTCGTCGCGGTCAGCGCTGCGCTGATCCTCGCCGGCTGCGCGAACAAGAGCGGGTCGTCGGGCTCGACCGGAGCGGCGGGGTCAGGCGTCAACTGCGGAACCGTCAACATCGCGGACAACCCGTGGACCGGGTACGAGGCCGATGTCGCGGTCGTCAACTACCTGCTGACCCACGAGCTCGGGCTGCGACGTGAAGATCTCCCACGTCGTCGAGCAGGTGGGCTGGCAGGGTTTCCCACCGGCCAGACCGACGTGATCCTCGAGAACTGGGGACACGAGGACCTCGCCAAGAAGTACATCACCGACCAGAAGGTAGCGGTGGATCTCGGCTCGGACGGCAACAAGGGGACCATCGGCTGGTACGTACCGCAGTGGATGGCGGACAAGTACCCGGACATCACCGACTGGCACAACCTGAACAAGTACGCGCACCTGTTCGTCACACCGGAGTCCGGTGGTAAGGGACAGGTTCTCGACGGAGACCCGTCGTTCGTCACGAACGACGCAGCCCTGGTGAAGAACCTCAACCTGGACTACCAGGTCGTCGTCGGCGGTTCCGAAGCCGCGCTGATCAAGTCGCTGGAGACCGCAACTCAGCAGAAGAAGCCACTCCTGTTCTACTTCTGGGAGCCGCAGTACCTCATCAGCACATCGACGGCGCCCAGCTCGTACGCGAAGGCGATCCCCGTGGCCAAGGTGAACCTTCCGCCGTACACCCCCGGTTGCGACACACCGGCAACGGTCGACCAACTGTGACTACCCGCCGTACAACCTGAACAAGGTGGCCCGGGCAGCCTGGGTCAGCGCAGGCGGTCCGGCTGTCGCCCTGGTGAAGAACTTCCAGTGGACGAACAAGGACCAGAACTCCGTGGCGACGGACATCAACAATGGGATGTCCGACGACCAAGCGGCGCAGAAGTGGCTGGCCGCGAACCCGACCGTGTGGCAGGCCTGGTTCAACGGCACCGGGGTCACCCCGTCGCCGGTCCCTTCTAGCTAGCGCCGGGTTCCACCATGTAGAACGCGCACGACAGGGGCGGGACAGGTTCACCTGTCCCGCCCCTGCTTTGTGCCCGGATCGGACTTATCATCGAGATCTACGTGCCCGGGGAGGGTGAGGTGTCGACCAGTTCGGACGCCTCGGTCGTGGTGTGGTCTGACGCCGCGGCCGAGCAGGTGATCGACACGTTCCGCCATCAGCCCGGGCCGATCCTCCCGACGCTCCAGGCCCTGCAGGCGCACTTTGGTTATGTCGACCCCCGGGCCGTCCCGCTGGTCGCCGAGGGGCTCAACGTCTCCCGTGCCGAGGTCCACGGCGTCCTGACCTTCTACCACGACCTCCGCACCGACCCGCCGGCCGACGTGACCGTGCGCCTGTGCACCGCTGAGGCCTGCCAGGCCCGCGGTTCACGGGAGCTCGTGGCACAGGTCGAGCGTTCACTTGGAACCCCGATCGGTGGTCGCTCGGCCGACGGCCGGGTCGACCTGGAGCAGGTGTTCTGCCTCGGCAACTGCGCGCTCGGGCCGTCTGCCATGGTCGACGGGAGGGTCCACGGACGCCTCGACGGACCCGCGGTCGAGCGCCTGGTGGGCCATGCCCTTGGTGGGATGCGCCCATGACCGCGGTCACCGTCTACGTCCCGCGCGACACATCTGCCCGATCCGTCGGCGCCGACGAAGTCGCGGTGACGATCGCGGCCGTCGCCGCCACCTTCGGAGAGTCGGTCAGCATCGTGCGCAACGGTTCGCGCGGGATGCTGTGGCTCGAACCGCTCATCGAGGTCGAGACCGATGACGGCCGCATGGCCTACGGACCCGTCACCGCTGACGACGTCGAGGGGCTCTTCGAAGCCGACTTCTTGCACGGCGGTCCCCACGCCCTCGGACATGGCCGCACCGACGACATGCCGTGGCTGAGTCGCCAGCACCGCTGGACGTTCGCCCGCGTCGGAGTCATCGACCCACTCTCCGCAGATGCGTACGAGCGGCACGGCGGACTGGTGGGCCTGCGACGTGCGCTGGCGATGGAGCCTGACAGCGTCGTCACCGAGGTCACCGAGTCCGGCCTGCGTGGCCGTGGCGGTGCCGGGTTCCCGGCCGGCATCAAGTGGCGAACCGTCGCCCAGGCGCCAGCGACCCCCAAGTACATCTGCTGCAATGCCGACGAGGGCGACAGCGGCACGTTCGCCGACCGCATGCTCATCGAAGGCGATCCGTTCCTGCTCATCGAGGGCATGACGATCGCTGGCATCGCGGTGGGTGCGACCAAGGGCTACATCTACTTGCGCTCGGAGTATCCGGACGCGATCGCCGTGATGCGAGCCGCCATCGCCAACGCCTACGCGGCCGGATGGCTGGGTGCGGACCTTCTCGGGACGACGCACGCCTTCGACCTCGAGGTGCGCGAAGGCGCAGGTGCTTACATCTGCGGCGAAGAGACCGCGATGCTCGACAGCCTCGAAGGGCTGCGCGGCATGGTGCGTGCCAAGCCCCCGCTCCCAGCCCTCGAGGGCCTCTTCGGCCAACCGACCGTGGTCAACAACGTCCTGACACTGGCGAGCGTGCCTGGGATCTTGGCCGACGGCGCCTCGGCCTACCAGGACCTCGGGGTCGGACGGTCGCGGGGCACGCAGGTGTTCCAGCTGGCCGGGAACATCGCCCAGGGCGGCATCGTCGAGACCGCCTTCGGCATGAGCTTGCGCGAGCTCATCGACGACTTCGGCGGTGGGACGGCGTCGGGGCGTCCGATCCGCGCCGTGCAGGTCGGTGGACCTCTCGGGTCGTACTTGCCCGATGATCAACTCGACCTGCCGCTGGACTACGAGGCGTTTGCCGCGGCAGGGGCCATGCTCGGCCACGGCGGCATCGTGGTGTTCGACGACACCGTGGACATGGCTGCGCAGGCCCGGTTCGCCATGGAGTTCTGCGCCGCGGAGAGCTGCGGCAAGTGCACGCCGTGCCGCGTCGGCTCGGTGCGTGGCGTCGAGGTGATCGACAAGATCGTCGCCGGCCAAGAACGCGATGCCAACCTCGTGCTGCTCGACGACTTGTGCGAGCTGATGACCGACGGCTCGTTGTGCGCCATGGGCGGGCTCACCCCGCAACCCGTGCGCAGCGCGTTGGTGCACTTCCCAGAGGACTTTGATCGGCCGTCACCCGACCACCACGCCGGGATGACCGAAGGAGACCCGTCATGACACTGCTGCACGAGCCCGACTACGGCACCCCTGGTGTCGAGGGCGAGGCGACGGTCCAGCTGGAGATCGACGGCCAGCCCGTCATGGTCCCGCCCGGCACCTCGGTGATGCGAGCCGCGGCGGAGGCTGGACTCGCTGTTCCCAAGCTGTGCGCCAGCGACAACCTCGAGGCATTCGGCTCGTGCCGTCTGTGCCTGGTCGAGATCGACGGACGCCGGGGGACGCCGGCGTCGTGCACCACGCCCTGTGAACCGGGCATGAAGGTGAGCACCCAGACGCCGCGCCTGGAGAAGCTACGCCGCGGCGTGATGGAGCTGTACATCTCCGACCACCCGCTCGACTGTCTGACCTGCCCGGCCAACGGCGACTGCGAGCTGCAGGACATGGCCGGGGTCGTGGGGTTGCGCGACGTGCGTTACGGCTACGACGGCGAGAACCATCTCGACGGCCCCACCGACGCCAGCAGCCCCTACTTCTCCTTCGACGACTCCAAGTGCATTGCCTGCTCGCGTTGCGTAAGGGCCTGCGACGAGGTTCAGGGCACGTTGGCGCTGACGATCGAGGGCCGCGGATTCGGTTCCCGCGTCGCAGCGAGCGCCGGTGAGCTGTTCATGGACTCCGAGTGCGTGTCCTGCGGCGCCTGCGTCCAGGCGTGCCCAACGTCGACACTGCAGGAGAAGACGGTCATCGAGCTGGGCATGCCCACGCGAACCGTCCTCACCACCTGCGCCTACTGCGGCGTGGGCTGCTCGTTCAAGGCGGAGCTGCGCGGTGACGAGCTCGTGCGAATGGTCCCCTACAAGGACGGCGGCGCCAACGAGGGCCACTCCTGCGTGAAGGGTCGGTTTGCGTTCGGCTACGCCAGTCACCCTGACCGTGTGCTCTCGCCGATGGTCCGCGAGTCGATCGACGACCCCTGGCGGGAGGTCTCGTGGGACGAGGCCATCGACTACACGGCCGCCAAGTTCAAGCAGATCCAGGCCACGTACGGACCGCAGTCGATCGGCGGCATCACGTCGTCGCGCTGCACCAACGAAGAGGTCTTCGTGGTTCAGAAGGCGGTGCGTGCCGCATTCGGCAACAACAACGTCGACACGTGTGCACGGGTCTGCCACTCACCCACCGGTTACGGTCTGAAGCAGACGTTCGGGACATCGGCTGGCACGCAGGACTTCCGCTCTGTGGCCAAGGCAGACGTGATCGTGGTGATCGGTGCCAACCCCACCGACGGCCACCCAGTGTTCGCGTCGCGCATGAAGCGACGGCTGCGCGAGGGCGCCGAGCTGATCGTGATCGATCCACGCCGGATCGACCTGGTACGCACGCCGCACATCGAGGCCAAGCACCACCTCCAGCTGCAGCCTGGTACCAACGTCGCGGTGGTCAACGCCTTCGCCCACGTGATCGTGACCGAGGGACTCGTCGACACCGAGTACGTCCAACAACGGTGTGAGGCGGACGCGTTCGAGGCGTGGGCGAGCTTCATCGCGCTGCCGGAGAACAGCCCAGAGGCGGTCGAGGTCGTTTCCGGAGTTCCGGCGCAGGAGCTGCGTGAGGCCGCCCGCCTGTACGCGTCGGCGCCAAATGCGGCCATCTACTACGGCCTGGGAGTCACCGAGCACAGCCAGGGCTCGACGATGGTCATGGGCATGGCCAATCTCGCGATGGCTACGGGCAACGTGGGTCGCGACGGCGTCGGCGTCAACCCCCTGCGCGGACAGAACAACGTTCAGGGCTCCTGTGACATGGGCTCGTTCCCGCACGAGCTGCCCGGTTATCGACACGTCAGCGACGACGTGGTGCGGGCACAGTTCGAGGTCGAATGGGGCGTCCCCCTCCAGAGCGAACCCGGACTGCGCATCCCCAACATGTTCGACGCTGCGGTGTCCGGTTCGTTCAAGGGCCTCTACATCCAGGGCGAAGACCTCGCCCAGAGCGACCCGAACACCAAGCACGTCAAAGCAGCTCTCGCGGCCATGGAACTCGTCGTCGTCCAGGACCTCTTCCTCAACGAGACCGCGGCGTTCGCGCACGTGTTCTTCCCCGGTACCTCGTTCCTCGAGAAGGACGGCACCTTCACCAACGCCGAGCGCCGGATCAACCGGGTGCGCCCGGTGATGCCGGCCCGCACCGGCATGCAGGAGTGGGAGGTCACGTGCGCCCTCGCCACGGCCATGGGTTACCCGATGCACTACGACACGTCGTCGCAGATCATGGACGAGGTTGCGGCCGTCACTCCCACGTTCTCAGGGGTGTCGTTCCAGCGGCTCGATGAGCTGGGCAGCATCCAGTGGCCGTGCAACGAGGAGCACCCGACCGGGACGCCGATCATGCACGTGGACCACTTCGTTCGCGGCCTCGGCCACTTCGTCGAGACGCCCTACGTCCCCACCGATGAGCGTTCGAATCGCCGCTTCCCGCTGCTCCTGACGACGGGCCGGATCCTGTCGCAGTACAACGTGGGTTCTCAGACGCGACGCACGGCCAACGTCGCCTGGCACCCAGAGGACGTGCTGGAGATCCACTCCTACGACGCCGACGAGCGGGGGATCGCGGATGGCTCCTGGGTTTCGATCGCCAGTCGGGTCGGCGAGACCACGTTGCGGGCCAAGATCACTGACCGGGTGCCGCACGGCGTCGTGTACACCACGTTCCACCACCCGGTAAGCGGCGCGAATGTGGTGACCACCGAGTACTCCGACTGGGCAACGAACTGCCCCGAGTACAAGGTGACCGCCGTACAGGTGCGCCCCGTCACGCCGGTGCCCGACACCGCGGAGGCGCTCACGGAGAGTCCGGTGTCGAACTGAGCGTGACCGCCGAGCTCTGCTTCAGACTCCGCCCCGAACCGGCAACCGACAAAGGACGCACGTGATCCCGGACAAGCTCGTGATGATGGCCAACCAGATCGCAGCGAACAACCGACACCTGCCGGACGATCAGGCGGCGGCGCGCGTCGCCACCCATATGAGCCAGTTCTGGTCGCCGCAGATGCGCATCGAGCTCGAGCAGGTGGCCGAGTCGACCGCTGCTGAGGCCGGAGGAGTGGACGACCCGCTGAGCCCCGTGGTCCGTCTCGCGCTCACGCGCATCGCCGCCTAGGGGCGACGAGCCGAGCGCCCCGTGGTCGTGCAGTCGCGATCTTGATGCAAGTGCCGCAGATTCTTACGCGCTGTTGATGGACGTCGTCGCTGTGTCTGCTACAAGTGAGGGATGACGACGTCGGCGTGGTGGACCCGTGATCGACTGGCACTGGCAGCGGCGCTCATCGGTCCGCTCGTGGTGTGCGCAGTGTTGTCCCTGTTCCGCGACAGTTTCGCGAACACGGATGCCGCCCTGGTGCTCGTCCTGGTGATCGTTGCGGTGGCTGCCAATGGATACCGACTCGCCGGGATCTTGGCCTCACTCTCGGCTGCACTGTGGTTCGACTTCTTCCTCACTGCCCCGTACAACACGTTCAGCATCGATCGCCGCGTCGACGTCGAGACTGCCCTGCTGCTGCTGGCTGTGGGCGTGGCCGTGACAGAGATCGCTGTCTGGGGCCGACGCAACGCGGCAGTCGTCAGCGAGCAGGCCGGCTATCTGGCCGGGATCCGCGCCGCGACCGAAGCTGCCTTCTCGCGGGGCGGCGCAGCGGCTCTGCCACGCGAGGTGTCCGACCAGCTCGTCAGCATCCTCGGACTGAGCTCGTGCCAGTTCCAGCCGGGCGTGGTCGGCCTGGACCTGCCAGCACGACTGCGCCGTGACGGCCAGGTGGAGTGGAACGGCCAGGTCTGGGACGTGGAACGGCGCGGCCTGCCCACGGAGGTCGACATGGAACTGCTCATCGAGGCTGCGGGCCAGCCCAAGGGCCGGTATCTCATGCACGCAGCACCGGACTCACGTCCCAACCGCGCCCAGCTCCTCGTCGCCGTCACGCTGGCGAGCCAGGTCGGATCGGCCCTTCCGTAGCGACAGCAGCCCGTGCGGTGTCGGGTCGCGATCTCGGTGAGGCAGGATGGCGCCGTGAGTATCCGACGCGCCGTCCCCCTCCTGCTGGTCACGCTTCTCACGCCGATCGTGCTCGTCGCATGTTCGGGGTCGGGTGGGGGGCCGCTGTCGTCCGCGGCGAGCAGCCTGGCGACTCGTAGTCCCAGCGTGTCCCTCCCCACAGGAGGTACCAGCCAGCCTGCCGTGCCAACACGTAGCTCCACCCCGACGCCGCGGCCCACAGTGACCGAGACCCCCACCAAGACGGCCACCCAGGAACCGCCGACGCCGACGCCGACGCCGACCCAGACCAAGACGGTGACGGCCACGGCGACCGCGACCAAGACGGCCACGGCGACGCCCACGCCCACACCGACCCTGACAGAGACCCCCACACCGACCCCAACGCCGACCCCTTCGGCCTCGACGAGCCAGAGCGCGGCGGAGTCCTCGTCGTCGACCACTTCGTTGTGGCCGTGGCTTCTGCTCGCCCTCGCGGCCATCATCGCCGTGACGATCGCCGTGATGATGGCGGCGAGTCGGCGTCGACGCGATGCATGGCGGGCGACGGTGGAGGAGACCTTTGCCCGCGGCAGTCTGCTCGCCGACTCACTCGAGTCAGATCTCGTGGCCGGTGACGGTTCGGAGACACCCGATCAAGCCGCTCGTCACGACGCGGATCTGGCAGCGTTCCTCAACCAAACGAGCGCGCTGCCAGCAGCGGCGCCGTCGGACACGATCCGACCCACGGCTCAACGGGTGGCCGACTCGGCGCGGTCGACACAGGCGTCACTGACGCAACTACGCGTGTCGTCGATGGCCGACCGACCCGGCGTACAGCAAGCTCTCGGTACCCAGATCGGTGGTCTGCGCGCGGCGCTGGATGACCTACGAGCGACTACCGTCACGAAGTCCTGACGTGCGCCTGACGCGCGGGAGAGCCCCCCTGCTGTCGGGCGTCGCGTCGACCGTTCTTCTCGTAGGGCTCGGCACGGCGTCCGGACCGGCCAACGCTTCACCGCGCGTCAGTGCCATCGCTCCGGCGTCCGTGGTCCGCGTCGACCAGGTCGGCTACCCAACGACAGGCACCAAGTGGGCCTACGTGATGTCGACGACGCCGTGTGCGGGCATCCCGTTCGACGTCCTTGACGGGACCACTTCTGCCTTCACCGGCCACGCGGGTCGCGACCGCGGCACGTGGAATAGCACATACGGACATGTGTGCAGACTCGACTTCACGTCGTTGAGCACCGCTGGCAGGTACACGATCGGAGCGGCCGGCGCCACGTCGCCTGGGTTCCGCGTGGATCCCGCGTCGCATCTGTACGCGCCGTTGGTGGCCCATGCCGTGCACTTCTTCCAGGCGCAGAGGGATGGTGCCGGCGTGATCCGTTCGGTTTTGCAGCGTCGTCCCAGCCACTTGAACGACCGGCATGCCGCGGTGTACTCGATCCCGCACTATCGGGGCGAGACACTCGTGGGCGACCTGCACCCCACCGGTCAACATGCAAACGTTGCGGGTGGCTGGTTCGACGCCGGCGACTACCTGAAGTTCACCGGGACCACCTCGTTCACCGTCGGCGTGATGCTGACGGCGCTGCGTGACCACC
This sequence comes from uncultured Actinomycetota bacterium, assembly GCA_963726575.1. Classification (GTDB taxonomy): domain Bacteria; phylum Actinomycetota; class Actinomycetes; order JAHEKZ01; family JAHEKZ01; genus CAVSCR01. The sequence continues at coordinate 413,167 of CAVSCR010000007.1, forward strand.
CGAGCCTGTTCCGCCACGGGGGTCCAGCCCTGCGCGCGGAGGCGCGTCACGGCATCGGCTGGCTCATGAAGATGTACGACGACCGGCAGCGGGTCGTCTACTACCAGGTCGGGATCGGCAACGGTAACGCGAAGATCCTTTCCGACCACGATCTCTGGCGTCTGCCCCAGCGCGATGACGCGATGAAGGGCCACGCCCGCCGCTACATCGCGCATCGCCCGGTCTTCGCGGCTGGTCCGCCAGGCACGAAGGTGGCGCCGTCACTGGCCGGCCGACTCGCGGCCGCGTTCGGACTGTGCGCCCAGCTGTGGCCGCACTCGACACTCGGTTCGAAGTGCCTGCGCGACGGCGTGCACGTGTTCGGGCTTGCCCGAACGAGCCATGTCGGAGTTCAGGTGACCGCGTCACCTGTGGACTACTACCAAGAGTCCCAGTGGCGCGACGACCTGGAGTGGGGTGCCACTGAGCTCGCCCGGGCCAGGGCCCAGGCGCCTGCGGGCTCCACCCAACCGATCACGCGCCACTTCGTGACTCAGGCGGCCTTCTGGGCCAACGCCTACCGACACAGTCGCGGCGACGGTGGCGAGACCTTCAACCTGTACGACGTATCCGGGTTGGCCCACGCCGACTTGATCCAGGTGCTGCGTCATTCACCTCGTGGGTCGGCGGGGTTGCCGATCGGTGTCCCCGGCCTCCTGGCCGACCTGCGCAATCAGCTCGACTCGCGCGCCACGCAGTCGCGTCGAAATCCGTTCGGCTTCGGCGCCTACCAATGGGACCCGACGCCGCATGCATTCGGCCTGGTCAGCGAGGCGCTGTCCTACGACCACCTCACCGGCACGAACCGCTACGCAGCGCTCGCGAGCTCTCAGCTGGACTGGGCATTGGGAGACAACGCCTGGGGCTCCTCGTTCGTCGTCGGCGCCGGGTCGATGTTCCCTCACTGCATGCAGCACGTCGTGGCGAATCTCGTCGGGTCGACTGACGGCACCCGCCCCCTGCTCACCGGCGCAACCGTCGACGGGCCGAGTGACTACATCCCAGGGCCCGGGTTCTTCGGCAACGCGGTCACGTGCCCCGCATCTGGCGGAAACCCGTTCAAGGCCTTCGATCAGGCCAGTTGGCGCTATGTGGATCGCGTCTCGTCGTGGGCCACGGTCGAGCCGTCGTTGGACTACACGGTCTTGTCGATGCTGGCCTTCGTCAACCTCGCTCACTAGGACATAGCGTTGGCCAGTGGCCCTGCTCCGCGCAACCAATCTGGCGCTCGCCTTCGTGCTGGAGCTTGCTGCGCTGCTCGCTGTCGGATCGTGGGCGTTCGGGATCGACATGGGTACGGCTGCCAGGCTGCTCGCCGCGGTGGCCGCAGTCAGTGGCTTCGTCGTCGTGTGGGGGATGTTCGCGGCACCCAAGGCTCGGTACCGGCTCGCCGGCGGTCCACGTGCCGTGTTCGAGGTGGTCTGGTTCGGGACGGCCGTCGTGCTGGCCGCGGTGGGGGGTCATACGACGTTTGCGGTGGTCCTTGCTGTGCTCACGGTGATCAACCGAGTGCTGCTGCGCGCGTTGCATCAACAAGACAGCGAGATTCAGTTCGACTAGCCGGGCGTGGCTTGCCTGGCCAGCGGGCATCGGCTTGGGTGAGTCCATGAGCGACAGGTGGATGGCCTTCGAGGACGACCCCAGGACCTATGGCAACCCAGTCGGTGAGATGGCGACGTACCGGGAATACCTGGCGAACTACCGGCTCCTCATCGAGATGAAGTGCGATGGCATGGACGCCGACCAGCTCGCCCGGCGGTCGGTACCGCCTAGCACGTTGAGCCTGCTCGGTCTGGTGCGGCATCTGGCTCAGATGGAGAACCACTGGTTCCAGCGAGTGCTGCAAGGGCGTACGGAGGAGCCGCGTCTGTACAAGAGCGAAGACGACGCCGACGCGGACTTCGCCGGATCGGCGCCGGATCCCGCGCTCGTCAGCGACGCGTTCGCCACGTGGAAGAGCGAGATCGCCAAGGCGAACGAATGGCTCGACTCCTTCGACGAGGCCGACTTGGGCCGCGAGGTTGCGATGGACGACGGTTCCGCAGCGCCGCGCGACGTGCTGGTGCACGTGATCGAGGAGTACGCACGGCATGCCGGCCACGCCGATCTGCTCCGTGAGTGCATCGACGGACGCACTGGCCAGTGAGGGGCCGGTCAGCTGCAGGTGAACCCGCTGATCGAGCCGACCAGTCCTGACGACGTGGACGACACCGCGATCGCAGGCTGAAGGACCACCGGCTGGCGGGCCGACACGGAGGCGAGTTCGGCATGCGCGTTTCCGACGACAGCCCCACCGAGCCCCTGCGTCACGTCGACGTCCAACGTCAAGGCAGTCGGGCAGTCGCGCTTGGACATCACGATCAGGCTGCCGCAGGCGTAGCCAGCGGCGCATTCGACCGTCGGGGCGTTTCCGCTGCGGATCGCCACCGTGGGTGAGTACATCTGGTAGCCGTCGGGGTACCACGTCTGCGCAACGGTGTTCACCCGCACCCAGACCAGCGGCAGGGTGGACTGCCCACCCGTGGCGTCCGTCGATGACGACGCGCGTAGCGACGACATCACGACTCCGCTGACCAGGGCGACCACGGCGATGGCCAGGGCGAGCGTCAGCCACCGGCCCTGGGCGAGCCCGGGCTGGGAGTTCTCCACGCTGCGAGCCTGCGGCATGCACGCATTCGCCGCCGCTGCTCCGGCCGAGCATTCACCCGGTTGGCCCGGTGGAGCTGAGCAGCCTCCATTGAGCCGAGATCAGTGTTGATCTAGGAGAAGATGCTGGGTTTCCAAGATCAACATGCACATGAAGTCCAAGATCAACGCGGCTTCTGCGTCAGCGGGCTTGCCAGGTCGGGGGGCGGCCCTCGGCGAACGCACGCGGGCCCTCCAGCGCGTCCTGTGACGTCAACATCGCCTGGTAGGCGGCCAGCTCACCGCTGCGCATCCGGGCGAACCCGGCGGCGACTTCGAGCGTCGCCGTGGCGCGCAGGACCTCGAGAACCGCCGCCACGGCCAGCGGCGCGGCCGCGACGATCGCTCGCGCCAGCTGAAGTGCCGACGCCATCAGCTCGTCGCCGGGTACGACCCGGTTCACCACGCCCCAGCGGGCTGCCTCTTCGGCCGACATTCGGCGTCCGGTGAGCAGAAGCTCGGTGGCGATCGCCCGTGGCATGCGCTGAGGCAGCCGCAGCAGCCCGCCGGAGTCCGGGACGATCCCGAGGCCGACCTCGGGCAGCGCGAACTCGGCGTGGTGGGCGGCGACCACGAGATCGGCTGCCAGTGCCAGCTCGAACCCGCCCCCGAACGCGATGCCGTTGACCGCCGCGATGACCGGCTTGCCGAGGTCGAACAGCTCGGTGAGCCCCGCGAACCCACCCGGGCCGTGGTCGGCGTCCACGGCTTCGCCGGCGGCAGCGGCCTTGAGGTCCCAGCCGGCACTGAAGAAGCGCTCGCCGGCCCCGGTCAGGATCGCGACCCGCAGCGAGTCATCGTCGCGCAGCCGGGCGAATGCGGCGTACAGCTCGTTGCTGACGGCGACGTTGACGGCGTTGGCCTTGGGATTGTCCAAGGTGACGACCAGGACTCCGTCGTCGACCGTCGTGTGCACCGTCATCGCTTCTTCGCCTCCAGGGGGCGCAGCAGCGCGCGCGAGATGATGTGGCGCTGGATCTCACTCGTACCGTCCCAGATCCGCTCCACCCGCGCATCCCGCCACCAGCGCTCCACCTGGTACTCGCGCACCAGACCCATGCCCCCAAAAGCCTGTACGGCCCGGTCGGTGACGCGTCCGAGGGCTTCGGTGGCGTACAGCTTGGCCATCGCCACGTCGGTGTCGGTCAACGTCCCGGCGGCGGCGCGTGACGCCGCTTGCAGCGTGAGCAGCTGAGCTGCCTCGATCTCGACGGCGGAGTCGGCGAGCTGGAAGCCCAGACCCTGGAACCGACCGACCGGTTGTCCGAACTGCTCGCGCGTGGCCGCCCACTCCAACGCGGTGGCCAGCACGCGCTGGGCGCGGCCGACGCAGTTCGCCGCCACGGCCAGACGCGTGGCGCCCAGCCACTGGCCCATGAGGTCGAACCCGCGGCCCTCGTCTCCGAGCAGGGCGTCAGCCGGAACGCGCGCGTTCTCGAAATGCAGCTCGCAGTGGTGGTAGCCGCGGTGCGAGACGCTGGGTGAACCTTTGGTGATCGTGAGTCCGGTCACATCGGTGTCGACCAGGAACGTGGAGATCAGCTTCCTCGGACCCCTTGATGTCTCCTCGACGCCCGTGGCCGCGAACAAGATGATGAAGTCGCTGATGTCGGCATGGCTGATGAACTGCTTGGTCCCGTTGATCACCCAGCCGTCGTCCTCGCGCTCGGCATGACAGGTCATGCCGCGGACATCGGACCCGGCGCCCGGCTCGGTCATGGCGAGGCACTCGAACCGTTCACCGCGGATCGCCGGGAGCAGGTAACGCTCGCGCTGCTCGCCTGTGCAACCCAGCAAGATGTTGCTCGGCCGCGCTACCAGGTGATGTAACGCGAACGACGTGCGGCCGAGCTCGCGTTCGACCAGCGTCAGCGTAACGGGGTCGAGTCCACCACCGCCGAGTTCCTCGGGCATGTTCGCCGCATACAGACCCGACGAGACGGCCTTCGCGCGGATGCTTGTCCGCAGCTCGGCAGGCACCTCGTCGAGCCGCTCGACCTCGTCTTCGTGCGGCATCAACTCATTGGCGACGAAGTCGCTGACGCTCTCCACGACCAAGCGCTGCTCGTCGCTGAGTTCGAAGTCCATGTCGGCCTCTCGGTATGCGGGTGCTGCTGGGTCAGGGCGGTCGAGCTCAGGGACGCGGGTCGGGGATCCGCATGACGTGGCCTACGTAGTCGGGCACCGGCAGCGTGGCGTGAGCCTGCCGGATCGCTACCAGCCGGTCGTAGAGGTAGTCCGGCAACGGCGCCACCTTGCCTGCGGCCATATCCACGTGGAGCAGCATCTGTTCCGCCGTAGCGATCATCTCCGCAGTGTCGCCATGGCGCATCTCGTGGGTCAGGTGGACGCGCTTGCGGTCGACTCCGAGTACCTGCAGCGTCATCGTGAGCGGGTCACCTTCGGAGACCTCGCGCAGATGGTGCAGGTGCGTCTCGGCGGTGTAGAGCGAGCCACCCTCGGCGCGGTAGGTCTCATCGATACCGAAGAAGCGGAAGAAGGCGTCAGCGTTGTCGCCGAACGCCAGGAGGTAGCACGACTCGCTCATGTGACCGTTGTAGTCGACCCACTCCGGCTTGACCGGGGTGTCGTGCAGATGCAGCGGAGCATCGATTGGCGCCGCGGGATCCCAGCCGGTGTGCAGGATCCCCTCGCGCGGTGTCGTGACGCGAGACGTGGAACGTGAGTCGTCGGCCTGGCTCATCGAACTCCCTCGCATGGCAGGATCCTCGCGTGGCAACCGATTCGAGCGGCAGCGCCGTGGACCCGCTGTCCAGCGCCCCCTACACGTCCTACCGCACAGCCGTGCGTGCGGAATGGATCGACTACAACGGGCACATGAACGACGCCGCCTATGCGCAAGTGCTTACCGACGCCAACGAGCAGTTCCTTGCCGCGTTGGGGCTCAGTGCCGACTATCGGGACGAAACCGGCTGCGGGCTGTACACCGTCGAGACGCACATCAGATTCCTTCGCGAGGTGTCGGCCAGCGACATCGTGGCCGCGCAGACCATGTTGGTCGAGCACGACGCCAAACGGGTCCGCCTGCACACCACGCTGGTCGATGACGCCACACAGGAGGCGGTGGCCACCGGTGAGTCGCTGTACCTGAACGTCGATCAGTCGGCGGGCAAGGTCACCCCGTTCCCCGACGACCGAGCCGGGACGCTGGGACGGGTGCAACAGGTTCATGACGGTCTGGATCGTCCTTCTCATCTCGGCGCCGGAGTGGCAGCTCCGCGGCGTTAGTCGTGGCCTGACGTGCTGGCTTGCTCAGCGCGCGCCTGCAGGTCGCGCTCGTAGGAGGCGAGGACCGCCCCAGCGGCATAGTCGGTGGTGCGCAAGCCGGACATGATCGCCACCAGGCAGTCGTCGCGCAGTCGCTCCAGCTCGCGCACTGACGCCCCGCGGGCCTGGGCATCGGACTGCTGCTCGATGCGGTCGAGCAGTTCGTCGGTGAGTTCCGGCACGTCGGTGAGTCGACTCCATGGCCACTGCAGGGCGGGACCGAACTGCTCCATGAAGTGGCGCATGCCGCCCTCCCCGCCGGCGATCCGGTAGGTGAGCATCGTGCCCATCGCCGCCCACCGGAGCCCGGCTCCGAACCGGATCGCATCGTCGACGTCCTCGACCGTCGCGACGCCGTCGGCCACAAGACCGAGCGCCTCGCGCCACAACGCCTCGAGCAGCCGATCGGCGACGAAGCCGTCGATCTCCTTGCGGATCGTCAACGGTCGCATCCCGATGTGCCGGTAGACCGCTGCGGCGCGCTCCACTGCGGAGTCGCTGGTGAGCGACCCCGGCACGACCTCGACCAGCGGAAGCAGGTAGACCGGGTTGAAAGGGTGTCCCACCACCAGCCGCTCGGGGTGGGTCATGTCCTGCTGGAGCAGCGTCGGGAGCAAGCCCGACGTCGACGTGCCGAACACGACGTCGGCGGCCGCCGACCTGCTCGCCTCGGCGAGCAACGGGCGCTTGAGGTCCTCGCGCTCCGGTGCGCTCTCCTGCACGAACTGAACGCCGTCAACTGCTTCGGCCACGGAGCGGACCACCCGCACCTTGCCCTCAGCCGGCATGGGCGCCTCTGTCAAAGTGCCCCAGGCCCGGCGCGCGTTGGTCATCATCTCGTCGACCTTGCGCTCGGCTTGCGGGTCGGGGTCGTACAGGGCGACGTCGACGCCGTTGAGCGCGAAGCGCGCCGCCCAGCCACCGCCGATCACACCGCCGCCTAGCAGGCCGACGGCTGTGACGTCGGTTGCGGTGACCGGCTCAGCCATGCTTGACCAGGCCGAGCTTGTCGCGCACCTCGGCCGGTGTCATGACCTGGATGTTCATGGACTCCAGCAGCGTCTTGGCCCGAGCGACGAGCTGTCCGTTGGTGGCGAGCTGCCCACGCGACAGGTACAGGTTGTCCTCGAGGCCCACGCGAACGTTCCCGCCCATGAGCGGGGACAGCGCCGCGTAAGGCAGCTGGAAACGGCTGATCGAGAACGCCGAGAAGTTCGCGCCCGGAGGCAGGTTGTTGACCATGGCCTGGAACGTCGAGACGTCGTTGGGTGCGCCGTAGGGGATGCCCATGCACAGCTGCACCAACGCGGGGTTGTCGATCAGACCCTCGTTCACCAGCTCGTTGAGAAGCACGAGGTCGCCGGTGTCGAACACCTCGACCTCTGGCTTCACGCCGAGGTCTTTGATGCCTTTGGCCATCGCGCGCACCATGGCTGGCGTGTTCACCATGATGTAGTCGCCGCCCGCGGCGAAGTTCATGGTGCCTGCGTCGAGGGAGCAGATCTCCGGCTGGAGCTCGGCGACGTGGGCGAGCCGGTCGGTGACGCTGGCCATGTCGGTGCCCGAGTCGTTGGGCGGCAGCGGGGAATCGGGGGAACCCAGCACGAGGTCGCCGCCCATGCCCGTGGTCAGGTTGATGACCACGTCGACGCCGGAATCGCGGATCCGTTCGACCACCTGCGCGTAGAGCTTGGGGTCGCGAGCACCCTTCCCGGTGTCGGGGTTGCGCACGTGGATGTGCACCACAGCCGCGCCTGCGGCGGCGGCCTCGAGCGCGGAGGCGGCGATCTCGTCCGGCGTCACCGGCACCTTGTCGCTGATGCCCGTGGAGTCACCGGAACCGGTGACCGCGCAGGTGATGAAGGACGCAGAACTGACGGACAGCGGCACGGTGGCCTCCAGGCGAAAGCGACGGGATGACGTGGTTCGAGCACTGACTCATATTGCATGATATGAACGAAGCGCTACTATCGTGAACACGCTACCCGATCCAGCCGCCGATCTGTCAAGACCGGCGGATCTTTCAAGACCGGAGGTGCGACATCACGCTGACCTCGAGCCGGGGACCGGCCCAGCCGGTCCAGTCGGTGGACCGGGCGATGACGCTGTTGGCCGCGGTGGCCGACGCCGACCACGCCCCCACAGTGGCGGAACTGGCGCAGCAGTGCGACCTCAACCGGAGCACCGCCTGGCGTCTGCTGGCGACCTTGGAGGCGCACGGACTGGTCGAGCGGGACCAGCACAGCGGCGGGTACTCCGTGGGGTATGCGGCCCTTCGGCTGTCCGCCGCCGCCGACATGGACTCCCTGGCCCGGCGAATCCGTCCCGAGCTGGAGTCGCTGGCCGGGCGGGTGGGCGAGACGGTCAGCTTGGCCGTGGTGCGTCGCTTCAGCCTGGTGTACATCGACCACGTCTCGCTGCCCGGCCCGGCGTACGAACGTTGGACCGAGCATCAGCTGTCGCTGCACTCCACCTCCAGCGGCAAGATCTTCTTGGCCTGGCTCTCCCCCGACGAGCGCGAAGCTGCTCTGCCGCGCCGGCTCGAGCCGTTCACCGAGTCGACCCTCACCGATCGCGCGGCGCTGGAGTCCGACCTGGCGACAGCACGCGCGACCGGCTACGCCACCTGCATCGGGGAGGACGCGCAGTTCACCAATGGGGTGTCCGCCGCCGTGCTCGACACGCGACAACGGCCGATCGCCGTGATCAACGTCTGGGGCCCTGAGCGTCGGGTGCCACCCGAGCGGCTTCCCGCGCTCGGCACAGCCGCCGTCGAGACGGCCGTCCGCGTCGCCACGCTGCTGCGTTGAGCACAACAGCTCAGCGCGGTGCCGCCAACGCGTCGATCCGGGTCTTCAGGAATCGGCGTTCGGCCGGCGGGGTCGCCACGTCCAACGCCATCCGATCTACAAGTTGTCGTCGATGACGTCACGCGTGCACGACCTCCACTCGGTCTGGGTCGACTCAACGGCACCACTTTCCGTCGGTCCGCGACGCCCTGGTCGCGTACCCGACATGACAGCAGAGACTCGGACGCGCCCGCGATCGGCACGTCCGTGCGGCCAGCCTCATGACCTAGGTCTTGTCGTAGAACGGGACACCCAGCTGTGCAGCCAGCTGGGCCATGGTGGCTTTGTCTTCGAGGCAGGTGACGCAGTAGGAGCGCCAGGGCAAGTGCCGGTGTCCCGACAAGTGGGGCCAGGCCTGGACCACTTGTTGACCAACCACGACGCCCGCTCGCAGCGAAGGCGTGCTACCGAAGAGGCTGGTCGGGCCGGATCGTGGCCAGACTTCAACGGCTGTCACTGCGTCTCGTGGGACCGTGCGTCGGCGAACGACGGGGGTGATCGACACGGTCTGATCCCGAACCGTGATTCCGCTGAACAGGCCGATGGCGACCAGCGATGCGCCTGCCCCCACAACGATCACGGTGAAGACGACAAGGAAGACGCGGGTTGCCGAGTCTGGTGAAGGCTCGTTTGGGACAGCCGGCGCGAGCATGAACGCGAGTACAAGCGGAACGCCGACCCCAGCGAGTACCAGCGACCTGGAACCGCTGCGCCGGTAGTGGGTCTGCACCTGTTGATCTTCGGGTTCGCCGGGTCAGCCCTTGACCAACCAGGGTGACCCCGCCCTGGATCGGCACGTCTGTGCGCACGCAGCTCCCCTTCGGCGGTGGCGCTCCGTCTACCGCTTGATCACCTGAACATCGGGGCACAAGTAACTCGACGCGGCGCTCGCGATAACTGCGGTCTCGCCTGGCTCTATGGGTGTGAGTCCGACGTGCATGTTATGGAAGGGCTGCCCATACCGCCAGCCATCGCAAGCAGCCTTTCCCACCGTGACTAGTTCCTCGTTGCCAACCCAGGAGAGTGAGGGAGCGTGGTTTGCGCACGTTGTCGAGATACCTCGTCTCAGCACTAGGGCCGCACCCCACGAGGACAACGGCAGTCCCAACGCCTAGGACGAGGGCGACCTGCCTTGCTCGGCCCACGGTGATACCTCCGTCTGCACTCCCGTCTTGAGGGAGACATCGCAAGTCTGGCCCACCGGCGACACTCGGCGTACCCGCTCGCGATCGGCACGTCTGGGCGTTCCGCGATCAGCTCGGCGGGGCGAAGAACTCCAGGGCGATGTTGTCGGGGTCCCGGAATGAGACGCCCGATCCGTAGCCGGCGTCCTTGATCCCGCCGTGAGCGATTCCCAGCTCATCCAGGCGGGCAGCCCAGGTTTCCAACTCGGCACGGTTGGCGCACCCGAAGGCGACGTGGTCCAGTCCGGGGCGTCGCTCGTGAAACGCGTCAGTGGTGGCCAGGTCGGGGAACTGATGTAGCCCCAGCAACGTGTCACCCAGCGCCCACACCACGTGCCGGAAAGGTCCGGTGTCCTCATCAAGCACCGGGTCGGCGTCGAACAGCAGCCGATACCAAGCGATGCTCCGGTCGAGGTCGCTGACGGTCACGGCAACGTGGGTCACCGCAGGGAAGTCGGTCATGTTGGCTCCATCCAGTCGGCGGCCTTTGAGTCATCTGCAGATCGTGAACCTAGCCGATCTTGATCGACTTCGCTCGCGCTCGGTCGCGAGCGCAGATCGGCACTTCGGCGCGCCAACAGATGGACGCGCCCACGGAGATCGTTAGCGAAGCGCGTTGAGCTCGTCGAGAGCTCGATGGCCGCGCTCGACCACCCCTGGCACGACATCTTGGCGCCCGAGACGGATGGGCCACTCGAGCTGCAGGAGGATCTGTGTCTTTGCGAGCAGCGCCCCCCACTCCCAGCCGACAACGTCAAGGATTCTCGTCGACAGCCGCTTCCGGGCACCGTCCAGCGGATCCTGGAAGGTGTGCCACTGCAGGGTGGTGAGATCTGTGGCCCGCGTGCCGCTACCTGCGTTCCCGATATCGACGACCGCCGCAACCGCTCCGTCGCGGACCAGGACATTGCTCGGATTCAGATCGGCATGGACCATGTCAGGTGCCCCTTCTGGTGGCGCGACGTCGACACCCAGTGGCCGCAGACGCTCGACCAAGGCCGCCACTGCGGAGGAATGCGCCGAGAGCCCGGCGACTGCCGACTCCTGACCGGTGGCGACCCGCCAGGCATACCACCAGTGGTCGTAGGGCTCGGAGGCTTGGCAAGCCTGGACTTCGATGATCTCCATCAGCTGCTCAACGAGTGACGGGGTTAGCGCCGGCACGGGAACCGCGTCAACGAAGTCCATCAGGTGCCATACGTGAGTGGCTGTGGCGCCGACTCCGAGCCAGGCGGGAGTGGGATAGCCACGCCCACGCATGTGCTCGACCACTCTCTGCCCTCGCAACGTCTCGACCAGGTGTTTGGGGTGTGCCCGGGGCTCTGCTTTGAGCACGGCATCCGCCCTTCCCGCCACCTGGACGCGTACGGCACCCGCATTGACGCCTCCGCCTAGGCGACCGAGAGGAGTTACGTCGGCACCGACCACGCCGGCCACGTCGTCCAGGACCTCGGCCGGCAGGTCTTCGAGGTGGGTGCCGTCGTTCACGCAGCGACAGTAGCCGCGCCCGAGCGGTCACACCGCGGTCGGCGTCCCGCGCGCAGAATGCCGGGTCGTCCGCTACAGAACGGCACATATGGGGTGCCAGCATGATGCCGCACGCAGGCAGGCGGACGGCGCCGGGGCGGCGACGATGGAACGTTTCGGGAGGCCCGCTCCGACTAGTGGGTGCGAGACGCTGAAGCAGACTCCACGGGAGAGGACGAGCACGTGGTCGATGAGATCACCCCTGACGAGGCTGGATTTCGGCAGTGGGTCGCGGGTCGATCGACGGTACTTCGACGGAAGGCGTACCTGCTGTCCGGGAGTTGGCACACCGCGGATGACCTTGTGCAGGAGACGTTGATCGCGACCTACGCCGCGTGGCCGCGAATCGTGAAGGCGCGGGATATCGAGGCGTACGTGAACCGGATTCTGGTCAACAAGTATGTCGACAATCAGCGTCGGCCGTGGCGGCGGGAGCGGTCCGTGGGTGCAGTGCCTGATCCGGTGGACTCCTCCTCCCGCGATGCCTTCGATGCTGTCGAGGATCGAGACAGCCCTCTCGCCCAAGCTTTGGGTGCGCTACCTGCCAGTCAACGTGCTGTGCTCGTCCTTCGCTATACCGAGGATCTGACGGTCGATGCGATCGCCGACGTGCTTGACCTACCGCAAGGCACGGTCAAGAGCCGACTGTCCCGCGGTTCCGAGGCCATCCGGTCCGAACTCGAACGCAACCGACTACCTCTAGCTCACTCCGCCGCTACCTCGACGAGCAAACCGAAGGAACTGTGATGAGCATCGACTTCAAGGAACTGTTCAACGAAGAGGGCAGGCATGCCCCACCGTCGACGCTCGACACCGACTACATCGTGCGGCGGGGTCGCCGGGTCCGGGCTCGTCGTCGCGCGTCGGTCGGCGCCAGCGCACTGCTCGGTGTCGGGGTCGTCGCGCTGGCATCGGTAGCACTGGCGAGCACGGTTCCGTCTGTCGGTGGCACCTCGGCCGCAGGACCGGCGTCGAGCGCCTCGTCCTCGCCCGCTGCGGGGCCGACCGGTGGTCCCACACCATGGGGCGCTCCGCCGGCCGATCTCGCCGCTGTGTCACTTCCTGATCCCGCACCGGGTTTCCCGGTCCGACGCTTCCCGGACTCCGTCCAGCCGGAGTCATCCGGTCCAGGCAATCAGAGCCGCTGGGTCTCCGTCTTTAGGCTCGCCGCAAGCCCCGAACGCACCTCTACTCCGTCGCCAGGAGTTGTGGTAAGTCACGCGACCGGGCCCGAGGTGACGATGTTCGTGGGCGCCTACTCCAAGCCTGTCCATCTCAGCGGCCTCAAGAGCCGATCACTTGCAGGCTCGCCGGAGGTGGCCGGCGTCGTGGGCCATCTTGCGGAATACACCGAGAAGGGAACCACCTTCAGGTGCTTGTACTTCACTACCGGCAAGTTCACTGTCGAGATCATCGGCGCCGGCGTTACTACTGCACAATTCGTAGCGCTCGGCAGCGCACTGACCGGGCTTCAGTAGCAACGCGGGCGGGTTGTCCTAGCGGATGACCCGCCCGCTAATGCCGGGGCCGGCCCGATCGCGGCCATTGACAGGACGCGAATTGGGCACGGGAGCCGTGACGTGACATATCGAGATGCGCCACGGCGATCACCGAGTCTTTACGGGGTCCATCCGATGATGCCGTCCACCGACAGACGGCCGAATCAGTTCACGGCCATCCGCGAGACTGCTCCAGCCGGTGTCCTGATTCCGTGGCTGATCGCTCTGGTGTTTGCGACTGGCTCAAGCGGTTCTGGCAGCGATCGCCCCGGCGCACGGGGCGCCCGCGAATGCCGGTTCTAGTGCGCCCCCTTTCAACAAACCGGACACGTCCACCTGCGGCGAGCCAACCCAACGGCGTGAAGATGCGACGGTGCACAACCGGCGCCCCCGTGGACCCACGGCTTACCCCGAAACCCGCTTGTACCCGCCACTCGGCAGGTGCGCCGCCCTCCGCAGGGGCTGGCTGCCAACAAACGTCGGCTGTGCACGCTGCTGGAATTCGACGTTGGCGGTGGACGGCGCCTCACCGGCACCCGTCTCGACGCGACGTCCGCCAGACCTTGGCGGGGGCAAACGGCATCAGGAGAGCGTGAGCCTGTCGATCCGGTTCTGCAGGAATCGGCGTTCGGCCGGCGCGGTCGCCAAGTCCAACGCGATCCGGTACTGCTCCAGGGCGCCCGGCCGGTCACCGAGTCGACGCAGCAGGTCGGCTCTGGCGGCCGGGAGGTAGTGGTAACCGGCGAGTCGGTCGTCGTCGGCCAGCGAGTCGAGCACGACGAGAGCGGCATCCGGGCCTTGTGCGAACGACACCGCGACCGCCCGGTTGACCGCCACCACCGGGCTCGGCCAGGCGCGTTCCAACTGCTCGTAAAGGGCGACGAGAGCCACCCAGTCGGTGGCGTCGAAGGTCGCGGCGTCGGCGTGGACGCCCGCGGCGGCTGCCTGCAGCACGAACCGGCCAGGTGGTCGCGACGGACTCGTCAGTGCGAGGGCGCGGTCGAGCAACGCGTTGCCGTGCGCAATCGCCGCCCGATCCCAAAGAGTCCGGTCCTGGTCCTCGAGCAGCACGAGGTCGCCACCAGCATCGACCCGCGCGGTCCGGCGCGCGTCCGTCAGCTCCATGAGCGCGAGCAGGCCGAGCGTCTCGGGCTCGTCAGGCAGCAGAGCGGCGATGACGCGTGCCAGGTCGAGCGATCGCTCGACGAGGTCGACGCGCACCAACGTCTCACCACCCGGTGCCGTGTGGCCCGACGTGAACAGCAGGTGGATCACCGTCAGCACGCCGTCGAGCCGTTCGGCGAGATCCTCCCGACCAGGCACGCGATAAGGGATCGCCGCTGCACTGATCTTCTTCTTCGCGCGGGTGATCCGGGCCGCCATGGTGGGCGTCGACACCAAGAACGCGTGCGCGATCTCGTCGGTGGTCAGCCCGCACACCAGCCGCAGCGTCAAGGCTGTGCGGGCCTCCATCGCCAGGGCCGGGTGGCAGCAGGTGAAGACCAGGCGTAGGCGCTCGTCAGGGATCACGCCGCCCTCCGCGTCGACGTCGGGCTCGTCGTCCGCAACGTCTGAGTCGACGAGCAAAGGAAGCTTGCGCCGCAAGGTGGCGTCCCGGCGCAGCCGGTCGAGCAGCCGACGCTTGGCCGTCTGGGTCAGCCAGGCACCTGGGTTACGCGGAATACCCCGCTCGCCCCAGGTCTCCAGGGCGGCCACGAACGCCTCTTGGGTGGACTCCTCGGCCAGCCCGACATCACCGCCGGCGAGGCGCGCCGTCACGGCGAGGACGATTCCCCACTCGTGACGGTGCGCGTTCGCGACCGCCTCGGCGACCGCCGCGCGGTCGGCGCCCGCCGCCGGACTCACCCCGTGGGCATGATCGGCCGCACTTCAACCGTGTCGGCCGGCAGAGCCGACGCCAGCGCCAGCGCGGCGTCCAGGTCGTCGACGTCGATCAGGTAGAAACCGCCGAGCGCTTCCTTGGTCTCGGCGAAGGGACCGTCGGTGACGATCGGTGACCCGTTTGCGCCGGATCGGACGCTGGTGGCCGTGCTGGTGGGCTGCAGCGCCTCGGCCGCGACCATCGTGGCGCCGCTGGCCACGACCTTGTCGCTCCAGGCGCGGTGGGCGTCGAGCATCGCCTGCCACTGCTCGGGGGTGGCGCTGGCGTCGCGACTCTCGTCGCCGTAGATCAGGAAGAGGTAGCGCGTCATGGGAGCCCTCCATGGGGTGGGTACTCGAAACCTTCACCCATCCGACGATCCGGCGACAGGGGAATCGACAACTCTTCATCAGTTCGTTGGCCGGCGTCCTCGTCGTGCCCCGGAGGCAGGCGGTGGGCGCCCGGGCCAGCCTGAGCCGACCAGATCCGAGGCTCTGGCCCGCCCCGCTCGGCCGAGGCGCGCCGCAGGGACTGCTCGACGGCCCGGCGCCGCTGCACCGGTGCCAAGACGATCACGCAACCGCCGAACCCGGCGCCGGTCAGCCGGGCACCGTCGGCTCCCGCAGCCGTGGCTGCGGTCACGAGCAGGTCGAGTTCGGGCGTGCTCACCTCGAAGTCGTCCCGCAGCGACGCGTGCGAGGCCAGCAGGGCGGGGCCGATCTGATCCGGCTGGCCCGCACGCAGGTGCTCCGCCACCTCGCGAACCCGGGCGTTCTCACTGACCACGTGACGCGCCCGCGCCCGCAGCACCGGGTCGCTGAGTCGATCCACGTCGACCGGGTCGGCGATCAGGCTCAGCGACTCGACGCCCAGCTCGGCGGCAGCCTCCTGACAGGCGGCGACCCGTTCCGCATAGACACCGGCGGGCACTTGGTGCCGCACACCGGAATCGACGACGAGCAGACATCGGCCCTCTCGCTCAGGTTCGAACCGAACCTGCTCGGTGGACAGTCGAGCCACGTCGAGCAGCGTGGCGTGGCCAGGTGTGGCGAAGACGGACACGACCTGGTCCATCAGACCGACGGGAGCACCGACGAAGTCCGTCTCAGCCGCGCGGGCGAGCTGCGCCACCTCCAGCAGGCTGAACTGCGCATCGAACACGTCGAGCAGAGCGAGTGTCGTGGCACAGGTGAGAGACGCCGACGACGCCAGCCCCGCGCCCCTCGGCACGTCGCCGTCGACGCTGATGCGCACGCCGTCGAGTTCGATGCCCGCCTGCCGCACCGCCCAGAAACAGCCGAGCACGTAGTCCGCCCAGGTGTTGCTGCGGCTCGAGGGCTCAACGTCGACGGAGGTCTCGACGGGCTCGGACGGCGTCGAGGAGGTCACCGACACGCGTTTGTCACCGGTACGTTCGGCGGTGACCCGCGTGCCTTGCGCGATCGCGAAGGGGAGCACCAAGCCGTTGTTGTAGTCGGTGTGGTCACCGATCAGATTCACCCGTCCCGGTGCCCACCACGTCACGCGCCTGCGGGCAACCGCAGACGTCAACGCGTGCCGACCCGCCGGAACGATTCGCGCTGCATCGCCTCGGCGAGTCTGTCCTCGCCGAACACGGTGAACAGACCCTCGAGCTGACTCTTGTGCTCGCCCAGAGCGCGCATCTTCATCGCGAGGATATCGGGCGGCACGTCATACACGAGGTCGAGCTCGCTGGCTCGAACCACCACGGGTGTGCCGGGTCGGAAGATGTCGAACTCGTTCATTCGCTCGACCCAGGTGTCAGCCCACTCCTGCGAGTACGTGGCGTAGTACAGGCTGCATCCGGGCGGAGCGACAGCGTGGAACGCGTCGGTGGCCCATCGACAGACGGACTTGTGCGCCTCATGCCCGGTCATCCCCTCCGGCCCGAACGTCAGGATCGTCTCGGGCTGAACGTGCACCACCAGCTCGCGCACCCGTGCCGCGCCGTGGGGCTCCGGCAGCGCGGTGTCCATGTCGATGTCGGGCAGGTCGAGGAAGTGGTGCTCGGTGACGCCGAGCTGCGCCAGGCTCGCCAACAGCTCTCTTTCGCGCACCTCCCCCATCGTCGCCGACGGCCAGCGCTCCTCGTCCATCGAGCCGCCCTCGCCCCGGGTTGCGGTGACACAGACGACGCGCTCGCCGTCGCGCACGGCCTGGGCCATCAGGCCCGAACACAGATACGCCTCGTCGTCGGGATGCGCCCAGACTCCGAGAACGGTGCCAAGATCCATGTCTGCCGACGTTACGCGGGCGGAGCCGATCCGTCAGCCCTTCGTGGATCAGGACGTGGACGAGTGGTAGATCGTCGTCGACGAGTAGATCACGCACTGCACGATCCGGTCGCCGGAGCGCCAAGCGTTCGCTCTGGGGTAGACGTAACCCAGCGACAGACTCGGGTCGTGGATGGTCTTGTCGCTCAGCGTGTCGGTCACGACGCCGGCACAAGCCCGGGTGGCGATGTCGTCGAACTGGGTGGACGACGGGACCGGGCCGGAGGGTAGCTCGAACATGGCGATGATCTGGGCCTTGTGCGGCCCCTCGCACGGCACCGGGGTGACGTCGACCACGCCTCCGGCGTCGAACTGTGCGATACAGTCACCGGCCCTTGCCGGACCGTCGACGGAGACACGCGTGACGTCTTGTGCAGTGGAGGTGTCGACCAACGACTGCGTGAACGCCAGGTTGGGGGTCGCCACCCAGCGCACCACGACCGCAGTGATGAGCAGGATCCAGAGCAAGCCGGCGATCAGACCCGTCAGGGCGAACGCTCGACCGCCGACGCCCTTGCGCGTGACTCGGCGAAGTCCGACGATTCCGAGGACTACTGCTCCCAGCGCAGGGAGTACGAGCGCCCCGGCAACGGCACCGATGAAGGCCCACGTCGCCACGACATCGCGAGCGGGTCCACTCGGCTGGGATTCGTCGTGACGCGCCCAGGGCTCGAAGCCCGTCGGCCAAGGGCGCGCCGGAACGGCCGCGTAGCGCCAGGCGATCTTGATCTGGAAGACCCAGTTGTAGAGCGGGATCAAGTTGAAGAACGTGTCACGGGAGCGATAGTCGACGCGTCGTGTCAGCGCCGCGAACCAGAGCAGCACGTAAGCCATGCCGAGCACCTTGAACTCGGTCTCTAGCCCGGGCCATCCGAAGACCGACGGTCCCACCAGGACGAACAGAGTGGCCAACGTCGCGTACACGGTGACGACGGGTACGGCCACGAGGGCAACCATGAGGGGGAACCGGGTCCAACGGCTCGGCGGTTGCGGAGCGTAAAGGTCCGCAACGTGACCGCTCCAAGCCGCGCCGTCCCACCAGCGAAGGTGGCTCCCCGACCAAGGGTCGGGAAACCACCCGGCTGGAGTCGTCGTCGTCTCGGTCATGGTCATCTCCCCGTAGGCCACCCGCTCAGGCGCCCTTGACCTGCCCGCTGTTCTGACAGGCGTCCACCAAAGCATCCGCCCGACCCTGCTCTCGCGCCAGCCCATTCCGCTGCGCGGCGACGCGATTCAGCTGCGTGTAGAACTGGGTCGGGGTATCGGCCTTGAACACTCGCTCGAAGGCGGCGAAGAAGGCCTGGTAGTCGTCGTCGACGACTGTCGCTGCACCCGCCGCCTCGCGGCACGACGCTTCCTGGGCACTCGTGGTATCGAGCTGAACTTGCAGTGCGTCCCGCGACTTCGAGATGTCAGCCAGGCGGCGCTGCAGGGTGGCGGCCTCGTTCTGTGTGGGCTTGGTCCCGAGCAGGTAACCCGCACCGGCACCGAGCCCAACTCCCAGAGCAAGCGCTGACAGCGCGGCGGCCACCATCCACACGCGAGACCTCCGGTGCAGACGAGGTGAGATGTGGGTCGGTGGCGCCGCCGGCTCCCCCGTGGGCGACGGCACCACCGACGTCGCTTGCGCCCCGATCGGGCCGACCGCGGCCGGCTCGACTGTGATGGCGTCGGGCACCACGAGTGACTCGGGGAGGGGCACGACGCGCACCTGGGCCGGGAAGATCGCCTCGGAGTTCTTGGAGGCTGTTGGAGTGGCGAACAGATCGTCGCTCATGGCGTGCTCCTGATGGGTCCCCCGGCGTGTGACGCCGCAGTGGTCAGTTCGTGGTGCTGACCTCACTGTGGGACCGGCGTCAACAACCTCGCGCCGGGGCAGACCCCTAGGGACGACCCTCGTTCGCCGCGTGGACTACTCCGGGTGGTGGCAGACCGCCTCGACGTTGTTGCCGTCTGGATCGCGCACGAAAGCACCGAAGTAGTCCGGGTGGTAGTCGGTCCAGATTTGCGGCGGATGGAGGGGCTCGGCGCCAGCTGCGAGAGCGGCGTCGAAGAAGGCACGGACCGCGGATCGCGAAGTAGCCACGAAGGCGAGATGGGACTCCCGGAACCCCGTACCGGTCTCCTGAGGGCCGATCCAGAAGTCCGGCTTACCGTCGGATCCGTAGCCGATCACCGGCCCGAAGTCCATGATCCGCCCCGCGCCGAGCGCAGGAAGCACCGAGTCGTAGAACTCGGCGCTTGCGGCCGGGTCGGAACATTGGATCGAAACATGGTCGAGCATGTCGTCCTCCTCGAACAGTCGCTACGGCGGCGCCTCGCGGCTCAGTCGACCACTTCATGTCTGCCGCCGGAATGGGCGGGCACCGCCTCAGTGCGTCGGGCGAGCATCTGAACCTTCCACGCCTCACGCTCATCGAACAAGGTTGCCGACACGAACCCTATGTAGACGCAGCACACCGCGGCCAGCAGCCAGGGCAGGGCCGACACACCAGCCACTGAGCCAAAGACCAGACAGACCACGGCGGACGCGGACAGGGCGATCAGGCCGGGCTTGTGAGTGAGTGCGTGCGCAACGAGGGTCGACCCCGGCGCACGTTCCGTGACGGTCGACCAGCTGACGAGACGGTGCGCCGGAGGCGGTGGAGGCGGTGGGGGGATGTCCGGATCCGGCTCGGTCGGTAGCTTGGCCTTCGCTTCCCACCCTTGGCCCCAGAGCGCGTCAGCGATCTGCACGAAGACGTGCACCACTCTCGGCAGCAGAGTCCGGACGCCGGCGTGGATCTCGCTCGAGATGCTGGTCGACCCAATGCGCCAGGTGGCGGTCGAGGTCGGGACGCAACTCAGAGATCGGTACGGCCGCCATTGTCACCTTCCGTACGGGGATCTCAGCGTCAGGCACCCCCTCGAACGGCAGACCGCCCGCGAGGAACTCATGAGCGATGAGACCCACTGCGTAGAGGTCGGCGGGTGCCTGCGCCTGCTTGCCCGCAACCACCTCTGGCGCCACGTAGCGAAGGTCGCCCTTGAACCAGCCAAGCTCGGTTGCCTGCAGACGCGTCAGCGAGTCCTCGGCTCGCGCGATGCCGAAGTCGGCCAGCTTGGCGGTGCCATCATCTGTACGCATGACGTTCTCCGGCTTGACGTCTCGATGCACGATTCCGCGCAGGTGGGCATGTGCCAAGGCGCTCAGCAGTGCGAGCAACAGCACCACACTCTGTTGCTCGCTCAACGAGCCCACGAGCGGTCGCACGTTGCCGAGGCGGAAGTACTCCATCACGATCCACGGCGACTCATCAGCTTCGAAGTAGTCGTAGACCGTCGCGATGTTCGGATGTTCGAGCTTGCCTTCGAGCCGTGCCTCCTCGATGAACTGCGCGATCGCGGTGTGATCGGTGCTGTCCGCGGGCAGGAGAGGCCGCTTCAATGCGCGGAGCCAGTCCATTCTCACGTGACGAGCGAGGTAGACGACGCCCATCGCTCCTACGCCAATTTGTCGCAAGAGGTTGAAGCCACCGACCGGCTTCCCGCTCAGGTGACCGTCCGAGTCGTCAGGCTCACCGGCCGCCGTCATAGTCCGTGGCATGCGCGCAACCCCGAGCCGGTACGACTCCATTGAGTGAGCAGCCATTGAGCCACGTTGGGCGCGAGGTCCGGATAGAGCTGTGATGCCATCGGCAGGTCAGGCGTGGCCCCGTAGTCGGCGAACGCTGCCCGCTGGTCTATGGGAGCCGACAAGTCAGGTGTGCGAAAGCCATGCTGGCTCAGCGAGAGGCCGGTGAGCTGAGGAGCCAACCAGGTCCCGAACGCGCGGGACGCTGCGGCACTGCGACCCGTGGTCGTCGAGTTCAGAACCGTGTAGTAGGGGTAGTCAGCGACATACGTGCCGCCGCTCGGGTACACGGCAACCATCCCGCCTGGGTCATGCACCTTGAAGCTGACCGACGGGTCATCGACGTGGTTGTACCTCACAACCGACGTCTCCTGCAGGTACACGCCGTCGACCGAAGAGACCACTCCGGCTGCGATATCTCTCGCCGCGTCGGTTGAGGTTTGCCACCAACACTGAGGCAGCTGCTCGACGTGGCGAACGTATCGCTGGGCGTGGCGGTTACCGCGCAGGTTGGCAAGTTTCAACTGGCCATCGGGAGCACTCACGCCAGTGGCCAAGGCGTACCACGATGCAAGAGCAAACAGCCCTGAGGTAGACAGATCGGCTTCTGTGGCCCCCAGCTCGAAGCCTTGGCAATCTTGCGTGTATCGCCCCTTCGTCCTGGCGAGCTGGATGACGGTGTCCCATCCGATGGGGTGGCCAGATCTGGCGAGTTCTTCGGCGCAGCTGCGCCAGAGCGAGATCACCTGTGGGGACGACATCAGTGAAGGGACCGTCTGCTCGAGCTCGACCGATGAGCCCGCAGCGACCAGACCTCCCCATACACTCGACGCAGGAGTCCAGGCATCGAAGCCCGCTCCCGCTTGCAGCTGATTCCGGGCCGTGCCCGACGCGAGCTCGTTCCCCGCCACCAGGATCCGGTAGCCGTCTACCTCATGTCCCTCTGCGTTGAACTTCGCGATCAACGGCGCGACCACGGCGGCGGCATCCGGCGTGTATCGATAGTCCACCGTGACTGTCGGAGCATGGTGTGGGTAGGCACCGACTGCCGCCAGTCCGACGCCCAGCACCACGGCAGCGGCCTGCACAACGATGGGCTTCATGCCTGGCCGGCGCCTTCGGCCAGCCGACCAGGCAGCTCGCGACGGCTGGTGATGCCGAGCTTGCGGTAGACGTGACTCATGTGGAACTCGATCGTCTTCACATCCAGATAGACCTGCCCGGCAACTTCCTTGTACGTAGCGCCCGAGGCGATCAGCTCAGCCACCTGAAGCTCCCGCGGGGTCAGTTCGTCGAAGCCGGCGGCTCGATGACGCCGTGGCGTCTCACCGGTCGCTTTCAGCTCCCTACACGCCAAGGCATCCCAGCTCTGGGCGCCGAGCCGCTCGAACACTTCATGGGCGGCGCGCAGGTGCTCACGAGCGGCTCGACGCTGTCCGTCACGCTGCAACCGCTCCCCCCAGTGCAGGTGGAGCCGGGCGGCCGAATAGGGCCGAGGCGACATGCTCGTGTCGAAACTGCGCAGTGCCGCAGCGAAATCGGCGTCGTAGTCCTGCTCGGCCACCAGCGCGGCGGCCCAGCTCGCCAGCGCCTCGTCAGCTGCCAGCAGCGGCGCGACGGCCGCCAACGACTGCGCGGCCGCGGGACGACCCTCGCTGCGAGCAGTGGCGTCGATCCAGTCGACCGGTGTCAGCGACCCGCCAGGGAGCACCCGGCACAAGTCGGACGGGCTGGAGCGACCCCAGTGCGCGAGTGCTTGCTTTGGCCGGCCGCGTGCAAGTTCATCCAGGCCGCGAACTGCCTGCCCGGCGACGGCATCAGGTGAGCCCAGCCGATCAAGGCACTCGCCCAGGTCCTCGCGACCCTGCAGCGCGGCCATCGTGGCTTCCCCTGCGGCAGCCGAGCGCACCACCACCGGCTGGTCGAGCTCTTCAGCCAGCTGGCGTGAGTCCTGGTAAGCCACGGCGGCATCGCTCCAGTGTCCTGATGCAAGCAAGTAGTCGGCCCGCAGCCGTAAAGACAACGGCAGCCACACAATCGCCCGCTTCTGCGCCTCGACGGCAACGGCCAAGAGCACGGCGTCGACCGCAGTCGGCTGTGCCTCGACCACCGCCGCGCCCAGTGCAGCGACCTCGCCGAGGCTCAGTGGATCCAGGGCAGAGACTGCCGTCTCGACATCGATCCGAGCCAGCTGATGCGCAGCCTCGGCTTGCGGCTTCGGGTCGTTCTGCGACTGGGCGGACAGCAGCTCAACCAACTGCCACCACAACTGCCCACCGAGGTCATCGGGCGTTGTGGTCACCGCGAACGCCTTGACGAGACGCGGCCGCCGGCTCGGATCACACGCACGGATGGCAGCCGACAGCAACCGCCGCTTGAGGACGTCGTCGCAGTCGGACACCGCCGTCGCGGTCGCCTCCAACGCTTGAGCCCACACCGCGAGACGCCCGTTTCTCTCGTCTAGGCAGGCACGCAGGAACGTCGCGCGGGCGTGCGTCGCCGAACCGTCCGGGGTGGCAGCTATCTGCCCAACGAGCTGAGTGGCGCGCCAGGTCTGTCCGGCCAGCCACGCAGACTCAGCGGCCGAACAGGTTCGGGCGTCACGTCGCGCGGGATCTTCGGAGAGGCGTCCGGCCAGTTCGTACAAAGAAACGGCTGCCGCCTCACCGCGCAGCAGCCGCGTTTCGTCGGCAGCTGCCTCGAGTTGGTCGGCCAGCTCCGCATCCGGCTCCCCGGACGCAGCCGTCAGGTGCCAGGCCCTGAGGTCGCGGTACTTGGGGTCGCCCTTCAGGGCTTGCGCAAACAGACGACTCAGCCGACGACGTTCCGCGGCCGACGCGTGGTGGTAGATGGCAGATGCAGCACCCGTTGGCTGGATCTGGACGCGGCCGCCGTCGATCTCGACAAGGCCTTGTTCCTCGGCCTCGTGCAGCCCGTCGAGGAGTGTCGGATCGGCGGAGGTGATGACGCGCATCGTCTGCGTCCCGGCGGCGGCGGCAGCGAGAGTGGCCCGTTGACCCGGCACGGACAGCTCTGCATAGCGCTCCAGCACCGTCTTCGCGAGCGCCCCGCTCGCCGGCAGCGGCATCGGAAGTGGCGAGGTACCGCGCCGCTGCCCCTCGGTGAGCTGTCCCGCAATGTCGAGCAGCCAGCCCGGCACGCCTGCGCCGACCTGGACCAGCTGCTCGGAGACCGACGCCACCAGCTCGGGGTAGCGCTGCAGCAGCACGGCTCGCGAGGCCGTCGCGTCCAGCGGCTGAAGAGACAAGGTGACGAGGCCAGGCGCGGCGAGCGTCTGTTCTCGCGAGGTCTCGACGGTCAGCACCATTCCCACTGAGTCGTGGCCCAACCGGCGAGTCACGAAGATCAAGGTCTCGACCGACGCTTGATCCACGAGGTCGACGTCGTCGACCAAACACAGGACGGCCCGTTCGCGAGCTGCGACTGACAAGAGCGACAGCACTCCAGCCCCCACGGCAAGACGGTCGCTGCCCTTCGCCTCGGCCAAAGCCAAGGCTCCGCGCAGCGCGGTGGCCTGCACCTGTGGGATGTCGTCGAGGTACCCCAAGACGGGAGCCAAGAGTTCCTGAAGCCCGGAGTAGGCGATGTCCTGCTCTTCCGCAACCCCAGAGATCCGAAGGACGTGACAGTGATCCGCGTCGGCCGCTGCCTGCTCCAAGAGGCTGGTGCGCCCGGACCCGGCGGGACCGCTGAGCAACAGGGCGCGACCGTGACCGTCACGAGCCGCTGTCAGGACATCGCCGACAGCCTCCTGCACGGTCCCCCGACCGATGATCACGCGCGCATGCTACGCCGCCGCGGCCCCGTGGAGATATGTCATTTCGCACGACTAGGGCCGGTCCCAGGGTTCCTCCCCGGCTCGCCTCGCTTCGCCGGCCCCCACCGTAGAGAACAGCCGGATCGAGAGGACGAAGACGATGGCGACAGCATCGGCACTTGGCAGTACTGGCATCTACCCAGTCCGGGTCCCACCGCGCGAGGATCGTCCGCGTCAGACGAAGATCGTCGCCACGCTGGGACCGTCGTCGACGGACGTCGGCGTGGTCCGCCGCCTGGTGGACGCCGGCATGGACGTGGCGCGGCTGAACTTCTCGCACGGAACTCACGGCGAGCACCTCGAGCGCTGGCAGGCCGTGCAGCAAGTGGCACAGCGGACCGGTCGACCCGTTGCGATCCTGGCCGACCTGTGCGGTCCGAAGATCCGACTGGGCCACCTGGTCGCCCCCGTGGACGTGCAGCCAGGGGAGGTGATCGGTTTCGCCGCCCAGTCCGATGACCCGCGCAACCTGTCCATCACCTACGACCGGCTTTCCGAGGTGGTCCAGCCCGGACACCGGCTGTTGATCGACGACGGGCGCATCAGAACGACAGTTATCGAGGTGCGCGAGCGCGAGGTCTTGTGCATGGTCGATACGGCTGGTCGGCTACAGCGCGGCAAGGGAGTGAACCTGCCGGACACGACACTGCCGATCCCTTGCCTCACCGCGAAGGACCTGGACGACCTCGCGTTCGCGGCAGCGCACGGCGCGGACTTCGTCGCCCTGTCGTTCGTGCGTTCGGCGGCGGACGTCGTCGAACTTCGAGACCGGCTGGACGTGGCACGCTCGCGGGCCCGCATCGTGGCGAAGATCGAGAAGGCCGAAGCCATCGCTGATCTCGAGGCGATCATCGAGGTGTCCGACGTCGTGATGGTGGCGCGCGGCGACCTCGGCGTCGAGGTGGGAGTCTCTGAAGTCCCTCTGTTGCAGAAGCGCATCATCGACGCCGCGCGCAGCCGCGGCCGTACGGTGATCACTGCCACCCAGATGCTCGAGTCGATGATCAGCTCCTCAGAACCCACCCGAGCCGAGGTCTCCGACGTCGCCAACGCAATCCTCGACGGGACGTCTGCGGTGATGCTTTCGGCTGAGACCGCCAGTGGCAGCTTCCCAGTGCGCTCCGTCGAAGTGATGGTGGAGATCGCCAACAAGACCGAGAGCTCGGCCGCGCTGCGGTCCGAGCGGGTGCCGCATGCCGAGGTGTCCACCGTGCTGATGCACGCCACCTGTGACGTCGCCGACGAGGTCGCAGCCGCAGCGATCGGCGTGCCCACGTCGTCTGGCACGACGGCGCGTGACTTGTCACGGTTCCGGCCGCACCAGCCAATCGTCGCGGCAACCGACGATGAAGTGGTGCTGCGTCAACTGGCCTTGGACTGGGGAGTCCACCCGGTGCTGATCCCTACGACGACGAGCCTGGAGGAGGCGTGGACTGCAACAGTGCGGGCAGCCCATCAACTCGGCTTGGTGGCCGAGGACGACCTGGTGGTTCTGACCGGCCGCCGCCCTCTCATGGGAAGCAACGACACCAGCCACATCGCGCTGCAGCGAGTGCCTTCTCGTACCTGAGTCGGTCACGTCAGCGTGGTCACGTCCATCTCTCCGGCGGCGTAGCGGCTTCGCAGCACCTTCTTGTCGAACTTGCCGACCGACGTCTTCGGTACCTCGTCGATGAGCGCCCAGTACTCCGGCACCTGCCACCTCGCGACGTGCTCGGCCAGGTAGTCGCGCAGATCGCTGATCGTGGTAGTCGCACCGTCGCGCAGGACGACGGTCGCCAGCGGTCGTTCACCCCAGCGCGCGTCAGGGATCCCCACCACCGACGCCTCCACCACGTCGTCGTGGGCGATCAGCAGGTTCTCCAGCTCCACCGACGAGATCCACTCACCGCCGGACTTGATCACGTCCTTGGCCCGGTCGGTCAGCGTCAAGTAGCCGTCTGCGGTGAGCCGACCGACGTCGCCGGTTCGCAGCCAGCCGTCGTCGAACTTCTCCGGATCCGGGTCGTGGAAGTAGTCGCCCGTGATCCAAGGTCCGCGCACCTCGAGCTCCCCGACGCTGTCGCCGTCCCACGGTATGGGCTCACCGTCCGGGCCGACGAGGCGCGCCTCGACACCGGCCGGCACCCGGCCCTGCGTGTAGCGGTAGGCCCACTCCTCCTTGTCACTCGCCGTGTGCGGCGGTCGGGCGACCGAGCCAAGTGGTGACGTCTCGGTCATCCCCCAGGCGTGGATGATCCGCAGGCCGTAGCGGTCGTAGAAGCCGTGCATCAACGACGGCGGCACGGCTGAACCACCGACGACGACCTCGCGGAGGGACGACACATCTCCGCCGTGGTCGTCCAGGGCTCGCAGCAGGTCGCTCCAGATCGTCGGCACCGCCGCGGCGAAGGTGGGCCGCTGCGGTGGCGATCATCTGCAGCAGCGGGTCAGCCTGCAAGAAGCGGTCGGGCATCAGCAGCGACGCCCCCGACATCATTGCCGCGTAGGGCAGCCCCCATGCCATTGCATGGAACTGGGGCACGACTGCCAGCACGAGGTCGGCGTCGCTGAGGCCGAACCCTTCGTGCATGCAGATCTCCATCGAGTGGAGCCAGATCGAACGATGGCTGTACGCGACGCCCTTCGGGTTCCCCGTGGTACCGCTGGTGTAGCACAGCGCTGCAGCGTCGTTCTCGTCGACATCCGGCCATTCGAACTCGGTCGGATGCTTCGCCACGAGCTCCTGGTAGCTGTGAACCGTGACGTCCGCATCGGACAGCGCGTCCGGATCGACGGGGCCGTTGACCACCACGTGGCGCACCGATGTCAGCGAGGGCGCGATGCGCGCGAAGAGCGGCATCACAGCCGCGTCGACGATCACCACCTGGTCGTCGGCGTGGTTCACGATGTAGGTGAGCTGGTCGGGGAACAGCCGGATGTTCAGCGTGTGCAACACCGCACCCATGGACGGCACCGCGAGGTACGCCTCGAGGTGCGTCTGGTTGTTGAACATGAACGTCGCGACTCGGTGGTCCCCGGTGACGCCGAGACTGCGCAAGGCGTGTGCCAAGGCCGCCGCCCGGCGCCCGACGTCGGAGTAAGAGGCCTCGACGACCCCGTCACCGTCCCAGGTGGCCACCCGCGAGGCACCGTGCACAGTCGAGCCGTGGGTGAGGAGTCGGGCCACGGATAGGGGCGTGTTCTGCATCGTGCTCTTCATGGGCGGCCTCCGGCCTGCAGTCAACCGCACGTGTGCCCGTCGGTGAACCGATCCAGGGCCTCGGTTTCGCGGGCCTGGGAGCCTCCACCTGATCGCCCCCCCAGCCGATATCGAGCAGGAGAGGCGGCGACCCGCGCCGGCAGGAGGACCTCATGCTCACGACCCGACGCCAGCTCCTCGGGCTTCTCGGCGGTTGCCTGCTGGCCGTCGGGCTGCTGTCCGGATGCGGCTCCAGCGGCAAGCAACAGGTCGCCGACATGGACGAGACGCTCGTCCGCACTGCGGTGTCCACCCAGGCGACCCAGGCGTTGATGGGGGTGGGCGTCGAGGTCAGTGGGCCGTTGTCGTGCACCTCGGCTCAAGCCGGCGGCGGCACCGTCACCGTCAACTGCACCTCGACCAGCCTGGACGGTCGCGCGGTCACTCTGACGGCCTCCGTCACGGCCCTGATCGGCGGTACGTCACCCAAGGGGACGTTCACGGCGACCGCCGGCGGCAAGCAGGTCTTGAGCACCGACTGCCTCGGCACCTGCTGACCGGGTAGCGTTCGGCCTCCACCGCGGAGCAGCCGCGGCACAGTGGAGGTCTGTATGAGCGACATCGAACCCGAAGAGGGCCTGGACGTGGTCGAGGCCTCAGTGAGCAGCGTCACCGAGGACGGCGACGTCGTCAGCGAGACCGTCACCGCTGTGGTGGACGAGGAGACCGGCGAGGCAGCCGTGGACGACCTCATCGTCGTGGAGGGTGCCGACGGCAGCATCGCCACCGATGAGCTGATCAGTGTGGTCGACGCCGACGGCGTGGAGACGCCCATCTCCGAGACCGTCACGGTGATGGACGCGGACGGCAACATCGCCACCGCCACCACCGAGAGCTGAGCAGACGCGAAGGCAACAGCAGTGGGGCCGCGCCAACCGGCGCGGCCCCACTGCTGTTGTCCAGAGGTTCGAACGAACTACGAGGCGAGTGCCTTCGCCTTGAGAGCGTCGAAGTCGGCCTGCGAGATCGTGCCGGCGTCGAGGAGCTCCTTGGCGTGCGCAATCTGCTCAGTCGGAGACTGACTGCTCGCCACCTGCTTGATGTAGTCGTCCTGCTGCTTCTGCATGGCCATGGCGGACTTCTGGTTGCGCTCTGCCATCCCCTTGCCACGCGCGATCAGGTAGATGAACATGCCCAGGAACGGAAGGATGATGATCAAGATGATCCAGCCGGTCTTCTCCCACCCACTGATGGTGTGATCGCGGAACAGGTCGATCAGGATCTGGAACAGGATCATCAGCAGGACGATGAAGCAGAAGATCACCAACACGTCCCACAGGAAACTCATGAACGACATGACTCACTCATTTCGCGATAGCGCCCGGATTGCGGACGAGGGGCCCCTTCGGCCGAATCGCATCCTGCCAGGCGAATGGATTCGGCGTCAGGTCGCCCCCTGAATCGACTCACCGCCTGCCGAGCATCGCCACTGATTCGGCGAACCGTCCGACCATCTCGTCGAGGTCCGCGTCCGAGGTCACCAGCGGAGGCGCCAGCAGCACCGACTCGACCACCAGGTCGTTCAGCGGGGTGGGGCAGGAGTAGACGAGCAGGTCGCGCTCGCGGGCGGCGGCCGTGAGCGCAGCCGAACCGCCGGCCAGGGGGCGGCACGTCTGCGGGTCGGTGACCAGTTCGACGCCCAGCAGCAGCCCCCGTCCGCGGACCTGACCGACGTGGTCGGACGCGGCCGCGATCTGCTCCAGCCCGGCGCGCATCCGCTCCCCGGCCACGGCCGCGCGCTCGATCAGCCGCTCGTCGCGCAGGACACGGATCGACTCGGCGGCCACGGCACACCCGAGCGGGTTGCCCGAGAACGTGTGGCCGAACGGGAAGCCGTCGGGTGCCGCCATGAAGACGTCGGCGACCGGCCCCGACACCGTCAGCCCCGAGAAGGGCGTGATGCCGCTGGTGACGCCTTTCGCGAACGTCACGATGTCGGGCGCCACCCGCCAGTGGTCGCAAGCCCACCATTCACCGGTGCGACCGAACCCGGTGATCGTCTCGTCGCAGATCATGAGCACCTGGTAGCGATCGCACAGGGCGCGGACGCCCTCGAGGTAGCCATCCGGCGGCACGATCGCCGCTCCGCTGGCTCCGGAGATGGGCTCCAGGAAGACGGCTGCGACGTTCTCGCGCTCCGCGCTCGACCAGGGCCTGCTCGATCTGCGCCAGACCGAACGCGAGCTCCTCCTCAGGCGTCCGGCGGGAACGGATGTCGGAGTTCGGTGCCTGAGCCACCGGGCTCTTCTCCAACACCTGCTCGAACGCCTGCCGCCAGCGCGAGCCCGACAGTCCGAGCGCCCCGATGGTGGAACCGTGGAAGCTCGGGTAGCGCGAGATGAGCTCCACCTTGTCGGGCTGACCCAGGTGCTGCCAGTAGAGCAGCGCGAGGTGGATCGCCGACTCCACCGACTCCGACCCGGAGGAGTTGAAGAACGCCCAGGCCCGGTCCATCGGGGCGATCTCGCGCATGAGGCCGGCCAGGTCGAGCATCGGCTCGTTGCCGAATGAGAACCGGTAGGTGAACGTCAGCTCGTCGAGCTGCCGTTTGGCCGCGTCGACCAGACGCGGGTGACGGTGTCCGAGCGTCATGACCATGGCGCCACCACAGGCGTCCAGGTACTCGCGGCCGTCGCGGTCCCAGATGCGACAGCCCTCCGCACGCACAGCGATCGGCAATCGACGTCCCGGCGACGCGGTGAGCGAGTAGTCGGTCGAATCGACCGCTGGGTCGGGGATCACGAGGTCCGATCCTAGGATTGCGCTGCACGGGCGGACAGCCCCGTTCGGTCCTGGCGCCCTCCCTCTACTGAGGGACCGAGAAGAGAGAAGTCAGATGCACCTGCGACGTCGGTATCGATTGGTCTCGATAGCGCTGGCCGGCGTCGCCTGCCTGGGCGCTCTCACCGCATGCGGAGCCAGTTCAGCGGGTGGGCAGGGCAACACCCCTGCATCGACGGTGTCCTCGACCGCCGGTTGCGCGGACGTAACGGCACTCAAGGCGTCACTGGACGCGCTCACCAAGGTGAGGCCGTTGCAGGACGGGACTGCCGCGCTGACCACCGCGATCACGAACGTCAAGACCAACCTGGATGCCGCCCTGGCCTCGGCCTCGGCAACCCTGCAGCCCCAGGTCGCGCAAGTGAAGACGGCCTTCGCGGCACTACAGACGTCGGTGACTGGCCTGACCACCGACAACCTGACCCAGAAGCTGCCCGACATCACGGCTGCGCTGGCCCAAGTGGGCACCGCGACGGCGGCCCTGGCTTCGTCGGTGACACAGAACTGTGCGACGAGCTAACCGGTTCTCCTCCGGTCCCAGACGCGCCTAGGTAACCCGGGCCGTGACGAGTCCGCGGCGCGCCTGAGACCATGAGAGCGCCGACGAAGGAGCCAACGAGTGAGCGCGAAGAAGAAGCCCCAGAAGAAGCAGGACAGTGGGCAGGAGGACGACCTGCACCGCAAGTACCGCGAAGCGCTCGAGCGCAAGAAGGCCAACGACAACGCCCCCGAGGGCCAGCGGAGCACGGAGAAGGGCCCAGCGGGTTCCAGCCACAGCGCCCACACCCAGCGGATGTTCCGGCGCAAGTCCGGCGGCTGATGTCCGCCACGGGACGTCGGGCGTTGGTCCTCAGCATCTCGACGCGGGGCGCGGCCGGCATCCGTGAGGACACCGCCGGTCCGGTGTTGGCGGCCGGCATCGCTGATGCCGGCTTCGACGTGGCTGGCCCCGAGATGGTGCCGGACGGCAGTGCCGTCGGTGACGCCCTGAGGCAGGCCATCGCGACCGGGTTCGACGTCGTGGTGACGACGGGTGGCACTGGAGTGACCCCCAACGACGTCACCCCGGAACAGACCCGTCCACTGCTGGACCGCGAGCTGCCCGGCATCGCCGAGGCCATCCGAGCCGTGGGAGTGGCTCACGGCGTGCCAACCGCCGTCCTTTCACGAGGCCTGGCCGGAGTGGCCGGCGCCACCGTCATCGTCAACCTGCCGGGGTCGCCGAAGGCCATTCCGGACGGGCTCGAAGTGCTGGTTCCGGTGCTGGCGCACCTGATCGACCAGGTGCGCGGTGGCGACCACGCGCCGTGACAGGCTGTCAGCCACGCAAGTGAAGGAGGCCTCGCCGGTGTCAGTGGACCTACGCCAGCGGAACTTTCTGAAGGAGCTCGACTTCTCCCCCGCCGAATGGCGCTGGCTGCTCGAGCGGTCCGCCTCGTTGAAGGCCGACAAGCGCGCCGGCACCGAACGGCCGCAACTGGCGGGCAAGAACATCGCGCTGATCTTCGAGAAGACGTCGACGCGCACGAGGTGTGCCTTCGAGGTGGCCGCATACGACCAGGGCGCGCACGTCACCTACCTGGAACCGAGCAGCAGCCAGATCGGCCACAAGGAGTCGATCAAGGACACCGCCCGCGTTCTAGGCCGCTACTACGACGGCATCGAGTACCGCGGATCGTCGCAGGCACTGGTCGAGGAGCTCGGTGCGTTTGCCGGTGTCCCGGTGTGGAACGGGCTCACTGACGAGTGGCACCCAACCCAGATGCTCTGCGACATCCTCACGATGCGGGAGCACTGCGCCAAGCCGGACGAGGAGATCTCGTTCGCGTACTGCGGGGACGCGCGCAACAACATGGGCCACTCGTTGCTCATCACCGGCGCGATGATGGGCATGGACGTGCGCATGGCGGCGCCGAAGCAGCTGGCGAACCACGAGTCGGTGGTGGCTCGCGCCACCGAGATCGCCAGCGAGACCGGCGCGCGGCTGACCGTGACCGACGACGTGGCAGAGGGTGTCCGCGGCGTCGACTTCGTCTACACCGACGTATGGGTCTCGATGGGTGAGCCCAAGGAGGTGTGGGACGACCGCATCGGGCTCCTTCTTCCGTACCAGGTGAACGCCGAGCTTCTCGAACGAACCGGCAACCCCGACGTGAAGTTCATGCACTGCCTGCCGGCCTTCCACGACCGCAACACGACAGTGGGCGCCGAGTTGTTCGACCGCACGGGTCTGTCGGCGCTGGAGGTGACCGACGAGGTGTTCGAGTCATCGGCGTCGATCGTGTTCGACCAGGCAGAGAACCGGCTGCACACCGCGAAGGCCGTGATGGTCGAAACATTGCGCGGGTAGCGGCGGCTGCTGTTGATCAAGGAGCAGATGTCGGGTCTTCCCGATCAACTGACACATCAAGTCCAAGATCAACGGGGGTTGGGGAGATGCGGGGCCAGCCGAGGCCGAGGGCGGCGCGAGCACGCTCGGCGTCACCCCGTGCACCTTCGGCTGACCGGTCACCCGCTGCCGCCAACGCGGCAGCTCGTCCGACCAGGCAGTACGAGTGCTCCAGCCGGTTGCCCGCCGCCCACCACTGCTGGGCCGAGCCGGAGAACGTCTCGACGGCTCGCTGGTACTCACCGGCGTCGAGGTCCAACCATCCGACGGCGGTGCGCTGGGCAAGACCTCGCAGCGTGCGGTCGGCTCGGCCTGGTGTCGCCAGAACGGACGCCCAATCCGCAGCTCCGCACGCCAGCGCGAGTCTGACGTAGCCGAGCAGGTGGTGGCCGTACGACGATGTCTCGCGGGCTTTGGGCAACGCCAGGAACCGGTCCAGCAGATCGATGGCAGTGTCACGATCCCCGGTGAGGTAGGCACACCGTGCGCCGGCCAGCACAGTCACGACGACACCCTCAGGGTCCTGCTTGCCTTGCTCCAGCGCCGCATCGGTCCGCTCCATCACCTCAGGACGACAGACCTCCAGAACGTCGAGGCGCTCGAGCTCGGTCCCCGCGGCGACCAATGCGCCCAACGCGTCGATGCCGATCAAGCTCGTCGCGTGGGCGGGGACCGCTGTCTGGGCTTCGGCCATCACATCGATGACGTCACCTGACTCGAGCAAAGGACCGAGCCGGGTCACCTTGGTCCATTGCCCGATGTTGAGCAGCCCGTGCGACGTCGCGTAGTCGACGGCCTCCGCGTATGCCCTAATGGCGGCATCCGGACCAAGGACGCTCCAGATACCTTCGGCGCGGACGCTGAGTGCACTCGCGATCGAGCTGATCGGGGCACGCTCGGCAGTCAGGCGACGAATCGCTTCGTCGTGATCGACCAAACCCTCTGGATCGCCGAACTGCAGCCGCAGCATCGCGCGAGCCCGAAGCGCGGGAAGAGGAATAGGAAGTCCGGCGGCCGCCGCGCGCTGTTGCGCCTCGTCAGCAACGCTGAGGCCCTCTTCATCCGCAATTGTCGCGGCAAGAGTCAACGCCAAGTTGGCGACTGGGTCACGAGCACCCTGCACCGGTAGCAAAGACCGACCGATCTCCGCAGCCTCGCGGTCCGCGCGCAGGGCTCCATCGAGGTCACCCAGCTGGTAGCAGCCGTCGCCTAGCTCCATCAGCGCCGTGGCGAACAGGCGCCGATCCTCACTGCCTCGGAGCATGTCCACCACGCGGCCGCGCACCTCGGTCGCTTCGGCCACCCGGTCGACGGCAAACGCAGCGGTTGCCCAGGACAACAAGGTTTCTGGCTCGGTCGGATCACCAGGCGTGGTCAAACCACGCGCGATCTCAAGCATCCCGAACGCCTGGCGCACGTCCAAGGCCATGGCTCGCCTAGCCGCCAGACGGGAATAGGTCAGAGCCAGTGCCGTGGCGCGGGCAGCGGTCTGGCTGTCGCCAGCCAACGTCGCCAGGTCGAGAGCCGACGTCGCGTGGAACACCAGCACCTCGGCCACCTCGTCCACGCGCGAGTTGGCGACGGCCTCCATCCACTCGATGGCACGCAGATGCGCGTGACGACGCCACGCGCGTGGGGCGCGATCGTAGGCGACGTCGCGCAGCAGCACGTGCGAGAACGAGTACTCCTCCTCGCCGGCAAGAGTGCTTCGGTCGTGGCGTCCGACGATCCCTCGCCGCGACAGTGTGTCGAGCGTGCGGCGGACGTCGTCGTCGTCCAAGTCGCCGAGGACACAGATCGCTCCGGTCCAGAACACCTTTCCGATCACAGCCGCGCACTGCACGATCGCTCGCTCGACCAGTGACAACGTGTCGAGGCGAGCGCCGAGCAGTGCGTGAATCGTGGTGGGGACGGGGAGGGAGTCGGCCTCCTCAGGGTCGGACCCGCCCAGCCGGCGGGAGTCCCGGACCAACCGCGCGAACTCGCGGGCGAACAGCGGATTCCCGGCTGCCCGTTCGAGCAGAGAGTGCCGCAGCGACATCGACAGTGCCTGCCCCGCTGGCCCGAGTTCGGCTGCTACCACCTGCTCGGTCGCCGTTGCATCGAGTGGGAGCAACGGAATTTGATGCGCCAGCGCACTTGGCCAGCCGGGGATCTCTTCCAGCAAACTTGGTCTCGTCGACAGCACCACCAGCAGATGCGAAGGAAGTGGCTTGGCGGCGACATGCTCGACGAACGCCCGCATCGCTCCGTCGGCCCAGTGCACGTCCTCGATGACCAGCACCGTTGGCATGTCGCGGCTCAAGCTCACCAACGCGGTCACCCAAGCCGAGAACAGCTCCTCCCTGTCAACACTGCTCGAGGTCACCCCCAACAGCGGAAGCAGCCGCGGCACCACCCAGTCGGCGTCGGGGTCACCCTCGAATGCCGACTCGACCTTCGACGTCACCAGCTGCGACGAGTCGGAGTCGAGTACGCCAGTCGACTGCTTGAGCACCTCCGCCAGAGCGGAGAAGGTGACGCCCGTTCCGTACGGCAGACACCGACCCTTCCGCCACGTGACCCGGAACGGCTGCGCCTTCGCCACGGACTCGAACTCCAAGAGCAAGCGGGACTTGCCCGACCCTGCCTCACCGCTGAGAGTCACGACCTGCGATCGAGCAGCATGTGCGACGTCATGGAGATGAGTGCCGAGCTGTGCGAGCTCCTGGGTGCGGCCGACTAGAGGGAGCACGTCCGGCGGGGCTGACTGACGGACGCCGCGGAGCCGCCAGTGCTCGAGCGGCCCCGGCTGACCCTTCACAGACGATGCCGGCTGAGGCTCGAACGAGAACCGATGCCTCGTCCGGTCCAGGACCTCGCGGCTGACGACGACTGTGTCGGGGGAAGCCAGTGACTGCAGACGCTGAGCCAGGTTCACGACATGCCCAGCGATGAACCCTTCGCCCGCGGCGGGGCTCGCACCCAGATCCGCGACCGCCTCCCCGACATGGATCCCGAGATGCACATGAAGGGATTGCGCTGCCGACCTGTTGTACTCGGCGAGAGCCTCCAGCACCCCCAGTGCCGCGAAGAGGGCTCGTTCACAGTCATCGTCATGGGCAGCGTCGTACCCGAAGACGGCGACGACGGCATCGCCGATGAACTTCTCGACAACCGCCCCATAAGACTCCAAGCACTCACGAGTGAGCGACAGATAGGTCCGCAGGAGCCGTTGCACGTCCTCTGCATCGCTTTGGTAGGCGAGTTCGGAGAAGTTCACCAGGTCGCAGAACAACACGGCGATGACGCGGCGTTCGATGAGGCCCGGTGCGGTCGAGCCCATCAGTGACCCGCAGTAGGGACAGAAGCGGAACGCGGCCTCGACCTCAGCTCCGCAGTTCGAGCATGCGGTAGGCACTACCGGGTCATTCGTCGGCCCAGGTCGCGTTGTCGGTCCAGCTCGCCAGTAGGACGTCGGACGCCGCGGCGGACGGCAGCCCATCGAGTCTGTCGAGAACCGCGAACAGGCCGTCGTCGTCGGGTGCGCCAAGATCGAGGAGCACGTCTGTGGTGGCGCCGTAGGTGCGGCTGGCCGCTACCCCGAAACCCGCCGCCGCCTGCTCGTCGTCGTTCAGCGACGCGACTCGCTCGGTCAGTTCCGACATCAGAGCTGCCGGATTGCTGGTCGAGAAGCGGACGAGCGCGCCACGACGCTGCTTGCCGTGCTTGACGGCATGCCCGATGACAAGGGTGTGTTCGCCGAGTGTCATGGTCCAGGTGGTGTGCCCCGCTCCGGCCGCTGCGATCTCAGGCAAGACCTCGTCCTGCAGTCGGGCGATGGAATCACAGTCCACCGCGACGAAGGCCACCGCCGAGCCGACCGTCCGCCCGGCGAACCGGACTCCTGGGACAGTCAGCACCGCCTCGACGAAATCAGCCGGCGGGATGAGCGTGCGCTCGACGAAGGCGTAGGCGCTGATCGGAGCGTTGGACTCGGGCTGTTGAGACATGGGTGCCACCCCCGAGGGACGGGTCGCGGATCGGTCCGGCCAGCATGATCGCTCCGGCACCTGCACGGCAACCGTTTACGCGTCCAACTCCAGAGTCCGCCGGTCGATGAACTCACGTAGCTCGGCGTCGACACCGGCGTCGATGCCCGGATCCTCGTAGGTGTCCAGGATCGCCTTCCAGTGCTCGCTGGCCATCACGTCCGCGGTCCTGGCCCCCTGCTTGACCCAGGTGGGATAGGCCTGGGACCGGAACAGCGGGCTCATGAACGAGTCGGTGCGGAAGCGCTCGAGGGTGTGCTCGTGGGCGAGGAACAGGCCGCCGGGCCCCACCTCGGCGATCGCGTCGTAGGCCAGCTGCTCGTCGTCCACCGTCAGGCCGGCTCGGATCCGCTCGAACATCCGGATCGTCTCGACGTCGAGGGCGAGCTTCTCGAACGACGCGGTGAGCCCGCCCTCGAGCCAGCCAGCCGAGTGGACCACCAGGTCGCAGCGCGCGAGGTAGGTGGTCCACAGCGACATGGCGCTCTCGGTGGCGGCCTGAGCGTCCAGCGCCATGCTCGAGCAGAGGCCGCCACCGCCGCGCAGCGGCAGACCATAACGTCGCGCCAGCTGGCTGCCGGCAAACGTTGCGAGCACCGACTCGGGCAGGCCGAGTGATGGTCCTCCGGAGCGCATGTCCACGCCGTTGAAGAAGCAGCCGAAGATGCACGGGGTGCCCGGCCGCACCAGCTGTGCCATCGCGACGCCCGCCAGCGTCTCGGCGACCAGCAACGAGAGCCCGCCCGCCAACGTGACCGGGGCGGACGCGCCGGCGAGCAGGAACGGCGTGATGGCGACCGGCTGAGCCGACTCTGCGCACGCCATGAGCATGTCGACCATCAGCTCGTCCCAGACCAAAGGACTGTTGGGGTTGACGATTCCGATGATCCCCGGGTCAGCGGCCAACGCGTCGGCGCCACCCGCGGCGATGGCCGCGAGCGCGATCGCATCGCGGGCCTTGGGCCCGCTGGTGCCGTAGATGATGTAGGGACGCCCACTCCAGCGCAGGATCGAGTAGTCCATCTCGAGATGCCGGCTGGTGTGCTCGAGGTCCTGCGCCTCGGTCGTGCCGCTTTGCATGAGCGGCAGGACGTTGCTGGCGTGAGCCAGCTTCACGAGCTCGACGTGGTCGGCCATGGTCCCGTCGCGCCGGCCGCGCTGCAGGTCTGAGACGAACGGCGGGCCACCGACCGGAGAGTGGGCCAGGCTGCCGCCGCCGAGAGTGACCGTGCGGGACCGGTCCCGACCGGTCAAGGACATGCTGGCGGGCGCTTTGGCCAGTTGTTCGGCGATGAACCCCGCGTCCCAGCGGACCCGGGTGCCGTCGACGCGTTGGCCGGCTCCGGCAAGCATCTCCAGCGCTGGGTCGAAGTGCACCTCGGTGCCGATGTCCTCCAGGATCCGCATCGCCTGTGCGTGAATCTGATCCATCGCCGCTGGTGACAGCGGCTCGATCGGCAGTCCCGCGAACAGGTCGGACACGACGGCTCCTCAGCGTTGCCGGCTCGCCAGCCGGGTGGGGAAGGGACCGACGCTACTCAACAGCCTCCCCTAGGGCGCCACGAACGATACGGCCACGCTGCGACCGTTGATCACGCCGTGCAGATGAGCAATGGCGTCGACAGCCCGGGTGTCCCACGAGCCCTGCAACCAGCCCGCCAGCGTGCGTCCGTCCGGGTTCGTGGCGCGAACGGTGAGATCCACTGTCATCGTGTGCTGATAGGGGCTCCAGGCACCCGTACCACTCACCGCGAGGTCGCGCGTGAAGCGCACCTGGTGGAAGCGGTAGGGAATCACCCGGCCGTCCGAGTAGGACCACCGGCCACCATGGAGCCCGTAGCCGATCCCGGTGTAGTTGTTGTACCAACGGTTGATCACGTCGGCGACCGTCTCTGCCGAGGCCGTGGCCACCTGTCGCTCCCGCAAGCTGGCGTGCGAACCGTACGCGTTCACCGCCGCCGGCACGTGCCGGTAGGACGTCGGGAACGTGCCCATGGCCCGGAGCGGGGGAACCGCGGCCGCACATGCGGTCAGCGACGGAGCGAACTCTGCGTCGGGGTTCCTGATGAATGCGCGGAGCACCTTGCTGGCGCAGTGGTCGACGTCACCGGCGGCGGTGACGTGGAAGCTGTTGGCGAAGAGCACCTGGCGGGCGTTGGGGAACTGGTCGACGACCATCGCCCCCTCAGCAGCGGTCGTGATGGAGTCGAGCTCGCCGGACAACACCAGCGTGGGGACGTCCGGGTAGTGGCCATGGCGCGGCAGGGGTGGCCCGGCCGGCAGCGACGCCTGGGCGACCGGCCAGTCGGCGCACCAGTTCAGCTCCTGCCAGTAGGACGCGAGGTACTCACGAATCGTGAACGGCGCGTAGAGGTCGGGCTGGGTCGCCTCGGCCGTCTTGACGGCCCGCCTGAGCTCGGCGTGACGCACCTTCGGGCTCTTGGTCATGTCGAACAGCTGCGGGTAGTCGTGGCAGGCGACCGCCGCGTCGAGCCCTTCGCTGTAGTAGTAGGGGTTTCCGGCATCGGAGCTTGCCCCGATCGCCTCGGCTGTCAGGCGCAGCAGCGGCGCCTTCTGGCCGTGAAGAGCAGCGCGGAGAGCGGCGGGAAACTCGCGGTAGAAGTAGGGCCCATAGGTGGCGCCAAAGGCCACTGACACCAAGGCCTTGCCGTCGACGACTACGTGCATGCGCGTGCCGTCGCCGTCGCGACTCATTCCCTGGTACGGGTGTTGACGTACCCGATGCAACACCGCTTCGAGCAACTGCATCGGTGTTCCACCGGCGTGCGCGCAGGCGCTGGAGCGCTCACATGCCTTGGTGAACGCGTTCTGCATCGCCGGCGTCTGGGTGGGGTACCAGGCGGTCTCGCCGTAGGTGGGATACGCACTGTCCAGCAGGAGGCTGCGCAGCAGGCCCGGGTGACGGCCGGCGAACACCTGCGCGAAGAAGGTGCCGTACGAGTCGCCATACAGATCGACCGGTCCGACGCCGAGCTTGCGAATGATCGCGGCCAGGTCGTCAGCGCCAAGGACGGACCCGTACTCGTCCGCGTGCGCCCCCAGCAACTTCCCGCACTCGCGTGCGGCCGGCGCGTAGGGCCCCGTCAGATTCTGCAGGCTGGGACAGTCGACCGGCTCGGACAGTCCGGTGCCGCGCTGGTCCATCACGAGCAGGTTCCGGTGCTGCAGGAGCGGACCGTACATCGGCGCGTAGTAGAGGGACAGCGAGCCGGTGCTGCTGTAACCGGGCCCACCCTCGTGGGGGACGAGGGTGCCCAGTACGGGCGACGACTGGTCGCGAGCGGGCACGAATGCGAACCCGACGTCGATCGTCCCGCTGTGGCTGCCGGTGGGGTCCCATCGACGTTGGATGGTGCCGCAGTAGGCGCCGCGCATGACGTGGCAGCTGTGCAGTGTCAGCGATCCCACCGTCAACGTGTCGGATGAGTGAGGAGTCCGCGCCGCGTTGGCTGAGAGTGGGTCGATGGCCACGAGGCTGACCATCGCCAGCCCGGCCACGAGCAGACTGCTGACGCGCCGAATCGTGCCGGTCACTGGAGCCCTCCGGAAGTGTCGTAGGCGTCCAAACTAGGCGACGTCGGACCTGCCCCGAGCCACTTCACCGACCACCGGCACACGTGGGGCCCACCGTCGTCACGATGCGCGTCGCTGCGGTCACGTTCCGCCCTCGGTGGCCCCGGCTTCGGGCCCGGGGCTGGGGTCCTCGCGCTGCTGTGCCACCTGTTCGGCGACGGCGTGGGACGCGGGGAAGCCGGTGACGGCGGCGAGGAACTCCTCGCGATCGAGCTCGAGCAGTTCAGTCGGTTGCAGCGCCGTCACGGTCGCATTCCGGGGCGCGTCCCTCAGCAGGGCCACCTCGCCGAAGTGCTCACCGGGACCGAGGCGGGCGACCTCACGGCCACCGCGGACGATCCGGACCTCGCCCTGCGTCACCACATAGAAGCGGTCGCCGTGCTCGCCCACGCGAACGATCACCTGACCGACCGATGCATGCGAGATCCGTGCGGATCTGGCCAGCAGTTCCAGCCGTGCCTGCGGCAGGGGCGCAAACATCGACAGCTCGCGCAGCATCGCGAACGCCGGGCCGGGCAACACCGAGCGGCGGTCGAGCCGCTGCAACGACGGCCACGCAGCCAGAGCAAGAACAGCCGGTGCAAGGCCAGCTACGACGAAGGCGCCGCGCGCACTCGTCGCCGCGATGGCCACCGGGGCGACCGTCGATCCCAGCGCCAAGCCAGCCATCAGCACCGATTCCTGCAGGCCGAAGACACGGGCGAGTACGTCCTCCCTGACAGTCCGCTGCAGCAGCGTGCGCCCCGACACGTCGATGAACGCACGTGAGAAGCCGGACAGACCCACCAGGAGCATCGCCGCTGCCAGCGTCGGCGTGATGCTCACGAGGGCGAGCGAGGTACCGGTACCTACGAACCCAAGGACGAACGCCGGACTCATCCGCCGCCGTCCCACCAGCATGACGGTGGCGGCTGACCCGACGAGGGCGCCGATTCCACTCACCGCGATGAGAAGGCTGGCACCGGACGCACCGGCGTGGAACACCTCCTGGGGGAAGACCACGCCGAGCACGTCGAGCATGCCGATGATGACGAACTGGACGCCTACCAGAAGCAGTAGCGTCGTGGCGCCGCGAACCTGTCGTACCTCGCGCATGCCGCCCAGCGACTCGTGCACGAAGCCGCGGGTCGACTCCGGGTCAACGACATCGCGACGGATGGGCTCCGTCGGCATGCCCGTGATCCGGCCGATCGCGACAACGGCCACCAACATGACCACGAAGAGCGTCGCGAACACCGACGACAGTCCGAACAACGGGATGAACACGGCGAGGACTGCGGGACCCAGGAAGGTGCCCAGGCCGTCAAGCGTCGCGCTCGCGGAGTTCGACGCCACGAGCTCATCGGGTGACTGGGCGATCCTCGGCAACGCGGCGTAGTGGGCGGGGCGGGCGAACGTCACGGTGCAGTTCGAGACGATGGCAATACAGCAGAAGACCCAGAACGGGCTGTGGAGCACCAACACGAGCCACAGGGCCGCCATGCTCGCGCCCAACAACGAATACGCAAGAACCAAGGCTGCCTGGCGCGCCAGACGTTCGGACACCGTCGATCCCAGGGGGGCTACGACGACGGCTGGGACCAGCTGGAGGACGGCCACCAGCCCCACCGCGGTGGGGCCGTGGACCTGGTAGGCGTACAACAGAACCGCGATCCAGGTGGCCCACTCGGCGGTGGCGAACCCGAGGTAGCCCAGCAGTACGCGCCGCATCGCCGACGAGGAGAGCGCGGCCTGGAGGGTGGTCAGTGCATGGCGCACCGCGGTCAACGCAGCTCCCTCCGGGCGGCTCCCCGCCGGCAGGAACGACCCTACTGACGATCTTGCCGGCAAGATCGGCAGCCCTCGATCCGCGATCGGGAAGCCGATCGGGAAGCAGAGAGCGGGTCCGCGCTGTTGGATGGAGTTGTGACCACGCCTCGGCTGCTTGTCGTCCTCGGGTCTGGCGAGACGTCGCCGACCATGGTCACGCCGCATCAGTTCGTGTTCGCCGAGATCGCCGCTGGGCTCGGAGGCTCGCCCAGGGCCGACGTGCCCGCCGTGGCCCTGGACAGCCCGTACGGCTTCCAGGAGAACGCCGACGAGCTCACCGACCGCATCCACGACTACTTCGCCGACAGCGTGGGGCGCGACGTCAGCCCGGTGCGGTTCCGCTCCCGCGAGGAGATGGCTGCCGACCCCGCGGGTCATGCCGAGCAGATGGCACGGCTGCGCGCGGCCCGGTGGATCTTTGCGGGGCCGGGTTCACCGAGCTACGCCCTGCGCACCTGGACCGACAGTGGCGTGACGCCGGCCCTGCACGACCGCCTCTCGGTGACAGGTGGCGGCGGCGCGGTGGTGTTCGCCTCGGCGGCTGCCTTGACCCTGGGAGTCGTCACCGTACCGGTGTACGAGGTGTACAAGGTCGGTGAGGAACCCCGGTGGTTGGACGGACTCGACGTCTTCGGACGCGCCACTGGACTGGCCGCAGCCGTGATCCCGCACTTCGACAACACCGAAGGCGGCACTCACGACACCCGCTACTGCTATCTCGGTGAACGCCGGCTGCGCCGACTCGAACGAGAGCTTCCGGACGGCACGTTCGTGTTGGGCGTCGATGAGCACACCGGCCTGATCATCGACCTGACCACCGGTGACGCTCGTGTGGTTGGCCGTGGTGCCGTCACAGTCCGAGTCGGCGACCACTGCACGGTTCGGCACACCGGGTCGACGATGACACTCGACGACATCGCCGAGTGGGGCGGCGGCGCGGTCCAACCGGTCGAAGCACCGCCGAGTCCATCCATGCGTGACGTTCCCACAGCTGCACGTGTCGATGCCCTCCTGAACAACGACGACGTCCCGGCCGCCGTCCAGGCACTACTCGAGCTTCTGCCCTCCGCAGACAGCGACCAGGCTTCTGTCACCGCATTGGTGGCTCGGGTCGGCGCACTCGCTGCAGCACCGCACGTCGACGTCACCGCCACGGTTCGCCCGTACGTCGAACTGCTGCTGCAGCTGCGGCAGACGGCGCGGGGCGAACGGCGATTTGCTGATGCTGACGCGATCCGCGACCAGCTCGAGAGGCTCGGCGTCGAGGTACGCGACACCGCAGAGGGAGCGACGTGGGAGCTGAGCAAAGGGTGAAGCGGTGACCCCGGGGCCACTCGCGCTGGTCGGTAGCGGCGAGTACCTGCCGGTGATGACGACAACCGAGGCACTGCTGCTCGAAGGACGACCGCCTCGCTACGTGCAGATCCCCACCGCCGCCGCGCCGGAGGGCGAATCCTCCTTGCAGAACTGGATCCGGCTCGGCGCCCAGCAGGCACAACGCCTTGGCGTCGAAGCGGTGCCCGTGGTCGTCAAGGATCGAGCCGACGCCGACGACCAGGACCTTGCGGACCTCGTGAAGGGTGCCGGGTTGGTCTATCTCTCCGGTGGCAACCCGACGTTCCTGGCGACCACGATGCGCGGCACGCGCGTGTGGGACGCCGTACTGGAGGCGTGGCAGAACGGAGCAGCGCTGGCCGGCTGTTCGGCAGGGGCTATGGCGATGACGGGCTGGGTGCCGCAGTTCCGGTCGCTGAGCCGCGACCCTGACCCGGGTCTGGCGCTGCTCCCCCATCTGAGGGTGATCCCCCACTTCGACAAGATGCTCGGCTGGGTGCCTGACCTGCTGACGCGTGCCGTCCTGCACCCGCCCGCCGGCACCGCCGTGCTCGGGATCGACGAGGACACCGCCGCGGTCGATCTGTCCGGTGAAGGCGTGTCCTGGCAGGTGCACGGCCGCCAGCAGGTGTGGGAGATCGCAGACGGACCGCGGCGAGGACACCCCGACGGCAGCACCGTGACGACGCCCCGCCTCCCAGCCTGATCCTCAGACCGAGGTGAGCGTGGCGCGTCCGGCCTCCA
This sequence comes from uncultured Actinomycetota bacterium, assembly GCA_963726575.1. GTDB lineage: Bacteria > Actinomycetota > Actinomycetes > JAHEKZ01 > JAHEKZ01 > CAVSCR01. The sequence goes on from CAVSCR010000007.1 coordinate 457,789, forward strand.
GTCGTGCGATCGGGATGCGATACGGAGAGCACGACACGTAGTCGATCCCGACCCGGTGGAAGAACCCGATCGAGTCCGGGTCGCCGCCATGCTCGCCGCACACGCCGAGGCGCAAGGAGGGGTGCGCAGCTCGCCCCTCTTCGACCGCAATCTGTACGAGGCGCCCAACGCCGTCGACGTCGAGCGACTCGAACGGAGACCGGGTCAGCACACCGCGCTCCAGATAGGTCGCGAAGAACGCGGCCTCCACGTCGTCGCGGGAGAAGCCCCACGCCGTCTGCGTGAGGTCGTTGGTGCCGAACGAGAAGAAGTCGGCCACCTCCGCGATCCGATGTGCAGTCAACGCGGCGCGCGGCAGCTCGATCATCGTGCCGACTGCCAGGTCGAGGTCCACCTGCTCCTGGCCAGCGACCTCTGCCAGCACTGCGTCGATCTCGTCGCGGATCAGTCGCAGCTCCAGCCACGACCCCACGAGCGGAACCATGATCTCCGGCGCCGGCGAACCACCCTCACGAAGACGTTGCGCTGTTGCCTGGGCGAGGGCGCGCACCTGCAGCGCGTACAGACCCGGCACCACGAGACCGAGCCGTACGCCGCGCAGCCCCATCATCGGGTTCACTTCGTGCAGACGGTTCACCGCGGCGAGAAGGCGGACCCGCTCCGGCTCGGGTTGACCGGCGGCCTGTGCCACCGCAACTTCTGCCATGAGCTCCGCCCGATCAGGGAGGAACTCGTGAAGCGGAGGGTCGAGCAGCCGGATGGTGGTGGGCAGACCGTCCATCGCCGTGAGCAGCTCCACGAAGTCCGCGCGCTGCAGTGGCAGCAGCGCGTCGAGCGCCTCGGCCCGCGTTTGCGCAGTGTCGGCGAGGATGACACGTTCGATCAGGACCCGCCGATCGCCCAAGAACATGTGCTCGGTGCGACAGAGCCCGATGCCGGCCGCGCCGAGCCGGCGAGCGACCCGCGCGTCCGCAGCGGTGTCAGCGTTGGCGTGGACGCCGAGGCGCCGCACCGAGTCCGCATGACCCAGCAGACGGTCCACCGCCACGACGAGCTCGGCCACCTCGTCGTTGGCCACCGCGAGGGCAGCCTCGAGGCCCTCGGTGAGGTACGTGGCGACGGGTGAGGCGACCACGGGAACTGCACCGGCGAACACATCACCGGTCGAGCCGTCGATCGACACCACGTCGCCCTCGCGCAAGGTGATGCCGCCGACCTGGGCGATGCGGTTCGCAGCGTCCACCACGATCTCTTCAGCGCCACAGACGCAGGTCTTGCCCATGCCTCGCGCTACGACCGCGGCATGCGAGGTCTTGCCGCCCCGCGAGGTCAGGATGCCGGCCGCGGCGATCATCCCCCCGAGGTCGTCGGGGTTCGTCTCGCGACGCAGCAGGAGGACCTGCTCGCCCTGCTCGGCATGCGCCATCGCGGTCTTGGAGTCGAAGACGAGGTGACCGAAGGCGGCGCCCGGACTGGCGCCCATGCCCGTGGTCAGTCGTCGTTTCGCGGCGGTCGGGCTGAACTGCGGCACCATCAAGGTGGCCAACTGCTCGCCGCGCACTCGACCGAGAGCCTCGTCCATGGTGATCAGCTCTTCATCGACCAGCTGGGTCGCGATCCGGAAGGCTGCACCAGGGGTTCGCTTCCCCACCCGCGTCTGCAAGATCCACAGCTTTCCGCGTTCGATCGTGAACTCGATGTCGCACAGGTCCCGGTAGTGCGTCTCGAGCCGGCGCATCACCTTGAGCAGCTCGTGATGGGCCACGGGATTGAGGGACTCCAGGTCGGCCAGACTCGCGGTGTTGCGGATCCCCGCGACCACGTCCTCCCCCTGCGCGTTGGCCAGGAAGTCGCCGTACTCGCCGGGATGGCCGGTCGCGGGGTCGCGGGTGAACGCCACGCCGGTGCCACTGGTGGGACCGAGGTTGCCGAACACCATCGAGCACACGTTGACCGCCGTGCCGAGGTCGTGCGGAATGCGCTCGCGGATGCGGTAGATCCGGGCTCGCTCGGTGTTCCACGACTCGAAGACCGCGGCAACTGCCCGGTCGAGCTGGTCGCGAGGTTGTTGGGGGAACGCCTGACCGGTGTGGTCCTTGACGATCTCCTTGAACGCGTCGACCAGGTCGCGCAGGTCCGTGGCCGACAGATCGAGATCAGACGTTGTTCCGAGGGCGTTCTTGCGCCGCTCCAGCTCGGTGGCGAAGAGGTCTGCGTCGATCCCCAGCACGGTGGCGCCGAACATCGCGATCAGCCGGCGGTAGCAGTCCCACGCGAACCGCTCGTCGTCGGCCACCTTCGCCAACCCTTGCACCGACTCGTCGTTGAGGCCGACGTTCAAGATCGTGTCCATCATCCCCGGCATGGAGTGCCGCCCACCGGAGCGAACGCTCACCAGCAGAGGATCATCACGCTCCCCGAGCCGGCGACCCATACGGTCCTCGAGCCGGCGCAGAGCAGACGTCACCTGGACCCGAAGTTGCGGCGGAGCCTGCCCGGTGGCCAGGTACGAGCGGCACGCCTCAGTGGTCACGGTGAACCCCGGGGGTACGGGCAGCCCCAGGCGGGTCATCTCGGCCAGGTTCGCGCCCTTGCCCCCGAGCAGGTCGCCCATCTCGCGACTGCCCTCGTCGAACTCGTAGACGTACTGCGGCATTGCCCCACCGTCCTACGTCGATCTGGTCATGTTCCACCGAACCCCAAGTCCATCCTCCGAGCGGCCCAACCGACAAGGGGCGAACGACGTGATTCGAGGTGATTCACCGAAATTCACCTCGATTCACAGTGGTCCAGCTCAACTCACCGGCACCGCGAGCCAGGTTCGCGACGCCGACACCAAGGCGGCGACTCCGATGTCGATGGTCGGTTGCGGCACCGGAGCGTAGGCGGGCGAGTGGTTGGCGGGCAACGCGGCCATGACCTCGATCATCTGCTCGGCGGTGCTCACCGCCGCATAGGCGGCAGGGTCGGCGCCTCCGAGCAGCCAGTAGACGCACGGGGCACCGGCCGCCGTCGCGAACACGCCTACGTCCTCACTCGCCGCCAGCTGCCCAGGGTCGATGACGCTCGTGCTGACCGCCTCGAGGGCGGGTCTGGTGTGTTCGGCGGCGGCGACGTCGTTGGTGACCACGGGGAACGGCACGAGGAACTCGATGTCGGGCTCACGCGGTGCACCGGACGCCAGCGCCTCGGCGCGGATGATCCTGGTCACCGACTCCAGCACTCGCTGACGAGTTGCCGCGGTGAAGCTGCGAATGCTCACGTGCAGCTCGGCGCGATCCGCGATGATGTTGCCCACCGTGCCTGCGTGTACGGCGCCGATGGTCACGACCGCTGGGTCGTTCCAGGCGACCTCCCGCGACACCACACCCTGGAGCCGGAGGATCGTCGCCGCAGCCATGACCACCGGATCGACGGTGTCCTCTGGCCGCGAACCGTGTCCGCCGCGGCCGTGCAGCGTCACGATCAGCCCGTCGGCAGCGGCAAAGGCCGGCCCCGGGCGCAGACCGAGCACGCCCGCTGGCAGCGGCGTCACGTGTTGACCCAGGACGACGTCGGGTCGACCGAACCGCTCGAACAACGCATCGTCGACCATCGCCTGGGCTCCACCACCTGCCTCCTCCGCCGGTTGGAAGACGGCAACAACCGTGCCCCGCCACTCGTCGGACCGCTCTCGAAGCTCTGCGCACGCTCCGATCAAGCAGGTCACGTGGATGTCGTGGCCGCAGGCGTGCATCGCCGGGTGTTCGACACCCGCAGCGTCAACGGCGCGGGCCGTGCTCGCGTAAGGAAGACCGGTCAGCTCCGCGACTGGCAGTGCGTCCATGTCGGCGCGCAACAACACGGTGGGGCCGTCGCCGTTACGCAGGACACCGACGACGCCGGTACCCCCCACACCCTCCGTCACCTCGTAACCGACCTCGCGCAGCCAGCCAGCGGCCACGCCGGCGGTACGTGTTTCGCGAAAGGCCAGTTCAGGGTGGCGGTGGAGGTCCTGGTACAGCGTTACGAGGACAGCGGCGTCGGTCATGACCGCATCCTGCCGGGTCGACCCGAAGCCTCACTCCGACTTGGAGAACTCCGCGGCTGCGATCGCGAGCATGACCAGTCCTATTCCGAGGACCAGCGCCAGGCAGGCGACGACCGACACCGGCCATCCGCCGATCGTCAGGGTCGGGTTGACTCGTAGCAGCGCCCCGGCCGGCACGTGCAACGACTCGAAGACAGTGACCCGTACGGCATGAACCCCGTAGGTGAGCGGGTTCAGGTGGACCAGGATCGACAGCCAGGTCGGCAGCCCCACCAGCGGGTACAAGGCCCCGGAAAGAAACGTCAGCGGCAGCATGATCATCTGCATGATCCCCATGACGGCCTGCATCTGCGTCACCCGGGCCGCGATCACCAGCCCGAACGAGGTGATCGCGAACGAGATGATGAAGACTTCGATCAGCAGGACCACCACCAGTCGCACCGACAAAGGCACTCCCACGAACGGAGCCAGCGCGATCACCAGGGCACCCTGCACCGTCGCGACGGTCGAGCCCCCCATGGCCTTTCCGACGATGATCGACGTACGACTCACCGGCGCGACCATCATCTCGCGCAGGAATCCGAACTCCCGGTCCCACACCACCGACACCGCCGCGAACATCGCTGTGAACAACGTCGAGGTGGCGAGCACGCCGGGGAAGAGGAACGTCTTGAAGTCGAAGCCGGGGATCGCCATCGACGTCAAGCCGGACAGCCCGTTCCCCAACACGAAGATGAAGAGGACGGGTTGTACGAGCATGGCAATCATCCGGGTGCGGTCGCCCCAGAAGCGGATCAGCTCGCGGCGCCAGACCATGACGGCGGCGCGCAGGTCATGCGCAACGCCCGCCCGGGCCACGTGGACAGGAACTGTGGCAAGTGTGGACATGGGCTACCTCCGCGCGAATCCGGGTGGGGCCGACCGGGCGGGGCCTTCCGCATCGCGGATGGTGCGACCGGTGTAGGAGAGGAAGACGTCGTCCAGAGAAGGTCTGGCCACACTGACCGAGAGGATCGGCACGTCGAGCTCGGCGAAGAGTCGGGGCACGAACTCCTCGCCGGCCGGCACGGCGAATGTGACGGTTCCGTCGTGGACCGATGCTTCGACATCGAAGCGGTCGCGCAGCCGCTGCGTGGCCAGGGTGTCGTCTGCGGTCTTGATCTGTACCCGGTCGGTGCCCACCGAGGCCTTCAACGCCTCCGGCTCCCCCAGGGCGACGATCTGACCTATGTCCATGATGGCGATCCGGTCACAGTTCTCTGCCTCGTCCATGTAGTGGGTCGTGAGGAAGATGGTGATCTCCTCGCTGCGGCGCAGCTCGTGGATGTACTCCCAGATGTTGGCCCGCGTCTGCGGATCGAGCCCAACGGTCGGTTCGTCGAGGAAGAGCACGCGGGGCGAGTGCAACAGCCCTCTGGCGATCTCCAACCGTCGCTTCATGCCGCCGGAGTAGGTCTGTACCGCGTCGTCGCGGCGGTCCCACAGCGCCACCATCTCGAGTACCTGCCGGATCCGCGCGTCTGCCACGTTGCGCGGAACTCCGTACAGCTCCGCGTGGAACTTCAGGTTCTGCGTACCGGTTAGGTAGCTGTCCAGGGTGGTCTCCTGGAAGACCAGTCCGATGTGCCTGCGCACGTCGGGCCGCTGTCGTACGACGTCGTAACCGGCTACCGTCGCGGTTCCCGACGTCGGCTTCGCGAGTGTGCACAGCATTCGGATCGTTGTCGACTTCCCGGCGCCGTTGGGCCCCAGGAATCCGAACGTCTCGCCAGGCAACACATCGAGGTCGACCCCGCCGACGGCGGTGACGTCACCGTACTTCTTGGTCAGACCTCTGACCCGGATCGCACTGTCCATGCGCCACGACCTCCCATGTGCGTCAGTCCCCTCACGCCGCTCGTCCCAGGCCGCGCAAGGTGGCGACCCGAAGGCCTTCTGGTGCCGCGCCGCAATCGGAGAGCAGCCGGGTCACCGTCGGATCGGCGGTGCGCAACAGACCCAGCAACACGTGCTCACTCGCAATTCCCCCCGACTTCAACCAGACGGCTTCCCGCAGGGCCAGCTGCAGCACCTTCTTGCTGGTCCGGGAGAACCGCGCCCGGCGCCTGGGCGATCGCGCTCCTGCGACGGCGTCGTCCCCGAACGAGGCGACCAGGTTCTCCATCACGGCGTCGAGATCGATGCCGACCGTCCGCAGGGCTTCCGCGTCGTCCGCGGTGAAGTAGTCACCGATCGGGAGCCGCCGGCGCAGCCGGTCGCGGACCGCATCGCTGGAGACCCCCTGCGCGCGGAGCACCTCTGCGGCCAGGCCGGTACCGTCGATCATCCCCAGGAGGAGGTGCTCAGGAGCCACCTCGTTGCGTCCCAGGTCGTGTGCCTCCAGCTGTGCTGCGACGACCACGCCGCGGGCCTCGCTGGTGAATCGCCTGACCATCCCGGCCTCCTTCTGCCAACCCTGGAGATGAGCGCGCGTACTTCTTGTGCACCGCCTGCTTGCTGACGCCAAGGGCGTCGGCGACCTCTTGCCACGACCAGCCCAGGCGTCTGGCGTTGGCGACCTGGACGCCTTCGAGCGCCTCAGCCAGGCGCCGCAGGGCCGAGGCGGCCCGCAGGCCAACCGTCGGATCGACGTCACTGGCCGCCGCTGTCAGGTCCATGGGCCGGTCCATACGTCAAATGTAGTTGACGGTTTGAAAGTGTCAACCTGGATTGACGCACCGTCCTGTTGGACGACATCCAACCCCGTATTCTAGGATGCCATCCTAGGAACTGAGGAGCACCGAACGATGACGCGACCACTGAGCCCGCGCGACGCCGGCTTCGCCATGCCGGCTGAGTGGACCGAGCACGTCGCCTGCCTGATGCAGTGGCCGTCTCGGGTCGACCTGTGGCACGACGAGCTGAATCACGCGAAGGACGACTACGCGACGGTGGCGCGCGCGATCGCATCATTCGAGCCGGTGCTGATGTTGTGCAACCCCGAGGACGCCGCCGAGGTTCGCGATCGGTGCGGTGCCGGCGTCGAGCCTCTGGGCATCTCGATCGACGACTCCTGGGCGCGCGACAGCGGCCCTGCGTTCGTGAAGAACAGCGCCGGCGAGGTAGCCGTTGTGAACTTCGAGTTCAACGCCTGGGGCAATCGTTGGGAGCCGTCCGTCCATGACAACGACGTGCCCGTCGCAATCGCCTCGCACTTCGGCATGCGTCGCTTCGACGCACCGATGGTGCTTGAAGGTGGCTCCTTCTTCGTGGACGGACTGGGCACGCTCGTGACAACGGAGCAGTGTTTGCTGAACCCCAACCGCAACCCAACGATGTCGCGCGCCGACATCGAGGCGACGCTGCGCGACTACCTCGGCGTCACGACCATCATCTGGCTGCCCTACGGGCACAGCACAGACGTCGGCCCGGAGGGCACCGACGGTCACGTGGACGGAGTGCTCCAGTACGTCGCACCCGGGCACGTCCTGCTCGAGGTACCGAGTGACCCGAGCGACCCCGACCATGCACGCGGTGCAGCGAACCAGACCGCGCTGCGTGCCGCTTGTGACGCTGCCGGCAACCAACTGGAGGTCACGATCCTCGACCCCGGCCCGGATGCCGGCTTGTCGTACTCGAACTTCTACCTCGCCAACGGTGGCGTCATCGTCCCGGTGAGGGGCGACTCGCGTGACGCCGCACCCTTGGTCACGGTCGCGGAGATCTTCCCGGAACGTGAGGTGGTGGGCGTACCGGGCAGCACCTTGGCCTTCGGCGGAGGCGGACCGCACTGCATCACCCAGCAAGTCCCGATCGGTCCGCCCGCTGCGCCCTTCTCCTGAGCAGAAGGTGCGATGAGGCGCCAGGAGAAGGGCGCGGCCCGGGAGCGGTTGGTGGTCGAGGCTGCAGCCGCCGTGATCGCCGATCGCGGCCTCGCCAACGTTCGCGTGGCCGACATCGCCGAGCACGCCGGCATGAGCGTCGGCCACGTCACCTACTACTTCCCGTCAAAGGCTGGCCTGCTGATCCGAGCGATCCAGCTCAGCGAGCAGGCCCTCCACGAACAGGTCGCCGAGGAGGTCAAGCAGATCGTCGACCCGTGGGAACGACTCGACCGGCTTGTCGAACTGGCCAGTTCGACCGGCCGCGGCGACCCAGATTGGGTGCTGTGGTTCGAGGTTTGGGCCACCGCAGGCTTCGACGCCGATCTGACGAAGGTGCAGTCCGAGCTCGACGCCAGATGGCGCGGCACTGTGACGCAGGTGATCCACTACGGCTGCGATGCGGGGACGTTCGTCACTGACGATGCCGAGGCGGTCGCGACCTTGCTGTCGAGCCTGATCGACGGCCTGTCAGTCCACGTCACCCTCGGCAATCCTGACGTCAGCGTGGAGCTGGCACGCACTCTGGTGATGCGAACCGCACTCGCGCTTCTGACCACGCAGAACGGGGCGCCCGCCTGATCACCGCGGTATTGGGGACAGCGGGTGACGTCGCCACGACTATGGGACGAGCACACCACGCTCGGGCACCAACGCCGACGGGCGCTGAGGTTCGTCCACTCGCCGCGCCACAACTTCCGGGGCGTCGCCCTCGGGGTACTTGAGCATCACCCACAGAGGTAAACCAACCGTGAAAGCTACGGCGATCAGACCGAAGAATAGGTTCACCCAAATCCAACTCATGGCTGTGCTCCTTTCGAAAGGGGGCCCTGGATCGGGCCACTACCGACGATGCGCGGGCACCCTGGACGGATGCGGACACAGCCCTGTGGTCCACCTGTGACTCACCGAATGGGGCAGCACGGCGATTGCTCTCGTCAACGACCGTTCGGAGCAACTACCTCTGGAGCAATGTCTATCGTCCGCCAGCGGAACCGGTCAGAGCTTGCGGCTGCAGCGTTGGCTGCGGCTCGTCGTCCAGCCACCGGGAGATCGTAAACAGGATCGCCGGGAGGAACGTCACCTCACCGCAGACCCACAGAATGGCCCCGGCGAGCTGCTGGTCGGCCGCCTGGGCCGTAGCACCGGCGCTCGAGTAGAGCGAGTACAGAGTGTGCGTGAACATCACCATGGTCATCGCGATCAGGACCATCACGGCGTTGGTGGCGATCAGCGCCAGAACGCGGGCGGGCGGGGGCAGCACCGGTCGGAACGGGTAGGAGCCGAACACCTGCAGCCACAGGCCGACGCCGAGCCCGAAGAAGGCGCCATGGGCAAGCAAGATGTGCACCCACTGGTTGGACGCGGCGAGATCGAACGGGCCCGGAATGTGCCACAGGATCATCGCCGCGTTGAACGCAACGATCGCGGTCCACGGGCGGGCACAGAACGCGCGTACCGCGGTCGCGCTCCGCCAGAACGGCCCGACCGAGCTCGCCCGCCGGGGGCGTGTCCGTTGGAGCATGGTGCCGTACCAGCGCCCGACACCTTGCGGCAGCCCGAGCAGCAGCGGGACCCAGGGTGCGCCGATCACGATGAGTGGTGGTGCGACGAACGCGAGCAGGATGTGTTGCACGATGTGCGCCGTCAGGTGCACCTCGGACCAATAGTCCACCGGTGATACGACTGCGACGAGCAGGACGAGCAGCCCGGCCCACCAGATCATCGCCTGACCAACCCAGGGCTTGACGGTTCGGCCGGAACGCCGGATCGCCCGAAGGTGCCGTCGCAGTCCACGCGCATGGACGACAGCCACAACGGCGACGAGGATGACGAAGGGATCCAGCGACCAGTGCTGGAGGACCGCGCTCACTGCGCTGCCCCTGGCAACCGGCAGTGACGAACGCGCCGTGGCGTCGAAATCCGGTTGTACGCTCTGAGCGGCACAGCGCCCGTCGCTCCACTCATAGGTCGACGGCCGCCTGGGGAGGCGACGTGGTGGTGGCGGGGAGCGGGATGGCTGCGCCGGCGGGTGGTGAGCCGATCGACCAGCCTGCCGACATGCCGATGCGGCCGACCAACTCGTCCGTGACGTCGTGGGTACTGCGGCACCGCCGGCTCACTATCGCTGCCGGCGTTCTGGTGACACTGGCTCTCATCGCATTCGTTGACTGGCCCCACCGGGCGACCACCGGACAGCTCCGCTCGGACTTCGCGCTCTACTCCACGCAGGTCCGCGGCGACATCCAGTCGTGCAGTGTCGAGGTCGAGCAGACGCTGAGCGCTTACAACCAGATCACTGCCGGCGTCGTGACTGACCGCGCGACAGCTACGGCGATCGCCGCCCAGACGGCCTTGGACTGCACCCCGCTCGGCAACAGCCGCATCGACGATCTCGGTACGACACAGCCGCCCCGTTCGCTCGACCAGTTCGACCTCGCCGCGGCGACCCAGCACCTGTACACCTGGAGCTTTCCGGCTGGAGTCGATGTCGCACAAGACGTTCAGCGCCTGCTTGCCAAACCGGGGGATCCAACGGCGCTCGCCGACGTGCGGACCCGCCTGTCCCAGATGAGCGCGGCCGCGGCGGCCGCGCAGCAGACGTTCGACCAGGCCGCAGCAGCGCTCGGCCTGCAACCGGTCGCGTTCGGTCTCGACGAGGTCCGGCCGGGCGTCCTGGTCGGCTGACCACAAGCGCCAGCTCAGCGAGCCATCCGTCAGTGCCCCCGACGCTGGAAATATCCCCACAGGAGTACGGCGAGGAACACGGAGACGGGCAGCACGAAAGTGAGGACCGCGCCGGTCGCGTTCGAGGCAGCCATGGCGTGCCCTTCAGTCGAGGACGGAGAAGAGAACGAACAGGACCGCCGCCACCAGCGCGACGAAGAGCACGAACGGCCGGGCACCCATCGCCGAGCCCGAGAAGGACACAGCGTCTTCGGAGTCACGGTTCGACCCTTCAGGCGCCACCACCCAGCGAACCCGCAGTGAGCGGGCCAGCAACGTCTCGAGCCAATATGCCGCGCCTAGGCAGTAGATCGCGAAGATGGGCATGAGCGCGACATACATCGAGGCATAGCCGGACGATCCCGGGAAGAAGCCGGTGCGTCGCATGCCCCAGAACTGCAGGAGGCCGGCGGCAAGGAAGAGAGCTGCCGATGCACCGCAGGCGACCCGCCAGTCGGCGGAATTCGTGCGACGGCCCGACTGAAGCGACCAGGTGTAGAACCAGTAGAGCGCGGCGCCGACGATGGCGAACACGAGCACCGGGACGCTGATGAAGTCGGACGGGCGTTGCCCGGAGGAACGCCACAGGGTGTTGTTGTCCAGCGAGTGCAGGTAGAAGTAGGCGAAGATACCGGCCCCGAAGAGCATGGCCGACAGCGCCACGAACAACCGGGACCCGGTCCAATAGGCGCCGCGCACCGACGCGCGCTCTAGCGTTGCGTCGCGCTCGTTCGCCTCGGCTTCTGCTGGGGACACCGTTCCAGCTGCGATGTCATCCACGTCAGCTCACCTCCTGCGATCCATGGGCCGGCGCAGCGGACTCGGCGCCAGGCAACGCGCCGATGACGGCCATCGGCCCAGCGCCGGTGCCGTACTCGTACGGGCCGGACAACACCGTCGGCACGTGCGCGAAGTTGTGCTCCGGCGGCGGCGTCGAGGTCATCCACTCCATGCCGCGGGAGCCCCACGGGTCCGCTGGCAGCTCTGGGCGGGGGTCGATGACCGTCGACTTCACGAAGTTGAAGACGAAGATGAGCATGGACAGCAGGATCAGGTACGCCGAGATCGACACCCAGACGTTCAACGCTTGCAGGTTCTTCTGGTACTCGAAGACTCGACGCGGCATGCCAAGCTCGCCGATGGCGAACAGAGGCAGGAACGTGGAGTTGAAGAACACGAACATGGTCCAGAAGTGGATCCTGCCGAGTCGTTGGTCGAGCTGGCGCCCTGTCATCTTCGGCAGCCAGTAGTAGATCGCCCCGAAGAACGTGAAGAGCAGCGCACCCATGATCGTGTAGTGGAAGTGCGCCATCACGAAGAACGTGCCATGGGCCACCGCATCGGTCGGGACGTCCGACAAGAAGACGCCGGAGATGCCTCCGATGAGGAAGTTGAACAGCATCCCGAGCACGAAGAGCGCGGGAACCGTCAGCCGGAGCCGGGCTCGCCACAACGTCCCGACTGCCACGAGGTAGAGGATGCCGGTCGGGATCGAGATCAACTCCGTCGTGAGCATCACGACGGGGCGCATGTCGGGGTTCATGCCGCTGACGAACAAGTGGTGCTGCCACACGAAGAAGGACAGCATGCCGACACCGATCATGCCCGCAACTGCGGTGCGGTAGCCGAAGACCGGCTTACGTGCGAACACGGGCAGCAGCTCGAGTGCGATGCCGAATCCGGGGAGCGCCAGGATGTAGACCTCGGGGTGTCCGAAGAACCAGAACAGGTTCTCCCACAGGTACGAGCTGCCCCCGTGGTTGACGTCGAACAGCGCAGTCTGCACCGTGCGGTCCATCAACGACATGTAGCAACCGGCCACGAGCACCGGCGCCGCGAGCACCATGAGCATCGCGGTGACGAGCATGGCCCACACGAACAGTGGCAGCCGGGTCCACGTCATGCCGGGCGCCCGGAAGTTCACCACCGTCGCGATGATGTTGAAGCCACCCACGATCATCGAGATGGCGATCAGACCGAAGGCGACGAGGTACGCGTCCTGGCCCTCGGTCGCAGCGATCGACAGTGGCGCGTAACCGGTCCAGCCGGTCGGGAACCCGCCGACGACGATGCCGGAGAGCAGCACGACGAACGCCGCAGGCGTGAGCCAGAAGGACAGCGCCTCGAGCCGCGGGTAGGCCATCCGGCGCGAGCCGATCATGAGGGGCACGAAGTAGTTGCCGAACGGCCCGATGATGACTGACGTCATCATCATCATCATCATCGTGCCATGCTCACCGACCACCTCGAGGTAGTTGCCGGGAGGCAGGATGTGCCGCGTCGGTGAGAGCAGCTCGGTCCGGATCGCCATGGCAAACAGTCCGGCGACGAAGAAGTACACGAGCATGGCCACGAGGTACTGCACCCCGACGACTTTGTGGTCCAGGGTGTAGTTGAAGTACCGCCGCAGCTTGCGTTGGTCCTCGACTTCGGGCTCCACACTCGACGGCTGGCGGCCGAGCAACTTCGCGACGGGGTAGTTCAACGCGCCGATCCCAGCCAGCCAGCCAACGGTTGCGAAGAGATACCCGAGCACGAGGGCCTGGTCGTTCTGCCCCATCCCCTGCACCTGCTGGTACCCGGAGGCGACCATGTTGCCGAGCAGGTGTCCGAGCGCATACCCGATGCCGGCCGCGATGATCCCGTAGACGATGTTGCCGCTCTGCCAATAGGAGCGCTCACCCGTGGACGAGGGTTCGGCAGGTCCGCCCGCGTCGACCACGGGGGGCGCCGTCGTGTCCGATGCCATGAGTCCTGCCTCCTACGGGAGAACGCTGGGCGTTGGGTCGGGGGTCGGACCCGGCGGAGGCGGCAACGGATCCTGGCCCGGGTCGTAGTAGCCACCGTCGGCCTGCGGCAGGTAGAAGTCGGCGTACGGCGGCAGGTAGTCGATGAGCTGGTGGTAGGTGGCCAACTGGACGGCCACCCAGCTGTCGAAGTCCGCCTTGTTCACCACCCGCGCGGTGGTGAACATGGCGCCATGCCAGAGCCCACAGAGCTCCGCACATCGGACGTCGAACGAGCCGATCTTGGTCGGCGTGCCGAACGCGATGTTGTTCACGCCCGGGTTTGCATCGGCCTTGACGCCGAGCTGCACCGCCCAGAACGAGTGGACGACGTCGAGTGAGGTCACGTCGAACTGGACCGGCTGGCCGACTGGGATGACCAGCTCAGAGGTCTCGAGGCCGTTGAACTGTGGATAGCGGAACGTCCACCGCCACTGCTGTCCGATCACCTGCACCACGAACTGGTTGCTCTTGGCGGCGTCTGTGGAGTAGCCGACCGGGGTCCAGATCGGTGCGGACCCGGAGCCCGTTCCAGCGCCGGCGTCGTAGACGAGCTCGTGGGTGCCGAAGAAGAACAGCGACAGGACGGCGACGGTGGTGATGCTCAGCCAGGTCGTCTGGAAGACCTTGTGGCCACGAATGGCCGGACCGTCGACGAGCTCGGACACCGGGGTGCTCGACTTCACTCGCCAGTTGACCAGCACGTAGCCGAGGTAGACCCAGATGAACAGGAACACCGGGGTGGCCACGGTGGCGAGCACGCGGTTGTCGAACTGCTGACTGGTCGCTTGATCGGAGTCGGTGCCCGGTGGCATGTGGGGGCCCCACACGAAGTACACCAGGGCCATCCCGATCAGTGACAGGACGACCCAGATGACGCCGATCCGAACGACGTGCTGCTGATCGGTGCGTTCCACCGAGTTGGTAGCCGCTTGCGGGGCGGCGCCACTCTCGCTCATGCGACGACCTTCAGGTAGCCGCCCATGTAGCCGAACGTTCCCATCGGGCCGCCGAAGCCGATCGGCCAACCCGCGGCGCAGGGCACGAAGCACTGCCACGGGTAGGTGCCCGGTGCACCGGTGTGGATCGTGAACTCGACCGTCTGGTGGTCGAACGTGGTGGGGCACGGCGCCGGCGAGTCACAGAAGTTGGTGGAGTCACCCGACACGCCTGGCAGCGGTACCGAGATTCCGAGCGACGGGATTGCGAACGTATGTCCGATCCCGTTGTCGCTGAAGTCGTTGACGATCTTGACTGGTTTGCCGTTGAGGACTTCGACTCCGCCTACGGTTCCCTGCACCTGGTCCATGAACGGATTGCGGATCGGGCTCCCCGTGTCGTACTGGGTGATGGTGAAGTGCACCAGCGAGTTCGCTGGCACCTTGAGCACCGTGGTGTGCAGCCACGTGCCGTTCTCCTGCGCCATGTAGGAGACCCATGTCGCGTGTTCTCCGTAGTTCAGGGCGCCGACGGTCTCAAGCGTGACGTTCGCCTCACCCGGGGCCGAGGAGGGAGAAGTCACCGTTGCCGGGTACTTGATCAGGTAGAGGAACACCCCGATGACCACCGCCACAGCGGCGACGAAAGCCGCCAGCGCCACGGTGATGCGGACGGGTCTGGTCATGTCCTGCCTCCTGTCGGCGCCATGACGGGCAGGGACGCCTCCGGAAGCTCAACGACCGTCGATGGCCGGAGGGAGCGAGGTGGGTGGGCAGAGCCGTCAGCGTTGGGGCGACGAGTGCGCCAACCCAGCTGAGCGTGCGTAGACCGAAAAGTCACGCTGTCCCCTTCCAGGGACCCCCGTCAGGGCCCCAGGGACCCTAGCCTCGGGCGTCACTGTAGGACTCGGTGATCAATGTGGGTAGTACCTGAGATGACAATCCTGTCACCGAAGCTGCCGTCCGCTCATCGACGTCAGCCGTGGTCGTCATTAGCCTGTGCCGGTGTCCGGCGAGCCCAGCGAGCCCAGCGACAGACGCCCGCTAACGATGGCGCTCGTCGCGTTGGTCATCGTCGTGGCATGCGTCTTGTTAGGCCGCTGGCAGTTGGAGCGGGTGTACCGGCCGACTGACGGCTACTCCGCCGAGCCGGCGGCGGTGCCGCTGGCGACCCTGGTGACGATGGGTCAACCGATTCCGCAGGCGGTGATCGGCCGTCAGGTGACCGTCTCGGGCCGTTACGTGCGATCGGGGCAGGTCGTCGTGCCAGGTCACGTCGTCGGCGGTCAGCCGGTGTCCTGGGTCGTCACGCCGTTGCTCATGACGGGTCGCACGGAGGTGCTGGTGGTGCGGGGTTGGGTCGGCCCAGATGCCCAGGCACTCGCGGCCCCGCCGGCCCGAAGGGTCACAGTGACCGGCCGGATCGAGAACGGTGCCGTGCTCCCGTCGGCAAGTCCCCCTGCCCAAGGCCCGATCCGATTGCACGCCGGCTACCTGATCCGTACTGCGCAGTCGCCGCCCGACCCGTTGTCTCTGCAGCCGGCGCCGGCCGCGGCGCCTGCCACCGACCCGCCGCGGGAGTTCCACTTGCAGAACGCCGTTTACGTCGTCCAGTGGTTCCTGCTCGCGATCATCGTCGTGGTGAGCTGGTGGCGGCTGTATCGACTCAGCCGGCAGACCGACTCGACGGGGTAGGCGGGCGGCAGGCGCTGGGGGAAGATGTGCAGGTGACGAGCCAGACCCCGACCCAGTCGCCGAGCAGCGCCGACGACCGGGGCGGCCAGCCGCCGGCGTCGAGGCGCGGAGGTCCGAGCAAAGGGCTGCTGGCCATCGTCGCCGCCGTGGTCCTCATGGCCGGTGTGTTCGGTGTCCTGGCCCTCGAGCACACCCACCAGGTGACTGCGCGGCCGGCGGCGAACTCGGGACCACTCAGGGCCACCGGGATCCCGGCCGACGTCCCCACCTCGCTGGCCCAGCTCATGGGGCTGTCGACGCTGCCGAACCAGCCGGCCCCGAACTTCACCCTGACCGACCAGCACGGCCGAACGATCTCCCTGGCCGACCTGCACGGCCGGGCCGTCGTGCTCGAGTTCATGGACCCCTACTGCGTCGACATCTGTCCGATCGTGTCCCAGGAGTTCATCAAGGCCTACCACGACCTCGGCCCGGCCGCCGCAGGTGTGGTGTTCGTCGCCGTCAACGTGAACCGCTACCACCATGACGTCGCCTCGGTGGCCGCTTACTCCCAGGCACACCGTTTGAACGGCCTGCCGTCGTGGCATTTCCTGACCGGCTCACCGAGCGCGTTGCGGAAGGTGTGGCGCGACTACCACGTGTCAGTGACCGCGCCGAGCCGGAACGCAGACGTGATCCACACCTCGTTGGCCTACTTCATCGACCCCAGCGGACTCGAGCGGTACATCGCCTTCCCCATGGTCGACCACCGCGCTGGCGTCGCGTACCTGCCGGCCGGTCCGATGTCTAGGTGGGGCCGAGGGATCTCACTGGTCAGCAAGTCGATGACGTGACGAAGGACCGCCCGGTCAGAACCAGGCCCTGAGCAACACGTCGACCACGACCGCCGACGACAGCAGGGTCAGGTAGGTGATCGACCAGTGGAACAGCCGCATCGAGCGCGGGTCCCCGTCGGCCAGGACCCGACGGCGCAACGCGTGCACTTCCCGCAGGAAGACCGCGCCCACGGCGAGCGCGACCAGCCCGTACAGCACTCCCACCCCGGCCACCGGCCAGAACACCAGCGACACCGCGACCATCGCCCACGAGTAGGCAACCATCTGCCGAGTCACGGTCGCGGGTGACACCACCACAGGCAGCATCGGAACGCCGGCGGCCGCGTACTCGTCGCGGAACCGCATCGCCAAGGCCCAGAAGTGCGGCGGTGTCCAGAAGAAGACCACCAGGAACAGGAGCACCGGTGCCCACGACAGCGATCCGGTCACTGCCGCCCAGCCGATGAGGACGGGCATGCAGCCGGCGGCGCCTCCCCAGACGATGTTCTGGGACGTGCGCCGCTTCAGACCCACGGTGTAGCCGAGCACGTAGATGGCAATGGCGGCCACCGTGAGCGCCGTGGCCAACGGGTTGGTGCCGACCCACAGCAGTGCGGTGGACAACACACCGAGCGCGATGCCGAAGACGAGGGCGGCGCGCGGCGTCACCGGGGAGCTGGGTGCCTGCCGAGCCAGCGGCCGCATCGAGGTTCGCCGCATGACCGCGTCGATGTCGCGGTCCAGGTAGCAGTTGAGGGCGTTCGCGCTGCCGGCCGCCAGGGTTCCCCCGACGAGGGTGACCAACGTCAGCCGCAGTCCGGGGACGCCGTCCGCCGCAAGCACCATCGCCGGCACCGTCGTCACCAGCAGAAGCTCGATGATCCTGGGCTTCATGAGTGCGACGTAGGCCCGCACGACGTCTCGTTGGCTCGATCGGGCGATGCCGGCGATCGAGGTGGAAACCACTGCTACCTCCCTCATCCGGCCGTCAGTCCGGCGCGACCGCTCGACCTGATGACGCGGATGCTAGAGCACGAGGTGCCGTGCTGGGTACCGACCGGCGATGTCACGGTTGTCACCGGCGACGCCCGGTAACTAGTCATTGCGCGGCGAGCAGCTGCTTCAGCACCCGCAGCAGCGAGGCCGAGTCCACGCCACCGATCACCCTGGCGGCGACACCTCCCTGCTGGTCGACGATGAGCGTGCTCGGGATGGCGGTGGCCGGGACCATTCGCAGCTTGGCGAGCAGCGAACCGCTTCGGTCGACCAGGTGCGGGTAGGTCGTGCCGGCGGCCGTGGCGAAGGTCTTCGCCGCGTTCGCGGAGTCCTGCTCGTCGATCCCGACGAACCGCACCTGGCTCAACGCGGGGAGGCCGGCCAAGTGGGCCAGCGCGGGCGACTCTCGGCGGCACTCGGTGCACCACGAGGCCCACACGTTGAGCACGACTACGTGTCCGCGCAGCGAGCCGAGATCCAGGGTCCCGCCGTCCAAGGTCTGCCCGGAGACGTCAGGCAGCACAGTCCGCTGACCGGCCGGGTAGGTCGTGAGACCGATGGTCTGGGAGTCCGCCATTCCGGTGGACCCGGTCCCTGGCGGAACCATCGGAGAGTTCGAGCATCCGGCCAGGAGCACGCAGCCGAACACGACTGCGGACATCAGCCGGATTCGCTGCATCGTCACCAGCCGAGCGTACCCGCGCTGCCGAGCCGGTCGGCCCGCCGACAAGGCGCCGTCAGGCTGACGTAATGGTCGTCATCTCCCGCACGCTCAACCAATCCATCAGGTCATCGGCCGACATCGGCCGGGCCAGTACGTAGCCCTGGGCCAGATCACACGAGAGGTCACGCAGCCGTTGCCATGTGGCGTCGTCCTCCACGCCCTCGGCGACGACGACCAACCCCAGGTTGTGCGACAGCTCGACGACCGAACGAACGATCGCGGCATGAGCGTCGTCGAGCAGCAAGTCGGTGACGAAGCTGCGGTCGATCTTCAGTTCGTGCAAGGGCAAACGCGACAGGTAGCCCAGCGACGTCTGCCCTCGTCCGAAGTCGTCGATACTGACGGGAACTCCCATGGCAGCCAACCGGACCAGGTTGTGCGTGGCACGATCCACATCGGTCAGCAGCGCCGTCTCGGTGATCTCGACGATCAGGGACCCCACGGGAACCCGCGCGTGGGACAGCGCGGCCTGGACGCGTCCGGCGAACTCCACATGACACAGGTTCCGGGCTGAGACGTTCACCGCGACCGACACGTGAATGCCGACGTCGTTCCACCGCGCAACCTGCCGCAGCGCCTCACCGATCACCCAGTCGGTGAGACCGTCGATCAGCCCGGTCTGTTCCGCCACTGGCAGGAATGCATCGGGGTAGATCAACCCGTGGCGCGGGTGGTTCCACCTCACCAGCGCCTCGACAGAGCGGATGGCATCGTCGCGCAGCGACGCCTTCGGCTGGTAGTGCAGCACGAGCTCGTCGTTGCCGAGTGCCCGGCGCAGCTCGGCCACCAGAGCGAGTCGATCCGAGTCGTAGTCATCCTGCGCGGGGTCGTAGCGCACCACGACACTGTGGCCGACCTTCGCGAGGTACATCGCGACGTCCACGTGCTGGAGCAGCGCGTCGGCATCCGCACCGTCGTCCGGACACAGTGCGAGGCCGACACTCGCCTCCGGGGTGAGGGGCAGACCAGCGATGTCGATCGGTTGGCTCAGTACGTCGAGCAGCCGACGAAGCTCCGCCAAGGCTTCGTCCTCGCTGACCAGGTCCTGCAGGATGACGCCGAACTCGTCGCCACCGAGTCGTGCCACCGTGTCGCCGGCCCGGGCGTGTTCGTTCAGTCGTTGTCCGATGCGCTTGAGCAACTCGTCGCCGTTGTGGTGACCCAGTGAGTCGTTGACCTCCTTGAACCGGTCCACGTCGATCAGTGCCACGGCCCCGAACTTGTGACCGCCGTCGGTGAGCTCGGTGAGCTGCCGGCGGAAGTTGGCGCGGTTGGGCAGACCGGTCAGGTGGTCGTACTGCGCCAGGTAGGCGTTGGTCTGTGCGTGCTGACGCAGCCGCCGTGTGGTGGCCAGTGATAGCCCGGCCAGGATGACGTACAGCGCACCGAGACCGAGTGCGAGGTGTCGGTAGAGCTCACCGAACCCTTGCGCGATGTCGGCCCGGATCGGTTCGTAGGGGAGGTAGATCTCGAGCACACCGACTCGCGCGTGGTCGGGACCTGCGACGAGTGGACGGTAGACCTCGACGACCTCGGCACCAATCGGGCCGGTGTCGTTGGCATCGGAGTTCAGCCGGTTCAGCTCGGTCTTGACCTGACCGTTCGCAGCCTCGAGTGCGGAGTCCTCCGGCGCTTCGCCCAGGCCCGAACCGTCGCTGGTGAAGATGACCCGCCCGTCCAGGTCACGGATCCGCAGACGTTCGATGCCGTTGGCGTCGGTGGCGATCGTGCGCAAGGCATGGCGGGTTGCCGGATCGAGGCCGCCGCGAAGGTCGCTACCGTCGAGCAGTGGCTCGATCGCTGTGGTCGCGATGATCTGCGACTGCGCCGTCCCTTCGGCCAAACCTCGACGGGTCGCTTCCGAGCGGTAGGACGCGGCCAGGGTCAGCCCCAGCAGCACGACGACGACAGCGCTCAGCACGGCGTAGACCGCAAAGAGGCGGACCGCCGACCTCGGAACCGCTGCTGGACCCATCTCTCCTTCAATGTCGGGTCGGCGACGACCCATCTGAATCGGTTTGGCGGGCGCAGTCGGCACTGACTGACCTGTCCTGATCGGCCGGCGTCTGGGACGGGCACGACTAGGGTCCGCTGGGTGATCGACGTCGACGCGGGGTGGCGGACGCGACGGCTGGTGCTCGAGCCCCTCACCGCCGCCCACGCCGCCGCGATGCAACCGGTCCTCGCGGACCCATCGATGTACCAGTTCACCGGCGGTGCTGCGCTCACGACCGAACAGCTCGAGGCCCGATATGCGCGTCTGGCGCAACGACGCTCCCCCAACGGTCACGAGATCTGGGGCAACTGGGTGCTGCGGACGACGACGTCGAACGCCTTGGTCGGCGCAGTTCAGGTGTCGCTCCCAGCGAACGGACCAGGTGCTGACGTCGCGCGCGTCGCCTGGGAGGTCGGCGTGCCGTTCCAGGGCCAGGGCTACGCCAGCGAGGCCGCCACCGAGCTGGTCCAGCGGCTGCTGATTGACGGGCTGGTGCGTGGTGGCGACCATCCACCCCGATCACATCGCCTCGCAGCGTGTCGCAGAACGTGCTGGTCTCGTGCCGACGCAAGCGCATCGAGGACGGCGAAGTCGTGTGGTGGGCCGATCCCTGGGGCGGTCGTGAGCTGGACGAGGGTGAGTGGCAAGCCGTGGCTTGCCGCACCAGGTCGCGGAACGGCTCAGCGGCGTTCGAGCGCCGTGGGCGGTGGCAGCGGGTGGGCTCTCGACCTGTTCGCCGGCGGACAGTCGCGCGAACACGAGGATCTCGAGATCGCTGTTCCGATCAGACGGTTCGAGGAAGTGCAGTCGAGGCTGGGCGAGTACGACTTCGAGGTGGTCGGCGCCGGACACGCATGGTCGCTCGACAGCGGAGCCTTCGACGTGATGGTGCAGACGTGGATGAGTGACCACACCACGGGCGTGCATCTGCTAGACGTGTTCCGCGAGCCGCACGACGGCGACACCTGGATCTGCCGACGAGATCCCAGCATTCGCCGTCCGTACAGCGACATCATCGAGACGACCGGCGACGGCATCCCCTACGTCGTTCCCGAAGTGGTGTTGCTGTTCAAGGCGAAGCACACTCGCGAGAAGGACGAAGCGGACTTCCGCCGGGTACTACCCATGCTCGACGACCAACGACGGGCATGGCTGTGGGAGTCGCTCACAGCTGTTCATCCCGGGCACGCGTGGCTGGCCGCACTGGCCTGACGAATGTCACGTCGCAGCGGAGACGGCTGGCGTTGCGAGCCGTCCGAGAAGCGCAGCCCCCGGGTAGTGGGAGTGCCACGGGGGAAGCTCCACAGATCCCCTGGCAACGTGGGCGGCCGAACACCTCGCACCCGTGCGGGCCACGACGTATGTTGGGGAGATACTTCGCCGAAGGGACCTCGGCTGCGTCCGGCACGACAATGAAGGGGGACTGATGAACAGACTGCTACCTCTTGCCATTGCGGCAGCAGCGGTAATCGCGCCCTCACTGAGCGCAACCACCTCCCAGGCAGCCACACCTCAGGTGGTGGCGTCCTGGCAGATGAACGAAGCGCCGGGCTCGACCGTCCTGGTCGACTCTGGCCCCAATGCCATCAACGGCTCCATCGGCACGAGCCTCACCCTCAACGGTGCCGCGCACTCATTCCCTCAGGTGCAGCGAGGGTTCAACAACGCCACGTTCGACCCGCAGCACCTGGACTTGGTGAACGATCCGCGCATGAACCCCGGCACGTCAGACTTCAGCGTGACGGTTGTGCTGAAGATCGCCAAGCCATCTGACTCTTTCGGGAACGTGATGCAGAAGGGTCAGTCAGGAGCACCCACTGGATTCTGGAAGATCGAGCTCGATGGACCAACCCGCGGTCTCGTGTTCTGTGGTTTCCGGTCGATCGTCAACGGCGTGACGACCAGCGGAGGTATCCGCAGCCCGATCAACATCGCGGACAACCAGTGGCACACGGTGACGTGTGAGCGAGGTCCTGGCTTCGTCGCCACGACGGTTGACGGTCACACCACAAAGCAGATGCACGCGACGGGTGCCATCACCAACAATGTGCCGCTGAGTATCGGTGGCAAGACCCACTGCACGGCAGCAACACCGCAGCACGACTGTGACTACTTCGTCGGGCAGATCGACTCCGTGGTGGTCACTACCGCCTGACCTTGTTGGCGCGCCCGGAGGGATTCGAACCCCCAACCTTCTGATCCGTAGTCAGATGCTCTATCCGTTGAGCTACGGGCGCAGTGGTCGCCTGACCAGGCGCTGAGTGTAGCCGCCGTCGTAACGCGATCGAAATTCCACCGGGCCCAGGGGCCGGTGTCGGGATGAGCTCGTACCGTCAAACGACAAGAGCCCCGGCGGGCTACCGGGGCTCTGACGCGGAGGCGGCGGGATTTGAACCCGCGAGGGGCTTTGAGTCCCCAACCCGCTTAGCAGGCGGGCGCCATAAACCGGGCTAGGCGACGCCTCCACGCTCCGACGCCTGCCAAAGCAAGCGGGGATGCAGGAGAAGGGTAGCGAAACGCTGGGGTTCCGCACGACCTGCTTACGCCTCCACCGCGTCGTCGGCCACTGACCGGTTCGGCGTCCTACGCTCGGCACGTGACCACTACCGTCCGGATCCTGCGCAACGGCGTGTTCGAGCCACGGAGTGCGGACAAAGCCGCCGGGCTCGCCGCAGCCAAGGAGCCGGACACCTGCGTGTGGTTCGACTCCGACGTCCACGACGTGCGTGACCTCGCGGCCCTGCTGGGCTTCAACCCACACGCCATCGAGGACGCGACTGAAGCCGAGCACGAAGACCGTCGACGTGGCGCAGCGGGCGAAGCTGGAGCGCTACCCCGGTCATGTCTTCTTGTACCTGTACCGAGCACGCGTGAAGGAAGACGGCAATGTCGCCCTGCACGACATCCCGGTGTTCGCGACGCCGCACGTGGTCGTCGCGTTGGACCGCAGCGATGCGTACGGCGTCACGGAGCTGGACGAACGGTGGGATGCCCACCCCGAGCTCCTGAAGTACGGGACGCCCGCGTTGCTGCACGCGATCCTCGACCTGGTGATCGACTCCCAGCTCGCGGCCGTCGACGCGCTCAGCGACTCGGTGGACTCCCTCGAGGATGCGCTGTTCGACAGGAGCGACCTGGCCAAGGACGACGGCATGGACCTGCCGCGGCGCGGGTACGCCACGCGCAAGGCGCTCGTCCGGCTGCGGCGGGTGGTGCAGCCGATGCGCGAGATCGTCAACGGGATCATGCGGCGTGAGGAGGACGACGCCACACCGATCGACAGTGCGTTGATGCCTTACTACCAGGACCTGTACGACCACACGCTGCGGACCAGCGAGACCATCGAGGGTCTGCGCGACTTGCTCACCACGATCTACGAGACGCGCCTCGCCATGGCCGACCACACGATGAACACGGTCATGAAGAAGCTCACCGGCTGGGCCGCCATCATCGCCGTGCCCACCGCCGTGACTGGCTTCTACGGCCAGAACGTCTTGTACCCGGGCTTCCTCAGCCACTGGGCGTTCCTCTTCAGCACTGCCGTCTGGGGCGGTTTGTCGCTCGTGCTGTTCGTCGCGTTTCGCCGCCGCCGCTGGATCTGACCGTTGGATCCGGCCGGCCCCCTAGTCGTCGATCTTGGCTGAGACGACGAAACCAGCTGCAGGAGCTGGGGTTCCGGGTCGTCCACCTCGAGAAGTCCCTGCTCACCTCGCGTCATGAGGTGGTTCGCACGATCGCCGCAGTACTGCGGTTGCAGGGGTGGGTCGGAGACCCCGACTTCACGTTCAACAGTGACTGGGCGCCAGGGCCCGAACCCCGTGTTGATCTAGGAGATGATGCTGGCTTTTCAAGATCAACTTACACATCAAGTCCAAGATCAACTTTGGTTTGGGTTACCAGGTGGGGCGCAGGGGCATGTCGCTGACGCCGCGACGCCTCAGCCGCACCCCCAGCACCTGGTGCAGCTGGATCCGGTTCAGGTCGAACCCGACCCGGGACGCCGCCATGTAGAGCCGCCAGACGCGCGCCTTCGCCACGCCGACCTCGGAGACGGCGGGTTCCCACTCGCGATTGAGGTTGGCTCCCCAGTCGCGCAGCGTCATGGCGTAGTGCTCGCGCAGGTTCTCCTCGTGTCGGATCTCGAAGCCGTTGTCGTTCATCGCCTCCATGATCGTCGCCGGGCTGCTGAGCTCACCGTCGGGGAAGATGTAGCGGTCGATGAAGCCGCCTGCCTTGGCCCGCTCGTGACCGTTGGGCCGGGTGATGCAGTGGTTCAGCAGTCGTCCGCCCGGGCGCACCTTGGAGTGCAGCCGGGCGAAGTACGACGGGTAGTTGCGTCGTCCGATGTGTTCGGTCAGTCCGATGGACGAGACGGCGTCGAAGGCCGACTCAGGCACGTCGCGGTAGTCGAGGAAGCGCACCTCGGCGCGGTCGGACAGGCCGCGCTCCGCGATCGCCTTGTTCGCCCACTCAGCCTGTCGGCGCGACAAGGTGACGCCGATCGCATGCACGTCGTAGTGCTCTGCCGCGTGCATGACCATGCCGCCCCACCCGCAGCCGACGTCGAGCAGGCGCATGCCGGAGTCGAGTCCGAGCTTGCGGGCCACCAGGTCGTACTTGGTGCTCTGAGCAGCCTCCAACGACGCGTCCGCGGTCGGGTAGACAGCACACGTGTAGGTCATCGACGGCCCGAGGACCATGGCGTAGAAGGCGTTCGACACGTCGTAGTGGTGCGAGATGGCGGCCGCGTCGCGGCTCTTGGAGTGACGTCGTCCGCGCAGGAAGGGGTGCGGCGCCTCGAGCGTCGGGATCGGCGGTCGCTTGATGACGCGCAGGCCGTAGCCACGCAAGAGCTCGGTGGCTTGAGCCCACGGGACGCGGCGCCGCTCCTCGCCGACGAGCGCGCGTAGACCCGTGTAGAGGTCGCCGACCACCTCGAGCGAACCGGAGACGAACGCCCGGGCGACCCCGAGGTCGCCGGGGGCCGTAGCGATGTACTGCACGGCCTTCTCGTCGACAAGTCTCAGCGTCACCGGTGCGTCGGCGCGGACCGGCGCTGCTGCCGTCGTAGGCCTCGAACCGCACGTCGTTGGTCGGGCCAACGAAGGTTTCGAAGATGTCAGCGAGTTGCGGAGATCCGGACATCGTGGTCTGCCTTTCTCACCGACTCCGTACGCACTTTGCGTACAGGTCGAGCAACCGGCCATCTGAGTCGTACGTCTTCTTCAACACGTCGTATGTCTCGCCGTTGTACGTGGCCCAGAACTCATCCTCCTCGTAGCACGACGACGAGTACAGGGACTTGCGCCCCCCGAGGTCGGCCACGAGGCGCTCGACGATCCGGTTGTAGGTGCCGTCGGACTCACCGGGCTCCAGCGCCACCGAGGACCAGAATCCGAAGTTCACGTAGGTGGTGGATGGATCCAGCCGGTACAGGTCCCACGGTGCGGCACCTCGGTTGCGCAGCGGGCACATCCACACCGGTGCGATCCCGATCTGCTCGTGGAACCGCTCCAGAAACTCCGGCGCCCGGCTGATCGGGATCTCGACGTCCTGGATCACGGCCTCACGCTCTGGCTGACCACGCCGGCGTTGCAACGCACTGAGGTAGCCGTGACGACGCTCGAACCCGACCAGCTTCCAGTAGGTGTCGCTGCGCAGGTAGCGCCGCGGGATCAGCGGCCGGATGAGCGGGTGCTGGACACCCAGCGCCCGCGAGCACCAGAACCAGTCCGTGTCCCAGCGCCACAGGTAGTCGTGCACCGTCAGGTAGTCGCGGCTGCGGTCGTGCTGCGACCGGTAGTAGATCTGGTTGCCCGTGTAGTCGGAGACGTAGGGCGCCTCAGAGACGAACCGGCCGAGCGTCATCACATGATCGCCCTCGCCGAACACCGTGCCGTCGACGAAGTCGACGTGGGCTCCGTCCCAAGCCGAGTCTGCGACGACGCGCTCGACGGCCGCGAAGTACTCCTCGGCCTTGCCGAACCGGATGTGTCTCAACTCGACAAAGGGTTCGACCTGCTCCAGCTCGATCGTCAGGCGCAACGCGTACCCGAGCGTGCCGTAGGAGTTGGGGAAGCCGTGGAAGAGGTCGCGGTGCTCGTTGTCGGCGGTCGCCACCACGATCTGTCCGTCGCCGGTGAGGATCTCCATCTCGAGCACCGACTCGTGCGGGCAGCCGTTGCGGAACGACGACGACTCGATCCCGAGTCCGGTCACCGCGCCACCCAAGGTGATCGTCTTCAGCTGCGGCACGACCAGCGGCATCATGGCGAACGGCAGCGTCGCCTCGACCAGATCCTCGTAGGTGGTCATGCCCAGCACGTCAGCCGTCTTGGCCACGGGATCGATCGACAGGACCCCCGAGAAGGCCGACACGTCGAGGCCCGGCTGGGCGGTCGCAGCGCGCACCCGGAACAGGTTCGAGGTCTTCTTGGCCAGGCGAACCGGCTCACCGGGGGGGATCGCGGCATAGTCCGCCCGCAGTTGTTCTCGGGCGGCGTGGAACCTCTCGATCCCGGGCATGACGATCATCGTAGGAAGGTCGACCGAACCTGACCAGGGAACCCCGGGATCGGCCAGGTCAGGGGCGAGGGAGCCGCTCCTGCAGCACGGCCGCGAGCTCATCGGCCCGTTGGGAGCCCAACAGCACCAGGCGACCCTGGGTGAGCTCCAGCCGGACCCCGCGGTTGCCGCGAACCGTGTAACAGAGGTTCGCGCGGCGACCTCGGACCCCCCAGCCCCAGTAGTCGCCGAACGGCCGGTAGGTGACGGCCTGCGCGCTCACCATCTCGGAGAACGAAATCGACCGGTTCGCGAACGGAGGGTATGACACCAAGACCTCACCGGCTCGCACCACTGTGGTCAGGCCGCAGATGAGCAGAACCTGAGGGGCCACGACGCCCAGCAGCAGCCACAACAGCACCATCGTGAAGTTCGACGGGGGATGATGTCCCACGGGATGGTGCAGGAGCACCTGCAGCACGAAGACCGCCCAGGCGACGATCGCGCCCACCGCCACGATGGCGCTGATCCACCAAACGCGCGCGATGCGCTGCTTCTCGGTGAAGACGATCGTCGTCGCGGTCACGACGGCTCTGCTCAGCCGTGCGTGCCCGGCTCGTCCTCGGCACGCGCACGGATGGCCGGATTCCCCGATCGCCGTGCCCGGCCCGAGGCACCGGGCTGCGTCGTCGTGGTGGGCTTGCGTTGCGACGGTCCGAGCGAGCGCGTCACGACGACGAGCATGATCAGGCCGCACGCGATGTAGCACACCGGCACGAACCAACGAGCGCCGTTCAGGGCCGACATCACCGCCAAGCCGAACCACGCAGCAGTGATCACGACGCTGGCGATGAAGCGACCACGCGAGCCCATGACAGAACTCCCACTGAGCCAGGGGTGTACTGGATCGAGACGACGCTACCCGACCGGGCAGCGGATCGGTCCCGGCTCGGTCAGATCCGGAACCGGGCGATCGACTGCCGCAAGTCGTCCGCCAAGGACGTCAGCGACGCGGCGGCGGCTGCCGCATGGCGCGACCCATCCGCGGACTGCTGCGACACCGTCGACACCGCAGCCATGGCGCCCACCACATCAGCCGACGCCGAACGCTGCATCTGGCTGGCGTTGGAGATCTCGCGGGCTGCAGTCGTCGTCTCATCGGCCATGTCAGAGATCCGCTCGAGCACTGACACGACGTCGCGCGCCAGGGCGACGCCGGTCACGACTTCGTCTGCGCCCTGTGCGGTCACCTGGGTGGTGGCGCGCATCTCGCCCTGGATCTCGTTGACGATCCCCTGAATCTGCTTGGTCGACGTCTGGGCGCGCTCGGCCAGCTTGCGCACCTCGGCGGCGACGACGGCGAAGCCGCGGCCATGTTCGCCGGCGCGCGCGGCCTCGATCGCGGCATTCAGAGCCAGCAGGTTCGTCTGGTTGGCCAGGTCGTCGATCACCACCAGGATCCGGCCGATCTCACCGGAGCGGTCGGCCAACGCCGCAGTGCGCTCGGCCACCGCACGGGAACGCTCGGCGATGGCATCGATCGCCGTCACTGCCTGTGCGACCGCCGTCTGGCCCTGCTCGGCGTACTGATAGGTGAGAGCGGCGTGGTCGACCACCTCGGCACTGCTCGCGGCGATCTGCTCGGCCATGCTGGCGAGTTGTTCCAGGGTGGTCGTCGACTCCACGAGCGCGTTGGACTGCTCGGTGGTGGCTATCGCCTGTGCCTGCGCGGCGTGGTGCAACTCGGTGGCACTGCCGGCAATGCGCTCACCGCCGTCGCGGACCCGGTCGACCAGCATGCGCAGGCTCACCAGCGTCTCGTCGATCGACACCGCCAAGAGGCTCAGGGACGGGTCGTCGTCCGGCGACGAGACGTGTACGGCAAGGTCACCGTCGGCCGCCTGTGCCAACGTCACGGACAACTCGTCCACGTGACGCCTGAGGTGGTCGTTGTGCGCCTGGTGGATCGACGACTTCAGCGCGGCGTCGAACAGGACCACCAGGGGGATGATCGCACTCGCGGCCAGCAGGAACGGGATCTCCGGGACGGTGAACGTGCCGGCCGCCAGCGTCGAGACCAGCAACAAGACGGCACCCAGCACGGACAGGGCTACCTGGGCCTTGCGGCCCGCGACGTCGGCCACGAAGACCGCGACGGTCACGTAGAGCACCCAGACCGGGCTGGACAGCCCGCCGGTGAGGGCGACCATGCCGGCGACCCAGGCCATCTCGGCCACCAGTAGCACGAGTGGGAGGGCCGGCGGGATCGTCCACGCCTGAGCCCGGCCGTCAGCCGGCTCGCGGACCCGGCGGGCGAGTCCGGTCAGCAGGATCGCCAGGCCGACGCCGCCGGCGCACCAGAAGAGCATGGGGACGAGGAGCACGGGGACGGACCGGTCGACCGCACGGAGCAGCAGTCCCAGGGTCAGCCCCAGGCCAAGGTTGAGCCACGCCGCGACCGCGGCGGACCGCGCGACTTGAGACGAGTTGTCCATCGCCCTGGCGAGCCCCCTGTGCTCATGGACGTCCCCGACGCCGGAGTAGACGTCGCAACCGATCTTCGGCATCACCGCAGCGACACTTGACTCGATCGGGCTAGTCCGGGCCTGGTACGCCGAACGGGTGATGGGCCCTCCGGAGTAACCATGCTCCGGTCGGCGCCTGTGGGGTACGGCACCATGAGCCGGTGAGTTCGCAGGCGGCGGTGGCCGCAGGGAACCGCGACACGGTGGCTGCCGCGGTGTCCGTGCTCCGAGCCGGGGGCAATGCCTTCGACGCCGCGCTGGCGGCGGGGTTCGCGGCCGCCGTCACCGAGCCGGGGCTGTCCAGCCTCGGCGGAGGTGGCTTCCTGCTGGCCCACCACGCGAGCGGACGGCAGGAGCTCTACGACTTCTTCGTCGACGTCCCGGGACGGGGTCGTTCGGCTCAGGTGCGCGAGCCGCACTTCACGCCGGTCACCGTCCAGTTCGCCGGGATCGCCCAGGTGTTCTACGCCGGCTACGGCTCGGTGGCGGTGCCAGGCTGCCTGGACGGCTACCTCATGGCCCACGCCCGTTTGGGCCGACTCCCCCTGGCGGCCGTCGTCGGGCCGGCGCAGCGCCTGGCAGAGGACGGCTTTGCCTTGGCGCCGACGCAGGCCGACGTGCTCCAGCTGCTGACGGGGATCTTGTCGCTGACGAAGGAGGGACGTGCCGCGTTCTTGCCGCACGGCCGGCTGCCGGTTGCTGGGGAGACGCTGCGCCAACCCGACTACGCCGACACCCTGGCCCGAATCGCGTCGGGCGGGATCCAGGGGTTCGCCAGCGCCGGACTCGGCGACGTGCTGGCGTCGGCGATGAGCGAGCACGACGGTCTGGTGGGTGCGGACGACCTGGCCGGATACGCACCTGTGGTCCGTGCACCGTTGTCGGTGGACTATCGCGGCTGCCGGATCGCCACCAACCCACCACCGTCCTTCGGCGGCAGCATCGTCATGCGCGCGCTTTCGTTGTTCGGCGAAGGCGCCCAGCTCGCCGCCCCGAACGACCTGGCCCGCCTGGTCGGCACCGTCGCGACGGCCACGGAGGAGGAGAAGCGACGTCGCGCAGGACCGTCATCCAGCCAGGGAACGACACACGTCAGCGTGGTCGACGGCGACGGCAACGTCGCCTCGATGACGACGTCGAACGGCTCGTGTTCAGGGGTCTTCGTCCCCGGTACGGGCATCCAGCTCAACAACGTCATGGGTGAGCGCGACCTGCATCCCGAGGGTTTCCACGTGGCCGAACCCGGGACCCGGGTGGCCTCGATGATGGCCCCGACGGTGATCACCGCTCCTGACGGCTCGGTCACTGCACTCGGCAGCGGCGGCAGCGAGCGGATCCGCAGCGCGCTGCTGCAAGTGATCGTCAACCTCATCGATCGAGGGCAGACGCCCGAGCAGGCTGTGACAGCTCCCCGGGTCCATCTCGACGACGGCGTCGTGCAGGCCGAGCCCGGTTTCGCCACGGAGACCTACGAAGCCTTGTCACAGGTCTTCGACGTGAACGCGTGGTCGCGTCCGGATCTGTACTTCGGCGGCACCCACGTCGTGCGTCTCGACGCGCACGGGCGGGCGACGGCCGCGGGTGACCCGCGACGCGGTGGGGCCTCAGCCGTGGTCGACCTGTGATCCGCCTGCCAGTCGTTCCACACGCGCGTGCAGCCAACCCAACGTCGTCTCGCTCTCTGGCTTGAGCAGGACGCTGCGCAAGATCCTTGGCCGTTCGACGTCGGCCACGATCCCGGGACACGCGTGCGCAAGCTGATCACCGGTGACTCGCAGCGTCGACAGGTACACCGGGTCGATCGCGTCGTCCATGCCTTCGGTGAGCATCCTCGCCGACTCCCGGTCCACCGCCGACGCGGTCGCGCGTCGGGGCAGATAGGTGACGATGTCGGTCGCCGGTGGGACGAAGGGAGCCAGAACCTGCGACGTCTCCAGCAGTTCGTGCCAGCGCACCGCTGCTCGCCGTCCCGCCGCCAGCCCGGCGCCCAGGCCGTCGTGGCTCAGCGGGAACACCTGCAGGGTGAGCCACAGTGCCGCCGCAGCCGCGCCGGCGCGCGAGCATTCGAGGCTGATCTCACCGAGGTGCAGCTCGTCGGACGTGAAGTACGTGTACGGGGAGTCGTGCGCGTAGAAGCGACCGACGGCCGGATCACGGAACAACACTGCTCCGCACCCGTAGGGCTGCAACCCGTGCTTGTGGGGGTCAACGACCACCGAATCCGCCTGCGCGATCGCCAGCCACGGCGGCGGCTCGACGCCGCCGGCAGCGTCAGACGCGCCCGTCGCCAGCAGCCGGAAGAATCCGCCGTACGCCGCATCGACGTGGACCCGTGCACCGTACTCATGCGCCAAGGGCACGATCGCGTCGATCGGATCCACTGCGCCGAGTCCGGTCGTGGCTGCGGTCGCGACGACTGTTCCGACCGTGCCCGTCGCCAACACGTCACGGAGTGCGGCGACGTCCATGCGGCCTGCGTCGTCGGTCGGCACCGGAGTCGACTCGATGCCGAGGAGACGACACATCCTGGCGTGGGTGTAGTGGCTGTCGACGGAGAAGGCGACGCCGGCGCGGGGGTGGAGTTCGCGCGCCACGAACAGCGCCTCCAGGTTCGCGATGGTTCCGCTGCTGGTGAGGTGACCGAGGTGCTGTTCGAAGCCGAACATGGCGGCGAGGTCGGCCACCACCTCCTTCTCCATGCGCGCCGTCGCGGGTCCACCGTCGAGCGCGTGGTTGTTCGGGTTGATGAGCATCGTGGCCAGGTAGCCCACCACGGCCACCGGGTGCGGCGGCTTGAGCATCTGCCCGGCATAGCGAGGGTGGTGGAAGGGGTAGTTGTCGCCCAGTCGGTCGACGAGGTGCTCCAGGGCGCTCGCCAGCCTCGCCTCGTCGACCACCTGGGAGGAATGCGGCTCGAACTGACCGGCCTGCGACTGCCAGTCCTGGACCGCCTCGACCGCACGCGTGGTCCAGACGTTCAGGTCCACGCGTCCGCCCTTCGGCCGGTCGGCGGCGAGGGAGGGATTTGAACCCCCGGAGGATCGCTCCTCAGACGCTTTCAAGGCGCCCGCATTAGGCCGCTCTGCCACCTCGCCCGGTGCTCCGGCGAGCAGGCTAGCGTCCGGCCGACCTGTGCCGCGGATTCTGCTCCGGCGCACCTGCGTGCGAGACTGCCAGGCGTTGTTCCCCCGCCAGGAAGAAGATGATGGACGGCAACGCCAGCTATCGCCACGCCAATACCGCCGTTCTCTCGGTCACTGCCGTGAAGGCGCCCCAGGTGGTGACGTCGGCCCAGTTCGACGAGGTGCTCGAACCTACGTTTCGGCGTCTGGGCCTGCGGCCCGGCCTGCTCGAAGGGCTCGCTGGGATCTACGAACGCCGCTGGTGGCCCGAGGGCTACCACTTCACGGACGCGGCTGCTGCCGCCGGCGAGTCCGCACTCGAGGCCGCCGGGATCGAGCGC
The DNA here is from genome assembly GCA_963726575.1 of uncultured Actinomycetota bacterium. Classification (GTDB taxonomy): domain Bacteria; phylum Actinomycetota; class Actinomycetes; order JAHEKZ01; family JAHEKZ01; genus CAVSCR01. Next base: position 490,848 of record CAVSCR010000007.1, read on the forward strand.
GACCGCATCGGCCTGATGATCAACTCCTCCATCTCGCGCGAGTACCTCGAGCCTTCGTCAGCTGTGAAGATCCACCACGACCTCCGGCTGCCGACCTCGGCCACGAACTTCGACCTCGCCAATGCCTGCCTCGGGTTCATGAACGGCATGCACCTCGCTGCGTCGATGATCGATGCGGGCCACATCGACTACGCCCTCGTCGTGGACGGCGAGGATGCGCGAGCCGTCCAGGAGTCCACCCTCGCTCGCCTCTCGCGCGACCACGTGACCACCGAAGACCTGTTCAGCGAGTTCGCCTGCCTGACGCTCGGATCCGGAGCGGCGGCGATGGTGCTGGGGCGCGCGGACCGGCACCCGGAGGGTCACCGACTGGTCGGCGGCATCTCGCGGGCGGCTACCGAGCACCACATGCTCTGTATCGGTGACAACGAGCACATGACCACCGACACCAAGGGCCTGCTCGACGCTGGGCTGGAGCTCGCCGAGTCGGCCTGGAAGGAAGCGCTGGTCGACTTCGACTGGCGCGACATGGACTGCTACGTCCTGCACCAGGTGTCGCGCGTCCATACCGAGTCGTTGTGTGCTCGCTTGGGTATCGACTTGAAACGTGCGCCGTTGACCTTCCCCACGTACGGCAACATCGCGTCTGCCGCATTGCCGTTCACCCTGGCACTGCAGTCCGAGCAGCTCAACGCCGGCGAGCGCGTGCTGTGCATGGGCATCGGCTCGGGACTCAACGTCGCGTTCTGTGAGATCACCTGGTGACTGCCGGGCCGACCATCGCGGCGTCACTTCCCCCGCACGGCTTGCCTGGGCTCGACTCCTCGTGGTCGCGGCTGGTGGTGACCCAAGACGAGGACGATGTGAGGCACACGTGGCACGTGCTCGACACGTGGGCCCATCGAACCGGTGCCCCGCGCCTGACCTACCTGTGCGTGCACGGCAACCCCACGTGGTCCTACCTGTGGCGCAGCCTCGCGGCCGCGATCGACCCGCGCGACCGGTTGATCGCGGTCGACCAGCTGGGTATGGGCTTCTCTGAGCGCACGGGACAGTTCCCCCGCTTCGCCGAGCGCGTCACCCAGTTGGGGCAGCTCACGAACGCAGTCGGCGTCACCGGACAGGTCGTCACGGTGGGACACGACTGGGGTGGTGCGATCTCGCTTGCGTGGGCGTTGGACCACCGCGAGCAGCTCGCCGGCATCGTGTTGACGAACACCGCTGTCGCCCAGCCGGACGGCGCACGACCTCCGGCCCTGATCTCGCTGGTCACCTCCCGGCCGCTGCTGCGCGTGAACACGGTGCGCACCCCGGCGTTCCTCGCCGGCACTCTTCGCCTGGCACATCCGGCGCTGCCGGACGACGTCGCGCGCGCGTACCGGGCTCCCTACCGGGGCGCTTTCCGCCGCCAGGCCATCGGTGACTTCGTCGCCGACATCCCCTTGTCGCAGGAGCATCCCAGCTACGCCGCGTTGCGCCGCGTCTCCGACGGCCTCCCGACACTTTCCGACGTACCCGCCCTGCTGCTCTGGGGCCCGCGCGACCCGGTGTTCTCCGACCGCTACCTGCGCGATCTGTTGCGCCGGCTGCCCCAGGCACAGGTGCATCGCTTCGAAGGCGCCGGCCACCTCGTGGTGGAGGACGCTCCCGTCGCCGCGCAGGTGACTCGGTGGGTCGAGACAACGGCGCTGGCAGAAGCTGAGCCGGGGGAACCAGCTCCGCACGTCGAGGCGGCGGACGCCGAGCCTCTGTGGGCGGCCATCGATCGCCGGCGCGACGACGCGACACCGGCCGTGGTCGAGTGCGGTAGCCCGGCCCGCGTGGTGAGCTGGCGCGATCTGGCCAGCGTGGTCGACGCACTCGCCGCGGGACTGGTGGCGGACGGGCTGACCCCCGGGGACCGGGTGGCGCTGCTGGTACCGCCCGGTGCGGATCTGACCGCTCTGGTCTACGCGTGCTGGAAGGCCGGCGCCGTGATCGTGGTCGCTGATGCTGGGCTGGGTCTGCCCGGCCTTCGACGCGCTCTGCGTGGCGCACACCCCGACGTCGTGGTCGGGATCCCCCAGGCACTCGCTGCGGCCCGCCTCATGCGCCTGCCGGGGCGGTATCTGCTGGTGGGTGGGAGCTCTCGTTGGTCGGCCAGGGCGCTGCGGGCGCGATCGGTGCGCGACGTCGTGCGCGACGGCCGCGGCCGCACCCCTCCTTCGCCGCCCGAGAGCGATGACGAAGCGGCGGTGCTGTTCACCTCTGGTGCAACCGGACCTGCCAAGGGTGTGGTCTACCGACACCGACACCTGCACGCCCAGCGAGAGATGCTCGCGACCGCGTACCAGATCACTCCCGACGACCGGCTCGTTGCAGCGTTCGCGCCGTTCGCGCTGTACGGACCCGCACTCGGCATCGGATCGGCGGTCCCGGACATGGAGGTGACCGCACCCGCGACCCTCACCGCAGCGGCGCTGGCTGACGCTGCGCAGCAGATCGACGCAACCTTGGTGTTCGCCTCGCCGGCGGCCCTGTCGAACGTGGTGGCCACCGCGTCGGAGCTGTCCGACACCCAACAGGCGACGCTGCAGCGAGTCCGGCTCCTGCTGTCCGCCGGCGCGCCCGTTCCGGTCGATGTCCTGCGCCGTGCTGCAGAGCTCTTGGGCGACGCCAGCGCGCACACGCCCTACGGCATGACCGAGGTGCTACCGGTGACCGACGTGACCTTGCCGGAGATCGAGAAGGCGGGCGTCGGCAACGGTGTCTACGTGGGGCACCCCCTCGCCGGCGTCCAGGTCGCGATCGCCCCGCTGGATGCCTCCGGCGTTCCCCTGCTCGGGTCGACGCTCGAGCCCCAGGTCAGCGGTGAGATCTGCGTCAGCGCGGCGCACGTGAAGGATCGCTACGACCAGCTGTGGGCGACCCAGCAGGACAGCGGACAGCTGCCCGGATGGCACCGCACCGGCGACGTCGGCCACCTCGATGCCGACGGCGGGCTGTGGGTCGAGGGACGTCTGGTCCACATCGTCGTGACGAGCCGTGGCGTCGTGACCCCGGTGGGTGTGGAAGCCCGCCTTGAGCAGCTGCCCGGAGTGCAACGGGCGGCGATCGTGGGGGTGGGACCGGTCGGCACCCAGCAGGTGGTCGCCGTGATCGTTCCCGACGCCAAGCGCCAGGGACTGGTGGCGAGCCCAGACCTCTGCGACCAGGTGCGGGAGGCCGCCGGCGTCGCCGTTGCTGCTGTCTTGCTGCGCGACGCCCTGCCGGTGGACATCCGGCACAACGCCAAGATCGACAGAGGAGACCTGGCGCGGTGGGCGTCCGACGTCCTCGCCGGCCGGGGTGAGAGCAGGCCATGAAGGTGCTGGTCACCGGTGCCAGCGGCATGCTCGGCACGGGTGTCGCGCAGGCACTGATCGAGCGCGGGGACGACGTCACCGTGCTGCAACGACGCCCCAGCGGCCTGCCCTGCGCAGAGATTCGGGGCGACCTCACGGACGCGACTGTCGTCAACGCTGCAGTCGTCGGGCAAGTGGCCGTGGTGCACCTCGCCGCCAAGGTCTCGGTGACCGGCCCGTGGGCGGAGTTCGCCCGGGTCAACGTGCTCGGGACTCGTGCGCTCGTGCGGGCCGCGCGCGACGCCGGCGTCGCCCGCTTCGTGCACGTGTCGTCGCCCTCGGTCGCGCACGCCGGAGACCCGCTCGTGGGAGCCGGCGCGAGCGCGGCCGACCCGGTAGCGGCTCGCGGCTCCTACGCGCGCAGCAAGGCGATGGCCGAGCTGGCTGCCCTCGACGCGGCTGACGACTCGATGTCGGTGGTCGCGGTGCGACCTCACCTGGTGTGGGGACCAGGCGACACCCAGCTCGTCGAGCGGATCGTGCAGCGGGCCTCCTCAGGACGGTTGGTGCTCATCGACGGCGGTCGCGCCCTCATCGACACCACCTACGTGACCAACGCCGTCGAGGCGCTCGTCGCGGCTCTCGACCACGCGCCCGACGTCAGCGGCCGCGCTTTCGTGGTGTCCAACGGTGAGCCACGGACCGTCGCCGAGCTGTTCGCCCGGATCTGCGCCGCTGCAGGTGTCGTCGCGCCGTCGCGTACGGTCGGGTACCCGCTGGCGCGGGCCGCCGGGTCGGTGGTGGAGCACGCGTGGTCGATGCTGCGAAGGACCGACGAACCGCCTATGACCAGCTTCCTTGCCGAGCAGCTCGCCACCGCGCACTGGTTCGACCAGCGTGAGACGCAGCGGGCTCTGCACTGGAGCCCACGGGTCAGCCTGGCCGACGGGTTCGCGCAGCTGACCGCGTACTACACGAGATGATCGGGATCTAGCCGCACCGGATGAGCCGCCGCGAAGGCCGCGACCGCTAGGGCGATGTCATCGTCGGTGTGAGCTGCGGACAGCTGAACCCGGATCCGCGCCTGACCCTCCGGCACCACCGGGTAGGAGAACGCAACGGCGTAGACCCCACGCTCCCACAGGCCGGCCGCCACCGAACCCGCAACGCGTGCGTCCCCGAACATCACTGGGACGATGGGGTGCTCGCCAGGCAGCAACGTGAACCCGGCCTCCGTCATGCCGCTGCGGAATGCGGCCGAGTTCGCATGAACGCGCTCGCGCAGGTCAGAGCTGCTCGCCAGGAGTTCGAGAACCGCGAGCGACGCACCGACCACGGGCGGTGGCACGCTGTTCGAGAACAGGTACGGACGGGCGCGTTGACGCAGCAGCTGGACGATCTCCGCGCGGGCACTCACGTAACCGCCGCTGGCCCCACCCAGCGCCTTGCCGAGCGTGCCGGTGACGATGTCCACGCGGTCGGCGACACCGAACAGTTCCGGCGTACCGCGTCCGGTGGGTCCCACGAACCCGACGGCGTGTGAGTCGTCGACCATGACGAGAGCGTCGTACTCGTCGGCAAGGGCACAGATCTCGTCGAGTGGAGCCAGGTACCCATCCATCGAGAACACGCCGTCGGTGACGATGAGCCGGTAGCGCGCATCGGCCGCCTCCGCCAGACGGCTGCTCAGCTGGGCCATGTCTGCGTTGGCATAGCGCAGACGCCGCGCCTTGCACAGCCGGATGCCGTCGATGATCGACGCGTGGTTCAAGGCGTCGGAGATGACGGCGTCACGCTCGTCGAGGAGGGCCTCGAACACGCCACCGTTGGCGTCGAAGCACGATCCGAACAAGATCGTGTCCTCGGTTCCCAGGAACTGTGACAGGCGCTGCTCGAGCTCGCGGTGAACTTCTTGCGTGCCACAGATGAAGCGCACCGAGGCCATCCCGTAGCCCCATCGGTCCAGGGCGTCATGAGCGGCGGCCAGCACCCGCGGGTCGTCGGCGAGCCCGAGGTAGTTGTTGGCGCACAGGTTGAGGATCTGCCGCCCCGCCTCGTCGGCGACGTGCGTCGCCTGCGGCGTGCTGATGATGTGTTCGGGCTTGAAGACTCCGCTGTCGTGCATCTGGGTGAGACGCTCACTGAGCTCGGCACGCAGTTGGGTCAACACGTCACGCCTCCGACCAGTCGAGCACGACCTTGCCGCAGTTTCCGCTGCGCGCGGTAGCGAACGCCTCGTCGAAATCGCGGTAGGAGTAGCGATGTGTGATGACCGGACGAATGTCGAGACCTGCTCCGACGAGCACGGACATCGCGTACCAGGTCTCGAACATCTCGCGCCCGTAGATACCGCGGATCGTCAGCATCGACGTGATCACCCTGGCCCAGTCGACGGGAAGGTCACGGACCTCGCCCCCAGGGAGCCCGAGCAGGGCGATCTTCGCGCCGTGTGCCATGACCTCGACCATCGAACGCAGCGCTGCCGCGGCCCCTGACATCTCCAGCCCGATGTCGAAGCCCTCCTTCATACCAAGCTCGGCGACGACGGAACCCACCTGCGTCTGCGCGACGTTCACGGTGCGGGTCACGCCCATGCTGCGCGCCAGCGCCAGACGCGACTCGCTGATGTCGGTGACGACCACATGCCTGGCACCGGCGTGCCGCACGACCGCCGCCGCCATGATGCCGATCGGCCCGGCCCCGGTGACGAGCACGTCCTCGCCGAGCGTGGGAAAGGCCAACGCCGTGTGCACAGCGTTACCGAACGGATCGAAGATGGCTGCCACGTCGAGGTCACGATCGGCCGGATGGCGCCAGACGTTGGTGGCTGGCACGACGACGAACTCGGCGAAGCCACCGTCGCGGTTGACGCCGACGCTGACGGTGTTCGGGCAAAGTTGGCGGCGGCCGGCCAGGCAGTTGCGGCAGCGACCACACACCAGGTGCCCCTCGACGCTGACGAGGTCGCCGACCTCGACCGTGTCGACGCCCGGGCCGACGATGTCGACCAGTCCGGCAATCTCGTGTCCGATGACGCGTGGCGCCGAGATCGTGGCAGCGGCCCAAGCGTCCCACGACTGGATGTGGAGATCGGTGCCACAGATTCCGGTGCGCAGGACTCGGATCCGAACCTCACCGCTGCCGACATCGGGCACAGGGACTTCGCGCAGCACCAAGCCGGGCGCCGGCTCGGGCTTGACGAGCGCCTTCATCAACGGGTTGCTGCTGCTGGTCACGTACTCTCCCGGCGAGTCGATCCCCGGACGCTAGCGTGGCGGCAGGTCCTTGGCGAAGCAGAGGTTGCCGGGCTCGTCGGCGTAAAGGCCGAAACCGGGGATCTGGTAGTAGCCACTGGAGCGGTACAGGCTCACGGCCTCTGGCTGCGCCCGGCCGGTCTCCAGCAGGATCCGTCGGTAGCCGAGACCGGCAGCCTGAGCCTCGACCGCAGTCAGCAGATGACGGGACAGACCACGACCACGAAACGGCCGACGGACGAACATGCGCTTGACCTCTGCCCGTGTCTCGTCGTGTCGACGGATACCCGCACACGCCACTGCTGAACCGTCCAGCGTCAGGACGAGGAATGCTCCGTGAGGCGCCGCGAACTCGGCGGGGGTGACCGGAGTGTGGTCGTGGTCCCCGTAACGGTCGACGTACTCCAGCTGCAGCTCTTCGATGAGCGTGTGAGACGTCGCATCGTCGTAGCTCTGTTGAAGCACCTCGATCTCGTCCACCAACGTCACTGCACCCCTGACCAGTCGGCGGGACGCCGAGCGAGGAACGCCGCCATTCCCTCGGCGGCCTCGGAAGAGCCGAACAGGGCCTGGGACACCTCTGCCGTCCATGGCCACGCGTCCGCTCGCGGCATGTTCGGTACCCGAGCCAAGAGGTCTTTGGTCGCAGCAACCGCGCGAGGGCCACAACGGTCGAGGTCTGCCACCCATTCTGCGACGGTGTCGTCGAGGTCGACGTCGGCAACGACCCGTTGCACCAGGCCGGCCTGTCGGACCCGCTCAGCCGGCACGCGTGCCCCAGTGAGCATGAGCTCCGCGGCATCGACGGGGCGCAGCTTGCGCAGGACGGCGACGGAGATGACCGCGGGAGCCACCCCCAACCGCACCTCACTGAAGGCAAACGTGGCAGCCTCGACCGCCACGGCGAGGTCGCTCGCGGCGACCAGTCCCACACCCCCGCCGGCCACGTGCCCCTGCACCCGCGCGATGACCGGCTTGGGCAACGAGATCATCTGCTCGAGTACCTCGGCCAGAGCAGCCGGACCGGCGGAGAAGGCGTCGTCGGCCGCGGTGCCTTGCGTGAGATCAGCCCCCGAGCAGAAGACCGTGCCGCTTCCCGTCAGCACCACCGCACGCACGCCCGGGTCGTCAGCCGCGCGCGAGAGTGCCTGCCGCAGCGACGCAAGGCTGGCCGCGTCCAGGGCATTGCGCACCTGTGGTCGGTCGAGGGTGATCCGGGCGACTGATCCGACGACCTCGAGGTGCACGGTCTCTGTCATCGGCGTCCCATCCCCTCCAGCATCGTCAGGATCCGCAACATGACCTCGTCGGCGCCACCACCGATGGACAGCAGGCGCGAGTCGCGGAAGTAGCGCGACACCCAGTGGTCGCTCATGTACCCCATACCGCCATGGAACTGCAGGCAGGTGTCGGCGACCTCGCGCACCAGCCGGCCCGTCTTCAGCTTGGCGACTGTGGCAAAACGGGTGGGGTCGACGCCGTCGACGACCGCCTGTGCCGCGGCGTAGTTGTAGTGCCGCAGCAGATCGACCTCCGCAAGCAGCTCCGCGAGTCGGTACTGCACCGCCTGGTTGGCCAGCAGCGGTTTGCCGAACGCGTCGCGCTCACGCAAGAAGGCGATGGTGCGGTGCAGGGCGCGTTCCATGCCCACGACGGCGATGTAGCAGCCGATCAGGCGCTCGTCCTGGAACTGCATCATCTGTTGCTGGAACCCCTGCCCGACTTCGCCGATCGTGTTCGTCACGGGCACGACCACGTCTTCGAACACGAGCTCCGCGGTGTCGCTGCTGCGGTTCCCCAGCTTGTCCAGGGTCCGACCGACGCTGAACCCGGGCGTCTGCGTCGGCACCACTACCTGCGACATGCCCTGGTGGCCGCCCTCGTCGGAAGTGCGCACGAGTACGCAGACCCAGTCCGCCTGCGCGCCGTTGGTGATGTACAGCTTCGTCCCGTTGATGACCCAGTCGTCGCCCTCGCGCTTCCCAGCGGCACGGATCCCCGCGACGTCGCTGCCGGCGTCCGGTTCGGTGACGGCGACGGCGGCGACGACCTCACCGCGGATCGCCGGGGCCAAGAAGCGCTGCTTCAGCTCAGGGGACCCGAAGCGGTGGAGGCTGGGAGTCGCCATGCAGGCCTGCACCGCGATCGCCATGGGAACGCCCGCCGCCTCGCATCGACCCAGTTCTTCGCCGAGCACGACGGTGTAGCTGTGGTCGACCCCCATCCCGCCGTACTCCTCGTCGTACTCCAACCCGAGCAGACCAAGCGCGCCGAGCTTGGGGAACAGCTCGTGGGCGGGGAACGCGCCCGCTTGCTCCCACTCATCGATGTGGGGATTGATCTCGCGGTCGACGACGTCACGCACGAGGGCACGTAACGCCTCGTGCTGCGCGGTGAACCTCATCGGCTCACCTCCTCCCTCACGTACGAGACCGAGGCCGCCGCCGGACGGGACAGGCCGATCGCCTGCACCCAGAGTCGGTTGAGGGTGGCCACGGTCGTCGCGTCGGTGACGCCCCGACCGGCTCGGGTCTGACGTCGGGCGTAGCTCTCCACCATGCCGCACAGTGCTTCTCCGGCAATCACCGGATCGAGCCCGCGATCGGCCTCGCCCTGGCGCTGCAGCCGACGCAGGCTGCGCACCGCACGTTCGACGAACGACGCCCGCAGCTCATCGAGGATCTTCCGGTACCGCGGGTCGGTAGTCGCTGCATGCTCCACGACGGCCATGAGCCGGGCGTGGCGCTCGAACGCCACGAGGTACTTCTGGTTGGCCACCTCGAGACGTTCGACGAGATCCTCCGGGTCGCCTGGCGTCATCGTCAGCTCGGCGACGACATCTCCCGCCAATGCGTCGACGACAGCGGCGAGCACGGCGTCCTTGTTCTCGAAGTACGTGTACACGGTGCCGTGTGAGACGCGCGCAGCATCCGCGATGTCCGACATGGTGGCGTCGGCGAAGCCACGCGACTCGAACACCTCTCGCGCAGCGACGAGCACGGCCTCCTTCGTGCGGTGCCCGCGCGGGGTCAAGGGCACCATGCGCGTGGTCATGGCGTCGCCTCGTTGAGCAGGAACCGCGGGGCATGGACCCACCTCGCGCGCAAGTACTCGCCCAGTCCCTTGCCCTGCGGATCGAGGAACACGTTCTCGGCCACGCCGCGGCCCAGCAGGCCGCGCACGACGAAGTTGACGGCGCGCAGGTTGGGGAGCTCGTATCGGTCCACGACCAGACCCGCGCACTCGGGCAGCAGCCGCTGCAGCTCCCACGGCGTGAGCGTTGCGCTCAGCCACTCGAAGGCGGCGTCGACGTCGGGCAAGCCGTCGCGCACCCAGACGCCGATGTTGGCGTTGCCACCCTTGTCCCCGGAACGGGCACCGACCAGGCGTCCCCAGGGCAGGTGCACGGTGTCCTGTTCGCGGCCCGGGTCCACGTCCGGCGCCGGCTCCGGTTGGCGCGAGCTCAGACCGGGCATCGGCGGTTGCCACGGCATCGCGGCCGGTGAGACGCCGGGAACTTGCGCCACCTGGTCGCCGTCGACGCACACCACCTGGGCGAGCGCGGCACCGACGGAGGTGGGCCAGTAGACCCCGAAGGGACTGCCCGGCGCGGGTTGGCCGGTGGCGAACAGCCCGGGCACGCTGGCCAAGGTCAGCTCGATCGCCGGCGCCGTGAACGCCTTGCCCACGAGGTTCGGGTCGCGGCTGCGAACCGTGATCCGCAGGTCGGACTGGGCCTGCCACAGGTCCTGCGGCTCGCCGGCGTCAGCGTGGTGGCGCAGGAGCTGGACGTCGACGGCGTCGAAGACGTCGCGGCCCCCGGGGATGGCCGCGAACAGCTGCTCCGTCACCAGGTCCGCCTTGGCCTCCACGTCAAGTCCGGTGAGGACGAAGGTCACCGCGTTGCGGAACCCACCGAGGTAGTTCAGGGCCACCTTCAACCGGTCCGGGGGTGCCAGCCCGCGCACCCCCTCGATCGCCACCCGGTCGTCGCCGTCGGCCCGCAGGCGAATCGAGCCGAAGTCGGCCGTGGCGTCCGGGTTCGGGTAGGCGACAGATTCGATCTCGTAGAGCAGTTGCGCTGTCACCGTGCCGCAGGTGACCTCACCGCCCAACCCCCGCGGCCCCGCATGCTTGGTGATGACGCTGCTGCCGTCGGGCGCGATCTCGGCGATCGGGAATCCGAGCCGCGCGATGCCCGGAACCTCCTGGAAGAACGCGTAGTTGCCACCGGTCGCCTGCGTGCCGCACTCGATGACGTGTCCCGCCACGATCGCGCCAGCCAGCGCGTCGAGGTGGTCCGGCGACCAACCGAACCGCCAGGCGGCCGGGCCGACCACCAGCGCCGCGTCTGTCACGCGCCCGGTGACCACGATGTCGGCGCCGGCGTCCAACGCCGCTTTGATCCCGAACCCGCCCAAGTAGGCGTTGGCGGTCAAGGCCGGCACGCCGAGCTCACTGAACGTCTCACCGGTGTCCAGGTTGGTGAACGGCTCCCCCGCCGCGCGCAGCTCGTCGATGCGCGGGACAAGGTCGTCGCCCGTGACGACCGCGATCACCGGACTCAGGCCGAGCCGCTCGGCGAGATCACGTAGGGCATCGGCCAGGCCGTTCGGGTCCAGGCCTCCCGCGTTGGACACGACCTTGATGTCGCGCTCGAGAACGGGGGCTAGGACCTGTTCCATCTGCGTCACGAACGTGCGCGCATAGCCGCTACCCGGCCCGTGCTTCATGCGGCTGCGGGCCAGGATCAACATGGTCAGCTCGGCCAACCAGTCGCCGGTCAGGACGTCGATCGGACCGCCTTGCACCATCTCGGCGGCCGCCGATATCCGGTCGCCGTAGAAGCCACTCACGTTGGCGATGCGCAGCACCTGGCTCATGAGCCCTCCGGCACGGCGTCGAGCACGACGAGCAGCTCATGGGCGTCGACACTGCCCCCGACCACGACACGTACCTCGCGCACCACACCCTCAGTCTGCGCGACGACGTGGTGCTCCATCTTCATGGCCTCTAGGACCACGAGGGTCTGGCCGGCCACCACTGCGTCACCGGCCGCCACCGACACTTGCGTCACGGTGCCCGGCACCGGGGCGGTGGGACCTTGACCCGCGGACGCCTGCGCCGGGTCAGGGAATCGTGCCTGCTCGAGGAACCGAAGCTGTGCGTCGCTCGCATCGGTCCACCAGGTCGAGTCCGGGTAGCCGCGGACCACGACGCTACGACGAAGGCCGTCGACCTCGAGATCGACGTCGACGTTGACGACATCGGGGGCGGATGAGCGCATGCCCGCAGACCAGATCCTCGCCTCGACGTCGACCGGCTGGGCACGGACCCCGGCGACACGTGCGCTGATCCACTGCTGGGTACCGGTCATGCGCATGCGGTAACCGACGCCTACCTGATGATCGGCAAGGCTCAACGTCGTGACCTGCCCCCCGGCGGGCAGGTTGCGCCAGCCGCTGGGGACGTTGGCCTGGACCCGGGCACGTTGCCGCCGGTGCAGCTGACCTGCGACAGATGCGGCCACCGCGTGCAGCACGACCGTGTCCAGGTCGGGCGTGTCCGAGGCCAGGTCAACGCGTTCGTCCAGGAACGCGGTGGTCGCACCCTCGTGGCGGAACTGACGGTCGTCGACCACGGCGGTGAGCAATGCGCGGTTGGTGACGAGACCGTGAATCGTGGCGCGGCGCAGTGCGCGTGACAACCGCGCGACCGCCTCAGGGCGGTTGGCCCCATGCGCCACCACCTTGGCGAGCAAGGCGTCGTACTCGTGGGAGACGACGTCGCCGCTGACGACGCCTGAGTCGACCCGTTGGCCCGGCGCTGCAGCGATCTCGAACGCGTGCAGCCTGCCGGTCTGCGGCAGGTAGTCGGCCGCCGGGTCCTCGGCGTAGATGCGCGCCTCGATCGCGTGGCCGCGCACGATGACGTCGCCCTGCGACAGGGCCAGCGGTCGGTCCATGGCGACCTCGAGCTGGAGTCGGACGAGGTCCAGGCCGGTCACCTCCTCGGTCACGGTGTGCTCGACCTGCAGCCGCGTGTTCATCTCCAGGAAGTAGAGGGCCGCATCCTCATCTTGACCATCCACGAGGAACTCGACGGTTCCCAGACTCACGTAGTCGACCGCCGCGGCCACGACAAGCGCTGCCTCGAACAGACGACTGCGCAGCTGTGCGGTCAGTCCCGTGGCCGGCGCCTCCTCGATCAGCTTCTGATGGCGACGCTGCACCGAACAGTCACGTTCGTACAGGTGGATCCGCCGACCATGCTGGTCACCCAGCACCTGCACCTCGATGTGTCGCGCAGCGGGTACGAAACGCTCGAGGAACACCCGGGCGTCACCGAACGCCGACCCGGCCTCGCGCTGGGCCGACTCGATCGCCGTGTCCAGCGACTCCGGCTCGGCGACCAGACGCATCCCGCGACCGCCCCCGCCTGCTGCGGCCTTGACGAGGAGTGGGTACCCCACCTCGTCGGCTGCCTGCGACCAGCCATCGGGGCGATTCGCATCGACGACTGCACTGGCGAGCACGGGGACTCCGGCCCGGCTGACCAGGTTCTTGGCCGCCACCTTGTCGCCCATCACCGCGACCGTGTCCGGGTGCGGGCCGATCCAGGTGAACCCGGCCTCCACCACGGCCCGCGCGAACGCAGCGCTCTCGGCGAGGAACCCGTAACCCGGATGGACAGCGTCGGCGCCGGCGCGACGGGCGGCTTCGAGCAGCGCATCCTGGTTCAGATAGGTGTCCGCGACCGTGACGCCGGGCAGCTCGACCGCCACATCGGCCTCGGCGACGTGCGCAGACATCGCGTCGACGCCACTGAAGACCGCGACGGCATCCAGGCCCATCTCATGCAGCGTGCGGATGATGCGACGCGCGATCTCACCACGGTTGGCGACCAGAACTCGGCGCAGTGCGACTACTTCGTTGTTGTCCATCAGTGCCGCCACACGCCGAACTCACTGGTGCCGCTCACGGCGGCGCTGTGCACCGCCGACAGCGCGATCGAGACGACGGTCCGGGTATCGCGCGGGTCGATGATGCCGTCGTCCCAGAGACGTCCAGTGGCGAACAGCGCAGTGGATTGGGCGTCCACGTTCGCCTCGACGCTGCGCCGCAGGGCGGCATCGGCGGCCTCGTCGAACGGCTGGCCGGACTGCTCGGCCTTCTGCCGGTTGACGATGCTCAGCACACCGGCCAGCTGCTTGGGCCCCATGACGGCGATGCGGTGTGACGGCCACGAGAACACGAAACGTGGGTCGTAGGCCCGCCCGGACATGCCGTAGTTCCCAGCGCCGTAGGACGCGCCGATCATCAGCGTGATGTGCGGCACCTCGGAGTTGGCAACAGCGTTGATGAGCTTCGCGCCGTCCTTGATGATCCCCGCCTGCTCGTACTTCGTGCCCACCATGAACCCGGTGATGTTCTGCAGGAACAGCAACGGGGTGTCGAAGCGATTGGCGAGCTGGATGAACTGCGCTCCCTTGCGCGCCTCCTCGCTGAAGAGGATCCCGTTGTTCGCGAGGATGCCCACGGCGAAGCCGTCCACGTGCGCCCAACCGCACACGAGCTCACTGCCGTAAGCAGGCTTGAACTCGTCGAACTCACTGTCGTCGACGAGGCGGGCCAGCACCTCGCGCATGTCGAACGGGACCCGGAGGTCTTCCGGTACGACGCCGAGCAGCTCGTCGCCGTCGTACCTGGGTGGTCGCGGGAGCTGACCGACCCCAGGACCGTGCTTGCGCCAGCGCAGGCTGCGCACGATCTGACGGACCAGCCGCAACGCATCGGGCTCGTCCTGCGCCAGGTAGTCGGCCAGACCCGACACCGTGGCATGCATCTGAGCTCCCCCGAGCTCCTCGTCGTCGGCGTCCTCATCGATCGCCATCTTCACCAGCGGCGGCCCACCCAGGTACACCCTCGCGGCGTCCCGCTGCAGCACGGTGTGGTCGGAAAGGCCGGGCAGATAGGCGCCCCCTGCCGTCGACGGTCCGAACACGGCGGTGATCGTGGGGACGCCGGCGCGCGACAGCTGCGCGAGGTTCTTGAACACCTCCCCGCCGGGCACGAAGACGTCGGCCTGGCGGGTGAGATCAGCACCGGCCGACTCGGTCAGGTTGACCAGCGGGAGCCGGTTCTCACCGGAGATGGTCATGGCCCGCAGCATCTTCGCGACGCTGGTGGGCGACTGCGCCCCGCCCTTGACGGTGGCGTCGTTGCCACCGATCACGCACTCGACGCCCTCGATCACACCGATGCCGGTGACCACCCCGCCACCGAGTGGGTCGTCGGTGCCCCAGCCGGCCAGCGGCGACAGCTCGAGGAAGGCGCTGTCCTGGTCGACCAGCGCGTCGATGCGCTCGCGCACCAACTGCTTGCCGCGGGCGCGGTGACGCTCGACCTTGGCCGGCCCTCCACCGGCCACCACCGTGGCCTGCGCGTCACGAACCTCCTCGAGGGCCGCCAGCATCGCGGCACGGCGGGCCCGCACCTGCGGATCGGTGGCGTCGAGACGGCTGGCCAGGGTCGGCACGAACTTGACAGTAGCGTCAAGTTCGACACCACGTCGAGCGCCCGGTCGGGTGGGCGGCGCTGCCGCCTAGGGTCGGCTGGTGCTCGCCTACCGCATCCCCACCCCCGGTGGCCCCGATGCCCTCGTGCTGTCGGAGGTGCCCGAGCCACAGGCCGGACCCGACGAGGTGCTGATCGACGTCGCCGGCATCGGCCTCAACCGGGCCGACCTGCTGCAGCGCCAGGGCCACTACGACCCGCCGCCGGGGACCTCTCCCTATCCGGGCCTGGAGGTGTCGGGACTCATCGCCGGCGTGGGCGCCGACGTGACCGGCTGGTCGCTCGGCGACGAGGTCGTGGCGCTGCTCACCGGCGGTGGCTACGCGCAACGAGTCGCCGTGCCTGCGGCTCAGGTGCTCCCGTTGCCGCGCGGTATCGACCTCGTCGCTGCGGCCGCCCTTCCGGAGGCGACCTGCACCGTCTGGTCGAACGTGTTCATGGTGGCGGGCCTGCGCCCCGAGGAGACGTTGCTCGTGCACGGAGGTGGCTCCGGGATCGGGACCATGGCCAGTCAGCTGGCGCACGCGGTGGGAGCTCGGGTCCTGGTGACGGTCGGCTCCGACCGCAAGGGTGACGCGTGTCTGGCTCTCGGTGCCGACCACGCCATCAACTACCGCGACACCGACTTCGTCGAGGAGGTCGCCCGGCTCACCGACGGTCACGGTGCAGACGTCGTGCTCGATGTGATCGGCGCCGCCTACCTCGACAAGAACGTCCGCGCGCTCGCCAGCGAGGGACGACTGGTGGTGATCGGGATGCAGGGAGGAGTCCGAGGAGAGCTCGACCTCGGCGCCTTGATGGCAAAGCGCGCGGCGGTGGTGGCCACCACGCTGCGCGCCCGCCCACCCCGGGAGAAGGCCGCCATCGTGGCCGCCGTCCGCGAGCACGTGTGGCCGTTGATCGAGCAGGGCACGGTACGTCCCGTGGTCGACCAGGTGCTCCCGTTCGACGCGGCGGCGCGAGCCCACGAAGCCATGGCAGATGGCAAACACATCGGCAAGATCCTCTTGGCCGTCCCGGGAGCCACTGACAACGGGGACCCGACCTCATAGTCTCCGCGGGTGATCGCCTGCCCGGCGTGCGGTACCCAGAACCCTGAGGGCTTCGTCTTCTGTGGTCGATGCGCGACGCCGCTGACGGGCAAGTCGGCATCGGTCCGCGAAGAGCGGAAGGTGGTCACGGCCCTGTTCTGCGACCTTGTCGACTTCACCTCGACCTCTGAGTCCGTCGACCCCGAAGACGTCGACGCAATGCTCGCCGCGTATTTCGCCATGGCACAGGCGCGGATCGAGACCCACGGCGGAATCGTCGAGAAGTTCATCGGCGATGCCGTCGTCGGCATCTTCGGCGTTCCAGCCGCGCACGAGGACGATCCGGAGCGCGCTGTGCGTGCGGCACTGCGCATCGTCGAGGACGCCGAAAGCATGACGTCGGTGAACGACGCGCCGCTTCGCCTGCGGATCGGCGTCAACACCGGCGAGACGTTGGTGCGGCTGGGAGTTGTACCCGGCTCGGGTGACGGGTTCATCACCGGTGACGCGATCAACACCGCGTCTCGTATCCAGACGGTCGCACCTGACATGGGCGTTGCCGTCGGGCCGAGCACATTCGAGATCACCAAGTCGGTGTTCGACTACGCCGAGCTGCCGACCGCGACCTTGAAGGGCAAGTCAGTGCCCGTCGCGGTGTTTCACGCAAAGTCGCCACTCGCGCGCTTCGGCGCGGATGTGACCCGCAGCCACGACACACCGTTCGTCGGCCGGGAGGTGGACCTGGCCCTGCTGAAGGGGTTGTTCGACAAGACGGTCGCGTCGGCTGCCCCCCAGCTCGTGACCGTCGTCGGCGAACCCGGACTCGGTAAGAGCAGGTTGGTGGCGGAGTTCTTTCGACACATCGACCGACTGCCGCAGCTCATCACGTGGCGACAAGGCAGCTGTCCGCCGTACGGAGAAGGAATCACCTTCTGGGCGTTGGGCGAGATCCTCAAGGCACACGCTGGGATTCTCGAGTCGGACTCACCAGAGGTTGCCTCCGCGAAGCTCGACGCCGTGCTCCCCGAGGACGGGGAGCGTGCCTGGTTTCGGCAACGGCTGCTGCCGCTGCTCGGAATCGAAGCGACGTCGACAGCCGAGCGAGAGGAGCTCTACACGGCGTGGCGGCGGTTCCTGGAGCACATCGCTGAAGCCGACCCCACAGTGCTCGTGTTCGAGGACCTGCATTGGGCCGACCCCGCGATGCTGGACTTCATCGAGCATCTGGCCGACCGGGCCGGAGGCGTGCCCCTGCTGATCATCGGGACAAGCGCGTCCAGAGCTGTTCGAGAAGCACCCCGACTACGCGCGCGGCCTACGCAACTCCACACCCATCAACCTGGGTCCACTGTCGGAGCAGGAGACCGCACGCCTCGTGTCGGCCCTGCTGGACAGCGCAGTCATACCGGCCGATCTGCAGGCGCCGCTGCTGGAACGGGCAGGCGGCAACCCGCTCTACGCCGAGGAATACGTGCGGCTGCTCAAGGACAAGAACCTGTTGACTCGCAACGGCGCCACTTGGCAGCTCGTCGAAGGAGCCGACATCCCCTTCCCCGACTCCGTGCAGGCGCTGATCGCGGCGCGGATCGACACGTTGTCGCCCGCACGCAAGGCCATGCTGGCGGACGCAGCCGTGGTCGGAAAGTCCTTCTGGGTCGGCGCCGTCGCGGCGATGGGGGACGTGCCGGAGGACGACGTGGCCGAGGCCATGCGGGAACTGACCCGCAAGGAGCTCGTCAGACCGGTGCGTCACTCCAGCATGGAGGGCCAGGCGGAGCTCGCCTTCTGGCACGTGGTCGCCCGCGATGTCGCCTACGGTCAACTTCCGCGCGCGGTTCGAGCGGCTCGCCACGTGGCAGCGGCGGCGTGGATCGAGTCGCACTCAGGTGGACGAGCGGAGGACTCCGCCGATGTCCTCGCCTACCACTACGCCACCGCGGTGGATCTGACCCAAGCCGCCGGTGAGCTCGACCAGGTGGCGACGCTCCAGGCCTCCGCCCTGCGCTTCTTGACCCTCGCCGGCGAGCGTGCCCTCGGCCTTGACACCACCGCCGCGCTCTCGAACTTTCAGCGAGCGTTGGACCTCACTGCACCCGCAGACCCGGCGCGTCCTAGTGCACTCGCCAAGTTCGGTGAGGCTGCGCTGCACGCCGGCCGTCTCGCTGAGGCGCAGCGAACCTTGGAGCAGGCGGAGGAGGCGTATCGGGCACGCGCCGATGTGCTGGCGCAAGCCCGCTGCCTGGTCCTCCTCTCACACGTGATGCACCGGCTAGGCGACAGTCGATGGGCAGAGCCTCCCGGCGAGAGCGGTGGAGCTGCTCGAGCCGCTGCCGCCGGGCCCAGCGATCATCGACGCCTACAGTGAGATCGCTCGACGCGACACGCTGCAGGCCAGGAACGAGTCGGCCATCAGCTACGCGAACCTGGCGCTCGACCTGGCCGTTCGACCTCGGGCACGACCAGCCGGCTCGGGCGCTCGGTTACCGGGGTGGCGCACGGGCGAGCCTCGGGGACGCAGAAGGACTCGACGACCTCCAGGAAGCGATCGTGTGGGCCACCGATGCGGGCCAGGGACGTGAAGTCGCGGTGCTCCACAACAACCTGGCTCTGGCGGTCTGGAAGTTCCACGGGTCTCGTGCCTCGCTCGAGGTCGCCGAAGCCGGTATCGCACTTCGCCACGGGCGCGAGGATTGGCCGAGATGTCCGAAGCGCTCGATAGCCATGACGGTCGACCTGCTCAACGAGGTCGGCCGGGCCAGCGAGGCTCTCCTGGTGGCAGCAGAACTTGCACCGCGCCTGGAAGCCAGCGGTTCTGTCTTCAGACCTGATAGGCGTGCGCCCGATTCAAGTAGTGGATTCTGGTGACGCAAGGCCGAGCGGCTGACGCGGCTCAGCTCTTGGACTGGATCGAGTCGACCTCGCGGATCACCGGCGATCCCGAAGACGTCGTGGTGGGCCTCGGGTCTGTTGCGCTGGCTCGAGCCGCCCTCGGGCAGGCGGCCACGGCTGCGGCCTTGTTGCGCGAGGTCGTCGAACGTGCCGACGACTGGCGACAGCGCCAACTTCGTCACCTGGCTCCCCACGCTGGTGCGGACGGCGCTGGCAGTCGGCGAGCCCCGGCTCGCCGCTCAGCTCACGGACGCCGTAGTACCCCGCTATCCCAGTGCCGAGCGGGCGCTCGTTGCTGCGCAGGCTGCGCTCGATGAAGCTCGCCAAGATCTTCCCGCGGCGTCGGCCGGCTACGCCCAGGCAGCGGCCGGGTGGGCCGAATTCGGCTCTCGTGCCGGAGGAGGGGTTTGCCCTGCTCGGGCAGGGCCGCTGCCTCGTTGCGCTCGCGTCGAACTGACGAAGCGATCCCGAGTCCTCGGGCGCGCACAGGACATCTTCGATCGCCTAGGGGCTCGTCCGGCCCTGGCCGAGACCGACGCACTGCTCGCGCATCGCTCTGCGACGCGTGGCGAAGCAGAGACCGCGACGTAGCCGACGTCTACCCTGGTGTCCATGCGCGCACTGGTGATCGCCAACATCGGCGACGACGACTCCGGCTACGTGGGTGAGCGTCTGGTGGAGCGCGGCTACGAACTCGTGATCGCTTACCGCGATGAAGCCGGCGCCCTCCCGGACAACCTGGACGGCTACGACCTGGTGTTGCTGCTCGGCTCCGACTGGTCGACGTACTGGGAGCACAAGGCCGACCTCGTCGAACGGGAGTCGGGGCTGGTGCGTGAGGCCGCGGTCCGTGATCTTGCGGTGCTGGGCATCTGTTACGGCGGGCAGTTGCTCTCCCACGCACTCGGCGGCCGCGTGGAGCTGGCCGATCGCACCGAGATCGGCTGGTTCGACCTGACGACGAGCGACCCGGACCTTGCCCCCGTCGGCCCGTGGTTCGAGTTCCACATCGACCGGTTCACCCCACCGCCGGGTGCGGAGGTCCTGGCCAGCACCGACGCCGGGACCACAGGCGTTCCGGATCGGACGGATGCTCGGCTGGCAGTTCCATCCAGAGGTGACACCGCAGATCGTGCGCCGGTGGGGCGACGGCTCACGCGACCAGGCCGACCGTGCTGGTGTCTCACTCGAGGAGGTGTACGCAGCAACCGACGCACTCGCGCCGGCAGCGCGGCTGCGGACTCACGCGCTGGTCGACGCGTTCCTCGACAAGGTCGCATCGTCGCCCTTGAGCGCCAGCGTCAACAGCCACGAGTCGTAGGTGACCACCGGTCGCATGCCGACCGACTCGTACAACTTCGTCGCCCCGGCCTCGTTCTGCGAGTCCACGACCAACATGACGTGCGCTCGCCCGCGCCGCGCATACTCCGCGAACGACGTCAGCAGGAGCGCGCGCGCGATGCCGCGCCCGCGAGCCGACTCCTTGACCCCGAGCGTGCGCACGTAGCCGGCGTCGTCGTCACGTCGACTGTCGTTGGCCAGCAGCATGCCCAGCGGCTCGGTGTCGGACTCGGCGACCCACCACGCCGTGGGGTCGAAGCCGGCGGCGCTGAACCAGCTGTCGCGGAACTGCTCGAGCGTCATGGGCAGATGCCCGAACTCGCCTTTCATCACGTCGTCACGCATCTCCTGCGCCAGTCGCAGGTCGTCGTCCGTTGTCGGATCGAGGTGACGAATCGTCACACCAGCCGGTGGCGTCGGGTCGTCGTGAGACAACCTGTCGAGGTCGATGTTCATCCGCAGGTAGACCCGTACGTGGCGAAAGCCGGCCTCGGCGTAGATCCGCTGCAGGCGTTCGCCGCGGTAGGCCCCGGCGTCGATCTCGACGACGTCGCGGTCCCGAGCGACACCGAGCGTCACGAGGCGACGCACGCCGTGGTCCACCAGCCGCCGTGCGATCGGTTCGAACTCGTCGTCTGAGACATCGGGATGCACGTAGACGTCCACGTTGCCGCGCTCGTCGTGGTTGTCGAACGCCGACCCCCAGGCCACCGTCTGGTCCTGCTCGTCGAGAACCAGGAGCCCGTCCAGCTCCAGGTCGGTACGCGGTCCGGCCAGGTACGACATGACCTCGTCCAGCGTGGTGTCGTCGGTGCCGATGCTGGCTCGACCCAGCGCGGCCATGAGCTCGCGCACCTGCTCCGCGTCGTCCAACCGCGCCGGTCGAGCGCGGTAGCCGGCTGGGAGAGCAGGACGGTCGAGCACGATCCCCCACCCTCACCGACACCGGCGGGGGCGTCCAGCGAATTGTGCGGAAGGATGGGGTCATGACGCAGTCGCCTGAGGTGCCCGAGCCCATGGAGGCCCGCCGCCTGATCGTGGGACCCGACGGCGCGCCGGTGGCGCCGCACGAGGCGCCGACCGACGAGGCCGTCCAGCTCACCGAGCTGGTCGAGCAGCCGGACAAGGTCATGCGGATCGGCACGATGATCAAGCAGCTGCTGGACGAGGTGCGGGCCGCGCCGCTGGACGAGGCCGGACGCGCCCGGCTCAGCGAGATCCACCGGCGCTCGATCAAGGAGCTCGAGTCGGGACTGGCCCCCGAGCTCGTGGCCGAGCTGGAGCGGCTGAGCCTGCCGTTCGACGAGGGCATCGTGCCCTCCGAAGCCGAGCTGCGCATCGCCCAGGCCCAGCTCGTCGGGTGGCTCGAGGGGCTGTTCCACGGGATCCAGACGGCGCTGTTCGCCCAGCAGATGGCCGCGCGCGCCCAGTTGGAGGAGATGCGCCGCCGAGCGCTCCCGCCGGGCAGCCTCGCCATCGGCCCGGACGGCAACCCGATGCAGGTCCCCACGGCGGCGCCGGACTCCGGCGGTCCCTACCTCTGAGCTGCGCAGGCCCTGAGCCAGCGCCGCGATGCCAGCAGCCAGGTGCGGGAGTCAGCCCCGCAACAGCGCCTCGATGACCTGGGCCACCCCGTCCTCGGAAACCGACGCTGCAACGTGAGGCGCCGCTGCCACGGCCTCCGGATGCGCTCCCGCCATCGCGAAGCCCCACCCGGCCCACTGCAACATCGGCACATCGTTTGGCATGTCGCCGAACGCGAGCACCTGTGTGGATTCGATTCCCCATTCGCAGGCGAGGCGCGCCAATGTGGTTGCCTTGCTCACTCCTGGCGCACACACCTCGAGCAGGCCGTCGTTGCTGGAATGCGTGGGTTCGGCAAGGTCGGTCAGCGCAGCGCGCGCCAGCGACAGCATCTCGTCGCTGGGCATGGTGTCGTGGCGCACGAGCAGCTTGGTCACCGGCCGGTCGATCAACTCCTCGATCGGCGCAACGATCGGGTCCCCAACGTCCCAGCGTGGGTGGTAGTTGTGGTCGTGCCCGAACCCCTTGAGGTACTCCACGGCGAACCCGGCCTCGGGCATCACCGCCCGCAGCCGCGCGACGACTTCGACGGTCAGGTCGGGAACCAACGGGAACCACTCCCGCAGCTTCTCGGCGTGCAGGTCGTAGACCACTGCACCGTTGGCACAGATCGCAACGCCCCGGTGTCCGGTGGCCTCGACGATCGGGCCCATCCACCGCACCGGGCGGCCGGTCACGAGCACGAGCCGACGACCGGACTGCTCGACGTCGGCCAGGGCACGCACCGTTCGCTCACTGATCGTGCCGTCGGGCCGCACGATGGTGCCGTCGAGGTCGGTGGCGACGAGCCGGATCGCGCCCGGATCAAGCGGGGACGCGATCAGTGCTCACGCGAGTCCTGACCGACTCTGCGCAACGCGGTCGTCCAAGAGAGTCACGCCGGACGGAGGACGTCGGTGCCCAGATACGGCTGCAGCGCCTGTGGCAACACGACGGATCCGTCGGGCTGCTGGTGGTTCTCCAGGATCGCGACGATGGTTCGCGGGATCGCGACCAGCGTGCCGTTCAGCGTCGCGAGCGGACGGACGCCGTCGGCGTCGCGCAGCCGGGTGTTGAGCCGGCGCGCCTGGAACTGCGTGCAGTTCGACGTCGACGTGAGCTCGCGGTAGCGACCCTGGGTGGGGATCCATGCCTCGCAGTCGAACTTGCGCGCTGCACTCAAGCCGAGGTCACCAGCAGCGGTGTCGATGACGCGGAACGGCAGGTCGAGCAGCGCGAGGAACTCCTTCTCCCACGCGAGCAGCCGCTGATGCTCTGCGGACGCGTCGTCCGGATCGGTGTAGACGAACATCTCGACCTTGTCGAACTGATGGACGCGGATGATGCCTCGCGTGTCCTTGCCGTAGGAGCCGGCCTCGCGACGGAAGCAGGCGGAGAACCCGACGTAGCGCTTCGGCAAGGTCGCGGCCTCGAGGATCTCGTCCATGTGGTACCCGGCCAGTGGCACTTCGGCAGTGCCGACCAGGTACATGTCGTCGGCCTCGAGGCGGTACACGTTCTCGGCCGCCTGACCGAGGAAGCCGGTGCCCTCCATGGCCTCCGGCTTGACCAGCACCGGCGGGATCATCGGGACGAAGCCGGCAGCCACCGCGCGTGCGATCGCCAGGTTCAGCAACGCCAGCTCCAGCAATGCGCCTACCCCGGTGAGGTAGTAGAACCTCGCGCCGGACACCTTCGTGGCCCGCTCGATGTCGATCGCCCCGAGCAAGCGCCCGAGATCGACGTGGTCGCGCGGTTCGAAACCTTCGGCCGCGAAGTCGCGGGGGGTCCCGACCTCCTCGAGCACGACGTAGTCGTCCTCGCCCCCCACCGGTACGCCTGGCTGAACGAGGTTGGACAGCTCATGCGCGAGGGCATTCAGTCGCTCCTGAGCCGCAGCCGCAGCCACATCGGCGTCCTTGACGGCGGCCGCGAGCTTCTTGGCCCGCTCCAGGAGCGCGGGACGCGAGTCGTCGTCGGCTTGCGACACCTGCTTGCTCAGCGACTTCTGCTCGGCCCGCTGGTTGTCGTAGTCCGACACCGCAGCGCGGCGCGCGGCATCGGCGGCCAAGAGGGCATCGACCAGCTCGGGGTCCTCACCGCGGGCCCGTTGGGAGTCCCGAAAGGCCTCAGGATCCTCGCGCAGCTGACGAAGGTCGATCACGTCCCCGAGGGTACCGGGGTCCGTTCCTTGTCCTTTTGGGCAGCGGCAAGGCGCACCACGACCTCGAGCAGCTCCGCGGGGGGCAGCGGCCGTGACCACAAGAATCCCTGTGCCTGGTCGCAGCCCAGGGCCTTGAGGTGCTCGGTGAGCTCCTGGTCCTCGACGCCCTCGGCGACCACCGACAGGCCGAACTCGTGGGCCAGCTCGACGATCGCGCGCACCAACGTCGTGCCGCCGTCGTCGCGCATCAGGCGGATGACGAACGACCGGTCGATCTTCAGGGTGTTCAGCGGCATCTGCTCCAGCTGGGCCATCGAGGTGTAGCCCGTGCCGAAGTCGTCCACGGCCAGCGTCACACCGAGGTTGGACAGCTCCTCGAGCATGCGTCGGGTCCGCATCGGGTCCTCGATCAATGCGGTCTCGGTGACCTCGAGGATCAGCCGGTCGGCCGGCAGGTCGAAGCTGCCCAACAGGTCCTCGATGAACTCCGCCAGCGTCGGCTCCACGAGGTTGCGGGCTGACAGATTCACCGCCACGGGGAGTCCGGCGAACGGGGTGCGCCGGTGGTCCCACTCGGCCATCTGGCTCACGACTTCTTCCAGCACGTAGCGGGTGATCGCGTGGATCATGCCCGTGGTCTCGGCGAGCGGGATGAACTCACCGGGCGGGATCGGTCCCCGCTCGGGGTGGGTCCAGCGCAACAGGGCCTCGAACCCGACGACGGCGTCGCTTTGCAGGTCGATGGTCGGCTGGTAGTACACCTGCAACTGGTCGCCGCCGATCGCACTGCGCAGGTCGCCGAGCAGCATCAGGCGGTCTGCGCTCGCGCCGTCGTGCTCGGGCTGGAACAACAGCGTTCCCAGCCGCGCCTGCTTGGCGCCGTACATCGCCATGTCGGCACGTTGCATGAGCTCCGCAGCGTTCTCGGCATGACCCGGCATGACGGCCACGCCAAGGCTCGAGTCGACGTGCAGCATGAGCTGGTCGACCTCGAACGGACGGTCGAACGCAGTGTGGATCCGACGCGCCAAGCGCTCGGCGTCGAGCACCGAGTGCAGCCCCGGCGCGAGCACTGCGAACTCGTCGCCACCGAGCCGGGCCACCGTGTCCACCTCGCGCACGCGGGTCAGCAGGCGATCGGCGACGAGCTTGAGCAACGTGTCGCCGCGGTCGTGGCCGAGGGTGTCGTTCACCTCCTTGAACCGGTCGACGTCGAGGATCATCAGCGCCACGACGCCGCCGGCCCGTTCGGAGGACATCACCGCTCGCTCGAGGCGGTCGGTGAGCAAGCGACGGTTCGGCAGCCCGGTCAAGGGATCGTGCAGGGCCAGACGTTCGTTCTCGACCGCCTGGTCACGCAGGCGTCGGCTCGCCCGGTGCACTGTGCGGAACATGAGCAACCACGCGATCAGGAACGTCCCGAACACCACCAGGGCCATCGTGAGGATCGTCCGCTGCTGGCGCGACTGGGTGGAGGCGTAGGGGATGGCGACCTCGGCAACGCCCTCCACGAGCCGACCGCTCTGGATCGGGGTGTAGACCACCAGCACGGGCTGACCCCCGTACTGCTCCACCGTCGCGGTCCGACCGCCGTCCAGCACGGTCTCGACCCGCGTCCGGGTGGCCGAGTCGGGCAACCGGAGCAAGTCGTTGGGGGCGTCACTGTGGTAGACGATCTGCCCGTTCTGGCCGTACACGCGCAAGAAGGCGAGCTCGGCGCCGCTGCCCTGGTTGCGGGTCAGGCCGATCAGTACCGCGCCGTCGTCGCGCAGCGGCACCCGCCCGGACAGGTCGGCTGAGGTGGTGAGCAGGCGCTTGACCCCGGTGTCCACCACGCTCTGGGCGGTGAGCTGGCCGTCGGAGCGGGCCTGGGCCCGCAGTGCGGAGGAGAAGACGGCGACCAGGGCCACGCCGAGGAGCGCCATGGTGAGCACGCTCACCACAGCGAACGCCCCGGTCAGGGAGAGCCGCCGCACCCGGTGCCTATCGGCAGGGGTGATGCCGGCCTGAAGCCACCCGAACGGACTAGATGCGACCCTCGCGGACGCGGGCCAGCCAGGCCTGGGCGCCCGCGAACTCCTGGTCGGTGACGCCGGGGCGCAACCGGGGGCGCTGTCCGTCCAGCCGAGGGTAGGAGCCGAGGTACCGAACGTCGCGGCAGACCCGACGTAGGCCGATCAGCGCCTCACCGACACGGGCATCGTCGACGTGACCCTCGGCGTCGACACAGAAGTAGTAGTCGCCCAGCCCACCGCCGGTGGGTCGCGACTCGATGCGGGACAAGTTGATACCGCGCACCGCCAGCTCGGTGAGCAGCTCCAGCAGGGCACCGGGGTGGTCGGGCCCCATGAACAACGCCAGGGTCGTCTTGTCCGCCCCGGTGGCGGGCTCCGGCGGCCGCGGCCGACAGACCAGGACGAACCGGGTCTCCGCGTCCGGGTGGTCGCCCACGCCTGAGGCCAATACGTCCAGGTCGTACACCTGTGCCGCCAGCGGAGCCGCGATGGCCGCGTCAGCCGTGGCCGTGGTCGCGTCCCCCGGCAGCCTGGAGCCGGTGAGGCCGGCGGCTGCGCCCGCGGTGGACGACGCCCACACCACGGTGGCGGCCGGCAGGTTCTTCGCCAGCCAGCCGCGGCACTGCGCCTGCGCGTGGGGATGGGTGGTGACCGAGTGCACGTCGGACAGCTGCGTGCCCGGCGCAGCCATGAGAGCGAACGACACCGGCACCTGCGCCTCGGCGACGATCACCAGCGGATCGCCGAATGCGAGAGCGTCCACGGTGGCACTGACCGAGCCCTCGATCGAGTTCTCCAGCGGCACCATCGCGCCGTCGACCTCGTGGCGGCGCACCGCGTCGAGCGCCTCCTCGACGCTCGGCTCCGAGATCAGCTCAGCCTGCGCTCCCGCGAGGTGGCCCAGCAGTGCTTGCTCGGTGAACGTGCCTGCCGGCCCGAGGTAGGCGTAACGGGGCACCTGGTCGGCTTCTGCGTCGGACACCCGCGCAGCGTAGCGAGGGCCGCTCAGCTGGACGCCGAGCGTCGCGCGTACGCGATCGCCTGTTCCTCCTCCGGCGACAACGTCGCCTCACTGCCGGCCGCCTTGATGCCCTTGGCGTACGTCCGCGTCTCCGTCCGCCCGTTGATCGAGGTGATGACCAGTCCGTCACCGGCGTCGTCGAGCATCGCCGCGGAGAACGACATGCGTCCGCCCATGTCGCCGAAGGCGTCATAGCGCACCACCGCCACGTGCCGGATGGCATCGGCCAGGTCGCTGCGCAGTCGCGTCACCTGTTGCTGATACGCAGTGACGTCGCCCCGCAACGCGTCGACCTGCTCGGTCTTGGCACGCACGACGTCGACGAACGACTCGCGGCCGTCCTCGCCCTGCAGGATCACCAGCGTCTTCTTCAGCCGTGCGGTTCGCGACCACGCGACGGCAGCGATGACCACGGAGAGCAGGCCGAGCACGAGGCCGGCGATGGCGAGATACGCAACCGCATCTGCGCTCAAGCCGAACGGATAGGACACACGGCGAGCCTAACCGGGGCCACGCCCTCGCCCCTCCACCCCTCCACCCGAAGTTGATCTTGGACGCCGACGACCGCGGCAGGGCCATGGCCGGCCCATGTCATCGCCCCCTATCGTCGGCGCGGTGAGAACGTTGGCGGTGATCGTCGGCATCGCGATCGTCGTGGGCGTCACGTCGAGCGTGCTGCGGACGCTGGTGGTGCCGCGCGTGCTGCGTTCGAAGCTGACCGAGAGCACGCTCTGGCTGACGCTGGTGCCGTTTCGCTGGCTCGCCCGGCGCTCGAACCACTACGAGACACGCGACCGGATCCTGGCGTGGGCCGGGCCGCTGTCGATCGTCGTCACGTTGCTCGTCTGGATCGCGGGGTATCTCGTCGGTTACGCCACGATCCTGTACGGCCTCTCGGCGATGGACCCGACGACTGCACTGCGCGAGGCCGGATCGTCATTGCTGACGCTCGGGTTCGCCTCCACCGACCGCAACCAGCTGACCGCCGTCGATTTCCTCGCCGCGGCTACCGGGCCGATCGTCATCGGCCTGCTGATCGGTTACCTGGCCACCGTCTACAGCGCCTACAACCGTCGCGAGACCGAGGTCACCAGGCTCGAGAGCCGTGCCGGTGAGCCGAACTGGGGCCCCGAGATCCTGGCGCGCCACGCCAACATCGGGGCGGAGGTGAATCTGGACGACCTGTTCCTGGACTGGGAGCGCTGGGCTGCGGACTTGTCAGAGAGCCACACGAACTACCCGGTGCTGGTGTGGATCCGCTCGGCCAGGCCGTGGCGGCACTGGCTCATCGGGCAAGTCGCGGTGATGGACGCAGCCGCGCTGAGGCTCGCGTTGACCCCGTCGCTCCCGCAGGGTCGCCCACGGATCTGTCTTCGCATGGGTTTCGTGGCTCTGCGCGACATCGCCAAGGTCCAGGGGCTGGTCTTCGACCCGGACCCGAGTCCGGACGATCCGATCCGGCTGACGTACGAGGAGTTCGCGGCGGGCGTGCAGCGGGCGACGTCGCGGGGGTACGTCGCTGAACGCACCGCCGAACAGGCGTGGCCCCACTTCCGCGGCTGGCGGGTGAACTACGAGGCCATCGCCTACGGGCTGAGCGACCTGCTCGACGCACCCCCCGCACTGTGGTCGGGATCGCGGCACGGCCAGATGAACCAGGTGCCGCCGAACGCCCCGGTCAACCGACAGCCCGGAGAGGGTCCGAAGCCGGCTCGCTAGGAGACAGCCCAGGCGCTGGGCCGCGCAGGATGCGGGCAGAGGGAGGCCCGGGCGCCACCGACGGGGGATGCAGTGACGCCCGGGCCTGCGTCCACGATCACCGAGGCGCACCTGACGGGCAACCTGAACAAAGCCGGTTTGACGAAGGCTTGACCAAAGGTTCAATTCCGAATGTATGTCCGTCGAGAACGAGCGTGTTTCCTCACGCACCGGGCCGCAGGGTCACCTGTCGGCCGACCAGGGCCGATCGAGCCCGTCGCTGCTGCGCCGTCAGCACTGTCGTGGTGCCCAAGGCGTCGTCGAGACGCCGCCGGAACGCGGCCGCCGGCTCCTCAACCGCCTCCACTGCCGTGTCAGAGGCGAGGTCCCACACCGGAACGAGATGGCCATAGGCGCGAAACGACCCGACGTAACGCGAGCCCTCGCCGACCTCGAGCGCTGACGCGTCGGCGAGCCGCGCGAGCGCATCGAGCAGCGCGTCCTCGTCCTCCGGCATCACCCAGCGCAGGTGCCAGCGCTGCCCGATCTGGCACCAGTACGCCGCCTCGACGCCGGCCAGCCGGGCGGTGGGAACGACCGCCTCGTTGGCGCGTTGCATCGACTCCCGGGTGGCCTCATCGACGACGGACGCATCGAGTCCGTCCAGCCAGAAGTCGAAGCCCTCGTGCACGGTGACCGGCAACGTCGAGTCGGGGTCGACCAGGTCGTTCAGGCGAGGACCATCAGCAGGCAGCAGGCGAGGCGGCACCGGAGTGCCGGGCTCGGCCTCCAGCGCGCGCACCAGAGCGTCGGCGACGTCGGCGCTGAGGTCGCCAGAGGCGGTGCTCGTCTGCAGGGCCACCATGACCTGGCCATCGGATCGCACCAGCGCCGGCCACGCCATCGGGAGCACAGTGGCGAGCGTGGCCTGGCGACCCGCGTACTCACCGGTCAGCGTCAGCGCAGCGGTGGCCGCGGGAACGATCTCCCGCAGTGCGATCCAGTCGGGTTCGGCGGGCAGCCCTGCGAAGGGACGCAGCGTGCGGGTGTGCTCCGCCCGCGCGTTTGCCCGACCATGGCAAGCCTTGTACCGCCGACCAGACCCGCACGGACACGGTTCGCGCGCGCCGACCACGGGCACGCCCGCGGTGTCGGGGTCAGATGTCCGCGTCGTGCGTTGCCGGGCCACGCGGTCAGCGTAGAGCCCCACTCACCGGCGCTCGCCGGGTCAGCCGTCGACGCTCGCGCGCCCGAGCTGCCGCAGGACCGCGGCCGGACGGTTGGTGATGATGGCGTCGACACCGGCGTCGATCGCGATCGCGACGTCGTCCGGCTCGTCCACGGTCCAGGCGAAGGTCGGATGTCCGCGCTTGTGCAGCCGGCCGACGAATGCCGGGTGAGCGCGCAGAATCTCGATCGAGGGTCCAGCGATCTGGAACCCGGCCGGCAGCTGGCCCGACCGATAGGCCAGCGGAACCCGCTCCATGAGCATCACCAAGGGCAGCGACGGCGCAAGCCGACGCATGCGGCGCAACGCCAGCTCCGAGAAGCTCATGACGTGCACGGTTGCCGCAGGGCCGGACGCGGGATCGGCGAGGTCGTAGCGACGCAACAGCTCCGCCAGCTTCTGCTCGACCAACCCGGCGTAGCGAGTGGGGTGCTTGGTCTCGATGGCCAACCCGACCGGCCGTGACGCCTCGAGCGTGAACCGGATCAACCGGTCCAGCGTCAGCACCGTGCGACGTTCGGCCAGACTGTCGTCCTGATCCGGTGCCTCGAGCCCATATCCGTTGGAGTCGCCGCTGCGCTCGGCGTCCTTCCAGGACCCGAAGTCGAGCTGTTGCAGGTCGGCCAGCTCAAGCGTGGACAACACACCACGACCGTTCGACGTGCGCTCCACCCGGCGGTCGTGCACGCACACCAGATGTCCATCGGCGGTGAGCCGGACGTCGGCTTCCAACGCGTCGGCGCCTTCGTCGATCGCTTGTCGGTAGGCCGCGAGCGTGTGCTCGGGAACGGTGTCGCTGGAACCGCGGTGGGCGATGACCCGCACCTCGTCAGCGTGCACAGGAGCATCGTGGCACTCCGAGATCCGCCGCGTCCTTCGGGGCGCGGCAAAGTCTTTCCCTTGAGCTGTCCCGGCAGTTGCGTTGCGTGAATGATGGCGTCGTGGTCGAACCAGGCGGAGTGGTCCCTCGGAAGGAGTCGTTCAACGCCGTCGCCGAGCGGTACGACCGGTCCAGACCCGGCTACCCGGACGAGCTGGTGAAGGACCTCGTCCAGCTGGCCGAACTGCGGCCGAGCAGCAGGGTCCTCGAGATCGGGTGCGGGACTGGCCAGCTGACGGTTCCGCTGGCTCGTACCGGCTCGAGCATCGTCGCCGTCGAACTCGGTGATCGGCTGGCCGAGCTCGCCCGGCGCAACCTCGCCGGCTTCAAGGCCGTGAGCGTCGTCAACTCCGCGTTCGAGGACTGGGCGCTGCCTGATGAACCGTTCGACTGCGTCGTCAGTGCCACGGCCTTCCACTGGCTCGACCCCGGCGTTCGTCTGGTCAAGTCGGCGCAGGCGCTGCGCGCCGGAGGCGCCATCGCGATCATCGCCACGCACCACATCGCGGGTGGCACGGACGGTTTCGATGACGCTTGCCAGCCCTGCTACACGCGTTGGACCGGGGCTGACCCCGACTTCCGGCTCCCGACCGCCGACGACGTCGAGAGCGACGACGAGCTGCAGCGGTCCGACCTGTTCGACCGGGTGACCCTGCGCAGATACGTGCGCGAGCTGCCGTACCCGACCCAGCGGCTGGCCGATCTGCTCGGGACGTTCTCACCGCATCTCGCCCTGAGCCCCGAGGCGCGCGCCGGTCTGATCGACTGCCTGTCGAACCTCGTCGACTCCGAGTTCGACGGACGGGTCACACAGCGTTACCTGAACGAGCTGCAGGTGGCGACCAAGGTCGACTGACTGTGTTGATCAAGGAAAAGATGTCGGGTTTTCAAGATCAACATGCACCTGAAGTCCAAGATCAACTCAAGGGTTGGGGTGGGGGTGGGGGTAGGGCAGGAGGACGCCGGGGTTGAGCAGTCCGGCGGGGTCCAGCGCATCCTTGATGGCACGCATCGCGGCGAGTTCCGCAGCCGAGCGGCTCAGCGGCAGGTCGGCGACCTTCGCGACGCCGACGCCGTGCTCCGCGCTGATCGTGCCGCCGTTCGATGCGACGAGCCGCAGCAACGCCGCGTCCACCTCGTGGTCGTCGGGGGCGGCCCCGACGACCTCCACGTGCAGGTTGCCTTCGAGCAAGTGCCCGAACACGTACAGGTCGTGCGGCGCTGCTGCCGACGGCATCGCCTCCATCACCACGCGCAGCCGGTCCAGCGGCACACCCACGTCGAGCTTGTGCACCACTCCCAGGGTCCCCACGGCCTCGGTCTGGCGCTCGCGATAGGCCCAGAGCCGACGGTCCACCACCGCGTCGGCATCGACATCGAGCAGTGGCGCCGACGTGGTCTCGATCAGCAGGTACACCGGCCACCGCTTCTGCAGAGGGAAGGGCAGCTCAGCGACGGTCGTCACCAGGTCCATGGCGCTGCCACCGATGAACTCGGCCGCCAGCAGATCATCCTGGTCACGGGCGATCGCCACAGCCGCGTCGATGTCACTGACCCCCACCAACGTCGTCAACCTGCCTTCGGGCAACGGCGACACCAGATGAAGGCGCACCTGCGTGATCAGGCCGAGGGTTCCTTCGCTGGCCACCATCAGGTGGCTCACGTCGAAACCTGCGGAGTCCTTGGGAAGACCGGCCAGGTGTGTCGCCACCGACCCGTCGGCCAGCACGTACTCCAGCCCGCACATCTGGCGGCGGGTGTCACCGTGTCGCACGACACGCAGTCCCCCGGCGTTCGTCGCCACGGTTCCGCCGATCGTCGCCGAGTCGCGGGCCGCGAGGTCGACCCCGTAGTCGAGACCGGCGGTCGCGGCCAGGCGTTGCACCTGCGCGATCGTCACACCTGCGCCGACCGTGACCTGTCGACTGCTGACGTCGACAGAACCGATCGAGGTGAGACCACGGGTGGACACGATCACCATGGGCCGCGAACGTGGCACCGATGCCCCGACGAGTCCGGTGTTGCCGCCTTGCGCGACGATCGGCATGCCGAACTGCGCGCAGGTGCGAACGACCTGGCTCACCTGCGCCGTGTCGTGCGGACGGACCACTGCGGCTGCCTCCCCGCGGTAGCGACCGGTCCAGTCGATGCAATACGGAGCCCGAAGGTCGGGGTCCGTGAGCACGTCGTCGGGTCCCACGACGGCGCGCAACGCACGAGTGAGTGCCTCGGCGTCGGCAGTGCCGGGTGAACTCACTTCAGCAACCGCGAGAGGCGCCGATCGGCCAACGGTTTGCCGCCGGTCTGACACGTCGCGCAGTACTGCAGCGACGAGTCAGCGAACGACACCTCGCGCACGATGTCGCCGCACACGGGGCACAGTTGCCCGGTGCGCCCATGCACCCGCATACCGGCGCGCTTGCCGTCCTTCAGCTCATTCGCCGCAAGACCTTCGGAACGCTCGACCGCCTCCCTCAGTGTGGTGATGGTGGCGTCGTACAGGGTCGCCCGTTCGTCGTCGGTCAGTGCTCCGGCCAGACGAAACGGTGACAGCTTCGCCACGTGCAGGATCTCGTCGCTGTAGGCGTTGCCGATCCCGGCAATCACCGACTGGTCGCGCAGCACTCCCTTCAGCTGGGTCCGCGCGTGCGCCGCGAGGATGGCATCGAAGGTGGCACCGTCGAAATCCGGTGCCAACGGGTCGGGGCCGAGCCGGGCGATCCCGGGAACGTCGAACGGGTCGCGCACGACGTAGACGGCCAGCTTCTTCTTGGTCCCTGCCTCGGTGAGGTCGAAACCGCTCCCGTCGTCCAGGTGCAGCCGCAACGCGATGGCCTGGCCACGGCCAGGCTTGAGCGGGGTCGTCGGGAGCTCTGCCCGCCAGCGCAGCCAGCCCGCCCTGGCGAGATGGAACACCAGGTGCAGACCCCCGACGTCCAGGTCGAGGAACTTGCCGCGCCGGGTGACGCTGGTGACGGTGAGCCCGCACAGCGACGTGGGTGGCGGGTCGTAGGTCTTCAGCGCAGCGATGCTCGGGGTGTCGACCCGCGCCACGACCCGGCCGACGGCCTGGCCCTCCAGGAAGGCCGCCAGGGCCTCGACCTCGGGCAACTCGGGCACCGGTCCAGTCTGGCGCAACCGCGGCCGGCGCGCGGCTTTGCTACGGCAGCGTAGGTTACGGTACCGTAGGTTCTCGTGAATTCCGGAACGAAAGCCCCCCTCCCCGTCGTCATCCAAGGCGGCATGGGCGTCGGCGTCTCGAGTTGGCGGCTGGCCCGCACCGTGGCCCAGGCCGGCGGCCTCGGCGTCATCTCGGGGGTGGCCCCGGACCTCGTGCTCTCCCGCTGGCTGCAAGACGGCGACCCCGACGGGTTCGTGCGCGCGGCCATCGCCGACTACCCCGACCAGGAGTTCCTGGCCGCGACCCTGCAGAAGTTCTTCCGTCCCGGCGGTCGCCCGCCCGGCAAGTCCTACCGCCCGAT
Organism: uncultured Actinomycetota bacterium; assembly: GCA_963726575.1. Lineage (GTDB taxonomy): Bacteria > Actinomycetota > Actinomycetes > JAHEKZ01 > JAHEKZ01 > CAVSCR01. Next base: position 525,313 of record CAVSCR010000007.1, read on the forward strand.
CACCAAGCTGGACCTGAACCAGCGGCTGGACGCGGTGCGCCTCACCGCCCTGGGCGCGTACGCCCAGGTCCGCATGGCCAAGGCCGGTCATGACGGCGTGGTCGGCATCAACCTGCTCGAGAAGGTCCAGCTCTGGACCCCCGCCGCCCTGCTCGGCGCGGTCCTCGCGGAGGTCGACTACGTCCTCGTGGGCGCCGGCGTCCCCACCCACCTGCCCCGCATGCTCAACGGCATCGCCGCCTGCGAGCCGGTCTCGCTGCCGATCGACGTGTCTGGCGCGCTGAGCGGGGAGAGCTACGGCATCACCCTCGACCCGGCTGTGGTCGTTCCGGGGCTGACGGCACCGCTGAAGCGGCCGACGTTCCTCGCGATCATCTCCTCGAACATCCTGGCTACCTACCTCGCCCGCGACGAGGCAACGCGACCCGACGGCTTCGTGGTCGAGGGCCCAGGCGCCGGTGGGCACAACGCACCACCGCGCAAGTTGGTGCTCGACGACGACGGCCAGCCCATCTACGGCCCGCGCGACGAGGTCGACCTAGCCAAGCTGGCGACCATCGGACTGCCGTTCTGGCTGGCCGGTGGCTACGCCAACCCCGAGAAGGTGGCGGAGGCGCTCGAGGCAGGTGCCGCAGGCGTCCAGGTCGGCACCGCGTTCGCCCTGTCCGACGAGTCCGGCCTGACCGAGCCGATCCGGCGCACCCTGGTCAACCGGCTGCGGGCCGACGACCTGGACGTACGCACCGACCCGCTGGCTTCACCCACCGGATTCCCGTTCAAGGTCGTGCAGCTCTCCGGAACCGTCGCCGATCCGGCCGTCGGTTCTGCGCGGGAACGGATCTGCGACCTGTCTTACCTGCGCAGCCCATATCGTCGCGAGGACGGCAGTGTGGGTTACCGCTGCCCGAGTGAGCCGGTGGACGACTACGTGCGCAAGGGCGGGACGGCCGAGGACACGGTAGGTCGGATGTGCCTCTGCAACGGACTGTCAGCAACGCACGACCAGGCACAGCTGAAGAAGAACGGCACGCTGGAGCCGCCGGTCGTCACCCTCGGCGCCGATCGGGCGCAGCTCGCGGGACTCTTCGAGCGCTTCGACGACCACTGGGGCGCCAACGACGTCATGACGTGGCTCACCTCGAAGGTCGCGGTGCCCGTCAGCTAGCGCCCGTCAAGCAAGGCCGAGGGCATGCGCTTCCTCCCACAGTTCCTCGTGGACATCCGGATGCGCGGCGCACTCGATCAGGTTGCGCGCCTGTTCGTGCTGGCTGCGGCCCCAGATCAGCGCAACTCCGTTCTCGGTCACCACGGCACTGTGCTGGAAGGACGTGACGGGCTCATCGATCAGGGGCACGATCGTCGAGCAGTTCGCCCGCGGATGCCACGACCTCAGTGCGATCAGCGCCTGTCCGCCCCGTGAGTGCAGCGCTCCCACCACGAAGTCGGTCTGACCGCCGAACCCGGAGTAGATCCGCGAGTTGATGCGCGACGCGTTCGCCTGGCCGAACAGATCCACCTGCAGCGCCGCATTGACGCTCACCAGCTGCGGGTTGGCCGCAATCCTGGCGGGGTCGTTGGTCGTCTCCGTGCGCAGCACCTGCACACGCGGGTTGCGGTCGACCCAGGCATAGAGCTCAGGTGAGCCGAACACGAACGACGCGGTCAGCAACTCGTCCTCGTCGAGGGCTCCACTTTCCTCGAGGGCGAGAATGCCATCGCTGAACATCTCTGACCACACGCGCAGCCCGCGACGCCCCACGAGGCCGTGCAATGTGGCATCGGGGACGGCTCCGATCCCCAGCTGCATGGTCGAGCCGTCGAGTACCCGCTCGGCCACGCGCGCCCCGATCTCACGCGAGACGTCGTCGAGCTCCAGCGCCGGTGGCGAGACCATCGGCTGGTCCACCTCGACCAGGAAGTCCAGGTCGTCCACCGACATCACACCGTCGCCGTAGGTGTAGGGCATCTGGGCGTTCGCCTGCGCCACCACGATCCCCCCGCGGGCGCGGGCTGCCTCGATCGCCGCGGGGAGCAGGTTGACCTCGGTGCCGAGCGACACCGTCCCGTCTCGGACCACCGATGTGTGCACCACGACGGCGTCCGGCGGACAGCTCGTGCGAAACAACAAGGGCGCCAGCGACAACCGCGACGGCACGTAGCGCAGCTCGGCCTGGCCGCGCATCCCCGGCCCGACGAAACACGTCTCGAGGCAGACGCCTGGCCGGGTCGGGATCCCCCGTTGGGCATTGAGCATGAACAAGCGGTACTGCTCGACGGCCGCGTCCAGTAGTCCGAGCGCGACGGTCGGTGTGGCGAAGTTGCCGCTGGCGACCACGCGCGGCAGATCGGGCAGCCGTCCGAAGACCGCAGCCAATTCCTCGACGGGAACGGTTCGCACGGACCCATCTTGGCGCGACTGCTGGTCTGGCGCGGCATCACCCACCTGGGCGAGCCAGCGATCGACCTGACCGCCCGATCCATCAGGCACACCAGCACTGCCGGTGCCAGACGAGGGGTTGGCATCGGCAGTGCTCGTGCGTCAGCCCAAGCCCGGCGACAATGCCTGACGTGTCGCGGCGAGCACCACGTCGTCGCTGGCCATCCAGTAGTCGGCCGCGCTGATCTGCCACCCGGCAGCCAGCAGGACGGGGACTCCTGGATGCGGCCCCGGCAACGCGACGAACGCGCGCCCACCCACGGTGGTCAGCGCTGCCACCAAACTCGCCACGGCTGAGTCGTCGTCGCGAGCAGTGAAGTGGCACAGACCGTGGTGCTCCCCGTCACCGCCCAGGGCTCCCACGCCCACCACGTCACCTCTGGTGTCTCGCACGACAATGGCGCGTCCCCCGGCGTCGTGCACCCAGTACCGGTAGTCGTCGCTCCGGTCGACCCCCAGCCACTGCTGCTCCACCGCCACCACCTCGTCGACGCCCGGCTGCTCGACGTCCAACGCGGCCGAGGGAAGTGCGGTCGGATCTCCGTGCAGCCACAGCAGCGGCCACCGTGGCGCCATGCCGGCGCGAACGTAGAGCGGCAGGGCATGAGGATGCTGGCTGCTGAACGTCATACGCGGGCCGATCGGCCGGGTCCATGCGGCTTCCAGCAGTCGGCGGCCGACGCCCGCGCCGTGGTGCTCCGGATGGACGAACAGGTCGGTGACCATCTCGACTTCACCGACGAGGTGTGAGGCGGCGTACCCCACGACGGCGTCGTCGCGTCGGCCCACGACCACGCGCCCGTGGCTTCGAAGATGAGACAGGTAGCGCGGGTCGCCGCAGCCGCCCTCCATCTCGTCGACGAGCGCGGCGACCGCCGCGATGCCGGCAACGTCAGCATCGGCGGCCTCGGCCACGTGCAGCGCTGGGTCGGTCAAGGGCGCGGGCGGCTCAGCCGCCCCACGGCCACCACCACGACTGCACCCAGACCCGGCGCGCCACGGTGTCCTGTTCGCGACAGGTGGCCTTCTGCGGGGTGCGGGCATAGGTGCGTCCACCGTTCGCCCGCCACAGCGACTCGCTCATCTGCCACTTCCCGAGGAACCGTCCGTCCCGGCTGACCGCGGTGCAGACGTTGTGTGACTCCCGCCACGCGATTCGCTTGCCGTGCCGGGACGCCTGCCACTGGGCGAGGGTGATGGTCTTGCGGAAGGTGATCGACTTCTGCGCCTTGCTGGTGACGGTGACGTCGGACACGACGGGTGCATGAGCGGGGGAACTGTGCGGTCCCGACAGTGCTGGGGCCGCCACGGCCAACGGCGCACCCAAGAGAGCACCACAGACAGCACCGGCCAGGACCGGAGCAGCCACCCACGATCGGGCGCGCGAGGGCCACGTCAGAACCAGCAAGACGAAACCCCCAGGTCGGCGTCTCCCCAGACCCTAGCCAGACCGATTCGGCGGACGTCAAGCCGAACTCACCGGGACGAACCGGTACAAAGCGGCTGGGATCGGGCGTCAAGATCTCCCAAGTCGGCGCTCGTCAGGGCGTCAGGACCAGTGACCACGCCAGCTGGCTGCCGGAGGGCTGGTCGGTGCTGGCGGCGGTGCCCGGCACACTGCCGGGCGCGGCGGGGCCGGCGATGTCACCGATCAGGGCGTCGATGTGACCGCCACCGGTGCCGTCCGACGTCGAGCGCGCCGTCATTCCGCTCGGGGTGATCCACCTGGTGGCGCTGGACGAACGGCTCGACCAGTACGACACCACCCACGACCCGGGGGTCGTGACGGTGGTGGCGGGGGTAGCGAACGTCGTCAGACTCGAGCTGCCGGTGCGGGCCACCGCGCTCGCCAACGGACCGGCGGCGTTGGTTCCGGAGTAGGCCAGCAGCTGCACCGTGGCCTTCGTCAACTGCGTCCCGAACGACACGGTCACGCTGTTCCCGGGGTCACTGCCGGTGGCAACGCGCTGCCACACGGTGCTGTACATGGTCGAGCTGCTCGCGGTCTTCACCACCTGCCATCCACTCGGGGCGGTCTGCGGTGTGGCTGTTGCGCTCGTGGCCACCAGGAGCAGGCCGTTACCTGCGCTCACGCTGGCCGGGATCGTGATGGTCTGTGCCTTCGCATTTGCTGCGCTGGCGGTTGACGCAACGAATCGGATCCCGTTCCCCGGCGCGACCACGGTGACGTTGTGAGTGGTGGTCGTGACGTCGCCGCTCGAGTCGGTGATCGACAGCACCACGGCGTAGGTGCCGGGCGCCGCGAAGGTGTGGGACGTGGTGATGCCGGATCCCGCATTCACGTCACCGAAGTCCCAGGAGTAACCGGTCACGCTCGCCCCTGGGGCCGTCGAGGTCGAGGCGTCGAAGCTGCACGTCAGAGCACTGCACGACGACGTGAACGCGGCCGTCGCCGACACCACCGTGAGCTGCTGGCTCGTGGTCGCTGTGGCGCCGAGCCCGTCGCCGACGGTGACCGTGACGACGTAGGTGCCACCACTGGTGTAGTGGTGCGGGACCGAGGGCACGTCGGTGGTCTGCTGGCCCGTGCCGTCGCCGAAGTCCCACTGGTATGACGTGATGCCCGCAAGCGTTGAGCCGCTTGCATCAGCTGTGCAGTGCAGCAGGAGACACGAGACGGTCAAGGCCGCCTGGCTGGGCGGTGCGACCGTCACGATCTGTGACGCCGATGCGACCTGACCGTCGCCATCGGTCACGGTCAGCGAGGCGGAGTAGCTGCCGGCGTCGGTGTACGTGTGGGTGACAACAGCACCGCTTTGCGGTGGGCTCCCGTCCCCGAAGTCCCAGTCGTAGGACGACAGAGCTGTGCCCTGGGAGCCGGAGCCGTCGAAGGTGCACGTCAGGCCGCTGCACTGCGTGGAGATGTGAGCCGTCGGCGTGGCGGGTCCGGCCAGACCGAAGTCGGCGAGCAGGTCCGGTGCGCTGGAGGCCAGGCCCAGCTCGCTGACACCGAGCAGGTCCTCGGTGGCCCGCAACGTCGAGTACTGCGTCAGCTTGCGGGTCGACGTCGTCCCGACGCTGTACGGGCTGATCACCAGCAGCGGGATGTGGCAGGACTGACTGGTGCTGTTCGTGCAGTCGACGCCCTTCAAGGTGCCGGCCGCTGAGCCTTCGTCGAACGTGACGATGACGACGGTCGAGCCCGAGGTGAACTCCGGGCTGTTCAGGACGGCAGGAAGGTTCGCGGACAACCACGAGTCGCCAGTGGCGATGCTGCCGCTGTGCATGTCGTTGGCAAGGTTCGGCGAGATGAACGAGAACGCCGGCAGGGTGTGGTTGGCCAAGTCGGTCGCGAGCTGGGTGTAGTTCACGTCGTTCGCCTTGCAGCTGTCCGGCGTGATGTCGGTGAAGTACAGCGCGGGGTTGTGGCGCGGCACGTACAGACCACCGGAGTCCTGAACCCGGCGACAGGGCGTAGTCATGGACTCCTGGTACGCCCGCCAACTGCTCACCTGGGTGAACAGGTCGGGACCCGGCTTGGTGCATGTGGTGCAGTCGGTGGCGGGAAGTTGAGCCAGAGGGAGCCCCGACAGGCCACCGATGTAGTTCGGCGCGCTCGGGTGGGTGATGCCCCACGCATTGGTGGCGGAGCCGTACTGGTTGGCCAGCGAGTTGAGGTACGGGGCCGACGACGACCCGATCACGTCGTTGTAGGAGCGGTTCTCCATCCAGACCCAGACGACGTGCTGGATCCCGCTGCGCGCCGCACCGGTCGTCGCAGCCCGCGCCACCGAGGTGGCAGTCAGCGCCCCCATCATGGAGACGACGGCCAGGGCGGACACCACGATCGTGAGCAACGCAAGCCGGGCGGGCCTGGCCAACCGATCCCCTCCGGGCCCCCCCAGAGCTATGAGTCATGCGGCCTGGCGCGACTCACGTCCCGGCCGACACTGGCACCCTGCCACACATCGACGGGGTCGCGAACCACGGCGATCCCTCGCTGACGAGATAGATCGCCCGCTCCACGACAAAGATCGCCGACCCTGTAGCAGGGTCGGCGCTGTAATGCAGTCGACGGACCGCCCGCGCCGGTGCCGGGAGCGGCTGGCGGTGAGGCTCGCCACTCCCGGCTACCGCGCGACCACTCCGCTGCGGACGGCTACGACGGCACCGTCGCAGAGGTTTGGTCTGTCAGTGGTTGTGCGAGAACCGGTGACCTTCGACGTCGGGGTTGTCGTCGTCGGAGTCGGCCGGGTGCCACCGGCGGTGGTGACCTTCGACGTCCAGTTCCTCTGTGTCGCCGTCGTCGGGACGGTGTGCGATGCGGTGGCCTTCGACGTCCAGCTCTTCGGTGCCGTCGTCGGGACGGTGTGCGATGCGGTGGCCTTCGACGTCCAGCTCTTCGGTGCCGTCGTCGGGACGGTGTGCGATGCGGTGGCCTTCGACGTCCAGCTCTTCGGTGCCGTCGTCGGGACGGTGTGCGATGCGATGGCCTTCGACGTCCAGGTCGTTCCGCTCGGGTGTGTCGTTCATGTCGTACTCCTTCGGGTGGTCGCGCGCGGTGTGCGTGCGGGTCACACGATCCCCGTGTGGGCGCTGCAGGTCCGCAAGGCGGATGACACCGTGAACGTCGGCTGGCTGACAGTCCCGACGATAGCCCGAAGTGACCGTGCCCGCTGCGGGCTTTCGCCTTCCTTCGCCATACTGCCCACCAACTGAAGGAGAAGGCGATGGAACCGACCAGGGTCAGCGATGACACGTTCGCCACGCCGGAGTGGGCGGCCGCCCCTGACCTGCCGCCGCTCGTGGCCCGGCTGCTCGGCACGGTAGGGCCCCTCCTGGGGGCGGCCGCGTGCTCGGTGGCCCTCGTCGAGCGGGGCCGGGCGCTGCGGTTCATCGCCGCAACGGGCAAGGGGGCCCGGGACATCGTCGGCCAGTCGATGCCCACCGATCGGGGGGTGGCGGGCTGGGCGGTCACCACCGGTCAGGCCATCAGCGTGGGAGACGTCGAGTCCGACGCCCGCTTCCACCGCGACCTCGCCGAGTCCACCGGCTACGTGCCGCGCCAGATCACCGCGGTGCCGATCATGGGCGACGACGACGCCATGGGCGTCCTGGAGGTGCTCGACGGTGACCACGCGCAGATGACGTCGCCGGCCGGCACCGCTGCGTTGCACGGGCTGGTGGCCACTACGGCCGACCTGATCGCCACGCTGGGGACCGGTTCGTCGAACTCGGCCAGCCAACGGTCGCTGACTGAGGCATTGGCTCGGCTCGACGACGCAGATCCCGACCTGGTGGAGCACCTCAGCGCCGTCATCCAAGCCCTGTCAGGTGGCCGCGGGGGATATCGCCGATGATGCCCCACGGCGCCGACGGCATGGCCGCGGCGTTGGCCCAGCACGTTCCCACGCTCCCCATGGCCAGTCCGGCCTGGGAGTGGGCGACGCAGGGTGCCACCGGCGCCGGCATCACCGTGGGCATCATCGACAGCGGGATCGACCCCAAGCACGCCGATGTAGGGCCGATCAGCCGCTCGCTCCTGGCCACCCGCGACGACTCCGGTGAGGTCGTGGTGGTGGACGACGAGGAAGCCGTGGACGTGGTCGGGCACGGCACCGCCTGCGCCGCCATCATCCGGGGGCTGGCGCCAGAGGTTGAGCTCGTGTCGATCCGCGTGCTCAACGACGACCTCAAGGGTCATGCGCGCATGTTCGCGGCCGGCCTCGACTGGGCAGTGGAGAATGGCATTTCGGTCGTGAACCTCAGCCTCAGCACCTCCAACGACGCCTGGTTCGCCTCCTTCCACGACCTCGCCGACCAGGCGTACTTCGCCGGCACCGTCCTGGTTGGCGCGCTCAACAACGTGCCGCGACCGAGCTTTCCCACCGAGTACGCGGCCGTGGTGTCGGTGGCGTCCCTGCCCGACAACGACGCCGGCCCGCTGGCGTACAACCCGAAGGGTCCGGCTGAGTTCGGAGCACCCGGCCTCGACGTCCGGGTGGCCTGGCTGGATGGTGGCCACGCCACGGTCACGGGCAACAGCTTCGCGTCGCCCTACGTGGCCGGGCTGGTGGCCCAGATGCGCAGCAAGCACCCGTGGCTCCAGCCGTTCCAGGTGAAAGCCGTGCTGCAGGCCATGGCGGTCAACGCCACGGCCGCCCCCTGAGGCGTCCTCGCTTCGCTACCAGCCGGTGCGTTGGCGCAGGCCGGGCGGGTCGAGGATCTCGACCCTTCCCCGCGCGAGTCGGACCAGTCCCAGCTCCTCCAGCCGACGCAGCGCCTGGTTCGCCGTCGGTCGGGTCGTCCCGGCCAGCCCGGCCACGTCATCTTGGGTCAGCGGCACGATCACGGGGACGCCGTCGTCGATGTACAGCCGGCCGACCTCGTACAACCGACGGGCCACCCGGCGGTCGACCGACACGAAGTGCGCCTCGGCCACCAGGCCGCTCAGGCGCTCGGCGCGAAGCGCGAGCAGCCGTAGGAACATGTCACTGACCTCGGGATAGGCGTGGCGCAACTCGTGGAAGGCGTCCTTGCGCAGCGTCAACGTCTCCACGGCCTCCAGCGCGACGATCGTGGCGGTGCGCTCGGCCCGGTCGATGAACAGAGCCATCTCGCCGAACACCTCACCTGGACCCATGACCGACAACGTCACCGTCTCGCCGCGCACCGTCGAGACCCGGGCGGCGACGCGTCCGGTCTGGATGAGATGGACGACGTCTCCCGGGTCGCCCTCGTGGCAGACCACTTCACCGCGCGCGAACCGCCGGGGTCGACCGGCCTGCACGAGTGCGTCGCGCGCCGCGTCCGGCAACCCACTCGCGGCGTGCGGCGCGGTGGACATAGGGGCAGATTACTGGCGTCGACCTTCGGCCAAGGCTGGATCGGCATCCCGGTGTGCGGCGCCTGGCCCCCCCGGTCGAGTCCACGGGAGTGAAGTGTGAAGCGGTCACCAGTTCGGACAGTCCCGTCCGGGGGCGACGAACCTCCCACAGGCAGCGCCGGGTCGCCCGAGAGCCGTTCGAGGCGATGGTGAACGTCAGGTTCCGGTCGCGGGCCAAGCCCGATCTTGACTCAGACGAGCGGGAGGGCGGCCGCGAGGGCCTCGTCCCACGGTCGCATCGGAGGCAGCCCGGCCCGGGCCCAGCCGGCGTGGCCGAGTACCGACCACGTCGGCCGTGGTGCCGGCCGCGGGTACTCCTGCGTCGTGCAGGGGACGACATGCGTGGTCGTGTCACCGGCGTACCGCAGCACCGCCTCGGCCAGGCCGTGCCACGTCGTCGCACCGGCGTTCGTCGCGTGGTAGGTCCCAGGCGGGGCGTCCACCTCGACGACGTCGACGATGCGGTGCGCCAGGTCCACCGTCCAAGTGGGCTGGCCGTGCTGGTCGTCGACGACCCGCAGCTCGTCCCGCTCGGCGGCGAGCCGTCGGATCGTCGCGACGAAGTTGGGCCCGTGCCACCCGTAGAGCCACGCGGTGCGCAACACCCACGAGCGGTCGGGCAGCTCGGCTCGGACGGCCCACTCCCCGGCGGCCTTCGTCCGCCCGTACGCGGTCCGCGGGTCCTGCGGCGCGTCCTCGGGGTACGGGGCGACGGCCTGCCCAGCAAACACGTAGTCGGTGGAGAGCTGGAGCAGCCGGGCTCCGGTTGCCCGGCACGCCCGGGCCAGCAGAGCCGGCCCGACGGCGTTCACCCGGAACGCAGCAGCCTCGGCAGCTTCGGCGCCGTCGACGTCGGTCCATGCGGCGGCGTTCACCACCACGTCCACGCCAAGCACCGCGTCGCCCACCTGCGCCTCATCGGTGACGTCGAGGGTGGCGCGGTCGGCCGCCCGGGCATCGTCGAGTGGGCGCCGGTCGGCGAGCACGGCCAGCAGGTCGGTGCCGAGCATCCCGCCGGCACCGGTGACGAGCCAGCGCGTCACGAGCCCACGAGCGCCGCGCGCGCCTTCAACGGCTCCCACCAGTCTCGATGCTCCTGGTACCAGGCGACGGTCGCGGCAAGCCCGGCGCCGAAGGTGACCTGCGGCCGGTAGCCGAGCTCGTCGGCGATCTTGGAGATGTCGACCGAATAGCGCAGGTCGTGGCCGAGGCGGTCATCGACATGGCGCACGCGCTCCCAGCCCGCGCCCACCGCGGCGAGCAGGCGCTCGGTCAGCTCCCGGTTGGACAGCTCGGTGCCGCCACCGATGTTGTAGACCTCGCCGGGCCGGCCGGCATCCGCAACGAGTTGCACCCCCCGGCAGTGGTCGTCGACGTGGAGCCAGTCGCGGACGTTCCGGCCGTCGCCGTAGAGGGGGACGGTGCCGCCGTCGAGGAGGTTCGTCACGAACAGCGGGATGACCTTCTCGGGGAACTGGTAGGGCCCGTAGTTGTTGGAGCAGCGGGTGACGACGACGGGAAGCCCGAAGGTGCGGTGGTAGGCCAGGGCGACGAGGTCGGAGGAGGCCTTGCTGGCCGCATACGGCGAGTTCGGCGACACCGGGTGCGTCTCTGGCCAGGAGCCAGCCTCGATCGAGCCGTACACCTCGTCGGTGGACACGTGCACGAACCGGGCGACGTCGTGGCGGCAGGCGGCGTCGAGGAGAGTCTGGGTGCCCAGGACGTTGGTGAGGACGAAGTCGGCGGCGCCGGTGATGGAGCGGTCGACGTGGGACTCCGCGGCGAAGTGCACGACGACATCGGCACCGGCCAGGACGTCTTCGACGCAGGCCGGGTCGCAGATGTCGCCCTCGACGAACGTCAGCCGGGGGTCGTCGGCAACTGGGTCGAGATTGGCGCGGACGCCGGCATAGGTGAGCTTGTCGATTACGGTGAGGGCGCTGGGCGCGGCGGGGGTGGCCATGCGGCCATCGAGGAGCATGCGGACGTAATTCGAGCCGATGAAGCCCGCACCACCGGTCACGACGTAGCGCACCGGCCCAGTCTGACACGAGGCCACGGTTAAGGTATGGCGGTGCGTGGAATCGTGCTGGCCGGTGGGACCGGGTCGCGGCTGTGGCCGGTCACGCAGGCGGTGAGCAAGCAGCTGATGCCGGTGTATGACAAGCCGATGGTGTACTACCCGCTCACCACGTTGATGGTGGCGGGGATCCGTGAGGTGCTCTTCATCACCACCCCCGAGGACACCTGGGCGTTTCGTCGCCTGCTCGGCGACGGGTCCGCCTGGGGGTTGCGGATCGAGTACGCCGAGCAGCCCCGGCCCGAGGGTCTGGCGCAGGCGTTCGTCATCGGCGCGGACTTCATCGGTGACGAGCCGGTGGCTCTCGTCCTCGGCGACAACATCTTCTACGGGGTGGGGTTGGGCACCCAACTGCGGGCAGCTACCGCAGTGGACGGCGGGCGGGTCTTCGCCTACCGGGTGGCCAACCCCAGCGAGTACGGGGTGGTGGAGTTCGACCCCGCCGGGGTGGTCCGCTCGATCGAGGAGAAGCCGGCGGTGCCGAAGAGCAGCTACGCGGTGCCGGGGCTGTACTTCTTCACCCCGGACGTCGTCGAGATCGCCCGGGGGGTCAGGCCCAGCGCCCGTGGGGAGCTGGAGATCACCGCGGTGCATGCCGAGTACCTGCGGCAGGGCCGGCTGGAGGTGGTCGTGCTGCCCCGGGGGACGGCCTGGCTGGATACCGGAACGTTCACCACGTTGATGCAGGCCGCGGAGTTCGTGCGGGTCATTGAGGACCGGCAGGGCCGCAAGATCGGCTGCCCAGAGGAGCTGGCCTGGCGCAACGGCTGGATCGACGACGACGCGCTGGCGGCGCTGGCCGAGCCGCTGCGGCGCAGCGGGTACGGAGAGTACCTGCTCGGGCTGCTCGCCGATCGCGACGGGCAGCGCTGAGCATGCACGTCGAGCCGCTGGTCGTCCCCGACGCCTTCGTCGTGACCCCCCGCCAGCACGCGGACGATCGCGGCGTCTTCCTCGAGTGGTTCAAGGCGGAGGTGTTCCAGCGCGCCAGCGGCCACCGGATGCCCTTGGGCCAGGCCAACTGCTCGGTGTCGCGCCGCGGGACGCTGCGCGGCATCCACTTTGCCGACGTGCCACCCGGGCAGGCCAAGTACGTGACGTGCACGGCCGGGGCGGTCCTCGACGTCGTCGTCGACCTCCGCGTCGGGTCGCCGACGTTCGGGGTGGGCGACACCGTCGTCCTCGACGACCAGGACCGGCAAGCGGTGTTCCTCGCTGAGGGCCTCGGCCACGCGTTCCTCGCCCTCAGCGAGACCGCGACCGTCGTGTACTTGTGCTCGACGCCCTACAACCCTGTTGCGGAGCACGGCATCCAGCCGTTGGATCCCGAGCTCGCCATCCCCTGGCCTGCCGACCTCGAGCCGTTGCTGTCACCCAAGGACGCCGCCGCCCCCACCCTCACCGAGGCTCAGGCGGCCGGGCTGCTGCCCAGCCACGAGGACTGCCTGACCGAGTACCGGCACTGACGCCTCCTCACACGCCGTCAAGGACGGCGCCGAGCTGCTCCCCGTAGACCGAGAGGTCCAGGCTGAACGAGACCAGGCTCTGCTTCCTTACTCTGCTGGGGTCCCACTCGTCGGCGGGCATCCAGAAGTAGTGCAGGTCGGCACCGAGGATCGCCGCGAACAGGTGTTCGTTGCGTGCGTTGTAGGTGCTAAGGCCGAGCACCACGATCGCGTCGAGTCGTCGGCAGTGCATCAGGTTGAACATGGCCGAGCCCGCGAACCCCGCCACCACGCGGGCTCCCGCGAACAATGCTGCCTGTTCCGGAAGCGGCAACTCCTCGGGGTAGAAGACGTGGAAACCGTGGCTGGCGAACACCTCCTCGACCTCTGACTGATTCGTGCAGCCTCGGCGGTTGGCGTACTTGGATCCCCGTGAGACGAAGATCCGGTCGTGGGGGCTGGCCTCCCGATCCTGCAGGAGTCCGGTCGTCATGCGGTCCCAGGTGTCCCGGATCGCGGGATGGGCCCAGTAGGGGGGTGCGTTGTGCCACATCGGCGAGGCCCCGACGACACTGCGCAGGCGGACCGGCGTGTCCGTCGAGACGATCTGGGCCGGGTCGATCCCGTAGGAGGTGAACAGCAGTCGTTCCAGCGTCCCATCCCGTCCCCGGGCGGGATTGGTGTGGAACAGCGCCTTGAGGTCGGGGAACTCCTCCCTGGCTCGCTCCCAGCCCCAGAGCCGAGACACGACCTCGGTGGTGAGGTGCCCGAAATGCCCGGAGAACAGGCAATCGAGGTAGTAGTAGGTCCCCTCGAGTATCGGCGCCCCGGCAGACCGGGGAGCAAGAGTGAACCCATTCCACAATGCCGGCGAGCGCGCGTGCCGCAGCTCCGCCGCGTAGGGCCAGCGAAACGACTCCGGCAGCAACGTCGTCCCGAGGATGAGGCGGTTCGCCCCGGCGCTCACGATGGGGCCGCCATAGTGGCGCAGCGTCAGGTCCGGACCCTGAGTCGGGCGCCACACCTCAGCGGGTGGCTCGCCGTAGTCGACGACGCGGGCAGCCCCGTACCGGGGCGACTCCGCCGGAATCGTCGCCAGGATCGAGACCCGCGCGCGCGGCTCCCGAGCGATCAGGAGATCGCCGATCTGATCCTCACGCAACTGCAACAGCGCCTGGCGGCGCGTCTTGACCACCGCGCGATCTGGGGTGACGCGGACCGTCCCCACAAGACGATCGCCCGCAGCCTCGGTGAGGAAGTCCTCGACGGACTCAGGGGTTCGATCAGTGGCGGACGCCGGCGCGACCGTCAAGTCGAACACGCACGTCCCAGGGCGGCGCAGGTGCACGAGGAGCGCCCTCACCCATGCCTGCGCGTCTGGAGACGACGGAGCTGTCGGACCAGCGTTCGCGGCGACGACGATGACGTCCCGAGGCTCGCTCCACAGCAACTCGCCGAAAGCGTCCGGCCAGGCTTCCACGGTGCGTTGGCGCCGCACCCAGGAGGGCACGCTGGGGCCTGGCGATTCCTCGCCCACGACGATGACATCGACCGCATGGCCGGCGTACGTCTCGATCCACTTCGATGCTTGGCCGGCCCCGTCCGCATCGCAGAGCACGGTGACCTTGAGTCGGCCTTGCCTCCCCGCGTCGGCCGGCGACGAATCGGCCGGCGGCGAAGGAGGCGGCGCCGCAGCGCCGCCGCTGCCTGAACCTGCGAACGCGCCCGTCACGCGCCGAAGAACCCGCCGAGCCACGCCCTTTGGCGTGGTGCTGGTCGCAGTGGTGGGTGGTGGCGGTGGTCGAGGCGGCGCCATCCTGCACTCCGGGACTGGCCCGATGAGCAGCGCGGAGGGGCGGCGCTTGGCTGCGAGGAGCCGCGCATCGGTCGGCCGGGCATCCCCAACCGATGGTCGGATGGCGATGTCCACGGCGCGCCGCCCGAGTTTCGCCTGCGGGACGGCGAAGGTCAGCAGGAGACCGTCTCCCTCACGGTCGATCGATCCGGTGACGGGCACCTCGCTCGTGGGGCCAACCAGGACCACCCGGGCCGCGCCGGCATCGAGGTCACCCAGACCAAGCCTGAGGGTGACCAGGACGTCCTCGCCAAGCCGTCGGCAGTGACTCGTCAGGGCATCGCACTGGATCGCCTCCACCGCGTTCCCCACCGGCGTCACGACGCGCTCCCATGGCTCAGGAGACCGTGGTCCAACGCACCTCGGATCGACATGACGGCGTCCTGTCGTTCCATCGAGCGCGCCTTCCGGAGGACGGCCCACAACGTCGATCGCAGCAGCGCGGTTGGGTCGACGGCTCTCGTTCGCAGGGACGCCCACGCGGGCAGTTCCCGGGGATCGGCCACGACCAGGCTCGGGACGAGGTCCTCGTACTGGTCGCCCAGCGACCGGTTCTGTGGGTCCGGCAGGAGGATGACGAGGGTTCCCGTTGGCGTCGTGTCGACCTCGATGACCGCGAGATCTGGGCGGTGGTCGCGGAGCACGTCGATGATCTTGTAGACATCGCCGGCCCACACCCCCTTCTCCGCGGCGCCGACACGGCCCCGCCCGGCTTGTTCGACCGTCCTGGGAAGGACGTCGTCGACGACGATCACACTCGCGGCGTGGCAGTGCCGCTCGGTATTGATCACGTCTCGGAGCGTGAACTCGGCGAGGTGCCTGCCGTCGATGAACGCGAGGTCGAGGGGCTGCCCGGCAAGATGCGCGAACGGATGCCGACGTGCGAAGAACTCATCGCTCGTGGTGCGCACCAGATGAACGTCACAGAGCAGCTCTTTGCTCACCGCGTAGAAGGGATCCACCCCGACGCTCGGCACGCGAGACAGCGTGAGGCTCTTGCCGGCGCTCACGCCGATCTCGAAGTACGTGCGTGGTTGGAGTTGGTGATGGATCTTCGCGAGGAGCTGATGTTTCTTCACGGTGGTCGATCGCCCTTTTCGCTTCTGCGGACGTGGGCCTCATGTGTGGTCGTCCCCCGCCGTCTCGATTCCGATGACGGAGCCGTTCTCCGGGGAAGCCCGCCTCGGCACCCTACCGAAGCCGTCACGACCCTGCGACGTCCGAGCCCCGGCCAGTCCGCGAGCGCAAGCACGGGCGGCTTGCGCCACGAGACCTGCGGCGTCGGATCGGCGCCAATGACATTGCCGCGACCTCGACATCGGTGCGCGTCTGATCGGTGTCGATCTTCAGGAACACGTTTCCGACCCGTAGGGTCGCGCGCTCCTGATGGGTGACGACGACCTCGATCTCATACACGTACCCATCATCGACGCCCCGCTCGATCTTGTCGGTTCAGACACGAAACCCCCGACCACGTGTGCGTTGGTCGGGGGTTTGCGTTGTTGTGCGCGAGGGGGGAGTTGAACCCCCACGCCCTTTCGGGCACACGGACCTGAACCGTGCGCGTCTGCCTATTCCGCCACTCGCGCGTGGACCCGCAACTGACCCCAGAACGGGCTGGAGCAGGCTAGCACGCAGCGGACGACCCGCCCGAGCCGACAAGATCAACTCCGCGGAGGGTCCCGCCGCGCTCGACGCATCGTCCTCACAGCAGCGCGGTTTACGATCAGGGCGTTGCCAAGCAACACCGCGGCCGCCGGCCGCGACCGATGCGATGGAGGTGTGGTGTGGGCGTCCTCGACGAATTCGAGCAGCGCCTGCGCCGTCGGGTCAACGTTCCGTTCGCGCGGATGTTCAAGTCGAACGTGCAGCCGGTCGAGATCGCCTCGGCGCTGCAGCGTGAGTGCGACGACAAGGCTGCAATCGTGAGTCGCGGCCGCACCATCGTCCCCAACGCCTTCACCGTGGAACTGAGCCCGACCGACTACGCCCGCCTGGCCGGCTACGCCGAACCGCTCGGGGCCGAATTGGCCGACGTCGTACGTGAGCACGCCGCGCAGAGTCGCTACAGCTTCGTGGGCCCGCTGACCGTGGCGCTCACCGACGCCGACGACCTCTACACCGGTGTCTTCCGAGTGATCGGCGACGCCGTGCCGGGCGAGGTGCCGCCCGAGCCGAGTCTTCGTCATGCCCGACTGGAGCTGCCGGACCGCAAGGTCGAGCTGACGAACGACCAGACCGTGCTCGGCCGCAGCTCCGAGGCCGACCTCCAGCTGGACGACCCGGGGATCTCCCGACGCCATGCGGTGCTGCGGCTCACCCCGGTGCCTGCCATCACCGATCTCGGCTCGACGAACGGCACCCTCGTCAACGGCCAGCGCGTCACCGAGGCAGACCTGTCCGACGGTGCCACGATCACCCTCGGGGAGACGACCCTCGTCTTCCGACAGGACTAGGCGGCCCGGTGTCTGAACTGACCCTGACCGTCTTGCGGCTGGGCTTCATCGCGGTGCTGTGGGTGTTCGTTCTGGCCGTGGCGGGCGTGATGCGCGCCGACCTGTTCGGGCAGCGGGTCAGCCAGCGCGCCAAGCCACCCAAGGCAAGTGCGCCAAGGCCCGCGACACCGAAGGCCAAGCGCGGTACCGCCCGGACGCTGGTCGTGGTCGAGGGTGCGCTGGCCGGCACGCCGATCGCCCTGACCGATCAACCGGTGACCATCGGGCGCGCGCCCGACTCCACGTTGGTGCTCGACGACGACTACGTCTCCTCGCGGCACGCCCGCCTGATGCCGCAGCAGGGTCGGTGGCTGATCGAGGACATGGGTTCGACCAACGGCACCTACCTCGACCGTGCGCGGGTGAGCGTGCCGACCGTCGTTCCGCTCGGCACTCCGATCCGGATCGGCAAGACCGTGCTGGAGCTGCGCAAGTGAGCCTGGCCCTGCGCTACGCCGTGCGCTCCGACGTCGGGCTGGCCCGCGAGGAGAACGAGGACTCCGCGTACGCCGGTCCCCACGTGCTGGTGATCGCCGACGGCATGGGTGGGGCGGCCGCGGGTGAGGTCGCCAGCTCGGTGGCCGTCGCCACGATTGCGCGGCTCGACGAGGAGGGCTCCGGGACCGACCTGATCGGACCGCTGCGCGAGGCGGTCGAGGACACGCAGGCACAGTTGGCCGTGCTGGTCGACGCCGAACCGGCGCTGGCCGGAATGGGCACCACGATCACAGCCACCTTGGCCAGTGAAGGCCGGCTGGGCCTGATCCACATCGGCGACTCACGGGCCTACCTCCTGCGCTCAGGTGCGCTGGAGCGGATGACGCACGATCACACCCTCGTCCAGAGCCTGATCGATGCCGGCCGGCTGACCGAGGCCGAGGCTCGGGTCCACCCGCAACGCGCCGTGGTCACCCGTGCCGTCGACGGCGGAAGCGACGTATCTCCCGACGTCTCGGTGCGGGAGATGTTCGAGGGCGATCGACTATTGCTGTGCTCTGACGGGTTGAGTGGCGTGGTCAGCGACGACACCATCGCCACGACGCTGCAGACGCATGCGAGCCCGGGCGACGCGGCCGACTCACTCATCGACCTCGCCCTACGAGCCGGCGGACCGGACAACATCACGTGCATCGTGGCCGACGTCGTCAGCGACGACGACTCACCGCCGCAACAGCCGACTGCCGTCGGCGCAGTCAGTGCCGACCGCGCCTCACGCCGTCTCGGTGTCCCCGACTCCCCGGCACTGCGGGCCGCCCGTCTCGTGCACGGTGACCCTGACACCGCCATCACTGACACCACGGCCAGCAAGCCGCGCCACCGACGCCGCACGGCCTCCCTGATCGCCGTCGGGCTGCTGATCGGCCTCGCGATCGGCGGCGTCGTGAGCTGGTACTTCTGGGCACAGCAGCAGTACTACGTGGGCGCGTCTCCCGACGGTTCAGTCGTCACGATCTACCGCGGGCCCTCCCAGCAGCTGTTCGGCCTCAATCTCGCCAGCGCCGTCGAGACCACGGACATCGCGGTGTCGTCGCTACCGGAGTACGAGCGCGACGAGCTCACCAACACCATCGGGGCCAGCGGCCGTTCCGACGCCGACCGGATCGTGGCGCGGCTGCGGACCGAAGCGGAGCAGTGTCTGACGGCGACCCCTGTACCGGCCGGCTGCCCGGGAGCTCCATGAGTGCGGCGAGCGCGGCTGCAGCCGTCGGCCCGTCGACAGGAACTGCCACGGGAACCGCGACCGTGACGACCCGTCGTCCGCGCCGCCGCCGCAACACCGAGGCGCTGCTGCTGCTGGGTGCCTACGGCGTGTGCCTGCTGGCCTTCGCCCAGGTGTCGCTGGTCATGGACTCCCGCCTGAACACGGCCTTCTATGTGTTCGCAGTGGTCATCGCGATCTCCTACGCGACCACTCACGTCGCGGTACGTCGTCTCGCCGCGTCGGCCGACCCCGTGCTGCTCCCCGCTGTTGCCCTGCTCAATGGTCTTGGCCTGACGATGATCTACCGCCTCGACCGAGCCGACGGCCGCACCGGCCTCACCGCCGACTCCGACTTCTCCGCCCAGCTGGGCTGGACCGTGCTCGGAGTGGTGCTGTTCATCGTTGTGCTGCTGCTGGTGCGGGAGCCACGCATCCTGCAGCGCTACACGTACACCGCCGGCTTCATCGGGCTCGGGCTGCTCATCCTGCCGTTGGTCCCTGGCATCGGTGTCGAGATCAACGGCGCCCGCATCTGGGTCCGGATTCCGCTGCCGCGCGACAGTCTGTCCTTCCAACCCGGCGAGTTGGCCAAGCTCTTCCTCATCGTGTTCTTCGCGGGTTACCTCGTGGAGAAGCGCGACGTCCTCGCACTGGCGCGCACGCGCGTGCTGGGCGTCGACGTCCCACGCGGCCGCGATCTCGGACCCATCGTGGTGGCCTGGCTGGCCAGCCTGGGCGTTCTGGTGTTCGAGCGCGACCTGGGTACTTCACTGCTGTTCTTCGGCGCTTTCGTCGCCATGCTCTACATCGCGACCGAGCGCTGGTCGTGGCTCGTGATCGGCGCTGTGCTGTTCATCGCCGGATCGACACTGGCGTACTTCCTGTTCGCCCACGTCCAGACCCGCTTCAGCGTCTGGCTGAACCCGTTCGCGGACGAAGCAGGCGCCGGCTACCAGATCGCCCAGAGCCTCTACGGGTTCGCCACCGGCGGCATCCTCGGCACCGGGCTCGGCCAGGGGTACCCCGACTTCGTTCCGTACGCCAGCACCGACTTCATCGCCGCCTCCTTCGGGGAAGAACTCGGTCTTGCCGGCTTCATGGCATTGATGGTCCTCTACGCGATCACCGTGGAGCGCGGCTTCCGTACCTCACTGGCGGCACGCGATGCGTTCGGAAAGCTGCTGGCGGCGGGACTCTCCATCGAGGTGGGCCTGCAAGTGTTCGTCGTCGTCGGTGGCGTCACGCGACTGATACCGCTCACCGGGCTCACCACACCGTTCCTTTCCTACGGCGGCTCCTCGCTCGTGGCCAACTGGATGCTGATCGCCCTGCTCATGAGGATCAGCGACCACGCGCGTCGACCAGTGACGTCGTCGAGCGATGTCGCCTCATCGCCAGCGGCGGTGACATCGTGAACACGACCGTCCGCCGCAGTGCCTTGGTCGTCGGTGCCCTGCTCACCGCACTGATGATCAACGCGACCTTGCTCGCGGTGGTGTTCGGCAACGACTACAAGAACCGCGATGGCAACGCGCGGTTGATCATCGCCGAGTACGACCACGAACGCGGGCCGATCGTCGTCGGGAGCCGCCCGATCGCTCGATCCGTCCCTACGACGGGACGTCTGAAGTACCAGCGCGTCTACCGTGATGGCCCGCTGTTCGCTCCGGCGACCGGCTACTACTCCCTCTACGGCGCCACGGGCATCGAGAAGGCGGCCAACCCCTTGCTGTCCGGAACCGACGACCGACTTTTCGTCGACCGTCTGAACACGTTGCTCTCTGGTCGACAACCCCGCGGTGGCAGCGTCACGCTGACGCTCAACGCGGCCGCGCAGCAGGCAGCATTCGACGGCCTCAACGGCCAGCGTGGGGCGGTGGTGGCGCTCGACCCGCGCACCGGGGCCATCCTCGCCATGGTCTCGTCGCCGTCGTTCGACCCGAATCTGCTCGCCTCGCACGACCCGGCCAAGGTGAGCGCTGCGTACGACCGACTGGTGGCAGACCCGCGCGACCCGCTGCTGAACCGACCGATCCAACAGACCTACCCACCCGGCTCGCTCTTCAAGGTCGTCGTCGCTGCCGCCGCCTTGTCCAGTGGCAAGTTCACCCCGCAGACGGTGGTGCCCGGCCCGGCTGTGCTCAACCTCCCGCAGACCACGGCCGACCTGCCCAACTACGACGGGCTCCCCTGTCTGGGCGGGTCGCTGACACTGGCGCAGGCGTTGGCCATCTCCTGCAACACCGCGTTCGCCCACGTGGGCCTGGTGCTGGGGGCCGATGCCCTCCGCGCCCAGGCCGAGAAGTTCGGCTTCAACCACGCCTTCCAGGTCCCGCTTCCTGTCGTCCCGAGCATCTTCCCGCCAGACCTGAACGCCCCAGAGACGGCGCAGAGCGCCATCGGCCAGTTCGACGTTCGCGCGACGGCACTGCAGATGGCGATGGTCGGAGCCGGCGTCGCGAACAACGGAGTGGTCATGAACCCGTACCTCGTCGCCGAGGAGCGAGCGCCTGACCTGTCGACGCTGTCCGTGACCCAGCCGTCGATGTTCTCGCGGGCGATGACTCCGGAGGCCGCGGCCGAGCTGACCGACATGATGGTGGGCGTGGTGACCAACGGCACGGGAGGGAACGCCGCCATTCCCGGAATCAGCGTGGCCGGCAAGACCGGCACGGCAGAGACCGGACCGGTCGCGCCACCTCACGTCTGGTTCCTGGCCTTCGCGCCCGCCGACAACCCCCGCGTTGCAGTGGCAGTGATCGTGGAGAACGGCGGTCGACTCGGGAACGCCGCAACTGGAGGAGCAGTGGCAGCACCCATTGCGCGATCGGTCATGGAGGCGGTGCTCGGGTCATGAGCGACGATCAACTGGTCCTCGGCGATCGCTACCTGGTCGGGGAGGTCATCGGGCAGGGCGGCATGGCGACCGTCTACCAGGGGCGTGACCTGCGACTCGGCCGAACGGTCGCCGTCAAGATGCTGCGACCCGATCTCGCTCGCGATCCCGCCTTCCACTCGCGCTTCCGGCGGGAGGCACAAGCAGCCGCCGGTCTGAATGCGCCCTCGATCGTCGCGGTGTACGACACGGGCGAGGACGAGGTCGACGGCCTGACAACCCCGTACATCGTGATGGAGCTGGTGCCGGGACAGACCGTTCGCGACCTGTTGCGTTCCGGCCAGAAGCTGATGCCACGTCGTTGCCTGGAGATTGCCGACGGCGTGCTGGCTGCCCTGGACTACAGCCACCGCAACGGCATCGTGCACCGCGACGTCAAGCCGGCCAACGTCATGATCACGCCAGACGGCGCGGTCAAGGTCATGGACTTCGGGATCGCCCGCGCCGTCGCCGATGCGTCGTCGACGATCACACAGACCGCAGCGGTTCTGGGGACGGCACAGTACCTGTCACCCGAGCAAGCCCAGGGTGGAACCGTCGACGCACGTTCCGATGTGTACTCAGCGGGCTGCCTGCTGTACGAGCTGCTCAGCGGACGGCCGCCGTTCGTGGGCGACTCTGCCGTCGCCGTGGCGTACCAGCACGTCCGCGAGACGCCGCCTCCACCGTCGGCGTTCGCCGCCGAGGTCTCTGCTGATGCCGACGCGATCGTGATGAAGGCGCTGGCCAAGAACCCCGACAACCGCTACCAGTCGGCCGCCGAGATGCGCGAGGACATCGACCGCGCCCTGGCCGGCATTCCCGTGACCGCACCACCGGTGCTCACCGAGGCCGCGACGACCCAGCTGTCGGCGGTGACGACCACGCTGCCGGCGCCCGACTCGGACGCGACGCCGACGCGACGCCGACGCGTCACGCAGTTCCTGCTACTGGGACTGGTCGTGCTCGTGGTGGTCGGCGTGCTCGGTTTCGCGGCCTACGCACTGTTCGGTGCGGGCCAGCAGAAGGTCGTCGTCCCGAACCTGCAAGGGCTCACGCTGTCCGAGGCCACCGGCAAGATCCAGGACGCCGGACTGGTGCTCGACCAGGTCACCCCGACCCCCAGCGACCTGCCCAAGAACACGGTGTTGTCGCAGAACCCGCCCGCACAGGCGCAGGTGTCCAAGGGCACGACCGTCGACCTCACCGTCTCCAGCGGGCCGGCAAAGGTGGCCGTGCCACAGGTCATCAACTTCGACCAGCAGACCGCGACGACGCGCATCATCAACGCTGGCCTGGTCGTCAGCGAGATCAAGAGTCGCAACTCCGACCAGCCGGCCGGCACCGTGATCGACGTCCAGCCCGCTGAAGGCACCATGGTCGCCACTGGCTCTGGCGTCACGCTGATCGTCAGCACCGGCAAGGTGGCCGTGCCCGACGTCGTCGGCAACACCTTGGCCCAGGCCCAGGCCACGTTGATCCAGTACGGCTTCGACCCACAGCCGATCTACCAGGAGGACCCGACGGCGCCCGCCGGCACCGTGCTCGCGCAGAGCCCGACGGCCGGTACGCCGCTCCGTCTGGGTTCGACGGTGACGATCACGATCGCCAAGGCGCCCTCAACGACTCCGACACCGACCCCCACCACGACGACGCCGACGCCGACGCCGACGTGAGCAACGCGCGCGTCAACGGCTGACGACGGGAGCCAGTCCGGCGGCTCGTTCGCGCGCGGCCGGATCTCCGCACACCGTCAACCAGTTCGCCAGTAGCTGATGACCGAACTGGGTCAGTACCGACTCGGGGTGGAACTGCACACCCTCGACCGTGAGCTCGCGGTGCCGCAGCGCCATGACGACGCCCGAGGCCGTCGTCCCGGTGACGTCGAGGACGTCGGGTACGGAGTCCGGCGCAACGGCAAGGGAGTGGTACCGCGTTGCCGTGAACGGATCGGGCAGCCCGGCGAGCACGCCCTGACCGTGGTGGTGCACCTCACTGGTCTTGCCGTGCAGCAGTTCCGGCGCCCGCTCGACGCGCGCTCCGTAGGCCACCGCGATCGCCTGCAACCCGAGGCACACCCCGAAGATGGGCACTGTCCCCGCAGCAGCGGACACCAGCGGCACACAGACGCCGGCCAGCTCGGGCACACCAGGACCGGGGCTGAGGAGCACGCCGTCGAAGTCGCTGACCGCGTCGAGGTCGACCTCGTCGTTGCGCAAGACGGTGCAGTCGGCCCCCAGTTGCGCCAGGTATTGCACCAGGTTGTAGACGAAGCTGTCGTAGTTGTCGACCACGAGGATGCGCGAGGACATGATGCGGGCAGCCTACGGCGCGGGCACGGCGACGCCCACCGTCACCTGGTTGAACGGCAGGTGCGGGTCCAACCACGGGAACACGACCAGGAACAGGAACGCCACGACACCCACGACGATCAGCAGGCACCCGACCACCCGAACCGAGGTCGAGCCGGGCAGATGGCGCCACAGCCAGGCGTACACGGCGTCAGGCCCCTGCGACGTCAGCGGGCGGTTGTCCCGGTGCCGAGGTGCGCACCAGCACACCGTGCAGGATCAAACGTGCATATGACGCCCAGCGGGGGCTGCAGGTCGTCAACGTGATCAGGCGTTGCTGCGGCACGGCCGCCGGCTGTCCCGGCACCGCAGCGATCACCGCAACATCGGTCGGTGCCACGATGTGCACGTCGGTGATCTGGTAGACGAACCACGACTGTGCCGTGCGCACGATCACGTCGTCGCCGCGGCCGACGCGGTCCAGATAGGCGAACGGCTCCCCGTTGGTGGCGCGGTGTCCCGCGACGGCGAAGTTCCCGACCTCGCCGGGCATGGCACTGCTCGGGTAGTGGCCGACACCTTCGGCTAGGTCGGCGAGGGTGACCCCCTGGATCACCGGACGGCTCCAGTGCTGACCCAACGCGGGGATGTACATCATCGCGAACGCCTGCCCGGGCGGGACCGGTTGGCTCTGGCCACCGCCTGACGGAGTGCGCGCGAACTGCTCGAGGAGTCGCTGGGTCTGCGCCGTCACCGCGCGGTTGGCCACGACATCGGTCCACCACAGCTGGTAGGTGACGAACAGCAGGGCCACTGCGCCGAGGGTGATCAGCGCCTCACCGGTACCGCGCACGACGGTCCGCAACTTCACCGAACCTCGCCCGGCGGAGCTGGCACACCCGCGTGCTGCAGCTCCACGGTGCCGTCATAGGCGGGAGCGATGACGACGCGCTGCGCGTCAGCCTGGTAGCCAAGGCCCACGAGCTGAGCGCGCCGTTCGTAGTCGCGCACCTGAGCCGAGGCGTTGAGTGCAGTCTGCAATTGCTCCGGCACGCCGACGGCAGCGATCAGGTACGGCGGTGAGTAGACCCGGCCCTGGAGGATCAAGGTGTTACCGACGCAGCGCACCGCGCTGGTCGAGATCAACCGTTGGTCCATGACCGTGACGGCCTGCGCGTGAGCGCTCCAGAGGGCGTTGATCACGGCGGCCACGTCCTGCTGGTGCACGACGTAGTCGTCGGGTGCGTATCCAGGAGGTAGACCCTCACTGGGCAGCGGGGCGTCGGTCAGGGTCACCGACAGCCCTGGACCGCGCACAGTCGTGGAGCCGGCCGCTCGCGTCAGCCGCGCAAGGCTCAGCTTCTGGGCCGGTGACAGCACGGGACCGGCGGCCGCAGCCGCAGCGTCGACTTCGTCGCGCAGCCGGGCGACCTGATCCGACTGAGCCGCCACCCGGTCCTGCGAGGCCGAGACCAGGTCAGCGAGCTGGGTGCGGCGGTCCGGTCGCAGGTCGGCACCACCGAAGGAGCCCGAGGACACCGCCCCGGCCACGAAAGCGAACCCGGCGAAGGCACCGACGACGAGCACTGCCCAGCGCCAGGCTGTCACCGCGTCCCCTTCCTGATCTCGCGGTTCTCGCCACTACGCTAGGTGATGAGGTCATGCGACCCTGCTGACCGTCCGTCCCAGTTGGCCTGGAGCCCCGGTGCCCGAGTCACGCCGCCGCAAGAAGCCGGTCTATACCCCGCCGCCGGCCAAGCAACCCACCAAACGCGCGCAGCAGGTGAGCCAACGGTGGGTGGCTCCCACGATGGTGACCCTGCTGCTCCTGGGGCTCCTCTACATCGTGGTCTTCTACCTGGCCGGCAGCTCGCTGCCGGTCATGAAGGACCTCCCGAACGTCGTCAACGTCCTGATCGGGTTCGGGTTCATCCTGGCCGGGTTCGGCGTGGCGACCCGCTGGCGCTAGCTCGACCGGCCACCTGCCGCCAAATCACAGGCGTGTAGTTCCTTCCACACTGGGGACAACTCCTGTGGATAACTTGCGATCAACGTACGGAAAGTTATCCACAGAACCGCTCCCCACTTGTTGATCAAGCGGTCAGCGTCAGGTTCTCCAGCACGGTGGCGTTGGCCATTCCCCCGCCCTCGCACATCGTCTGCAGGCCGTACCGGCCGCCGTCGGCCAGGAGCTGGTGGATCAGCGTCGTGGCCAGCCGCGCTCCCGAGGCGCCCAGGGGGTGGCCCAGCGCGATCGCCCCGCCGTTGACGTTGAGCTGCTTGCGATCGGCGCCCGTGTCGGCCAGCCAGGCCAGCGGCACGCTGGCGAAGGCCTCGTTGACCTCTGCCACGGCCAGGTCGGACAAGGTCAGTCCGGCCCGGTCGAGCACCTTCGCGGTCGCCGGGATCGGGCCGGTCAGCATGATCACCGGGTCCGAACCCACCACCACCGTCGTGTGGACCCGCGCCAGCGGGGTCAGCCCGAGCGCCAGGGCCGCCTCGGAAGTGGTCATGAGCAGCGCCGCAGCCCCGTCGCTGATCTGCGACGAGCTCGCCGCAGTGACGACCCCGCCCTCGCGGAAGGGGGTGGGCAGGCCGGCCAGCGTCTCCAGGCTGCCCCCGCGCCGCACCCCCTCGTCGACGCTGACCACCGAGCCGTCCGCAGTGGTCACCGGCACGATCTGGTCGCGGAACCGCCCGTCGTCGATGGCGGCCGCCGCGAGCTCGTGGGACTCCAGCGCGAACTCGTCGAGCTGGGTGCGGGTGAATCCCCAGCGCTGCGCGATGATCTCTGCCCCGATGCCCTGGTTGAAGACGGGAGTACCCGCAGTCGCCAGTTCCTCGGCGTACCGGTCGAGGACCGCCGCGCCGAACGGCAGACCGCTCACCGACGCGCTCGAGCCCAGCGTCACGCGGCTCATGGACTCCACACCTCCGGCCACGACCACGTCGTACTGACCCGAGATCAGCCCGGCCGCGGCGAACGCCATGGCCTGTTGCGAGGAGCCGCACTGCCGGTCGAGCGTGACGGCGGGCACCGTTTGTGGCCATCCGGCGGCGAGCACCGCGCTGCGTCCCACGTTGAACGTCTGCTCACCGACTTGTGAGACGCACCCCCACACGACGTCGTCGACCATCACCGGGTCGAGTCCCGTGCGGTCGACCAGGGCCCGCAAGACGGTGGCCGACAGGTCGACGGGGTGCACACCGGACAGTGCGCCGTTGCGCCGGCCGATGGGCGTCCGAACCGCCGCGACGATCACTGCATCACGCATCGGGCATCACACACCTTCGCACCAAGCGCCGTCGCCGCCCATTGGCTTACCCCGTGAGTCTTCGGGGCAACTACCCCGCCCCAGACTCACGCTCACCGCCAATCGGCGGATCCTACGAGCCTACGCCGACGTCAGCCGACTCAGCCGACTCACCCGATGCCACTGAGCAGCGATGCCGTACGCCAGGAAGCAGCGGCCACGCAGACCACGACAACGCCGACCATCGTCGCAATGGTGACGGCGGTCCGGTAGCGCTGCGGCGGGTAGACCATCGCCGCGGTGACGACCGAGCCGACGATCAGACCGCCGAGGTGGGCGCGCCAGTTGATGCCGGGGATCACGAACCCGAGCACGCCGTTGATCACGATGATCCCGAGGATGCCCGCGATGTCGAGCCGTAGCCGCAGGGCCAGGATCAGAATCGAACCGAACAATCCGAAAACGGCACCGGAGGCACCCACTGTGGGGATGGTCGGGGAGTCGACGACGTAGGAGAGCACCGAGCCACCGAGCGCGCTGAGCAGAAAGACGGCGAGGTAGCGCCAGCGTCCGATCCGCGGCTCGACGGCACTCCCCACGAACCACAGCGCGGCCATGTTGAAGAGAAGGTGAGTCAGGCTGGCGTGGAGGAACGCCGCCGTGATCAGACGCCACCAGTCGCCGTTGGCGATCTCGATCCCGCGCTGCCAGTAGTTCACCGTCAACCGGTCGTTACTGAGGTACTGCAGCGCGTAGATCACGACGTCGACGCCGATCAGGATCTTGGTCACCAGATGCGGGTCCCCGTGCAGGCGAGCGCCGGCCAGGCCTCGCGGCGCCCGGGCGTCGGCTTCGGCGTGCGCGGTGGCAACACACTCCGGACAGTGGAAGCCCACCGGCGCTGACGTCATGCAGTCGGGGCAGATCGGTCGCTCACACCGTGCACACGTGATGTAGGTCTCGCGGTCCTGATGCCGGTAGCAGACCGGAGGTGCTGGCGCGGCGGCGCCGGTGGGCGTCGGATCAACCAACGACGCGCTCGATCGCCACCGACTCGATGACCACGGGCTCCTTCGGTCGGTCCTGGCCACCCGTCGGCGTGCTCGCGATGGCATCGACCACGGCCCGACTGTCGGCGTCGGCGACCACCCCGAAGATCGTGTGCTTGAAGTTCAGCCACGTCGTGGGCGCGACCGTGATGAAGAACTGCGATCCGTTCGTGTTAGGGCCGGCGTTAGCCATCGCCAGCTGGTACGGCTCAGCGAAGGTCAGCTCGGGGTGGGTTTCGTCGGCGAACCGGTAGCCGGGACCACCGGTGCCGGTTCCGAGCGGGTCGCCGCCTTGGATCATGAAGTTCGGGATCACCCGGTGGAACGTGGTGCCGTCGTACAAGGGGTCCTTGCTGGCCTGCCCCGACGCTGGATCGGTCCATTCCCGGTTGCCCTCGGCGAGATCCACGAAGTTCGTCACCGTCTTGGGCGCCTGGTTCGGGTACAGCTCCAACCGGATGTCGCCCCGGTTGGTGTGCAGGGTTGCGAACAGTTGCTCGGCCACGTCGTCCCCTCGGTGTGGAGTCCAGGCGAGGATCCTGACACACCGTCGTCGCTAGGGAATCAGGAGCGTCCGCAGAGCCCGGCCCGCCTCCAGGTCGTCCAGCGCCGCCTGTGCCTGGTCGAGGCCGCGACGACCGGAGACCATCAGGTCCAGCCGAAGGTCGCCCTTCATCAGCTCATCGACCAGCAACGGAAGGTCCACCGCAGGACGAACGCTGCCGTAGTTCGAGCCGAGGATCCTTTGGTCGGCTTCGGCCAGCGTCAACGGTTCGAAACTGGCTCGAGCCCCCGCAGGAGGAAGCCCGACCAGCACCGCGGCACCGCCCAGGCCCAGCATCGCGATCGCCTGCTCGGTGGTGCTCGTGTGGCCGATCGCGTCGAAGGCGTAGTCGACGCCGTCCGGAACCAGCACCCGCACCGCATCAACAGCCGTCCCCGATGCTGCCACGAGTGCGTCGGTGGCTCCGAGCCGCTGCGCCAGCTCGACCTTGTCGGCCAGCACGTCGATCGCGATGATCCGCTCGGCGCCGGCGAGACGCGCCCCCTGCACCACCGACAGACCGACTCCACCGCACCCGATGACAGCCACGGTCGAACCGGGCTCGACGCGGGCCGTGTTGCGCACCGCGCCCACCCCGGTGGCCACGGCGCAGCCGATGAGGGCGCACACGTCCAGCGGGGCATCGGCTCGGACCTTGACCGCACCCGACGCAGGGACCACGACCTCTTCGGCGAACGAGGAAACCCCGAGGTAGTGGTGCAGCGGCGCGCCGTCGAAGGACAGACGCGAGGTGCCGTCGTTGAGCACACCTCCCGGGCCGACGACCGTGGCGGCCAGCTCGCAGCGCGCTTCGCGTCCGGCCCGACAGTGACGACAGGTGCCGCAGGGAGCCACCCAGGACAAGACCACGGGGTCGCCCTCGACGAGCTGGGAAACGCCTTCGCCCACCTCCAGCACGACGCCGGAGCCCTCATGCCCCATGACCAGCGGCATCGGCACGGGCCACTCGCCGCGTCGCACGTGCAGGTCGCTGTGGCAGACCCCAGCGGCCACGATCCGGACCCGGACCTCGCCGGGTCCGGGCGGCGCCAGGTCGACGTGGAGCAGCTCGGCGACGGCACCGGGTGCGCGAAGGACGACTGCTCGCACTGCGTCACCCCCTGAACCGACGACGACCACGCTCTGGGTACCGAGGAGTGGAGGCGAGGGGACTCGAACCCCTAACCCCCGCCTTGCAAAGGCGGTGCTCTACCACTTGAGCTACGCCCCCGGGGCCGGCTCAGCCAGCGTCAGGACTACCGCAGATCGACGTCTGCGGCGTAGGTGTCGACCTCGCCCCAGGCGGTCGCCTCGTTCCAGAGGTCCTGCTCGGCGCGGTCGGCGCTGATCTTTCGGTATACGAGGTAACCCGCTACCGCGGCAATCGCCAGGACGATCAGCTTCTTCACGTGCGCCTCCCGCGGCATCGGATCACAGATCGGTTCTGTAGGCAGTATGCGTGGGCCTAGGTGGACTTGAACCACCGACCTCTTCCTTATCAGGGAAGCGCTCTAACCGTGCTGAGCTATAGGCCCGGGTGTGCGGCCCAACCGGACCGAACGGGGCTGCCCAGCGTACCCCTAGCGCCCGGGTCGGCCAGCCGGCGTTGGGCGGCCGGTACCGTGCCCTGGTGACGTCCGCCCCGGATCATCGCGATCACGCCGGCGACGACCCCTTCGTCCGCCACTCGTTGCGGACCAGCATGTACTTCCCGCAGACCCGGCTGTTCGTCGCGGGCAACCCCAAGGCCGCCGGGACAACGCTGCGTTGGTGGCTCCTGGGAGCCCACGGCGTCGACGTCGCAGCCGTCACCGCGCCGTCACTGTGGGGTGAGTCCAGCCCGGCTCAGACGGTCTGGGACAGGAACGTCGACCTCCGGTACACCTGGGACCGGCTCGGCGACGCCGAGCGCACCGACGGACTCGAGTCGACCGATGTGGTCACGGTGAGACCGATCCGACACCCACTCACTCGCACGTTCTCGGCCTGGTCGAGCAAGTACCTCGCCCTGGAGCCCGGCTACCACGAGCGACTACCGGCCGGCTTCCCAGCACCACCTGAGCGCATCGCCTCGGTCGATGAGGTCGCCGCGATGTTCGAGGACTTCGTCACGGCCGTACGCGACCACGTGTCGACGGACGCAGGGTGGTCAGGGTTGGACGTCCACTTCTGGCCGCAGCACCGGCTGCTCGCCCGATCCGTCGCCGGG
Source organism: uncultured Actinomycetota bacterium (assembly GCA_963726575.1). Classification (GTDB taxonomy): domain Bacteria; phylum Actinomycetota; class Actinomycetes; order JAHEKZ01; family JAHEKZ01; genus CAVSCR01. Next base: position 556,396 of record CAVSCR010000007.1, read on the forward strand.
GAGACCATCTTGTTGCGTCAGGAGTCGATGGCCGAAGGACTGGGGCGTATCGAGAAGCAGTTGAGTGACCATGGCGTGGCAGCGCCACCGGTCGTGCGCGTGAACGAGAACGTCGTGCCCTTCGTGACGTCGCTCGTCTCCTCGACCGCCCTGGACGTGATCACTGAGCTGTACGCCGGCGACTTCGAGACTTGGGACTACAGCGTGACTGCGCTGGACACGCCAGCCCGACCGATCGACCTTGACTGGCTGAACGACGTGCGCGACCGCAACCGACGCTACGCCGTGGTGCATGCAGCAGCCGTCGCCCACCGGGCCAGCCAACAAGCATCCGCCCATGCCCTGGTTTCCCTGGAGCGCCAGCTGGCTGACCTGACCACTCAGCGCGATGACCTGCTGGCCAGCCACTCGTGGCGCATCACCGCGCCGCTGCGGCGGCTCGGTGGCCGCCGACCTGGCACCCGGAAGTCACCACACTGAGTGGTGGCGTCGCCGGGCGAACCGAGGCGCCGGCCAGCCGGTCACTCCTCCTGGCGGGCGAGCCTTCGTCCGGCCGCGGAGCGGTCCCGTTCGGCCAGCAGCAGACCCACGATCGCGCTGACGGCGGCCTCAGAGATTGCCGACTCGCCGACGGCCGCCGAGGCTCCCGCTAGCGGCCCGGTCGCTGCCGGCGACCGCAGATCGTCGAGATCGCCGATCACGATCACCCCCGACTGTCGCAGCGTGGTCACGACCTGCGCCGACTGCTCTTCGGCCCAGGCCAGGAACTCTGCGGGCAACGCGACCTTGGGTTCGGCGGTGGCACGCTGGGCCAGGATCTGCTTGCTCAGCAGGTTGCGGCACAGCCGGCCGTACTCCAACAACGTCAGCTCATCGGCCGGCAGCGCGGCGTTGACACGTCGCATGAGCTCGGCGGAGACCGCTCCCAGCGACGGGTTCGTCGAGTCCACCGCCTGGTAGCGACCAGGCGGCAGGTCCAACGCGGCGGCGAACCGGTCCCAGAGAGTCTCCGGCGGCGACGAGCGGGGAAGGGGGACAACGGTCACGTGAGGCAACCCGACCTCGTCGCCCCAGACCCGCAGCTCACGGGCCAGGTCGTGCTGCGCCCAGAAATCACGGCCGGCCGCGTGGGCGCGCGGGTCGGGGGCCTGCACCGCGGACAAGTACTCCGCCAACGACCACGTGTGACCGAATTGCAACGACTCCTGCCACTGCGCCGGGACGACTCGCGCCAGGTCGCGCAGCGTCAGCACGACGCGGATCTCCAGCCCGGGAAAGGCCGCCAGGGCTCGACGCACGTGGGGGGGTCGGGCCCGAACCAGGCTCTCCATCGAGATCACTGCGGCCCGCCCAGGGAAGGCGAGCACCTCCTCGGCCAGCGACTGCCATCGGCCGGCGAGCTTCCCCCGGCTGCCGTCGTCGGGTCGACCCATCATCTCCTGGGCGCCCCGGATCTGGTCGATCCGCCGACCGGGCACCAGCACACCGCCCGCAGCCAGCTCGGCCCGGTTGCCGTCCAGCCGGGCTTGCAGGTAGGTCGTCGCGGTCTTCGGTTCGCCGATGTGCAGATGCAGGGTCCGCGTCATCGCGGGCCCCCCGAACCCCGGCCGGGTCCGTGCGCCAGCGCCTCCGTGAGGCTGACCAGACCGTGGGCCGCGGCACCCAGCAAGGAGTCGATCGGCAACTGCGACGGGTCGCTGGTGACGTTGCCACCGGACCGTGTGTCCTGCCGGATCAGCTCGTCGAGGTCACCGACGACCGTCGCCGGAACCAGACGCATGGCCGCGACGAGTTCCTCGCTTCGCTTGCCCGCCCACTTCCGGTACTCATCGGGGAGCACCAACGTGGGTTCCGCAGCGCGGTGCGCCGCGAGCATCTGCTTGGCCAGCACCCGTTTGATCGTGCCCATGGTCGCCTTGTCGGCGCCTTCCTCGATGGCCCGCTGGGTCACGTAACGCATCACCTCGGCCGACGCGGCACCCAGTGACTCATTGGCCCGATCAAGGGCATCGAAGCGCTCCGCAGGCAAGCCGACGGCATGACAGAAGCGTTGCCACAGCAATCCCGGAGGAGCGCCAGAGGTCGGGAGGGTGACGACCACCACGTCGGCTGCGTCGAGCCGTTCAGTCCAAGGCCGGAGCAGCTGCGGCCAGTCCTGCTTGTTCCAGAAGTGCTGCCCGGCGCGACTGCTGCGCGGCCGACGTGCCGTGACACCGGACAGGTACTCCTGATAGCTCCAGCTGAATCCGTTCTGCACGGACTCCTGCCACTGCGCCGGAATCGCCCGCGTGATGCCGCGTACGGTCAGGACGACCCGCACCTGATGGCCCTGCAAAGAGTCGATCGCACGGTGCACGTTCGCCTGCGACATCAGGGACAGGAACTCCATCGACACGACAGCCGCCGGACCCTGCCACGCCGAGATCTGGTCGACCATCTCGGTCCAACGCTCGTAGGGCGTCCCCTCGGAACCCCGCAGGCCGTTAACGGCGTCGACCTGCGTCCGCCAGGTCGGACCCGGCCACAGGACGCCGAGGTCACGCAGTACCTTCTCGTTGCTCGACATGACGTTCTGTACGAACGTCGTGCCCGTCTTCACCGCACCGATGTGCAGGGTCACCGTTGTCATGGGTCGGTCCTCAGCCACCTTCGCGCAGCCGGCTGCGCACCTGACGGTACCGATCCACGGCCAGCGCGACAGCGCGGTTGCGGTCCCCCCATGCCACGACGCGGTCGCGGACCCGGCGGGCCGTCGGCGGCTCGGGGCGTCGGCTGTCGCGCATCCGCGCCATGTGGGACATCAGCCCGGCGATCGCTTCGACGGCGGTGCCGAGCAGATCCTCCGACGTCGGAGGGACCTCCTCGTCGCCGCGGTCGGCGACGACCCGCAGATCCGCGAGATCTCCCACAATGTCGCAGCCGGAATCCCCCAGCCCCCTGATGGCCCGTTCGCCGCGGGCGACCAGCCGCTTCTGCAGGTCGTGCGGCAGGCTGGGTTGGGAGGTCTCACCCTGGCGACTCAGAACCTTCGACGCCAGCACATCACGGACCAACCCGGTGCGGTGCCAGCGCGGGAAGTCGTCGGGCAGCACCAGGTTCACCCGGCGCAGCACCTCGGTCTGCGTCAGCCCAAGCGACGTGTTCCCTGCGACGTCGAAGTCGGAGGCCGCCTGCGGGTCGACGCCGACGACGCCGGCGAATCGGTGCCACAACTCGTCGCGTCCGGCGGAAGGCGGCGGCATGGTGATCACGTGCACCTGCTGCACAGGTACCGCAGTGGACCAACGAGCCACCACGTCGGTGGCGTCGTGCACGCTCCAGAACCAACGACCCGGGCCGCGACGAGGCGTGGTCAGAACTTTGGTCGACCATGCGGTGTAGTCCAGCGTGGAACCGTGCTTGACGAACTCCTGCCACTCCGAGGGCATCAGGCCCCGAAGGTTGCGCGTGGCGTACACCACGTGCACCTCCCGGGGCGCGAGACCGTCGACCGCTCTACGGACCTGGTCCGGCGACAGCGAGGCGAGGTGCTCATCGGATATCACTACCGTCGGTGATGAGCTGCCGGCCGCGGCTGAGGCCAGCCGGTCCCAGGCTCCGGACCAGTCGACCCCTGGATCGGCGGGGTCGAACGGAACCTCCATGAGGTCCTTGCCGGCCCGATAGTGGTCGGACCGGCTGCCACCGAGCACGTGCAGCCCTGCCTGGCGCAGTGCTGCATGGTTGCGCCACAACACGCCCTGCAGGTAGGTGGTGCCGGTCTTCGGAGCCCCGACGTGCAGGAAAGCGCGACGCGGGGCGGCCGCAGCAGGCTCAGCCAGGCCCACCGACGCTCCAGGTCTTGATCCAGACATCGGGGTCAGTCACCTCAGGGACCGCGTCCTGGTACTGCTCCTGCAGGCTGCTCCAGTTGACGGCGAGTCGCTGGTGGACGTCGAGGCTGCGACGCATCAGGTCGAGGAACCGCTTGCGGTCCCGCTTGTACCAGGACGCACCGACCCCGTCGGCGGTCGAGACGACGGCCGAGTCGAACCGGCTCAGCAGCCACCACCGCATGTCCTGCGCAGGCACCCTGGCCTCGGGGTTGCGCAGACTGGTCGCGCGCACTGGCGTGAACTGGCGGACCACTCCCGTGGCGGCCGCGACGTAGCGAGCGATGGATCCACCCGGCTCGGTGGGGTCCTTGCCGCGCTTGACCGGCTTGGCGAGTCGAACCGGCGGAAAGGCGATCGGGTCTTTGTTCACCACGGCGTCGTCCTCGCTGGCCCGAAAGGCACGGATCTCCGACAACTTCGTCGGCAGATCACGGTGCAGGTGCTCTGGGCCGGAGAGGATGTCCTCCAGCGCCCACAGCCGTAGTTCAGCTGCGCTGTACTGCATGGCCAGCCCGTGCTTGAGCTGGATCGCCATCGACTCCGGGAGCAGACGCCCCCCGCGTTCGTACGGAGAATGGAGCAACGCTGCGAGCGTGCGGTTGCGCGCGTGGTGGTAGGCCTGCCAATCCAGGGTGTCGTCCTTGTCGGTCCACGGGACATGCCAGACGGCGGCACCTGGCAAGGAGACCGTCGGAACGCCGGCTTCCTGTGCGCGCATGCCGAACTCGGCGTCATCCCACTTGATGAACAGTGGGATGGCTAGTCCGATGGACCGCACGACGTCGGTAGGGATCAGACACATCCACCAGCCGTTGTAGTCCACGTCGATCCGGCGGTGCAGCCAGCGCGTCGCACGCAACGGCGAGACCGCGAAGTCATGGGCGTGCTTGGTATGAGGTGCCGGACCCCAGAAGAAGCGGTACTTGTTCACTCGCTCCCCGAATGCATGCAGCATCGAGCGCACGTGCATGTTCAGCATGTGGCCGCCCACGATCGTGGGGATCCGGCACAGGTCGGCGAACGTGATTGCGCGCAGCACGCCGTCGGGCTCGACGAGCACGTCGTCGTCGAGCAAGAGGACGTACTTGCTGGTGCTGTGGTAAGCCGCCTCGTACATGCCGCGAGAAAAACCCCCCGACCCACCGAGGTTGGCCTGGTGGATCACCGTCAGCCGCGACCCGAGCACCTCCGCGACGCTGGCGTATGCAGGGTCGTTCTCGACCTTCGTCGTCCCCTGGTCGACGACGTTGATCATGTCGACGCGCGCGAGGACCTCGGGGTCCGAGGCCAGTGAGCGCAAGAGGTCGACGCAGTAGGTGGGCCGGTTGAACGTGGTGATCCCGATAGAGATGCGTCCGGGCTCATCCAGTGTCTTGTCTGCTATCCACTCAGCGCCCTCGAGCGTCACGTCCTCGAACCCTGCAACGACGTCGAACCAGTACCAACCGCCGTCACCGAACGACGTCAACGGCAAGGTGAACTCGGCCGCGCCGCCACCGTTCACTCGCTCTTTCGCCACCCGCTGCTGGTCGCCGCGAGAATTGGATCGGGAAACCAGCACGTCAGCGGTACCCGTCACGCGCACCCGCAGTGTCACCTGTGTCACGTCGGTCCATCGGCGCCAGTAACTCGCCGCAAAGGAGTTGAAGTAGGTGGCCGTGGAGACACGGGTACCAGCGGGAATCAGCAAAGCCCGGCGGCCGAGCACGGTGTCGGGAAGAACCGGGGGTTGGCGTGGCGGGTTCGAGACCAACTCCTTGCCCTTCACGCTGATCTCGGGCTCCGGTCGGGCCTCTCCTCCTTCGACGTACAGGGGGAGCGTGTCGAAATCGGCATCGACGGGCAGCACGAAACGCTGCAGTACGAGCTCAGTCACGGTCTCCTCCGTCGCAGGTGCGGCCACCAGGCTGTCGGTCACGCGGTTACGCCTCCACTGATGAAAGGTGCGTGGTCGGCGAAGTGCGGGCGCACGACATTGTCGAACCTCGACAGGGCCGACCCGATCGCCATGTGCATGTCGAGGTACTTGTACGTACCGAGTCGTCCGCCAAAGAGTAGACCGGGCTCTGCAGCAGCCAGGTCACGGTACTTCAGCAGCCTGGCGCGGTCGACGTCAGTGTTGATGGGGTAGTACGGCTCGTCGTCAGCCTCGGCGAAGCGTGAGAACTCCCGCATGATGATCGTGCGGTCGCTCGGGTAGTCGCGCTCAGGGTGGAAGTGCCGGAACTCGTGGATGCGCGTGTACGGCACATCTTCGTCGGCGTAGTTCATCACCGGAGTGCCTTGGAAGTCGCCGGTGTCGGTCAACACCTCGCGCTCGAAATCCAGTGTGCGCCATCCGAGCCGGCCGGCGGAGTAGTCGAAGTACCGGTCGACCGGACCGGTGTAGACCACCGGTACCTGGCCTACGTACTCGTTGCGTTGATCGAAGAAGTCGGTGTTCAGCTTCAGCTCGATCAGCGGGTGATCGGCCATGCGCTCCAGCCACGCGGTGTACCCATCGACCGGGAGGCCTTCGTAGGTGTCGTTGAAGTAGCGGTTGTCGAACGTATAGCGAACTGGCAGCCGCGTGATCACTTCTGCGGGCAGTTCCTTGGGGTCGGTCTGCCACTGCTTCATCGTGTAGTCGCGGATGAACGCCTCGTACAGCGGTCGTCCGATCAAGGAGATGGCCTTCTCCTCCAAATTCGAGGCCATCGCCGAGTCGAACTCGCTGGCCTGCTTGGCGACCAGCTCACGCGCTTGGGCTGGGCTCATGGCCTGCCGGAAGAAGGTGCAGATGGTCCCCAAGTTGATCGGCATCGGGTAGATCTGGCCCTGGTGGTGGGTGAACACGCGGTGCTGATAACCGGTGAAGGCCGTGAATCGGTTGACGTACTCCCAGACCCGCTCGTTCGAGGTGTGGAACAGGTGGGCACCGTAGCGATGGACCTCGATCCCCGTGGCCGGATCGGTCTCGCTGTAGGCATTTCCGCCCAGGTGCTCGCGCCGCTCGAGCACGAGGACCGACAGTCCCAGCTGGGTGGCCGCCTGCTCGGCGATCGTGAGGCCGAAGAACCCGGAACCGACGACGACGAGGTCAGTCACGCTCTCTCCGAATGTCAGGGCCGGGGCGCTCGTAGCCTACGCCCGCCTGGGCTCAGCAATCAGCCGACGGTAAGCGGCACGTCGCATCGACTCCGGGACGAGTCGGTAGCCACCGCGGACCACCAGGTTACGCAGGTACTGGGGGCTGGTGACAAATCCGGTGCGCCGCAGGTGGCCCTGCAGCGTGACCTCGCTGTGCAACAGCTGCCACCCGCCTCGCCGGGCGTACGCACCGGAGCTGACGCGGTACCTGACCAGCTCCTCCGGCACGTTCGCAACGGTGGCCCCCGACTGGATCATGCGAGCGAACAGCCAGTAGTCCTCCATGAGCGGCAGCTCCCGGTAGCCGCCCGCGGTCACCACCGCGGAGCGTCGGAACACCACGGTGGGGTGGTTGAACGGGTCGCGAAACCGCGCCTGTGCCACGATGTCGGACATCTGGGTCGGCTGCGGGCGGCTGCCCACCACGTTGTCCTCGTCGCCGTGGAACTCCACCAGCGAGCTCCCGACGAGATCCACGCCGTCCTCGATCACCGGGAGCTGTACGGCGAAGCGTTTCGGAACGCTCACGTCGTCGGCGTCCATGCGCGCCACGACGTCGAACCGGCTGGCGCGCAGTCCGGCTTCGAGGGCCTGTGCCAACCCGACGTTGACGTCGAGGTCGACCCGGGTCACTGGAACCGAGGAAACCGCCTGAGCCTGCTCCAACGCAGCCTCGAGGGCCGCCGGGACCGGACCGTCGCGGACCAGAACGACCTGGCTGGGTCCGCGAGTCTGTTCTGTCACGCTGCTCTGGAACGCTCGCGTGAAGTGCTGTGGGTCGTCGCCCTCGTACACCGGTAGCAGCACCGAGAAGTCGATCACGTCGACCGCGGCCCATCAGAACCCGTGGGTCGGCCGACCGGCAAGGTCACTCCCGCTTGCGCCATCACGCGGCGGGTCGGTCGCGGCGCGTGACGTAGTCCGTCGGACACGCCCCGACGCAGACCGTGCAGCAACGTTGCCCGGTCACGTGACCGGATGAACGTCTTGGCCCACCGACGCGCGGTCGAGCCGGCATAGACCAGCTTCTCCGACGGTGCCAGACCATCGCTGCGCAAAAAGGTCCACACCTTGTTGCGTACCTCGAAGTAGAACCGCTCCCCCGGATCCGCGTCGATGTTCCCGAAGGATTTCGTCCGATGCTCCACGACGCTGTCTGCACAGGCGATGCCGACGCGACCGCGCAGCAGCCGAGTCGTGAACTCGAAGTCGTCGTTCCACAAGAAGAAGTCAGCCACGGGCAATCCGACAGCAGCAACCACGGACGCGTCGACGAGCACCGAGACGAAGGAGGCGGATCTGATCGCAACAGCATCGACGTCACGCGCTGCGCGACGTTCTGCGTCAGAGACGCGCGGCTTCTCGCGCGGAGTGTTCATGGGATGGTCCCGCCCGTCGGTCCAGACCACCCGACTGGCCAGCAAGGCGGGCGTCGGTCCGGCGTAGTGTTCGCGCGCGTCCAAGAGTGCTGCCAGCGCCGCGGGAGCGGGGACGGTGTCGTCGTCCATGAGCCACACCAGGTCGGCGCCCGCGTCGAGGGCAAACGCGAGTCCGGCTGCGAATCCGCCGGCCCCGCCCGTGTTCTTGGGCATCACGTGCAGCGCGACAGCCGGAAACTCCTCGCTGACCATCTGCGGCTGTGCCGTCCGTCGAAGCATTGTCAACGACATGGATGCGGTCGACTGGCCGAGTCTGGGTGGTGATTGCCGTCAGTGCGACGCGCAGCAGGTCGCGGCGTTGATACGCCACGACAACTGCATGGACACTCGGCACGACCAGACAGTAGCCGCGCCGTCACTCGTCCGACAGCGTGATCTGCACGCCGCCGACGAATGACGCGGCCAAGTTGTACAGCAGCGCCAGCAAGGTGCCGATCGCCGTGACCAGCACGACGTCGAGTGCGGCAAGGCCCAGACACACGCCCAGCACGGTTCCGAAGTCGAAGAACCGGGTGATCGAGTCGCTGCTCTGGCCGACGATGTCGACGATGGCCTTGTCCAGCGAGCCGAAGACGCCACCGAGCTGGAGCACCAGCCACAGCAGCAAGACGGCGACGACGGTGATGATGGCGATGGCCAGGGAGAGCAGGAAGCTCATCTTCGCCACCGACCAGGGGTCCAGCTGCGTGACGCGAAGCTTGCGCGCGCGTGGCGTCGGGCGGGCGACGGCGCTGGGCCGCGCCGCCGCGTCGCCCGGCACAGTCCTGGTGGTAGGGGCGGTCACGTCGTCGATCCTGGCTCAGCCTCCTGCGTATCGGCCCCCTCGACACCCGATGCAACCGAATCGGTATCCCCTGGTGCGGCCTCGTCGTCGTCGTCGACCGCCTCCGCGTTGCGGGTGACCGCCACGACCGAGTCACCCTCGCTGACGGCGGTCAGCGTCACGCCTTTGGTGTCCCTGCCGGTGATCCGGATCTCGACGACCTGGGTCCGGATGACCTCACCGGAGGCCTTGATGGCCAGCACCTCGTCGTCCTCGCCCACCACGAGCGCGCCGACCAGCGAGCCTCGCGCTTCGTCGGCGAGCTGCATCGCCTTGACGCCCAAGATGCCGCGTCCCTTGGCCGTCCAGGCATCGACGGGCGTGCGCTTGGCGAAGCCGCCGTCGGTCGCGGTGAGGACGAAGGCATCGGGCTGGACCACGTTCATCGCCAGCAGTTCGTCGCCGCGCCGGAAGCGCATTCCGATCACGCCCTGGGTCGCCCGCGCCATCGGGCGCAACGTGACGTCGTCGTTGCGGAACCGCACCGACTGTCCCTTGCGTGACACGAGTAGCAAGTCGTCGTCGGCCCCGGCCAGCACCGCCGAGATCAGCTCATCGCCCTCCCGCAGGTTGATCGCGATCACCCCGCCGGTCCGGGGGGAGTCGTACTCGGTCAACCGAGTCTTCTTGACCATGCCCTCGCGGGTCGCCAGAACCAGGTAGGGCGACTGGCTGTAGTCCTTCAGGTCGAGCACCTGGGCGATCTGCTCGTCGGGCAGGAAGGCGAGGAGGTTGGCGACGTGCTGTCCGCGAGCGTCGCGCCCCGACTCGGGCAGCTCGTAGGCCTTGGCTCGGTACACCCGACCCTGGTTGGTGAAGAACAGGATCCAGTGATGCGTCGTCGTGGTGAAGAAGTGCTCGACGACGTCGTCCAGTCGCAGCTGCGCGCCGCGCACGCCGCGTCCGCCGCGCCGCTGGGAGCGATAGAGGTCGGTCTTGGTGCGCTTGGCATAGCCGTCGCGCGTGATCGTCACCACGACGTCCTCTTCGGCGATCAGGTCCTCCATGGACATGTCGCCGTCGGCGGCGATCAGCTGGGTCCGTCGCTCGTCGCCGTACCGGTCCACGACCGCCGTGAGCTCCTCACTGACGATGTCGCGCTGGCGCTGCTCGCTGGCGAGGATCGCCTGCAGCTCGGCGATCTGTGCCTCGATCTCCGCGAGGTCGTTGACGATGCGTTGACGTTCGAGGGCAGCCAGACGACGCAGCTGCATGTCGAGGATCGCGGTGGCCTGCACCTCGTCGATCTCCAACAGCTGCATCAGGCCGCCGCGGGCCTCCTCCGCACTCGGCGAGCTGCGGATCAGCTGGATCACCGCATCGAGCTGGTCCAACGCTCTTGCCAGGCCGCGCAGGATGTGGGCGCGTTCCTCGGCCTTGCGCAGCCGGTAGGCCGTTCGCCGACGGATGACCTCGATCTGGTGCACCACGTAGAAGCGCACGAACTCGTCGAGCCGCAAGGTGCGCGGCACGCCGTCGACCAGCGCCAGCATGTTGGCGCCGAAGGTCTCCTGCAGCTGGGTGTGCTTGTAGAGGTTGTTCAGCACCACCTTGGCCACGGCATCGCGCTTGAGGACGATGACGAGTCGTTGCCCGAGTCGTTCGTTGCCCTCGTCGCGCACGTCGGCGATCCCGCCGATGCGCCCCTCCTTCACGAGGTCGGCGATCTTCAGCGCGAGGTTGTCGGGGTTCACCTGGTAGGGCAGCTCGGAGACGACCAGGCACGTGCGGTTGTTGATCTCCTCGACCTCGACAACCGCGCGCATCGTGATGGCACCGCGTCCGGTGCGGTAGGCGTCCTCGATCCCGCGGCGGCCGACGATCAGGCCGCGGGTGGGAAAGTCTGGGCCCTTCACCCGCTCGAGGAGCGCGTCGAGCAGCTCCTCCGGCGATGCCTCAGGATTGCTCAGGTACCACTGCACACCACTGGCGATCTCGCGCAGGTTGTGCGGCGGGATGTTCGTGGCCATGCCCACCGCAATGCCCGACGATCCGTTGACCAGGAGGTTGGGATAGCGGCTCGGGAGGACGTTCGGCTCCTGCGCACGGCCGTCATAGTTGGGCGAGAAGTCGACGGTGTCCTCGTCGATGTCGCGCATCATCTCCATGGCCAGCGGCGCCAGCCGGGCCTCGGTGTAGCGCATCGCAGCCGCCGGGTCGTTGCCCGGCGAACCGAAGTTGCCGTTGCCGTCGACCAGCGGGTAGCGCAACGACCACTGCTGGGCGAGTCGCACCAAGGCGTCGTAGATCGCGGAGTCGCCATGCGGGTGGTACTGGCCCATGACGTCGCCCACGACGCGCGAGCACTTGGAGTAGCCCCGGTCCGGGCGGTACCCGCCGTCGAACATCGCGTACAGAACGCGCCGATGGACCGGCTTCAGACCGTCGCGGACGTCGGGCAACGCCCGGCTGACGATCACACTCATCGCGTAGTCGAGGTACGACCGGCTCATCTCCGAACGGAGCTCGACCGGCTCGATGCGGCCACCCGCCGGTGCGGGAGTGGTCTCAGTCACGGATTGCTGTTCCTTCCGAGTGGTCCCTGTCGAACAGACGGTGCGTCGCTGATGTCACGTGTCACTGATCAGATCCGAGGTCAGATGTCGAGGAACCGGACGTCCTTGGCGTTGCGCTGGATGAAGCCGCGCCGCGCCTCGACGTCTTCGCCCATCAACACCGTGAAGAGCTCGTCGGCCTGCGTCGCGTCATCAAGTGTCACCTGCAGCAAGACCCGGTGCTCCGGGTCCATCGTCGTGTCCCACAACTCCTTGGCCGGCATCTCGCCGAGTCCCTTGAAGCGCTGGATGCCGTCCTCCTTGGGCAGTTTGCGTCCGGCCGCGACGCCCGTTGCGATCAGACCGTCGCGTTCGCGGTCGGAGTAGGCGTACTCCACGTTGTCCTTGCCGCCTGGCCACTTGATCTTGTACAGCGGCGGCTGGGCGAGGTAGACGTGGCCGGCCTCGACCAGGGGGCGCATGAAGCGGAACAGCAGTGTGAGCAACAACGTCCGGATGTGTTGGCCGTCAACGTCAGCGTCGGCCATCAGCACGACCTTGTGGTAGCGCAGCTTCTCGATGTCGAAGTCGTCGTGGATACCCGTGCCGAGGGCGGTGATGAGTGCCTGCACCTCGTTGTTGCCCAGCACCTTGTCGATCCGTGCCTTCTCGACGTTCAAGATCTTCCCGCGAATCGGAAGGATCGCCTGGAAACGCGAGTCGCGCCCGCCCTTGGCCGAGCCGCCGGCCGAGTCGCCCTCGACGATGTACAGCTCGCACTCGTCGGGGTTCGTCGACTGGCAGTCCGACAACTTGCCCGGAAGGCCGCCGGACTCCAGCAATCCCTTGCGACCGCGAGCGAGGTCGCGCGCCTTTCGGGCGGCGAGGCGCGCTGTGGCTGCCGCCGCCGCCTTGCGCGCAATCTCCTTGCCCTCACCAGGGTTCTGCTCGAACCACGCGCCCAGACGGTCGTTCACGACCTTCTGCACGAACGTCTTCGCCTCGGTGTTCCCCAACTTCGTCTTGGTCTGGCCCTCGAACTGCGGCTCACGCAGCTTCACGGACACGATCGCGGTGAGGCCTTCGCGTACGTCTTCACCGGAGAGGTTCAGGTCCTTCTCCTTGAGCACGCCCCACTCGCGGGCGAACTTGTTGACCAAGGTGGTCAGTGCCGCGCGAAACCCTTCTTCGTGCGTTCCACCCTCGTGCGTGTTGATCGTGTTGGCGAACGTGTACACCGACTCCTGGAAGCCGCCGTTCCACTGCATGGCCACCTCCAAGGAGATGCCTGCCTCGCCGTCGTCACCCAGGTCCTCGGCCTCGAAGTCGATGACGCTCTTGTGCGCCTCGCCCTTCTTGCGGTTGATGTGACGCACGAAGTCGGCGATGCCACCGTCGTAGCGCCACGTCTGTTCGCGTGGAACCGCCACGCCTTCGCTGCCGTCCACCTCTTCCTCGGCCGACACCGGACGCTCATCGCGCAGCGTGATGGTGAGTCCCTTGTTGAGGAACGCCATCTCCTGCAACCGACGCGACAACGTCTCGAGGTCGTAGTGCGTGGTCTCGAAGATCTCCGCATCAGCCCAGAACGTGACGGTGGTACCCGTGCGGTCCGTTGCCGGGCCCTGATTCAGCGGCGCGCGCGGCACACCGTGGTCGTAGCTCTGGGTCCACACGTACCCGTCGCGACAGACCTCGACGTCCAGCGAGCTCGACAGCGCGTTCACGACCGAGACACCGACGCCGTGCAGGCCTCCCGAGACGGCGTAGCCGCGCCCGCCGAACTTGCCGCCGGCGTGCAGGACGGTGAGCACGACCTCGAGGGCCGGCCGCTTCTCCACCTGGTGCTCGTCGACCGGGATTCCCCGGCCGTTGTCGACCACCCGGACGGCGCCGTCGGCCAGGATCGTGACGTCGATGGTGGTGGCGAACCCGGCCAGGGCTTCGTCGACGGAGTTGTCGACCACCTCCTGCACCAGGTGGTGCAGGCCGCGTTCACCGGTGGATCCGATGTACATGCCGGGCCGCTTGCGGACGGCGTCGAGTCCTTCGAGGACCGTGATATCGGAGGCGTCGTAGGACACGGACCACCGGCTCCTTTTCTCTCAGGGCATCTGTCAGGGCGTCTGTCAGGGCGTTCGGGCAGCGGGCCGGCGAGGAGGGCCGGAGTCTTGGTTCATCCTAGCGGTCGGGTCGGTCAGAACCGGCCCGTGACGGCCTCTGCGGTGCGCGTGGCCGCATTCGCAGGCGCCCACACGACTCCCCCTACGCGGCCGGGGGGTCCAGCGGCCTGGTGGCGGCTCAGCCGTAGGTGTCGCGAGGTCCGCGACCGGCCACGCGCCACCGCCCTTTGCGCCAGCTGGGACCGGCCGGACCGACGACCGTGACCCGGGTCACGGTGCCGTCACCGAGCTCCTCGTTGAGCCGGCGGACCAGGGTGGGCGCGAGCATCCGGACCTGGGTCGCCCAGGCGGTGGACTCGGCGCGGACCGTCACGACGCTGTCGTCGAAGGACTCCGGCTGGCAGTGGGCCGCCACTTCCGGACCGACCACCTCCGCCCACCGCCCGATCACGCCCCCGACGGCGACGGGCAGCTCCCAGCCGCGATCGGTCACGAGCCGTTCGACCGTAGACCCCAGCAGCTGCGGGTCCCGGTCGTCCGCCGTCTGGCTGGAGCGGGTCAGGTGGGAGTCGCGCGTGATACGTCGGCGCGCTGCCTGCCGTTGCGCCTGCAGTCGGCGGGGACCGTCGGCCGCCGCCTGGGCCCGCGCCGCCGCCAACAGCGAGCGCGCCAAGTCGATGCCGCTGTCCGGAGGCTGCGCCGGCGCAGGCTCGGAGGCGCCCTCGTCCTCAGTCATCGACGTCGCCACCTCCTCGAACCTCTGCCGGCTCACCGATGTCGATGCGCCGGCCCGACAAGACATCCGGCACGTCGCTGGCCACGGCCGCCGTCACCAGAACCTGCTCCGCGTCGGCGACCAACCGGGCTAACCGGTCCCGCCGCGCGTCGTCCAGCTCGGCGAACACATCATCGAGGATCAGGATCGGATCGTCACCATCGCTGCGCAACAGGTCGTAGGACGCCAGGCGCAGGGCCAGCGCGGCGGACCACGACTCACCGTGGGACGCGTAGCCCTTCGCCGGTGCCGAGCCCAGGGTCAGCAACAGGTCGTCGCGGTGGGGCCCTACCAGGCAGACTCCGCGGTCGAGCTCCTCACGACGTCGCTCACGCATCGCCGTGTGCAACAGCTCGACCAACGCTGCGCGGTCGACACCGACGTCGTCGCTGAGTTCGTCGCCCAGCGAGCTGCGGTAGCTGATGGTCAGTGGCCCACCGACCGAAGCCAGCGAGTCGTAGGCCTTGGTGGCGAACGGCTGCAGCTGCGCCACGAGTGCCCACCGACCGGCGAGCAGCTCGGCCCCGGCCTCGGCGAGATGGGTGTCCCACACCTCAAGAGTCGCCAGGTCGCCGCCGCCCGCGCGCACCGCGGCACCGGCCGTCTTCAGCAGGGCGCTGCGTTGGCGCAGCACCCGGTCGTAGTCCGCGCGCACACCTGACATCCGTGGCACACGCAGCACCAGAAGCTCGTCGAGGAACCGACGTCGAGTGTCGGGATCGGCCTTCACCAGAGCGAGGTCTTCCGGTGCGAACATCACCGACCGCAGCAGGCCGAGCAGCTCGCGCGCCCTGGGAATCGCCGCCCGGTTCACGCGGGCCCGGTTCGTGCGCCCGGGATTGATCTCGACTTCCAACGTGGCAGTCCGACCGTCGCGCACGACTTGGGCGCGCACCGTTGCCCGCGCCGCACCGTGGCGCACCAACGGCGCGTCGCCGAAGACGCGATGACTGCTCAGGGTCGCCAGGTAGTTGATGGCCTCGACCAGGTTGGTCTTTCCCTGACCGTTCGCACCGACAAGCGCATTGACGCCTGGCGTGAACGCCATGTCGACGGCCTCGTACGACCTGAAGTCGGTCAGTGAGAGCGCGGCGACGTGCACGATGCGTCAGACCGTCAACAGCCGGATCAGCCGGATCAGCCGGACAACCGCACCGGCATCAGCAGGTACCGGTACGTCAGGTCGGCGGCGGCGTCCGACTCAGCGCGACCGGCCAGTACCGCCGGCTTCGTTGGCGTCGTGAACGCGAGCTCGGCGAACGGCGTTCCGATCGCGGTCAACCCGTCGAGCAGGTACTGCGGGTTGAAGGCGATCGTCAACGGGTCACCGGACAACGAGGCCTCGAGCACCTCGACCGCTTGCGCTTCGTCGCCGGTCCCCGCTTCGAGTCGCAACTCACCGTCGCTGAAGCTGAGCCGCACCGGTGTGTTGCGTTCGGCGACGAGCGCGACCCGCTTGACGGACTCGATGAACGTGCCGGTGTCGATCGCTGCCAGCGACGACGACTCGGCCGGAAGCAGGGCGCGGTACTTGGGGAACTCACCGTCGACCAGGCGCGTGGTGGTGCGGCGGTCGTGACCGTCGATCGTTCCCTCGAAGCCGATCAGACCTTCGCCGGCTCCGGTACCCGTCAGTGCGACGACGACGTTCGATGCGTCCGCCAGAGCGCGCGCCGTGTCGGCAAGAGTGCGGGCGCGCACGAGTGCGATCGCCTCGACGCTGGAACGCTCGGGACTCCACACCAGCTCACGCACCGCCAGCCGGTACCGGTCGGTGGCGGCAAGCGTCACCCGCTCGCCGTCGAACTCCATACGAATCCCGGTGAGCACCGGAAGCGTGTCGTCGCGACCGGCGGCGACGGCGACCTGTCCGACCGCCTGCGCGAACGCCGGACCCGACACCTGCCCAGCGCCGTCTGGCATGTCCGGAAGTGCGGGGTAGTCCTCGAGCGGAAGCGTCAGCAAGACGAAGCGCGACGGGCCACAGGTGATGACGAGCTTGCGCTCGCCGTCCTCGAGAGTGACGTCGATCGGACGGCTCGGCAGGCTGCGGGCAATCTCGGAGAGCAAGCGGCCCGAGACGAGCACCCGACCCGGTTCGGCGACGTCGGCATCGACGCTGGCGCGCGAGGAGACCTCGTAGTCGAATGTGGCCAGAGTCAGACCGTCGCCGGCCGCCTCGACCAGCAAGCCGGCGAGGACGGGGACCGGTGGACGGGTCGGCAGGGTTCGCGCAACCCAGGCCACTGCCTCGGCCAGGACATCGCGCTCGACGCGGAACTTCACCGCGACCCATCCCTCCTCCGGGGCATCCCCGGTTCACATCGTGGTCCAAGACCCTGACAAGCCCGACAACCCTGACGACGCTCACGACGGCCCTCGTGCGACGTCGCGCCGACATCCTGCCGCGCCAGGCGACCGGCTGACCATTCGCCCCGCGCTTGGTGACGCGGGCGGTGATTCCGGTGGTCACTCAGGCGGTGACTCTGCGTGGTCGTCCGATTCGGTCGGTCCCCAGGAACCAGCCGGTGTGACGTTGTCGTCTGGAGTTCTGAAGGTATCTGTTTCGTCGTCGTCATCGGTGTTGTGGACACTGTGGACAAGTCGTGTCCGCGCAGGTCATACCGGTGAACGCGGTCCCCAGCCCCTGGGAACGGAAGGCAACCGATCGGTGGACGTGCGGTGGACGACAGGTCGTGGCGCCCTGGTCGCTCACCAGCCACCCCCAAGTTGTCCCCCGAGAACGTCCAACGATCCACAACCTTGTCCCCAGACTGTGTACCCAGCGTGAGCGGGTCAGGCCTGGCGGGCCTGCGACTTGATCCGGTTGGTCAGTTCGGTCACCTGGTTGTAGACCGAGCGACGTTCGGCCATGAGCTGGCGGATCTTCCGGTCGGCGTGCATGACGGTGGTGTGGTCGCGGTTGCCGAACTGCTGCCCGATCTTGGGCAGGGACAGGTCGGTCAGCTCCCGGCACAGGTACATCGCGATCTGGCGAGCCGTCACGAGGACACGGGACCGGCTGGAGCCGCAGAGGTCCTCCATGGACAGCCCGAAGTAGGCCGAGGTCTGGGCCATGATCAGGGCGGCGGTGATCTCGGGCCCCGAGCTGTCGGGGATCAGGTCCTTCAAGACGATCTCGGCCAGGGACAGGTCGACGGGCTGCCGGTTCAGGCTGGCGAAGGCGGTGACCCGGATCAGGGCACCCTCGAGCTCGCGGATGTTCGTGGCGATCTTGCTGGCGATGTACTCCAGCACCTCCGGCGGCGCCTGGAGCCGCTCCTGGGCGGCCTTCTTGCGCAAGATGGCGATGCGGGTCTCGAGGTCGGGTGGCTGGACGTCGGTGGTGAGCCCCCACGTGAACCGGGTCCGCATCCGGTCCTCGAAGCCGGACAGCCCTTGGGGAGCAACGTCGCTGGTGATGACGATCTGCTTGTTGGCCGTGTGGAGGGTGTTGAACGTGTGGAAGAACTCCTCCTGAGTCTGGACCCGGCCCTGCAGGAACTGGATGTCGTCGATGAGCAGTACGTCGACGTCGCGGTAGCGGCGCTGGAACGCCAGGGCCTTGTCGTCGCGGATGCTGTTGATGAAGTCGTTGGTGAACTCCTCCGAGCTCACGTAGCGCACGCGGGTGCCGGTGTACAGGCTGCTGGCGTAGTGCCCGATCGCGTGCAGCAGGTGCGTCTTGCCCAGGCCGGACCCGCCGTAGATGAACAGGGGGTTGTACGCCTTGGCGGGTGCCTCGGCCACCGCAACGGCCGCAGCGTGGGCGAACCGGTTGCTGGAACCGATCACGAAGGTGTCGAAGGTGTACTTCGGGTTCAGTCGGGAGTCGTTGTCGACCCGGGACCCGGGGGAGCCCGAACCGGGTCGGAACCCGTCGTTGCTCGTCGGTGCCGTCGACCCGGTGTGGGCCTTGGGGTTCGGGGTCGGTTTCGGCTCCGGCTCGACCACGGGTGGTTCATGGGCCGGCTCGACCTCGACGATCTGGTCAGGGGCAGGCTCCACGGTGACGGCGATCCGGATGTCGCGGCCCAGCTCGGTGGACAGCGCATCGGTGACCAACGGGCGCAGCCGGACCTCCAGGACCTCTTTGGCGAAGTCGTTGGGGGCCGCCAGCAGCGCGGTGTCCTCGACCAGGGCGAGCGGCCGGGTGAGCTGCAGGAAGGCGCGGTGCTGCGGACCCACGTCCTGCGACTCCAGCGTGGCCAGGGCTCGCGCCCAGATCGCGCCGAGGTCGGTGTCGGCATCGCCTTCGGTGTCGCCCACTGGGCCGTCCACTGGGCCGTCCCGGGCCGTCCACTGGGCCGTCCTCGGGGGTGCTGCGCAGGTCCGTCAGCGGCGGCACGGCAGACGGCGCCAGGAGCGTCCCGATTCCGGTGCTCGCGGCGCTCGGACCGGCCGCTTGCGCATCTGGCCCGGTCGAACGGTCTGCCGCGGGGTCGTTCGCGCTGGTCACCGGCCACTCACTCCCGGATCCACAGGATCCACATCGTCGTCCACAGACTGTGGAGGTCGAAATCTGACGCCGAGAAAGCGCGTGAGCGGGGAAGCCCGGCCCGCGGACGCTAGCAATCCGGCAGGGGGGCGTCCAGGGACTGTCCACAATCCGGCGACCTGCGTGACACGGCGCTTCGGCGTGTCGCCCACAGGTGTGGACGACGGCGTCGCACACTAGGGGGTTGGGCGCCGTCCTGCCCAACCGGCCTGGTCACACCCACGACGTCCGCCCGTCGGTTTGACCCTTCCCGGGCCGGGTCCGTACCGTAGTGCGCTCCGAGTGTCTTCGGCCGCTGCCGCCTGTTGGGCGGCGACGTCCGAACTGACGCACCCTGTGTCGTGGACCCCTTCGTGGAGTGACCGGTGAGCAAGCGCACGTTCCAGCCGAACAACCGTCGGCGGGCCAGGAAGCACGGCTTCCGGCTGCGCTCACGGACCCGCGCCGGACGCGCGATTCTGGCGGCGCGGCGCCGCAAGGGCCGCGCCTCGTTGTCAGCCTGATCGACGCTGACCGGCCTGCCGAACGGGCGTCGGCTTGCGTCGCGTCGCGCCTTCGACGAGACGGTTCGTCGCGGCCGCCGCGCGGGCAGCCCGACGGTGGTGGTCCACCTGTTCAGCGACGGGTCGCAGCGGCCGGCCGTGATCGGTTTCGTGGTGAGTAAGGCGGTGGGGAACTCCGTGGTGCGGCACCGCGTGACGCGTCGGTTGCGGGCTCTGGCCCACGACCGGGTGTCCACGTGGACGCCGGGTACCCGGCTGGTCGTCCGTGCGCTGCCCCCGGCCGCGACCGCGTCCAACCGGGCGCTCGGGGCCGACCTGGACAGCTGCCTGGCCCGGTTGGCGCCCGCTGGCCCGACCCGTCCCGCGGCGGTCACGCCGTGACGGCCTTGCGGCGCGCCGCAGCGGGGCTCATGGCCGTCCCCGCGTGGCTGCTGGCGGGGCTGATCGTCGGGTATCGCCGCTTCATCACTCCGTACACCCCCCGAACCTGTCGCTTTTATCCCACTTGCTCCTCATATGGGCTGACGGCGGTGCGGACCCATGGCGCCCTGAAGGGGACCGTGCTCACCGCTTGGCGGGTGCTGCGCTGCCACCCGTGGAGCCCAGGTGGCGTCGACCACGTCCCCCCGCACGGCCAGTGGCGTAGCCCGGCCGTGCCGGGAGAGCCCGCTGGGTCAGCGGACTCCACTGCCGCCGAACCCCACCCGGTGACCGGGTCCCCACAGCCGCCACCGACGGGAGCCTGACCCGTGAGCCTGATCAACACCATCATGCAGCCGCTGTACTACGCGGTCTCATGGGTGCTGTCGACGTTCGTCACGTTCTTCGCCCACTTCTTCCCCAAGGGGCAGGCGAGCGGGTGGGCCTGGGTGCTGGCCATCGTCGGACTCGTCGTGGTGATCCGGGCCGCGCTGGTGCCGCTGTTCGTGCGCCAGATCAAGGCGCAGCGAGGCCTGCAGCTGCTGCAGCCGGAGATCAAGAAGGTCCAGGCCAAGTACAAGGACGACCGACAGAAACAGGCCGAGGAGCTTCAGAAGCTCTATCGGGAGACCGGCACCAACCCGTTCGCCTCGTGCCTGCCGATCTTCGTGCAGATGCCCTTCTTCTTCGCCCTGTTCCACGTGCTCAGCTACGGGGTGCAGAAGGGCATCCCGGTGGGCGTCCTCACCCAGGCGCAGGTCAACGCCGCCGGCCACGCCACGATCTTCGGCGCCCCGATCTCGCAGAGCCTGACCGGGGTCTGGCGGATGCACCCGCACCCGTCGTACTTCGCGGCGACCGTGGCCGTGACCCTGACCCTGATCGTCTTGATGACGGCCACCACGTTCACGACCCAGCGCCAGCTGATGGTCAAGAACATGCCCTCGGGCCAGGACAACCCGATGGCGCAGCAGCAGAAGATCCTGCTCTACGTCTTCCCGTTCATGTTCGCCATCTTCGGGATCAACTTCCCGATCGGCGTGCTCATCTACTGGCTCACCACGAACCTGTGGACCATGGGCCAGCAGTTCTACGTGATCCGGCGCAACCCCGCCCCCAACACGCCCGCCTACGACGACATGCTGCGCAAGCGGGCGGCGAGGGGGCTACCGGCTCCAGGAACCGAGGCGGCGCCTACGGCTCAGACGGTGGACGAGGAGCCTCCCAAGCCCCCCCGCAACCAGCCGAAGCGGCAGTCCCGCTCGCAGCGCCGCGGCGGTGCCAAGCCCAGCGGCGCCCCGGGCCCGACCACACCTGACCCCGGCGACCCCGGACCCGACGTTCAGCAGCCCGACCAGGAGAACCCGTGACCGACCTCACCACCGACTCGACCTCAGATTCAGCGTCAGACGCGGGCCCGGACGCCGTCCCGGACCTTGCCACCGACGTCGCCAACGATGTGGTCGCTGACGTGGCCGCCGACGCCGGTACCGACGCCGGTACGGACACTGACACTGACCAGGACTCCAACGGGGCGGCCCGGCCGGCCCGCCCCGAGCCCGACGTCACCACGTTGGAGCAGGAGGGCGACGTCGCGGCCGACTATCTCGAGGCGCTGCTGGACATCGCCGACCTCGACGGCGACATCGACATGGACGTCGAGGGCACCAGGGCGATCGTCTCGCTCGTGGGGGGTGACCTCAGCCGCCTGGTGGGCCCGAACGGCGTGGTCCTGGAGGCCCTGCAGGAGCTCACCCGCCTGGCGGTGCTGCGCGAGACCGGCAACCGCAGCCGGCTGATGCTGGACGTGGACGGGTTCCGGGCTCGCCGGCGCGACACGTTGACCCAGCAGGGCCGCGACGCCGCCGCCAAGGTCAAGGAGACCGGGGAGTCGGTGCGGATGGCGCCGATGACGCCGTTCGAGCGCAAGGTGGTTCACGACGCGGTCGCCGCCGAGGGCTTGCGCAGCGAGTCCGAGGGCGAGGAACCCCACCGTCGGGTCGTCGTCCTCCCGGCCTGACGTGCCCGACGTTTCACGTGAAACGGTGCTTCCGGCTCCGCCGCTGGTCGCCGAGTCCGTGTTCGGGGACGCGCTCCCCCAGGCCGAGCGGTTTGCCGAGTTGCTGGCCACGACCGGCGTCGAACGCGGGCTGATCGGCCCGCGCGAGGTCGACCGGCTCTGGCAGCGTCACCTGCTCAACTGCGCCAGCCTGGCCGACCTGGTGCCGCTGCGCGCGCGCGTCGCCGACATCGGGTCCGGAGCCGGACTCCCCGGCATCGTGCTCGCCCTGCAGCGCCCCGATCTCGAGCTGACCCTGGTGGAGCCGCTCCTGCGGCGGGCGACCTTCCTGACCGAGGCGGTGGCCGACCTGGAACTGCCCCGCGTCACGGTCGTGCGAGCCAGGGCCGAAGACCTGGTCGGCGAGCTCGTCGTCGACGTGGCGGTGGCGCGGGCCCTGGCTCCGCTGGACCGCCTCGCCCGCTGGACCGTTCCGCTGGTGGGGCTCCCGGGCTGCGTGCTGGCCCTGAAGGGCGCTCAGGTGCCGGCGGAGCTCGAGGCTGCTGCACCCGTGCTCGACGCCCTCGAAGTCCAGGCCGAGATCCTCGTGCTGGAGGTAGGCGGCGACCCCACCACGGTCGTACGGTTGACCCGGTTGGCCAGCCCACTCAGTCGCCCACTCAGTCGCCCACTCGGTAGCCCACCCGGTAGCCCACCTCGTAGCCCACTTCGTGAGGAGGAACCGTGACGTCAGAGTCCGGTCCGATCCTGGAGGTCGGATTGACCCGCGACCTGTCGGTCTCCTTGTCCCCCGACGTTTCACGTGAAACGTCGCACGCCTCGACCCCGCCCGACGACGACACCCCGATCGCACGGGCGGCAGCAACCGCGGTCGCGATCCGCGGCGGTCGGGCCGGCCACCTTCCCCGTCCCGCACAGACGCGGGTGCTCACGGTCGCCAACCAGAAGGGCGGGGTGGGCAAGACCACGTCGACGGTCAACCTCGCGGCCGGATTGGCCCTACACGGGCTGCGGGTTCTCGTGGTCGACCTGGACCCCCAGGGCAACGCCTCGACCGCCCTGGGCATCGACCACCACTCCGACATCCCCAACGTCTACGACGTCCTGATCGACGGTGTCGCGCTGGCCGACGTGGTCCAGCCCGCCCCGGACCTGCCCGGCCTGCTCGCCGCACCGGCGGCCCTCGACCTGGCCGGCGCGGAGATCGAGCTGGTCCCGATGGTGGCCCGCGAGAGCCGCCTGAACCGGGCGCTCAGCGCGTACCTCGCCGAGCGCGAGGCGGCCGGTGAGCGGCTGGACTACGTCCTCATCGACTGCCCGCCGTCGCTGGGACTGCTCACGGTGAACGCCTTCGTGGCCGGCGCCGAGGTCCTCATCCCGATCCAGTGCGAGTACTACGCGCTGGAGGGGCTGGGCCAGCTCCTCCGCAGCATCGAGCTCATCCAGGCCCATCTGAACCCCGACCTGCACGTCTCGACGATCCTGCTCACGATGTTCGACGCCCGCACCCGGCTGGCCGCGCAGGTGGCCGATGAGGTGCGGACCCATTTCGGGGCGGTGGTGCTGCCCACGACGATCCCGCGGTCGGTGCGGGTCTCGGAGGCCCCCAGCCACGGCCAGACCGTGCTCACCTACGATCCGGGATCCAGCGGCGCGCTGTCGTACCTGGAGGCCGCCCGCGAGCTCGTCGCGGCCGGGGCCAACCTGATCCAGGAGGCGGGGGCATGACCGACAAGCGCAAGGGACTGGGTCGGGGGCTGGGCGCCCTGATCCCGACCGCATCGCGGGGCGCTTCGCCCGTCGACCAGGTGATCGGTGGCCTCCCCCGCGACGGGGAGCCGGTCCGGTCGGGTCAGACCGGTGACGGCACTGCCGCAACAGCGTCGGTGGACCTGCGGGTGGCCCACTACGCCGAGCTCCCGCTGGACTCCGTGGTCCCGAACTCGCGCCAGCCTCGGCAGGTCTTCGACGAGGAGGCGATGGCCGAGCTCGTCTACTCCATCCGCGAGGTGGGCCTGCTGCAGCCGATCGTGGTGCGCCCGGTCGCGGCCGTCGGCGGGGGTGCGGGCAGCGTGGCGCCCAGCTACGAGCTGGTGGCGGGGGAGCGGCGGTGGCGCGCGGCCGCCCAGGCCGGCTTCACCACGATCCCGGCCATCGTCCGTGACACCGCCGACGACGTCCTGCTGCGCGACGCCCTGTTGGAGAACCTGCACCGCACCCAGTTGAACCCGCTGGAAGAGGCGGCCGCCTACGACCAGCTGTTGAAGGACTTCGGCTGCACCCAGGAGGAGCTGGCCACTCGGATCGGCCGCTCGCGTCCGCAGGTCTCCAACACGCTGCGACTGCTACGGCTCCCCCCCGCGGTCCAGCGCCGGGTCGCGGCCGGGGTGCTGTCGGCCGGTCACGCCAGGGCCCTGCTGGCCCTGCCCGACGAGGCCGCCCAGGAGGCCCTGGCCCACCGGATCGTGGCCGAGGGGCTGTCGGTGCGCAGCGTCGAGGAGATCGTGGCGGTTGGCGACCAATCGGACAAAGCAGCCCATACGAGGCTAAAACGCCCAAAGGCACCGGCGCTCGTCGACCTCGCGGCCGCCCTGTCGGACCGCTTCGAGACCCGCGTCCGGGTCGATCTCGGACGCACGCGGGGCAAAGTGGTGGTGGAGTTCGCCTCGGTCGACGACCTGGAGCGCATCGTGGCGATGATGGCGCCCGACCTCGACCCGCACCGGTCGGCGCCATGATCCGGTGGCTGGTGGCCGGCTTCGGGCTCGGCCTGGCGGCCGGGTTCGCCGGGTCGCTGCTGCAGGGGCGACGGGTGGAGCCGGCCACGGGCTATGTGGCTCCGGCCCCCGCCTACGGGCAGCACGCCGTGCCCGAGGTCGACGTGAGGTCCTACCCCGCGGGGAGCACCGACCCGGTCGCAGCCGGGAGCCGCAGCACGCCGGTGGGCGCGTCGGTGTCGGGCGGCAGGTAGAGCCGCTGCACGGCGACGGCGACCGCTTCGGCCAGCACGTCGCGAAACGCCGGGTCGTCCAAGCGGCCGGCATCGTGGACGTTGCTCAGGTACCCGACCTCGACGCGTACCGCAGGCATCCGGGTGCGGCGCAGCAGGTCCCACGTCTTGGCGTCGACGCCGCAGTCGACCAGGTCGGTGCGGGCGGTGATCTCGCGTTGCACCAGGCGGGCGAACGCCTCGCCCATGGGGGAGCGCGCCGCCCCGTCGGTCGTGCCGTAGTAGAAGGTGGCGACGCCTTGGGCCGCCGGGTTGCGGTGTCCATCGGCGTGCAACGACACCACGAGGTCCGCCTCGGTGCGGTTGGCGAAGGCGGCGCGGGCATCGTCATCGGGGGGTGACTCGTCGTCGGTCAGCCGGCCGCGCGTCAGGTAGGCCCGCGCCCCGACCGCTGCCAACCGACCCTCGATGCGCGCCGCGAGGTCTTCCGCGACGCGCGCCTCGGTGAGTCCATGACCGGCAACTCCGGCGTCGGCACCACCGTGACCTGCGTCGACCACGACGACCTTGCCGGCCAGGCCCGGCCCCGCCGACCGGATCCGTTCCTCCTCGCGCATCGTGTGCGGCGCACCACCCACGACGGTGCGCGCCAGCCGGTCCAACGCCTTGAACGTGCCCGGTCCGCAGGTTCCGTCGTCAGCCAGCCCGACGTTGCGTTGGAACTCGCGCAGGGCACGGTCGGTGTTGGTGCCGAAGATGCCGTCGACCTGCCCGGGATCGAAGCCGAGCTCCAGCAGGCGCTGCTGCAACGCGGAGACGTCGTCACCGGTCGGTG
Source organism: uncultured Actinomycetota bacterium (assembly GCA_963726575.1). Classification (GTDB taxonomy): domain Bacteria; phylum Actinomycetota; class Actinomycetes; order JAHEKZ01; family JAHEKZ01; genus CAVSCR01. The sequence goes on from CAVSCR010000007.1 coordinate 582,281, forward strand.
GATGGCTCACCGAGTGCAGCAGGACACGATCGCCCAAGCGCCAGCGCGCCTCCTCGAGGCGTCGCCACGTCTGCGGTCCGACGATGCCGTCGCAGACCAGGCCCTGACGTTGCTGGAACGTCCGCACCGCCTGCTCGACGCTCTCGTCGAACTGCCCGAGCTGTCGCGCGTCGCCCGACCCGCCGCTCAGCAGTTCCAGCCGCGAGAGTCGGCTGCGGATCTCGGCCACCGCCGGCCCGGTGTCACCCAGGGCGTAGTGGACGAGGTCGGGTACGGACATTCAGCGATGGTAGCCGTCCGGGTCACCGGCGCTCGGTGAGCGGCCGACCGGCGAACCCGGAGCGGTGTGGCGACCGCCGGTATGGCCACCAGCAGGGCTACAGGTAGGGCTGCAGCTCCGCCAGCAAGGCCTGCTTGGGCTTGGCGCCGATGATGGTCTTGACCATCTCCCCGTTCTGAAAGATCGCCAGCGTCGGCAACGACGTGATCGCGAGCGCCGCGGCGGTCTTGGGGTTCTCGTCCACGTTGAGCTTGACGATGCGCAGGGCTTCGCTGTGGGTCGAGGCGATGTCTTCCAGAATGGGAGTCACCATCCGGCACGGCCCGCACCACTCCGCCCAGAAGTCGACGAGCACCGGCTTGTCGCTGCTGAGCACGTCGTCGGTGAAGTTCGCGTCGGTGACGATCGACAGGTCGCCCATGAACGTCCTTGCCTTCCGGTGGTGGTGGTCAGGAAACCGCGGCTGCGGTCTGCAGAGAGTCAGTGTTGCTGGTGTTGTCAGTGTCCGTGGCGTCGGCGTCGGACAAAGCCGCGAGGAACCGCTCGGCGTCGAGAGCCGCGGCGCATCCACTGCCGGCCGCGGTGATCGCCTGTCGGTACTGGTGGTCCACTAGGTCGCCGCAGGCGAAGACGCCCGACAGGTTCGTCCGCGTGCTCGGCGCATCGACGAGCACGTAACCGTCATCGTCTCGTTCCACCTGGCCGGACACGAGTTCGCTGCGCGGGTCGTGGCCGATGGCGACAAACAGACCAGTGATCGGCAGCACCGACTCTTCACCGGTCCGCGTGTTCCGCAGCCCGACGCTGGACACCTTGTCGGTGCCGTTCACGGCAACGACTTCGCTGTCCCACGCGAACTTCACCTTGTCGTTGTCGAACGCGCGCTGCTGCATGATCGCCGACGCGCGCAACGCGTCGCGCCGATGAATCACGGTGACGGTGCGGGCGAACTTGGTCAGGAACGTGGCTTCTTCGATCGCGGAGTCTCCGCCGCCGACCACAGCGATGTCCTGGTCGCGGAAGAAGAAGCCGTCGCAGGTGGCACACCACGAGACGCCGTGCCCCGAGAGTCGCTTCTCGTCGGGAAGGCCGAGCTCGCGGTACGCCGAGCCCATCGCCAAGATCACGGAGCTGGCCTGGTAGAGGTTGCCTTCGGCGTCACGAACCGACTTGATCGGTCCAGCCAGGTCGACCTCGAGAATGTCGTCGGTGATGATCTGCGCACCGAAGCGTTCCGCCTGCGCCCGCATCTGCGTCATGAGCTCAGGACCCATCACGCCCTCGGCGAAGCCCGGAAAGTTCTCGACCTCGGTGGTGTTCATCAGCGCGCCGCCGGCCGTGACGGCACCTTCGAACACCAACGGGGCCAAGTTCGCTCGCGCCGTGTACACCGCTGCGGTGTAGCCGGCGGGACCCGACCCGATGATGATCACGTCACGGACGTCGTTCACGAACGCTCCTCGTCGCTACGGCTGCCAGGCGATGCGTCGTCGTCCACACCACCGCTGTTCTCAACCGATCCTAGAGCGCAGCGATTCCCGCACCCGTGGCGACGCTGGGGTCTCAGGGCCGGTCGATGCGCATGAAGTAGAGGACCTGGTAGTGGGTGGGGGTGCAGTGCCGCGCCATGACCCACACCTCCATCTTCGTCGGGTCGTCACTCGACGGCACCACGACGACCACGGCGGGCTGGCCCTGGAAGGCCGCGACGTCGACCAGCAGCGGGACGGACCCGGGAGTCAGGAACGCGTTGAGACAGGCCAGCTCGGCGTTGCGGTCGGCGACGAGGAGGGGCGCACTCGTGCCCGGCGAGACCACCGACGCCGAGACGGTCGGGGTCGGCGACGGCGAGGCGGTGAAGTCGGTGGCGCCGGGCTCGGCCGTGCCGCTGGCGGTGCCGACACCGGCGTAGGTGACGAGCTGCGTCGTCACCTGATGCTCCAGTGAGCTGGTGTGGTACTGCGTGCCGCTGACGACGGCCGCCGGGATCGCCTCGGTCGCGGTGCCCTCGGTGGTGTCTTGCGAGGAGTTGGTCGCCAGGGGAGCGGCCGTGTTGGAGCCGGAGTTGTCGTGGGTGAGCATCGGGTAGGCGAGGGCTGCGACCAAGAGCAGACCGGCCGCCGACGCCGCAATGGCCAGGCCGCGGCCTGACCACGATCCGGACCGGGCTGGGGCCTTGGCTCCCATGGGAACGACCGTGGCGCCACCACTGGAAGCCAGTACCGGCTCGGCCGCCAGCGCAGCGGCCCAACGTTCCGCGACGTCGTCGGGCACCGTGACGGCAGGAAGTGCGGCCAGCGTCGTGCTCACCTCGACGAGGGCGTCCGCCACCGCGCGGCACTGCGCGCACTGGGCCAGGTGGTCGCGCGCGTGGGCGGCCGACTCGTCGTCGAGCGCGTCGATCTGCAGGTCGGCGATGACCTCGGTGTCCAGGTGCGCAGCTTCGGGATGCACCGGGTCGTGATGCTGGCTCACGCCGGTCCTCCCGTGACTTCTTCGGGGGTCTCGCCGTCGAGACCGCTGGTTCCAGTCGTTCCGACGCCAGGAGGCGCGTCAGGGTTCCGCAAGGGTGAGAGCAGCGGGACGAGCTTGGCGCGTCCTCTGGCGCACCGGCTCTTGATGGTGCCGGTCGGGCAGTCCAGGATCGCGGCCGCCTCCTCCACCGAGTAGCCCTGCACGTCGACCAGGACCACAGCCGCACGCTGCTGGTCCGGCAGCGTGGCCAGCGCCCGCTCGACCTCCAGCGCCGTCTCACGTTGACTGAGGTGGTCACGCGGATCGGCCGGCTCGTGACCCTCGTGGTCCGGCAGCGCCACCGTCGGCCGGGCCTTTCGCCGACGCATCCGGTCGAGGCAGGCATTGACGACGATGCGGTGCAGCCAGGTCGTCACGGCTGCCTCGCCCCGGTAGCTGGCGGCCGCCCGGAACGCCGACAGCAGCCCATCCTGTACCGCGTCGGCTGCCTCTTCGGGGTCGGCGGTGGTCCGCAGGGCGACGGCCCACAGCCGGTCGCGGTGTCGACGGACGATCTCACCGAACGCGTCGGGATCGCCGGCCACGTGACGGGCCAGGAGCTCCTGGTCCGTGGGCGGCTCGACGTCGGTCACGTCAGGCAGCGTATTCAGTCAGCTCGTGACGACGACCTCGGCCACGCCGCCGGTGTAGCTGGTCCCGTTGCTGGGCAGCCCGGTCAGCCAGATCACCAGTGCCCGGCTGGTGATCGCGGGACTCAGCGGGATCGTCACCTGGTCGCCGAGCCCGCGGAGGCGAACCAGGGGTGTGTAACCGGACAAGCCGTGGGTGCCGTGGGTGCTCACCGCCGACTTGGTCGAGTACAAGGTGAGGTCCGTACCGCGACCCACCAGCTGCAGCTGTACCGAGCTGACGGTGGTGAGACCGCTGAAGTCCAGCTCCAGCCCGACGCCGGTCTTGAGACCACCGAGGTCGCGGCTGGCGTAGTTGAGCGTCGTCCAGCTCGTGGTGGGGTCGCCGTCCACCGCCAGCGGGGCCTGGGCGTTGTTCTCGACACCGTCGCCCTGTGGATCGAGCACCTGCACCCGCGTCACGGTGACGGGGGTAGCAGTCGGAGACAGGCTCGCGGAGGTCGAGCTGCTCGGCTTCGGCCCGGTCTCCTCCGGAGTGCGGCTGCGTGCCTCGCTCCACGCCTGCCAGCCGGCCAACCCCGCGCCGATGAGGATCAGGGTCACCGCACCGATCGCGGCCAGGCGCGACCAGGGCCAGTCCGGAGCAGTCGGAACGCGTTGGTCGTGGCGCAGCTGCTGCTCGCGGACCGCGGCCAGGTACTGCTGCAGCTCGGCGGCGAACTGGTCGGGGTCGTCGATGGTCGGCTCGGCGCCGGGAAGTCCGAGCGCTCGAGCCGTGATCTCGTCCAGCCGACCGGGGATGCCGGCCCGAACCAGGCGGGGTCGCACGGGCCAGCCCTCGCTGACCGGTGCGAGTGGCAGCCCGAGCACCTCCGACGTGGCGGCGCGCGCCGTCAGCGCGGCATACAGGACCGCGGCCAGGGCGCGGGTGTCGCCGCGCACCGACGTCGGTCGTCCGGTCAGTGCGGCCACGACGCCCAGCCCGTTGACGGTGGTCGAGTCGTCGTCGACCACGACCACGTCCGGGCTGATCCCGCCGTGGCCGAGCCCCGACCGGTGGGCTGCGCCCAGCGCCGCAGCAGCGTCGGCGATCACCGCGGCGGCGCGGGTGGGATCCAGCGGGCCGTTGCTCAGCCGCTCGCGCAGCGGCTCGCCGGGCGGTCGGCGATGGACGACGTAGGCCACCTCACCGTCCTGGGTCGTGGCCACGCCCACGTCGACGACGTGCTGCAGCCGGGTGTCCGTGACCGCTCCGGCCGCCCGGGTCGCCGCCACCAGTCGCGCTGCTCGAGGGTCGTCCTCGGGAAGGGTGAGCACATCGACGGTCATGCCCAGCATGGAGTCGTGCGCAGTCCACCGCGTGGCCCCCTGTTCGTCCGGGCGCGGCGCGGTGAGCTGGTAGCGACCCTCCAACTCGATCATCGACGTCAGCGTAGGTGCGCCGGGCGAACCCGCGAGCCGCGCACCAAGCTGCGCCGTCAGTGACGAGTGGTCAGGCTCCCGGTCGGGCGGCCCCGAACGCGTCGTTGAGGTACACCGGAACCACCTTCACGACATCGCCGGTGTGCGGCGCCTCGACCATGAGGCCATCTCCGATGTACATGGTGATGTGGTAGAGGTCGGCCGGGGTGGAGCCGTAGACGATGACGTCTCCTGGGTGCAGGTCGGCGAACGGGATCGGCGTGAAGGCGGCGTACTGGTCCGGTACCACGCGCGGCACATACAGGCCGGCCTGCGCGTACGCCCACTGCACGAGTCCCGAGCAGTCGAACGTGTCGGGGCCCTCGGCGCCCCACACGTACGGCGAACCGAGCTTGGACAGCGCGGCCGCGACGGCGGCCTGGGCGTAGGGCGTCACGTAGTCCTGACGACCGGACAGGTGCAGGTTGGCCAAGGACGTGATGGCAGTCGAGTCCTGCGCCGCGGTCTGTTGGGCCGCGAACTGGCGGACCAGGCTGCGGACTCGCTGACCGGCAGCAGCCATGGCGGCTTGCTGCTGGTGGCGCAACTGCTGCAGCTGGGCGACGAGGTCCTCTGCGTTATGCGTCAGCTGTGCTTGCTGCGACGCCTCGGCGTTGAGCCGCCGCGCGGAGGCACGCGCAGTCACGAGCTTGTGGCCATCAGTGGAGGCGGATGCAAAGTCAGCTGTTGACGACGGTGTCCACGGCTTGGACGCGCAGATACGCATCGACCGGGTTGTCTCCGGACAGCATCGAGGCGTACAGCCCGAGGTCTCCGCCGGACATGTAGAAGTCGCGCACGCGTTGCTGTGCTTGTGCGCGCTGCAGCTCACGTTGTCGGGCCAGACTGTCGCCGTACTGCTCGGTGTCCAGGTGGGCACCCACGACCTGCGCCAGCTGGTCCTGCACTCCCACGAGCTGCTCGTGCGCGATCTGCATCCGTCGGTCGAGGTCGGTGAGCTGCTGCTGAAGGGCAGTTGCGTTGGCGCGTGCCTGTGCAATGTCGGAGCTGGAGACGACTGGTGTGTTGCCCCCGCCGGGGTCGGCCGTGGCAATGTGAGGCGTCAGCAGGCCGACGGCTACGGCGAGACTGCTCAGCGCCGCGGCCACCGTCGCGGCGCCTGCTGGGCGACGGCTACGGCTCATTCGGAGTTGATCGAGTTCGGCTCGATGACGACGTGCTGCTTGACGTGGGTCCAGTCGGCCGTGGCCTTGATGTGCTGCAGCAGCACAGTGTTGGCGTTCTTACGGATCGTGAACTCCACCGAGCCGTCGGCGTTGAACCGGAACGACCGCTGCACGATCTTGGCGCCGGCGTCCTCGGCGACGACCTCGGCCTGGTTGTAGGCGGTGCTCACGTCGTGCGACCCGGAGTAGGCACTCAGCGCGGTGCTGCCGGCGCTCGCGGCGGTGTCACTGAGCTGGATCCGGGCCACCATGATGGACAGCGCCTCGAACCCGGCCAGGCCGATGACGAGCAGGATCACGGCGACGCGGGTCAGCCAGCCAACGACCATGTCGCCGGCGTCGGCCGGGTGCGGCTGCATGAGGTGCCCATCGGCTCGAACGCCGTTGTGCTTGAGATCCACCGAGCACAATCGACCGGTGGGGTCAGCCGGTCGCCGGGCGGAATCGCCTGCGCAGCCCGCGCAGCAGCACCTCGACGTCGTCGATGTGCCACACGCGGGCCAGCCACAGGTAGAGCCACAGCCCGACCAGTCCGCCGAGCAGCACCTGTGCCGAGGATCGGACCAGCGAGGGCCAGTCGGCGCCGGCCCACCGAACCGTGATCGCCACCGCCAGGGCCAGGCCGGCCGCCAGCAGGGAAGCCCCGACGATCGGCCGGTAGGCGCGCAGCACCCGTCGGGTGTCGAGCCCGGACAGTCGCACGGCGAGCTGACGCCACAGGACGAGCACGCCCACGACGTATCCCAGCGAGAACGCCACGGCCAGCCCGGGGACGATGAACCGGTCGGGAAGCACCAGGTAGGCCGTCACCCCCGCGGCGATCGCCACCGCGTTGACCAGGACCGCGTTGAGCGCGGGCAGCCGGGTGTCCTCCAGCGAGTAGAACCCCCGCATCACCACGTAGTAGGCGCTGTAGAACGGCAGTCCGATCATGAATCCGGCCAGCGTGAGGCCGAGCAGGAACCCCCCGTCGGCGCCGGTCGCCGTCGCGCCGAAGAGCAGCACCCCGATCGGCGGCCCGAGGACGGCCAACAACGCACCGGACGGGGTGACCAGTGAACCGGTCAGGCGGACCGCTGCGCTGACCTCGCGCCGAACGCCGGGGAGGTCGCCGCCGTGGGCGAGTCGCGACATCGTCGGCATCAGCGCGGTGACGACGGACACGGTGATGATGGATTGCGGTAGACCGAAGAACAGGTAGGCCGTCGTGTAGGTGGTCAAGCCCGCCGAACCGCCACCCGCCGACGCGTTCGCCGCGGTGGCCAGCCGGGACACCACGAGGAGCCCGACCTGGTTGGCCAGGACCAGGAACAGCGTCCAGCGCGCCAGCGTCCACGACTTGCCGAGGCCGGCTCCGCGCCAGTCGAAGCGCCAGCGCAGTCGAAAACCCGTGCGCCGAAGCAAGGGGATCAGAACCACCGCTTGGACCACGATGCCCAACGTCGTCCCCAGGCCAAGCCAGGCGATCTCGTTGTGGGAGATCGTCGCCGTGGTGGGGTCGGTTCCAACGGCGGCGATGAAGCCGACGGCCACTGCGATGACGACCAGGTTGTTCAGGATCGGTGCAAACATCGGCGCAGCGAAGTGGTCGCGTGCGTTGAGCACCTGCGACAGCAACGTGTACAAACCGTAGAAGAAGATCTGCGGCAGGCAGAACCTGGCGAACGCGATCGACACCGAGAAGTCCTGTGTCGTCCACAGGCGTGTTGCGTAGAGGCGCACGATCAGCGGGGCGAGCAGCACCGCAGCGACCGTGATGACGAGAAGTCCGCTCATGGCTGCGGTGAGCAGACGATGCGCGAAGGCATCGCCCTCGTCGGCGTCGTCCTTCATGTGACGCACGAGCTGAGGTATGAAGACTGCGTTGAGCGCGCCGCCGATCAGCAGGATGTAGACGATGTTCGGGATCGTGTTCGCCACCGTGTAGGTGTCGGAGAACACCGAGGTTCCGATCGCCGCAACCAGCACCCAGGTGCGAACCAGGCCGGTGAGGCGCGACAGCGCCGTGCCGACGGCCATGGCCGAGCTGGGGCGCAGCGACGCGTCACTCATGATCAGGCTCAGCCGCCGTCGATCGGGCGCGGAAGACGCGTCGACCGATGCGCAGCAACGCAGCCAGCACCAGCAACGCGACCGCGGTGGCGAACACCAGCACGGCGACCTGTCCGTACGCGCGCACTTGCACGCTGAGCCGTTGCGGCGTTCCGAAGGGACGGCCGGCGCGGTTCGTCAGCTGGGCGATGACGGGGATGGTGCCGGTGGTGACGGCTTCGACCTGGACGTCGACACTTCGCTTGCGCTGCGGTCCGACGCGGACCCGGTCTGGTGCGGTGACGCGGAGTCGCAGCGGGTCCTCCGAGCTCACTTGCAACCCGACGACCACGGCTTGCGGCAAGTCGTTCGCGACGGTGAGCGGAATGGTCCCCTTCTGGCTCGACAAAGTCGCGGTCGACGCTGTGAGCAGTCGCACCTTCGACTGTTGTCCGTCGAGGGTCGCCACCGCGTCGTCGAGCCAGGCGGTTCCCTCGTCGGGAGTGTCGAGCCACGAGGTCGACAGTGACGCGTACAAAGCGGACTGGTCGTCTGTGGCGAGCGGGTCGGGCTGGGTCAGGATCCGGGAGAACACGCGCAGCTGGGCCAGCGTCTCCCTGGTGCGGTCGACCTGGCCGAGCGGAAGCGTCGGCTCGGTCGACGGGTCGGTGATCGGACCGGTGCGTGGCACCGCCGATGCGGGCCAGCGCAACGCGGTGTCGAGGCGCACCGGCTGCAACCAGGAGGCGGCGTCGGTGGCCTGCAGCAGTGACTTCGCCAGGTTCGGGCTGGCATCCCAGCGTCGTGGTGGCGCGACCACCACCAGGCGCGACTGGCTGGGCAGCTCGGCGGTGATGAGCTGGGTCTGGGCCAGGAACCGCTGCCGGGCCAGCAGCACGTCGTCGGGTGTGCGGGCCGGGTCGGCGATCGTCGAGCTCAGGGTCGAGTCGGCGAGCAGCGCCGCAGTCGAGACGCTCGTTCCGGCGGCGACCTCGTCGGGCGTGACGGCTGCTCCGGCGGTCGTCAGGTCGACCCGGCCGGATGGCGTGAACGTGGCGGGTGTCGCGGGTGGGTACACCGTGTCGCTGAGCAGCACGTTGTGGATCTGTTGGGTCGCCAGCTTGGTCAGCAACGTCGCGTCGGCCTGGCCGTTGTTGGGCCAGGCCAGGTCGGCCGACACCGGCCGCCCCAGCACCTGCGAGGCAACGCTCGCGCCGAGCCTCGCGGTGGACCGCAGCAGCGTCGGGTGCGTCGACAAGGCGATCGACGCGAGGTCGGGGTCGGCGTAGGGCGTGGCCACGACGTCGCGGCCAAGGGTCGCCGCTCGGACGTCGCCCAGCCATCGGCGAGCCGCGTCGGTGCCGGCCCCCTTGCTGACCTCACCGGTTCGGCTGCGCACGACGTAGCCGGCGGCCATGGTCGACGCCGACGACAGAAGGTCGGGATCGATCATCCAGGTCACTGGTTCGCCGCGAGCCGCATCGACGAGGCCGCCGAGCCGACCGGCCGGCGCAAGCTCGGCGGCGAGATGGTCGTCGACGAACGCGCCGGATGCCTGGCGGACCGGTCGATCGATGAGGGGCCACAGCCACAGCAGCCGGGTGGCCTGGACGCTCGGGTCGGGCGGCGCCCAGGGAAGGAAGGTGTCGACCCGGGCGACGATGGTGTCGGTGGCGCCCACGGTCGCCGTCGCGGTCAGGCTCAGCGGGTACACCCCGAACCCGGCCAGCGGCAGCGTGTCGGTGTCGACGTCGAGCTGGAACCTGCGGGTCTGACCTGGGGCGATCCGGCCCAGCGACTTGTCGGCGCCGGCGACCGGCAGCGTGGCCGGCGGGTCCGCCGACAGCTGGTCGCGCGTCGTGAACGCGACGGCGCTGGTGCCGAGCTGCACGGTGGTGTCCTTGAGGGTCTGCGTCCCGACGTTGCGCACCGTCCCCGCGAGGTGCATGACCTCGCCGGGCATCACGCTCACCGGGGTGATCTGGCGCAGGCCGAGCAGCGCGGTCGCGGCCGGTGCGGCCTTGGTCGTGGCCCCGCTCGAACCGTCGTTGCCCGGCGATCCGGCCTGAGCCGGGTGGCTGATCAGCAGGCCGGCACCGATCAGCAGGGCGACGGCCAGCACCCGCGTGGTCGCGAGCGACCTCACCCGTGGCCCGCCAGCAGGTCGGGCACCCGCTCGACGAGTCGGCGCTCATCGGCGTAGGCCAGCCGTTGCGCGAGCTCGGTGACGGGGACCCACGCCACCTCGTCGACCTCGATGTCGGCGTTGCTGAGCGTGCCGGCCTGGGCCTCGAGCAGGTAGTGATGGACCGTCTTGTGGACGCGGCGCCCAGCGGCCATGAAGCGGAAGTCGATCGTGCCGAGAAACTCCACGACCGTCCCACGGATGCCGGTCTCCTCCTCGACCTCGCGTACGGCGGCGTCCTGGGTGGTCTCGCCGTCCTCGATGTGGCCCTTGGGCAGCGACCACCGCAACCGGCCACGACGGTCGAGCCGGGCGATCAGGGCGGCCTGCGGGTGGGGGCCGCTGCGGTCGACGACCAGCCCCCCGGCGGAGGTCTCCTCGACCGTCCGCGTCGGCCGCTTCGGCGGCGTCGGACGGGGCTGGGACATGGCGTCGATCGTATCCAGCGCGGCACGGCACTCCGGGATCGTCGAGCCCGGGTCCGTACCCTTCGGGGCGTGCCCGAGCAGCCGGACCGACGCGTAGCGATCGCCCTCGACGTGGCGGGTCGGATCCAGCAGATGCTGCTCGCGGCGCCGGAGGCCGACGAGCTCGGCCGACGTTTCGCAGCTGGCGGACACGAGCTCGCGCTGGTCGGTGGCTCGGTCCGTGACGTGCTCCTGGGACGGGCCGGCACAGACCTGGACTTCGCCACGTCCGCGCGTCCGGACGCGGTGGAGGCCCTGCTCGAGGAGTGGGGCGACGTGACGTGGGACGTGGGCAAGGCGTTCGGAACGATCGGTGCGCGTCGCGGGGACACCCACGTCGAGGTCACCACGTACCGGGCTGACGCCTACGACCGGGACTCGCGCAAGCCCGTGGTGGATTTCGGCGATTCCCTCGACGGGGACCTCCTGCGTCGTGACTTCACGATCAATGCCATGGCGGTGCGGTTGCCGGACCGGACCTTCGTCGATCCGTTCCACGGCCTGGTCGACCTCGTGGCGGCGGTGATCCGGACTCCGGGGCGTCCGGAGGACTCCTTCTCCGACGATCCGCTACGGATGTTGCGCGCAGCGCGGTTCGCCGCGCAGCTCGGGTTCGAGGTGGAGGCGGCAGTTGTCGAAGCGATGACGACCATGGCGCAGCGGATCACGATCGTGTCTGCCGAGCGCGTCCGGGACGAGCTCAGCAAGCTGATCACGGCCACTCATCCGCGACGGGGGCTGTCCCTGATGGTGGAGACCGGCCTTGCTGAGCACGTACTGCCGGAGCTCCCCGCACTGCAGCTGGAGATCGACGAGCACCACCGACACAAGGACGTCTACGAGCACACGCTGACAGTTCTGGACCAGGCGATCGACCTGGAGGACGACGGCGCCGACGAAGTGCTGCGGTGGTCGGCGTTGTTGCACGACATCGGGAAACCGCGGACGCGGGCGTTCGAGCCCGGCGGCGGGGTGTCCTTCCATCACCACGAGATGGTCGGCGCGCGGATGGCGGCCAAGCGGCTGAAGGCCCTGCGGTATCCGAGCAGCGTGGTTGCCGACGTCTCGCGGCTGGTGGAGCTGCACCTGCGCTTCCATGGCTACGCAGATGGTGAGTGGACCGACTCCGCGGTACGCCGTTACGTCAGGGACGCCGGCGACCTGCTCCCGCGGCTGCACCGTCTGACCAGGGCCGACTGCACCACGCGCAACCGGCGCCGGGCCTCGTCGTTGGCGCGCGCCTACGACGACCTCGAGGACCGGATCGCGCGGCTGGCGCAGGCCGAGGAGCTGGCCGCGATCCGGCCCGACCTCGACGGCAACCAGATCATGGCGATCCTCGACATCGGTCCCGGTCGCGATGTCGGGCGGGCCAGGGAGTTCCTCCTCGAGCTGCGCCTCGACAACGGACCGATGACCCAAGAAGCCGCCGCCGACGCCCTGCGTTCCTGGTGGGCGAGCGCGCACTCGTGACGCTCCGTAGTGGAAGCAACGAACCGTTGCTTCCACAAGAGTGGAGGAAGTGACTCGTTGTCGCCTGGGTTTGGAGGTTTGCCGGGGGTCATCAGCGAGGTGCTGCGGGAGGCGGTCACGCCCGGTGATGGATCAGGCAGTGGGGTCATGCGAGAGCCCCGCGGGGAGGGCGGACCGCCAGGTGTCGACCAGGTCCGCGTAGTTCTGGCCGATCTCCTCGACGGCGGCGTCCCTGGCCAGGGTGCCGGCCAGGTGCTCGGTCAGGGCGTGGGTCCAGATGCTGCGTCCCACGGCGAACCCGACGTAGCCGGGCACCCCGGCTCCGGCCCGCAGCCAGTCGCCCACCTTGGCCAGACTCGCCCCGCGACCCAGGACGACGCAGCTGACCGAGTCGCGACCATCTCGACGCGCCATCGTGCTGACGGCGGCGTCGTCGGCCGGGGAGTCGAGCCCCTCGACCTTCCACACGTCGGCCTCGACGCCGGCGTCCTGCATCTGCTCCACCACCTGCGGCATCAAGGCCGGCCGGATCTCGGCGTCAAATCGCTCGCGCGATCCGTCGACCGCATCCAACTGCGCCGGCGTCGGCGGCAGGAGGTACTCCAGAAGGAACCGGCGTCCCTGTTCGGTGCACCAGCGTGAGACGTCGCGCAAGCCGGCGTTCTGGCGAGCGTTCAGCGAGGCGTCTGCCTCGGGGTTGTACCGAACGAGCACCTTGACGAAGTCCGGGTCGAACGAGGCGACGTGAGCAGTGAAGTCCGCTCCGTACTCCAGGCCGAACTCGTCCTGTCCGCTGCGCTCCACCGGCATCGCGACCAGAGCACCGCGTTCTCGCGCCAGGGCGACGAGCTCGGCTCCGTACTGCTCGTCCACCAAGATGGCGACGCCGCTGCGATCGCTCAACCGGTCGACGCCGGCTACGAACCCGTCGAAGACAAGACGCTTCGCCGCGCGCACCTGCGCCTGCGCGGCGTCGTGGGCGTCGGGTGCCACGCCGAGCAGCTTTTGGAACGAGCTGCGGTGGTCGAATGCGAACAGCAGCAACGGGTCGGTCCAGCCAAGCGGCATCTCGGTCTCCTCACACTTGCGCGAACGTGACGACGACACCAGCCTCGCGCAGCTCGGCCACCGCTACGGGGTCGGCGGAGCGGTCCGTCACCAGCTCGTCGACGTCCGACACGGCGGCGATCCGGGCCAGCAGGGCGCGCCCCACCTTGCTGCCGTCGGCCACCACCACGACCTTGCGAGCCCGGCTGATCATCATGTGGTTGGTCTGCGCCTCGACCTCGTCGTGGGTCGTGAGCCCCTCCGACGCACTGATCCCGTCCACCCCGACGATCGCAATCCCGATGGTCACACTGCCCAGGGTGCGCTCGGCCCACGGTCCGACGAGCTCATACGACTCCGGACGGGCCACGCCGCCGGTCACCACCAGCTTCACGCGCGGTCTCATGGCGAGCTCCGCGGCGATGTTCAGCGCGTTCGTGACGACGGTGAGCCCGCTTCGTTCGGCCAGCAGCCGCGCGACCTCACTCGTCGTGGTGCCACCGCTGAGGCCCACGACGACGGGTTCGTACGGAATGCGGCTCACCGCCGTGCGGGCGATCTGCTGCTTCTCGGTGCGCTGCTGACCGCTTCGGTAGCGCACGGGCAGCTCGTAGGCGACGTCTTGCGCCAACGCCCCACCGTGGGTTCTCTGCAGCAGCTTCTGGTCTTCCAACATCTGCAGGTCGCGTCGCAAGGTCGCCGCCGACACACCAAACGTGCGCGCCAGCTCGCCGACGTTCACCGACCCGTCGACGGACAGCCGCTCGAGGATCGCCGAGACACGGTCGGCGCGGTGCAACGTGGTACGCGAGGTCATCAGGAGCGGACAGTAGCGCACAAACGCGCAGTCAGGGAGTGCGTTCGTGCTCAGTTCGTGCGTGAACGTGCGATGCTCGACCTCATGCTCGACCCGAACCCCGCCACCACGTCGCCGACGGCCTCGCTGCCGCCGAACCTCGCCCACGGCCGACCGCCGCGGATCGCGCTCGTGGGCGCCGGCAGCGTCGTGTTCACCCGGGAGCTGCTCGGGGACATCCTCGGCTACCCCGAGCTGACCGAGGCGACGATCTCGTTGCACGACATCGACGCCGACCGGTTGTCGACGGCCGAGCTCATGGCTCACCGCACAGCGGAGCAGCTCGGTGCGCACCCCGTCATCCGGACCTGCGCGAATCGGGCCGCTGCCCTGGAGGGCGCCGACTTCGTCGTCAACATGGTCGCGGTGGGTGGACACGACGCGACGCTCACCGACTTCCGCGTCCCGGCATCGTTCGGGGTGCGCCAGACGATCGGCGACACCCTCGGCGTCGGCGGCATCTTCCGCGCGCTGCGCACGTTCCCGGTACTCGACGGCATCGCCAGCGACATGTCGGCGGTCTGCCCGGATGCGCTGCTGCTCAACTACACCAACCCGATGTCCATGAACGTGCGGTACCTGACGGCTGCGCATCCGAACATCACCTCGATCGGTCTGTGTCACTCGGTCTTCTGGACCGTTCATGGGCTGTGTGAGGTGATCGACGTCCCGATGGACGAGGTCGAGTACGCGGCTGCCGGAGTGAACCACCAGGCCTGGCTGCTGCGATGGGAGCGTGCCGGTGAATCGTTGTATCCCGCACTCGACGCGGCGATCGCGGCCGACCCTGAGCTGCGGCGCAGGGTGCGCGTCGACATGTACCGGCGGCTGGGCTTCTACCCGACCGAAACCTCGGAACACTCCAGTGAGTACACGCCGTGGTACCTGCGGTCCGACGACGAGGTCGCCCGGCTTCGGATCCCGATCGATGACTATGTCGGGATCTCGGCGGGCAACGTGGCCGAGTACGAGCAGACGAAGGCCTCACTCGCTGCGCGGGAGCCGTTGCAGATCGGGGGTGAGGGAGAGTACGCGCCGGAGATCATCCACTCGATGACGACGGGAACGCGCCGCATGATCCATGCGAACGTCGCCAACCATGGCCTCATCTCGAACTTGCCGGCCGGAGCCGGCGTGGAAGTGCCCGCCGTGGTCGACGGGCTCGGCGTGCGCCCTCTGTCGGTTGGCGCGCTCCCGCCCCAGTGCGCCGCTCTGAACCGAACATTCCTCAACGTCGGTGAGCTGACGGTGACCGCGGCCATGAACGACGATCCGCGCGCGATCCGCCAGGCGGCGATGCTCGACCCCTCGACTGCGGCCCAGGCCGATGTGGACACGATCTGGGACTTGTGTGACGCCATGGTCGCGGCCCACGCCGAACGCCTCGCCCCGGCTCTGCGGGCCACGCTCTCGCTGTGACGTCGTTGTCGTGGCGGGGTCCATGCGGCTGAGGCGACGATCCTTCGCGGTCGTGCTCGCGGCTGGCGTCGTTGCCGCGGTCGCGGCCTGCACGGGGTCAACGCCGCCCGCCCAGGCGCCGGTGCAAGAGTCGGGCACGACAGCTTCGGCGCCCGCCGGAGCAGACCCCGCCGGACCCCAGTTCCCGCTCACCGACGTACCGAGCGAGCCGGGAGCCGTCGTGACCGCCTCCGGCGACAACTGGTCGATGCCGCAATGGGTGCGACCGCCGGCCAATTCCGGCTTCTTCAGCGAGAACTCCAATTCCTCCGTGGGGGTCGACCTGCACTCGGTGGACCTGTCGTGGCGGCAGCTTGCGCCGACTCCGCACGGACCGCTGGACAACACGTCGACGGGATCCGCGCAAGGGATGTCGTTCGCGTCGCTGCAGCATCAGCTCGACCGCCCGGGCGACTTCTGGATGCGCGTGTTCGCCAGTGGGACGACCTGGGCACCCGCGTGGGTGACCCGGGTCTGCCACGTGCATCCGGTGGGACACGACTACGACGGGCAGACTCACCTCCCGATCTGGAACCGCTGCGTATGGCACGGACTCATGCGCACCTATCGTCAGCTGTTCGTCGGCCAAGGTCTGCGCTCAGACCCGCATTTGCGGTTCGTGTACGTGCCCGGCGCGTTCACCTGGGTGGAGTACGACTACGACATCATCGACCAGGCCGTCCACCATGGTGAGCTGCATCAGGCGCAGTACCTCCGTTGGTACGGCCGGATGCTGCACGACCTGACGCGCCTGTTCGGTCCGTACTCGAACAAGCTGGTGTTCACCGGGGAGGACTACCCGTGGGGACCGTTCGGGACAGCCGACGACCTGTTGGCGGCCAAGGCAGTTGCCGCCGGGATGGGGATTCGGACCGGGATCCCGGAGGAGTCGAACTTCCACCTTTCCGAAGCGCCTTCGTACGCCTCGCACATCGCGCCGAACGGTCACCTCGTGGTCAACGACGCTGCACCGGTGCACGACGGGTCGCGCGTCGTCGCGACCGAGAACGAGTGCTACAACGCCTGCGGATACCACGCGCAGGATCCGTACTACGCGATGTTGCAGAGCAACCTGAAGTCGCTGCAGCTGCGCGCCAACTGGATCTACGTCGTCCCCGGGCCGTCGTTCATGTTCCACTACCCGCAGCACTGGGACTGGGTCCGTCTGGAGCTGGGACAGCAGCCCGCGACGTCGCCGGATGCGTGGGCCGAGCTGCGCGACGCACAGGACACGTTCTGGAACCGGCCGAACCCGCCATTCGACCTCGGGGGCCGCACCTGGCCGGCCCGACCGTGGGTACGCAACCTCGAACGTTGGTTGGTGCAGGTGGACGTTCCGGGTGGAACGGCACACCGATCGAATGCGGACATTCACCGATACGAGTTGACGCGCGAGAACGGGATCGCGCACGAGGGACTGCGAACCGACACGGCGCACGGCCAGACCGGTCTGTTCTTCCGGCTCGACCCGCAGTTCAGCACCACCTTGACCGGGGATGTCCTCGTACGGGTCACGTGGCTCGACGATGCGGTCGGTCAGTGGACCTTGCTCAGTGGGTCGTCGCCGGTGACAGTTCAGGGCTCGGACAGCGGGCGCTGGGTGACGTCGACGGTGCGACTGTCGGCGGCCGCGTTGGGCGGCAGCCTGACCGAAGGTACGGACTTCGCGGCCACCGTCTCGGGGGACACCGACCTGAACATCCGGTTCGTTCGCGTCGTCCGGCTGACCGCACCCAGCCGCTGACGCGGGCGTCAGCCCAGGTGCAGGAGCCGCGCTGCGTTGCCGTGGTACACAGCCTCGAGCAGGGCCGGTGGCAGGTCACAGCCGTAGACCGCCCAACGCCCTTGGCGTGGGACGTCGGAGTCGGCGTAGGCGAAATGGTCGTCGTCGGTCTCCAGGAACCGGTAGTAGCGGAAGTAGTCCTGCGCCGACGGTGGAAATGCGTCGGTCCCGAACAGGACGCGCTCGGGGAAGTCGGCCACGAACCTCGCGAACGTTCGTGGCTGCCGGCCGATCTCCCCGAGTCGCCCAGCGATGTCCACGTTCCAGTTGGGGCGCTCCTGCAGCATGCGTCCCACCCCCGCGAGGTCCTCCGACCAACCGCCGACGTGCGCGCCGATGAACGTCGTTCCGGGGCACGCGGCGAGCAGCCCGTCGAGGGCGGACAGCAGTGCTGCGAACGTGGGGTACCCGGGAGCGCCGAACCACCAGTGCGGCATCTCACCGAGCTCTTCCACCCGCTCGTTGTGCCGGTCGAGCGGGTCGAAGAAGGCGACGGGGTCGGCGGTGTGGATCAGCACGGGAAGGCCGAGCTCCCCGGCGAGCTGGAGCACGCAGACCACCCGTGGGTCGTCGGGCAGCACCAGCTGGCCCGAGGCATCGCGCACCTGCAGTCCGAGGTCCTTCCAGACCTTGACGCCGCGCGCGCCGGC
Organism: uncultured Actinomycetota bacterium; assembly: GCA_963726575.1. GTDB lineage: Bacteria > Actinomycetota > Actinomycetes > JAHEKZ01 > JAHEKZ01 > CAVSCR01. The sequence goes on from CAVSCR010000007.1 coordinate 600,263, forward strand.
CGTGGCCGATGCCATCAGCTGAGTGCGTAGCTCCTGCACCACCTCGCTGGCCAGCGGGTCGCCGCCGGGCAGGTCGTCGGCCAGCCGCTCCCACTGCACGTGGCAGAAGGTCACGAACCGACCGGGGTGCGCGTGGTCGTAGCGCCCGAGGTTGTCGAGGAGCTCTGTGCCGTAGCGGCCGTCGAGGTTGACCAAGGTGGTCACCCCGGCCTGGTCGAGCTGCGCCACGAGGACGTCGACGTCGTCGGTCAGCCAAGTGCCGTCAGGTGACAGCCAGCGTCCTACGTGGTTGTGGACGTCGACGACGGGGAACGCCGGGGTGCGCACGTCGTGCTCCGGAACCCGCAGCGCGGGTCGCGGGACCCAGTCGCGCAGCCGGAGCTCGTCAGTCACGCGCGACGTCTCGGGCGGCAAGTCGCTCATGAGTGCGCAATCCTGTCTGCTCGATTCGTCGCGTTACCTTCCCGAGCGAGCACGAACGACCATACTTCACCCCATCATGTCGCCACCGACGCTCACCGACGCCGAGATCGCCAGCCAGCCGGTGCTGTGGGAGCACGCTCGCGAACGTGCCGCCTCCGTGGCCCCCGCACTCCTGGCCCCCGGCCAGCGAGTCCTCGCCTTCGGCTGTGGCACGTCGGCCTTCGTCGCCCAGAGCTACGCCGCGCTGCGCGAGGCTGCCGGCATGGGCTGGACCGACTGGGCCTACGCGTCGGAGCTGCCGCGGCTGGACGGCTACGACGCCGTGGTCGCGATGACCAGAAGTGGCACCACGACCGAGGTGAGGGCCGCACTGGAGCAGTTCGACGGGCGGGCTCGTCGGGTCGTGGTGACGGCAGTGCCGGCCGAGATCGCCGCGCTGGCCGATGAGCTGGTCGACCTGAGCTGGGCCGATGAGCAGTCGGTGGTGCAGACGCGCTTCCCGACGTCGTTGCTCGTCCTGGTTCGCGCAGGTCTGGGTGACGACGTCAGCACAGCGATCGCTGATGCCGGACGCGCTCTCGACCGGCCCCTACCGGTGGCCCCCGAGGACTTCGAGCACTTCGTCAGCCTCGGGCATGGGTGGACGGTCGGGCTGGCGCACGAGGCGGCGCTGAAGATCCGCGAGTCGGCCCAGGCGTGGGCCGAGTCGTACCCCGCCCTGGACTATCGGCACGGTCCCATCTCGGTCGCCACAGGCCGCACACTGGTACAGGTGTTCGGCGAGGTGCCTGAGGATCTCCTCTCGGACATCCGGGCCGTGGGGGCCACCGTTCTCGACCAGCCCGCAGACCCGCTGGCTCAGCTCGTCACCGCTCAACGGGTGGCGGTGCGGCTAGCGGCCACCCGCGGGCTCAACCCCGACCGTCCACGCAACTTGACCCGGTCCGTCGTTCTCGATGGGGCTAACGGATCATCATCGCGAGGAGTTTCGCCATGAACTGGAATGTGCGTCGCAGCGCCGCAATCGCCGTCGCCGTGGTGGCTGCCATGTCGGTGGCTGCTTGTACCAGCGGTAGCAGCAGCACCTCGTCGCAGTCGGGCGGCGTGGTGAACATCACGCTGTCCCACGGCTACACCGATGTCGAGGCGAGGGCGATCACGGCTCAGGTTGCTACATGGAACGCGACGCATCCAGACATCCAGGTGAAGCTGCTTTACAACGGCGGCAACGATGGCGCCCTGCAGAAGACCATGAGCGGGATGGCGGCGGGAACGCTCCCCGACATCGCCTACGAGTACGGTTCCTCGATCGCCGCGCTGGCCGGACAGCCCAAGGTTGTCGACCTGACCGACAAGGTGAACGACCCGAGCTTCAACTGGAACGACTTCTACTCATTCGAGCGCGACGCGGCCACGAGCAACAACCACGTGTACGGCGTTCCTGCGCTGGTCGACAACCTCGCACTCGTCTACAACAAGAAGCTGTTCGATGCCGCAGGTGTCGCGTATCCCACCGCCAACTGGAGCTGGGATGACTTCCGATCGGCAGCCAAGTCGCTCACCGACGCCGCCGCCAAGCAGTACGGATGGGCCTACGTCAACGACGGCTCCGAGGACACGACTTGGCGGTGGATCGCGATGCTGTGGCAGGCCGGTGGCGAGCTGCTCAACTCAGACGGAACCAAGACCGCGTTCAACTCCGCAGCCGGGCTCAAGGCAACGCAGCTCCTGCACGACATGGCCGTCACCGACAAGTCCGTCTACCTCGACTCCGGCAACGGCAACTACCTCAACCTCTTCAACTCCGGCAAGATCGCGATGTTGTGGACCGGTCCATGGGACCTCTCGAGCATCAACAGTGACGTGGACTACGGGGTGCAGGTGCTTCCCGCGGCGAACGGCATCCACTCCAGCATCTCTGGGCCGGACAACTGGATGGTGTTCGACAACGGCAGCGCACGGGAACAGGCGGCGTGGACGTTCCTGACGTGGCTCACGAGCGACAAGACCCAGGCGGCGTTCAACCTCGCCACTGGCGACCTCCCGACTCGTCAGTCGATGACGAAGTTGCCCAGCTACGCGGCCTATCTGGCCAAGTACCCCGGCGACAAGGTGTTCGTCGCCAACCTGCAGAACGTGACGCAGGCGCGTCCGAACACCACGACTTATCCGCAGATCAGCGAGGCGATCGGCTCTCAGATGCAGGGGGTGCTGATCGGTCAGACGTCACCGCAGGACGCTCTCAACGCAGCGGCGCAGCAGGCTGACTCGGCCCTTGCATCCGGTCAGTGACGGCCGGTCGCGACTGTGGCGCGCCCGTCCCTCGTTCGCCGCGTCTGGTGGTCGGACACCCTTGCCGGATGGGGGTTCGTCACTCCGTCGGTGCTGCTGATCGGACTGTTCGGCCTGGTGCCAGTCGTCTGGGCGTTCGTGTTGTCGTTCGAGAAGAACAACCTGATCTCACCGGGTAAGTGGGTGGGGCTCGACAACTACCGCGCCCTATTGCATGATCCGGCCTTTTCCAACTCGGTCCGGAACACGATCATCTACACCGTCTTGTTCGTGCCGATCTCAGTGATCGGGTCGCTGCTCATCGCCGCCGCACTCAACCGCCGGATTCGCGGAATGGCGTTCTACCGCCTCGCGGTCTTCATCCCGGTCGTGACGTCGACAGTGGCCACGGCGATCATGTTCAACTGGCTGCTGGATCCCTCCTACGGCCTGGTGAACGTCGGGTTGAGCAAGGTGGGGATCCCCACCCAGGGGTTCTTCCAGGATCCGCATGAGGCGCTGATGTCCATCGTCGTCATGACGGTCTGGGGGTGGCTCGGGTTCGGCGTGATCATCTACCTCGCGGCACTGCAGGGCGTACCCGGGGAGCTGCTCGAGGCGGCCGCGATCGATGGCTGCAGCCGTTGGCGAGCTTTCTGGCGGGTCGAGGTACCGCTGTTGGCACCGGCGACCCTCTTCCTCGTGATCTGGTTGACCATCAACGCGTTGCAACTCTTCGACGAGATCTACGTGACCACCAAGGGCGGTCCGCTCGGCTCGACGACGGTGGTCGTCTACTACCTGTACAAGCAGGCGTTCGTGTTCTTCAACGGCGGCTACGCCTCGGCAATCGCGTACGTGTTGTTTGTCGCGATCCTGATTGTCACCGCGGTCCAGCTGACCGTCGGACGTCGGCTCTCCCACGGGGAGCGCTGACAGATGGCGCATCCGACTGCCCTCCCCCCGCTGGTGATCGATGAGCCGCACAACGTCCGCCCCGCCGGTACGAGCAGACGCCACCGTCCCAGCGGCTGGCACTTCCTGCTGCTGCCGTTAGCCCTGGTGATGCTGACGCCGATGGTCTGGATGACCATCACATCGGTCTCCACGACGGAGGAGTCCCGGCAGTTCCCCCCGGCGCTCCCGCACTCCATCCAGTGGTCGAACTTCGTTGATGTCTGGACCCAGTCGCCGTTCGACCGCTGGCTGATCAACACCGCCGTCGTCTCCGTCGTCGTCGTGCTCTCGAACCTGGTGTTCTGCAGCCTGGCCGGCTACGCGTTTGCGCGGCTGCGGTTTCGCGGCTCAGGTGTGGCGTTCCTGCTGCTCCTTGCGACGCTGATGGTGCCCTTCCAGGTCGTGCTCATCCCCACGCTGCTCATCGTCAAGTCGTTCGGTCTGATCGACCACCTCGGCGCACTCATCGTCCCCAACCTGGTCACCGCCTTCGGCATCTTCTTGATGCGGCAGTTCTTCCTGGCCCTGCCACCGGAGCTGGAAGAGGCTGGGCGAATCGATGGCGCGAGTCGCCTCGGTGTGTTCCTGAAAGTGCTGCTGCCGTTGATGGGTCCGCCGCTGGCGACTCTGTCGATCCTGACCTTCCTGAGCATCTGGAACGACTTCTTGTGGCCACTGGTGGCTATCCAGAGTCCCGAGAACATGACGATGCAGCTGGGGCTGTCGACGTTCCAGGGCTCCCACCTCACCAACTGGCCGCAGCTCATGGCGGCCACGCTCATGAGCCAGCTCCCCGTGATCGTGCTGTTCCTCGTCGGCCAGCGCCTCTTCGTTCGCTCGATCGCCGCGTCCGGAATCAAGTAGGGGGACTGCCAGATGGCACCGATCGTCCTGGAGGGCTTGCAGAAGGTGTACCCGGGCAAGCCGCCCGTGGTCGCTCTGGAGGACCTGTCGCTGGAAATCGGCGACGGTGAGCTCGTGGTGTTCGTCGGGCCGTCGGGCTGCGGCAAGAGCACAGTGCTCCGATGCGTCGCCGGCCTGGAGAAGCTGTCGGCCGGTCGGGTCCTGATCGGTGGCCGAGAGGTGCAGGAACTTCCGCCCGGAAAGCGCGACATCGCGATGGTGTTCCAGAACTACGCGCTGTACCCGCACCTGACGGTGTACAAGAACCTCGCGTTCCCCCTGAAGGAACGCCATGTGCGGCGTGCCGAGCTCGACAAGGCGGTGCGACAGGTTGCGGAGATGCTCGAGCTGACACCTCTGCTGCGTCGCCGCCCGGGCCAGTTGTCAGGTGGTCAGCGGCAGCGGGTGGCCATGGGGCGCGCGCTGGTTCGTCAGCCGCAGGCGTTCTTGCTCGATGAGCCGCTCAGCAACCTTGACGCAAAGCTGCGCACCCAGATGCGGGGAGAGATCGCTGACGTCCACCGCCGGCTGGGGATCACGAGCATCTACGTGACGCACGACCAGGTCGAAGCCATGACGCTGGGGCAGCGAATCGTCGTCATGCGCGACGGTCGGCTGCAGCAGGTGGGTGCGCCGGCGGAGGTCTATGAGGACCCGGCCAACTTGTTCGTCGCGGGGTTCCTGGGCACGCCGAGCATGAACCTGCTGACGGCGCGGACCGAACGGGGTGTGCTGACGGCCGGACAACTGCGTCTGATGGTCGATGGCGCCCCCGATGGTGAGGCTGTGCTCGGCGTGCGGCCCGAGGGTTTGGCCCCAACAGGTCTGGACGACGGCGGGCCTTGTCTCGATGTCGTGGTCTCCCACGTCGAGGCGCTGGGCAACGAGAATTTGGTGCATGCATCGGTGCCCGGCCAGCTGGACGACGCCACGCCACTGGTCTTCCGGACGCCACCGCGGGTCTACCCAGCAGTTGACGAGCAGTTGCGGGTGCGTGTCGACCCGACACACGTCCTCTTGTTCGACGCCACCTCACAGGAGCGGATTCGCTTGACCCGGCCGGTCGTCGTCGACGAAGCGCGCTGATCGGGCGCTAGTCGAGGTTGCTCTGCTGCACCTGGTCGACCAGACGTCGGTAGGCCTCGACGTCGAGGTCTCCGGCACCCGGTACAAGCGCGTTCGCGACGCCGGCCGCCGTCGCGTGGCGCAACGCAGCCGCGGTGGACTGGTCGGCGTCGAGCGTCGCCACCAACGCACCGAGGAACGCGTCGCCGCTGCCGACCGGGAATCTGCCGGTCTGCGTCAGCCGTGACCAGGTGGGCCGGCCAGCTTGAGTGACGGCTACCGCACCGCGCCGGCCGCACGTCACGATGGCTCGGGGTGTGTGTGCATGAATGCGCGTGGCTGCCCGCGCCGCCGCCCGCACGACGTCTTGGTCGTCGCCGTGGTCGCCTCGGGGTGGATCGGCCAGCTCGAGATAGGCGGCGGCTTCGTGGTGGTTGACCTTCACCAGATCCGGACGCTGTGCGAGTGCCGTCGCCAGCGCTGCCCCGTGCGTGTCGATCGCCACCTTGGCCCCACGATCGTGCGCCATGGTGACGAGGCGCGCTGCGGCGTCGGGTGGGGCGCCCGGCGGCAGCGAGCCCGAAACGGTGAGCCAGCAGTGAGGCTGCAACGCATCGGCGACGATGCCCTCCAGAGCGGCCCACTCCTGCGTCGTGACCTCGGTCGACGGTTCGTAGAACTCGGTGAGTCCGCTTCCGTCTTGTGCCTCCACCGAGACCGAGGTGCGCGTGGGTGCCGTTCCTGGAATCAGGGAGACGGTGAGTCGGGGTGCGGGGAGCATCTGGGCGATCCACTCACCCGTTGGCCCGCCGACGATGCCGACCGCCACCACCTCGGCACCGATGCTGCTGGCTGCGCGCGCGGCGTTGAAGCCCTTGCCACCAGGCACCCGCGTCACCGCGACCGGCCGATGGATCTGACCGATGCGCAGCTCGGGGACGACGTAGAGGACGTCCAGGCTCGGGCTCGTGGCGACCGCGACGATCACGGCGCCACCGACGCTGCGAGCGCGGCCCGAATCTCGCCGCGGTCCGCCTGGGCGCCAGTGCCTCCGGCGGCTCGGGTGGACAGGCTCCCGGCGGCGACCGCGAGCCGCAGGCACTCCTGCGGCGGCAGCCCGTCGAGCATCCCCGCGAGATATCCCGCATCGAAGCTGTCGCCGGCTCCGGTGGTGTCGACGACGACGACGTCGAGCCCCGGGAGCTGGGCGCTGGTGCCATCGGAGGTCCAGAGCCGGGCGCCGGCTGCGCCGTCCTTCAAGGCGACGGTGGTACCGAGCCCGGCCAACCGGCGTCCGGCGCGGTCGAGCTCGTCGGCTCCCTGCGAGGCGGCGGAATCGGGCTCGGCGATCTGGCGGTACAGGGCCAACAGTTCCGCGCCGTTGGGCAGCAGGACGTCGGTGTGGGCGAGCGCCTCCGCGACCGAGACCCAGGTCTCTTCCGGGTCCCAGTTGGTGTCCAGTGAGGTGGTGGCGCCGGTTTGCTGTGCCGCGTCCAGCAGGCGGGGCAACCCCGCTGTCAGCTTCGGTTGCAGGAACGGTGATGCCACGTGCACGTGTCGGACGTCGGCCAGCCAGCTGGAGTCGACCGCCGATGCGGTGAGGGTGGGGATGGCGCCGGCGAACGTCAGGATCGCGCGGTCGGTCGGGGTCGACAGCACCACCGTCAGCCCGGTCGGCCGGTCGGGGTGGACGCTCACCCAGCGGGTGTCGACGCCGAAGGCGCCGAGCGAGTCGAGGACGTAGTCGCCGTAGACGTCACGCCCTACGACGCTGACCAGGGCGGTGCGTACACCCAGCCGGGCCAGCCCGCAGGCCACGATCGCGGCTGATCCCCCGAGGGTGAGCTCAGCGGAGTCCAGCATCTGCTCGACCTGACCGAACCGGGGCACGACGTCGCCACGGAGGATGACGTCGGGGTTCGCGTCGCCGACGACCATGACGTCGAAGGAGTGATCGTACTGTGCGGGCCGGTCGGTCACGTGCTCATGATCGCGCAGATCGCCGTCGTGGCCGCGGCGCCGAGGGGAAGTGGACGCTCCCGGTGCGCATCTGGCAAGGGTCCGCTCGCGGATGACCCCCGAAAACGTTCCGTAAGAACAGAAGCAACGCCGCATTGCTCCTGATCTTGCGGGAGCAACGCGGCGTTGCCCCCGTTGTGGTAGGGAGCGTCGCCTTGGTCTGTGACCGGGCCGGGTCAGACGCCGAGGATGAAGTCTTCCACGGCGGTGCGGGCGTCGTCGTCGCGGTACTGCACCGGTGGCGACTTCATGAAGTAGCTTGACGCTCCCAGGAGGGGGCCGCCGATCCCACGGTCCAACGCGATCTTCGCGCAACGAACGGCGTCGATGATCACACCGGCGGAGTTGGGGGAGTCCCACACCTCGAGCTTGTACTCCAGGTTCAGCGGCACGTCTCCGAAGGCGCGACCCTCGAGGCGGACGTAGGCCCACTTGCGGTCGTCCAGCCAGGCGACGTAGTCCGAGGGTCCGATGTGGACGTTGCGCTTGCCCATGTCGTGGTCGAGCTGGCTCGTGACGGCCTGGGTCTTGGAGATCTTCTTCGACTCCAGGCGCTCCCGCTCGAGCATGTTCATGAAGTCCATGTTGCCGCCGACGTTCAGCTGCATCGTGCGGTCGAGGATGACTCCGCGGTCCTCGAACAGCTTGGCGAGCACGCGGTGGGTGATCGTGGCACCGACCTGGCTCTTGATGTCGTCGCCGATGATGGGGATCCCGGCGGCAGTGAACTTGTCCGCCCACTCCTTGGTCCCGGCGATGAACACGGGCAGGGCGTTGACGAACGCGACGCCGGCGTCGATGGCGGCCTGCGCGTAGTACTTGGCGGCGTTCTCCGAGCCTACGGGCAAGTAGCACACGAGCACGTCGGCGCCGGACTCGCGCAGTGCGGCGACCACGTCGACCGCCGCCTCGTCGGACTCGGTGATGGTCTCGCGGTAGTACTTGCCGAGACCGTCGAGGGTTTTGCCACGTTGCACGATGACCCCAGTGGGGGGCACCTCGGCGATCTTGATCGTGTTGTTCTCACTCGACACGATCGCGTGAGCCAGGTCCTGTCCGACCTTCTTGGCGTCGACGTCGAACGCGGCGACGAACTCGATGTCGCTCACGTGGTAGTCACCGAGCTGGACGTGCATCAGCCCCGGCACGCGGTGACTCGGGTCGGCGTCGCGGTAGTACTCGATGCCTTGGACGAGGGATGCAGCGCAGTTGCCGACTCCGGCGATGGCCACGCGAACCGAACCCATGGGGTTACTCCTTGCTTTCTGTGTCGGTGCTGTTGGCGCCGGGAACGACGGCCCGGGCGGCGTTGTCGCGCTCGGTCGCGATCAGCTCGTTGAGCCAGCGCACCTCGCGCTCCACGGAGTCCAGGCCGTGGCGCTGCAGCTCCAGCGTGTAGCTGTCGAGCCGCTCTCGCGTGCGAGCCAGCGAGCCTCGCACGTTGTCCAACCGTTCCTCCAGCCGGCTGCGGCGACCTTCCAGGATGCGCAGCCGGGTCTCGGCGTCGGTCCGCGCGAAGAACGCGAAGTGGACGCCGAAGGAGTCGTCGTCCCAGGCAGACGGTCCGGCCTGGGACGCGAGTTCCGCGAAGGCTTCCTTGCCCTCGGCGGTGAGCTTGTAGACGATCTTGGAGCGTCGTCCGGCGAGGGCCGCGGTCTCTCCCTCGGCCGGGCCGTCCTCGACGATCCACCCCCGCGCGACGAGGTCCTTCAGGCAGGGGTACAACGACCCGTAGGAGAACGCCCGCAGACTGCCCAGCAGGGCGTTGAGCCGCTTGCGCAGCTCGTAGCCGTGCATCGGGGACTCTTGGAGCAAGCCGAGGACGGCCAGCTCCATGACCCCACTGCGCTTGCTCACCCCTGGCCTCCCAGCCGTCGTCGCGATGTATCGCCACGATACATCGCCCGCGCTGGAGCCCCAACTCGGCACGCCCGTGCAGCGGCGGGGCGCCGTCGGCCCGGTTGACCTACCGTTGACCGGGTGTGGTCTCAGCGGTCGGTCGTCGACTACTCCCTGCAGCGTCGGGCGACGCTGCACGCGCTGCGGTGGGGCGGCGCCACCACCACCGACGTCTGCGACGCCGACCCGTACCTGCTGCGGGCCGCGAAGTTCCACGGCGAGTCGACCCAACGTGAGTGTCCGGTGTGTCGCCGGACCTCGCTGACCGAGCTGCGCTACGTCTACGGCGACGAGCTGGGCCCGTACCAGGGCCGGATCAAGTCGGCGCGGGAGCTGGAAGCGATGGCGCGTGAGCACGGTGAGTTCCGCGTCTACGTCGTCGAGGTCTGCCAGCAGTGCTCCTGGAACCATCTGATCGCATCGTTCGTCCTTGGTGATGGCATGCCCCGAACGCCAGTACGTCGACGGCGGGGCGATTGACGGACCCGGCGCGCCGGGACGGCATGATCGAGGACCGTGAGGATCGACTACCCCAGACGTGGCAAGACTGGTTGGCGCCACTACGTGCCGTCATGGCGCCAGTGGCTGCTTCTGGTCGCCTTCGGGGTGTTCCTGCTCATCGGCGGTTTCGTCGTCCTCTACATCCGCACCCCGATCCCCGCACCGAACGAGTTCGCGACGGCGCAGAGCACCGTCGTCTACTACGCGGACGGCAAGCACGAGATCGGCCAGTTCGCGCAGGTGAATCGGCAGTCGGTAGCACTGACCGACGTGCCCATCGACGTCCAGCACGCCGTGGTGGCCGCGGAGGACCGCACCTTCTACACCAACCGCGGCGTCTCGCCCACCGGGATCCTCCGGGCCGCATGGAACGACCTGCGGGGCGGCTCGTTGCAAGGCGGTTCCACCATCACCCAGCAGTACGCGAAGAACGCGTACCTGACGCAGGGGCGCACCATCTCGCGCAAGGCCAAGGAGTTCATCCTGGCGATCAAGCTGGACCGCACGCTGAGCAAGGACCAGATCCTCGAGAACTACCTCAACACGATCTACTTCGGGCGCGGCGCCTACGGCATCCAGGCTGCCGCCCAGGCGTACTTCGGCGTCGACGCATCGCAACTGACCACGGCGCAGGGAGCGGTGCTGGCCGCGGTGATCCGCTCGCCCGGCCTCTACGACCCGCAGTACGGCAAGGACAACCGGGTTCGGCTCGCGGACCGTTGGCAGTACGTCATCGACGGCATGGTCACCGAGGGTTGGCTGACGCAGGCTCAGGCAGATGCACTCCACGTCCCCCGGGTGCCGCCGCCGAGTGATCGTCAGGCGCTCGCCGGCCAACGTGGCTTCCTCATGGAGTACGTGCACGCCGAACTGGTGAGCCTCGGCTTCTCCGAGCAGGAGATCGACACCGGTGGGCTGCGCGTCGTCACCACGTTCTCGGCGCAAGCGCAGGCGGCGGCGGTCTCTGCGGTGAAGAACGGCTTCCCCACGATCGACACCAAAGGTGTCCAGGTCGGCATCGCCTCGGTCGAGCCGGGAACCGGCGCCATCCGGGCGATGTACGGGGGCCGCAACTACCTGAACCGACAGCTCAACAACGCACTCGCCCAACAGCAGCCGGGCTCCACGTTCAAAGCCTTCACGCTGGCGGCCGGGTTCGAGAACGGCGTCACCCTTGCCGACCAGTTCGCCGGTAACTCCCCGTACACGATCCCCGGCACCACCGTTCAGGTGAACAACGAGTTCAACACGTCCTACGGCGCCAAGGTCGACCTGCTCAAGGCGACCGAGCAGTCGATCAACACCGCGTTCGTGAACCTTGCCGTCGACATCGGGCCCGACAAGGTGCTGGCGTCAGCAGTTGCCGCGGGACTCCCGGACAACGCTCCGGGGCTGATCGCCACTCCGTCCATCACACTCGGCGTCGCCAGCGTGTCGCCGTTGCAGATGGCCGACGCCTACGCCACTTTCGCGGCCCAGGGGCAGCAGACGAACGCGTACTCCGTGGCCGAGGTCCGCGGCTCGAACAACGGACTGCTCTACCGCAAGCACGTGACGCAGGCTGACGCTTACGCCCCGAACATCGCCAACGAGGTGACGTACGCACTCACCCAGGTCGTGCAGAACGGCACCGGTACCGCTGCCCTGGCGTTGGGCCGGCCGGCGGCCGGCAAGACCGGGACTCATGCGGACCAGAACCACGTGCTCACCGCCTGGTTCGTCGGGTACACGCCGCAGCTGTCGACCGCCGTCATGTTCTACCGCGAGGGTCCTGGCGGGTCGCAGGCCTCGCTGGACGGAGTCGGTGGGTTGCCGACCTTCTTCGGCGGCAGCTATCCCGCGCAGATCTGGACGGCGTACATGACCGGCGCGCTGGCCGGTCAACCCGTCGAGCCGTTCCCGCCGGCCACCGGGCTGGTGACGCCGACACCGTCACCGACCAAGACCAAGCCGACTCCGACACCCACCACCACGTCACCGACACCGACACCCACCCCGACCGGGACCTCACCAACACCCACCCCGACCGGGACCTCGCCCACGCCGACGCCGACCACGACGTCGGGGTCGCCTGGCCCGTCGCCGTAGTGGTCGCGCCGACGCGGGACGACCCGTGGCTGGCCCACCTCTCCGGGGTGATCGGTGGGCCGCTGGGTCGTTTCGCGTTGACCGGACAGTCGTGGTGGACGCCGATCCGCGTCCTGCTGCTGATGGTCGTGGTCACCTGTTCGCTCGGCGTGCTCGCCGACCAGCCCTGCCGCGCCGACGACTGGACGTCGAACCGGCAGTACACGGCTGCCTGCTACAGCGACGTGCCTCACCTGTTCCGCCTGCGCGGACTGGCGCAGGGGTACATCCCCTATCTCGACGTCCCGGCCGACCACGGAAACACCTATGAACAGGTCGAGTACCCGGTGCTCACCGGTGCCCTGATGTACGCCGAGTCCCTCGCGGTTCCCAAGGCCTGGAGCCTCAACGACCGGGCCCGTTACTTCTACGACGTGAACGCCGTCGTGGTCGCGGCGCTCGCGGTGATACTGGTCTGGGCGACGGCACTGACCGCCGGGCCCCGTCCGTGGGACGCGGCAATCGTGGCGCTGGCTCCGGGGATGCTGCTCACGGCCACTTTGAACTGGGACCTGTTCGCGGTGACCCTGACGGCACTGTCGATGTTGTTGTGGTCCCGCCGACATCCCGCCTGGGCCGGCGTGCTGCTGGGGCTGGGGGCATCGGCCAAGCTCTACCCTGCGCTGCTGTTCATCGCGCTGTTCGTGGTGTGTCTGCGCGCCGGCAAGCTTCGCGCGTTCGCGGTCTCGCTGGGGGCGGGCGTCGCCGCCTGGCTGGTGGTCAACGTCCCCGTGATGGTCGCGAGCCCATCAGGGTGGGCTCACTTCTACGTGATGTCGCGCCAACGCGGGGCCGACTTCGGGTCCATCTGGCTGGTGTTCACCGACCTGCACGGTCCGCTGTCGCGACTGTCCACATCGCAGGTGAACACGCTCGGCGCCATGGTGTTCGCGTTCGGGTGCCTTGGTCTCGTGGCACTCGGGCTGGGAGCGCGGCGCCGTCCCCGTTACGCCCAGCTCGCCTTCCTCGTGGTGGCGTTGTTCCTGTTGGTCAACAAGGTGAATTCTCCGCAGTACGTGCTGTGGCTGATCCCACTCGCGGCACTCGCCCGGCCGCGCTGGCGCGACTTCCTGCTGTGGTCGGCGGCACAGGTCGTCTACTTCATCGCGGTCTGGTGGTACATCATCGAGATCGGCGACCCCGGCAAAGGGCTCCCCGAAGGCGGCTATCTGGCCGCCATCCTGCTCGAGCTGACAGCGACAGCGGCGTATGCGGCGCTAGTGGTGCGGGACGTCGTGCGGCCTGAGCACGACCCGGTGCGGACCAGCACCGGACGCGACGATCCCGGTGGAGGAGTCCTCGACGAGGCGCCCGACGTGGTCACGACTGCCAATCAGGTGGTTCAACGCCCTCGCAAGGAACCGGTCCATGCGGCGAAACCGAGGAGCTCCGACATCCCCAGCGACGAGTAGAGCCGGTCAGCGCCGGTGCGATTGCCGACTTGCACGTGCAGCTTCGCCGCCTGCCAACCGCGTTTCTCGAAGGCCCGGAACTGGGTGAGCAGCAGTGCGCGCCCGATGCCGCGCCCGCGCCAGGCACGACGAACGCCCAACGACGACACGTAGCCGGTGGGGGTGGGCTCGTTCGGCATAGTGCTGCCCAGACACATCGCCACGGCTGACCCTGCTTCGGAGGAGTCCGTGGCGTCCAGCACCAAGAGCTGCAGGTCGGCCAGGTACTTCGGGTCCGAGCGCAGCAGGTGCTCGAGCTCATCGCGTTCCATCACCATGTCGCCGTCGTGGTCCTCGAACGCCTCGCGCTCGATCTGCGCCAGTGCGTCGACGTGAGCGGGATCGTCCAGATCGACCCGTACCAACTTCGTGGCGGCCGGAAGCTCGGGCTGCGGCAGGTCGAGCGAGGTCACGGTGCAGCTCGACGGAGCGGCGCGACCGGCGGTAGCCGCGTTCAGCAAGGGCCGACTCCAGGTCGTCGTCGCCGGTAGGAATCTCCTGGATCTCGACGTCCGGCTGGGCCAACCCGGCGGCGAGTGCTGACACCCGGGCGTGCTCGTCGACAAGCGTGAGCAGGTCGTCGGCGACGTCGCGACGAGCGACCGCCTCGCCCAACGAGAGGAACACCTTGATCAGGTTGCTGTGGGCGCGACCCTCGACGATCAGCGACGCGACCGGCGCACCGGAGGCGTCGATGAGCAGCCGGGAGTCACGGGGCAGGTTGCCCCGCGGCATCGTCAGCCAGGCCGTGATGTCGTCAGCATCGGCGACGTCGCGCCCGGTCAATCGCCGGTGCTGCTGGTTGAGCAGCTCGGCGACCAGCGGTCCGTCGTGCACCGTCAATGCTCGATTGTGCCCACGTGGCGAGCTCGCGTGACTCATGCCTGACTCGGTCGCGACGGGGTCACGATCACGTCGTCGAAGCGCACGGTCGTCATGCGCACCTGGACGTCGACCAGGTCACCGACCGCTGGCGCCGACACGGTGTCCGGCAACCACAGCAACGACACCTGTGCGTGGGGCGGTTCGGCGAACCACAGACGCTTTCCAGAGATGCTGAAGGGGGACAACGCTCGGCCCACTGCGTCGAGCGCTCCGGTTCCTGCGGCGACCCCTCGCTGGCGCATGGTCTGGGCCGACGACGGCGCGGTGAGAGCGATGCCGTGTGAGGTGCCACCGGAGACCACCACCAGGCGCGCGCCACGTGCCGCCTTGCGCTGTCGGTAGCCGACGTGTGCACCCGGGCCGAGGTCGTCGACGGCCAGCACCGTGGAGCGCGCGCGATACGCCTGCGGGTCACCCAGCCACAAGCCTGTGCCGATGCGGTGGCGCAGGTCGATGTCGGGCAACAGCCCGCGCAGGGCCGACACCTCGTCAAGGGCGAGATGGGACACCCACAACGTGTCGGCGACCTCAGGCGTTCGCGTGGCCAACGCCTTGCGGGCCCGCGCCCACGCCACCGACCAGCCGAGCACCTCGAGCACCCGCCCCAGGGGCTGCGCCGAGCCCGCGCTCGTCGTGATGGCCACATGTCGGATCTCCGGCTGCTCTAGGGGCAGGTGCAGGCTCAGCCCCGCCACGCGCAACCGTCGCGCCGCAACCGCGTCGGCGACCACGGGCTCGGCCAGGGCGCGGGTGAGGTCCTCGGGGGTCATCCCGAACCGGTGCATCGAGGTGCGCCCTTCCAGCAGCACCTGGAGCGGGCCGCCCGACGTCGCCGCCTGGGTCGCCGTCTGCGTCGCCGTCTGGGCGATCGCGCGGACCGCGGCCGGGTCCGACACGGTGAGCACCAGCCGCTCACCGGCGGGCAGGTGGCTCGGTTCCACGGAGTACGCGGGATTCCACGGTTCGAGCAGGACGACCTGGCCGGGGAACCGGCTGGCCACCTCGGCCAGCTCACCTGGGAGGCCGACGGCGACGGTGTCGACGCCCAGGTCGGTGGCGAAGTCCGCGGCCACCGACTGCCCGAAGCCGTAGCCGTTGCCCTTGATCACCGGTACGAGCCCGGGGAAGGCCTGCTGGATGCTGGCCAGATGGGTCGACCAGCGAGATCCGTCGACCTGAAGGAGCAGGCTCATCGGCGGGCCAGATACAGGTCGAAGGCGCGGGCCAGCGGCCGGTTGATCGCGTGGTCCCACTCGCCGAGGTACTCGACGGCAGACCCGCCGGTGCCCAGCTTGAACTGGATCAGCCCGAACAGCGGGTCGTCCTCGCGCAGCGTCTCGGAGATCCCGCGCAGGTCGTACACGTCGGCCCCACCCTCCAACGCGTCGCACATCATCTGCCACTGCAGTGCGTTGCTCGGACGCACCTCGCGCCCGGTGTCCGCCGATGCACCGTAGGAGTACCAAACCCGAGTACCCACGCGCACGCAGGTCGCAGCCGCCAGAACCTCACCCTCGTGCGAAGCCAGGTAGAGCGTCAAGCGTCGCTCGTCCTCCGCATGCATCGAGCGCCACATCGACTGGAAGTAGTCCAGCGGTCGCGGCGTGAACCCGTCACGCGCCGCAGTCACCAGGTAGAGGCGGTGGAACGTCGACAGGTCTTCGTAGCCGCCACGTGCCACGACGACGCCGGCCTTCTGCGCCTTGCGCACATTGCGGCGCCACAACTGGTTGAAGCCGGCGAAAACGTCGTCGCTGGTGCGACCCGCCAACGCAACGGCGAAGACGTAGCGTGGCTGGTAGTCGCCGAAGCCGGTGTCGTCGGTGTCCTTGCGGGTCCAGCCCAGCTCGCGCAGCCGCCGACCGATGGACATCGCGGACTCGTGGACCTGGTCGGGCGGTGCCTGTCCCAGCCTCGGTACGCCGTCGGCGATCGCCTTCTTGATCGTGGACGCGGTCCAGGTGCGGGTGACCAGCTGAGGACCGATCTTGACCGTGAAGGCGCCCTGCTCCTTCAGGTGCGCCAGCATCGGCGTGGTGACGGACTCGACGTCGTAGTGCGACCAGTCCACGACCGGACCCTCGGGCAGGTAGGCGAGCGAGCGTCGGATGACCGGTGCGATCCGGTGCAGAACCAGGCCGGCGCCGACGAGCTCGTCGCGGTCGAACCAGCCGAGGCTCTGCGGGCGCCAGTGGCTCTTGACGCCGGCCCACGAGGGCTCCTGGAGGAATGACCCGTTGTGCGCGGTGACGAAGCGCTCGTGGGTGGCCCCGTCGATCGGACGCACGGACAACCCGTGTGGCGACGACGGCACGCTGCTCAGCCTAGGTCGAGGTCGACGACCACCGGGGCGTGGTCGCTGGGCCCCTTGCCTTTGCGTGCCTCGCGGTCGACGTAGGCGTCGGTGACGGCCGTGGCGAACGCGCTCGTGGCGTAGACGAGGTCGATCCGCATGCCCATGCCCTTGTGGAAGGAGCCGGCTCGGTAGTCCCAGTACGTGAACGGGTGCGGGCCCTTCATCGCCCGCGGCAGGACGTCGGTCAGCCCGAGTTCGCGCAGGCCGGCCAGCGCGTCGCGCTCGGGGGCCGTGACATGGGTGGAGCCGACGAAGACCTGCGGATCCCACACGTCGTCATCGGTGGGCGCCACGTTGAAGTCGCCCAGCAGAGCCAGCGGGCCATCGCTCTTGACCTCCCCGGCCAGGGCGTCGCGCAGGGCACCGAGCCAGCGCAGCTTGTAGTCGTAGTGCGGGTCGTCGGGGGTCCTGCCGTTGGGCACGTACAGCGACCACATCCGCAGCGGCCCGCAGGTGGCGCCCAGGGCTCGCGCCTCGATCGTCTGCTCGTCGGGGAACCCGGGACAGCCGACGAACCCGCGGGTGACCTCGGTGAGGCCGACCCGCGACAGCACGGCCACCCCGTTCCAGCGGCCCTGGCCGAAGTGGGCCACCTCGTAGCCGAGTGCCGCCACCGGTTCGGTCGGGAACGCGTCGTCGGCCACCTTGGTCTCCTGCAGGCAGACGACGTCCGGCTCGACTGCCGCGAGCCACTCGACCAGACGGGGCAGCCGCGAGGTCACCGAGTTCACGTTCCAGGTGGCGATCCGCATGCGCGGAAGCCTAGGACCCACTGCGGACGAGCAGCCGTCCACAGGCTTCCCCTGACGATTTCCCGCCAGCCCGGCCGGCCGGGTACCCTCGCCCGAGTCAGCCCTCCTGCCACGGAACGACCGTGGCCGCCTGAGTCCGAAGGAGGTGGCGACCGCATGCGTCGCTACGAAATGATGGTCATTCTCGACCCCGAGCTCGAAGAGCGCACGGTGGCTCCGTCGCTGGACCAGTTCCTCACCGTGGTCCGCAACGACGGCGGCAGCGTCGAGAACGTCGAGGTGTGGGGCCGTCGCCGGCTCGCCTACGAGATCGACAAGAAGACCGACGGGATCTACGCCGTGATCGACATGACGGCCAACCCCGACTCGGTCAAGGAGCTCGACCGCCAGCTCAACCTCAACGAGGTCGTGCTGCGCACCAAGGTCATCCGTCCGGACGCGCATTAGTCAGCGCTGATCCGGTCCCCTCGACTCACTCCAGGAGCCACCCATGGCTGCAGGTGACACTGTCATCACCCTCGTCGGCAACCTCGTCGACGACCCCGAGCTGCGCTTCACCCCATCCGGTGCGGCCGTCGCGAAGTTCCGCATCGCCTCGACCCCGCGCTACATGGACAAGCAGACCAACGAGTGGAAGGACGGCGAGAGCCTCTTCCTGACCTGCAACGTCTGGCGGCAGGCAGCGGAGAACGCCGCCGAGTCGCTCCAGCGCGGCATGCGGGTCATCGTGCAGGGCCGCCTCAAGCAGCGCTCGTACGAGACCCGAGAAGGCGAGAAGCGCACGGTCTACGAGGTCGAGGTCGACGAGGTCGGTCCGTCTCTGAAGAACGCCACGGCCAAGGTCACCAAGGCCGCCCGCGGCGGTGCCGGCGGCGGCGGCGGCTTCGGCGGCGCCACGGACGACCCGTGGGCCTCTGCGTCGGCCGCGCCGGCCGCAGGGTCGCCCGCAGGTGCATCGGGCGACAGCTGGGGTGGCGGGTCGACCAGCTCAGACGAGCCGCCCTTCTAGTCCGCCCCCCGGGGGTCCGTTCCTCGGACCCCGCATGTCTCCCCCATCCCTCGCCCATCCCCGCCCCGAGCGGGGCTTGCAAGAACTGGAGCACCACGATGGCGAAGAACATCCTGCGCAAGCCGAAGAAGAAGGTTTGCGTGTTCTGCAAAGAGAAGCTCTCCCGCGTCGACTACAAGGACACCAACCTGCTGCGCAAGTACATCTCTGACCGCGGCAAGATCCGGGCCCGGCGTGTCACCGGCAACTGCACCCAGCATCAGCGCGAGGTCGCCTCGGCTGTGAAGAACGCCCGCGAGATGGCGCTGCTGCCCTACACCAGCAGCGCTCGCTGAGGAGGACCAGCACCATGAAGCTCATCCTCACCAACGAGGTGTCCGGCCTCGGCAGCCCCGGCGACGTCGTGGACGTCAAGGACGGCTATGCACGTAACTACCTCATGCCGCGCGGCCTGGCCGTGGCCTGGACCCGGGGCGGTGAGAAGCAGGTCGTCACGATCAAGCGGGCCCGCGACTCACGTGAGATCCGCGACCTCGACCACGCCCAGGAGATCAAGGCCCAGCTGGAGTCGCTCGACGTGCGCCTGCCCGTCCGGGCCGGAGACTCCGGTCGGCTGTTCGGGTCGGTGACCGTCGCCGACGTCGCCGACGCGGTCAAGGACTCCGGCGGTCCGCTGCTGGACAAGCGGCGCATCGTGTTGGACACGCCGATCAAGACGACCGGGGCCCACCAGGTCAGCGTCAAGCTGCACCCCCAGGTCGACGCCGTCTTCGCGCTGTCCGTCGTCGCGGAGCAGTAGACCCGACCCACTGCGGACGGCGACGCAGCTGCGGCGGTCAGGGCGGCGTCTCAGCAGGCAAGACACGGCACAACAGATCTGCGTCCACAGCCTGTTGACCAGGTTGTCGCAGGTCAGAGCGTCCGACACGGGTCACGACTGTGGATATCCACAGGTCCATGCCCAGGTGATGCACCGCGCCGGGCCCGTCCTCCACAGGCACTCCCCAGCCTGGTCCCCAGGCGGAGTTGGCCCTGTCGGACCGAACCGGTAGGACAGGGGCCGTGAGCATCGCCGAGTTCCCCGCTGCCCTCAGCGGGGGGACCGGCCCGGCGATGGGGTTCGGGCCCAGCCTGGACCGCACCCCGCCGCAAGACCTCGAGGCCGAGATGAGCGTCCTCGGCGGGATGCTGCTGAGCAAGGACGCGATCGCCGACGTCGTCGAGGAGCTGCGCGGGGACGACTTCTACAAGCCGGCCCACCAGACCGTCTACGACGCGGTCATCGATCTCTACGGTCGCGGCGAGCCGGCCGACCCGGTCACGGTCGCCAGCGAGCTGAACAAGCGCGGTGACCTGTCCCGCATCGGTGGTGCCCCCTATCTGCACAGCCTGATGTCCTCGGTGCCGACCGCGGCCAACGCGGGCTACTACGCGCGGATCGTGCGGGAGCGTGCCGTGCTGCGCCGGCTGGTCGAGGCGGGCACCCGCATCGTGCAGATGAGCTACGCCGAGACCGGCGAGGTCGACGACATCGTGGACCGCGCACAGGCCGAGGTGTACTCGGTCACCGAGCGACGCAGTAGCGAGGACTACGTCCCACTGTCGGAGATCATGGAGGGCGCCCTCGACGAGATCGAGGCCATCAGCTCGCGCGGCGGCACCATGGTCGGCGTCCCGACCAGCTTCACCGACCTCGACCGGCTCACCAACGGGCTGCACCCCGGACAGCTGGTCGTCCTGGCCGCACGACCAGCCATCGGCAAGTCCACGCTCGGACTCGACCTCGCGCGCTCCGCGTCGATCCGCCACGGAATGACCAGCGTCATCTTCTCCCTCGAGATGGCGCGCAACGAGATCACCATGCGCTTGCTGTCGGCTGAGGCGCGGGTCGCGTTGCACCACATGCGCAGTGGCACCATGAGTGACGACGACTGGACCCGGCTGGCCCGCAAGATGAGCGAGGTGGCGAGTGCTCCGTTGTTCATCGACGACTCCCCGAACATGTCGATGATGGAGATCCGCGCCAAGTGTCGACGCTTGAAGCAGCGCAACGACCTCAAGCTCGTGGTCGTCGACTACCTGCAGCTCATGACCAGCGGACGTCGGGTCGAGAGTCGGCAGCAGGAGGTGGCGGAGTTCTCGCGTTCGCTGAAGCTGCTGGCCAAGGAGCTCGAGGTACCGGTCGTTGCGATCAGTCAGCTGAACCGCGGTCCGGAGCAGCGCACCGACAAGCGTCCGATGATGTCCGACCTGCGCGAGAGCGGCTCGATCGAGCAGGACGCAGACGTCGTCATCTTGTTGCACCGCGAGGACGCCTACGAACGCGAGTCGCCGCGCGCAGGCGAGGCCGACCTCATCGTCGCCAAGCACCGCAACGGCCCCACCTCCACCGTCACCGTCGCGTTCCAGGGGCACTACAGCCGCTTCGTGGACATGGCCAACAGCTGACCGGACGCCGCGGGACTCGCGGCGGGGTGACCCTTGCCGCTCGCGGTGCTAGCCCGCGAAGCGCGGGGCCAGCTCGGGCGGCAGCGGGCGTGAGTGGACCACGGTCAAGCTGGTGACCGCACGGGTCAGCACGACGTAGAGCCGGTTGAGCCCGCGTGGCTCGGCCATCGCGATCGCGGTCGGCTCGACGACCACCACGGAGTCGTACTCCAAGCCCTTGCTCATCGTCGCGGGAACCACGGTCACCCGCTCGCCCACGTCCTCCGCGCCCACCAGCTGGTGGGCCAGTCCGGCGTCGTCCAGCCAGCTGCGCACTGTCGCGACGTCGGAGTCCGGGCAGATCACCGCGACCGAGCCGGGACGCTCCACACCCTCCCGCGCGGCCGCGACGGTTGCGTCGGGGACGTCCATGGTGGCGACGACGTGCAGGTGTCCGGGGTCCTCGCGGATGGACCTCGGCGGCTCCAGCTCGGCCGCGAGGTGGGGCAGCAGTGCCGCGGCGAAGTCGATGATCGCTGACGGCACACGGAACCCCTGGGCCAGCTCCTCGATGCGCGCCTGCGGCTTGCCCAGATGGCGCATCGTCTCCTGCCAGCTCGACGTGGCCCATGCGGTTGTCCCCTGCGCCAGGTCCCCGAGCACTGTTGCCGACCCGGTGGAACAGCGACGCCCCACCGCGCGCAGCTGCATGGGCGAGAGGTCCTGCGCCTCGTCGAGGACGACGTGTCCGAGGCTCGGCGTGCGGTCCACGAGGTCGCGCGCCTCGTCGACCAGGACCGTGTCGGCGACCGACCAGCGAGTCGAGGCCGGCCCCCTTGGGGATGACGTCCAGACCAGGTAGTCGATCTCCTCGGCGTCGAACAACCCGTCGGCGTGGGCGCTCAGAGCGGCGCGGTCGGACAGCAGTGACCGCACCAGGCGGACCGGGTCGACGGCCGGCCAGACCTGGTCGACGTAGCTCTTGGTGGCGGGGTGCCGAGCAACCCGGTTCTGGACGCGGTCGTCGGTCGTCGCGCCCTCGTGCTCCATCTGCACGAGCACCTCGTGCGCCAGACTCTGAGCTACCAGTGCGCGCCCGGCGCCGTACCGCACGTCGCGAGCCCGCAGCGCGCCGACGACCGCGGCGGCCCGAGAGCTCTGGACGCGCCAGCGCCGGGAGCCGACGGGCACGACCAGAGTTTGCGAGGGCTCGAGCACGTGTGACCATACGGCGCGGCGCAGCACCTCTGCCATCCTGGCGTCGCCCTTGAGGCGGGCGGCCTCGTAGCTGTCCGTGCCGCGCACCGGCAGGCCGGCGGTGAGCTGATCGATCGTGGTCTGCGCGACGTCGAACTCCCCGAGCGCCGGCAGCACCCGGCTGATGTAGCCGAGGAACGCCGAGTTCGGCCCGACGACGAGCACTCCGCTGCGGCGCAGACGCTCCCGGTGTGCGTACAACAAGTAGGCGACCCGGTGCAGACCCACGGCGGTCTTGCCAGTGCCAGGTGCCCCCTGGACGCACAAGGTCGTGGCCGCGTCTGCCCGCACCACAGCGTCCTGATCCGGCTGGATGGTCGCCACGATGTCGCGCATCGGTCCGACGCGCGGGCGTTGGATCTCCTCGGCGAGGATCGCGCTGCGCCCATCATGTTCGTGGCGGTCGGTGAGGTGCTCGTCCTCATAAGCCGTCAAGGTGCCGCCGACGAAACCGTAACGCCGTCGCAGCGTTACGCCCATGGGGTCGGAGCGCGTCGCCCGGTAGAAGGGAAGCGACACCTCGGCCCGCCAGTCGACCACGGTGGGCTGGCCGTCGGCATCATGCACGTGGCGACGACCGATATACCAATGTTCCCCCTGGGTGTCGGTGCGGCCGAAGAACAGGGGCGAGTCGGGATCGTCGGTCAGTGCCCTGACCCGCGAGGACAACGTGGCCGCGAGGTACGCGGCCGACACCGCGTCGCCGCCCATCGTCTGCAGGGCCTCGACGCGCGCCCGCATCGCCGCCAGGTCGGCGCGGGCGGCCGCGAGGTGGTTGCGCTCCGCGGCGAGCCCTACATCGACGTCAGACATGGCGGTGTCCGCTAGACCCCGGTCACGGCGCCGCGGGGTACCCACCCCTGCCGACCGGCCGCATCCCGGCACCACAACCAGCCGCTGGCCAGGTCGGCATCGAGCACATCGAGCACGTCTCCCATGCGCGTGGGCAGTTCCGTGGTGTCGTAGTCGGACAAGACAGTGGCCCGGCCGCCGACCTCGACGACGTCGCCCTTGGAGACCTGGACCGGAGGGCGGGACGGGATCTCGTGCGTCGTGGTCGTGACGACCCCGGTGGACCGGGGTTCGAGCCGGATCATCCGGACGGTCGTCGGGAGCATTCCCCGACGCTTGTAGAAGCGCTGTGCGGCGTCGTTCCCCACCATCACCGCGATCGCCACGCTGGTTGCGCCGAGCTCGGCGAGCCGGTCCTCGGTGGCGTCGAGCAGGACGCTGCCCAGCCCGTTGCCGCGCTCGGTCTCGGCCACCGCCAGGCTCTCCACCTCACCGATGCGGTCACTGGTCGGCCAGGTGTCGTCGGGTCCGTCGAGGAGATGGGCGACCGCGTAGCCCACCGCCGCACCGTTGCGCCGGGCGACGACCACGAACCCGTCGTCGTGCGACAGAAGCCGGACGTACAGAGCGCGGCGGCGCGGCCACGACAGTTCCCGCTCGATCAGGGGCAGCTGTGCCGCACCAATCGTCGCGTGCCAGTCGAAGAGGCTGAGCCACAGCGGTTCCAGCTCGTCGATCAGCTCTTGGCCGCCGACGGTCAAGGTGAGCGAGGGATCGTGCGGGTCGGACTGGTCCATCGAGCGATTGTGTCTTGTGGCAACGCTGGCGGGGGTGTCAGGGCCGGTACAGACGCCGCTGCATCTTGCTCACCGACCGCATCCGGTTGGCCTCCGCCCGTTGTAGTCGTGCATCAGTGCGGCGCGCCTGGTAGTCGGCCTCGCGCTGCAACTTGCGCCACGACCGCAGCCGGCGTTCGTCGAGGACTCCTGCGTCAACCGCTGACAGGACGGCGCAGCCTGGCTCGGTGTCGTGGGCACAGTCGCTGAAGTGGCATGCGGTGGCAAGTGCCTCGAGGTCGGAGAAGACCTGTTCCAGAGCGTCGGCGTCGGCCAGGCCGAGCGTCCGCAGCCCCGGAGTGTCGATCACGATCGATCCGTTGGGCAACACGTGCAGTTCGCGGTGGACGGTGGTGTGACGCCCGCGACCATCTGCCCGGATCTCCTGCGTGACCATGACCTGCGCGCCGGCGAGGGCGTTGACCAGTGTGGACTTGCCGACGCCCGACGGTCCGATGATCGCCATGGTCGCGCCGGGGGCGACCAACGGGGCGAGCTCGGCGACGTCGCCTTGGCGGGCGCTGGTCTGCGCGACGATCACGCCTGGCGCCGCCGACCGGAGCGCACGCACCCAGGTGTCGAGGAAGTCACCGGCCCGATCGGCCTTGGTGGCGACGACGACCGGGGTGGCGCCGGAGTCCCACGCCAGCGCCAGGAGCCGCTCGACGCGTCCGAGGTTGGGGGCGGCGTCGAACGGTTCGGCGACCGCGACCAGGTCCACGTTGGTCGCCAGCACCTGGCGATGGGAGCTGCCCGGAGACACCGAGGCCCGGGTGATCGCGGTTCGCCGCGGGAGGACGTCGTCGACGACGTGACGACCGTCGGACAGGATCGCCAGGCGGACGTAGTCGCCGACGCAGGGTTGCCGCTCAGGGTCGGCAGCGGCAGCGCTGGTCAGGGTGGCTGAGAGCGTGGCGCGCAGTCGGCCACCGGCGGTGAGCAGGTCGACCGCGCCGCGATCGACACGGGCGACGCGCGCGGTTCGGGCGTCGTCGTCAGCGTCGTCAGAGGCGCTGGCGAGCGGAGGTACGGGTGGAATCGAAGCCAAGGTGGGGTCCTTCAGTCCAAGAGGTGACGAGATCTGCGGTCGCGATCTGACCTGGGTGTCGCGCGGTCATGACGAACCACCTCCTGTCCAACGGACGCCGTTGGGCGCGGCACAGCGTAGGCAGACCCGATCGGGCGACGCCACCGCATTACCGGTCCGGACCGGTAATGCGGTGGCTCACGATGCGACATCGTGACCGAGTCGGGACATCTGACAGGTGTGGTCGCGGCTGCGCCGTCCCTACGGTGTGGGCTGCGGCGAGACCGAGACCGACACTGAGAGCGAGGCGGGGGACGATGAGCACACACAGGTGGCGTCGAGGTTCGGTGGTCGGACTGCTGAGCGCCGCCGTCGTGGGCTCGCTGACGCTGGTACCCGCCCAGGCGGACATCGTCTTGCCCCCGGTGCCACCGAACGTCACGGCCCTGACCACGGGTGACGTCTCCGCGTTCCAGTGGGCGCTCACCGCCACGAACACCCCGGCCGCCTGGACGGCGTCCACCGGCACCGGGGTCACCGTCGCCGTCGTCGACACCGGCACTGATGCCAACCACCCAGACCTGCAGGGTCAGGTGCTGGACGGCGCCCGCTGGGTGTGGGACGCCGCCACCCGTCGGGTCGTGCTTCAGGACGCCACGGTCGCCCAGACCAGCGATGACCAGGAGGGGCACGGCACGCATGTGTCGGGCATCATCGCCGCCAACCAGGACGGCAACGGCATCACGGGGGTGGCGCCCAGCTCCAAGATCCTTCCGGTCCAGCTCTTCACCAGGTCGGCCGCGCGGCATCTCTCGGACGTGACGTTCCTGCGGGCGGTGGCGACGTCGGTGCGTTGGGCGAACTCGCACGGCGCCCAGGTCGTCAACCTCTCCCTGGGCACGCAGGTCAGCGGCATCGTCGACGACCCGGGGACCCACGCCTACCTGGCGGCCGCGCAGAAGGTGTGTGCCGCGATCGCCGACGTGACCGCAGCGGGCACGTTGGTCGTGGTGTCGGCGGGCAACTCCGGCGACTTCGGGAACCCCGAGAACGTGCCGGCCAGCTGTGCCTCTGCGCTCACGGTTGCCGCAACCACGCCGTCGCTGGAGCGCACCTTCTGGTCCAGCTTCGACGGCAATGTGCGGATCGCAGCCCCGGGTGACAGCGTGCTGTCGGACGCCTCGACGGTCGCGTTCGGCGGTAACCCGCTCTACATCGAGGAGAGCGGCACGTCGATGGCGGCGCCCATGGTCGCCGGAGCGGCTGCGTTGGTGTTCGCCCAGCACCCGGCGTGGAGCGCCGACCAGGTGGCCAACCGGCTGACCGCGACGGCACAGGACTGGGGCCCTCCGGGCCGTGACGCCCTGTACGGCTACGGGCAGCTCGACGCGGCCGCCGCGGTCGGCGTCGCGGCGCCGCCGGTGAAGCCGGTCGACTACCTGACCACCGACGTGGAGCCGTTCTTCGGCAGCTTCGGTCCGGACTACGGCCAGGCCGTGGTGTCGTGGAGCGTCCCCGCGGCGCACGCCGTGACGTCCTACACCGTGCGCCGGTTCGGCGCCGACGGCAGCGTCACCGACGTATCGGTGTCCGGGAACGCAGTGCGCGACGCCACTGCGGTGTCACACGGTGACTGGGTCCAGGTCATCGCGCACACGACAGCCGGCGACGTCGCGTCGTGGCCCTGGTGGTGGCTGAACCCCGACCAGCTGCAGATGGACAGCACGCCGGCGCCGGTGCGTCACCCGCACGCGACCAGGGGCAAGGACGCGATGCGCGTGACCTGGCAGGCGCCGAAGGACACCCACCTGATCGACCAGGTCTACGTCGAGGTGAGCCTGGATGGCGCGGGAGTGCGTCGGGTCATCCCGGTCACCGCGGGCCAGCCGTTCCCGACTCACGCGCGCGTGCAGCTCCCTCGCTCGGCTCGCTCAGCTGACGTGCGGGTCGCGGTCATCACGGTGAACGGCAAGCGGGCGTTCGGCTGGGACAGCTTCTGGGGCTTCGCGCCGGTCCCGGGCGTCTTCCCAGCCGTCTACGGGATGCATGTGACGCAGCTCGTGGGCGCAGGCAAGAGCGCCGCGGAGGTGGTCGGCGGTGTCTCGCGGGCCAACGCCGCACGGCTGTGCGGTGGACCCGCATGCGCCGGGCGCCGCGTCCTGGTCCACGTGCGCCGTGCCGGAGGCGTCGTGCAGACCGTCCCCGGCCGCCTGACCAGTCAGGGCGTCTTCCACGTGGTGATCTGGGTGCCCAAGGGTGACCGGTCGGCGCTGCTGCGGATCACCGGGCCGAAGGGCATCGACAGCGGCCCGTTCCACCGCTACGTCATCGGGGGCGCGGGCGGCGTCAAGTAGCGCGGGCGCAGGCAGGGACCACCTCGCGCAGGTGGTCGACCAGCCCGTCGCACGCGGTCTCGACCTGGTCGAGTGCGACGTCGAAATCGGGCGCGCCCCCGTAGTAGGGGTCGGGCACCTCTAGGGAGTCGGCGTCGGGGTCGAACTCGCGTAGCAGGCGGACCGCGTCGGCGCTGGGCCGGTCGGGCGCCATGCGCCGAAGTGCTCGCTGGTTGTCCAGGTCCAAGGCGATGACCAGGTCCCGCTCAGCGAACCACTGCGGGTCGAAGACCCGCGCCACATGCCCATCGGGGTAGCCCCGCCGGGCCAGGGCCTGCCGGGTGCGGCGGTCGGCGGGGTCGCCCACGTGCCACGCGCCGGTTCCCGCGCTGTCGACGACCACGGCGTCGGACATCTGCGCGTCGGCCAGCTTCTGGCGCAGCACCGCCTGGGCCATCGGTGAGCGGCAGATGTTGCCCATGCACACGAAGATGACGCGATACGGCGGATCGGATGGGGTCACCCGGGAAATTGTCCGTGGCGTCGGAATCGAAATCAAATCCATCTGGATCTTAATTTTCGAATGTCCTGCCCTCCCCATTCTTCTGAAACATCGCTATGGTTCGGCCCGAACCATTCGAATTCCGCGCTCGCAAGGAGTCCGCACATGACCAGCCTCGATCGGGCCCGACTGACCGACCTGCTCGGCCGCGAGCGAGCGAGGTTCGCGGCCGCCAACCCGCGCAGCGCCGCGGCCTTCGCGACGGCCCAGTCCAACCTGTTCGGCGGGGTACCCATGACGTGGATGGTCAAGTGGTCCGGCGGCTTCCCGCTGTACCTCGATCGGGCCAGGGGTGCCCGGATCAGCGACCTCGACGGTCACACCTACGTGGACTTCGCGCTGGGCGACACCGGCGCCATGGCCGGTCACTCCCCGGAGCCGACCGTGCTGGCGGTCCAGGACCGGATCGGGGTGGCCGGCGGCATCACCACGATGTTGCCGACGGAGGACGCCCAGTGGGTGGGCGCGGAGCTGCAGCGCCGTTTCGGGCTGCCCCAGTGGTCGTTCTCGCTGACCGCGACCGACGCCAACCGTTGGGCGCTTCGGTTGGCGCGCCTGGTCACCGGACGGCAGAAGGTCCTGGCGTTCTCGTACTGCTACCACGGCAGCGTCGATGAGACCGTGGTCGTCTCCGGCCCGGAGGGTCAGACGCTGCCGCGCCCCGGCAACGTCGGCCCGCAGATCGAGCCCAGCCAGACCACTCGGGTCGCCGAGTTCAACGACATCGCTTCTGTCGAGGCGGCGTTGGCGCACGGCGACGTCGCCGTCGTGATCACCGAGCCGGCGCTCACCAACATCGGCATCGTGGCGCCGGAGCCGACCTTCCTGCAGGAGCTGCGCGAGCTCTGCACCCGTCATGGGACGCTCCTGCTGATCGACGAGACCCACACGTTCTCGGCCGGGCCCGGCGGCATGACGAAGCTCATGGGACTGCAGCCCGACATCCTCGTCATCGGCAAGTCGATCGCCGGCGGCATCCCGATCGGTGCGTACGGCATCACCGACGCCGTCGCGGAGCGCGTGATGGGGCACCCGGACGCTGATCTGGTCGACGTCGGTGGAGTCGGTGGCACGCTTGCGGGCAACGCACTCTCCATGGCGGCCGCCCGCGCGACGCTCGGTGAAGTGCTCACCGACTCGGCTTTCGACCACATGATCGCGTTGGCAACCCGGTTCACAGCGGGCGTGCAGCAGGTGCTCGACGGCGCCGATGTGCCGTGGACGATCAGCCAGCTCGGTGCTCGCGCCGAGTACCGCTTCGCGCGACCCGCACCGCGCACCGGCACCGAGTCGGCCGCAGCCGGCGACGACGAGCTCGACGAGTACCTGCACCTGTACACCTTGAACCGCGGCATCATGATGACGCCGTTCCACAACATGGCCCTGATGTGTCCCGCCACTACGCAGGCCGACGTCGACCTGCACACCAGCGTGTTCGGTGAAGCGGTGAGCGAGCTGTTCGGCTCATGACCGCTGGGCTTCCCAGCGCGTTCGACCTGAGCGGGCAGGTCGCGGTCGTGACCGGTGCCGGAAGTGCTCGCGGCATCGGCTACGCCAGTGCCCTGCTGCTGGGCCAGTTGGGCGCGCGCATCGTCGTCACCTCCACCACGCAGCGCATCCAGGAGCGGGTGGCGGAGTTGAGCGCCGAAGGGATCGAAGCGCTGGGACTGCCCGCTGATCTCACGCAGAGTTCGCAGGCGAGCGAGCTCGTGGCCCAGGCGATCGAGGCGTTCGGACGGCTCGACGTCGTCGTGAACAACGCCGGCATGACCAGTGTGGATCGACCCGCCGAGTCCGGTGAGGTCACGCTCACCAGCGACGAGGTGTGGCACGACGGGATCGCCCGCAACCTCGACACGGCGTTCTTCGTGACGCGTGCCGCCCTGCCGACGATGGTGACGGCCGGCTACGGCCGGATCATCAACGTGGCGTCGGTCACCGGGCACGTCAGCGGAATGGTCGGTGAGCCGGCGTACGCCGCTGCCAAGGCGGGAATGGTCGGGCTGACCCGAGCGATCGCTGTGGAGGTGGCCGCGAGCGGGATCACGGTCAATGCGGTCTGTCCTGGCTGGATCGAGACGGCATCGCAGCCTGCGCACGAGTACCGACAGGGACTCGCGTCTCCTGTCGGTCGCAGTGCCAGCGCCGCCGAAGTAGCCAGCGCGGTGGCCTGGTTGGCCTCACCCGGCGCGTCGTACATGACCGGTCAGGCCGTCGTCGTGGACGGTGGTAACGCGATCGTCGAGGAGCGGGCGTGACGCGGCAAGTGACGCTGGACTCGGTGGACCGCGCGATCATCCGCGCCTTGCAGCGTGACGGGCGCGCCTCGTACGCCGAGCTCGCCCCCCAGGTGGGGTTGAGCGCACCCGCCGTACGTCAGCGGATCCAGCGACTCACGGACACCGGTGTCCTGCAGGTGGTAGCGGTCACCGACCCACTCGCGTTGGGCCTGCCCGTGATGGCGTTGGTAGGGATCAGTGTCGATGGCGACATCCGGGCGGCGGCCGACGCGATCGCGCAATTGCGCCAGGTGATCTACGTCGTGTTGACCTCGGGATCGTTCGACTTGTTCGCGGAGGTCGTCTGCCGTGACATGGACGAGCTCTTCACGGTCGTCAACGACCATCTGAAGGCGATCCCCGGAGTGCGCCAGACCGAGTCGTTCGTCTACTTCGACATCCACACTCACCGCTTCACCTGGGACATCCCCGCCCCCTGAAGCCCGACGGCTGGGTCGCTGGCATGCTGACGCCCATGGCTTCGCGGACGGGGACGTCGGTCGACGTCGTGGTCGAAACCGGCAAGAAGCGGGTGTTCGCCAGCGCGCTGCAGTGGCCGGGCTGGTCGCGATCGGTCAAGGCGGCCGACGGCGAGTCCGCCGCGCTGCTGGCCTTGGCCGCCTACGCACCTCGCTATCGACTCGTTGCCGCCCGCGCCGGACTGGGTGCGGCGTTCGAACCGGTCATGGCTCGGCCCAGGTGGCAGGTCGTCGAGCGCTGCCCGGGCGACACCACCACCGACTTCGGGGCGCCCAGCCAGCCGGCTGCGCTGGAGGACGAGGCGGTGCGAGCCGACGGGGCGCAACGGCTGGTCGACCTGCTCGACGTGAGTTGGCAGATGCTCGACGAACTGGCCGGCAGCGCACCACCTCACCTGCGCAAGGGTCCGCGCGGTGGCGGACGCGACCGGGATGCGGTGGTGCAGCACGTCATCAATGCCGAGGCGGCCTACAGCCGCAAGCTGGGCCTGCGCAAGGTCTCCACGCCTGACTCGGCCGACCGACAAGCTGTCGAGGAGTTGCGCTCCCGGGTGCGGGCAGGGCTCACGGACCTGCTGCCGCGCGGTAAGACTGAGGTCAGCGCTTGGTCTCCTCGCTACGTGGTGCGACGCATGGCATGGCACGTGCTGGACCATGTCTGGGAGATCGAAGACCGCAGCAAGTAGGGGTGGCTATGAACGTGTACACCGTCGATGACGTCAACGCACGTCGGAAGGCAAGCGGCGAGGCGTGGCTGGAGTTCGAGCGAAGCGCCTCGCTGTCGACCGGCCTGTACGTGCTGCAGAGCGACGAGCCGGATCTGCAGACGCCGCACGACGAGGACGAGATCTACGTCGTCATGTCTGGCCGGGCACGGTTCGTTGCCAAAGGCGAGCCGGTCGACGTCGCGCAGGGATCGGTGATCTTCGTGCCGGCACACGAACCGCACCGCTTCGAGGACGTACAGGGTCCGTTGCAGCTCGTGGTCGTGTTCGCACCACCGGAGTCGTCGGACCAGCAGTGAGAGGGCGGGCCGGGGGAAGAGCCGGCAAGACGGAGCGCGCCCTTGACTCCCGGCGTACCTTGAGCGGACCGTGGCCGAAGGGAGCGCATCACCATGTTCGTCGAGACCATTACTGCCCCGGACGAGGTGTGGCGTCACTGGACCGATCGCCTTCGGCTGTTCGCTGAGCCTCCGTCCGCACTCGTTGCCTCGATCGCTTGGGACAACGGCGACGGCACTATCAGCGCCGTCAGCGTCTGGGACCACCCGTCGTCAGTGGCCGACTTCTTCCTGGAACGTGTCGAGCCGGTGATCGCAGCGGAGGGAAAGCCGGACTACAAGCCGGTCCGTCGTGGTGCGCCTGTTGCTACCTACATCCGTCAGGCGGATCAGGGCTGATCGACCGGGGCGACGCGTGGGACCAAGGCTCATGGAGCCCGACGCTGTGCTTCGAAGGCCTGCCAGATCGTGACGAAGAGGTGTTCGGCCGCGATGAAGTCGTCCAGCTCGTCCAGGCCGAGTCCGCCGTAGGCGCGCAAGAAGTCCGCGACGAACGCCTCGCTTCCTCCAGCGGCCCGGGCTTCGACGACGAGCCCCGCGACGTCCCAGTGGACTGGACCGACGCAGGCATCCTCGAAGTCGTTCCAGATGAGGCGGCTCTCGGTGCGGAACAGGTTTGACAGCGACGCGTCGGCATGGATCGCCTGCCCCGGCAGTGAGCTTTCGAAGACGGTGGGGGTCAGCGCTTGGAGCTGGCTGCGCAGGGAATCGATGTCCTGATGGTTGAGCTTCGGCGATGGATAGAGCTGGTCAAGAAGCTGGTCGAGCCAGTCGCGCACGTCCTTGAGCGGCCCAAGCTCGCCCGGGAAGTCCGCGAGCGCAGCGTGTAGCTGGCGTAGCGAGCCGCCGAGCTCATGCGCGGGCGGTAAGGACTCGGAGGTGTCGTGCTCGACGAACTCCCAGAACGTCATCCAGAGTCCGTCACGCTGG
The DNA here is from genome assembly GCA_963726575.1 of uncultured Actinomycetota bacterium. GTDB lineage: Bacteria > Actinomycetota > Actinomycetes > JAHEKZ01 > JAHEKZ01 > CAVSCR01. The sequence continues at coordinate 632,866 of CAVSCR010000007.1, forward strand.
TAGGGCCCTGGTGCAAGTGCACTACTGGGTGGCACGCCCAAGCCCCGTCCTGCCAAGAAGGCACCGATAGCGACCTCGCGGGCAAGCCAGGTCTCCACGTCCTGGTGCAGAGCAGCGGTGGCGGTCATCACTCGGGCAATCACCGGAGTCGGTTTGAGATGCACTAGCACATTGCTGCCACCAGCCAGCACAACTGCGTCCTCGCAGGCCACGCCATGAACTTGCGCGACTTCCCGAGCCGCCGCCAAGGCACGCGCCAGACCGGGCTTCTCAGACATGTCGTACAAGATGCCAGGCTCACGGTACGGCCAGCCCCCGCGAGGTAGCGGGTCCGGGCTGATCCCCTCCGGCGTTACGGCGCACCCGATCGACTACGGACGCGATGATGGGGTCGTGGATGAGATCGAGGTCGTTGTCGCCCATCAGGAGCGCGCGACCCTGCGGGTCGGAAACGTGTTCCTGAAGATCGACACCGATCAGACGCGCACCGATGTCGAGGTCGCGGCGATGTCGATGGCGCCGATCCCGACGCCGCAGGTCTTGTGGCGCCAGCCGCCGGTGCTTGCCCTCGCGGCTGTCCCGGGGATGGCACTCGGTCGCCTCGGCGAGCCGTCGACGGCGTCGTCGGCGGCGTGGGCTGCGGCGGGTGCCGCCGTCCGCACGCTGCACGAGGCGCCGCTGCCACCGTGGCCGGGTTGGAGCCTCGACCAGCTCGCATCTCACGTCGATGGCGGCACCGAGTGGCTGCTCGCCAACGACGTCCTTCCCGCCGACGTGGTCACGCGCAACCGGGAGGTGGCCGAGGCTGCGCTCCGGCCATGGCCGCCGGTGTTCCTCCACGGCGACCTGCAGATCACCCACGTCTTCGTCGATGGTGAGGAGGTCACGGGCGTGGTCGACTGGTCCGAGGCCCGCCCGGGCGACGCGCTGTACGACCTCGCCACCCTCACGTTCGGACACGAGGAGCATCTGAACGACGTTGTCGCCGGATACGGCACCGACGTCGATCTCGACGTGATCCGCGCGTGGTGGTCGTTTCGAGCCCTGCGGGCGGTCCGCTGGCTGATCGAGCACGGCTTCGACCCGTGGCCGGAGTTGGCCGTGCTGGATCCCAGCCGTAGGAGAACCCAGACGTAACGTCAGGACCGCTGGGACGACGGCCGAGCGTGGACCGTGTCATGGATGAGCATGGACCGCATCGACCAGAACCCGGGCCGTGGCTCGAGCAGCTCGTGCCGGGACTGGAGGAACCCTTCCAACGTGACCGCCGCGGCGGCGAGCCAAGTGATCACCCCGGCGGCCAGGATCCAGGGCGTGGCTCCCAACGCCATCACGATGAGGCCTGCCAGGGCGACGGTGAGCCCGCCGTAACCCACTCGGAGGGCCCAGACAGTCATTCGCCAGTGTCCGCTGCGCTTCAGCTCCGGTGGCTCGTCCATACCAGGAACTATTCCAGAGTTGCGACGACCAAGCGGCCGCCAGCGGTGTGCTGCGGACTCACCCGGCACTGGAGGAGACATGACCGAGTACCTCATCGCCTTCAACGAAGAGTGGGTGCCCGACCACACGGATGAAGAACTGCGCGAGAAGTCCAAGGCCCTGCGGCCGTTGCTGGCGCAGATGAGGGCGGCCGGGGTTCTCATCTTCACCGGCGGCCTGGACGACGACGCCCCCGTGTTCAGCGTCGATGCGTCGAGCGGGACGCCGTTGTTCACCGACGGTCCGTACGCCGAGACCAAGGAGCACCTCGGCGATTTCGCGGTCGTGGATGTTGCCGATGAGGCGGCGGCGCGACTGTGGGCGGGCAAGATCGCGGTGGCCTGCGGTTGGCCGCAGGAGGTGCGGCGCTTCCAAGTGCCGCCGCAACAGTGATCCATTGGTGACGGTGCGTCTCAATCGTTCAACCGGAGGCGAGCTGGGCCACCGACACGCCGATCACCACGACGAACGCACCGACCAGCTGGACGGGTGCCAGCACCTCACCCAGCCACAGCCACGCGATGAACGCAGCGATCACGGGCTCCGCCGTTGCGACGATCCCGGCGCGCGTGGCCGGGATCTGACGCAGCGCACCGATCTCCAACAAGAACGGTGCCACCGTCCCGAGCAGGACGATCCAGACGACCAGCACCCAGGCGGGCACCGACACCGACGAAAGGGCGCCCTGCAGGCTCACGCTCTGGTCGAGGGCAGACCACGGAACGGTCCACCAGGGGTGGATGACCGACCAGAAGACAGTGGCGACGACGAACGCCCACATCGCCAACGACACAGTGTCCCGCTCGCCGACGGCTCGCTCGCCGATGATGAAGTACGTCGCCAAGCAGATGGCTGCAGCGAAGCCGGCGACCACCCCGACCGCGTCCAGCGTCATGCCGTCCCAGACCTGGGCGACCAGCGCGAGCCCGCCCAGCACCAGGGCCAGGGCCAGCCACAGTCCGCGATGCAGCGTCTTGTGCTGAACGAACTTGGCCCATAGCGCCACCATCAGCGGGGCGGTGAACTCCAGCAACAGGGCCACGCCAACCGGCAGTCGCGCGATGGCGACGAAGTACAGCCACTGCACCATGGCGATGGCGACGATGCCGTAGGCGACCAGCGTCACCCACTCCTCGCGCCGCACGCGCAGCCGTCGGTGGTCGATGAGCAGTACCAGCACGAACAGCGTCAACATGCAGCCGGCACACCGCAGCAGCACCAGCGACATGGAGTCGATGCCGGAGGTGAGAGCGACCTTCGACACCGAGCCGTTGACGCTGAACAGCAGGGCTCCGGCGATCACCATCACGTACCCGATGGGACGTCCGCGCGGCAGCCCGATGGGTGCTACGGGGACGGCACCGGGCGGTGGGAGCTCGGCGGCCGTCTCGGTCATCGCGGCAGCCTAGGGGGACGCTGGGTAGGTTGCGGGTCGGAGGTGTGGCCGTGACCGAACCGCTCGACGAGCCGGTCGACCGACTGGCGTCGATCCCCGCCTACCGAGCGGGACAGCCCGCACCACCGGGCGCCTACAAGCTCAGCAGCAACGAGAACCCCTTCCCGCCGCTGCCCGGAGTCGTTGCGGCGATCAACGATGCGGCCGCCTACGTCAACCGGTACCCCGACTTCGGCTCGACGCAGTTGGTGGACGCACTGGCCCGGCACCACGCGGTGGACGCAGCCCAGATCGCGGTGAGCACGGGATCGGTGGCAGTGCTGCAGGCGGTGTGCGCCGCCTACGCCGGTACTGGCGACGAGGTCGTCTATGCGTGGCGCTCGTTCGAGGCCTACCCGATCGTCATCACGGTGAGCGGCGCGACGCCGGTGCCCGTCCCGCTTCGAGCCGACGAGCGGCACGATCTCGACGCCATGCTCGACGCGATCACCGACCACACCCGCATCGTGGTGCTGTGCAGTCCGAACAACCCGACCGGCGCAGTCGTGGAACAAACCGAGCTCACCGCGTTTCTCGGTCGGGTACCGCGTCGGGTCGTAGTCGTCGTGGATGAGGCGTATGCCGAGTTCGTCGGTCGCCCTGACGCGGCGGACGGGCTGGCGTTGCTCGCGCAACACCGCAACCTCGTGGTGCTGCGCACGTTCTCCAAGGCGTACGGGCTCGCCGGCCTGCGTGTGGGGTACGCCGTGGCCAGTGCTTCGATCGCTGCGGCGATCCGCAAGGCGCAGACGCCGTTCGGCGTCACCGCGATCGCCGAGCGGGCCGCTTTGGCGTCCCTGGCAACGCAGGCGCAGATGCGTACCCGGGTCGGCGTGATCACCAGCGAACGAGCGCGGGTGATCGAGGCGCTGACGGCGATGGGGCTGAGCGTGACGCCGTCGGAGGCCAACTTCGTCTGGCTGCGGCTGGGACAGCACGCCCTTGGCTTCGCGGCTGCCTGCGAGGGGGCCGGCATCGTGGTGCGACCGTTCCCCGACGAGGGGGTACGCGTCACCGTGGGTCAGGTGAGCGCCAACGAGCGCTTCCTCGGCGTGGTCCGGTCTTGGGTGACGGTGGCCCACTAGCGGGAGTCAGACGTCGCGGGCTACCGCCGGTGACTCTCGACCGTGCGGTTCAGGACCTTTGGCCAGGGAGGCGCCGGTACGGCACGGGCAGGCTGGTGACCGAAAGGTGGGCGACCCACCGGTACCCGCAAGCCCGTCGCAACGGAGGAACGCGTGAACGCCCTCGACCTGGCCCGCTGGCAGTTCGGGATCACCACCATCTACCACTTCTTCTTCGTCCCCATCACGATCGGCCTGATCTGGCTGGTCGCCGGCTTCCAGACCGCCTGGGTACGTACCGGCAAGGACGCGTACCTACGGGCGACGAAGTTCTGGGGCAAGTTGTTCCTGATCAACTTCGCCATGGGTGTCGTCACCGGCATCGTGCAGGAGTTCCAGTTCGGCATGAACTGGAGCGAGTACTCGCGGTTCGTGGGTGACATCTTCGGTGCGCCGCTGGCCATGGAAGGTCTCATGGCGTTCTTCCTCGAGTCCACGTTCGTCGGCCTGTGGATCTTCGGGTGGGACCGCCTGCCCAAGAGGCTGCACCTTGCGACCGTCTGGTTGGCGGCGTTCGGCACGACATTGAGTGCCTACTTCATCCTGGCCGCCAACGCATTCATGCAGCACCCCGTGGCGTACCGGATCCCGGCCGGCTACTCACCCGCACAGGCGCCGTCCACCGGCCAACGTGCGACGTTGACGAGCATCACCGACCTGCTGTTCCAGAAGACCGCGATCATCGCCTTCGGCCATACGATCTCAGCGGCCCTGCTCACCGGTGCCGCGTTCATGTTGGGTATCTCGGTCTGGCACCTCGTGCACCAGCGGTTCGCGGACGTGATGAGGGCGTCGCTGAAGGTCAGCGGCTACACGGCCATCTGCGCCATGGTCGCTGTCGGGCTCAGCGGCCACCTCGACGCTCAGGTCATGACGCAGCAGCAACCGATGAAGATGGGTGCCGCCGAAGCTCTGTGGAACACCCAGTCCAATGCTGGGTTCAGCCTGTTCACGCTCGGCAGCCTGGACGGCACCCAAGAGGTGTTCTCGCTCCGGATTGCCGGACTCACCTCGCTGCTCGCCACGAACTCGGTGAACGGGACGGTCGAGGGCATCAACGACGTCCAGGCGCGTGAGGTCGCGAAGTACGGACCAGGGAACTACAAGCCCAACATCCCGATCACGTACTGGTCGTTCCGGTTCATGATGGGGGGCGGGTTCGCCGTCGCACTGTTCGCGCTGCTGTCGCTGTGGCTGTTCCGGCGTGGACGAACCGTCACCAACAAGTGGTGGGGCCGCCTGGCGATCCTCATCATCTTCGCCCCCCTGTTCGCCAACACGTTCGGCTGGATCTTCACCGAGATGGGTCGCCAGCCCTGGATCGTGTACGGGCTCCTTCTCGTGGCGAACGCGGCGTCCATCGCGGTCAGCGCCACCGAGGTGTGGATCTCGATGATCGTGTTCACGCTGCTCTACGGAGTGCTGGCCGTCGTCGAGATCTGGCTCATGGCCAGGTTCGCCAAGGCCGGCCCACCCGAGATCACCTCGGCTGATGCCGACGGAGACTACGACCGCCGTGACACCGACCGACCACTGACGTTCGCGTACTAGGAGACCCTGATGACGCTCGCCGACTTCTGGTTCATCCTGATCGCGGTTCTGTGGATCGGCTACTTCTTCCTCGAAGGCTTCGACTTCGGCGTCGGGAACCTGCTGCCCGTACTGGGTCGAAGCGAGCTGGACCGACGCGTGATGATCAACACGATCGGACCGGTCTGGGACGGGAACGAGGTGTGGCTGCTCGTCGCCGGAGGCGCGACGTTCGCCGCGTTCCCCAACTGGTACGCCACGTTGTTCAGCGGCTTCTACCTCGCCCTGCTGCTGATCCTCGCCGCGCTGATCCTGCGCGGCGTGGCGTTCGAGTACCGGGGAAAGGCGCTCACCGAAGCGGGGCGTGCCAGGTGGGATTGGGCGATCTTCGGTGGATCGGTCATTCCCTCCCTGCTGTGGGGGGTGGCGTTCGGCAACATCGTGCAGGGCGTGCCGATCGACGCCTCGGGGAACTACACCGGCAGCCTGTTCACGCTGCTGAACCCGTACGCGCTGCTGGCCGGCCTGGTCACCCTGACGCTGTTCACGACCCACGGCGCGGCCTACCTGTCCCTGAAGACGCTGGGCGAGGTCCGAGATCGTGCGCACGCCCTCATGCCGAAGCTCGGCCTGGGGACGGCGGTGCTCGCGGTGGTCTTCCTCGGCTGGACGCTGGTCCGCGCCGGGGAGACCTGGCCCTGGATCACCGGCCTGCTCGCGGCCGTAGCCCTGCTGGCGGCACTGGGTGCCAACCGCCGGGGTCGTGACGGCTGGGCGTTCGTGCTGATGGGCGTCACCATCTTGATGGCCGTCTCGACGTTGTTCATCGTGCTGTTCCCCGACGTGATGCCCAGCAGTACGAACGCGGCCTACAACCTCACCGTCGTCAACGCGTCGTCGACTCACTACACACTCAAGGTCATGACGATCGTCGCGCTGATCTTCACCCCGATCGTGCTGGCCTATCAGGCGTGGACGTTCTGGGTGTTCCGGCGTCGCCTGTCGACGCAGGACCTGCCCGCCCCCGCTGCGCTGGCGGCTGCTGAGCAGGTCTGAAGGGCAGCAGACCCCGCTGACCTGCTCGGCCTGCACTCCGCCGCATGATGGACGCCGTGCGCCCCGTGGACCCTCGCCTGTTCGGACAGGCTGCATCGGCGCGGGTGCCGCTGCTGCTGACGGTCGGGTGCGGAGTCACCACGGCTGTCTTGATCGTGGCCCAGGCTTGGTTGCTGTCCCGGGCGGTCGTCGACGTGTTCCAGCACGGCGACTCCGTCGCGCAGGTGCGTCCGTTGGCCCTGGGCGCACTCGTCGTGTTCCTGGCCCGATCGCTCACCGCTTGGGCGCAAGACGTGGCGGCGCAGCGGGCGGGGGCGGAGGTGAAGGCGCAGCTGCGTGAGGAGCTGGTCGAGCAGGCAACGGCGCTGGGCCCGGTGTGGTTGACCGGGCAACGGCGCGGCGAGCTGACGGTGCTCGTCACGCGCGGGCTGGATGCGCTGGACGACTACTTCGGTAAGTACCTGCCCCAGTTGGTGCTGGCCGCCGTCGTTCCCCTGGCCGTGGTGGTCGTGGTTGCCAGCCAAGACCTCGGCTCGGCCGTGATCATCCTGGTCACCCTTCCCCTCATCCCGTTGTTCATGGTGCTGATCGGTTGGACCACGCAGCGGCAGCAGGACCGGCAGTGGGCCGCACTCGAACTGCTGTCGGGCTACTTCCTCGATCTGGTGGCCGGCCTGCCGACCTTGACGGTGTTCGGGCGGGCACAGGCTCAGGCGCAGAACTTGCGCCAGGTCACCGCCGAGTACCGACGCCGCACCATGTCGGTACTGCGGGTGACGTTCCTGTCGTCGTTCGCACTCGAGCTCCTGGCCACGATCTCGGTGGCTCTGGTCGCCGTGTTCATCGGGGTTCGTCTTGTCGCCGGCGAGCTGACGCTGGCAACCGGTCTGTTCGTCCTCATCATCACGCCAGAGGCCTACCTGCCGCTGCGTCAGGTGGGGCTGCACTTCCACGCGAGCCAGGAGGGGATCTCTGCGGCGCAGCGTGCGTTCTCGATCCTCGACGAGCCGCGACCCGCCGATGGCGCCGAAGTCGACGTGCCACCACTGTCGCGCACGACCATCAGGTTCACCCAGGTGACCGCACGCTATCCCGCGCGAGACGTCGACGCGTTGCGCGACTTCTCACTCGACATCGCCCCGGGTGAGACGGTGGCCCTGGTTGGCCCGAGTGGTGCCGGCAAGTCCACGCTGCTGCAGCTCCTGCTGCGCGTGCTCGATCCCGACAGCGGACGCATCGAGCTCGTGGGCGACGGGCACACCATCGCCTTGTCCGACCTGTTTGCCGCGCGCTGGCACGACGCGATCGCCTACGTGCCGCAGGCGCCGGCGTTCATCGCTGACAGCATCGCGGCCAACGTGAGGCTGGTGGCGCCGACGGCGTCGCAGGACCAGGTGCAACATGCACTGGAGCAGGCGGGGGCGTGGGACTTCGTGTCGGCGCTGCCCGACGGCCCGGGATTCCGGCTCGCCGACCGTGGCGCCGGCCTCTCGGCCGGACAACGCCAGCGGATCGCTTTGGCGAGAGCGTTCGTGCGCGACCCCTCGTTGGTCGTCCTCGATGAACCGACGGCCGCTCTGGACGCCGAGTCCGAGCAGGAGGTGGTGGCTGCGGTTCGACGCTTGGCCGTCGGACGCACCGTCGTGCTCGTGGCGCACCGTCCGGCGTTGGCAGCTCTCGCGGACCGCGTCGTTCGTCTGGACCCGGTCACCGCGGTCGAGGCGGTGGTGTCGGCGTGACACCGTTGGTTCGCCTCGTCAAGATTGCGCGTCCGGTGTGGGGTCGTCTCGGGCTGGCAGTGCTGCTGGGCACCTTCGCGGCGCTGGCCGCGATCGGGCTCATGGCGACGTCGGGGTACCTGATCTCGCGGGCGTCACAGCAGCCGCCGATCCTCACCTTGACCACGGTCATCGTGCTGGTGCGCTTCTTCGGCATCAGCCGCGGCGTCTTCCGCTACCTGGAGCGACTCGTCGGGCATGACGCCGCCCTTCGCGTGCTGGCCGACCTACGGGTCGACGTGTATCGCGGACTCGCCGCCCAGTCGCCGACCGGGCTGGCCGCGTTCCGCAGCGGTGACCTGTTGGCTCGGCTCGTCGGCGACGTCGACGTGTTGCAGGAGATGTACCTGCGGGTGATCCCACCGTTCGGGGTCGCGACTGTTGTCGCCGTGCTCGTGGTGGCGGGCGAGACCTGGTTGGTGCCGGCCGCGGGCGTGGTCACCGCCGTCGGCTTCGCGCTTGCCGTGGTGGTCGTTCCGTGGCTGAGCGTCCGGGTGAGCCAACGGGCCGAGCAGCGCCTGACCTCGGTCCGTGGCGAGCTGAGCGCGCAGCTCGTCGAGCTCTTGCACACCGCACCCGAGCTCGTGGTGGCCGGTACCGATGCGCTCGGCCGGGAGCGCGTCACCCGGGTCGACGACCGGTTGCGCGTCACGGAGCGCCGGGTTGCCGCCGGCTCTGGTGTCGGGGCCGCCCTCGGGTTGACGGTCACCGGCGTGACCGTGGTGGCCTGCTTGCTGTTGGGATCGGCGGCCGTGGCGTCTGGTCAGCTGGACGGTGTGTGGCTGGCCGTGGTGGTGCTCATGCCGCTGGCGGCTTTCGAGCTGGCCGTGCCGCTTCCCGTGGCGGCTGCACAGGCGGTGCGGGTGCGATCGGCCGCCGATCGGGTCTTCGGCATCGTCGACGCCGCCCCGCCAGTGGCTCCCCCGGTCTCCCCGCTCCCCGTCGCTTCGCCACCGCATCGACTCGAGCTGGCGGGCGTCGCGGCACGTTGGCCGGGTCAGACCGACGACGCGGTCACGGGGATCGACCTGGTCCTCGCGCCGGGTTGCGCGGTGGCGCTGGTCGGCCCGAGCGGTTGCGGCAAGACGACGATCGCGAATGTCGCGCTGCGCTTTCTCGACCCCACCAAAGGTTCGGCATGCCTGGACGGCGTCGACCTGCGCCAGCTGGAGCCCGACGGGCTGCGTCGCGTCGTCGGGCTGCTCGGACAGGACGCCCACATCTTCGACACCACGCTGCGCGAGAACGTGCACCTGGCGCGCCGGGATGCGTCCGAGGATGAGCTGCGGGATGCCCTGCGTGACGCGAGGCTGCTGACCTGGATCGAGACGCTGCCCGACGGCCTCGACACCCGGGTCGGCGAACACGGCGCACAGCTGTCCGGTGGACAACGGCAACGTCTTGCCCTGGCCCGTGTGCTGCTCCGCGACTTCCCGATCGTGATCCTCGACGAGCCGACCGAGCATCTCGACGTGGACACCGCGGACGAGCTGCTGGCCGACCTGCTCGACGCGACGCGTGGCCGTTCTACCCTGCTGATCAGCCACCGGCTCCGCGGCCTGTCCGACGTCGACGAGGTAGTGGTCGTCGACCACGGCCATGTCGTGGAGCGTGGCAGCCATGCCGACCTGGCGGCCCTGGGCGGCTGGTACGCGCGTGCGTGGCAGGCCGAGGTCGACGCGGCGCAGCTGCTCGCGACGGTGCCGGGGCGGGCATAGTGGTCTGGTGATCGAGCAGCCCGAGACTTCCGACGTCTCGTCCCTCGACCTCGCCTCGTTGCTGGGCGAGGTGGTGGAACGACTGGAGGACATGCGCGGGGCGAGCTCGCACCTGCAGCGGCTGCTCGAGGCAGTGGTTGCTGTCGCGGCCGGCCTGGAGCTGCAGCACACGCTGCACCGGATCGTGCAGGTCGCGGCTGACCTCGTCGAGGCTCGCTACGGCGCGTTGGGCGTCGTCTTCGGAGCCGGTGGCCTCTCCGAGTTCGTCACGGTGGGGCTCGACGACGAGGACGTGGCCGCTCTGGGTCAGCCACCGGTCGGGCGAGGCATCCTCGGCGTGCTGATCGACGACCCGACGCCGCTTCGGCTCGACGACGTCATGACCCATCCGTTGGCGGTCGGTTTCCCGGCGAACCACCCCGCGATGCACACGTTCCTGGGCGTACCGATCCGGGTGCGGGGTGAGGTGTTCGGCAACCTGTACCTCACCGAGAAGCTGGACGGGTCGCGCTTCACCGAGGTCGACGAGCAGGTGGTGGTCGCCCTCGCCGCGGCCGCGGGCGTGGCGATCGAGAACGCGCGGCTGTACGCGCAGGCGCAGACCCGTGCGGTGTGGCTGCGGGCGTCGTCGGAGATCGCCACGAGCGTCCTGCGCGGCGACAGCACCGACGCCGTGCTCACCCTGATCGCGTCGAGGTCCCGAGAGGCGGCCCGTGCGAGTCTGTCGGCGATCGCACTCCCAGCCGGACGTGACCAGGTGCTGCGCTTCGCGCACGCGTCAGGGGTGGACGCCGACGCATTGCTCGGTCGCACCACTGACGACGTTCCCAGCGACGCCGGACCGACGATGGTCGTGCCCATGGTCACCGGCACGGAGACGCGCGGCATGCTCCTTCTCGCGAACCAACCCGACATGCCGGAGTTCACCGCCGACGAACGCGCCATGGCCCAGGCGTTCGCCGACCAAGCTGCGTTGGCGCTGACCCTGGCCGAGGCGCAGCAAGAGCACGAACGCCTGGCCATCCTCGAGGACCGGGACCGGATCGGACGAGACCTGCACGACCTGGTCATCCAACGGCTGTTCGCCACCGGGATGATGCTCGAAGGAGCCCGTCGCCTCGTCGACGAGCCGAACGTGGCAGGACGGCTCGACCGCGCGGTCCAGGAGCTCGACGCCACCATCCTCGAGGTGCGCTCGACCATCTTCGCGCTGCACGAGAGCGGGGCCGACGAGCCGACCGGCCTGCGGGGTCGGCTGTTGCGTGAGGTCGGCGCGGCGTCGCATGGCCTTGGCTTCGAGCCCACGTGCCGCTTCGACGGGTTGGTCGACTCCCTCGTGCCGGCGGAGACGGCCGAACAGCTGATTGCTGCCGTACGCGAAGCGTTGTCGAACGTCTCGCGGCATGCCAAGGCTCACTGGGCGCGGGTTTCCGTGTCGGTGGATGACCGCGACGTCGTCCTCATCGTGACCGATGACGGCGTCGGGTTGTCCAAGGAAGGGCTGCGACGCAGCGGGCTGGCGAACCTGCAGCGTCGCGCCGAGGATCTAGGCGGCTCGTTCCGGCTCGAGCCCGTCGAGGACGACGGTTCGGGGACTCGACTGGTGTGGCGGGTGCCGGTGCGCTGACGTCCTACTTCTCGGGATGTTCCCCGAGGCGTGCGATGTAGGCGGCCGCCTGGGTACGCCGCTCCATGCCAAGCTTGGCCAGCAGCGACGACACGTAGTTCTTCACCGTCTTCTCGGCGAGGTGCATCTGCTCACCGATCTGTCGATTGGTGAGCCCCTCGCCGATGTACTCCAGGATCCGCCGCTCCTGGTCGGTCAGGCCGGCCAGCCGGGTGTCCTTCGGTTCTCCATTGCGCAGCCGTTCGAGGACACGCGCAGTTGCCTGCGGGTCGAGCAGGGACTTGCCGGACGCCACCTCGCGGATGGCCGTGACCAGGTCGCTGCCGCGGATGTCCTTCAGGACGTAGCCGGCCGCCCCCGCCATGATCGCGTCGAACAGGGCCTCGTCGTCGGCGTAGGAGGTGAGCATCAGGCAGCGCACCTCCGGCAGTGCCGAGCGCACGTCGCGACAGACCTCCACGCCGCTGCCGTCGGGCAGTCGCACGTCGAGCACGGCGACGTCGGGCCGCACGGCCGGGATGCGGGCCAACGCCTGAGCCGCCGTACTGGCCTCACCGACGACGTCGAGATCGTCTTCGACGGTGAGCAGCTCGTGCAGCCCGCGGCGGACGACCTCGTGGTCGTCGAGCAGGAACACCCGGATCACCGTGGGCGCGTCGAGGTCGGTCACGGGGCCATTCTGCCCGGCGGGCAGCCATCCGGCCTGCCCAGGCACGCTCACCCGACCGGCTCGAAATCGGGTGCCACCCTCAAGGTCCGTGGGGAGGGCGGTCGATTACTATGCGTAGTGGTCCGCTCACGCAGCGGAGCAGGCGCCCAGGGGTGGGGTCGCCCGAGCGAGAGGAGGCACCGGCCCATGGTTGGCTGGCCCGCCTCGCTGGCGGCCCTGAAGACCGCCTCCGTCGTCACCCTGGCCGCAGCAACGGTCACGGCGGGTGTGGTCACGCTGGGCGTCGTCGCCGAGCACTCCCTGCGCGGACCTCAGGTCCTCGGACCCAGTCAGGGCTCTTCTGGTCCGTGGCCCAGTGCGACCGTCGTCGTGCCCTCCGGAAGCGACTCGAGCTCGTCCTCGAAGGCACCGCGTCCCCACCGCGGCTCGGCCTCGCCGGCTGGAGCTCTGGGTGGCGCGCCGCAGCCGTCCACCACGCCGCCGACGCACGGGCCGTCGCCCAGCGACACCGGCCCTCCCTCGTCCAAGCCGAGCCACTCACCAAGCCCGACGCCCACCCCGACGCAGACGCCCACGCCGACCCCCAGCCCCAGCGACACCGCAGACAACGACGGGGATGGGGACGGGAACGGCAACGGCGGCGGCAATGGAGGCGGCGGCGGAGGTCATGGGCACGGGGGTCATGGGCACGGGAGTCAGGGGCACGGGAGTCAGGGGCACGGGGGTCAGGGGCACGGGAGTCAGGGGCACGGGGGTCAGGGGCACGGGGGTCAGGGGCATGGGCACGGTGGACATGAGCATGGTGGTGGATGGGGGCATGGGCACGGGCATGGGCACGGTGGGGGGCAGGGTGGCGGACCCGGATGGGGACACTGACCGGTCGCTGAGTCGCGGCGGTACTTCCGCCGTCGGCGTCACTGGCCCACCATGGGTCCTACCGTCCCTGTCGACCTACCCCGGCGACCGCGGGCGGATCGCATCGCGAAGGGCCCGGCGATCCCGCGGCCGGAGGGAGGCGTAGGTGGTCCAGCGTCCGGTGACGGGACACGACCCAGGGTTCGTGCAGTTGCTCACCCCCGAGGGCGAACGCGTCGCGCATCCCGACTACGCCATCGACCTGACGCCGCAGGAGTGCCGCGCGCTGTACCGCGACCTCGTGCTCGTGCGTCGAGTCGACGCCGAGGCCACCGCGCTGCAACGGCAAGGTGAACTCGGACTGTGGGCCTCGCTGCTGGGGCAGGAGGCCGCGCAGGTTGGGGCCGGGCGGGCACTGACCCCGACCGACTTCGCGTTCCCGACGTATCGCGAGCACGGCGTGGCGTGGTGCCGAGACGTCGACCCGTTGACCTTGCTAGGGCTGTTCCGAGGCACGACGAACGGCGGCTGGGATCCCCAGGAGCACCGTTTCGGTCCCTACACGATCGTCATCGGCGACCAGTGTCCGCAGGCGGTCGGCTACGCGATGGGGCAACTGCTGGACGGCTCCGACGAGGCGACCTTGGTCTTCTTCGGTGACGGCGCCAGCAGCCAAGGTGACGTCAACGAGGCGTTCATCTGGGCCAGTGTCTTCAACGCGCCGGTCGTGTTCTTCTGCCAGAACAACCAGTGGGCCATCTCCGAACCGTTGGAGCGCCAGACCAGAATCCCGTTGTACCAGCGGGCACGGGGCTTCGGCTTCCCGGGCGTGCGCGTGGACGGCAACGACGTGCTCGGCACGTTGGCCGTCACTCGCGAGGCGTTGCAGCGGGCCCGCGACGGTGGAGGACCGAGCCTGGTAGAGGCGTACACCTACCGCATGGGCGCCCATACGACGTCCGACGACCCCACGCGCTACCGAGCAGACGCCGACGTGCAGGCATGGAAGCTGCGCGACCCGATCGAGCGGGTGCTGTCGTTCTTGCACAAGCAGCAGTGGGCCGACGCGGAGTTCCTGGAGTCGATCGAGGTCGAGGCCGAGGCTCTGGCCATACGGCTGCGCGACGGCGTGCGATCGCTTCCCGACCCGGAACCACTGTCGATGTTCGAGCACACCTACGCAGAGCCGCATCCGCTCGTGGACGAGGAGCGGCGCGCGTATCAGCAGTACCTCGCCGGCTTCACCGGGGACGTGTCGCGATGACGACTCCCACGGGTGACGAGGCACTGCCGCTCGCCAAGGCTCTGAACCTCGGGCTGCGGGCCGCCATGGACAACGATTCCAAGGTGTTGCTCATGGGTGAGGACATCGGCAAGCTCGGCGGCGTCTTCCGGGTGACCGACGGGCTGCAGAAGGACTTCGGCGAACACCGCGTGATCGACACCCCGCTGGCGGAGTCGAGCATCGTGGGTACCGCGATCGGTCTGGCGATCCGGGGGTTCCGCCCGGTGATGGAGATCCAGTTCGACGGCTTCGTCTACGTCGCGTTCGACCAGATCGTCAGTCAGATGGCCAAGATGCACGCCCGTACCGGCGGCACGGTGCCCATGCCGTTGACGCTGCGACTTCCGTACGGCGGCGGGATCGGTGCGGTGGAGCATCACAGCGAGTCGCCCGAGGCGTACTTCGCGCATACGGCAGGTCTGCGTGTGGTGACGCCGTCCAACGCGGCGGACGGGTACTGGATGATCCAGCAGGCGATCGCCTGCCAGGACCCCGTCGTCTTCCTGGAACCCAAACGGCGGTATTGGGACAAGGGAATGATCGACCCTTCGGGTCCGGGGATCGGGTTGTTCCAGGCGAGGGTCGTGCGCAATGGGTCGGATGCCACGCTCGTGGCCTACGGGCCGATGGTGCGGACCTGTCTCGAGGCCGCGGCTGCCGCCGAGGCCGAAGGGCGTCAACTGGAAGTCATCGACTTGCGGTCGCTGTCTCCGTTGGACGTGGACACCGTGGCGGCCTCCGTCGAACGCACCGGACGTTGCGTCGTGGTCCACGAGGCACCGGTGTTCCTGGGCATGGGCGCGGAGATCGCCGCCCGGATCGCGCAACAGTGCTTCTACGTGCTCGAGGCGCCGGTGTTGCGCGTGGGGGGATTCCACAGCCCGTATCCCCCGTCACGGATCGAGAAGCACTACCTGCCCGATCTGGACCGGGTGCTGGATGCGGTCGACACCGTCATGACGTACTGAGGAGGACGGGTGAGCCAGAGTCAGCAGTTCCTGCTGCCCGACGTCGGAGAAGGTCTGACCGAGGGCGAGGTGCTGCGCTGGCTGGTGGCCGTGGGAGACACCGTCGTGGTGAACCAGCCACTGGTCGAGGTGGAGACCGCGAAGGCAGCAGTGGAGCTGCCCTCCCCGTACGCCGGCGTGGTGTCGGTGCTGCACGCCGCGGAGGGCGACGTCGTGCTCGTCGGCGCACCACTGATCACCATCGCGACGGAGTCGGCCGCGAGCAGCGGCCGGCCGCTGCCGTCGGCGTCCGAGCCGCCGCCGCCCGTTGCGGAGGGGAGCGGTCCCGTGCTGGTGGGGTACGGCGTCACCCCGGCGAGCACCCGTCGGCGTCCGCGACTGACGCCGGCCTCGCCGCACGGGACGGTACGGCCCGAGGCTGGCCCGCCCGGTGAGGCGGTCAAGCCGGTGCGGCACGGCGGATTGGAGATCGGACGCGCCGCAGAGGCACGGTTCGCCCGCCCTGCTTCGGGCAACGGGCAGGTGCGCGCAAAGCCACCGGTCCGTAAGCTCGCGCGCGACCTCGGCGTCGACCTCACGGTGGTTCGACCGACCGGACCAGACGACACCGTGACCCGAAGCGACGTGGAAGCGGCCGCCGCGTTGGTGCTCCCGGTGACCAGTGGGCTGCTCCTACCAGGTGCGCAACAGGGCTACGCGCAGCGAGGAGATCGGGGTCAGCGACACGAACCGGTGCGCAGCATCACGCGTCGCATGGCGCAGGCCATGACCCGCAGCGCGTCACAGATTCCGCATGTGACGGTGTGGCTCGACGTCGACGTGTCGCGCAGCGTCGAGCTCCTCGACCGCCTTCGCACTTCGCCAACCTATGCCCAGACGCGCGTGACGCCCATGTTGTTGGTGGCACGTGCCAGTCTGTTCGCGTTGCAGCGCACCCCGCAGTGCAACGCGGTGTTCGACGCCGAGGCTGACGAGATCGTGCATCGTGGCGCGGTCAACCTCGGCTTCGCATCTGCCACGGAACGTGGCCTGGTGGTGCCGAACATCAAGGATGCTGACCTGTTGCCGCTGCCGGCACTCGCGGGCGCACTCGCCGAGCTGACGGCGTCGAGCAAGTCGGGCCGTCTGGCACCCGCCGACCTGACCTCGGGCACGTTCACGATCACCAACGTGGGGGTGTTCGGTGTCGACGGCGGCACGCCCATCATCAACCCCGGAGAGTCCGCGATCTTGGCTGTGGGTGCATGGCGCAAGCGACCGTGGGTGTACCAGGACTCGCTCGCGATCCGCACGGTGGCGACCCTGGCCCTGTCCTTCGACCACCGCTTCATCGATGGTGCGATGGGCTCTCGATTCCTGTCCGACGTCGCAACGCTCCTGCAGGAGCCGGCAGCTGACCTGGCCTGGTAACCGCCTTCAGGGCGTGATGGCGGCGGCTGCGAGCACGCGATTGCCCAGGTCCGTGTCACCGGCCACGTCGATGTCGAGCGCGTCGGGCGCGGCCCTGCCGCACGCCAGCAGGACAAACGTCTCGAACTCCATCGACAGGGTCGTGGTCGGACCGTCGACGACTTCGTCCACCACCGCAGCCCGGCCGTCGCCGTCGACCTCGACGGTGATGGTGACGTCGTGTGGCGGCCCGACGACGAAGCCCACCGACTGACCTGGCTGCGCCTGCGCGAACTTGGCCACGATGATCGGCGTAGCCGTCGCGATCCGATCCAGTGACATCCGCGCCGCAGCGCAGTCCAGGCGCCCAGGACTATCGGTGGCGCGTCGGACGTCTTGCTCGTGCGCCCACACGTCGAAGGCACGCACTGGCCCGAAGCGACCGGCGACCGATGCCATCTCGGCGACTCCGCGTACCGGTGCGTCAGCCTCGCGAGGCAGCTCGGCGATCATCGGTTCGCGGGTACCGATCACCTCGGCGAGCTCGGCCCGGATGGCGTTGGGGGAGTGATCTCGTCGATAGTCCACCCCGATCTCGAGAAACTGGCTGATCTCGTGGGTCACGTGCGGGAGCGCTACCCAGTCCGGCTGATGGTCGGGCAGCGGGCGAAGCGCCAGATCGCTCTCGACGGCGGCGACGTGGCTGAACTGGTCGCGCACCGACCAGCCGGGGCAGTCGGTCGGCAGGTCCCACAGCTCGTCGGGAGTCTGGGCCGCCAACGACCGCACACCGTGGAGCGCGTCGAGGTACGCAGAGACCACCGTGTCGTGGTCGAACTGCAGCAGCCGGTACGGCGAATGGTGGGGCGTGGTCGACATGCATCGACGCTACCCGCCAGGTTGGCGGACTCGCGGGAGTACGCAGAACCGATCCCGCGTGAGAGCCTTGCCACATGCGAGTTCGTGCTCTGCAGCTCGACGTGGACATGGACCAGGAGTTCGACGCCCGCGTCAAGGACACCCTCGACCTGGTGCGCGCGAACGCTGACGCCGACCTCGTCGTACTTCCTGAGCTCTGGCCCAACGGCGGCTTCACCTACCAGCTCTGGGAGCAGACCGCCCAGGCGATCGACGGGCCGCTCGTCACCGAGTGCGCGGCTCTTGCGGCTGAGCTCGGGATCCACCTGCACCTGGGTTCGCTCGTCGAACGTCGTCCCGACGGCGGGCTGAGCAATACCTCGGTCCTGCTCGGACCCGACGGTGCGGTGCTCGCCACCTATCGCAAGATCCACCTCTTCGGCTTCGCCGAGGGGGAGCCGGCGCTGATGACGGCCGGAGCCGAGGTCGTCACCGTGGCCACCGCGTTGGGCGTCGTGGGGTTGGCGACGTGCTACGACCTGCGCTTTCCCGAGATGTTCCGACGCCTGCTCGACGCCGGGTGCTCACTGGTGCTCGTGCCGGCTGCCTGGCCGGCACCCCGCGTGGGTCACTGGACGGTGCTGGCGCAAGCCAGGGCCATCGAGAACCAGATGGTGGTGGTGGCCGTCAACGCCACCGGCGACCAAGGGGGCAAGACGATGGGGGGTCACAGCATCGTTGTCGATGCGCGCGGCGCCATTCTCGCGCAGGCAGGCACGGATCCTGCCGTGCTCGACGTCGACATCGACCTGGCGCAGGTGGCCACCTGGCGCGCGCAGTTCCCAGTGCTGGCCGACCGCCGGCTGCACTGACCCGTCTCGTCGATCCGCACGCGACCGCGTAGCGTGCGGGCGTGCCAGCAGACGCCGCCTCGCCCCAGCGACCAGAGACTGCCCGCTTCGCTGACCACCTCGCGAGCGTCGGCCAGCGGCTGGACGCGGCGCAGCGCGGCGAATGGACCGACTCCTACCCGCGGCGCGCGTCATGGCAGGCGGCGCTCGCCGGACCGTTGCCGCAGCAGGGCATCGGTGCTGACGCCACGATGGCGTTGTTCCTCGACCACCTGGTGGACAACCCCCTACCCCTGGCCAGTCCGCAGTTCTGGGCGTGGATCACGTGCGGACCCACCACGATGCCCACGGTTGTCGCGGCAGGTGCGGCCGCTGCCGCACCGCAGAGGGGCGGTCTGACGCCGTGGAACTTCCTGGAGGAGCAGTCGCTGGACTGGCTGGCGCAGTTGTTCGGGCTGCCAGCGCATCTGTTGGGCCTGTACTCCAGTGGCGGCTCGACGGCGAACCTGGTGGCGCTCGGCGCCGCGCGCCAGTGGGCCTACGAACAGGTCGGCATCGATCCGGCCGTCGAGGGCCTTTGGGGTCGCAACGGGACGGCGCCACGGCCCACCGTGTACTCCTCGGAGCAGGTGCACCACACGATCAACCGCTCGGCAGCCGTGCTCGGTCTGGGCCGGTCGGCCATGCGCATCGTCTCCGTGACGTCTGACCTCACCCTGGACGTGGCCGCCCTTCGCCGGCAGGTCGCCGCCGATGTCGCGGCCGGACATCTGCCCGTGGCGATCGTCGGCATCGCCGGTACCACGGACACCGGCGTGATCGACCCGTTGGACGACATCGCCGACGTGGCTGAGGAGTTCGGCACATGGCTGCACGTCGACGGTGCGTACGGACTTCCCGGCATCCTCGACGAGCGCGTCGCGAGCCGGTACGCCGGGCTGGAGCGGGCCGACTCGGTGATCGTCGACCCGCACAAGTGGCTCAACGCTCCGGTCGGTGTCGCCGCGACCTTCGTACGTGACCGGGGCCTGCTGCACCGTGCGTTCACCCAGGAGCCCGCTGCCTACCTCACCGGCACCCTGTCCGATGAGGGCGTCGAGGTGAGCCTGGACGACCTGGGCATTCCCTACTCCGACTTCGGGGTGGAGCTGTCCGCGCCGCCGAGGGGCGTGCAGGTGTGGGCGATCCTGCGCGAGCTGGGGCGCGATGGCGTGCGGGCGCGCATCGTCGCCGACAACGATCTCGCCCGCCAGGTGGAGTCGATCGCCGGCGCCGACCCACGCCTTGAGGTGCTCTGCCCTGCGGTGCTGTCGATCTGCTGCTTCCGGTACCGCGGCGACCGTCCGGGCGTCCGGACGGATCCCGAGCTGGACGCCGTCAACCGGGCGATCATCCGGCGTCTGCTCCGGGAGACCTCGTTCGTGATCAGCTCGACCGAGGTCGACGGGCAGTACGCCCTGCGCCCCTGCTTCATCAACGCCCGCACCACGCCGGCCCACGTCGACGCGTTCATGGCCGCGGTGGGACGGATCGGGGACGAGCTCACCGCCTGAATCGATTTTGCTGTTGCCCCTCAGTTGCAACTGCGACATATTTGCAACTCCGACGACGACCGAGCACGGGCGAGGGTGGCATGACAGCGCACGAGACGAGTACGGCTACGAGTTCGGCCACGAGTCGCCTGGGTCGGGTCCGGGCCGCCCTCACGCCTGGTGAGTGGGCCTCGGTGCTGGGCATGGCCGGGTTCGTCTTGTTCCTGAACGTGCTGGGCTGGGGTCTGTTGCTCGGCGTGGTGGCACCGCACCACTACCACGTGAGCGCCCACCAGGTCTTCGGCATCGGTCTCGGGCTCACCGCGTACACCCTCGGCATGCGCCATGCGTTCGACGCCGACCACATCGCGGCCATCGACAACACCACGCGCAAGCTCATGGCCGACGGCAAGCGTCCGGTGTCGGTCGGCTTCTGGTTCTCCCTCGGTCACTCCAGCGTGGTGTTCGGGTTGTGCTTCCTGCTCGCGATCGGGGTGCGTGCCCTGGCCGGTCAGGTCCAGAGCGACTCGTCGAGCCTGCACACCGTCACCGGCCTCGTCGGCACCGCGGTCTCGGGTGTCTTCCTGCTCATCATCGGTCTGCTCAACCTGGTCGTGTTGCGCCAGATCCTCGGAGTGTTCGCCGCCATGCGTCGCGGCGAGTTCGACGAGCAGCAACTCGACCAGCACCTGAGCCAACGCGGGTTCATGAACCGCTTCCTGGGCAAGGCGACACGGGCGGTCACCAAGTCGTGGCACATGTACCCCGTCGGTCTGCTGTTCGGGCTCGGCTTCGACACGGCGACCGAGGTCGGCCTGCTCGTGCTCGCCGGCGGCGCCGCGGCGTTCGCGCTGCCGTGGTACGCGATCCTCACCCTTCCGATCCTGTTCGCGGCAGGGATGAGCCTGTTGGACTCGATCGACGGATGCTTCATGAACTTCGCCTACGGCTGGGCGTTCTCCAAGCCGGTGCGGAAGGTCTACTACAACATCACCATCACCGCGTTGAGCGTCGCAGTGGCGCTGATCATCGGAACGATCGAGGTCGTCTCGATCTTCGCGGACAAGTTGCACATCACCAGCGGCCCGATTGCCTACGTCGGAAGCCTCGACCTCAACGTCGTGGGGTTCGCCATCGTCGGCCTGTTCGTGCTGACCTGGGTGGTCGCACTGGCGGTCTGGCACTTCGGTGACATCGAGGCCAAGTGGGAGTCCGGCCTGGTCGGCGTCGACCCCGATGCCGAGGTGGTGCTCGAGCACACCCTCGACCTGAGCCTGAACCAGGAACTGCGCGCCCAGCCCGCCCTCGGCCTGGACTGAGCGCGGCCGTTCGCGCTGGCCCGCTCAGCCGTCGGCGTGGGCCAAGGAGCACTGCTCGGCCAACTGCGACGTCGCGGTGTAGTACTGGGCCGACATCGACTGCGCCGCGTACTCCTGTGCTGTGGTGCGATGGGCGGGCACCTTGTCGAGGTAGACGAGCGCATCGATGGCGGAGAACAGCGAGCTGTCCAGGGTGGACCAGATCGGGTCGAGCCGTACTGCCTCGCGGGACAGTCGCAGCGTCTCGCTGAAGTCCGCGATCGACCTTCCGGTGATCTTGGTGCTGTCGAAGCTGTCGCAGGCAGCTGCGGCGTCCCGCGCCGCTTGCGAAGGATCGGCGGGGCGCTGTCGCCACCACGCGACGCCTCCGCCGACGAGCAGCGCGACGACCAGGCATGCGACCACGATCTGCAACGGTCGGTTCGTCCGAGGCGACTCCTCGTCGGTGAACGCAGCAAGCAGCTCGTCGTCCACCGACGTGCTCGCAGCGGTCTTGGGGTCGTCGGCCACGGTCGCTCCTCCATACGGTCGGCCGTCTCCAACCGTATGTCAGGCCACCCTCAGGTCGCGAGACGCTGACTCGCCGCCGATTGGCTGAATTCCTGAGTCTTGGCAGCAACTACAGCGACTCAGACTCACACTCAGGGCCATTCGGGCTACGGCAGCTGCGCGGTGGCCCTGCGAAGCCACACATCGGCGACCGACTCGACGTCCATGCCGGCCCGTTCGTAGAGACGGACAGCACCGGTCCGGTTCTGCGCCTCGACGTGGAGTCGGCAATCGGTGACGCCGGCTTCCCGCATGGCCGCGAACGACTGCAGCAGGAGGGCCAGTCCGATGCCCCGGCCACGAGCCCGGCGGACCACACCCACACCGTTGAGATAGCCGCCCTTGGGGTCCATCAGCGCGGTCGCCGCGCCCAACGGTCCTGCCTCGTCGCAGGCGAGCACGCTCAGGTCGAGGCGAGAGTTCGGGCGGGCCAGCGTGTGTGCCACCTGCTCCGGTGTGAACGCGTCGCCCTGGTGGTCGCCGAACGCCTCCACGAGCACCTCCGTGACGTCACCCGTGTCCTGCTTCGAGGGCGTGGGGGTGCGCCACGCCACGCCACGTGGCCACCGCGGCGCAGCCAGCGGCGTTGCCGCGAGGTCGATCGACATCAGGTAGACGTGTCGCTCTGCGCCGAAGCCGAGCTCGCCGAGCCCGTGCCCGACGGCGGGAGCGGTCTGCGGCACGAGGACCGCCAGGTGCGGATCGTCCGCGGTGCCGTCGGCGGTGAGGCGGGGAGCCACGGCACGAGCGAACTGGTCAGTCACCAGACGAAGTGACTGACGCAGCAGGCCGCCGACCAGAGTCGGCTCGACGACGAGCGAGAGACTGCTCTCGCTGTAGGGCGGGGTCGTGGTGACCATGGCGGCGGCCAGCAGAGCACTGTCGAGCTCGACCAGCATGGCGTCGACGGACGGATCGACGCCGGGAAAGGTCAGGGCGCTGCGGATGACGTCGGGGGTGAAGTACGTCGGACGCTGGTAGGCGAACTGGAAGAACCGTTCGGCCAGATCGTGGACGGGTTCGACATCAGCGTCGGTGACCGGTCGGATGGTCGGTGTTTCCACTCACGCACTCCCGGCGTTGGCGGCGACTTCGCGCGCCACGGCGATGGCCTGGTCGACGGAAAGGCGTCGTCCCTTGAGCAGGGACTGCTCGTAGACCTCAGCCCCTGGCCCGGTCCGGATCTGCTCCACGATGCCGAGGTGCAGGACGGCGTCGGAGGGATTGAGGAGGCCAAGCCGCTCCCTCAGCGCCAGCGCCGCTCCGCCAAGAAGACCGGCTCGCTCGACATCGTCGAGCACACCCGCGACGCCGAGCAGCGACTCCAGCTGGTAGGCGATGCCGTGCTCGTAGGACAACGCGATCGTCAGGTCCAACGCTCGCTCCATCAGCGCAGCCGCCTCGACGACCTGTCCGGTGAGGAGCTTCATCCAGCCGAGACCGTTGAGCGCGAGGGCGATCCCGAAGTCGTTCTGATCCGCCTCGCCCAGCTGGAGCGAGCGGTTGAACTTCTCGATCGCGCCCGGCACGTCTCCCTCGAGGAGGTGCAACCGGGCCAATGGGATGAGGGCGACGCTCTCCGACCACGTGTCCCCCGCATCTCGGAGCAGCTGCACCCCTCGGGGCAAGGCCTCCTTCGCGCGTGCGAGGTCGGGCGGTCTCGCCATGGCGTAGGCGAGTCCGAGGGATGTCAGCGCATTGCCCTCGCCGACGGTGTCACCAGCCGCGTCGAAGAGGTGAGCGCTGCGCGTCAGCGACTCCGTCACCAACTCGTCGCCGCCCTGGAAGAAGCTGACAACCGAGACGAGCCAGAGCGCGATCGCCGTTGCGCGATCTGAGACAGAGTCACCGGATCGGAGCAGCTCATCCAGGCGATCGCGGACTTCGCCCAGCAGGCCCACCAGCCACCAGTACGGGTAGAGGGCGTAGGACAGTTCGGCCAGGGACTCCCAGTCGTGGGTCTCCAGCATCTCCTGCGCGGCGGCACGCAGGTTGTCGCGTTCGTCCGTCAAGGCTGCGAGGTGCTCACGCTGATGTGGCCCGAGCAGATCCTTCCGTTCCCGGACGCCCCAGCCGGCGTAGTGGTGAGCGTGCTCGCTTCGCACCGCGGCCAGGAGACCGCGGGTCTCGAGCTGTTCGACGGCGTACTCCCGCACGGTGGCGAGCAGGCTGAAGTAGGGACGGCCGCGCAGTTCGTGCTGCCGGACCAGGCTCGCGTCGACGAGCACGCCGACCAGCTGCAGGATGTCTGCGCCGTTCCCCGCACCGGCGCCGACGCTCTCGACGGCCTCCAGCGAGGAGCGCCCGGCGAACACACCCAGCCGCCAGAGGAGGCTCTGCTCGTCCTCGGTGAGCAGGGCGGTGCTCCACTCGATCGTGTTCCGCACGGTGTGATGCCGCGGCGGTGCGTCGCGTTGACCGCCCACGAGCACCGTGAGCTGACGGTCGAGTCGCTCGAGCAGCGATGCGGGCGAGAGGAGCCGGATCCGTGCTGCCGCCAGCTCGATGGCCAGCGGCAGGCCGTCCAAGGTCGCCGCGATCCGTTCGACCACGTCGGCGTTGTCGGACGTCAACTCGAAGTCGGGCTTCACCGACCGCGCTCGCTGGACGAAGAGGTCCACGGCGGGCGAGACGACCGCGTCGGGTTGCCACGGTCGGCCGCCGGGCGGTGCGAACTCCAGCGGGCTCACCGGGTAGCTGCGCTCGCCGGAGATGCGCAGGAGCACCCGGCTCGTGACGACGAAGCGCAGTCCGGGTGCCGCCTGGAGCATCGCCGCGACCAGGGGAGCGGCCTCGACGACCTGCTCGAAGTTGTCGAGCACGACGAGTCCGTGTCGGTCGGCGACGGCAACGACCAGCTTCTGCTCGAGAGGGAGATCACCTGTGTCGAGGACGCCGAGTCCCTGAGCGATCGTGCTTGCGGCCGTTGCTGCGTTGTCCGCGGGAGCCAGCGGGATGAAGGCCGCCCCGTCGGGGAACTTCTGGTCCATCCTCCGCGCCACCTCGATGGCGAGGCGGGTCTTCCCGACGCCGCCCGGGCCGGTCAGGGTCACCAGCCGGGTCTCATCGGAGCCGATCAGCGCGGCGACGGCCTCCAGGTCGTGCTCGCGGCCGATGAGGTGGGTGAGCGGGGTGGGGAGGGCGGCATGACGACCCGGCAGGCTTGGCGCAGCCGGCTCGTGCGGGGCGGGCGCGACGATCGTGCGGCCCGCGTCGAATCGCTCGGCGAACAGCACGGCGAGGTCCGCGATCAGCAGCTCCCCCAGCTCGCCCGGATCGCGGAAGGACTTGTACGACGCCATGTCGTCAGCGCGGATCCGGTCGAGGAGGGCGTCGAGCCGGTCCTCGCGGGTGCCGATCGAGTCCTTGATGTAGATGAGCCGGGGCATCGTCGCGGCGGCGAGGTTGTACTCGTCCTCGAGCCCGGAGACCACCTCCCCGGGCGCGACCCAGCCGTACTTGTCCCAGTAGAGCCCGACGAAGATGTCGCTCTGCTCGAGGTAGGCGCGGTACAGATCGCGCGGCGGATGCGGCCGGGCGCCGAGCTCGAACATGACCGGAGTGGCCGCCAATCGTTCGATGGCCTGGCGGACGGCCGTCCGCTCCGGCGCCAGCTCCTTCAGCGTCGAGCTCACGAACACGCGCAACCGTTGGTCGGGCGTGCGGATCTTCGAGCGGGTTGTCACGAGAGGCGCGCCCCCGGCACAGCCGTGACGCGCAGTCTCATGACCGGGAGGGTACGCCGGGCGTCATCGTCACCGGGGGAGACTGGTGCGCATGACCACGCGAGCTGCTGTCCGGGCACCGGAGCTGACCGGTCGGAGCTGGCTGAACACCGGCGGGCGGGCGGTGTCGTTGCGCGAGCTGCGCGGCAAGATCGTCTTGTTGGACTTCTGGACGTTCTGCTGTGTCAACTGTCTGCACGTGCTCGACGAGATCCGTCCGCTCGAGGCGAAGTACGCCGACGTGCTCGTGGTGATCGGGGTTCACTCACCCAAGTTCGAGCACGAGGCGGATGCTGCGGCGCTCGCGGCGGCCGTCGAGCGTTACGACGTCGAACATGCGGTGCTCGACGATCCTGACCTGAGCACGTGGAAGCAGTACGCCGTTCGCGCCTGGCCCACGCTGGTCGTGGTCGACCCGAACGGCTATGTCGTGGCTCAGCTCAGCGGCGAAGGTCACGCTCACGCGCTCGACTCGTTGTTGACCGAGCTGGTCGACACGCACGACGCTGCGGGCACGCTGCATCGGGGGACTGCTCCGTTCGTGCCACCCGTCCCGTCGGACACCACGTTGCGGTTCCCGGCCAAGGCGGTCGCCCTGCCGGACGGCTCCTGGCTGGTGGCCGATGCCGGGCACCACCGCCTGGTGGAGCTCGCAGCCGACCTCGCCACCGTCTCGCGCACGATCGGCAGCGGACATCGGGGGACTCGTCGACGGCGGCCCCGACGTCGCCACGTTCAGCGAGCCCAACGGTCTGTGCCTGCTGCCCGAGCGGGTAGCGACCAATGTCGGTTACGACGTGGTGGTGGCCGACACGGTCAACCATGCCTTGCGCGGGGTGCGGTTGTCGGACGGCGCCGTGACCACGGTGCTGGGGGACGGCCGACAGTGGATGCGCGGAGACTCGCTGGAGCAGCTGTCGTCGCCGTGGGATGTGGTCTGGTTCGACGACGCACTGGCGATCGGCATGGCCGGGATCCATCAGCTGTGGCGGTTCGATCCGCGCACCGGCGACGTCGGCGTCATCGCCGGCACGACGAGTGAAGGTCTGGTCGACGGTGTCGGCGGGCAGGCGTGGCTGGCCCAGCCGTCCGGGCTGACCGTTGACGCCGAGGGTGAGACGTTGTGGTTCGTCGACGCCGAGACCTCGAGCCTGCGTCGTGTTCGCAATGGTGTCGTGAACACCGCCGTGGGCCAGGGGCTGTTCGACTTCGGGCACCGTGACGGGCCGGCCGAGGTGGCGCTGCTCCAACATCCACTTGGGGTGGCGATGCTGCCGGACGGAAGCGTCGCTGTGGCCGACACCTACAACGGCGCCGTTCGCCGCTACGACCCGGTCGGTGCGGAGGTCACGACCCTGGCCACGGACCTCGCGGAGCCGAGTGGCGTCGTCGTGGACGGCGACGCGCTACTGGTGGTGGAGTCGGCGGCCCATCGACTGGTTCGCGTGCCGCTTCCCGACGCGGTCGGTCGTACCGTGGACGGCAACGCGCAGCGCACCCATCGACCACCGATCGACGTTGCGCCCGGCGACGTCGACCTCGTCGTTGCCTTCACACCGCCCAAGGGTCAGAAGCTCGACGACCGCTACGGTCCTGCGACGTTCCTGACGGTGTCGGCCGCCCCGCCGCAGCTCCTGGTCGAGGGTGCCGGAAACGGCACGGGTCTGACTCGCTCGTTGCAGGTGGCCGACGGCGTCGAGGGGGTGCTGCACGTGTCGGTGCGGGCGGCGTCGTGTGACGACGACTCGGTGGCCAACCCCGCCTGTCATGTGCACCAGCAGGACTGGGGCGTTCCGGTCCACACCACGGCAGGCGGCAGCCGTCGGATCGAGCTTCCGCTGTTCGCGGCTTCCGCGACGTAACGCGTTTGCGCTCAACCCGCGGCCGCGGCGGCGTCGCGCGCGGGTGCTTTCACCACCAGATGCGCGGTGCCGGCCACGAGGTCGACCCGGCTGAGCGGCGGCGCCGCCTCTCCCTGCTCGTCGCGCAACAGTGACTTCGACTCGCGTTCGGCGATCTCGTGGTGCTTGGCCGGGTGGAAGACGGCCTCGAGCACCTCGAAGCCGGTCGAGGACACGGCGGTACCTCGGCGGGCGCCAGGGCGTCGAGAGGCGGCCAGGTCGAGCGTGCCGAGAACCAGCAGCGCGATCACGAGCGCGGGCAACGTCAACGCCGCCAGGGTCCCCACGTCGCCCCTCCCCTCGTCGGCTGCCCCACGTTCGGATGGTCAAGTCAGTCGTTGATCTAGGAGATCATGCTGGGTTCTGATGATCAACTTGCACATGAAGTCCAAGATCAACTTGGTTGGGTTCCGGGACTACCTGCCTAGAAGGACGACTCGGGAAGGTCCATGAGCTCGTTGTCGGTAGCCTCCACGACCTGCCGCGCCGCAGCCAGACCCGGCAGCACCTGGCCGGCGAAGAACCGGGCCGCGGCCACCTTGCCCAGGTAGAAGTCGTGGTCGCGCCCAGAGGCCGTGGGAAGCGCCGCGAGCGCCACTTCGGCCTGGCGCAGCAACAGCCACGCGACCACCACGTCACCCATCCCGAACAACAGTCGCGTCGTGTTCTGCCCGACCTTGTACAGCGACGCCGGATCGTCGGTCGAGGCCATCGCGAACCCGGCCATGGTGCCGATGATCGCCTGCAGGTCCTCGACAGCGCGGCCGAGCAGCTCCCGCTCGCGGGCCAGCGCGTCGTCGGCGCCACCCCCCTTGGCGGTCTCCTCCACCTGGCTGGCGAGCACGTGCAGGGCGCCGAAGTTGTTGCGGACGATCTTGCGGAAGAACAGGTCGAGCCCCTGGATCGCCGTGGTGCCTTCGTACAGCGTGTCGATCTTGGCGTCGCGGATGTACTGCTCGATCGGGTAGTCCTGCAGGTACCCGGAGCCGCCGAAGCACTGCAGCGACTCCGCGAGCAGCGCGTAGGAGCGTTCCGACCCGTAGCCCTTGACGATCGGGAGCAGCAGGTCGTTCAGGGCGTCCTCGGCGCTCGCGTCCTCGCCCGCGGCTTCCTTGATCCGGATCGTGTCCTGGATCGACGCGGTGTACAGCACCAGCGCTCGCATGCCCTCGGCGTAGGCCTTCTGCGTCATCAACGACCGACGCACGTCCGGGTGGTGGATCACGCTGACGCGGGGAGCGGTCTTGTCCAGCATCTGGGTGAGGTCGGCGCCCTGGATGCGGGTCTTGGTGTACTCCAACGCGTTGAGGTAGCCCGTGGACAACGTCGAGATCGCCTTGGTGCCGACCATCATCCGAGCGAACTCGATGATGTGGAACATCTGAGCGATGCCGTCGTGCACCTCGCCGACCAGCCACCCGACGGCCGGCTCGTGCTCGCCGAACGTCAGCTCGCACGTGGTCGACACCTTCAGGCCCATCTTGTGCTCGACGTTGGTCGTGTAGACGCCGTTGCGCTGCAGCAGATCCCCCGTCGACCAGTCCACGTGAATCTTCGGGACCAGGAACAGCGACAAGCCCTTGGTGCCAGGACCGGCGCCTTCCGGGCGCGCGAGAACCAGATGAAGGATGTTGTCGCTCAGGTCGTGCTCGCCTGAGGTGATGAAGCGCTTGACGCCTTCGATGTGCCAGGTGCCGTCCGCCTGCTGGATCGCCTTGGTGCGTCCCGCACCGACGTCACTGCCGGCGTCCGGTTCGGTGAGCACCATCGTGGCGCCCCACTGCTTGCCGGCCCAGACGCGCGCCCACTCCTTCTGCTCGTCGGTGCCCAAGGCCCAGAACACGTGGGCGAACGCGGGACCGGAGGAGTACATGTGCACGCCGGGGTTGGAACCGAGCACCATCTCGGCGATCGCCCAGCGCAGGGATGGGGGGGTGGGCGTGCCGCCCAGGGACTCCGGAAGGTCCATCTGCGCCCAGCCGCTGTCCATGTAGGCGTGAAAGGCGCGCGCGAACTGCTCGGGCATCGTCACCGAGTGGGTCACGGGGTCGAACACCGGCGGCGTGCGGTCCCCCACCTCGAACGCGTCGGCCAGCACGCCCGTGGCGAGCGACTCGATCTCGCTCAGGAGTCCACGGGCGGTGGCCAGGTCGAGGTCGGCGTACGGCCCCGTGCCGAGAATGGCCTCGCGACCGAGCACCTCGAACAGCGTGAACTCGATGTCGCGAAGGTTGGACTTGTAGTGGCCCATGCCGGCCTCCCCAGCCGCTGTCCGTCTCCTACTCGCCCGTCATCTACTGACGAGTAACTTCATAGTGCTACTCATCGGTAACTTACGTCAAGCAGTTGAGTCCCGACGCGCCGGGCAAACCACGACTGTTCCTCACCTTCCGCTAAGAGTGCGGCCGCCAAGGTGGGAAAGACGCTCTCCTGGAGTCAGCGCCACAGCACCGCGACGAAGTCCTTCTCGAACCGTGTGAAATACGTCGAAGGCGGACGCACGATGTACGGGTTGATCTTCGTGCCCGTCACCTGACCTCTTGCGTGCCGATAGACGAATCCGGTCGGCCAGGAGATGTTCATGTCGAGCATGACCGCCTCCACCACGCCGGCTCGGACCAGGCTGGACGCCAGCGTGCTGGGGAGAACCGACGCTCCGTAGCCGAACACCAGTGAGCCGTCGGCCAACGAGCCAAGGGCGGAACGGTTGGCCAGCGGCAGGTTGTGATCGGCGAGCCCCCACGCCTGTGGGCCGTCGGTGGGCTGCGCCTGCGAGACCCCATGGTCAACCAAAGGGCCGAAGTCTTGCCGCACGACCACGACACTCGGCCCCATCCGCAGATCTCTTCCCCACACGCCGACCGACAGCCTCCCGGTCCTAGTGATGGCGAAGGCTGCAGAGCCACGGCGCAACGGCGCCACCGCCCGGCCGCGGTAGTAGTAGCCACCGACGTGGTCGGCAAGTTGGAAGCCGCCATTGAAGCCGGCAACCATTCGAGGTACCCAGGTCGACGGGGTGTTGTCCGCCGCGGTAGCCGGGCCGCCTTCCGGGACGGCTGTTCCCGGGACGTACCGGAATTGCAGGCGAGCGGCGTCCATCCACAGCAACGACACCCGGCCGGCGTCGAGCGTGGCAACGGCCAGCGCCGGCGACCCCGCAACCTGCTTCCAAGGCAGACCCGCGGGGGGACGGACCGGCGGCGGCGACGGCTTCGTCAACCTCGCGCCCTCCGGACCGATCCCGGACGGGGGTACGACATTCCCGGTCGTCGTCCCACAACCGGGCAGCAACACCGCCAACCAGACCACTGCCGCAATCAGTGCGGACCGGCGGCCACCGACGTGGCTGATCATCGGCGCTCATCGCGGGCCGCTGCGATGGTGGCGTTCATCCCGGTCACAGGTCCAGACGGCGAAAGACCTCGTGGGGCAAGTGTCTGAGCCCTGACATCACCCAGCGCAGACGCCCTGGCACCCACACGCTCTCACGCCCCTGCGCGAGTGCCTGGGCCACCGCCTCGGCGACGGCCTCCGGCGTCGTTGCCAACGGCGGTTCGCGAAGACCGACGGTCATCCGGTCGCGGACGAACCCCGGTCGGACCACGAGAACACGAGCACCTGACCCGCGGAGCGCGTCACCGACTCCGGTCACCAGCGCGTCAGCCCCGGCTTTCGACGAGCCGTAGACGAAGTTCGACCGGCGAGGACGTTCGCCTGCGACGGAGCTCAGCAGGACGAGCACGCCATGGCCCTGCGCCCGCAACCGTCGGGCAGATCGAAGCGCCAGCGAGACCACACCCACGTAGTTGATCCTCGCGACCTCGACCGCCAGATCCGGATCGTCCTCGCTCATGCGCTGGTCGGGCAGAACGCCGAAGGCAAGCAGGACCACGTCCCAGTCCGCGACGCTGAACAGTTCTTCGACAAGCGCCTCGTGCTCGACCACAGACGCAGAGTCGAAGGTGCGCTCGAGCACCTCGGTGGCGCCGGCGGCGCGAAGCCGGCCAGCGGCTGTCGCGACCGCGGCCGCGTCGCGGCCGACCAGCCCGACCCGTCGGGTTCTCGCGCTGACGAATCGATGGGCGATCGCGAGTCCGATCTGCGAGGTTCCCCCGAAGACCAGCAACGATTCCGGAGCACCGACCGCGTCGATCACAGACCCAACCGCCTGGCGAGGTCGGAGGTGAGTCTCCGGTTCGGGTCGACGCGGTCGCGAACCGTGCCGAATTCCTCGACGCCTGGGTACATCGACTTCAGTAGCTCGGGGCTCAGCCGGCCATCCTTGGCCAGGTACACCGCCCCGTTCGCTTGAACGACAAGACGGTCGAGGCGGTCAAGGACGTGGGCGAGGTCGCGGGCGTTCGCTGCGAGGTCCACAGCGAGGGTCCAGCCCTGTCGTGGAAAGGACAGCGGGCCGGAGTCGCCAGGCCCGAATCGCTTCAGCACCGCCAGGAACGACGGTGCGTGCGCTCGGCGCAACAAATCCAGCGCCGAGCGGACGGTCTCAGATCGATCCAGCGGGACGACGAACTGGTACTGCACGAATCCCCGACGCCCATAAGCCCGGTTCCAGTGTCGGATCCCGTCCAGAGGGTGGAAGAAGGTCGACAACTTCTGGGGCTCAGCCGACCGCAGCCGTGGGGCTCTTCGGTACCAAGCTTCGTTGAACGCCCTCACGGACAACGGGTTGAGCAGGCCACCGGGCAGATGTCGGGGCATGGTCAGTCGCGGGGTCGGCGCGTACCCAGCTGGGTCAACCGATCCTGGGACGGCATCAGCTGGGGCATGGTCGCCTTTGGTGATGACGCCGCGCCCGAAATGCCGTCCGCCGGCCAGACAGTCCACCCACGCAACCGAGTACCGCGACGAGCGGTCTGCGTCGGTCAAGGCGTCCAACAGGGAGTCGAGGTCGCCCAGCCGTTCGGTGTCCACGAGCATCCACGCAGTGGTCACCCGGATCAGACGCAGGGTCATCGCCACGATGACACCGGTCAGCCCCAGCCCCCCGGCCGTGGCCCAGAACAGCTCCGGGTCGAGGTCCGGAGAGACCCGGCGCATGCTGCCGTCCGGGAGCACGAGCTCGACGGATCTGACATGGACGGCGAAAGAGCCGTCGCGGTGGTGGTTCTTGCCGTGGATGTCCGCCGCCAGCGCCCCCCCGAGGGTGACGTACCGGGTGCCTGGGGTAACCGGCACGAACCAACCCCGCGGCACCAGCAAGCGCAGCAGCGTGTCCAGACTGAGCCCGGCCTCGGCCGTCACTTCCCCGGCATCTTCGTCGAAGGCCACGATCCGGTTCAAGCCGGTGAGATCGATCACCGTGCCGCCGGCGTTCTGGGCGGCATCGCCGTAAGAGCGGCCCAACCCTCGCGCGAGGCTCCCACGTCCGTCGGCCGCCACAACTGCGGCCGATACGTCGTCCACCGAGGTGGGCCGGACGACGGTTGCCGCGGTCGCCGCGGTCCGCCCCCAGCCGCTCAGCAGAACCGGCACGGGGTCAGACACTGAAGGCTCCCAGCCCGAAGCTCACCAGCCAAAGGACGGCCAGGACCTGCAATACGCGGTCGGAACGCATGATCTTCTCTGGGTCGCCGGCCTGGCCCTTGTCGATGTCGACCGCATAGCGCAGGAGCGCCAAGACGAACGGAGCCACGGAGATCGGCCCCCAGGCAATCGGCGCGTCTCGGTCGCCGACCTGGAAGGCCCACAGGCAGTACGTCATGATCGTGATCCCTGACGAGACGCTCCAGACGTATCGCAGGTAATCCGGTGTGTAGCCGTCCAGCGATGGTCGGGCACCCGCATCGGGGAGGCTGACCAGTTCGGAGTAGCGCTTACCGGAAACGATGAACAACGAGCCGAATGCTGCAACGAGCAAGAACCACTGTGACAGTGGAATCTGCGAGGCCAGGCCGCCCGCCACGGCCCGCAGTAGGAACCCGCTGCTGATGATGGCGAGGTCGATGACCGGCTGGTGCTTCAGCGCCAGGGAGTAGGAGACGGTCAGCCCTAGGTATACCGCGAGGACCGCAACCAGGCCGGCGGTCGAGGCGACTGCGGCGATCCCGAGGGCCGCGACGGCAAGGCCCGCCGCAACGACCAGCGCCGTCCGGGGTGACACCCGTCCTGATGCCAACGGGCGCAGGCACTTGGTCGGGTGCCGGCGGTCCGCATCGACGTCGGCCAGGTCGTTGACCAGGTACCCGGCGCTGGCCGCAAGGCAGAAGCAGACAAAAGCGATGGCCGTCGCCACCGCCACCGAGGGGACGAACAGCTTGCCAGCCGCCAACGGCGCAGCTGCCACGAGCACGTTCTTGACCCATTGACCGGGTCGCAGCGCGGCGACGAGGCCACCAGACGTACGGCCGGCCACTCGGGCGCTGGGCATGGTCAGCATCGTCTGCGGCCGTACGTCAGCGGGCGTAGACCGCGAAGAAGTCGCGGCTGGTCGGGGTGAAGTAGCGGTTCACCGGCCGCTGGAACTGGACCAACTTGTGCGGCACCGGTGCTGTCGGTGTGGACCCGGGGGTGTACCACATGTAGGAGATCCAGGCGACGTTGATGTCCAGCTGCATCGCCCGCACCGCGCCTGCCCGTTGCAGGAGCGTGGCGAGGCTGTGCACCGACAAGGCGTCACCCGCCACGTAGACCAGGTCACCCGACTTGGTCACCCCCAGCCCGGAGCGCCACACGTAATACGCACCGCTGATGGTTGCCCCCCAACTCGACTGGACGTTGCTGTCCAGATTCGGTGCCAACTTGCCGTTGTCGACGAGCAGTTTCAGGCTCTGTCGGACCGAGACCACGTCCGGCCCGAGGTGCAAGCTGCCACCCCAGGCGCCGACGTCGACATGGCCGTCGCGGTAGATCACCACCGACGCCGCACCCGGCGTCAAGGTCCCAACGGTGTGACCGTCGGCGTAGTACCCGCCGCGCGCGTCCTTGATCTTGAACCCGCTGTTGAAGGTGGCCACGAGCCCAGGTCGTGCCGCGGGTGCCACGGTGTCGGGCTGGGACCACAGGTTCAGGTTGGCTGGGTCCTCCCAGCCGGGGTGCTGCACGTACCGCAGCAGCTTTCCGCTCATCCACGCGACACCGGCCAGGTAGGACGTGTGGACCGCGTCCGGTCGCAGGTAGGCAACCTGAACGGCTGGCTGCCCGTGCACGTCCACTACCGTGCGGAACACGCCTTCCCCGGGCAGGGCCGGTCCGGCGATCGGTCGTAGTGGTGAGTGGACCGCGATCGTCACCCCAGCTGGGGTCTTGGCTCGGGCCTTCACGGCTCCCACTTCAAGCCCCGCTCCGGACAGCACGCTCGCGTCGGGCGACCCACCGACACGGGGCGGGTTCAGCCGGTACTGCAGAGTCTCAGCGGCGGTGACGAGGACGCCCAGCCGGTGGTCTCGGCCCCACTCCGCCACCCGCGCCGCGACACTGTCGGTGCCCGGAGCCGTCAGTGCCCGCCCCAGCGACCAGCCGACGATCAGGAACGCGAACAGCACAGCCAAGGCTGAGTACCGAAGAACTCGACGGAGGGTACGCCGGTTGCGCGGTGCCGGTGTCGTCGCCTGCGGCGACACCGCCACGGCGACGTTCTGTGCTTCGTCGGTGGTCAGGACCATTTCCTTCCGGCGCGCCTGCCTCTGCTCGTGACGCACGGGTCACGCTCTGCTCGTCCTGTTCGTCAGCCGCGAGTCGCGCCGCCCGACGAAGGGTTGCTGGGCCAGTCTTGGCGGAGACACCTGTGCGATTCACCACGAAGATGCTGTGCGGTTCCTGTGAACCGGCGAGGACGTCCGTGGACGTCAGGGGCCCAGGATCCACTCGTTCGGGTCGGTCAACCGTCAGCGACAGTTCGCGTTGTGCGTGCGCCACACGGCGCGACAACGCAGGGTCGCACCCGTCCGTACAGCGACAACCAGCTCACG
The DNA here is from genome assembly GCA_963726575.1 of uncultured Actinomycetota bacterium. Classification (GTDB taxonomy): domain Bacteria; phylum Actinomycetota; class Actinomycetes; order JAHEKZ01; family JAHEKZ01; genus CAVSCR01. Next base: position 668,443 of record CAVSCR010000007.1, read on the forward strand.
AACGGCTTCGACGACCGCGCCTGGGTTGTCCTGCTGGAGCACGTGCCCCGAGTGGGCAATGACCTGGATCGAGTCGGCGGACAAAGCCAAGTTGCGCTGCTGCTGCCGGCGCCACAGGCGGATCATCCAGCGAGGCTGGCCGTATGTCGGCCCGCCCAGGTGGTCCTCCCCAGGATTCGAGGCGCTGAGCACCAGCAAGGGGAGCCGCCCCATCCGGGGGCCTCCGCCAGTGGCCCTAGAGCTCGCAACCATGTCCACCTTGTGCCCCGCCTCGACCCAGTAGCGACCGGTCGTCGGGTCACCGGGCGTGACACTCTCGGCTAGCAGCACGCCACGCACGCGTTGGCGGAAGTCGTGGACGAAGGCCCGAGCGATCAGGCCCCCGAACGAATGGCCGACGACGATGAATGGCGGCTCCTGCGCGGCGGCCCGCAGCAACGCCCGCAGCTCTTCGGCGTAGCGCCCGGCATCGAGCACTTGCTGGCTGTTGGGGCGGGCGGGACTGCGGCCCAGTCCCGGACGGTCGTAGATGCACGTCCTTGTCAGCCGTCGAATTGATGGCAGCACGGCAGACCAGGATCGTGCCGTTGCCCCCAGCCCCGGGATGACGACGACCGTTACGCGTCCGTTCCCCTGACAGTGCACCCACTGGCGAACTCCAGCAGCAGCGAACACGCCGGCCACCGTCGGACGGGCGTGCCCGACTTTTCGCGAGCGGCCGACCTGCTGGGTCAACCGTGGATGAGCGATCGCGCTGTGCACCGCAGGTGTTCTGGGCGCTGTTGCACAAGCTGAAGCGAGCGCGACGGTCACAACAGCGCAACTCACTCCCGCGAACATCGAACGCGACCATGCCATCGCGACCGAGGGTACCCACCCGACTCTGTTCCAGCGCGCAGCAGCCGATGGAGCCATCGGTAGCCTGTGGCGGTGCCAGCGACCTCGTCGAGCCTTGGGCCGTGGACACACATCGTGACCGGCACAGTGGCTCTGGGTGTCTTGCTGATCACTGGCCAGGTGGCGCGCCGGGGTACTCCGAAGTGGGAAGAAGAAGCGTTCCACCGCCTGCATGCGGTGCCACGCTGGGCCGAAGTCGGACTGTCGGTCCCGATGCAAGCTGGCCGGTCCTTCGCACCCCCGGTCTGGGCGTGCGCTGCGCGTCGAGCTGGACTGCCGGTGCAGACGTGCGCGGGAATGCTCGGCACCGGATGGGCCGCCTGGTGGGCGGCCGAGGGCGTCAAGCGAGTAGTGCGGCGCGGACGACCAACCGCCGAGCTACCGGAAGGCAGAGTTCGCCCTACTGCAGCAAGCTCCGGGCTCGGCTACGTGTCCGGCCACTCCGCGGTCAGCGCCGCGTGCGCCACCGTGTGGCTCCCCAACGCTGCCTTGCCGGGCCGGCTCGCCGTCGTGGTCCTGGCGTCGGTGGTGGGCGGGTCGCGGGCCGCCGTCGGCTCCCACCTCCCGTTGGATGTCGTCGGCGGCTGGGCGCTGGGTGTGCTCCTGGGCAGCGGATGGAACGCCGCCGCCGACCTGGCACGGCACGCCGGCTGACCAATCGCCCTTGCACTCAGAGGTCGCCCCTCGCGGGGCCTGACGACACACGACACCCGGCGTTGATGCTCGATCCCTTGGTGCTGTCAGCTTTCGGCTGACCCCATGCGGACACCTCAGGCGGCCGGATCAACTCGACCTCACGACCGGCTATGACGACCCCGTCCTCCGGTAGGACGCAGTCTCGATCGCGAGTCGCTTGCGTCCCCGAACGCTAGCCCCGTGGGCCGCGCGTCGCACCGCCTCCTAGCGGTCTGTCTTGACAGGATTACTGAGTTAGCTCATTATTGAGCGCACTCAGGAAATCGGACAGACGGCTGGAAGGGATCGGCGACCATGCGGGCGTTCGTCGTCAAGAAGTACAACGGCCCGCTGCAGGAGGCGGACGTCCCCGAGCCCAGCGTGGGGGAGCGGGATGTGCTCGTGCAGGTGCAGGCTGCGGGTCTGAACATGCTGGATGAGAAGATCCGGGCGGGTGAGTTCAAGCAGATCCTGCCGTACAAGCTTCCGGTGATCCTTGGCAACGACCTCGCCGGCACCGTCATCCAAGTCGGTTCCAGGGTGGGCGGGTTCGCGCCAGGTGACCAGGTCTACGCCCGGGTGGACCAGGACCGCATCGGCACGTTCGCCGAGCGTATTGCCGTCGCCGAGGCGGACCTGGCGCTCAAGCCAGCGTCGATCAGCATGGAAGAGGCCGGAGCGCTGCCGCTGGTCGCCCTGACTGCCTGGCAGGCACTCGTCGAACGCGGCCAGGTGCAGCCCGGTCAGAAGGTCCTCATCCAGGCCGGCGCAGGCGGGGTCGGGTCTATCGCGATCCAGCTCGCCAAGCACCTCGGCGCGAGGGTCGCGACCACGGCGAGCGGGGCCAACGCGGACTTCGTTCGCAAGCTGGGCGCCGACACCGTCATCGACTACCGGACCCAGGACTTCGAACTCCTCCTGACCGGGTACGACCTGGTGTTGGACAGCCTGGGAGGCAAGAACCTCGAGAAGTCTTTGCGCGTGCTGAAGCGCGGAGGTACGGCCATCGGCATCGGCGGGCCCCCGGACCCGGCGTTCGCGCGCGAAGCCAGGTCTGAATCCCTTGCTGCGCCTGGTCATCACAGGGCTCAGTGGCAAGATCCGGCGACAGGCGAAGCAAGCTCGGCGTGACGTATGAGTTCCTGTTCATGCGCGCGAGCGGCGACCAGCTCCGCCAGATCAGCGCCCTCATCGACAACGGCACGCTGCGTCCCATCGTCGGACGAGTCGTCCCCTTCGACCAGACCATCCAGGCCCTCCAGGCTCTGGACAAGGGCGGCATCCGCGGCAAAGCAGTCATCAGCAACCCCTGAACCCCCGCACGTGCGACCCGTACTCGTCAGAGCATCAATGAGTCACTCACACAGGAGAACTGTTATGAGCACGCCCAGCACCTCGAACGAACCCGTCATCACCTCGTACACGAAGGCACCGACCCTCACGGTCACCGCCGGCGGCGTCACCTACGCCTACCGCGAGCTGGGACCCAAGGGCGGCATCCCGGTCGTCTTCTTCGTCCACCTCGCCGCGACCCTGGACAACTGGGACCCGCGCATCATCGACCCGATCGCGAAGAACCACCACGTCATCGCCTTCGACAACCGCGGCGTCGGCGCCTCCACCGGCCACGTGCCCGACACCGTCGAGGCGATGGCTGAGGACGCCTACATCTTCGTCAAGGCGCTCGGCTTCGACAAGATCGACATCTTCTCGTTCTCCCTCGGCGGCATGGTCGCCCAGGCGCTGGTGGTCTCCCACCCCGACCTGGTCCGCAAGCTCGTCCTGACCGGCACCGGCCCCAGGGGCGGCAAGGACATGGACAAGGTCGCCGGTACCACCTACTACGACATCGTCCGGGCGACCCTGACCCGATCCGACCCGAAGGAGTTCCTGTTCTTCAACCGCAACCCCACCGGCAAACCCGCCGGGAAGGCGTTCGTGCAGCGCCTCAAGGAGCGGACCGTGGACCGCGACGCCAAGATCAAGACCAAGGCATTCCAGACCCAGCTGAAGGCGATCAAGAAGTGGGGCCGCGGCACACCGGCCAACCTGACGCAGATCACCCAGCCCACCCTGATCGCCAACGGCGACCACGACCGGATGGTGCCCTCAGTCCTCTCCGAGGACCTGCACCGTCGCATCAAGGGTTCCGAGCTGATCATCTACCCCGACTCCGGGCACGGCGCCATCTTCCAGTTCCACGACAAGTTCGCCCCCGTCGCCGTCGAGTTCCTCGCCCGCTGACCCTTACCGCACGGACCAAAGCAGGAACACCCCGAACGTCGCGTATGACAACCCACCGACCAGCGCTTCCACGCCTCACTCGTCCTCGGCTTCGCGGATCCTTCGGCACGAGCAGCGTTCTTCGGAAGCCCGGGGGCCCGAGCGACTGTCGGGGATGCTGGCGCCGTCCGCCTCCGAGATCCACGCCTACGACGTATCCGAGGCCTTGCCTTACGTGAAGGACGGCGCAGTGCTCTCGAGCTATCAGGCCCAGATCGACATGGTCACCAGTGCCCAGCTGGCGCCGCGCGATCCTGACTACGCTCATGACTGAACATGGTCAGCGTCTCTCCCTAAGGACAGGCATGCCAGGTGCGCCTCAGTCGCTCGGACGGCGTGAGCGGAACAAGCAGGACAAGCTCGACCGCATCACGGACGCCGCCCGCGACCTCTTTGCCGAGCACGGGGTGGATGAGGTCACCACTCAGCAAGTCGCGGACAAGGCGGACATCGGCGCGGGCACCCTGTTTCTCTACGCCAAGACCAAAGGCGAGTTGCTCCTGCTCGTGCAGAACTCCGGCTACGCCGACGCACTCGTCAAGGGCAAGGCCGCGGCCGAGACCATTCCCGACGTACTCGAGGCCGTGATGGCGATCATCCGCCCAGTCGTCGAATGCAACCGCACCCGGATCGAGAACGGCCGAACGTACCTGCGGGAGATGGTCTTCGGCGACCCCGAGGAACCTCACCACCGCGACGCCCTCGCCCTAGCTGGTCAGACCGAGGATGCGATCACCGACGTGTTGCGACGGGACCAGCGCATCGCATCCAGAGACGCCGCCACGCTGGCGCACATCATCTCCGCGCTCATGTTCCTCAGCATGGCTTCCCCAATCAACGTGACGAGCCCCGTTGATGACATCCTGCTCGAGGTCAGAGACCAGATCCAGGCTCTCTTACAGTGACGGGACCACCGCCAAGCACAGAGCTCGCACTCCTCCTGCACTGGGTGCCTGCGCGGCCGGGCGTCGTCGTCGGGCAACGCCGGTTATCAAGAACTCCCGGCGTGACTCTTCTGGCTCTAGCAGAACCGGGAAGTCGGACGCGCCGTCAGGCGGCTCCCCACACCGATGATCCTCGGGCCTGGCGCGGGGTCATGCGAAGCAGGGTCCGATGAACGCCCAAGATCAACGTGGGCCAGACGTGGGCCAAAGAAGGGCATTCTGGGGGTCTGGTGGCTACCAGCGGATTCTCCACGATGAGGGCGAAACCCTTGTGGGATAAGGCTTTTCGAGGGGAGCGGGTGACGAGAATCGAACTCGCACTGTCAGCTTGGGAAGCTGATGTTCTGCCATTGAACTACACCCGCGATGTCGCTGATTCCGGCGACGCCACGATTATGCCGACCCGACGACCGTCGGCCAACCTGATCGACCGGTAACCTCACCGCGTGCTGCTCAGCGACCGCGACCTTCGAACCGAGATCGATACCGGCCGAGTTGCTCTCGAGCCGTACGACGCGAGCCTGATCCAGCCGTCGAGCATCGACGTGCGTCTCGACCGCCTGTTCCGTGTCTTCGAGAACCACCGCTACCCGCACATCGACCCGTCGGTGGAGCAGGCCGAGCTGACCCGGTTGGTCGAGCCGGATGGTCAGGAGCCGTTCATCCTGCACCCCGGCGAGTTCGTGCTGGGCTCCACCTACGAGGTCGTGACGCTGCCCGATGACATCGCTGGTCGGCTGGAGGGAAAGTCCTCGCTGGGACGCCTCGGCCTGCTCACGCACTCCACGGCCGGCTTCATCGACCCCGGCTTCTCGGGGCACGTCACGCTGGAGCTCTCCAATGTTGCGACGCTTCCCATCAAGCTGTGGCCGGGCATGAAGATCGGGCAACTCTGCCTGTTCCGTCTGTCCTCACCCGCCGAGCACCCCTACGGTTCGTCGGTCTACGGCTCGCGCTACCAGGGGCAGCGCGGTCCCACCCCGAGCAAGTCGTTCCAGAACTTCCACCGCACGCAGATCGATTCGTCCTGACCTGCCGCATCACGCCGATGCGCTGCGGAAGTCGCGGATGCCCGGCACCAGCAGCAGCAGCCCACCCACGATCACCACCAGGCACACCGCAGACCCGCACAGCACGGCCGTCGCCCCGAAGGCCGCCACGGCCGGTCCGGTGAGCGCAAGGCCCAGCGGCATGAACGCGAACGACGCCATCCAGTCGACGCTGGACACTCGCGCCAGACGTTCCGCCGGGATCTCACGCTGCAAGGCGCTTTGCCAGTAGACGCTCCACGGTTCCCAGCCGAAGCCGGCGAACAAGTAGCTCACCAGGATCAGACCGGCGTTCACCGGGAACGCCAGCGCCAGCAAGGACGGCAGGTAGAGCAGACCGAGGAGCAGGGACAGCTGACCGGGGTGCCGTGGTCGGTGTCGCATCGCCCACACGGCACCGACCACCGCGCCGACGGACACCAGGGCCAAAGCGGCTGCATAGACCGCGTCGGTGCCGAACTTATCCCGCCCGATGACAGGTAGCAGCACGGTCTCCGGGGCCACGACGAGCATGAGCATCAGGGCCGCGCCGACGAGAGCACCGAAGACCCACGGGCGACGCCGCACCTCACCCAGACCTTCCCTGATCTCGCGCAGCACCGGACGACGTTCGGCGCGCTCGCGTCGCTTCGGTTCGTGCAGCACGTACAGCGAGACGAAGCTCACCAGGAACGTGACCACGGTGATGAGGTAAGCCTCGCGAACGCCGAACACGACGACGGTGAACCCGCCGAGTCCCGGGCCGACGATAGCCGCGGTCCGGAACGAGATCATGACCAGGCCATTCGCCTGGTTGAGTCGCTCGACAGGGACGATGTCGGGGAGAAGGGCGGTCTCGGCCGGACGGAAGAACGCCTCACCGCCACCGACGAGGAAGACGATGACCGCCAGCAGGGCAATTGGCGGCTGGCCGGGTACCGCAAACAAGATGAGGATCGTGACCGCGCGGAAGAGGTCGGCGCCCATCATCACGTGCCGACGCGGCAGCCGGTCTGCCCAGACCCCGCCGATCAGTGCGAAGACCACGATCGCGACGACCCGCGCTCCGAGCACGAAGCCGACATCGGACGCGGTTCCCCCGTCGTCGAGAACCGCGATCGGAACCGCGTAGGTGAACACCTGGTCGCCCACCGTGGAGACGGCCTGACCGATCCACAACAACCGGAAGTCGCGCAGTCCCAGCACGCTGCGGCGCACGCGCGTCGTGAAAGCCACACGCGTCACCACGGGGGACAGCCTGTCAACACCAGGATCCGCGTGTCGAACGCGGGTCAGGTGGTGGCTGGTTCGCCTTGCTTCACAGCGCGCAGCAACAGCCGGGCAACGTCCATGACCTGCACCTGGTCTTCACGTTCGACGTCGGCCTGCGCCTCGGCGACACCGTCGCCGAGCATGATGTTGCAGAACGGGCAGCCGATGGCGATCGTCTCCGCGCCGGTGGCAATGGCCTCCGCCGTTCGGTTTCCGTTGACGCGTGAGCCGAGCTTCTCCTCCATCCACATGCGGGCGCCCCCGGCCCCGCAGCAGAACGACGTGGACCCGTGGCGGGGCATCTCGACGAACTCAGCCTGCGGAAGGGCTGCGATGAGGTCGCGGGGTGGCGAGTAGACCTTGTTGTGCCGACCCAGGTAGCACGGGTCGTGGTAGGTCACCTTCTCGCCGACCGTCTCCACCGGCGTCAGCAACCCGTCGCGCACCAGACGGTTGAGCAGCTGGGTGTGGTGGACGACCTCGTAGTCGCCACCCAGCTGGGGGTATTCGCGGCCCAGTGTGTTGAAGCAGTGGGCGCAGGTGACCACGATCTTGCGGGCGCCGATCTCGTTGAGAGTCTCGACGTTCTGCTGCGCCAGCATCTGGAACAGGAACTCGTTGCCCGAACGGCGCGCGGAGTCACCGGTGCACGTCTCGCCCTCACCGAGAACCGCGAACTCGACACCTGCGATGTGCAGCAGCTCGGCCACTGCCTGCGTCGTCTTCTTGGCGCGGTCTTCGAAGGCACCCGCGCAGCCGACCCAGAAGAGGTACTCGGAGTCGTCCAGCTCACCGTCGACCAGCTTCACCTCGAACGGCAGGTCTGCCGCCCAGTCGAGCCGATTCGATGCGTTCATGCCCCAGGGGTTGCCCTTGGTCTCCAGGTTCTTGAACAGGCCGTTCAGCTCGCTGGGGAAGTCGGTCTCGATCAGTACCTGGTAGCGCCGCATGTCCACGATGTGGTCGATGTGCTCGATGTCCACCGGACATTGTTCGACGCAGGCGCCGCACATGGTGCACGACCACAAGACGTCGGGGTCGATCACGCCGCCCTCGGCACTGGCGTGGCCGTGCTCGTCGAGGACCGTCGGGCCGACCAGCGGACGCGCCACCTCTGCCTGGATCTGCGGCGAGAAGGATTCGACACGCGGAGGCGGTGCGGCCACCGGCCCGACGCCGGGTTGTGACGCGAGGTACTGCGGGTAGGAGTTCGCGATGGCGTAGGGCGCCTTCGCGAACTGGTGGTCGCGCAGCGCCATGATGAGCAACTTCGGCGACAACGGCTTCTCGGTGTTCCATGCCGGGCATTGCGACTGGCACCGCCCGCACTCGGTGCACGTGCTGAAGTCGAGGTTGTCCTTCCAGGTGAAGTCCTCGGACTTTCCGACCCCGAAGACGTCGTCCTCGCCCGGGTCCTCGAAGTCGATCGGCTTGCCACCGGAGTACATGGGCGACAGGGGGCCGAGCGCATTCGGACGTCGCGAGAAGAACACGTTGAACGGCGCCAAGAAGATGTGCAGGTGCTTGCTGTAGAGCACGATCACCAGGAACCCCATGATCACGGTGATCTGCAGGAAGATCGCAATCGCGGCCAGCGCGGTGTTGGTGGACACCCCCAACGGGTGCAGCACGGTCGCGATCGCGTTGGACGCGAAGGCGGCGCCGCTCGGATAGGGGAAGTCGCCGGAGTTGATCTGGGCCGCGCGGTACAGGAGCAGCGACCACACGACGTTGAAGATCATGAACAGGATCAGCCAGGCGGCCGAGTTGTGCGACCCATAGAAGCGCGACTGGCGGCCCTCTCGGTCCGGATTGTCCGAGATCCGGATTCCCACGAAGATGGCCAGGGCCAGCAGGACCGCGACCGCGAACAGGTCCTCCGCGAACGCGATGATGCCCCAATGGCCGATGATCGGGATCGCGAAGCTGGGGTCGAGGAGCGCCCCGTAGGCCTCGAGGATGGTCAGACCCAGCACGATGAAGCCGTAGAAGGCCATCACGTGCGCGACGCCGGACAGGCGCCACTTCAGCAGCTTGCGCTGGCCGATTACCTCGGTGGCCTCAGCCTCGACGCGAGAAGCGGGCCGGGCCAGGCGTCCCGGCGCCGGTTGCCCACTGCGGATCGACCGGTAGAGGAACAGCCCCCGCTTCAGGGCGAAGCCGAGCATGCCGATAGTGAGCAGCACGCCAAGCACCGCGACGACGTGTTGGAAGGTCTGCACGGTTCCTCCGTGTGTCTGGCCCGCAAAACCGCGGGCCGGAGCCTACTGATCCGCTCGTCTCGGCCTTGGCGAGAGCCTATGTGGCACGCCGTTGCGGGTCTGCTCTCCCGTACGGGCGTTCCACGGCTACACCGGGCTCGCGGGTCGAGGGCCGCGTGATGGGGACGGCGCGGAACGGGAGACCCGTGCCCTGTCGGCACGCCGTCCCTCCCCTGGACTCATGAACAGACCTGTGTCAGGCCAAGGCCTGCTGCGTGCCCTTGCCGGCTTTGCCGCGCTCGCCTGCCTGTCGGCGGGCTTCGCCGCTCCGGCCCTGGCCGCTGCGCGGCACGACGCCATGCCCACCTTCGTGCTGGCCAGTGGCAATCGGCTCCCGACGACGTCCACCAGCACCAGGCAGGTGTCGGCGCGCGCGACCACCCACGTCGTCGCGAAGTCAGTGGCTGCACGGGCGTCGGCCGAGCAGGTGCTGCAACTGGTGGCCGGCCCGGCAGGCGGCAGCGTTGCCGACCCGAGCACGGCGGTTGCCGCCGGTCCCAAGCAGGTGCTGGTGCTCACCTCGCAGAAGGCGCAGGTCTACACCAAGTCCACCGCCAAGCCGTCCGGGTCCCCGATGTCGCTGCGTTCCTTGTTCGGCGTGGGGAGCACGATCGACGTCTCCGAGCCGCAGGCCGCGTACGACGTGGTGGGCAAGCGGTTCGTCATTGCCGCACTCGCCGACGAGTCCGGCGACGTCGGCCTGGTGGTGCGCGTGTCCAAGGGCTCGACGCCGACCAACTGGTACCCACCGGTGCGGTACGCGTCGGCATCGACCACCGACCCCAACCCCAGCGCCGTCGAGTCGCTGCCGCGTCTGGGCATGTCGTCGGACAAGGTCGTTCTGACGATGTCAGGCACCGACGCCGGCGACCTGACGATGGCGGCCCGCACGCTGATCATCGACAAGGCGAAGCTCGAGACCGGATCAGCACCAAGCGCGTGGATCGCGAACAACAACGCCACCTACTCAGGTCAGGTGCCGGCGGTGAACGCAAGCGCAGCGACGTCGGCGTACGTGGCCGTGCCCGACTTCGACCCCATCACCAGCAACGACTTCACGACGTTGGTGTACACGTGGAACAAGCCGGATACGGCGCCGCACACGGCAAAGCTCGTGGTGTACCCGAACGACCCGATCGTGGCGCCTCCGGTGGTTCCCCAGCCAGGTGGCGCGGCGCCTGATCTCGTGGTGGGAAGCGGCGAGCTGCAGTCGGCCGCCTGGCGTAACAACCAGCTGTGGGTCGGCACGACCGTCGCCTGCCCCAGCGATGCGACGCTGGCCTGTGTGCGCATGTTCGGCGTCAACACCCTGACAACCGCGCTGACCGACGAGACGCTGACAGACGCTGGACTCGACCGATTCGTGCCGGCTGTGGCCATCGACGCATCCGGCGTGGTGCAGGTCGCCTACTCGTTGGTGTCACCAGGCACCACGGGTCCGGGATACGCCGTGGCGGCGCGTCAGGCGAGCAACACCTGGAGCACGCGCGTGGTGGTGACGCCACCGAACGTCGCCTACGAGAGCGCCCAGTGGGCCACCTCGGCGGGCGCCGCGCTGGACCCGACTGCGCCTTATGACGTGTGGCTCGTCGGCGCGGTCGCGTCGGCCACCGCCTCGGCACCGGCCAACTGGGACACGTCGGTGGCCCGGGCCTCGCTGACCAGGTTCGCGGTGTCCTTCAAGGCCTCGGCCAAGAAGGTCAAGAAGGGCCGCTCCGTGACGTTCGCGTCAGCGGTGACCCGTCCCACAGGCCCGCAGGCGATCGCCGGCGTGAGCGTGCGGCTGCAGGCGAAGCCCAAGGGCAGCCACAAGTGGAAGACCGTGACGACCGTGCTCACCCCTGCGTCGGGCAAGGTGAAGTGGACGGTCAAGGTGAAGAAGGCCACCGATTACCGGGTCTACCTGCCCGGTGTCGCTGGCTCGGTGGGTCGGACCTGGTCGAAGGTCATCGGGCCCACGGTCCGCGTCACCGCCAAGTAGGCGGGCGACCGACTGCCCGCAGCTTCGTCGATTGGCTCTGGCCGTGAGTCCTCAAGGACCCGAGCCCGCACCAGACTCACGGTTGTAGCCATTCGGCGTCGTTCCGCGCCTTCCGGACGTCCCCAGCGACCGCCGCAGCAGCACAAACTTGCGTCAACTCGACTCAAGTGTTGTGATAGATCCTGAAGCAACCCAGCGTGCGGTCGATCGACCGACGCCAACGACATTCCAGGAGGCACCCCCATGGCCCGAGTGGTCGGAATCGACCTCGGGACGACGAACTCCGTCGTCGCAGTACTGGAAGGCGGCGAACCCACCGTCATCGCCAACGCCGAGGGGGCGCGCACGACCCCGTCGGTGGTCGCGTTCGCCAAGAACGGCGAGGTCCTGGTCGGCGAGATTGCCAAGCGCCAGGCCGTCACCAACCCCGACCGCACGATCCGGTCGGTGAAGCGGCACATGGGCAGCACCTGGTCCGCCCAGATCGACGGCAAGGACTTCACCGCCCAGCAGATCTCGGCGTTCGTGCTGCAGAAGCTCAAGCGCGACGCCGAGGCCTACCTCGGCGAGGACGTGGCCGAGGCCGTCGTCACCGTCCCCGCCTACTTCAGCGACGCTCAGCGCCAGGCCACCAAGGAGGCCGGTGAGATCGCGGGTCTGAAGGTCCTGCGCATCATCAACGAGCCGACGTCGGCCGCCCTCGCCTACGGCCTGGACAAGGGCGACAAGGAACACACGATCCTGGTGTTCGACCTCGGAGGTGGCACCTTCGACGTGTCGCTGCTCGAGATCGGCGACGGCGTGGTCGAGGTCAAGGCGACCAGTGGCGACAACCATCTCGGTGGCGACGACTGGGACGACCGGGTCATCGAGTGGATGGTCGGTGAGTTCAAGAACAAGCACGGCATCGATCTCGGCAACGACAAGATGGCGTTGCAGCGGCTGAAGGAAGCCGCGGAGAAGGCGAAGATCGAGCTGTCGTCGTCGTCGGAGTCGACCATCAATCTCCCCTACGTCACGATGACCGCAGAAGGTCCGCTGCACCTGGAGGAGAAGCTCACCAGGGCGCAGTTCCAGAACTTGACCCACGACCTGCTCGAGCGCACCCGCAAGCCGTTCGAGTCGGTGATCGCCGACGCCGGCATCAAGGTGGCCGACATCGACCAGGTGATCCTGGTCGGAGGCTCCACGCGCATGCCGGCCGTCACTGACCTCGTGCGCGAGCTCACCGGGGGCAAGGAACCCAACAAGTCGGTCAACCCCGACGAAGTGGTCGCCGTCGGGGCTGCGCTGCAGGGTGGCGTGCTCAAGGGTGAGGTCAAGGACGTCCTGCTGCTCGACGTCACGCCGCTGTCGCTCGGCATCGAGACCAAGGGCGGCATCATGACCAAGCTCATCGAGCGCAACACCACGATCCCGACGAAGCGGTCGGAGATCTTCACGACTGCTGACGACAACCAGCCGTCGGTGCAGATCCAGGTGTATCAGGGCGAGCGCGACATCGCTGCGTACAACAAGAAGCTCGGCATGTTCGAGCTGACCGGACTGCCTCCGGCACCGCGCGGCGTCCCGCAGATCGAGGTCGCCTTCGACATCGACGCCAACGGCATCGTGCACGTCTCCGCCAAGGACATGGGCACCGGCCGTGAGCAGTCCATGACGATCTCGGGTGGCTCCGCGCTTCCCAAGGAAGACATCGACCGCATGATGCGCGACGCAGAGCAGTACGCGGAGGAAGACCGCAAACGCCGCGACGACGTCGAGATCCGCAACACCGCCGACTCGCTGGTCTACCAGACCGAGCGGTTCCTGGCCGACAACGCCGACAAGGTGCCGGCAGACGCGAAGGCCAACGTCGACGAGCCGCTCGCTGAGTTGAAGAAGGCACTCGAGGGCGACGACATCGAGGTGATCAAGGCCGCAAGCGAGAAGGTGGCGGTGGCCAGTCAGGCGCTCGGCACCGCCATGTACGCGGCCGCGCAGAGCGAGGCGAGCGCCGCGGGTGGTTCCGCCAGTGACACGGGTTCTGCTGATGCCGCCGACTCCGACGTCGTCGACGCCGAGGTGGTCGACGCCGAGGTCGTGGACGACAAGGACGGTCAGTGAGCGAATTCGGCGACGGTCCGGAGCGGGACGACTCGGCAGCTGACGTCGAGCAACAGATCGCCGATCTCGAAGGTCAGCTCGACGCCGATGCGGCGCTCGTCGACGACGTCGCCGGTCGACTCGTGGCACTCGAGCTCGAGCTGGCCGAACGCACGGCAGACGTCCAACGTGTTCATGCCGAGTACGCGAACTACCGCAAGCGCGTCGATCGCGACCGGGAGCAGGTGCGCGACAACGCACTCGCCGACGTGCTGACTGAGCTGCTCACGGTGCTCGACGACGTCGACCGGGCCGATGACCATGGCGAGCTGGTCGGCGGGTTCCGCTCCGTGGGCGAGAGCCTGCGCGCCACGGTGGCCAAGCTGGGACTGGAGCGGTTCGCGCAAGCCGGCGACCCGTTCGACCCGGCGCTGCACGAAGCGCTGACGCACACGTACTCCGCGGAGGCCACGGAACCGGTCTGCAGCCAGGTGTTCCAGCCCGGCTACCGACTCGGTGCTCGGATCGTTCGACCCGCCCGGGTCGCGGTGGCCGAACCGGCGGAGCCGGAGTCCGGGTGAGCGCCAGGGACTACCTGGAGAAGGATTTCTACGCCGTGCTCGGCGTGGCCAAGGACGCGTCGGCTGAGGAGATCAAGAAGACCTACCGCAAGCTGGCGCGTCAGTACCACCCTGACGCCAACACCGGGGACACGGCCGCGGAGGACCGCTTCAAGGAGATCTCCGAGGCGTACGACGTGCTGTCGGACGACACCAAGCGTCGCGAGTACGACGAGGCGCGGGCGCTGTTCGGCAACGGCGCACCGGGGTCGGTCCGGTTCGGTCCAGGCGGGTCCGGTGGCGCGTCGTTCCAGGGGTTCGACCTCGGCGACCTGTTCGCGCAGGCAGGCGGTGCCAGCGGCGGGGGGTTGGGCGACCTGCTCGGTGGCATGTTCGGCCAACGCGGTCGCGGCCAGCGGCCCCGCCGCGGTGCCGACGTCGAGTCGAGCGTCACGCTCGGGTTCCGCGAGGCCGTACACGGCGTGACTCTTCCGCTGCGCTTGTCCAGCGAGGCCGCCTGCCCGACGTGCCTCGGAAGCGGTGCCCGACCCGGAACGACACCGCACACCTGCGCCGTCTGCGGGGGCGCCGGACAGACCATCACCGAAGCCGGGGGGTTCGGCTTTCCCCAGCCGTGCCGCGCCTGTCGGGGCCGCGGGCAGGTCGTCGACGACCCGTGCCCCGACTGCCAGGGGTCCGGACGCGCGGTCAAGTCCCGATCGATCCAGGTGCGGATCCCCTCCGGCGTCAAAGCCGGTCAACGGATCAGGGTGAAGGGGAAGGGAGCGCCCGGAGAGTTCGGCGGTCCGCCGGGCGACTTGTTCGTGGTCGTCGACGTCAAACCTCACCCAGTCTTCGGCCGCAAGGGGGACCACGTGACCGTCACCGTGCCCGTCACGTTCCCCGAGGCGGCGCTGGGCGCAACGATCGACGTCCCGACGCTGTCCGGCGACGTGGTGCGGGTCAAGGTGCCTGCCGGGACGCCGAGCGGGCGGACGTTGCGCGTGCGCGGCAAAGGGGCGCCCAACGCCAAGGGCGGCACGGGGGACCTGCTCGTCACCGTCGACGTCGCCGTGCCCCAGAAGGTGAAGGGGTCTGCGAAGGACGCTCTGCAGGCCTACGCCGACGCGACCAGCGACCACGACCCGCGCGCCGATCTGATCGCCGCTGCCGCGCACGAGTGAGGAGCAACCGATGACAGCCTTCGAACACCGCCGCGACGACCTGGACGACGCACCGGTGTACGTCATCTCCGTCGTCGCGCAGATCACGGGGCTGCATGCCCAGACGTTGCGGCAGTACGACCGTGTCGGCCTGGTGTCTCCCCAGCGAACCTCGGGCGGTGGTCGTCGTTACTCGCGTCACGACATCGAACGCCTGCGTCAGATCCAGCTGTTGTCCCAGGAGGGGATCGGGCTGGTCGGAATCCGACAGATCCTCGATCTGCAGGCCGAGGTGGTGCGCCTTGCCGAGCTAGCGAACAACCTGCGTCTCGAGCTCGAGGCCGTGCGCAGCGCGGTCAACCAGGCGGCCCGCCGGGCCAGTGGCCGACCCAACCCCTTGCTTCCGGTGCTGCGTCCGCGGACCACCGAGCTGACCCTCTGGAACCCGACGATCTTCGGCTGACCGCACAGCCCCGATCACCAGTACCGACATACCGTCAACCGGAGTTGAGGACGTGGAGACCAAGCTCACCACCCGAAGCCAAGAAGCGCTCAGCGATGCCGTACGCCGCACGACCGTGCTGGGCAACCCGGGCGTCGAACCCGTTCACCTCCTCGCTGCCTTGCTCGCCCAGGCCGATGGCATCGCGCGACCACTGCTGAGTGCGGTCGGCGTCGACCCGGACGCACTGCAACGCTCGGCCGACGGCGCGGCCGCGCAGCTGCCGAGCGCGGCCGGAGCGACTGTCGCGCAGCCGAGCCTGTCGCGGGCGCTCTACCAGGTGATCGAGATCGCCGGTCAGCGCGCGCAGGAGCTCGGCGACGAGTACGTGTCCACCGAGCATCTGCTGGTCGGCCTCGCCACAGTTGCCTCGCCGGCTCGCGACGTGCTGAGTGGCGTCGGCGCCACGCCGGACGCGCTGCTGGAGGCATTCCAGAAGGTGCGCGGACATGCGCGAGTCACCTCGCCGGATCCGGAGTCCACCTACCAGGCCCTGGAGAAGTACGGCGTCAACCTCACTCAGCGGGCCCGCGACGGTGGGCTCGACCCCGTCGTCGGCAGGGACGCGGAGATTCGGCGGACCATCCAGGTGTTGTCGCGTCGCACCAAGAACAACCCGGTGCTCATCGGTGAGCCCGGTGTCGGAAAGACCGCGATCGTCGAAGGCCTCGCGCAACGCATCGTCGCCGGCGACGTGCCCGAGAGTCTGCGCGAGCGCGACATCGTCGCTCTCGACCTGGCGGCCATGGTCGCCGGAGCGAAGTACCGGGGCGAGTTCGAGGAGCGCCTGAAGGCGGTGCTCGAGGAGATCAAAGCCAACGAGGGCCACGTGATCACGTTCATCGACGAGATGCACACTGTCGTGGGAGCCGGCGCCGGGGGTGACTCGAGCATGGACGCCAGCAACATGCTCAAGCCGATGCTCGCCCGCGGAGAGCTGCGCATGATCGGCGCCACGACGCTGGATGAGTTCCGCAAGTACGTCGAGAAGGACCCCGCTCTGGAGCGTCGCTTCCAGCAGGTGTTCGTCGGTGAGCCGACTGTCGAGGACACCATTGGGATTCTGCGTGGGCTCAAGGAGCGCTACGAGGTGCACCACGGCGTCCGGATCACTGATGCCGCACTCGTCGCAGCGTCGGTGCTCTCCGACCGCTACATCACCTCACGCTTCCTGCCCGACAAGGCGATCGACCTCGTCGACGAGGCCGCGTCGCGCCTGCGCATGGAGATCGACAGTCGTCCGGTCGAGGTCGACGAGATCGAACGTGCGGTCCGACGGCTCGAAGTCGAGGAGCTGGCGCTCAGCAAGGAAGAAGATCCGGCGAGCACCCAGCGGTTGTCCAAGTTGCAGGCGGAGCTCGCCGACCTCCGCGAACAGCTGTCCGGGCTGACGGCGCGGTGGCAGCGCGAGAAGTCGGCGTTGACGTCGATCTCCACCGTGAAGGAGGAGATCGACGCGGCGCGCACTGCGATGGAGCGGGCCGAACGCACGAACGACCTGGGGCAGATCGCTGAGCTGCGCTACGGCGTTCTGCCCGCGCTCGAGCAACGTCTCGCACAGGCCGAGGCGGCGACGGCGGCGATGCAGGCCGAGGGCACGATGCTGAGCGAGGAGGTACTGCCCGACGACATCGCCCAGGTGGTGTCGGCCTGGACCGGCATCCCTGCGGGCCGCATGCTCGAAGGCGAGAGCGCGAAGCTGCTGCGCATGGAGGAGGAGCTCGGCCGGCGCGTGGTCGGTCAGGCACCGGCGGTGCAGGCCGTGTCCGACGCGGTGCGTCGCGCTCGCGCCGGGATCTCCGACCCAGACCGCCCGACCGGATCGTTCCTGTTCCTCGGTCCCACCGGCGTCGGCAAGACCGAGCTGGCGAAGGCACTGGCCGACTTCTTGTTCGACGACCCGCACGCCATGGTGCGCATCGACATGAGCGAGTACGGCGAGAAGCACTCCGTGGCACGGCTGGTGGGAGCCCCGCCCGGCTACGTCGGATACGAAGAGGGGGGTCAGCTCACCGAGGCGGTGCGTCGACGTCCCTACAGCGTCGTGCTCCTGGACGAGGTGGAGAAGGCACACCCGGAGGTCTTCGATGTCTTGCTCCAGGTGCTCGACGACGGCCGGCTCACCGATGGACAGGGCCGCGTCGTCGACTTCACCAACGCCATCTTGATCCTCACGTCGAACCTCGGGTCGCAGTTCCTGGTCGATCCCACGCTCAGCACTGAGCAGAAGCACGAGTCGGTGCTGGCGATCGTGGGTTCGGCGTTCAAGCCGGAGTTCCTCAACCGGCTCGACGCCACCGTCATGTTCGAGGCGCTCAGCGAGCAGGACCTCGCCCACATCGTCGACCTGCAGGTGGCTGCCCTCGATCTGCGACTGGCCGAGCGTCGTATCAAGCTCGACGTGAGCGAACAGGCACGCGCCTGGCTGGCGCGGGAGGGCTACGACCCCGCCTTCGGCGCCCGCCCGCTGCGTCGCCTGATCCAGTCCGCGATCGGTGACCGGCTGGCCAAGCTGATCATCAGCGGCGAGGTGGTCGACGGCTCCGCCGTGCGGGTCGACGTCGCGGACGACCACCTGGTGCTCAGCCCGGCCGCCTGACCGCATCGGTTCAGGGTCGGTTCGGGACGTTCGCACCTGGTGCGCGCGGATGCCGTCGGACTCTTGAGCGTGGGCGCCGTCGCTTTCCCCCGCGCGAAGTTGGGCCCGGGCGACCTGCTGGTGTTGGTCGATCTCGATCAGGCCGAGAGGTCGGTTCCTCGCAGACGTTCCAGTGCTCGCTCCAGCGTCGCGTGAGACTTGCCGAACGTCCAGCGGACCATCGCGCGCGCCTCGTCGTCCTGCGCCGCGTAGAACCCGGTGCAGGGGATGGCCACGACCCCGGCTCGGTTGGGGAGACCGCGGCAGAACGAATCCCCGTCTGACCAGCCGAGGCTGCGGACGTCCGTCGTCACGAAGTACGTGCCGTGGGACGGGTTCACCGCGAGCCCGAGCTCGGTCAGGCCGTCGCTGAGCAGGTCGCGCTGGACTGCGAGCTGAGTTCGGTGCTGCTCGACCCAGGCCATCTCGTGCTCCAGCCCATGAGCCACCGCGTACTGCAACGGTCCGCCGCTGACGAACGTCAGGAACTGCTTGGTGGTGCGAACCGCGTCCACCAGGGTTGCGGGACCGGTCACCCAACCGATCTTCCAGCCGGTGAACGAGAACGTCTTGCCGGCGCTGGAGATCGTGAGCGTGCGCTGCGCCATGCCCGGCAGTGTGGCGATAGGCACGTGGGCCTGCTCGAAGGTCAGGTGTTCGTAGACCTCGTCCGACACGACGATCAGGTCGTGCTCGACGGCCACCTGCGCGATCAGCGTCAGCTCGTCCACGGACAGCACTGCGCCGGTCGGGTTGTGCGGGTTGTTCAGCAGCAGCACCTTGGTCCGAGACGTCACTGCGTCACGAAGCAGCTGTTCCGTCACAGCGAAGTCCGGCCTGTGCAGACGCACCGGAACCGCGCGTCCGCGAGCCATGCGGATCGTCGCCACGTAGGAGTCGTAGAACGGCTCGAGGGCGATGACGTCGTCTCCGTCGTCGACCAGGGCGAGCATCGCGGCGGCAATCGCCTCAGTGGCGCCGGCGGTCACGAGCACCTCGCGGTCGGGGTCGACGGCGCGTCCGTAGGTGCGTTCCACGTGTGCGCTGATCGCGCCACGCAGCTCCGGCACCCCGGGGCCGGGCGGGTACTGGTTCCCGCGTCCTTCGCGCAGAGCGCGCGCGGCTGCCTCGACCATCGACGGTGGCCCGTCGACATCGGGAAAGCCCTGTCCGAGGTTCACCGAGTCGGTCGTCGCGGCCAAAGCGGTCATCTGCGCGAAGATCGTCGTGCCGAGACCCTGGAGGTGCGGGACCAGCGGCGACGGGCGGGGCAGCATGCCGCCCAAGGTAGGGCGTCGGCGAGGACCTGCCAGGCTAGGGCCGTGAGTACGGCCCTGGTCACCGGTGCGACTGCCGGCATCGGGTACTCGTTCGCCCACGCGCTGGCGTCTCGCGGACACGACCTGGTGCTCGTGTCGCGCGACTCAGCGCGTCTGGAGCAGACGGGGAACGAACTTAGGCAGCGCTACCGGATCGAGGCGCACGTGTTGCCCGCCGACTTGAGCGTGCGGGCGGACGTCGAGCGGGTCGAGCAGCGGCTGTCCGACCGGGATCAGCCCGTCGACGTACTCATCAACAACGCCGGGTTTGCCTTGAACCGCTCCTTCGTGGAGTCCGACCTAGCCGACGAACAGCGGTTGCTCGACGTTCTGGCGGGCGCAGTCATGCGGCTCAGCCACGCGGCGCTGCCCGGCATGCTCGGTCGCGGCAAGGGACAGATCGTCAACGTCTCCAGTGTCGCCGGCTTCCTCCCATTCGGTACGTACAGCGCGGCCAAGGCCTACGTCGTCTTCTTGTCGCAGGGTCTCGCGCAGGAGTTGGCCGGTACCGGAGTCCAGGTGATGGCGTTGTGCCCCGGCTTCGTGCACACCGAGTTCCATGCGAGAGCAGGCATCGATCCGCGCCTCGGCGAGATGTGGTGGCTCGATGCCGACGACGTCGTGGCCCAGGCGCTGCGCGACTTGCGCAAGGGCAAGTCGGTCAGCGTCCCGAGTCTTCAGTACAAGGTGGTGGCCGGCGCGGCGCATCTGGTCCCGCGCGCTGCCTTGCCCCGTCTCGAGCAACTGCGCCGACGAGCTCGGCGTGGGTCGGCGAAGGCACGACCTAACGCGTGAGTTCGGTGACGGCCTGCCCCACGACGTCCGGCTGAACCAGCGGACCAAAGTGTCCGAGCTCGACCTGCAGGACGTTCCAACCACGATGTCGAGCCGTTGCGGCCGGCTGGGCGTATGCGTCGCTGAGCTGCAAGTAGCTCACCGGTGCGTCGGGCCAGTCATGCGCCAGCGGTAGTTCCTCGGTGAAGAAGTCCAGGCCTCGAGGACGCAGGCCCGCGACGAGGGCAGCACGTGCGGATTCGTCAGGGATCGCCTCGGCGAGGTCGCTCGACGACCAGGTGGGGAAGGTCTCTCCGGCAGCCAAGGCCTCGCGCAGCTGCGTTGCGAACGTCGGGTCCTCGATCGCCATCAGGTCGAGTCGGTTCTTGGCGTTCGCCGGCCGCGGGAGACCCGCGTCGATGAAGACGTAACCGCGCACCGGCCGCCCGGCGGCCTGACGTGCGAACGCTACCTGCGCCACCAACGGGCCGGCGCCGCTGTGGGCCACCAGGATCAGGGCTTGGTCGGTCAGGTCGATCGGATCGACGTCGACGGGCGGCCGGGTGCGCGGGGTGGTCACGCCGTCGAGCTGCTCGCTGATCTGTCGCGCTGCGCTGGCGACGTAGCGCTGTGCGTACGGCGGACCGTCGTCGTCCGTGACGTCGACTTCGATGACGGCGTCGGCTCCGCAGAAGAGCAGTTCCTCGCCTACCCGTCCCCAGGCCGCGCGCGACGTGAGCGGTGAGTGCAGCAGGGCGAAGGCGGTCACGCCACGTCGCGTCGGGTGAACGACCAGATCGCCGGCAGACCGATGAGCAGGACATATCCCACCAACACGCAGACTCCGTGCAGGCTGGACAGGTGAACCATGTGGGAGGTGATTGAACCGTCCGGCGCGGTGTGTTCTGCCCCGGGGAAGTCGACCCCGCCGGGGCTCAACCACGCGGCGATGTTCGGGCCGAGCAGGATCCGGAAGGGCTCGTACTTGGCCGCAACGAAGCTCACGGTGCTCTCGACGATGGCGAAGTAGACGAACGCGACGCCGAGCGAGGCGCCGGTATTGCGCACCAGGACCGAGATTGCGTAGCCAAGAGTCACGGCGATCACCGCGAGCACGAACCCGCGAAGTGACCAGTTCCAGACGTCGTGCCAGACGCTGGAGTCCACGCCGTGCCAGGTGCCGCGAAGGGACGCTGTGACACTGGCCAGCGCCAGGGCGAACGCCAACGAGACGACGCCGAGCAGGACGACGTCGATGACGACGCCCAGCCACTTCATGAGCAGCAGCCGCAGCCGGCGTGGCTCCCACAGCAGCTGTAGTGCCATGGAGCGTGACGACCAGTCGGCTCCTCCCGCGCTGGCACCCATGACGAAGCCGAGGAGGGACAGCCCGACGAGCACCGACAGCGAAACCGGCGCCAAGAGGTCAGCGGCAATGTAGGGCGGCTTCCCTTGCCGGTACTGGCCCGGACCAAGAGAGACGACGGTCTGCGCCCCCTTGGCGTGGGCGAAGAAGGCAATCGCGCTCGCCACGAGGATCCCGCCGAGGAAGAGCGCGGCGAGGATGCGGAACAGGAGCCGGTGCGAGACGCGGCTGACCTCGGATCCCAGGAGTGCCAGCAGGGGTCCGCCCCCACGGGGTGCGGGCGTTTCGGGGGCGGCGGGGCTCGCCGGCGCCTGCGGGGTGGTCATGACGTCTCTCCGTCGCCGGTGAGCTGCAGGAACACCTGTTCCAGGTCGACCGTCTCTGGCATGAGCCAGGCCACGTACTGACCTGATTCGGCCAAGGCGCGGGTGATCGCGGCGCCGTCGTCGACGTTCGCCACCAGCACGCCCTGTTGCCCCTGATCGGTGGCGGTGAAGCCGGCTCGGTTGAGGACGGCCACGGCCGCGGCGCCGTCGGAGATGCCGAGTCGGAACGCATGTGTGGAGTGCGCTGCCAGCACGTCGGCGACCCGACCGGTCGTGACGAGTCTGCCTCGTGTGACGATCGACACCTCGTCACAGATCTGCTGCACCTCGGTCAGCAGATGGGAGGAGAGCAGGACCGTGGTGCCGGAGTCGCCGAGGCGACGCAGCAGGTCACGGACCTCCTTCATCCCGGCGGGGTCCAAGCCGTTGCTCGGCTCGTCGAGGATCAACAGGCTCGGCTGCTTCAGCATCGCTGCGGCGATGCCGAGCCGCTGTCGCATGCCCAGGGAGTAGCCCTTGACGCGATCGCCCGCGGCGTCGGTGAGGCCGACCACGTCGAGCAGCTCATCGACGCGGGATGCCGGCAGCTTCTGGGTGCGCGAGAGCAAGGTGAGGTTGAGGCGGCCGGAGAAGTTCGGGAAGAACGCCGGACTCTCGAGCAGCGCACCGATGTCGCCGATCACGGCTGGAAGTCGGTGAGGCACAGGCTGTCCGAAGATGCTCAGCTGTCCGGAGTCGGCTCGCCCCAGCGCGAGCAGACAACGCAGCATGGTGGTCTTGCCGGACCCGTTGGGCCCGAGGAAACCGTGTACGCCTCCGGCGGGCACGACCAGGTCCAAGCCGTCGAGTGCCGTCTTCGGCGGCTTGCGCCATCGCCGGTACGTCTTGTGCACGTCGTGCACTTCGATCACGCTCACGTGGCCTCCTCCCGGCTCCAACCTCCCACACCATCGTCGTGCCCGGTCGGTCGTTACCCTTGCGTGTCGTGACCGCCCGCGACGCGCTGCTCCAGCAGATCCAGGACAAGGCTGTGGTGCACGGCCGGGTCGTCCTCTCCTCCGGGCAGGAAGCGGACTACTACGTCGATCTGCGTCGCGTCACGCTCGACGCGGCGGCGGCGCCATTGGTCGGCGAGGTGATGCTCGATCTGACGAGCGACCTGGATTTCGACGCTGTGGGTGGGCTGACCCTCGGCGCTGACCCGGTCGCGACCGCGATGTTGCACGCCGCGCACGCCCGCGGGCGCGACCTCGATGCTTTCGTGGTGCGCAAGAGCGAGAAGCAGCACGGTCTGCAGCGTCGTATCGAGGGGCCTGACGTGGCTGGGCGCCGAGTCCTCGCGGTCGAGGACACCTCGACCACCGGTGGGAGCGTGCTCACCGCGGTGGCGGCGCTGCGCGAGGCCGGCGCCGAGGTCGTGGCGGTTGCGGTGATCGTTGAACGCGGTGCGGCCCCCACCGTCGAGGCGGCCGGGCTGCCCTACCGCAGTGCCTATTCGCTGGCCGACCTAGCGCTGGACTGAGCGGCAGCCCGGTACCATCGAGGAGACCTGACGCCGAACGCGGGAGTTGCCTGTCATGTGGGTCTTGTGGGTGGTCCTCGCGATCCTCGTGGTGCTCGTCATCTGGACGATCGTCGCGTACAACCGGTTGGTCCGGCAGCGCAACGTGGTGCAGGAGTCGTGGCGCCAGGTCGACGTCGAGCTGAACCGACGCCACGACCTGATCCCCAACCTGGTCGAGACGGTCAAGGGCTACGCGGCTCATGAGCGTGGCACGTTCGAGGCCGTCACCAACGCGCGAGCTGCGGCGACGACGCCGGGCCAGTCCATCGCCGGCCAGGCAGCCAACGAGAACATGCTGACCGGTGCGCTGCGCCAGTTGTTCGCGGTCGCCGAGCAGTACCCGGACTTGAAGGCAAACCAGAACTTCCTGGAGCTGCAGCGCTCGCTGTCCGAGACCGAAGACCGCATCGCTGCTTCCCGGCGCTTCTACAACGCCAACGTGCGGGCTTTCAACACCAGCATCCAGTCATTCCCCTCGAACGTCATCGCCGGCACCTTCCACTTCAAGGAGGCCGAGTACTTCGAGGCGGACGACCCCGAGGTGCGCGCGGTGCCCAAGGTGGAGTTCTAGGTCTTCGGTTCCGGGGTCCGGTTCCGCCGTAGTTCGATGACGATCGGGATGACCGACAGCACGACCATGCCGACGACGATCAGCTCGATGTGGGCGCGGATGAAGGCGATGTTGCCGAGGTAGTAGCCCAACAGGGTGATCGTGATGCCCCAGAGCAGGCCCCCGATCACCGAGTAGACGGTGTACTTGCGAAAGTCCATGCGCGCGACGCCCGCCATGACCGTGATGAACGTGCGCACGATGGGGACGAAGCGCGCCAAGACGATGGCGCGGCCGCCGAAGCGTTCGAAGAAGTGGTGGGTGCGGTCGACGTACTCCTTGCGGAAGTACTTCGAGTCGGGACGCCGGAAGACGCTCGGACCGGCCTTGCGGCCGATCCAGTAGCCCACCAGGTTTCCCGCGATGGCAGCACAACAGATCGCCAGGACCACCACGGCGATGGGCGTGGCGATGAAGCCCGATGCCACCAACAGACCGGCGGTGAAGAGCAGCGAGTCGCCAGGCAGGAAGAAGCCGAACAGCAAGCCGCACTCGGCGAAGACGATGCCGAGGATGGCCAGCAACGCCCATGGGCCAAGTGAGTGAAGCGTCGATTGCGGGTCAAGGAGCCCGGCCACGCTGATCGGCATGGCGGTCAGGGTAGGGGGCGAACCTGTGAAGACTCATAAGGTTGGCCGGTGTCCGTTGAGCGACCGGCGAGTCGGAACCCCGTCGGGGTAGGTCCGCACCCGCTTCCGTGGCCCGATGACCCGGCTCTCGACGCCGACCTGCTGGCCGACGGTGACGCCCGAAACGTCGTGGACCGGTACCGGTACTGGACGGTAGCCGCGATCGTCGACGACCTCGATCGCCGTCGCCGCCCGCTTCATGTCGCCGTCGAGAACTGGGCACACGATTTCAACATCGGGTCGGTCATCCGCACGGCGAACGCGTTCAACGTCGCCTCTGTCCACCTCGTCGGTCGTCGCCGTTGGAACAGACGCGGAGCGATGGTCACCGATCGCTACCTGCACCTGGTCCACCACGGCAGCGTCGAGGAGCTGGCGAGCTGGGCCGCTGGGACCGGCGTGCCCATGCTGGGGATCGACAACCTTCCGGGGGCGCAGCCGCTGGAGACGTTCGACCTCCCCAGTCCGGCCCTGCTCCTGTTCGGCCAGGAAGGGCCAGGGCTGAGCGATCCGGCGCGGGATGCGTGCGGCGCCACGTTGTCCATCGCCCAGTACGGCAGCACCCGCTCGATCAACGCCGGTGCCGCAGCCGCCATCGCCATGCACGCGTGGGTTCGACGCCACGACTTCGGCCAGCACGCCGGCTGATCCAACCGCGCCCTCCCGCCCCAGGCGCCGCGGTGGGAGGATGCCGCTGAGACCGAACCGACGACGCGGCAAGGAGAACTGCGATGCCGATCGCCTCCCCTGAGGTGTATGCCGACATGCTCGACCGCGCGAAGGCGGGAGCATTCGCCTACCCCGCGATCAACGTCTCGTCGTCGCAGTCGCTCAACGCTGCCCTGCGCGGGTTCGCCGACGCCGAGAGCGACGGCATCGTGCAGGTGTCCTGGGGCGGCGCGGAGTATGCGTCGGGACAGCCGATCAAGGACATGGTGACCGGGGCCGCAGCGCTGGCCGAGTTCGCCCACGTGGTGGCCGCGAAGTACCCGATCAACATCGCCTTGCACACCGACCACTGCCCCAAGGACAAGCTGCCCGGGTTCATGGAACCGCTGATCGAGCTGTCGGCGCAGCGCGTGGCGGCAGGTGACGAGCCGCTGTTCCAGTCGCACATGTGGGATGGGTCGGCCGTGTCGCTCGTGGAGAACCTCGACATCGCCGAGCGGTTGCTGGACGCGTCGGTCAAGGCCCGCACGGTCATGGAGATGGAGATCGGCGTCGTCGGTGGCGAGGAGGACGGGATCGAGGCCAAGCACGACGCGAAGCTGTACTCGACTCCGGAGGATGCGCTGGAGACGGCCGCCCGCCTCGGACTCGGGGAACGCGGGCGCTACCTGCTCGCGGCGACCTTTGGCAACGTGCACGGCGTCTACAAACCGGGGAACGTTGTCCTGAAGCCCGACATCTTGCGCCAGATCCAGGAGGCCGTGGGGGCCAAGTACGGCAAAGCGAAGCCGTTCGACCTGGTGTTCCACGGCGGATCGGGTTCGTCGTTGGAGGAGATCCGTTCCACGCTCGACTACGGCGTGGTCAAGATGAACGTGGACACCGACACCCAGTACGCGTTTACTCGCCCGATCGCGGCGTGGATGCTGTCGCACTACGACGGAGTGCTGAAGATCGACGGCGAGGTGGGCAACAAGAAGCAGTACGACCCGCGCGCCTACGGCAAGGAAGCCGAAGCAGGGATGGCGGCGCGCGTCACGCATGCGTGCGAGGACCTGCGCAGTCAGGGCACCCGAATCAGCTGACGGTCGCCGTGTCCACGGGCGAGCTGGTCAACCCCTTCGATGGGCATGCCCTGCCGAGCCCGGCGCTCGACGACGCCGCCGCCTTGGTCCTGCTTCAGACCTTGTTCGGGCGCGACGGACGGCTCACCTCGTTGGGGAGCCACCAGGACCAGAACTGGCGGGTCGACTCCGAGTTGGCCCGGTATGTGCTCAAGGTGTCCAACCCCGGATTCCCACGCACCGGGCTGGAGGCACAGAACGCCGCGATGCAGCACCTGGCTGCGGGCGAGTGCACCTTCGACGTTCCCGTGCCGATCGCCGGAGTCGACGGTGAGCTGATCCCTCGGTGGTCGCACGACGAGAGGGTGCACGACGTGCGACTGGTGACGTTCGTCGAAGGACGACCGTTGGCCGACTTCGACTACCTGGCGCCTGCCGTCGTCCGACGTCAGGGGGAGCTCGCTGCGCAGGCAGCTGTTGCGCTCGAGGGTTTCGACCACCCTGGGATCGAGCGGCTGCTGCAGTGGGACACCCGCTTCGCCTTCGACGTGATCGACGCTTTGCTCCCGCACGTCGCCGATCGCGACGAGCGGGCCCTCATCCAGGAAGCGAGTCAGCAGGCGCGTCTGGTGCTGGACCCGTTGATCCCGTCGCTGCGCACCCAGGTGGTGCATGCGGACGTCACAGATGTGAACGTCGTTGCGCAGCTGGATGGCGCTGGTCGTCCGATGCCCACGGGTCTGATCGACTTCGGCGACATGTCGCGTACCTGGATCGCCTCCGACGTCGCGACGGCGATCGTGGGCCTGGTGTTCCACGACCTCGAGCGCCCACTGCAGCTGGCCACGGAGCTCGTGCGCGGGTACCACGACACCCTGCCGCTCACTCCCGAGGAGATCGATGCGGTGTGGCCGCTGGTGTTGGCTCGAGCGGCGGTGTGCCAGGTGAGCAGCGAGCAGCAGGTGGAGCTCGACCCGCACAGCGACTATGCGCGGATGTCCCTGGAGATGGATCGCGCCAACCTGCACGCTGTGGCGTCGGTGTCGCCTCCGTTGGCCCGGGAGTGCATCCGGGCAGCGGTTGGGCTCGGCCCGTCGCGCGCAGCCACATCGCTGACGCAACGTCGCTGGGGTCCCCTGGTGGTAGGTCATGCAGAGCTGACGTTGGTCGACCTGTCGGTGACCTCCGAACGCTTCGGACCTGGTGAGTGGCAGCACCCCGCCGCCATCGCCGAAGCCGTGGGCGTCGCCGGGCCAGATGGGTTGGCTGCGACCGCTCATGCCGAAGCGCGACTGATCGACGGCGTCGAGGACGACCCCCGAGAGCCGGCGAGCGTTCATCTCGGCGTGGACGTGTTCGCTCCGGTCGGGGTCGACGTCCTGGCCCCCGTCGCGGGTGAGGTCGTCGAGCTCGACCCGGTCACCATTCGTACCGAGGATGCCTGGCTGCGCCTCGATGGCGTGGCGTCTGCGATCGGGCTGGGACGGGTGGCAGCGGGCACTCCCGTCGGCACCGTCATGCCGCCGGTCGCGTCACTGCCGGCCCACGTCCACGTCCAGGTGCTGACCGAGCCGGTCGATGCGCCGCACTCGTGCGTGCCGTCGCTGGCACCGGGCTGGTTACGTCTGTGCCCCGATCCCGGGACTGCCCTCGGACTGCCCGCGTCGCAGCACCGCGACCCCGCCGCCCTGCTGAGGCGCCGCAGCCGTGTCGTCGCGGGGGTGCAAGAGCACTACTACGAGCATCCGCCCGAGGTGGAGCGCGGCTGGCGTCATCACCTGTTCGATACCGACGGGCGCGCTTACCTGGACGTGGTCAACAACGTCGCGGTGCTCGGCCACTCCCACCCGGCCGTCACCAACGCCGTGTCACACCAGCTGCAGATGTTGAACACGAACTCTCGGTTCAACTACGAAGCGATCGTCGCCTTCTCGGAACGGCTGGCGTCACGACTCCCTGATCCGCTCGACACCGTCCTGCTCGTCAACACCGGCAGCGAGGCGGTCGACCTGTCGCTACGCGTCGCGCGTGCCGCGACCGGTCACGATCACGTCGTTGCCGTTCGCAGCGCCTATCACGGCTGGACCCTTGGAACGGATGCCATCTCGACGTCGCTCGCGGACAACCCAACGGCACTGCAGACACGGCCATCGTGGGTGCACACCGTGGAGTCGCCCAACACCTACCGGGGCGAGCACCGCGGCGACGACGCCGCGCAGCGCTATGCCGACGATGTCGAACGCGCGCTGGGCGAGGTGGAGGCGACCGGCGGCGGCGTTGCGGCTTTCGTCGCCGAGTCGTTGTACGGCAACGCCGGTGGGGTGCTGTTGCCCGACGGCTACCTGCGCCGCGTCTACGGGCTCGTGCGCGCTGTCGGCGGACTGTGTGTCGCCGATGAGGTGCAGGTCGGATACGGCCGAACGGGCCACTACTTCTGGGCGTTCGAGCAGCAAGAGGTCGTCCCCGACATCGTCACAGTCGCGAAGCCGGCCGGCAACGGCATGGCTGTCGGCGCCGTCATCACCACGCGCGCCATCGCCGACGCGTTCTCGTCGCAAGGGTCGTTCTTCTCCTCCGTCGGTGGCAGTCCGGTGAGCGCGCGAGTCGGCCTGACGGTGCTCGAGGTGATCGAGTCCGAGGGGCTCCAGGAGAATGCGCGCGACGTCGGAGATCACCTGCATGGCCGGCTGCTCGCGCTCATGCAGCGCTACCCGATCGTCGGAGCGGTGCACGGTCTTGGGCTGTACCTCGGCGTGGAGCTCGTGCGCGACCGTCTCACCCTCGAGCCGGCGACCCAGGAGTGCGCGGCGATCTGCGAACGGATGCTGGAGCTCGGGGTCGTGGTTCAGCCCACGTCGGACCACCTCAACGTGCTCAAGGTCAAGCCTCCGCTGTGCATCACTCTGGCCAGTGCCGACTTCTTCGTCGACACGCTCGAGCGGGTGCTGCGAACCGGTTGGTAGCCGCCGCGGTCCCCCTCCATACGCCGATTGGCTCTGACCGTGAGTCTGTGGCACTGCAGTTGCTCCCAAGACTCACGGGTTCAGCCAATCGGCGGCGAATCGCGGGCCACCTCCAGCGACGGCGGTGGTCGCCAGGGGGCGCTGTCGCGGCGCCGGGCCAGTCGCTCGAACCGGGCAACCACCTCGACGCTGCGACGGGTGATCTCATCCGCCGTCCAGCGCACGACTAGCAGACCGACGTTCTCGATCGCCTCCTGACGCAGCTTCTCGGCCCACAGGACGGGCGCCGTTGGAGACGCCTGCGGCTCGGCATCGCGGTACTTCACCGAACCGTCGGCCTCACCGACGATGCCCAGCTCCGGCCAATAGTTGTCGACCCGGACCCACCCCGCGGGGAGTCGCAGCCACGGATTCACCCAGGGGCGCGGGATCCCGTGACCGACCAGTTCACCCCGCGAGTACGACTCCAACGGCGACTCGCTTCGTTCGGTTGCCAGACCGAGCGTCGCCCGAGCACGACGGACTCCGCGGATCGGTCCCCTGGCCTGCAGCGTCTTGGTGATGACGCTGCGCGAGACTCCTCGGCGCAAGACGGCGTCAACCGTCACGAGGGCGGTGGGAGTGGGCCACGACAACGCCACGTCCGAGGCGGTCCGCTCCATCGTCGTGACCCGCAGGCCGTCGAGCACGTCGACCTCGATCTCGACAGCGCAGGTCCGCAGCAGTCGGACGCCGCCTGGGCGGCCGCGATCTGGGTGCCGGATCAGCTCCGGCGCCGGAGGGAACTTCCACACGGGGAGGTCATGCACCAGTGCAGCGCTACGGCCCGCGACGACGACGTCGGGGAACTTCTGCTGCAAGGCAAGCAGCTGGGCGACGTGAGTGTTGACGTCGCGCATGTCTCCAGCTACTGCGTAGCGGCCCCGCCCGAGGCGGAGTAGGCGCCCGGTACGGACAAGCCGCGCGATGTGCACGTCCGCGGCGCCCGCCTCGATGAGTTGCCGTCGGCTCAGCCCTGCACCGGGCGAGAGAAGTTGCAGGACAGTTTCGGGCAGCGTCAGTGTCTTCCACACGGCGTCACTGTCGCCCGGCGGTAGCTGGCGCGATCCGCCGAGCGGCCCGTCAGGGGACGACGACGGAGCCCTGTTGATGATGCCGATTGGCTCTGACCGTGAGTCTGTGGCACTGCAGTTGCTCCCAAGACTCACGGTCAGAGCCAATCGGGGATGATGGCGGGGTGACGATCGATCAGAACCTGCTCGGCGGACCGCCGCCCACCTACCTCCCCGACAACGAGAGCGCAACGGCCTTGTTGCGCGACGGGGTGCCGGCCCGGGAGGTGGCAGCCGCACACCCCACCTACAGCCTGGCGTGGGCGATCCTGGCGGAGGAGGCGTTCCCGGACGCCACGGGCGACGCCGTCGCGTCGTACGCCTACGCGAGAACCGGGTACCACCGTGGCCTGGACTCGCTGCGTCGCGCCGGCTGGAAGGGCCATGGTCCGATCCCGTGGGACCACGAGCCGAACCGCGGCTTTCTGCGCGCCCTGAATGCGCTGCGCGTCGCGGCCACGGCGATCCAGGAGGACGACGAGGCGGTGCGCTGCTCGGTCTTCCTGCGCGAGTCCAGCCCCGAGGCGGCCGAGGCGCTCGGCGCCTGAAGGCGACTCCGGTACCCTTCGGCGGTAATCCCGCAAATTTTTCGAGGGAGTGCCGCATGCCCGCGATCGTGCTGGTGGGCGCCCAGTGGGGCGATGAGGGCAAGGGCAAGGCGACCGATCTGCTCGGCAGTGAGGTCGACTACGTCGTCAAGTTCAACGGTGGCAACAACGCCGGGCACACGGTCGTCATCCCGACCCCGGACGGTCCGCAGAAGTACGCCCTGCACCTGCTGCCCAGCGGCATCCTGACTCCCGGGGTCGTACCGGTCATCGGCAACGGCGTCGTGATCGACCTCGGCGTCCTCTTCACCGAGATCGACGGGCTCCTTGCGCGAGGGGTTGACGTCTCGCGACTCGTGGTCAGCGCCAACGCGCACCTGATAGCGCCCTACAACCGTACGGTCGACCGGGTGGTCGAGCGGTTCCTCGGCAGTCGCAAGATCGGTACGACCGGCCGCGGCATCGGCCCCACCTATGCGGACAAGATGAACCGGATCGGGATCCGGGTGCAGGACGTGTTCGACGAGAAGATCCTGCGCCAGAAGGTCGAGGGCGCGCTGGACCAGAAGAACCACCTGCTCGTCAAGGTCTACAACCGGCGCGCGATCAGCGTCGACGAAGTGGTCGAGGAGTTGCTGAGCCACGTCGATCGGCTCCGTCCGATGGTTGCCGACACGAGTCTGTTGCTCGAGACGGCGCTGAGCCGTGGCGAGACCGTCCTGCTCGAGGGCGGTCAAGCAACCTTGCTCGACGTGGACCACGGCACGTACCCGTTCGTGACGTCTTCCAACGCGACAGCAGGTGGCGCCTGTACCGGTGCTGGGATCGCGCCGACTCGCGTGGAGCGGGTCATCGCGATCGCGAAGGCGTATGTCACGCGAGTCGGCGAGGGCCCGTTCCCGACCGAGCTTCTCGATGACGACGGACAGCGACTGCGCGAAGTGGGTCACGAGTTCGGGACCACTACCGGCAGACCGCGCCGCTGCGGCTGGTACGACGCTGTCGTGGCCCGCTATGCGGCCCGCGTCAACGGGGTCACGGACTTCGTGCTGACCAAGCTCGACGTGTTGACGGGGTGGGAGCAGATCCCGGTCTGCGTGGCCTACGAGGTCGACGGCGTGCGTCACGACGAGATGCCGATGACGCAGACCGACTTCCACCACGCCCAGCCGGTGTACGAGTTCCTGCCCGGGTGGCAGGAGGACCTGTCGGGAGTGCGTGAGTTCGGCGACCTTCCGGCTGCCGCGCAGGCCTACGTCACCGCGTTGGAGGACATGTCGGGGGCACCGATGTCGGCCGTCGGGGTGGGACCCGGTCGCGACGCGACCATCCAGCGACGTCGGCTCCTTCCCTAGACGCCTGGCGGAACCCACGCCCGAAATGTCGTAGTTCGCTCCTGGTGAACGGGTGAAAACCTCCACTCCGGCTGGACAACGAGTCAGAACCTCCACTCTTTCGGAAGCAACGATTCGATGCTTCCGATCGGGGGGAGGGAAGCGGGCGGAGGCGCTGAGGGTTTCGCGTGGGGCTCGGGGTTCCTAGGCTGACGCCATGACCGCCCAGACGCCTGATCCTGCTCGCGGCGAGGAAGTCTTCGACCTCGACCGCGCCCATGTCTTCCACTCCTGGTCAGCCCAGAAGCTGATCTCGCCGCTGCCCATCGCGAGCGCCGAGGGCTGCTACTTCTGGGACTACGAGGGCAATCGCTACCTCGACTTCTCCTCGCAGTTGGTCAATGTCAACATCGGTCACCAGCACCCCAAGGTGATCGCTGCGATCCAGGAGCAGGCAGGCCGCCTGGTGACGGTCGCGCCGCAGCACGCGAACGACGTCCGCAGCGAGGCCGCCGCGCTGATTGCGAGCGTGGCGCCGGCCGGGCATTCCAAGGTGTTCTTCACCAACGGTGGGGCTGACGCCAACGAGAACGCCGTTCGGATGGCCCGGTTGCACACGGGTCGTCACAAGGTGCTGTCGGCCTATCGCAGCTACCACGGCAACACCACGACCGCCGTGACACTCACCGGCGACCCGCGACGTTGGCCGAACGAGAACGGCGTGGCCGGCATCGTGCACTTCTTCGGCCCGTACCCATATCGCTCGCCATTCTGGTCCACGAGTGACGAGCAAGAAGCCGACCGCGCGCTGGAACACCTCGAGCAGGTGATCCTCTTCGAAGGGCCACAGACCATCGCTGCGCTCGTGCTGGAGACCGTCGTCGGCACGGCCGGAGTACTGATCCCGCCGGCGCACTATCTGGCCGGGGTGCGTGAGCTCTGCGACCGCTTCGGGATCATCTACATCGCCGACGAGGTCATGTGCGGCTTCGGCCGCACGGGTGACTGGTTCGCCTACGAGCACTTCGGCGTCACTCCCGACCTGATCACGTTCGCCAAGGGCGTCAACTCCGGCTACGTGCCGGTCGGGGGCGTGATCATCAGTGACGAGATCGCTGCCACGTTCGACGAACGCGTGTTCCCCGGCGGGCTGACGTACAGCGGTCACCCTCTCGCCGCCGCCTCCATCGTGGCCACGATCACGGCGATGCGAGAGGAGGGCATCGTCGAGAACGCCAAGCGGGTCGGCGAAGAGGTGATCGGGCCAGGCCTTCGCGAGCTAGCCCAACGGCATCCCGTGATCGGCGAGGTGCGTGGCATGGGCGTCTTCTGGGCGCTCGACCTCGTCCGCGACCGCGAGACGCGCGAGATGTTGGTGCCGTACAACGCTGCCGGGGCAGCCAACCAACCGATGGCCGAGCTGGTCGCCGCGTGCAAGTCACGTGGGCTCATGCCGTTCACCAACTACAACCGGTTGCACGTCGTGCCGCCCTGCACGGTCAGCGACGCCGAGGCGAAGGAGGGGATCGGCATCCTGGATGAGGCATTCGGGGTGCTGGCCCAGTACTACCAAGGCTGACCGCAGTAGCCTCGTTCGACATGGATGTCCTCGTCGTCGGCGCAGGGGCTCGAGAACACGCCCTGTGCGTTGCGCTGCGACGTGACCCATCGGTCGAGGCCTTGTGGTGCGCGCCAGGAAACGCCGGCACGGCGGACGTCGCCATCAACGAGCCCTTGGACGCTGGCGACCCGCAGGCCGTGGCTGCTCTGGCGCAGCGGCTGGGCGCCGACCTGGTCGTGATCGGTCCCGAAGGACCGTTGGTGGCCGGCGCCGCCGACGCCGTGAGGGCAGCTGGCGTCGTCTGCTTCGGGCCGTCCCAGGCGGCGGCCCAGCTCGAGGGGTCCAAGGCGTTTGCCAAGCAGGTCATGACGCAAGCCGGAGTCCCCACAGCTCACTCCCGCACCTGCACCACCGCCGAGGAAGTGGCTGCCGCCCTCGACGCCTATGGGCCGCCGTACGTGGTCAAGGACGACGGGCTGGCTGCCGGCAAGGGGGTCGTGGTCACCGACGATCCGGCCGTTGCGCGGGCCCATGCCGCACGCTCGGGTCGGGTGGTGATCGAGGAGTTCCTGGACGGCCCGGAGATCTCGCTCTTCTGCATCACCGACGGCACCACGGTGGTGCCGCTGGCACCCGCCCAGGACTTCAAGCGCGCCGGTGACCACGACACCGGCCCGAACACCGGCGGAATGGGCGCCTACTCACCGCTCCCGTGGGCGCCGCCGGGTCTGGTGGACGAGGTGGTCGACCGCATCGCGCAGCCGGTGGTCGATGCCCTGAGCGCCAACGGAACGCCCTTCGTCGGCCTGCTGTACGTGGGCTTGGCGTTGACCAAGGACGGACTGCAGGTCATCGAGTTCAACGCGCGGTTCGGAGACCCCGAGACTCAGGTGGTGCTGGCTCGGCTGCAGACCCCCCTCGCCGGAGTCCTTGCCGCCGCCGCTCGTGGCGAGCTGGCCGACGTCGGACCGCTGGAGTGGTCTGACGATGCGGCCGTGACGGTCGTCATCGCGGCGAACGGATACCCGGTGTCGCCGCGGGTCGGTGATGCCGTGGACGGCATCGTCGACGCCAACGACGTGCCGGGCGTCCATGTGCTCCACGCCGGCACCACCGTGGACGCGCACGGTGTCGTGCGGACGTCGGGCGGGCGGGTGTTGTCGGTGACGGCGACCGGACCGACGTTGACGGAGGCCCGCACTCGCGCCTACGACGCGGTGGACCGCGTCGCGGTCGTGGGATCGCACCACCGCAAGGACATCGCGGCTACGGCAGCCAGCGATGCCGACGACGAGACCCCGGCTGATCCCTGAGCCGACGTCCGGAAGGGTTGGTAACGACGTGGTGCCACGCGTCTGTCTGCAAGGTGGTGCCGAGTTCGGGCGCCTGACCCAGGAGATGGACTCTCAGCTGCTCAAGCTGGCCCGACCAGGTCCGGTCGTGATCGCTCCGCTTGCCTCGCCTCCGGGCAGCGCGTACCGGCGTACCGGCGCCAACGCCGTCGGCTACTTCGGACGCCTCGGCGCCGCATCCGTGTTGGTGGCCGCCGACGCCAGAGAAGATGACGACGCTGCCTGCGCCACCGTCGCGGAGGCGGGCCTGCTCGTGCTTCCCGGCGGCTCGCCCGCCCGGTTGCTCGACGCGTTGACACAGTCGCGCTTGGGACTGGTGGTGCGTGACCTGATCGACGACGGCGCGATCGTCATGGGGGCCAGCGCAGGCGCCATGTGCCTGGCAGCCTGGACCTTGCTCCCGGACCGAGGCGGTGTGGTGGTTCCCGGGATCGAGGTGGTTCCTGCCGCGCTCGTGCTGCCCCACTACGAGCTGAGCCGCGAGCCTGAGGCGAGCGGGCTGCTGGCCCAGGTGCCGCCACAGTGCGCCGTCCTCGGCATCCCGGAGCAGTCCGGAGTGCTGTTCGAGGTCGACGACGTTCCCCGGCTCACTGCGATGGGCGCAGCGTCGACCACGATCGTGCGCGGTCGCTCGCAGGCCCTCGACGTCGGGGACTCGGTGCCCTGGCCACTGGATACGGAAGAATGACGCGGTGACCAACCCGCTGATCCCCGACGTCCTGGCCGCTCGGTACGCCTCCGGCGCCATGGCGGGCGTGTGGTCACCTGAGCACAAGGTGCGCCTCGAGCGCGAGCTCTGGCTCGCCGTCTTGGAGGCGCAGCGGGCCCTTGGCGTCGACGTGCCCGACGGAGTGGTTGAGGCGTACCGAGCCGTGATCGACGACGTCGACCTCGACTCGATTGCCGGCCGTGAGCGGGTGACTCGACACGACGTCAAGGCGCGGATCGAGGAGTTCGGCGCCCTGGCTGGACAAGAGCACGTGCACAAGGGGATGACGAGCCGCGACCTGACCGAGAACGTGGAGCAGCTGCAGGTGCGTAGGTCGTTGCAGATCGTGCGGAGCAAGGCCGTCGCGACATTGGCACGCCTTGGCAATCTCGCACTGCGCTACGACGACGTCGTGATGGCCGGTCGGTCGCACAACGTCGCGGCGCAGGCGACCACATTGGGCAAACGGTTCGCGTCGGCGGCCGACGGAGCTGCTGGTGGCCTTGGAACGCCTCGACGAGCTGATGGCGCGGTACCCCTTGCGCGGCATCAAGGGTCCGGTCGGCACAGCCCAGGACATGCTCGACCT
Organism: uncultured Actinomycetota bacterium; assembly: GCA_963726575.1. GTDB lineage: Bacteria > Actinomycetota > Actinomycetes > JAHEKZ01 > JAHEKZ01 > CAVSCR01. The sequence continues at coordinate 705,221 of CAVSCR010000007.1, forward strand.
TCTCGACGGTGACGCGAACAAGCTGGCCGAGCTGGAGCGGGCCGTTGCGACGCATCTGGGCTTCGACAACGTGCTCACCAGCGTCGGCCAGGTGTACCCGCGGTCCTTGGACTACGACGTCGTGAGCGCGCTGGTGCAGCTCGCAGCCGGACCATCGTCGCTGGCCATGACGATCCGTCTGATGGCCGGCAACGAGTTGGTGACCGAGGGCTTCCGACCCGGCCAGGTCGGCTCGAGTGCGATGCCGCACAAGATGAACACTCGGTCGTGCGAGCGGGTCAATGGTCTCGCCGTCATCCTCCGCGGGTACGCGACCATGACGGGTGAGCTGGCCGGCTCACAATGGAACGAAGGCGACGTGTCGTGCTCGGTGGTGCGTCGGGTTGCGCTGCCTTCTGCGTTCTTCGCGATCGACGGGTTGTTCGAGACGTTCCTGACCGTGCTCGACGAGTTCGGAGCCTTCCCCGCCGTCATCGCGCGAGAGCTGGATCGCTACCTTCCGTTCCTGGCGACCACCAAAGTGCTCATGGCCGCAGTGCGGAACGGCGTCGGTCGCGAGACGGCCCACGAAGTGATCAAGGAGCACGCAGTCGCGGTCGCCCTGGAGATGCGCGAGAAGGGTAGCGATCGCAACGACTTGCTCGACCGGCTCGCGGCCGATGAGCGGTTGGGCCTGACGCGGGATCAGCTCAGCTCTCTGGTCGCCGAGCCGATCGAGTTCACTGGAGCAGCGACGTCTCAGGTGGCGCGTGTCGTGGCGCAGATCGCGGCGATCGCACAAGGCGATCCGGTGGCGTCGGCCTACCAGCCGGCGGACATCCTGTGACGGCGCCGGCGGCTCCATTGCTGGCCGGGCTCGAGCACGTGTACTCGGGCAAGGTGCGCGATCTCTACCGATACCCCGACGGGCGCCTGCTCTTCGTGGCCAGCGACCGGATCTCGGCCTACGACTGGATCCTGCCCACCGCGATCCCGGACAAGGGGCGGGTCCTCACCCAGCTGTCGCTGTGGTGGTTCGGGCAGCTGGCCGACCTGGTGCCCAATCATGTGCTGTCCACGGAGGTCCCGGAGGCCGTCGCCGGGCGGGCGATGATCACCCGACCGCTGCAGATGTTCCCGGTGGAGTGCGTCGCGCGCGGCTATCTCACAGGTTCAGGGCTCACCGACTACCAACGGGCAGGCGCGGTGTGCGGCGTTGTTCTTCCGCCAGGGCTGGTCGACGGCTCGCGACTGCCCAGCCCGATCTTCACCCCAGCCACCAAGGCGGCGCTCGGCAAGCACGACGAGAACGTCGACTTCGCGGCGGTCGCGCGCACCGTCGGACTGCATGACGCCGAGGCGTTGCGCGACCTGACGTTGAGCGTGTACGAGCGTGCCGAGCAGATCGCGCGCGACCGGGGAATCGTCCTTGCCGACACCAAGCTCGAGTTCGGACGAGACCCGGTGACCGGGCGGATCGTCCTGGCCGACGAGGTTCTGACGCCGGACTCGTCGCGGTTCTGGCCAGCCGATGCCTGGGAACCGGGACATGCCCAACCCAGCTATGACAAGCAGTTCGTGCGCGACTGGCTGACGTCGCCGGCGTCTGGATGGGACCGGAGCTCCGGAGCGCCGCCGCCGCCACTGCCCGACGACGTGGTGGCGGCGACCCGCGCCAAGTACATCGAGGCCTTCGAGCGCCTGACCGGACGCCGCTTCGCCTGAGCCGAAACCCAAGTTGGTCTTGGACCTCATGTGCAAGTTGATCATGAAAACCCGACATCTACTCCTTGATCAACAACCAGGGGGCGGCTGACGGCCGACGACGCGACTGCGGCACAGTGACGCCGTGCAGATTCCTGAGGGTTACGACGACCTCTTCGACGACGCCGCGGTCGGCTTCCTCGTCGTCGCCACCTTGAGTGGTCCGGACAAGGCGGCCGTGGCGCCTGTCTGGTTCGTCTCCGACGACCGTGGCCTGGTGTTCACCTCCGATGACGACAGTGTCAAGGCACGCAACGTGCGGCGACAACCGAACGTGGCCGCAGTGGTGTTGGAAGAGGGCGAGCACGCTCGCTACGTGTCGGTGCGCGGCACCGTGGAGGAGCTGCACGCCGGCGTCGACGACCTCGCCGGTCTCTATCGGCGCATCGTGCAACGCTACGAGCACCGCGAACCGACCGAGCCGGATCCAGAAGGCACGGCCTACTTCCGGCTCGTTCCCGATCGGATGAACGGGTACGACTACCGCGACTACCAGGCCTGACCACAACCATCGCAAGTACGCTGCCCGCATGACATGGCTGGTCACCGGCGGAGCCGGCTACATCGGGGCGCACATCGTTCACGCGCTGCGATCCGAGGGCAAGTCCGTGGTCGTGCTCGACGACCTGTCGACTGGTGAGCGTCGCAAGCTGCCCGATGACGTTCCCTTGGTGATCGCCTCGGTCGACGACCGCGACGCGGTGGCGACGGCGTTGAAGAAGCACGAGGTCAGCGGCATCGTCCACATGGCCGCGAAGAAGGCTGTCGGGGAGTCGGTCGAGCGGCCGTTGTACTACTACCGGCAGAACGTCGACGGCCTGCTGACGTTGCTCGAGGCCATGGACGACGCGAACGTCACCAAGATCGTCTACTCCTCCTCGGCTGCGACCTTCGGCCTGCCGGACACCGACGTCGCGCTCACCGAGGACTACCACTGCCGCCCCATCAACCCGTACGGCGAGACGAAGCTGATCGGCGAGTGGCTCATGCACGATCTCGCGCTGGCGGAGAGCCTCGACTGGGTCTCGTTGCGGTACTTCAACGTCGCCGGAGCCGGGACACCGGAGCTGGGTGATTCCGGCGTCTTCAACTTGATCCCGATGGTGTTCCGCGCGCTGAGCAACGGCCAGAGCCCGCAGGTCTTCGGTGGCGACTACCCGACCCCGGATGGCTCCTGCATCCGCGACTACATCCACGTGACGGATCTCGCCGAGGCACATGTCGCCGCCGTCGACCGACTCGAGAGCGGACCCGCGTCGGTCGTCTACAACGTCGGACGCGGTGAGGGTGTGTCCGTCAAGGAAGTCATGGACGCTGTGCGCGCCGCGACCGGCCTCGACTTCCGGTACGACGTGGTCGAGCGGCGTCCCGGCGACCCTGCGCGGCTCGTCGCGTCAGCGGACAAGATCGGCGCTGAGCTCGGATGGACGGCCACCCGCGACCTGGCAGACATGGTGACCAGCGCGTGGACCGCGTGGCAGGCGTTCCCACCGTCGACCTCCTGACCCTGCCGGTGAAGTTGATCAAGGAGTAGAGGTCGGGCTTTCAAGATCGACTGACACCTGAAGTCCAAGATCAACTGGGTGGCGGTGAGGCGAGGAGGCGGAAGACGGGGATGTAGCGGCCGGCCCGGCGTTCGTAGCCGGCGAACCAGCGCCAGTCCTGCGTCAGCGCGGCGTAGAGCCGGTCCCGGTCAGCACCGGTGGCCTCGGCGAACCGACAGGCGCGCACCTGCTCCCCCACGCGCACCCACCCGACGGCCTGCGCCCGCACGTTGAACACCCACCCCGGCACCTTCGCCTGGCCGGCATTCGACCCCGCCACGACCCAGACCTCTTCTTCGCTCTCGGCATCTCCCGCGGGGTCGCGCACGGCCAGGAGCGGCGTCGTGCGCCATTCCCCGCTGCGCCGGCCCAACGTGGTGACCCACACGATCTGCTGGCCCCCGGGGAAGTGCCGGCCCAGCCGCCCGCCCGAGATGCGGTGCAGCACCCGATGTCCGCGCGTGAGGTTGCGCAGCACCAAGCCCATCGTCAGGTCGTAGCGGGCCTTGTCCACGAACTTGACGGTAGCGTCAGGTCAGTGGCCGACGAAAGCACGTGGTTGCGTCGGTAGACTCGACGTGTCGCCCAGCATCGATCGCCCGCTTTCGACTCTCGGGAGAGCCCGTGGCTCGCGTCGTCGTCGACGTCATGCTCAAGCCGGAAATTCTGGATCCACAGGGACAGGCGGTCCACGCAGCGCTGACGCGGCTCGGCGTGGCCGGCGTCGCCGGCGTGCGTCAGGGCAAGCGGTTCGTGATCGAGCTCGAGGGCGAGATCGACGCGGCCGCGCTCGACCACATCGCAGCGACGCTCCTCGCCAACACGGTGATCGAGGACTACGCGGTCCGCGCCGAGGGCGCGTGATGGCGGCTCGGATCGGCGTCGTCACGTTTCCTGGGTCGTTGGACGATCGCGACGCGCAGCGGGCCGTCGGTATCGCCGGCGCTGAGCCGGTGGCGCTGTGGCACGGCGACGCCGATCTGCGGGGCGTCGATGCCGTGGTCCTGCCTGGCGGATTCTCCTACGGCGACTACCTGCGCTGCGGCGCGATTGCGCGTTTCGCGCCGATCATGAGCGAGGTCATCGAAGCTGCCCAACGCGGCCTGCCGGTGCTCGGAATCTGTAACGGGTTCCAGGTGCTGTGCGAGTCCCACCTCCTGCCTGGCGCGCTGATCAGGAACGATGTGCGGCGCTTCGTGTGTCGTGACCAGTCGCTGCGGATCGAGAACAACCGCACCGCATGGACCGGTCAGTTCGACGCCGACCAACAGATCGTGATCCCACTGAAGAACGGCGAGGGTGGATTTGTCGCTGACCGGGACACTCTGGATCGACTCGAGGGCGAGGGGCGCGTCGTCGCGCGCTACCTGGGCGACAACCCGAACGGTTCTTACCGCGACATCGCCGGGATCACCAATGACACAGGCAACGTCGTCGGGTTGATGCCGCACCCCGAACATGCGGTGGAGCCGCTCACCGGCCCCACCACGGACGGCCTGGCGTTCTTCACGTCCTTGTTGCTCGACCGCGCAGGTGCGTGAGCGTGGACACCGTCAAGCACGCAGAGGCGACGCCGGAACTGTCCCAGCCACATCGTGAGCTCGGTTTGAAGGACGACGAGTACGCGCGGATCCGCGACATCCTTGGGCGGCGCCCGACCAGCAGCGAGCTCGCCATGTACTCCGTCATGTGGAGCGAGCACTGCTCGTACAAGTCGAGCAAGGTGCACCTTCGCCAATTCGGGGAGAAGACGCCGCGTGAGGCCGCCGACATCCTGCTGGTCGGGATCGGTGAGAACGCGGGCGTGGTCGACGTCGGTCACGGGCTGGCCGTCACCTTCAAGATCGAGAGCCACAACCACCCGTCGTACGTCGAGCCGTACCAAGGCGCAGCCACCGGTGTCGGTGGGATCGTGCGCGACATCCTCACCATGGGCGCGCGTCCGATCGCAGTGATGGACCCCTTGCGGTTCGGACCGGCTGACGCGGACGACACCTTGCGCGTGCTGCCGGGCATCGTCGCGGGGATCGGCGGTTACGGGAACTGCCTGGGCCTGCCCAATGTCGGCGGCGAGGTCGTGTTCGACGAGACCTACCTCGGCAACCCGTTGGTCAATGCCTTGTGCGTCGGCGTCCTGCCGCACGACCGCCTGCAGACGGCGCACGCCTCGGGTGAGGGCAACCTCGTGATCCTGTTCGGCGCGAAGACCGGCGGCGACGGCATCGGGGGCGTCAGTGTCCTGGCGTCGGAGACGTTCGCCGATGGTGGGCCGAGCAAGCGACCGAGCGTGCAGGTGGGTGACCCCTTCGCCGAGAAGGTGCTGATCGAGGCGTGCCAGGAGCTGTTCGAGCACAAGCTCGTCACGGGCATCCAGGACCTCGGCGGCGCGGGTATCTCGTGCGCCACGTCAGAGCTGGCCAGCAACGGCGACGGTGGCATGCACGTGTGGCTCGACCGCGTCCCGCTGCGCGACTCGACGCTGGCTCCTGAGGAGATCCTCATGAGCGAGTCGCAGGAGCGCATGTGCGCAGTGGTCGAACCGGCCAAGCTCAGCGCGTTCCTCGGGGTCTGTGAGAAGTGGGACGTCGAGGCCACCGTCATCGGTGAAGTCACCGACGGGGCCCGGCTCACGATCGACTGGCACGGCGAACGCGTCGTCGACGTGCCACCGCGGACCGTCGCCCACGACGGACCGGTGTACGAACGGCCCCTCGCCCGACCGGCGACGCAAGACGCCTTACAGGCTGACGTCCCTGACGCGCACCGTCTGCCTCGGCCTACGACAGGTGAGCAGCTGCGCGACGCCGTGCTCGACCTCGTCGGCTCCCCGAACCTCGCCTCCAAGGCCTGGGTGACCGACCAGTACGACCGCTACGTGCTGGGCAACACCGTGCTGGCCCAGCCCGAGGACTCCGGCGTCGTGCGGATCGATGAAGCCAGCGGCCTCGGCGTCGCGCTCGCCACCGACGGCAACGGCCGCTACACCGCGCTCGACCCGTACGCCGGTGCGCAGCTCGCCCTCGCCGAGGCCTATCGCAACGTCGCCACCACTGGCGCGCGCCCGCTGGCCGTCACCAACTGCCTGAACTTCGGATCGCCTGAGGACCCCGGCGTCATGTGGCAGTTCGCGGAGGCAGTGCGCGGTCTCGCTGACGGTTGCCAGACGCTCGGCGTGCCGGTCACCGGCGGGAACGTGAGCTTCTACAACCAGACCGGCGACGTCGCGATCCACCCGACCCCGGTGATCGGGGTGCTGGGCGTCATCGCCGACGTGCACCGGCGCACGACGATGGCGTTCGGGCCAGCCGGTCACCGGATCCTGCTGCTCGGTACCACGCGTGACGAGCTCGCCGGCTCGGAGTGGGCGTATCGACAGGGCCACCTCGGTGGGCGACCGCCGCAGGTCGACCTGGCCGCCGAGCGAGGCCTGGCTGACGTCCTGGTGACAGCCGCGTCCGGCCAGCTGCTGAGCGGCGCCCACGATGTGTCGGTCGGTGGTCTCGTGCAGACGCTGGTGGAGATGGCACTGCGGGCCGGTCGCGGCGCCCACATCGAGCTGCCAGAGGGCGACGATCCGTTCGTGAGCCTGTTCAGCGAGTCGGTGGCCCGCATCGTGGTGACCATCGGCCACGAGTCGCAGGCCGCCTTCGCGGCGCTGTGTGCAGCACATCAGGTGCCGGTGTTGGACCTCGGCATGGTGGACGCGGAAGAGCCCGCGCAGCTGGTGGTCAGCGGCCAGTTCCGGCTGCCGTTGGCTCAACTGCGCACCGCGCACGACTCCACCTTCCCCGCCCTGTTCGACTGACGTTGTCGACGCCGCTGGTGGCCAAGAGCGCACTCGACCCCGAACGGCTCACGGACGCGTTGCGTCAACAGAGCGTTCGGCTGCAGGCGGCGGGGCGGCCCGCACCAGCTCTCCACAGCCCCGCCGACCCGACTACGGACGAGGTCGCGCTCACCGCTGCCCTGATCCGGCTCGTGCTGCTCGGTCACGACGCCGACGCCGTCGACCCGTCGGCCCGCCGACTCGCGGTCCGAGCCGCGGCCGGCCTGCTGGCCCGCAAGGCGCCGGGTCGCAGCGTGGAGGTTCGGGTGCCTCCCGACACCGCCGTCCAGTGCGTGCCCGGCCCGCGCCACACCCGCGGCACTCCGCCTGCGGTGGTCGAGACCGACTCCCTGACGTTCCTGCGCCTGGCCGGCGGCGAGTCCGACTGGGCCACCGAGGTGGCCGCCGGTCGCGTGCGTCGAAGCGGTCAGCGCACCGACCTCAGTCCCTGGTTGCCAGTCGTGCCCATATCGTCAGTCTGAGTGGCTTTCGACGACGAATCCCGTCGAAAAATCCTATCCAGGCCACGATTTGTCTACGACCGGTAACGATTGGTTCTGGATTGGGCCGTGCGGTTCCCCCCGGTGAGGGTCGGCCGCTACTGTCCGACCACCTGCCCGCTGAACTCCCGACGAACCTGCTGGACGATCAAGGAGCCTCCTCTCGATGTCCGCCGCCGCAGTCACCACGCAGAGCTCCGCGGAGGTCGGCGGGGCTGGCGTGGCAATCGCGCTGCGCGGGCTGCGCAAGACGTTCGGCGACGTGGTAGCTGTCGATGGCGTCGACCTCGACATCTACAACGGCGAGTTCCTGACGTTGCTCGGGCCATCGGGGTCGGGCAAGACCACCGTGCTCCGGATGATCGCGGGGTTCGAGCTGCCCACGGCCGGCACCATCACGCTCTCGGGCGAGGACGTCACGCGTAGACCGCCGTTCGACCGTGACGTGAATACCGTGTTCCAGGACTACGCGCTGTTCCCGACCATGTCGGTCCTGCAGAACGTCGAGTACGGGCTCATGGTGAAGAAGGTGGGGCGCAGCGAGCGCCGGCAACGTGCCGAGGAAGCGCTGGGTGCCGTCCATCTGAGCGACTACGGCGCGCGGCGACCCGCCCAGCTGTCCGGTGGACAGCGGCAGCGCGTGGCGCTCGCGCGAGCGTTGGTGAATCGCCCCAAGGTGCTGCTGCTCGACGAGCCGCTCGGCGCGCTCGACCTGAAGCTGCGTCAGCAGATGCAGATCGAGCTCAAGGAGCTGCAGCGCGACGTCGGCATCACCTTCGTCTTCGTCACCCACGACCAAGAAGAAGCACTGACCATGTCGGACCGGATCGCCGTGTTCGACGCCGGACAGGTGCAACAGATCGGGAGCCCGGCTGAGGTCTACGAGCGTCCCGGGTCGCACTTCGTCGCGTCGTTCGTGGGAACGTCGAACGTGTTGGCCGACGACGCGGCGCAGCAGGTGCTGGGGCGCACCGGCTCGTTCTCGATCCGCCCTGAGAAGATCAGACTCAGCGAGCCGGACGCTCCGGTCGCTGCGGGGGAGCACTTCGCCGACGGCGTGGTCACCGAAGTGGAGTACGTCGGCTCGATCACGCGGTTCCTGGTGAACCTCGATGTAGGGGGTCACCTGGTGGCCCTGCAGCAGAACCTCACCACCACGTCGACCGACGTGGCCAGGTTCCGGAATCGTCGCGTCCGACTGGTGTGGGACAGCGACCACGAGTTCGAACTGGCCTGACGGCCGGAGTCAGACCATCGCGGAACGCTCCGCGGCGGACAACGAGAGGGAGGCACCCAGGTGCGACTCAAGCGTTTGGTGGCGGTGGGAGCCGTAGCTTCGTCGGTCGTGATGCTGGCAGCGGCATGCGGGAGTTCCAGCGGTGGAGGTTCGACGTCCGGGGCTGGCCAGACCCCGCCGGCGATGACGCCGTACGCCGGCCCGGTCGGGGCGGGCGAGGGGCAGCTCAACGTGCTCGCCTGGCCGGGGTATGCCGAGAACGGCAGCAACTACCCGAACGTCGACTGGGTGACACCGTTCGAGAAGAAGACCGGGTGCCAGGTCAACGTCCATACGTTCAACACCTCCGACGACAGCTTCAAGTTGATGCAGAGCGGTCAGTACGACGTAGTGTCGGCCTCCGGCGACGCGTCGCGTCGGTTGATCTACGGCGGCTACGTGCAGCCGGTGAACCTCGACCTGGTCACCACGTACCCAGACATCTTCCCCGACCTGAAGATGCAGACGTACAACAGCGTCGACGGGGTCGCGTACGGCGTTCCACACGGCCGTGGCGCGAACCTGCTGGCTTACAACCCGAAAGTCGTCTCCCCGGCCCCGGAGCACGCTGACTGGGGATCGGTGTTCGATGGCAGTTCGCCCTACTCCGGCAAGGTGACCGCCTACGACAACCCGATCTACATCGCCGATGCGGCGCTGTACCTGATGAACACGCAGCCGAGTCTCGGGATCACGAACCCGTACGCATTGACGCAGACGCAACTCGATGCAGCAGCGGCCGTGCTGAAGACGCAGAAGTCGATCATCGGCGAGTACTGGAGCGACGCGACCAAGCAGATCCAGTCGTTCCAGAGCGGGAACACCGTGCTGGGGACGACGTGGCAGTACCAGGTGGGTGCCCTTGCGGGGACCAAGAACCCGGTCAAGGCGTTCGTGCCCGACGGTGGCGCGACCGGCTGGTCGGACACCTGGATGGTGGCGGCGAACACGCCCAACATCAACTGCTCGTACCTGTGGCTGAACTGGATCACCTCACCCGACGTCCAGGCCCAGGTGGTGCAGTACTTCGGTGAGGCTCCGGCTAACTCGAAGGCCTGCGCCCTCACAGCCAAGGGGTGGTGCACGGAGTACCACGCTGGTGACGCGGCGTACTGGAAGAAGATCTGGTTCTGGAACACGCCCACCAAGGACTGCATCAACGGAAGTGGTTCGGACTGTACGGACTACAACGCGTGGGTGCAGGCCTGGCAGAGCGTGCGCAACTCATGACCTGAGTTCGTTCTACTCGACGGGTCTGGTGCGCGCGTCGTTGGCGCGCACCAGACCCGGAGGAGACTCCTGATGACCAACACGACGGCGACGGCGCCGCCGAGGGCTCCTCGCCCGGGTCCCGTCCACCGGTTGTCTGCGGCGTTGTTCCGACATCCGCGGGCGCGGCTCGTCGTCCTCGCGACACCGCCGATGCTCTGGCTCGTCGTGGCCTACCTGGCTGCCCTCGCAGCGCTGCTCATCACGGCGTTCTACACCACTGACTCGCTGACCGGGCACATCATTCGCCAGCCGACGCTTGTGAACTTCCAGACCATCCTTCACGAGCCGTTCTACCGGATCCTGACGGTGCGCACCGTCTCCGTGGCGGTCATCGTGACCGTGATCGACGCCTTCCTTGCGATCCCCTTCGGCTTGTTCCTCTCCAAGGTGGTCAGTCGACGGTGGCAGGGCGTCCTGGTCGTCGCCATGCTGGTTCCGTTGTGGGCGTCGTACCTGGTCAAGGCGTACGCCTGGCGCACCCTGTTCGAGCTCGGCGGGGTTCTCGACTGGATGCTCAAGCCGTTGGGCCTGCACGGCCCGGGGTTCGGCATGACTGCCGTCATCGTCGTCGAGTGCTACCTCTGGTTCCCCTACATGGTGGTAGCTGTCTTCGCCGGGTACGAACGGCTGCCCAACACTTTGCTGGAGGCATCGTCTGACCTTGGGGCGAAGGGGTGGCGCACCTTCCGGTCGGTCGTGCTGCCGATGGTGTTCCCGGCGATCGTCGCGGGTTCGGTGTTCACGTTCTCGCTGACCCTCGGCGACTACATCGCGGTGAGCCTCGTCGGCGGACAGATCGAGTTCCTCGGAAACGTCATCTACAGCGATGTCGCCGGATCGGCCAACCAACCGTTGGGGGCGGCCTTGTCGATGATCCCTATCACGCTGGTTCTGCTGTACCTGTTCGTGATCCGCCGCTCCGGGGCGTTGTCGGAGCTGTGATGCCGTGATCCTCTCGCGCGGAACGCGACTCTTCCTGTGGGCCGTGGCGGCCCTCATCCTCTTCCTGATCTACCTCCCGCTCGTCGTTGTCGTCATCGGCTCGTTCAACCCGGCACGCAACTTCAGTTGGCCGCCCCAGGGCTTCTCGTTGACGTGGTGGTCGGCTGCCTTCCACAACGATGGCCTGCGCCTGGCCATCTGGACCTCGTTGCGGGTCGCGTTCTGCGCTGTGACGGTCTCGTTGTTCCTGGGAACCATGTTGTCGTTCGCCGTTGCGCGCTACCGCTGGTTCGGCCGCGACTCCGTCACGTTCCTCGTCGTACTTCCGATCACCCTCCCCGGCATCGTCACCGGTGTCGCCCTGCAGAACGCGTTCCTCAACTACTCGGTGCTCGGCATCAGTCTCGGATTCTGGACCGTGGTGATCGGTCACGCGACGTTCACCATCGTGGTGGTGTTCAACAACGTCGTAGCTCGGCTGCGAAGGACGGCGACTTCGTTCGAGGACGCCTCGATGGACCTCGGAGCGCACACCTTCCGTACCTTCTGGCACGTCACGCTGCCGTCGGTGCGAAGCGCACTGGCCGCCGGGGCACTGTTGGCGTTCGGGTTGTCGTTCGACGAGATCATCGTGACGCAGTTCACCGCTGGTCCGGGTGTTACCACGCTCCCGATCTGGATCTACAACAACTTCACCCGCCCGAACCAGGCGCAGATCGTCAATGTCGTTGCCGCGGTGCTGATCCTCATCTCGATCATCCCGGTGTACGCGACGCAGCGTCTCGCCGGGGAGGACTCCGGCACCGGTCGTCGTCGGACCCGTCGGCGTGATGCGGCCGGCGACGGTGCAGGCGACCTCGCGTTCACGGCCGCGACGGCGCCTGCCGCGGAGTACCCGCAGGCATGAACCGGGACGACGCGCTCGCCCGCGACACCGCCGACCCTCTTGCGGGTCTGCGCGGCCGAGTCGTTCGCCACGATCCCGACCTGATCTACCTCGACGGCAACAGCCTCGGCATGCTGCCGGTGGCCAGTCGAGACCGCCTGGCACATGTGATCGACGCCGAGTGGGGTGGTGAGCTGATCCGGGGGTGGCACCACTGGTTCGACCTGCCCACTGACGTGGGCGACGCCATGGGCGCTGCGCTCCTGGGTGCGGGACCCGGGCAGGTGCTCGTGTGCGACACCATCACGGTGAACCTGTACAAGCTCGCGTGGGCTGCCCTGGTCCGCCAACCGGGTCGCGACGTGATCGTCAGCGATGCCCGCAACTTCCCTACCGATCGTTACGTACTCGAGGGCGTCGCGGAGCAACGCGGAGGTTCGGTCCGTTACGTCGAGAGCGACCCGGTGCACGGCGTCGATCCAGGGGCATTGGCCGACGTCCTCGACGACAACGTGGCGTTGCTGGAGCTGTCGCACGTCGACTATCGCAGCGGCGCTCTGGCCGACCTTCCGGCGATCACCAGTCTCGCCCATGGGCACGGCGTCCTCGTGCTCTGGGATCTGGCGCACTCCGCTGGCGCGGTGCCGGTGGACCTCGACCGCCACGACGTCGACCTTGCCGTCGGGTGCACCTACAAGTACCTGAACGCCGGGCCCGGTGCACCGGGCTTCCTCTACGTGAACCGACGGATGGTCGACACGGTCGAGTCACCGATCCGCGGCTGGTGGGGCCAACGCGACCCGTTCGACATGGATCTGCCCTACGAACCCGCGCCCGGGATCCGCCGCTTCCTCTCCGGGTCGCAGACGGTGCCTGGCCTGGCTGCGGTCGAGACCGGCGTGGCGTCGCTCGCCGAAGCAGGCCTGCCGGCACTGCGCGAGAAGTCCATCGCGCTCACGACGTACCTGGTGGAACTCGTTGACGAGTGGTTGGTGCCGCTGGGCTTCGAGCTGCGCAGCCCCCGGGACCCACAGCGTCGTGGTGGCCACGTCGTCGTCGCGCATCCGCAGGCCCACCAGATCGGCGTTGCGATGGTTCGGGAAGCACGCGTGGTGCCCGACGTCCGCCCACCCGATCTCATCCGGCTGGCACCCGCACCTCTGACCACGAGCTACACGGACGTGTTCGACGGGCTGCAGCGGATGCGAGACCTCGTGATGAGCCGGCGTCATGAGTCGCTGGACGTCTCGGCGCTGCGGGTGAGGTGACGCAGGACGAGTCCGTGCTCGAGCGGAGCGCCGCCGGGCCGGACGAGGTGGTCGAGTACGGGCCATCGCCTGACCAGGTGGTCGACCTGTACCGAGGCGCCGGTTCCGATCCCACGGCCTTGGTCGTCTTCCTGCACGGCGGGTTCTGGCGTCAGCGCTACGACCGGCGTCACGCGCGCCCGCTGGCGGTCGACCTTGCCGCAGCCGGCGCCACGGTGGCGCTGGTCGAGTACCGACGCGTCGGCGCCGAGGGGTCGGGCGGCTGGCCGGCGACGTCCGACGACCTGCGGCTGGCCCTGGAGATGCTCTGCCAGCGGTGGGGGTCGAGCGGCCCGATCGTGGTGGGTGGGCACTCCGCCGGCGGCCACCTCGCTCTGTGGGCTGCCGCTCAGCCCGACCTGCCGACCTGGGACCGCACGGTCGGGTTGGCCGCCGTCTGCGACCTGACGATGTGCGACGAGGCCGACCTGGGCGATGGCGCGGCGAGGGCGCTGCTCGGAGGCAGTCCTCAGGAGCAACCAGAGGTCTGGGCCTCGGCTGATCCGTGCCGGTTGGCGACACCGTCGAGTCGCGTCACGTTGGTCCACGCCGTCGACGACACGGTCGTCCCGCTGCGGTTGTCCTACAGCTACGCACGTGCCCACCCGGGGGCGCCTGTGGTCGAGACCGTGGGCGGACACTTCGGCGTGATCGACCCGACCAGTCTGGCGTGGCCGACCGTACGCGACGCCTTCCTGGTCCCCTAGACTGACGTCGTGCCACGTGGCGACGGTCGGCTCTCCCACGACCTCCTTCCCGGCGAAAAGGGTCCACAGGACGCCTGTGGCGTCTTCGGAGTCTGGGCTCCTGGCGAAGAAGTCTCCAAGCTCACCTACTTCGGCCTGTACGCGTTGCAGCATCGAGGCCAGGAGTCCGCCGGAATCGCGGTCAGCGACGGCAACCGGATCGTGGTCTACAAGGACATGGGCCTGGTCGCGCAGGTCTTCGACGAGTCGCACCTGACCGCGCTGCAGGGCCACGCCGCCATCGGCCACACGCGCTACTCGACCACCGGTTCCAGTGTCTGGGAGAACGCACAGCCCTCCTTCCGCTCCACCGCCACCGGACACGTTGCGCTGGCGCACAACGGCAACCTCACCAACACCGGTGAGCTGTCCCTGATGGTGGAGGAGCAGCGGGAGAACCGCGGCGAGCTCGCCCTGGGCGGCACCGGCGTCGCGGGGGCGACCTCCGACACTGACCTGGTGACCGCCCTGCTTGCGGGCCACCCGGAGCGGTCCCTGGAAGAGGCGGCCATGTACGTGCTGCCGCAGCTGCGCGGAGCGTTCTGCTTCGTCTTCATGGACGAAGGCACCGTCTACGCGGCGCGCGACCCCCAGGGCATCCGTCCGCTGGTGCTCGGACGGCTCGAGCGCGGCTGGGTGGTGGCGTCGGAATCGGCCGCCCTGGACATCGTCGGAGCGTCGTACGTCCGCGAGATCGAACCGGGCGAGCTGGTGGCGATCGACGAGCACGGCCTGCGGAGCCGACGGTTCGCCGAGGCTCAGCCAAAGGGCTGCATCTTCGAGTACGTGTACCTCGCCCGCCCCGACACCAGCATCGCCGGACGCAGCGTCCACGAGGCGCGCGTCGAAGTGGGCCGTCGTCTGGCTCGCGAAGCGCCGGCCGATGCCGACCTGGTGATCCCGGTACCGGAGTCGGGAACGCCAGCCGCGATCGGGTACGCGCAGGAGAGTGGTATTCCGTACGCGCAGGGCCTGGTCAAGAACGCCTACGTCGGGCGCACCTTCATCCAGCCGAGCCAGACGATCCGGCAGCTCGGGATCCGGCTGAAGCTGAACCCATTGCGCGATGTCATCGCGGGCGCTCGGCTCGTCGTGGTCGACGACTCCATCGTGCGCGGCAACACCCAGCGCGCACTGGTACGGATGCTGCGCGAAGCCGGCGCCGCCGAGGTGCACGTGCGGATCTCGAGTCCCCCGGTCAAGTGGCCGTGTTTCTACGGCATCGACTTCGCCACCCGCGCCGAGCTGATCGCGAACGGGTTGAGCGTCGATGAGATTCGGCAGTCGATCGGCGCCGACTCACTGTCGTACATCACGCTTCCGGAGCTGATCGAGGCGACGACGATCCCTGCGGAGCGGTTGTGCACGGCTTGCTTCACCGGCAACTACCCGATCGCGCTGCCCGATCCGGAGCAGCTGGGCAAACATCTGCTCGAGGGCTACGAGCGCACAGCCGTCAGCGCCGCACCGTCCACCGAGGACCTGCCCCTGGACGGCCGTCTCGGCCAGACCTTGGGGGCGGGCGCCGAAGACGCGCTGAGCCGACCGTGACCGGTGCCTCGTACGAGGCGGCGGGGGTCAGCATCGAAGCCGGTGACCGCGCCGTCGAACTGATGCGTGAGTCGGTGTTGCGGGCCCGACGCCCCGAGGTGGTTGGCGGGATCGGCGGATTCGCGGGGTTGTTCGACGCCTCAGCGCTGAAGGGCTACCTGCGGCCGCTGCTCGCCAGTGCCACCGACGGCGTAGGCACCAAGGTCGACATCGCGCGCCGGATGGATGTGCACGACACGATCGGCATCGACCTGGTCGCGATGGTGCTCGACGACCTCGTGGTGTGCGGAGCCGAACCGCTGTTCATGACCGACTACATCGCCACCGGTCGCGTCGACCCACCGCGGATCGCGGCCATCGTCTCCGGGATCGCGGAGGGGTGTCGCCGTGCCGGCGCTGCCCTTGTGGGCGGCGAGACCGCAGAGCACCCGGGTTTGCTGGAGCCCGACGAGTACGACCTGGCCGGTGCGGGCACGGGCGTCGTCGAGTCCGACTCCTTGCTCGGCCCGCACCGCGTGCACGCGGGTGACGTCGTGATCGCCCTGGGCAGCAGCGGCCTGCACTCCAACGGGTACTCACTCGTGCGGCACGTGCTGCTCGATCGCGGCGGGTGGGCTCTCGACGCCGAGGTGCCGGAGCTCGGGCGCGCCTTGGGCGCGGAACTGCTCGAGCCGACGCGCATCTACGCCTTGGACTGCCTGAACCTGGCCGCGGACCCGGCTTGTGGGGTGCACGCGTTCGCGCATGTCACCGGCGGGGGACTGGCGGCCAACCTGGCCCGGGTGTTGCCGTCGGGCAGCCGTACCCGACTCGACCGGTCGACCTGGACGCCGCAACCGATCTTCGCGTTCGTCCAGGGCGTCGGGAAAGTGGAGACGTCGGAGCTGGAGCGGACGTTGAACCTGGGCGTCGGCATGGTGGCCGTCGTGGCGAGTGACGGCGCCGATGCCGCCATCACGCGACTCGGCCAGCGCGGGGTGCCCGCGTGGGTGTGCGGTGAGGTGCTCGAGGCGGGACCGGCCGGTGACGGCCCGGCGGCCGTGGTGGAACTGGTGGGCGACTACGCCTGACGCCGTCCGCGGTCGTCGTCGGAGTAGCGCTCGTCGTCGTCGGTGTCCTGGTCGTCGCTGTCCTCCGACGCGCCCGTCCCCAGTTCGGCGGTGAGCGCGTCGACATCGAGGTCGCCAGTTGCGTACTTCAACTGACGGGCGACCTTGGTCTGCTTGGCCTTAGCCCGGCCGCGACCCATGGGCGGGACCCCCTCTGCGGGGCCGTGCCCCACGAACGGTTCTCACACACTCGACCGCGTCGCGGACTCGCTCCTGCGACGCCACTCCAGGGTAAGGGATAACCCGACCGGTTGGGGAGGTGGCCCGGCCAGCCAACGGCCGGCAGGCGCCAGTCCCGGTGGGATGACCCCCTCGAAACCTCCAAACCCGGCCGACAACGAGTCAGAACCTTCACTCTTTTGGAAGCGTCGACTCGTTGCTTCCAAACGAAGGGGGGCCGATCGCCCGGGCCTGCTCGATGCGCTGCTCCGCCAGGCGCTCGGCCGCGGCGAAGGGTTGGATCCCCTCGGCGTCGGCCAACTGGAGCAGGCGGGAGGTGGTGTCGAAGATCTCGTCGGCCCTGGCCCTCGCCCGCTCGAACGAGAAGCCCTGCAGCTCATCGGCCACCTGGATCACCCCACCGGCGTTGACGCAGAAGTCCGGCGCGTAGAGCACCCCCCGCTGGGCCAGGATCCGGCCGGCATCGGGGTCGGCCAGCTGGTTGTTGGCCCCACCGCAGATGATCGCGGCGTCCACGGTGGCCGCCACCTGGTCGGTGATCGCGCCGCCGAGGGCGTTGGGCGAGAACACGTCGAGACGCTGGCTGAGCAGCGCCTCGGTGCTCATCGCCACCTCGACCTCGGGGTGGTCGGCCACCACCTTGGCCAGCACATCGGGATCCACGTCGGTCACCACCGCCTGCGCGCCGTCGGCGCACAGCGAGTCCACCAGGCGGTGACCCACCTTCCCCAGCCCGCTCACGCCGACCCGACGACCGGCCAACGTCGGCTCGCCCCAGCGGTGCTGGGCGCACGCCGTCATGGCGACGAAGACGCCGTGCGCGGTGAGGATCGAGGAGTCGCCGGCCCCCCCGAGCTCGGGTGAGCGACCCGTGACGAACCGGCACTGGCTGGCCATCTCGTCCAGGTCCGCCACGTAGGTCCCCACGTCGCCTGCGGTGATGTAACGACCGCCCAGTGACTCCAGGAACCGGCCGTAGGCGCGCAGCAGTGCTGGGCTCTTGTCCACCTGTGGGTCGCCGATGATCACGGCCTTGCCACCGCCCAGGTCGAGCCCGGCCAGCGCGTTCTTGTACGTCATGGCGCGGGACAGGTGCAGCACGTCGACCAGCGCCGTCGTCTCGTCCGGATAGGGGTAGAACCGGGTTCCGCCCAGCGCCGGGCCCAGCACGGTGGAGTGGATCGCGACGATGGCCCGCAGGCCGGTGGCCGGGTCGCTGCCGTACACGACCTCCTCATGGCCGTCGAACTGGTCGAACACCATGCCCTGACCCTAGGGGTCGAACATTTCGGCGCCACCAATTCCGACATCTCAGGCGCACGAGCCCGCTGGGGCCAATAGCCTGCCAGGTCGTGGGGCTGGCCTATCCCGGCCCGAGCCACGACGTTGCAGGGCTGGAGGCGCAGACATGACCGGTCGGACACCCGACGCCGAACCGCTCCTCACCCCCTCGGAGGTCGCCACGTTGTTCCGGGTCGACCCCAAGACGGTCACCCGTTGGGCCAAGGCCGGCAAGCTCAGCTCGATCCGCACCCTCGGCGGGCACCGCCGCTACCGCGAGTCCGAGGTCCGCGCCCTGCTCGCCGGGCGCGGCGTCGAGCCGCCGGTCACCCGCCCGACCCCGCTGCCCGGTCAACTGCCGGGCCCGCTGCCCGGGCCCCTGCCGGGCCAGCTTCCCGGCTCGGTCCCCGGCGGCCTGTGACCCGGGTCACCTCCTAGGCCCGACCGGCCGGGCTGACCAGCCGGTTTGCGAAATCCGTTGTTCATTTCCGTACGCTCGTCCACGCTTCCGCCGCAGGCGGGGGTACCTGGATGGGACGCCGAATCCTGCCCCTCATCCGGGGAACGCGAAGCACACCCGCGCGGGCAGGAGTGGGGGAACCACCTTCGGGCGGCCAGCCAGGCCGTCCTCGGGGTTCAGTCGCTGACCAGCGACCGGGCACCTCTCGCCCGAACCCGACAGCTCACCTCGCAGGCGTGGGAGAGGCAACATGACGCGCACCCGCCTGCGCCAGTTCACGCTGGGCGCTTTCGTCTCCACGGCCACCGTTGTGGCCGTGACCCTTGGGCTCTCGCTGAGCTCGTCGGCCCAGGCCGCCAGCCCCCACACGGCCCTGGTCCGAGCCAGCGCCACCCGCGCCGCCGCGCCAGGTCTCCCTGCGCTCGCCCCCGGGCAGGCAAGTTGGCGGATCCGGGTGGTCAAGCAGATCTTGCACGTGCCCTCGCGCTCCGACGTCTACGGATTGCGTCTGCGCCCCCACGTGGTGCGGTTCAAGCGGGCCCACCACCTCGCGCCGACGGCGACTATCGGTCTCGTCGCGTGGCACCGACTGAAGTACCGGCAGGGCGTCGAGCGGATCGTGCACAAGCGTCACGCGATCATCCGCGTGGCCCACGCCCACGTCGGTGACCCCTACGTCTACGGCGCAGCGGGACCGCACGCATTCGACTGTTCCGGCTATGTGCAGTACGTCTACCGGCACGCGACCGGTCGGGTCCTTCCCCGCGTCGGCTCGGCGCAGTTCGCGGTCGGCCGCCCGGAGTCCGCGCAGCGCAGCCCGTCCGGGCGACCTCGTCGCGTTCTTCTCCGGCGGCTACATCTACCACGTGGCGATCTACGCGGGGCACGGCATGATCTACCACGCGCCGCACACCGGCACCGTGGTGCACCGGCAGGCGATCTTCTCGGGCAACGTGCGGTTCGCCCGGCTGCTGCCGCGTCCCTGATCCGAGCGCTACTCCCTGACGGGCCTGATCGATCAGGCCTTGTCGGGGTGTTGCACCTCGGTGTCCAGTGCCCCTTGAGCCGCCCCTGATCCGGCGCGGCCACCGCCGGCGCCCCGCAGGAGGTACGCCGTCCCGACCGCAAGGGCGGCGCCGACGATCGGCCCGACCACGTAGACCCAGTACGACGTGAAGTCGGCTCCGACCGCGTCGGGGCCGAACGTGCGCGCGGGATTCATCGAGGTCCCGGAGATCGGGCTGCCCCACATGCCGGCCAAAGCGATGTAGCTACCCACGCCGATGGCGCCGAACACGCCGAGGTTCTGGGCACCAGAGGCGGTTCCCAGGATCACGCTGACGAGGCCGAACGTGAGCACGACTTCCATGATCGCGGCGCTGGTCGCGGAGTACCCGGCCGCGGGGTAGTTCGACCCGTTCGTTGCCGACACGTTGACGACCGCCTGCAGGAACCACGCGGCGAGGGCCGCGCCGATCAGCTGGACCACGACGTAGCCGGGTACGCGTCGCCACGGGAAGTCGCCGCGCAGTGAGAACGCGATGCTGACGGCGGGGTTCAGGTGGGCACCGGAGACCTTGCCCATGAACAAGATGATGGCGGCCACCATCAGGCCCGGCGCGACGACTGCGGCGGTGCGACTGATGGTGTGCGGGAAAGCCGCACCCATCATTCCGCCGCCGGCGGCGACGAGCACCAGGAAGAAGGTTCCGAGCAGCTCGGAGAAGAGTCGGCGCCATTCCTGAGACCCGTCCTGGAAGTCCAGGATCGCCTGACCGACCTTCGCGGCTTCGGACTCGATGAGGCCGCGTGCCTCGGTCTGTGCCGGGGTTGCTGAGGACGATGTTGCGTCGGTCACGACCAGCTCCTTAGGTGTCGCCCCCGTGAATTTCACCGTAGCGGAAGGGGGACCGTTCTCGTGGCTTGATCAAAGTCTCCCGCGCGCGCTTGTGCGTCACGGCCGATCCCGATTGGCTGGTCGTCGCCTCCCGTCCCACCCACCTCCGGAGTCCCGATGCCCGCTCGACCGCTGAAGCACGAGGACCAGTCCGACTCCCTCGAGCTCAACCCGATGTTCGTCCTACCCGGTGGGGAGCGGATCCCGCGGTTCCGGTTGAACGAGCGCGAGATGCTGCCGGACTCGGCGTACCAGATCGTGCACGACGAGGCGATGCTCGACGGCAACGCTCGCCTGAACCTGGCGACGTTCGTCGGCACCTGGATGGAGCCCCAGGCCGAGCAGCTGTACCGCGAGACGTTCGACAAGAACATGATCGACAAGGACGAGTACCCGCAGACCGCTGCCATCGAGGACCGTTGCTGGCGGATCCTGGCCGACCTGTGGGGCGGAGACCCCCACCGCGCCGTCGGCACCTCCACGATCGGGTCGTCTGAGGCGTGCATGCTGGCCGGGCTGGCGTTCAAGCGTCGGTGGCAGCACGCGCGCAGGGCCGCGGGCAAGCCCACCGACTCCCCCAACCTGGTCATGAGCTCGGCGGTTCAGGTGGTGTGGGAGAAGTTCGCCAACTACTGGGACGTCGAGCCCCGGTACGTACCGGTGAGTGCGGAGCACCCGACGTTCGACGGGTACGACCTCGCGAAGTACGTCGACGAGAACACGATCGGCGTCGTCGCCGTCCTCGGGGTCACCTACACCGGCAGCTACGAGCCGGTCGCGCAGATCGCGGCAGCACTCGACCAGATCCAGAAGGACACCGGGGTCGACGTCCCGATCCACGTGGACGGCGCATCGGGCGCCATGGTGGCGCCGTTCCTGCAGCCCGACCTGCAGTGGGACTTCCGCGTCGACCGGGTGCACTCGATCAGCACGTCAGGGCACAAGTACGGACTGGTGTACCCCGGGCTCGGATGGGTCGTCTGGGGCAAGCGCGACTACCTGCCCGATGACCTGGTGTTCGACGTCACCTACCTCGGTGGCGACATGCCCACGCTGGCGCTGAACTTCTCGCGGCCGGGTGCGCAGGTGCTGCTGCAGTACTACAACTTCCTGCGACTGGGGCGCGACGGCTACACCAAGGTGCAAAAGGCGTGCCAGGACGTCGCGCTGCACCTGTCCTCAGCCATCGGTGACATGGAGCCGTTCGAGCTGTACTCGGACGGCAGCGACATCCCCGTCTTCGCGTGGTTGCAGAAACCCGACTACAACCCGAACTGGGACCTCTACGACCTGGGCAACAAGCTGCGCGAGGACGGTTGGCTCGTGCCGGCGTACCCGATGCCGGAGGCACTCACGAACCTGACGGTGCAGCGGATCGTGGTGCGCAACGGCGTCTCCCGCGACCTGGCCGACCTACTTCTCGGTGCGATCAAGGATGGCGTGCAGTTCCTGGACTCCCTCGACGGGCCGATGCCCAAGACGGCACGGCGCGGAGCCGGCTTCCACCACTGACCCGGTGTCGTTGGAGCGATGGGAGACCGCCGAGCGGGCTGCGGTTCGGCTTCGCTTCGATGACGACGCCGATGCCTACGACCGCACCCGTCCGGTCGCGCCGGATGCCGTCTTCGACGACGTCATGCGACTCGCTGAACTGAGTCCGGGTTCATCGGTCGTGGAGATCGGCCCCGGCACTGGTCAGGCGACGCGGCGTCTGGCGCAGCGTCATGTGCAGGTGCGGGCTCTCGAGATCGGGTCCCGACTCGCTGCGCGGACCCGCCAGAACCTGGCCGGCCTCTCCGACGTCACGGTCGAGCACACCTCGTTCGAGGCGTGGGACCCCGGGGCAGAGACCTTCGATGCAGTACTCGCCTGCAACGCCTTCCACTGGGTCGACCCTGACGTTCGCTTCGTCAAGGCGGCGGCCGTGCTGAAGCCGAGCGGACATCTGGTTGTGCTCAGCACGCCGGTCGTCATTCCGCAAGACGCCCACCGGTTCTGGTGGGACGTGCAGGACGACTGGGCTGCTGTGGGCGTCGACCGCGAAGACCCCGCCACCAAACGACCCGACCTGGTGGGGGGCTACGCATCGGCGATCGACCCGGCCGGCCGCTTTACCGACCCGGTGGTTGTTCGCCGCGAGTTCGACGTCACACTCACCGCGGAGGAATACGCGACGAACCTCACCACCCAGTCAGGTGTGAAGGAGCTGTCCCACGATGCACGGGAGCAACTGCGGGTGCGGGTCCAGCGTCGTGTCGAGGCTCAAGGCGGAACGCTGACCGTGCACCACCTGGCCGTGCTAGCGGTCGCGCAGCGCGCGGCGTCGTGACACGGATGCACGACCGTACGGGTGTTGAGTGGGCAGGGGCGGGGTCGAACCGCCGACCTTCCGGTTTTCAGCCGGACGCTCGTACCAACTGAGCTACCTGCCCTCGTCGAGGCTCGGCCAGCCTACCGGAGATGTGCCGGACACCGGCCGGTGGATTCTGACGCCGACCGGCCGCAGCAGGGGAGGCTCCCTACACTCGGTGCGTGTCGACGTGTCCGGCCTGCGGGCGGGAGGTGCCTGGCGAATTCGCCTTCTGCCCCTTCTGCGGATCCGCCACCGGTGTCGTTCCGGCCACCGCATCGGTCGGCGACCGCGAACGCCGAGTCGTGACCGTGCTGTTCTGCGACCTCGTGGGGTTCACGTCCGCGTCCGAACAAGCAGACGTCGAGGATGTGCAACGGCGGCTCGCCGCTTACCACGATCGCGTGCGTGAGCGGGTCGAAGCCTTCGGTGGCGTGGTCGAGAAGTTCGTCGGTGACGCCGTCATGGCGGTGTTCGGAGCGCCGATCGCGCACGAGGACGACGCAGAGCGTGCAGTCCGAGCCGGGTTGTCGATCGTGGAGGAGGTCGCGACGCTGCCCGACACTCGGGTGCGCGTGGGCATCAACACCGGAGAGGCCCTCGTGGCCGTAGGTGCCCGCCCTGAGGCGGGCGAGAGCTATGTGGTCGGCGACGTCGTGAACACGGCAGCCCGTCTGCAGACCGCCGCCCCCGTGGACTGCGTCGTGGTCGGGGAGGTCACCTACCGCGCGACCGACCGGGTCTTCGAGTACGCCGAGCTCATTGCCATCGAGGCCAAGGGAAAGTCCGAGCCCGTCTCGCTGTGGCAGGCATTGGCTGCCAAGGCGCGGTTCGGCACCGACCTCATGCGTGACCTGGACACACCCATGGTCGGACGCTCGCTCGAGCTCGCGACACTGAGCAACGCCTTCGAGCGCGCGCGTGCCGGCGGTGCTCAGCTGGTGACACTCGTCGGCGAGGCCGGTGTGGGCAAGTCGCGGTTGGTGGCGGAGCTGTTCGCCTTGACCGATCGGCTCCCGGAGCTGGTGGTCTGGCGTCAGGGTCGATGTCTGCCCTACGGCGACGGGATCGCGTACTGGGCCCTCGCCGAGGTCGTCAAGGCTCACCTCGGCATCTACGACGGCGACCAGGACGACCAGGTGCGGGCCAAGCTCGACCGGCTCACGGAGGCCGGTACCGATCCCTGGGTGGTCTCGGCCCTGGCCTCGCTGCTGGGCCTCGGCGAGGGTGACCCAAACGACCGGGACGGCATGTTCGAGGCGTGGCGCCAGTTCCTCGACGGGCTCACCGAGGAGCAGCCGGCGGTCCTGGTGATGGAGGACCTTCACTGGGCCGACCCCGCGCTGCTGGACTTCCTGGAGTACCTGGTCGACTGGTCGCAGACAGCGCGGCTCCTGGTGGTCGCAACTGCTCGTCCCGATCTGCTGGCCCAACGCGGCGCATGGGGCGCCGGACTCACCAACGCAGCAACGGTGCGGCTCTCGCCGCTGTCCGCGACGGAGACGTCTGAGCTGATCGTCTCTCGACTGGGAACTTCGGAGTTGCCGCTGGACGTGCGCACGGCGGTGGTCGAGCGGTCCGGTGGCAACCCGTTGTACGCCGAGGAGTTCGTGCGCATGCTGCGCGACCGTGCGATCGATCCCAGCAGTCTGGATCCGCAGTCTCTGGCGCTTCCGGAGTCGGTGCACGCACTCATCGCGGCACGGCTCGACACGTTGCCAGGGCGGGCCAAGGAGGTGCTGCAGTACGCCTCGGTCGTGGGCAAGGTGTTCTGGGCCGGTGCGGTCGCTGCCCTGTCCGAGGCTGATCGCAGTGAGGTCGAGTCCGTCCTGCACGACCTTTCGCGCAAAGAGATGGTGCGGCCGATGCGCCGGTCGTCTTTGCCCGGCGACGTGGAGTACGCGTTCACGCACGCCTTGATCCGCGACGTCGCCTACCAGCAGCTCACTCGCGAGGCGCGCGCGGTGCGTCACCTGGCTGCGGCCAAGTGGTTGGAGGGAACCAGCGGTGAACGGGTGGGCGAGGTCTCCGAAGTTCTGGTGTACCACGCCACCAGTGCGTTGGAGCTGGCCCGGGTCGCGGGCGATGTTGCGCTGGAGGCAGGTGCCTTGCCCGTGGTTCGGCGCGCGTGCGTGCATGCTGCGCTACACCTGCGTGGCCTCGACCAGATGCGCGCCCAGTCGTACGCCGATCGTGCCCTGGAGCTGGTGGACGACGCCACGCCACCGGCTGACGAGGCGGAGGTCATCGAGACCTGGGGTGACCTCGCCGTACAGGTGCGCCCCGTCCACGAGGTCCTGGAGCGGATCGACCGCGCGGTCGAGCTACGCCGATCGGTCGGCGCCCCGCAGCCGCTTGCCGACGCGCTCATCCTCGCCGAGACGTGGGCCCGCAACGGGAATCAGGTCGAGCGCGCCAACCGGCATCGGGTAGAGCTGCAAGGTCTGCTGGACCAGCTCGTCGATCCGTATCGTCGTGTGGAGGCCCTGGCCGACATCGCCCAGGCGATCGGCTTCCAGGGAGATCAGGAACGCGCACTCGCCATGTCAGCCGAAGCGGTCGATGCCGTGACGGTACTGGGCGAACCGCGTCGGCCCGCCGACGCGAACGCTTGGATCGGGGCGCACAACGTTCGCGGCACGACATTGCTCAGAGCCGGGCAGCCCGGCGCCGTTCAGCACTTCGACGAAGCGATCAGAGTGTCCAAGACCTGGCGTCCCCACCGCGCCCTGTACATCGGCAACAACCGGGCCACGGCCCTGTGTGCAGCCGAGGGACTGGCCGAGGGTCTGGCCGCGTTCGACGACACCATCGCCACGTGCCGCGAGCGCGGACTGGTCCACAGTGTTGTCTGGGTCCAGTCGGCTTCGCTGATCTTCCGGCTCGCCAACGGACAGCTCCACGACACCTATGAGCGGGCGGTCAGCGGACGTGACGAGCTGGAGTCGCTCGGGAGCCTGGTGGAGACCGAGTCGCGGTCCGTCCTGATCTCGGTGGCGGCAGAGCTGGGACGTTCTGCGGAGGTGGCCCACCATGGGGAGCGGCTGGTCGGCGAGGTGTGGCACGAGCTTCGGGACTTCACGGGCGACACGGACACCCGGCTGATCCTCGTCGTGGGGGCCCTCGATCACCTGCTGCAGACCGGCCAGCGCGAAGAGGGTGAACGGATGCTGCGCCGATTCGCGTCGAGTCCGGTCGACAACTACGAGATGGCTGGTCGCGCCAGCCGCTTCGTGCGGCAGGTCGCTTCCCTCGGCGCGCTCGACGTGCTGGGCGGCTGGCTCGCCACCACCTCTCGGAGACTTCCGTTGGTCGCGGCGGGGTGTGAGTTCGGGGAGGCGGTCGTACTCAGCGAAGGGCAGCCGGAGGCGGGTGCCACCGCCTTGGCCGCGGCTGCCACGGCTTTGAGCGACGTGGGGGCTCACCTGGACGCCGCTTATGCCACAGCTGGCGCGGGCCGAGCCTGGCTGCGCGTGGGCTCACCCGAGGCCGCCACGCAGGGAACCCAGCTGCTCGAACGGGCGGCGGCGGAGTTCGATCGCATGGGAGCCTTGCCGGCGGCAGACGCCTGCCGCGAAAGCGGTCCCGACGGGATTTGAACCCGCGACCTCCACCTTGACAGGGTGGCGAGCACTCCAAACTGCTCCACGGAACCTTGCGGAGTTGCCTCCGTGAGGTGCCCCCAACGGGATTCGAACCCGTGCTACCGCCTTGAAAGGGCGGCGTCCTAGGCCGCTAGACGATGAGGGCGCGGTCCCGCCGGAAGCCTGCCCAGCATAGGGGATGCTCAGGGCGCGGACCAAAGGGCTTCGCGGGTTCGCGTAGCGGCCCAGCCGCGGCCCACCGAGGGAAGGAGACCGGCGTGTACGACGTCTCGCGCGACCGGTTCGAGGAACTGGTGTCGCTGGCGTTGGACGAGGTGCCCGAGCCGTTGCTGGCGATCATGAACAACGTGGTGGTGATGGTGGAGGACCACGCGCCGGGCGACGACCCGCGTCTGCTCGGTCGCTACGAGGGCATCCCCCTGACCGAGCGCAACACTCGGTACTCGGGCGTACTGCCCGACCGCATCAGCATCTACCGGCTGCCGATCCTCTCGATCTGTCGTGATGACGCCGACGTCGTCCGCGAGGTGCACGTGACCGTCGTCCACGAGATCGCCCACCACTTCGGGATCGACGACGACCGGCTGCACGAGCTCGGCTACGGCTGAACCGTCGCTGCCAAGGCGACCACGAGCAACAACACCGCGTTGAGCAGCTCGAGCAACCCGACGTGAAGCGGGCGGATCCGGTGCCGCTGCGCCAGGCGCGGCAACACCGCCGCCCGGAGGAGGAAGAGCAGGAAGAGAGCGCCCAACCATGGGCTGACCCACGACGCCAGCACCGCAGACACCGCCGCGAAACCGACGCTGGCACGGTAGTAGCCCAGGCTGCGGCGCTCGCGAAGCATCGTCTTGACGTAGAACACAGTGCCCGCGAAGTAGAGCCATGCCACCGCGAACAAGGCGGCCGCTCGCGGCCAGTCAGTGCCGCCGCCCACGCCGTAGGCCAGCGGCACCATCAGGCAGGCCTGGGTGACCGAGGCCAGCCCGTTGACCCACGAGCGTTCGTCGCGCCGTCGGGCGTACCAGACGTTCAGTGCCGCCATGGGGACGAAGGCCAGGGCGGCTAGCAGCACCCAGGGGTCCACGAGCACGAGCCAGACCCCGAAGGGCACCGCCAGGAGACCGCTGGTTCGGGCTGAGACGACGAACCGTTCCTTACGGCGTACCCGCTGGGCCATGAGCGCGCTGTAGCTGAACAGGTACCCCAGCAGCCAGACCGCGAGCAGGGGCAGAGCCGCCCAGGTCCAGCCCGCCGCCAGGGTCCCGAGCAGGTACGGAACCAGCAGCATCGCCCAGGCGCCGTGCTGCGGCGGGACGACGAAGCGCACCCGGCGGGAGGGGGAGTGCCGGGTGCGCACGTCGGTGGGTGGTCCCATCGGCCTTCAGTCTGAGCGGGTGGGCCGCACCGACGGCAGGGCCCTTGGTCCCGCCCGCCGGGCAAAACTTGGAGGAAATTGTCGGACCCGGCGGGAATGCTCCCCCCAGGACCGCGGTTGGCGGTCTCAGGGGCGCCGTCCGGGAAACCGTCCGGACCGCCTGCCCAGTTCCTCCCTGTCTTGGAGACCACGTGACCACGCCCGGCGCTGCAGACCCCTCGTCCCTCCCCGACCCCGTCGACCTCGACCCGGCCGACCTCACCGACATGGCCGACCCGGAGCTCGAGCCCGCCGACTCCCGGCGCTGGTGGGCGCTGGGCGTCATCGCCTTGGCCCAGCTGATGGTGATCCTCGACGCCTCGATCGTGAACATCGCCTTGCCGTCGGCGCAGCGTGATCTCGGCATCACCGACGCCGACCGCCAGTGGGTGGTCACCGCCTACACGGTCACCTTCGGTGGTCTGCTGCTGCTCGGCGGTCGGATCGCCGACTACTGGGGCCGCAAGAAGGCGTTCATCACCGGCCTGTCCGGCTTCGCCTTGGCCTCCGCGCTCGGGGGCCTGGCGCCTACGGCCGGCATGTTGTTCGCCGCGCGCGCCCTGCAGGGCGCCTTCGCCGCGCTGCTCGCGCCGGCGGCCTTGTCGCTCATCACCGTCACCTTCACCCACTCCAAGGACCGCGCGCGCGCGTTCGGTGTCTACGGTGCGATCTCCGGCGGCGGCGCGGCGATCGGCCTGATCGTGGGCGGGGTGCTCACCGAGTACACGTCGTGGCGCTGGTGTCTCGGGGTCAACGTCCCGATCGCGTTGATCGCGATCGCGCTGGCGATCCCGATCGTGCACGAGAGCAAGGCACACGGGAACACCAAGTACGACGTGCCGGGCGCGATCACTGCGACCGCTGGCCTGATCACGCTGGTCTACGGCATCACCAAGGCTGGGACGGACGGTTGGTCGTCGCCGCTCACGATCACGCTGTTCGTGATCTCCTTCCTGCTGTTGGCCTCGTTCCTCGTGATCGAGAACCGCAGCACCAACCCGCTGCTGCCGATGCGGATCCTCGAGGAGCGCAACCGGGCCGGCTCGTACGCGGCCATGTTCCTCACCGCCGCTGGCCTGTTCGCGATGTTCTTGTTCCTCAGCTACTACCTCCAGGGAGTGCTGGGCTTCTCGGCCCTGAAGGCCGGCTTCGCGTTCCTGCCGTTCTCGATCGGCATCATCATCAGCGCCGGCGTGGCCAGCCAGCTCCTGCCGAGGCTCGGGCCACGCCCGCTCGCCGTCACCGGTCTTCTCATGGCGACCTTCGGCATGCTGTGGCTGAGCCGGATCACGCCGACGAGTGAGTACCAGACGCATGTGCTGCCGTCGATGGTGATCATGAGTCTGGGCATGGGTCTGACGTTCGTTCCGTTGTCGTCCACGGCACTGTTCGGCGTCGCGAACCACGACGCGGGTGTCGCCTCGGCCTTGCTCAACACCAGTCAGCAGATCGGCGGCTCGCTCGGGACCGCGATCCTGAACACGCTGGCCGCCACCGTGACGGCGAGCTACATCGTGAGCCACGGGCAGACGTCGGGTCCCATGGCCGTGCCGGAGGGCGTGGTGCACGGCTTCTCGGTGGCGTTCATGATCGGTGCGGTGATCTTGTTCTGCGCGGCGATGGTCGTGCTGTTCGCGGTGAATGCCGACCGGCACCACCTGGCCCAGCATGACGAGGTGCCCGCAGCGGCGTGACCCGGCCTGACGACGCAACGGCGTCGCCGACCCTGCGCACACGCGTGGTCGACGACGCCGTTGCGCATCGTTATGAGCTGTTCGGCAACGACGTGCTGGTGGCGTGGTTGGACTACGCCGACCAGGGCTCGACGCGGATCTTCGTCCACACCGAGGTCGACCCGGCCTTCGAAGGGCAGGGGTTCGCCTCCCTGCTCGTGGAGCAGGCGGTGGACCAGGTCCGCGCGCGAGGCGGTCGGATCATCGTGAGCTGCCCCTACGTGAACCTGTGGTTCCAGCGACATCCCGAGCAGCGCGACGTGCTCGTAGGCTGAGCCGGTCAGGAGGGTCGTGATGACGCAGACGCCGACGGGACGCGCCTATGAGGCGGCACAGGTCACGGTGTACTTCGACAATGCGCGGTGCCGGCACTTCGCCGAGTGTCTGCGCGGTCTTCCTGCGGTGTTCGACAAGGCCGCCCGACCCTGGATCCAGGCCGACAACGCCGACGTCGAGCGTGTCAGCGAGGTCGTTGCTCGCTGCCCGTCGGGCGCTCTCCACGCGATCCGCACCGACGGGCGTGCCGAGGTCGGGGACGTTCCCACCACCGTGACCTTGGTCGAGGACGGTCCGCTGCTCGTGCGCGGTGACCTGTTGCTGCAGACCCCTGATGGGCCCCTGCGCGAGACCCGCGCTGCCTTGTGTCGCTGCGGGCAGACCGGCCGCAGCCCGTTCTGCGACGGTGCCTGTCAACAGGGCTGAGCCGCGGCTGCGTCCCACCGGCACGTTCCTCGGCGCGCCGTGGGCGACCGACCTGGACGGCTGTCGCGTCGCGGCACTCGGACTGCCGTTCGACATGGGGAGCCATCCGACCCGGGTGGGCGCACGTTCCGGACCGCAGCACGTGCGCACCCACTCGTCGTTGGTGGCTGAGCACCTAGCCGACCTCGACATCGACGTCATGCGTGAACTCGGGTTCCGCGACCTTGGCGACGTCGACCTGACTCCTGGCGACGTCGCGTCGGCTTACCCGGCGATCGAGGCGGCGGTTGGGCAGATCGCGAGCGCCGGAGCCATTCCCCTGTGCGTGGGGGGCGACGGGGCGGTGACGTTGCCGCAGCTGCGCGCGCTGGCGAGGGTGCACGGCCCGTTGACGGTGTTGCACTTCGACGCGCACACCGACGCGTATCCGCCCAGGCTGGATGAGCCGGCATCCACGTACTCCAACGAGAACCCCTTCCGTCATGCTGCGATTGAAGGACTGGTCGACGTCGCGACGTCGGTGCACGTCGGCGTGCGGGACACCCACGTCGGCGAGACCGCCGGCGTGGTCGGCGTCGCGCGCGATCTCGGCTATCGCGTGATCACCATGAGCGAGTTCGTCGAGACCGGCGTAGTGACGCTGCTCGCAGAGCTCCAGGCCACCGCGTCAGGACGGCCGGTGTTCCTGTGCTGGGACATGGACGTCTTCGATCCGTCCGTCGCCGCGGGCGTCGTCACGCCGGCTTGGGGTGGGATCAGTGTGCGCGAGGGCCAGCAGCTGCTGAACGGCCTGGCCGGACTGCACTTCGTGGGCTTCGAGGTCAACACCGTCTCGCCGCCGCACGACGTGGCCGGTCAGACCGGGGCGTTGGCGGCGCAGGTCATGCGGGAGTGCCTGATGTTGGCGTTCGCCGACGCCACTGCTCAGCAGTGATCGTGTAGACCACGGCGTGGAAGGTGGCGCCGTCATCGATGATGTCGGCCTCGTGGTCGAAGGTCAGCCCGAGACGTTGCATCACGGCGGTGCTGCGGATGTTGGGCGCGTCCGCGGTCGAGATGACCCGGGGTGCGCCCAACACGTCGAAGGCGTAGTCGAGCCAGGCACTTGCGGCCTCGGTCGCGTATCCCTGTCCCCAGTGCTCGTGCGCCAGGCGCCAGCCGACCTCGAGGTCGTCTGGGTAGGACTCCTGGTGGTGCACGCCGCACATGCCCAGGAAGACGCCGTCGCTGCGCCGCTCCACGGCGAGCAGCCCGATCCGCTCCAGCTCCCAGCGCTCGTTGGCCCACTCCGCGATCTCGTCGGAGTACTGGCGCGTCAGCGGCTCCCCGCCCAGGAACTCCACGACCAACGGGTCGGCGTTGAGCGCGGCGTAGTGGGGCAGGTCGTCGTGCCGGAACGTGCGCAGCGACAAGCGATCCGTGGTCAGCACCACCTCGCCGTCCCAGCGGACCATCTGCACTCCTAGGCTCGGGGCCGTGCCCGACCCGCTTGGCCGCGTCCTCGTCGTCGACGACGACCCGACGCTACGCGAAGTAGTGAGCGAGTACCTGCGTCGTGCCGGACTCGACGTCGCCGAGGCCGCAGATGGTCTTGCCGCACTCGACCTGGCAGCGGTCGCGGCCCCCGACCTCGTGGTGCTCGACCTGATGCTGCCCGGCATCGACGGGCTCGAGGTGTGTCGACGCCTGCGGGCTGCCCATCCCGACGTCGCTGTGGTGATGCTCACCGCCCGCGGCGAGGAGGAGGACCGGATCGCGGGGTTCGAAGTCGGTGCGGACGACTACGTGGTCAAGCCGTTCAGTCCACGCGAGCTCACGCTTCGGGTGCAGTCGGTGCTGCGCCGGGCGGCGGCGTCTCCTTCACCGGTCGTCGACGTGGCCGGCGAGATGCTCGTGGATGACGACCTGGTGGTGAACGTCACAGCTCGCACCGCGGTCCTCAGGCATGAACCGCTGTCGCTCACCACCCGCGAGTTCGACCTGTTGACCTTCCTCATGCGTCATCCCGCACGCGCGTTCACCCGTGAGGTGCTGCTGCGCGATGTCTGGGGCTGGGACTTCGGTGACCAGACGACGGTCACCGTGCACGTACGGCGCCTGCGCGAGAAGGTGGAGCTGAACCCGGCCGAGCCCGACCGGCTCGTGACGGTTCGCGGAGTCGGCTACCGCTGGGACCCGCGCGCAGGCTCGTCGCTCGACCAGGCCACCGCGTATCGGACCTCACCGCCGTGAGCCCGACCGGCCAGACACTGCTGCTCGGAGCGGGTACGGCGGCGCTCGTGGGCGTGGTGTCGTTGCTCCTGGTCGGGCGCCTGGCGCGCCGTCACGCGGTGGTCGCAGCGTTGCTGGCCCCCGTCACCGTCGTCGTGGCAGTCGCGGCCGGCGTCATCGTCACTGCACGCGCGATGTTCTTGTCCCATCACGACGTCGACGTCGTCCTCGTCGTGCTGGCCGGTGCGGTTCCCGTAGCGCTCGCGTTCGGCGTTCTGCTGGCGCGCCGCGTCTCGGAGCTCCAGCAGGCAGCTGACGAGGCCGCCGCCGCGAGCGAGCGCGACGCGATCGTCGAGCAGCGTCGTCGCGAGCTGGTCAGCTGGCTCTCCCACGACCTGCGCACCCCACTCGCCGGCATCTCGGCGATGGCGGAATCGCTCGAGGACGGCGTCGCCACCGACCCGCCGCGCTACTACCGACAGATCCAGGCAGAGACCCAGCGGTTGGCGTCGATGGTGGACGACCTCTTGAGCCTCTCTCGCCTGCAGTCCGGCGAGCTCCCGCTCAGCCGCGAGGTTGTGTCGGTCGACCAGCTGATCGCACAGGCCCTGGTTCGGGCCGAACCGCTCGCTCACGCCAGCGGCGTCCGGCTCGACAACGCCGGGGGCAGGCACCTCATGGTGTGGGGTGACGAACGCCAGCTCGGCCGCGCGCTGTCGAACCTGATCGACAACGCCGTGCGCCACACGCCGAGTTCGGGTCACGTCGCGGTGGCGGCCACGGCAACGCCGACCGATGCCGTCATCACGGTCACGGACGGCTGTGGCGGGATCCCTGCCGCCGACCTGCCCCGGGTGTTCGAGGCCGGGTGGCGCGGCACTCCCGGCCGAGGTGGCCAGGGGAGCGGCCTCGGGCTCGCCGTCGTCAGCAGCGTCGCGCAGGTGCACGGTGGCTCGGCGAGCGCGCGAAACGTCGACGGCGGCTGCGAGTTCACCCTTCGACTCCCGAAGGCCGAGGACTCGTCATGACCTCAGACCACGAATACCTCTTTGCCAACCGACAACCGGGCGCCAGCAGCCGGCTCAACGCGCTCGCCCAGGTCTTCGACCCCGTCACCTTCGCCCACCTTGACGCGATCGGCGTGACATCTGGGTGGAAGTGTTGGGAGGTCGGCGCCGGCTCGCAGAGCGTTCCTGCCTGGCTCGAGTCCAGGGTTGGACCTACCGGTCGCGTCCTCGCCACCGACCTCGACCCTTCACTCATCCGCCCAACGAATGTGATCGACGTTCGCCGTCACGACGTGGGCTCGGAAACTGCTCCGGAGGCCGGTCTCGACCTCGTGCACGCACGCCTCGTCCTGGTGCACATCGCGAATCGGACTGCGGCGCTCGCCACCATGGTCGACGCTCTACATCCCGGTGGTTGGCTGCTCGTGGAGGACGCCGACCCGCAACTCCAACCGCTTGCCTGCCTCGAGGAGAACACCGATCCGCAACGCCTGGCGACTCGGATCCGCATCGGGTTCCGGTTGCTCATGGCCGAACTCGGTGTCGACCTGGCGTTCGGGCGCACGCTGCCGCGTTTGCTTCGCGAGTCAGGACTGACGGACGTGCACGCCGACGGCTACTTTCCGGTGACCTCGCCGGCAAGCCGCGACCTGGAGACCGCAACGGTCGTCCAGCTTCGTGATCGGCTCGAGTCCTCTGGGGCCGCCACTGGTGACGAACTCGACCGGCATCTCACCAACCTGCGCGAAGGGCTGGTCGACGTGACAACCGCGCCGCTCATCTCGGCGTGGGCTCGCAAGCCCAGATAAGCGGTCGGCAAGCGGCGTCGAGGATTCCCTAGACTCACCTCGACTGTGAACCTGGCGTGATGGGTGCGCAGTGACGGGTCGCTAGCTCAATTGGCAGAGCTGCGGACTTTTAATCCGTAGGTTCCGGGTTCGAGCCCCGGGCGACCCACCAAGCCTTTGGGGGAAGGAAGGATGGGAGCACCCCCAGGCAGTCAGAAGCCGGACAATGCCAATTGATTCGCGTTGACTGGGAATCCGAGTTCGCAGCGCATATCGGCACGTCTGTTCGGGTTCACCCGGGCGAAGGAAGGACCCAGGTGGTTAGGTCTTCTTCCAGATACCAGCTAAATTCGTCCCCATAACACTGATTGCTGGAGTGACTCGTCACCCTGCGCGAGTAACCCGGCACCGCATCCAAGTAGCGGCTCCCGTAGCCACCTGGATACGAGACGAAGTCGCCGGTGCGTGCCACCACGTCGCCACCCGGGAGCCAGCAGTCTGCGCACCGCGCCGTCGCTGGTGCGGCGACCCTGGTAGCCCGCAGGCCAAACGACAGTCCCGGACGGAACCGATCACCAGCGCAGACCAGGACTCGGGACCGATTCTTCTCCAGACTGCGGCCCTGGATGGTAGCCGGCTCGGCGTGAATCTCCCGGTTGCCACGTCGAGCTGGCCGAGATCTTGTGGCAGACCGACGTGCGGCGGCTACCGGGACCCGAATCCGCGTCGTGCTCACGAGGGAGGTCGACGTGTCAGCCGGGCTGGTCGTCGTTGTTGTGCCCGGCGTAGAGGTCGGGGTACTGAATGGACTTGTCGCGAGCCGAGGACGCGGGCGACACGGCCGGCGGCGCCCGTGCCGGACGGCGCATGCCAGCAACCGCCGCGGTGAGCAGGACCGTCCACCGTGCTCTTCACCGACATTGTGGAATCGACAGCCCAGTGAGTCTCGGAACCAGCGGGGATGATCGGGATCTACGTCATCACGCAACCGTGCGTGCGCGCTCGCTCGCTTGGCATGCAACATGGAGACAGCGAAGGACGCACGTCGCGGAGCCGCGGCCGCAACTGCTTGGCGCGTCCAATGGGACCGGCTCACATACCTTCACTCGTACACCGGTGAATGCGCTGATCGACGGCAAGTGCGGCGGAATCGCCGTGACGACCGGAGCGCGCATCAGGACTGACAAGAACTCGCATCTCGACCAAATACGTCGAGACCCCGCCGAGCCACCCGAGCCCGACACCCAAACACCGGTCCCGACTCGGTCGCGGGAAGCCGCCGTCCCCTGAAGGCCCGCGCACAGAATGCCGGTTCTTGCTCGGGTTGATCTACCTGACCAACGGGTTGGCGTGGCTGACTCGGGGCCTCTCGTCGTCTTCTTGGAGGTCCCGATGTCTGAATCTGGTGTGGTGGTCACTCCTGAGCCGTTGCCGTTCATGGACAAGGCCCACTTGGCTGCGGCGGGGTTCCTGGCCCGGTATTCGGGCCGGACCCGTGACGCCTACGCACTGGACGTGCGCACCTTCTTCGGCTGGTGCGCCAGCAGGGGTATGGACGTGTTCGCGATGACCCGCCCGCACGTCGAGCTCTATGTGCGGTGGATGGAAGAGGGGCACGGGTACGCCCCAGCCACCACGGCCAGGCGGCTGTCCACGGTGATCGGGTTCTACCGGTTCGCCGCGATCGACGGCTACCTGGACCGGTCCCCGGCCGAGTACGTGCGCCGCCCCATGTCCCGCAGGAGTCCCAAGCCCTCGGGCTGGACCGGATGCAGCTTGGGGCGCTGGTCGCCACCGCGCGCGCCTCCAGCCCCGACGACGCCGCCTTGATCACCCTGCTCGGACTGCTCGGACTACGGGTATCGGAGGCGTGCGCGGTCAACATCGAAGACCTCGGCACCGAACGCGGGCACCGCACCCTGCACGTGATCGGCAAAGGCAACAAACCGGCCCTGATCCCGCTGCCGGTCCCGGTCGCCCGCACCCTGGACCAGGCTGCTGGTGAGCGCCCGTTCGGGCCGCTGATCCGCACCCGCGCCGGTGCCCGGATGGACCGCAACGCGGCCAGCCGCATCGTGCACCGCCTGGCCAAACGAGCCGGCATCGAACACCGGGCCGGCTGCCACGCGCTCCGGCACGCCTACATCACCGCCGCCCTCGACGCTGGGGTCCCGCTGCGGGACGTTCAGATTGCGGCCCGCCACGCCGACCCTCGAACGACCACCCGCTACGACCGCGCCAGAGGCAACCTCGACCGTCACGCCAACTACATCGTCGCCGCCTTCATCGCCGGTGCCGCCTAGCCCAATCGCAGCCCCGACCCGAGCAAGAACCGGCAATCTGCTCGGTTCCCGTAGAGCCTCAGGCTGGCTTGGCCGCCAGCCGATTAGGTACGAGAACAGTGTGGCTACGGCTCTGTTCCACGTCGCGGACACGGGGGTGGGCATGAGCACAGGACAGGAGCAATCCTGCTTCTTGTTGGCTGCCTGTGGCTGGTCACGGATTTCGTTCGGACTGGCAGTGTTTCCTCGTCTTTCCTGATCGGGCTCGTTATTGGTGCGGTCTGCCTGATCTTCTATCGGCGTGGCGGTGGGGCCCTGGTCGGTGCCTGGCTCCTCGTTGCAGCCGGAGTCGCGTTTGCCGTTCTGGGTGTCTACGACGCGTGGCTTCAGCTGAGCGATCCCGACGGCTCGCTTCCGCTGGCCCTGTCCGCGGTGCTTGCGGCGGTGGCCATGGCTGGCTTCGCCTTCGTCGGCGCGGCTGTCATCCGCCGGATCAGTGGGGTCAGCGGCGTCGCAGGAGTTCAGCAAGATGAAGGACCGAGCCGTGAGCGTTCGAGCGATCGTTAAGTGCCGATCCAGTGCGCCCAGAGAGTCACAATGAGCGCGTGCAGAGTTCGACGGACCGAGGCAACCTGGGTCCGCGCAATCTCGGGCAAAGGGAACTGACGAGGTTCGAGACACCCTCATAGACGGGAGTGGGAGCCATGCGCGCGGTGATCCATACGAGGTACGGCAGCCCCGACGTCCTGGAGCTCTCGGACGTCGCCAAGCCGGTCGCTGCCGACGACGAGGTCCTCGTCAAGGTTCACGCCACCACCGTGAATCGGACCGACTGCGGGTTCCGCGCCGGTAAGCCGTATGTCGTCCGAGCCTTCAGCGGTCTGCGTCGCCCGAAGCAGCCGATCCTCGGCACCGAGCTGGCCGGAGAGGTCGAGGCGGTCGGATCGGCGGTGACCGAGTTCTCGGCAGGGGATCCGGTGTTCGGTGTCCACGCCGACCGCTTCGGGGCGCATGCCGAGTACGTCTGTGTCAAGCAGGACGCCCCACTGGCCCTCAAGCCGGCCGGCATGTCCTACGCGGAGGCTGCCGCCGTCTGCGACGGGGTGATCCTGGCCCTGACCTGCCTCAGGCGTGGAGGCGTGCACAAGGGACGACGGATCCTCATCTACGGAGCCTCGGGGTCGATCGGCACCGCGGCGGTTCAGCTCGCCCGATATTTCGAGGCGCACGTGACGGCTGTGTGCACCACGAAGAACGTCGACCTCGTGCGGTCGCTCGGCGCCGACGTGGTCGTCGACTACACCCGCGAGGACTACACCACGAACGGTGAGGCCTACGACGTTCTCTTCGACGCCGTCGGCAAGAGCGACTATGAGGCGTGCAAGGGATCCATTGCACCCGGCGGGCTCTTCATCACGACGGACCTCGGGGCCAGATGGAAGAACCCGCGCCTGGTGATATGGACCGCGGTGTTCGGGAGTCACCGGGTGCTGATCCCGATCCCCAAGTACACGAAGAAGGACGTGCTCTTCCTCAGGGAGCTCATCGAGGCCGGGCACTACCGGGCGGTCATCGACCGCACGTACCCGCTCGAGCAGGTCGTCGCGGCCACGACGTACGTCGAGTCGGAGCAGAAGACCGGCAACGTCGTCCTCACCGTCATCCCTGACCCGGCCACCTGACGGCCCCCGATCGAGGGTGCAAGTGATCGTCACCAACGCTATTCGTGGTCACCGGGCGTCGCCGAGACTGCACGGGGCGTCGTGCGGCCGCGTTGCCGCGTCGGTCGGCTGCCTCGTCGGGGTCCAGAGCTGATCAAGACGCAAGGGGACTTTGTGTCGGGTGGACATGTCAGACCCACACCAGCCCGCCCGCACCTCCGTGAAGTGCGGGCCTCCGACGGCAGCTCCTGGATCGTTCGGTCACCCGTACCGCATCCGGCCGAAGTGCCGATATGCGCTGCATTCGGATTCTCAATCAACGTGAATCAATTCGAATGTCCGGGTTCTGACTGCCTTGGGGTGCTCCCATCCTTCCTTCCCCCACACGTGCCGTGACACTGTTTCGGCTGATCGTTGACACCGTCTCGGTCGATGTTTGACACCTCGCCGCGCTCGCTCTCGGCTCGACCTGTCGAGCCGAGAGGGGTGGGCTGGTGTTACGGGAGCTCAGCGTGGCTGAACAGTGGTATCAGGCGGTGTTAGCGGTGATTGAGGATGGTCTGTCGATCACCGAGGTCGCGGCGAAGGTCGGGGTGCCTCGATACACTTGCATGGTTGGTTGTCGCGGTATGCCGTGGATGGTCTGGACGTTTGTCCGATCGGTCGCATCGGCCGCGGTCGTGTCCACATCAGATGGATCCGGCCGTGGAGGTGCGGATCGTGGAGTTGCGGGGACTGCATCCGGGGTGGGGAGCGGACCGGTTGGCGTATCGGTTGGGCCGTGAAGGGGGTCGATCCGGTGCCGGGCCGGGCGGGCAAGCGGGCAACCGGCGCTGGCAGCGGGGCCACTCGTCTACGTCATGATGCCGCCACAGCTGCTATGGGTGGAAGATTCGGGTCATGACTGAAGGCGTGCCGCCCGAGGGGAACCTGCGGACGTTCCTGATCGGGGACGTGCGTGGCTACACCAGGTTCACCGCCGAGCATGGGGACGCGGCGGCCGCTGCGCTGGCTACGACGTTCGCGGCGCTGGCGCGTGACGCCACCGAGGCCCGTTCGGGGCGGGTGATCGAGCTTCGCGGCGATGAGGTGCTGGCGGTGTTCGCTTCAACCGCCCAGGCGGTGCGTGCCGCCCTCGAGCTCCAGACGACGTGCGCCGAGGAGACGGCGATCGACCCGTCGCTCCCGCTGCTGGTGGGGATCGGGATCGCCGCGGGCGAGCCCGTCCCGGTGGAAGACGGATACCGGGGCGTCGCGCTGAACCTGGCGGCGCGGCTGTGCTCGACGGCGGCCGCCGGCGAGGTGAACGTGAGTGCCTGGGTCGCCGACCTCGCGGGGCTCGATCACGAGGTCAGGTTCTTGGACCGCGGTACCGTCGAGCTCAAGGGCTTCCCCGAGCCCGTCGCCTACCTGTCGGCGACCAAGCCTGATGGCCGTGCGCCGTTCATCCAGATCGGATCCCCACCCCCGGGAGGGCTGCCCGTCCAGCTCGACACCTCCCTGCCGATGGTCGGACGCGAGCACGAGATGCGGTGGGCGAGGGGAACGTTGCGGCAGGCGCGCCGGGGGGCAGGGCGCGTCGTGTTCGTATCCGGGCAAAGCGGTATCGGGAAGACCAGGCTCGCTGCGCAACTGGCGCTGGAAGCCGAATCGATGGGGGCCGTGGTCCGCTACGCGGGAGCGGGCGGCACGGCGGTGGCGGACATGCTGGGGGCGATCGGGTCGGCGCGCACGGCGGCCGAGCCGACCCTCGTCGTGCTCGACGATCTCGATGCCGCGGGCGATCAGACGGCGGTGGCGCTCGCCCACGCCGTGACATCCATCCAGACGCGGCCCGTGATGGTGATGGCCCTGGTGCAAGACCCCGGCGCCACGGCCGCCCTCGCCTCAGTGGTGGAGCGCGTGGATGAGCGCGGGGACGGCCACAGGCCGTTGGGCGTCTTGGATCCCGACGACGTCAGGGAGGTGTGCCGGACCTACGCCGGAGACGATCTCTCCGAGGCTCCCCTGGAGTCGATCGCTCGCTCCTCGGGCGGCGTGCCGGGACGGATCCACGAGCTCGCCAGCGAGTGGGCGCACGACGAGGCATCGCGTCGGCTGACGGCGGCGGCCGAATGGTTCGCGGCCGGCCGGGAGCGCCGGACGGCCGGCCTCGGCTTCGCCAACAACGTGATCGGCCTCAAGTTGGACCGGCTTTATCGCGTCCCTGACAGTGAGGACGACCAGACCTCCTGTCCCTATATGGGGCTCGCCTCGTTCCGGGCCGAGGACGCAGGCTCCTTCTTCGGCCGGGAGGCCCTCGTCGGGGAGCTCGCGGCCCGCATCGTCGGCGTCGGCCTGCTCGGCGTGATCGGCGCGTCGGGCTCGGGCAAGACGTCCCTGCTGGCGGCCGGGCTCCGATCCTCCCTTGCGGCCGGCCTCCTGCCCGGGAGCGCATCGTGGCGACAGGTGGCGATGCGCCCGGGCGAACACCCCATGGCGGAGCTGCGCCGCGCGCTCGATGGGCCGGCGTCCGGTGAAGCCGATCCGATCGGCTGGGCGGCAGACTCGCTGCAGGCGGGAGAACGGCTGGTCCTGATCGTCGACCAGTTCGAGGAGATCTTCACGACCTGTTCGGATCCGGCCGAGGCCGACGCGTTCGTGGACGCGCTGGTGATGGCCGGTGGGGATCCTGACCGTGCCGTCGTGGTGTTGGCCCTTCGGGGCGACTTCTACGGACGAACGGCCGAGTGGCCGGCCCTCGCGGAGGCCCTCTCCGCGAATCACGTCCTGGTGGGCCCGATGTCGGACCAGGAACTGCGCCGGGCGATCGAGTTGCCCGCACGCCGTGGCGGTCTCCGCGTGGAGTCCGCCCTCCTCGACCGCCTGGTGAGCGAGGTGGCTGATGCGCCCGGAGGCTTGCCGCTGCTCTCGACAACGCTGGTGGAGCTCTGGGGGGAGCGGGCCGGCGGGTGGCTGCGGCTGGATACGTACGAGCGCACGGGCGGCATCAAGGGTGCCGTCGCCAGGCTCGCGGAGCAGACCTTCGACGCGTTGTCCCCTGCGGAGGGGGACGTGGCGCGCGCGATGTTCCTGCGCCTGGTGGGTCCGGGGGAGGGGGACGCCATCACGCGCCGACGGGTGCCGCTCGCGGAGTTCGATCTGGACGCCGACCAACAGACCGCGGACGTGATGGCGCGATTTCTACGAGACCGCCTCCTGACCGCGGACGACCGATCGGTCGAGGTGGCCCACGAGGCGCTGCTGCGAGAGTGGCCGCGGCTACGGTCGTGGCTCGCCGAGGACGCGCAGGGACGCGAGCTCCGGGCGCATCTCACGACGGCCGCCACGACGTGGCACGAAGCCGGAGAGGAGGACTCCGAGCTCTACCGAGGCGCACGGTTGTCGACGACGCTCGACTGGGCGGGGACCCACGACGCCGAGCTGAACGAGCAGGAGCGGCGGTTCCTCACCGAGAGCCGCCGCGCGTCCGAGCGGGAGGGTGATCGTCAGCGGCGGGCGAACCGACGCCTTCGGGGGCTGCTCGCTGGAGTGGCGATGTTCCTCGTCCTGTCGCTCGTGGGAGGCTCGATCGCGCTGATCCAGCGGGGCAAGGCGCAGCACGCCGCGACGGTCGCGTTGTCCCAGAGCCTGGGCGCCAGGGCCATCGTGGAGCCTCGCCTGGACACCGCGATGCTGCTGGGGGCGGAGGCGGCAAACCTCGATCCCTCCACCACCGCGCAGAGCGACCTGCTCACCACGTTGCTCCGCGTGCCCACGGTCGTGCGGACATTCCGCGACACGGCCAACCGGCTGAACGGGATGGCGCTCTCACCGGACGGCCGGACGCTGGCGATGGTAGACGACTCGGGTCATGTCGTGCTCGAGAGCACCGCGACCGGGCGCACGCTTGGTGCCTACGACATCCGTACCTTCAACGACATCGCGCCCTTCGCCTTCGCGCCGAACGGCACTCTCATCCGGTTCGCCGTGGGGTCCGACGATAGGTTCCGTGCGGTGCTGATCACCGACACCCTCACCGGCCGCGTGCTCCACCGTTTGTCACTGCCGCGCATCGTCGCGGAGGCGGGAACGGCCAGCGGCTCGGGCTCGATCATCCTGTCAAGGAACGGACGGCGACTCGCGGCCATCCTCGCTGCCCCCGGGGACAGTTCGGGACCTTCCGGCACGCTCCTGCAGTGGCGCCTCCCGAGTGGGCGACGGTTCGCCTCGCCGATCACGCTTCCCGGGGACGGCGCGGCATACGCGGCGAGCTACCTGCCCGGAGGCACCCAGCTGCTGATCTCCGGGCCGCACACGGAGATCATGAATGCCGCGACGGGGAAGGTCGTGCGCACCTACCCCGCCGCCACGGGGCTGGACGCGACGCTGAGCCCGGATGAGAGGATCGCCGCGTTCCCCCAGGGGACAAGCTCCGTGGAGTTCCTCGACCTGACCACCGGCAGGATGGCCCGCTCCAGCGACTCGGCCTCCGAGGGCGTCGGGTCGATGGTGTTCACCCCCGACGGGAAGCAGCTCCTCACGGGTAGCACCGTCCAGAGCCCTACGTCTGCCGTGTCGATCTGGGACGTGGGGTCCCAGTCGCTGGTGCAGAACCTCGACGGACCGGCGGCCGGGGCGGGTGACCTCGCCGTGAGCCCCGACGGGGACTCGCTCTACGCGAGCAGCTTCGACACGACGGTGACCGAGTGGGATCTCTCGGGTGCGCGCGGGCTCGCGAACACGTTCCAGGCGGCCCGGAGCGATGCCAACCTCGCCGCATGGAACGTCGCGATGAGTCCGGACGGTCGCACGGTCGCGGTAGGAGACAGCCACGGCGTGGTGCACCTGTGGGACACCACGACCGACCGTGAGATCCGAGCCTTCAAGGCCGTTCCGGCGGTTGTGACCTCGGTCTCGTTCGGCCCCGATGGCAAAA
The DNA here is from genome assembly GCA_963726575.1 of uncultured Actinomycetota bacterium. Classification (GTDB taxonomy): domain Bacteria; phylum Actinomycetota; class Actinomycetes; order JAHEKZ01; family JAHEKZ01; genus CAVSCR01. The sequence goes on from CAVSCR010000007.1 coordinate 748,415, forward strand.
CCTTGCTCGTTTCGGGGATCACGCAGCAGGGATTCAGCGGTCATGAACTCGGGCAGGCGTTCCTGAGGGTGTGGTCGATCGTCCCCACCCCCAGGCTCGAGCGATCGCTCGTCGGCATGAACACGCTCGCGAACTGGGCCGCGATCAGCCCCGACGGATCGACGGCCGTCGCGATCGGCTTCGCGGATCAAGCGGACGCGAAGAAGGGCCTCGGTCAGGTTGCCGAGTGGAGCATGACGACAGGCGCCCCGCTGGCACCGCCGATGGACCTTGGGCATGGTCCGGCGAATGACGTCGTCTTCGCGCCGCACGGCACCGAGGTCGCGACGGTCTCGGGCGGATGGGTGAGCATCGTGGATCCGGCACGCCGTACGACGTTGCGTCAGTTCAAAGTGTCGGATGCCGCGTACACATGGGCGGTCGCGTTCTCCCCTGACGGGGCGAAGATTGCCACGGGCGACTTCGCCGGGTTCCTGCGACTGTGGGATCCGCACACGGGGAAGCCCCTCTCGCCGGCCGTCACGGCCTCCCAACTCGGCATCCTGGGGATCTCGTGGAATCCATCCGGAACCCGGATCCTCACCGTGGGCGGCGACGCCACGGCGCGGCTCTACGACGCGTCAACGCTCCAGCAGATCGGCCCGGCGATGCCGATCACTCAGGGGCTGGGGATCGGAAGCCTGTCCAACGACTGGGGCACGTTCTCCGCCGACGGGTCGGAGTTGGTGCTGACGGATGCTTCCGGTCGAGTGTGGATCTATCCGGCGACCCTCACCGCCTGGAAGGCTCGCGCCTGCGCCGTGGCGAACTCCCAACTGAGCCGCGCCGACTGGGCGCGATTCCTTCCCGGCCGGCCGTATCGCGACGTGTGTCCCTCGCCGAGAGTCTAGGAACCTAAGCCTCGTGCCGAATTGATCATCTCGAAACCGACGCATATCCGCGAAGTCATCCCTGCCGGTCCGGTCTTGTGCCCTCTGCCCTCCCCTCCCCCACCAAGCCTTTGGGAAGGAAGGCTCCCCCCAAGCGGTTAGAACCCGGACAAGTGCGAATTGGCTTCGGCTGGCCGGTAATCGATTGGCAGCACATGTCGGCACGTCCGTGCGCCACGATCCAGGGGTGACCGGAGCCGGCCACGAGACGCTCTGGCCTCAGTAGTCCTGCGAGCGCCAGGGACTCCGCGTCTGATACGTGGCAAGGTGGCGAGCCAGGAATCTGGTCCCGATCACAGGGCGGCGGGTCATGGTTGAGGTCGCTGAAGGGGTCTTCCGCTCGAACGTCGACACCGATGAGTACGAGCTTGACGAGGAGGCTGGGGGTGGGATTGTCCACCACGTGTTTCGCGACGATGACGACATGCAGGCTGGCCTCTTCTGGGCACCGCTGGGTCCGGGCCAATCGGAGTTCTTCGAGTTCACCCAGAACGAGTCTTTCCTGGTGTTGGAGGGCTCGGTCGAGATCGAGATCGAGGGCGGCCCAGTCTTTGAGCTCCAGGTTGGTGATATGGCATCCATCCGCCGCGGCGTGCGATGCGTTTGGCGGGAGCGGGCGGGTTTCAAGAAGTTCTGGGTCTCCTCCTAGCGGATCTGTTCGTCAGCTCAGAGCGATCTGTGGCGAGAACTGGACCGAGGGCCTCACATCCATGTGTTCGCCATCCGCGCCTCGGTCGGGTCAACGGTGGCACGGTTAGTCAACTGCCCGGAAGAGTTGCCAGCGGTTGGGGACACCTTTGAGGTCGTGCACGCCGGCATCCTCGAACAGCAGGCCTGAGCCGGCGACCAGATCTTTGACGGTGGAGGACACGAGCACCTCAGACGGTCGGGCGAGCGCTGCGACCCGCGCACCGACATGCACGGCGATGCCCTGGACATCCTCCCCGACGAGCTCGATCTCACCGGTGTGACAACCAGCCCTGATCTGAAGACCGATGCCGCTGACGGAATGGCCGATCGCCTGCGCACAGCGAACCGCGCGGGCGGGTCCGTCGAACGTCGCCAACAATCCATCGCCGGTGCAGTGAACGTAGCGCCCGCGGAACCGCTCGATTTCGGCCTTCGCCCGCGCGTCGTGGCTGGCCAGCTGCGCTTTCCACGCGCTGGCAGAACGTGTTCGGCGCTGCAGCACTCCTCCTATATCTGACATTCGCCGCCCTTGTCCTGGCCCTTGTCCTCTATGTCGCGTACTGGGTCATTCGGCTGGCGGTGCATCACGGCATGCGCGACGCATTGCGTAGCCCGCTGACGAGCCGCTCACCTGTCCCCGTGGCGTTGGTCTGTTCCAGCCGGCGACCTGCGACGAGATCTCGAGGGACTTACCCGCCGGAGGAAGCGGGTATCCAAGCGGGTGGCGCTCACGCCTTGGCGCGATGATGGTCAGCGGCGCGACTGCGCCACGACTGAGCGACAGGGGTGGGTCGGTGGCATCGCACGCACAGATCACGTCGGCCGAGCAGGCAGCAAGCGATCGGCTGGTGCTTGCGTTCGGTTGGCTGCAGGGAGCCGCGAACCGGTTGGAGTACATCCTGGGGCGGGCCATCGAGCAGGAGTGCGGTATCAGCCATCTGATGTTCGAGGTGCTGCTGATTCTTGGCCGGGCCGGAGGGCCAGGAATGTCGATGGGGTCCATCGCCCAGGAGCGCGTCCTCACCACTGGGGGTGTGACGAGACTGGTTGATCGGATGCTGGCGGCGGGGCTGGTGACTCGTGATGCGAACCCCGGGGATGGCCGGGGTCGGCTCGTCAGACTGACCCCTCTGGGGGAGGAGACCGCGGTCCGGGCGGCGCGTCTGCACGCGGACAACGTGCAACGGTTCCTCCTGGACCCGCTGCCCGCGGAGCATCGAGAGCAGTTCACCCGCGACCTGCGCACAGTGAGCCTCGAGGCGGGTAACGCGTTGCCCCGGTTGCGCTGAGGGCCCTCCGGAATACCTGACTTGTCAGGTATGTTGCTCGGACGACCACCCGCGGGAAGGCGGGCTCGGAAACCGAGGAGGCACGTCGCTCATGAAGCTCGTCTACGTCTTCGACGCCTATTGCGGCTGGTCGTTCGGGTTCGTGACGACCTTGACCGAGTTCGTGCGACTTCACCCCGAGCTGGACGTGGAAGTGGTTTCCGGTGGCTTGTTCACGGGTTCCCGCCGCGTGCCGATCCGCGAGTTCGGGTACGTCCAGGGCGCCAACGCCAAGATCAGCGAGCTGACCGGGGCCAGGTTCAGTGCCGGGTACGAACGGCTGATCGCGGACGGCTCCTTCGTGATGGATTCCGAGGCCGCCGCTCGGGGTGTATTCGCGTTGCGGCGGGCCGCGCCCGGTCGCAGCGTAGAACTTGCGGCTGCGGTGCAGCACGCGTTCTACGTGGAGGGTCTGAGCTTGTCGGACCCGGCCACCTATGTCGCGATCGCTGAAGCGGCTGGCCTGGACGCGGACAGCGTGGTCGCCGCGTTCGGCTCGCCGGCTGCGGCTGCCGCCGCGCAGGACGAGTTCGACCGAGCGGCCAGCCTCGGCGTCCACAGCTATCCCACGCTGCTGGCCGTCGATGGCGACCGCGCAACGGTTCTGGCCGTCGGTCAGACCAGCGTCGACCAGATCGAGAAGCGCCTAAGGGCCCTCACCTTCGTGTCCTGAACGTCTCAACCATCCCCTGTCCCCCTCGTTCGGAAGGAATCAACCTCATGAGCACCCTCGACTTCAAGGTCATCGACCTGGACTTCCCCGTCGGCTCCAAGAACAAGACCGCCACCTTGATCACCGGTGAGGACCAGGTGTTCTTGATCGATGCCGGGTTCACGCGCGCCGACGGCCACCGCCTAGTCGCCGAGATCCTCGACACCGGCAAGACACTGACCAAGGTCTTCATCAGCCACGCCGACCCCGACTTCTACTGGGGCGCCGAGGTCATCGCCGACGCCTTCCCCGACGCCGAGATCGTCGCCACCCCGCTGGTGATCGAGCACATCCAGGCCGCCTACGAGGGCAAGCTCAAAGCCTGGGAGGCCATCGGTGTCAACCGTCCAACCCGACTGGTCGACCTAACCGAGCTAACCGGCAACATCACCTTCGAGGGTCACGTGTTCGAGCTCAAGGGTGGCCACCCGGGACTGCCCGACCGCCACTACATGTGGCAGGCCGAGCACCGCGCGATCGTCGGTGGGGTCCTGCTGTTCCAGAACGAGCACGTCTGGGTCGCCGACACCGCCACCCCAGCAGACCGCGCGGTCTGGATCGAGCTGCTGGACGAGATGACTGCTCTGGACCCCGCCTTCGCCGTACCCGGCCACCGCCTGCCCACGACCACTGTCGACGCGAGCCCGATCGCCTACACCCGCGACTACCTCACCAGCTTCGAGACGGAGCTGCCCAACGCCGACAGCGGGCAGGCGCTGACCGCCGCGTTGGTCGCCCGCTACCCCGACGCCGGCATGCTCATCGCAGCCCAGCTCGGCGCCAAGGTCGCCAAGGGCGAAATGACCTGGGGCTGAACCATGAGCCAGACGCCAAGCTTCGACGCTTCCACCGCCCCCGCCGACGTGGTGAGGCGCCAGTACCTCGCCTCCGCGAACGGCGATCTCGAAGCCCTGCGGGCCACTCTCGCTGACGACGTCGAGTGGACCGAGATGGCCGGCTTCCCTCTGGCTGGCACTTACCGCACGCCCCAGGGAGTCACCACAGCCGTCATGGAACGGCTGGGCGAAGACTGGGACAACTGGACCGCCCATGACGACCACTACGTCGTCGACGGGGAGAACGTCGTTGTCCTGGCCCGCTACACCGCCGGCAATAAGGCCACCGGCAAAGACATCGACGTGCGCGTGGCCCACCACTTCGTCGTCCGCGGCGGCCACATCGTCCGCTTCGAACAGTTCGTCGACACCGCCAAGGTCCGCGAAGCCATGCCGATCTGACCAGCCCCGCTTTCGATCCGGCCTCACCCGATTGTGCAGCGCGGTCAGGCGTGAACGCGCACGGATCGGCACGTCTGTGCGCGGTCTTAGGCAGCACCTCATTCGGCGTGATCGTTCACTCCAGCTAGAACGGTCCGAGAGTGCTGACGACGGTCAGGACCGTCAGCGACAAGCCGGCTAGCGCCCCGATCCCCGCCGGGATCAAGCCCTGACGCTGCCCTGCAAGGTTGGCCCGCATGCCGTAGAACGCGGCGGTCACGCATGGCACCAAGAAGACGACGATGGCCACCAGGGCTGTGACGAGATCGACCCACAGAGGGGCGTCGGCGTTCTCTGGCTTATAGCCGAACCATTCGTACAGAAGAAGGGTCAGCACGACCGAGACGAACAGAAACGCCGGAATGAGAACAACGCTGATCCAGGCGAGCAGCGCCGAGTTGTCAGCCCGAGGGCTGTGTTGAAGAGATCGGTCTTGTGCTGTGAATGACATGATCCACACCTCCCTCACTTCTATCGTCTGACAACGCTCCCCAGTCACGTCAGGGGCAGAGGTCCTCGCTTCGACCAGCGACCTGGACCCTGCGGTCAGGTTGCCGAGACCCCACCGGCTTACCCCAAACGTGCGTGCGGGCTCCTGCCGATCGGTGCATCCTCATGTGCACGCGATCGGCACCTCCGTGCGCTCACGAACTCGCCCGAAACGGGTGGCAGACTGGCGACCCGAACGAAGGCCCTGGAGGCTGCACGTGCACGAGTACAAGGTCCTCACGGAGCGAGACAGCAAGTTCCTGGGTCGATTCGACCCGGAATCGCTGGAGGCAGTGCTCAACGACTACGCCAAAGATGGGTGGCGAGTTGTCAGCGGCTTCCTCGCCACCAGTGTCTGGAAGTCCTCGAAACAGACATCGTGGTGATCCTGGAACGCGACAAGCCAACTACCGGTTAGCAGTCACCGGCGATCAGCCCGCGAACGGCACATCGGTGCGCATCTCCTTGGTGGGTTCCTTTGCTCGGTCGGTGGCGTGGTGGACACTTCCCGCGGGGGCGGTAGGGAGCGTGCTTGGTGAGCGAGGACTCGGTCGGTGTGAGGGGTATCCCTGCTGACGTGGTGTTCTTGGCGTTGAACCCGGTCGCGGCTGGGCCTGAGCCGCCACCGGAGACGGGCGCGGTGCGGGTTATCGACTCCCGGTATTGCCTGTTCATGACGTCGATGCCGACGGTGAACATCGTTGAGCGGGTTCGCCTAGCCCCGGGACAGGTAGGGGCCGCGGTCGAAGAGGTCCGGGACCTGCTTCGTGTGCGGCGACGCACCCAGGCAGCGTGGGCGGTGGACGCCGGCTCGACCGAGCTGTACGACGAGCTGGCCGGGCTGGCCATGACCCCGTACAGCGACCCACCGCTGGAGCCGCGATGCACGTGCATGGCACTGGTTGAGCCTCCGGACTGGTCGGCGAACCCGAGGGTGGTCGTCCGGGAGGCGACCGACCTCCAGGACTTCTTGGCCGTCGCAGAGCTGTCGGCGTCGGTGTTCGGCATCAGCGAAGCCGACCGTGACGGTTTCGTGGAGGGCTTGCGGGTGCGATATGAGCTCCACCGGCAGGGGCGCTCGCACATGAGCACCTATCTGGCGTTCATCGACGGGGAGCTGGTCGGGGAAGCCCAGGCCGCGGTGACGGCTTCGGGCACCAACCTGGCCGGCAGTTCGGTACTGCGCTCCGCACGCGGGCAAGGTGTCTACCGAGCGCTGGTCGCGGCTCGCTGGAACGAGGCCGTCGAGCGGGGACGTCCGGCGCTGACTGTGCAGGCCGGTGCCATGTCACTCCCGATCTTGAAACGCCTCGGGTTCCAGACCGTCGGAACTCAACAACTGCTATGCGACCGGTTCCAGTAAGCCCGCACAGCCAGGCTTCACCCACCCCTGATCGGCACGTCGGTGCGGGCGCGTTCGGTCTGGTTCGGCAGGTTCGGGGAAGCTGTTTCGGGTTGGGTGATTGGTGTCGGTGGGGGTGAAGATCCCCTAGTCTCCGGGCGTGGCGGCGTGCGCGGCGTGTGGGGTGGACAACCCTGACGGCAACCGGTTCTGCGGCGGGTGCGGTGCGCCGTTGACTGCTGCGCCGGCTCGTCCGGTGGCGGAGGAGCGTCGGGTCGTCACGGCGTTGTTCTGTGATCTGGTCGGGTTCACCGCCGCCTCGGAGTCGGCGGACCCGGAAGACGTCAACGCGATGCTGGGCGGGTATTTCGCGGTGGCTCGGGCCGCTGTTGAGCGGTTCGGCGGGACGGTGGAGAAGTTCATCGGCGATGCCGTGGTGGGCGTGTTTGGGGTGCCGACGGTGCATGAGGACGATCCGGAGCGGGCGGTGCGGGCCGGCCTGGCGATCGCCCAGGACGCCGAACGGTTGACTGGGGTGGATGGCAGCCCGTTGCAGTTGCGGGTGGGGGTGAACACCGGGGAGGCGCTGGTCCGGCTGGACCTGGTCGCGACGTCCGGGGAGGGGTTGGTGACTGGGGATGCGATCAACACCGCTTCGCGGATCCAGTCGGTCGCCCCGGTGGGGGGCGTGGCGGTCGGTCAGGCGACGTTCGACGCGACGAAGGTCGTGTTCGACTATGAGGAGCTGGCCCCAGCGTCGGTGAAGGGGAAAGCGGAGCCGGTGGCGGTGTTCCACGCGAAGGCTCCGTTGGCGCGGTTCGGCACGGATCTGACCCGCATCCATGACTCCCCGTTCGTGGGCCGCGAGATCGACCTGGCGTTGTTGAAGGGGATCTTCGAGAAGACGGTCGCCGCGGCGTCGCCGCAGCTGGTGAGCGTGGTCGGTGAGCCAGGGTTGGGCAAGTCGCGGATCGTCGCCGAGCTGTTCAACTACGTGGATGCCCGCCAGGAGTTGGTGACGTGGCGGCAGGGTCGTTGCCTGCCCTACGGGGAAGGGATCACCTTCTGGGCCCTCGGGGAGATCGTGAAGGCCCATGCCGGGATCTTGGAGACCGACGACCCCACGACAGCCATCGCCAAACTCGACGCCGTCCTACCGGAAGGCGAGGAGCGTGTGTGGTTCCGGCACCGCATCCTGCCCTTGCTCGGGATCGAAGCCTCCGGCACCGCCGAGCGAGCGGAGTTGTTCACCGCGTGGCGACGCTTCCTGGAACACATCGCCGAGGCCGACCCGACGGTGGTCGTGTTCGAGGATCTGCACTGGGCCGATGAGGCGATGTTGGCGTTCATCGAGCATCTGGCCGACCGGGCCGAAGCCGTCCCGCTGCTGATCATCGGGACCGCCCGCCCGGAGCTGTTCGAGCAACATCCGAACTACGCGGCCGGGTTGCGGAACACCACCAGCATCAACCTGGCCCCCCTGTCCGAGGCGGAGACCACCCGGCTGGTCTCCGGGCTGCTGGACGCGACGGTGACCCCGGCCGAGCTGCAGCAACCGATCCTGGACCGGGCCGGTGGGAACCCGTTGTATGCGGAGGAGTTCGTCCGGCTGCTCAAAGACCAGGACCTGATCGTGGCGAAAGGTGGCGGCTGGGAACTACGGCCCGGGGCGCAGGTGCCGTTCCCGGACTCGGTGCAGGCCCTGATCGCCGCCCGCCTCGACACGTTGGGTGCGGATGCGAAGTCGTTGCTGGCCGACGCGGCGGTGGTCGGGAAGGTGTTCTGGGCCGGTGCTATCGCGGCCATGGCCGACCGAGATCTCGACGAGGTGCGGGACGTGTTGCGGGAGCTGTCCCGCAAAGAACTCGTGCGGCCGGCCCGGCAGTCGTCGATGGCCGGGGAGGTCGAGTACTCGTTCTGGCACGTGCTGACCCGCGACGTCGCCTACAACCAACTCCCGAGAGCCTCCCGAGCCGCCCGCCACGTCGCCGCCGCCGGGTGGATCGAGACCAAGGCCGGGGCGCGGGTGGAGGACCTGGCCGACGTGTTGGCCTACCACTACGCCACCGCCAATACCCTCGCCGAAGCGGCCGGCGACACGGCCTTGGCGGCCGAGCTGGCCGGGCCGGCGTTGCGGTTCCTCACCCTGGCCGGCGACCGGGCATTGGGTCTGGACACCACGGCTGCACTCGCCGCGTTCGAACAAGCACTGGAGCTGACCCCGCCCGGCCACCCCGAACGCGCCCCGGCCCTGGTCGGGTTCGGGGACGCGGCGTTCCAGGCCGCCCGCTACACCGACGCCGCCACCGCCCTCGAGGAAGCCATCACCATGTTCCGGCAGGTCGACGACCTGCCCGCCGCCGCCACCGCCATGGTCAGCCTCCGCGGAGTTCTGCAGCGGCTGGGCGACCCCCGCCAATGGACCCTCCGCGCCGAAGCGGTCACCCTGCTCGAGGCGTTGCCACCCAGTCCGGAACTGGTCAACGCCCTCACAGAACTGGAACGCGGCCAGTACATGCAGGGCCAAATGGAGGCGGCGATCGACACCGCCGACCAGGCGCTCGCCCTGGCCCACCAACTCGGCCTCGACCCGCCCGCCCTTGCGTTCGGTTACCGCGGCGGTGCCCGCGCCACCTTGGGTGACCGGGCCGGGTTGGCCGACTACCCCCGCGCCATCGACCTCGCTACAGCCGCCGGCCAAGGTCACCAAGTCGCGGTGCTCCACAACAACTACGGGTGCGACCTGTGGCCGTTCGACGGACCCGCCGCCGCCCTTGCCACCCTGCACGCCGGGATCGCCTACGCGGCCCCCCGCGGCCTCACCGAGATCACCGACAACCTCATGGCGTCCTCGCTGTCGGTGCTGGTCGACACCGGCCAGCACGACCAAGCCCTCGAACTCGCCGACCACCTTGCTCCTCAGTTCGAGGCCGCGGGCGATATCTGGGATCTGGGCGAGGTGCGGGCTATCCAGACCCGCATCCACACCCTGCGCGGCCAACCAGACCGAGCCGCCGACTGGCTGGCGTGGCTCGAGACCACGACCCGCGACAGCGCCGAACCGCAGGGCATCGTATTCGGGTTCGCCGCTGCGGCTGCCGCTCATGCCGCACTTGACCACCCCGACGCCGCCGCACTGCTGGCCGAGGTCCACACCACTGCTAGCACCCGCCACACCTATTACTACCCGGTCTGGCTACCGGGCATGGTCCGCACCGCCTTGACCATCGACCGACTCGACCTCGCCGACCAGCTGCGCGCCGGAGTCGTACCCCGCCACCCCTACACCGAACACGCCCTCGTCACAGTCAACGCCGCCCTCACCGAGTACCGCGGCGACCAACGGGCCGCCGCTGACCTCTACGCCGACGCAGCCACCCGTTGGGAAGCCTTCGGGGTCGTCCCGGAACACGCCTTCGCACTGCTCGGCCAGGGCCGCTGCCTGATCATCCTGGGCCGCGGCACCGACGCCGCACCGGTCCTGCAGCAGGCGCGCGACATCTTCGAACAACTGCAAGCAGCACCGGCACTCGCCGAGACCGAGACCTTCCTCGGCGAAGCCATCGCACTCAGCTCCTGATCCGCGAAGCGCCCTGTATTGCCGGATCCGAGCAGCCCGAGAA